>NZ_JTDN01000009.1 GCF_000802385.1 Croceibacterium mercuriale | reverse complement strand
TTATGACCCTTTTTCGAAAAGACAGAATTTCTACTTTTCAAAGTTAAATTACGAGGTTTTGGTACAGATTCGAGAAAAGTGCCAGAGGAAAAAAAGTTTCCTTTTTAAGTAAATTAAATATAAAAATCAAGTTCAGGATTTTCTGATAACCGTGATAAGAATGCGAGCCAAAAAACTGTTTTTTTTTCAAACCGCGATTTCATTGCTTTAAACGTGTCGAATTAAGCTCAAAATGGGCTTATTAAATCGAGAAAATTATCCTCTTTTCAAATCTGCAAAAAAATCCAAAATCTAAAATTTTCGATTTTTGGCCATTTTTGACAAAAATCGTAAGACTATAGTCCATGTAATTTGGTCAAAAATGGCCAAAAATCGAAAATTTTAGATTTGCGATTTTTTTGCATATTCGTAGAGAGGACATTGTCTTTAAACGTTTAAGACCATTTTCAGCTCGATTGGACACGTTTAAAGCACTCAAATCGGCCCTCAAAGTTAAAAAGGTCCTTTTTAAAATTTTACAAAAATTAAGGTTTTCAAAAACTTTAACCTTGAATAACTTTTTTTCTTTTTGGAGTTGAGAAAAGCTTTTGGTACCGTTGAATTCAGGAGCTTAATCTGCGTTAGGAACATTTTGAATTTTGTTGATACGTTAATTTGTTCAAAAGTTATGACCCTTTTTCGAAAAGACAGAATTTCTACTTTTCAAAGTTAAATTACGAGGTTTTGGTACAGATTCGAGAAAAGTGCCAGAGGAAAAAAAGTTTCCTTTTTAAGTAAATTAAATATAAAAATCAAGTTCAGGATTTTCTGATAACCGTGATAAGAATGCGAGCCAAAAAACTGTTTTTTTTTCAAACCGCGATTTCATTGCTTTAAACGTGTCGAATTAAGCTCAAAATGGGCTTATTAAATCGAGAAAATTATCCTCTTTTCAAATCTGCAAAAAAATCCAAAATCTAAAAT
>NZ_JTDN01000008.1 GCF_000802385.1 Croceibacterium mercuriale | reverse complement strand
CTTTAACCTTGTCCAATCGAGCTGAAAATGGTCTTAAACGATCAAAGACAGTGTCCTCTCTACGAATATGCAAAACAATCGCAAATCTAAAATTTTCGTTTTTTGGCCATTTTTGACCAAATTACATGGACTATAGTCTTACGATTTTTGCCAAAAATGGCCAAAAATCGAAAATTTTAGATTTTGGATTTTTTTGCATTTTTGAAAAGAGGATAATTTTCTCGATTTAATAAGCCCATTTTGAGCTTAATTCGACACGTTTAAAGCAATGAAATCGCGGTTTGAAAAAAAAACAGTTTTTTGGCTCGCATTCTTATCACGGTTATCAGAAAATCCTGAACTTGATTTTTTTGTTTAATTTACTTAAAAAGGAAACTTTTTTTCCTCTGGCACTTTTCTCGAATCTGTACCAAAATCTCGTAATTCAACTTTGAAAATTAGAAATTCTGTCTTTTCGAAAAAGGGTCATAACTTTTGAACAAATTAACGTATCAACAAAATTCAAAATTTTCCTAACGCAGATTAAGCTCCTGAATTCAACGGTACCAAAAGCTTTTCTCAACTCCAAAAAGAAAAAAAGTTATTCAAGTTTAAAGTTTTGGAAAACCTTATTTTTTGTAAAATTTTTAAAACAATTTTTTGAACTTTGAGGGCCGATTTGAGTGCTTTAAACATGTCCAATCGAGCTGAAAATGGTCTTAAACGATCAAAGACAATGTCCTCTCTACGAATATGCAAAAAAATCGCAAATCTAAAATTTTCGATTTTTGGCCATTTTTGACCAAATTACATGGACTATAGTCTTACGATTTTTGTCAAAAATGGCCAAAAATCGAAAATTTTAGATTTTGGATTTTTTTGCAGATTTGAAAAGAGGATAATTTTCTCGATTTAATAAGCCCATTTTGAGCTTAATTCGACACGTTTAAAGCAATGAAATCGCGGTTTGAAAAAAAAACAGTTTTTTGGCTCGCATTCTTA
>NZ_JTDN01000007.1 GCF_000802385.1 Croceibacterium mercuriale | reverse complement strand
CAGCCAGGTGCGGCGATCGCTCGACAGCGCCAGGACGTCGAAGGCCGGTGCTTTGCTGTTGTTGGAGCGGACCTCCTGCAGCGCGATCACGGCGCTGAAGTTCATGGTGGCGATGCGGCCGACGGGGGCGCTGGTCTGCGGGTCGAGCTTGAGGTTGCCGATGTTCATGGTGGAAGGCTCCTGATGCGTCCGAACCCATTGTCCGGATCATCCTCCTCCATCCCCCTCTCCTCCCGGGCCCTTCGGCCCGGCGCGCGCGAACTGCGCGCATCCGCGCCGCCCCTTCGGGCGAGCGCGTGTTCTTCAGCGTGTCCGGTCCATTGCTTCTTGTGCCGTGGAAGATGGCTGGCGCTGCCGGCTGCCCCGCCAGCGATCGTCACCCGCCAGGGCCGAGACCCGCTTGCGGGGCTCGGTGGTGCAGGAGCGGCCGAAGGCCGGCGATTGCACCATAGAGCGCGATCCCGCGTCAGCGGGAGGCGGCAATCAATGCGCGAAGATGCCCCGCCACTTCGGAATATCCTGAAGATCTGACCGGATCAGCTCCGCGATAGAATGGACGGCCGCTTCCAAAGCCTTGCAGCTCAAGCATCAGCGTTGTGGGCTCAGCGGCTCCAGCAGGATGCAGGCGATGGACGGGCGCTTGTCATGCGGCAGTTGGCGGCTGTCATAGTGGTGGGCACCGCCCTTGCTGATGGTCAGCATGTCGAAGATCGGCGCCGGCTTGCCGGCGCCATCTGGCACTGTGGACCCACTATCATGGAATTGGATGTCCAGGAACGTAGGCGGCCCGCCCTCGCGATAGACACCGAAGTGGAACGTCACGGCTCTGCCGGCATGGTCGCGGGTGGTGATAGTGCAGCCGCCATTCGGAATGCTGATGGCAAGGTGCGGGCATTCATTAAACGTGCGAAAGCCTGCGGCCTCGGCCTGGGTGGGCGTAAGCTCGGGCGGGTTGGGCGGTGTCATGGCGAGGTCCTTTTCTGGATCGGCCGCTCCGGCGCCTGTCGACGCGGACGACCGCCCTTTCCTCTCCCCCTCCACTTGCTTCCGGCGTGGACAGGTGAGCGTGCCAGCTTGTTCATCCGCATGGCTACCCGCCGGCTACCAATTGGATAGCCAGTGGGTAGCCGGTAGCTATCCGCCCGGGCGGAGCGGATCATGCGCTTGCGGCAGGCTCAGGCCTTGTGCCGGGCGTGCCGCAGATGGTGACAGGCGATGGCGGCGGTCTGCCGCTTCAGCTTGGCTTCCAGCGCGCCGAGTTCGTGGCGTGCTTCGCTGGTCAGTTCGCTGAGGATCCGCTGGAAGCGTGCCTCGTGCCGTTTGGTCCAGTCGCTTGAATGTCGCCGGTGGCTTGGCGGGAGATCGGTTGCGGCGCGCGTCCGGCGCTCGGCGGTCTGCGCAAGCCGCTGTCTGATTGTGGCGAGGTTCGCCGTCGTGTGATCGCGGGCGGCGCGCATCCGTAGCAGTTGCGAGCTGCGCGCCGTGATGATCTCAATCGCGCTCATGCGGCGATCGCTCCCGGCACATCGATCTCCGGCCATGCGGCGCGCAGGTTCGTGTGCAGGGTTTCGGACGATGCCGGGAAGAACGCACCCTTTGGCGTTGGCCGTGTCGTCTGCAGCGCGCCCCGCACGGCGTCTTCGACCGTGCTGGCGATTAGCCTGGTCGTGCCGTTCGGGCCATACTCGATCGGCGGGGTGAAGCCGGCGTGCAGCCAGCGCTCAACGCCGTTCTCGGCTTCCTGAGCGTAATCCAGCGCGGCGGTCGCCTCTTCCTCGGTCAAGCTGTCATCGAGCTCGAGCGCTACCGTGCGGTAGGTCCCGAAATCGTGATGGTTGCTGACCACGCGGACGCGCACGCCGGCAGGCGGCGCGCCATAGGTGGCGATCAGCGCGGCGACATAGATGTTGGCTTCGAGCCGGTTGATCGCGGCGAAGTTGGAGGTGCGGCCGACCTGAGCGCAACGCTCCCCGCTGGGGGCGCCGTCGAGGTCTGCGAAGTGGGAAAAGCGGGGCATCTTTGATCTCCTGAGTAAACCGCACATCGCCCTCCCCCTTCTCTCCCCGGCGGGAGCCGGGCCGCAGGAGCACGGCGCAAAAAGAGACCCGCCCGGTGGGTCAGCCGGGCGGGTCAGGGTTGGCAGCGCGGTCTTCAGGGATCGTCGTTTTGCGCTGCCAAGCGGTGTGGATCAGGCGTCGGCGGTTTCCGGCTGACGGGCGCGGCTGCGCGGTGCTGGTGCGGGAGCGGTGCTGTCGCCGAGGCCATCGTCGCCATCAGCGACCTTGGACACCGGCGTGCCCTCGGGGATGCCGTCGCCGCTCTCGGTGCCTTCGGCACCCGGCAGCGCGGGCAGCGCGTCCTCGGTCGGAACCGTACCCGGCTTCGGGGTCTCGACCCGCTGCTTCGGGCGGCGCCAGGCGACGTTGAACGAGCCGTCATCCTGGCGGAAGGCGGCGATATCCAGCGGCTTCGGCATCGAGGGATCGTCGATCCGGCCCGAGTAGAAACTCACGCCGGTGTCGTTGGCGGTGAACTCCCACAACGCGCCGATCTTCAGCCAGGTGCGGCGATCGCTCGACAGCGCCAGGACGTCGAAGGCCGGTGCTTTGCTGTTGTTGGAGCGGACCTCCTGCAGCGCGATCACGGCGCTGAAGTTCATGGTGGCGATGCGGCCGACGGGGGCGCTGGTCTGCGGGTCGAGCTTGAGGTTGCCGATGTTCATGGTGGAAGGCTCCTGATGCGTCCGAACCCATTGTCCGG
>NZ_JTDN01000006.1 GCF_000802385.1 Croceibacterium mercuriale | reverse complement strand
AGGTGACGCGGGGTGGAGCAGCCCGGTAGCTCGTCAGGCTCATAACCTGAAGGTCGTTGGTTCAAATCCAACCCCCGCAACCACCGACACAAAACTATCCTCACCACTGCGCCGGCCCTTGCCGTTGTCGTTGATCGCATAACCGACCAGCTTGCCGCCGCGCATCCGTCAAGGGTCGCCGAGCAGGAGATGCAATGCCGGACCGGCAGCGCTCAGCGCCATGTTGCCGGCAGGCGTCCCGACCTGCCCCGCGATATCGCAAGGCCAACTTGCAGCACTCGCCGCCCGCTCACCTGCTGGTGCGGCTCGAGCTCAAAGCGATGCGCAAGCGTTGGGGCGTGCGCCAGACCCAGGCGCGCGCCTTGCGCTACAAGGGCGAGGTGGTCGACTTTGCCGAGCCGCCGAAAGGCCAGTGCGTCGCGACCTTGCTCCGGCGACCCGGTGCGACTGGCTGGGCGCAAGCGATCGCGCTCTGCTCGGCATCGCTTACGACACCGCCTGCCGCCGCGCCGACTGGTGGCAATCCGGGTGGAGCATGTCTCCAATGAGCCGGACGGCTCTGGCTTGCTCGACATCCTAACCAGCAAGGCCGACCGGGCCGGAAAGGGCGCGTTGGCCTACCTCTCGCCGCGCACGGTGGAGGCGATCCGTGCCTAGCCCAAGGCCGCCGACTTCCGTTCGGGTCCGCGGGGGGGGGGGGGGGGGGGGGGGGGGGGGGGGGGGGGGGGGGGCGCTGCACGCCAACTCGATCACGCTGATCTATCTCCGGCTGATCCGCGATGCGAATGCGAAGAAGCTGATCGGACCGATCAGCGAGGTCGATCTGACGCGCATCCGCCTGCCCCCGATCAACGATAAGCCGCAGCGTCCTGCATCGGCGGCAGCCGCCGACGCAGGACGATGACCAGAACGGCACCCACTAAGGCAAGGCGTCAACGACCACGAAGCTGGCCAGCAGCCCGCCAGATACAGACGAGATGGTCCCGAGAATGACCGGACTGACGAACTGGCCGCCGAAGAATTTCGATGGGAGCGCCAGGCGGCGCACTGCACAGAAGGGTTTAGACCAGCACAATATCCCCGTCCTTACATGCGAAAACGAGCCGCTAGAGCTAAGCGACGATGTGCTCGATTTCGATGGTCGCAATGGCATCCCTTCGCGTCAGGATCAGCTCGCGGCATGAGCCGAAAAAGGCGAAGGCACCGGCGCCGGCAGCCAGTCTGCCACAGCCTGCCGCTCCTGGCGTCTGCAACGTCGTGAACAGATCCGCCATCCCGTGGCAGCCGGAGCCAGAATCAGGCCGAAGCTTTCTGATATCAGGCGGTTGACCCTGTCCCATGAACGATTAGACCTTTCGCTGCATCACATCGCAATTTCGACATAGGTGATGCTGACCATCCCTCGATGGTCTGCAAGGAATCACTGAATTTGACGAGGTTTCTTCGGGTTGGTCTTCTCGGCGGCCTGGGCGCATGCCTTGCCGCGCTTTCCGGTTGTGCGGGTGGCGAGGAGCAGGAGCGGGGCGGGTCGGCCCCGCAGGTCGGGTTCGTGACTGTCGAGCCCGTCGCCGTGCCGATTTCCGTCACACTTGCGGGCCGTACGGTAGCATACGAGACGAGCGAGGTTCGCCCGCAGGTGAGTGGGATCATTCGCCGCCGGCTCTTCGTGGAAGGAAGCTTCGTACAGGCTGGTCAGCAATTATACGAGATTGACGATCGCCTGTTTCGCGCCGCCGTGCGCCAGGCGGAAGCGAACCTGGCCAGCGCCCGCGCCACTGCTCAGGCCGCGGAGGCACTTGCGCGCCGCTACAAGCCGCTGGCCGAGATCGAGGCGGTGGCCGAGCAGGATTATACCAATGCGGAGGCGCAGGCGGGTGTGGCCCGGGCCGCTGTGGCGCAGGCGCAGGCCACGCTGGAGACCGCGCGAATCAATCTGCGGTTCACGCGAGTCGATGCGCCGATCAGCGGGCGCATCGGCCGCTCGCTGGTGACCAATGGCGCGCTCGCCAATGCCAACCAGACACAGCCGCTGGCGGTCATCCAGCGGCTCGACCCGATGTTCGTCGACATGCAGCAGTCAAGTGCGGAGCTGACCTCGCTGCGGCGAGCGTTGCGTGCCGGGGAGATTGCGGCCGGCAGCACGACGGCGCGACTGCAGCTGGAAGATGGCAGCACTTATGGCGTTCCGGGCACGGTCGAGTTTTCGGAAGTTGCAGTGGATGTGAGCACCGGGACCGTGGCGCTGCGCGCCCGCTTCCCGAACCCGCAGGGCGTCCTGCTGCCCGGCATGTTCGTCACCACCGTCTTCGACCAGGCCGTGCAGCCGGCCGCCTTCGTGGTTCCCCAACCTGCGGTCCAGCGTGACTTCAACGGTTCGTCCTACGTCTACGTCGTCGGCCCCGGCAACCAGGCGTTGCGCAGGCCGGTCACTACGGCCCGTACGCAAGGACGGTCGTGGGTGATCTCTGCCGGGCTGCGCAGCGGCGACCGGGTGATCACCCAGACGCCGACGGCGCTGCGGCATGACACTGCGGTCCGCCCGGTGCCGCAGGATACGCCGCAACGGATCGGTGCTCCTGCCGCCCCGGCTGCTGCTGCCCCGGCAGACTGACGCGCCTCATGTCGCGGATCTTCATCGAACGGCCGATCTTCGCCTGGGTACTCGCCATCATCGTGATGCTGGCGGGTGTCGGCGCTCTGCGCGTCTTGCCGGTCGAGCAATATCCCGACATTGCGCCCACCAACGTCAACGTCAGCGCCTCCTTCCCCGGCGCATCGGCCGAGACGATCGAGAACAGCGTCACCCAGGTTCTGGAGCAGACGCTCACCGGGCTGGACGGCCTGTTGTATTTCAGCTCGCAATCCAGCTCCCGCGGGCAGGCGAGCATCACTGTCACCTTCGCCAAGGGAACCGATCCCGACATCGCCCAGGTGCAGGTGCAGAACGCCATTCAAAGCGCCATCGCCCGCCTGCCCGGCGAGGTGCAGCAGCAGGGTGTGCGTGTCAGCAAGTCGAACCCTGACGCGCTGCTGCTGGTGGCGGTGTATGACGTCACCGATACCCGATCCTTCCAGGATGTGTCGGACTACCTCTCGTCCAACATCCAGGATCCGCTCTCCCGTGTGGCCGGGGTGGGCGAGGTCAACGTGTTCGGCAGCCCTTATGCCATGCGGATCTGGCTCAATCCGAGCCGCCTGGCGGCCTACCAGCTGATCCCCGGCGACGTGGTCAGCGCCGTCCAGACCCAGAATGCGGAAGTTGCCGCAGGTGATGTCGGCGGCCTGCCGGCACCGCCGGGTCAACTGCTCAACGCCACCGTCACCGCGCAGTCGCGGCTGCAGACACCCGAGCAGTTCAGGGCGATCGTGCTCAAGACGCTGTCGAACGGTTCAGCCGTGACGATCGGCGATGTGGCGCGGGTGGAACTGGGATCGCAGAGCTACAACGCCATCCTGCAGATGAACGGTCATCCCGGCGCCGGCATGAACATCTCGCTGGCACCCGGTGCCGATGCGCTGCTGACCGCAGAGCTGGTAAAGGCGGAGATGGAGTCCCTGGCGCGCGACCTGCCGGACGGGCTGGAATATGCCTATGCCAACGACTCCACCAATTTCATCCAGCTGTCGGTGGACGAGGTCGTCAAGGCGCTGCTTGAGGCGATCGTGCTGGTGGTCATCGTGATGTTCGTGTTCCTGCAGAGCTGGCGTGCGCTGCTGGTGCCGGTGATCGCGGTACCCGTGGTGCTGCTGGGCACGATGGCGGTGTTCTACGCCGCCGGGATGAGCCTGAATACGCTGACGCTGTTCGGCATGGTGCTGGCGATCGGGCTGCTGGTCGATGACGCCATCGTGGTGGTGGAGAATGTCGAACGGCTGATGGAGGAGAACCCGGGCATGGGCCCGCGCGAGGCGACGATCGAGTCCATGCGCGAGCTCAACGTGGCGCTGATCGCGATCGCCCTGGTGCTGTCTGCGGTGTTCCTGCCGATGGCCTTCTTCGGCGGGTCCACCGGCGTCATCTATCGCCAGTTCGCGGTGACGATCATCTCCTGCATGATCCTGTCGGTGCTGGTTGCCCTCGTGCTGAGCCCCGCCATAACTGCGACGCTGCTGAAGCCCAAGGTCGCGCACGGCGACGGGGAGGCGGAAACCGGCCCGGCTCGAGCGGGCGGCGCCTGGGCCAGGGTGCAAGGTCGCCTGCGTCGCGCAGGCGACTGGTTCAACCGCAATTTCGAACGGATGGTGGCGCGCTATCTCGTGGCGGTGCGAACGGTCGTGGATCGCAAATGGCTGTTCATGGCGATCTATCTGGCCACACTGGTGCTGCTGGCATGGCTGTTCCTGCGTCTGCCCGGCGGGTTTCTGCCGATCGAGGACCAGGGACGGGTCCAGGTCCAGTTCCGCCTGCCGGCCGGGGCCACGCAGACGCGGACGCTGGAGGTGCGCGACCTCATCCGCCGCTACATGGTCGGACCGGAGGCGGAGAATATCGATTCCACCTTCCTTGTCGCGGGCGGCGGCGGGGGCGGAGCTTCGGGACAGAACACCGGCCAAGGCTGGATGAACCTGAAGCATTGGGACCAGCGCCCCGGGCCGGAGAACTCGGCCCAGGCGATCGCCGACCGGGCGAGCAAGGCCTTTGCCGGCCTGCGCGATGCGCAGGTGTTCACGCAGGTGCCGGGCGCGGTGCGCGGCCTGGGCGATGCCGGCTTCAGCATGCAGTTTCAGAACACCAGCGGCCTGACCCGCGCGCAATTCGTGGAAGCGCGCGACAAGCTGATCGCTGAGGCGAACGCCAACCCGCTGCTGGCGCAGGTCCGGCTGGGCGACCTGCCGGACGTGGCGACGCTGAAGGTGGATCTGGATACGCAGCGTCTTAGTGCATACGGGCTTTCTCCGACCGATGTGAACGCCACGCTCGCGACCGCATGGGGCGGGCGGTACGTCAACGACTTCATAGACCGGGGGCGGGTGAAGCGGGTGTTCGTTCAGGGTGACGCGCAATATCGCGCCAAGCCCGAGGATCTCTCCCGATGGTTCGTGCGCTCCAGCACCGGCAGCATGGCGCCGTTCTCTTCCTTCTCGCAGCTCGGCTGGGCGACCACGCCCGCCACCACCAGCCGGTTTGGCGGCGTCCCTGCCTTCGGCATTACCGGCCAGCCGGCCGCCGGGGTGAGTTCGGGCGAGGCGATGATGGAGATGGAGCGGATGGCCTCTGCCCTGCCCGGGACGGGCGTGGCATGGTCCGGTTCATCCTACGAGGAGCGGCTGTCTTCCGGTCAGGCGCCGCTGCTGTACGGGTTGTCGCTGCTGGTCGTGTTCCTGTGTCTGGCGGCCTTGTATGAAAGCTGGTCCATTCCGGTGGCGGTGCTGCTGGTGATCCCGCTGGGCCTGGTCGGCGCCGTGTTCGCGGCCACGATCCGCGGGCTGGAGAACGATGTGTTCCTGCAGATCGGTCTGCTGACCACCATGGGGCTGACTGCCAAGAACGCCATCCTGGTGATCGAGTTTGCCGAGCAGGAGGAAAAGAAGGGTGCGCGCGTGATCGACGCCGTGGTCAGCGCCGCGCGCATCCGCCTGCGCCCGATCCTGATGACCAGCTTCGCCTTCATCTTCGGTGTGTTGCCGCTGGCCATCGCGACCGGTGCGGGCGCGAACAGCCGTATCGCGATCGGTACCTCCGTGATCGGCGGCATGCTGACTGCCACGCTGCTGGCAATCTTCTACATTCCGCTGCTGTTCGTGCTTGTGCGGCGTGGTACGCGTGACGGCCTGGGTGTGCTGCGTCGCCGGTTTGGCCGTCGTCCTCGCAGTGAAGCGGTGGCGTGACGATGCAGCCGGTCCCCCTGTTGCTGGCACTGGCCCTCGCTTCGCTGGCGAGTGCATGTTCGCTGGCGCCAGACTATGTCCGGCCCCAGGCCCCGGTGCCCGCTGCCTTTCCTGGCGGCCCAGCTTTTGCACCAGGCGAAGCGGTGTTGCCGGACGTCTCCTATCGCGACCTGTTCCGCGATCCTCGGCTGCTGGAACTGGTTGGGGTCGCGCTCGACAACAATCGTGACCTGCGCATCGCCGCCGCCAACATCGCGGAAGCACGTGCGATCGTGCGGGTGACCCGCGCTGCGCAGTTCCCTGAGGTGGCGGTCGGTGCCTCCGGCGATTTGGCGACCGGGCAGTCCGGCCGTGATGGTCAGGCCTACGCGTTGCAGGGTAGCATCGCCAACTACGAACTGGACCTGTTCGGCGGACTGGCAAACGCCACGGTAGCCGACCGGGAACGGGCGCTGGCTACCGAGGCAGCAGCCGCTTCGGTGCGGATCGGCCTGGTGGCGGATATTGCATCCGTATGGGCGACCTACGCGGCGGACGAGGACCTGCGTGCCATCGCCCAGGACACGGCCGACAATGCCCGCCGCAGCGTGGAATTGACCCAAGCCCGGCTGCGTGGCGGGATCGCCCCGCGAACGGATGTGCGCCAGGCCGAACAGGTGCTGGCTTTGGCAGAAGGCGATCTTGCCCGACAGACATCGGCCTTGGCCGAGGACGTGAACCTGCTGCAACTGCTGGTCGGAACGTCGATCGATCCGGCACTGCTGCCGGGTGGGCTGGCACAGATCATGGACTCGGTCGGCACCTTGCCGGCGGGTACCAGTTCCGAGGTCCTGCTGCGGCGACCGGATGTGCGGCAAGCCGAGTTCGAGCTGCGGGGTGCCAACGCCGATATCGGTGTGGCCCGGGCCGCACTGTTTCCGCGTGTGTCGCTGACCGGATTGCTCGGCCTCGCGAGCAACACGCTCGGCTCCCTGTTCACAGGTGGCGCGTTCAGTGGATCGGGCGGGGCCGACATCGCCCAGACGATCTTCGATGCCGGCGGGCGGCGAGCGAACGTCGCGATCAGCACGGCCCGGCGCGATGCAACACTGGCCGCCTATGAACGCGCGATCCAGACCGCCTTCCGGGAGGTAGCCGATGCACTGGCTACGCAGGGCACCATCCGCGCGCAGACAGACGCCGCACGGCGCAACACGGTTGCCGCGGCGGACAGCGCGCAGTTGACCGAGGAGCGTTACCGCGGGGGTATCGAAAGCTTTTTGGCCAATCTGGATGCGCAGCGCAGCCTGTACCAGGCGCGGCGCGAGGAAGTGGCCATTTCGCTGATTGCTTTGCAGAACCGTTTCGAACTGTACCGTGCGGTGGGGAGCGATGCCGAACTGGCGGACGCTCCCCTCCTGCCACGATAGCCGCGCGCTGATCCTAGTTGCCGCTCACGTCGAGGGCTGTGCCGGGCCCGCCTCGACATTGGCGAAGCTTTCCTGCTTGCTCTCTTGGATGCCGCTATCGGTAGCGACTGTCGCGTCGGGATCCTCCAGCACATGGGCGCTGGTCTGGCGCTCCATCTCGCCATTGAGCTCCGCCCCGATCAGGAATACATACGCCGACAGCCACAGCCATGTCAGCAGCACCACCACCGCGCCCAGCGAGCCGTAGGTCGCGTTGTAATTGCCGAAGTTCGACGCATAGAAGCCGAACCCGGCAGTGGCAGCCAGCCAGACCACCGTGGCGATCAGCGCACCGGGCGACAGCCACTTCCATTTTGCCTTTGGCCGGTTCGGGGCATAGCGATAGAGGAAGGCCGCCGCCGTCACCACCAGCGCCGCGAGCACCAGGTAGGAAATGATCCGGATGCCGGCCAGCACGATCGGCGGCGCTCCAGGGATCAGGCTGCCAAGGAAGGCAAGGGCAGCGGTCGTGCCGAAGGCCGTCATCACCAGGACGAGCGCACCCAGGACGAGCAGGAGGGATAGTACAGTGAGCCAGATGAATCCGCGCTCCTCCTTCTCGTCATAGGCGACGTTCAGTGCCACGATCATGGACGAGGTCGCCTTGCTGACCCCGTACAGCGCGATCACGAGTGCGACCACCAGACCAAGACCCTGCTGTTCGCTCGACGTCTGCACGACCCCGACCAGCTGGTCGGAAATCAGAGCGGCCGCGTCCTGCGGCAGGATGCCGAATAGCTCGTTGATGTGGCGCGACACCGTTTCTGAATCGGCCAGCAACCCATAGGACAATACTACGGACGCGAGTGTCGGGACGATCGCCGTGAAGCAATAGAACGCGACCCCTGCCGCGATCAGGCTGACATTGTTCGCGTTGATCTGCGTCCATGCACGCTTGGCCACCTGCAGCCAGTCGGCTCGCGTCATCTGCCAGGGGCTGGGCGCATCGGTCGCGTGTCGTGAGTGGCGGTGCCAGGGGCGCTTCATGCAGTCATCGTCCTTTATTGTGCAAAATGCGGCTTTGCCGTTGGCGATGTCATAACGGCCAAGCTCCGCCATCGTGCCTGTGACCAGGCGCTGGCGGCTGCAGGAGGCGGTCGATCAGTTGGATGCGGGCGATCGCTGCGCTCCATGCGGAGCCTTGGCGCGTCCTGCGCGTAGGACAGGGAAAGGAGAGCCACCCATGCCTGACCAGACCACTCTTTACACCATGCCGGGGACCTGTTCGCTTGCTGCCAACATCGCGATCGCCTGGATCGACGCGCCCGTCGCGATCCGGAACATGGCATATGGCGACCACAAGAAGGACGCCTACCTGTCGATCAACCCAAAGGGAAAGGTGCCCGCGATCAGGTTCGCCGATGGCGATGTACTGACGGAACTTTCCGCCATTCTTGCATGGCTGGGCGCGGAGCACGGCGGCGATGGCTACGCCCGCGACACCAGGCTTGGCCGACGCGAGGCGGAGGCGTTGTCCTACATGACGACGGAGGTTCACGGTGCGTACGGCCCGCACTTCGCCCCGCAGAAGTTTGCAAGGAGCGAAGGCGCACAGGAGGAGGCGAAGCTGGCGGCGTACGATCGGCTGGCCGAGCATTACCAGCGGCTCGACCAGGATCTCTCTTCCTCCGGCGGAGACTGGTATCTGGGGGACAGAAGCTTTGCCGATGCATTCCTTTACGTCCTGGTGCGCTGGCTTGACCAGACTCCGTTGTCGCTGGACGACTATCCCGCACTTGCCACGCACCGCAACCGCATGGAAGCAGACGCTGGCGTGAAGACTGCCCTTGCACGACAGGCCATGGAGCCGATGACCGCCGGTTAACGGTGAGGAGGGGGCAGCGTTCGAACCCGGCTCGCTGCCACCACATGCTCGTTGAACGGATCGGCATGCTTCCGGGGCCCTGCGGCATGCGGCTGATTGCCGCCGCGTCGAAAATCGAAGGCAGGAAAAAAGTGGTGTCGTGGTGGGTTGACCGAATCAAACGACGCCCATATTGAGCGCTCCACCGGCGCAGAACGCTTCACTGCCCTGCCAACCGGTCGCCAACTTGGACGGACAATCTGACACTCGGTGAAGATCGGGTAGGATGGTTGTTCGCTGCAAGGTATTTGGTGGTTCTTTGACATTGTTGATTTTGATGAAGGGACATGTGGGCGACGGCGCCTGCTGCCGGGGGTTTTAAGGCTCCGGTTGGCAGTAACCAGGTCGTTGCCGGGTTCTGGTGCTCACCACGGGCATCGGGATCTTGAGCATGTTCATTCGTATCCATTACGTTTGATAGTGCAGGTAACGGCTCCTTGAAGCATGTGCCTGGCTGGATGGCGGATCGTAAGGT
>NZ_JTDN01000005.1 GCF_000802385.1 Croceibacterium mercuriale | reverse complement strand
GCTGTCGTCCCGCCAGTCGAACGGGAAGCCGAGGAAGGCGCTCGCCGCCTCGTCACCTGCGATGCAGCCGATGTCGGAAGCCTGCGACTGAATGTGCTCCCTGAGTTCCTCCAGCACGGTTTCCAGCGTGAAAGGCACCTCGGGCATGGTGAAGGTCCACAGATCGTCCAGCGACGCCACAGGGCCGTCCACGAGCTCAAGCGAGCCTGCCGCGACCAGGCTGGGGGCCGAGCGGCCGTCCGACATGCGGATGGCGAAGCCCTGCTGGACCAGCTCCAGCGCCTCGGCATAGCTGGCGGCAAACACGGCGTTGCTCTTGTGGTGCCGCTGCGCGCCATGAGCAGGGTCAGCCAGCACGAAGGTGCGATCGCGCTGGCGCCAGGGCTTTTCCAGCAGGCCGGTGACCGGGTTCGTGCGCAAGATACGGGTGAAATGCGTGGGAATGGGAAGAACTCCGGGTCGGGATCGGTGAAGGGGGGATCAGTGCAGGCGGGCGGCGGTGACGACCGTGCCGTCCGCGCCGAGGATGGCGTAGGCGTTGCGGTAGCGGTCGAGACGTGGAGCCAGGCTGCCGGCACTCCGGCCCGCCTCGGCCCAGCTGTCCGCGCAGAAGCGGTGCAGCGTGCAGCCATCGCCTGCATCGACCGGATCGGTCAGGTCGAGCAGCAACTCAACCACGCGATGCGGGATCGAGCGCTGCTGCATGCGCAGCAGGGCATGGCGGGACAGGTGATGGTGCGGGGCGAAGCGGGCGGATGCGTGCATGGCGATGAGGGGCTCTCGTGTTGTCTGCGGCGTTTATATAACCAGCATCTCTGGCATGCAAGGAAAAATCGCATGTCGTTCTGGCAAAGCTGCCGCGGTGAGGCCTGGTGGCCCTTGCAGGCCCACTCCCGCACGCTATCCTCATTCCCGATTGCTGCCGCGGAACGCAGGCGATCATGCGCCGCCCGGCAGGGCAGGCAGATGGGCCAGATGGCAGCAGGTGATCTCCGGCAGATGCAGGAGACGGCAGCGACCCTTCGCGAGGAGGGATGAAGGCGCGGTCGCGCGGCCCGGGCCTGATCCGTTCCCTGTCTATCACGGAGCCCGTGTTGCCATGACCGATCCTGCCGACCTGCCCATGACTGCCAAACCGCCGTTAGCCGCCCGCTTCGCCTTTGCCGCGGCGCGGGAGCCCAACCTGACCATGCTGCTGTCGACGAGCCTGTTGCTCGGCTGCTGTCTTGGCAGCCCCGTGCTGCTGGCGGCGCTAGGCGAGCGGGAGGCGGCCCGGTTTGTTTTGATCGCCGCTGGCCTTGCCACCTTTGCGTGGTTTGTGGTGGGTCTGCTGTTCATCACGCCAATCGGCAGGACGCTGGCAAGTCCCGGGCATATCGCCGCAGCGCTGCATGCCGCAACGGCGCAGGAGCGGCCGCATCTGCTGCGGCAGATCGAGGAGCGGGTGGGCAACATCTACCGCACCGATCCGCTAACGATCGACGAACTGACGCGGCTGTTCGGCTCGGTTCGCCAGGACCATGGCGAGCAGGCACGACGGCGGGTGGATCGCGAGGACCGCATCCGGCGGGCGCAGCAGGATTATGTCGCCGGGCTGATGGCGCCTGAAACGGGCAGGGAGGCCCCGCAGGAGCCCCGCTGAGGGCTTGGCGGACTTTCCCCTGCCTGGAGCTTTCCAGGCGTCTGTACATCCTCTAGGCGGGCTCCTGCCTGTCGGTCAGTCCCGCGGGTGAGGCGTGGAAACCTCAAACTACTAGCGCCGGTCGGGATCATTCTCGGCCGGGTGGCTGCTACGCATGTCCAGGGTTCGCCTAAAGGTGGTGGCGCCCTGTGCTAGTGCAGGGTTTCCAACACCCGGCTCGGGCCGCCTCCAGCATCACTCTTGGAGGCACCATGACCCAGAAATCCTCATCCAAACCGCAGCCGCTGATCACCCAAGCGATCGCCGAGAATGGCGATTTTTGGTCCAATGTCGTGCGGCGTGAACTGCCGCCAATTGCCCTGCTGGGCGCGGCCGCGCTGATGCTGCGCAACGTCTCTCTTCCTGCGTTGGTCGATGCCATCGCCCCGGCGCTTGTGGAGATGGTCGAACTGGCCGACGAGGAGACACAACTCGAGCTTGAAGAGTTCGCCGAGGAAGGTCGTCCCTACACCTTCGAACTGTGGCTCACGAGCTTCGAGTTTGAGCCCTTCCACGAAACCCAGCCCGAGTTCTGGCGACCCTTCCGCGACGCGCTGGAAGAGCTGCCCGGCGAAGGCGATATCGCCACTTTCCGCGAGGACATCGTAGAAGACGGCCGTACTGTCGGAATGCTGCTGTGGCTGGTTCTGCACATGGTGTTCGATGCAGTTCGGGAGGAGCGGCTTGCCATTGACGATCCCAAGCCGGAGAACCGCTGGCTTGCCGCGCTTCTCCCTAGCGACTGGGTGGTCGCTCCGCTACTCGCACGTGACTATCACCGGGACGCAGTCGGCCTCGTCCTGGCGCACCTCTACAACGAGGCTCGCAAGGACTGGGAATGGCCGTCCGAACTGGCTCCGGAGCGGCGCGATCTCACTGAACGCTTCCTTATGCCGCCACTGCCCAAACCGTACATCGTCGATGACATCGATTGAGGGTGCGGCCTTGCGGCCGGATGGCGCCCACAGGATCCCGAATCCGGGCGCCGGACGGCAGGCAGGACGCGAGGTGGGAGCGGCTCGGTAGTCCCTGTAGATTTATACACACCCTACACGGCAGGGCCGTGGTGGTTTAGCAAGTAAGATCAGTCACTTGGGCCTATTTGCCTGCGACTAAACCGGTTTCCACCCTTTTAAATTCCACAAATATGACCTTAATTCAGGGGCTTGGCGTGGAAACCCGTTTCCGCATCAAGTTGCTTTCAACGCGGTTTCCACTCCGCTATGCTGGCCTCGCGATACCCGAACCAGAACTCCATCGGTTTTTTTTACAAAGGATGTTCTGATGAGTAGAAATTACGTCGGGCTGGGCGTCAGCCTGCCCCATAACCTTGTTGCCGACCTTGAGGGTTTTGCCGCCAGAAAGGGCTGCAGTCGTGCAGAGGCAATCCGGGTGTCCATCAGCACAGGTCTGCCGCTTCTGAATGCAGGCCTTGCCATCAATGCAAGGCGCACGATCGCCATCCTGGAACATACGCAGCTCGCCCTTTCGCTTATGATTGAGCGGGAGTCGCCCGAGGATGCCGCCGAGCTGCTGAAGTTGGCGTTCCGGAACGTGGATGCTCATCATAGCTGAGGACCTCCGTTGCAGCAGAAAAAGGTTTGTCTGACGCTTGCGCTTGGGCTCTGCGCACCATCTTGATGGTGCCTCTCCAGCGTGCATGACCGACGGCGGAATCAGCGCTGAAAACCGGCGCTGATTCCGCTGGGCATCCGGACACGATCAGGCGCGGAAAAGGGTGGGGTGAGAGCTGCTTCCTAGCGCCTGAAAGTGGCGAGAAAAGGTGGCTGCTGAGAACGCGGAAAATCGCTTCGTAGCGCCTGTTGCGGGCAGCTCTGCACTATCCGTTTCGATGCGTTCAGTTGGGCTGTTCCGGGCAAGTCCGAAGAGCCTTGTAGGGCCCGTTCCGCTCAGCTGCACCAAGGCTCGCGCCGGCCAGTCCAGGTACGTGCAAGGCCTTCGCTGACCAGCTGGTCACCCAGCGATTTTCCGTCTCGCACGACCACGCGCAGCAGCCTCCCATAGCGGTCCGCATCGCGGTCCTCGAAGGCCTGCAACTCGAACGGTCCGGCGTTCAGCAATTCGAGCATCCGCTCCTTGGCCTGGTGGCCCAGTTGCCGCTCGCGTGCGCAATCCGGCCGGCTGATCTCCGGTGTGTCGATATCGGCGATCCGGTACTTCTCGCCGTTCAGCCAGAAGGTGTCGCCATCCACCACGCAGGTGTGCCGTTCGCGGCGGCAGAGTTCGAAGCGGGCAGTGACCGTTTCGCCTTCGTTTGAGGGGGTCTGCATCGTGAACAGCGTGACAGCCCCGACGATAGCGGCGGCGAGCAGAAGGGTGGTCTTCGTGATACTCGGCATTTCAATCCTGGGCTGGCGGCAATCTCTTCGTTAGCCCCTACAGGCCGCGCCCTTAGATCCTCGATGAAATGTGCCGTTGCGCGGCCGCCGCCGGGGCGCAATGGACAGTGCCGTTGCCGGGACGGTATCCTGAGGCATGTGCAATCGAGCCCGATACCGCGGAGAGCCTGAGACCCTGTTCGGTGCCGGCAGCGAGCTGTTTACTGAACGGCCGCGCGACAACCGCTTCGATCCGCAGGAACTGCGCCCCAGGAACCGCAGCTATGTGATCCGCGAAGGGGAGGGCGGGCGCCGGGGGTGGGACGTGATGAGCTGGGATGTGCTGGGGGGCGAGGCGAAGTGGCCCATGACCAATGTGCGCCAGCTGCACCTGCCGCAATGGCGCAGACTGGCGGAGAGGCCGGAGAACCGTTGCCTCATACCCCTGTCCGAGTTCGCCGAGTTCACGCCTGACAAACACGATCTGGGCGATGGCAAGCCGCCGCTGAAGGGCGAGATGTGGTTCTCCGTCACCGATCAGCCGGTGTTCGCTGTGGCGGGGTTCTGGCAGCCCACAAAGGAGGGCGCCGGCTTTGCCATGGTGACCTGCGATGCCAATGACCTGGTCGCGCCGATCCATCCCAAGGCGATGATCACGATTCTGCGACCCGAGGACTGCGACACCTGGCTGCGGGGCAGCTATGACGACATCGTTCGGCTGCAGCAGCCTTATGACGCCAGCGCGATGACGGTCCGGGGTCCGGTATTTCCTACCAGGCAGAAGTCTGCTGGTGGCTCCGACTGACGCCGAAGCAGCCGATCGTGCTTACCAACCGCGCGAGGGATCGTAGCTGCTGCTGCTGGTCGTCTGATTGGACCAGTGATCCCAATCCGCAGGGCTCTGCCAGATCGACTGCTGCTGGTGCGTGTAATCGTCCTGCCAGCGGTGGAGGTCGATACCGTAAGGATTGCCGCCGACATCGACACCGCCGGTCATCGGCAGGCCGGTGGCGGGGTTGATCCGGGTAGGCTCGATTTCGGGCCCGGCTCCGATGTTCGACGATCCAGAGAACAGGCCGGTGAACCAATCGAGGATTGCCATATGCGCCTCCTTCAAGCCTTGGCTGCATTCCCAGGATTACCCGGAAGCAAGCGTGCCGCCAAGACCGACGGCGCACGCTACAGCCTTGCACGATGTTCTTGATATGTTCTAGGCTGGCGTTCCGCTGCCGCAAGCGGCTCAACATTGCTGGAGCGATCCGATGCAGCATGACCTGCAACTGCGTGCCGCTGCGCGCACGATTTACGACGCCTGCTTCCCTGCTGACGATCGCGCAGCCCTCAGCTTCGACGAGGCAGAGCGATATGGCACGGCTCACTATCGGCAAGCGGTAGGAGCGGCACAGCATGCCCGGAGCGTCCTGGCGAGCCAGGATGAGCAGCTGACATTGCCGGCGTTCGCCTGAACAGCAGCAGCGTGGTCGGTCCACCCAAGAACCTGTCCGATCTCCGCCGCATTGAGGCGCAGGTGCGGGTTACCTGCACCAGCTGCAAGGCGACGGAAGTCTGGGAGTTGGATGCGCTGATCACCGAGGTGGGCAACAACGGCGGCAACACCGATTGGCACACAGCCAGGTACGCGGTGAAGTGCCCCCGGCGTTGTGCATCGCCGATCATCTCGCTCCTGCCGATTCCGTTCGGAAAGCAGCACGCCCGCAGCCAGGCTCATCGTCACGCGCTGATCAACCTGTCGCTGCAGATCCTGCGCGAGGCGGCGGGGCGCTCGCCGGTGCAGGCTGTGGGCACCATCGAGGTCCGGCTCGCGCTTCACGTTCTGCGGCCGTTCGTCAAAGACCCGCAGCTCCTCGCGGAGTTCTGGAAGGCGGCGACAGTCGAACCTCGTCATCCCTGGACCAGCTGCCACCTGCCGTACCGCCGGATCGCCCAGCGGCTTATGGAGCGTGGCGCGCCGGTGGAGCAGCAGAACCAGCCTTAGGAGAGACGATGCATCTTCGCGGCGCTAACCCGTGGGCAGGTTATTACCGCAGCTGACGCCTGTCAGCAGGGCGAAACTCTTCTGTGGATACAAACAGGGAACAGACTCCCGAGCGGCAGACCTTCATAGTATAAGGTGGCCGCAATGCCGACAAAACCAACCACCGCTGCAATCGGGCCCAAGCAGGCCGCCCGCGCTTTCCACGCCGTCAGGTTCGCAAATGACAATGGACAGGCGCTCAATTTGCATGTGACCATAAACTTCCGCATTTTGGGGATCGTCCCTGACGAGGCGGGCGAGCTCTTCAGGGAAATATGGGCGCGGGTTTCGCGCTGGTATGCCTATCAGCGCAGCAAAGGCCGCGCATTCGGCAGCTTTGATGCCTATGCCGTTCACGAACACCCCGAAGGCGGGGCACGCAATGTGCATTGGGTTATGCGTGTTCCAGACGGAGCACGGGCCGAGGTTGAGCGTGTGATTTGCGAGCGCGTCGGGAAGCTAACAAGCCTCGATTGCTTGGGCCGCGCGATCCACTTCCAGGATGTGGGCGCAGCCGGGACGCTAGCAAAATACACCTTAAAGGGCATTGATCCGGCCTATGCAGCGCATTTCCATATGCGAGCGGTTCCGCAGGGCTTTATATCGGGCCGACGGATCACGATCAGCCGGAGCATTGGATTTGCCGCGCGTCAGCGAGCAGGATGGAAGCGGCGAAGAGCAAGCTAATCTCTACGCGGTGAAGTGCCCCTGACACTATGCATGGCCAATCATCTCGCTCCTGCGATCCCGTCAGAAAGCAGTACGCCCGCAGCTCCTTGCGGAGTTCTGGAAGCGGCGACAGTCGAACCTTGTCATCCTTGGGCCAGCTGCCACCTGCTGTACCGCCGGATCGTGCAGCGGCTCGTGGATCGCGGCGCCTTGTTGGAGCAGCAGAACCGACGTAGGTGTATGCCGCCCGGCTGCACCGAGCTCTTCAATCTTCCTGCGCTGGCGGTGTCAGGTGGTCGAAGACCTGTCCGCTGAGAACCGGATCGACCCGGTCAGCTTCACCAAGGGCCCACTGGCGCCATTGCGACAGGGTAACGCCATTCACCGTGGCTGTACCGGAAAGGTGTTGCTCCACCGTCGCTACAAGCGCCCGGATGGCTTCTGCCTGGCGCAGCAGTTCACCGCTTTGACGGAGATCCGTGAGACGCTGCTGGTTGCGCTTTTCGACCCACGCCAAACGTTCCTTCTCGCGCTGTAACCGGCGCTCATCCGCCCATTCTTCCGCCTTCCGCAAGCCTATGCGAAAGGCTTGCTCGCCCGCTACTATCAGGTCCGCGGCAATCTGAGCGATACGTGTCTCGAGCTTACCTGTCGCGTCATCCTGCCACGACAGTGAAGGGCCGTCCTGATCCTTTGTTTGAAGGATAAGCGGCGTTGCTGCTGGCAACATCGGATCCGGCCGCTGATATCCACGATGTGCGATCGTGCGGTACTTGCCGGCAATGCTAAGCGTGAGACCGAGCCGTGTATCGCCGATCAGGGCACCGGCATAAAGGTCCTCACGATCTTCATACAAGATGCCGTCGTGGCCACGTTGCGATATTGCGAAGAAGATCATGTTCAGGATCCGCAGACGTCGCTGATCGACAGCATTACCGAATTTCGCGGCATCCCAATGCCACTGGCTCTCCTGCGCCTTCACCTGCCGCGAGGCTTCCTTGGCGAGGATGTGCTGCAGCGCCGGATGTGCGCGCTCGAGGGTTTTAGGAACGCGGACCTTGCTCAGCGCCTTCAGCTCGCAAGCGCGCAACTCCTCCAGATCCTCGGGAACCAGGGAACTTGCGAACGGCCCGGAGGACGGTAGCGGAGGTGCCTCGGGCACCAGTCGGGCGAGGCGGTTGTCGACCCGGCAGCGTCCGATTTCACCAACGCGGCGGGATGGAGGTGAGGGGATCGGCGGAACACCTTTACCGGCACGAACCTTGTTCCAGTAGCCCTGCGGCGGGGTGATGATGCCGAGCGAAACAAACAGCTTCCTGAGGCCTACATCCGACATTCCGACCTTAAGGGCGAGATCGCGCATCGGCTCGGACCAGGCCAGTCTGATCAGGTCTTCAGGCAGGACCTGGGCGCCATCATAGCCATAATATCGCGACATCGGTTCCTATGTCCCTTGCAGGCCTGTGATTTGCAGCAGATGCTCACGTAAAATCATACGAAAGCTATGCTTCCGACGGGGGAAATGCCGATGCAGCAGCGTTGCCTCAATTAGCCGCCCCCGCGTATGCCGCGCCAAATTCGGCTAGTTCCGGCGCCGAGCAGACAACAGTAAGATGGCTGCCTTGCTCGCTGCGCTTCAGGCGGGTCAGCGCAGCATAGATAGCTGCACGGCTCTCGAGCTCGCGAGCATCTGCAATATAGACCACGAGTAGACGCGCTTCCCAGCCTTTGAAGCTGTGAAATGTGGTGGCTTTCATGCGGGCATCGCCCATCCAGAACGCCATTTTTCGTCGTACTTCCTCACCTTTATTGTGAGTGTAGGTATGTGCGACATTCATTCTGAATGCGGAATACGTGGTCAGATCCCTGATGAAGCACTGCCCATGATCAATGCTGCTGCACAGGAACGTGATGTCAGCATTGGCCATCCCCTGTCTGCCCGTTCTCCTGTGCATGGCGAGAACTGCATCCACGCACCTCTTCACAGCATGTCGCACGTCGCACTGGATCCATTCTACCGTATCGGTGAGCTCAAGACTCCCTTGAGCCGGTTCCGAGGGAAGGTTGCGGAGTTCAGGGGGCAGAAAGCGGTTCGCAAAGTCGCTGACCAGCCTTACGGTAGTAGTGGGCACGCGGTAGCCAAGCTTCAATTCTGCCCACCCGCCGCTAAAGCCGGCACCGGACATGGCTTCATCAGTCCATGCTCCAGCTTTGCCGTAAACATCCTGCGTGGCATCTGCGACCAGAACCATTTCGCCATCCGGCTTACAGATTTCGCGAAGAGCATCCCACCAGAGAGGTAGGAAATCCTGCCCCTCATCGACAAACACGGCGTCAAACTTGTCGACGCTCGCTCTCGCCGCTTGCATGGCGAGCCGGGGCACCGCTCCATCCAGAATGGGGCCACTGATGGCGGAGATCCTGCGCTTCTTTTCCTTGTCGCTGAGACTGTCATTATCCGCGATTTCACGAATGGGAGCCAAGATTTTCGAGTACTCGCTTAAATAAGCCGGTTCGCTGCAGACGCGCTTGCACCATTCGTGGAAGTGAACAAACGTGATGTTCTCCATCCATCCTTCGCATGTCACGCCTCGGACGATCAGATCGCGCAGGTAGTGCCAGAGAGTGATGTTGAACGTGACGATGAGGATGGACTTGCCCTCGTCGGCAAGTTTTGCGGCACGAGCAGCCAGCACCAGCGATTTGCCGGAGCCAGCTGGTCCTCTAATGCGACGATATCCCGAAGATGTCCTCGTTTCAGCCAGCATCCGCTGGTTCCTGTCCAGCATCAGAGGTTCCCGCTGGGTGCTGGCAAAATCCGGTTCCACCAGCCAACCTCGCAGATCATCCGCCATGGCCGGTGTCATGGCGGAGTGATTTTCCCGGTTCAAAAGGGGGAGGATCCTCCCCAATCTGTTTCCCGTAAGCTCGTTCCGACCAGCAACTGGGTACCAATTATCCCGGTTTTCTATGGCCTTCTTCTCGAGGAAAGGTTCTTGCAGGTGCAGTGTCCTGCTTCTGTCTGCGAAAGGGAATATCACAGTCGGACAAATCACTGAGAATCCAAACCTATGGTTTAACCTAGGGCAGTACAAATTGAAAATTGCCTTCTTGTATTGATTTATCTTAGTAAATGGGTTTTCGACTGGAAACTCCTTTCCGTCCTTTCGTGCATACATCTCCTTCCGCTCACTGCGATGCGTCTTCACGAAGTAATGCATCGCATCAAGATTCCAGTCCTTTACCTCGATCACGGCGATCCCGATATTCGGGTGCAGGAGCACGAAGTCTGGGCGCAGGCCATTAAGATGGGGCTGGACGTAAATTTCCCATTCTTCATCGAGGTTACCGTCAAGCGTGTCGAACACGATCCTTTCCCCAAGGGTCAGTGGTTGACGCAATCTGTCGAATTGGTCCTTGGGCGGATGAACTGTCCGGGTCATGTGCAACCTCTGCGAAGGAAAATGTTCAACTCAGTGGACCCAGCCTACAGTCACTAACTGGCCGTCCTCACTGACCACTGCATAGGCTGAACGGTAGCGTTCCAAGTCCTTTGCCCGGGAGCCGACACGCCGGATGAGAAAACTCCAGGTACGTTTCGTAAAGAAATATCGGTAGCATCCTTCTCCGGCAAAGCTCTCCTCCCCGAAGTCGATCAGCAGATCGATAATAAGCGGTGGAATTGAGCGCTGTTGGCTGCGAAGCGCGCCATGACGGCTGAGTGGGGTGGGGCCAAACAGGGGGAGCGAGGCGATAATGGAAGGTGGGAACTTGCTCACCGGTCCATCTCCTGAAATTCCTTTCTACTCCTTCGGCGATGCTGCTCCAACTCGCGGAATCGCTGAGCTTCAGGGGTGTTGAACGATAGCCAGAGTTCACCCCGCCCGGAGGCGTCATGCCGCGCGCGTAGTAGGTCATCATCAATGAACCGGGTTTCGGAGAAGGGGGAGGCATCGTTTTCCTCTCGATCCGGTACACTGAAGTAGTCAGGGTACCATCCCTCAGGCTTGCAGTAGGCCGCGACCAGATCATCGTATTCTTTCGCCTGATCCGGATAATTCCCGTGGTAGGACGCTCTCCAGGCTTCGAGTCTGCGCAGTTCCTTTTCGCGTCGCGCGGCAAGTTTCGTTCGATGTTTTGTCGCCTGTTCGGCCAGGTCTTGGCGGATGATCTCCACAGCCGCATTCAAGTCGTGATCCGCGTTCAGTTCAGCCTTGGTGATGCTCCGAGACAGGCGCACATCACCCATTGTCAGCCTGCGGACGATCTCGTCATTTCCCTCAGCAATACGGTTGTACAAGACAATATGAGGGTTGAATCCTAAGGCCGTTGGCGTTGCGCCAGCGGGTGCGAAATACTGATCCATTTCTACATCGGAACTTGCTTCGCCAATCAGGCGTCGCATGGCTTCCGCAAACAGATTGCGGGGGTCTGCCTGAAGCTGATCCTCTGCCTCAAGGCCGAAGCACTTACCTTCTTGCGCAGCCTGCTCGTCGATCAAGAAGCTTTCAGCATCGACATGGTTGTCGAACCGGTGAGGTCGTGGAAGGCCGCAGGTCTCCGCCAATCTCACAAGTTCAGCATACTGTTCCTGCTCCCGGTGGGGCAGATTCACCGCTCTGGCAGCCACGATGGAAAAGAGCACGGGGGCCAGTTCGATTATCGCCTGTTCATCCACCCCGTAAGCCAGTTTCATAACGGAATACGCATTGTGCGAAGCCGCCGAGATCCGGCTTTCGATGTGAATTTGATCTTCGCCGTCGGCGTAGCGAGGATCAAAATCCTCTGGCCTGCAATGCAGCTCTTTGGCCAGCTTTCTAATGTAGCTGTTCCTCGGTGGCTTATCCCCACGTAGCCACCGGTTTACGGTACGTGGATCAACACCGACGAGTTCGGCAAGCTTGACCTGCGTGATGCCTGCCTCAGTGATCTTCCGATTAAGCAGTTCTTTCTTGAAAGCCATTAGGTGTTCCCTGTGGGTGAGTTGGTCACTCCTTTCTAGCCACTTGGTATAGACTTAATATGGATAATGCATGTCCATCTAGGTTGCCGTTTGGCACGGCGGCAGCACTCTGGCAGTTCTCAAGACAGCTTCTTGTCCGAAGGATAGACATTATAGGACATTACCATGTCCATGCCAGTGGCCGCAGATCGAGCGCAACCCGGTGGTGCGTACGCTCGTCGCTCGCATGCAAGCGCAGCGACTGATCACCTTGCCCCTCGAGGGGGAATGAACCGCTCCCTGATCGAGGCGAGCTGCAGGGATTGGGGGGAAATGTGCCTCGCCGATCAGTCCGACAGGGGAGATGCAGATCGGACCTGATGCTGCAGAACCTGAAAGTTTCCGATTAGCTCGTCAGCTGCGGATGTTAGGCGATCCCGAAGATCGATGAGGCCATATGTGATCTCAAGCGCGAGGGTATCTTGGGGGGGATAGAGGTCTGCTGCTAAGGCGTGAAGGTCGGTTTCTCCAGGTTCCTCATCCGGGTTTTCCAGCACTGCTTGGAGGCCTTCTCCATGTTCCGCCGCCAGCGGCTGTCCGCCGGCCCTGGGCTTCGCAAGATATTGCCTGACTGCAGAAGGTGTTGCCGGCACACACCACCAGCTCCCAATGAGCAGGTCACCTTGAGCGCGGGGCCCGTCCGGGTGTTCAACAAACAGCCGACCGTCCTCCGTGGCTGACCAGGTCCGGAAGGCTGCTTCATCCACCGGGTGGAAGACTTCGTCATCCGCCCTGATGCTCGTTCCTGACGAGTCCGCTACAACCTGCCATACCGGCAGCCTGCCGGACCGTAGCGCCACGCTGGGCCGCAGGAAAAGCCAGCATTCAACGCGGCAGGGTTCGTTAAGCGAACCGGCGATCGGCACCAGGGCGACGTACAGCGTGCAGGTGAAGGTGCATGCAAGTTCGCCAGCTGTCCCATCTGCACGCCGCACCATCCAGCTGCAGGTGCTGGTATCGATGGCGGCTTTGGGCACGAATAGCGGCGCCCCGCACCTGGGCATCTTTTCGTTATCGTTCCGATCGTAAAGCCAGCCTCCCTCGCTGTTCGCGGCCTGCACCCGGGCGAAATCATCCTTGTGAAACGTTTCGGACAGCCAGCCCGTGGCGCGAAATGATGTGCTGCCATCATCGGCGAGGCAGACGTTGGCGGCAGATGCCTCGTCGAAATAGCGCGGCAGATCAGTGCTGGCCGCTACCTCGACGGCGAGCCGATGAAGCTTTGCACTGAGCTTCCCCTGCCAGTCGTCGGACGATGCCCGGTCGTACGATGTCCATCGGAACAGATAGGATAGCGCCCGGTGTCGGTCGCCTTCGATCGCCTCCGCGACATTGACGTAGCGCTTAACCCGGGTCGACAGGCGCCTTATCCGCTTGTCATCCGACGAGGCGACGCCGGCCGGAAGCATCAGATTGTTGGCATAGGTGCTGATCGCAGCTTCGTTATCTTTACCACCAAAACCGGATGCGCGCAGCGCACGTGCCTTTTCCCCGTGGGGAAGACGCCTGTACATCTGCGCGAGGTTGCGTGCGAGGACGATCAGGTCGGCTCGGTCACGCGGCTGCTTCCGGCGAAGTTTCCATTCGCCTTCGGCCAGCTTCTGCTCGACGGCTGCGACCAGTCGATCCTCCTCGAGGAAAATTGGTTTGACGGATCTGCGTTTTCCGCGATCGCGCAACTGGATCACCTCACCCATCACCGGCTATCCCGAAGGGCGGCAATGGCGGTTTGTGCCTCGGGCGTGACATAGCTGTCGCCGATTGCGCGCTTCAGGTAAACCACGTCAAATTTCTTCGTGGCACCGACTATCGAAAGGGCGTCGAATGCCTTGCGGCCAAGCGCGATAATCCGCCCTGGTTGCAGTGCGGCGACCTGCTGTGAGGTGGCCACGTTCCACGCTTGTCGCAGAACCGTGCTGCCAGCAGGCGCGTCACCGCGGGTTCTGAACGGCAGGACGTTGAGGAACGCCAGACCCTCACTGCCAGCGCCCAGTGCTTCCAGTATCGGCCGGATGAGCCGGAAGATGTTGTGCGTCTTCTGAATGCCAATCCAGGCCTCCGACAGGGCGGCCAGAGCTTCTTCCCTCTGATCGGCAGGCGCCGCCTTGAAGGCATGGAACAGCCCGTACAGCCGCTCATCCGTGGGGTTCACGCGGTACGCATCGCCACCTCCACCTGGATTGATGGCCATCAGCAGCGTACCGCCGGGCTGCCATTGCTTGCCGACCCAGCCCGGCGCCGCAATCGCCGCGTCTTCCGGCCGAGTGATGGGCATCAGCTTTGTGTCCGGGAAGATTGCCCCGCGTTCGAGGAGTGCGGTCCGGTGATATGCGTCAACGATCTGGTTCAGCATGGCTTGTTCCCTGGAATGGCGCGGTCTTTCCCTGCTGTCACACCTCACCGGGTGGCGGGAATGATCACACAGGAAGGTTGGCCCATGCTCATCCTGCCGGTGTTTCTAACGACCGCCGGCTGCGTGAGTGGGTTTGTAGGGCGAGACATGCCGCTCATCTCTGGTGAAAGCACGAGTATTTTGTACGAGATTTAAAGGGGGATCGCACTACATCGAAGGTTTGATCCGCCCGGCTTGTCGAGCATGCGCCAAGTAAACCAGGTGCTCCTTTTCGGAGCGGCGCTGCATGGTCGCTCGTGCCTGTGCGGAGCGACATTGACAGCAGAGCAGAAACCACGTTGTCCTCCCAATTTTGAAGGAGCCCTCATAGATGTCCAAGGTTGTCGTTGCGGATGCAGTCTGGACGAACCCGCCAACCCGGCGTGATCTGCAAAACCGGTTGGAACGGCTTCCTCTATCGGCCGATGCCAAGGTGCTGATGGCGCAACTGCTCGATACAACCGTTGATGTTGCAGGTCGCATCATGGAGGTGGGCCGCAGGATCCTGTCGTTTGTGCTCGAGATGATGAAGCGGCATCCGGCCACTGCGCTGGGCGCGATCGTGGGGCTCACCGTCACCATGCTGGTCGGATCGGTCCCATTGCTCGGCGTGGTCCTTGGTCCCGTCGTAGGGCCGCTTCTTACCGCCTTCATGATCAGCCAGGGCGCGCTGACCGACATGCGCAACAGTTCCCTCGGACAGCAGATCGAGCTGTTCGGCACCAGGCTCGACGCAGCTCTCACCCGTGACTGAGCCTGCCGGCCCGGCCTCTTCGCCAGCGCCACTGCCGATGCTGGACGATGGTGACCTGACCCAGGTTGTCGCCGATCCCCTGCGGTTCAAGCAGCGGCTGCAGATCGGTGAAGAGGCTTTCGCGCTGCTCAGAGCCAAGAAGCATCTGTTCACCGCGTACGAGACGGCAGGGGCAGCGGCCACGGCGGCCGGCGTCGCCAGCTCCTCGGCTGTTGCCGGCACATTCTTTGCACCTTCAGGTCTTGCCGCTGCGCTGGGTCTTGCGACTGCCGCCACGCCGGTTGGCTGGATCGTCGCCGCGGCCGTGCTGGCGGGCGGAGGCTATTACGGCGTGTCGCGCTGGTTCGCGAACAAGTCGGACGCTTTCGTGGACACCATTCCCAAATACATCAACACGCCGATCGATGTGCTGGGCGCCGCACTTGTCGATCTGCTGGGTAGCCTTGCGTTGCGCGTCGCCATGATCGACGGCCGGATCGATCCGGAAGAGCGCACCTGCATCAAGGATCACCTTGTGCAGGATTGGGGCTTCGATCCAAATTACGTGGCCCATGCCCTGGATGCGCTGACGCCATCCGCCGATCTGACACGGGTGAAGACCATCACGCGCGACCTGGCGCAGTTCCAGGCCGCGAACCCGGATTGCAATGCCCCTGCCATGCAGGCCGAACTGATGAGGTTCCTGCGCGAGCTGGTTGCAAGCGACGGCGTTGTGGATGAGCGGGAGGAACTCGCACTCGAGGCAATCGAGCGGGTGCTGCAGGAAGAAAGCCAGAGTGCCATCGCACAAATCGGCGGGAGCCTGGCTGATATGTCCAGCAAGGTCAGGGACACCGCGGCGAGTACCGCTGGTTGGGTAGGTAATAGCGCAAGGGCATTGGGAGGGCTGTTGCCCAAATCGTCGCCGCGTGCCGAACGCAATGGGTGATCACCGCGCCCTTGGGCGGTAATGTCGAGATTAGCTGCAATCGCAGGGCTGGGGCAGGAAGCGCGTGCTTCCCCCTTGATCGCCCACTGAACTCAGGATGCCATCTTCATCACCCGTTCGGCGCCTTTCTCCGATAGTGAGAACATGTCTGTCTGCTGATCGTAAGTGAGGTATCCGAGTGAGGCGAGGCGCGAGACAGCGCCAAGGTCCAGAGCCGTTGGTCGACAAGGATCAAAAGAGCGGTGCTCGCCATTCGCCCGTGCGGCAATCGTCCTCAGCCACGTGCCATCCCTCTCCGTTTCTGATTTGGCGCGTTGGACAGGACTAAGAATCCGCGATGCATACGCCGCACGGCTGCCACCTGATCCTGACCCGCTTGTGGTGCGCATGGGAGTGCCGGTTCCGGGACTATCCGCACTCGCACCGTCAAGATCGACTTCAAATTTATGACCGCATTTGAAGCAGTACCATTGACGGTCATACTGAGCCTGCGAGGCAGCGCGCTGCTTCGTTTGGGACATGCCTATGCCCAACGCCGCGATGCCGGCGATAACGAACGCAATCGGACCCGCCATGATGAACGAAGCAACATCATCGGCGATGGAGAAGCCGATTAGGAGAGCAACGACAAAAACACCGAAGAAAGTGAACACCTCCAGCGCGCAACCCGCAGATGCATTTAGCGCGGCGGCGCCGCTGATCCGTTCGCTGCTGTTGCGCCCGGCCCAGACACCGGGGCCGCCTCTTGAATACGAAATGCCACTGCTTCGACCTCGGGACGACGAGATACCCTGATCATAGATGGCCGAACTCTTCTTGACGCTGCCTGCGCCACACCGCGGACACCTTATCATGTGCTACCGTGCTCCAGTCCCCAAAAGCCACGCACAGGGGTGCTACACAATTCTGACCCGCTCCACCTCTGCCAGCGTGATTTCGTCCCGCCGGCGATCGTAGAGCTGTGTCGTACGGGTTGAGCTATGATTGGCCATGGCAGCCGCGTTCTCCAGCGTGCCGCCATTCTTCAGATAGGTGGTGATGCCGGTCGCCCGGAAGGTGTGATTGCCGATCGCGGTGGCGATCCCGGCAGCCTTCGCGCGCCGGCGTACCATCGCCCAGGCATTGGCCTGCGGCAGCGGCGTGTCGCTCAGCTGCCTGGTCCCGCGCGCGATCGTCCGGAACAGTGGCCCGCGTTGATCGGTAAGCCGGCAGCCCTCGATATAGGCGTGGAGATACTCCTCCAGCTGGTGGTGGCAGGGCATTTCGTGGCGCTTGCTGCCCTTCTCGTGCAGGCGGACCCACAGCCGGCGATTCTGCACAAACACGTCCTCGCGGCGCATCGCCAGCGCCGCACCGATCCGCGCGAAGCTGTAGACCATCAGCCCGATCAGCGCCCGGTCGCGCAGGCCGGCATCGGTCGAGATATCGATGGTGTCGAGCAGCGTTCGCGTCTCGGCCGCCTCCAGCACCGGCGTGCGCCCGCGGCGTACCACATGCGCCGGACCGCGCACCGACGCCGCCGGATTCACTGGCACCACTTGGCCGACCACCAGCCAGTCGAACAGGTGGCGCACCGCTGCGAGCCGCTGTTTGACGGTCGGCGGGGCAAGCTCGCGACCGAGCTCCTCGATCCAGGCGGCGACATGGATCGGGGCAATGCCGGCTAGGCCTGCCACGCCGTGCCCCTCGACCCAGGCCAGGAAATCGCCGGCCGCCCGGGCGTAGGCCCGGCGGGTATGCGGGTTGCGGATCGCAGCAGCGAAGAACTCGAGGAAGCGTAGCTGCGCCCGCTCGTCCGCCGCGGCGACCAGCACCGGCAGACTTGGGCCGCTGCCAGCTGCCAGGACGACAGAAGCGGTCATTCTTCGGTCTGCAGCTCATATGCGGCAATGTCCGCCACCCGGGCGACTTCCTCCAGGCGCCATTCGGCCCAGCTGCCCACCGCCTTCAGCGACGGCCGCGGCTTGGAATAAGCACCGCCGTCGATCCACGAGGCGGTCTGTGTGACCCCATCGGCCTCGGCCTGCGCCACCATCGTATCGTGCGGCATCAGGTACCAGTCGTCGCCATGGGGAAAGGCGATCCAGATCTCGCGGTCCAGGTACTTCCTGTCGATGGTCCAGCGGCTTTTCAGCTGGACCTTGCGGGTAACGTTGTCGCTTTCGCGATGGAGGATGAAATCGATCCCGCCATCATAGACCGGCAGAAAGGCGTTGAAGCCCTGCTCCAGCATGAGGCTGATCACCGTGTTGCGGTTGATGACCTCGCGGACCTGCGATCGATAGCGGCTCATCGGCGGAATCTAGCTGCGCCTGAGCGTATGATAAAGGACATTATCACATACTGTTGGAACGCAGGTAATCCCTCTGGTGATCTGTTTGCCGCGCAGAATTGTGCACTAGAAAAAGAAAATGCCCTATCATGTCCTTTCCAGTTGAAAGGACATGATAGGGCATGTATCAAGCTGTCAGAGCACGAACCAGCTGGCAGGCCTTCGTGCTCCTGAACCGAACCAAGCAGGGAACAGTTATGAACAGCAATGGCCTCTTTATCACAACGGACACCCTCCGGTCACTCCCCCGCGACCTTCAGGATGCGCTCCTTGTGGCAACTCTCGGGCAGGCGGCAAGACCGTCTCCAGCCTCTGCCGCCGGCATACTCGACGAGGAGGATGAAAACTTCGCTCAGCTCTCGCCAGCGCAAGCTCGCGAATTCTATTCCGGCTGCGGAGAGAAGACCCGTAAAGCGCTGGAAGTGATCGCCAACAGCGACAGCCGGCAGTTCCATCTCGCCGACGTTGCCAAGGCAATCGGTGTGGAGCCTGGCGAACTGCGTGGGGTATGGGGTGGCCTGACCCGCCGCCTTTCCACGGTGACCGGCGACAGCGATTGCTACCTGATCAACTGGGAGCGTCACGACGGCGAATTTGATGAAGAAGGCAACTATGTTGATCACATCGGAGAGGTTTCCGAACTCACCTATCAAAGCTTCCGCCGGCTGTTGGTAAAGTGAGACTCACGGTGGCGCGCATGGCGCGCGCCACCGACCGGATCGATGCTCTGGCGGTCGGCCCGTTCTGACCATGTCTGGCAAAGGTGAGCTCATGCACATTCACCCAATCCGCACTGACGGGGACTATAAGGCAATGCTGCGAGAGATCAGGGCAACGGCAGACAGGGACGATGCACGAAACTGCTGAACTCGCCGCGATCATGGAGCGCCTGCGGGCAGGACATGATATGCTGCCCTTTCTTACCGGGCTCCACCCTGCCGGACAGATGCAACTCCGGCCGATGCCGTTCGAGATGCAGGCTCTGCTGGAAGCAACCACGGACTATCGACCGCCCGATCCGGGGCAAGGACCAGTCTGGCTGCAGGTTGCCAGCCTAGACGATGCGGCCGAGCTCATAGTGTACCGCGTCATTGGCGGTACTCTGTATGTCGTTGCACCAGAGCCGTAGGTCGCCTGCCCTCGTCCAGTAATTGCACGAAAGTTGCAGTAGGTTCCATATTTGTTCTTGCCCTATGGAACGGTGTGGGACACAGTGGCACAAATCTTCCCAGAGGTGCCTCTTGCGTTCAGCCGTTTCCGAGTTTTCCCGCCTTCGCACCAGCGCAGGCATCAGCGTCGATGCGTTTGCGGCGACATCGGGCTTCTCGCGCCGGACGGTGTATCGCTGGGAAAGCGGCGACGTTCCTCCCCGGCAAGCGGCAGTGAAGCTGCTGGACAGCATAATCCGGGAGAGCCGGGCGGCAAAGCCGCAAGGCAAGGCCTTCCGTTTTATCGACCTGTTCGCCGGCATTGGCGGCTTGCGTCGCGGGTTCGATGAATGGGGCGAATGCGTCTTTACCAGCGAGTGGGACCGCCATTCGCAGAAGACCTATCTCGCCAATTATGACTGCCAGCATGAGGTCACCGGCGACATTACCGAAGTGCCGGTGGAGAGCATCCCGGATCATGACCTGCTGCTGGCGGGCTTTCCGTGTCAGCCTTTCTCAATCGCTGGCGTGTCCAAAAAGAATGCCCTCAATCGACCCCACGGCTTCGCCGATGAGACGCAGGGCACGCTGTTCTTCAATGTCGCGAAGATCATCCAGCACCACAGGCCCAAGGCCTTCCTGCTGGAGAACGTCAAAAATCTCGTTAATCACGACAAGGGCCGGACGTTCGAGGTCATTCACCGTACGTTGACCGAGGAGCTGGGCTACCAGGTCCATTGGAAGGTCATCAATTCCAAGGCCTTCGTGCCCCAGCAGCGTGAGCGCATTTTCATTGTCGGCTTTCGTGATCCGAACGATTTCACCTTTGCCGACCTCGTGCTGCCCGATCCGCTCAATGGGCCGAAGCTGGGCACCATCCTGCATCCCGAGGATGGTACGGAGGAACTGGACGCCCCCTACACGCGCGGGAACATCGCGTCAGTGTCCGAGAAATACACGCTGACCGATCACCTGTGGCGCTATCTTCAAGGTTATGCCGAGAAGCATAAGGCGGCCGGTAACGGGTTCGGTTTCGGACTGGTCGGCCCCAACGACGTCGCCCGCACCCTGTCGGCGCGCTACTACAAGGACGGATCGGAAATCCTTGTCGAGCAGAAGGGAAAGAACCCCCGCCGCCTGACACCGCGCGAATGTGCCCGGCTGATGGGATTTGATGAGCCGGACGGCCGCGATTTCATTATCCCGGTGTCCGACACGCAGGCCTATCGCCAGTTCGGCAACGCCGTCGTGGTGCCGGTGGTGAAGGCCGTGGCCGAGCATATGCTGCCATGGCTGCTTGACCCTGCGGAGATCGAACCGGAGCGGCTTCAGCGAAAGCTGGCACTTGCCGGGTGATATAGTCGATGCGGCGACGCGCAGCCGCATGATGGCCGGGATCAAGGGGAAGAACACCAAGCCCGAGTTGGTGGTGCGGAGCGGCCTTCATGCCGCCGGCTTCCGTTTCAGGCTGCACGATCGCGCATTGCCCGGAAAGCCGGATATCGTGCTGCCGCGCTGGCGAGCGGCTGTCTTCATCCACGGCTGCTTCTGGCACGCCCATGATTGTTCGCTGTTCCGCTGGCCAGGCACCCGGCAGGAGTTCTGGCGGCAGAAGATCGGCCGCAATCAGGAGCGCGACGCCGAGGTGGAGGTCGCGCTTGACCATGCCGGATGGCGCGTGCTCAAAATCTGGGAATGTTCAATGAAAGGCCCCGGCAGGATCGGGGCCGATGCCGTCGTGTTGCTTGCGGCCGACTGGCTGCGCTCCGATCAGCGGCAAGGTGAAATCAGGGGGACGGATCGTGCCGGTGGGTGATCTTGTTGAGTGGCTGGATGAGTACGGCGGACCGGGGTTCGTCTGGTATGTGAAGCGCCTGTCCGGCAACGACACTTTGGCGAACGACAGCCACCAGGCCGGACCCTATATCCCGCGCGAGGTCCTGTTCGACTTCTTCCCGATGCTCAATCAGCCGGCGGTGAAGAACCCGGACGTATGGTTCGACCTCTATGTTGATTCCCATCCTGACCATCAGCGGGTCCGGGCGGTCTGGTACAACAACAAGCTTCACGACAATCCCAAGAGCGGGCGCAACGAGACGCGGCTGACCAACTTTGGTGGGCAAACCTCCGCACTGCTTGATCCCGAAAGCACCGGCGCGCTGACCATTTTTGCCTTCAGCAAGGTCGATCCGGCCGCGGTGCCCGACTGCCACGTTTGGGTTTGCCGGCATGAGACGGAAGAGGATCTTGTCGAGGACCGGGTCGGACCGGTCGAGCCAGGCAAGTGGCTGCTGTGGCCGCGGGTGCAAGATGGCTTGCTCGGTCTGTTGCAGGCGCCAGCGGCGCGCGCGAACTGCTGGCTGACTCATGATGAAATTCCTGTGGCGTGGCGGGCAAAGTTTCCGTCGGGCGCTGACATTATCCGCAAGGCGGTCGAACTGCGTGCTGATGCCGGTCTTGATCCCGACAAGCGGCTGATCCGTAGGCGTGATTGCGAGTTCGAGATTTTTCGCAGCGTCGAGCAGGCGATCGAGCTGCCGTTCATTCAGGCCGGCTTCGCAACGGTGGACGACTTTGTAGCGCGCGCGCAGACTATCCTCCAGCGCCGCAAGGCGAGGTCTGGTCGATCGCTGGAGCTGCATACACGCGCGATCTTCGTGGAGGAGCGACTGGTTGAAGGAACGCACTTTGTTCATCAGCCGGAGTCTGAGCCCGGCAAGCGGCCCGACTTTCTGTTCCCGTCAGTGGCGGCCTATCGCGATGCCGATTTTCCAGCTGAACGGCTCCGGATGCTGGCGGTCAAAACGACGTGCAAGGATCGCTGGCGGCAAATTCTCAACGAGGCTGATCGTATACCTGCCAAGCACCTGCTGACGTTACAGGAGGGTGTGTCGGAGCCGCAGTTTCGCGAGATGACGAATGCGGGTGTGCAGCTCGTAGTGCCGGCGGGTATCATCGACACGTTCCCCAAGGGTGTTCGGCCTCACCTCCAAACGCTGGAAAGCTTTATCGGCGATGTGCGGCTTCTGCCACTAGCAGGATAACAAGGTTGGATGTCTTGGCCTTTGCTGACGATCTCCTTGTGATCGCCCCCACATTCCGCTTTCTTGTCTGAGGATGGTGCAGAAGTGGTGACTTGGCGGAGTTGGGATGCAGCTACATTTTCAAGAAATCAGGCCTGGAGACGTCGAGCAGGAGCTAACGCAGAAGGACCAGTTTGATACCGATAAGGTGCCCCTGACCGCGACTTTGGTCAGGGAAGCACTTCAGAATGTGATGGATGCGCGGGCTCCAAGTTTCGATCAGGCGCTCCGCGTGCGCATCGCTTTTCATAACAGCACCGCCGACCGGGAATTCTGGGAGGAGTTGTTTACCGGCTTTCGCCACCATCTGGATGCCAGTGGCGTTTCGATCGAGGGCGTTAGGCTGGACGCCCCTCGCTTTCTGCTAATCGAGGATTTCGGGACCACAGGCCTGCGTGGCGCTACCGAGGAACGCGATGAACGTGAGTTCTCCGATTTCTGGCGCCGCGTTGGCAAGTCACACAAGAGTAGCGGCAAGGGTGGCAGCTGGGGTTTGGGGAAGCTGGTGTTCCCAGTTTCATCGACCCTCCGATGCTTCTTTGGACTGACGATCAGGAGTGACGACAGTTCGCGTCAACCCAAACTGATGGGGCAGACGATCCTCAGCACGCACGTTCTGGATGGCAGGCGCTATGTGCCGCACGGCTTTTTCTGCAACCTCGGGCAGGATGGCATTCAGGTGCCAGCGGTTGATGACACAACAGTAGAACGGTTTCGTCGTGCGAGCGGATTCGCCCGTACAGATCAGCCCGGCTTGTCCATCGCAATCCCTTTTCCCCGCCAAGAGATCACGATTGAAACGCTGATCCCCTTTGTGATCGAGCATTACTTTTTTCCGATCCTGACGGGCGAACTGATCATCCAGATCGGCGATGAAACCATCTCGGCGGAGACCCTTGAGCAACTGGCGGAACGGTATCCAGCGGCAGTGCTGAAAGACGGTCACATGATTGCCTTCATCAAGGCGCTGGACGCCGCCAGGACGGCGGATGCACCGGTCAATGTACCGGATGGCTGGGATAGCTCTGCCGGGTTGGAGGCTGTGCTGGATGCGGCTCTCGTTCAGGAGTTGCGGGCGCGATATCTGCGTGGAGAGTTGCTTCATTTCCGCCTGCCAATTGCCTGCAACTCAATGGCTGAAGGCCGGCTCACAGGAAGCTTCGATGTTTTTCTGCAACCGGCCCCGGCCGGTGCCAGCCCGGTACCGCTGTTCATTCGAAATTCGATCACAGTCCCGAATGAGGCCAGCTACTTCACAAATCCGCACGTTTTCGCGGCTGTGGTAGCTTCGGACAAGGTCGTCAGTTCCTTTCTGCGCGACGCAGAGAATCCTGCTCACACCAGTTGGAACGGACGCGCGGAGAAGCTGATGGCCCGATGGCGAACCCCCGGTTCAACACTGCCAAAAATTCGGCACAGTGCCCGGAAGCTGGATCAGCTGGTAGGCAACTCGGAGAATATCATTGATCCGGACGCGCTGATTTCCCTTTTGCACATTCCGAAGCCTGCCACGGCAAAAAAGCGGAAGGTTCCAAATCCAATCAGCCCCCCGTCTCCGACCCCGCCGGAGCCGACGCCACGACCGTATCGGATCATTCCCAACGTGGGCGGCTTTACAGTGAAGGGAGCGGGCGAGAGCGCAGCTTCCGAAATGCCGATGTCTATCAATGTCCGGATGGCTTACGCGATTGCCCGCGGCGATGCGTTCAAGCGGTACGATCGCAACGATTTCAGTCTGACCGGGCCAACCGACATCGGGATACAGGCTGAGGGAGCCACCAGCCAACCTGCCGCTGACAATGTCCTGCTGATTGAGGCTGATGCTCCCGATTTCAGTGTCACCGTGAGCGGCTTCGATCCCAATCGCGATGTTATCGTCCAATCAAACAGGGTGAGGGCATGAAGCGGACGATCAACTCGACGGGCCGCAAAAAACTGACGCTGGATCAGGTCATCATCAGGATTGAAGATCCGGCAGTTCCCGGAGGTACCCGCCGCTTCTCGGCCGAGCTGACAGGGCTTGACGACATGAACCTGCCAGCGGACGCTAGGATTTATGTCGAGCCTTACGCGAGGTCCTCCTTCATGCGGTTCGACTATGGAACCGTAGCTACTCTTCGGGCGCCGTCTGACACCGGACTTGTCGATATCGACGCTGGATCTCCCGTCCTATTCGATGTGAAAGTCGTAGACGAAAGTGAGAACATCGGCCGGATTCTGGCTGCCGCCAGAGCGATCAGTCCTGTCAACTCTGTCGAGGGTGACGACAACCGGCGCTCGCTCCTTCCGGTTGAGTCACGCGATCTTGGCGAGCTGGTATGGCAGCTCGACATGTCACCCGACGCCCGCCCGGTCCTAGTCCTGAACAGCCGGGTTCCGAATGCGCTTGTCCGGCTGAAAAGCGATCCGCTCATCCAGGGAGCGATCCTGCCTGCCGCTATTGCCCTGATCCTCGACAGGCTGCTTGATCCACTGGGTTCCGGTACGGAAGACGACGAGTGGGTCAATGACTGGCTGACCTGGTACCGGGCTGCCACGGGAACTGAGCCGGAGGAGCTGCTGGATGCCGATGAACGACGTAATCTTGTACTGAACGCCTGCCAGAGTTTTGCGACGCAGCAGCGGTTTGCCACGCGTACCGAGGGGTTTGGTGACCAGCAGGAAGGGTCAAACAATGACTGAACCGTTGCGCAGGCTCACTGACGAGGGAATTGATCACTTTCGAGAATATATCGAGCGGATCCGTAACGGGGCGAAGATTCAGCCCCCGTCCGATCTGCTAACAGATCCGGTTTTCTCGGAACCGGTCGCAGGCAGGGTGATGCTACCGCTTGACCTCCCAGAGGACGCTTTAAGCGACCGCTTCAGGTTCGGCATATGGCTGAGGGACTTGCTGGCTCCATTACAGCAGAACACGCTTCCAAGGGATTACCACCTCTGGAACTGGCTTTCGCTGCGGTTCTTCGATCAGCTTTGTGCCGCTGGAGGTGACGATATCCGTCGGCCTCGCCGGGATGAGGCATACATCCTCGATGCCGCGTTCTCGCATACAAAGTACTATCGCCATCTGGTTCGAATGGCTTGGATGGCGGTCAGTCTGCACGGCGAATACGGCAAGATCCTGCTGAAGTCGCGGAGCACCGATGGACCTCCCCTCGCTGGATCCGGCGAGATCGTAGAGCAACTCGCCTCTCGGCAAAGCCTTTTTGGCAATGCCACGCTTATTGAGGGCGCCTATCGACTATACTTCAGTGAAGATGAGCAACGCCCACGGAAGGGTGCCGGCGGTTCTGGTGCAGGTTCTCCACGGCGCTTGGCAACGATCGTCCAACAACTCGATCTGACCTATGATCTGAGAGATTGTACACCGGAGCAGTTTATCGAGCTCCTGCCAAAAGAGTTTAACCGATGGAAGCTGCCGGCTGAGGCGTGAAGGCCCGCCAAGGCAAGGGCCAGTTAAATTACGCGTAACTCGTGGGCTGCCGAGTTGCCGCCAGACCGCGGCATGCGATTGCTCTTGACGATCAGCGCTATTCTCAGGGCAGGTTTTGCCAGTACGCGCCTAGGGTGCCCATAACGATAAGCCTCCTCATTCCCCGGCGACGCTTCTGGTGAAGGACGAGCTGCCGGCGATTGGAAATACGGAGGCAATCTGTTTGAGTGACGCAGGGAAAAGTGACACCAGCTTGCCGCTTAGTGCTAAGCGACTATGCTACTATGCCGCCTCGCATTATTGAGGCGGCGCTCAAACTCACCCAGTCTTCTCGCAAGGACAAAACGATGCAGGCAATTATCCGTTTCTCAATTGATGGCGATCAGAATAGTCACCTCAGAAACAAACTTGCTACCGTTCTTCAAGCCGCAGGGTTCGGCAAAAAAGCAAACACGGCGACTTGGGTCAACGACGCAATTGATACGGACGGTCTGGCCGTTGCAACACAAGCGTTTTGGTCAACAGCGCATACGCACCTTGGACCTGGCAAGGTTGATCACTTCTGGATGCATTCCGAACGCGACTTTCTTGGCTACGCGCAGGACGTTGCCGCTGGTAGCCCCATTAGCGAAGATGAGGAGCCAGGTACCTAAGCCGCTAACCGCCGACCTTGCTACTAAGCTATTAACTCATTATGCTAGTAAGCGATATAAGTCGCTTAGTCGCTTAGTCGCTTTTTGGGAGTTTGTATGCAGGTCTGGGCTGTGATTGCGCAAAAGGGGGGGCAGTCAAAAACCACCCTCTCTACCGGATTTGCGGTTGAAGCGGCTCGAGAAGGGGCGGCCGTTGTAATCCTTGATGCCGACGATCGACAGGGGTCGGCGCTCTACTGGTCGGAGCGTCGTGACGCCGAGGACGTGATGGTGAAGGACAGCAGCGTTGCCGGCCTGCCTCTTCATGTGTCGCGGGGGCGCAGCAGCGGTAAGATCGACCTCATTATCATCGATACCCCGGCTAATTCGAAAGACATTGCAATGCTTGCGGCCGAGCAGGCCGACTTCGTTGTCATCCCGGTGGCGCCGCGCGGCCTCGACGTTCATTCGGTGCTGCAAACCGTCAAGCAAGTGCAGCAGGCTGGGACGCCGTTCGCCGTGATACTAACCCAGGTGCCGCATCAGGGGGGGGAAGGACAGGAGGCTCGCGCCGGCTTCGCCGCTAGAGGTGTCACTGTGTTTGATAGCCGCCTTCACTTCCGCAAGGATTTTTATAAGGCCACGCCACTCGGCAAAACCGCTACCGAGACGGAACCTGACAGCAAGGCCGCGGCCGAGTTGCGAGCCGCTTACAGTGAGGCTAAGCGACTAAGCGGATATGCTAATAAGCCAATAAGCGAGGACGCATGATGGTGAGGAAGCCTTCTGCATTGGCGGGCATCTTTGATGATGAGCCGGAAACGGCTCACATGACGGCTGCCGTTTCTCCACCCGAAGCAGAGCCGGTAGCACACGCGATTACCCATGATACACGCAAGCGCAAAAATGTTGCCCCGACTAAACGGAGCAGCCATCCCGGCAAGAAGCCAGTGCTGATCCACATCCCGGAAGATATGCACCGCACGCTGCGTCAGCTCAGCGTGGAAGAGGGCGGAGAGCCGCTTACCGTCATCACCGAGCGGCTGCTGCGCCAGTATTTGGTCAAGCGCGGCCATACTAAGTTCGCTCCGTGAGCAAGCGGCGCGACCCCAACCCCGAGTTCGACCTGTTCATTCCGGCGCTCGGCGACCTCCCGCTGAAAGATCAGCGGGAAGTGATGGAGCGTCCGTTCTTTTCGCTCCAGAAGCGTAAGCGCCTCAAGCCGATCGAGTATCAAAGTCCGGATGGGGAGGCGTGGGTGCGCGTCCAGGCCATCGCCGAATATGGAATGGCGACAATCTGGGATGCGGATATCCTGATCTGGGCTGCTTCGACGCTCAACCGCATGAAGCAAGAAGGCGTGAATGACCTTCCTCGCACCCTAACCACTACCCCCTACGACCTGTTGCGAGCCATCAAACGCAGCACGGGCGGACGAGACTATCAGGAGCTTCAGGCGGCACTTCTGCGCCTTCAGACGACCTCCATCACGACGTCTATCCGCGCCACTAAGCGCCGGCAGAAAGCGGGCTTCAACTGGCTGGACAGCTGGACCTTCGACACCGACGCCGAAACGGAGCAGCCGCGAGGCATGACGCTCACCCTGTCGGATTGGGTTTACGACGGGATCGTGAACGAGAAATCGCTTCTAACGATGCACCCGGATTATTTTCTTCTGTCAGGAGGATTGGAACGCGCCCTGTACCGCATCGCCCGCAAACACGCGGGATTGCAGCGCGGTGGGTGGGTGTGCCGCGTCGAGGTGCTGCATGACAAGACAGGTAGCGACGCACAGCCCAAGGAGTTCAACCGAATGCTGCGCCGGGTGGTCGAAGCCGATCAGCTCCCCGAGTATGGTATGAAGCTCACCGAAACAGCCGACAAGAGCCCTGCCGTGCAGTTCCGCCTCAGAGGCGAAGCTGAAGCATTGGTTTTTGCCGAAAAGATGCGGGAGGCGGAGGCAAGTCGCGAGCGCTTCGCGGCCGAACGCCGGCATGCAAACGAGGTGGACGCTCGTATGGACCGCTTGGCAAAGCAGCGCTGACTATCGGGGTTTCACCCACCGTTGATCTGAGAACTGCTAGCCAAGGGAGCTGTAGAAGCAGGCAAAAGCCAATAGGATGGCACAATCCACCACTTCAAAACGCTCGTAGCCTGTGGATAAGCACCAAAGATTACCGGGGTTTCACCCACCAAAGCTTCGGGGTTTCACCCACCGGACTATCGGGGTTTCACCCACCGAAACACGGGGTTTCACCCACCGAGCCATCCCTGAGACCCGCAGAAAATAGCCATTTTCTGAGGCATTTTTCAGGCTTAACTTGTTTAACAGATTCTATCTAACAGAATCCCTTAACGGCTCCGCGCATCACGCAAATGTGTACAAACGCCAGAAAGACCGGCCTTACGGCCGAAGGGGCTTGGCAGGAGGGTGAAGGAGGCAGGGCCGCACTTCCCCTCACAGGCAACACGCCGTCGCAATGAAGCGCTACAGTCCGGACTGGCGGACTCGGTTAGGCCTTCCGCAGTAGAGAAACACCAAAGCTGCGATCTCCTGTCTGCTGCAGCAAGATCTCGTCACCCTCCGCTGCATCCATCTGCCGATAGAAATCGCGCACAGCGCCACGTTCACGCAGGATCATCTTGTCGCCGGCGATGTCGGTCTCGACCGTGATGCCAGGCGTAAAGATGACCAAGACCGGCCGGCCCGCTTCCGCCCTGCTGGAGCCTCCGATACTGTCCAGCGGCAGCAGGTGGCGGGCCGGGCGCAGACTGAAATGCCCGTTACGCAGATTGCCACCACTCAACGGAATGCGAATGCCGGTGGGTACGATTTGAGAAGACGTAACGGCAGCCGTTGCCGGACTGAGCACACGCACCGGTTGCGGAGCAGGGTGGACGGTGTGTGGACGTGGCGCCATCGGGCGGGGTGCCGCACCGCCGGCAGCGATCATCCCGCCTGCGGCGATCCGCTCCTGCACCTCCGATGGCAGATCCACCCAAGTCACCGCACCCGACGGATGGCGATAGGGCACCGGCGTGGGCAGCACCCGCACATCCGCCAGCACCCAGGGGGTGAACCACCGGTATCCATCCTGCGCGATCATCCCGGCCGGAATGCAGTGGCGATCGGCGTGGACGACCATGTCGGCGGCGGACAACGCCGGCAGGCAGTCCACGATCCGGGCGGTGGCGACCACCTGCCCGCTACCCTTCCGCACCAGCGCAATGGTGCCACGCTTAGTCGTCGGGCGGGAGCGCATCTCCCAATCCTTGCGGCCGGCCATGATGTGGCCGATCCATGGTTCGTCGATGATCAGAGCCTGGGTGGGTGCTTGTGTCTGAGTCATGGGGTCTTTCGTGAGCGGGGCCGGGAAGGGGAGCGGGTGCATCAGGCCGGCTGCCAGTAGCTGTGCAGCGCCTCGATCAGGCTGTCGGGCGAGACCTGCAGCGCCTCGGCATAGCGGCGCAGTTCGGCATGGGTCGGCATCTCGCCTGCAGCGCGGCGGGCGACGATAGCCGCCTCCTTCGCCTGCAGATCGGGCGTGGCAGAGTGTACCCGCTGCCGAACCTTGGCGAAGCCGTCGTCTCCGGGGGTGAAATGCAGATCCCCGGCGACGAACCACGCCCAACGGCCTTCCGAAGTCTCACTTTCGCGCAGCGGCGCAAAGTTGCGGCGCGTGACGATCCAGTCGATCAGTGCGTTCCGGTCGAGCTTGGAGCGGACCAGGCTCAACCCGTCGCGGCTGAGTGTGTTGCGTACCGCAGTTGCCGGCATGCCGGTGAGCGCGCCGATCGCTTCCGTCACGCTGTGATCGGGCCTGCCGCTGTCGGGCAGGGCATCTTCAGGCAGGAAGCAGCCATCGGCGATCTGCCAGCGATAATAGGCGGACAGGATCGTGCGTTGCAGCGCGCTGCCGTCCCGGTCCAGCGGGGATCCATGCCGGCGGCCGAAGCGGACCAGGGAGGCGCACAGGATCTGCTCCAGCTCGTCGACATCTTCCCCCGCGATCGCCGGGCTTGCCGGCGTCGGGCGGAAGGCGCTGTGCCAGGCCGCAGTGACGATGCGGGTCATGTTGAAGCAGGCAAGGTCGATCCGCTCGCGGGCTTCCGGGCTTTCGCTGTCGTCCCGCCAGTCGAACGGGAAGCCGAGGAAGGCGCTCGCCGCCTCGTCACCTGCGATGCAGCCGATGTCGGAAGCCTGCGACTGAATGTGCTCCCTGAGTTCCTCCAGCACGGTTTCCAGCGTGAAAGGCACCTCGGGCATGGTGAAGGTCCACAGATCGTCCAGCGACGCCACAGGGCCGTCCACGAGCTCAAGCGAGCCTGCCGCGACCAGGCTGGGGGCCGAGCGGCCGTCCGACATGCGGATGGCGAAGCCCTGCTGGACCAGCTCCAGCGCCTCGGCATAGCTGGCG
>NZ_JTDN01000004.1 GCF_000802385.1 Croceibacterium mercuriale | reverse complement strand
CAGGCCCGGTGTCGATCGGCGTCGGCGGCAATTACCGCCGCGAGACGCTGCGGACCGATGTCGATGATCTGAGCCAGGCCGGCGCGCTCAACACCCGTGCGCCGCGCAACTTCCCCCGCGCCAGCCAGAACGTGAAGGAAGCCTATGTCGAGGTGATCGTCCCGCTGCTGAGCGAGGAGTTCGGCCTTGGCGAGCTGGACTTCAACGGCGCGGCGCGGGTCACCGACTACAGCATCTCGGGCTCCGTCGGCACCTGGAAGGGCGGTCTGACCTGGAAGCCGATCAGCGACATCCTGCTGCGCGCCACCCTGTCGCGTGACATCCGCGCGCCTTCGCTGCCGGAACTGTTCACGCCGAACGTCGCCACGGTGCCGCGGCCGCTGACCAATGGCGCGGCGACCGACACGCGCCCCGCCTTCGCCAACCAGCAGGCCTATGCCATCGATGTCTTCACCGGCGGCAATGTGGACCTGACGCCGGAGATCGGCCGCACGCTGACCGCCGGTATCGTGATCCAGCCCAGCTTCATCCCGCGTCTGCAGATTTCGGCCGACTTCTACCGGATCAGGCTGACCGATGCGATCGGCGCGCTGGGGCAGGCCTCGATCATCCAGAACTGCCTGGGCACGGGCACCGCCTCCGCGGACAATCCGTATTGCGCGCTGATCACCTTCGCCGGCAGCGACCTGGTGCGGGGCGCGATCCAGAGCGTGAATTCCGCCAACGCCAATTTTGCGGAGTTCAAGACCAAGGGCCTCGACTTCGCGGTGTCCTATGTCCAGCCGCTGGACGAGATCAGCGCGAACCTGCCGGGCCGCCTGTCGTTCACCAGCCAGGCTACACATGTCATGGAATACCGGGCATCGACCGACGTCTCGCTGCTGTATCCCGATGGCGTGAACCGCGCCGGACAAACCGGTGCGCTGTTCGGCGGGACCGCCGGCCTGCCGGACTGGGTCGTCAACACGACGCTGGATTACCGGGTAGACCGGTTCAACATGAACGCGCAGGTCCGCTACATCAGCCGCAGCCGGCAGAACAACGCTCTGATCGGCCCGGATCAGGCCGGCTACAACCCGGCGCTGTTCAACAGCATCAACAACAACGTCATCCCCGCGGTCGCCTACCTGAACCTGGGCGCCAGCTATGATCTGGCGCTGGAGGGCACCGCCCGGACCGAGGTGTTCGTGCTGGTCAACAATGTGTTCGACAAGGATCCGCCGCTGCCGGCGATCAACAACAATGCCTATTACGACCTGCTCGGCCGGTCGTATCGGGTCGGTATCCGGTTCGGCTTCTAACGGTCAGAGTCCTTCGGCAGCAGGCGCTGCCGACGGACCCGTCACATGATCCCGGAACAGCGCGCCTCAGGCGCCCTGCCGGCCCCGCCCGAAGGTCATGCCGGGGGTGTAGCGGCCTTCCAGCACGGCTTCCAGATAGCCGGCGACCCGGGTGATATACTCGTTCTCATCCTGAACGGCGGCGGCGATCGCGGGCAGCGCCGGGCGCGCCAGCGGGCCCAGCGCATCCAGCGCGTTCAGCGCCATCAAACGGGGTGGCATCGCTGCGGTGCTCTCCAGCACTTCGGCCAGGATAGGCAGGCCGATATCATCCCGGCCAGCACCGCACAGTGCCTCCGCCGCAGCCACCCGCACCGGGGGCGATGGATCATGGCCGGCGATGGCGGCCAGCTTCCCGCTGCTGCCGGCGGCCGCCATCTTCAGGATGACCAGCCCGGTCGCCGCCCAATAGCGCATGGTCGAATTGGCATGCCGCAGCATCGCGCTCAGGCGGGCGGCATTGCGCGGATCACCTCGCGCGGCGACCGCGGCAAGCCGCATGACCGATCGCAGCGGATAGTCCCGCTCCACCCGGCTTTCGGCATAACCTTCACCATGGGCGCCTTCCGGAATGAAGCCATTGTCGCGGATCGCCAGCATGTGCCGGTCCAGCGCGGTGCGGAACGCGGCGATCCTGCGCGCCTGCGCCGGGTCGGCGATGCGGTTGTCCAGCTGGTCGGCATCGGCTTGGAGGTCGTAGAACTCCTCGAACGGTTTGGGACCGAAGAAGCGCGTCTGCGCCGGGGTCAGCCGACCCGCCAACCGTTCCTCGTCCCACGACTGGTACCCCTTGGCCAGCCAGGCGAAGTCGCCATGCATGCCCCACGGCCGATGCGGCATGTAATTGCGGATGTAGCGATAACGGCCATCGGTGGCGGTGCGCACGAAATCGTAGCGTTCGTCCATGCGGTTGCGCATCCCGAACACCCAGCCATCGCGCCGGCCGATATGCGGCCCCAGGAACGCGGCGCCCGCCATGGTCGCAGGGCGCGGGATGTTCGCCAGCGACAGCAGCGTTGGCGCCAGGTCGATGAAACTGACCGGCTCCGTCACTTCGCTACCCATCGCCACGGGGCTGAGATGCTGCCACTTCGGCGGAACGTACACGATCAGGGCAACGCGCAAGCCTTCGTCATAGCAGTAACGCTTGCTGCGCGGCAGGACGCCGCCATTGTCGGAATAGTAGAAGATGATCGTGTCTTCGGCGAGCCCGTCCGCCTCCAGTTCTGCCAGACGCTCGCCGACCTGCGTGTCCATCCGCGACATCAAGTTGTAGTAACTGGCGAAATCTCCGCGCATCGCCGGCGTGTCGGGAAGATAGGCCGGCACCCGCACCTGATCGGGTGTGACCGGACCCGGTGTCGGCGAGAATATCCGAGATTCATGCGTGGTCATGTAATTGAACACGGACATGAACGGCTTGCCGTCCGGCCGATCGCGCCAGTGGGCCGAGCTGCTCGACGCGTCCCAGATCCGAGCGGGATCTACGTCGCAATTGTAGTCGGTTTTGTCGTTGTTGCTGCAGTAGTAGCCGGCGGATCGCATATACTCCGGATAAGTCCGCAGGATCGCCGGCAGTCTGGCGGTCGCGCGCATATGATGCGCCGGCCCGCAGCTTTCCGGATAACAGCCGGTCAGGATGCCGAACCGCGATGGCGCGCAGACCGGCGCATTGCAGTAGACATTGCGATACAGGATGCCGCGACCTGCCAGTCCATCGATCACCGGCGTCCGCGCCAGCCTGTCGCCATAGGCTCCGATCAGCGGATTGTTGTCCTCGCTGACCAGCCACAGGATGTTCGGCTTTCCGATGGCAGGACCTGCCACCGCTCTGGCAGACAGGCTTGCGCCGCCGAGCGCGATCGATGCCAGCGCCTGTCGGCGGGTCGCGTTCATCCGGCGCGCTCCGCTATGTGGCACGCTAGGCTGGCGTCGGACATGCGGTAATCCTCTGATCGATGCTGCCGAATGGTCCTGCCGTCATCGAGACACGATCCCCGAAGGACAGGAATGGCGTCTGTGGCGCCCCATGGTCGATCATCTCGATCGCACGGCGCTCGGACATGCAGGTCGAGCCGACCTGCGCGTGATCGGCATTGGACACTGTTCCCGAGCCGATGATCGTGCCCGCAGGCAGGTCGCGCGTGTGCGCCGCATGGGCGATCAGGTCGTGGAACCCATGGGCCATCGCCGCGCCGTTCGGATGCCCGAACCACCGGCCGTTTACCTCCACCGTCAGCGGCAGGCACACGCGGCCGTCGCGCCAGGCATCCCCAAGGACATCCGGCGTGACGGCAAACGGGGCCATGCTGCAGGCCGGCTTGGCCTGGACCCAGCCGAAGCCGGTCTTCATTTCGACGGGTGCGATCGTGCGCAGTGACCAATCGTTGATCAGCACGATCAGGCGGATATGCGCCATGGCCGCCTGCGCTGTGCAGCCCATCGGCACATCGCCGATGATGATGCCGAACTCGCCTTCGAAATCGATGCCGTCCTCCTCGCGCGGCAGCGGCACGTCCTCGGTCGGGGACAGGAAGCGGTGCGACATGCCCTGATACATCAGCGGGCGATCACCTGTGTGCGGCGGCGAGTTGAAGGCCCGCTGCATCAGCTCACCATGCGTGGGGAAGGCCGACCCGTCCAGCCACTGCCAGGCCCGCGGCAAGGGTGCGAGCAGGCTGGCAATATCCAGCCGATCGCCGCCACCCGCCGCCAGGCGCGCAGGCAGGTCCCGCAGCACCGGCTCCATCGCGGCCCAGTCTTCGACCGCGTGTTGCATCGTGGCTCCGGCCGGCAGAAACCGGGCCCCATCTTCCGAAACAACGATCAGTGCGCCGTCCCGGGTGCCATCGGCCAGCGTTGCCAGTCTCATGCCTCGTCCTCGAAGATCGCGACCGCCCGCGTCCACCCGGCCGAACCGCGCTTCACCTTGGCGGGGAAGCAGGACACGGTGAAGCCGCGAGGGGGCAGCAGGTCCAGGTTGGTCAGCTTCTCCATGTGGCAATAGCCGATGTCCCGGCCCGCCTTGTGCCCTTCCCAGATCAGCGAGGTGTCGCCGCTGTCCGCCACGCGCCGGGCGGTGGCGGCAAATGGCGCGTCCCAGCTCCAGGCATCGGTGCCGGTCACGCGGATCCCGCGCGAGGTCAGCCACATCGTCGCGTCGTAGCCAAAGCCGCAGCCGCTGCCGAGGAAGTCGGGGCCGCCCAGCGCTGCCCCGGCGGCAGTGTTGACCAGCACAATGTCGAGTGGCTGCGGTTCGTAGCCGATGCGGGCGCAGACCGCCGCCATCTCGTCCGCCGTGACCACGTGCCCGTCGGGGAAGTCGCGGAAATCCAGCTTCACGCCCGGCCGCAGGCACCAGTCGAGCGGCACCTCATCGATGGTCATCGCCGGCGCGCCGCCATCCATGGTCGGGTGGTAATGCCACGGCGCATCCAGATGCGTGCCGTTGTGCGTGGTCAGCGTCAGCGTCTCGGACGCGGCGAAACCCTGCCCGCCGGGCATCTGCTCCGCAGTGAGGCCGGGAAAGAAGTTCTGCACCTCCGCCACCGTCTCTGCATGCGTCTGATAGGTGATCTGCGGGCGCATGAAGGGCGGATCGGTGACGATGTCCGGGTCCAGGGTGATCGAAAGGTCAAGCAGGCGCCGGGCCATCATGCATTCCTTTGAAAGTGCGGCGCCACCGTCCGAAAGCCAGCGGATCGCGCCGCCTGCCCTCCGGTGCGATCCGCGACAGTCACCCCGCGTGACCGCCCAGCGTGTCGGCGAACCAGTCCGCGATATAGTCGCAGCCAAAGCTCATATTGTCGGCGCCGACATGTTCGACGCCGCCTTCGCGCGCGGTGAACACCTTGAAGCCGACCCTGGGGCTGTTGACCAGCTGGTCACGGCTCTGATGCGCGTAGTCGATCGCGATCTGGCGGTCATGCGCGCCATGCGTGACGAGGAAGGGGACACGGATCTTCTCCATCACGCCGTTCAGATGCATGTCCTCCGCACGCGCCAGGAACGTCTCCATGTCGTCGGCGCCGAACGCCCACATCACATGCTGCCAGTAATGCGGCACCGGGTTCTCGCCTTCGCGCCGCAGCCGCTTCTGCTGCACCTCCGCCCAATTGTGGTTGGCACCCCACACCGCGCCGCTGGCGAAGCGCGATTCGTAGGCGACCGCGCGCGGCGCGAAATGGCCGCCGAGCGAGATGCCGGTCATGCCGATCCGCGCCGGATCGACCTCCGCCTGCTGCTCCAGCCAGTCGACCGCCTTGGAGGCCCAGTTCTCGCTATGGGGATCGACCGGCAGGCCCTGCAGGCGCAGCGCCTCCCCCGATCCCGGCTGGTCGACCGACAGGGTGGAGATACCCCGCCGTGCCAGCGCTTCGGGCAGGCGTGACAGGACCAGCAGTTCCTTGCAGCTGTCCAGCCCATTGCAATACACCACCACCGGCCGCGGCCCGTCGCCGACGCCGCGCGTGAAGAAGGCGGGCATCGTGCCGGTCGCCAGCGGAATCTCGACCCTTTCCCGATTGAGCCGGCCCAACTGTGTCGCGCGTTCGAACGATGCGAGCGCGCGGGCGTAGGTTTCCGTGCGCCCGGCCGATCCATGGGCTTGCATCCGCTCGGCCACGAACAGGTACAGCGCCGCCCGATTCAGCTTGTCCGACGCACTGAACCGGTGCCCGGCCGCCTCGTCCTCTTCAGCCAACCCGGCCAACCGGTCCGCCATCGCCACCCACTGTGCCATGAATTGCGGCGTGCCGGCATCCCCGCCGCCCGCCGCGGCGTCGCGGATGGGCTGGCACATGTCGATGATCTCGCCGATCTTGCCCCCGCTCTCCAGTGCGATCGAGACGGACAGGTTCCAGATGTAGTTCGGGAAGTATTCGAACAGGGCCATGTGTCAGGCCTCTGCCGCGACGAACAGGCGGGGGTCGGGCTTGGGGTGCGGCATGGTCTGCGGGCCGCCGACGCCGATCCCCCACTGATCCATGGTCGTCGGACCCGGTACATGCACCTGATCGATGTGAGCCTCGAAATCGACATGCTCGAGTTCCGAACTGTACTCGACCGCGAAGCCGTTGGGGGTCGTGAAGTAGCTGAAGGTGTTGTTGCCGGCGGTGTGCCGCCCCGGTCCCCACAGAATGTCAGTGCCCGCCCGCTTCAGCCGGCGGATGCCCGCCATCATGTCGTCGACCGTCAGCACGTCATACGCGACATGGTTCAGGCACGGCGGCCCCGGCAGCAGCGCCAGTCGGTGATGGGCGCTGTTGCAGCGCAGGAAGCACATAAAATCACCCAGCCAGTCGCTCACCTTGAAACCGAGGACGTCGACGAAGAAGCCGACCATCGCGCGGTGATCGGGCGAATGCAGCACGATATGGCTGATCTTCTGCGGAATGCCTTCCCACCGGTCGAGTTGCCGCGGCACGCGCCGGTCGACGCCGGCGGACACCTCGAACGGCAGCCCGTCGGGGGAGAAGAAGCGGAAGCCATATCCGCCGCCCAGGGTCGCCAGCGCGCGCGGCGCGAAGATCACCTGGCAACCCGCCGCCACGACCTTGTCGTGCAAGGCGTCGACATCGGGGTCGCTGTCCGCCGCCAGCGCGATCACGTCGATGCTGTTGGCGGCATCCTCGCGCAGGCGGACGACGTAGTTCTCGTCATGCCCTTCGGCGGCGAAGTGGATCATGCCATCCTTCTCGCCCGCCTCGATCAGCTTCCAGTCGTCGCGGTAGAACGCACGCTCGGCGGCAAGATCGGCCACGCCGTAGCCGACATAGCGGATTTCGGTAACTCGGCTCATGGGAGTAGGCTCCTTTGAAAGGCGGATCAGATGGGTTCGCCGACCATGTCGAACATGGCTTTGGTCGCGACGGCATTGTCGATCGCGGGCCCTTTGCCGATCTGTCCGTGGCAGATCGCCAGGCTGGACCGGACGATGTAGGCACACCGGTCGAAGCGGCGGTCGCGATAGGCGGTCAGGGCGGTTTCGAGATCGTCGTGGCGGTCCAGTTCCTCGGCCAGCACGATTGCATCTTCGATCGCCATGCCGGCACCCTGCCCCAGATGCGGCGTCGTCGCATGGACAGCATCGCCGAGCAGCACCACCCGGCCGTTGTGCCAGGCGCCTTCGACCAGCAGCGCCTCCAGCGGGCGGTACACGACCGCCGCGTCATCGGTGATCAGGTCCGCCAGGGCACGGATCGCCGGGGCCGCCCCGGCCAGCTTCGCCCGCATCTTCGCGGCAAGACCCTCCGTCTCGTAGAAGGGGTTCTCCGGCTCCGCCGTGGTGACGAACATGTACATCATCGTGTCGGAGATCGGGACCAATCCGACCCCGCTTGGCCCGTTATACACCTGCAGCGCATCCATGCCGGGCAGCCGTGGCAGGTTGTAGCGCCAGACCGACTGGCCGGTAAATTCCGGCCGGGGCGCGTCCGGCAGGATCCTGGCGCGGGTCTGCGAATAGGCGCCATCCGCGCCGATCACCAGGTCGTAGCGCCCCGTGCTCCCGTCGGAGAAGGTCACGGTCACGCCGTCGCCATCATTCACCAGATCGGTCGGCGTGATGCCCAGCCGCACAGTGGCCCCGCTCGCCAGCGTGCGGTCGCCAAGCACCTTGTGCAGTGCCGGGCGGCCGATCCCGACATTGGCCGGGCGCCCCTCGACCAGCCGGGGCGACGGCACGCGGGCGACCTGCTGGCCGTTCGGCAAAAAGACTTCTACCGCATCGAACCCGACACCGGCGGACAGGTAATCGTCCAGCAGGTCGAGCTGGGCCATGGCCCGCACGACATTCGCCTGCTGGATGATGCCGACGCCATAGACGGACCAGTTCGGATCGCGCTCCACGACCTCGACCGTGTCACCGCGCCCACGCAAGGTGATGGCCGCGGTCAGTCCGCCAATGCCGCCGCCGATGGCGAGTATCTTCTGCGCTTCCAACTTGCCCCTCCGTGCGGCTCTTTGACCGCGGTTCGTTGGAGCGAAGACTAAGTGGGATCGGGCGGCTTAGAAAACCGATTGATTTTGTGGTGAGCGATTGCCTTTTTTTGTAGCCATGGCTTCAGCTACCGGCACTCAGGCGATGGTGCCTGCCGCATGCGCGATCCCGCGTTCCAGCCCGCGCAGTTCGGCAAGACCACGCATCCGGCCAAGCAGCGAATAGCCCGGGTTCGTCGTACGGTTCAGATCGTCCAGCATCTGATGCCCGTGATCGGGGCGCATCGGGATGCTGCGCTTCTCGCGCACAGACAGGCGGTGGATCGCCGCAACCACGGCCGACATTCCCGCATCCCCGCCCAGATGCTCGGCCTCGTGAAAGGCGCCGTCCGCCTGCCGCTGCACCGATCGCAGGTGCAGGAAGCCGATGCGGCTGCCCAGCCGGTCGACCATGCCCGGCAGATCGTTGTCGGCGCGCACGCCGAACGATCCGGTACACATGCACAGGCCGTTCGATGCATTGGGGACGCGGGCGAACAGGTCCGTCACGTCCACCTCCGTGCTGACGACCCGTGGCAGGCCGAAGATCGAGAATGGCGGGTCGTCGGGATGGACGACCAGTTGCACGCCAAGTTCGTCCGCCAGCGGGCATACCGCTTCCAGGAAGGCGACGTGGTTGTCGCGCAGACGTGCCGCATCGATGTCCGCATAGGTGCCGATCGCCTCCAGGAACTGGGCCGAGGTGAACCCCTCCTCGCTCCCCGGCAATCCTGCAATGATCGTGCGCTCCAGCCTGTGGCGCGCGGCGCTGTCCATGGCGGCATACCGTGCCTCGGCCGCTGCCTGCGTCGCCGCGTCATAGCTGTCGGCCGCATCCGGGCGCTGCAGGATGAAGATGTCGTAGGCCGCGACGGCGATCGCCTCGAACCGCAGCGCGCGTGCACCGTCCGGCAGTTCCCAGCCAAGATCGGTCCGCGTCCAGTCCAGCAGCGGCATGAAGTTGTACGTCACCACTTCGATGCCGCATTGCGCCAGATTCGTCAGGCTCTGGCGGTAACGATCGATCAGTTGCTCCCAGTCCGGGGAACGGGTCTTCAGCCCCTCATGCACCGGCAGGCTTTCGACCACGCGCCAGTCCAGGCCGGCGGCCGCGATCTCCGCCTTGCGGGCAGCGATCGCATCTCGCGTCCACACTTCACCATTGGGCACCTCGTGCAGTGCGGTGACGATGCCGGTCGCCCCCGCCTGCCTGATCTCGTGAAGGCGGACCGGATCCTGGGGCCCGAACCACCGCATCGTCTGCGTCATCAACATGTCTTCAGCCTCGTGAATTGCGCCTTGCCCGATCATTGCGTGATCTCGATCCCTGAAACGATCGCATCGCCCCGGACCGGCACGAATGCCAATTCCAGTACTCCGTTCGTCACCCCAACCGGCACGCTGCGGGTAATCGCCTTGAGCGGACCGCCTGCCACATCTGCCACATCCAGTGCGGCGATGACGCGCGCGCCGTTAGCGGTCACGTCGAACTGTCGCTCTCCGGCGCCCGACGATGGTTCAACGAAGGTCAGGTCGACGGTGTACCGTCCGTTCGGCAGCGGCACCTTGTAGGCAAATTGCCCTTCGCGATACGTCTCCACGACGGCGCCTTCGCTGGTGCCGGTTACGACCTTCATCTCCGGCCGGGGGCCATAACCCGAATAGGCGTTGACCTCGCCAGGCTTGCCGCCTTCGAAGAAGTCGTCCGAACCGTAGCGCTTGCCGGTGACCTCCGGCGCGACGAGCGCGCCGCTGTCGATCCGGATCGCGCGCACCGCATCCGGCGCCAGCTGCCATTCGACCGTGTCCTCCTGCGCGCCGTCTGGGAACAGGCCACGTGCAACGATCCGGTTGGTCCCGGCCGCCAGCGTCACCTTCGGCCAGACGCAGATCATCTGCGGGCATCCGGACATCGCGCCCACGACGCGGCCGTTGACGCTCAGTTCCGTAGTCGGCGCGTTCGAATAGACGCGGACATCAGCAGCGGGATAGGCGCGATCGGTGTAGCGCCGTCCGTTGATGTGCACCGTCGGCGCGCTGTTCCAGTTGGCCTTGTAGAAGTAGTAGGCATCCTTGCGGATCTGCCGGTCATACGTCACCAGGCCCTTGGTGTTGATGTCGATCGCGTCGCCTTCCCGCCGGACCGTGGTGGCGAAGTCGAACGAGTTCCACAGCCACGTCGCCCAAAGATAAGGCTTGGATGCCAGCGTCTCCCAGGCGCGTTCATGGATGTAGCTCTCGTACTCTTCGGGCTGGTTGCGGCCACGCTGGTCCACCCGTCCGCCCAGCGGATTGTCCGTGTGGATCGTGGTGGCGCCACCTGCGCCATATTCGGTGACCGAGAGCGGCTGGTCGGGCCGCAATGCATGCATCTGGTCAAGATGCCCCGACAGGTCCCCGGGCTCGCCATAGTACCACCCGAAATAGCGGTTGGCGCCGCCGAGGTCCGCAGCGACCGCAGTGGTCGGTACCTCGGCCGTCACGCCCAGCCGCCCCTCGCAACACGTCGCCAGGGACGTTGCCCGCGACGGGTCCTCCGCCTTGGCCAGTTCGTTCAGGTTGCGTAGCAGCGGGAGCGGATCGGGCGCCGGCATGTCCTTGGCGGTGGAGATGAAGGCGGGGATCGACTTGCCGAAATCGACCTCGTTGGCGATGCCCCAGGTGAATACCGATGGATGGTTCGCGTTCTGCAGGATCAGTTCGCGCAATTGCTGGCGCGCATTCGCGAGCAGTTCGGGTGTGGCGACGGCATCTGTTCCCAGCGTCCACCGCGACACGAGCGGGATCTCGTCCCACAGGATCATGCCATGGCGGTCGGCCAGATCGTGGATGACCTGACCGTGCTGATAATGCGTCAGGCGGATGGTGTTGACGCCCATCTCGCGCATGATCTCGAAATCCTGCTCGATGTCGGCGGGCGTGACGGCCCAGCCCTTGCCTTCACGGTCCTGATGGTAGCCGACGCCGTGCAGCCGCAGCGGTTTGCCGTTGAGGAGGAAACCGGAGACGGGATCGGCCTGCATCGTCCGGATGCCGAACGGCTGCGCGACCCTGTCGAGCACCTCTCCCGATGTCGACGCTACTTCGACGACCAGCTGATGCAGGTAGGGATCGGCCATGCCGTCCCACAGATGCGCGTCTTCCACCGCCAGTGTCTGCGTGACTTCGCCCGCGCCATCGGCCGGCAGCCTGATCCGTTGCTGTGCGGTGGCAACGGTCCGGCCGCCCGCATCGACGAGACGCGCAACGACGTTGGCGTTCCGGGCCCGTGATCCATCGTTACGGGCGCGCACGCGAACGTCGACCTGCGCAGTGCCGCCGGTGACTTCGCGTGTCGTGGCCAGGATGCCGCTGCCACCGGCATCGAGCATGTCGACATGGACGGCAGAGGTGCCGATCAGGCTGACCGGGCGGTACAGCCCGCCATGCACGAAGAAGTCGCCCGCCAGCGGCAGGATGTCGGCGGTCGATGTTCCGACCTCGGGCTGCGTGTTGTCGACCTTTACCAGCAGTGTGTTAGGCTGCCCCGGCCGCAACGCGGCTGTCGCATCAAGGCGGAACCGGGAGAAGCCACCGCGATGCTCGCCTAGTCGCTGACCATTTAGCCAGACCTCCGCAGTGCGGCTCGCCGCATCGAACTGCAGCCACGCATGCCGATTCTCGAACGTCGAGTCTGGCGTGAACGTCAGACGATACCAGCCAGTCCCTTGGTACTTGTCGACACTTTCCTCCCGGTTGATGTGGCTTTCTGGATCGGGAAGGTAGTAGCCGACTTGGTTCCAGGTGTGTGGCACGGCCACCTGTTGCCATTGAAGGGTTGTGGCGGCGTCCGGCACACCCTCTTCACGGCTGAACTCCCAGCCATCAGCCAGCGGTACAACCTGACGATCCGCCTGTGCGCTCGCAGGTGTCGCCAGCAGCGCCGCCAACAAGATGGCTCCTAACCGTACCTTCATCCAAGATCTCCTTTCCTCCGCCCTAACCGGGAGAGATTGGCCTTACCAGCTGTAAAATAGGTTAGGAAAAAATGCGCCAAGTACCTAGCCGCCATAGAACCCATGATCAGCCTAGCTCTATGGAAGGGGTAAATACTTCGCTATCAGTTTTCTCGATAGCTTGGCTGTAAACTTCACCTTGCCATCTTATGTTCTGAGCGCTCTTTGTCATTCTGACGATAATCATTGAGCATTAGGCCACGCTGCTGGTGACACGGCGAAGAGGTAACTCCGCTACATTGTGCGATTACTCGTTTATTGCTTCCCTAAGTCGAAAGTTGTTGGCCGGGACGAAACGCCCTGATTAGGGTGGGCGTATATGGCTCTTTTCGCGATTTCGGTCAGCAGATGGCGGCAGTGCGGACGCGAATGGCCATGTTTGAACTGTCGTGTGTTATTGGCGGGCCGGCAGATGCGGGCCGCTCACAACGCAAGCGAAGCGAGAACGGGCCAGCTTGCCAAGCGCGGTTGCGGCGAAATGCAGAAAGGCAGAACCGCGCGGGCCCTGCCTTCCTGTTGCCGCGTCCTCGGGACGAGAAGCTCGATCAGGCCGGGGCCTTGCTGCGCCATCCTTCGGCATAGTTGTCACGGGCAACCTCCGAATAGGGGGGCGCAGGCCTTGATCATCATGGCAACAAAGTGAACGGATCGAGCGTGGCTACCACGCGCGACTACCCGCCCGTCACCTCGATGAGAACTTCGGGGGGAAGCTGCCGCACAAACCGAGATGAACGAGCGGCCGGATTGCGGACGCGAGAAGGGTGCTGTGAATATACCGAATGGTGTCGCCGCCGCCGCGAAGCTGCCGGGCAGCTCGCGCCCCGTTGTGGACATACGTGGCGTGATGCATCCTGTCCCGATTAACGAGCAGCAAAGCCCCTCTCAGCAGCAGCTTAGGCGTAATGCCGTCGAGACACGGACCATCGTATCGGGAGTCTATGGCGCCCGTTCTTACGTAGCGATCTCTGCGCTTGTTACGCTCCCGATCATGGCAGTTGCAGATGAAGGAGATTACATCATCGCCGTACTAGCAATACTGTATGCAGCTCTATTTGTCTACGGTCGCCATATTCGTCGATCAGCCGATAAGGATCAGCAAGCCGATCTCTTGGACTCTGGATTGCCCTCTATTCCGTTCTTCTTGCCTATGGCTTTGCGGCGATCGCCATCACGTTCTTGTTCGGAGCCGACGGTTGGCAGTATGTTCGATAACCACCCCACGAATTCTGGCAACCGATCAGCCGCACCAAAAGCGGTAGCCCAGTCACTTGAACGAATGGCGGTTATCGGGAAGCGACGAAGCTTCGCTCAGTGGCCACTTTGGGGTCGCACTATCAAGAAGCGGTCTTGCCGGTCATGCCACATAGCGGACGCAAGGCGGGGTTCAACAAAACATCGTCACATCTTCGAGCGGATTGTCCAAGGCGAGAAGTCGCCGAGTCATGTGCCGTACCTAGCTGCCGGTCAGCAGCACGATTGGAACACGCAACACCGTGCGCAGGTCGGTTGCATCTTCGGTCGCACCAAGCTCCACCGACCAGTTGAGGCTCGCGCGGTCGCTCACGCGATAGGTCACGCCGAACAAGAGTCGGCCGATCTGCAGGTCGCGCGAAGTCGTCTCGCGCATGTCCGACCATTCGGGTGTCGGCTCCATCAGGGAGGTGCGGGTGAGCGTACCAAAGGCCCAGCTATGCGCGTATCCCAGGTTGAGCGTGGTCCGCTGGTTGAACGAGATCCCGATTCCGGCCGAGGCCGAGATTGCGTCGCCGGGATCGACATAGGTGATGTTGACCGGCGGAATACGCGTGTTCACGTTCTTGCCCAGATTGAACGTGTAGCCCAGCGTGCCGAACAGGACGACCGGATCGGTCGGCAGTATGGCCGTGAAACTGGGGGAGATGCCGTAGAAACCGGCGCCGGTCGATGCCCGCAGCGACCGCCCGAACTCGTCACGCGGGATGGCGAACGGATCGGTTCCGGTCGGGAACACGCCTTGCACGTTGCCGATGATGTACGGCCGCCCGTTGCGCCCATCCAGCAGCTGGTACCGCGCGGTCAGTTCCAGGTCGCCGATATTCGCGCCCTTGACCGAACTGTCGATGGTCGCGGCCATGTCATTGTTCGTGCTGCCGGCAACGGGCGCGACGATCGACGTGTCGGAGCGGTAGACGAAGGGCAGGCGCGCGCCGATCTCCAGCCGGTCGGTGAGGCCGTAGCGTAGGGCAGTGGAGGCCGTCAGCACGTCCTGCCGATTCTCGTTGATGTCGAACACGCCGACCAGAACGGCTTCGACCAGCTCAATACCGCGAAAGACGGCGCGGCTGCGGTCGGCCCGGGCGTAGTCGGCCTGGATCTCGCCCGTGAGCTGCCCCCTTCGGGTGACCACGCTGCCCTGGCTGTCCAGCACCGCAAGCTCGATGGAGCGGTCGAAATCCTCCGGCGCCTGGCCCACCCGTTCCAGCGGGATGGGCGCCTGTTGGATTCCCGCCGGATCGCCGGGCGCACCCGGCGCGCCGCCCTGCGCGGCTACGACCGGCGGGGCCGGTGTGGGGCCGGTGATGGTGGGCTGGCCTTCCATGCGGCTGCGCAGCTCCGCCAGTTCGGCAGCCTGGCGGTCGAGCTGCTGCTGCTGCTGCTCCAGCCGCTCGATTGCGCCGAGCAATTGCTGGCGCAGTTCCGCATCGGCCGCAACATCCTGTGCATGCGCCGGAACCGTCATCGTCAACGCGGCCAGGCAAGCCCCGGTCAGTACCCTGTAACGCATCAACTCTCCTGTCTTCTGACGCCTACATCCGAGATCCGAGCGCATCGAGCGCGACCCCCTCGACCCGCAGCATGGCCGAACCGAGCACGTCCGGCCCGGCATTGCGCAGGTCGATCGACAAGGTGGTCTGCGTGTCGATCGTGGCATCGTTGCGGGCGTTGGCAATGGCCGATCCGAACGCATTGCCGACCAGATGCGAGATAGTGAGATCGGGCGCCACAAGGTCGACCGAGCGCACCGCCGTCTCGCCGGTCTGCGACACGGTGCCGGCATCGGTCCGCACGGGACGCGTTGGATCGATCGCCTGCAGGCCCTGGAGCGGCGCGGAGGATGCGGCGGTGCCCTTGCCGAACTGCACTGGGATCGCGCTATTGGCGCCTGTGACCTGCAAGCCGTGCTGCCGATCATAGGTCACGACCGGGGCGGCGCCGCCCACCGTCGCTGTTCCGGCGCCAGCGACCGGCGCAGCGACGGTGCGGCCATCCTCCGGCGTCAGCACCGTTACCGTGGGGGCGCCGTCCACGATCGAGAACACCGTCTGCAGCACCACATTGCCATTGACCGCCGTCTGCGTGTTGACGGTGAGCGCCAGGTCGATGCCACTGGGCAGCCGCACACCGCCCCGCTGCTCCGCCAGCACGGCATCGGGCAGTTCGGGCAGCGTGAAGGTCGGCGCCGCGGCGATGGCCGCCTGGCTCAGCAGAAGCGCGACGATCATGAGATGTCTCCGTAGAATGGGGCCGTTAGCATCAGCGCCTGCTGGCTGACCGGGTCGGAGAAGCGGCCGCCCATCGGCGCACGCGCAAAGGCGCTCCATTGAGTGTTCTGGTTAAAGCGGGTCCGGGCCAGCGGCTGGTCGCTCGCAAGTACGAAGTAAATGCCGTTCCAGGCGCGTGCGAAATCCGTGCGCGACATCACCGTGATGCCGAGCGAGGGATCGCCAAGCAGCACCTCCTGCTCCCGCACCCCTTTCACGACAACGAAGTGCCGGTAATTCTTGACCGCGATCAGGGCGATGCCGGGGATGGCCGTGTCGGCGATCTGGTCCAGTGTCACCTGATAGCCGTCGGCATCGATACCGCGCGAGGCCAGCCATCTTTTCATGTCCAGCAGGGAGAAGCCGACCCGCCGGATCTGCTCACGGTCGCCGCGCGCCCACATGCCGCGAAACGCACGCTCCTCCTCCACGTCGAAATCGTAGTGATAGCGCAGCAGTGTCGCCAGCGCGGCCGAACCGCAGCTGAAATCGAAGCGCTGCCGGATCACGCCCGTGAAGCGCTGCGTCTCCACGGACGTCACCGGCAGCACGAAGTCGCCTACCGGTGATCCGGAGACGACAAAGCGCGATCGATCGCGGACTTCGCTGGCGCAGCCGGCCAGGGCCAGCAACGGCAGGATCATGATTGCGGCACCGCGGATCATGGGCCCTGCTGGATCGAGACGTTGACGTTCATCGCCGCATTCATCGCGACATTGTTGCCGGTGTTAACGCTCAGAATCGACAGGCCGGACATGTTCTGGAAGGCATTGCCATCGATCCGAGCCTCGCCGGTGGTGACATTGTCGCCGACCGTGTTGCGCGACACGCCGGCGACCTGCTCGGCACGCGAAACCTGGCCTACATCCTCCCGCCCGGCGACCTGTCCCAAGCTGCTGTCGGCCAGCCGTTCCGATGCGAAGGGCGGAGCCGCGGCGGAGGTTGCGACATCCGGAAGCGTCGGTGCAGCTTCGCGCGCGGCGCCTGTCAATGGCGTTGCCGCCGTCAGGATCAACGCGCACAGGCCGATTGTCAGAGGCTGTTGCATGAACACTCTCCCGTGAGAAAAAGGCCGGCGCAGCATTGCCGCGCCGGCCAGGCAAGTATCAGAAGGTCACGTCACCAACCGAAGCGGCCACGCTGACACTCGCGCTCTGCGATGCGCCGACGCCGGTGTTCTGGTTCAGCGCCTGCATGCCGGCGAAGTTCTGGAACGAGCCGCCGGTGTTCGACAGCGAGTTGTCCGTCCCCGCGCCGGTGTCACGCGAGCCTTCGAAGGTCACGCTGACGCCAGTGACGTAGCTGGACAGCGTCGCCGAGGCGACCAGCGCGCCATCGCCAAACATGTTGCTGTTGCTCGCACCACCATTGCTGCTGCTGGCCGAGCTGGCGGACATCACCGAGTTGTCCTGGTTGTAGCTGTCGGCCACCCGTACCGAATTGTCGGAATTGTCATTCTGGGAGTCGGCGAGGTTCGTCGAATTGTCCGAATTGTCGTTCTGCGAGTCGGCCAGGCTCACCGAATTATCGGAGTTGTCGTTCTGGGAGTCGGCGAGGTTCGTCGAATTGTCCGAATTGTCATTCTGCGAGTCGGCGAGGTTCGTTGACCTGTCCGAATTGTCGTTCTGGGAATCGGCGAGGTTCGTCGAACGGTCCGAGTTGTCGTTCTGCGAGTCAGCCAGGCTGACCGAGTTATCGGAATTATCGCTGTTGTCGCTGTTGTCGTTGTACGAATCCGCGACGGCAGTGGAGCGGTCGGAATTGTCGCTATTATCCGAATTGTCGTTGTTCGAATCCGCCCAGCTCATGGAATTGTCGCTGTTGTCGGTCACCGTGCTGCCACCATTGGCGGCGAAGCGGCCGCCATTGGCTGCGCTATCGGTCGAGTTGTCGTTGTTGCTGTCGTTGGTGGAGGAGTTGTTGGCGCTGTCCGTCAGGGCGACGTCGATCGTCTGCGTGGAATTGTCACTGTTGTCCGTCACCGTGCTGCCGCCATTGGCCGCCACCAGCCCGCCGGTCGCCGAGGTGGAACTGTCATTGCCGGAGTCTGCGACCGTCGAATTGTCATCGTTCGAGTCGGTCATTGTGGTCGAGTAATCATTGCCCTGGTTGGAAGCATCACTTGTCGAATAGTCGTTACCTTGATTGGAGGCATCGCTGGTCGAGTAGTCGTTACCCTGGTTGGACGCGTCGCTCGTCGAGTAGTCGTTGCCCTGGTTCGAAGCGTCGGTCGTTGTGGTCGAAGAGTCGTTACCCTGATTGGAGGCGTCGCTGGTCGAGTAGTCGTTACCCTGGTTGGACGCGTCGCTCGTCGAGTAGTCGTTGCCCTGGTTCGAAGCGTCGGTCGTTGTGGTCGAAGAGTCGTTGCCCTGATTGGAGGCGTCGCTCGTCGTGGTCGAAGAGTCATTGCCCTGGTTCGAAGCATCGCTGGTCGAGTAGTCGTTACCCTGATTGGACGCATCGCTCGTCGAGTAATCGTTGCCTTGGTTCGAGGCATCGCTGGTCGAGTAGTCATTGCCCTGGTTGGATGCGTCACTCATCGAGGACGAGCCATTGTTCGCGGCACTGCCACCGGCATTGCTGTCGCCGTTGGCGTCCTGCGCCATTGCGGGAAGGGCGAATAGCAGCGCTGCGGCGGAGCAGGTGGAAAGCAGATGCAGTTTCATCTCGGATCTCCCATCGGTTTGTCGCCCCGCTTGCCCCTTGTTGAACAGGTGCAGGACGGCGCCACTTTTCGGCACAGCCGTAATAATTAACCAAGTCTTACCCGGAACATGCCCCGCAAACCAGCGGCCTTTACACCCCTCATTTGGGGGTAACGCTGTTTCAGCTTATTAAAATACCTGTACTTTGCCGACGCCCGTCACACGAACAGCGCTCTTTACCATCAAGGATACAAGCTCCGCCTGACGGTTCGTTTCGGTCTTCAGAAAGATCTGCTTCAGACACGATCGCGCCGTCTGCTCGCGCACACCCAACGACACGGCAGCCTCCGCCAGCGAGTCGCCGGCAGCCAGACGACAGGTCAGGCGCGTCTCGCTGGTTGAAAGACCGTAATATCTGCACGCAGGCTCCACCAGGACCGTGAGGTCCTGCTCCGGGTCGAACAGATAGGCGACAACCACCTCGGCCCGGATCTCGTCCTCAGCCGTGAATGCGGGCATGATGGTCGCCATCAGCGGACGACGCTTAGCACGCCGCATCGCCACTATGGGGCGAGCCTGTCCGGCATCCGGCGACCCCAGCACATGCTCTATCGCCGCCTGCACGCGCAGCGTGTCCGACAGCGTGGATCCGCACAGCTTGCCGCCGCGCACGGCAATGCCGTCCTTGCTTCTCAGCATCGCTTCGCAAGCACTGTTGGCAAAGATGACCCCGCCCCGACGATCAAGGATCAGCGTGGCGACATCACAATGGTCGATCGCCGCAGCCAGGCCGGCATGATGCGCGGAACTGGCGCGGGTGACGGCCCACAATTCCAGGAACGGGCGCAGGAACGACTCCAAGCGCAGCAAGGTCTGGGTGCTGGCGCGTCGCGCTGCTTCATTGGCACGGAGGAACATGCCGGTCACCGTCACTATGCCTTCCGACAACGGGATGGCGAGCGTCATCAGGCAACCGCGCGGACAGGCGCCCTCCCGAACCCGGGACCCTGTGGCAGGAAACTCGGCCAGCTTGATGGCAAGGTCGCTCATGCCGACCCAATCGGATAGGTCGGCATGCTCGATCCCGGCGGCGAACAGCACCACCCCATCGCCCGGGGCGTTGTACCAGATGACCTGCAGACCATCCGCACCGAGTTCCGAACGCACGGCCGCCAGCATCCCCGCCATGCAGGACTCATCCTCCCGTTCGCACGGGGCCGATCGGTCGTCCGGTTGACGCATTCCGACGCGTTGCAGGCCAGAACCCGGGTTCATGCACGCTCTCTCCACGTGTCAGTTACGTTCGCGACAGGTATGTCGGATGCCTGACGCAAGGCATTCTTATCACGAACAGGTTCTGACCTGTCTCTAAATGAGACTTAGCGGAGCATGGATACGCTTGGAATCAAGTACTTGAATGATGCAGACCTGTTTTATCGGTCAAGACGGGAGCAAGTGTAGGGCACTGGTTCGGATGGCACCGACATAAGATAAAGCAGGTCGGGAGAGATGATTTGAGAGGTGATATTGGCTCGCCGCCGATCGAGAAGTTGCGGGCGCTATCGAGATTTCTGCCGTTCGGTCCGGTCGGGATGAAGGACATCGCGGTGCTGGAGGAGCTGGCCGGGCCGACCCGCACCCTGGCCAAGGGCGCGACGATCCGCGCCGTGGGCGAGCCTGTCAGCACGCTCGATCTGTTGGTGAAGGGGTGGGCTGCGAGCACCATCGTGCTGCAGGACGGCACACGACAGCTCGTTAGCGTGAACCTGCCGGGGGACGTTTTGGGCTTGCCCGCCTTGTCCCTGGCTGAGCCGATCGACGATGTCGTCGCGCTCGGTCCGGTGACGGTGCGTTCGATCCCGCTTTCCGGTGTGACCCGCCTGTTCGAGGAGCATCCGCGGCTCGCCGCCACCCTGTTCCTTATTGCTCAGGAAGAGCGGATGCTGGCCATGGAACGGATCGCGCTGATGGGACAGGCGCTCGCAAAGACGCGCCTCGCCGGCCTGTTCGTGCGCCTGAACGAACGCATGGGCCAGTTCGATGATGGCTGGGACAACGCGTTCGAACTGCCCCTGACGCAACGCGACATGGCCGACCTGATCGGCGTCACCACTGTCCACCTCAATAATGTTGTGCAGGATATGCGGAGAGACGGGATCATTCAGCTGACACGCAGCGAGTTGCGCATTCTTGATCTTGACCGGCTGCTCGCGCTGGCCGCCTTGTCGCCGTGGCGCCAGTCCACGCCAGGCTGGCTGCCTGCCTGATCCGGGTTCAGGATGGAAGGTCGGCCGAGCGCACGGATGAGGCAATCAGGCTCGCCCCCGTCGTTCCCCACCATACATCCATCTGCGTCTTGGAGGTCGCGCTGAAGGTCTGGAAGTCGGCGCCAGCCCGCTCATCGACCATTCGCCGGGACATTGCCGTTGTCGGATCCAGACCTCCCCTGCCATGGGAATGCGCCAGTACGTCGCGTGCAACGGGCAGCTCGGCATCGAAGGTGGCAACCCTGGAAGGGGTCGCGGGCAAATGTTCCTTGGCGAGATCTGCCTGCGGAAGCACAAGCGAGACAAAAACGGCAAGAGCAGAACCGGCGATCATCGCAGTCTCTCCTTTTTGGTTACAAGGAGAACCGCAATTTTCCTGCCAAGTTCCGGAAGCACATCACCAAAGCGATCGGAGCACTCTGCTCACGGTAATCAACAAGCCGCACCCATTGAGGATGCGCCCATTGCCATTGTCGTTCCGTATCATGCCGTTTCCTTTTACATCCGCGGTCCGGCTCTGAAGGTCGCCGTGCTGCTTGTTCCCGAAGAATGATCGCGAACTCGTGAATAATGGATGGCTGGCTTGGTGACGCGGCAAACTATCGTTCCGCGTCTAAAATGGGGTCTTTGACCGGCGGTCCTTTCAACTCTTAACGAATTGACATTCGTCAGGGAGCACGATCACTGCTCTTTGAGGCACGCTGCATTCCGCCATGAAGGTCTTCGGACACGCCGGTTTCGGTCTGGTCCACGCTCCGACGGATGAACTCGGAAACATCATCCAGCACCGGTGCGCGGCCGCGAAACGGTCGGGCGAGCGCGAGCAGGATGCCGACATGGCTCAGCTTGGGGTAAGCGCGTTGGTCTACGGGCACGCCGCCCGCGCGCAACCTCGCGGCCAGCGCCTCGCTGTTGCGAGGACGCACGACGGTATCGTCCGTGCCGTGGAGCAGCAGCGCCGGCGGATCGCCAGCGTCAGCCCAGGTCACCGGCTGCGTCTCTGCCGGGTCGGCCGCCTGGCCGAAGGCGGCACGGCTTGCGTCCACGTCGAAGGGCACGAAGTCGTAGGGGCCGGCGAGCCCGACGAACCCTTTTATCTCCGTTCGGGTTTGGTCCAGCCAGCGAGGATCCACCGCCAGCATCGCGGCAATGTAGGCACCTGCCGAATGTCCCATCAGCACGACCGACCTGCCGTTGCCGCAATAATCCTTGGCGTGTGCGGTTGCCCAACGCACAGCCGCCGCGCCGTCCTCGACGAAGGCTGGATATTGAACTTCGGGGACCAGTCGGTAATCCGGCACCACTGTCACAAAGCCTTGGGCGGCGAGGGCGCGCCCTACGAAGGCATATCCCGCGCGCGTCCCGCTGTTCCAGCTGCCGCCATAGAAGAACACCACTACCGGTCGTGGCTGGTCGCAACCACCGCGCGGGGCGTAGACGTCCAATCGCTCGCGCGGGCCGGAGCCGTAAGCGAGGTCCTTGGCAACAAGAACGCCGCCACGATCCTTGGGTACCAGGCGATTGAAGGTGGTCAGTGGCGAGCAGGCCGCGGTGAGCGACCCGAGCAGGGCGGCAAGGCCCAGGCGCACGATGAGGGGCGTCATGCACTCCTTGACCCGCTTCATCGCGTCGCCTGCAGGATAATCGCCGTAGCCTGTTTGACTGATCGTTCAATCACCAGATCGTCCAGAATTTGGCCGCCAGGCACGCTAGCTACTACCCACGTCGTGAATGAGGAGGAGGAGGGATTTTCGGTGCTGCGGGTAATCTGATGCATATGAAGCTCCGTCTTGGTCGCGCATTCAACAATCGAAGCGCTGCACGGGTGTCAGACGATCCACATCCCGCGATCCTGCCCGATCACGGTCTTGGCTATTCAACGCCTTCGATCTTGCTTCTAATCCAAGCGCTGGCTTAATCACCCTTCGGCCCGGCGTCTTGCAGGCCAGCGTCCAGTATCTCCATTACAGCTAAGGCTTCAGATGGCAGGACCGGGTTCTGACCTTGGCCGCGCACGGCCGAGACAAGGGCCGTCTAAAACAACCGATAGTCACTTCGTTCGTTGGCGATCTCACTGGCGACACCGTTTGCATCCGTGAACATGCCGGACACCGGATCGTGTCCCCAATCGCCCTGCGGCAACTTGCCGGCGACCGTCGCTGCCTCTTGCGGATCAGTGCCGTACTTGGCCCATTTGCCGCGCGTTCCGCGGACTGCAAACCGCAGGCCGTGTTCCGCCACGAGCTTGCTTGAGTGCAGAAGAACACGAATGCGGGGGTAGCGCAGCGTGACATGAAAACAGTGTGGAGCAGAAGCCCCTTCACGCAACGTCACAATGTCCGCGCTGATGCCGGCTGGCATGCCGAACAGTTGTAGTGCCTGGTCAACCAGGTCAGGCCCGAGGTCCTGCCATGATCCGGCTTCGCGGGACTCCTTCCACGTTGCGGCGGGCACTGGGCGCCAGCGATCGAAGTGGCTTTCGAACTGAACGATATCGCCTAGCGTGCCCTCCCGTAGCAGTCGCCGCAAGGTCAGGAAGTCGGCATCCCAGCGCCGGTTATGAAAGATGGTGAGAAGGCGCCCCTGAGCTTCAGCTTCAGTCGCGACTTTTTGGGCATCGGTCAGCGTTGTCGCGAACGGCTTGTCGATCAAAACGTGCTTTCCCGCGCGCAGTGCAGCCAAAGCATGCTCTGCGTGGAGGTCGTCAGGGCTGCTGATCACCACCAAACCGATGCCTGGCTCCGACAGCAGCGCGTCGATGCTGGGAACCACTAGGGTATCAGGCATATCCGCGGGAATTTTGGCCGCGTCGCGAGAGACCACTGCCTGCAGCGACATTCCCGCGGTCGAGCGGATGTACGGAGCGTGACAGGCTTGGCCGCCTAGCCCGTAGCCGATCAGTCCAACGCCGATGTCATCTGTTTGCGTCACTGCGTCACCATAGGTTGAGAGTTAGCGTGCATGCCATTCATGTACAGCGATCGGGCAACCACCTTCACCACCTTCGGCCGCGCTGGGCAGCTTTATGTGTTGGGTGAAAGCAATCGCGTCCAGTGGATCGGCGGCATACGAATGCTCTCCTAGGGCACGTTTTCAGCCGCGCCGGAGACGGTGCGGGTTGCGGCGCGGATGCTGGTGATAGCGCCGGCGCTACCGCCTCAACAGCAGATTGAGGGGCGGGTCGATACCGACACGCGGTAGAGCACCGGCCTGGCGCCGCTCCGCTAGGAGGGGACAATTCACGATCTGGCCAAGAGGCCGCGCCCGCGTAGTCGGTCCGCAAACGCTTTCAGCCGAGCCATAATGTAGCGCCTTAACGAATGTCCGGTTGTGAGGTGCGACCCAGCAGCGCTGAACGTCCGGAATGGGGTCCCTTGCGGCTTATCGCCGAGACGAAGGCGCCAGCCGGCTGCGATCAGCGTATCGGAAGCGGCCACCATTCTTTCTAGCGATAACCCTGATTCCTGCTAGAAAGGCTTTGCTGTCAGATCGCCTGTGTATAGAGTGTCACCATGAGCGATCTGCCAGCCATTCCGGACGCCGCACCGCTGCAGGGCAGCTTGCCCGAACTGGCGCCGAACGATCGCGAGCGGGTCGATCGTTATCTCGGCCGCGCCTCGGCCGACGCCACCTTGCGCGCCTACCGCTCCGACTGGCAGCTGTTCTGCGCCTGGTGCGACGAACACGGCTACCGCGCCTTGCCGGCGACACCGGCGATCACCGCCGCCTTCCTGACCCTGCTGGCGGAAACCGGCTATGCCCCGCGCGATGAAGATGACAATCGCCGGCCCGCCAGACCGCTCAGCCGCGCGACGATCGGCCGGCGCCTGGCCGCGATCACCTTCGCCCATCGCGCTGCCGGGCTGGAGCCCCCATCATCGCAGCCCGATACCGCGCGGCTGGAACGTACCATGCGCGCCATCCGCCGGGACAAGCGTGGGCAGCAGCCGGCCAAGAAGCGCCCTGCCGACGGCGACATCCTGCGCGACATGCTGCGCGCAATCGCCGGCCAGACCTTGCGCGCCCATCGCGACCGCGCGCTGCTGGCGATCGGCATGGCCGGTGCCTTCCGCCGCTCCGAGCTGGTCGGCATCAATGTGGCGCATGTGCAGGAGGATGCGCGCGGCCTGCTGGTGCGCATTCCTTCCAGCAAGACCGATCAGGACGGGCATGGGCAGACCGTTGCCATCCCGAACGGCAGCCGGCTGGAGCCGGTGCGCCATTATCGCGCCTGGCTGGCGGAAGCCGGGATCAGCGACGGACCGGTGTTCCGCAAGCTGACCCCCCAAGGTCGCCTGACCAGCGTCGCCATGAGCGCCCAGGGTGTGGCGGTGGTGGTAAAGGCGGCGGCGGTGGCGGCGGGCTACCCGCCCGAACTGTTCTCCGGCCATTCTCTGCGTGCCGGCTTCCTGACCGAAGCCGGTCGGCAGAACGCCAATCTGTTCAAGATGAAGGAACACAGCCGTCATGCCTCGCTGGAGATGGTGGCCGAATATGTCCGCGATCATGAACGCTTCCGGGAGCATGCGGGGGAGGGGTTCCTGTAAGCCCCTAGTCCCCTCAGGCGGCAGCGGCTCCCTTGGCGACACCCCGCACGGCAGCATAGATGTCGTGCGTCTTGAACCGTTCGCCGCTGCGCCGGATCCGGCCTTCATATTCCGGCTTCGGCGCGTAGATCTGCCCGTCATAGATCCGTGCAGCCGCCTGCGAGCGGGACAGGACAGTCACGTCACCGACATGTTCGCCATCTGACCAGATCGTGTAGAATCGGCCCTTCTCCTCCTCGAACCACTCTATTCCGTCCAGCGGGCGCATCGGCTGGCCGACCGGCCCCTCCGGCAGGTCAGCGCCATCGGCAGCGGGCGCAAGATCAGCCACGGACCGCTCTGCCTCCACCGGTGATGCGCTCACAGGATCGCCGCCCGCCCGTTCGGGCGTCAGCCGCGCCAGATGATCGTGCAGCCACTTGACCATTCGAGCGGTTTCCCGCCCGGGATCGGCGTACCAGTCGACCGACCAAACGCGGTAAATCCGCCAGCCCAGGTTCTGCAATTGCAGCTGCCGGATCCGGTCCCGGTCGCGCACGGTCTGACCCGAATGGTACGGGGCACCGTCGCACTCGATACCCGCCAGGAAGCCGATGGGGTAATCGGCATGCCTGATCCCCAGGTCGATCCGGAAGCCCTCGACCCCGACCTGCGGAATTACCTCGAACCCCGCATCGCGCAGCTGCTCCGCTACGAAGCTCTCGAACGGACTTTCCGCCTCGCCACCTGTCGCATCGTCCGCGGCGGCGGCGTTGTGGATGTAGGTCAGATAGGCATTGAACGCGCGCACCCCGCGGCTGGAGGTGGGCGTCACCTTCACGTCGTTCGGCCGCAGGGATGTGAACACGCGGGTCGACATCTTGGCCCGCGTCACCAGCACGTTCAGGCGGCGCCAGCCCACTTCGCGGTTCATCAGACCGAAGTTCTGCTTCACCACCCCGTTGCGGTCGGGGCCATAGACGGTGGAGATGAGGATCGTGTCGCGCTCGTCCCCCTGCACGTTCTCGAGGTTCTTGATGAAGAACTCGTCGATCGTGCCCTCATACTGGTCCACGAAGCGGCGAATGTCGGGCTGCTCCAGGATCAGCCGCTCGAACTCGGCCTCGATCAGTTGCGTCTGCTTGGCGTTCATCGCCGCGATGCCGATGGAATGCTGCGGATAGGCGCGCATCAGGCGGAACGCCTCCTCGATCACTGCCTGCGCCTCGCGCTGGTTGATCGACGCCTCGTACAGCGTATCCGCGTGCAGGGCAGGCACATAGGTGCAGCGCACGCCCAGCAGGTCATCATCCATGCCCATCGGACTGGGAAACACCACCAAATCGGAATCGTAGAATTCGCGATTGGAGAACTGGATCAGGCTTTCGTGCTGCGACCGGTAATGCCATTTCAGGCGCCGCTTGCGGCGGAACCGCTGGTTGGCGAGGTCCAGGATGGACTCGGTGTCGGGCGACACGCCGCTGTCCGGCGCGTCGTCTTCGGCAGCGGCCGCCGCCTGGAAATGGTCGCTGGGCGGCAGCTGGTTGGCATCACCCACCACCACCGCCTGGCCCGCCCGCAGCAGGGCGCTGACCGCGAATTCCGGCCGCATCTGCGATGCCTCGTCGATCACCAGCAGGTCGAAGGCCAGGCTGCCGGGCCGGATGAACTGCGCCGCGCTGGATGGCGACATCATCCATACCGGCTTCAGCACCTGCAGCGCCTCACCCGCCCGGTGCACCACATCACGCAGTGCCATGCTGGGCCGACGCAGACCGAGCTGGTAATCCAGCAACGCCTTGCCGGTGTAGCTGCTGGCTGCGCCATGATCCTTGCCCCACGGCGCCTCGTCCGCAAGCCTGCGGGCCAGGATTGCGTCGGCCTCCAGCCGGTGCAGCTCGACATCGATCTGCACGGAACTTTCGCGCGCCGCCGCCAGGTTCAGCCCGCCGGCGCGCGCCAGGGCCGCGCCGTCCTGCTTCAGCCAGCCCTGCAACAGCGCCACGACCAGCGCCAGTTCGTAGAGATCGGGCAGGTCCGTGGGTTCGACCTGCCCTGCCAGCGCGGCACGGCCAAGATCCTGCAGGCCGGTCGCATCCAGGTCCGCGCGGTAGCGGAACAGGTCGGCCGCGGCGCGCGCGCCCGCCTCATCCGTGGCCATAGCTTCCAGAAAGGCAGCAACCGTGTTCCATTGCGTCACACCGTCGGCCGCCCGGTCGATGCCAAGCTCCCGCGGCGCGACCCCGGCACTGTCCGTAAAGGTCGCGGCCGTATCGCGCCACCGGCGGACCGCAGCCATGTAGGGCGGAGCCGCTTGCACGGTGGCTTCCATCAGCGCCACCGGGGCGTCCGACGCGCGCAGGGCCGGCACAATGCCGAGCGGGTCGGCCGCAGCGCACAGTGCGTCCGCCTGCGCCAGCGCGCGCGATAGCGCATCCAGCGGCTGGTCGACCGGACCGGTCCACCCGAATGCCGGGTGATTGCGGATGGCGTCGAACTCCGCCGCAAGACCGTGCAGCGCCTGCAGCCGCTCGGGCAGGGTCTCGTTGTCTCGCAGCAGCAGGGCATCGTCCAGTGCACCGATGGCGCGCAATGCCCGGGCGAGCCGGTCCAGCCGTTCACGCTGCCGACCCAGATGGGCGGCCAGATCGCCCGCGCGGACGGCACCCAGCCCGGCCTCGGTACAAGTCCGGAAATAGGCGCCCGCCTCGTCCGCCAGATGCCGGACCCTCGCGCGCTGCTCGGGCGTGCCGGCCAGCCAGCGATCGAACAGTCTGGGCTGGCCCGCACCCGCAAGTGCCTGCCGGGAGCGGTCCAGCACATCGCGCATGCGCGTCAGCCCGGCAAAGTCGGACGCCGCGCCCTTCCACAGCACCTCCGGGAACAGCGCCTGTGCCCGGCTATCGGCGGCGAAGCTGTCGCCGGCCCGCCGGTTGCGCGCCACCTCGCGCAGCGTGCGCGCGGCCGCCTCGCGATCGGCACTGTCGCGCAGCAGGCGGGCGGCCCGCTTGCGCGCACGGCCGAACTCGCCGCCGAACAGTCGCGCGAAGACGCCGCTATCCTCCAGGATATCGGCCAGGCGGACCAGCTCCGTCGGTTCCTCTTCCGCGGCGCCGTCGTGCAGCTGCTGCTGCAAGGCGGCCTGTTCCTGCCGGATCGCTCCGGCGCGGGCGCTTTCCTCCTCGACGATCAATCCCGCAAGCGGTTCGGCCAGGGCAGTGGTCTGCAGCAACGGCGCGCGTTCGTCCTCCTCGCCAAGCGCCACCAGTGTGTCGCATATGGCGGCGCAGGTGGCGACGGACAGGTCGGGCGACAGGCGCATGCGGGTGGACAGCTGCGCGCGCTTCTCCCGGGTGGTTGCCTCCGCCTGGCAAGCGGACTGGCAGCTCGCGAGCTGTCCGAACACGTCGCCGGCGGTGGCCAGCCCGGGCGGCGACGTGGCACCGGTGGTGACGCCGAACTCGGTCAGCGCCGCTGCCAGTTCCACCAGACCGGTGCGATCGGTCCCGATCGGTTCGGCGACATCCTGCCGCAACCGGTGGTCCAGCTGGCGCCAGCGCCCCTGCCGGGCCAGCAGGGTCCGCGCGGTATCCGGGTCGCGCAGGACGGCCGCAATTACAGCTTCGTCCGTCTCGTCGAACCGCTCGAGCCGTGCCAGCTGTTCCAGCGCCGCTGCCGGATCGCCGTGCCACGTGGGCAGCACCAGCCCCTGCATGGCGGCCAGCGGCACCTGCTCCGTCGCCACTTCCCGCGCCGCCGCCGCCACCGCGCGCGCTGCTTCCAGCTGCGGGCGCTGGTCGAACACCGGCAATGCCGGCGCCGCGATCCACGCCGTGCGTTCGCTCCGTCCATCGTCGAGCGCTGCTACCGCCTGGGCGTAGACCTCCAGCCTGGACCGGGTGGTAGCGAGGACGGTCTGGTCGACAGTCTCCGGCGCGTCGATCGGTATCAGCCTGGCGAGACTGTGCCGGGCATGGTTGCGCAGCCGTTGGCCCAGCCCGATCTCTTGCCACAGGAGGTCATAAGCGGAACGTCCCAGCGCGCCGACCGCGGTGTCGAGCAGGTGGAGATAGTGCCGCAGCTGGTCCCGCCGGGCGGCCAGATCACGCCGCCGGATGCCCAGCTGCACGGCATTGTCCCGCACCCGCGCATCCAGCCGCTCGCGAAGCGCATCGTAGAACGTGTCGCGCTTCGCCGTATCGCCATGCAGTTCCAGCACCAGCGGGCCGAGCCCCGTCGCCTTCAGGCGGTCGGCAACGACCCGCAGCGCCGCCTGCTTCTCCGCCACGAACAGCACCGTCCTGCCTTCGCTCACCGCGCTGGCGATCATGTTCGTGATCGTCTCGGACTTGCCGGTGCCGGGCGGCCCTTCGACCGCAAGGTTGGCGCCTGCGCTGACCTCGATCAGCGCGCTGTGCTGTGACGCATCCGCCGGGCGCACGAGGGCCGGGGCCTTGTCGGCCCACTCCGCGGCATCGATGTCATACGGCTCGGACGGGGAAGGCGAGCCGTCCATCGGCGCCGCACCCAGCAGGCCGGGCAGCAGCGAGTGATCGGCAAAGGCATTCTCCTGCCAGCTGGCGGGATCCAGATCCTTCCACAGCACCATCTGCGGGAACGGCAGCACGCTCAGCGTGGCGAAGCGGCGCAGCTTCAGCCGCTGCCCTTCGGCAATCACCCCGGCCAGCCGCACGAAGAACGATTCCGGCGTCTCGCCCTCGCGCAAGGAGGGCATCTCCAGGCCCCAGTGCCGGCGCATCTTCTCCGCCAGCGCGATGTTTACCTGCAGCCCTTCTTCATGTGTGCGCAACGCATATTCGTACCGGCTGCGCACCACCTTGCGCTCCAGCTCCACCGCCAGCAGCAGCGCCGGAGCATGGTGCTGGGTGTCGCTGCTCTGCTCGTCGGGCCATTGCACGAAGCCCAGAGCCAGGAACAGCGTGTGCAGCCCGGTTTCGCGCGCGTGGGAGCGATAGCGTTCCCAGATCGACTTCAGCTGCTTGTCCAGCTGCTTGGCCGTCAGCAGCACGCGGGCGCGATCGTCCTGATGGTGGCTGGCCAGCGGCGCTTCGCTGTCCTTCAGGTCGTAGGACGTATCGAACCCATGCGCCCGTGCCAGCGCGGCCACGTCCAGCCCCTTGCCGTAATCCAGTGCCGGCAGGTTCAGCCGAGCGCGGATCCGGCCGCGCAACGCCCGCTCGGCCGCCTCCTGCGCCTCGGCATCGCCTTCCTCGTCCCCCAGCGGCTCGACGGCATTCAGATACACCTCGTCGATCAGCCGCGCCTTCTCCAGCGCGAAACCGAATTCTGGGGTCTGCTCGTCCGCCGGCACGGTGTCCTCACCGGGCAGCGGCTCGAAGCCCAGCCCCTGCTTCCCTTCGATCGCGGCGAACAGCAGGTCCGGCCGCTCGTCCACGATGCGCAGCATGGTAGCGGACCGGCCGCTATGTTTGAAGGAGATCAGCGGATTGCGTCGCGTGAGATCGATCAGCTTGGCCCGCAACGCCGCCACATCGTCATAGGTCTGTTCGCGCGCAGCTTCGTCGATCGGCTGATCCGGCAAGTTTTCTTCCTCTGTTCTAACTTCTGCGATCTGGCGGGTTGGCAGATCACGCCGGACCGCCTCACCGCTCGATGATGCCGAAGGCACTGCACTGGTCCGGATCTGCTTCAGGATACGCTGGTCGATGGCGGTGTCGATCCAGCCTTCTGCCCAGCCGATCGGCGGCAAACCGCGGCAATACTCGCTCCGGATATTTCCCGCCTGGTCGTGACGCAGCGCTGTCGCCAACGCCTCGCCGGTCATCCCCTCGCTTCCCGCCGCGTATACGATGCGCCAGATTGCGTCATGAACGTTCCTGCTTCGGCGTGCCTTGCCGGCAACCTGGAACATCGCATCGTGCCATTTCCACCCACGCTTCGTGGCAATGCCGAGCTGTACTGCCTCATCATGCACACGCGCATATTTGCCGGGGAACAGCACCTCGGTCTTGTCCGCCAAATCGATCGATGCCGGACTCGGTATTGCCTGCTCGGCCAGTGCACGTGCCTTGGGCGAGCGGCGGGTCTTCAGTTCCGCCAGGATCAGCGCGCATTGCGCCCTGTTGCCGGCATGCTCTTCCAGCATCTGCGCGAGTTCGTCGGCAGTCTTCTGCATCAGCGGCCGCTTCAACCCCGCGCCTCCCCCAAATCGTCCAGGAACTCGCTGCCGGGCACCACGCCGCTCACCAGCAACCGGTCACGCGCGCGGGTGCAGGCGACGTAGAGCAGGTGACGCTCAGTTTCATACGCAGCTTCCATCTCGGCGATGTCGCCGATGGCGGACAGTCGCGTAGGATCGGGCAGCACGTCCTCGTCACAGGCGATCACCGCCACGGCGCGGAACTCCAGCCCCTTGGCCCCGTGCATGGAGGTGATCACCACGCCGGCATCGTCGCGCGGGTCCAGCCCGGCCGCCTTCGCCGCCGCGCGCGCCCGGGCCAGCTGCCCGTCGCCGCGCACCAGCAGGCCGGTCTCCTCCGCCGCGATCCCGTCGGCGGCGCACCGTCGCAGCCAGCCGGCGATCGCCGCGCGCTCCTCCGTCTCGTCCGCCGCCAGTACGATTTCCGGCACGGGGCCATCGAAGACCGAGACGGTTCCACGCCGCCCTTCCTCCACCCCGTCCATATCGGTGATCGCCGGCGGCAGCAGCCGGTCCGCCACCACCCTGATCTGGTGGCTGGTGCGATAATTCACCTTGAGCGAATGGCTGCGCCCGCGCACGTCCAGCCCCAGCTTCGCCCAGCTGAACGGCAGGCGGAAGATCCGCTGGCCGATATCGCCGGCCAGGAACAGCGCATCGCTGCGCCCCTGCCCGGCCGCCGCCAGGAAGCGGACCTGCGCCACGGTCAGGTCCTGCGCCTCGTCCACCACCACATGATCGAAGGGCATCGCGCCGCCACCCTCCAGCCAGCGGGTCAGTGCGGCATAGATCATCGACCAGGTGACCAGCCGCCGCTCTGCCAGCCGCCGCAGCACGAAGGCGAACACGCCCCACGCCGCTTCCCGCTGCAACGGCCCGAGCCGCGTGCGTCGGCCGATCCGCGGGATGGTGGCATAGGCGTCCGCATCGGCCACGCCCCAGGCATCGACCAGCTCCTCCCACTCCTCGCACAGGAAGGCGGCCGACAGCGTTCCGCCCAGCCCGGCCTTCTTCGCCTCCTCGATCATCGCGCGGATCTGCGACGGCGTGGCCCGGTTCGGCTGCCCGTGCAGCGAGGTGTAGAGCTCCACCGCCGCGCCATCCAGCGGGCGTACAATGATCCGCTCGCGCAGAGCGGACTCGGCCTCGGTCAGGATCGCCAGCTTGCGCTCCAGCGCATCGGCCAGCGGCTTGCTGAAGGTGGTCAGCAGCACGCGCGCCATCGCGTCGCCCCGCGCTAGGCGCACGGCCCGGTGCAGCCCCACGATGGTCTTGCCGGTGCCGGCCGAACCGGTCACGCGGGTCGGCCCGGTCACCGCCCTCTCCACCAGCTCGCGCTGCGCCGGGTGCAGGAACACGGTCCAGGTGTCGAACGGCGCGTCCAGCGCGGCCTGCAGCTCTTCCAGATTGTCCAGCACGCGGAACCGGCGCTGCGCATCGGGATGCGCGAAGGGATCGGCGCCGGGCGCGATGGCCTGCGCGACATGATCCTCCAGCCGCCCGCCGGTGGCGAAATCGTACAGCGCCTCCGCCGCCTCGGCCGGCAGCCGCTCGAACAGCACGTCGAGCGCATCCTCCCCCATCTCGCGCACGACTTGCAACCAGTCGCGCGGCACGCCGACGTCCAGCAGCTGGTCGTCCGTCAGCGCCCAGAAGGGCTGCGGCACCGGCTTGGATGCGGCCGGCGCCCGGAATGCCGGAGCCGGCTGCGCGTCAACAACCGGCGTTTCCTCCACCCGCTCCACCAGCTGGACGATCTGCATCGCCCCGGTCCGCTCATGCCGCACGATCCGCCGCCGCTCCGCCCAGGCATAGGCGTCGTCATGGTGGTCGACCCAAGCGAGCGTAGTGGTGCCGCCATCCTTGTGCAGGATGATGCGGATATCCTGGCTGACCCGCGCCGACCAGAAGCCGGGCGCGCTGTCGATGCGGTGCATCTGCAGGCCGTTGCCGGCGGGGTCCAGCTGCAGGTCGAAGGCGGTCAGCTTCGCCTGCTTCTGCTCGGCACCGCTCAGCCGCGTCAGCGCATCGTTGAAGGTGGAGGCGAGGAGGAGGGTCATTCTACTCGGCCTTCACGTGAGGAGTGGCTGTACTTTGCTTTCTCGCAGCACGGGCGCCCTCTTCCTGTATTTCCGCCAGAAGCTTCCGCAACTTGATCAGCTTGGCCTCTGTATGACGGATTTCTGCTTCAACGTCGGCAAGTCGCTTACCAGCCTTAACAAGCCATTCCTGCCTTGTGAGCCCACGCTTTCTTGCCTCCTCCGCACTCGTGATAATAGACGAACTAGCTGCCAAGAGAGGCCGCGCTTTCCGCTTCTTCTTTTTCTCTGACCCTTCTTGCGCCAGATTCGGCTTACCCTTTCCTTTTGCGGTTGGCTTCGAGAACCAGGAGGAGCCCGGACCGATCATCGTCGAGCCCCCGTTGTATCCTCCTCTACCCACAATCAGACCTCCAGCACCTTCATCACCTCGTCGCCAAGGTGGTTCACCACCTTCACGGCGACCCGTCCCGTTGCAGGACGGGCGAACGGCCGCGAGCGTGTGCGGTTGAGGGAGGCCCACGCCTCCTCGTCGATCTCCGCGCGCAGGGTGGTCTTCAGCGCCTTGTAGGGGTCGTTCGCGCCGGGGAAGTAGGCGTGGCGGACGAAGAAGCTTTCGTAGTCATAGGCCGTGTCGATGAACCACACCGCGATGTCGTCGGCATCGCCGCTCTCGATCTGGCCGGCCTTGTACATGTCGACGCCCATCACCTCGATACTGACCTGCCCGTCGCCTTCGTCATGCACCACGATGTCCGGCTCCCCGAACACGGTGAACAGGTTGCCGGCGCCGGTATTGGCCAGGTCCGGCATGTGCAGGTCGGGGTTGATGCGCGCCTGCAGCACGGTCAGCGCGCCCATCCGGTCCATCTCCCCGGCATGGGCATCGAAGTTGAAGGCGGCGGCAATCAGGATGTCGAAGCCGGCCTCCGCCGCCTCCCGCGCCGCCGCCGTCAGGTCCGGGCGGCTGACGGTGCCATATTCGGGGCCGACGAAGATCGCGGCACGGCGCGACGGACCCTCTGCTCCCAAAGCAGATGTGCTGTCATCCTCCGCCTCGGCCAGTTCCAGCGAGCGCTGGCGCACCGTGCCCTGCGCGACGATCCAGCGGCCGGGCCACAGGGTGATGCCGTCGAATACCAGCTTGTCCGCCTTGTGCGGCTGCTGCACGCCGGATCGTTGCAGGTTCTCCAGCACCATGGCGGCGAAGTCGGCCCGCTCGCCGCTGCCTTCCTTCTGCCGGCGCCCTTCGGCGGCCTCGATCTCGTCGAACAGGCTGTCGTCGGTGTCCACCGCCGGCACGCGATGCGGGCTGAGGCTTTCCACCGTGAACGGCCCGGCCACCCGCACGCGATCCTTGTCGACATAGGGCTGGTCGTAGAGATATTCGGTGTCCGCCTTGGCCGCGATGCTGGCGTCGATCTCCCGCTGGCGGGCGATGCGCTGCTGCCACCATTCGGCATGGAGCCGCACCGTCTCCTCCGGCCAGTCGGCCCCGGCCTCACGCGGGATTTCCCATTCCTGCCACGCGCTGCCCAGCGCCGCGTTCAGCGCCGCGCGCAGCGGCTCCAGCTTTTCCTGATAGCTTTCCCAGATCGTGTCGATCTCGGCATTGTTGGCGATGCTCTTCAGCGTGATGTGCGGCACCCGCTTGTAGACGAAGCCCTGCCGCAGCCGGCCCTGCACCGGCGTGTCGCGCGGGGGCGAGCGGGTCACCTCTCCCTCCTTCAGCTGCCCTTCGCGGCTGTCGGCCAGCAGGTACCAGGGGTAGCGCGCGCCCATGATCCGCGCGCGGGCGAGCGCGAGGGCGACGCGGCTGGTGTCCATCGTGATCCACCGCCGCCCCCACTGCTCCGCCACAGTGGCCGTGGTGCCCGATCCGCAGGTGGGATCGAGCACGAGGTCGCCGGGATCGGTGGTCATCAGGATGCAGCGCTCGATTACGGTCGTGTTTGTCTGAACAACATAGACTTTGTCCTCGTTGAACCCTGCAAAGGACGTGTCCGACCAGAAGTTGTTGTACCGTCGTATGGATGTGTCGCTAGCTTTTTTGACAAACACCAGCGTATTGCCAATCACATCGAGCCGACCCGCCATTGATAGCTTGGCCATGCCCTCCGGCGTGGTACCAAACCATCTGCCCCCCGGGCCGAAAGAACGACCTTCGAAACCGAACTCAAACTTTCGACCCGGACCTGGCTTTGTAAGGTTTTCAGGACGAAAGAACTCTGCACCTTTGGTGATAAGATCAGACCTAGGTGCATCTCCCTTGATGTGAGAGAAGCGCCGTCCGTCAGGCATCTGGTACTTTCGGTACATTCCATCGTTAGCATTGTCGAGTTGCTGATAAATAGACCGGTACTTCGGCTTGTCGGTCTTACTAAACCAAAGGAGATAGTCAAAATTTGATGGAAGGCGATCGGATGTAGCTAACCCTGAGGTTTTACTAAAGGCTACCTGACCAAGAAAGTGTTCGGCCCCAAACACCTCATCCATCAGCGCCCGCACCCGGTGCACGTTCTCGTCGCCGATCTGCACGAACACGCTGCCGCTTTCCGTCAGCAGGTCACGGGCGACGGTCAGGCGGTCGCGCAGATAGGTGAGGTAGGAATGGATGCCGTCGCGCCAGGTGTCGCGGAAGGCCTTCACCTGTTCGGGCTCACGCGTCAGGTGGTCGGCCTTGCCGTCCTTCACGTCGCGGCTGGTGGTGCTCCACTGGAAATTGCTGTTGAACTTGATGCCGTAAGGCGGGTCGATATAGATGCACTGCACCTGACCCTTCAGCCCCTCCCGCTCCGCCAGCGATGCCATCACCTTCAGCCCGTCGCCCAGGATCATGCGGTTGGACCAGTGCTGGTCATGCGCGTAGAACTCGGTCCGGGCGTCGGGCTCCACCCCGTTGAAATCGGCGAACAGGTCGGGGGCGTCGTTCCCGCTATGTTTCCCCGGGGAAACACGCTTCAGATCCTCGATCAGCGCCTTGGGATGGATCTTCTCCTGGATATACAGCGGCGGCGCCTCCACCACCAGGTCCGACCAGTCCGCCACATCCTTCCCCCGCCACACCAGCTGCGGGTCCAGGTCGCGGTTGCGCCGTTCATACGCGACCTCGATCGGCCGCTTCATGTCCGGCCCCACGAAGGGCTCCAGCTCCGCCGTGGGCGCATTGCGCCGCGTGGCCTCGGCATGGTTCAGGCTGTCGATGGAGAGGGGTTTCTTGGCCATTATTCGTCTTCCGCAGTCAGTTCATGCACCATCAGCGTGATGCCATTCGCTTCGGCCAGCGCCTGCAATTCGGCGGGCAGCGCACGTTCAGTCAGCAGCACGGCCGAGATCTGCCGGCCGATCCAGTCCGGCTGCGCGGCGGCGACTGCTCGGTACTTAATACACTGGTACACACCTCGACGCAGATCATCGGGCGGTGATCCCCAACCTTTCACTTCAACCAGCCAGAGCGCGTCTTCTGCCTCGTGCGCAGCGTCGACCCGATCGCCCGACAGCAAGAGCTGTTCGACACGTCCTTCTCCGAGCGCTCGCCCTGTGATCTCCTGCGCGTTACGACAGGCCCAGTGCTTCAGTCTCCGGTGGCGCTCGCCTTCGGGAACAGGGCTGAAGCCATGCGGCTTGCCGCCCTCATCTACGATGATGCCGGGGAGGTCCGGAAAATCCGCGTCCGCTGACCTCTCCAGAGCTGCGTCCTCCCGCAATCCCGGCAACGTCGCGCGGAGCCATTCGACCATCCGGTTGCGCGATGCTTGCTGAGCCTCAGTATCCGCCCGGTCTCCGCCTGCCGCATAGTACAAGCCGCCCGACTTGATCCGGTGTCCTTGCGGCAGAGTGAGCGCAGCGCGCTGTTCGACGGGAACTAAGAAAGCCGTCTTGCTGACCGAGCAGATCTCATATCTCTGGTCCTCATCCGAGTTTGGAAAGCTTGGTTCGAACGCATACTCCGGACGATCCCGGTAACCAGTTACTCTGGCTTGCTCATACCACCCAACGATCCGCAATCGTTCCTGTTCAGAGGGCTTCGAAACAAACACGATTGTCCACAAGCGATGAGAAAATCGATCGAGTGCAGATCCGTCTCTGATGTAGCCGTAGAATAATCCACGGTACGGTTGAAAGTTAAATGCCTCGCCTCCGGTTCCGTGCTGGACCACGTAGCTGTGGTGGCTAGCCACGGCCCGCCCTGAATAAACCTCATCCCAACCAATGTTAGCGACGATTACGTTGTTCCACATCAGCTTGCTTCTCCCACCCCATCGAGCCACGCCTCGATCTTCGCGGCAAACTCCGTCTGGATCTTCCACTTGTCGGTGAACTCGGCGAAGGCCCAGCGGCCCTGCGTGCCCAGATTGTTCACCCCCGGCACCCAGTAGGTCTTCATCGTCTCCGCCTTGTCCTTCGCGTCCTCGCCCCGGAACCCCTTGATCTCCACCACCAGGTTCAGCGGGTCGTCCGCCCCGTGCCCGTCATCCACCCGCAGGATGAAGTCGGGGCGATAGCGCCGCGCCTCCCCGCCCGCCTGATACGGCACCTCGAACCCCAGATTGTGGTTCTTCACCCAGGCCAGCACGCGCGGGTGGCTGTCGGCCACGCGGCAGAACTCCAGCTCCCAGTCGCTGTCCGCGATGGCGTAGTTCACATGGCAGCGGGGCGAGGTCTCGTACCGGTCTTGGCTGGTGTTGAAGCCGACATTCCGCGTCGAGCCTTCCGCATTGTACGGGTCCAGCATGGCCAGCACCCGGTTGCCGCCCTCGCTGGCGCGGGTGATGGCGGCCATGATGCGGTCGGCCGCCCGCTCGGCAATGTCGTGATACAGCAGCTGCGCGGGCTGCGTGTCGCCCTTGCACACCAGATGCTCGCCCATCCAGCGGCGCACGATCTTGCGCATCTCCATGATCAGCGCGGGGTTGGGCACCTCGCCATCATTCGTCAGCCGGCGGCGCACGATGCGGTCCGCCAGCCGCAGCTGGATCGTCGCCGGGCGGGTGTCGGCCAGATGCGCCAGGGTGAAGTCCGCCGTCTCGCCGATGATGCCGGAATTGATCGTCGTGGTCGCGCCGACCAGGTCGGGCGTCAGCTCCAGCGTGGAATCCGCGCTGAAGTCGGCCCGCAGCACGTCCCGCGGCAGTTCGGTGCGGTATCCTTCCACGCGGGGGAAGCGGATCTCCACATCGTCCCGCTCCGGACTGATCGCTTCCACCCGCACCATCGGCGGGGGCGGCTTGATCGGACCGATGACGGGTTCGGCGGTGAAGTCGAACGGGATGCCGAAGATGTCGGCATATTCGACGTCGAACTTCTCTTCCGCGTTCAGCTGGTACGAAACCCGCCGCAGCGCGCGGCCGATCACCTGCTCGCACAGCAGCTGCGTGCCGAACGCCCGCACGCCCAATACATGGGTCACGCTGTTGGCGTCCCACCCCTCGGTCAGCATGGAGACGGACACGACGCAGCGGATCGCCTCGCCCAGCTGGCCCGGGCGACCGACCGTGTTCATCACCTCGCGCAGGATGGTGGCATCGTCGATCTTCTCCGCCGCCACCCGGTCGCCGGTGCGCTGCACCAGTTCCGCCTTGAAGCGGTCGATCTCGTCCGCGGCGGCGGCACGGAACTCGGCGCTGACCGCCTCGCCGCTGTCGAGCTGCTGGCTGTCGATCAGCAGGGTGCGCATCTTGGGCAGGGCGACGCCATCCGGGTCGTAGTTTTGGAACAGCTTGCAGGCGCCCGCCTGCAGCCGGGCGTTGCCGTCCTTGTCCGTCACCTCGTACCCGGCGATGTAGTCATGGACCAGCTTGGATGTCGCGGTGTTGTTGCACACCACGATGAACACCGGCTCCACCCCCAGCTTGTTCTCCTTCCAGGCGGCGAAGGTCTTCTCGTAATGGCCGTACAGCGCATCGATGGCGGACAGCAGCTGCGTGGGCAGCTTCTGCGGATCGTCGAACCCGCTCTTGCCCCGCCCTTTCTTCGGCAGCTTGGCACCGACATGGTCCCACAGGTTGCGGAACATCGGCGTGTCGCCGCCCTCCACATTGTCCATGATCGGCACGCGCGGCAGCTTCACGATGCCGCATTCGATCGCGTCCATCAGGCTGAAATCGCTCATCACCCAGCCAAACAGGGATCCTTCGCGATAGCCTGATCCCTTCAGGAAGAACGGCGTCGCCGACAGGTCGTAGACCATGCTGAGGCCCAGCGTGCGCTTTACCGTCTCCAGCCCGCTGATCCACAGCCGCGCCGCCTCGTTGTTGCGCTTGGCCTCTTCCTTGTCGTCGCCCTTGAGCGCCTTCTCCTCCTCGGCCGTCAGCACCCGCTCGCGATAGCAATGGTGCGCCTCGTCGTTCAGGACGACGATGTTCTTCATGCCGGTCAGCTCGTTGGCGACGCGGCGCAGCAGCGCGCCGTCGCTTTCCGGCTTCGGCTCGGTCGCCAGCGCCGCCTGCTGCACCTTGTTCAGCGGCACCTCGTCGCGCCGCTTGAAAGCGTGATAGTTGGTGATGACGATTTTGGCGTTGTTCAGATCGCGCAGCATGTCCTCCGGCACGATCTCGCGGCTGCGGTAGTAGCTTTCGGGATCGTTGGGCTGCAGCACGCGCAGCCGGTCCTTGATGGTGATGCCGGGCGCGACCACCAGGAAGCCCTTGGAATAGCGCTTCGCGTTGGGGTGGCGCACAGCGTTCAGCGTGTGCCAGGCGATCAGCATCGCCATCACCGTGGTCTTGCCCGCACCCGTCGCCAGCTTCAGCGCCATGCGGATCAGTTCGGGGTTGCTGGCGGCGTTGGCGGCTTCGAGATGCGTCCAGAACCGCTGCCCCTGCGAGGATCGCCGACCGGCGACTTCCGTCAGCCAGATGACTGTCTCCACCGCCTCGATCTGGCAGAAGAACGGCCGTTGCGCCTTGAACTGGTGGGTGCGCCAGTGGCGCAGCAGCCGCGCGGTGGTGGGCGTCACCTGCCATTGGCTCTCCGGCAGCGCCCGCCAGCTTTCCACGGCGGAGCGGATCTCGTTGATGACCGGGGTCGGATTGTAGATCTCGCCCTGCGCATCGGCAAAGATGTCGGCCTGCTGCGGCGCCGCCTTCCCGCGTGTGGCGCGCGGCTTGGGGATGGGCGTGGTCAGGTCACTGCGCCGGCGGCCGCTGTCGATCAGGCTGGTCGGCTGGCCATTGTCTCCCAGCTGCCAGTGCCGGTCCGGCCGGCGGTATGGCGAGTTGAGGATCGGGGATTCAAAGAAGGCGCCGCTGGTCATCAGTTCCACTCGTTACGTTCGATCATGCAGCAGCACCCTTGCTGCGACAGTTGCGGTCGCATCATGCACATGCCGCCCGTCGCCGGCTGCTCTGGATCAGCAGCCGGCAAGGCTTTGTCTGGTCGATAATGGCATGTCCCCCAGCCCCGGACCGGATTGTCCCCGATCCCGGCGAGAAATCAAGCTGTGGCAAGGCCATTATCTACAAGCACTTGCCGTCCGGAGGCGAGGCTTCGTCCCAGCGCCCGCAAGCCGTCCACCACCGCCGCCTCGCCCTGCCCCACATCGACCGTGGCGATGGACAACCGCTCCGCACCGCCTGCCATCCCGAAAGCCCGCCGCACGCCTTCGCCCGCGCCCGCAACCGCTGGATACAGCAGCATCAGCTCCGGGCAGCGATACAGGCGGGCATAGGCCATCATCTGGTAAACATCGCCCTGCTGCACCCCACCCTTGCCCAGCGGATCGGCGGCGAGGCGCTTCCACTTGGTGTCGATGATCGCCACCACCTTGCCACCCTGCCGCAGCAGGATGTCGGGCCGCGTGGCGAAGTGGGTGCCGTGTTCCAGCACCTCCCCCGTATGCCGGCCCAGGCAGTGCAGCCCACCGCCCTGCGCGCTCACCTCCACGCCGGTGCCGGCCATGGCGCGGCGCAGCAGCGCGGCGACGTAGGCTTCGAACAGGTCGTTCATCGGGAAGAGCAGCGTCAGCCCGTCGGGGTTGGCGGCATCGTGGCCGGTGTCCTGCCAGTGCCGCCCCAGCAGCAGCTTCGCCAGCGTGAACAGGCTGGCCCAGCGGCGGTTGCTGCGGTCGATCCGCACATCGCGCCAGGGCAGGCGGGCCAGCGGCACCAGCGGAATGTCTGTCAGCGCGTGGCGCAGCTCCACTAGCCGGCGCTGCGTCTCCGCGCCCCGCGCATGTCTCGCGCAGGTCACCACCGCTGCCGCCATCACCCGCATCAATGGGGTGTCGGGGTCGAGCTGGTCGAACCGGCACGCCAGCCGATCGGGTCGCACGATGTTGCGGGTGAACTGCCGGCCCACATCCAACCGCCCGCGCAAGGCGGGCAGGTCGTCCTCGCATTGCAGATAGCGGCGGGGCAGTCCCCTGCGGACCTGCGCCAGTAACCCGTCGGCGAAGTGGCGGATCAGCACGTCCAACAGCGTCTCGTCCTGCCGCGCCATGCTGGCCGCCACGCCCAGATCCAGGTCGAGCCCCAGCGCCACGTCCAGCATCCGCACCAGTCGACGCCTGACGCCCGCCTCGCCGTCCGCGCCGTCGATCTTGGGCAAAATCTCCAAGCTGCAGCCGGGCGCGGCGATGACGCCCACCATCTGCCGCGCATGCAGCTGCCGGCCGCCATCGACCAGCACGTTGGTGCCCGTCCGGTTGGCCAGCGGATGCGCACGCGCGGCGGTCAGCAGCGCATCGGCTTGGACGCGGGTGTAGCTACCCTGCCCGACCGCCACGCTCTGCCATTCGGGCGTGGAGCGATGCGTCACGCGCCTTCGCCCTCGTCCTCCTCGAAGCCGGACTGCAGCTCCTCTGGTGACGGCGCCTTGCCGAGCAGCGTGGCATAGGCGTCGCCGGCGAACGGCTTGCGGATCGACCAGCTGAACCGCTCGCGTTGCCCAACGAACTCCGGCGTGCTGGGTGGCTGAAGGGTTCGCTTCCCCAGGAACCCGTCGCCCAGCACCGCATGGATGCGGCCCCAATCCTCGAAGAAGTATTCCTGCAGCAGCGGGATGACCTTGAACCGCATGGTGTCGTCGACCGCGGCGCGGCTCGCCCCGCCCTCCCCCATGAAGAAGGCGTGGCCGATCGCGTGGTCACGGTCGAGCAGGTATTCCAGCCGCCGGTTGATCGTGTCCAGCACCTGGCCGAGCGACACGCCCTCCACCTCCTCCAGCAGGTCAGGGCGCGGCGCCAACTCCTCGAACCGGAACCGCCGGCGCAGCGCTGTATCCAGCAGCGCGATGGAGCGGTCCGCCGTATTCATCGTACCCACAATGTGCAGGTTCGCCGGCACCCCGAACTCCCGCCGCGAATAGGGCAAGCGCACGGTCAGCGCATTGTCCATCCCCAGCCGCTTGTCCGGCTCGATCAGCGTAATCAGCTCGCCGAACACCTTGGAGATGTTGGCCCGGTTGATCTCGTCGATGATCAGGACGAAGTGCTGCGGCGCCTGCACGCCGCCGCCCTCGCCCGGCAGCAGCGAGGCGAGGCCGGCCGGCTTCAGGTTCTCGGCCCGGATCGGATAGCAGGACCGCTGCGTGAACGGGATCTCCGACACGACCGAGTAATCGAGCGGCTCGTCGAACCGCTTCAGCCAGCGCACCGCCCGGCGATGGTGGTAGTCATGCTCCTCCGACCGCACGAACTCGTACGGCCCGGTGACCTCGCCGATGGCGCGGATCTTCATGTTTCCGAACGGCACCACCACCAGGTCGCCCGGCTTCATGTCGGCCACGAAGCGGTTCACCTGCGCGATGTGGCCGCTGGCGCCATGGGTGCCGGGATTGTCCTGGTTCCAGCGCTCCCGGATGGCTTCGTAATCGCGATAGTCCGACCAGTCGATCTCGCCGCCATAGCCCAGCGCGATGAAGCTGCCGTCCCACGCATCCTCGAAGATGTCGTCATCGATGCCAGACCGGCCGAGCGACATCTTGAACACCCGGCGATCGCCCAGTTCCATGGCAGCGCCCTGCCGCGCCGACTTGCGCGCTTCCTCGGCCGTCGTGGCCATGGTGCGGAAGATGCCGCCCTGCGCCTCCAGCTGCAGGCCGACGCTGCCCTCGGCGCCGGTGACCGGGCGCAGACCTTCGACGAATTCCTCATAGGCGAAGTTCTGGTGGAAGGTGACGAACTCGATCCGGCCGGCGGCGCGCAGACGGTCGTACTGGTTGCGCAAGGCGGTCCGGTCGAGGTCCGGCTGCTCCCCGCACAACCCCACTGCCCGCTCCATGGTGGTGTAGGTCTTGCCGGTGCCCGGCGGGCCGTAGAGGATCAGGTTGGTGGGGTTCATCGGGGCAGCAACCTTGTCGGCCGGCGCGCCGAACAGCCGGTCGCGCCAGAAGGGATCGTTCAGGAACCGGTCGTAATCCTGTGGCTCGCCATCCAGGATGAAGCGGCGCAACTGATCGGCGGAGGGGCTCTCCCCCGGATCAACCAGACCCCAGACCGGCGCGGTGTGCGTGTAGAAATACCAGGTGCGCGGCTCCGGCCATTCCTGCCAGTCGACGCCCACGCGCACGCCGTCCTCGCTAGCCTCGGTGACGGTGCCCAGCGCGCGCAGCCGGATGGCCGATACCCGACCGCCATTGGCGTCGAACGGCAGATTGTGCACCTGATGGAAATAGTCGCGGGGCACGATGCGGTCGCCGACCTGCATCTGCCGCACCAGCCGATTGGCGCCGCTTTCCTCCCGGCCGTACAGCAGACTCCACTCGCCGCGCTCGATGAAGCGGGGCAGACCGTCCGTTTCGCCCCACCGGGCGGTCACGATCCAGATGGGCGTGGGGTCCAGCGCGACCGGCGCTTCCGCGTCCTCCGGTTCGGCATCATATCCCGCATCCAGCACCACCCAGATGAAGCCCTGCACGTCGAACATGTCGCGCGGGCGCCAGCCGAACTCGCGATCCAGCAGGCTGAACAGGGTGCGCATCAGCAGCGACCATTCGGCAAGGTCGCCCTCGCGGAACTCGGTCTGCGGGAACAGCCTGCGGCCGAAGAACCGCTTGCCCATCTCGGCGATCTTGCTGATCTTGAACCAGCTCGCCTCCTCCGGATGCAGCGTGCCCCACACGGTGATGGGAATGGAGGTCACCTCGCCCCGGCGCAGGCCGACGATGCCCGCATCGCGAAGCGCCTCCAGCTCCTTGGCCGTGGCGGTAACGGCCTCCTCCATCGATGCGCCGCTGCGGGCGAGAGCGCCGATTGCGCCGTAGAAGCGGTCACGTAGCGCGGGATCGGCCTCGCCGACCTCGCCCAACGTCCGCCATGACAGCGGCAGGCCCTGGCCTCCGATGGCGAGCAGGCGGAACAGCGCCTCGCCCGCCGCGCGATCGTCCTGCGGCCCGGCGGCGATGGCCTGTGCCGCCGCGATCCGCTCGTCCTTGTAGCGGCGCTCGATCTCCACATACGGACCTTCGTCATGCGCGAAGTCGGTGAAGCCGGTCATGCGGGCCAGGAAGGCGTCACGCGCCTGCAGCAACGCCGGGCGGTCCACCACCACGAAGCCGAGCTCCTCCAGCACCGCCTTGCACTCGCTGCCGCCGGCGCTCGCCTCGATGCCGCGGCGCGCCATGGCCCAGTGGACGGTGGCCTTGCTGGGATAGAGCGCGCCCTCATGCACCAGCCAGTAGGTCTGCGGCACGCCGCGCCCTTCCAGTTGGTCCACGAAGGCTTGCACCGATCCTGCCGCATCGCAGGCGGCGATCGCCGCGAAGATGATCCCGCGGTCGAATCCGGACAGCCGCCCTTGCGGATGGGCCTGCGCATCGCGGAACCGCCGATAATAGCGAATGGCGGAGCGGCTGGCTGACAGAGTGTTGTACAGCCGGCTGGTCAGCCCGAGCGCGCTGGGATCGGGTTTGCCGGCCTGTTCATCAGCCTTAGAATAGACCAGCTGCCCCAGCAGCGCATCGAACCTGTCCGCCTCATAGCTTTGGTCCAGATCGCCATGCGCCTGCTCCACCTTGCGGGCGTCCGACAGCCATGTGGCGATGCTGGTGGCGGTATATTGCTGCACCTTCAGCCACTCCCGAAACTCCTGCTCCCTCACTTCGCCCCTTCCTTCACGACCCAGGCCAGCGTGTTCACCAGCTGAAAATGGTCCACGCTTTTCGCATCCAGTTCCAGCAGCTTCGGATTGGCCACCACCAGCGCCAGCGTCCGCGCGCGGCTGATCGCCACGTTGATGCGGTTCTTGGAGTAGAAAAAGTCGACATGGCGCGGCAGGTCGGCGGGGCTGCTGGTGGCCATGCTGGCGATCACCACCTCCGCTTCCTGCCCCTGGAACCTGTCCACCGTGCCCACCCGTGCGCCCGCCGGCAAAGCGGCGGCCAGCGCATTCACCTGCATGTTGTAGGGCGCGACGATCAGGATATTGTCCCACCCGATCTTCCCGTCACTGCCGTCGCGACGCGTGAACGACGTGCCGATCAGCCCTTCGGCCAGCGCCTTCACCCGCGCCACCTCCATGTCGCTGCGCTGGCCGCAGCCGGTGTGGTCCACCGCCACGAAGCGCAGGCCATGCTCCGCCAGCGCCGGATCGTGGCCGGGCGCCAAGGCCAGCCTCTGCCGCGCGCAATCGGGATGCGCCTGCAAGCGCCCGTCATATACCGCGTCGGAAATGAAGCGACAGATCGCCGGGTGCATCCGCCAACTGGTGTCGAGCAAGATGCCGGCCTCGGGCGCGACTGTCGCCTCAGCCTGCAACAGGTAATCCAGCGCCGACAGCCCGCTTTCGCCCGGATGCGACCCCTGGATCGGCTGCGCCAGCTGCATCTGGTCGCCCACCAGCACGATGTTCTGTGCCGCAGCACCCATCGCCAGCAGGTGGCCAAGCGAAACCTGCCCGGCCTCGTCCACGAACAGATGGTCGAAATACTCGTCGAACCGCTCGTCGGCGAACAGCCAGGCGGTGCCGCCGACCAGTTGGTAGCCGACCTCGTGTATGTCCTTCGCCTGCGCCACATCGTCGAACATCGCACCATCCAGATATGTGTCGTGGTTGCCCACAGTCACCTTCTTGGCGCCGGCAAAGGCCAGCCCGCGCGCCTCGGCCGCCCGTTCCACCGCCCCCATCAGGTTGTTGACCGCCTTGTGGCTGTTGCTGGAGATGCCGACCCGCTTGCCCGCTGCCAGCAGGCTGACGATGGCATGGGCGCTGGTATAGGTCTTTCCCGTGCCCGGCGGTCCCTGGATGAACAGGGTGGAACGGTCGAGGGCCAGGCACACCCGCGTCGCCGCCTCCACCAGCCCCTCCTCGGCCTGCACCAGCTGCCCGCCGGCGCCATCCGCCAGCCGCGGCTCCACCCGCCCGATCAGGTCCAGCAGCGCGCGGTAGCGAGGTGTTCCATCCTCCTCCGGATCGCCGCCGCCGGCCCAGCAACCGGCCACGCGGCGGACGGCGCCCGCCAGAATGGCGGTGCTGATCGGCTGGCCCGGGATGGCCGATCCGCCTGTCGGGAAGGCATCGTCTCCCTTCAGCTGCTTCTTCAGCGTGACCGTGCCCGCCTCACAATCCAGCGCATGGATGGTGCCCAGCCGGGTCAGCGTGGGCGCGTGCAGCACCTGCCCGCCCTTCCGCAGCTTGGTTTCCTGCGGCGGGAAGCGGTAATGGGCCAGCGTGCTGCGCCGCTCCGGTTCCTGCCACGCGCCGGAGGCATCGGGATTGGGCACCAGCCCGCCGATGCATTCGGCATCATCGACCAGCTCGTCCGGCTCACGCTCGCAGCGGTCGAACATCGCCCAGAAGGCTGGCTTGTCTGCCCGGCGGTGGAACTGCGTCAGATGGCCGACCAACTCGCGCCCGCTTTCGCTGGCGGGCAGCGGCCCGGCATGAATCGCCGCCACCAGGGCGGCGGCTTCCGCCTCGGCGGCCAAGCGCGCCTCCGCCTTCTCCTCGTCGATGCCGCCCGGCGCGCCCACCGAGCGCCATTCGGCGTCGGCGGGGCGCAGGCCCGCCAGCCAGTTGCGCAGGCCTTCGGTGTTCTCGCAGTCCACCCGGTTATAGGCCAGGATGCCGTCCAACAGCGCCTGATCGCCGGTCTCCTGCCAGCTCTTGTACTCCACGACCGACTGGTCCGCCTTCTGCACCGCGCCATCGCGCGGCGGCGCGAAGAACAGCTCCATCGTCTTCAGCGACAGGTTCGGCTCGCTGGTGCGGATTGCCTGCCGCAGCAGGCCGTACAGGTCCACGAAGCGGCGGGTGCGCAGCAGATCGTCCAGAACCTCCTCGCGCGATGCATGAAGGGTGGACAGGCGGCGCAGCGCGGTGATCTCGTAAGGCGCATAATGATAGATGTGGGCAGCCGGATGCTGCGCCAGATGTTCGGCGAACCAGTCGATCATCGCCTCGAACGCCTCACGCTCAGCCGCATGATCGTGCGCCCAATGGTGCGCGAACCGCTTCACCCCGCCCTGGCGAAAATGCACGCCCCACAGGTAATCCAGCCCGCCTTCCGCCAGCGGATCGCCTTCCAGGTCGAAGAACAGGTCGGCCGGGTTGGGCTCGGGCAGATTGGCGAAGCCCCGTCCGGCTTCCGCCGGCAACAGCTCCACCACCGGATCGCCGCCCGCGTGGCGCGCCGCCTGCAAGCGCGCCTGCGCCCGTAGCTTCGCAAAGGTCTCCGCCGCCATGCGCGGCACCCGCAGCCCCTCTGGCGCGGCGGCCAGCGCCGCCCCGGTGGCGATGCCGGCGGCGCGCAGCTTCTCCGCCTGCGGGGCCGACAGCCCGCAGACCAATTGCAGATCGTCTGCCGCCAGCCATTCGGCATCACAATGGTCGCGCCAGCGGCACTGGTCGCAGGCGGCGGTGGGCTGCGGGCTGGTGCCCCCTGCAGCCCCATCCACGAAGCCCAGATAGCGCGCACTCGCCGCATCCAGCACATGGCCAAAATCCGAGAGGCGGAAGCTCTCGCGGGTGCCGCTGCCCAGCTCCACATGCACCCGGCGCGGGGGCCGGCCCTGCACCGCCGCCATCATCCGGCCATACAGGCCCAACTGCACCAGATGGCTGGCCTTGGCCGACCGGGCCAGCTTGGTATCCACCGGCTCGTACGACCACGCGCCAAGCGCCGATGGCTCCTCCACCCGCAGGAGGAAGTCGGCGAAGCCATGCCACGGCGCATCCAGGAACGCCGCCTGGAAGATCGCCGGCGCGCCCGCCGCCATCGCCCCACGCGTCGCCTCGGCACGGGCGCGCAGCGATCCGCTCCCGGCGATCTCCACCAGCCCGCCATCCGCCGCCAGCCGGTCGCGATAGTCCGCCTCGTGCCTCAGGCCCGCCTGCTGCACCAGTTCGTTCAACGCGTCATCCGCCGCCGCTTCGGGCGCCTCCTCCGGCCGCAACAGTCGCCCCAACTCCAGCGTGGTGGCATGGGCGCAACCCAGGTGCCGGACCAGGTCCGATGGCGAATGCAGGATGGAATCGTCACACAGGCGCATGGCCGTTGGTCTCCTATGCGCTGAAGATTAGCGGCAGGTTACGACAGAAATGGTCGCGGCGATCGGCTTCAGCAGATCACCCGCCAAGCGCCTGCCTCGCTCCCCACAGCAAGCGCCAGATCGCCCACCTCCGCGATCAGCGTGGCACGCAGATCCTGAACAAGAACACCGAAGGCGGAAGCATCATCATACCATGGTGTGTACGGTATCATATTAGTTCAGTTAAGCTGCCGTTTTCACATCCGCTCGGCGAAGTCGTGATAGCCCGGTTGCATCCGTTCGTCCGACCTCACCACCGGCACAGCCCTCACCACCTCGCTCAGCTCGACTGGATCGCGCGCCAGCCCATCGGCCAGGATCAGTCGGCCCGGGATCACCCTCTCCTCACATTGCAGATTGCGGTCGAGTTCGGGACGATGGAACTGGCGTTCGAAGGCACGCTGCAACCGCTCCACCACTTCCCCGTGGATCGGCCCGCCGATCCCGCCCCCGATTAGGATCACTTGCTCCCCGCGCCGCCCGTCCTGACGCGCGGCAATGGTCGGGCCGCCCTTGCAGTCACGGGTCAGCACCCGGCTGCGATGGTCCTGAAACTCCACTGCCCTGCGGCAATCGGCCGCGCTGGCTCCGTGCCGCTGGTAGACGCGACATGAATCCGCCCCCAAAGTCTCGACGATCGTGGCGTAGATTGCCGCCGGCCGGTCTGAGCCGGGATCCAACCGAAAACTGGCGATGTCGAAGGTGGCCGAGCCGCAATCGAGCAGGAAATGGTCGCCACTGTGCGGCCGAGACGACGCGCAATAGCCCGCGACGGCGCCGGACAGTTCGGGCCAGATCTCGCACGGAAGCGCCGGCTCGTCCCCAGCCTCCATCGCGTGCCGCACATCGGCCAGCGTCAGCGTTGCGGCCCGGTCGACCAGCAGCGCAGCCGCGCGCACCACTCGCTTGTACGGAGCTGCGACTTGCGCATCATGCACGTCGCTGATCGACAGCGGCACCGCCACGTTGACACCGCTCAGCGCCGCGCCGCGCGCCGCTAGCACGCCGGTGCACCACGCCAGGTACAGGGCCAGGAACGCCACCGCCGCCTCGTCCATGCGCACCGGGCTGCCGCAGCAGGTCCGGTTGGCCTTGCGCTCCACCAGCCCCGTCTTGAACCCTTGCAGACAGGCGAAGCCTGGTTGCGGCACTGCACTGAAACGCCCACTCGTTGCCTCGAAATAGACGGTGGTGGGCCACAGATGCGGCGATCCGTGGCTGCACCAGTCGGCGGGCACGGGCATGGCGAAGGGCAGCCGGGCGGCGTCATAAGGCCAGCGGACCACCGCCTTGGTGGCGCTGGTGCCGAAGTCGCAGCCGAGATAGCCGTCCGCATCCGGGTCGATCACGCTGTCCAGCGAGCGCGCGCCCAGTGCGATCGTGTCCTGCACCTCCCGCACGCATGCCGCCGCCAGATCGGCCGGGGCACCATGATCGGCGGTGAAGGCGGCCAACCGATCCCGCAGGCTCAGCACCCGATGGAACGCCGCCTTGCCCAGATCGCTCGGTTCTTGCGGGGTGACTTGTGGCTGACGGCCCGGATCTATCAACGGCACCGCCGCCTCCACCGCCCGCATCGCGCCGGCAGGAATCTTCAGGACGGTCTTTCTGTTCCTTTTGGCGCTCTGCTTCTTGGCCAAACGCTGACGGGCATGGTCCTCCTCGTGGCGGATCGGCAGCGATTGGGGCGGCGCGAACGCCACGGACGGTGATTGCGAGGGAGCGGCAAGCTTGGTTGGCGCACGGACCGGGGCAAGCTGCGCCCGGAGGCCGGCCAGCAGGTCGCCCCCGGCACCATCCGCCAGCGTGGCCCGCCCCAGTCTACGAGCCGCGCCCGACCTGTCCGCCCCTGATCTGTCCGCCATGCCCTTGCCCCCTTGTGCCGGTAGAAACCCCTTCAGATCACGGCGATGACCGCGATCCCCAACTGCTCCTGCTGGTATGAAAAGCGTTCGCTTCCTGCCGCGATCTCCTGCGCCCGTTCATCCAGCCGGGCGAGGAAGTGATTCAGCCGGCCCCGTTCGGCCGGGATCATCCGCACGGCGGCGGACTTGCCCTCGCCCTCCCACCGGGCGATGCGCTGCTCGGTCTCTTCGACCCGCTTTGTCCGCTGCCGCTCGATCTTGGCCAGGCTGGTTTCCGCGCGGTCGATGTGGCGCGCCTCCTCGTCCGACAGGAAGCTGTCGAACGCCACCGCCGCCGCTGCCATCGGCCCGGCCGCGATGCGGTCGGCGCAGCTCGTACAATCGGCCAGCGCCGGATCGAACTGCCCGCGCACCAGCGCCAGCTGTACCAGCGCTTCCGCCCGTGCATCCTCCAGCATCGCGCCGCCGGAATCCATCACCGCATGGTGGATGCCGTTCACCGTATTCGCCCCTTCGACCGCCCATTTCTCGATCAAGGCCAGGTAATCGCCCGGCGGCAGACCCGCATCGGCCGCCGGCACCGTCACCCGCGTGACCGGTTGCATCGTCACACCCGCCGCCTTGTCACGGCGGATCTGCGTGGCAAGGCGGACCAGTGGATGCACGCTCGTCACCAGGTCGGCAGATTTCGGCAGGCCGGGCAGCCGCTCGAATGCAGCCAGCACCTTCAGCTCCCGGCTCAGTCGCGTGCGGTAATTGCCGCCCTTTCGGATCACCTTCTTCAGATCCAGCTGTGCCCGCTCCGTCAGCTGAATGCGGTACAGGCCGGGCCGGTCACGCTCGGCATCGATGCGGCACCCGGGATAGGCGCCCGCGATCGCCTCATGCACATAATCGGCCAGCTGCTCGCCTTCGATCCGCCGTTCTGGCCGGTGATTGGCCTCGATCTGCGCTAGGATCATGTCGCCATGCGCGATCAGGCCGGGTGCCTCCTCCTCCAGCTCGCGGATCTGCCGCTGGCGGTTGCATAATGCCGTTGCGCTGCGCAAAACCTCGTCGGCCCGCTCCTCATCGGTCAGGTTCGGATCCAGCAGCCGCTGCTCCAGTTGGTGGATCGCCTCGCCCAGGATCGGCTCGAACCCGCCCAGCGTCTGCTCGATCTCCAGCAGCCGACCGTACAGCCGGTCATATATCTGCTCCTCGATCGTGTCGGCCGCGATCAGGGACGTGACGTTGATCCGCTGCGCCCGTTGCCCGATGCGGTCCACGCGGCCGATCCGCTGCTCTACCTTCATCGGGTTCCATGGCAGGTCGTAATTGATGATCGTGCGGCAGAACTGCATGTCCAGCCCCTCGCCCCCCACCTCTGACGTCAGCAGTACGGTCGGCTGCTGTGCCGCGGCGAAGCGGGCGATGATCTGCGTGCGTGGCTCGTCCATGCCGCCGTGCATCACCTCCACCGCCACGCCCTGTTCGCCCAGGAACCCGGCCAGGTAGTCCAGCGTCACGCGAAAGCTGGAAAAGACGATCAGCTTGTCGTCACCCTGCGCCCGGTGCTGACGGATCGCCTGCAGCAGGCACGTGCCCTTGGTATCATGCGCCGCCAGCCGCGCGGCCCACTTTCCCGCCACCGCCATTTCGGCCAGCTTGGCCGACAGTGGCCCGACCTTGGCCTGCGCCAGCAAGGCGGCTTGCCCCTCCGCCTCCTCATCCTGCAACCAGCCGGCGGCCCGCGCCGTCCAGTGTCGGGCGGCCGCCGGCAGAGAGGACGCGATCAGCCGCTGCGGTGTCGCCAGCAGGAACCGTTCGGACGCCTGCAACCCCATCGCATGGCCACGCACCACATCAGACGCCGCGTCATAGAATGCGCGCTCCTCCAAGCTCATATTCCATGTCAGGTGATCGACCTGCCGTTTGACCAGCCGATCGTTCACGTCGCGCCGGCGGGTGCGGTTCACCACCGACCCCAGCAGCGACATCTCCTCTAGCTGCGCGGCGATGCGGGTACGCGTCTCGGCCGTGTCCGGCAGCGCGCCGCCCGCCAGTTCGGCGCGCAGATTGGCCAGCTGGTGCCCGATCCTCAGCACCGAGCCGGCCTGCAATTGCCCGACCTCGGCCAGCAGCTCGGGCCAGCCTGTCTGCGGCCGCAGCGCTGCTTCGCGTGCCGCGACCAGCGGGCGGTTCTCCTGGCTCAGCAGCTCGAACGTCCATTGATTGTCGAACGTCTCGGGGTCGAGCAGCGCCAGCAGGCTGCGCAGGTCCTCACCCCGCAGGTTGATCGGCGTCGCGCTCAGCAGCAGCTTGAACTCGCTGACATTCATCGCCGCGCGGGCAAAGGTGTGGCCCTGCGTTTCTCGGTTGCGCAGATGGTGCGCCTCGTCGAACACCACGCAATCCAGCAGCGCGCCGCCGCTCTCCCGATCACGCAGGAACCGCGCCAGCTGCGCGCGCGCGCTGTCGCCTTCCTCCTCCCACCCCTTCGGCGGGCGGACGGAGGGGAGCGAAACGATCAGCGCAAAGCCGTCACCTTCCCCGGCCGCCTCGCGCTGCAAGTGGTCCAGCAGGCCCGCGGCATCAACGATCTTGGCATCGACCGAGAACTTCTGCCACAGTTCCAGCCGCCACTTCTCGGTCAGGCTCTTGGGACAGACCACCAGCAGCCGGCTGCTGTCGAACCGGGCGACCAGCTCCGTCCACACCAGCCCCGCCTCGATCGTCTTGCCCAGGCCCACCTCGTCCGCGATCAGCAGACCCTGCACCGGCGATGCCAGCAGCTTGACCACCGGCTTGAACTGATAGGCGTGGAAGTCGGTATCGGTGACATCCATGCTGTAGATCATGTCGCGCAGCCGCCCGGTCAGACGATGATGCAGCAGATGCCGCCGCAGCGCGTCCGGCGGGCTGAAGCGGCCATGACGCAGATCCTCTACCGGCCCCTGCGCCACCACGTTGGCGATCAGCTGCGCCTCCGGCAGCTTCTGCGTGCCGCTGCCATCGGCCAGCAGCACCTCGCAATACCGCCGCCCGCGCCGCTCCTCCACCTGCCCGGTGAACACGCCCGCGCGCGAAGGATCGCTCTTGAGGCGGACGACATCCCCGACGGTGAACATGCTGGCTCCTGCGGTTGGCGTTTTTTGCGTGGTGGCTGGAATATACGTCAGATGCGGACGTATGATTGTTGATCCGGGCTCCGGCCGGGCCCGTCGGCACGCAGATGCTTGGCAACCGCGTCGGCATAATCGTCCGTCCGCCGCACCAGCCACTCGATCGCGGCGGTTACCGCTTCGGCATCCGTCCAGTCGACCGGGAGGAGTGTCGTGTAGGGATGGTCCGGATCGCCCAGCCCGGTGCCCAGATCCGCGCTCAACTGGTCGTCGGCCGCGCGCAATCGGTGGGCGATCGTGGCCACTTTCTGACCCCATGTGCCGCGCAGGAACAGACCGACGCCGCTCTCTTGCGTGAAGCGGGACACCACCATCCGGGTATCCGGCACGGCGCGCCAGCGAACGGTGGCGCCGGCCATCTTCCGGTCATCCGCACTGGCCGGATCACGGTCCTCATACATGGACCAGAACGCCTGCCGCGCGGCTGCGGCCGGCTTTTCCATCTTCACCACCTCATCCATCAGACGAACAGGTGCAGCAGCTCGACCGCGCCGGCCCCCAACAGGCCGGCTCCGGGCGCCAGCAGCGCCAGGTTGCGGAATTGGACGCGGCGCGCGGCACTGTCCTCGGCCGCCTGCGCCCGCCGCTCGGCCGCCACCGCCTCGCGAGCGGAGCGCAGTTCATCACGCACGACGCGTTGCTCGGCGGTGAGTGCGGCGATGCCGCCCAGCACGTCGGACAGGCGCGCCTGCAGCGCCTCGGCATGCCGGGCGGCCTGATCGCGGGCCGTCGCCGCATCGGCAGCGCCCTGTCCGCCGTGCTGCTCCACCAGCGCGCCAACCCCTTCCATCTGGCCGCGCAGGCGCTTCGCCTCGGTGGTTGTCACATCGCGGATGTCGGAAATCTGCGCGGCGAACGTCTTGCGCTGCTCCCGGAAGCGGTCCTCTACCTCGTGCAGGTGATCGGTCAGCTCGCCCTTGACCGGCGCTGCGATCAGCTTCTCCAGCAGGTCGGCAAGTTCGGCTTCGGCGGTATTGGTCTGGCTCATGCTGTTCCTGTGCAATAAGTCTGATGAATGGTGCGGCTGAGGCGCAACTGGCACAAGCGGGCCAGCGCCATTGCAGGCTGCTTGTCACACACTGCAGCGTCGACCAGGGCCGCGACCCGCCGCGCTTCGCCGGCAAGGGCGTGTGACATGTGGGCCTCGAACCGCGCGACCCGGGCCAGATCCTGCCGGATCGGCTTCAATCGGCTCCCGTGCAGTTCCCACGCTGCCCGGCGTTCCTTGCGCAAGGCTGCCAGCGCCGCCTCCTGCTGCTCGATCCGCGCCTCGCTCAGGTCACGCTGCTGCCTGGCAATCCGCCGCCGCGCCTGGGGCAGCTGGCGGCCTGCCTGCAGCTGCGCCAGCAAGAAGCCGGGCACCTGCTCCATCAGCAGCTTGCGCTGCGCATCGGCAGCATGGGCCAGCGCGTTGCTGTCGGCCTCGAACTGGCTGGTCACCCAGGTCCAGTAGGCGTCCATGCCGTAATCCTTCAGCAGCGTGCGTACCTGCCTCACCTGTGCGCAGGCCGGCAGCTCCACCGGGGTAATGGTCACCCCGGTTTCCCCGGTGAACCATTCGGTGATGCGGTCGCACGCGGCCGTCAGCCTGGCCTGGTCGTCGGCCAGCCATTCCTGCAGCGCGCTGACCGTGGCCGGCACCGGCTTGCGACCTTTCAGCAATTGCTGCTGCGACTGGCCGGCCGCTGGCGATACACTTTGCGCGGCCACGCTGGCGTCGCGCACGAACCGGCGCACAGTGCCCGCGATCAGCGCCTCCACCCCGTCCAGCCGCCGCAGACGCGCATCATAACGCTCGAACCGCCGCTGCCACCGCGCGCTGTCCGCCTGCGCCTTGGCGATCGCCGCCGCACGATCCTGCGCCGACGTGCGGAATGCGGCCCGCGTCCCGCGCCATTGCCGCCACAGATCGTCCCGCCGCCAATAGGCCTGCTCGCGCACCTCCTGGCTGATGCGCAGCCGTCGCTCCCCTCCGCAGGATCGACGAATATCGTCGGTCAGCGACTGCCGCGCCGCTGCCTGCACCTGCACGGCCCAGCGGTAATGATCGTCATCCGCCTGTGCCATGCCTGCCCAGCTATTGCCCAGCTCCAACGGGTAGATCCGACCGGGCAGGTCCGCCGGCATGGTCATCTCGAACCGGGCAAACTCCTGCGCGAACAGCCCCTGCAGGGCCGCCAGATCGCACGGCCGCCCGGCGCTTGCCTCCTTGTCGCGCCAGCGCCGCACCGAATCCTGCGAACAGGCATAGGTGACCACCAGGCGATAGCGGATGGGCGAACGGATCCATCCCCGCAGTTCCTCCAGCTCCTGCCCCAGCTTCTCCGGCTCGAACACGCCCAGATGGCTGCCTGCGCCGATCAGCAGGATCAGGCTGGCGGCAGGGACGTGGCGTTGCGCGATCCGCGTCACCAGCGCGCGCTCGGCCTCGTTAGCCGCGGCGATGCCCGGCAGGTCCAGGATGGCCACGCGCACGGGCGGATCGCTGTCGGCGAAATGGCAGGCCGGGATGTACAGCGATACCGGATCCGTCGCCTGCCAGCTGCCATTCTCCACCTGTTCGCGGATGATGGCGAGCTCCTCCGCCATCTGCTCCGCCGTCAGGCCCGGAGCATCGGCCCGGTGCATCCGCCAGCGGTCATCCACAGAACGGGCATAGCGCATGGGGGTGGCGGTCGATGATTGCCCCTGCCGGCGCCCGCCGCGCAGCACATGCTGCACGGCATCGAACGCCGCCCCTTCCGCGATGCCCAGCAGCGTCAACAACAGCGTGGTCTTGCCCACCTGGGTGGGTCCGAACAGCACCACCATCGTTTCCGGGCTGCGCTGCGGCAGGGCGCGGCCGTCGGGCGACAGGTCGGCGATCCATTCCTCGTTCGCCCGGACCGCCCATTCGCGCGTCTCGGCGTGGAGCGCCTGCCAGACGGACGTACTCATGCCGTGCGGCCGCGCATTTCCTCCAGGAAGCTGGTCTGCGCCTCCCGCAGATCGTCGATCGCCAGCGTAGCGCGCAGCTGGTTGCCCAGCCCCTCGTCCAGCCGCAGCAGGACCTCCAGCCGGTCGCTGACGCGTCGCCTGATCCAGCTCATCAGCTCGTCGAACTGCGCCAGATGGCGGGTTCTCTGCTCGCGGAAGGCGCTGCCGATCGCCTCCGTCACATGCGCCCGCCCCCTGGCCTGCTGCTTCTCCAGGGAAGAGATCACGGCATAGGCGATCACCGCGGCGCCGATCGCCATGCCGACCGGCCCGACGGCACCCACCGCAGCCGAGCCGACGGTCGATCCCGGCCCCTGCACCACGCTCATCAGCGCCCTGGCGAACGCGGGGATGGAATCCACCTCCCCATCCACCGCGACATCGATCGCCAGCACGCCGGCGGCCGCCTTCAGCAGCGGCTTGGTCAGGCCGTGCATCTCCACGGTGGTGTCGGTGACGTCCTGCAATATCTCACGCAGGTCGGTGGTGGGCACCTGTCCCGGTCCGGTGACGGCGATGACCCCGCTCTGCATGGCGGACATGTAGGTGGTGGCGATGGCCGGCAGCAGCCGCACGGCTCCGCGCATTTCCTGGGCATCCTGCCGGTCCGGCAGGGCGCTGTTATGATCACGCCGCTGCGCCAGGACACCCTGCAGCGCCTGCAGCGACTTCTGCGTGCCCGACGGTGCCGCGCGGTCCAGGATCGTCACCTCCCCTGTTCCATCCGGCAGTTCGGACAGCGCGCCTGCCGGCTCCGGCGCGGACGGCTCCGGCAAAGCGAGCTGGCTGCGTGACAGGTCGGCCAGCAAAGTGGCGTGCACGGGGGCGAAGGCGGCACCGCCGCCGCTGTCCTCCACCGCCGCCTGCAACCGCGCATGCATCCGCTCCTCTGCCCGGACGCCTTTCAGCAGGACATTATCCTTCACATCGCGGAAGCGGGCCATCCACCCTGTCTCCGCCTCATCGAAATCGTGCCGCGCCGCTGCCAGCGCCTGCCGTTCCACCCCGGCCAGCTTCGCCTCCAGGTTGCGCCGGTAATCGGCCCGCATGTCCTCGATCGCGCGGTCGAGCACGTCCATGATCTCCAGCCGCAGCTCCTCGCTCTCCGGCTGCGCATCCCGGCCGCTGCGCACGGCCTGCCGCGCTTCGCTGACCACCAGGCCGACATGCAGGCTCAACTCCTCCAGATCCTCCAGCTGCCGATCGCGCGCGCGCAGGCCGACGCCGCCCTGCCGGCCCAACGCGGCGCGCAGCTCCTGCCGGATCGCGTCCTCATATGCGGGATCGCCGACGCCGGTGCAGACCACGCCATCCAGCGGAACCCCGAACCGGGCGGCGGCGGTTTCGCGCAGTTCCTGCCGCCGCTGCCTAGGCAGCGTCTCGGTGCCGGTGACGGCGATCACCGGCTGCACCCCGGCGAGCTGGTTTTTCTGCAGATCCGTGCGGATCGCATCCTGCGCCTGCGCCAGCAGCCCGCCATTGGTCACCAGGATGCACGCGCTGGACGCGACCAGCGCCAGCCGCATGAAATCCTGCCAAGCCCGGTTCTTCGCGGTGATCTTCTCGTAACCGGGCAGCAGCAGGAAGCCGCTGTTGGCGGCGCCGCCGAAATAGCGGGGCGGCACCCGCAGCACCGGCAGGACCAGGTCGTCGCCCCAGGCTGTCACCGCCTTCCTGAAACCCTCGGCAGTAACGGCCTCGCCGCGCGGCGCGCCCGGCGCGGTCTGGTCGTCCCAGCGATAGAGGCAACCTTCGGCCTTGCTGACCCGCGCATCTTCCAGCACCAGCACCGGCAGATATTCGCCACGGCCGGCATTGTCGCCCAGCCATTCGGTATCCAGGTCGTACAGCAGCCGCATCAAGCGGGTCTTGCCCGCGCCCTGATCGCCGGCAACGGCCACTACCGTATGGTCGTATAGCAGGGCGGTCATCCGGCAGTCCCGCTGCGCCCGGCGCAGGTCACCGATGAAACCACGGCGCGCGTCCTTGTCGCCTCCCTCAAGGTAGCTGGTGGCCCTATCCACCGCCGCCAGGCGGCGCACCAGCGTGGCCAGATAAGCTTCCGGCGTCACAACTTGCATCAATCAGTCCCCCATCGCGGCACGCGCCGCCTATTCCAACGCACCCTGTCAAATCCGGTCGCAAGTGCAGGCAGAGGATCGCCCCCCGCTGCGATCTTCGGGTTGGATGATGCAATGGCAAGTGCTAAACTGCGGACAATACGGGCGAAATCCGTCCGGCACAGTTCCGTTTCGGGACATGCGCCGGCCTCTGCCGCGAAGGCTCCCCCCGCCACCTCGCCACCCGGCCGCACGATCGCCCGTGCGGGCCGGATGGCGCCGATCCTCGCTCTTACAGCACGATCGGCTGCGGCTCGCTGGTGGCGGCGTCCGCCGGCAGTTCCACCTTCACCGTGCGCAGCAGGCCGGGCAGCGCGCCGCCGATCTTGCCCAAGCCCGTCGCCTGCATTCCCAGCAGGCTGGCGGCGGAGCGGAACTGGCCGATGCGGGTCAGCAATTGCGGGTTGCCGCCGATCCCTTCCACCATGCCGGGCGCGCGCTCGGCCAACATGACGTTGCGCGCGACGCCGATGGCCAGATTGCCCAGCGCCACCGCCATCAGCTGCTTCTGCTGGTCATTGCCCGCCTCGTAGGCGGCGGTGAGCTCGGCGCCGACATCCTCCCGGCTGTTCAGCACTTCCAGGCTGGAGGCCAGCGTGGCCTTGTGCGCGTCCAGCTCGCCCACGGTTTGCGCGCCCTGCAACTGCTCGATCTTGATCCGGGCGCCGGCCAGGTCGCCGTGGTTCTCCAGCATCTGCGAGAGGACCAGGGCGGAGATCATGATATTCTTGGTCGATCGCGCCGCATCGGTCAGGAACGCCTCTCCATCGGCATTGGACACTCCGGCGGCGGCGCCGCCGCCCAGCACCCGGCGCGCCAACCCGCCGAACTGCGCCGCCGCCGGCACCGGCGCGGTTGCCGTGACCAGCACCGCGGCCGCCACGATCACGCTTGCAAACTTCTTCATCGACCTAAACCCCCTTGTTGTATTGAAACTCAATCGCCCAGCGACAGCCCGCCCGCCGCCTTCAACGCCAGCGGCAGCACCTGTTCCACCAGGTCGAACTGCAGCATGGCGCTAACCGCTTCGGCCGGTGCGTCGGCCGGCATGCGCGACGGGGTCAGCAGCGATTGCAGCCCCCCACCCGCCAGCTTGGCGCCGGCGATCGTGCCGCCGCCGAACAGCGTGTAGCCCACCGTCAGGTCGTATCCGCCCGCCGCCGCCGGCACGATGCCGATCACCGGGGTGAAGCACTCCTGCGGGTCGCGCGCGGTGGCGGCGGGAAAGTCCTTCCATTCGCCGAACTCCACGCCAAGCCCGGCGAGCCGGGCCGGCAGGTCGCCGTCGAACAACGCCACACCCGCGCCGCCGGCAAAGCCCAGTTCGGCCGCCATCGGCCAGGCGGTCATCGCCACGCCGCCGCGCGTGTCCAGCGCCAGCGCGCCATCGGCACCCCGGCACCGCATCAGCGCGCGCCGCGACCGCAGCGGCGGGCCGCCACGCAGCGTCGGCACTAGGTCGCCCCGGCGCAAACCCACCTGCCCCAACCCGGCTTGGGCGGCGCGGATGCCGGCCGGCTCCGCCGCCAGCGTGCGGATATCACCCACCGGCACCAGCACATCGCGCCGCCCGTCGATCCCGCTCACCCGCCGCAGCACCGGCATCTGCGCGCCCAGCGGCAGCACCCCGCCCGGATCCGCGATCAGCGGCGCATCGCCGCCATCTGCCAGTTCGACAAAGCCAGTCTCGGGTCGAAAGGCGCCGATCCGGTCGGCCAGGTCGTTCAGCGCGTTGCGTACCGCGGTGTCGCGCCGCTGCTGCACCGAATGGCGCATGTCACCCGCCACCTCGTCCGTTATGCGGCCGGTACCGTGGAACGCGCCCACGATGCGCCCGCTGCGGTCAGCCAGCGTGGCGAAGGCATGCGCCTCGTGACGCTCGATCATGACGCCGGGCACATTGCTGGCAAAGGCGGCGGAAGGCAGCGCCACGATCTGCAGCGTGGCGATAAAATCGGGCAGGCTGCGCGCCGGCGCGGGCGGCGCCTGCGCCTCCTCCAGCGCCAGTGTGCGCAGACGGCTGAAGGCTGGGTTGACCGGCACGGGCATATACTGTCCGCCGCGGGCCAGCTCCTCCCCGAAGATCTGCTGGAGGTAAGGAATGGCATAGCCCGGCGGGACGGCGGCGATCACCGGCAGCACGGCAGGCCGCGCCAGGCTGGTCGCAGGGCTGGCCGCGCGCCGGCTCAGCACCTCGCCGATCTCGGGCCGGGACAGCACGGTGCGCACCGCGGCATAGTCCGGCCCGACCCAGGTGACCCGGCCATCGGTGCCGATGCTGTCGCCCACGCGAAGGCCGCGATCGCGCCCGCCATCGATGATCAGCGCATCCTCCGCCCGGCCGATCACCCGCATCTGCTGCACCCAGGGTTGCCAGGTGGCGGCGGCGTCCGCCACCAGCCGCTGCATCGTGGCGTCGAGCTGGTCCGGCAGGCGGGCGGCGATCTCCCCCGCCACCGCCTCGGGCGCCCAGGTTCCTTGAGCGATTTCCGACCGGGTGTGGCTGAACACCACCTCCCCAGTGGCGCCGTCCGTCACATCCAGCGTCAGGGTCAGCGGCAGATAGCCATCGGTGCCGACCGGCTTGTCCACCCGCCACATCTGCGCGCGCGACAACCGCAACGATGCGACTAGCGTATGCGCCAGCCGCGCGGCCACCGTGGCATCAAGCGGCAGGCTTTCGGCGAAGCGCCCCTCCACCTGCGGGAAATGAGCGGCCATCGCTTCCGCGAAGCGCGCGCCGACCCGCTGCCGCGCGCCCTCGTCCAGCAGCGAACAGAAGGCGGGATCGATCGTGGCGGTCACCAGCCCTTCGGCCTGGTCCTCCGCCGTCGCGGCGCAGGCGCTGCGCTCCAGCCCGTAAAGGCCCGGCGCCGCCCAGATGTGCGGCGCGTCCTGCGCCCGTGCCGCGCCCGCCGGCGGTAGCAACGCCGCCGCGCCCGCCGCCAGCAGCCACCCGTGACCCCGCATCCGTATCAGCAGCCGCCGACGCACAGCAGCAGGCTGCGCCCGTCCACCCGCGGCACCAGCCCGGCAAAGGCGGGCTTGCCGCGCAACCGCTGCCCCAGTGCCAGCTGCAGCGGCAGGCCGCCGGCATATTGCACGGTGAAGCGCATCTCCGTGTCGTCCTGCGACACGAAGCTCTGCCCGCTGACCCCATCAATCGCGCCCAGCGCCTCCAGCATGTCCAGCTGCATGTCCATGTCCAGCGCAGGCGCGCGCAGCACCAGCGTGTAATTGGCCAGCTGCCCGGTATCCTGCCCGCGCGCGACCCTGCCGACCGTGCGCCAGTGGCGCTGGATCGCCGGGCCCATCTGCGTCGCCGCCTGTCCGGCCAGCGCGACCGACAGCTTGTTGCCGCAATCTTCCGGGCTGATCCCGTTCATGGTGCTGGTGACCTGCGCATTGCCCAGATTGCGTCCGTCCGCCGTGGCGAAGGCGCCGGCATCCAGCGATCCCGAACACACCGCGCTGCCCGTCGCCGGGTCGCGGCCTACATGGGTGACGGCGAACTGCCCGCCCATGAAGAATGGTGCCGCCAGGCTACCCAGGAACGGCTGGTAACGCGCATCCTGCGTCAGCTGGGCAAAGGTCGGCACGCCATCCAGAAAATAGCTCGCCAGCACCGGCCCGCTCTGCGTGGTGGCCACGTCATACCGGCCCAGCGCACCCGACAGCGCGTTCATGATCGCGCGGCCATTAGCGGTCTGGGGCGGGCGCTGGTACACCACATGTTCGCGGTAACTGACATCGTCATGCACCTCCGCCGCGACATCGTTCTGCGCGACATAGGAATGCGACCCGCTGGCCGCGCTGCTCGACCGGCTGGCGCTGGCGCTGGCATTGCGTGCGCTACTGGCACTGGCGGAGCGCCCGCTATAGCCGCCAGCCGCGCTGCCGCTGCTGCGCCCGGCGGCGGCACCGCCATATCCGTCGGACATGCCGACGGCCGACGACCCTTGCACCCGGTACGCACCTGAACCGGAACTGCTGGCCGCATCCGACCGGCGAGACGATGTGGCGGAGGCGGAGCGGGACGACGCGGCCTGTGCGTAGCGACTGCTTTCGCGCACGCTCGACTGGTCGGAATACGACCCGCCGGTGCGCCGGTCATATTCCACCAGCGTTTCCGCCGGCTGCGAAAAATCGCTGGCGGTGCCGCCCACCTCGTCCAGCATGACCAGGATCAGGCTGCGATTGTTGTCCGCCACCAGAGACGAATTGCCAATCCCGAAATCGCTCAGCTGCCCGGTGAACCAGCCGCCATCCACATCGGCCTGGACTGTCAGCACATAGGTCTCGCCCTCGCGCGCGCTGGCATGGTCCACGATCATGTCAGGCCGGATCTGCCCGGCCATCGCCTCGATCGTGGCAGGATCCACCTCCGCCAGCCGGTCGGCCCCGATCGAGCCGCGCAGCAGCGCGACCACGATCTGCCGCCGCGCCTCGGATAGGGCGGCGGCGTGGACGCTGTCGGTGTCGCGGGTGATCGGCGCCCGCCCGGTGCCGCTGACCTGCTCCGCCATCGCCGGCGTGGCGACGATCGCCATCAGCAGCGCGTCCGCCGCCAGACGCCCGACCAGCCGCCGCACATTTCCAGAATCCCTCATGCTTACCCCCTTGCACGATCCGCCAACCCCCGCTGGCGGATCAGAATCGCGTCCTCAGTTCCACATCGCCCGCCCGGATGATCTCGCCATCCTCACCCCCAAGAATCTCCACCCGGTCCGATCCGGAACCGGCGGCAAGATGCTCGGTAAAGGGCATCGGCCCGGCATTGTCCCGCGGCGGCGGCACGGCCGGCTCGGTCAACGCAGCGGGCGCCGCGGTCGCGCCCGGCGCACCGGGCTGCGCGGCATATTGCCGGGCCAGTTCGGCGAATTCGGGTGCGGCGCGCAGCGTGGCGAAGGCCGGATCGGCCAGCGCCTGCGCCGGATGTTCCAGCCCGCGCGCCAGCGCGGCGGCCAGCGCGGTCAGTGCGTGGTCGTCATTGCCCATCAGCGCCTCTGCCCGCGCCTGTTCGAACCGGGGGCGCGGATCATTCGGATATTCGCGCACCACTTCGCGCGCCTGCTGCAGCGCCTGGCCGTAATTGCGCTCGGCCACGCTGGCGCGCAGCTGCGTCAGCGCCGCCTCTGGTGCCACGTCGCCCCCGTTCGTCGAACAGCCACTCACGGCCAGCAACGCGGCCATCATCATCAAGAAAGAACGACGCATCTGCCCCCCGACAAGCGATCCGATCATTGTGCCCCTACGGCGGGCCCATCAACAACCCGTTACTTGGGACGGGACAGCGATTTGTTTGGCAGTTGACCGCCGGCAACAAGCGAGGAGACGGTTTTACAATCACTTACCAGTATCTCACAAATATCAGCCATGGAATTATGCCCCGTTTCAGCACAGCATGGCGCGTCCCGGCGGACGAACGGGCCCAGGCTCGCACCCTTGCCCCCCTGAACCTTCTTCTATACCTTATGGCTGGAAAACCTTCAGGACCGCCTCATATGCCCGATCTGCATTCAATCGCCAACCAGATCGGGGATCTTGCATCATCCGGCGAACGGATGATCGAACGGCTGCGCAAGCGCGCCTTTCTGCCTGAAAGCCGCAAGGGGCTGAACGTAAGGTTTGGCATTGCCGAAGCGGCGCAATTGCTGGGGTGTTCCACCAACCGCATCCGCATGGCGGAGGAAGATGGGCGGCTGCCCCCTGCCCCCGCATCGGAGAACGGCCGGCGCACCGGATACAGCGTGGACGACCTGCAGAACATGCGGAGCGTCCTCAACGCCTCCCCCGCCCGCGCGCCGCTGGACAATCCGGCGATCGTCGCAGTACAGAACTTCAAGGGGGGCGTGGGCAAGTCTACGGTGACCACCCACCTCGCGCACTATTTCGGGGTGCAGGGTTATCGCGTGCTGGTGGTCGATTGCGACAGCCAGGCGACCACCACCACGCTGTTCGGCTTCAACCCGCATTTCAACATCACGCGGGAGGAGACGCTCTACCCCTACCTCTCGATCGACCCGACGCAGGCCGACCTGCTGTATGCGGTGAAGCGGACGCCGTGGCCCAATGTGGACCTGATCCCGTCTAACCTGGAGCTGTTCGACGTGGAGTACGAGCTCGCCGCCGCCGGCAGTGACGGGCAGAGCGTGCTGGCCGCCCGCTTCCGCAAGCTGAAGCAAGGCTTGCAGGACTTGGCCAAGGATTATGACATCGTGATCCTGGATCCGCCGCCGGCACTGGGCACGATCAGCCTGGCGGTGATGCAGGCGGCCAATGCGCTGCTGGTGCCGCTGGCGGCGACCACGCCCGATTTCTGTTCCACCGTGCAGTTCCTGTCGATGATGGACCAGGTGCTGGAACAGCTGGTGGATGCAGGAATAACAGTGGATTACAGCTGGGTGCGGCTGATCTGTTCCAAGTTCAACGCCAACGATCCCAGCCACGACATGGTCCGCGCGATCATGGAGCAGAGCTTCGGCCCGGCGCTGCTACCGGTGCCGATTCTCGATTCCGCAGAGATCAGCCATGCCGCGCTGCGCATGATGACGGTCTACGAGCTGGAGAAACCCATCGGCACTCCGAGAACGCACAAGCGCTGCCGCGCCAATCTGGACGAGGCGCTCGGGCAGATCGAGCAGCTGGTCCGCACCGGCTGGGGCCGGGTGGAGCGGGTTGACGAGGAGCTGCTGGTCAATGGCTGAGCGCCCTGCCCTGCCCGTCACGTCCGCGATGTTTCCCCGGGGAAACAACAGTTGGAGTGCCGACCCGGCATGTTTCCCCGGGGAAACATCGATCGGTCACGAAACACTTTCCTACAGTCCCTTGTTCGCCCTAGCGGGCGCGCCGCAACGGCGAAGGAACCCGCACCATGGCGCGTAAGCAGAAGGATTACCTGGCTGGCCTGCTGGCCGATGACGAGCCGGCGACCACCCCCGCCCCGCCCGCACCCGGGCCCGAATACAAGAGCGCCGATGCCGCAGGCGCCGTGCAGGAAGACGATCGCCCGCATGACGATGCGCCCTCCCCGACCCGCCGCGACCGGCGTAGCGGCACCACCCTGCTGGCGCGCGAAAGCGCCCTCGCCCGGATCAGCAGTGGCGAGGTGCGGCAGGTCACGCAGTTGCTGCTGGACCCGGCACGGGTGCGCATCTGGCCGGGAAATGCCCGGTCTTACCAACACCTTACGGAGGCCAGCTGCCGCGAACTGATCGACTCCATCATCGCCGAGGGGGGCCAGAAGGTGCCCGCCGTGGTGCGCCGGGTGGAGGATGATCCGGCCCATGATTACGAGGTGATCGCCGGCACGCGGCGTCACTGGTCGATCAGCTGGCTGCGCAAGCATTCCTATCCCGATATGGCGCTGCTGGCCCAGGTGCAGCAGATCGACGACGAGTCTGCCTTCCGCCTGGCTGACCTCGAAAATCGGGCCCGGGCCGATGTGTCGGACCTGGAACGGGCGCGCAACTATGCCGCCGCGCTGGCCGATCATTACGACAACCACCAGACCCGCATGGCCGAACGGCTGCGCCTGTCCAAGGGGTGGCTGTCCAAGATGCTGCGCGTCGCCGCCCTGCCCGCCATGGTGGTGGATGCCTTTGCCAGCCCGGCGGAGATCCAGCTGAAGCCCGCCTATCCGCTGACACAGGCGCTGGAAGGGCCGCATCGTAGCGCCATTCTGAAGGCGGCCACGGCCTTGAACCGCGAACAGCGCGCCCGCCGCGGTGCCGGCCAGCCCGCCATCCCGGCTGCCGACGTGATCGCCCGCCTGCTGAAGGCCGGCCGCGACACGGCGGAGCGTTTGGACGAGGTGGTGATCGACGGCGCGCATGGCCGGCCGGCTGTGACGGTCGCGGGAACGACCCGCCAGGGCGTGACCTTGCGCCTGCATTCCGGCCATGGATTGTCGGACGAGCAATTGCTGGACAAGGTTGGCGCCGCGCTCGGCAGGTTGCAGCGGCAGGGCCGCGGGCTGCAGCGGTGATCGGCGCCCTGCCCTGCCCGGACCCGTCGATGTTTTCCCGGGGAAACATGGCGCGACCGTCACCCTTCCCGTCGCCCCTGCGCAGGCAGGGGCCTATCTGCCCTGCCCGGCAGGCCGTTCAATTGTACCAGTGTTTCCCCGGGGAAACATCGCGATGACCAGCTCCTCCATCCCCCGCCCTGCCCGCTCGGCCGAGCAGTTCGACATGTTCCTGCCCTATCTGGCGGACATGCCGCTGCGCGACCAGCGCGAGATGATGGAGCGGCCGTTCTTCAGCCTGGCCAAGTCGAAACGGGTCAAGCCGATCGACTATACCAGCCCCGACGGCAAGCTTTGGGTTCATGTCAGCGCCAATCCTGATTATGGCATGGCGACGATCTGGGATGCCGACATCCTGATCTGGTGTGCCAGCCAGCTGGCCGACATGGCCCGGCGCGGCGTGAACGACGTGCCGCGCACGCTGCACCTGATGCCCTACGACCTGCTGCGCGCCATCGGTCGCCCGACCACGGGCCGCGCCTACGAACTGCTGGGCCAGTCGCTCGACCGGCTGGTGTCCACCACCATCAAGACCAATATCCGCGCGGAGAACCGGCGGGAGGCGACCTTCAGCTGGCTGGATGGCTGGACGCAGCTGGTGGACGAGAAGACCGAGCGCAGCCGGGGCATGACGATCGAGCTGTCGAACTGGTTCTGGGAAGGCGTGATGATGAAGGGCGGGGTGCTCAGCATCGACCGAGCCTATTTCGACATCACCGGCGGGCGCGAACGCTGGCTGTACCGCGTGGCGCGCAAGCATGCCGGCGGGGCCGGGGAGGGTGGCTTTGCCATCTCCATGCCCGTGCTGTTCGAGAAGTCGGGCGCGGAGGGGCAATATCGCCGCTTCAAGTTCGAGATGCTGAAGCTGGCGGAAAAGAACGCGCTGCCAGGCTATGCCTTGAGCGTGGAGGCGGCGGCGCGCGGCGGCGAGCCGCTGCTGCGCATGACCCGCGTCGATGGCAAGGACGGGGCCGAGCGGCGCCTAGTGGTGGAGCGTGCGCCGGACAGCGCCGGGCAGGGCGGCGATGTTTCCCCGGGGAAACACGCGCCCGCGCCCGAGCTGCTCGACGCCTCGGCCCTGATCCGCGGCGCGGTCAGCGGCCTGGCGGACAAGGCGCATCGCGGGCACATGGAGGAGGGCACCATCGCGACCTTGCGCGAAACTTGCCCCGGCTGGGACCTCTACGCCTTGCATGCCGAGTTCGAACGCTGGGTTGATGCCGACCCTGCGCGCCTGCCCGCAAACTGGCAGAAAGCCTTCATCGGCTGGGTGAAACGGCACCATGCCAAGCACGGGCAGACCGTGCGCTAGCCGCATCCGCCTGTGCTGAAATGCTCGGCGCCGTTCCCGAAGTGTCGCGTCCTGATCGTGCCGGCGCAGGGAGCTTGTGGACAAACGGCCGGTCTGAACCTTTTCACCGGACAGCCCGTTGGAACTGATTCAAAGTCGGCGGCCAGATCGGGCCGGCAGCCCCCTGTTCGATCTATCGGGAACGGGCAGCGTCACAACCGGAACGTGCACCCGACCTTTCGGGAACGCAGCCATCGACCTTTCGCGAACGCAAGGCCGATCCTTCGGGAACGCGGCACAGGCGGTGGCGGCGGGGTCTAACTGTTCTAACTACCCCTTTAACCCGTCTAACCAAGAGACGAAGTCGCTTTGCTGGGGTGAATGGGGGAAGGGCGCTTACCCCTGGGGCACATCCAGGAACACCCGGTACAACCCGGCCGCATCGCGCAGGTACAGCGTCACCGTGCCGCCCGGTGCATCGGGCAGGGTGATCCAGTATAGCGCGGCGATCTCGGCACCGATCACCGCCGCGTCGAACCCCGGCTGCCAGGCACTATCCCGCATGCGATAGTGCCGCAGGCGGTGGCCGCCGGCCGGCTCCGCCTCGGCAACCATCATGCTGCTGGCGAAGGCGCTGCACAGCGGCCCGGCTTCCGGCGGTCGGCCCAGATCCTGCGCGCAGGTCTTGGGCGTCAGGCGGTACGATTCGGGCAGGGCGCGCAAGGTGTAGGGCCGGCTGACGCGTTCGCTGAAGCCGAACGGCACGGCGAAGCCGAACGGGTTGTTCTCGACATATTGCCGCGTCTCGGTGCCATCGGTCACGATCAGATGCTGCAGCCAGCGCGTATCCAGCGCGAAGCCGCAGGGCAGCGTCAACCGCGCCGCCTCGCGCAAGCGGGCGCCGTCCAGCGTGGGGGTGACCAAGGCGGCGACATGGCGGGAGACGGCACCGCTCACTTCCGCATGGATCAGCCCGTCATTGCTGCAACGCGCAGCCACGGTCGGCAGGGCTGGGGGCCTATCGACACCGGGCGCAGCGCAGGCGCCGGCCAGCAGCGGCAGGAGGGCAGTGGCGAGCAGGAAGCGTGGTGGCATGGTGAGGTCCCAGTCTGTCTGACGGGTGCCAGGATCGGGCCGGGCAGTGATCGCACAATCACCCAGGCACGCGCCAGCGCGCCTGTCCGGCGGGTAACAAATTGCCACCTTTCACCCCACGGGGAGATGTGGCGATGGCACAATCGGTGAAGCTGGGCGACGACATCATGAGCACGGTGCGGCGGGAATCCGAGTTGCAGAGCCGGTCCGTCGCCGGGCAGATCACGCATTGGCTCAGGATCGGCCGCGCGATCGAACGGTCAGGCCGCTACGACCAGGCACGCATCAATGCCGCGCTGGCGGGCGAGCTGGAAAGCGGCGTGCTGTCCGACGAGGAGCATGATGTCTGGCTGGACAGCTTCGTCGAGCGGATGGGCAAAGCCGGGCCGGAGGAGGAGCGCTTCTTTGGCGGATGGCGGCGGTTGGGGCAAGTGGTTGGCAATTGAAGCCGCTGCTATTTTCTCTCGAGCAGCGGCTTCAGATTGTACAGCCAGTAGTTTGTTACGTGATTGCTGGCTTATGCTCTGCCATAAGTACGTCTCGAGCAACGCTCCCGACAAAATTTGTCAAAGCGTAGTTCGCCCCTGCGCTAATTACTACGCCGATTCCGAAGGGGATGACTCGCATCGCTGCCTTTTTTGTAAAGGTGATGCCAAGCTGCTTAAATAACTGTTTGATGGTCTGAAGAGTCGCCCCTTTCAAGGCATTCCCAACAACCTTTGCTGCCGCTTTTGCAGCAGCTTGCGAGCCAGCCCCGGACGCGACTTGCTCCAGCGAACCCGCTACAGCGATGTAAAACGTCATATGACGTGCATCTTCGTCGGTGACCTCATTGTTTATTGCCATGCACAGGCACATTGTCATATCGACCTGAAGCTTCATGCACGTCACAATATCAGCGAAACCGCCGCCTAAAGCAGCAACGGCTGTGCCAACCCCGGGAATGACACCAGCGAGGCTTGTGGTGGCTCCCGATCCTGCAGCCAGTTTCGCATACCTGCTGATGATCTTGTCAATGACAGCGTCATTGACTTCCTTTGTCGTAGGATTCGGATTTGAAGAGGAAATCTGACCCTTGTATCTGGCTACCAATTCCCTGGCTGAGTCAGGCGAGATAGCTACCGCTTGTACAGCTGAAAGAATTAGAGAGCCATCTTCCTGCTTGTCGATATCCGACACGTATTTCTCCATTCCATAAAAACACTATAGCTCGAGGTGTCGGCAGTTATGGTTTGTGTGATCCAAGTAAATCAGCGTCGTCTCAAGTAGATATAGATGCAGGTAATCTGAGACGGGGACAAGACGGATTGTTCAATGAGGCAGGAGGCTTGACCGATCCTGTCGTAGCAGGGCCATACAATGGCGGGTCCAATGTTGAAGGAAGGGAGCGGGTGAATGGCGGTGGTGCTGGCGGTGATCGTGGCGAGCGTGCTGGTCCTGCTGTTCATGGGCCTGATGATCGCGCTGCTCGTGTGGGTGCTGATGGCGTTCGCGGTGGTCGGCGCGGTGGTGCTGGCGGCGATTGCCGGCGGGATGCTTGCCGGTGCGCTGGGGGCCGAGGGGCCGGCGGTGGCGCTGGGCGCTATGGCCGGCGCAGGCGCGGCAATGCTGGGGTTGCGGACGGCCTGGCGCCGGCGAGAGGCGCGCAAGCTGGCCACGGGCGGGATCATCGAAGGCCGGGCGCGCATGCTGGAACCTGAACCCGAGGTGGAGGAGCCCGCCGGCTTCCCCCAAGTCGGCGCCGCGTGGGAGCAGGCGCTGCGCCTGGCGCCGGGTCGGCGGGCGGAGCTGCGGCGAGCACGGACCGCTTGTGCGCGGCTGCTGGTGCTGGCGCAGACGACCCATCATGACGATCTGCCGCTGGTGACGGTCCAGGTGCCGGCGCTGGTGGCGCAATATGACGCGCTGATCGCCGATGCCGGCAGCCGGGCGGAGGCGCGCGACCTTGCCGCCCGTATGGTGGACCTGCTGGCCGGCATCGGCGACCGGGCGGCCGGGATCGTGGAGCAGGAGCGAGCGGGCCGGATGGAAGCGCTGATGGTGCGCGAACTGCATGTGGCGCGCCGGCTGGGGCGCAACGATCGGGGGAGGGCAGGGCTGTGACCCCACCGCTTCATGGCTCCGACGATCCGCCGCATCCCGAGCGGCTGAAGGACAAGCAGCGGGCCTTGCGCGACAGCTTCCCGCTGCCGCTGACCTTGCGCGTGCACCGGGCGCTCAGCTGGTTGCGGCGTGCGGAGGCCAGCGGGGAGGATGGCGATGTGCGCTTCATCCTGCTGTGGATCGGCTTCAACGCCGCCTATGCCGCCGATCTGGACCGCGCGCTGGAGGAGGAGGGCGGTGCCACGGGCGAACGGGATCAGTTCCGGGCGTTCTTCGCCGCCTTGCTGCGGATGGATGCAACGCACCGGATCTACGATTTGATCTGGACCCGCTTTCCGCACGAGATCCGCCTGCTGCTGGACAATCGTTATGTCTTCGGGCCGTTCTGGCGGCACCATAATGGCAAGGCGGGCTTCGCCGACTGGGAGAAGCGGTTCGCGGCCGGGCAGGCGGCGGTGCGCTACGCTTTGAAGGGTCATGACACGCTAACGCTGCTGCAGATCCTCTTCGACCGGCTGTATGTGCTGCGCAACCAGCTCGTCCATGGCGGCGCCACCTGGAACAGCGCCGCCAATCGCGCGCAGGTGCGCGACGGAGCGGCGCTGCTGGGCTGCCTGCTGCCGGTGTTCGTCGACCTGATGATGGACCATCCGGGCGAGGATTGGGCGATGCGGAACTATCCGGTAGTGGAGGATTAGAGGGTCAGAACAGGCTGCCCTGCAGCGTGTCGTCCTGCCGCGCATTGTTCACCGGGCGGGAACTGACGACGTCCAGGAAGCTCTCGGCATCGCGCATCGCCTGCTGCAACCGCCTAGCGCGGGAAAAGGAGGCGAACAGGGCGACCGAATAGGCTTGGCAATTGATCGACTTTTCCGGATTGAACTCGATATCGGTGAAGGCTTCGTGCCTCAGCACCTCCGCCGCCAGATCGGGCCGGCCGGCAAGGGCATTGAGATACAGCCAATCGTAGAAGGCGGATTGCGGCTCCAGCCCCCAGTCGCGCCCGTCCATGAAGCGAAAGCCGGTCAGCCGGCCGGAGGATTGCAGCCGCTCGTCCCGCTTGGCATCGCGCGATGTGGCGTCGAACAGGTCGGTGAACGGCCCGCCATCGGCAAATACCTTGCTCCCCTGGAACGCGCATTCCACGCTGAGCGGCCGGATGCGGCCGGGAGGGCAGAAGGTGAGATTGAAGGCGCTGAGCGCCACGCCCACCGCATCGGGCGACTTGCTGGAGATCTCAAGCACGCTGCGCAGGCCGAGCCCTTCACGGGAGGCATGGTGCAAGGCGGCGATGGACTGGCGTTTCTGCGACAGCGACAGGCCGGGATGCCACGTGAACTCCACCTGTTCCGTCCGCACCGGGGCAGGACCGTCCGGCTGGGGCACGAAGACGGGGCGGCGGGCCATCAGAAGCTCCATCCGGCGCGGCGGACGTAGTCGCGGCCGGAGAAGAAGCCGGGATCGCGATCGTGCACGAAGCTGCGGCGGGGGCCCAGCAGGGTGCGGTGCGCGGCGGCGTTGGCATGGTTCTGGAACACGATGCCGGTGATACGGGCTGCAGGGATGGGCGCAAGCACCAGTACCTCTGCCTGCACATCGGTCGGGTCGCAGGGGCGCAACCGTGCGGCAGCACGATCCGGCAGGCCATCCGCGGGTGCGAACATGGCGGCCAGGGCGGCGGGATCCCGGCGCTGCTGCAGCGGCAGGCCGGTCATCCGTTTGTCGGCGGCGTTATGGCGGTTGAAGGCAACGGGCAGACTCCACAAGATGGCCGGATCGAGCACCAGCACGCACCAATCGCGCACCGGGCCGGTGTTGCGGCATTTGTAGAACATGCGATGATTGGGATGCCCGATCGACAGGCTGATGCCATCGGGCTGCCCGTCGAGGCGCAGGTGATCGTTGAAGCGGAACGGCGTGCCCGCCGCGCGCATTGCCGCGACTGATTGCAGCCCGGTCTGCAGGATACGCGGCAGGCTCCGCAGGTCGGTGAAGTGGAGCAGGCAGTTTATGCCCCGAGCCTCGGCTTCCGCTCGTATAGCGGCAGTGTGGGTCAGCGGCCGATCCACCGGGGGCGCAGTTGACGAAGCAGGCGCAACAGGCGTCGGTGGCGGAAGGGGATGTGCGGTGCTGGCGCCTCGCGCAGTGAAAGATGTGAGTCGATCGCTATCAGGCAGGAGATCCATGATCGAAAGACCCAGGACAGACCTCAGCGAAGCGGACGCCTTCCGGCTGCCGAGTTCATGCAGCGCCGTGAGCACATTGGGGGCAAGATTACTGCTCGCTATCCGAGTTTTGATCTCGACTATGAAGGTATTGCGCTCGTCCTGCAGTGCCGCAATCTTCTCGCGAATGGCTTCCGCCACATCGGAGCCGTAGTGAGTTTGCGGAAATGTAAAATCGGGCTTGCGGTAATCTGGGACTAGCGTGGACCCTCCCGCTGATCCGAGATCCAAGCCTTGCAGGCGTTTGAACGCCTGATCATATATCCGGCGTCCTTCTGGTGTCATTGCGCGCCGGGCCTGATCAGCGGCTAGGCGTGTCTCGGCGGTTCTCATCGCGGCTTCGATCAAAACGCGTTCGAGCGACATGTCGCGTTGCAGTCGGCTGGTGGCCTCTTGTACCGCCTGGACACGCGAGAGGCTTTCGTTGAGTTCGCCGAGCAGACCTTGCGGCTGGTTGGCGACATGTGGAGGCGGCATGGCCGCCGCCTTGGTTGTGGCGATCGTCTGTTGCAGGCGCGATGGCGGCTTTGATGCATGCGTGGTCGAGGCACTGCCAGTGCGGAACTGGCCCAGCCAGCCGAGGAACAGGATGATGCCGATGACTATGACCCAGAAGCTCACCCGACCATGCTCCCTGCCGCGATCCGTCTGCAGAATGACGCATGTGCCGGTGCGTGGGAAGGCGGATCATTCGCTTGTTCCGGATCGCGCCGCCTTAAGACCCGTCGGATCGGCCCCGGATAGCGGCACACCAGTCCGTCCGCGCAGCAGGGTCACACCTTCCGTCTGCGCCTGCGCGACCAGCAACTGGTCGAACGGGTCGCGGTGGATCGGGCGCAGGGTGGCCACGGTGACCGCGTGGGCGCTGGTGACGGGCAGCTCGATATAGCTATCGTCAAGCAGGCCACGACGCAGCAGGGCGGGATCAACGGCGGAATCTTCCCGCCCCGGGCTGCTCTTGATCGCGACCTCCCACAGGCTGGCGGCGCTGAACATGAGGTCGTCTGCCGGGTCCTCGATCAGCGCGGTGGCGGTATGGGGACAGGCGACCCGGCAGGGCCGCGGCCCATAGCAGCAGATACGTGTCGAGCAGCAGCTTCACGGCCGGCCGCCGAACAGCGCCTCCACCTCGTCCTGCCCCATGCGGTCGAAATCATCGGGCATGCGCAGCTGGCCGGCCATGAAGCCCAGGCGGCGCGGGGCAGGCACTGCCGGCGGCTCCACGGGCACGAGGCAGGCGACCGGTTTGCCGGCGCGGGCGATCACCACGCTGTCGCCGTCGGCGAACTGGGCGAGTAGGCGCCACAGGTGCGTCTTGGCATCGCGAATGTTAACAGTTTCCATACGCTGTCCCTGACTTGGTCCATCATCTTTAGCCCACTTGTTTCACCCGCCCTGCCAGCAGCTGCGCCAGCGTGACCGGCGCCCAGCCATGCACGTCCACGCCGACATCGAACTGGCGCGGTATCGGCTTCAGCCGGCCGTGGCTGTGGCCGTGCAGGTTGAGGGCACGCTTGTGCTGGCCGTTCCAGCTGCGGAACGGATAATGGCACAGGACAAGGGCGTGGCCGTCCTGCGCGATCTCGGCATAGGCGGCGGTGCTGACCCAGCCTTCGGCCTGCAAAGTGGCGTCGGGGTCGTTGTTGCCGCGCAGCAGGTGCTTGGTGCCGTTCAGGCGGGCCAACAAGGCAGGCACATCAGCGGCGCGGCGGGCAACGTCGCCCAGGTGCCAGACGGTGTCCCCGGGCGCGACGGTGGCGTTCCAGCGCTCAATCAGCAGGGCGTCCATGGTGAGGGTGTCGGAGAAGGGGCGGCGCCACAGGTTGATCGTGCGATGGTCGCCGAAATGGGTGTCCGCGGTGAAGAAGGTGGCCATGACAGCCGAACGATTGCGGAGCGATCCGGTTCGCGCCTTGGCAAGCAGGTCTGTGCCGCTATCCTGCCAGCTTATGGAGTTCCTCCACCCCAGAACCGTGAGGCGGCGCTGATGCCGGCCGGCAGCGACTGGAGCGGCGCGGAGATCGACGGGATCGTGGCGGATTACTTCGCCATGCTGGCCGACGAGCTGGCAAGGCGGTCCTTCAGCAAGGCGGAACACAACCGGGTGTTGCAGGGGCAGATCGACCGCGGTCGTGGCTCTATCGAGTTCAAGCACCAGAACATCAGCGCGGTCATGCTCGGGCTGGGGCAGCCATGGATCAACGGCTACAAGCCGGCGGCGAACTTCCAGAATGCGCTGGTTGATGGCGTGCTCCGGTGGCTGAACCAGCACCCGGGCTGGTTGGCGCCCAAGGCGGGCCGGGCAGGGCAGTCCGCAGTGGCCGACAGCGCCGCACGGCTGTGGATCGGCCCGCCGCCGGCGCAGCGCAACGAACCGCCGCCGGTCGATCCCGCCTTCATCGCGGCAATCGGTCGCAAGTATGACGTGGCGGAGCGGGATGCGCGCAATCGGGCGCTGGGCCAGGCGGGCGAGGAGTTGGTGCTGGCGCATGAACGCCAGCAGCTGGCCGCCGCGGGGCGCGACGATCTGGCGCGCAAGGTGCGCTGGACCGCGCAGGAGGATGGGGACGGCTATGGCTATGACATCGCCAGCTTCCTGCCCGACGGGCGCGAGCGGTTGGTGGAGGTGAAGACCACCAATGGCTGGGAGCGCACCCCCTTCCACATCAGCCGTAACGAAGTGGCCGTAGCCGAGGCGAGGCGGGATGATTGGCACCTGGTGCGGCTGTATGATTTCGCGCGCACCCCCAAAGCTTTCAGCCTGCGCCCGCCTTTGGAGGCCCATGCGGAACTGACGGCGACGAGCTTCCTGGCGGCGCTACGTTAGACGGCGGTGGGCGTTCAGCGGTGGCCAACTATGGTCATTAAGATTGCTACGGGAGAGTTAATCGTCCATATAAGGACAATGCTTCATACTCCATTAGAAATCATCGCCGATCTGGGCCGGCGAGTGAAGGCCCGCCGGATCGGGCTGGGCTATACGCAGGCCGCAGCAGCAGAGCGGGCAGGGGTGGCCTATCGCACCTGGCGGCGGCTGGAGGGGCAGGGGAAAGCCTCCATCGAGGATCTGGTGCGTGCGGCCGTGGCCTTGCGGTGCGAGGAAGGGGTAGGCGACCTGTTTCCCAAGGTGGCGGCGAGTTCGATGGATGAGTTGCTGCGGCAGCAGGCGGCCGCCGCGCCAAAAGTCCGCCAGCGGGCGCCGTCAGCGCGGGCAAAGCCGTGAGGCTGACACCCGGTACTCCGCTGCAGATCGGCATGGTGCGCGATGAGCGCGCGCCTGCGGAGGCGATCGGGCGGCTGGCGATGGCCGGCGGGCTGGCGCAACTGGAATGGAGCGACACAGTCATTGCGCAGGGGTGGCAGGTCGATCCGCTGCTGTACCCGCCGCTGCCGGGGCTGCATGGCGCCCGTGGGCAGGCGTTCGGCGGGTTGCACGGCTTCCTGTCCGACAGCCTGCCCGATGCTTGGGGCCACCTGCTGCTGCGCCGGCGGCTGGCGCGGCAGGGGGTGGTTCTGGCGACGCTGAGCCCCGCGGACCGGCTGGCGCTGGTAGGCCGGGATGGCCGGGGCGCGCTGGTGTTCGAACCGGCGGTGCCGGCGGAGGAACTGGCGGGCGGCATCGACCTCGACGCGCTGGCGGCGGAAGCACAGGCGGTGCTGGCGGGCGAGGAAACCGATGCGCTGGACCTGCTGGCGCGACTGGGCGGCGCATCGGGCGGAGCGCGACCCAAGGTGCATGTCGGGCTGGGCACCGATGGCGCGGTGCTGCCCGGCGGGGATGGATGGATCGTGAAGTTCCGCGCGCCAGTGGACAATCCCGATAGCGGCTCGGTGGAGGAAGCCTATGCCCGGATGGCGCGGCTGGCCGGCATCGCCATGGCGGAGACGCGGCTGCTGCCGTCCGCAGACGGTCCGGGCCACTTTGCCACGCGGCGCTTCGACCGGCCCGGTGCCGGATCAGAGGGGGGCGTACGGGTGCACATGGTGTCGCTGGCGGGCGCGCTGGAGGCTTCGTCCGACATGCCGAGCCTCGATTATGACGGCTTCCTGCGCGCGACGCTGGCGATCACGCGCCACGCGGGCGACGTGGCCGAGGCGTTCCGCCGCATGGTGTTCAACGTGCTGGCCCACAATCGCGACGATCACACGCGCCAGCATGCCTTCCTGCAGGACGAGGCGGGCGGGTGGCGGCTGGCGCCGGCCTATGACCTCACCTGCTCCGCCGGGCCGGGGGGCGAGCATTATCTGGCGGTGGAAGGGGAGGGCCGGGCGATCCGCCATGCGCAGGTAGTGGCGCTGGGGCGGCGGCATGGACTGGCGGAGCGGAGCATCGCGTCGGTGATTGACGAGGTGCGCGGGGCGCTGGCGGAATGGCCGCGGTTGAGCGGGGAGCTGGGGGTGAGGGAGTCCGCCGGGGAGGTCGAGGCGCGGCTTGCACGGGTGGCGGTGGCGTTCGGGTAAGGCGGTGTCAGGCCCGCCGCGCTTTGATGACAGCGCCTGCGACAGCCATCAGAAACCCGGTCGCGAAGGCCGTGAAGATCAGCCAGTGGCCCAGCTCCGCACCGGCGGAGCGGGGGACCAGCAGCGCGGCGATCGCGCCATAGATCAGGACGAGCGCCCCCTAGACCGGCCATGATCACCGCCGCGACGGCGCCGCGTAGCGTTGCGCCCAGGTGCCGGTGGGCACCGTGGCGGCAACCGGCGGGCGACCGGCGTACAGTGTTTCCGGCAGGCGCGCCCAACTGCGCTGTTCCCGCACGATCACGACGATCAGCAACGCTGCCAGCGTGTAGCCGATGGGCATGGCGATACGATCGTCAAAGCCCAGGATTGCAGCGCCAGCGCCGCTGCCGCCGCCAGTGCGATGAGCCCGCCATAGAGCAGCAGGATATGGCGCCAGTACCGCCGGCGGAATGCGCGCAACGTCGCCTGCCGCTCCTCCGCTGACAGGGCGATGCCGGGCAGATCGGGGCGGCGGCGGTAGACATAGCGTGCCTCGACCTGCTCGAACCGGCGGGTCATGATCCAGCGGTTGAGGAAATAGCCAAACATTCCGATGCTCCTGCCCGGGCGCTTGCCTGCCGTCCATTCTGGCATATATCAACGTCAGTATTTCTGGGAAGATGCATCATGGTACTCGCCGCCTATACCGATCACGGGCAGTTCGCCCCGCGCAAGATCGCCGCCGTGCTGCGCACCACCAGTGACGAACTGGCGCGCTCGCTGGGCCTCGGCAAGGATGCCGTGCAGCGCAAGGAGCGGATCGCCTCCGACCGCACGCAGCGGCGGCTGCGGCAGATGGTGGAGATCCTGAACAAGGTGGAGACCCGCTTCGGATCGCCGCTGCTGGCCTATGCCTGGTACCGGTCGGAGCCGCTGTCCGGCTTCGACAACCGCACCGCGATGCAGCTGGTGCACGAGAACCGCGCGGACGACGTGCTGCGCTATGTCGATGCGGTGGATGCCGGCGTCTACGCCTGAAGCTTGAGGCGGTGCACTACTCGGGGCTGCTGTATCGTGCGCTGAACCCGGTCTGGGCGCGTACGGCTTTGTCCGGCGAAGGCGCGGCGCGGTTCGGCGGGCGGTTCAACCAGGTTGGGCGCGCGGCGCTGTACACCTCGCTGGCGCCCGATACCGCCATCAGGGAAGCGAACCGGGTGGGGCTGCTGCAGCCGACCACGCTGGTGTGCCTGCGGGCCGATGTGGGACCGCTGGTGGATGGGACGGACGCCGCGGCGCTGGCGGAGCATGGCGCCACGCCGGAGTTGCTGGCCGACCCGGCTTGGCAGGATGCAATGCTGGCCGGCCGCGCTGTGACGACGCACGAACTGGCGGAGCGGCTGATCGCTGGCGGCTTCGCAGGGCTGGTCGTGCCCAGCTATGCCCGCGGCGCGCCGGCCGATGCGCGCAACCTGGTGCTGTGGGCGTGGGACGGGCAGGTGTCGCTGGTGGATGATGAGGGGCGGCTGGGGTAGACGGGCGCTATCGTCCGTTCTGCTGCTCGTATTGCATGCGCAGCCGATCCACCCGGTCGTCATCGTCGCGCGCCAGATCCATCTCGCCCATCTTCCAGTAGATGTTGGCGCGCTGCATCAGGGCCCATGCGTCATCCGGTTCCGCCTGCAGGCTGCTGGTGAGCAGGGCGAGAGCGGCGGGCTGGTCCTCGGCCTTGAGCGCCAGCAGGGTATCGATGCGCAGCAGGGCAGGGTGGCCGGGGGCACGAGCGGCGATCCGGGCGCGGTCCGCCAGCGCGGCCGCGCGATCGCCCTGCCAGGCATAGGCCATGCCCCGGTTGGCCAGCGCCTGCAGGTCATTCTGTTCCAGCGTGGCGGCGCTGGTGAAGTCGGCAATGCCCGCATCCGGCGCGCCCATCTCGTGCAGGAGTTCGCCCCGCGCGAGCAGCCCCGCCGGATTGTCCGGCTGCACCATCAGTAAAGCGTTGTAATCTGCCAGAGCGGCGGCCGCATCGCCCATCTGCTCATGCACCAGCGCGCGGTTGTGCAGGGTGGTGGCGTCCTGCGGATCGAGCGCGAGCGCCGCGGAGTAGTCGGCGAGCGCCCGTGCCGGCTCCTCCAGCCAGTGATGCATCCGGCCGCGCGCCGCCAGGAGCATGGCGCGCCTGTCCGGATCCTCGGCTTCGGCCAGCAGCGTGTTGCAGGCAGGCAGGGCGGCGCGGGCTTCGCCTTCGCTGTCAACCTCGGCGCAGCTGTCGCGGCTTTCGGACAGCGAGCCAGCGATCAGCGCAAGAAACATCCCGACGCCGATGAGGGTGTTCCACGCGACCGACACCCAGAACCGCTTTGGCTGCTCCTCGCGAGAGAACTCCCACGACATGCCCCTGCTCATCGGCTCGATATGGCCGTCCTTCAGCCCGCGCCAGACGGTGTGGAGGGCATAGGTGCCAAGGCCGGCAAGCACGAGGGCGGCAAAGCTCCACGATTGCGCGAACCGGGCCGCCTGCGGCGTGAAGATGAAGATCGCGAGGGCGGCGAGCAGCACGAGCGCCGCCACGCTGCGAATCAGGTTCGCAGGCGTGCGCCACCCCAGATCCTCCGGCAGCAGGGTGATCTCGCGCCACCGCGGTGTGTGCACCACATGCCGGATGATGTAGCGCACCGGCACGATCGCCGCCGCAGCCAGCACGATTAGTGGCCAGAGCTGGGGCGGGATGTCGTCGAACATGGATGCTTGATGCCGCGGCTGTGCGTCCGGGGCAATCGGGCGCACCTGCCACCTGTGGCACTTTACCCCGCCCGCCGCCGGTAAAGTGCCACTGGCGGCAAAAGCGGTCGCCGGCGGCACGGGAGGGATTCACGGCGGAGTCCCGGTGTGCTTCATCTGTTCGCATGATGACGCAGCCTGATCTCTTCGCCGCAGCCACTGGGCAGGGCAGGGCGCCTGTTCCGGCCGAACCCGCCGCTGCGCCCGGTCCGGTGGACCTGCGCGCCATCCTGGAGCGGCTGGCGCGGATGTGCGAGCGGCCGCGCTACAGCTTTATGGTGCTGAACCTGATCGCGCAGGCGGGCGCAGGCACCGGCAGCGCCGGGCCCTATGTGCGCGAAGGCGGGCGGCATGTGCCGGTGCGCGACTGGCTGTGCGATGCGCTGCTGCCGGTCGGCGCACGCGATCCGCGCCGGCGGGCGATCGAGGGACGGGTGCGGCGCGAACTGGCATGTGCGCGCACGCTGCCGGCCGATCCGGCGCAGGCCGAGCAGGTGGTCGAGGACGAGGTGCGCCGCCGCGTGCGCCAGTCGGGCCGCACCAATGTCAGCCGTGCGGTGTCCGAACTGGTGCGCGCCGGCCTCGTGCGGCGGCATTACCAGGGCTACCGCGTCGACCACGAGAACCGCGGGGCGCAGCGGCAGGCGGTGTACACGATCACGGAAGAGGCGCGGGCGGCGCTGGGGGCGGGGTGAGGCTGGCAAGTTCGGCCGCCTGAACGATGTTCGAGATCAGGGACGGTTTAAAGGAAACCGAGAGCTTTCGTCCTGTCGTCGATCGCAACCATCTTCTTCACTCATGGTGAGGTAAAAGCTATCGGCATTATTCTGAGGCTGCACCAAATTCGGCCGTTCAGCAAGGACGTCAGCGACCGCGGTTAAATGGCAAAGTGAATAAACAAGCAAAATAGGTGAAGCTGTTTGAGAAATGAAATTCAGGCAGCCTGATCCGCCGACGAATGGCGGTGATCCTCCCGCTTGAAGGTACCTTTCTTTGCTCCAGAACTACTCGACCGGCCATTTGGCCAACCCGTCCGCACGCGTGCTCGCGCTGCCTCTGCAAGCGCTAGCTGCATGCCCTGCCGACCTCCTGTCGTTCACCGAGGGCATGCCGGTGCAAGGGCACCTGCTACCCACTTGTAATCTCATACTGCCGGCGACTTCGTTCGATAGCCCGCTGGTACGTTTGGCGGTCACCGAGGCAGCACGGATGTGGCACTACAGCGTGTTGTTGGTGCGCAGCGGGTTGCACCCTGAAGGGCTTGATCCGGTGCTGGTGGACGTATCGATTGCTGGTGCTCCAGTCGGCCTGCATGACCTCGCTTTCTACCGCCACACTGATGCAAGCCTGTGGCTCGTCCCGACGGAAACATCCGTGTCACACTGTCTCGAAATTGACGAAGCGGGTGTTAGCCGCTTCGGCCGATGTCCCTACGCCGATGCTGATGAACGCAGCGACGGGTTGTGCCGCGCAGTCGCAGAGATCGTCCGCTTGGCGCGCACTGGGAGGACCGGACGATGAACGACTGGATCGATCCGCAAGGAGCCATGGACATGGTGTTCGATGATCCGGCGGGGACCGGCTCTGCGTCCGACTTTGGATTCGCGGTTCTGTGGAGCAGGAACACTTCTACAGGCACCCGCCATTTGTGCGCGGACCTTGTTGAGGCGAAGCTTCAGCCACGCCGGCCCAGTGCGACTGAACAAACGGCAGCTGAACCCGGATGGCCGATCACTGCTTGGGATACCGGCTGATCCCTGCCGACGGTGTGCCCGATCCGGATAGCCTGCAGGCGTTCTTCCACACTTACGATTGTCAGACCGTACAGGGCGTCACATTGCTGGGCGCGCTGCAGACGTTGCGCTTCGATCCGGACATGCCGCGCTGGCAGATGATGCACCGCGCTTACCTGTACGTGTCGGCAGTCCTGCAGCCCCGCAAGCTGTCCAGCATCCTGGTGCAGCACATGCCGTCGGACGCGCGCAGCGCTGCCCGGCCGCATGTCCATATCTTCACGCTCAGCCTGGAGCATCGCGCTTCAGGCTTCGGTCGGGTTCATCCCGATTTCCGGGACCATCCAGCCGACATGCAGCTGAAATACGAGGCTGAGTGGAATGCCTTCCGCACGGCCCATGGATGGTCTGCTGGCTGAGCAAAGGCGCAGTCGGTTAGGCTGGGCTGCTGCATGCAGCTAGCCTGCCCGGCCGCGCCGCTCCGGGGTAAAATCAGTGACGTGGGTGCAGGTAGAGGAAGGTGCCTCCTGGTGGTCGGATGAAATGCGTCTCACGCCGCAGGAGCAGGACAAAGGAAGATAGATGGCACCGCTGACTGATTACGCGATCGGCCGATGCGCGGTGAATGCGATGTGGGATTTGTTCGGCGGTGGACCAGCCAAGCCGCAATCCTGAGGCTTCAAGATACGCTGGGCGCAGAGCTGCCCGACCGCCAGACAATTTGGCCTGAAAGCGTCCGCGCCGTTTGTGCCCAGACGAATACAGCACTGCGGCATCGGAAACATCGGACGGATTGATGTCGCCAAAGCATCCGCCATTCAATCGCGAATTTGAAGGATGTTAACGTTTTGTTCTTACGATGTTCAAAACGGGACGAATAGCAGGAGGAATGAAATGAACTACACCAGGAGAGCGCACACCCGTGACAGGATCGGGGCTGCGTGGATGGTCCGATGCTGAGAGACAGCGATGAGCCGCGCGACGTGATGATGCGCGTGCTGCACGAGATCATGGGTGGCGGCGCCGTGAAGCATATCAAGCCTGACCGTCGGATCCCACGGTGCTATCGTTTGGCAGAACGGCCGATCGCCTTCATCGCCGGCGATAACCGCATGCCACTCGATCATCACCTGCTTCCGACCCTCGCCGAACTCGAAGATTGCGACGTGTTGGCGAGCTACATCGACCAGCAACAGGCTGGGCACCCATTCCTGTTCGACATCGTATTGCAGCGATCATCGGTGACCACGCGCTATGCGAACTATGTGTTCTGCCTGGGATCGGCCGATCGCTTCATGCTTGTGCCGCATGAGGGCCAAGGACCTCAGCTATGGTTCGTTCAAGGCAGGTTGGAAGAGGTCAAACAGGCCAAGCGACTGAACAATTCAGCACGGACGTTCGGTGCCATTCGCGGGCAGGCTAGCTTGTGCGAACGGATCTACGGGTGCGGCATTCCCATTCGTGACGATAAGGATGAGCCGGCTGGATTGAAGGATCACCCGGATCGGCTTGAGCGGAAAGCACGACATGGGCGATCGTTTTTGAGCACCGTCGCAGCACGGCGACATCTGTTTGCCGCTGAGTTAAGGACCTTGGCGGTACACTATCAGTCTTGAACATTCCTTACCACGATAGGGGCTAGCGGCATATCGTAGAAGAACGCCAGCTTGCGACTGTCGGGCCACGGAGCTTGCCGACTGACCGTGTCAAGTTTCAGCAGTTCAGGCTTCGTCTTGTCAAAGCTGCGGAAATCGAGCCCCGCGCCTGCAGGATTGCCGTTCCTGGCAAAGGCGATCAGTGCCTCCGTCATCGTTGTGCTCAGAGCCTGATCGTCAGCTGTCCAAGCGCGCGTGTGGCGATATTGGTTGAAGCTGTCGAGCGTACCCAGCCAAAACGGCACTTCGGATGTGTGGTACGCTCCCGCCGTCGCCGGATCGAGGTCGCTGAAAGTGACATCGGGTGCATAGCTGTGCGGGTGAGCGTACATGTAGCTATAAACGGGTGCCCGGCCGCGAGCGCCTTGGGCGAGAGCCCATTGAAACATCGGTGCAACCATGGTGGAGTCCCGGTCCGCTAACCTGGCTTGCATCCGCGCCTCTTGGTCGCTTTGCGCAGGATACAGCGTGAGGAACAGATCCGCGCGCTCTCCGAAGCGTTCGGCGGCACGCTCACGATAGTCGGCCAAGCCATCGATTGCACCAAATCCGCCGAGCGCCTCGTCTCGCGTGAAGCCGAGCAGCAGGGGAACGTCGTTCTGCTTCCCCTCGGCAAAAGTGGTCTCGATCGGCGCGGTCAGGACATGGCCGTCCTGGATCGCGCCGATCGCGGGTGCGCCCGGCACGCGCGGCAGCGTCAGCCGATCAACCGGCAGGTTGCGCATCTCGGCCAGACTGTCGGCGTTAACCAGTTGCTGGAACTTCAGGCCTTCTGCTTCGCCCTGCGGCAGCGGGCGAAGTGCGAACGGACCGGTGGACCGCATTGCCGCGCCGCTCATCCCGACGGCACGCTGGAACAGCCCCGCTGCCAACGGGCTGGCCTGCAACGCCAGCACGGCCATCGACCCTGCGGACTGGCCGGCGATGGTCACGTTGTCGGGGTCGCCGCCGAACTGCGCTATGTTGTCGTGCACCCAGCGCAACGCCGCGATCTGATCCAGGAAACCGTAATTGCCCGAGGTCTGGTGCGGCGACTCTTGGGACAGATCAGGATGCGCAAGGAAGCCGAGCACGCCGAGACGATAGTTCAGGTTCACGAACACGGCGCCACGCTGCGCGACAGTCTCGCCACCGTAGATCGGCATCGATCCCGCGCCGATGAAGAAGGCGCCGCCATGGATGAAGACGATCACCGGCGCCTTCGTCAGTCCCGGCTTCGCCCACACGTTGAGGTACAGGCAGTCTTCACTCGTTACCTCGGCACCGGAGTATTGGTTGGCCATCGCATTGCGGCTGGGCTGCGGGCATTGCGGCGCGTAGCGATCCGCGTGAAAGGTGGCGGCGAACGGCTGAACCGCCGCGGGATCGCGCCAGCGAAGGTCCCGCACCGGCGGCGCGGCGTAGGGGATGCCGAGAAAGGCATTCACGCCCGATGGCAGTGCCTTGCCCTCGACCTGGCCGGCATCGATCCTCACAACAGGCGCGATTTCCTGTGCGGCGGCGGGGGCCGTGATAGTCATCAAGGCCATCCCGTTTGCCAGGGCAAATGCGCTGGTGCGAAAGCGTGACTTGGCTGTCATGATCGGTCCCTGTCTCCTGCCGGCAGTCAGGGCGAACTCTGCGTCGCCCGCTGCATTCTGCGCGGTTGCCGGGATCGGTTGCCCTAACCTGCCGCGTCTGCTGGTCGCAGGCTAATCGAGTGAGCCGCGATCGCGTAAACGAATAATAATCGTGGATTGCCATCGAAACCCGGAATAGCCTGCGATGACAGACCCGGTCACCGGGCCGGAACGACAATCAGGCGAGAGGCGGATCGGATGCGTTACAAGGGGCTCAACCTCAATCTCCTGCACGCGCTGGATGTGCTGATGGAGACCCGCAATGTCAGCCGCGCGGCCGAGCGGCTGGGGCTGACGCAATCGGCGTTGAGCGCCGCACTGGCGCAGCTCCGCCAATATTTCGGTGATCAGCTGCTCGTGTCCGATGGGCGCCGGATGTGCCCGACCGTCTTTGCCGAGCAACTGCAGAACGAACTTGGCCGGTTTCTCGATGCTACCGATGCGGTGCTGTTGACGTCGCGCGTGTTCGATCCTGCATCGACCCGCCGGGTGTTCCGCGTGATCGCATCGGACTACATCGTCGCCGCCATCCTTGCGCCGCTCACCGAAGCGCTGTCGGTCTTCGCGCCCAACATCCGGCTCGAGTTCATCTCGCCGGACGAGGCGGCTTCCGAATCCTTGCGGATCGGCGAGCTGGATCTGCTCATCAGCCCGCGCGAATTCATGTTGCCGGACTCGCCCACGGAGGATCTGTTCGAGGAAGAGATCGTCGTCGCTGGCTGGAGCGGAAACCCGGCCTTCGCCGAGGGCATCGACTTCGACGCCTTTCTCTCCTCCGGTCACGTGGCGGTCGCGATCGGACGTCATCGTCAGGTGACCTTCGCCGACAAGCATCTGCTGGCCCTGGGCCATGTCCGCAAGATCGAATGTGTCGCGTCCTCGTTCACGACCGTGCCGTGGCTGCTGCGCGGCACGCAGCGCCTGGCGATGATGCACCGGAGGCTGGCGCAGGTCATGGCCGGGTACCTGCCGCTGGCGTACTCGCCGCTGCCGTTTGCCTTTCCCGCCATGCGGGAGACCGCGCAGTACCATCGTACCCGTACATCCGACCAGGGCCTGCACTGGCTGATCGGAGCGATCCGCATCGTTGCGGAGGAACCGGAGGCCGATGTTGCCGCCATCATCGAACGCCTGCGCAATCATCATGGCGGAAGCGGTCCTACTGCCAGCTAAGAAATTCATCACTGCGTATCGTTTCAATCGATTTGCTCAACAGTCTCTCATCTGGGAAACGGGCATCCTCTAACGGCCCATAGAGGCCGATATCTGGAGGGGATAGAAATGCGCTACGCATCGTGGCTGCTCGCATCCGTCGGCATGCTTGCTTCGACCGGTACTGCCGGGGCCCAGACCAATCCGACACCGACCGGCGCAGCTTCGGCGACGCCGGTGCAAACCCCGGCCGATGCCGGCCAGGCACCTGCCGGCGCCGTGGGCCCGGTTATCGAGACCACGCCTGCGCCCGCCACCGATGATCCGGGCCAGGACATCGTGGTGACCGCCTCGCGCATCGATCGCGCCGGCTTCACCGCCCCGACCCCGACGACCGTCGTCGGCGCCGCCACGCTGGAACAGCGCGCCGCCGTCAATGTCGCGGACGTGCTGAACGAGGTGCCTTCCTTCCGGCGTACCGCCGCCCCGGAATCCGGCGGCATCGGCAATGTCGGCGCCAACAATGTCGATCTGCGCGGCCTGGGGCCGGTCCGCACGCTAGTGCTGCTGGATCGCCTCCGCCTGCCGGGCATCACCGTCCCCGGCCAGTCGGTTGCAGGCGTACCCGATCTCAACATCATTCCCAGCGCATTGCTCAGCAAGGTCGATGTCGTCACGGGCGGCGCATCGGCCGCCTACGGCTCCGACGCGGTGGCGGGTGTCGTCAACCTGCAGATCAACACGCGCCTGACCGGGGTGAAGGGTACCGTGCAATACGGGCAGACCCGCCATGAGGATGCCAAGGACTTCTTCGGTTCGCTCGCGGGCGGCACGGCCTTCGCCGATGGTCGCGGTCACCTGGTGCTGGGGGCGGAGTACAACCGCAACACCGGGACCGACCTGTTCAACACCAAACGTGACTGGGGCCGGCGCAACGCCGGGCTGGTGTCTCCGCCCACGAACCGTGCGGCCGGCCTGGCGGCGAACCTCGTCGCAGACGACGTGCTGTTCGGCACGCTGACGACCGGTGGCCTCATCACCCCGTCCGTCGCGAGCAATCCCGTCGCCTTGCGGAACCTGCAGTTCGTGGCCGGGGCCGACGGAAGAGTGTCGGCCGTGCCGTTCGATGCGGGCCTGTATCAGGGCCAGATCGGCACCTCGATGATCGGTGGCAGCAACGTCAATCCCTACCAGGTCCTGCGGCCGGCAAGCCGGCGGTACAACCTGCTGGCACATCTCACCTATGACCTTGGCAGCGATATCGAGGCGTGGGTGGAGCCGCTCTATTCGGACGTGCGCGTCCGCAACATCTCCGCACAGATCCGGGCTGCCACCGGCGGCACGACCGGCTTCCTGAACTTCCGCCCCGACAATGCCTATCTGCAGGATGCGCTGACACCTGCCCAGCGGGCGCTGGTGCCCGCTGCCGGCCTCAGCATCGGCTATCTCGGCAACGATGTCGGCCCGCCGCGGCTGGAGATCCGCAACCGGACGGCAAGGATCGCCGGCGGCCTCCGCGGCGCGTTCGGCGGCAGCTGGCGCTGGGACGTGAATGCGCAATATGGCCGCAACAAGAGCGAGCAGACGATCGAGAATTCGGCGATCACCGCCAACTTCCTGCGCGCGATCGATGCGGTCCGCGTAACCTCCGCCAATGTCGGCACATCCGGCCTGGCGATCGGATCGGTCGCCTGCCGGTCGACGCTGACCAGCCCGACAAACGGGTGCCAGCCCATCAACGCCCTGGGACGGACCAACGTCTCGCCGGAAGCCTATGCCTACGCCTTTGCCGGCGGCTATGCCCGGGCGATCAGCACGCTGACCGAGGTGACCGCAAACATCAACGGTGAGCCGTTCTCCCTGTGGGCAGGCCCGGTGTCGATCGGCGTCGGCGGCAATTACCGCCGCGAGACGCTGCGGACCGATGTCGATGATCTGAGCCAGGCCGGCGCGCTCAACACCCGTGCGCCGCGCAACTTCCCCCGCGCCAGCCAGAACGTGAAGGAAGCCTATGTCGAGGTGATCGTCCCGCTGCTGAGCGAGGAGTTCGGCCTTGGCGAGCTGGACTTCAACGGCGCGGCGCGGGTCACCGACTACAGCATCTCGGGCTCCGTCGGCACCTGGAAGGGCGGTCTGACCTGGAAGCCGATCAGCGACATCCTGCT
>NZ_JTDN01000003.1 GCF_000802385.1 Croceibacterium mercuriale | reverse complement strand
CCGGACAATGGGTTCGGACGCATCAGGAGCCTTCCACCATGAACATCGGCAACCTCAAGCTCGACCCGCAGACCAGCGCCCCCGTCGGCCGCATCGCCACCATGAACTTCAGCGCCGTGATCGCGCTGCAGGAGGTCCGCTCCAACAACAGCAAAGCACCGGCCTTCGACGTCCTGGCGCTGTCGAGCGATCGCCGCACCTGGCTGAAGATCGGCGCGTTGTGGGAGTTCACCGCCAACGACACCGGCGTGAGTTTCTACTCGGGCCGGATCGACGATCCCTCGATGCCGAAGCCGCTCGACATCGCCGCCTTCCGCCAGGATGACGGCTCGTTCAACGTCGCGTGGCGCCGCCCGAAGCAGCGGGTCGAGACCCCGAAGCCGGGCACGGTTCCGGCCGAGGACGCGCTGCCCGCGCTGCCCGGCGCCGATGGCACCGACGGCATCCCCGAGGGCACGCCGGTCTCCAAGGGTGCTGATGGCGACGATGGCCTTGGCGACAGCACCGCTCCCGCACCAGCACCGCGCAGCCGCAAGCGGGAACAGGTCGACGCCTGAGCGATATCTACCAAAACGGCGGCGGTGGTTCCCCCTCCCATCCGCTGCCGTAACGGCCCGCCCGGCTCACTGTCCGGGCGGGCCTTTTCTTTGCCTACTGCTTCCCGGCAATCGGCCACGAACAAAGTGGAGGGGGATGGAGGAACTGGGCCATAAAGGAGGCACAGATGCTCGATCTTTCCGCGTCAGCACGCAAGTCGCCCTACTTCGCCAAGGACCAGGCGAAGGCGACACGCTGCACCAAGTTCATCGGCAGTGGCTCGCAAGCCAGCTCGACCCACGCCTATCGCATTGCCGCCGGCGCACTCGCGAACAGCGGGCGCTACAACAATCGCGACGTCGTGATGATCTCGGCCGAAGGTGCGCGCCGGCAGCGGATGCGCCCCGATCTGACAGAGATCAACATCGCGGCAGCGGCCGGTGTCACCTTCATCACCGACGTGCCGGCGGATCGCGAACGGTCCTACAATGTCGGTGAACGCGAGGTGGCGCATTACCTTGGGATCAAGCGCTACGTCGAGGTCGAACCCGGTGTCTGGCAACGCCCCGGCTGACCGATGACCTGTCGCCGCTAAGCCCAACACCTGAGGACACCCTCGCCGGACAGCGCTGACGCGCGCGTCCGGCTCGCAGGAGACCTGCCATGCCCGACTTCGGCCTTTACGCCAAACGCGACCCGCTGCGCGCCGCCAGGATCCTCGACCGGATCAAGCGGTACGCGGAACGCCGGTCGCGCTTTCTTGATGCCCTCGACATGCAGCAGCTCTCCCCCGCCGAGCTCCGCCGGATTTATGCGGTTGATGACGACCTCAACGATGTCGTCGCCTTCGGCACGCTCTACGTCGAGCACTTGCACGGCCTCGATCTCGAACGTCAGCTTCTGCGGTGAGACGCCGACCCGAGCACCACCACTGCCCCCCGTGTCGCAACCACTCGCCAGCTATCAGCACCTGGTTGCCCTATGGTCGGGATCAACCGCCTTGCGGCGCGACCGAGTTGGCCGCTGCGCGGCCTGCCCGCACCACTCGCTTGCAAGCCGGTTCCCCGCCGCTGCGCGTCGGTGATCCCGCCCATGACGGCCAACCATGCAGTGCTGGCGGCGAGTGGCCGCAACACGGGAGGTCGCAATGGCGGAGTTTCAGATCACGTTCTATCGCGCAGCGCTCGTCGCCGGCATCGAGGCAAACGCCGCGCAGGCGCTGACCGAGCTGACGGAGGAGTTCATCGTCAGCAAGGTCGCCGAGGCAAACCGCGAGGTGCTCGCCAAGCTCGAGGCGGTGAACGGTCGCCTCGCCAATATCGAGGGTCGGATCGACACACGCGTTTCAATGTCGCGCCTGCAGCTCGCCTTCGTCATCGCCACTGCGGCGGTCGGCAGCACCTTCGGCCCCACGCTGATGAAGATCCTCGGCATCGGGTGAGGTGCCGGGGCTCCGGCCCCGTCTCACGCTGCGGCGTTGGTCGACGCTGATCACCTGCTTATCGGAGCATCGACGCCATCCACGTTGATTTCAGCTCCGACTTGATTGCACAAGAAAACCGACCGGTGGATATTGCCGACCGCTACAATCTCCGAGACGCTTCGTGACAACCCACCCCGCCTGGAGCCCTACTATGCCAGCGCAACAAGCCACCAAGGAGAGTTCGAAGCCTGAGCTTCGCCATCCACAACGTTGCAGCTATTGCAGCGCCGACGTGACGTCCTGGCCCAAGCACCAGGTGATGACCTTGTGCACCTGTTGTGCGCAACCGATCATGCCCGTCGGACGCTCGTTGCAATGGGCGACGGACAAGCAGAACATTCCCGTGCTGCACCTCGCCGAGTGGATCACGATCGCCATCGCGGCCGCTGCCGGCGTGGTCTACCTGGCCGGAGCCCAGACCGCCGCCTACCACATCGGTGCTTATGCCTTGATCGGTGCCGCTGCCGCCTACGGATGGGAGGCTTTCGCCAACATCCGAACGCGTATCAGTCAGACCTGGGGACAGGTGCAGCGAGGCGGTGTGGACAGCCTGATTGCCCCTGTACTGATCCTGCTATTGGCCAGCTGGCTCCTGACCGTCGCCATGAGCTAGAGACGGGCGGCTTGGTGTCTTGACCTGGAACTGAGTGCCGCCCCCCGCTGACGCGGGAGCGCGCTCTATTCCGCCCCCATCGCCACCTTGCCGCTGCGCGACCAGGCGGCGCCGTCGGCTCCACCGAGCCCCGCAAGCGGGTCTCGGCCCTTGCGGGTCACGATCGCTGGCGGAAGTCCTGCACCGCCATCCACGGCCGAGGCAGAGCAACACATCAGCACCCCTTCGCAGGAGGGAACCCAAGCATCCGACGAAGGTCCCGCTGCCCCACGGCGTGTCCGACATCCCCGCGGGTTCATAGAATGCAGGCGGCCGGTGACGGCGGCGGTCGCCGTCGCCAGTGTGGTCGCAAGACACCCATGCCCATGCCGCAGTGCCCCTGCGGAACTCAGGTCATCGTCCTCGAGCGGGTAGCCCTGAATCCATGACGCCCCCTCGCGTCAGCGGGAGGTTCGACCGGTCACCCCTTCGGGTGCTTCCGGCGATGCCGTAGGTGCCCCTGTAGCCATCACGAGCGATGGTGTGGTCCATGGCCATGCGTGTCCGCCTCGGATTGCCAATGTCCATTTCTCTGGCGCCTCTCGGTGACCCGGCGAGGAGCATCCGCCTCGATGTGCCCCCAGCCCACCCTGCGGACCGGGCCAACACCCGCTAACGGACCGTGTGGTCCGCCCGATGGGCGGCCTGCCCGCACCACTCCGTGATCGGATGTTCCCCTCCGCGCGAGCGCGTCGGTGTCCCGGCCCGCCTGGCGGGCTCAATCAGGGGCACGGCGGACGCCCCGCCGGATCTCGGAGGCTTGGAAATGAACATCGTCAATCTCGTCGGCCGCCTGGCCAAGGACCCCATCACCCGTGACGGCCGGGACACCCGCATCACCGAAATCACCCTGGTGACCGATCGCCCCCGCATCCGCGAAGGCAAGGTCGTCAAGGATCCCGAGACGGGCTACCCGCTCAAGGACGCCGAGTTCCACAAGGTCACCATCTTCAACGGCATGGGCACCGGAGTCCGCGACCACAAGGTGAAGGGCGACCTGCTCGCCGTCACCGGCCGCATCCACTACACCCGCTGGAAGGACGCCGAGAACAACGACCGCTTCGGTTGCGAGATCATCGCCGAGAACGTCGAGTTCATCTGACCCGCCAGAGGGCGGCGCTGACGCGCCGCCCTTCTCGCATCCTCGCCAATGGAGAATGACCATGCAGGACTTCGGCCTCTTCGCCGAGCGCGATATCACACGCGCCGAGCAGCTCCTCCGCAAGCTTGAACGGTTTGCCGAACGTCGCGACGACTTCCTCGATCACATCGACGTCGGCGCCCTCGACCTGTCGGACTCCTACGCCATCGAATGCGAAGACGATGCCCTCGACGAGACCATAGCTTTTGGTCACCTCTACCTTGAACACCTGCACCAGATGGATGCCTTCCGAGCCGAGATGCAATCCATCACCATGGTCGCTGCCTGAAGGCTGCTGACACGAAAGCACCCGCCTTGACTGCCCCCGCGATGCGGGAGCAAACTCTATTCCGACTGCTCAGCCGGAATCGCTGGCGGTCACCAGATTTACCCCCTGCGCACTGTCCAAGCGTCCTTCCTGCTGAACGGCCGCAACACAGGAATGAGTTCCCGCTGTTAACCCCTCTGCGGGCGATCCGCGCAGCGGATCGTCTCCGCGCCGGGGGCGGGAACCTCTCTCCCACACACACAGGACCACCTGCCGAAACATATCAGGCTTCGGCGCCCGTCAAGGCTGCGCCCCGACCATCGATTTTTCGTGGTGCCCCGAAAAATAGACAGCCGGAGCACCCCGGCAAGCCGGCGGCCGCGAGCGGCCGACCCTGACTGGCCGCCTCCCACCTGATCGCACGGCCGGGTTCCCATGGTGGGGACGATCAAGGAGGCTTTCATGGCAATCACCGGCATCACCCAGCACGACATCGCATCCGAGGACGCGGCGCTGAGCGCATTCTACGCCTTCATCGATGGACAGGCTGCTGACGCATGGCGGTTCGACTTCCAGCCCCGGGAGGCGGGCGACGCAGAGCACGAGGACGACGCCGACGACATAAACCTCGCCGAGGATCTCGACTGAAGCACAGACAGGGAGGTGACCGGGCAACCGGAAGCCTCCCTCCTGCCATGCTGCGTCGTCAGGCGCAGCTCAGGGGCATCGAGCCCCCTCGCCGCGCAGCGTTGCCGGCGCCACCCAGAAACTGCCTCCCGGCGCACCGCATGGTCCGCCCTCGCGCTGCACACTCCGGGCACGGCCCGGCGCACCTGCCGTAGCGCGAGTGGAAATCCCCGGAGCGGCCGTCGTCGGCCGCAGGTCATGGCTCCGCCAGGCGCGGCTCACGCCGCGCCCATGGCAGCGAAAGAGGAGGGGGAGGGAGACTGGGATGTGCTGTGCCGGAAGGAGTGAGACATGCTGCAGCTGCCGGGTCGAAGATGGTGGATGGACTGGGTGCGTTCCCTGCCGCCTCCCGCGATGCGGGACCACGCTCTACTCAGCCGCCGGGGGCGGCTTCCCCGAGCCCGCGAGCGGTCTCGGCCCTGGCGGGTGACGATCGCTGGCGGTCCGGCACCGGCCTTGCGGCCAAGGTGCCGGCAAAGACTTGCGCGCGGCGCCGGTCAGCCTCGCCGGGTCGACAAGCGCCCCGGCGGTTCGCCTGCAGGCGAACCCGGCAGCCGGCTCCGGTGCGCGCTGCGCTTTGTGGCGATTCTCTCCCGATTGCCTGCGGCAATGCCGTCGCCCCCCTATCGGGCGCCGGCGGGAGGGCATCGTTCTGGATGAGTTCCCGCTGTTAACCCGTTCGCGGGGCCGGGCGGCGGACCGGCAAGCCGGTCCTGTGACCGCCCGTCTCTCGCGCTCCGGGGCGGGAACCTCTCTCCCACACACACAGGAACACCCACGAGAACATATCAGGCTTCGGCGCCCGTCAAGGCGGCGCCCCGGCCATCGATTTTTCGTGGGTGCCCCCGAAAAATAGACACCCGGAACACCCCGGCAAGCCGGCGGCCGCAGGCGGCCGGCCCGGACTGGTCGCCTCCCACCTGATGGGGGGTGGGGGTTCCCATGGTGGGGACGATCAAGGAGGCTAATATGACCAAGTTCAACAACTTCGCCGATCTCGCCAACATGCGCGCCGAGCTGGCCGACAGCCGTACCGACGTGGTGGATGCCTACGATGGCAGCTTCATCGAGCATTCCGAGTTCGCCAAGCTGACCGTCGTTGACGCGCCGATCACGGCCGACATGCCCGATGCCGACATGGCGCGCCGGGCGGTGGAGATGGCCATCGGCACGATCTTCGACGTCCTGAAGGACACTCGGATGGAAGAGTTCGCCCAGCAGCTCGCTTGGGGCATGGTGAACAGCTTCCACATGACCGCCCGCCTCGCCGAGGGCCGCGAAGATGACGCCGCCAAGAAGCTGGCCGAGATGGCCCGCCAATGGGACCCGTCGGAAATCTACGCCGTCGAGCTCGAGGAAACGCAGCAGCTCTGCCAGACACTGCAGGGTTGCCGCGAGAGCCTGGAAGCCATGCGCGACCACGCCGCCGAGGTCTACCGCGTCGAGACCGGCCGACCCTTCACCGCCACGCGCGGATCGCAGGTCAGCCGCAGCGGGGTGACCGCCTCGCAGATCCAGGCACGCGACTATCTCGCCGCCCGGGCCCAGGAGCGCCGCGCACAGTTCAACCCGGAAGGGCCGCTGGTGCTGGTCTCGGGCGGACAGGACAACTGGCACGATCATGCCATGGTCTGGAGCATCCTTGACGACATCAAGGCCCGCATCCCGCACATGGTCATCGCCACGACCGCGATGCGCAAGGGCGTCGACGCGATGGCGAACAGCTGGGCCGCGGCGAACGGGGTCAAGACCATCGCCTTCATCCCCGATCGGCGCCACGGCAAGAGCGCCGGCTTCAAGCGTAACGACCGGATGATCGACCTGCAGCCGGTTGAAGCGCTGATCTGCGAGGGCACGGGGATCCAGTCGCACCTCGCACAGCGCCTCCGCCAGAACGGGGTGCCGCTGCACATCCGCCGGCTGACCGACCAGCAGGCTGCCCCGATGCGCAACCGCCGCTGAGGCGGCTTACGAGGCGAGGGGGCTGCGCCACGGCGCAGCCTCCCCGCCTCTTCTTCTCTTTCGTTGCACAAAAGCGCGGCTCAGGGGCATCGAGCCCCGTCGCCGCGCGCGTGGCGGCTGTCCCGACCCACCCCACCGGTGGCCATAGCTCGCCGGATGCGCGCCCTGGACGGGCGCTGCCAGCCTCGCCGGCCACCTGCGGCAACGCCAGGTGCAACCGTCGGACGCGGCCTATGGCCGCGCGCCAGCTGCGAGCGATGTGGCCGACGGCGGCAGTCCCTTGCGGGCGGCGCGCACCTGCGTGCGCGGCACGCCACGCGCAGTCTGCCTCCGCCGGATCGCCGGTCCGCCGAGTGGCTCGCCTGAGCGGCCTGACGGCCTGCTACAGGCATCGCCCGGCGGACCTGCAGTGTTGCCCGCTGACCGCGGCGACGCGGCCTCCGGGCCGCGCTCCTGCGGCATCCGCTGTGCTCCACCTGGCCGGTGGCCATGGCTCGCCGGATACGCGCCCTGATGGGCGCTGCCGGCCTTGCCGGCCACCTGCGGCAGTACACCTGACAAGCGTCGGACGCGGCCTATGGCCGCGGGCCAGCTGCAAGCGATGTGGCCGGCACCGGCAGTCCCTTGCGGGCGGCGCGCACCTGCGTGCGCGACACGCCACGCGCGGTCTGCCTCCGCCGGATCGCCGATCCGCCGAGCGGCTCGCCTGAGCGGCCTGACGGCCTGCTGCAGGCATCGCCCGGCGGACCTGCGGCGTCGCTCGCGGCACGGGCGGACGCGGCCTCTGGGCCGCAGCAGGCGGCACTATGCCGGGTGCCCCGGCTCGTGCCCAGCGTCGCGATCCATGGCCCGGCGGTCCGGGTTGCCGGTCCCGCGCCCTCGACGGGCGCCCCCGGCATTGCCGGACCACCTGCGGCAGAGCACGGGGACAGGGCGGACGCGGCCTATGGCCGCGCGCCAGCTGCAAGCGATGTGGCCGGCACCGGCAGTCCCTTGCGGGCGGCGCGCACCTGCGTGCGCGACACGCCACGCGCGGTCTGCCTCCGCCGGATCGCCGGTCCGCCGAGTGGCTCGCCTGAGCGGCCTGCCGGCCTGCTGCAGGCATCGCCCGGCGGACCTACGGTGTTGCTCGCGGCACGCGCGGACGCGGCCTCTGGGCCGCGCTCCCGTGGCTTCCGGTGGGCTCCGCCTGACCGGTGGCCATGGCTCGCCGGCTACGCGCCCTGGACGGGCGCTACCGGCCTCGCCGGCCACCTGTCGCAGCACACCTGGCAAGCGTCGGGACGCGGCCTATGGCCGCGCGCCAACTGCGAGCGATGTGGCCGGCGCCGGCAGTCCCTTGCGGGCGGCGCGCACCTGCGTGCGCGACACGCCACGCGCGGTCTGCCTCCGCCGGATCGCCGGTCCGCCGAATGGCTCGCCTGAGCGGCCTGACGGCCTGCTGCAGACATCGCCCGGCGGACCTGTCGCAGCACACCTGGCAAGCGTCGGACGCGGCCTATGGCCGCGCGCCAGCTGCGAGCGATGTGGCCGGCGCCGGCAGTCCCTTGCGGGCGGCGCGCACCTGCGTGCGCGACACGCCGCGCGCGGTCTGCCTTCGCCGGATCGCCGGTCCGCCGAATGGCTCGCCTGAGCGGCCTGACGGCCTGCTGCAGGCGTCGCCCGGCGGACCTGTCGCAGCACACTTGGCAAGCGTCGGACGCGGCCTATGGCCGCGCGCCAGCTGCGAGCGATGTGGCCGGCGCCGGCAGTCCCTTGCGGGCGGCGCGCACCTGCGTGCGCGACACGCCGCGCGCGGTCTGCCTTCGCCGGATCGCCGGTCCGCCGAATGGCTCGCCTGAGCGGCCTGACGGCCTGCTGCAGGCATCGCCAGGCAAACCTGCGGTGTCGCTCGCGGGATACGCGAACGCGGCCTCTGGGTCGCGAACAAGGCTACGCCTCCGATCACCTCGGGATCCATGAAGCGGGAGAGGAGGGGGAGGGAGAAGGTGAGCTATTGAGGAGGCTAAGATGCTCGTCACCTTCCGCATCGTCGACACGCAATCCCGGCTGCATACAAAGCCTGCAACCATCACCGCTCGAGAACTGGCCAAGCTGGTCGCCATGCTGCGAGATTACAGGATGGTAATCGATCCCGATGAAGGCGAGATCGACCACCTGCCGACCAATTTCGAGTTCAACGCCAACAGCATTGCCCTGGCGAAACTGTCGGGGTTGTTCGATTGGCGCGACGACATCATCGCCATCGTCGAGGAAGGGCAGTTCCTTGGTCGGACATTGCGTGTGGAACGAGCGCTAGAAGGCACCGATATCCAGCTGCGTGTGTCGGAGCATATAGCTCTCGCCAGCGACATGACCTTGCGCGAGGATACCGCCGAGAAGCTATTCGCCGCGATCGGTATCAACCCCGCGGCGAGAACCTCCATAAGCATCGATCGCCTGAGCGATCTGCTGCGCCAGCCCACCATGGCCAAAGCCTTCGACGATCTGGAGATCCGCACGATCTACGATCAGCTGACGATGACCGTCACCACCGATTGCGGCGAGCAGCAGCCGCGCCTCACCTGGGCATGATGCCCACGCCCCAACCACAAGAGGTCACCATGACGAACGCACCGTGGATCGAGCACCTTGCGATGCTTCCTGAAGACAGCCGCCAGCGCATCCGCCGCTACATCGAAGAGGGCTATGGCGCCTCCCTCAGCACCTTCTATCGCTGCCTGATCGCCAACGACCTGATCGGCGCGATGCAGGGGGGCGACGAGGAGAACCGCGCAGCCCTGCCGACCTTTGTCGAGTACCTGACCGCCTATGCTCCGGCCGATTGCTACGGCAGCATCGAGAAGCTTCATGCCTGGCGCGGGATTGCGGGAGCCGCGGGAGCGTAGGAAATGACCAGTTAGATCCGAGGGCGCGCTTAGCCTCCCGCTTTCAGGATCGATGGGGAAGGGCACCGAGCCGCAAGGTTCCGGTGCCCTTCTTTTTGCCATCTGCTTTCCCGCCAACCACTGGCCCGGCTCGCTCGCGATGTGCGCGCTAAAGCGCACCATCGTCTCGCATCGGCCGGGCGGTGCCAACCACACAGGACTTATCACAGGCTTCCCATTGCACCACACGAAAGCGGGCGCCTCAATGCGCTGCGGTTCCCCCAATTTGCTGCGCAAATCGGCTCCCCCACAGCCCCTGCGGGCGGCCTACGGCCGGCATTGACCCGCCCGCTTTCGCGCGCTCGCCGATGGCCATCATTCATAAGATGATGGAGGCTAACATGACGCAGACTATCACCGCATCGAACGCTATCGCAGCACAGGCACTGATCGCACGCAGCATCACGCTCGATACCCGCATCCTCGAAGCCGAGAAGCGCTCCTACCACAGCTTCTTCGACATCCACGTCATCGAGAATGACGAGGGCTCCTACAGCATCATCGAAGAGGGCGACTACGGCGCGCTGCCGCTCCACATCATCGACAACATCGTCTACACCGCTGACGCCAAGATGAGCGACGACTACTGACGCAGAATGGGGGGCCTCGGCTCCCCATTTCTTTTGTTGCTAAAGGTCGACCGGCAGGGGCATCGAGCCCCTACCTGTCGAGCGGCGCTGACGCGCCGCAGGCACTGCGACCGGCTCAGGCCTTCGCGCTACCACCGGCCAGTTCGCGCAACTTATCGAGCGCGACCTTGGGCTTCACCTGCAAGCTCAGCTCGAGGATCTCGATAGCCCGCTCGCGGCCGACAGATTTGACCAGCTTGTCGATCGCCTTCGCGGACTCCTGCTTCTCCAGTTCAGCCAGCTTCGCCCGGCGTTCGCGCAACTCCTGTTCCGCCTGCTCCAACGCTTCGCGTTCACGCTCAACTTTCGACTTCATTTCAACCGTCCCTTACCTTCGCAACCCCGGCTGAAATGCTAGCGCATTTCCGCGCCAAATCGAGCCCTAATCTTTGTACCGGATGATGGCCGAGATCAGCTACTCGGGCGCAGGGCATCGCGCCTCGATCGTGAAACCTATGTTGGCTGTTGAGCGAGCCATCTCGAAGGTGAGTGTGGGCCGGATCAGGCGCCGGCTATGCCGGCACCTGACCGCGCTCTATTCCGCCGCCGTCGCTGCCAGGCCGCTACGCGGCATGGCAGCGACAACGGCTCCACCGAGCCCCAGTTGCACTGGGTCTCGGCCCTACGGGTGACGATCGCTTCCGGGAGGGCGCGCAACACAGGCCTCAGCAACTTGTCGATGATTTCCAGGATCAGCTGACGCGACAGATGATACCAAGGGCGCCCAAGACCACCGCCGAGGCCCATCCGGCCTCACGGCCGGACAGCTCCACCGGGAACCCGGACCAACACAAAGGAGTCAGGACAGGCACAGGGATGGACGAGGCTCTAAGTCCCTAATCCAATGCACACCCTACACCGCTTCGCGGTTGATACTGCAAGGGGATATTGACCTTCATTCAACGACTTAGGAGCGCTGCAGCCTGCTGCACCGCGCTGCAGCCCGCTGCAGTGCTCGGGCAAGCGGCTTATCTCATTGTATCTTAATGCTAATCTAGTGCAGTGTGCTGCAGCGGATTAGCGCTTTCGTTGCGGCTGCAGGGGCGGTATAAGGGCGTTGCGATACCCGAGCCAGGTCTTGAGAAGGACCTGGTATGTCTAAAAGAACCCAGTCTGTCGGCGTTGCTTTCCCGGCGGACATTCTGGCCGAAGTCGATCAGCTGGCAGCTGATCGCTCGATGTCGCGCACCGAGCTGGTATGCGCGGCCATCAGGGTAGGCCTGCCCCTCATGCGGATTGGCATCGCGGTCAACACGCGACGTACTCTCGCCATACTCGAGCATACCCAGCTCGCTCTATCACTGCTGATAGAGCGGGAGAGCCCGGATGACGCTGCGGAGCTGCTACGACTGGCGTTCCGAAACGTGGACGCTCACCATGGTTGAGGACGTCCGCTTCAGCAAGAAAGCAGCGACGATCACGCACGATTCCGCACGCGGAAAAGTGGTGCGGAATGCTGATAGTTTTACACGCGGATCACAGCTGTTCAGCCATCAGGTTCTGATGACCTGGGCGGGCATGAAAGTGCCCCTGCAAGTATGGCTTTTCACCACCCTCGCCATCGGCTCCGCGCTGGCCCTCTACAACCTCGCGACGAACCAAGTCCACATGGTCATTATGCTCGGCCTTTCGACGCTGTGGAACTGGGTCGGACTGGACCCGCTCAAGGGCATAAATCTGACCCTCGCCAGCGGGCGGATCGCAGAGGTGACGGCCAACGGACTGCCCTATCATCCAGCAGTGATCGAAGCGTGGACGATCACCAAGAAGATCATGCTGGCGGCGCTGATCGGTGGCTTCTTCATCTGCACACCGTTGACCATGTGGTTCGTCGACTTCTCACGCCGCCGCGGCAGCGAAATCCTCAAAGAGCGCCACGAGCGCGGAGCGATCCTGGTCAGCCGTGACGAGCTGGCTGAGAACACCGCACAGTACAACGCGACAAGACACGCGGAGGAGTGCGCCAAGCGCAAGCCACCGTTGAACGCGAAAGAGGTACGCAAGCTGACGATCCGCAAGCGGATCAGGATGGGCGATCACGTACCCTACCGTATGGCGACAGTGCCGGTTCCATGGAAGCTGGAACAGAGCCATGCCATGCTGATCGGCACGACCGGTTCGGGTAAGACAACCGAGCTGAAGAAGATCGTCAAGCAGGCGCGTGCCCGCGGTCACCGAGCCGTAATCTTCGACCTTACCGGAACGTTCGTTGAAAGCTTCTACGACCCTGAGCGCGACGTGATCCTCAACCCGATGGATCAGCGCTGTGAAGCGTGGTCGATCTTCAACGACTGCGACACCTACGCCGACTTCATGAGTGCAGCCAATGCACTGATCCCGACCGGGCATAATGCCGAGGATGATTTCTGGCAGAAAGCTGCCCGGATGCTGCTCGTCGAAATGTGCATGAAGATGCTCAAGTTGAACGTGCGCACCAATGGCGGCCTGGCGCACTTTCTGATGCAGGCGGACCTCAAAGCCTTGCACCGTCAGCTGGAAGGAACCGCAGCCGGTCCGCTGGTCTCCCCCCAGGCTGCCAAAATGGCGGAATCGATCCGCGCGACCTTCACAGCCAATGCCAACGTCATGCGCTTCCTGCCAGAGCCAAGGGAGGGCCAAGCAGGCTTCTCGATCAACCGTTGGATGACCGAGGATGTGCAGGAAGGCTCGATCATGTTCATCACCTCCACCCACACGGATCTGGTGCTCAATCGGCCCCTGCTGACGCTGTGGATGGACCTTGCGGTGAATGCACTGTTCCGCATGGGCCGGACCCGCAATCTGCGCACCTGGTTCCTGCTGGACGAGGTTCACGCCTTGCATCGCCTGCCGGCGATCGAACATGGCCTGCAGACGGCCCGCGCCGTCGGCGGCGCCTTCGTGCTGGGAATGCACTCGTTCGACAAGCTGGCCGAGACCTATGGCGAGAACGGCGCGGTCAATCTTGCGTCGCTTGCGCGCACCAAGCTGGTGCTCGCCACAGCGGATATTGAGACCGCCAAACGCTGTGCCGACTACATCGGCAACCGTGAAGTCCGGCAGATGGATGAGGCGTACAGCTACGGCTACAACAACAGCCGCGACGCCTCCACGATCACGCCCCGCAAGCAGATCGAGAATCTGGTGATGCCGGACGACATCACCAACCTGCCGTCGCTGCATGGCTTCATCAAGTTTCCGGACGGCTTCCCAGCGGCCCGTATCAAGCTGACGTGGGAGGATTACCCGGAGCAAGCCGAAGGGTTCATCAGGGTCACAGCCATGCGCGCTGCCGAGTATGTCCCTCCGGCCGAGGAAGGCGCGGATAAGAAGGATGGCGGGCGGGAGGGAGACGGTCCTGCCAACGAACCGATCCAGCAAGCCGAGATGGTGCGCGCAGGGGAGATGTCGGAGGCGCAAAAAGGCGCCGAACTGATGCGCCAGGAGGTCGAAGAGAAGAGCGCGCAGGTTTTCGACCGCGTGACAGGCGAGGTTCTGCAGCGCGATCCGCAAACGCCCTCACGCCTACCCACCGGTTCGACAGACGCGCCCCGTCAGGAGGGGGGCTTCGAGCTTACCTCCGCCCAGCGTCAGCGCGGCCAATCCGAGCAGGAGACACCGACCGGGCCTGGGAAGCTGAAGGACGTGCAAACCGGCAAGGGAGCGGCAAAGTCTGCTGGCGTCCTGCAGCAGGAGCAGGCGGGCAAGGACGAGCGCCAGGAAAGCCAGATCGCGCGGGAGGAACGGCTCGGCTTTGGTGCCGAGGAGCGTGGTCACAAGCACCACCACCATCATGCCGAGCCTGACATCTCGGATGACATGGATATGGAGCGCTAGACCATGCTGTCGGTGGCATCGGTCGGCTCTGCCGGCGGCGCGGCGAACTACTTTGCCAAGGATGACTACTACCTGGGCGACGGGCCGGGTGAACTCAGCGAGTGGGGCGGGAGGGGTGCCGATGCTCTTGGTCTCTCCGGTAACGTCACGAAGGAGGCGTTCGAGGGGCTGCTGAATAGCAGGCTGCCGGACGGCACGGAGGTCAACAAGGCGGCCAATGCGCGCGCTGGCGTCGACTTCACCTTCTCGCTGTCGAAGTCCGCTAGCATTCTGGCGCTGGTAACCGGCGACAAACGGATCCTCGAGGCACACCAGCAGGCGGTCAAGCAGACCATGGCATGGGTCGAGAAGAACTTTGCCGAAGCGCGTGACCGTACTCGAAACCCCAACGGCGAGCCGGTTCGCACCGGCAACCTGGTGTATGCATTGTTCCAGCACGACACCTCGCGCAAGCTCGACCCGCAAAGCCACATCCATGTGGTCATCGCGGCGATGACTCAGACGGCCGAAGGCAAGTGGAAGGCACTCTGGAACGGCGAGCTGTGGAAGAACAACACCGTGATCGGCTCGGCCTATCACGCCTTTGCCCGAGAGAACATGCAACGCCTCGGCTACCAGACCGAGATCACCGGCAAACACGGTCAGTGGGAGATCGCCGGTGTCCCGCGCGCAGTCATCGATCCCTTCAGCCAGCGCCGGCAGGAGGTGCTGGAGAAAGCCAAGGAGATCGGCGTGAGCACGCCGCAGGGGCAGGACCGCGTGGTGGTCAACACCCGCGATGCCAAGCTTGCTGTCGAGGACAAGGAAGCACTGCGCTCAGGATGGCAGGAGCGTGCAGCTGAACTGGGTTTCGATGGCAAGGACCTGGTTCGCGACGCCATGGCGCGCGCGCAGAACGGCCGAGAGAAGCCGATCGGCTCGCCTGCCCGGGTTCAGGAGCTGCTGGAGCCCATCAGGGCGGCATTGAAGGACTATGTGCGACCGGCGGACCCTCTGGCGACCAACGGCCTCTCGAGGGCTCTCCTGACCCCTTCCGGGCTACGAACAGAGATGGCGGTTGCCTCCGCCGTGCGGATCATCGGGCAGCGGGAAGCCGCGTTCGGAATCCACCAGGTCGGCAAGACAGCGCTCGATCTGGGTCTGAAAGGGGTCACGGTCGACAAGGTGGATGCTCGCATAGGCGCGCTGCTGGAACAGGGACAGTTGATCCCGGGCAGGAGCGACCGGATCGACGGTGTGGTACAGGTGGTGACAACGCCGGAGCATCTGCAGCAGGAGCGACAGCTTCTCGCCCAGATCGATCGCGGCCGTAATGCGTCGCAGCCGATCGTACCGGCCGCCGATGTTGCCGACCGGCTGCAGGCGGTCGCCGGCGATCGGTCGCTGAATGGTGAGCAGCTCGGCGCCGCTACGCTCGCCCTTTCGACCAGCGATCGCATGATGGTGGTGCAGGGCGTCGCCGGCGCCGGAAAGACGACCATGATCGAGGCGATGGCCAATGTCGCGCGCGAGGAGGGCAAGGAGGTCCTCGGTCTCGCTTTCGCCAACAAGATGGTCTCGATGCTGCGCGACGACGCCAAGATCGAGGCCCAGACCGTCTCCTCATTCGTCAACGCGCATCTCCGCGGCGCGCTGGCGGGGCAGGGACCCAACTTCGAGACGTCCAAGGCAGCGCTTGCCGGCAAGGTCCTGGTGCTGGACGAGGCGTCGCTGGTCGCCAACGAGCAGATGAACAATCTCGCCACGATCGCCAACGCCTATGAGGTCGACCGCCTGGTGATGATCGGCGATCACAACCAGCTGCAGCCGATCGATGCCGGCAAGGCGTTCAGCCTGATCCAGAGCCACGACCCGGCCATGGCGCGCATGGACACGAGCCTGCGCCAGAAAACCGAGCACATGCAGCAGGTCGCCACCCTGACCCGGGAGGGCAAGTTCCGCGAGGCGTTCGAGGTGCTGGGTGAGCGCGTGCAGCAGGTCGGCAAGGGCGAGAGTCATGTCGAGGTTGCGGCTGACAAGTGGCTGGCACTTTCCCCTGAGAACCGTGAGCGGACTGCGCTGTACGCATCGGGACGGGTTGCCCGCATCGAACTTAACGAGCTGGTGCAGGACGGCCTGAAGACGGAAGGTGTCCTGAAGGGAGAGGGGCTGGGGATCACGACCCTGCTGCAGGTCAACGCAACCCGCGAAGAGCTGCGCTACGCGCGGACCTACCATGCCGGGCAGGTGCTCGATGTGGTTCGGAACAAGGATGCAGGGGGTCTATCCCGCGGTCGATACGAGGTCCTCCGCACCAATGCGCGGGGCGAGGTCACGCTGCGGGACGAGAACGGCAAGCGGATCCGGTTCGATCCGTCGCGCATCGATCCGCAGGCGAAGAACGATGCGCTGCAGCTGTCCGAGAAGGAGCGCATCAAGCTCCATGAGGGCGACACGATCCGCTGGACGGCGACTGACAAGGCACGCGACCTGCTTAATTCCGAAACGGCCAAGGTGCTGTCGGTCAGCGGTGAGATGGTGACAGTCGCCACTGCACGGGGCGAGGTGATCGAACTGGCCGCCGGCGACAAGATGCTTGAGCGGCTCGGGCTCTCCTACGCCATCAACATGCACCAGGCTCAGGGCATGACGACCGATCAGGGCATCGGGGTCATGCACTCAAGCGAGCGCTTCCTGTCGAACCAGCGCCTGACCCACGTGATGGCAACCCGCGTGCGCGAAGACATCGAGATCGTCACCAACGACAAGGATCAGCTGATCCGAGCCATCGAGCGCAACCCCGGCGACAAGAGCAGCGCCCTTGAGGCGACGGGCGACAAGGATCTGAGGCTCGATCGTGGCAGCACCAGCCCCGGCATTGCCAGCGCGCTTGGTCCGCCGCGCAATGGGCCGGTGCTCCCGCCTGAGCTCAAGGTCGATCTCGACAAGCTGCCGCCGCTCCCGGGCCTCACCATGGAGAGCATGAGAGCCACCCCGCAGCTCGACCTCCCCGAACGCAACATCGAACGCAGCCGATAGGAGCCTTGGCATGTCCAACACCGGACCAATTGCGCTTGACCGACCCGCCACCCTCGAAACGATGGTCGATGCCGCCGGCCTCTCGCATATTGCGCGAGCCATCCAGGGCGAGAGCTTCACTGTCTGTGACCTCTCCGTCCACGGCGTCGCCGGCTGCGCCCAGATGCGCGACGGAGTGCATCAGCAGCAAATGATCGCTGACCTGGTGGCGATTGGCTTTTGCCTGTTTGTCGCCGCGCTGGTGGGCGGCATCGCCGTTGCGTTCGTCGACCTTGCCGGACGGGCCGCGCGGCCGTTCCAACGCAGGCGCCAACGGCGGCGCCAACTTGCCGCAGCAAATGACGACACCACCGTGATGGGCGCCGTAGCGTGACGGCATATGTCATCATCCCGATCATCCTGGTCGCGTCCGCGTTCTTCATGGCGACCGCCGCGTGACCTGGGGTACGCTGATCCCCATCCTGCTGCTGTTGGCGATCGTCATGGTCGCCATGCAGTTCGCCGGGAAGGGCAAGGGCATCGGCGGCTTGCCCGTCGAGCCGACGGCCCTGATGACCGACATGGAGCGGCGCACGATCGGCTACATCGAGCAGGCTATCCCAACGGCGCGGATCCACGCGCAGGTTTCGATGGGCGCGTTGCTGCGGCCTAAGTCCGGGCTCGACAAATCGGCACGGCAGATCACGCGCAACCGCTTCAGCAGCAAACGGGTCGATTTCGTGGTCGAGGACCGCGCGAGCGGCAGGATCATGCTGCTGATCGAGCTGGATGACCGCACCCACGATGCCGCGAAGGATCGCGATCGCGACCGGCTGACCGCTCGCGCCGGATACACCACCGTGCGCCTGCCAGCCTCCGAACGACCCACAGCCGAGAGCGTCCGGCGACACATCGGGAACGCGATCGGCACGGGCTCGGACAGCCACCAACCAGCTCTAGCATGAGGGAGAACGACCATGAGTTTCGGATATGATCCTGCCGGCAGTTTCGGCGATCGCGCAGAGGCTGAAGGCTGGGCCAAGCGCAACAACGTGGATCCACGCGACCTGCACCTGCGCGACACTCCAAACGGAGTGGAAGCTTCGATCCGCAAGAGCACTCGCAGCGATGCGCGGTTCGATGACGGCTACGGCAGTCGGCGAGACGGCTTCACCCGCTGACCAGTCCCGAACCCGGGAGGGATGAGGGCGAATGCGGGCTCCCGGCAAACTCCCACGCACCATGAGGAACACGATTGATGAAGACCCTGCTTATCCTGTGTGCGGCGCCGCTGGCGCTCGCTGCGATGCCGGCGACAGCCAATGATTGCACCGCCAGACAGCCTGCCGCCAACGAGAAGGTGCTGAGCGAAATGCTGGCCTACAGCCAGCAGAGCGAGCGCACCGCCAGCGTGAATGACTGCCGACCGCTGGTCCGGACCGTGGACTGCGTCGACTGCCCCGAAGTGCAGCGGCTGCAACCGGTAACGATCGTCTGAACGATGCCGACTGGCCCAGCGGATGCCTGTATGACCAACACTCGGCATAGCCCTGCCTGCACCTTCTGCGGCGATCCGTTGACCTCCTGGCCGCGCGGGGCGCCGGCAATGACCTGCGGGTCGTGCCGGCGCCCGCTCATGCTTGTGCCCGCCTCGTTGGTGGAGAGACGCTACCGTATCTTCAGCCTGATCGACCTGAGCCGGATCGTCATGCTGCCGCTGCTAGGCGGGGCGATCGTCGCCTTTGTCATGGGCAGGGTCATGCCGGACACGTTTGCACGCATCGTCGCGTTGGCGCTGCTGACATACGGCGTCCTGGATGTCTGGGACGGCACCGCCGGCATAGAGAGCGGCTGCTACCGTGCGCGCCGTGGCGTCCGGAAGGATCGTGTGGGTCGGCGTATCGCCATTGGCAATACCGTGTTCGGCGGCGCGGCTATCGCGCTCGGCGCGGTCGGCCTCCTGATGACGAGGTGAACCATGGGGATCGATGACCGCGACTACATGCGGGAACGGCACCGCACGAATGCCAAGGGCTTCAAGCCGGGTGCGAAGAAAGCGCAGTCACGCCTGGGTGAGGTCTTTTTCAATTACAGTACCGGCCGCTGGGACCACGAAGATAGCCTGAACCTGCAGCGCGAGCGGAGAACAGGGCTACGACACCGCAGTGGCAAAGGTGGAGCACGTCAGTTCCTAGCTCCCGGATCGCTGTTGGCCTTGAGCTTGGTCCTGGTCCTGGCGAGCAGGGGGATTGCGATCTTCGATGATGCTCGCCGACACGGCTATTTGCCGGAGTTCGGAACAACCGAGCCGTTCCCAGAAAGCGGCGAGTTCAAGGTCCGCGGTCGATATGCGAGCGGCGGAACCGCTCGCTTCACCATCACCGCCGGCGAGCGCAACGCCGTGGTCCAGCTGGTCGGCAGTGACGGCATCCCGGTGTTCATGACCTTCGTCCGCATGAATGAGATGGCGGCCGTGCTCGCGCCGCATGGGACCTGGACGCTGCGGCTGATCGAGGGCGACACCTGGTACGGCGAGGAGGAGCTGTTCGGCTTCAACAGCGTGGTCGACGACAGTCGAGACCGGCTGACCTTCGGTAATGATGGCGGCCACATCATCGACCTGCGTCGACGCTTCAACGGCAATCTCGAGACCAAGACCAACTGGCTGATGCCGGATCTGGAGGGCAACTGACATGCGACGAGGGAAGGGGGGTAAAGGCGCCCTCGACAAGCCGTTCACGCCCAAGGAGCTGACCTCCTCCTTAGGGGAGCTCAGCACCGCGATGGTGCGTGATCCACGAGACGGGCCACTGCCGAGGCGCCCTATGCGGTTGCCGAAGCCGACCATCTCGCCGCGTCTCGCCGGCATCACCCTGATGGGTGGCGGAATGCTCTACACGCTTGCCGGGATGGCCCCGGCCGGCATGAACGGAATGTTCGGCGATCCTGGGTTCCCACCGTCGGGCGAGTTCCGCATCCGGCCGGAACACGCCTCGGCACCGCTCGGCAGGCTCAGGGTGACTGCCAGCGACAGCAATTTGGTGATCCAGCTACACGGCAACGACGGGACGCCGATCTACATGGGCTTCGTCCGCGCTCAGGAGCGGGCAACGCTCGAGGTGCCTGCCGGCAACTGGAAGAGCCTGATCGTACCGACCGAAGTCTGGGACGGCACACCCACACTGGTTTCCGACAATGATCTGAGTAGCATGGGCACGCTCACGGTCGTGAAGGGCAAGCAGATCAACATTACCGCGGCCAATATGAGCCGCATAGCGGAACGGGACCGCTGACGATGACCAGGGCAACGGAGGGACTAATGCACTTTTTCAATCGTATTGCGGCGCTCAGCGCAGGCCTCGCCATGTTCACCGCCGTGCCGGTCCAGGCTCAGCAGGCGGAGAGGACCAAAGAGCTCTACCACATCTTCGATATCCGGACGCAGGCGAACCGGCAGGAGCTGATCCGCGCGCTGACCGACGGTATCAACCTCAATGCTTCGGATTCCGAGACGGTGACCCCGCTGATCCGCGGTACGCCGCCGGCGCAGGCGGGCACGTTCGAACTGGTCGATCCCTTTGCCGGTGGTCGGCTTGGCGGGTTCGGCGCGCTGCTCGGAGCTGCGCAGCAGGCTCAGGTCAAGCAGGTGCAATGCGACGGCGCGGTGTGGATCGCCAATGCCAAACGCCGGATCCGCGGATCGCAGAACCTGCGCATGACCATGTGCCTGTTCCCCTACACCGACGGCTATCACCTGGACGTCTACGGGCTAGACACCGAAGACCGGGGTGGCGGCATCAGCCGGCGGCTCGGCCGCCTGATCGCTGGCGCAGTGGTCGGAGATCCGGGTGACTGGACCAACAAGACGATCATCGACCTGCTGCGGACCGTCGATCGCCAGACCAACGCTGACATCAACTATGTCGAGGGTCAGCCTGCTTTCGAGGGACGGCCTTGGGAGGAAGCTCAGCAGGTGATGCCGAACGAGGAAGAGCGTCGCGCCAACGAGGACTGACCATGCTGGTAGCAACTGCCGGCGGACTTGAGGAGGATATCGCCTACCTCGAGCAGTTTCTGGCGACTAGGTGCCCGGAAAAGTACAGAGAGCGGGTGAGCCGGCACATCGCCAAGCTCACCCGAGCCGCACGAGGGGAGCGGTTCAGTACCCACGTTCTGAACCGCCATTTCGCCACCAGTCACAATCACGCTCTAATTCATAACCTGCGGATCAGCGATAATGCCGGCGGATACGCGCAGATCGATCATGTGCTCCTCTCGAGGAAATCGAAGACGATCTCGCTGTTCGAGTCCAAGGCGTTCTCGGGAACGCTGACCAAGAACAGCCATGGTGAGTGGGCCGTGATCTACGGACGCAAGCGCGTAGAGATACCCTCTCCAGTGGAGCAGGTTCGACTGCAGCGTGAAGCAATACGCCGATGGATCGACAAGCATCGCCTCAACGGAGTATTCTGCAGGGTGGGCTGCTTTGTGCTAGTAGACCCACGAACGCCGATCGATCGCACTCAAATCGGCGATGACGAATGGGTATACCGGGCCGACAACTTCTTCCAGCACTGGCTTGAGTTTGGCGGCGTCGATATGATCGATCGCTTGTTCAATCTAGCGCCAAGCACCGACATTCTCCGACGTTCAGCGCGGCTGTTGGCTCGCTCGCATCAGCCACCATCCGGCAACTGGCTGCGCTACCTCGGTGTACGCTTGCCGTTGCCGACCCCCGAAGTGGTAAGCCGGGCGCCAGCGGACTAGCGGTGTCGATCAACTATCACCTGGGATGCCATTCCAGCACCGTCCCCGTGCGGATCATGGCAGCTGAGAGATCGCGGCCGTCATCCAGCTGGCAGGACGCGACCACGCGCTCATGGCTGGTGCCGGCGCGCCGACACTGCATGGTTGGGTAACGGACCTGAATATGCCCACTCCGCAGGGTGCCGCGTGGGCCGCCAAGAAGGTTCACCAGCGCGTGCCAGGACGCTTCGGCGCTCGCGCGAGGGCAGGGGTGGCCGGGACGGCAGGTGCCGTCCCGTTCCCGGGCGGCAATGCCTTCCAGGCGGATGCGCGGACCTTCCTGACACCAGATCGGTCCATCGCCGTCCCAAACGGCCACCGGCGTGCAGGCGAACACGGCACGAGAACCGGAACGCGGTGCTTGATTGGGGCCGCGCGATACCGCCGCCGTCGGCACAGCGGCAACTGGGTGGTCCGCACCGCCTCTCGTCCGGGCAAGGCTGCCACTGACGTGGGACGTCACCGTTTGGTCCTGCTCTAACGTCGTAGGACGAGATGGCGCCGGCTCGCTCTGAACGTAGGCGACAGCCGCCAAAGCAAGCGTCAGAAGTGAGGCGGCGAATGGCATTGTAGGTCCCTCGATCGTTCGCTGCCTGTTCTACCCGGGCAAGCGCCCTACGCAAGCACAGGAGAGCCGCTGCAGCGCGGCTTCGCCGCGCCGGCAGAAGACGCGGATAAGGGGAGGGGAGGCTAAGGTGCTTCGGGTAGGTGGAGGCGTCGCTATGGTCAGGCGCCGGCTTTCTGCCTGGTGGGGAACACAGGGCCCTGAACCTCCATTGCGCTGGCATCGTAGGGGCGCTGGAGGTCGAGGATATCCTGGTAGCTACCAGATAGCCACTTGTCGCAATCCTCGGGCTTGAGGATGGTGATCATCGCCTTGGGATGGATCGGCGCGACCAGTTCGTTGGGATCGCAGGTGACCATGGCAAATGAGCCGCCGTCCTTGGTCGCCTGCCAGAACCCGGCGACGGCGAACACCGGCTGATCGGTGACAGAGAACCACATCTCGCCTTTCAGCGGCGGCTTGCCATCGCCGAGGTCATGCTTCTCAGGCGTGAACTCGGCGAACTCGGTGAGCGGGACCAGGCAGCGGTTCTCCGGTTTTTCGGCCAGCTTGCGCCACTGCGGCAGCTTCAGGTTCCGGACGTTGGTCATCGGCCAGGATGCCTGACCGCCCAGCACGTCCCATGTCATCACGTCCCAACCTCGCCGGCCGCCTTCATCCTCGCGGATGACGTAGTTGCGGCTCTTGGGCCGCAGCTCCTGCGGGTTGAAGCGGTTGTCGCGCGGCCGCTCGGCGAATAACTCGCTGGTCGCGCCGAACAGCGTTTCTGGTTCACCCTTGAAGCGAGCTCGATTGCACATGGCGACGGTGTACCTGACCGTGACGGGAACGCGCCACAGTGAAGTAGCGGAGCCGGCATCCAACATCAGTATGTCTGGGCGCGGCCGCGGCCGTGGCCGGGTCGTCGGAGATGGGTGGTTTGCAGCCTGTCCGCTTATGGGCGAGAATCAGAGGTCTTCATCCCCTGAAGGTGCTCGATGAATGCTCGCAGCTTCGGGTGCACCTGAGATCGCCGCGGATAGTAGAGGTAGATACCCATGCTGTTCGTCGCGTATTCGTCCAAGACTACCTCCAGCTGTCCGGACGCTATCTTGTCGGAGAGTGCGACCTCATTCGTATAGAGCAAACCGCCGCCAGCTTGAGCCGCCTCGGTCGCCAATGTCGCATCGTTGGTGATGAACGAGCCTTTCACCTGCACGGCGAACGCGCGGCCATCGGTCTCGAACTCCCAGCGATCGTAGATCTGATCCCCGCTGCCAACGCAGATGCAATTGTGAAGAAGCAGATCCTGCGGCTGCCGAGGACGATTGTACCTCTCGAGATATTCAGGGGCGCCCGCGACTCTCCACCGAACGGGCCCGAGAAGCTTTAGCGCGATCATATCCTTTTCTAAGATGTCAGACACGCGGATGCCCGCATCAAATCCTCTCTCGAAGATGTTGGAGGCGGCATTCTCAATGCAGACTTCCACCGATACGTCCGGGTATCTGTCGACAAAGCTCGCGACCGTGTCCCTCAGAAAATTGGGATAGATCAATTGCGGCACGTTCAGCCGTAATCGTCCTCTTGGCCTCTCGGCGGAGCTCCCAGCGTCCGTCATCGCCGCAAGGATCACTTCAAGCGCCGGGCCCGCCTGCTGCAGAAACCGCTCACCTGCCTCGGTCGGGCTAGTGGCCCTTGTAGTCCGAGTGAGCAAGGTCACCCCAAGTCGCTCCTCAAGCTGCCTGATCATCTTGCTGACAGCGGACGGGGACACCCTGAGCGACTTGGCCGCGGCGGAGAAGTTGCGAGTCTCGGCGACGAGCTTCAAGGCCAACAGGCCATCAAGCTGGTTCTTGTCCATTGTGAACCTCGGGGCAAAAGCTCGTTCACCGATAGGCCGCTTATGGAACAAGTGCCACTCGCTATCCCATCCACATGACAGTGCGATGGAGATGGTCGATGAGTTCAAAGGTTTGGTTCGTTACCGGCGCAAACAGCGGCATCGGTGCCAGCGTCGTGAAAGCAGCTCTCGCTTCGGGTGATAGCGTCGTCGCTACCGGACGTAGCATGGACAAGCTGCGTTCGGCGTTCGCTGATGCCGAAAACGAACGCCTTGCCTTGGTGCAGCTCGATGTCACGGATCGCCAGCAGGCAGATCGAGCCATCGACGAGGCCGTCGCACGCTTCGGCAGGATCGATGTCCTGGTCAACAATGCCGGCAACGCGGTCCTTGGCAATTTCGAGGATTTCACGGCGGCGGACTTCGAGAAGCAGCTCGCACCCAATCTCTATGGCGTGATCAACCTCATGCAGGCCGCTCTGCCGGTAATGCGCAAGCAGCGTCGTGGCCACATCATCAACATCAGCTCGGTCGCAGGCGGAACCGGCCAGAACCAGACCTCCGCGTACAGCGCGGCGAAGTTCGCTGTCGAGGGCCTGTCCATGTCGGTCGCCCAAGAGGTCGAGAAGTTCGGCATCCACCTGACAATCGTCGAGCCCGGTTTCTTCCGGACCAGGCTGCTCGACCAAGGCAGCGTCTCCTACGTCGAGACCCGCATCGAGGACTATGCCGGCGCATCGGCACGCGACACCTGGTCCCAATATGATGGCGCTCAACCGGGCGATCCCGACAAGCTTGGTCAGGCGCTGGTTACGATCGCGGCGATGGACAAGCCGCTGAAGCTGTTCCTTGCGGGAAGTGATGCCATCGCAGTCCTGACGCCGGTCGTCGAGGAACGGCTGAAGGCGATCAAGGACAATGAAGCATTGTCTCGATCGACCGACAACGCGCTTTGACTGAACCGCTCCTCGCGGGCGGCTCGACCCCACTGAATATCGGAGAACGGATATGACGATCGCAAACCGCGTTGCGGTTATCACAGGTGCGTCTTCCGGGATTGGCGAGGCTCTAGCCCGCGTCCTGGTGGCGCAAGGCCACAAAGCAGCATTGCTTGGGCGGCGCCTTGACCGGCTTACCTTGTTGGCTGACGAACTCGGCGCCGACACGATCGCCGTCCAGGCGGACGTTACCGATCGTGAGTCGATGGTAGCTGCAGCGCAGCGCGTTCAGCACGAGCTTGGCGGCGCAGATGTCCTGATCAACAATGCCGGTGTCATGCTGACTGCTCCTTTCGCATCAGACAAACGATCTGAGCATCGCCAGATGATCGAAACGAACCTGCTCGGCGCAATGACGGCAACCGAGGTCTTCCTGGATCAGCTTCGCGTGAAAGGCGGCGATCTTGTAAACATCTCCTCGGTCGCCGGCCGGGTCGCTCCCGCAGGCTTTGCCGCCTACGCAGCGACCAAATGGGGGATCAATGGCTGGTCGGAGGCGCTTCGCGTCGAGCTGCAGCCGGACATCCGCGTGATGGTCATCGAGCCGGGTGCCGTCGCCACCGAACTGTCCGACCATATCAGCCATCGCGAGAGCAAGAAGGCTGCTCAGGATTACCGTGACAATGTGGCAGTGCCGCCCGAGGACATCGCGGAAGTGATCGCCTTTGCCCTTGGACGACCAAAGCGCCTCACTCTGAACGAGATACTTTTGAGGCCAACAGCACAGTTGATGTGAGGCAGCTCGGAAGGTGCGGCAGTCCTTCCTCCATCGTGGCGCGACCTCTACACTCGACACGCTGCACTCCCCCTCTTGATTGCGGGCGCACTGCCTTGCTGACCGAACGTCTGCAGTCCGGAGGGAGGATTGGGCACCCCAATGGCCGAGGTGAGGTGTAAGCTGCAGAGCGGTCTTCCGGCGTCTGCAAAATAGCAGGCATTGCCTGCATCGCTCGCTCGACATCCGCTTTCTCGATCCAGCGCCGAGGATTGTGGAGGTTGACTCGTAAGTGTCGGTAGCGTGTTATGCGGGTAACACACTGGGAGGACCCTCCATGACGAGACGTTGGCTACCATCATTTATTCTGGCGGTCGGACTTGCTGTGACCGGAGGCAATGCTCTTTGTCAGGAAGGAGGCGAGATGCCTGGACCTCAGATCATGCTGGTGGGCTCGCATCACCTCGCAAATAACAACCGCGACCTCATCAACCTGCCAATTGAAGACGTGCTTACCCCCGGAAGGCAGCAGGAAATTGAGCAACTAGTTGATGGCCTCGCCGAGTGGCGTCCCACCCGGATCGCTATAGAGTGGGCTCGAACCAACCAGTCGGGACTAGATCGTCGTTACGCCGATTACCTATCAGGCGAGCTCAGCCTCACGGCCAACGAACGAGATCAAATCGGCCTGCGATTAGCCAAAAAGCTCGGCCACCGTCAGGTGTATGCAATCGACTGGAATGAAAGCGCCCCAGGTGATCCGGGGCAGTACGACTTCATCGCTTGGGCCAATCAGCACGGCCAGGAAGACCGCTTCGGTGCTTTCGTCAGGGATGGGCAAGCAGAGGCCGATCGGATCGCCGGCAGAATGCGCGAACAATCGGTCGGTCAGTGGTACTCTGATCTGAACAGTCCAGAAGCCCGAGAGCAAGCTCATCGGCCTTACTTCGAGATAGCCAGCTTCGGTTCCGACGGGGCAAACCCAGGCGCTGCGTGGGTAGGGGCATGGTATGCTCGCAACCTGCGGATATTCAACAATCTCCGCGAGGTTCTCGGACCGGGCGAACGGGTTCTCGTGCTGTACGGTTCAGGTCACGCGTACCTGCTGGAGCGCTTCATCAAGGAGAGCGGAGCCGGCGTAACAATCGACGCACGTGATTACATCCAAGATGATTAGCTGAGCCAGACGAAGCGCGAACTGCTGGTTCGGTTCACCTGGAATGTCTCTGCCATCCCGCCCAGCTTACACCTGTATACGCCTATACTCTGTCCCAATCCGGCGGTGCGCCGATGCGCGGCGCTGTCGGATGGACGCCACCAGGCGCGCCGCATCCTGACAGTCGGCGAAGCTGCTGCGATTGCGCTGGCCTGCGGTGCCGATCCGGCCCCAACGGCGCTCGACCACCGTCCAGCCAAACAGGTCGGTGGTCACCAGCAGCTCATAGTCTCGGGCGATGTTGCGCTTGGCATCCACTGCTCGCCAGTGCTCTCGCAAATCTGTTTGCTCACCCATGTGCGCGCATCTCGCCGATCGGCCGCGCGAGAGCCAACGAGCTTTTTGAATCAGTCGTCCGCCGGTGATTCAGCGAAGCGATCATGCCTCTCCACCGGAAACGCGAGATCGTAGGATCCCGGACCTTGACCGATGCCGCCGAGTGGCGGAACATAAAGGGAACACATAGAGTCTTAGAGCATGATGTCCGCCGCCCCTGCATCCCTCCCGTCGAGCGTAGCTGAGCTGCGCGCTGCCGCTATGCCGGCAGCGGATTATCCAGTTCTGCCGTTCGGTATCAGCGAAATTGATGCCCGCCTGGGCGCAGGGGGGCTGCGTACAGGCGCACTCCATGAAGCAACTGCCGGTAGCGCGTCGCTCGTCGATGAAGCGGCGGCAACGCTGTTCCTCGCCGGCATCGCTGCCCGCCAGGCAGCAGCTGCAGGCGGTCCGGTGCTCTGGGCGAGCTGCCGGAGTGATCTGTACCCGCCTGCGCTGGCGCAGGCGGGCTTGCCTTCGGCCAGCGTCATCTTCGCTCAGCCGGCGGATGATGCTGCACTGCTGGCCGTGGTGGAGGATGCTGTCAGGGACGGCACACCTTCCGCGATCGTCGCCGAGGCGAACCGGGTATCGATGGTTGCCACACGGCGCCTGCAGCTGGTGGCGGCAGAAGCCGGCCTGCCAGTGCTGCTACTCCGCCGGCGGCGTGGGCGTGACCAGGATCCGTTCGCCGAGCCTTCCGCCGCGTGGACGCGGTGGAAGATCAGCACAGCGGCGTCCGAGCGATTGGAAGTCGCGGGTGTGGGAAGAGGGCGGTGGCTGGTGGAGCTGACCCGGCAGCGTAGCGGCGCATCCTTCTCCCTGATTGTGGAGGGCAGTGATGAGACGGGTCGTCTCGCTGTTCCTGCCGGACTTGGCCATCGAACGGCTGAGACGGTTGGAGCGGTCCACTCCGCAGCTGCCTAGAGCGACAGTCCTGCAACTGCCGGTGGGTGACGACCCGGGTGCCTGTTCGGTGCCGCGGGGCGGAGGCTGGCGGCCAGGTGCTCGCTGGGCTCGTGACGGCGCGCCGACCCGCGAGGAGTTGGCCGCGCAGATTGCCGAGTTGCCGGCCCACGCTCAGCCGCAGATGCGCGAGCTTGGCCGCCGGTCCGAAGCAGCGCCGCATCCCTACAAGGCGGCATCGGCTGCCATGGCAAAGCCGTCGTCCCTCGCTAGCGTCCAGGACGCTGCAGCGGCGCCTCTGGCGCTCGTCGGCAAGGTGGGCCGCCGAGAGGAGGTGGTGGCCGCCTGCACGGGCGCGCAGGCGCTCGGCATCCATCCTGGCATGGCCGCGACCCATGCCCGAGCGATGGTGTCCGATCTCGATTTTCGCCCGGCAGAGCCCGAGGCGGATGCAGCGATGCTCGATCGGCTCGCGCTGCAGGCGATCCGGCGCTGGTCGCCGGTGGCGGCCGTCACGCCTCACGATGGCATCTGGATCGATCTTACCGGCTGCGCGCATCTGCATGGCGGCGAGGCTCGGTTCTGCCGCCGGCTCCTGGCGTTCTGCCGCCGGATCGGCTTCACCGCTCGCATCGGTGTCGCAGACACACCTGGCGCCGCCCATGCGCTCGCTCGCTTCGGGCGCGGTGATCCCATCCAGGTTGCCGCACCCGGCGGCGCTGTCGATGCGCTCGGCCCATTGCCGATCGCCGCGCTGCGCCTTGTGCCGACGGCGCTAACCGCAGCGCGCAAGTTCGGTTTCGAGCGGATCAGCGACCTGCTGCCGGTCGCGCGCGGGCCGCTGGCCCGGCGGCTTGGCCTGCCGGCGATCACCCGGCTCGATCAGGCATCAGGCGCGGTGGCGGAGCCGATCACTCCGCGCGAGGACGTGGAGGTGCCGCAGGTCGAGCGCCGGCTGCTGGAGCCGATCGGCACGGCCGAAGCGATCGAGCAGGTGATGGGCGACCTGCTGGCGGACCTTGCCGTGGTCCTGCAGGCGAAGGGATTGGGGGCGCGCTCGCTGCGGCTTACGGGCTTGCGGGTCGATGGCAGCGAGCAGGTAGTGGCGATTGGCACGTCGCGGCCGACCCGCGACGTCCCGCACCTGCTGCGACTGCTGAAGCTGCGGATTGAGCGAATCGACCCGGGCATGGGCGTGGAGCAGTTCTGGCTAACCGCGCCGCATACCGAGCCGCTCGATGCGGTCGACCTCGGCGCCATCCTCGCCGGGGACACGGTGGTGCGTGATCCTTCGCGTCTGGTCGATGTGATTGCCGGGCGCATCGGCGCTGACTCCGTGTTCCGGATCGCGCCGGTTGAGAGTCATGTGCCCGAGCGTGCCGTCACCCGCTCAGACCCCAACCAGATTCCCGGCGAGTGGCCCAAGTGGCCGCGCCCGATCCGCTTGTTCGTCCGTCCGGAGCCACTCTCGCGCGTGATGGCGCTGATGCCGGATCAGCCACCCAAGCGGTTCGAGTGGCGCGGCAAGCCATACAAGGTGGTCGCCGGCGACGGGCCCGAGCGCGTGCATGGCGAATGGTGGCGCCGCGAGGGCGAGGTCTGGGCCGTGCGCGACTACTACCGGGTCGAGGACGAGCAGGGCGGCCGCCACTGGGTATTCCGCCGGGGTGACGGGTTCGAGGACCAGACCGGCGATCTCAGCTGGTGGCTGCACGGTGTGTTCGGATGAGCCACTATATCGAGCTGCAGGTGCTGACCCACTTCTCGCTGCTGCGCGGCGCGTCCAGTCCGGAGGAGCTGTTCGCGGCGGCGGCGGTGCTCGGCTATCCGGCGATCGGCGTCAGCGACATCGGCACGGTCGCCGGCGTCGTCCGCGCATGGGAGGCGCAGAAGGTCACCGGTGTGCGCTCGATCGCCGGCACGCGCGTGGATCTGTCCTGCGGTCGCCGTCTGCTGCTCTACCCGACCAATCGTCCGGCCTGGTCACGCATCACCCGGCTGCTGACCGTCGGAAAACAGCGCGCAGGGAAGGGCGGCTGCCTGCTCCACTGGCATGACCTGCAGTCCTGGTCGGAGGGCGTGATTGGCATCCTGCTGCCGCACGAAGCCGACGAGGAGAACCTGGCGGCGCTGGCAGACCTGAAGGCAGTCTATGGCCGGCGTGGCTACATGGCGCTGTTCCAGCGCCGGCGGCCCGGCGATGCGGTGCGGATCGACGCGCTGGCGCGGCAGGCGGGCGGCGCCGGCGTGCGCGCGGTGGTGACCGGGGACGTCCTCTACCATGAGCCTGGCGCACGGCTGCTGCAGGACGTGGTGACGGCGGTGCGCGAGAAATGCACTGTCGACGAGCTTGGCTACCGGCGCGAGGTCAACGCGGACCGGGCGCTGAAATCACCAGACGAGATGGTTCGCCGCTTCCGAGCCTATCCCGACGCGCTGCAGGCGAGCGTCGATATCGCCCGGCTCTGCACCTTTGACCTGGGTGAGCTCGCCTACCAGTACCCGCATGAGAAGCTGATCGATGGCCTGAGCGCGCAGGAGGCGCTGGCGCAGCTGGCGACCGAGGCAGTCGACCGAATGTTCGATGGCGACGTGCCTGCGGCGTATACGAAGCAGATCGCGCACGAGCTGCGGCTGATCGAGGAGCTGGGCTACGCACCCTACTTCCTGACTGTGTACGCGATCGTGCGCGAGGCGCGCCGGCGCGGGATCCTGTGCCAAGGGCGTGGCTCGGCCGCCAACTCCTGCGTCTGCTTTGTGCTGGGCGTCACCTCGATCGACCCGATCAAGCATGAGCTGCTGTTCGAGCGGTTCGTCTCGGGCGAGCGGCGTGAGCCACCGGACATCGATGTCGACTTCGAGCATGAGCGCCGCGAAGAGATCATCCAGTGGATCTACGAGACCTATGGCCGGACCCGCTCGGCGCTGACCGCCGTGGTCACCCGCTACCGGGCGCGGGGTGCGGTCCGTGATGTCGGCAAGGCGCTCGGCCTGCCGGAGGACCTGACCTCCTCGCTGGCCGGCCTGGTCTGGGGATGGTCGGCCGAGGGCGTCGGCCAGAAGCAGGTCGACGAGCTCAACCTCGACATCTCCGATCGCCGGCTGCGGCTCACGCTGGAGCTGGCCAGCAAGCTGATCGGCGTGCCGCGGCACATGAGCCAGCATCCCGGCGGCTTCGTGCTCACCCACGACCGGCTCGATGACCTGGTGCCAATCGAGCCGGCGGCGATGGAAGATCGCCAGATCATCGAATGGGACAAGGATGACATCGATGCGCTGAAGTTCATGAAGGTCGACGTGCTCGGCCTGGGAATGCTCGGCTGCATGAACCGCGCCTTCAACATGCTCGAGGCGGATAAGGGTCTGCATGTCGAGCTGAAGGACCTGCAGGACGATGATCCGGCGGTCTACGCGATGATCCAGAAGGCTGACACGCTCGGCACCTTCCAGATCGAAAGCCGGGCGCAGATGTCAATGCTCCCGCGGATGAAGCCGCGCCGGTTCTACGATCTGGTGATCCAGGTGGCGATCGTTCGCCCGGGGCCGATCCAGGGCGACATGGTGCATCCGTACCTGCGCCGGCGGGAAGGGCTGGAGAAGCCGGAGTACCCGCGCCCCGAACTTCGGGCAGTGCTGGAGAAGACGCTCGGCGTGCCGCTCTTCCAGGAGCAGGCGATGAAGGTCGCCATTGTCGGCGCCGGGTTCACACCGGCGGAGGCAGACCAGCTGCGCCGCGCCATGGCGACCTTCAAGTTCACCGGCGGGGTCAGTCACTTCAGCGAAAAGCTGGTCAACGGCATGGTCGAGCGCGGCTATCCGCGTGAGTTTGCCGAGCGCACCTTCCGCCAGCTCGAGGGCTTTGGCTCCTATGGCTTTCCGGAAAGCCACGCCGCTTCCTTCGCCAAGATCTCATACGCCTCGTCGTGGATGAAGCACCACCATCCCGACGTGTTCTGCGCCGCGCTGATGAACGCGCAACCGATGGGGTTCTACGCGCCGGCGCAGATCGTGCGCGACGCGCGCGAGCACGGCGTCGAGGTGCGGCCGCCCTGCGTGAACGCGAGCCGGTGGGACTGCACGCTGGAGCGGACCGGCGGCCGCTACCTGGCGGTGCGGCTTGGGCTGCGGCAAATCCGCGGCCTGTCCAACGCCGATGGTGCGAGGATCGTCGGTGCGCGTAGCACGACCGCCTTCGTCAGCGTCGAGGATGTCTGGCGCCGCTCAGGCGTGCAGCGAGCAGCCATCGAGAAGCTCGCCGACGGCGATGCCTTCCACAGCTTCGGCGCCGATCGGCGGCAGGGATTATGGAAGGTGCGAGGGCTGGGAGAGGCGCCGCTGCCGCTGTTCGCAGCGGCCGATCGCGATGCCGAGACCTTCAGCGCGGAAGGGGTGGAGCCCGACGTGGCGCTACGGCCCCTGACTGATGGGCGTGAGGTGATCGAGGATTACCGCACGCTGCAGCTGTCCCTCCGGGCGCATCCGCTGACCTTCGTACGCGACGAGCTGACCCGGCGCGGCGTGACCAGGTGCGCGGACCTCGCCACCATTCGCGACGGCCGCCATGTCGAGGTCGCCGGCATTGTCCTGGTGCGGCAGAAGCCCGGCTCAGCCAAGGGCGTGCTGTTCATCACCATCGAGGACGAGACCGGCATAGCAAACGGGATCCTGTGGCCGGATCGGTTCGAGGCGCAGCGGCGCACAATCATGTCGGCCTCCATGGTCGGTCTGAAAGGCCGGGTGCAGAAGGAAGGCGAGATTATCCATGTGATCTGCGACCGGATCATCGATCATGGTGATCTGCTGCACCAGGTCGGCAATATGTCGTTCCCGCACAAGACCGGGCGGGGCGATGCAGCCCAGCATCCTGGCTCGCCCGATCGCGGGGACAAGGGGTGGAGCCCCGAGCCGCGCAACTGCTACTGGCCGCCCCATGCTGACGGCATGGATCCGGAGGAGGTCGTGCGCTTCAAGTCGCATGACTTTCATTGATCCATGTCCCAGTTGCCGAGGCACCAGCGGATCGTGATCGCGCTCTCCGTGCATATCCTGCGCTGTGGCGTGTCACGCTGTTCGGAAGCTCGGGTCGACGTTGCTGAAGTGCGTTTGGCGCTGCGCTGCCTCCTGCCCCATTGCCCCGAACCATGGCCGCTTACGCTCTATTGGGATGCCGCAGCACAGGAGAACGATATCGGTCGGGCTCAAGGGGTCACCGCCGCGTTCAACGGGATCGTTCGCCAGCTTCGCCGGGCCGGATGCTATGAAGAGGTTACACCATCGTAAGTGAGCTTTGACTACTTAGATACCGAAGTGTCTGCATGGTGACAGTAATCCGGTGTTGCATTTGGCGATCAATGGCACAACATCACCGGAGCTATTGCTGGACAGGCAATGGCCGAAACAAAGCTAGGGTCATCATGAAATCTACAGATGCCGATCAGTCTGAAACGTTGATCGCACTCACGTCCGATATCGTTGCGGCGCACGTCACCAACAATACCGTGAACGTCGCTGACGTCGCGACCTTGATTCAGAACGTCTTTGGCGCTCTTCAGGGTCTCGGCGTGAGCGAGCCGGTGGTTGAACGGCCTGAACCAGCTGTATCGATCCGAGCTTCGGTAAAGCCCGACTATCTGGTTTGCCTCGAAGACGGCAAGAAGATGAAAATGCTCAAGCGCTACCTTATGACGCAGTACGGCATGACGCCGGAGCAGTACCGCGAACGTTGGAACCTGCCGGCCGATTACCCGATGGTCGCGCCGGAATATGCCGAAAAGCGCCGTACGTTGGCAAAGAGCATCGGTTTGGGCCGCAAGCCGGGTGAGCGCCCTGGTCAAAAGGTTGCGCCGAAGCCTGGCCGGAAGCCGAGAGCAGCTCCAGCAGCAAAGACTGTAGCTTCCGCCGAGAAGGTTGCTGAACCGGCCTGAGTGCCGTTCTTACGCGGACTGAGCTTTAGCTCGTGATCTCGCAAGTCAACCAGAAGCCCGCCCATCATTGGTCGGGCTTCTAGGTTTGAGAGAGGCTGTCTAGCGAAGCGCCTTAATCCCAGGCGCATCGGTCCAAGTATCGGTTCGGGCATACCGCACGGGATCACCAACGCGTGCTTAGCAAACTACAAATCAGCCTTGTGAACCTGAGCCGTTTCTTGCATTAGCGCCGACAAAGAAAAACCCGACCGTTGCCGGCCGGGCTTGAAAAGTTTGGGAGAGGATGCCTGAAAGGCAATGCCGGTATGCGCCGGAGCAGCCGCAGGCTCAAACGCACAGAGTGCATCAGGTGTTGCGTGCGGCGCAACTCAGAGCCTGAGTTTACATAAGATACATTATCGACGCGCCGCTTTCCGTTATCGTGTAGGCGCAAGTTAGAGATGTCACCCCTCGCAAGTTAGAGACGTCACACCGAGGACGGCTCGCGGCGCTTGCGGTCTGAGTGGCATGATCTCCCGAAGTCGGGAGATGCTTATGACGGTGGTGACAATGAGCCATGGTGAGCTTGGACGCTACGATACTCTGCAGCGGTTCGACCGCGGCGAGCTGAGGATCGAGGACGCAGCCGAGCTGATCGGCGTCTGCCGCCGGCAGGTCTACCGGCTGCGGGACAGGTTGCGCGCTGGTGGACCTGAGGCGCTGGTGTCCTGGAAGCGCGGCCGTCCCAGCAACCGCAGCTTCAGCAGCGAGTTCCGGGCTCGCGTGATCGCGTTGGTACGAGAGCACTACAGTGATTTCGGTCCGACGCTGGCGACCGAGTATCTGGCTGAACGGCACGAGATCACCATCTCGCACGGGACGCTGCGCAAGTGGATGATCGCGGATGGTTTGTGGAAGAACCGCGCTGCCCGTCGCCCTCGCCCTTATCAGCCCCGCTACCGGCGGGACTGCCGTGGCGAGCTGATCCAGGTCGATGGCTCGAAGCACTGGTGGTTCGAGGATCGCGGCCCGCAATGCACCCTGCTGGTCTATATCGACGACGCGACCAGCGAGCTGATGCATCTCGAGATGGTCGAGAGCGAGAGCGCCTTCTCCTACATGCGCGCGACGCGCACATATATCGAACGGCACGGCAAGCCGGTCGCGCTGTATTCGGACAAGCACAGCGCGTTTCGCAACAACATGGCGACGGCGGACGGCGACGGGATGAGCCATCTCGGACGAGCGCTGGATGCTCTCAACATCGAGATCATCTGCGCCAATTCGCCGCAAGCCAAGGGCCGGGTTGAGCGGGTCAACGCAACGCTGCAAGATCGCCTGGTCAAGGCCATGCGGCTCGAGGGCATCTGCAGCATCGTGGAAGCCAACGCCTTCCTGCCGACTTACATGGAGCGGCACAACCGGCAGTTCGCCCGGCCTGCGTTGGACCCGCGCGACGTGCATCGCCCGCTGGCGCCGCACGAGAACGTCGACGCGGAGATGGTCTGGCGCGAGCAGCGGACCGTCACCGGAGCGCTGACGCTGCACTACAACAAGGCGATGTTCATCCTCGAGCCGACGCCGGTCAGCGAGGCACTCGCGCGCAAGCGGGTGGAGGTGTGCGAGTATCCTGATGGCCGGATCGAGATCCGCCATGAGGGACGTGCCCTCCCCTACACCGTATTCGACAAGATGCGCCGGGTGAACCAGGCCGCGATCGTCGACAACAAGCATCTCGATGCCGCTCTTGAGGTCGCACGGCTCATGCAGGAGGTGGCACCGCACCACCGCAAGCGGAACAACAGCGAGCCAGCGCGCAGCTCGCAATCCTTCGGCGTGTTCGCCAGGCCGGCACAGCCCGACAAGGCGAAGCCGGCACGTCGCGGCCGGCCGCCGCTTCCGCGCGGCCCTCGGTTGTCCAACGACGAGCTGATTGCTCGCGGCTTGAGTGAGTACGTGCAGTAGCCAGCCAGTTTGAGGTCGACCGTCGCTCCAAACACGACGGTTTGGCCAATGGCTTATCCGCGCTACAACTGTGGCATGATACCTGAAACACTAAATCGGCGGGGCTGGATCAGCGAACCGCTCGCGTCGCTACCCGCTTGTCCTCCATTCCCTGAGCTCACCAACTTCGAGAGGTCTGCCTTAAATGCAATCTCTGTTTTGTTCGGAAATGAGGCGGGGAAGTTTCTTGATCAGGTGAACGCCAGCAAGGTCATAGATCGTATCAACACCGCTCATGGCTTCTACACGAGAGTTTCGGTAGATCGTTCGCTCTGCAGCCCGATACCGGTCGGTCAAAAGGGCGGCTCCTTCAAAGTTGAAGGCATCGAGCATGGACTAGGCGTGCTCTTGTGGGGGGACGATGGCTTTCTCGAAACGGTCGAGGGATATTCCTACGGTGGCGATCCGCTGCTGGACCGGAGCCTCGCCGATCTGAAGTTCTCGCGCATTGAACAGCTTGGGTGATCGGCGGAAACGACTGTCCGCTCGATGCCCACACGCAACTACAACCCAGCTGACCGAGCCCGCTGCTGATGCAGCGGGTCCAACGCACTTTCCCACAGATCTTGCGCCTCAGCAGGGTCAGCGCTGCGCTATGTGGAATGCTCCACGCTGCCCCTGCTGCCACAACCGGTGACATCTCTAACTGGCGGAGAAAGTGTCTTTTCTAATTAGCGGCAACACGCTTTCCGTTATCGCTTGGGCGGCTGAAGAGCTCGCTTGCCAGGCTTTGATCCTATGGAGCCAATCTTCAGCATCCTGCTCGCGTTCCGGCTTGAACCTGATGAGCGGACTATCGAGAATGGTCGTACCGATGTGAAGCACCGCTGGGCCGGGGGCATCAACCTCATCCCAGATAACGTGCTCTTCGATCTTTGTGGAAACGTCTCTGCCTATCCCCGAAGCAGCTCCCACGACTAAGCCGACCGGCCCGAGAAGAGCTCCGCCGACCAGCCCTCTCGCGACAGGGCTCTTCTTCTGCGAGGTGACTACCGGAACAGCTTCCATCCGCCTGACACGCTTTTTGGTCGAAGGCCTTACGATCTCGACTGAGAGAATGTCTGTTGCACGAACGGCAGCAGTCACCTCGACAGTGAACGCGTCATTGGTCCTGTAGCCAAATAGACGAAGTACATTTTCGGAATGATCCACCACTAGCACGCCAGTCGTGGTCGTAGGCTTACTAATAATTATACCCGTGACCTGATGAGGGAAGTTGGTTCTTAAATCCTCCAGCCAGAGCCGTTTCTGATTTTCCGCTGCCCTGCGCACCAAATTGCTCTGCTCAATAAGTTCAGCAGCTTCAGCCGCCTTATCGACTTGTTCTTGCTGTTGCTGCTTGATTTCCCCACGCTTCAAAATCCACAGGAGACCCGGGAGAGCGCAAAGGCCGAGTATGAAGTCGGGGATTCCTTCGAGAAGAGGAGGTGCTAACAAAAAGCCAATCACACCCACCAGTAAGATCGCGGTCTTTAGGGGGAAGCGCGTATTCGCAGTCATTCCCGCGATGAACAGCGCAGGAATAACGCCAGCGATTATACCAAACCCAAAGGTGCTCATCATAACGCCTCTGCTGGCTCGCCTACGAAGGATTACGCTTTACGAAAGATATGGCACTAGTGAATACCTCATCGATGACGACATCACGGTAGCAGAAATTAAATCGATCTTGCGTGATGCGTAACTTGTCGGTTGTTCGTTCGATATACCAGGTGCCTGTGACTTCCGAAATGTCAAAACGGACTGGGGCGCTTGAGTCGTAGTCACTTAACACCCAATCGCGAGGGCTACGCTCCCACGCAGTATACATTATCTGGCCATTGAACGGCTTTGCCGACGATCTGACTAATTGATCGTTGTCATGCCCAGGCTGATGAATTGTGTCATTGATCCAGCAGCTCTTTGAAGCTTCGCCGAGGTCGGAATTGGTCTCGAACGAAGTACCGATCTCTACGCCTTCATCGGTCTCTAGAAGCACCACGTAGCCGATTAGCTGACTAGTTGGCTCGGCCTGCACGAAGACATCACAACGCCTAGGTGGATCATCCGCTTCGTCGTTCAAACCGCAGAGGTTGGCTGAATACTTTTCAAGATCACCATCAAGCATCCTCAGGTCGCTATTGGAAGGGAGAACCACTTCTCCCAGATCCTGATGCTCGACATCGTAGACGACGCCATTGCGCCCTTCGATTGTGTTATCGAGGATATTGCATCCAGAAAGAACAGCGGTGGCGAGGGCGATTGCAGCAATATTTCTCACGTGAGACCCTGTTGTTACGGCCATCGCTGTGCTCGGTCGTCTCAGGCTGAACAACGGCAATGATGCCGAACTGTGGCGCGCAGGAGGATGACGATCAAGTTTATACGTTGCAGCTTGGTGTCGAACATGATTCCGTAGGTGCGCGGAAGTGGGAAGCCGTGGTGACGGTGAGGTACGGCCTGATCCCGACGTTCGCGCCATCAATACGAGACAGCATTGAGCAGTACCTGTCCTGCCGCCTTTGGCGTCCCATCCCCATTCACGTAGGTATAAAGCGTAGTGGTGGTTATACCGAGCCGCTTTGCGACGTCGGCTGCGACAGATTTCGGATCCGACATGGCCGCCATCGCCATGGCGAGCGTCGCACGATCCATCTTGCGGGGCGGCCGCCCAACCTTCCACGTGCACGAGCGGCGGCAAGACCCGCCTGAGTGCGCTCCGAGATAAGCTCACGCTCAAACTCCGCGAACGCCGCAAAGATTCCGAAAGCAAGTCGACCATTCGCGGTGGTAGTATCGATTTGAGCGCCGGCACCGGCCAGTACCTTCAACCCGATTCCGCGAGATCGCAGGTTGTCCGCGGTAGTGACCAGGTGGCGCAGATTTCGGCCTAGTCGATCAAGCTTCCAGATCACGAGCGTGTTGCCTGGCTGAAGTGCCTTGAGACAATCAGTAAGTCCCGGCCGTGCATCATGACGTCCGGAGGCTAGATCCTCATAGATGCGGTCGGGATCAACACCAGCAGCCAGCAGCGCGTCACGTTGCGGAGCCACCGTCTGCGTGCCGTCCGCCTTTGACACCCGCACATATCCAATGAGCACCGCTACCCCGCAAGGAAAGACCCTGAGCACCCGTAAACCTGCCGCAGATTTCCGCAACGGGTTTCTTTGCTCGAGAATGTATGTTCAACGTAGCATTCTAAGGCAACGCGGAAACCGAACGTTTTCTTGGCGATGGAGCGGGTGCCACCTACCGGGTTCTGGCGGCTTCACCTTGCAAACATGCTCGGGCATGAAGGGCCGAAGCTGCGAGGGAAGACTGCAATGACAATGCTCGACAACGCCGCACGCGCCCTTGCGAAGCTTCGCAGTGGGGTGGACGATTACGACGCTCTGGATGATGAGCTGAAGGGTGATCTCAAGAACGAGGCGCGCACGATGCTGATCGCGCTAAGAGATCCGAGTGACGAGGTAACCCTTGCTGGAGCGGAGATCATCCGGAACGTGCACGCAGGTGAATCCGGCGAGGCATTCCAAAGCGACGCCGCTAACACCTGGAGGTTCATGATCGACGCCGTGACCCGAGGTTGAGAATGGCGGCTGATGTGTCCCGCGCCTTAGAGTCGGGAGGGCGCCAGCAGATTTATCCGCCGGCGCCCATTATCTCAGAGCTTGTCCTTCAAACCCTTGGCCGCGGTGAAGGACACCTTCTTTGAAGCGGCGATCGTCATTGCTTCGCCGGTCGACGGATTGCGGCCTTGGCGCTCCGGACGATCTTTCACGCTGAACTTGCCAAAGCCGTTGATCGACACCTCTTCGCCGCGAGCGGCCGCATCAGCGATCTGGTCGAACACGGCAGCGATGGTGATCTTCACATCCGCCTGGCTCGAGCCGGTTTTTGTCGCGATAGCTTGGGCGAGCTCACTCAGGTTCATGCAGTCGTACTCCTTGGGGATGAACTGCGGGGATCATTAGCCCGGTCCGATGCCGGCACAACCGCACTTGCAGCTGTTCGCCTGATTGACCCTGGAGGCACTTCGGCCGCAGCACGGATGACGGCAATGAGATGACTGAAGTTGCGATCGGCTTGCAACTTTAAGCCAAATCGATTCTTTTGCAGTTGCGAACGAATGGTTGTCGAGCGAACCCGGGGTACCGGCAGTGGACTACTATACCAGATTGATGTTGATCGTGGGCGGGCTGCGCCACCTACGTGAAACCGGCAAGGTGCCGGACAACCGCGATGCGATCGATGATGCGTGCCGCGAGGTGCTGAAGCTTGCCCCTTCGAGCGGCGTGGTGCGGGAGTGGCATGAAGCGGCCAAGCGTCGGCGGCGAAAACTTCCTCCGTCGACCAGGGCCACATAGGGGGCCGATGAAAGGATATTCGAAACGTACGCTAAGTGTTAGCTCCGACTTCATCTGCCAGCCTGCGCACGATTTCTCCTTCGATGGCATGTCGGTATCTGAAGCCGATCCCCAGTCTGGGGAACAGCCGACCATCTTCGTTGTCGAAGGGAATCCAGTCACCGAGCACGTTCTGGCGGTTCTCGGTTCGTAGGGAGATCACGACGCGATCAGTCTCTTCCCAGTAGGCGAAGAGTTCGTCTTTTGTAAGCGGAGTTTCGCGTTTGAACACGTGCTCAACCATCCTCGAACGATCTGTGAGGTGGGCTCGTTCGATACCTTGCAGCTTGTTCTTACCCGCTGCGCGATACGCTTCTAACGCCGCGCGGGTTATGCCGACCGCACGCCAAGCAGAAGGATCGGCATACATCATTTCGGTAAAAACAGCCCTCAGGGTCTTCGTTGGAAATGCGGTTCGGCTAGCGTGAAGCTCGATGTAGATTGTGTAGGTGGCACGTCTTCGCTGCGCTGTAAGGCTATCTTCCATCCCGACGGAATACCGGTAAAAACTCGCTACCAGCTAGCGAATGATGCGTTTCATAGGGTCACCATAGGTCGGAGCCACATGCGGTTTGCGACGCGCGAGCGCGCTTGGCCGACATACTATTGTGAACCCGCTAAGTCCTTTTACAGTCCTGCGCAGATTGCCACCGCTGCTCCGCCTTGCCGGACCGGTAGAATGCCGGCAGCGATGCAGAGGGTGGGCCCGGAAGGATCACAGGTATGAGAATTACTTTGGCACTGTTGGCATCAGCGTTGGCCTTCAGCCAAACCGCCGCAAGCGGGCAGCAGATCGCGGAGCCTGAACGTCGAGCTGGATCTGGGATGATACGAACCAGCGCAGTCGCCCCTGCAGATCGGGCTCCATCGTACTACGAGACGACAGAACGGGGTCTGATTTTGATCCCAGTCGAGATCGCGGGCAAACGCACACTGGCTCTGCTGGATACCGGTTCTACAAACAGCATAATCGATGCGACCTTTGCCGACGAACTAGGCCTCCAAACAACAGCCGACGGCAGATCCATCGGCACTTCCGGGTCAAACCTGCTCGGGCGCTCGGCAGAGAATGTCTCGCTGACAGTTATCGGTTCTGTGGTATTCACCTTTGACGAGGTCGTTGTTGCTGACTTAGGGGCGCTGCGTTCTGCTGGGTTGAGCAATGTCAAAGCAATTATTGGCATGAACGTTTTGCAGAACATGACAATTGCCGTTGACCCGTGCAGCAAAAGGATCAGGTTGGGTTTTGCCCAGAGCTCGCCTGCACCTTACCCTGCGCCTTACAGAGCCGTAGCAATGCAAAAAGGCGCTAACGGCGAGCCACAACTAAAAGGCCAGATCGGTTCGGAGCAGGTTACTCTGACGATCGACACGGGCCAGGAGGGCTCGCTGGCACTGCAATCCAGCGCGTGGGAGCAGTTTGTGCCGGCCGATAGCGTGACCATCACAGGTCAGTCGCTCGTGGGAGACAACTCCGTGCTTACAAGCCGGCAAACATGGATCGAGTCGCTTGAATTGGCCGGTGAGACGTTCACCAAAGTTGCCACTTCAGAACGGCGCGTTCCAGAAAGTTGGGGGCATGGCAGTATCGGCATGGGCATCCTCAAGAATTATCCTTTTATTCTGAATGCACGTGCCGGCGCCTTCTGGATCGCGCCTTCCACGAACGGAGGCGATGGCGACACCTGTGACTGAGACACACAGATGGCGAGGACGGGCGTTGGTTGCTCGGCTGCGTCGCAGAACGGCCAGGGAAGTGAAGAAACAACTTCCGATACCGGCGTTCCACAAACGAGGGTTTGTGTGACGTTCGCCGGTTCTGCTCGATCGCAGCGACTGGCGTCACCTAACCAGTAACGTCATCTATGCGCCGCAAACGGCTGACCTTAGCGTATGTTTTCGACGATCCTCTCACCGGACCCCACATAGGGTTAATGGTTCAAGGCACGCACCATCCGCGCTAAGAGGAACCATGAAACGAGCAAGCCTGAGCACCCTGTTCCGCGACACGATGGATGACCTTCATCCGTCGGCCGATCATGAGATCGAGGCGCTGCGCTGCCGGTGGGCTCGGGGCGAACTGCGCGAACGGAAGATCTCGCCTGAGCAGCTGCAAGTCTTGACCCAGACCAGCCAAGCGTGGGCTACACAAGCTTTCCGCGACCTCGAGCGAAGTGGTTTTTGCGGGCACAACTACCGCTATTTCGAGTGGCGCGATCCAAGCCGCGCCGAGACGGCAATCGCCCTGGACGTCCTCGCGGGCGTGGAAATAGCGGTACTGCTGCGCGCGGAGACCACCGACCTATCGAAGATCCAGTCAGAGCTGGATCATCGTCATGCCGAAATCGTGCGGGCGGCCGAGGCAGGCACTGCCCTGCCCGTCACCCTCGCGTTGCAGCGATACTTCACAACGCTGGTCGTCAGCCTCGGCAGCCAGGAGCTGATGAGCAAGTATGCCGGGCTGAACAAGGTATCGGTCTGCTATGCCTGGACCCATCACCTGCAGCCGAGCGACATCGACGATCTTGCAGACTGGATCGTGCTGATGCCCGAGGTGATCGCCGCGCGCGATCCTCGCAAAACCGCGCGCCTATGTCAGGCGATTAAATGCCTTCCCTTTGGCGCCCAACTGCCGGACCTTGCGGCCGCCTAGTCGGGCAGGAAACCTTTCACCACCGCCACCTGGTCTGGGCGCAGCCGCGGCAGCAACTGCTTGGGCGCGCTCGGTGTACGCAGATAGTTTATGTGCCCGGTTATCCGGCGCTCCACCGTGCGCTCAGCACCACCAAGCAGGTCAAGACCACTGCCGGCGTTGCGATCGTCCAGCTGCGCATGGAGAGCACGTGACACCGCCTCGAAGTGAGCCCGGCACGCATCTGCTGCATCACGTGCGTTACGGCCAGAGCGTGCAGCTTCGATAACCTGATCGACCAATCGCCGCAGGCTCGCGCCCTCTTTGGTCCCGAACTCAGCCAGTCCGAGCAGACGGAAGAACATCGGCGGCACCAGCTGATTGGCAAATTCGGTGAGCTTGGCCTGCTGGCCGCCTAAGAGGGAGGAATAAACTTCCAGCGTCCATAGATAGAACCGCTCATCGGCTGCGGGCAGCGATGACGCGTCCTTGCTCGCGATCCGCTCAAGACTCTCGCCTTTCGGATCACCATCAAGAACCAGGCGGGCAGCGCCGAGCTCGACCAAGGCGCAGAAGATCTGCAGCCACTCCTCGACCTCAGCATGGGTCAGCACGGCAATCGAGTAATTCGACTTGGAGCGGGTAAGAAAGCCGTCGCCGCATAGCGAACTCAAAACCTGGCGCACCTTCTTCTCGTTGACGCCAAAGGAGTGCTCCAGCTCGGTCGCGTCGAGCAAGGTCTCAGGCGCGAGGGCGCCTGAAAGGATGCGAGCACGCAAAGCCAGGTAAACCGTGTCGACGTCGTGAACCATGTGCCTCGAGTACTCCCCCTGCAGCGATGACAGGCGGCCGCGCTATGGGCCTTGCCTCAACATTCCTTTACCCGCGATGATGATGCCGAAGCCTACGTCGGAACATCACGGAACCCCTGACTCATTTTGGCACAGGCCGGGTACGCCTCTCCTGGCGGTTTGCAAAGTGCTCAAAGCCGCATTGCGACAAGTCGAGCGAGCTGTGGAAACCACCTATGGTTGCTTTTTGTTCTTCCATCTGCGATCTTGGCATCGACGGAGAAAGACATGGACAACCAACTGCCTCCTGCCGCGTACAACCCAACTAATCTGTACGATCCTTCGACCCCGATGGGTATGATGCTCCTGGACGATATCCGAGACGCAGACGCTCGAGCTGAGTCCAACACCGGGGACTTCGGTAAGCAAGTTCGGCTATTCGCTTTTCAAATCGTGATCTTTGCGATTGTTGGAATTGGCTTCACCGTCTTCGGCTGATCGCCTTCATTCAGTATCGCGCAGGGCATACCGACGCGGATCTACAGGCTGTCCATTCTTCCACAGTTCGTAATGCAGGTGTGGTCCGGTAGAACGGCCGGTTGAGCCAACGCGCCCGATCGCGTCGCCGGCACGAAGCTCATGCCCGACATCGTAATTCGACGCTGATTGCATGTGGAAGTACTTGCTCTGCGAACCATCAGCGTGGTCAAGCACAGCGTAGTTGCCGCGGCTTTCATCGTAGCCAACTTGAGCCACGGTGCCGGACGCAGTTGGACGGATTGGGGTGCCTGCCGGTGCTGCGATATCCTGACCGTTGTGGTTGCTCATCCGCTCAGTGACCGGATTGACGCGACGCCCCATGTCAGATGACAGCCTCCCACTCACAGGAAATGTAGGCGACTGTCCTCGATCAAGAGGCACCACCGCACTGGTTCCGCTACGGCCGCCATCCAGGGCTTCAAGCGCGTTGGACAAGCCAGGCATGGTTCGAGCAAGGGTGGCATGATTGCGCTCGCCTACTTCGGCGCCGACTGCACGTGCCTGCTGCCGTCCGCTCGCCAATTCATTACCGAGCCCCACACCGGATTGAATAATACGATCGTCGCTCGCCTCGAGCCGGTCACTAACAGTGCGAGCAACGTCTGGATCACCCGATGATGCACGAACATCCACGTCAGGCCCTTGGCTCTGAACACCGGCCATCCTGGCATTGCCCCAAGCAACGACGTCATCAGAAGTAGCAACGGACGGACCTTGCATCGTAGCAGACGGCAAGTCCGGGACCGCTACCCCCAGCTCCTCGCGAACTTCATTGACCCGCTGGCGCATGTAGCCGTCAAGCATATAGTCACGCACCTGCTCCTGCTGCGCCGTCTTCGGAACCACAACACCTGGGGTCCAACCACTAGCCGCAAGAATGGGGTCCTTCGCCAGCTCGTTCTGAGCGTAGGTAACAAACTCCTGTGTCTCATTATGATCGAGCCTGAAGCCACGGGCTTCAGCTTGGCTGACGTCCTCGCTGATCCGGCGATAGGTTTCTTCGCTCTGCGATGCTTCAAGAGAGGCCGCACGCGATTGCTCGATGCTTGCGCCAAGCCGGTTGGAGAGGCTTCTGACTGTGCTGTCGCTGCTGCTACTTGTCTCGCGCGTGAAGTCCTCTCGAGCCTGTCGCGCCTGACTACTGTTGCTCTCACGAGATACGTAATCGCGCATGTCGCTGAGAGCTTCCTCAGCTGTCACCGTCCTGCCGGTTTCGCGCGTCGCCAAAGCGGCGGCGCGAACGCCAATACCTGCGAGCCCAGGTATACCTGCACTGAGGCTTCCGTCTCCCGTCAGTGTCGAGGTTCGGGCAATTCGGTCAGCTTCATTGGCGGAAAGACCGAAGCGCGACTGCAACGTGCTCGAGATATTGCTCGATACATCATGAAGATCTGAAATGCTGTTATTGAGGCCGGAGCCAGTCTCAACAGAGCTTCCTCGCCGCTGCTCGACAGCTTGCATCAGCTCGCTGGCGGTGGTCGCTGTCGCGGACCAGCGATCTGTCGCGGTCTGCCGCGTGGACTGAACTCGACCATAGCCGTCTGAAAGCGCCCGCTTCATGTCGGTAGAAAAGCCGCTGCTGCCCGAAGGGGTTTGGGCCAGCGATGATTGACCGCCCCGGGTGTCGAAAACGGATGTACCGTCCGCCGTCGAGAATGCGCTGGTGCCGTCGGCCTGCTGGAAGCCTGTCTTCCCGAACCCACCCATCTGCGAAGGTGCGGTGTTCCACTGATCGGACTGGCGGACATTGCCGGTGAGGTTCTGGTAGGCGAGGTTGCCGTAGGAGTAGTTGCCGGTGGTCCGCTCCACCGCAGCCGCCTCGGCCGCGCTCTGCGCCGGTGCCAGCATTGAGGTCGCCTGCGAAGAGATCGCCATTGCGCCCCGCGCCATGCCGGCAGCGAGGAACGGGATCGACATCATCATGAAACCGGCGATCGTCGCGGTGTCAGCGTTGACTGCATCGATGTCGGCGAGTGTCGCCATGGTGACGGCGCCATCGGTGACCGCCTGCATCCCCTTAGCGCTGCGATCCATGATGAACATGTGCAGGACCGCATAGAGCGGACCCCAAGCAGCTAGATAGAAAAAGCCGGTGAAGTACCCCTTCACCGCTGGCACGCCGGTCTGCGGCAGCAGGAACAGCGGGAAGATGACGGGGAACATGGCGTAGAACACCACCGTCAGCACGATGTTGAGCAGCGGCACCCAGGTCATCGCCTGGTCGGCGATCGAGGTGTAAGTATTCCGTGCCTGTTCGTCGGCGCGCATACTGGAGAAGGTGTCCCCGTCGGCGCCGCCGAGATTGGCCCGGGCTTCAAGGAAGGCATCTACCAACGCACGTTGCTGGAACAGCTGAGCGGCCGTCTGACTGCTGCCGAAAAAGGCGTTGCCGATCAGCGGCAAGTCGGTGTCGAGCTTGGTGCGTGCGGCAGCATCGGCGAGGTTCGGGTACAGACGCCGCGCCGCGTAGAGCAGTCCCACATTCGTCTCGCTCGTCATGGTCGTATTGGCGAGCGTCGCATAGCCGGAGTTGCAGGTGCGGATCTCGGACGTGCCGTCATCAAGTACGAACCGCATCCCGCGTGCCGGCGACCCGGGCCCGATCGCCTCGAGGAGATTGGCCGAGTTAGCGACCGCGCCGATATCCTTGTGACCCAGCATGAAGTCGTAGAACAGGCACTGGCGGATGTACTCTTCCACATTCGCCTTGGCGCGCGGATCGCGGATGCGGAACTCGCGAGTGCGGTCGAACAGGCGCGAGCCGTAGATCATACCATTGGTGCTGAGCTTGAGCGCCTCAGGCATGGTGAAGACGGTCTCGGCCGTGCGGGTCATCCAGTCGCCCATCTGGCTCGAGATCGACGCCACCACGGCGAGACCCACCGGCACGTTGTCGACTACCGCCGCCGGCAGCGCCGGGTTGAGCCGGTCGGTCACCTTCACGCTGGTGGTGGGGACAATCAGCGCGCCGTACATCAGCGTCGCGCCCAGGAACCAGTTGAGCCATGCGCGCCAGTTCATCGAAAAAGCGACGACCAGCAGCGAGTACATCAGCCCGATCACCATCACGACGCGCAGGAGCGAGCGGAACCCCCCTCCCCCACACCATGCCGAAACGGCGTTCAGCACATTGACGATGTACTCACCGCCACCGATCGTGAAGATCTCGAGCATGGCTGTTGGTCCTTACTGGATGCCCTGGGAGGACATGGAGCGGCTGAAGGAGAGCGCGGCGGACATCTGCGGCGAGATGGAATTACGGAGAGTGCGTTCGAGGAACAGCGTCCGCTCGATCACGCCCTGTGTGCGGACCAGGCGCTCGTTCATCTGCTGCCCACGTTCGTTCATGATCTCGCGAGCCTGAGCGATCTGCGCCCGCCACTGGGCGAGACTGTCAGGATCCGCGCGCTGAAACGATGCCGAACCTTGCGAGGAGTAGGAATGGAACTGGTCGGCGATGACCTCGAGCATGTCGACAGCGACGATCTCGGCCAGACCCTGCATCTCGGCGTGTGACATCCCGCCCAGCTTCGCCGCGGAGTTCACGGTGATGATCTTGTAGAGCGGCACGCTGGTAGCGCCGAGCAGTCCGATCTCGTCGGTGGTCAGCGCAGCATCCGTCCGGACCTTGCCATCCATGCTCTGGATCATCGTGAACACGCGGTTCTGAAGGGCAACCGTAGGCGAGACATTCAACGCCTGCCTGGTCGGATTGATGCAATCGTCATCATCGCAACGCAGCATGGTGGTGCCGTCGGTCGAACCAGTGAGGAGCGCCGTCAGAAGAGCCTGATCGCCGATGCCCTCATAGCGGTAGGACCCGTTGCCCTCGTTGCCGTCCCGGTCGAATATGACCGTTCCGACCAGGCTCATCAGGTACTCGCGGAACTCCTTGCTGAAGCTCGGATAGGTCGTCTTCAACATGTGCCAGGTGTAGTTGGTGCTCTCGGCCGAGAGCGCCTCATCGCTGTTGCTGTCGATGATCTCCTCCCGCTCGCCGCCGCCATTGCACTGCTGCCGGCCCTTGGCCCAATCGGTCGCCCAGCCCTGGCTGTTGGCGATGGCCTTGCAGATCTCGCTGTCGCGCCCCTGCGCCTTGCCCCACAGTCCGCCGACGAGCCCCTGCGCCATCTCGCACGAGCTCATGTTGAACTGGTTCATCTGCTGAACCTTTTGCGCGAACTCCTCGATCGTCGAAGAGATCTGCGGGCTGATCGACTTGATGGCGAGCTGGAAAGCAAAGCCCAGCGCGTTGTTGGCCGTCGCCTTGAGCATGGCGACGATCTCGTCCGAGTTGATGAAGCTGAAGGAGCCCGAGAACACGTCGATGCCGCCGCAACCGGCCTTGACCGAGGGCAGGTTGAGCGTCGCCGGAGTGACGTTGCGCTGCGGGAAGCGGGTCCAGACAGAACCGCCCGAGTAGTAGCCAGCGGATTGCCCCTCATAGGCGGTGGGACCGGTCGCATTGGCGGCGCCGCCCATGTCGTTGAAGAAGGTGTTGAGCTCGGTGCCGACGTTGGCGTTCGCTGGCACCACCGCCAGCGGCAGGGAGGCAACCGCAGAGAGAAGGACGCCAAGACGGCACAGGAGCGGCCGCCGGCGAGGACGTGGCGGCTTATCCATTAGAAGTCCCTCCCGGGCGCGGATTGCGTGAGCGCGTAGATGCGGCCCATCACCTCGTCAGCGGCCATCAACCCGTAGCCGATCGGCACCGGCTGCTTGGTCTCCGTGTCGAACAGAACCAGCGCCGGCACCTGCCGGTTCGTGCCAAGACCCATGCGCTCGTACTGGCCGGTATCGACCACGTAATTGGGGAAGGCGGCGTTACCGCCACCGTCCATCGACACAGCCAGGACCTCGAGCCCGTACTGATCGGACAGGCTGCGCATGATCGGCCCGAACACCTGGCACGCGGCGCAGGCAGAGGAGTAGAAGTAGAACACGCCATACCGCTCGGAGAGCCCAGCCATGGTGCCCTGCCGATCGGCCTTGCGCTGATCCATCCAGGTCTGCTTGCCGAGCGTGTTGACCGGGCGCTGCAGCGTGTAATCCAGCTCCGGGTTCTGCCAGATCGTCCGGCTCCAAACGTCAGCGAATGTCGATGCTCGGTCGAGCTGCTGGCGCTGGAAGGTGATGTAGGAGGTCAGGTTCTCAGTCGAGGGATCCAGCACCGCCTTGGCCTTCAACTCATCCAGTTCCTGGGTGATCGCCGCCAGCTGCGCCGTGGCAGATTGCGCCGGCACCGCCGGCGTCGCTGGATCAGCCTCTGGCTTCGGCCGCTTGCTCGGATCGCAGTAGAACCAGCTGCCGAGCTGGCGCTGCTCGCAATAGAACGGGTCACGCGACTGCGCTTGATCCTGGGCCATACCTGCCGGCGGCAGGATCGCGGAGAAGACCAGAGTGGCCAGAACCGCGGCCGAGACGGGACGAGCTGCCATCACGAAGGCTCCTTGGAGGTGTTGACCAGACCCATCAGAATCGAGGCTTTGATGAGGCCCTGCCCGCGGTCGATCATGCGGATCGAGCCGCCGGTCAGGGTGGTGATGGTATCGATGCCTTCAGGCGTCAGATGCCAATCCGAGAAGCGTTGGCCGGCGCTGGTAAGCCAGCCCTGCGCGTGCATCCTCGCGATCGACTCCATGACCTGGCTGTCAGCAACCGGCTGCAGAAACCAGTGAGCGAGCCGCGCTGCGGTCTGCGGGGCCGAGCGCATGTCCTCGTGCGTAATCGCATTCGCTACCGCGAGCTCGAACACCGACATCGTTCGCCACTTATACGGCTTGATCGTAGAAACTTGAGCCATAACCCCCCTCATGGCGCACCGTTAACTGTGTAGTATTGGCCGATCTTCTGCTGGATCATCATGCTCGCCTCGATCTCATCGGGCAGGCGGGCGGCCTCCGTGAACTCGGCATAGACCTCGCTGAAATCCATTCGGCTGAGGTCCAGCTGCTGGAATTGGGCGACCAGAAAGCCATCGCAGGTGGGATCCTTGGCCGTGCCCCAGCTCAGCCCGAGCTGTGCCCTGCCCTGCTCCTGAAGGATCCGGGTCAGCTTGGAGGAGAAGCAGCAGTAGGACTGCTTGCGGGTGACGCAGACGCCAAGGATCTTGTCGCTGCAATAGGTCCCGACCTGGTGGCACAGCCCTTTGTCATCGCGTTCGTCGACGGCGCGGTCCTCGGCGTTGCAAAGCCATGGCGTCAGCAGCGGAACGCCCTTGCCCGAGCAGCAGTTGGAGATCCCGAACACCTTGCGCGAGCACTTGCCAACCTCGCCGGTGAACAGCCGCAGCGAAGCGGGATCGAAGTCGGCGCGGACTTCGCCCATGGTCTGGACCGCAACCATGGCGTCCTTGAACTCGGTCGATGCCTGGCGCTCCACGGACGAGCATTCGCCGTTCATGCAATACAGGTCGCCCGAGCAGACATATTGCGACGCCTCTGCCTCAGCCCCGGGCAAGCGGCACTGGAACCAGCGATCGTAAACGTTGCAGGTGCCGTTCGCGTCCTCGCTCAGGCATTCGTCATGGTGGAACGAGCAGTCGGACCGCCCTTCCAGCTCGCTGCAGTCGTTGGCGGGGCGCAGACCATCGCACTGGAATTGGCGCTGCCAGCCCCAGCACGCCCGGGTCACCTCGACACCGTTGATGATCCGGGTCGCAGGCGAAGCGTCCGTGCAGACCTCCGCGGTCATCCGGCAGTCCTGATTGCCGGCGATCGGGGAGCATTGCGTCTCATCGACGGTCTCGGTGACCTCGCGATCGCCGGGGATCTTCACGCCGCCAGCGAAACCGATATCCTCCGAGCACTGGTAGACCATCGCCGGCATCGGAGATGGCTCAGTGCACAGCTCCGGCAAGGTTTCGCCGCCCGGACCATTGTTGTTGTTCAGGCAGATCTGATAATCGTAGTCATAATCCTCGCGGACCAGCTCGCAGCTGTTGTTCTTGTCGAGGGTCCGGAGGCGATTGCACATCCGATTTGAATTGTTCGGGAACTTGGTGAAGACGCTATGGCACAGATACTCCCACCGATCGTCGCCGCTGCCGGTCACGTTCACCACCAGCGGCGCCTGACAGCTGCGCGCTTCGGAGTAGACCTGCGAACCCTGGTTGCAGCTGTCGAGATAGGTGCTGTCCCCTCCCCCACCGCCCGGCAGCGGCTCACAGGAGCCGGCGCCACCGCCAAGGTCCATGCCGATGCCGAGCACCGCATCGGGATCGGCCGCGATCGAGCGGGCGGACGACAGATCGATCGTGGTCGGATCGAACACCGGACGATGCGGGTCGATCACCGTGCGATAGGTGTCACCCGACCGCTGCGCCTCACCCTGGGACGTCAGCCGATCCGGATCGTCGGCCATGTCGCTCGCGGGGATGTCCGTGCCCTGGTAGCCCGGCACCGCCTCTTCCGCGCCCGTCTCGAGCACGCTGCCCAGCGCGGCCTCGCGCATGTCGCGCGCGAACGCCTCCGCATCGGAGCGGATGTCGGCCACGGACTGACCCGACGCCATGCTGGCGCCGAGCAGTGCAGCCGGTGCAAACAGGAGCCAGGGCCAGCGCATCAGCTGGTGCGGCCGAGATTGGTCAGCGCGGTGCGCGAGACGGCCGCGCCAGGACCATTGCCTTCGACAAAGGTCGTGAGCGCATACTGCGCCGAGACGTTGCCCGAGATCTTGTCGTAGGGCGGGGTCTGGCTTGTGCAGACCAGCTGGTCACACGGCTCGAAGCTGCGCGACAACGCCACATAGGTCGGCACCCGGTCGACCCCGAAAGCGCGGAACAGGCGCGGATCAATCGCCATGTTGCTGGCGCCCTGCTGATCGACCACCTTCTGGATGCCCTGCATGAAGGCCTGCGGCGAGCCGGCAGAGAGCCCGCGGAACACCACCACGCCGCCGGCGCGGGTCGTATCGGCGATCAGCCGGCGCAGCGCATCCTCGGGCATCGAGAGGCTGGCAAAGGCGATGAACAGCGGCGCGCCTTCAGGAGCAGCGTTCAGACCTTGCGCGCCGGCCAGCATGGCATCGAAATCGACCGGACCGGCGCTATCGCCGCCCATGCCCGGATCAACGCCGCGCATCGCGTCGTGGCCGGCGTCCACCACTTCGCGGGCATCCTCCTGCTGCACCTCGGCATTGGCGGTAGCGAATTCGAACAGCGCCTGCGCCTCGGCGGCATGTTCGGCCGCGCGGCTCTCGATGGCGCCGAGATCGAGCCCCTCGATCGACTGCGCGACGACGGCCGAGAAGGCGCCGCACGCAAGCATGGCGAAAGCCGGGACGAGCGCTTTGCGGATCATGGTGGTTTCCTTCCTCACAGCACGCAGCAATTGCGCTTGCGCCACACCAGGAAGCCGATGTCCTCGCCCTTCACCGGAAAGGTCTGCGCCGCGTTGGGCGGCAGGGTGCTGGCGCCGATCGGCGAGCAGCTCTCGCGGCCGTTGACCATCGGGGTCGGATTGACCTGCTGGATGCGGTACTGGCTCTTCTTGAGGATCGGCATCAGGTACTTGGAGCACAGGCCCTTGGAGCCCATCGTGCCCCAGGCGAGCCCGGTGCGGTGCATCTTGTAGATCATCCGCTCGGCGGCGAGCCGCGCGCTCTGCGTCACCGCCACGTTGGATCCGATATTGCCGTTCATCGGGTACATCGAACCCTGGCACCCGGCGCACCAGAACAGCGCATCGTTTGGCAGACGCGCCGTGGCGGTCAGGCAGTCGGCGGCGCAGGCGGCCTGCGCGATCGGATTGGCGAAGATTGCCGCTTCGGGATTGAGCAGCGTGGTCAGCTCGTCATCCTGCCACAGCGGATCGATCTCGGTGATGTAGGCGATATCGAAGGTGCTTTGCTCGAAGCACAGGAAGTCCGTCAGGATCTCGAGCCAGTAGAGCAGCGGGTAGACGTAGTAGTGGACGTGGTACTTGGCGGTGTTCTGCCCCTGCCCGCCCACCTGCGAACCGCCCGAGACAAAGCCGCGCCCGACGTCGAGGCCTGGGTCCATCTTTACGCCACCAATGTTGGGGAAGCAGAACGGCCGCGTGGTCACGTCGACAAGCCGCACCGGCTCCCAAAACCCCATTGCCACCCCAATCCGCGGGACCGGCGTGCCGCAGGCACAGATCGGCAGGTCGGGATTGTTGGTGTCCGACCGGTCGGACGGCCAGATCTTGAGTGCGCCGAGCGACAGCGGGAACATGCAGCCCCAGCACACATCGGTGATCGGATTGACGAAGCTGCCCGAGCAGCGGCCAGTTCCGGGCGCGTCCGGCACCGTCTGCGCAACGGCAGTACCGCCCGCAAGAACGAGCACAAGCAGCGCAAGGAACAGGCGGAGCCTGGTCACCTGCCCACCTTACCGTTGAGCAGGAAGTAGTCGTCGGCCTTGTTCTTGGCTCGCAGCCACACTGGTCCCTGGATGGCGGCGAACACCAGCAAGCCAACGGGCAGCGCCAGCGCAACGCCGCGGCCGAACAGCGCCAGCACCGTGGTGAAGAACAGCAGCGAAAGCGCCAGCAGCACGGCCGAGACGATCAGGCTGACGCGCGCACGGCGCAACGTCCGCGTCTCGGGCGCTGCCATCGGCACCGGAATCAGCACATCAGCGAGGCGAGGCTTCATAGGATATCTCCCGGAATCGCGGTCTCACGGACGCGGAGTACCTGGCCGTCCTGCGACACCGACGCCGGCGTGTGGCCAATGCCGAAATGCCGAGTCAGCGTGCCGCTCTGGTCGAAATAGAACCGGCGCTTGTGCGCCTTCATCAGGTCGAAGGGAGAGCCGTTGACCAGGATCAGCTTGGCCTCGCCGTCGTCCCCCTGTTGCAGCGCCCATTCGACCTCTGTCGGCCGATCGCCGTTCACGAACACCAGCTTCTGGCGCATCTGCACGGTGTCGAGCGGATTGACCCGCTGGCCGGCGACGGCGAGCACGTTGCCTTTGTCGTCGAGGATGTCGCGCTCGATGGTGATGGCAGGATCGAACTCCCACTCCCGCGTCTCCTCTGCCGGGCGGATGCCGGCGACCGGGACCGGCCGCATCACCCGGCTCTGCACACGCTGGGAGAACCGCTGCTGCATGTCGTCGAGGCTGCCGTCAGCCGCCGCGCGCTCGAGCCGGGCACGGATCACCTCCATCAGGTCGGGCTCGGCAATCGCCCAGGTCTCGCCCATCTGGCCATGATCGACCGCACCGGCCGGTGCCAGACCGGGCAGCAGCGGACCGATGGCAAGCCCGAGGGCGGCGGAGGCGAGAACGCGCTTCACAGGACGGGCGTCGCAGTACCGACAAGCCGGTCGGTGCAGACAAAGCCGATATGCGCGTAGCGGCTGTCGAAGCCGTCCTTGTGCGTGGTGCCGGCAAACACGCAGTTCTCCGGTATTACGCCGGTCGGCCCCAGCGTCAGGGGATCACCGAGCCGGGTGAGCGGCTTGGTGCGGACCACCGGCGTGCCATTGACCAACACGGTGTCGCCCTGCCGCTCCACCACATCGCCCGGAACGCCATAGGCGATCTTGGCGAACGCAGCGGGCTTCTTGCCGAAGAACTTCTCGGTCAGCGGATCATGGCCGGGATCGAAGATCACGTAATCGCCGCGGTCCGGGAACCGGCCGCTCTCGACGAAGAACCCCCAATTAGGCAGCGAGTCTGTCTGATTGACCATGAACGCGTGAGTGTCGCTCCACCGGGCCAGAGAGGTGTAGGCGGTGGCCGCGATCGTCAGTGCGGCGATCGCCGCCAGCTTGCCGCTGGTGGAGAGCGAGCGCTTAGAGACCAGCGCCATTACTGCCCCCGGTGCCCGGCAAGGCGGCTGTGCCGCTGACCGGGCCGCTACCCTGCATGTACGCCCGCATTTCGCCTGCGACGCCGCCCGGTCCGGGCGCTGCCGGAAGCGGCGCAGCGGCATAGGCCTCGGCCTTCACCGCCTCGGTGATATCGGGCAGTTCGCCGCCGATGATCGCCTGGTGGACCAGCACCACCTTGCCGTCCGCGGCATAGCTGCCGACAATCTCGTCCAGCTTGGCCATGAACACCGCGGTCTGCTGCGCGGCCGTGCGCTCATCATTGCCCGAGCGTGCCTGCGCCTGCAGGTAGTCACCGATGATGCCCTGCAGCTCGAGCTGCACGAAATCGTGGTTGGCCGCCGGACGGGTCAGCGTCTTGGTGACCCAGGCGCCCCATGCGAGCAGGGCGATCGCCGCGACCAGCAGGATCAGCTGCTGGCGATCGAACCCGGCGAAGGTCATGCTGCGGGCGGGCGCCTTGCGGCGCCCGGTGGTGGCAGGGGACGCGGATTTGTGGGGGGCGGCGGTGGTGGTGACGGGGGTTGAGGCCTCGCCATCAGCGTCGTGCAGGTCAGCCATGGGGCAGCTCCGTGGGCTTGAGGATCCGCAGGAGGCTCGACCGGCGGAAGAAGGCGATACAGGCGGTGAACAGCGCGAGCGCTGCCAGCAGGAAGCCATTGAACTGCGCCTGGCGCGCAGCATCGGCCGCGACATAGCGCGAGGCGAGATTGTCGAGCTGGAGCATGGTGCCCGACGGCGTGAAGCCGCCAAGTGTGACGAACAGCAGGGCCACAAGGCCCAGCGAGGAGAGCAGGGTCACCGCCATCCACCCGGTCAGGCGCAGCCCGATCGCCATCGAGGTCTGCGATCCATGTACCGCTCTCTGCAGGCGTGCGTTGCTGCCCATGCGGGCGAGCGAGGAGCCAGGCCGGTTCATTCGGCTGCCTCCGCAAACGTCTGCTGGTAGAGCTCAGGAAAGGCGACTGCCTCAATCGCCTGGGCCATTGGCAGGCCGGCGTGAACGTACTCCTCGATCGCCGCGAACGTCTTTGGCGAGGACGAGTACAGCGTGCCGGAAAATGCATCGAGGACCAGGCGACAGACGCTCTGCATTTCCGGCCCACGGATCAGCACGTCGGAATAGTCGATGCCGTTGCGCTTCAGCGACCGGAGCAGCGCCTCGGTATGGCTGTCCATCTCGAACCGGTCGCTCTTGCGGAAGTCGGCGATGGTCTCGGCCTTCTGCTGCAGGATCAGCATCCAGTCGGAGTTCTCCAGCGCCGCGCGGCTGCCATCGGACTTGTAGTAGTCGTTGATCGACTGCGTGGCGGTGATGAGCGACGCGCCATACTTGCGGCAGGTGCGCGAGTAGGTCTCGACGAAATCGGCCATCGCGCCGCCCTTGAGCATCTGCCAGGCTTCATCGATCAGCAACGCCTTGGAGATCGAGCGATCCATCCGCCGCATGGTCTGCGATGCCACGAACATGATCGAGGTCAGCACCACGCCGCGCAGTTCCTCGCGCGTGGCGAGATCCGACAGCTCGAACACTGTCAGATCGGCCGACAAATCGAGGTTGGCGGCGCCAGTGAAGAAGCGGCCGAACGTGCCGGAGGACGAGTAGGACAGCAGTGAGGTCGCCAGATCGTGCCCGAGCGGGTGACCGTCTTCCTTCAGCGCGGCGATGATCGCATCGATCGTCCCGGCGCTGCCATGGGCGTTCCAGACATCGTTGACCGCCTTGTCGATCAGCCCGCGCTCGGTGTCGTTGAGCCGGGTTTCGTGCCGCGCCATCTGTGAGATGATCGCCTTCAGCATCGCGAGGCAATCGACGAGGTAATCCTCATCGCCGTCCGCCACGCTGTCGTCGATCATGCCGAACGGATTGATCGAGATGCCGGAGGACAGCTTGAACTCGGTGAAGGTGCCGCCGAGCGCCTTGGCCATATGCTCGAACGAGCGGCCGTCATCGATCACGATGATCTTGGCCCCGACGCCGGCAAGGCTCGCGGTCAGGTCCTGCAGCATCACCGACTTGCCAGAGCCGGACTTGCCGGCGATCGCCACGTTGTGGTTGCCGGCGGTGTTCTGGAACGGTGACCAGAACTGCGGCTGACCGCGCCGACCGATGAACATGAGGTGCGGCTGATGGCCGCCGACATACTCACCCTGCAGCGGCGCAATTGCCGCGACGTTGGCCGAGCGCATGGTGCGCAGGCGCTTCATGCGCTTCAGGTCGCTGTCGAGCCCGTCAGCCAGCAGCAGCGGGAAGTGGCTCATGAACGCCATCAGCTGGATGTGCGTCTCGTCGATCAGGTCCCATCCGGCCGCCTTGTAGAGCGCCTTCATGGTCCGCTCGCAGGACTCGCCGCGGCCCTTGGGGGCCAGGATCGAGACGGCGTAATAGCAGGGGATCAGCTTCTCGCCGGCTTTGACGAGGGTCTGGATGTGCTCCCACTCGGCGGCCTGCGCCTTGATCTTGGGGACCAGCTTGGCGCCCTGCCCGTCGGCCAGTGAGCGGGTACGAGCGAACTTGTAGCCGGCCTTGCCCTCGGAGACCTCCTGTCCCGGGATGATCCCGCAGATCGTCTGCACGGTCGGGCATGGCAAGTTGAGCTTGGTGTTGAACACATCGCCGATGGTCTTCTGCGTGTCCCATGGCGCCCAGCGATCGGGGAAGTTGCGCACCGCCATGGTCCGCACGTCGAACCGCTCGGGCACGAAGTCGGCGAGGTCGGGCACACCATCGGTGGTGTCGCCGGTCGGTCGCAGCGATTGTGCGTGCAGGAGCAGCCGGTCGCGCTCGACATGCAGCACCAGGTCACGGCGAACGCACTGCTCGTTGATCGGGTCGAACCGATTATAGCCGGGCACCTCGTCGCCGGCGCCGGTGGACGGCGAAAGGATCTCGTCGAACAGGCGGATCAGATCGACCGGCTCATAGAGCCGCACCGGGACGTTGATCGATTCCAGCGCCGAGACGATGCCGTCGCGCATACTGATGAGATCGGTAAGCTTCAGCCCGCTGCCATCGGTGATGCCGACCGACAGGATGCAGCGGAAGTTGCGCACGAAGAACGGGCCGTCACTGGCCAGCGTCGACCAGGCGCCGTTCCGCAGCTTGTCGAGCCGATGACGCGCCAGCGTCTTGAAAACGCCGCCGGCCTTGTAGCGCGGCAGCACCCATTCCAGCAGCTTCTCGGAAACCCGCGGAGAGGCATAGCTGGTAACGGAGAACTTCGCGCCGGGCAGCAGGATGTCGGCGAAGATGGTCCCGAGGATGTCAGAGATCCGCTCATCCGCGCCGACCAGCGGCGCCAGCTCCATGATGAAGCCCTTGGAGCGGGTCTGATAGAAGACCTGCTTGCCCTCGTCGTAGGAGCGATAGGACAGGAACTCGGACAGCATCGGCGCTGCCGCAGCACGCTGCTTCTTCTCGGGCTTGCGCGCGTCGCCGCGGACGAACTCGAGGATGTTGGTGAGAGCGCCCATGGCCGATTACTCCGGTGTCGCGGGGAAGGAGGCCGCCTGGCGACGGGGCGCTTGCGCGTTGAGCGCGGTCTGCACCTGCTCACGAATGCGGCTCACCGGATCGGCCGTCGCAACGGTCTCGCCAGTCGGCTGCGCAGCTGCACTTTCAGCCGCAACTGCGGCCGGAGCAGCTGAAGGTGCTGCCAGCGCCAGCAGCGATGGCGCGCGCTCCGCTGCTGCAAGCAATCCCTGGCGCCCTGACCCGCTGCCGCGCTGAGCAAGCGAGGTCACCGCATCGCCATAGCCCGGCAATTGGACGCTGGTGTCGACGCTGGCGCGCTCATGCAGCTGCCCGGCCGCATCGACGTAGGCCGGGAACACGACCTTGAGCGTGTAGCGGCTGTCGGCGGTTTGAACCGGAGCGGAGGTTGCTGGCGCCGCCGCGGCGAGAACCGGCCCGACCGAGCGGCCCATGCCCTCGTCGATCGGATAGGGACCTGCAGGCGTGAGCTGATCAGGGCCTTCAGACCGGGCAATCTCGGCCAGTGCGCCATCGTCAATCGAGCTGGAGGGAGCGCACACCCCTTGCGGGCCTTCACAGACAAAGGATCCGGACACGTTCGTGCCGAGCGTGGTGCAGCCCCCGACGGCGAGCGTGGCGCAGCCGAACAGGAAGAGAGCGGATAGGCGGATCATGAGGCGTCTCCCTTGAGCCAGGCTTCGAGGAACTCGCGCGGGCGGTAACCCTGGATCACAGCGCCATCGGCGCGCACGATCACCGGGGTGCCGGTGAAGCCGTGCTGCCGGGCGAATGCCTCGTTGGCATCGAGGCCGGCGGTGTCGCACTCGCCGGTCCCCGACACGGGCTCGCCGGCATAGGCCTGGTCGAGCGCCCGGCGGCGATTGCTGGAGCAGATTACCGCATCCGAGATCGCGCGGGTGCCGAGGATGGAGATCGGCCGCTCGCTGACTCGTACGTTCATGTCGGCGAGCACGTCGTGGAGGCGCTGACAGTAGCCGCAGCGCATGTCGGAGAAGACGGTGACCGCCGGCCCCGCCCTGCCCCAGCTGATCGCGCCACTCGCCGGCAATGCGGCAAGCGCAGACGGATCGACCTTGGCGGCGTTCTGCTGTCCGGCTGCGGCGATCGGCGCGGCCTCTGTCTCCGCCTCGCCAGCTCCACCGGCGCTGGCGCCACCGCTCGCGGCCGCACCCACCAGCATGTCGGGATTGATGTCGAGCAGGCGCGCGGCGGTCAGGTCCTGCCGCGTCTCCATGTCATACACCCGGCCGATGATGAGGTAGCGGCCGCTGGCATCGGTGTAGAACAGGTTCTGCCCGGCCTGGATTTCGCAGATGCCGTTGATCTTGTCGCAGTCGACTGCGGTCAACGGCGTCTTGGGCAAACGCTCCGCAAGGGCGGCCTGGACGGTGCTGCCGCCCATCACGCTCTGCGCGACTGCCTGGACGCCGAAACCTGCCACAAGACCGGAGCCGGCGATCGCGAGCAACGGAAGGAGCTTGTTGCCGTGCTTGAAACGCTTGAGCATCGTTGGCTCCTCAGTTGCGGATGAAGGTGCCGTCGAGGAACACGACCTCGACCTGGGCGCCGGTCGGCATCTCGACGACGGGCTGGTACTGCTCGGCTCGCTCGATCAGATAATCAGACAGCGTGGTCCCGGCCTGCGCTGCGCCACCACCGACCGCGGCGATCCCGACGCTTTCAGCATCAGGCAGCACAGGGTTGCCCTGCGTGATCCGCGGGATCTGGTTGGCAGTGGTGAACGCATTGCCGGCGCCGCTCACAAGGCCCGCGAGGAACGCTTGCGTGGTGAGCCCGCCCTCCCGGCTGACGACCCGGCCACGGATGCCGACCTTGCCGCCATAGGCGAGGAAGCCTTTGACCTCCGTTACAGCGTAGCGACCGCCCGGTTGCGGACAGGTCATGCGCAGCAGCTTCACGTAGACCTTCTCACTCGAGAGATCACCGTAAGCGGCGCCGTTGACGACACAGCCCTGCACTCGCGTGGCCAGCAGCCGTCCATCGTGGAACACCGAGCGCGCCGGCCCGGTGATACGCATCACCACCGGCAGCGGATCGCTCTGGCTGCGAGTGTTGGTGGTGGCGTCCGCACCGACGATCACCGTTGCCCGCGCCATCGAGTTTGGCGGCAGGTAATTGGCGCTGTCGGTGTAGGTGGTGACACCGTTTGCGGAATCGATCCGTGAAGCGGTTCCGGATGCAGCGGCGAAGCTGGTCAGCCGGACATTACTGGAGCGCGGGCCCGGTGCAGCTGCTGCACCCGGTCCCGGTGCCGACGGCACGCCCATCGCAGCAGCGGCGGCCATCGGCCCGGGCGCGCTGGGGCGCGATTGCGACTGCGATAGCTGCTGCTGCAACTGCTGGTTCTCGCGCTCGTAGGCATCGAGCACGCGCGTGCCGTCAGCCGCCATCGCGGCGTTTTCGCCGCGCAGCGCCTCGATCTGGGCCTCCAGAGTGGCGAACTGGTCGCCCCCGCCACCTTCGATACCGGCCAGGCGCTTGCCCTGATCGTTCTGCTGGTGCTCGTAGACGCTCATCCACTCGCGATCAGCGACCTGACGATTGACCATCGCATCGGTGGAGACCGTGGTCTTGACGGCGGAGCCGGTGCCGGTCGCCTGCTCGATCGTCTCGGTGGTGTCGTCCATGACGTACCACATGGCAGCGAGGGCCAGCACGCTGCACACGCCGATCATCACCAGCTTCTGCTTGCGGGCGGTGGCGGCGTTCTCGGCGATGGCGCCATCGGCCTCAACCTCGTCATGCTCGTCGCGCTCGCCGTCAGCTTCGGAGGCGTCGAGGTCCTTGGGCTTACGCTTAAGGAATTCCATGGCTCAAAATCCTTGTGCCGGCGTGACGACGTAGGCCGCCGTCACCTGTCCGGGCTGCAGTTCACGATTGGCGATGCTGACCGCGATCGCGCCGTCGGCGGCGACCAGCTCCTCGGCCAGCGTCATGGGGGCGCCGCCGGTGTTCTCGATCCGCAGGACCTTGCCGGCGAGCGTGGGGCTCAGATACTCGCTGACCAGCTGGACCTTGAGGTCGCCGACATTGACCGGCGCGCGCGGTTCGTCGCGGATCTCGAACCCGCGCACGGTGCGCTGCTCGAACATCGCGCCGACCAGGCCAAGCGCCTGATCGTTCAACGGCGCCGCGCTGGCAAGCTCGGTGGCCGGCGGTTGCGGGTTCTCGAGGTCGGCATTGGTGACGAACACCTGCCGCGCATCGGCGCCGCCCACCTGGCAGCTGAACTTGTAGACGAACCCCTTCTGCGTCGTCCCGAAGAACGACACGCTCGGGCGGGTGTAGCCTTCCGGCACCGAGATATAGAGATCGCCGCGGGTCGGCTCGTGCACGACCGAAAAGTCTTCCAGCGGACTGCCGGCCTCGATCTTGGACACCGCGGCGAAGGCATCGTCCTTCAGCGAAATGCGGGTGAGGTCCTGTTCAGACACCTCGCACTGCACCTCACCATTGTCGGCGACCATGATCGACTGATCGGCGAATGCCGGAACAGCGAGCAAAGCTGCGACCGACATAACAGAGCAGGCGGCGAGCCGCTGCAGCGAACGGCGCATCACGCTTCCTCTCCTTCTTCGACGGGCACGACCAGGCCGAAGCTGAGCAGGCGCAGCGACACGCCGGTGTACTTCCAGTTGAACTGGAAGACCCGGTGCTCGCGGCGCACGTCGCGTGAGCCGACGATGGTATGCACCACCCCGCCCACCTGACTGGTCAGGGCTTCGGGATCGACCTTGATCCAGTCGATCGTCACGAACTGCGTGATCTGCGAGCCCTGCTGTTCCTTCAGCACGCCCATCAGATCTGTCTTGAGCTTGCCCTGCGCCTCGGGCGCGGCGATTTCGATGAGGCTGTCGACCCAGTATTGCAGGGTCTCGGGCGAACGGTTCAGCGCCAGCTGCGCCGTGTCGCGGGTAACCGCTTCCAGGTAGTCCGCCGACACGCCGGCGCTCGAAAGCGTCATGGTGTTGGGCAGGATAGGTTGCAGCACGATCTCGCGATCGCGGCTGCCGGCGGCGAACAGCGTAATCAGCAGTCCGCCGCCGAGTGCCAGTACGGCGATGCCCAGCGCGTTGCGCTGCTTGAGCGTCCGCTGGGAGGTTTCGTGAGCGAAAGAATGGTCCATGTCAGCCCGCCATCACCCGATAAGAGGAAGGCGGAGCGACCTTGAGACCGAAGAACTCCCCAGGCAGATGCCAGTAGGCATAGTGGAGAACCCAATACATCGAGCGTCCAGCGCGTATTTTGCGATAACCGAGCCAAGCCACTATAGAGATGATGAGGCCGACGACGATGTGTTGCGCGACAATCCCCCAAGCAAAAGGGATGAGCATCACGAGGAACTCGTCGAGGGTCCAGAAGCCGATAAGCTCTGGGTCATCGAGATGTTTGGGGATGATGAACTGGTCCACCGGTCACTCCGCTAGGTAGGGCGACGGCCGCATCCGAGTTGCTGCTGGACACGGCCGTCGTTCATCAGGGGTGAACGAGTCCGGTCAGACGGTCCCGGTGACGGTGGAGGTCACGATCGGGATACCGGTGCCGGCGCCCACGCCGACGCCGACCGGGATCGCCACCTGGCCGAGCGAGAACCGGCCGGAGGCCAGACCGACCACACCGCCGGCCAGCGACAGCACGGTGATGATCTTGCCGCCCGAGCCTTCCAGGAAGCCGGTAAAGGCATCCAGCGCGGTGTTGAAGGTTGCGTCGGTCCCGGCCAGCGCAGCTTCGCTGCCCACGATCGCCACAGCAGCGACGGTTGCGGCGGCGACGGCGAGATTGCCCGTCACCCCACCATTCAGGTTCAGTGCCTTCATGTGATCCCCCCTCTGGGATTGCAGCGCTAACAGCAGCGCCACGACAATCAGGGGATCCTCGGAACGATTTCTCAACCAACTGCGCGAATGGTTATAACCATTCGCTGCTGTTTAGAGTCGTGTTGGCCCGGACTGAGCTGGCCAGTGGCCCAGACTGGGCTATGGGCCGGCCCAAAACAGGCTGCCGCACAGCCTCTGTTCGTCTCCCGCTTGGGCCGGTTCCGGTGGCTACGGCGCTCAAGCCAGGACCCGTCATATCCCGGATCAGGCCGTCACCGTTCCTGTGGAGCACGCAGCGGCACTCGATACCTCAGCTGCGCCTCGTGCTACGGTATGCCGTTAACCAGGTAGTGTGCCTGGCCGAACAAGGACCGCAGTATTGACCGAGGATGGGAGTAGCGTAGCGCCGCGCTCTGGTGTGTACCCGATCCTCGTCAATGATCGGGTATTCGGTGCGATGGTTGAAGCGATCGCCAAGCTCAGCCTCAAGCGAGGCACCTTCGTCACCCTCCGCGACGTCATGGTCCAATGCATGGAGGGCTCGCCGTCGGCCCACCCGCTTGTGCTCTCCACGATGAAGGACTTGGCTCCCCTGGAGGGGCATATCCGAATTTACCTGCGGCTTGGTCAGCGGCAAATCGGTCGAGTGGAGCCGATGAAGGCGGAGCTGGCCAAGCACCTGCAGAGAGAAGTGAAGACGCGAGATCTTGTCTGCTTTTGTTGCTTGCAAATTGCTCACGAGCTTGGTTAATCTCGGTCCACGGTGACATTACGTTCATGCAAATGCATGAGGATGTCGCGCTCACGAGATACCTGGGGGGTTCTCATGCAGATGCTGCCGTCGAACGACTATGGTTCCTTTTTAGAGATCCGGCTCAACTATCCAGGCCTGATACGCGCAGTGATGCGTGACAAGCGCGTCACCAAGACGCAGCTCAAGGATGCGAAGATCATCCGCAAATGCACATGGCGCTGCTTCGATGATCGATTGGACAGGGGCGACATTAGCGCAGCCGAGATGGAGCGTATCCTCCGATATCTTGACATCAATCTCGTTCAGGCATCGCTCGCTTTGGTCTGTCTTGGCAACGCGGATGAATACTTCGAGCCGACATGCGAGACGGCAGCGTTGCTGGCACAAGCCTTGATAGTCTCGCTTACGCAGCAAGTGACTTTGCTGGACGGAAACTTCAATCCGCTAAAGCAAGCCTTGTGTGCGTCTATCGGAGAGCGACATGCCAGCAACCTGATCGAGCACCAGCGTCGCCTCAGTGAACTGCAGGCACGGGACCTTAGCCTCGACTGAGTACGCAGCCTTCCGGAACTCGAGCACAGCGGGTTGATTAACCAGTTTGAAGCTCTTGCGGAACCATGATCTTGTTGTAAAGCACGACGCCCTCAACGCCTGGACCTCCCTTTACGTCGGCGTCGGCCTGATGGCTTTGCTGTGTGCCTGCCTCGCGGCGGCGGCAACGTTTGTGGATTGGCGTAGCGGACGCTGGCGCCCCTCGGTTGCGACCCACTTGGATGCGGCCCTGCTGCTGCCGAAACTTTGGATCCGTTGGCAACTCAATTATCTGCGCGGTGCGCCGGTCATCCTAGCCGTCGCGCTCTACTATGCCTGGAGCGTTGGCTTGCACGTATTTTGGGATCTATGATCCCGGATAGGAGATGTGCGCTATTCGGCGGCCTGCATTGAACTCGGAGCGCTGCGCCATCACGTGGTTCAGTCGGGTGCCGGACAGGATAGCGCGTACGTAGCGGGTTGTTTCGCGAAAGGGGGGTACCCCACCATGCCGGCGCACATTCCCGGGGCCGGCGTTGTAGGCGCTAAGCGCCAGATGCCATTGGCCGAACTCATCAAGCTGCTGACGGAGGTAGCGCGCGCCTCCCGAGAGGTTCTCGCGAACGTCCCAAGGATTGGCGACCCGAAGCCCACGTGCGGTGCCAGGCATAAGTTGAGCGATGCCGATCGCGCCGGCCGAGCTTATTGCACGAGGACTGTAGCGGCTCTCTTGCACGATCAGGCTGTCAAAGAGGGCGACGGGAACGCCCGCTGTGCAGGCGGCTTGCACCATATCTCGGTAGTAGAGCTGCCGTCGCGTCTCGCCGCTTGGTGAAAGCCCTACATAGGGCCGATACGGAGCGAAGCTGCAACCCGCGGAATTGCGCGCTGTTACTTCGTATGTGCGGTCGACAGCTGCACTCTGGCGCCCGCCGCGCATCCAGGCTGGCACTGGAATGGCAAGCCGCTGTGGCACGATGTCCAGTTTCGAGGGTACCGGACCGGATTGGACGGCGGAGGCTTCGCGCTTAAGAATTGCAGGCGGTTCACCCCGTGCAATCGCGTCGGGATCGCGGCCGGGTTCAATCAGCTGAAACTCGGAGGACGGCGAACGCTTAAATACGTGAACTTCGACGTCGCGGGCGACGGCCTTCGAGGACGCCAAAAGCAACGCGATGCAGAACAGAGATCTTTTCATCAAGCATGCCCTCCTTGGGGCATGGCTCGGATATCGCACCGCGAGCTTAGCGCGTTGGTGAGATCCAGTTCAAGCAGGATCGTCGCCGTTTGTGTATGAGCAGCAAGCCGGTGGCACGCAGGTGCTCCTGCAAACCAGAGATCATCGTTACGCTTGCCGTGCGTTGGCCAAGGCGAGACGTACCTCCCGGGCGATGGTGTATACGGCGTGCCGTTGCGCCCCGCGATTGACATGGTCGACGCGGAAGCCCTGATAATGGCGCTGTACCAGGCCTGCCCGTACAAGTTCAGAGACGGCGCGGCTAACATTGGTCCGTCCCGAGTGCTGGAGTCGGCGTTGCACCTCGGCCGTGACGGCGGCCTCGCGTGGAGCTGGATCGGCCGGCAGTCGTCCCGCCCCGGCGAGATCGCGTCGGGCGCGCTCGACCATCGCGAGGCGATGGTGCTCGCGCCGGCCGACTGGTGAAAGCGCCGCCCACAACCAGTCCCGCACTGGCAGGCGCTGATCCTCGTGCTCGATGTAGGGGCCGGCCTTGCCGGAGACAGCGCTCGCCTGAGCAATCAGGTTCAGCACCATGAAGCTGTAACGTGGCCGCTCACAGGTTGTTGCTAGTCGCTCGAGAATTGCGGGCAGGTTTGGAGGGGTGGTCGGATGAGGCTGTGCGTCGGGCTTAGTTGCCTGGCCGGGCTCATCAAGCTGGAAGAGATCGGGCTGGATCATGGAACATATCAAGCACAGCCGGACTCGGCCGTGAATCCCCAAATTGCGCCGACCCACCGTTTAACCATCAGCGGCACTTTACCGGCGGGTAAAGTGCCGCTGATGGCATGATGGCCGCAGAGGTCACCTTTGAGGCTCTGCTACGCTTGCACATGTGACCTTCAAGGGCAGTCTTCCGTCATCCTCGATCAGCGTGACAGTCTCACGAGTTACCGTGCTTCCCGGGCCGGAACATGCGCAAGGAACCTGCGCACTTTCTCCGCCCGCGTTCCCTTCACCTTGTCGACCGCTTGATGGGCCAGAGTCACGAGAAGCTCGGTTGTGGGTGTGTCCACGGTGTCGAGCGCTATCGGCTGCGGTGGCTCTGCGTCGATGCGCATGAAGGTACCGGGGCCAAGCGCTTCGGCCTGACGAAGTGCAAGGACCTCCTGCGCTGACATGATGAGGTCGATAAGTCCGTGCCGCGCGGCCCAGCCGAACTTGCCCGGTGAACCTGTCACCCGTCCTAGCCGGGGGCTGCCTGCCGTGCCGACGCTCAGCAGGTGGCACTCCTCGACAGACGAGCCGTACAGGCGGATGGCTTCTGTGAGCAGGAGCATATCAGGAGCGTTTGCGATCAGCCCGCCGTCCACATGGTTTCGCCCGTCTATCCTGTGCGGCGGAAAGTAAGTCGGTGCGGCGGAGGTCGCGAGTGCCACGTCGATGGTAGGGACGTCATCACCCTGGCCGCCGCTTGCGGCGTCAGTGCGGAAGATCCGCGGTGCGCTGGTCAGCTCGTCTATGGCGCAGATGATCAACGGAGCGGGGATCTCGCGGAATGGCCGCTGGGCCATCGATGGCGTCAGCGCAGTCGTGATTGCCTTTGCCAGTCCGGCACTCCCGTAGCGAGCGCCTACCAATCCTCCGAAGGTGACCGGCCTTGGCCGAAAGATCGCCGGCGCATGACCGCGTAGTACTGCAGCCAGGCTTGCGCCAGGAACGCCGCACGCCAATCCGATGGCAAGGATGCCGCCGATGGATGTGCCTGCCACCATGTCGAAGCGGCGAGCAACGGAAACGCCGCCTATCTCGTCCTCCAGCCGCGCCAGAACGGTTGCGGTGAACAGTCCGCGATAGCCGCCGCCCGACAGGGCCAGCAGATGGCGTTCGACGCGCCCTCGCCGCTCCGCTCTTGGCAGGGTGCCAGCGATCAGTTGGCGTCCGCTCACGGCTCCATGATCGTCAAAGACGTTCGCTCGGCGATTCTGTCGATGACCTCCGCGCTTGCCGTGACAAGCGTGTAGTTGCGAGCGATCGCGGTGGCGACAATCAGCCGATCATCCTCGGGGAGGTCCTCATGCGCGCCATCGATATCGGCGAGCAGGTCACCGCGCAGGTTTGTCTGCCAGGCGTCGACGATCGGCAAGTCGATGTCGATCAAGCTCCCAGCTTCCTCGAGTTCGCGGCGTCCCTCTTGCAGTAGGCGGCGCCAGTGATTGCGCTGTCCCGGCGCCATGTGCTCGATGGTGTCAGCGATTTGCCCTAGGGAGAGCACACTGACGAAGAGGTCATTGCGCCCCGGCTTGGTTGCTTCGACCCACCGGAAGATCGGCCGGCCCGTATCCCTGCTCAGCAAGTCCATGGCCTGCTGAGAATCCAGCAGGTACATCAGGCGCGCAGAAGGCGTGCGCCGCGCGCGCCACGCACGATAGAAGCGCCAGACGTTGCGGCCTCAAGCCCGCTGCGCGGAGCGAAGGCGCTGCCCCAATCGAACTCGTCGCGACCGGCACGCACGACAGCTTGGAAGTCGTCCATCTTGATGACCACAACGCTGTCGCCGATGTCAGCAGCCCCACGACGTCCATCGGACGCCCGGCCGGGCACGACGAGTTGCGCATGCCCGTCGAGCCGCGCCTTGCTAAACGCGACGCGGGATTCTCGCACGTTGGTCCCGTGAACGACATCGCCCGTTCGCAAAGAGCCGTCGATCCGCCCGAAGAACTCCTCCGCGGCCCCTTTGCCAAGCCGGTCGATCAAGGTGCCGAGCGTCACCCCATCGTCTGCGTCGTCCGCTATCTTGCTGTTCGTCGCCATTGCCTCGACTCCAATCTGTGACACGATGTAGGACATGCGTGTACACGGATCAACCTACTTGGCGATGCTTCGGTGTCTTTCCTTGTGACAAACACCAGTCTTGGGCCCGTCAGCGGACAACCAGGTTCCAAGCGTCGATCGCGGGTAAGTTGACCTTAGTTCAGCCGACAGACCCAAACTCCAAGACCCCATTGTGGACGTTCAACGCTTCCTCGCCGTTCCCAACTCCGGTCGATTGTTCATGAGGCCCCTCGGCTTCCTTGAGGCATCCTAGTTCAGTAGTCAGGACGCATCAGCGGGTCGGAAGCCGATATCACTAACCCTCAGAAAATATTTCAAGCGAACTTATTGAGCTGGCGCTAACAAGACTGCATTCTTCTTTGCGAGAAGAGCAACTGTGTGTCCAACGGCTCGGCTCTGTGATCACTGAACGACATAGTCCAAGTCGGGAAAGCTCTGCCGGCCATCCACTCTCGCGTCATGGCGGGATCGGTGCGGGTTTCCAGCTTCTCGGCACCGTGGGCGATCAGGATACGATCGGCTGCCCGAAAGCGGTCGGACCGCTCTCCACCCGTTTAGCCTGAAAAGCAGCCGGTCCGTCCACCACCGGATCAGCCTTGATAGCAGTTGGACACGGATGCCAGCCAACCAAGGCCCCTCCCTGCTTCGGCCACCAACCCCCTGTCTTGCCGCTCATCTTAATGACACGGGACAGGCTGGAGATGGAGTGAGGAATGGGCTGATGACAATCTGGTACCACCGGCGCATCGCGTGGGTCCGGCTTGCGGGTCGCGCGGCTGGCACTGGCACGGGGCCACAATGTGGTCGCGACCGCCCGCAATGCCGTCGACATTCGCACTGCTCTGGATAGCCACGAGCGCCCGCTGGCACTCGCGCTCGATATAACGGAGGAGCGTCAACCGTCCCGATCGTGTTTACCATGTCACATCACTCCCGAATCATTTCTCGACCACGAAGATTGAACTTCGGTGTGTTTGCGCATCGCGGCGTTCATTCAAGCGTTGGCCAAGCCCACTGCTGGCGCAGCGGGTCCAAGACACCTCACCGCAAACGTTGCGCCGCAGCAGAATAAGCGCTGCGCTATGTGGAATGCTCCACGCTGCCCCCGCTGCCACCGATGGTGACATCATCTCTAATTGGCGGCGAAAGTGTCCTTTCTAATTAGCGGCCACATTTGTCGCTGCCACCGCGTCTGGCGATCATGAGATATGAGATGCCATTCCGGTGCGTATTGCCAAGGATCATACCCGGCAAGAGCTGCTCAGCGGATCGAAATGAGGTAAATCAACTAGTTAGAAGCGCCGGCTGCAGCGAGATTGGCGGCACCGCGATTGCGAGCCGAGACAAAGCAGCTTATGGAGCATCAATGAGCAAGATTCTATTTTGGGTTCGTGGTATCCTTGGTGGTCACTCCAACGATACCAATCCAGGTACCTCAGTTGGGGGCTGCCACTATGGGCGCGCACACTGTAATCCTGTGGGACCCTGCCCTGATTGTGAGGACGAGCGTTACTATTGAAGGTCACGCCGTAAGAGGAATGTCAGAGGCCGCTCGGCGTAATCCTCCACCATACTACGTGATTCACTTAGGTCTTTCAAGATGCGCTGGAAGATACCTGATTTCACAGTTGGATGTGGTCCACAGTTCGTAGTCAAATGTATTGCAAGCAGTTGTATTGTAGCAAGCCTGTAGAGGCCGCTTTGTTCGGGAGGTGAACGAGCGTTCTAAGGGTCCATTTCATAAGTCATGCTGATCGTGCGATGCGCCTGACGAGGACCATGGCGGCGGCTGCGTAGAGGAATGCGGTGGCGGAGCCGATGGTTGCCTCGAAGTCATTGGCCAAGCGGAGATTGCGGCCCATCCATGCAAAGGTTCGTTCGACCACCCAGCGCCTTGGATGGACGGTGAAGCCGATCTCGGACGATCTGGATGTCGATCACTGTGGCTTCGGCGACGCGATCCGAGTTGTGGCGCTATCGGCAAAGGCGCGTTCGACAAAGGGGTGACGGCTGCGAGATTGCCTAAGCAGCGGGACCGCTCCGTCGCGGTCTTGGACGTCGCCAGGATGGACCAAAAGCTCCAAGGCACGACCATCGGTATCGACCATCGCGTGCCGCTTACGCCCCATGACTTTCTTGCCAGCGTCGTAGCCGCGCGGCCCGCCGGCTTCGGTGGTCTTGACCGACTGGCTGTCGATGACGGCTGCTGAAGGCGCCGCGTCCCGGCGTTGCCGGTTGCGGTCGGCGAGCACCAGCGCATGGTTCAGGCTTTGGAAGAAGTCTTGATCTCGCAACCGGGCGAACCAACAATAGACCGTCTGCCAAGGCGGAAAGCCAGGCAGCAGGCACCGCCACGGCGCGCCGGTCCGCAATACGAACAGGATGGCATCAAACAGGCCTCGCCAAGGCCAGCGCCGTGGCCGACCTCTAGCCGGCCCTGCAGGCAGATACGAGGCTACCACCCGCCATTCGGCGTCCGTGAGGCTGCTTGGATATTGGAGAGGATTGCAACTATGCTGCCGTCGAGTGTCGCGGGTCCACATGGCGTTTCCGAGATAGCGCCAGATACCTTCCCGAACCACGCCGACCCGCGATGCTCAACCCCCTGCAGCCACTTACGAAACGGGCTCTTACAGCCGGCATCGCGCTCGCGGATCTAAGCGAGTTCTTCATAGCGAAGGCGGACCCTGCCCGCATCACCAGCTGCCTCATGACAGCACGGAACAATTTGTCATCCTGCCTGTCCAACTCAGCACTGACACAGGCGCCCATGGTGTTCGAGTTCCCAGCATCGGCCAGGCACCTGCGTACCATTTCCGCCCGCCCCCCTCGATCTCCTCCGCAGTTATCGCGAAGGGCTCTCGATGCTGAAGGCCACTTTTGGGATCGGCCGCAGCTTCCGCCACCTTTTCGAGCTCGAAGACACCTGCATGAAGCGCCACCCCGAACATGCCCGTGCGGTTAGGGGACCGGTGAGAGGATGGTCGAAAACGTACGTTCTCATGACTGCCATCTGGGACGCTGGCCGAGTTTACTCCTTCGCCGGTCGCGAGACCAGCGGTTGTATTGACCTTAGCGGGTGTGCCGCGGACGCCTGATCGACGACGATTGATCACGCTCTCATCCGCGAGTTGGTTACCGCACTACCCGTATCCGTCGTTGGGCCTATCCCCCGTCTAAGCTCGGGCGTCGGACGAACCTGCCAGTCATGAACGACGGACTGACGCTTGCCGATCAGCTTCCCGAACGCCGGCTGCGAGCCCGCAGCTCGGAGCGCGAGAGCTAATGGTGAGTCGGAGTCATGTTCTAACGTCTTGGCGTTAGCTCCATCAACCGCCCTTCCGTTGTGTTCGTCCTAACGCCGTTCCGGTAGGTTGATGAAGTGCAACTGAGCGACCGAATCGAAGAGCGGCTACAAGCTTTGGGCATGACCCAAGCGGAGTTGGCTCGTCGGGCTGATATCCCACAATCGACCATGAACAGCATGATCCGTCGCGGCCGACGGTCATCTCCTCACTTGGTGAAAATCGCACGAGAGCTTCAGACCACCGCCGGATACCTGACCGGAGATAGCGATGATCCGGAAAGTGAAGGCAATGCGCCGGAGATCACCGCCGAGGAACGCGATTGGCTGGATCTTCTCCGCGCGATCACGCCGAAGGATCGCAAGGCGATGATGCAGCTGGCGCGCACGCTCGCCCGGGTTTCGGCTGAGGCGGTCGGATTACAGCAGCGCGCCGCTTCTTCCGAGCTTGCGCATGGCGGGTGACACGCATGCAGAAGATCCACGGACTTAGATGGCTATTCCGGTAGCTATGCTGATCGCGGCGGCCACGAAGATCGCCCAGGACGAGCGCGCGCAGCGCGCCGCAAAGTCGTTATGGGACAACGGCGTGGAAGCATGGGGTAAACGGCAAAACGACAGGGCCGCACCAGCGGAGGTGCCCGGCTTGCAATCTGGCGCCGTAACAGAAGCACCGGTGCCGAAGCAGCGTCCAGGATGGCGCGCAGGTATCGAGCGCCGCATGGGCTTCCGCGATGGTCAATCGGGCGACCTAATCCAGTTCACTTACACCGACGAGCATGGCCTGATCTGCGAGCGCCCAGTCGGCAACTGGCGCTGCGAAGGCGGGCAACTCACGGGCTACTGCCTGAACCGAAAGCAGGACAAGAGCTTCGCGGTCCCCCAGATCGGCGAATGGGAAGTGTTCCCGGTTCAGGCCAAAGGCTGATGCTTATGCGTTGGGTGATCGCTGCCGTCGTCCTATTGGCTCTCACCGCAGGCGGGGACCCAATCGACCCCGTTCTCGGCGACAGCGACCTCAGGCCGCAATGGCGCAAGCTCGACGATGGCAGCCGGTTTGCCGTGGTCAGCAGTCCCGGCGGCGATAACCTGGTCGCAATCCGCTGCTGGCTGGATGGAGGTGGTTACCGCTGCCTCAAAGCAGGGCGATCCGCTTCGCTTGAGTCCGTGACGGTGACGAGCGCATGGGAAAGGTCGCTGCCACAAATGGTCTCTCCGGTGGTGCACGCTTTCAATGGGTACAGCTGCGGCATCGAGGGCGACCTATACGAGCGGGTCAGCAGAGACGGCTACGTCCTCGCTACCAATCAGCTTGAGGCCGAAGAAGCGCGCTGGGCCGGTGATGACGTCAAGACGATCATGACGGAGAACGAGCTCACAGGCTGGAGTTACTTCGATTGCCTCGATGTCCTCCTTTCCGTCCGCGCGGAAAGCTTGGAGGCGCTCTCGACGGCCGTCGTCAGCAAGGACATGGCGGGATGACCCCTATACCGAAAAAGGCGCTTGAGGCTGCTGCACGCGCTCTGTGCCGTTACGCCGGCATGCGGGAAGATCTTGAGGTGGAGGGAATGCCCATGTGGGCGAGCTACCTGCCGGAGGCGCTGGAAGCGGTGGAGGCGGCACTGCCGCTGTTGGGCGACGACGATTGATGCTGCGTCTTGCACCTGGCGACGATCCGCAGCCTGACTGCGTTTGACCGGCCGGCCGTGCTCCGGGTTGTGGAGGCACTCACCCGAGCGTCCGTCCCGGTGCCCCGACTTCGGGAGGTCGGACGGCTGAACCAAACCCAATACATAGCAGGTAACACAACCATGATTTCCGATTTCCTCCGGGCCCTAACCAAGCTGCTGCGCGGCGGACTCAATCCGATCGGGCCGCACCAGTGCCCGCATGGGATTGCCGCTGCACCGCCCGGGACGAGTGCGATCAATGCCGACTGGACGCCCAGGACAACTTCTCTTGAGCCGGGGTATGAGCAGCGCCCGGTTGGGGTATCGCCCGGTCAGCTGGCACCATCAGCAGGCGTAAAGTAGTCCGATCTGGCGAGCGGGGCGGATGTATCTTCCGCCCCGGTAACGCCATTTGCGCTCAAATTGACTTAGATCTTCAGGCGACTGGCTCGTACACGCTCGGCGTCGGTCGAGACCAGAATGGCTGATCAGCCATGACCAGGCCGGCTGCTCGGTTCCCAGCATCGGTGTAGTGTGTGCCATCGGTGGTGTAAGCGGCCGCCATCAGCTGTGGATTGGCCGGATCGCAAAGTGCTGCATCAAGATCGATCACGCGGGGAAAGTTCGTACGGATCCATGTGTTCAGCTGATCGCGGACGATCCGGCCCGCGGAATTCGCAAAGTGGGTGGGTGTGGCAGTGCAGACCACAGGGCGCATCCCGTCACGTTCGGCGCGAGTTGCCATCAGCCTGAGATTGGCTTGGATCGTTGCGAGCGGCTGGCCTCGGTGGACATCATTGATCCCGCCTTGGATCAGCGCCCAGCTCGCGTTCACGGCGAGCGGCGTCATGTCGCTCGACCAGCGCGAAACCATAGTGGCGGTCGCCTGACCCGAAATTGCCCGATTGAAGACTGGCATATCGAGCCTGCCCGCTAGCCACTTGGCAGGCGTGAGCGCTTCTTGCGCGTCACGTTGATTGCTGTCGAAATTTTGTGTCGAGTCCCCGATGAGCGCGATGCAGCGTCGATCAGGGGCAACCTCCTCAATCTGCAGCCCGCCCGCTTGCAAGGTGATCGGCGCTCCGCCTGCGTGCTCGCCCCGGTACAGCAACACCGGCATGCCCTGTCCCGGGTTCGAGGCGGTAGCTAAACCAGCTCGGCTAAGCGGCGCCAGATCTCTAGCGGTAAGTGCATAAACCATCGTGAAAACCCGGCGCAGGTTGGGCGTATGCCATTTGGGCTCATGGCCCTCTCCGCCGCGCTCTACCAAGCGGCTCCAAACGAAGCCTTCGCTGTTACCAGCTGAACGCACGTAGAAGCTGATCATGTATGTGCGGCCGGCCACAAAGGGCGAAACTGTCGGCGCATAACGGATGGAGGCTTCGGCGCTTGCCAGGTTGACGGTGAAAAGCCGCAGCGCGGTCCCGTCCTCTGCCGTTGCGGGCACACCAGCACCGATAGTAGCTCCACCAAATGGGAGATAAGCTTGGCTGGCCCAATTCTGCGTAGCCACAGCCAAATTGCGACGTGCGGGGGGGAAGCTGATAGGCTCAGGAGCCGGTGGCAGCGCAGCCGACGGCGGCGGCGTGGGTGTTGGAGCCGAGCCACCATCATCACCGCCACAGGCTGCCAGCAACAGCACGGATCCGCCACCCAGCAAGAAGGTTCGGCGAGAATGATCTTCACGCTGCGTAGACGTTGGAAGAGCGATCGTCAATTGCATGTCCGAGAGGCTCTCCATCGCAAAGCGTGCGTCAAGTTGTGGCAGGGATTGGGGAGGTATAGCGTCGTTGCCGCTGCACAACATAGACAGCGACGGCCGTCACCATAAGCACAGCGCAAAATCCAAGTAGGCCGACCACTTCCGGCCATGGTGACCGGACAGCGACGAAGCGAACAGCAACCTGAAGTGGCGCGTGCAAGCAGTACAGAGGGTAGGAAACCTCACCTAACCAGAGCGGTAGGCTAGGCCAGTGCGGCTCAAAGGCGGCGCCTGCAAGTACCAGAACGGGGAATACGATCAGTACAATCAGCAGGTCCGGCAAACCGAAGAAGCAGGGCAGGATGAGGATCGGTAGGGCCGCTCCAAGCCAACTTGGCTGAGCTCGAAACCGGCCGAGATCGAAACGTACGAACGCTTGGTAAAGCAGCATTCCGAGCGGGAACGCAAAAGCGACGCGGGCCAACCCGACGCCAATGTCGGCCCAGTGAAAACCGCCGTGAAGCGTGCCAGTCTCTCGCCAGACCCAGAGCAAGGCGCCAGCACCTGCCACAGTTACTATCAGCAGCGCCTGCGAACGAAGGCGCCAGAAAAATAACACCAGGGCAACGTTCGCCAGCCACTCTGCGAAAAGCGACCAGTACGACGAGTTCAGCGGGTAGAGATAGTCCGCCGGGCTACCGGGCGTCGGCAACCCTAGGAGACCCATCGGTAGGGCCACGAAAGCGCCTGTAGGATCCTGATAGGACCGCACCGCGAGCCCCAGCATCAGCCCGACGAAGTAGAACGGGTAGAGGCGTCGAGCCCGGCTGATCATGAAGGCGCGCACCCCATTCCTCGCTGGAACCGAGGCACGTAGACGGCTGCCAGAACGAAACCGCTCAACATGAAGAACAGGTCGACCGCCAAGTAGCCGCCCTTAGCTGAGATCGGAAAGATCCCGTCGAAGTGGAACATCACGACGATCAAAGCAGCTATGCCCCGCATGCCATCAAGCGTTGCGAATCGTGATGGCATAAGGGGCGCTACGCTTTGCATTGGCGCCTCAATGCCGCAGCGCACAGTGTGCTGCAACGTTTCGAACGGGTGTGCAATTCGCCGTGATCGCCTCTACCAGCGCTACTGCTTGATGACCTTCCTGCTTCTGTCCGTCCCAGGTCGGGGTACCAAGCCCTCGCCTTGGGGTATCGACGCGCGGGGCCGCTTGATGCCAGAGCGTAAATCGAAGGCCGCGCCAATCGGGGCGGAGGGAGCCTCCGCTGCGATCACGACCTCGGTGACAGTTTCGCGAGCGCTTCGAAGGCCGCGCCGACCAGCGCGGCGACCGCGATCGACCGGATCACCGTCCGCCAGAACTGCCCCGGGTAGAAGGCCGAGAGCACCAGGCCGACCACGACACCAAGCGTGGCCGTGCCCCAGACTGCGTTCGCCCCTTTCGCCGCCGAGATGCTTAACGCCAGAGCACCGGCTATGATAATCACCCACCAAAGCATTGCTGTCCTCACGCCGCGGATACCAACGCGATCGTAGCATCGCTTCGGCTCCATTCATCCATCATATCTGGCAATCCATCGACATTTCCGCTATGTTCCATGGCAGGAAGACGCCGTGGGAATGACTGCAGCACACCCGTCGCCGGCGACTTCAGGCACGCCGACACGGATCACCAGCCTGGCGCCAGACATGGCAAGCTTCCGGCTTCTCGTGCTCGGCTTCGTCCGCGATTACATCGGCCTGATGCACGCGAGCCCCAGCTACGGCGAGATCGCCGCTGAGCTGGACTCCAGTCGCAAGCGGGTGATGAAGGCGGTGCGATCGCTGGAGCGTGATGGCCTGCTGATCCGTGCTGCGGGGCCGCGCGGTCTGCGCCTGCCAAGTTTGCGGGACGCGGCGATCCGCCAGCTGCGGGATGCCGGCTTCTTCATCGACGAGGATCTGAAGATTGCTGCGCCGGTGCCGCCCGAGAGCTGGTTCGAGCGGTACGCGGCCCACTTGCTGCCGGTAACAAAAAAGGGGTCTGCTGACGGCCGCGGCGCTCGACTATCTGCCTGAGGCGACGCCGCCATCCGGAGGCTCGACGAAGGACCTCCATGGCAAAGCGGGCAGCAGCGAAGACCAAGGCAGCACCATCCAACCCGCTGCGTGAGAAGATCCACCGCGGCTATTGCGAGCGTCATCCGGAGCGCGCGGCCGAGCAGCGCTCCCTGCGCATGGAGCAGGCCAACCTCCATCGCGATCACGGCCGGTACCGCCCGGTCGCCACGCCGGAGACGCTGCAGAAGCTAAGCCTGGTCAGCGAGGGCACGCTGTCCAGGATGTACCTGAGCGGCCAGATCGACGCGGACCAGCTCGCCTTCGCGGCCGAGATCGTCCGGGTGCACGATCGTATCTCGGCCGACGTGAAGGTCGGCAGCATGAGCATCGAGGCGCGCGTCGACAATGGCGGTCGCGGCGGCGACGGCACCTTCTTCGAGAAGCTCGGCCTGGTGCGCGCCGAGGTTGCCTATACGATGTAGCGCGCATCACTGAAGCGCGCCGACGTCGTGCTGGCGATCGTGGTCGAGGACGTTGCCTGCCGGCAGGCGGAGCGGCGCTTCGGCATGCGCAATGGATCCGCGAAGAAGCGCTGGTGTCCGCACTGGCGGCGCTCGCCTGGGTGCTGCTCGTGACGCTTCCGAGCCACCAGGCGACGATCGCCGACCAGATCGCAACGATCGAGACCCGCACGGCCGAGCGCGATCGCGAGAGGGCCGCTCACCAGCAGACCAAGCGGGAATACGTCGCGGCGCAGCTCGCCGCGCATGAGCTTGAAGAGAAGCGGCTTGCGCGCGTCGCAGCCGAACAGGAGACCATCACCGATGACGTCACACAGGATTATCGCGCCCGCCTTGCTGCTGCTCGCGGTACTGCCGAGCGCCTGCGCAAGCAGCTCGCACAGGTCGGAGCCGGTGCTGGCGGTGCGGCCGCAGCAGTCGGTCTGCCCGCACCGGCAGTACCGCCGGCGGAGCTGCTGCGTCGGCCAGCGATCGTCGACTTCGTTTCGACGCCGGCGAGCTCGCATGGCGGCTGACTGCCACCGAGCAGGCCATCCAGCTAGACGAGGTGATCAACTGGGTCGAACGCCAAGCGGCTGTCGATCTGAACCGATGATGCCGGGTATCGGCGGGGTATAGGCGAGGCCAATCACCGCCAGCCTACCCGTAAATGGCGATCGGGGCGGAGGGGTCCTCCGCCTCGGTAACGCTCAGCTTGCTAAAACGGCGCGGCTCGTAGGGTTATACGAGCCGCGTTACCCAGCACTGGCCGAATCGCATTTGCAGCCGCCGACCGCTTGTCGCTTGGATGGCAACAGCACGCCAATAGCAGCGTGACCTGAAGATTACTCGTAAAACTTGGCCCCGGAACTTTCGAGCAGCTCGCCCGCGCCTCGCACCGGCACAATCAGCCGACCTGGTCGCCGGCGCACGCAATCGATGTGCTGACCAGCCTGGAGCGGGACATCCTGCCCGATATTGGCGCGACGGCACCGGCCGACATCGACGCGCCCGCGCTGCTGAATTCCTTGCGTTCAGTCGAGCGGCGCGGCCGGGTGACGACAGCACAGCGCATCCGACAGCATCTGGCCGAGATCTTCGCGTTCGGCATCGCCGAGGGCCTGTGTGCGACCAACCCGGCGGCCGACCTCGGCGCCGCCATGAAGCAAGCACCGCCGGCGGTGCCCCACCCTTCCCTTGCCGCGATCGAGGATTGCCGCGAACTGCTGGCGACGTGCGATCGCGCTGGCGGCCGCGCATCGACGTTGCTCGCCTCGCTTCCCGGCGCTGACCGCGAAGCGGCGCGATTCCGTGCGCTGCATGCGCTGGAGCGAGGTCGAATACCTGGACGGACCGGCGCCGTTGTGGCGCGTGCCGCCGGAGCGGCTGAAGCTGAAGCGGTCGAAGAAGGACGAAGCGCGATTCGAGCACTTGGTGCCGCTGTCGGCCGCGGCCGTGCATGTCCTCCGGGAGGCAGCGAGTTTGCACGATCGCGCTATTTCGCAAAACGAAGATGCAAATCTGCACGCCGGCGACGCGCTTGTCTTCTCCGGCAGGAGCGGTGCCACACCGATCGGCGAGGGCGCGATCGGCGAGCTCTACCAGCGCGCCGGGTTCGCCGGCCGGCATGTGCCGCATGGCTGGCGCGCGAGCTTCAGCACGATCCTCAACGAGCAGCTGGGCGAAGGCTGGTCGACCTCAATCGACGCGGCGTTGGGCCATGCGAAGAGCGACAAGGTCGAGGCGGCGTACAACCGGTCCACGCTGCTAGGACGCCGGCGCGGGCTGTTCGACCGCTGGGGACAGATGCTCGCGGGTTGATGCCTACGGCGGTGATCGTCCCCTGAGCAGGCCGCTGAAGTCGGCTCCCCATCAGGACAGAAGAGCTGGGCCTGTCTTCAATCAGAACCTGGGCGCTTGAAGATACCGCATATCACCCAAGTGCCACATATGAGCAGCAACGCACCGATGCATATGTACCAGAGCCTTAGATCCATGTCGTGCGATTCCGGGGTTGCTCGTTAGCCGATGGTCGCTCGCGCAGGTCTGGTCAAGCCAGCCCGGCACCTTGAGCTGGTGAATCTTGTCGGTAACAAAAAGGGGGCTGAGGGCCGCGGCGGCGCTCGGCTACCGGGCGGTACCCGGCGCGAAAAGCGGGGGTGACCAGGCGGCTACCCGGCCGCCGATGAGCGCGAACTCGTCACGACGCAATCGGCCGATTGGCCGTTCCCGCACCCGTGCACATCGGGTCCGGGCTCGTTGGACCTGTAATTGCGAGCACGATCGCTGGCAACGCGTTCAGCGAGGAATGCCACCCAGTCTCGGCCTCGGAATAGGAGAAGCGCGTCGGCATGAACTCTGCGGCATCGACGCGTCCAAACTGACGCACCTGAGTTAGCACATGGCGGGCAAAGGTCGGCCTATCCTCGTAGTCGAATGTGTATTTGCGGAAGCGTTGCCAACTCGGATTCGGGCCGATCCTGGACGTAGCGACGTGCGATGTGATTGATACCAGCCGCTGCTTGCGTTCAAGCAAGCGGCCCGACAGGTAAAACGGCACCGATCTGGCCGCCGGCGCGAACTCGAAAAAGATCGATGCATACGGCTTGAGATTCTACGCCATTCGCCGACCTATTGCCAGTATATTGAACTTCTTCAATCGTGTAGTCACCGTTTGGCCCGACGCGATAAAAAAATCAAAGTAGTTCCCTGCCGTATCTTCCGCTGACGACTGGAGGAGCATCAGCACTGTCCCGTCAGAGATCGCCACGCGACTGTTACGGAGCCCGTCGAAAATTTGGGTCATCCCGGCCTTGGTGGAAACGCGAAATGTAGAGTCCGAGAGGTCAGTCCCGATATAAACGACTCTCGTCACGTCGCCCGACTCTTCCCTGTACTCAGTCACCCTTGTTCTTCCGGTACCGCTCTGGCTGATCTGAAGGAGTCTTTGTCCAGGCGAGCCGCAAAAGCGTCCTTGCCGAGGCGATCCGCTATGCGCTCACCCGCTGGGAGGGGCTGACCCGCTTCCTCGATGACGGCCGGGTCGAGCTCGACAGAAACACGGTCGAACGAGCGATCCGTCCGCTCGCGCTGGGCCGCAAGAACGCGCTCTTCGCCGGCTCGGACGAAGGTGGCCAGCACTGGGCGGTGATCGCCTCGCTCATCGAAACCGCCAAGCTGAACGGCGTTGATCCTCAAGCCTGGCTCGCCAGCACGCTGGCCCGCCTTGCAGCAGGCCATCCTGCAACGGCCCTGGATGGCCTCATGCCGTGGCAGGCATGCCGCTCGCGTGGCCTGAGAACACCGCTTACCATGGAGGCGGTCGTCACGACCGTGCAGCAAAGCTCCGCGATGCAGGCGCTACGCGTCGCGACAACCTTTATGAGCCGCGCACAACACGATACCGGCAGCCAATATGTCCATGCGCGCAACTCCAGCTTGGTGCTGCAGATTCAAGAGCTACCTTCCCTCCTCTTAGCGTTAGCCGCGGTCGGTGCTCCGCTCTTGGTTCGGTTGCGCGAGCCGCTGTGCAGCATAGGTGACAAACACTAGTTCCTCACGCGGGATAAACGATGAACCGCCGATCAGGTCGCGGGCGTCTTTAGAATACCGCAGCATCCGGACAAATCGACGATCATAGGGGACGTTCGAGCGGCTCCGAGCGAATGAACACTTACGCCTATGAACGCTCGGCTTTACGGCGCTCCACATCTATACGGGTCAACAATACTCCGGAGCTACTGCTGGAGGTGGGCTGCGAGGAACTCCGCGATCCAAGCGCGCCAAGTGGCAGCGTCGACCTGGTCGAGGTCCATCATTGTGCGGTTGATATGCTTCCCGGCTCGGCTGAGGATGAAGATCACCTTCCCCTTTGCCGTAAGGATCACTTTTCCAGTAAGCATCTCAGGGCGTGCATCTTCGTCTGGATCATAGATGATCAGGTTGCCAAGCCAGGTGGCTCCAATCGGGTTTTTGCCGAGTGCTGCCACGATGGAGGCTTCGTTATTCGCAGCCTGAAGAGCAGAGTTAGTCTCTTCCAAGATCTCCGTGAACACATCCACTCCAAGGAGCCACAAGTTCTCTATCCGTTTCGTCCGAGCGACATCTGCCTCTGCGGCCCTTGATGCGGCCTCAAGAGCATGCTTATTCTCGCTTCGCTTAGCTGCCAACTTGCTGATCAGGTCGCCCAATAGGACAATTATCATTGTCGCCTCATTTTGATATCTGCCATCCTACCGGCCAATCCTCGTGGTGCGAACTAGGGGGAGCGTGCAGTCACAGCAATCCTCGAGGCAACGTTGCGCGGCGTTTGTGAGCCGCAGCCGTTAAGGTGATGACGTCACATCGGGGAAACTACCTTTCGGCTGCAGGTCGACGGAGAGAAGGTGATGAACTCTTGGGTTGTTAAGGCGCAGAGTTGGTCCCTACACTACGCTATCATACATTGATAACGGTGTGAGGCTGTTCACCCGCCGGCTCATCGTCCTTCCTGGTCGCGCTCAATCGCTCTAGTCACCAGTCCGGAGGGGTCAGCAACACCAAGTCTGCACCTATTGGTTCAACTTCGGTGTAGTCAGCCGCCTTCACCGCCAGCGGCCCGTTCGCGGAGCAGCAGGTCACGTTCCGGAAACGGGGTGTTTTCATCGATCTTGCCGTTGATCGTTGTGGTTCCAACTGACGGCCTGATAAGTCCAACGAAAGACGACATATAAGACATAGTTCGTACGCAATGAGGCGCACGCGCTAGAGCATACATGTTTACCAATGCCTCCAACGCCTTGTCTTCGGGTGACATGGCAGAAAAATGCCTTGCCTTGCCAGGCATAACGACACCCCGGTCGTACGACGTGAACGTCACTTCAGGCCAAGCTTGCCGCACGAGCACCGAGAAGTTAGCGTCATCTGTCGCAAGGAACACGTTTCGCGCGCTCGGCATGTGCGGCTTCAGAGCAGTTAGCATAAGCTGTGCATCAGTAAGCCCCGTCTCCATGAATTTATCGGTGCCACGAAAGTGAATTGAGAGATCGAAATCACGCCCACCAGAAGCTGCATCGATCTCCGCTGCTAGCCGTTGGTTTGGTGTGAAGTGGGTCGCGAATAAATCTTTGGCCGCTTCATGCGGGATGTGCGAAGCAATCTCGCGGGTGAGCAGCCACTCTCGTCGTTGCGTACCGATCGCACGGCCGTCGCTCTCGAATCGCGAGAGGAAATAAAGTGGAAAGATATCCTGCCTCTCTCCGTAAAGCGGGGAGCTAGCACGAACTTTAAGAGCCATCCGGTTTTCCGCTGCCCAGTGTGCCACTCGCAATGCATAGGCCATTAGCGCGCCCATGCCGACGCGCAAAGATAAATCCACCGTAAATGAGTCTCCTGCCTGCAGGGGCGCCAGCTTCCAGGCACAATATTGCGGCGCTCGCTTGATCGCCGTAACCGGAGCAGACCCTTTAACTTGTTGGAGCATCGCCTTGGCCCTTTGCCGTGCATTCAAGAGTTGCGACATCGTTCTCTCCACGCTGCTGTCAGAGCTGCAATGGCGCATGAGTGCACTGACCATGCTGCCTTTCAAGCGGCTCTTAGATGCTGGAAGTTCGACAGGAAAGGCCGGACGGCATCAGATGAGGCAAGCCTTTTCTCTAATGTGATGAACTCCTGAGATCGTGCATCTGGTAGGCAGAAGGTGTTGTTGCGCCCTAATCGCCTGACGAGGTCTCGTGGGGCCGAATGATGTACTCGCGGTGTGCCCCGGGGGCCCGGAGCCTTTTGCGGGGGGACCTCGGTGTGATGGGTGAGCCAGAGAGGCAGCTGTTTGCGGACGGTGCACGCACTGCGCCCGAAGTTCACGCGGACATAGTCGCGCTTGACGATGCCGAGAAGGCGTCCGCCATGCCGCTCGATGGGGGTGAGCTGACCGGCGTCATCTCCGGTACCAGGCCGATGCCGCGAGCGAAGCGGCGGGTGTCATCGGTGACGTAAGGCCTGCCATCGTTGGTGAGCCATTTGATAGGCCCAGCTAGCCGCTCCCCAGCGGCGGAGCGTTGCTCGATGGTGGCGACTATCAGACCGCGAATTTCTTTGGCAGTGATGCCGTCAGTGATCGCAACGTGTGCCATCGCTTTGAGATCACAAGATTCGAGCGTGGAGGCGGTGCGCACCTTCTCGCCATTGTCGCAGGCGATCTCCAGAGCGTCAGAGCACCAGCGAGTGTTATGGCGATCCACGGCGACACGACCTTCATTGCGCCGCTGCCCTGTTTGCGCTGAGGCAATGCACCAGAGGCAATGCACCTTCATAACCCGGTAGACCCGCTGGGATCGGGCGCTGTGCATTTGGTCGTGGGCGCCTGCCGCACAGCAGGGCATGGGCGCTGCGATAGCCATAGATGGGCCGATCGGCGATCAGGATGCGGATGTCGCAGACCAGCTCGCCATCAGGCAGTGACGGTCGCCCGCGTGGAGGTGGCAGGTCGTGCAAGGCGGACAGGTGCTGCCGACAGATGCCCGGGGCCTCGGCCACGGCACTCACCGGTAGTCCCCTAGCAATAAATTTCAGCGAAAGAGGAGTTTTTGGCCTTCGACTCGGGACACAGCCTCCCGCAGGATCTTGGCTTCTATCGTCTTGTTGCCGACTAGGCGCTGACGCTCGGCAATCCGGCTCTGCAGCCCACCGCACTCGCATGCAGGGATCGCCTCCTCGCCTGCGCGGGCGCCCGCGGCCATTCAGAGGAGCCGCTAATTCCCGAGGTGCTGTTGTAGTGACCGCTGGGTAGATCAATCTTGCTTCTTGCAAAGCCCTCGGGCTAGTGCGGTTAACCTAGCCGTCATGACCTGAGGGGTGATTTGAACATTGCGAAATGCCGGCCCGCGATCATGACGATCTCTAGCTAGCCGAGCAGGTATCCCGGTCCCTTATCAATCCTTTGCACCGGCGCTGATGCCTCCTTGCTGCAAGCATGGAGATCTGGTCCAATCTCTCTATTCTAACCGATTTTTTTCTTTTTGGACGTTCGCAGTGCGCCATAGTAGAAAAAGCTAATCGCGTTTCCGGTTGAGTTCTGCGATCGACTAAGATCGCAGAACGCTAGCAATCGGAACAACCTTGCGTTGGTATAGCAAGGCTATCAAACGCCGTAGATGATAAGAAAGAAGGTGAAGCATGACTAAGATCATTAGGGGAACGTTTTGTTACTTATTTCATTCCAAGCACCATCTATTCGAACGAGTTTCTAACATGAGCTACAGGAGAAAGTGCAGGAAGTGTTCGCACGAGTCGCGGTTTTAGGCCGGGAGTCTTCTGACTTCGCAGGAATTACTTCACCCCGTGAAGATTGAGACTTTCTGGCAGCGCAAAACTTCGAAGTCGTGCACTGTAGCTATGACCTTTGTTTAAGCATAACATACCATCGATTCTTTTCGCTTTTTGTATTCTGCTTTATATCGCTGTGAGACTGTCACCTACGTGCGTCGCTCCTATGCAGACGTTGACTTGAAGTGCGTAGACCCGTGGTTGAACACGTCGACTGATTGAGCTTGCCATTGTTCTACCATCGGCAGCGAGAGGTTGCGCTAAAACGCCGTTTAACGGGCGAAACTGGGTTGCAGCTTTTGGGCACGGCTAGCAGCGATCATGAATTGCTGGAACGGCGTGAGTTGCACCTGCAGGATAGCAGACGTTGCGCTCATCAGCGGCTCGACGTCCCTTCCCTCATCCGACGATCTGCAGCTACCATTCGGCTGGTGCCCTCAATCTGACGTCGTTACCGCTGTGCGGCGACGCTGATCGCCGAGGTTGGCGATCTTACCCGTTTCGACAATCCCAAGCAGTTGATGGCGTATGTCGGTTTGGTGCCGTCGGAGCACTCCAGCGGTGCCCGGCCCCAGCGCGGCCGCATCACGTGTGCGGGAAATGCTCAGGCGCGCACCACGCTGATCGAGGCGGGATGGTCGTATCGATTGCCAGCACGCGAGAAGCGGCGATAGCGTGAACGGATCGCAGACTTGCCGGACGAGATTCAGGCGATAGGCTGGAAGGCCCAGGTGCGATTATGCCAGCGCTTTCGCCGCCTGTCGGCTGCCGGCAAACCTCAGCCGAAGGTGACGACAGCGATCGCTCGCGAACTGATGGGCTATGCATGGGATATCGCCAGGCGGGTGTCGCCTGCGGTGGCGGGTTAATCCCCTCGGCAGCGGCTACGAAAGGAGGCGCCAGCGCACCAACTGCATAGCCTTGGCCGGCGTGCCGCGGGCACCCGACTGTGATGGGCAATCCACGGCGTACGGTGGGGCAGGTTCGTCCGGCGCCCGAGCTTAGACGGGGGGATAGGCCCAGCGACGGATACGGGTAGTGCGGTAACCAACCCGCGGATGAGAGCGTGATCAATCGTCGTCGATCAGGCGTCCGCGGCACACCCGCCAAGGCAATACAACCGCTGGCCTCGCGACCGGCGAAGGAGTAAACTCGGCCAGCGTCCCAGATGGCAGTCACGAGAACGTACGTTCACGAACCGATTCTGCTTTGCCCCCAATGAGGCATTCAGCCGCCGGCCTCAAACCTGCTTCCTTTGTGCTGATGAATCCACCGCACGATTAACTGAGGGAAACGACCGGCTTATTATAGGCCTCGTTGTCGTCCCCTTCCCTGCAATTCAGACCGCTGACGCCCGCTGAAAAGGGCTTCCTCTGCGAGCGGGCGGCACTTTATGCGTGAAAATGGGTAGCCAACGATCAACCCCGCAGCAGAACCGTACGTCCGATGCCTCCGCGCCTGCAACTTGGAGGATGCACTCGCTCTACCGGCGTGGTTCTTGCGGCACTGCGCGACGGCAGACAATTCTGACTAGACGGCACCGCTCAGCCGCCGAACGATCCAGCGGGCAAACAAGCGATTGCCTAACACGCTGGGGTGAATAGCGTCCCGGAACAGCCCATCGCCGCCGCGCTTACCCGCGTCGTAACAGAACGTCGGCGTGGTCTTGCGATACTTGAGCGGCAACCAGCGACATTCCTGGTGCCTTTCCGAGGAGGAAGAGTAGGCCACCAGTAGGATTGGAACGTCCGTGTGGGCCACGAACCGGGCCCACTCGTCAAATACGTCTAGCTCCGGAACGGGCAAGGGCGATGTCGACGGCGCTCGTACCTTCCGAACGTAACGATTAAAGAGATAGGGTAGGTACAAGCGCGGGCGCTCTAGCGGATGAGAATGCGGCGACTTCCACGCCGAAGGTGCCGTGAGGTCACCTGAATTGACTACGACCACGATGGCATCGCTGCCCTTGACCAAGTCCGGATGGCGACGCAGGAACTCAAGCTCGTTCTGCAGTCCCCAGCTGCCGGCTGCCGCCGGCCAGACAGACCAGCCGCTCTGCTCGGCGATCAGCGGCCCCAACTTTTCGGCCTGCTTAAGTTCGTTGCCACCATAGACCAGACTATCGCCGACGAGCAGGATATCCATACGATTGGACGGCGCAAACGGCTGTGCCACGCCGAGGCTATGTTCGTTGAAGGCCCAATCATTGACGAACAGAAAGGTACCCCGTTGATTCGGGCGCGGCCAATAGCCGAGCCGTTGATCCGCCGCGTAAAGCGGGAAATCGAAGGCAAGGCGCGCTAAGCCTTCCGTTCCGAGAAATGCACAAGTCGCCACCGCAACTGCAATGATCCAGCGCCTCAAAGTCTACTATCTCCATGGTGGCACGATCTACCAATCAGCGGGCTCCCGTTATGTGAACGGGACAGGGTAGGTCGGCATAGTCTTCGCATCAAATTCTTTTGCGTACTATCCGGCCGCGACATGCGGCGGTCGGCAATGCACGATCGCGGCAGGAGTTCGCTCCATAGCTGGCGCGGTCAGATTGTCCACTTGCCGGCAATCCGGAGGTGGGGTGACAAGCCACTTTGTGATGTCGCCCCAGCGGCCCGGCCGAAAGAAGATCGAAGCACCTTGCTGTGCTCGCCGCCCGAAAGGCTGCGGCGCATACGCCGTCTGCCATTCACCGCTACTGATTAGGATGATGCACCAAGGGGGGAAGGGTCACCAATCCTCGGCAGGTCAAGGATGATCAGGCTGCCAGTGCGGGTGATCTTATTTGCGGATTATCGCTTAACGTGCAAATCTCTTTGTGCGTTATATAGCGGCTCGGCACCGACAGTCATTCTTCTTTAAGACGATTGACTGGCTCTTCCGGCGGACGCGAGGGGCTTGAGAGGCTCGCCGCAGGCGAGGCAAATAAGCTTATTGCCCGCGCCCTCGACATCTTTTCGCGCTTTGAAAGATACGAAGCTTATCATGATGACTAAGCTTGCTGCTGACCACCGCTGACGCCATGAGGTTGTGGATGGATACGCCCTACGCTGAGCGCAATGGTTCCAGTCTCGAACGTAGCTACGTCGAGGTACCGCGCACGTGCCAACGAGCGTTGTGCGTGTGCATGTTGGTGTGCTGAGCTCAGGAGCCTCTAATCAGCTGCTTCGATGCCTTGGGCGGGGGCGCCGAACGATTAGCCGGCTGGTAGGTCAGGCGGCAGACGAACTCGGTGGTCCTTATAAGGTCGATCGCCCTACCCGCACCCTTCTTTGGACCAGACTTAGTCGGTCACTGACCGACGTGATAGCTGGCAACAATGTCTTTCTCCAAGCATAACTTATGAGCAGGCACTATTATGAGCTCCAAAGCCAAACCTTGAAGGCAACCGATGGCGATCAACCGATATGCAAGGAACTTTCTCTGACCCGAATGTTTGCCGATGGGAGCGTAAAGCCGCCCGTGAGATACATCGTCTTCCGGAAGATTGCGGAAGATACTACGCGCTGTTTCTGCACCTTCGAGCCCCGCAGGCGGGTTTGTACACAGCATGGCCGGCTGCTGAAACCCAGAAGGACAAGCGGGCACGCAACGCGCGCCTCACAAAAGTTGCTCACTAAAATGTGGCATGCCATTGTGCGATGCAGCGTAGCCAGCTACAGGAGGTTACGTAGCAGAGCTGACAGGAGTGTCATTTGATTCCGCAATGGCTTCACCAGCTTGGTGACATTATCGAAGGTGCGCTCCCTAAAATCCTTGCCGGGCGTACTGACGTCGTCGAGAAGCCCGACGGCTCGTTGGTGACCGCGGGTGACCTCTATGTCGAGTCTCTGGTGGAAGAGGCGATGGCCGAGCATCTACCTGATGCCATCCTGCTGTCTGAAGAGCGCATCCTGCCCGCTCAGCGTCTGGACGATGGACTGTTCGTCATTGTTGATCCGATTGATGGGACGGAGAACTTCGCCGCTGGCCTCAAGGAATGGGGCACCGGCATTAGCGTGTGGGACCATGGCACCCATTTGGGCTCGATGCTCCTGATGCCTGAACTAAGTGAGCGGCTAGTAACGGGGGATGGCATTCCCAAGCTGCACAGCCGCATCACCGGTCTTTCCTCCACTATCGATGACAACGTCCGTGAGGCGCTTGAAGCTGATGGCGAGTTCCGGATAATCGGCTGTGCCGTGTACAACCTCTACAACGTGGTGCGCGGCGCCTACACCAGGTTCCTGAACCCTCGTGGGGCTTACGTATGGGACCTGCTGCCTGGTATTATGCTCGCGGCGGAACATGGCTGCGACATCGAGATCAATGGAGAAGCTTTTAATGGCGGATATCTCGACCCGGCTCGGCGACATCGCGTCGACATACGGCACCGATACGATCTTCATCCTGGGTAAGGGCGCCTCAGCCGATCAGATTGAAGGCGACGTGTTCGATCGCGGCACGGTGATCGCAATCAACGATGCGGAAGCTATTGCGCCAGCCGACATAACAGTGTTCCATGCCGATTGGGTGGCAGATGCGCTGAAGGTCAATGGATGGCGCTCGCGCCTGTATATCACGTCCAGCGACCTAGTGCCGGTGGCAACGCCACAGGTACGCGTGCCCTACGTCCCGCAGACGCAAGAGAGCAGCGACTTGGTGATGCAGCGCTTCCTCTCGGATGATCTGGTGGTTGAGGATGTGATGTTCCTTACCGCGTTGAAGATCGCACGGTTGATGGCCCGCCAGCGCGGTAGGACGCAGAAGGTTTACATGGTCGGGTTCGATTTCTCGACCGAAACCGGCTATTCCAGTGCGATCACACATGACTTCTCCTCCAGCAGCGAGGCCGAGAAGAGCGCCAAGATCTCCATTCAAGAGTTCTTCCTGCTAAATGCACTCTACTTTGCACGCGGCAGCGAGATCGAGATTGAGCATGTCGGCCATCGTCCCTTCAGTGCACTAAGCCCTGACCAGTTGAATGAACGATTGAGCCGCCGCGTTGCCAAGGCTGAAGGCAATCGCAAGCGCGAAGGCTTGCACGTCGACATAATTGCGGAACTTACCACCAATCATTTCGGCGATCGCGGCCGTCTGGAGCGCATGGTCCGTTCGGCCAAGGCTGGCGGCGCCGATTTCGTAAAGGTGCAGAAGCGCGACGTAGAGACATTCTACACGCCCGAGCAGCTCGCCAGTCCCTACCGCTCACCGTTTGGTCCAACCTTCCGCGACTATCGTCACGCGCTGGAATTGAGCGCTGATGACTTCAACTTTCTGGACGGCCTGTGTCAAGAGTTGGAGATCGGTTGGTTTGCCTCATTGCTGGATCAGCAAAGCTTTCAGTTCATGCTTCAGTTCGATCCTTGTATGATCAAACTACCTTCAACAATCTCCGAGCACCGGAACTATCTTGAGTTCGTCGGGCGCAACTATTCTAAAGGATTGATTCTCTCGACCGGAATGACAGATGAACGCTACGAGCGTTGGGTGCTGGAAAACTTTGCAGGCATGTCGACCTTCTACATGCTGCAGTGCAATAGCGCTTATCCTACTCCGTTGCATGATTGTGACGTCGGCGTGGTGCGCCATTATCACGATCTGTCGCAGCACGATCCGCGCATTGTACCCGGCTATTCCAGCCACGATTTTGGCTGGTTAGCTAGCCAGTTGGCGGTTGCGGCAGGCGCCCGGATGATCGAAAAACATGTAAAGCTGGGCAACACGGAGTGGGCGCATTTCGATGCGGTTGCAGTGGACTTAGAAACCGGCGCCTTCCGTGAGTTCGTGGATCATGTGCGGGAGGCGGAGCTAATCGTCGGCACAGACCAAAAACGAGTGAACGAAAGCGAGCACCACAAATATTCCAGAGCCGACGCGGCCTGATGGCTTGAGCGTGGCCAGCATCGGCGTAAGGTTTTGCCCGACGTTGGGAAACATACAATCTGCTGCAATCAGGTTATGGCATGTAAAGCGCGTGGGTCCATGCACCTGCCGTGGGAAGGTCTTTCATGGAGTTCACTCTAAAATAAACTTTCTTTGGTTCGGATCACCTAACATGCCGCTTCAGCAACGCATTTCTCATGAACGGCATGTCTGACACTCCTTATGGGCGCTAGCTTTTCGACATCCCGATCTTCTCCTTGCTATGATGCAACGCACAGTTAACTGCATCGACACCTTGGAGTCTGCATGCCAGCATCCTTGCTCTCTCTTATTGGTCTCCTCCACCTCGTCCATTACTCCATTCTGGAGCTAGCGTCGCTAGTTTCTGCCGAGATACTGACTTACCTCAAGCTGTTGATCATAGTCTTGGTTGCGACTGCCGCGCTGGCACTCGGGCGTCGGAGCGTGTCATTGTGGCTAATTTAACTGGCTTCCTCGTAGCGAGGCATGCGAACCGGACATTCCCTCCGAGGATCGAGCTCGATCCTGAACTGCCGTCAGGCAATCAAGTTGATGGCAACGGTGACCTATGCACCCCAGATCGCCCGCGATTTCCACCTGGTGGACGAGAATGGATCATGGCAGCTGCTGGCCGGCGCGACTGCCGGGCAAGAGCGTTGTGCTGACAGCCGCGCGCGCGCCGGTCAGGGTTCATGCCTTTGCCCTGATATCGGGCATCGGCTGGCTGATCGACTTCACCCTGTTCAACCTGCTCGCCGCCGCGGGCGTGTCGCTGTTCCTCGCCAATCTGGTCGGCGCCGGGGTGGCGGTGTCGCTGGTCTTTGTGGCCGGAAGGCGCTTCATCTTCCGCGACAGCCGCACCGCGCTGCCCCTCGCCATCGCGGCCTACATCGCGTGGAACGCCGCGGCGATCCTGCTCGCGTCTCAGGCCGTGGCGATGCTGGGTCTGCTGCTGGCCGATCCGGCAATCATGATACCCGCCGGCAATGCGTTCAGCAGCCTTGGCCTGCCGCTCGATCCTTTGTACCTCGTGCCGCCACTCGCCAAGGTCGCGGTGACGCCCGTCACCATGTACCTGAACTATCTAGCCATGGGGATCATCATTGAACAACGCATCCGCTTCCGGTGAGGTGAACACCGCAAGGCCCGGCAGCGAGCGGATCCTCGTCTTCGTGCCGATGTACCGCTGCGCGCCGCAGATACCGCGGGTGATCGAGCAGTTCGCGCGCGTGCCCGGCCTGTCCGCCGACCTGGCGGTGCTATGCATTGACAACCAGTCACCCGATGGGACCCTGGCGGCTGCCGAGGCGGCACTCGCCGCCAGCCCGGTGCAGGAGAAATACCTGCTGCGCAATGACGACAATTACGGTCTCGGCGGATCGCACAAGGTCGCCATCGCATTCGCGCAGGCGCAGGGCTTCGACTATCTGGTGGTGCTGCATGGCGACGATCAAGGCTCCATCGCCGATTTGCAGCCGCATCTCGCCGCTGGCACGCATCGCACGGTGGATGCCCTGCTGGGCGCACGCTTCATGCGCGGCGCCACGCTGCAGGGGTATTCGACGCTGCGCACCGCGGCGAACCACGTGTTCAATGCGATCTTCTCGATCATCGGCAGACACTGGTTCAGCGATCTGGGGTCGGGCCTGAACCTGTTCCGCACAAGCATCTTCGCCGACGGCTTCCACCTGAAATACGCCGACAACCTGACCTTCAACTATTACCTTGTGTTCGGCCTGGCCGATCACGGCCACCGCCTACGCTTCTTCCCGATCAACTGGCGGGAAGATGACCAGGTTTCCAACGCCAAACTGTTCAGCCAAGGCCTCCGGATGCTGAAACTGCTGCGTCAGCGCCTGCTCTCGGCCCGCAGGTTCCATGAAGCGGAGCATCGCGATGTGCCCCGCGCCAGCTACCCGGCCACGCTGGTCCGCAGCTGGCCCGCGTCCGCACAGCAAGATCTGGCGTGACCCGCCAGAGGCAGCCATCTGCGCGCGGCGGACGGTGGTTGGTGACGGCTGTTTCGGCCGTGATCTTCGCCGTCCTGCTGGTTCATGCCAACCGCACTCTGGCGGCGGGTGGCTGGGAAGCGACCGGCCGGCTGCTGGTCGCCTGCATCGCTGCGGCTGTCCTGTACATCATCGCGCACCTGATGCGGGCCTTCCGGCTGGCGGTCATCGCCATGCCACTGCTGGGCGCCAGCTTCCGCACGGTGGTGCTGCTGCACCTGTTCGTCGCGCCCTGGTCTCTGATCCTGCCGCTGAAAACGGACGAGCTGATCCGCCTGGGGGAGCTGGCCCGCACGGCAAAATCGTGGTCGCGGCCGATCATCGTCCTGCTGATCGACCGCTCGATGGATGGCGTGGTGCTGATCGGCATGGCGTTGCTGCTGCTGGCCGAGGGGGGCTGGAACGTCGCCGCGCCGGTGGCTGTGCTGGGCACCTGCCTGTCGCTGCTGGTGCTGGCATTCTTCCTGCTGCCGGTGCTGCTGGAACAGGTGCAGCGGCACATCTTCGTCAATCACTACCAGGATCGTGCGCTGCATGTGCTGGCGCTGGTGAGCAAGGCGCGGGGGATGCTGGACATCAGCCGGCGGACCATCAGTGCCGCGCCTGCGTTCCTGATCCTGGCGACCCTGGGCATCTGGAGCATGGAACTGGTCGCGATTGCGGCCATCCTCATGGCGATCGATCCCGGCATGCTGTCGCTGCACGGCGTGGTGGAGGTGACACTCGGCCGGGCGGATGCCAGCTGGCGCATCATGCTGCTGGGGGAGCAACCCTCCCCCGCGATCACGCTGGCGACCTTCGTGTTCTTCGATGCCCTGCTGCTGGTCTGGTTGTGGGTGCCGCTGCCCTATGGCAAGCGGCAGGCGGGTGAGCCGCAACGCGTGCGACTGCCGGCTGCCGCCGGTATCGTCCTGACCGGCCCCGGAAAGGTCTGACCCATGCTGTTCGTGTATGACGACAGTGACCCGGCTCCGGCTGCGATCCGCGAGATCATCGGCGTGGAACGGTTCGGTGCGGTGCTGAAGCGCAAGCAGCGACTGGCCGACATGGTCGAGCGTGCCGTTACGAAGGAACGGCAGTTCGACTTCGTGCGCATCAGCGATGCGGCATCGCGCGAGGCGTTGGCGGATCGGCTGGCCCGGCGACGGGACGATGACCGGGTGATCCGCCTGCCGAGCAGCTTGATCCCCGCCGACCTCGACATGTTCGCCCGCACTCTGCGCAAGCTGCCCTATGCCCCAGGTCCGGCCATGTTCGGCGGGCGCTTCGATGACGAGGCGGTCACACTGCTGACCCGTGTCGACACCATCACGCTGCTGAACATCCGTGAGCCGCGGCAGCGGCACAGCTTCCTAGATGGCGTCGCCGAGACCAGCCTGGCGGTGGACAATGCCATGAAGCTGCTCGACCTGCGCAGCGTCAGCAGTTTCCTGGGGTACATGATCGGCGCGACGGAAGTACGCTTCTTCAATGCCGGCCACGTCTCGGGCGACGTGTTCCGCAAATCTTCGACCGACATCGCCAAGATGCGGGGCGAACATGCCTTCTTCCACGTCGTGCCTGACGCCATGAAGCGGTTCATGCTGCCGACTTTCGACTATCGCGAGGACGGCGGCCGGGCGAGCTACGCCATGGAGAACCTGTCGGTGCCCGATGCGGCCTTGCAGATCGTCCATCACAGCTTCGACGAGGCCAGCTTCGGCCGGCTGCTCGACCGGTTCTTCGAATTCCTGGACGCGCGCGGCAGGCAGGAAAGCGGTGCCGATCAGGTCCGGGCCGTGGCGCGCGACACGATCCTCGCCAAGATGCACGGTCGGCTGGACCAACTGCTGACCACCGATGCCGGCCGCCGGCTGGACGCGCTGCTGGCCAGCAGCGGCCCGCGGGGCGGCATCGCGGACATGCGACGGCAGGCGAGTGCCTTGATAGAGCGGGCGATCGCAACCGATCGCAGCACCACGCTCGCCGTCGGACATGGCGACCCGTGCCTGTCCAACATCCTGTTCAGCCGCAATATCGGCCTGTTCCGCCTGATCGACCCCCGGGGCGCGATCAGCCTGGACGAGGCATGGATGCACCCGCTGTATGATCTGGCCAAGTTCAGCCATTCGATCATGGGCGGCTACGACTTCGTCAATAACGGCCTGTTCGAATGCCGCGTGGGCGACGATCTGCGGCTGGTGCTGGAGCTTGACGGACAAGGCCCGCCGGGCTGGATGAAGAAAGCTCTGGCCGATCGGCTGGCGGCGGCAGGCCATGACCAGGCGATCATCCGCGCCTACGAACTGTCGCTGTTCCTGTCGATGCTGCCGCTGCATCTGGATACGCCGCGCAAGCTGCCGGGCTTCTGCCTGATCGCCTGCGCCATCATGGACGAACTGGAAGGAAAGAGCGCTTGATAGCCAAGGAACGCGTGCTCGTCGTCGATATCGACGGCACCTTGTGCAAGATCAAGGGGCCGGAAGAGGACTACGCCACCCTCGCCTGCGATCAGCAGATGAAGGCCCGGCTGATAGATCTCCACGATCAGGGGTGGCGCATCATCCTGTCCTCGTCCCGCGGAATGCGGACTTATGACGGCAATCTGGGCGAGATCCTGCGCCATGTGCTGCCGGTCGTAACCGCCTGGCTGGACGAGCATGGCGTGCCTTATGACGAGATCTGGATGGGTAAACCTTGGCCGGGCCGCGATGGGTTCTATGTCGATGACCGCACGGTCCGCCCGCGCGAATTCCTCAACAACTCGCTGGAGGAACTTGCCGCGATCTGTGACCGGGACCGCTTGCTGTGACCGTGCCCGGCACGATCGCCGTCACCATGGCCGGGCTGGGCAGCCGCTTCTCCAAGGCCGGTTACACCCGCCCGAAATACGAGATCGAGGTGCTGGGTCGGCCATTGTTCGACTGGTCCATGCTGGCGCTGGAGGCGTTCCGGGAGGCCGGCTGGCGCTTCACCTTCGCCACCCGGCGGGAGGAGGATGCGCGTCCGTTCCTGACCGCCCGCTGCCAAGCGCTGGGCATCACCATGGGCGAGATCATCGAACTGGATGGCGTGACGGACGGGCAGGCGACCACCGCCCTGCTGCTGGCGGAACGCAGTGCCGCTGACGCGCCCTTTGCCGTGTTCAACATCGACACATTCGTTGCCCCCCGCGCCATGGCCCCGGCGCAGATCCCCGCGGGTTCCGCCGGCTGGGTGCCGTGCTTCCCCGGACCTGGCGACGGGTGGTCGTTCTGCCGCACGGATGCCGATGGCCGTGTGGTGGAACTGCGCGAGAAGGTCCGCATCTCGCCGCATGCCACGGTGGGACTATACTGGTTCGCCTCGGCCGGCGAATATATCGCGCTTTACCGGCGCTTCTTCTCCGACGGGCGAGGCGCGGAAAAGGGCGAGCGGTATATCGCGCCGATGTACAACCAGCTGATCGCCGAGGGCGCGCTGGTTACCATGGGCACGCTGGCGCTGGAGGATGTCGGCATGCTGGGCACGCCGGACCAGGTGGAGGGTTTCTGCGACGCGCCGCCACCTGCCGCCGCAGCGCTGGTCCGTGTCGATCAGAAAATCGACTAAGGCTGCCGAGCAAGGCCAAATCAGATACGCTGCGCATCCTCAGCCGCAGCGTCTATCTTGACGCCTATCTCGCCCCGTAAGGCAGTGGCTGGAATGGGACATGGTGACTGAGGTCATGGTCTGAGCTGGCCCCTAAAATGACCTGACAGGGTCTCGCTCTTAGATAAGAGTGAGGCATATGACCGAGCATACGACCAGGCGGTACCACGATGGCGAGGTCCTCTCCGGGGTTCAGCGCCGGAGGCGCTGGACCCCGGAAGAGAAGGTTCGGATCGTCGAGGAGACGTACTTGCCGGGCATGAGCGTGTCGCTCGTGGCCCGCCAGCATGGCATCAGCGGCAGCCAGATCTTCACCTGGCGCAGGCTGATGGCCCAAGGTGCGCTGACCTCCGCCGGTGCGGGGGAGGAGGTGGTACCCGCTTCCGAGTACCGCGCGCTGTAGGGCCAGATCGCCGAGCTGCAGCGGCTGCTGGGCAGGAAGACCATGGAAGCCGAGATCCTGCGGGAGGCCGTGTCCCGGGCCACAGGCCCAAAAAAACTGCTCTTGCGATCGATCTCGTTGCCGAGGGACTACCGGTGAGTGCCGTGGCCGAGGCCCTGGGCATCAGCCGGCAGCACCTGTCTGCCATGCACTATCGGCCACCGCCACGTCGGCGCGGGCGACCGCCACTGCCCGATGCCGAGCTGGTCGGCGACATCCGGGCGTTGATCGCCGACCTGCCCACCTACGGCTATCGCCGGGTCCATGCCTTGCTGCGCCGCCATGCCGCCAGGACCGGGCGCACCGCGCCCAATCCTAAACGGGTCTACCGGGTCATGAAGATCCATGGCCTGCTGCTCCAGCGCCACAACTCAGGCCGGGAGGAGCGGCGCCATGAGGGCCGCGTAGCAGTGGACCAGCGTAACACCCGCTGGTGCTCTGATGCGCTGGAGATCGCCTGCGACAACGGCGAGAAGGTGCGCGTGGCCTTCGCGCTCGACTGCTGTGACCGGGAGGCCATGGGGCACGTCGCTAGTACAGGCGGCATCACTGCCGAGGACATCCGCGATTTGATAGTCGCCACCGTCGAGCACCGCTTCGGCCCGGTGAACCGCCTGGCCGTGCCCATCGAGTGGCTCACCGACAATGGCAGCCCCTACGTTGCTGGGGACACCCGCCGGTTCGCCCGCGACATCGGCCTGGTACCGCGAACGACGCCGGTCAGCTCGCCACAATCGAACGGGATAGCAGAAGCCTTCGTCCGCACCCTGAAGCGCGACTACGTCCGCGTGAACCCCACGCCCGATGCACGTACGGTCCTCGAGCAGCTGCCCCGCTGGCTCACCCATTACAACGAGGTCCACCCGCACAAGGCTCTGGGCTACCGATCACCCCGTGAGTACATCACCCAAACCCGCGAGGCCCCGTCAGGCAATTAGGGGGCAACAACATGGTCAACCGCCCCGGCGATGTGCGGGTGGAGGAGGCCGCGCAGCCCGGCATGCAGCGGATCGACGCGCCGGAGATCGACGACCGGCTGGCGCAACGCCTGGCCGAACAGGTCGCCCGCGTCCGCCATCAAGCCATCAAGCCATCAACCGCTAGCATCCGCTGCTTGGCGCTACTACACGAGCAAGCAGCACAGGACACTCAAGTATTGACGGTGCAAGGAGTCAGTTAACTTTTCGGCGTGAAGCTTCACTAGATGCCGCGCCGCAGCGCGTTCAAAGCAGATCGAGGCGCCCGCAATTGAGATAGCGCCGCGTAAGTGCCGCGCCGAAACTCGGCATCCCGCCACCAGCTTCGCCGCACGAACAGCGCTAGAGAAAATACGGTTACCGCGTCCGTAACTGCATAGGCCAGCCCCGCTGCGTCCGCCCCTATTCTGTCTCCAAGCAGCAGGATCACCGCCACCCCAACGACACATACCACGAAATTGATGGGTGCGATGGAGCCTTGCCGGTTCAGCGCACTTATCAGTGCTGCCAGAGCATTCCACAAGACGGCCGCTGCCGACGACGTCGCCATGAACACGATCAGCAAGAATGACACGTCGATTGCACCGCCTGTCCACAGATCGATGAATGGCAAGCCTAGAACCGTCAAGCCGATGGCCATGCCAAGTCCCATTATGATGGAGGTCGCACCTACTAGCCCGAAATAGCGCCCAGCGCGGAATGAGTGCCCCAAGGACATCTCCTGCGCGAATTCCTGTGCAGCTGGATTGGCGATCATCATTGCCACTTGCAGGCCCACACGTGACAGAGTCCGTACTGCCATGAACGCGGGCACCGCTGCGCTTCCAGCCACAAATCCGAGTGCAAGCACGCTCGTCTGCAGGAAAGCCAATGAACCGAAGCCAAGCAGGGAGGAGGATAGCGCCGGACGCCACATCTCTCGCCATTGCAAGCGGCTAGCATGAGAGAAGCCGGGGCTCACCTCGCGAAATCTACGATGGGAGAGCCAAAACACGAAGCCTATCGCAACCAAGCGCGCTATAAGCAGAGTAATAGCTGCGGCAAGCGGTCGCCCGCCTGAAAGGACGCAAGCCAGGAGCGCCATATTCTCAAGTGTGAACGAGGCAGTGCTGCACCATGTCGCTAATGTGAAATTACCAGCAGCCCGAAATATCGCGGTGTTGAGGCGAAACATGATCACGCCCAAGCCATACAAAGCTAAAAGAACTATGATTATGCGGGTTTGAAAAGCATTCATCTGCTCACCCCCCGTAATCATTTCGTCTGACAGCAGCATGCTAGTCGCCACGGTGACGACGATTACTACGCAACAACTAAGTGAAGCAGATAGCCAGGCGGTATGGAGAACACTCCGAGCCTCGCCCATCTCACCACGCGAAATAAACATCGTCATGCGCGCCCAAGCGGAACTGACTATGCCGAAATCGCTCAGCACCAACATCGAAGGTATCGTGATCATCATCGCCCAGGTGCCATAGAGGTGCAACCCCCAAGCATTAGAAAGAAGCGGCACCATGATCAGCTGAACCAAAGCGACTACAACTTTGTCGAACAGGCCGGATCCGATCCCCAACGACAATCGTCGTAAACTCACGGTCGTGTTTCCGCCACGACTTCGCTGATGCGAGCCACCAGTTGGTTCATCACTGCATTCCGCGACAAGCGACCGAGAGCTACCTGTCCCGGTTCGCAGGCGATGGCCGATCCTGCCATGCTCGTCTGCGCTGCCGTACAGCCGCGCTTGCCGACCAAGTCGTAAGGCAAATCAGGCACCGGTCCTATGTAGGTTGTCTGCACGCGTGTCTATCCAATCAAGCAGATCCGTGTTACATGAGGAGAGCTTCCGCAAGAAGAACTTCTCTGTTCGTTCGACAGCCACCCGCGTTTCCGGCGTGTCCTCGACCGACCTAGCATTGCCTTGGAATACGAAGTGTAATGGTGCGTCATAGATTGTCTCGGTACCTAGGTCCGTAGTCGGCCCGATCTGGTGCCCGCGCCGCTCCCCATTCGCCAGTAGAGTGTGGATAAAAATCTCGTCCACCGCATAGACGCTTTCGAATGCTGTGAACCATTGCGGATGTTGACGCCATAGCTCAAGCAGGTAGTCGCGCGAGGCAGGAGATATCGCCCACCAAGAGCTACCGTGATGCGGTGTACGACCTCCGATCTCTCGCAAGAAGTCTCGACCCAACCGGCGGGTCAGAGCATTGTACAACCGGCGGGCGAAATCGTCGGCTTTTGCTACCAGCGGGACCCTGACACGCGTCGCGGTAGTTAAAAACGGCCTCATCCGCCAGCGGCGAGCGACCAGCCGGTGCAGCTCGCTGCGGGGTCCTACGCGAATCAATTGGATAATATCCCGGTCTCGGTGCTGCGCTAGGTAGCGCACCAGCCACTCGACCGGCACTAGCGGGTAGCAGCTGCCCGACAGCAACAGTGTGTGCCCGTCTGGCGTCTCTTGCTGCGCCCTCTCCAGCAGCAAGAAGGCAGCCCGCACCATGCTGAAATCGGCCCAGTGAACCTCGACTTCTTGGAGAGCGGTAACAACGTTAGGAATAGCCTCAACCTCGGCCAGCGACAGGGTAGTGGACTTTTTGTCGATATGAACATGGATTGGATGCGGCGCAAGGCGACCGCACAACCGCTTCAGCATCGCGGCGTCGCTATGCGCCAGAACACAGAAACTCACTAGATTAGTCATGCCTTGCCTGCCACTCCCGCGCTGCCGCGCTGCCGCGCCTGTAGTCATGTTTGGCCATCAGCGCATCACACATTAAATCGGTATTAGCCCTCCAATCTCCTGCAGCAACTCCCATGCCGGAAATGTGTCGTAGCTGGGCAAATGATTGCACCTGCCAACCGCTCCCCGACACGCTCCAGCAGCCTGCCGCTACTATCAACGTGGCAGCGCAAGCTATCGCAGCCGATAGTCGACCTAAGATACCGATAGTTGTCAGAGTGGCCTTGGCAGGCCTGCCATCCCACTAGAGCCATACTAGAAGAAGCGCTGCGTCTCGCCGTAACCTTTGTGGCCTGTCTCGAAAGAACTTGGTCGGGTAAACCCGATTCTGCCCGCTTGCTGCGCGGAAGACGAGAGATGGCATCCTTTTAAGGTCGCTGCCACATACAGTCATGTTGTGCTGCGCGTACAAACAGCATCTGGCGGCGGCATACTCACTTTCTCATATTGATTGATCTCAGTCGGTTCAGATCAGCTAAGGACATCGGTGCTGACCTGACCGCTATTTAGCAAGCTTCATCTAGGGCGAGACACCGGTCCATGTAAAAAGCCTTCTCTGCACGACGTCGGCGTCAGCGCATGGCCGAGCGACTCGGAACAGGAATGGACTAGATGCTTAGCTACGTTTCCCCTGGCCGAAGCTGACCAAAACAGGCGCTGGCTGCGGCTCACCGCGCACCAAAGACTCTTCATTAAACCGCGCTAGAAGAATGGCCCCCCAGTATCGCCCGAAGTCGTATGCAACCAAGATGTCGCCGTTAGGAGCAAATGCGATATCAGGATATGACGTTCCCGGTCGTATATCAAATGTGTATTGGTGGGGCCAAGTCTGACCCTCATCGTTGCTAAGCGCGATCGTCATGTTCTCGCGCGTAACGTTGCTCTTGTTAGTCACCAACACCAGCCGTCCGCTAGGACTGCGCTGCAACGCGGTGCGGGTCTGATCGGTCGGAAAGCCGTTGAACGGTTCCGCCGTGCTCCAGCGCCAGGTTCCTGGGATTGTCCGGCTTATCAGATTACCAGCGTGAGATCGGTTAGACAGCAGCAACGACCCGTCGCGCAGTTCCACCAATGCTGGTTCGTTGAAGTCGGCCCGAAGGTTTCTGGGTAGAGTTGTCACGTAAGTGAATCGCCGGTTCATCCAGTCAATGCGGTATAGATGCTGCCCGGCACGCTGTGGCTGTCGTGGCTTGTTGTAGAACACATAATCAAGGGGGACCAACCAATCGCCCTGGTAGCGGAATGGCCGATTGACGATGCCATCCCCAAACCAAAAGCCGCGGCCGAACTGCGGCTCAGAAGCTTCCGGGCTATCAATGATGGTCACCCATGCTCCATTTTGCTGATCTATGGTTTGTCCATCTCCCGACTGAAAATAGAACATCCACAGCTTGCCGTCGGGTGCCGTCCACAAACGCGCATCACCCACCCGATCTACGCGTGGATCGGCAGGGACAAAATAATGCTCCCGCGACCAAGTCCGTCCACCATCATCGCTGTAGACCAGAATCTGATATGTACCGGTCACCTCGCCCGTGGGTAGTCCATTGAAACCGAAATATGCCAGCCAAAGGCGGTTACCTGTGAAAGTGATCGTTGGGATCGCTTGGAAGGTGCGTCGCTGAACGCCGTAAGTTGCCGTGTCAAAGCTGAGCACCGGGGGTTCAGCGACGAGGCTGTCGTTTGTGGCACCCGCGGGCAATGGTCCAACCGAAGATGGCGGAGTGGGATCGGGGGTCGTCGGCACACCAGGTGGAGTGGGCGCGGGCCGTGCATCGTCCTCACCACCGCAGGCCGCTAGCAACAAGACGGCCAAGGCGAATGCGCTAACTCTCCCTTCGCTCCAGTTAAACATAAAGTCTGTTCCCGTCCCCACCGACTCACAATTAGCCGCATCTGCGCCGCAGCCGCTGATACCGCAATCCCAGCTCAGGCCCAAGTTTATGAGCAAGGCCGGTCCACCGAACCTCGATTTCGCAGCAACGATGCGGTGGATGAGGAAGCCAGCTGCCGCGCCGCGGCCGTGCGGTTCGGTATGGCACCGGTAAAGCCAATCCGAAGGCACACGCAACGTCGTGCAAGTGGCAGTTATGCACCAAGGCCGCAAGGCGGTGAAACACGCGCGCGGCGGCTCGAGGCGGATTGCAATGCGGTGCTGGCTATCCGGCAGACATCCGAAGGACATCACTTTTGATGAATCGTGGGTGGAACTCGCCCAGCCGGGGCTGACGCTCTCGAGCGCCACGCTGCAGCGGTTCTTCGTGCGTCCCGAGATTACGCGCAAAGAATGACCGGCCACGCAATCGAGCAGGACCGTCCCGAGGTCCCTGAAGCAGCGGCAGGCCTGGTTCGATGGGCAACCGGAGGTCGGTCCGGAGCGCCTGGTCTTGATCGATGAGACGTGGACAGGACCAACATGACACGCAGTCATTGCCGCTTCGTCACGGGCGAGCGGCTTCGAATGGGATGCCCGCCTGGCCATCGCACGACGACTACGCCGGTCCCGGGCCTCAGGTTGAGCGGCATGCTAGCCCCATGGTGCTCGACCGACCGATAAATGGCGACCGGTTCGAAGCTTACGTCGCTCAGATTTCTTGTGCCCGAGCTTCGGCACGGCGACATCGTCAATATGGACAATCTGTCGAGCCACACGCGGAGCGTTGTCCGCGAGCGGATCGAGGCGGCTGGCACAAGCCTTACGTTTCTCCCGCCCTTCAGCCCCGACTTCAACCCAATCGAGAAAGCGTATTTCCGCCTCAATGCCATGCTGCGCAAGGCTGCCGAACGGATTGTCTCCGGCTGGAGGAGCCTAATCGGCAAGCTGGACGACCTGTTCCAGCCCAACGAATGCGCCACCTACTTCAGCTCCTGTGGCTATGACCCAGACTGATCGGACACGCTCAATAGTGGTTGCGGGAGCAGCAATGGGTCGGCTCAATGGTCGCGCGAGGAGGCGCTGCTGGTGGATGATCGATGTTTGTTGAGTTAGAGCCCGCTTTGTAGGTCCCTGCAGAAAGTTGAGCATCGCGGCACGGCGTAGTTCCAGGAGGTATCTGACGCCAGCTCGAAGAACGCCATGTGGACCCGCGACACTCCACGACAGCATAGACGCTATCATCGCCAATGCCCAAGCAGCCTCACGGACGCCGAATGGCGGGCGGTAGCGCCGTACCTGCCGGCGGAGCGGGCGAAAGGCTGGCCATGGCGCTTGCCTTGATGAGACCTGTTCAACGCAATCCCTTTCGTATTGCGCACGGAGGCGCCCTGGCGGTGCCTGCCGCCTTGCTTTCCGCCGTGGCAGATGGCCTGCCGCTGGTTCGCGGGTCGCGAGATCAAGGCTTCTTTCAAAGCCTGAACCACGCGCTGGTGCTCACCGACCGACCGGCAAAGCCGGGGAAGCGACGCCTTAGCCAGCGATCATTGAAAGCCAGTCGGTCAAGACCACCAAAGCCGCCGGGCCACGTGGCTACGACGCCGGCAAGAAAGTCATGGCGCGTAAGCGGCACGCAATCGTCGATATTGATGGTCGTGCCCTGGAGCTTCTGGTCCATCCTGGCGATATGCAGGAGCGCGACGGAGCGCTCCTGCTCCTCAAGCAATCTCGCAACCGTCACCCCTTTTTGAACGCGCCTTTGCCGATAGCGCCTACAACTCGGATCGCGGCGCCGAAGCCACAGTGATCGACATCGAGATCGTCCGGAAAGTCGCCAGCCAGATCGGCTTCACCGTCCATCCAAGGCGCTGGGTGGTTGAACGAACCTTTGGATGGATGGATCGCAATCGCCTCTTGGCCAAGGACTTCTCGGCCACTATCGGCCTCGCCGCCCAGGCTTTACGCAACCGCTACCATGGTCGTCAGACGCATCGCGGTCAGCATGATTTCTAGAACCAACTCTAAGGCCAATCTTCTTGCATTGCAGATACACTTTGAGCATCAGCTTATCGCATTGGTGTTCCTGAGTTGACTGTCGCACGTTAGCACACGATGCGCCTCCAAATACAACCATAACCCGAAGATTTAACATTAGCGAGAGTTACACCATGCAGTACATCGGTTTCATACCTTGCCGTAGCGGCAGCGAGCGAGTTCCTAATAAAAACACGAGACCCTTCGCCGGGTTCACTGGAGGTCTGTTAGAGTTAAAGCTGCGACAGATGGCTGAGATACCTGAGCTTGAAAGTATCCTTGTCTCGTCAAACGACCCGATAGTGCTTGACGCGACCGAGCGCTATGCACACGAAGTGGATGATCGCATTGTTCCGCTAGAGCGACCCGACGAGTATGGCCGTTCATCTACTTCAATGGACGATTTCATCCTCTATATCGCACAGCTGCGCGCAACCGGCACGATTTTCTGGTCGCATGTGACATCGCCATTTATCACCAGTTCGATCTACCGTGATGGTCTAGCCACTTACGAGCAGGCTCTATCAGATGGTCATGACTGCCTTGTGTCCGTGACAAGAACGCAGCGTTTTTTTTGGACCGAGCAGGGGCCTGTTAACTACGATAACACTGTTGAGAAGTGGCCACGCAGCCAAGACTTGACGCCGCTGCTGGAGATCAATCACGCCCTATATGTAATGCCTTTCAAATCGATGCGAGAGGTAGGCGATCGAATTGGACGCCAGCCTTACTTTTACGACATCGACGAACACGATGCTGCGGACATAGACTGGGAACCGCAATTCGTAACCCTCGAAAAACTGGCGCTTTTAAAACGGCAGGCGGGCGAGGGTTTGATCTAATTAGTGGCGAGAGGCAAATTATCGCCTGCGGGTATATTGCCATTGCGCTATAGACTGAGGCCGATGCCTCCTCCTTTGCGCCGGTCATCGCCAGCGCCTGCCGCGACGTAAAAACCGAGATCACCATGTGTGCGAAACGAGAGCTTATCTTCCAATGTCCGGCAGGACATTCGCAAGCCGTGCATAAAACAGGTCGGAGCTGTGACAGTGGGTAATAAGCGACCGGCAACAGGCGCCATCTGCGCTGCAGCCCTCTGCTTTCATCATAAGAACAACACAAGCTAGGAAGACGTTCTACTCATGTGCTTCAGTCACTTTGCAACTCCGCTCGTCGAGAGCGGTCTATGACACGTTGGCTGCGCAGATTTAGTACTTGCGATCAGATCGCTTCTTAAAGTTGAGTTACCAAGAGAGATGGAGGTTTTATTACAAGATCAGCAGGTTACTTATTCACACCCGAGCGCACCTGCTTGGAAAAATAGTACTCGTACCCAGCTATGGTATCATACCTTACAGTGTGACCTCGAAGAAGATAAAACAATCCGTGGTGATCCGCTTCGCCATTCACACGCTCGCTGCGCAAGCTAGCGAACTTAAGTCACTATGACAGCAGCCACCTGCACCTTTCAGTCGAAGCCGTTTGATCAACCCAGAATAGAATAGAAACTTCATCGCGCGGACGAGTTGAGAACCCGACGCGGATCTCGGCTCACTGCCGACCCGGGTCCAAGCAACCGTCTCAGGTACTGACCTGACGAACTCGCAGTACTACCTTGAGCTAGCCATTTGACACATGGCTAGAATGCAGTACCGCGTGCTTAATCCGGTATATCACGTGACCGAAGCATACCTGCCAGCCAGCGCACATTGTCAGACAAGCCAAGAATGGTTGGTAACTGTCACTCCCCGCCAGCTGAGCGCCTCAGTCATGGCACTTAACTCACCAATTGCTTCAGAGAAAATGTTCGTTGTCGCTCCAGGCTGCGCAGCGGCAATCGAGTGAGCTCGTCCGGCAGAGAAATCGCAGCCGATCAAGCCAATCTCGCGTGAACCTTGAAGCGCCGCAAACAATACCGCAGTCAATGCAGAAGTATGACGCAATATCGGAATAGTGCGCTCTGCAGTAGGTAGCTTCAAGCTGGTCCAGACTGGCTGTCGAGGGGAGTATCGCCATATAAGCGGAAGCGGCAAAGTTTTGAAGGTCTGGCCGGTCCAACACGAAGAGTCACTACTCAGCCATGTAAACAATTCCCGTCCCTCAGGTGTCAATAAATACCACTGGTCAAGGAAGAACGGCGCAAAAATACATCGATCGCGCCCAAGTTGTGTCAGACAAGCGGGGCCCATTTTAACCACGATATCACGGGTGGGCATAATATCGGTAGTAAAGTAATACTCTGGCCTTTGATAGGTTGCTCGTTGCAGTGCAAAGTTGATGTAGATGATGGTTTGAAACCGAGCAAAAAAACTTTGGTCTACCCTATCGAGGCTCGGTCCGGTGCCTACTACCAGTGTGGATCGACAGGAAAAATCTTCACGCCATGATGCTGGAGTAGTGTTGCGATCCACATGACTACGGATTCTGCGAGATCCTAAGAGCGAACGGGACGGCAAAATAAATGGTTGCCGCACGTACCACAGCATCCGCCCCTTAGCGGTGGTCGGCAACGGCCCAGCTGCGAACAGGTCGCGCACGGCGGTAGGATTGCCGCCACTCGTGTCAGTAGTCACTAGTACCATCCTCTTCGAAATCTTACCACCGCCGGATCATGCTGCAAACGCCGGAAATCGACGCACGCGGGCAACCTCGAGCCTTACGCTGGCCTTGACCTTACCCCGTTGCAGAACGCGGCCGAAGGGCCGTCTGGGATGCGTTAGCGGCTATGTCGCTATTAGCCTGATAGCATGAATGTTCCGGTACCATCATATAGATGCGCTTTTCACGACGGGCTATGTGGCCGGTTGCGTGCGGGAGCCGGCAAGCTGGCCTTAGGAGGCGATCGTGGAACTCGACAGTTGCTGAATGGCTGGTCGGGTCAGTCGCGAGAGCACGCAAGGGTTGTAAAGGCAATTTGATACTTCCCGGTATTTGCTGCGGGTCGCGTGCGTTACGGCAAGCGAGTGCCAGCGACAGCCTTTCATCCGCGAGGGGTTGTCCGGGCCCACGCTGAGGGAGAACAAGAGCATTGACGCACACGAAGCGAAGCAGGGCAAATTCTTGAGCGGCGACGATACCAAGGGTATCCTGATCCTGATAAGAGAAGGGATTCCTGAGAGGTTCCTAATGTCGCTTTGTAGTTCGCCTCGGCTCAAATGACATACGAAACCGACCCCAACGCGAGGATTGGATCAACGAGCAAAACGGCTTGGCTCGGCCGATAGTCCGGCGAGGCGCGAGGTAGTTTGCGCGAACTTAGAGGAGCGGTTACGCATATCCCGACAAACGGTTCGTATGTGCGAGCGAGATGTAAGCGTCCGGCCTGACGCGTGTTGCTGGCGCGGCCCAGCTGCGCGAGGCGGTGAGCTCTCGGGAGTGTCCTTTCGCACTCCGTAAGGAGAGTGCGGATGAGCCACATGGAAGTCATCACACGGGTCGAACGTCGCCGGCGGTACTCGGACGAGGAGCGCGAGGCGGTGCTGGCGCAGTGTGATGAGCCGGGTGCCACGATTGTCGGCGTCTCGGCCAGCCTCATTCATGGCTGGCGCAAGACGAGGCGCGAGGCGCAGCGCATCGCCAGCGAGCCCTTGCAGTTCATCCCATATGGCGTGGTGACGCACGCCACATCGACCGAGCCGGACATGACATCAGCGCAGGCGACACCAGCCAAGCCGTCGTCACCTGCCGCACTGGCGGAGGACTTGATCCGCCCGCACCCGGGTGCGCGACCCGGCGGCATCGATATCGACCTGGCAAGCGGCGTTCGCCTGTCGGTCGACAGCTACGTCAATGAGAAGGCACTTGCCCGAGTGCTGCGGGCGCTGAGGGATGTCGCATGATTGCGCTGGCGCCAGGCACCAAGGTCTATCTCGCCTGCAAGCCGGTAAGCATGCAGAAGGGCTTCGACGGGCTCACCGCACTGGCCCAACAGGTCCTTGAGGCTGATCCATATTCGGGTCACCTGTTCCTTTTCCGGGGCAAGCGCGGCGACTATCTAAAGGCGCTCTACTGGGATGGCTCGGGCATGTGCCTGTTTGCTAAGCGCCTGGAGCAGGGCCGGTTTGTGTGGCCACCGCTGGTCGACGGCGGCATCGTGCTCAGCCCTGCGCAGCTTGCACTACTGATCGAAGGCATTGACTGGCGGCGCACTGTAGCGCCGGCTCCGACGACCGCGCCAACCCTCATCTAAATGGCGCTTTTCCGTCCTTTTTGCTTGGCCTGAGTCGCGCCGGTGGTAGGATGGGCCATGTCGCTGGTCCCGACCGATCTCCCCTCTGATCGGACGAGCTGCGCGCCTTCGCACAGGCGTTGCAGCAGCAGTTGGCGACCGTTGAGCAAGCCCGTGTCAGCACAGCAGCAGCGCTGGCAAGCACCGCTGACGAACTGGCCAGCACCGCTGCCGAGCTCCGCGCGGCCAAGGCCGCCATTCAGCTGACCGCGCTGGAGATCGAGAAGCTCAAGGTCCAGCTGGCTAGGCTCCGGCGTATGCAGTTCGGTCAGTCCTCCGAGCGGCTCTCCCGCGAGATCGAGCAGCTGGAGCTCAGGCTTGAAGATCTCGAGACGGTTGAGGCCGAGGCGATCAGCGCATCCGCTGACACGGGTGTCGCTCCACCTGCCCGCGAGAAGCGTCAGCCCAAGCGCCTGCCGCTGCCAGACCACCTGCCCCGTCAGGAGATCGTGCATGCCGCTCCGCACGCTGATGGCTGCGGCGCGTGCGGTGGTACGATGTCTGCGCTGGGCGAGGACGTAACCGAGGTGCTCGAGTATGTGCCCGGCCGCTTCCAGGTCATGCGTCATGTCCGTCCCAAGCTTGCCTGCCAGCGCTGCGACGTCATCAACCAGGCGCCGGCACCGGCGCTGCCGATCCCGCGCGGCAAGGCGGGACCCGGCCTGCTCGCGCATGTGCTGGTGTCCAAGTATGCCGACCATCTGCCGCTCTATCGGCAGGCGGAGATCTATGCCCGCGAAGGTGTCGATCTCGACCGCTCGACCATGGCGGACTGGGTGGGCCAGGTCAGCTGGCTGTTGCAGCCACTGGTGGAGCACATCCGCCAGCACGTCTTCACGGCCGACAAGATCCACACCGACGACACGCCTGTGCCGGTGCTGGCGCCCGGCAGCGGCAAGACCAAGACCGGCAGGCTTTGGGTCTATGCCCGGGATGACCGGGGATGGCAGGGCATCGGTCCACCGGCAGCGGCCTACTTCTACACGCCCGACCGCAAAGGCGAGCGACCCCGATCGCATCTCGCGAGCTTTACCGGCTTTCTGCAGGCGGACGGCTATGCGGGCTACGACCAGCTGTACGATGGACGCCGGCAACCCGGTCCCATCTATGAGGTAGCGTGCTGGGCGCACGTTCGACGCAAGATCTACGATGTATGGAAGGCGACCGGCTCAACCACGGCGCGCACCGGTGTCAGCTTGATCGACCTGATGTACGAGGCGGAGGAGCTCGGCCGCGGACTGCCGCTGGAAGACAGGCTTGAACGGCGGACAGTGGTCAGGGTCGGGGCGGACGGCTTCTTCAACTGGGCGGAGGACACACTACGCCGGATCTCCAACAAGGGCGCACTGGCGGACGCGATCCGCTATGCCGTGAAGCGGCGCGAAGCGCTGACCCGGTTCTGCGAAGACGCACGGCTCGAAGCGGACAACAACCGCGCCGAGAACTGCCTTCGGCCGATCGCCCTTGGCCGCAAGAATTACCTTTTTGCCGGCTCCGACAAGGGCGGCGAGCGGGCAGCCGCGATCTACACGCTTCTCCAAACTGCCAAGCTCAATCATATCGACCCTGAAGCCTGGCTGCGCGACGTGCTCACCCGCATCGCCGATGGCCACCCTGCCAATCGCATCGGCGATCTTGCGCCGTGGTGCTGGAGTACCGCGGCCTAGTTGATCCGGAAGCGCATGAATGTCCGCTCCTGGGTGGCGCCGGAGGCTAGTTCTATGGCGAGGTGTGGGTGGATAGTTGTCTGTCAGCTCTTAGTAAGGGCCGTTGCATTCCGCCCGAAAGAACGTCCGCTCGTTAGGTAGGTACTCGATCTCAACCTGAGCACATCCGCCACCGCTCATGCCAGGGAGCTCCTTCCAGTCCTCGACCCACGTGCTTTCGCCGGCATCCACCAGACGCAGCTCGCCGCTATTTAGCGGACAGGGGAATGGTGCCTCGCTCAGTGTTCGGCAATGCTGCGCTACCGCTTGGCGATGTTCATCGGAGTGGTTGATTAGCACAGCCAAGATAACGCCGTCACGATCAGCGTAATATCGCTCATAGCTAGCTAGCGGCGCCGCTTCCGAAGGCAGCACAAGAGCGTCCTCGATCGTCTCGATCAATCTCCCTCTATCGTCACCGGCAGCTGCACATCCGGCCAGCAAAGACGAAAGCAACGATAGGAAGGTGAAGCGAATGGTACGCATGCGGCGAAGATGCCTTCGGAGCTAGGCGTCCACAATGGGGGGTGGGCTCAACGGCGGAAAGAGGACGTTCGCTAGAGCGCGGGCTTCGTACACTTCACTTCTCGATCCCACTCCAAGCGGCAAAAGCGCAGGTCCGCGAGGTCGATGGTCTTGAGGTCAACCGTTTCGCCCGTCGAGTCTCCATACTGGTAACCCTCTAGGGCGCTCGGCTCGTCGCCAGAGCACCACAGTAGGAAGCCCATGAGGGCCTCCTCACCCATGCCAACCATGTAAGCATGAGGCCCGTATATGGGCCTTGGCCACACGAGACTGCCGTTGGCGGGGTCCGACTCGAAATAGGTATAGAAGCCATGCCCTGTGTTCTCTCGGCGCACGACGACAGCGGACGCGAGGAACGCCGACAGAGGTGGCAGAGCCTCGCGGTTCTCAGCAGAGATTGCGTCAAGGACGCTCGTTTCCAGTTGGGTGAACGAAAGCACGGCAGCCACATTATGCCGGTCGCTGGCATGTCCGCAATGGGGCGTGAGCTGCCAAGCGGCTTCTGGGGTCACGCCCGAGGATAGCGCTACGAGGCAAGCCAACTAGGAGGGCGGGCGGAGGTTGCCAGGGAATGCGCGACTTAACGGCTGCGGGCCGATATGGTCATTCCGCCTTGGCTGCAAGGGCACTGAGGACTGCCGGACGAGTGTCCTTCGAAACGGATTCAGGCAACCGCCACTTGTTTTCGAAACAGGCCGCTCGCTCACCTGCGTTCCGAGCCGATAAGACCGCCATCGTGAGGCGAAAGCTGCCTATACAGCCGAGCGCCAAGCTACAACTAGGAGCCACCGGCAAGACGTTTAAGGCCGCAAGGGCAGGGTGATCCGGAAGGTCGTGCCATTCGATGCTTCTGCCAGATGCGGTCACTCGAACTTGCCGCGAGGAGCGAATGGGCGATCGGCAGGCCCAATCCGCTGCCGCCGCTTGATCGACGCGAAAGCCGGCAACTTAGCGAGACCCATGATGCTCCTCCAGGCATTCTGACCTTGAGAGGAGCAAGCGCATGGTGACAGAAAGCGACACTCGCCTGGCGGCTGACTTGGTCGCGACGGCGGCCGAGCCGCTGCCTGACTTCGACGACCCGTCCTTCGGCGCTGCATTCGACCGGTTCGCCGGTGCCCGCGTGGTTTGCCTGGGCGAGGCAAGCCACGGCACCTCCGAGTTCTACCGCGCCCGGGCAGCGATCACGCGCCGCCTAATCGAGAAACATGGCTTCACCATGGTCGCGATGGAAGCTGATTGGCCCGATGCCGCGACGGTCGACCGGATGGTTCGGGGCAAGCCGGCGTTGCCGGAAGCGGAGGCGCCATTTACACGCTTTCCCACCTGGATGTGGCGCAATGCCGAGTTCCAGGGCTTCGTCGACTGGCTCAGCACCCACAATGCGGCGCAGGCGCCTGCCGGGCAGGTCAGCTTTCATGGCCTCGACCTGTACAATATGAGCGCATCCATCGCGGCGGTGATCGGCTATCTCGAGCGGACCGATCTCGAAGCGGCAGCAGAGGCACGCAAGCTGTACGGTTGCCTGAAGCCGTGGAAGGAGCAGCCCGCCATCTATGGTCGCATGGCGTTGAGCGAGGGGCACGGCCGGTGCGAGGCGGGCGTCGTGAAGTTGCTGCGCGACCTGTTCGCGCGGGAAGGCGACTATGCGCCGGATGATCCTGACTCGTTCCTGGATGCCGCCCAGAATGCGCGGCTGGTCGCCAACGCGGAGGCTTATTACCGCGCCATGTATCACGGATCGGCCGCCAGCTGGAACTTGCGGGACGAGCACATGGCCGACACGCTGGAGGTGCTGCTGCAGCGCAGGGGACCGGACGCGAAGGCGGTGGTCTGGGCGCATAACAGCCATGTTGGCGATGCCCGCCGTACCGACATGGGCCGCAGCCGCGACGAACTCAACCTGGGGCAGCTTCTCCGGGAACGGTATGGCAGCGCTGCGTGCCTGATCGGTTTCGGAACGCACGGCGGCACTGTTGCCGCCGCCGATGACTGGGACGAGCCGATGCAGGTCAAGACGATCAATCCGTCACGCGCGGACAGCTACGAACGGATCATGCACGATAGCGGGATAGACCGCTTCCTGCTCGATCTTCGCGACGGCGTGGCAGCGGAGGAGCTGAGGCTTGTCCTCGGCGACGAACGACTGGAGCGCTATATCGGGGTGATCTACCGGCCGGAAACCGAACGTTGGAGCCACTATTCGGCAGCGACACTGGTGGACGAGTACGATGCCTTTGTCTGGTTCGACAGGACCAGCGCAGTGATTGCCACCGGCATGAGCCGGAAACCCGGCGCGGACGAGACCTGGCCTTCTGGGCTGTAGGTGCTGGTGAGCGCCCGCTTGCGGACGTCATCGCTGCTTCCGCGCTGCCCAACTACCGCCCTTGTGCAATGCGGAAAAAAGGTTGGGATCAGCAGGATGCGCGTGCCGGGCCCGCACGCTACAGCATGCAGGTGGGTGCCGGCGCCTCCGCACCTTTCCACAAAGATTCAGACGATCTTGCACCTCATCTTTGCGACGCCGGTCCTCTATCTGCTGGTCCGCACACTCTGGCCGCTGAGTTTGCCTCTGCCCGTCAAGGGTGCCGTTGCCGTGCTGCTGCTGGTCGCTTCGCAGTACCATCTGTGGAGCCGGCTTTCCTCCGGTTCGGTGTTCGCGCCCGAGTTCCCGCGCGCAGTAATCATCTTATTCAACTGGGCGCTGGGCGCGATCCTGCTGCTCGCCGTCGTGCAGATCCTGCTCGATCCGGGTGCCTTGGTAGCGGCGGCGGTGCGGTGGCACAGCGTCACCATTCCGGACGGCTTGCGCTACGCGGCGGCCGGGCTGGCCACGATCATCGCCTCGATCGGCGTGGCCAATGCCACGCGCGTGCCACCGCTGAAGGATGTGAGATCGCTGTCCGCGGGCTGCCGCCGCAATTCGACGGCTAACGCCTGCTGCAACTAACCGATCTGCATATCAGTCGCCTGTTTCCTGCAAGCTGGGCAAGGGCGACGGTCGCGCGCGCAAACGCGACCGGGGTCGACCTGATCGTGATCACCGGCGATTTCATCGATGGCTCCGTGACCATGCGGCGCGACGATGTGGAGCCATTGCGCGACCTGCGCGCTCCGGACGGGGTCTTCGCGATCCCGGGAAACCACGAATACTTCTTCAGCCATGACGACTGGATGCGACACCTGTCGGGCATGGGCATTCGCATGCTGCCCAATGCGCATGTGGTGCTGGCGCGGGGCGAGGGCCGGCTGGTCCTTGCCGGCGTGACCGATCTCTCGGCGCCGCAGCACGGGCGCCCGGGTCCGGATCTTGCCGGTGCCCTGGCCGGCGCCCCGCGGGGCGTGCCGGCCCTCCTCCTCGATCACCAGCCCAGGGCGGCACGGAGAGCCGCCGCCAGCGGGGTGGCGCTCCAATTGTCCGGCATACGCATGGCGGCATGGTCGTCGGACTGGACCGGCTCGTCGCGCCGGCCAATAACGGGTTCGTGTCCGGCCGGTACGAGGTTGGTGGAATGACACTCTACGTCAGCAACGGCACCGCCCTATGGCCGGGCTTTGCCTTACGCCTTTGGACGGCCTTCCGAACTGACTCGAATAACGTTGCGATCCCGCCCTTAGCCTCACCGGACGAGAGCAAACCCTTCGACCAAGTGAGCTGTTCTGCAGTAGCAGCCTGCCCGTAAGCGTCCGCCTACGGCCGTCCAGCGGCACGCCCACCGATCGAGCGACCGCTTTCGGGATGCGCCAGAGGCCAGTTCGGTGGCGATGTCTGGGTGGAAAGCGGAACGGCCGCTTTCCGGAAGTGGCGCCGAAGCGGACGTTCGGAAACAGCCAAGAATGCTGCTCTAGCCGTTGCGAATATTCCCAGATTGGATGATGCTGCGCTTGTGAGCTCTCGCCCGGAACCCTCGACCGTCGCCTTCTACGTCGCCTTCGCATTGTGGTTGACGGCAACGGGTTACGGCGGGTCAGGTTTCTATGCGGGCCAACTCGCTCCCGTTGTGCAGGATGTTCTCAGTCTCGCTCTCTTCGCTGGGTTCCTCATCGTCGTGGCACTCGTAATTAGGCGTTCGCTAAGGGCAGCAGCATTTCCATGGCTGGACATAGCTGTTGTCGCAGGCGCTTTCGTCGGATTTGAGCTTGTCTGGCGATACTGCCGCCCGCTGGCATGGGATGCGTTTAAGTTCGCGTCTCTCAGCCTTGATATGGCTGCACCCCTTGTTGTCGCACTGGGGCTGAAAGCGGCGAGCGCCGAGTTGGGCTGGTTATTTCCGAAAACACAAGGGCCGACGATGTAGCGGATCAACGCGTCCACCAATCCAGTCATGGCTATGCGTTGGATGAACGCAGGTCCGCTATTTGGCTGTGCCAAAGGGTGGTTCTGCGGCGATGATTGGGTGGGTTGCAGAACGGCAGGTCCTGGTCAAAGATGGGGCAAAGCCGCACTTCGGCTTGCAGGCGCGCTTCGCTCGACCCGACATTGCTACATGTGGTTAGCTGCCGTTCGCCTTGCGCGCTTGCGCCCATGCCCAGATGCTCACCGGCACTGCGGTGAGAAAGAATATCAGCAGCCGCTGTGACCACGATTGACCGATCAAGGCTGATACGAACGCGTTAGCGAGGAAGAATGCCGCCCATGAATAATCGTATCGCCACCGCATCTCGAGATTTTGGCAGGTAGCTTCCATGTCCGCAATGGGGGCGGGAGCCGAACGGCCGGTCCTGGTCAGGATCCGGGCAAAGCCGCTGTTCCGCTTCCGGGTGAGCTCCGCTCAGCTCCACATGGCTGGTAGTGGGTGGTGAGCGGACAGGCTGCTTTCGGGAGGGCAGACGCTTATAGCGGTCCCCCGAAAACGATGGTGTCCAGGGTCCGGTTGTTCGACATGTAGCCACCATCACCGCGGCAAAGGAGCATGGTGTCGTCTATGGACTCGCCCCGGATCTTCGTCCCGCCACCCCTGATCGTGGCAGGAACCTTGGTTGCCGGGCTGTGGCTCGACGGGCTGCTCTACGTTTGGCCCACGACGCCCACGCTCCTGCTGATTGTTGGCGCGGTGCTGATCGCTGGAGGCCTGACTTTTATTGGACTCGCCCTCAGGTTGTTTCGCAAAGTCGGCACAAGGCCGGAGCCTTGGCAGCCCTCGTCAGAGTTGGCTCAGTCCGGCGTCTACCGCTTCACGCGCAACCCGATGTATCTTGGGATGACCATTGTCTATTCCGGCATCGCGCTGGCGTTGAAAAGCCCAACGGCAGGCTTGCTTCTGCTTCCGCTGGTCGCAGTCCTCGATCGGTTGGTCATCGCACGGGAGGAAGCATATCTAGGCCGCCGCTTCGGCGCCAGTTTCGACGCTTATAGGAAACGGGTTCGTCGGTGGATGTAAGTTAATCCCCGACAACTGACTTGTCGCGTATAATCCTGAGCTCGGGGAGGTGCTGGGCTTCTGCGATGGCCTAAGCTAAGGCCTGCCGTATGCAGCGCATGTTCCGTCTCCTGCTTGCGATAGCGGTGCTCTGGTGCGGGCTTCACCTGTCACCGGCGGAGGCTGACGGCGGTGTGTGGACGGGCGCGGATGCCGTCGCGCATGCCCGCTCTGCTGAGCATGGCCGCGACGGTCACCCGAATGCCGATGTCATGCATGGATGCCACAATCACTGCCCGGTTGCGCCTGACATCGACCCGTCGCCACTCCTCGGCGCGCGAACATCCGTTCGGACGGTGCTTTTCGCGCTGCCGAGCTGGCCGCTGACACCTTCCGCGCAGGCGCCGCCGATCGAGCCGCCTGCCGCCTGAGCACTGCAAGCTGCAGGCCTGTGCCTGCTCGCTGACCATTGTGCTCAGGAGTTCTGAAAATTGACTATTAGGTTACGTCACGCCCTGCTTGTGGGCGTCGCATTGCTCATGCCCGCTTCCACTTTCGCGCAGGAAGTTCAGCCAGACGGCCACGAGATTGAAGAAGGCGAGGACGAGATCATCGTCCAGGCAACCCGCTCTGGTCGCCAGGTTCAGGATGAACCCGTCCGGGTCGAAGTGCTCGGCCGCGAGGAGATCGAGGAGAAGATCCTCATGCGCCCCGGCAACATCGCGCTAATCCTCAGCGAGACCGGCGGTCTGCGCGTGCAGATTACTTCGCCCGCGCTCGGCTCCGCCAACATTCGCATACAGGGCATGGAAGGCCGCTACACGCAGCTGCTGGCGGATGGACTGCCCCTCTATGGCGGTCAGGCCTCGTCCCTCGGCCTCCTGCAAATCCCGCCGACCGATCTCGGCCAGGTCGAGGTGATCAAGGGAGCCGCTTCCGCGCTCTACGGTCCGTCGGCACTCGCCGGGGTGATCAACCTTGTATCGCGCCGGCCGGGCGACACGTTCGAGGCGGAGACCCTGCTCAATGCCACCTCGCGCAATGGTCAGGACGCCACCGCCTATGCAGCGTCGCCCCTCGGCGGCGGCTTGGCCGGCTCGATCACAGGCGGTTACCATCGCCAGAGCCGGCAGGATCTGGATGACGATGGCTGGGTGGACATGCCGGGCTTTGAGCGCTGGACAGTGCGACCGCGTCTGTTCTGGGAAAGCGACAGCGGAGCCGAAGTCTTCCTAACCGCCGGCGCCATGACCGAGAACCGCGTCGGCGGAACGCTTGAGGGGCGGACGACGCCCGATGGCACCGCCTTTCGCCAGGGGCAGGATACAGACCGCTTCGATATCGGCTTGGTTGCCGAAGCTCCGCTCAGCGACACGTTGAGCGTGCATCTGCGCGGGTCGGGCATGACGCAGGGGCACCGGCACCAGTTCGGAGAGGTCGTGGAGAACGACCGTCACGGTACAGCCTTTGCGGAAGCGTCTTTGTCGGGTGCGGCGGGCAGCACTTCCTGGATCGGCGGGGTGGCGTATCAGCGCGACACTTTCCGGTCGCAGACCTTTTCCATCTTTGACTACACGTACGAGGTGCCAAGTGTCTTCGGCCAGTTGGAACAGGATCTGTCGCCGGACCTCACGATGGCCGGCAGTGCCCGGCTCGACTTCCACAACAAGTTCGGCACCCAGTTCAGTCCCGGATTATCGCTGCTCTACAGGCCGGGCTTCTGGACCGTCCGACTTTCTGGCGGGCGTGGGTTCTACGCCCCCACGCCGTTCGTGGAGGAGATCGAGGCGGCGGGTCTGTCGCGCCTCGCACCGATAGAGGGTCTGGAGGTGGAGACGGCCACCAACGCGTCCGTCGACCTCGGCTACAAGAGGGGGCCGCTGGAGGCGAACGTCACCCTCTTTGGTGCCAACATGCGCAATACAACCGAACTGCTGCCGCTCGACGTCCCCGGCGGAGTAAGCCGGGTGCGCCTGATCAACCTTCCGGGCACCACTAGAACACGGGGCACGGAGCTGCTGCTGCGCTACCGTTGGGAAGACCTCGCTCTGACCGGCAGCTACGTCTACGTCGATGCCGACGAGGAGAGCCCGGATGGATCGGGCCGCAGGCGGGTGCCACTTACGCCCAAGCATACGGCCGGACTGGTCGCCATGTGGGAGCAGCACGACAAGGGGCGTCTCGGCCTGGAGATCTACTATACGGGTCGCCAGTCCTTGGACGACAATCCGTACAGGACGCGTTCGCGGCCCTACTTCGAGGTCGGACTGATGGGCGAAATCGCCGTCGGAAACGCTCGCCTCTTCCTCAATGCCGAGAACATCTTCGGCACCCGGCAGACGCAGTACGATCCGCTTCTAAGGCCTACCCGAGCAGCCGACGGACGCTGGACGGTCGACGCCTGGGCGCCACTCGAAGGCTTTGTGCTGAACGGCGGCGTGCGCTTCCGTTTCGGCGGTTCCGAGTAGCGAGGCGACCTGGACCAAGGGCTGGTCCCGAGGAGTGCGGGATCAGCCCTAGATGACAAAGATGGCAATTGCCGACCGGAAGCTTCTGTATCTGGTTTGGCGCCGACGATCATGCAGGTTTGGGTTGTAACTCTGTTCTTGCTGCAATCGGAAGGGCGCTACCTGGACCAAGTTGGCCGGGTGTTCTGTGCCCGTCTACGCCGTCAGATGCTGGAACAGGATCGATCCACCAATTGCCACAAGCACGAAGCCGCCGAGGATGCCAGCGTACCGCCCGAGATATGGTCCGATGTGCTTGCCGAGCATAACACCGCTGGTAGCGACAATCGTGGTGATGCCGCCGATAATCAGGCACGCCACCCACACGTTCACATCCATGAGCGCGAGCGAAATACCCACTGCCGCGGCGTCAATACTGGTGGCGATCGCGGTCGCCGCCAAGCGCCAGTAACTCGCGTCGGCGCTCGGCTCTGTTGCGGACCCGTCGGTGCCCACAATGGCTTCGCGGACCATGTAAGCGCCAACTGCAAACAACAGGCCGAAGGCAACCCAGTGATCGTAGGCAGCGATCCTGTCGTTGAGCATGTAGCCCAGGAAGTACCCGATCGCCGGGGTGATCGCCTCGAAGAAGCCAAACACCACTCCGACCCGCACAGCGTCGCGCCAGCGGCTTCCTCGCTCCGCAGCACCTTTGCCCAGTGAGGCGGCAAATGCGTCGACGGACAAGCTCGCGCCCAACGCGCCAAGCGTCAATATTCCAGCCATGTCGTAATCTCGGGGGCCGATAACCAAATAACGCACGCACCCCCGGCCTCAAAGCGGAATGCAGCGTCATTGGTCTTGCTGGGCAAACGTCCGTTTGCTGCCACCGCCACGATCCTGAAGGATCAAGCGTGTTGACGATGGCCCCACCTGAAGCGGGTAGCTACTCCCCAAGAGCGAAGTCGCGATCTAGGCGCCGCCGCCCGTTTGGGCAACCCGCTCGCATACTGTTTTTCGCTGAGCGATGAATGCACGGACGCGATTGTGTCCAAGGGTGCATGCCGCCCGCCGGAGGCTGGTCTATGAACGAACGGCGGCTTCCAGGATGCGCGAGGGCCGGTTCGAACGGCGACTAAGGGGCGGAAGCCGAACGGCAGCTTCCAGATCGCCGGAGGGGGAAAGCAGACACTGAGCCGGCGCCGGCTGCATTGTCCGCTATCCTGCGGCTTCGACCCAAAAGCCGCCAGGCAGCTTGCGCCCCATTCCGGTCATTAGGCCTCAGCTTCATGGACCCACTTGCAGCCACACGGACCTGAGCAAATACTGGTGAGCGGCCGAGCCCAGGAGCAATTGAGATGGCGATTGAGATGTTGAGCGCAGCCGAAGCCGTTGAACGGATTACATCCTGCAAGAGCACTGGAAAAAGGCTGCTCGGGGTGGATGGCTTCCAGATAGTTTCTGAAGGCTACATAGGGCGATTGGACCTCATTCTTGACCTCTCTTCGCCGATGCAGGAGCCGGGAGTTGCCGAGAGGATCGCCTTGGAGTTCGTCAGCGAACATGCCGCTAAGGACATCATGTTTGAGGTCGTTGAGGGATGATTGAAGACGGCTCACGCCCCCATTGCGGTCGTTTGATGACCGCTTTGCCTTTTCCGAAAGTGGCCATGCGTTCACTTTGTGATGCACCTAAATGATCATTGAAGATCGATGCCCGCTCGCCTCTTGCCAGCGTTCATCGGCGTCGTACTATCTTGGCATGCGCCGCCGGAACTATATTCTCATTGGGCTTGCAATGATCGCTTCTGCGAGCACCGTGTCAGCTGGTCAGGACTCCTCAGATCGGCTGCTGCAAGCCGCCCGGACCATTGGGTCGATGATTGGACTTTCGCCTGAAGGTCTGGACCTCTGGGCCGGACACTCTGTCGAGAACAGCTCCTACGACCGTTACACGCGCTCGACCGAGATCGATCGGGCAATCGGCGAACAACTCGCTCTCGAGAACCCGGACCGTGGAATACTGGTGGAATTGGCTGCGGAGCAGGTTGCTGAAGCGGAGCGGCTTGAGAGGCTTGAGCAAGAGCAGCTGATCGACATAGCGTTCCGTCTCTCAGAAGCGGATCGAAGGACGTTAGGCCGCTATATGGTACGCAGCGCCGATGAGTCGCGGCGCAAAGCTGGAGCAGTGCTGCAAGCACTCCCGTAGCGCTGTCGGATTTCCCTGGTCTGGGCACAACCGGAAAGCGGTCATTGAACGTGGGGCGCGCCGCTGGACGGCGGTGCCCGGACGCATACAGCGAGATAGGATGCGCCCCGCGGTGCGTCGCTCGATTGGCCCTTTCGGCACCGGTCGCCATTTCTCCGCTGTGTGCGATTTGCCGCTAAGCCCGGCCCCGAGAAACAAGACAGGAGTGAAACGGAGTGAGCTTATGGCCTCGCATTTAGGCATTGCTGGGCCTGCTGATTTGAAGCAACTAGCTGACCTTTGACTTGATGAGAGCCAAGGCACCGCTGAAGACAAGACGCCGATATCCTATATCCTAATGTCTCGTCGAGGATCAGAACTAAAATGCCGGATGACACCGACAGCAGCATTTACCAGGCACGACTGGCTTAACAGCATCCTACCTCACCGTTCAACAACTTCCGCCCGCGGCCAAGCTGCAGCGACGGAGTGTAAGGCGCCATAGCCTTGTTGCTTTCCTCACGAGCCGGCCGGTAATCGAACGCGCCGCCCTCCGAGCAGCTCTCGCTAAACTTCTAGGTTGTAACCGCCTGCGATAATTAGAAGCAGCGCAAAGATGCTCGCGGCAGCAAGTAGCAAATCACGCATTACCTGATACGCGCAGCTACGCCGGGAGTGGTCAGTCTCTTTCTTCACCAGCACTGCGCCCCTTTAATCAAACAGTCGCCCCCACGCCCGAGCAGCTGCGGTTGATTGTAAGCCAAACTCGATGTTCTCAATCTACGCATGACACAGCATTGCGTCTGTTGCAATGTGTGACCCTTTCCCTAAAGCGCTCGTTAATGTTCGTGTTGAAGCTGGCGCACCAGCCATACGATACATGCAGAATGATGAAGCCAGCGCCGAGGTAGAGTTCGGCGCGCGCGCATCCGCCCATGAAACTCGAGCCTCTACGGTCTGGAAGAGCTAGAGCACTCTAATCAGAATGGGCGTCTGACCCATTCCCGCGCTCCTGCCCACACGACCTGCACGGCCGCCACCGAGTTCGACGCAGATGCTCAAGTCGCGCCTCCTTTCTTCAACCGTTTCAGCTCCGCCGCCCATGTAGCACTCGCCACAGCGGCACCGGGCCGCCTAGGGCCTCGACCTCGCTCTAGCGCAGGCCGTCCACCGCATCGCGGTCAGTGCCAACAACTGCGAGCAACGTCGATTGAAGCCGCCGGCACGATCGCATGCCGCCTGTAGCCCACGGCAATTATTGAGAAGTGCGGCGACGAGCGCGATACCGTGCCCACGGTCAGCGGCGGCTCACCTTACCAGGGCGCTTACAGCTTCCCCGGTGAGCCCAGCGGACAGCTGCGACGGTCATTTCAACAAAGCCTTTCGCCACGGATCGCGAAGCGGCGGTCGTAGCCGCGAGTGCCAGTGCTACTTTGCCATCCCGCAGCAGCGCAACGTCGCCGCCATGAGCGGCATGGTCGCGCCCATGGTGCTCGATGGACCGATCAATGGCGGCTGGTTCGAGCCTTATGTCGACCAGGTGCTCGTGCCCGACCTCAGGCGCGGCGATGTTGTGATTATGGACAACCTGTCCAGCCACAAGCGCGCCAGTATCCGCGACCTGATCGAGGCAGCCGGTGCCCGCCTCATGTTCCCTCCCGCCCTACAGCCCTGCCCCCAACCAATTGAGGAGGCATTCGCCCGCCTCAAGGCCATGCTCCGCCAAGGCAGCGAGCGGACTGTATCCGGCTTATGGTCCTTCATCGGCAAGCTGATAGACCTGTGCCAGCCGCAGGAATGCCCTAACTAAGTCCGACCCTGCGGCTATGACCCGGACTGATCGGAAACCGCTCTATTCCGTCAACTTCGAAGTAGAGCTGCTTAGTTGCATGCGCGCAATACGTCGGTCCTTTGGAGTATCCCGGCTAGCGGCAAATGCCGCACTTGTGGGCGGCCGATCTGAGCTACCCACCTGTGCTTGGGACATTGCTGCTAACCTGCGTTCTTTGCCCGTTCTTAGTGGACGCACTTTGCTGCGTAGTCCCGACACATCTTTAAACGAACGAAAATCAAGGTGCCTTTTATTAAGTAAGTGAGACACGATCCAGAGGGCACCAATTGGAACGAAAAAGAATTGTAGCTGCTTGAGTATCGTCATCAAGCCACCGTCACGGAACCCAACGACTGAGGTCGACACGAAGACAATATAGGCAAGTACCGCAACATTGCTTCCCTCGCTGCGGACGAACCACCGGTATACTCCACCGTATATAAATGCGAAAAAAGCTGACCAGATCACCACTCCAACGTAACCTGCGGAGGCCCACCCGACCCCTGGTACCGACGCAGTAGCTCCTAGCGGAATAGCATAGCGATAAAGCTCGTACATTTTAATAGGGGCGCCTACCGGTTTCTCTGGCCACAAAGCTCGTGGGATTGGTTCTGTAAAAAGCTGTAAGTTGCTGACGAAGTAGTCATATGATCCGGTGCGTTGCGGTATAGCCCACACAAGGTACTCGAAAAACTCCATGTTCGCGAGATCCATGCTTTCTAGCGGTAACTCTTGGCTACGCTCGCGAATGTACGCGCGATCACCTGACTGATAACCAAGAGCTTCACGGATCCCCGCTCCGCGATCGGTGCCTACTTGATCGAAGATCATCCAGCCGGCAGCAACAGCCAATAGCAAGCCCACGCCGGGCCACCGACGTCGCTTATCGAAGAGGTAGAGCATTATAATCATGACCGCAGCGGCAACGACCCCGCCTCGGCCGCCAGTTCCTAACTTTAGGAGCGCAAAGATAGCAAATGGCAAATAAGACCACCATCTGTGCCGTCCGAGGTAAACAATGATAGCAGTAAGAGAGGAAAGCATGAACGGCAAGCTAATGAAATAGCCGCTCGCTCCTGTTAGGTATGTTGCGCCTGTTCGCGCATCTACTTTTCGGATATCATCGATATTGCCTGTCGATTTAAACTGCAAACCCGAAAAAACCGCCCACATGCCAAGCGCACCGATAATAAGTGCAAAAATCCAGAAGTTACGAAGCAAGGGACCCCGCTTAGCAAGCTCCGCGGATGACTGACCGTATCGAATGGGATCTCGAGCAATGGCCATGCAGACGCCCGAGAAAACTACTAAAGCTATGTTCGTGCAAATAAGTACCGTAGTTTTTTGCCATGGGGTTGGATCAAACTGGATTGCAGCATACAACCCATTGAAGTTGTAGTACCATGCAAAAATAGGCCTAACCACAAATACTACACCGTGGAATAGCAGATAGAACGTCTGTGGGTGAAGAACAGATGCTGCTGGATGCATAGCATAGGTGCCTGATATCCAGAAGAATATCACAACCGATGTGACCAGCATGAACTCGTACATTGGGTTTCCTAACTTGTGACTGGCCATCTGGTCGTTTAAGCTTGAGAGTAGACCCAGCACTCTCCCATGGCAAAACTCTCGATAGCAAATAGGGTCATTCGCTGCACCAGATTTCTGAAGGCAATGAAGGACAGAGTCCTCCTGCATCAGTTCAACATGAGCGCCGCTTCAGAGCCCAGCGTACATCGTGCTGCGAGAAGCACAGCTATGTACGATGGGTTTCGTGTGGCTGTGTTTTGTTCCAACTTGGCCGAAACGGCCTTATGTCGCCGCCGTGCAATCCTGACCATCGCAGTCCCTTGTTGCGGGCAGACCGCCCTCGCAAGAGGATCTGGCGACGATAAACACAGCGCCCTTGTCCTTGCTGCTGCCTTTTCGGGCTCCCTTTTCTATGGTGGTGTACAAAGCCGAAATTCGATCTGATGCGCGGCATGCGCATAGATGAGCTCCCGGGGCAGAGCCGTACCGTGGACAGAAATCTTCGGTCAAAAGGCATCTCAGAACTCGTCCTGTTAGCCTGGTGCCCTGACTAGGGTCCTGGCGGCTGCAAGAAGGAGGACCTGGTGGAGAAGCTGGCTTGGTTTGACGTTTTCGGCCAAGCGGCGTTTACGGCGTATCCATCCGGTGAGAGCCGCGCTGATGCTTGGTCAGTCGGGTGCCGGTTTGATGATGCGCGTCGCTGCGGCGCTTCGGCAGGGGGCGATGCATCTGAGGGCGATGGTCGGGCTCGGTGGCGTCATATCTGCCGAGCCATTCACCGTTCCGGCCTGGTTGAGGTAGGAGGCGTCGTGGTGTCGTCTCCGTGCAGGTGTTCGGCCGCCAGCACCTGCGCCTCGATACGCCGGTAGAGCGGCAGCAGCGCTGCCGACGCGGCGCCGACCTGGTGGCCAGGGTGGAGGTGCTGAGTGGCACGCCCTCGCGGGCGAAGCGCTCGGCCCGGCGGTTTTACGGCGCATGCTGGCCTTACGTCCCGAACAACAGCATGGCGAGGAAGCTGGGACCCGCCAAACCTCACGGCACCACATGGAACGACGCCGGCGGCTGCGTGATCGTCTCGCACTCTCGGCAGGAGAACTTCTCCCTAACAGTCTGGACTACCCTCCGGTTGCGCGGCATCACCTCGAGCGTCTCGGGGACGTCCGCGCCGAGCTTCGCCAGGCGCCCGCGGTCGCAAGCCGGGCACGAGCACGGCATTGGCACCACCACGCGCTCACGCGGCGATTGCTCGTGGAACGGCCTTCTTGCCGGAACCTTGCGTTCAAAGCCGCAGACGCTCGCTGTCTTCACACAGAGACCCTCGGCGGCCAGAGCGTCCTCGCTGGCGCTGGCCTCCAACTCTTCAAGCTGCAGCTCCATCTGGTCGAGCAGGCGGCGGGTGCGTTCGGCGCTGCCACCATACTGCTCGCCCTTCAGCTTGGCAATTTACAGCTTGAGACGGGCTATCAGCGCCCCAATGGCGCTTTTTCGGGCGTTGGCATTGGTCGTTTCGCTTCCGCCTTGCCGGTGCGCAGAACGGCCGCGGCGGTGAACGCCAGCAGCGCCCATATATCGTTAGGCCGGAAATGGCGGTGACCCGCAGATGAATGGATCACCTGTACCCCTTCCTGCAAAGGCCAGAATGCAGTCGCTAACAGCTTATCCGGCGCTCTGCGGTGGCCAGCTATACTGTGAGATACGCCAGTCGCCCCCCTCCAACAGGCAAGCAAGCTGCAAGCCAGTCAGCGACACTGTGCCGTCCTTCGCTGACGGCCAGACAAACTGTCCTCGCTCAACCGTTTGGCGTAGGGCGCCATGCCGTTGCCGTCGTGCCAGATGATCTTGACCAACGACCCGGACCGGACCCGGAACACGAACATATCGCCGCCGCGGGGATCGCGCTGCAAGCCCTGCTGCACCGACAGCGCCAGACCCTGCATGCCCTTGCGCCTATCCGTGTGCCCCAGCCCGATCCACACCCGCGTGCCGAAAGGGATCATTGCAGCGCCTTCAGCGCGGCCGCCACCTGCAACGATGAGGCAGCAGCGAAGACGGTGACCCGCCGTCCACGCGCAAGAACAATGACCATCGTGGAGCGCCGCCGGAACCGACCCTTGCTGCGCCATCGAGCATACCGACTCGAAAACCCGGGCTCAAGGCACCCCCTGCGGCGCCGCTATGGCACTCGCCTCAAGGGCCTTGCGACGTCAGGTATAGATCAGCATAGTGGCAACACCTCGGCGCCGTGCATCATCGGGCACGCGGGCTCCTGGCGCAAACGCCTCCTCCAGGATCAAAAGCAGCTCCGCGTCAGCCCACCGCCGCCGCCGTTCTGGCCCTGGATACGCCGTCACCTTACCCACGGATTGCTCCTAAGCATGCTCGTAAGAGCACGTTTAAGAACGCTCGTTCACCCGCCGGATAAGGCGGCCGCCACGGGATGGACACCTGTCAGCTAATGGTATGCCCGAACGATTCTTAAACCTCATACATGCTTGGCGATTGCGCAGCTGCCTCACGATTTGCTTCCTTGATGATTCAGTCTGACAAAGACCTGTCTAAAGGTGGCGCGCAAGTAAACCAAACAGATCCGCGAATACCGGCAACACGAGACAGTGACGACACCCGTTGTTCATAGCATCGTTCAAGAGGCATCCACAGGTCGAGGGCACCTGGATGGCAGCTTGCGACAGACCACTTTGCTCCCTGCGGCTTACCTTTGCCGAACCGTTGACCTGCACTGCCCAAATCATCAACTAGAACGCTAGTGAGTCTAATTCGGTTTAGGATCGTTTCAACGAGTGAGCGAGACCTTGTGTCTTTCGCCGCGGCGCAGCATACACTTGCTAAGAACTATGCGACCTTCTAGGAAGGCTTGTCGCCTCCCTAGAGATTTGGATGGTTAGTATCTATGGACCAAGATAAAGCTCTCGCATCGAAGAAGCATGTTCAAGCTTTCACGTGCGTCTTCAATAGAGCCCGCGACAGCTATCAGGTCCCACTTGGCTTGTTCGAAGGCGGTCTTCTTGACGTTCTTGTTACAGATTTCTACGCTTCTATCGCGGCTCGAAGCTTTTTACCCCGAGCACTTGCAAGTAAGCATCACATCGATCTTCCGTCGGAGCTGACGAAGTCGGACAGACTGGCATTTCTAGTCCAATATGCGGCACAACTAATAAAACTGCCCATGACCGGGGTATTTTCATGGGTTGATCGACGATTAGCTCACGTCGCGGGAAAGCGGGCCCAAAAAGCAGGAGCGCATCTTTACTGCTACCATAACTACGTTCCAAGCGACGTCGCAGACGATTGTTGCCTAATCGTGTTTGTCTTTCATCCGTTGGAAAGCCAGTTTGAAGCGCTGTTCGCGGCGGATTTGGACGACCACCCAGAGGTTCGCGCCGCCTTCTCTCAGCAACAGTCTAGCGTAAGCGATCCCAAGATGCCTGTTCCTTGGAGTAGAGCTGACGCAATCGTCTGCGCATCCCGGGTGACAGCACGGTCTCTCATCTATGCCGGAGCACCACCTGACCGCATCACCGTGATTCCATATGGCCTACCTACCGGGTTATCCCCTTGTGCATCCTCCTTCACCACTGGACGAGATGCTAGGTTCCTGTTCGTTGGAAATGGCTTGCAGCGTAAGGGGATCCACCACCTCCTGAAAGCTTGGCGCTTGAAGGCTCGTGAGGGCGCAAAGCTGACGGTCGTCAGCTATGACCTTGATCCAACAGTAGCAGCGATCGCAGCAGATGATCCTTCGGTAACCATCACCGGCTACCAGACCAAGGATGAACTCGAAACTCTTTTTGCCCGCAGCGACGTTTTCATCATGCCGTCACTCCTCGAGGGATTCGGTCTTGTTTATCTCGAGGCGCTAGCTGCAGGATGCCACGTGATTGCAACTCCGAATACAGGCCTCCCTGACCTTCACCTCAGTAAAGGAGCTGCGACACTCGTAAGTCCCGGAAACCTTGCTGAGATCAGCACTGCAATTGATACTGCTATAGCAAAGGTGGCGTCAGGAGGGTTCGATCGAGATGCGATCGCCGCGGAAGGTCGCCGCTGGCGTCAAGCTGACTTCCGCAAAGCTATCGCGAATCATGCCAAAGCGGTACTCGCCTGGAAGATCGAAGGCGCTGCGTACCCGTCCATCAGCGAGTATGCTCGCTCGCCGGGAACGCCATAGGAGTACGATCGACCAAGTCGGCATCAGCGCCCATCAGGGATTCTGCGCGACGATCCCGAACCGCTGACGTCATCGTCCTCCACAGGCCAGCGCTTCGATCGCATCTCAGTTAGAAGGTACTTCGCTACTTACTTTCGACATAGAGGGCTCACCTACTCGAAACGCAGACGCTCTCGCGTTCCACTCGACCACACGAACAACGTCCCGCGCCAGCGTCGCTAGCAATTCAGCCAAGCACGAGCAGCATGGTCAAACCGCTTAAGACGCGCTTGCCGCTACGCCAGCCGTTCAGCAATCTGCCCATTACAACAGCGGTGAACCCCCAAGCCTTAATGCATATTGCTGATGGCAACCGTCAAAGTTCCTCGCGCGACTCGGACGTGTCAATAGTTGCCCTGTCCTGTGATGAACCGGCAGACAGTGACTTCAGAGAGTCTTCCGCATCCGCCAACTCGTCCAACCGAGCTCGCAACCGCTCTTGCAGATCTGCCCAAATTCTCATCACGAGCCTACCAATCGTTTGCCGCTGCCTCGGGTCGATGACAACATGAAAGTGCATCATAGGTGTCGCCGTAACGCTTAGCAGGTGCAGCATCACTTGCATAGGGCAGAGGGCTACCGCATTCGGGCAAGTTACCCGCGACGCGCTAACCCGATTATGGTTTACCGATTGATACCCTCGTGGCACCACGGAGAGGTTGCAGTCATGATGAGATTGTGCACTTCGTTTTGGACCAGCTGCCGACGCGAGACGTCGTATTGCGTCATCGACGAACCAGAGATTTGAGCGCGGATTGCGTCCGCTATCCTCGGCCAACGAGTACTCGGAAACAGCCGCGCGGGCACCGTTCTGGGCAGGTTTAGGGCGCTGGTATCTGCGAGCGCCTGTCCGCGAACTTGAAGTTACGCCTCCTCGCCAGATACGCCCAAGCCACGGTGATCGACGTCGAGATCGTCCGGGAAATCGCCAGCCAGATCGGCTTCATCGCCTATCCAAGGCGCTGGGTGGTTAAACGTAAGCGGTGTTTCGGACCCACATTGCGCGGAGCCATGATTGCGGCAGATGCTGGGCTGCATGGAAGCCGAGAGCCGTACGAGCGCACTGGACACCCACACTGGAGTAGGTCGTAAGCAGATCCACCGCCCTGAGGTGCTGGGCAGCATGGCGGGGCGGCGGCGGAACTGGACGCTGGAGCAGAAGCTAGCGTTCGTCGGCGAGATGGCGCGGTGTGACAACATTACCGCGTTCGCGCGCGAGCACGATATCCGCACATCGCTGCTTTACACCTGGCGCCGCGAGCTGCGCTACGCGCTGCAGGCGGGGCAGCCGACGAACCACGCCGAGCCGATGTTCGTGCCTGTGGTGGCGGAGCCCCCCAAGGCGGTGCCCGACGATGGTGCGATAGAGATCGAGCTTGGCGGCGCGGTGGTCCGGATCGGACGGGCTGCGCGGGCTGATCTGGCGACAGCGGTGCTCCAGGCGTTGCAGGGCCAGCGATGATCGGGATCGGACCGGGCACGCGGGTGATGGTGGCGACCCGCCCGGTGGACTTCCGCAAGGGACCCGATGCGCTCGCCGCGCTGGTCGGCAAGGAGTACGGCGGCGACCCGTTCTCGGGGGTCATCTATGTGTTCCGGGCCAAGCGTGCTGACCGCATCAAGCTGATCTGGTGGGATGGCACGGGGCTGTGCCTGATGGCCAAGAAGCTGGAACAGGGTGCCTTCCGCTGGCCCGGGATCCAGGATGGCGTGATGCGGCTGACGGCTGCGCAGCTTGGCGCGCTGCTGGAGGGACTGGACTGGCGGCGGGTGCATGGCGGCCGGCGAGCGCAGGTGCCGCAGATCGCCGGTTGACGTGATGCTCCAGGCCTGACTCAATGCAGCTGTGCTTGCCGAAGCTGCCTTGCCCGATGATCCCCAGGCGCTCCGCGCGATGCTGGTGGCGTTGCAGGCACAGGTGGCGACGCGCGATCGCCAGATCGAGGCGCTGGTCGATGCCAGGACACAGGCCGATGCCGAACTGGCAAGGCTGGCGGCGATCATCGCGGCGCTGCAGCGGCACCGCTTCGGTGCGCGTTCGGAGCAGCTGCACCCCGACCAGCTTCTGCTTGCGCTCGAGGAGCTCGACACAGCGGTAAGCCGGGTGAAGGCCGGGCTGGATGCGGCCGCGGCGGTTCCGGGTGAGCCACGTCCGGTCAGGCGCAATCGCGGAGCGCTGCCGGCTCACCTCGAGCGCGTCGAGCAGCTCGTCGACATCGAGCACAAGAGCTGCGCCTGCTGCGGCGGTGCGCTGCACGTGATCGGCGAGGACGTGGCCGAGCGCCTCGACGTGGTGCCGGCGACGTTCCGCGTGCCGGTGACCCGCCGGCCGCGCTATGGCTGCCGCTCGTGCGAGGCGGCGCCAGTACAGGCTCCGGCACCGGCACGCATCGTTGAGGGCGGACTGCCGACCGAGGCGCTGATAGCGCATGTGCTGGTCAGCAAATATGCCAATCACCTGCCGCTCTACCGCCAGGCACAGATCTATGCTCGCCAGGGCGTCACGCTTGATCGGTCGACCCTCGCCGACTGGGTCGGCCGGGCGGCATGGTGGCTGACCCCGTTGCGCGATCATCTGCTCGGCAGGCTGAAGCATAGCCCGAAGCTCTTCGCGGACGAGACCACCGCGCCGGTGCTGGACCCCGGGCGCGGTCGCACCAAGACGGGGCAGCTATGGGCCTATGCTCGCGACGATCGCCCATGGGGCGGCGCTGATCCGCCGGCGGTGGCCTACGTCTATACGCCCGATCGCAAGGCGGAGCGGCCGATCGAGCACCTGACCGGCTATACCGGCGTACTGCAGGTGGACGGCTATGGCGGCTATGCTGCGCTGGCGAGACGCGGTGACGTCATGCTGGCCTTCTGCTGGGCACATGTGCGTCGGCGCTTCTTCGAGCTGGCCAAGGGTGGCGCGTCACCTGTGGCTGATGACGTCCTGGCGCGCATCGCACAGCTTTACGCGATCGAGGCCGGGCTGCGGGGCCAGTCTCCGGCGGAGCGCAAAGCCGTGCGCCAGGAGCAGAGCCGCCCGATCGTCGACAGCCTGCATGCGCTGCTCGAAGCCAGGCTGACCCAGGCGAGCCGCAAAAGCGCCCTTGCCGAGGCGATCCGCTATGCGCTCACCCGCTGGGACGGGCTGACCCGCTTCCTTGCTGACGGCCGGGTCGAGCTCGACAGCAACACAGTCGAACGAGCGATCCGTCCGCTCGCACTCAACCGCAAGAATGCGCTCTTCGCCGGCTCGGACGAAGGTGGCCAGCACTGGGCGGTGATCGCCCCGCTCATCGAAACCGCCAAGCTGAACGGCGTTGATCCTCAAGCCTGGCTCGCCAGCACGCTTGCCCGCCTTGCAGCAGGCCATCCTGCAACGGCCCTAGATGGCCTCATGCCGTGGCAGGCATGCCGCTCGCGTGGCCTGAGAACACCGCTTACGATTTCTAGAACCAACTCTAAGCCGCAGATGCGCCGGATCCGGCCGTATTTGTTGGCTCACGCCACCTGCCGGGTCGATGATCGACGGATCGTCAGCGGCATCATCTTCAAGATCCGCAATGGGCTGCACTGCCGGAATATCGCCCGGCTACGGGTCAAAAAGACAATCTACACCGGTCCGTCCGCTGGAGGCGGCTTGGCGGGTTCACAACGTCTTCGCCGCGAACGCTGTCAAGGGCGGCACGTCCGACCAGCTGATGATCGACGCGACCCTCCTCAAGGCGCCTCGGACGGCCGCCAGGCTGCTCAAAAAGGGGCTGTTCCCCGCCGTATCCGATGCACCAAGGGCGACCTAAACTCAAAGCTTCATGCCGTCTGCAATGGCAAGGAGCGCTCATCGATCATGACGCTCAGCGGAGGACAGATGAGCCACTACAAAGGGCTGCCCTTTCGCTCGATGCGCTCTCCAAGGCCAAAACTCCGCTAGTTGACAGAGCTTATAACGCTGACCGGTTCCGGGTCGTCTTGGCCAATCGCAAGATCGCTGCCCGCATTCCGTCCAGAGCAAACCAGCGGGTGCCCAACCCGCCTGACCCCGCCCTTTACCGCCAGCGCCACCAAGCCGACATCATATTCGGCCGCTTCAAGGACCGGCGCCGCATCCACACTCGTTACGACAGATGCGTCCACACCTTCTTCGCGGCCATCTGCCCCGCCGCCGCCGTCATCTCGTGGCTGTGACCAATGAGTTCTAACCCTTAGGATGCCTGAACTAATGGCGCCACAAAGCCCACAACGGGCGCCCTAATGTTCTGAGCCTTCTCCATACTACCAGAAGCTTTGATGCGAATTGACCCGGCGTCCACCAGTCCTCCTTCGAAAATGACTGCCGAAGTATGCCTCACACCTGTTTTAACCGCATCTTCTGTTTGTTCACAAACAACCTCGAGATTGATATCAGACGGAATCCGGTAGTATATTCCCTCTGGGCAGCCACGGACCTGGGTCTCTGCTGTCTCCGGCCCAGATATCGAGACAGCATCAAACCGTCTCTTGGCCGAGATACTTTTAATGCGCAGTTCAATATCCTCCAATCGGCCGTTCCCGTGATCTAATGAAATACCAGTATCGAGTAAGGCAAGATCCCCCTTCGTCCATGATCCAAGCCGTACGTGTTGATGATTCTCAAACCGAGTATCTCTGAAGTAGTTATAAGGCGGATCACCAATACCATCCCAAGTGGTGTACCAATAGGGTAGTCCAGGTGTAAAGACTGGACTTGGACCACTCAAGAATGCCGCGCCTCCATGACCTGATTGGTAGAAGCGACAGTCCACATAGGTATGGCCTTGGCCGCAAACAACCTCGGCACTTTGCCAAGCCCGACCCGCCTGAAGATTTTTGGCAACGAGCTTACCAGTGCCGCCCGGGTTCCATGCCGCCTGTGGACTACCGTGAAAATGGCAGTTCTCAATCTCTTGATAGAGAGGGCCCAATCCACCGATATAATAGATCTCCGCCGCGAAGTTCTTCAGCTCGATGTTGCGCATATAGATTTCTTTTATATCGGTATCCTGAAGCCGGAAACCTTTATCGCTTAAGTTCCTGTGTTCGTTGTTGGCGTAATCACCATCGAAGCCGCCATTAACCGTAACGTTCTCGATTGTAAGCCGATCGAACGTTTTGTGACCAAAAGCATAAAGCCATCCACCAAGCCAAGGCTCAGCCGATCCCGCTAGAGCTTGCTTTCGAGTGCCACCGCCCGGGCCACGAAGGTCTATCGAGAGGCCCCGAAAATCGACATGTACAGGTTCTCTAATCACAAGGGGCACACCATCAGGTGTCTTCTCGTCGAAACCCCTTGAGCGCACGGGAGCCCACATCTGAGCGGCCAGGGCGCTCATGTCGTTAACGACTTTCCGGCCGGTCCCTTGCGCCTCATTGATGGCTGCCTGGAACGCTGGTTGAACGTTATCGCCGTGCTCGGCACGGTAAAATTGCTGGACGGGCACAATCTCTGGACCAAACACCTGATTTGGCGTCGGGACTGGGCTGGGGGCGGGCGGCAACGCCCCGGCGGGCACCTTGGGCGTCGTGCCGCTGTCTCCGCCGCCACATGCCGCGACAAAGAAAGCTGTGCCGCCCATTAGGAAGTTTCGTCTATTAACAAGGTCCGACTCCCGACCTGGATTGTCAGTGATTGGCGAGAGCGTGTAATCAGGTTTTGATGTACGCAAGCTTAGAACGCTCATAAACAAACCTCGTAATTTTTACGAGATTCAAATTCTCATTATCTGGCTGAGAATTCATTGCTTCCTCTATAGTTGTTTCCCCGGTATGTGCTGTTAAACTCACGTTAGCAGAGTGTTTGGATTCAGCTGAAGGTCCTGCAAGCTGTCCGTGGCTAGTTGAGGACCCACATCACGTGGTGCTTAACAGTGGCAGGACCGTGCCAAGAGCGCTGGCCGGCTCGTCGCCGGCATGAGGAAGCCGAGGGCTTCTTCTGGCCGAACGGCTCTTCGGCCGGCGAAGGTGACTGGTGATGGCACGACGATCGTGAAAGATCAGGCAGTCAACGTTGTAGGCGAGATTGGGAAGGTCGGTCTTCGCCTCGGCATGTGCGATGCCGATGGCTCGGATCAATATTCCCGTCTGTTCCTTGATAGCGGGCGTACATGCCCTTCACCCGGGCGAGCGGAGTAGAGTTGGCTGCGCCGGCACGCAGTACATGCGGCATCGGCGTGCCCCTTGCGTATTGCTTCGAATTAGATTGAGTCGGCCGCCCGCCCTTAGCGAGCCCCCTTGAACTGGCTCCGGTAGGCGGACAAGGCAGAGCCCTTACTTATTGTTGTCATTAGTCACTACACCGGTGAACATGCGTCCATTTAAGTGCGCTCAATCGATAACTTTGCTGTGGCGGATGAACCCGGGCAATGGCAGTTCGCGTTGCTGTTCTCATAGCAAACTTCGGAATTGCAATGATCATCCAACAGTTGAACACCTCGAAAACAGCGGTTTCTGCCCCAAGAGCGACGTGAGGAGCGCAGCAGCTCGCGTTGGCTACGTGAGTTGTTAGGTTTCTAAGGCACTGCTAGCTGGCGCGGCCGTTCAGGGCCGCATCACCATCACGCAGGCGCAGTTCGCCCCTGAAGCAAGGCGAGCCGCAGGGATTTATAGGCCAAGTGGGCCATTCCGATCTTGAGCTGGCCACGAGCGATGCGGACAGTGCGGACCATCAGACCCGTGCGGTGCTTCTGCCTGACATAGATTTGCTCGACGGCCGAGCGCACCGCCGGCCGCTTGTCGTTCGCGCGAGCGATGCGCTCGGGCATCGCCTTGCCGTGCGGCTGTCGCCGGGGGATGTTGCTGGTGAACATGCCCTCGGCCAGGAAGGCGTAGTTCTGCTTTGAACGTCAGCCCGTGTCAACCCAGGCACCCGAGGCGGTGTGGTCTCGGCTGATCGGAACCGGCAATAGTGAGCGTTGGCTTCCCTGGTCCGGATCAGGCCATGAGCCCCGTCGATGCCGATGTGATTTTTTTGGCCGAATATTGGAATGGCGAGGTCGACCGGCTTGAACGCTGTGGGATCAACGTCATCCTTCACCTTGGCCCTGCTGTACTGGATCTTCCAGCGCGCATCGCGGTCCGTCTGCCGGATCTTGGCTGGCTTGTCCTGACAGCGCTCGTGGATCTGCCCTTCCTTTATCGCTGCCTTCTCATTCTCGGTGTTGCGCTGTTTAGGCGCAGGCACCACAATGGCGTCGATGATCTGACCGCCCATCACAAGATGGCCGCGATCGGTCAGCGCCGCATCGAAGCGAGCGAAGAGCCTGTCGATCGGCTTTGCCTTCACCAAGCGCTCGCGGAACAGCCACAAAGTCGTCGCGTCCGGCACCGTGCCGTCCAGACCAAGGCCTAGGAAGCGCTGGAACGACAGGCGATCCTTCATCTGGAGCTCGGTTGCCTCGTCCGCCAGCGGTAAAGCGCCTGCAGCACCAGGATGTTGAACATCAGCACCGGGTCGAGCGGCACCAGTCCGCCCTTGCCGCCGGTACTACGCTGTAGCGCTGCCACCAGCGGACCGCGGAACACCTCGCAATTGCCTACCGTCGCCATTCGCTCCAGCGGATCACCCGCCGCGCTCATCTGCTCATATCGACCCTAAAGATCGAAGAAACCGGGCTGCCCGACCATCTCCGCCTCCGCTATCGCACTTCGGCCCATGATATAGTCTAACTAGTGACAACTGCACGGAGCAGAGGTGTGAAGATGGTCCGGAGGATAAGACAGCGCCGGGCCACGAAAACCAGAGAACCGTGGCTGCCGCTCCCTTTAAGTTAACCGGAACAGCAAATTGCAGGTTCACGCAAGTCGTCGAGAGAACGGCTCCCCATCCCCATCCCCATCCCCATCCCCATAATTAACCTAGAAGCGCAAACGCTGTCAACTTTTCCAACAGTGTGGCCTAACGGGTTAGCACCGCAATCTCATTTGGCACCTGTTCCGAGCGAATAACAACCAAGTGGCGTTCTCGTCGGCGACGCGAAAATCACGCGCAATCTCCGGAGCATAGGCATCGCGAAACGCAGCAACATTGGAATAGTTGGTGTAGCGCTTCGGCAACATAACGAAGTCAACGCCGCTCAGAAGTAGGTCAGCATTTGGTTTGATTGAGCGGGAAAATGTCCTGTCCGCGTGCCACCAAGCAAGTTCATGTCGAACGGGGAGCAATCCGAGGAGCACCGGATATGGGTTGCTGAAGGTAAGCGGCAAAACCACGGCATCATCGCGGCCACGCACATGAGGACGAATAAGGGCAACCCCATCTCCGATGACGCCAATCAGGTCGACATCGTCTCTAACGGAGGTACCAGGGACAGCCGTTCCTCGCTTCGTCGGTTCAGTGGCAAACAATGTCAGATCCGAAAGCGGCGTTTCGGCTAACCACGCTACCTCGCTGCCGCTAGCACGCGGAGCCACAGCAACCCATGCGATGGCCGCAACGTCCTGTGCGACCGGCCCGGCCGCCATCGCGACAAAGCCAATTATACAGGCGCGACCAGCCAGGAGTTTGGCTATACCGTTCGCTGCACCGTTATCGAAGGTCGTCTTCGTCGCGGGCGCATCTTGCGCTGCTCTTGAGTTCAAGAACCGGAGGCTCGGATAGCCGGCGATAAGTACCGCGACAGCTAAGAGCGGGTTCTCGAGTTCAGGATGATTTTGGATGCCGATCACGACGCCTGCCATGACAATCGCCAAGCTGAGAAGCGTGCGCGGAACCCAAACATGGAAGCGCCGCTGATCCCATTCATTGATTAGCCCGACCATCAGTACTGCCACTGCTCCTGTAGCGCAGTAGAACAACAAGCGGACGGCGAAATCAGGTCGCAACAAGTTCGTCGTAACCGAGGCGGTCATCTGCACATCGGAGAGGTAGAGGTGGATTAATCCTGTGCTCAGTTCAATTGCCAACGCGACTGATGCAAATAGGCCGAACAGCATCAACGGATAGCGCCAATCAGAAAACTTCCGGGTGGTGACCATCGTCAGCAGCACAATTCCTAAGGCTGCCCCTGCATAGGTCAATTTGATCAGGAAAAGTCCAGTCAGCAGGCTGCCGACCACCGCTCCGTCAATCAATGATGATCTTCGGGTCGGAACCAGACGCGGGCACGCCGCAACCAATGCCAGCAGACCGATCAACGCCCAACCAAATCGATTATAGGAAGCGTTGTTACTGATAAGTGTGAACGGCTCGCCGATTTGCCTTGGCGAAGATGCTATGATGCCGAGATACAAGGCGACCAGGGATGCAAGCCACAACGGCAGCCGCTGACGCCCGAATACTAAGGTCGCAAGCGCCACCACTGTTGCGACCAGCAGATTGGCGTAGATCAGCGTCTTAGCAGAAATTGGCACTATCAGGCTGGGAAGGTAGTGGACGAAATAATAAAGCGCTCCAATGGGTGTTACGAAATCCCGATGTGGAAGATGACCGTTGTGCAGGTGCAAGACACCTTCCAGCGGAATAAACATGTCATGAGTGAACATGTGAAAATATACGCCGCCAGTAGTTTGGATCAGTGTGGACACCACCAAAACGGCAAATGGCAGCAGCCACCAAAGCACTTTCGTGTAGGTATCTCGTGTCATTAACCGATCCGATGTTTCGACGGATGTCAGAGAAGTCATCGCGAGATAATGGCCTGTAGGGTTCGAAGCGTCAATGCGCTTGCCGAGAAGCTCTCTACTCGTCTGCTATTTGATGGGCTGTTGTTACCAAGGGAGGCGCGGGCGCATCAACTGCAGAGCCTTGGCCGGCGTGCCGCGGGCACCCAACTGTGATGGGCAATCCACGACGTACGATCGGACAGGTTCGTCCGACGCCCAAACTTAGACGGAGGGCAGGCCAGCGACGGCTAGTGCGGTAACCAACCCGCGGGTGAAGGCGTGATCAATCGTCGTCGATCAGGCGGCCGCAGCACACCCGCCACGCTCCATACAACTGCTGGTCTCGCAACCGGCGAGGGAGTGAACTTGGCCAACGTCCCCGATGGCGGGCATGAGAGCGTACGTTTACGCACAGATTCTGCGATGCCCCCCTACTTCTCGCTTATGCATTCAAGCACGGTTCCTGGCGCATCAATCCTGAGCGTGGTGCCGGTACCTTGGTGTCGTGCCCGCAACTGCCATTGCAGTCTGCTACGGCCGCCACATGTCGATAATTAGATTTAGTTGGCGCGGCGATGAGAAGAAGCGCCTCGAAGGCAACGTATCTTTCAATTGCTGCTCTGAACGACGAACATCACCATTCCATGCTGCCGGGCTTGTCGCGCTTTATCCGTCAGGTCAGCAACAACACCCGGCCATCCCACGCCGCCACCCACCGTTGGATGATGCCCGTCGCCGCTTTATTGTCCTTGGCCAATTCCAACTCCCGCGGACAGGAGGGCCGCCCCTGTTAAGTGACGCAGGGCAGGCCGTGTTCCAACCGGATCGGGGTCACACCCAAATTCCCCAAGGAGAAGACCCGCTGCCCCACCAGCGACCCGAAGCCGTTGGTCAGGCGTACAGCCGCTCGTCCCACCATACCCGTGCCAGCGAATGGTCCGCGACTGGCGTTGCGAGAGGGCCCAACTCAAGGCTATCACCTGCCCTAAAGATCGTGGCATTCATACCCGCCTTTGCGGGTCCTAATCTAAGCGCGCTGTGCTACGCTACGAAGATGTTGAAACCCCGCGGCGCTTGGCGTGCTAATCAGGACACGCGTGCAAAGAAGCACCTAACGGAGCTTGAGGGGACGGTCGTCGCCCTGAGTGACGACGACCTTCTCGATCTTGCAGACATCTTCGAAGCTGCGCCGCCGTCGATTTTGAAGGAGATTGCTGCGCGCGAAATGGCGAGGCGCGGAATTAGTCTTTAGCTAGCTCTCGCTTGGTTCAACCGCGTGCTAACCCCGAACCGTCAGGTGTCACTGAACCGCTCCGCCAATCTCGCACTGGCGCCGCTCCTGGCGGCGAGGCGCGCACCATAGCGCATCACCGTCCGGGCGTCGCGCCACCGGTAAGCCTGCATGATCGCCGGTAGGCTTTCGCCAGCGGCAAAATTGTCCTGGGCGACCCCGACCCGCACCGAGTGGCTGGTCACCTCCCGCAGGTAGCGTGCAAGCTCCGCCTCGCTGATCGGTCCCAGCAGCTTCTTCTCGTGAGCGGCGCGGATCAGTCGGCGGTAGATCAACGAGATGGAATTGGCATGCAGCGCCCCCTCCCCCACCTGCCGCACCGAACCGTCGGCATGACACTCAACTCGCCGCAACAACGCCCCTGAGCGGATCTCGGCTCCTTTGCGCCAGGCGCGGATCGCCTCCATCGTGCGAGAGGACAGGTAGGCAAGGTCACCCTCCCCTTCCCGATCGGTCTTGCTGTTCGGGATTTCGAGCAGCCCGGACCCGTCGGCTTCAATCGAGACATGTTCGACCCGGATCGCCACCAGTTCGGAGCGGCGGCAGCCGGTGTCATAGGCTATGCCCAACAACGCCCGGTCGCGCAGGCCCAACCAGTCCCGGCGGGTAGCCTTGAGCAGCGTGGCGACGCACGGACCCTTGGGCGGCTCGGCGAGATCGGCGACCTCGCCCTTGTAGCGCAAGGCCAGCGCCTGACGTTGGCGGACACCCAGGCGCTTGCGTATGGCTTTGAGCTCGAGCCGGACCAGCGGAGCGGCCGTGGGGTCGCTCAGGCCCCCCAAGCGGTAAGCGGTTGCCACATGCACCAGATAGCGGGCGATGGTCGCGGGCTTGCGCGGCTTTCCCGCAGCCGCCCGGGCGGCCTTGTTGGGCGCCCCTTCCCCGCCCAGCGCCCGGACCCAGGCGGCCGCGGTTGCGCCGTCCGCGTCGGCCGGTCGTAGTCCGAGCGCCCGACACCAACGGCCCCACAAAGCCAAGTCCGAGCGGAATGCCCGCTGGGTGTTGGCCGACCAACCTCGGGCGGCCGCGGCGACCAACGCCGGATCGATCGCTGCAGTCCCGACCGCCAGCAGCCGGACTTCAGCGACAAGGTCGCGCACCGAGCTGTCGTCAGGTAGGTCCGGCATAACAAGGGCGTTTTCGGGCATGGTCGACGGTGTGCCACGGGCCGCAAACGGGATCAATGGTGGTGATAAGCAGCCATTATCAATACCAAAAGTCAGCCGTGGTAGATGCAGGCATGTCATTCACGCTAGTACTTGCACATGAACAAAACGTGGTTGGCCGTGGCTCAGGTTTCATTGACACCCCCGCTCGTCCGGGACCTGGAGGGTGCCGCACTGGCGATCGGGCGCCTGGATGCGCGGATTTCCGCCAGTTTCTGCAAAGAGCGGTGGCATGAGGAAGCGACCATGGCCGGGTTCGCGACCAGCCTTCGGGCGCACGATAGTAGTGCGGCGGAAAGCGACCTTTTTAGCCATCTCCGCGGCACTCCCCTGCCCCATCGGCTCCCGGCAACACTCAAGCAGGAAGACTGCGCCGTGTTCGAGGAATGGCGATCGGCGTTGCAGGTGCGTGCGGCGCCGCCCTGGCGTGAGCTGGTCCATGTGGCTGTCGATCTGCCCGAGGCATGGGACGCCGCCCCTGCCCTGCTGCGGCTGCTCGCGCTCGCCGCACACCACACGCAGCAGCAGCCATCGACGGCGCCACCGATTATGCCGCGGCTGTTGCAGGCGCTCGGCCTAAGCGAGGCGGTGCTGCCGTCGCTGGTCATCATCGACCCGGCCTGGCGCCATCGGCCGCGCAAGGTCGCCGCCTCGGTCCGCCGGAGCCTGCGTCGGCTCACTCGCGCCGCATTGCGCGCGCGCAAGCGGCTCGCCAGGATCGAGGCCGGCGCAACCCATGCAGCCCGCGTACTCGACGGAGAGCCGCGCGCCGGGGCGCTGAGACCGTTAATCGACCTGGTCGGGCGCCATGGCATCGTTACTCCGCGCGGCATCGCGCGCGAGTATGGCCTGTCGATCTCTGGCGCCGGCAAGCTGTTGGCGCGCGCTGCCAGGCTCGGCCTCGTGGTCGAGGTCAGTGGGCGCGCGTCGTGGCGTACCTACCTCAGCCCGCATCTGGCGATCGAGTTCGGGTATGTCGAAGCGCCTCGGGGAAGACCGCCCGCCCTTGCCCCGAGGCCCCTGCCACTCACGCCAACGCTGCAGGCGTTTGATGACGAGTTGGCGGCGATCGACGCTATGCTGGCTCGTTTCGGCCCATTGCCAAACGGAGGATCCGACGAGGAAGAATGAAGCGATCCTTGTGTCAGTGCCGATCGCGTCGCCCGGCCATCGGACTCCCCCCGTTTGCCGACGGTTCACCCAATTGACGCCTCAGCTCCAGTGCTCGTCTAACACAGCACGGATTGCTGCCTCGGCATCCTCACGTGTCGCGCCGCCTCGATGCAAGAGGGTCAGGCGTATGCCCTTTCGGTCGGCGCCTTCAACTCGCAGGACCAATGTTCCCTCAGCGGTAGCGTGCGTCTTAAGCTTTCCTGACTTCTTGGGGGATGTCGTTCCTGACCTCTTGGGGGGGACGTCAATGACGTTTGTCAGCCTCTTGATGACCTCGAGAATGGGCAGAAAGATGCCCGTGTCGGCTTGAAGATCAGCCAAGTGCCGGGCCTCCTTGAGCACCCTCGCCTTCCGCTCCTCGGACTTGAGCAATGCCTTGAGCGCAATGGCGTTGCGAATGCCTAGCTCTTGTGGGTTTGCAAACGCGCAGGTCAGTTCAGCCGGCAAGCGCGCAAGATCAAGGTAGCGGGTCAGCCAACTCTCCGAGACGTTGAGGCGCTCCGCCATAGTCTTCTGTCGCCCGCCATAATAGGCCTCGAGAGCGCGCAGGTAATCTCTTGCTCGTTCAAGATCGGTTAGATCGTCACGAGCGCGGTTCTCGATGTCGGCGAGCCGGAATGCCTCCTCATCTCCGAGCTCCCGAATATCGACAAGGAACTTGAACTCGGTATAGTTGTGAGAACGAAGCCATGTAATCGACCAGTGCCGCCGGGCACCGCAGATAACTTCAAAGTCGTAATCAGGCTCGCCAGTCACCCGCCGCACAATGGCCGGCATCTCCTGCCGCCCTTGGGCCTTAATACTCTCGATCAAGTCTGCGCAACGCTCCTCCGTAAGCAAGCCATAATCGCGATTATGGCCAGCCCACATGCGGCACCGAGCAGGGTCAACAAGCTCATGCGTCCGGCTGATCAGAGCTCCGGACGCAAGATCGGCGAGCCTGTTGGCTCGCCCGGTCAGCACGTTCGCAGCCAGACCTGTACGTCGCGCGGGAGCTTCATCGGACAGGTCAATCCCTGCCGCCAGATCAGCTGCAAAACCGGAATTCTTCCTGCTCATCTGAGCCTCCATTCAGCAAATTGCACGCGTGCAATTTCACAGATCACGCGAGAGCGGCCTTCCGTAAAGCGGCTTGGTGGCTAGGCCACATCGACCGAACGTCGAGCTCGATTTCTGAATTCACGCCATCCAGATATCCCAGGCACCTGTTGCGCACTGCCGAACTGGTCGCCGGACCATCTAGTTCATAGACGGTCATCAGTCGCGCGGTGGCATTGTCGATTTCCGCAGAGTCCTTGAGCGGCGTTCGGATCATCCCATGGCCGAACAATGTTCGCATGAGATGCAGCAGCTCTTTCTGCATAGACTTGTTCTCGTCGACCTTTGAGGCGACGAATCTGAGGAACTGAAGCTCAGGCGCAAGGCCGCGCTCGGCCAGCTGCTCGATCGTCTCATCAAGCATCGACAGAAATGCCGCCGTCGAAGAAAAATCCATCACGGTTGGCGGAACAGGCACGATCAAGGCATTGGCTGCGCGAAGCACCGAAAGGGAGATAGCGCCGAGTGCCGGCGGCGGGTCCATCACGATGACATCAAAGCGGTCGGCAATGCTGTCGATGCCGTCCTTAAGCCGGTTCAGAAGGCTTTCGCTTCCCCGCGCCATACGCGCCGCAAGTTCATATTCGGAATTGAAAAGACGCAAGTTCGCCGGGATCAGCTCCAAACCGTCGAAGTGCGTCTTCCGCAAAGCGTAATCGAGCGAAGAACGCTCCCCTTCCCGCAAGAACGGATAGAGGGTCTCGTCTTCGCCGAGATCAAGGTCGGGCACGTATCCAAACAGCGTTGTAGCTGAAGCCTGACTATCGCAATCGACGATCGCGACCCGGTAGCCTTTGATTGCGAGATACTGAGCGAGATGAACCGCGATCGTCGACTTTCCAACGCCTCCCTTGAAGTTCTGCACCGCAAGAACGCAACAAGGATCATCACTGGACCTGTAAGGCCGAGTGCCAAACACCCCACGCATATCGTTCAATTGAGCGAGAGTGTAGCGTTCCCGTCGATTGTTATCCGTCCGAGCAGGTTCCGGGAGCCGGCCGTCCTTTTCCGCTTCCCTAATCGCGGCGGGAGTTCGTCCGACAAGTTCCGCAGCCTTCCCGATGGTGAACGTCGGCTCGCGGCGTTCGTCGGCTCGGGCACTCCGGGCAGAATCACGCAGCCTCTCTAAGACGGAGGAAGTTCGGCTCGCCAAGGTGCTGACAGAGAGAACCCTGTCAGCTTCCTCAATATCAAGACTGTTTGCCACAGACGTCCTTTCGCAACTCAGGCTATGCTAACCCGATTTGCGATTTTACGTCAAGAACGGCCTGACTTTCGAAAATTGACCGCCATCGTTTTAAGCGCGAGAGTGATCGAGTGAGGTATCCTGACCGAATGGGGGTGTCACGAAAATTGCACGCGTGCAATTCGGGGCATTAAGGCCGACCGCGGCGGTTGACCCAGCCTTCACAGAAGCCTTTCCAGGCCGCAATCAACTTGGCTCCGCGAACCTTCTGGAGACGATCGCCCATGTGCTGGCGGAAGCCATCTGCAATAAGATCGATATCCCAACCGCCCCCATGATCCTGTGCGATCGTAAGCAGGTCGTTCGCGCCAAAGCGCAACGTACCAGCGGGGAACTCGCCATCCTCCGCCTTCGCCCTCTCTCGAATTTGACCAGGGGCCACTATTGCCGACAACGGCGCGACTACCTCCTCCACTTGCTTCTCGCGCCGCGGAGCGCGGCCAGCGGAGTGCCGATCAAGCTCGTCGACCGTTTCGATGACCTCCGGCGCGCCCTTGGGTTCAAAGCTAAATTCAAGCTCAGTTACTTTCCTGCCCTGCCGGATCTCACGCCAGTCAACGCGGAAATGCGCTAGCTGATCGATCTCTGCCCTCGCCTTCTCTAAGACCTTCCGACGAAGTTGAGCGAAGTCGGCGTAAACATCAGGGGGTATGCCAAGCGCCGCGCGCAAAGCCTGCATGTCACCCCGCCAGGTGGCTTGACGTCGATGCAGCCGCAAGGCGCCAAGTTCGTACAGCTTCAACGCGTAGCTCGATCTGAACCCAAGGACAGCCTGCCTATTCAGCACAGCGTAGGTTTCTGATGCTTGGATCAGGCGTCTCGCATCGGGCGTGAACTCCCACTCGATCCAGCCAGCTTCCCCGCCCTCCTCCTCTGTCTCTTCCCTTGATCGAGAGATCAGAGAAAAGCGAAGGGTGGCCTTCTTTCCTCGCCAAGACCGGTCGTCCACGGCAAAGAGGGTTCGATGAAGCTCTTCCAGCATATCGCTGATGCGTTCGTTGCCCTTGTGGCCCCGCCGAATGTCGGCCTTGCGCATCCGATGGGGCCGGTCAGCCCAAGCATCCCCTCCGGCTGCAAGGATCATCAAAGCCAACAAACGTGAGGCAGTAAGACTGAGGGACTCTCCCTTTACGAACTTGACCTCGATGATGCTGCCAGGCTTGGCGAACTCATCGGTCCCCTTTGCCTTCAACGCCGTGGCGACCCGCATTGCTCGGCCAAGTGGCGCCGAAGCCTGCAGGTCGATGTTGGCCTCTGTCTCCAACGAGTCCGATTGCGCGTCCATGTTCTACCGTAGGTGAGTGATCGCTGAAGGTAGAAGATTGGCTGACCTGTCCTTCTCCGTCAAGTCAGGTCAGGATAAGAGAGTGAACCCAGGAGAGTGTAGCGGTGACCGGAAAGAGGTGCTCAACTCGCACCTTCAGCAAGGCGCAAACGAGTGATCAAACACGAGCCCCCAAGAGGTCAGGAATGCCCCCAGGAGGTAAGGACATCCCCCCCAAGAGGTAAGGCTCACTTCCCCCAGGAAGTCAGGCTTAATCCCCCGCGCGGTCAGGAAGACCGGTCTACGTTGTTGAAACTCGAGGGTTTTTCGAAGCTGAATCTGAATCATCTGAATCAAGAATCTCCCGCTGCAAGCAGCGGCGTTTTTATAGAGACAGATTCACGCCAGCATCACAGCGTATCCGCTACATCAAATTAGCGACCAGCGCTGCTGCCTTCGTAAGACGCAAGCACCAACGGCATGGACCGTCGCTGTTCGGAGAAATCAGTGCAAGATCGTCATCGTAGGTAGCGTCCGCAGTACAAACGACGATCCTGAGCTTGTCGCACGTCGCTGACCAGTTGCGTTCAAACCACGATGATTCGGCGAAGCGCATGGATCGATCAAGTCGTGAGCACCCTTGCAAAGGTCGTATTCAAACCGAAAAAGTGAGGGTCTGGGCTTGTCGAAGGGGAGAGGGAAGGGCGGCACGAAAAGGAGAGGATTTCGATGCTGATCGCCCAGCCACCAACTCAAAAAACCGTCGACATCGTGGCCGCGCTCGGCGGCACGTGGCGCGGTAACCAAGCCATGTGCCGATGCCCGGCTCACATCGACAACACCCCTTCTTTATCGATCCGCCAGGGCGACAGCGGCATGCTTGTCACCTGCTTTGCAGGTTGCGATCGCGAGACCGTGCTGCGCGAAATCGGGCGCCTGGATCCTAAACGCGGCGCCCCGATGCCGGACATCAGGGCGGGGCAGGGGACTGCGAATGTCCAGAGGCTGTGGGATCAGGCGCGCGAGGTCGGCGGCACCCTAGCCGAGCGCTATCTCGCACAGCGTCACCTCCCTCACGACCTGCCCGACATCCGGTTCCACCCACGCTGCCCGTTCCGACCAAAGCCGCTGACGGTGTTTCTGCCAGCACTGCTTGTGGCGGTGCGGCACGGTCGGGAGCTGACCGCCATCCAGCGGATCCTGCTCGATCCCGAAACATCGTGGCATCGGGGCAAGTTCATGCTTGGACGGCCAGGCACGGGTGCGTGGCAACCTGCCTTGCACGGGACGGTGTTGGCGCTGGCGGAATCTTTCGAGGACGCCGCGGCATTCACGCGGCTGCACGGCATTGTGTGCTGGTCGCCGCTCGGCGCCCGGCGTCTGCCGCTGGTCCAGTTGCCGAACACACTGACGAAGCTGCTGATCGCCGAAGACCGGGACGCGGAGGGCGAGCGCGGGGCCGAGAAGGCAATCGCCGCCTACCGGCGCGCCGGCCTGGCCATCGAGCGACGCACCCCTCCGGCACCGCACAAGGATTGGTCAGCCGTCAACGAGGCGACAGCTCCGCCCGTCACCTGACGCCCTGAACCCCGACCCAGGACAAGCGAAAGGGGAGGGGGATGCTGGTGGGGGCATCAGCATCAGGAGCGTGCAATGACCGACCTCTTCGACCACCAGGCGACCCGGATGGGCGCCACCATCACCGCCATCGCGTCCGCGATCGCCAGTACCAGCTTCAACAAGCGGGTGCTGTTCGCGGCCATGACCGATCTCCACGGTGGCGGCTCCGCCGACGGCCGGTGGAGCCAGCGCGACGCTTTCGAGATGATGGAAGCGGGTGTCGTGCAGCACCTGGCGGCGCAATCCTCTCCGACCGACCTGGCCACCGTCGCCAGATACAGCGACCTGGTGCAGAGCCTGCCGACGCAGACCGTTCGCAGCGAAGACCAGATCCGCTACCAGCAGTTCTCGACGCCGGCGGACCTCGCCGCGCTGGCGGCCGTGCTGGCGCAGCCCCGGGCTGACGACATCGTGCTCGAGCCCAGCGCCGGGCACGGGATGCTGGCCGTCATGCTGCCGCAGGTAGCCGCGCTCCACCTCAACGAACTCGATGCCCGGCGCCGCGAGAAGGTGCAGCTCCTGTTCGCCGGCGCCACGATCACCGGCGTCGATGGCGCAATGCTGACCTCGCTGCTGCCGGCGGAGCTGCGCCCCACTCTCACCATCATGAACCCGCCATTCTCGCGCTCGGAAGGGCGGGGCAGCGACAGCTTCGCCGCGGTGCGGCACCTGCGCTCGGCGATCGCCAAGACCGCGCCTGGAGGCCGCATCGTCGCGATCATGCCAGACTGGTTCACCACAAGCGCGCGCATGGAAGTGGCGTACAAGGAGACGCTGGCCGACTGCACGGTGGCAACCTCCTGCCGGCTGTCGAAGTGCTACCAAAAGCAAGGCACCAGCGTGGCCGTGCGGCTGTATGTGATCGACAAGGCACCGGGGAACATCAGCCCGACGGTGATTGCGCGCGACAGCGTGGCGGAGCTCGCTTATGTGGTCACCATCCCTGCGCGGCGACCGTTGCGTGCGACGCCTGTCCGCCCTGTGCCGGCAGCGGCCGCGAAGCCCCCGGCAAAACCGTCGCTGTTCCGCGCCATGCGTACCGCTCCGCGCCCGGCGACGGCGCCGAAGAGGGTTGCGCGGACCCATGCGCTCACGGCAGTCAGCTATGAAGCCTTGCAGCAGCCCCGCGCCCTTGGCGAGCAGAAGGGGGTCTATCTGCCGTATCGGCCGAGCCGGATCGAGATCGCCGGCGCCGCGGGGCACCCCACGCCGCTGGTGGAGTCCGTCGCCATGGGCTCGATCCCAGCACCGATCCCGGCCTATACCCCGACGCTCCCGGAACGGATCCTCACCGGCGCCGGCCTGTCCGAAGCCCAGCTCGAGACGGTGATCTATGCCGGCAATGCGTGGGACCAGTTTCTGCCGGGCACCTTCAAGCCGCAGAAGGAGGGCGTCGGGCTCGACCCGGACGCCAATGGCGCCAGCTATCGCAAGGGCTACTTCCTGGGCGACGGCACCGGAGCGGGGAAGGGCCGGCAGGTCGCCGGCTGCATTCTCGACAACTGGCTTGCCGGGCGGCGCAAGGCGATCTGGATCAGCAAGAACGAGCCGCTGCTGGAGGACGCCCGACGCGACTGGAGCGCGCTCGGCGGCATGGCGGCCGACATCCAGCCCCTGTCCGCGTGGAAGATCGATCAGCCGATCCCGCACAATGAAGGAATCATCTTCGCCACCTATCCCACGCTGCGCAGTGGGCGCCAGGATGCGACCCGGCTGCAGCAGCTGCTCGAATGGGCGGGACCGGACTTCGATGGCGTGATCGCGTTCGACGAGAGCCACGAGATGGGCGGCGTCGCCGGCGGGGAGGGGATGCTCGGCGCCAAGAAGGGGTCGCAGCAAGGCATCGCCGGCGTACTGCTACAGAACTACCTGCCACGCGCGCGGGTGCTCTACGCCTCCGCCACCGGAGCCTCTGACGTGAACAATCTGGCCTATGCGGTGCGCCTGCCGCTGTGGGGACCCGGCACCGCGTTCGAGAACCGGGAGAGCTTCATCAGCCAGATCCGCGCCGGCGGCATTGCGGCGATGGAACTGGTCAGCCGCGACCTGAAGGCGATGGGGCTCTACCAGGCCCGGGCACTCAGCTTCGCCGGGGTCGAGTACGAGATCCTGAAGCACGAACTCACGCCCGATCAGATCGCCATCTACGATGCCTATGCTGACGCATGGGCCGTGATCCATGCCAACCTGGAAGCGGCGCTGGCGCTGACCGAAGTGGTCGATCCCATCGAAGGCGGGACGCAGAACAGCGGCGCGCTGGCGGCCGCCCGATCGCGGTTTGAGTCCTCCAAGCAGCGGTTCTTCAACCAGGTGCTGCTGAGCATGAAGCTCCCAAGCCTGATCGCTGCGGTTGACGCGCATCTGGATGCGGATCAATCCGTGGTGGTGCAGCTGGTCTCCACGGCCGAAAGCATCCTCGATCGCCGGCTGAACGCGCTCTCACCGGAGGAGCGTGCCGCGCTGGAAGTGGACCTGTCACCGCGAGAGAACGTGATCGACTATCTCGACCGCGCCTTCCCGACCCAGCAGATGGAAACCTACCGGGACGACACGAACGAGATCCGCTCGCGTCCGATGTTCGACGATTTCGGCCGTCCGGTCATCAACCAGCAGGCCGAGGCCAGGAAGGCGGAGATGATCGAGCAGATCTGCGCGATGCCGCCGATCAAGCCGGCGCTCGACGGGCTGATCGAGCACTATGGCACTGACATCGTGGCCGAGGTGACCGGACGCACCAAGCGGCTGCTGGTGCAGTCCGACGGCTCGCAGAAGCTGGAGACCCGCTCGGGCCGGACCAACCAGGCCGAGACCGATGCCTTCATGGGCGGCGGCAAGCGCGTGCTGGTGTTCTCGGATGCCGGCGGCACCGGCCGTTCCTACCACGCGAGCCTCGATGCGAAGAACCAGCAGCAGCGGGTTCACTTCCTGCTCGAGCCGGGTTGGCGCGCTGATCGCGCCATACAGGGTCTGGGCCGCACCCATCGCACGCATCAGGCCGCAACCCCGCTGTTCCGCCCGGTGACCACCGACTGCAAGGGTGAGCTGCGCTTCACCAGCACGATCGCCCGCCGTCTCGACAGCCTGGGCGCGCTCACCCGCGGGCAGCGGCAGACCGGAGGTCAGAACCTGTTCGACCCGGCCGACAACCTCGAAAGCGAGTACGCCAAGGCGGCGCTGGTGACCTGGTTCGACCTTCTCGCCAGCGGCAAGCTCAAGAGCACGACCATGGTCGAGTTCCAGGAACGCTCAGGGCTGAAGCTGCTGGGTGAGGGCGGGGTGCTGGTCGAGGACCTGCCGCCGATACAGCGCTGGCTCAACCGGATCCTGGCGCTGCCGATCGGGATCCAGAACGCGATCTTCGACGAGTTCCTATCGCTGGTCGAGAAGCGGGTCGCGGCCGCGCGCGAAGCGGGCAAGCTCGATATCGGCGTGGAGACGATCCAGGTCGACCAGGCCAGCGTGATCCAGGACGTGGTGCTGCGCACCGACGAGCGGACCGGCGCGACCTCGCACCTGCTGACGATCGAGCTGCAGCAGCGCTACACCTCCATGTCGCTCGACCGGGTCCTCGGGATGCGCGAATGGGCGACCGACGCCCGGCTGATGGTCAATGGCAAGAGCCGGCGCGTCGCGCTGTGCGAGCGCGCCCGCAGCTTCATGGAGGACAATGGCGAGCTGCTCCCGCGTGTCGTCCTGCACCGCCCCCTGACCCGCGACTACAAGTTCCTGGCCGATCTTGCCGAAACCGCATGGGAGACGTGCGACGAGGCCCGCTTTGCTGAACTGTGGCAGGCGGAAGTGGACGAGGCCGCGACGAAGATCAGTCGCGAGACGCGCTATCTCGCCACTGGCCTGCTGCTGCCGATCTGGTCGGCGTTGCCACGCGACACGATGGCGGTGAACCGGATCGTCGACGAAACCGGCAATAGCTGGCTCGGGCGCCTGGTCCACGAGAGCGACGTCGCCGGCGTGCTGACGAAGTTCGGCGCCGAGGACAGCTACACGCCCACTGCCGATGGCATCATGGATGCCCTTGAAGGCCATCGCCCGACCACGCTGACGCGGCCCTTCGCGGTCACCATCAAGCGCTCGCTGGTTGCCGGTGAATACCGCGTCGAGCTCGCCGGCGAGTTGGGGGCACGTCTGCCATGGCTGAAGAGCCTCGGCTGCTTCACCGAGATCATCGCTTACAAGACGCGCGTCTTTGTGCCCAGGGGCGACCGCGCGCGCGAGATCATCGGCGCAGTGCTGGCGGCGGTCTGAGGCCCGGGAAAGAGGAGGGGGAGGGGAATGGGTGTCCGTCGAATGGGGCGGGCAGATCAGGAGACGAAATGATGCTCATTCCCTTCAACAAGCTCGTGCTCAGCGACAGCAATGTCCGCAAGACCCATAACAGCGACGCCGACGAGCAGCTGTCGCTCGACATCGAGGCCCATGGCCTGCTGCAGAACCTTGTGGTCACCAAGGCCAAGAAGCGCGGGTTCTACGCGGTGATCGCCGGTGGGCGGCGCCTGCGCGGGATCGGCATGATCGTCGATCGCGGTGCATGGGAGCCGACGGTCGAGATCGAATGCAAGCTGCTGGAAGGCAGCGAAGAGAGCGCTTCCGAGGTTTCGCTGGCCGAGAACTTCCAGCGTCTCGCAATGACGCCGGCGGAAGAGTGCCGCGCGTTCCAGCACTTCATCAAGGAAGGTGACGATACCGCCGCCGTCGCCAAGCGGTTCGGGCAGACCCAGCGGTTCGTGGATGGGCGCCTGCGGCTTGCCGCGCTGGCCGAGCCGATCTTCGATGCGCTGGCGAGCGGCAAGATCACGCTCGAGCTCGCCAAGGCCTATGCCAGCACCGATCAGCACGACGTGCAGCTGCGCGTGTTCGAGCAGCTGCGCCACAGCTACTCGCAGACCCCCGACAACATCCGCCGGACCATCGCCGGCCAGGCTGTCGCCGGCACCGATCCGCTAGCGCTGCTGATCGGCGAGGGTGCCTACACCGCCGCCGGTGGCCGGATCGAGCGCGACCTGTTCAGCGACGTGGCCGCCGATTCCTGGCTCGATGTCGAGATCGTCCAGCGGCTCGTGGGCGAGAAGATGGAAGCTGAAGCCGCCCGGCTGATGGCGGACCTCGGCATCGGCTGTGTCTGGCCGGTGGCAAGCACCTACAGCTACAACGTCAAGACCGAGCTGAAGCTCAACGCCGTGCGGTTGCCGCCCGCGCCGATCAGCGAGGAAGCGGCGTTGCGGATCGATCAGATCCATGAGCGCATGGAGGTCCTGGTCGAACTGATCGATGACGAGACGGCTGAGGACAGCGAGGCGCGCGACGCCGAGGTGCTCGCCGCCGAGAAGGAGTACGAAGGGCTCGAGACCGAACTCAGCGAGCTGAGCAACCCGGTGCGCGTGCTGCCGGAGGAGTGGAAGGGAGAGGTCGGCCGCTTCCTGATCTTGTCCAAGCAGGGCGAGATGGTGCTGGAGCCGGACTACTACAGCGAGAAGGTGCTGCGGCTCGAGACCGACGACAGCGGGGCGATCACCGGCGGCTCATTCTCCGAACCGGCTCCGCGCGGCGGCGACAAGACGCCGGAATCGGCCGAGGCGGCGGCGCCCGACGGCAAGAAGATCAGCCAGTCGCTGTTCGATCAGCTGGCGGTTCAGCGGCGCAACATCCTGGCGGCCTCGCTGCTGGGCGATCCGGGCTTGGCGCTCGACTTCGCGATCTTCAGCCTCGCGGCCAGCGAGTATGCGTCCGACAAGGGCACGTCGATCAGCGCCGGGCGGCCGCAGGATCCGGCGCGCGGCGACATTCCGCAAGGGACGGCCGAGACCATGCTAGCCGAGGCCCGCGATGCGCTCGATGCCAGCTGGCGCGAACCCAAGTCGGTGGTCGACCGGTTCATCGCCTTCCGCGCGCTCGACGATGACGCCAAAGCCGCATGGCTCGCCTATACCGTGGCGACTTCGCTCGAAGCCAAGAAGGGCTACGGCAGCGCCTACCATCCGGTTCACGCACTGCTGGGCACGCTGCTCGAGATCGATGTGCCGGCGTTGTGGCGGCCGACGTCGGAGAACTTCTTCGACCGGATCAGCAAGACGCAGTGCCTCGCGGCGCTGACCGACGTGGGCGGCGCCGAACTGGCCGCCCGCTATGCCGCCTCCAAGAAGCCCGACCTGTCCGCGGCCTGCAGCAAGCTGTTCGCCGGCGAGAGCATCGTCGAGCCGGAGGTGCGCGACCGCGCGGTCGAATGGGTGCCGCCGGCGATGCGGTTCGATCTCGCCGCTCCGGAGGTGCCGGCGGACGTGGACGATGCCGATGATGCCGACGGCGAGGAGGGCGGGGCGACCGATGATCTCGGTGCCGACGCGCTCGACGGACCGCACGATGATGACGCCATCGATGGCCATGACGGTAACGGTGGTGCCGACAACGACGACGATGACGGTGCCGGCGTCGCCAATGACCAGATCGCCGACGAGGAAGCGGCGATGATGGGCTGAAAGGCCCCAAGCTCCTCCTGATGAACCTTGGCCCGGGGCGGTGACGCTCCGGGCCTTCTTTCGTGCATCCCGCCACCCAAGGAGACGCGCCATGCGCAATGGCCCGAAGCGCGACGTCGCGCAGGAAATCACCGACCTGATCCTGTCCAAGATCGAGCAGGGCGTGTTGCCCTGGCGCCGCCCTTGGATGACCACTGGCGCAGGCGGTGCACCGCTGCGCGCCGGCGGCCAGCGCTACACCGGCATCAACGCGCTGTACCTGTGGGCGGTTGCCGACGGCATGGGCTATGGCTCGCGCTACTGGATGACCTATCGGCAGGCGCAGGAGCTGGGTGGTCAGGTCCGACGCGGCGAGGCCGCGCACCCGAGCATCTATTTTAACACCACCAGCAAGACCGAGACGGACGCCCGCACCGGCGAGGAATCGACCCGGCACATCCGCTTCATGCGCTCATACTGGGTCTTCAACGCAACCCAGATCGACAACCTGCCGGTACATTTCTATCCGAATCCGCTCCCGGAGGCATCGCCGAGCCCATCGGAGCGGCAGGCACAGATCGACGCCTTCTTCGCACCGATCCCGATCGAGGTGCGACACGGCGGCAACCGCGCGTTCTACTCACCTGCCGGGGACTACGTGCAGATGCCGCTGCTGCGTTCATTCGTGTCGAGCGATCATCACGCCGCCACATTGGCCCATGAACTTGGGCACGCCACCGGAGCAGCCGACCGCCTGCATCGCGAGTTCGGGAAGCGGTTCGGCGACAAGGCCTATTCGGCAGAAGAGCTCGTCGCCGAACTGACGGCCGCGCGCGTCTGCTACGAACTCGGCCTGCCGGCGGAACTACACGACAGTCACGCCAGCTATGTCGAGCACTTCGTTTCGCTGATGAAGGCCGACAAGACGGCGATCATCACCGCTGCCGCCAAGGCCGAGCAGGCCTTTAACTTCCTGGCACAATTTTCCGGTTACGGCCTGGATCAGGAGGAGGCGGGTCATGTTACTAGCGCACTTCCGGCTCACGCTTAGCGCGCCGGCGCGCAGCCTCCTGCGGCTGTTGCAGATCAGTGAATATGGCTGGCAGCTGACGCAGGCCAAACCAGACAGTTTGCGCGTTCCGGACGAGCTCGCCGCGGCGCTGCACAGCGTTGCCCCCGGCGTCGATGCGGCCAGAGCCTATGCCGACCTGTTCGGGGCCGAGCCGCCGCGATGGCACTTCGAGCCTGCGGGAGGGACGGAAGCCACCATTGAGACAGTGCCGGGCGGCGCCGATCCGCTGATCCTGCTGCGCGCGATCGCGATCGCCGCGCCCGAGGCATTCGCTGGCGACATGGCCTATGTGGCGGTGGAGCCGGTCACGTTGAACTGAGACCGCGGCGCCAGCAAAGAGGAGGGGGAGGGGAACGATCGGACCTGATGATGGAGCCGATCGATGAGCAACCCCGATATCGACTACCGCTACCGCCGGGCACTCGCCCCTGATGCCTTGGTGACGTTCGACACCTGCCTGCAGGCGGTGACCGACGCTGTGGCTGATAGCCGGCTTGCCGGTCTGGACCCAGGCGAGGATCCGGCGGTGCAGCTGCTCAGCCGCCGACTGTCGCGCCTGACCTGCGGGACGGTAGCGGCCGACCACCCCGAAGATGCACCCTTGCGCGAGCGGTGCCTGGAGCGCCTCGCCGAGCTGAAGCACAAACCGGCGATCGTCAGCCTGGTGCTGCGTGGCTGCGACAACCGGCCGGACGAACTGCGCCACTACCAGCGTGAAGGCCAGCGGGCGCTGCGGCAGATCGCCACCGCCGTCGGGCTAAGCCGCAACGACTATCAGGTGAACTACCTCACCTCCTCCACCAGGTTCGCCGGCGAACACACGCTGCAAAGCGAGGGCATCTACCTGCGCCTGTCGCCGCAGCGGCTTGGTGAGCCTGGCCTAGCCTGGCGCCGCCCTGATTGGGCGCAGCCGGGCAACACGCTGAAGAAGGCGCACATCACCGCGCTGCGCGACATCCCCGCCTTCGCCGAGCGCTTGATGCGCGACCTGCAACTGCCCGCTCCCGGGCAAGGCAACCTCCTCTAGAAAGGACCAACACAATGGGATGGCTCTCCATGCCTTCCAGTTCGATGGGCGGACACAAGACACCGAAGGCCTACCTGGATACCCAGCTCACCTATGAGCCGCGCCAGGCCGACGATCAGGAGATCAATGGCCTGCGGGTTCTCAAGAGTGTCTGGTCGGGCAAGACCTATTACGCCGCTGTGGAAAGCTACACCGGGGCCGGCGAGGTGCTCGAAGTGACCGCGATTGTCTGCCTGGTGCGGTGGAATCCCAACGCGGCCGACGGCTTCATTTTCGGGTATAAGGATATGTCGGAAAGCATGGGACCATGCGAGGCCGAGTGTCCGGCCAGCGTGCTGGCCTTGCTGTCATCGAGCGACAATCCATACAAGCTCAACTGGCGCAACCGCTGCTACCGCAATCTGCGGCTCGCCGGACGCAAGCTGGATGATGGCGCGATGATCCGCTTTGCCGATCCGATCGAGTTCACCGACGGCTCAAAAATTAGCGAGTTCCGGGTGCGGAAGGAAGGGCGCAGGATGGTGCTGACATCGCTGAACGGCTATGGTCGCTACCGCGTGGGCAATCTGATGAAGCTCGCCTTCGAGATCGTGCCCGAGCGCAAACCGCCGAAGACGTTCTTCGGCTGAGATGATGGGAAGGACCGAAGCCATGGACACCGAGCCCCTGTCACCCCTCCGCCGGCGCCTGTGTGGCCGCGATAATGCCGACCGAGTTGCCGAGCGGATGTGCGAAGACGGCTTCGGCCCGCAGGCCGTGGTCAGGACGCGGTGTGAGCTGCAGCCCTACCGCGTCATGCCCAGCGACGAGACCACCGACGAGGACGTCGAACTTGAAGTGGTGATGCTCTAGCCTCAGTCCTCGGTGATGATCCCGGGCAGCTTGGGATCGAACCACCAGGACGGGCCCTCCTGGAAGTCGGCCGAGGCCGACACCAGCAGGGCATCCGGCGCCGCTGCGACATAGGGGTTTACCAGCGGCAGCGGCTGACGGCCGTGCTTGCGGATCTCCTCGCCTTCGATCTGGCCGCGCGCCTTCAGGATCCCGGCGAGCCACTCAAGATCCTCCAGCATCTGCACGATGCCGCGACCGGCGAGGCAGTAATACAGGCAGCGCTGGAAATCGTCGCAGTTGTTCGACAACACGGTGGCGAGCTTCGCCTTGTTCTTGGGGCCACCGACCTCGAGCACCGCCTCCAACGCTTCGAGCAGCTCGCACGTCGAGTAGAACGCGTCGCAGGTTTCCACCCCGATCGAGGCGTTGGCGATCATCCGACGGGTCGGGCTTATGGCAGGGTCGAGGGCTGCATCACGTAGCGTTACGTCGAGATCGAACTGGCCAATGGCAACTGACTGAACCATGGTATGCTCCTTTGATGGCGTGAACGTAACGTGAACATCGCGGAGGCGTCAAGGCATTCATCATGTGGCTGGTGACACGGGACACGAATGGTTTGGGCAAGCGCTTCGCCCTGCCGCCAGCGCTGCGCGCAGCGCTCGTCCGCTGGTATACCGGCAGCGGCTCGCAGGACGATCATGCAGCGTCGGTGTCGATGGTCGTGACCGCGCGCGAGAACCACAAGTGGATCGCCTGCGACTGCCTGGGCGACGAGGCACGGCCACCGATCATGAGCCCGGCTTACCTGAGCTTCCAGGAAACGTACTACCTGCGCCGGCTCACCAGCAGGCCGCCACACAAGCGCAGCTGCCCGTTCTATTTACCGCCGGCGCCCGACCGCATCCGCGAGCGCGCTGACGACACGCTGTTCGAGATCGAGTTCCCGAAGGGTCTGTTCAACGCCCACAAGGAAGCGCCGGAGAAGCTGGCGCAGGCCCCCCTCGATAGCGAGCCCGACGATCGTAGCCGCGGCGTCGACATCCCTCGCCTCGCCCGTCTGCTGTGGATGCTGCTGGAGGCCGCGCGCACCAACGTCATCCAGGGGCTGCCATCGGAAGGCCGGCCCGAGTTCTCGATCCGCGACGAGATGCGCAAGGTCTGGAAGGCCGCGCAGCGGTTCGAGATCGCGCCTGGCATCTGCCTTGCCGATCACCTCTACACCAAGGCGACCGACTACGAGAGCCTGCGGGTCCATGCCCGCCTGCGCGAGGCCGCGAAGAAGTGGCCGGTCGGGTTTGCGCCGCAGGCCTTCATGCTGCTTGAGGCCAACGCCATCACCGGCACCGATATCGAGACCGGCCTCGGCACGGTTACGGTGCGCAACCGCATCCAGCATACCGGCATCGTCCGCGCTCAGGTCGAGCCGCCGTTCCTTGCGCTGGTCGTCGTCGGTGAGCACAGCAAGCGCGAGGGCTACTTGCCGCTACGCGCCTATGCGCAGCCCGTGTTCAAGGGCAATCAGTTCATCCCGTCGGACCGCGCCGACGATCGACAGCTGCTCGAACGCCTGACCCGGTTCCAGTACCGGATGCGCGCCAAGGGCGTGCAGGTCGCGATCAAGAAGCCGCTGTTCGACATCTTCCATCCGTCAGGGAATGTGAGGCCCGACCTGGTGGTGGCCTATATGGATTGGCGCACCGGCGAGGAGGCCGATTTTGCAGTGCAGGTATTGCGCGAAACGACCAGTCATTACCTCGAACGCAAGCTGATCGAGCGGGAGCGCATCATCGAGATCCGCCCCGCTCTGACCATAACGCTAGATGACATCGCCACTGACGCGATCCTCGACAAGCTCGAGGCCATGATCGACTGACTATACGGGAGCGCGTCGCCGAATAGCCGAGCCCGCCCGGTCAGCCGCTGGGCAGTTCCTCACCGGGATGGATCAGCTGCGCATCGCCACTGATCGGGCCACCAGCCACAGCACGCGGGTTGGGTGAGGGACGAGAGGACACGCGAGGCGCACTGCTCCCTTTGTCCTCATAGAAGTATTTATAGCCAGCGTAACCGGCGGCCGCGAGCGCGGCGAGCTTGATAAGCATGTGTTTACCTTTCCCGCCACTAACGAGAGGCCGGGCGAAAGGCTCCGGTCCTGGTCTCTCTCGCAAAAGGCGACGATCGGCTGAACCCGCCGGTCCCTGTAGGGGACATCGCAGAATCTGTGCGTAAACGTACGCTAAGCCACATCGTTTGCGGAGCGACCGAAGCAACGGCAGTTCACGCACCGTAGCGGCCCCGGACACAGATTCACGGTAAGCCTTTCGCCACGACCTCAAGCAGCACCCCGCGTATGGAACGACCGCTTTCAGGTCGCGTCAGAAGCCGACTTTATGGCGAAGTTTGGGTGGCAAGCTGCCGGTCCGCTTTCGGCCTGGTACGTCCAAAAGCTGTAGTTTGTCAGCAAAGTGCTACTCAGCAGGTATAAACCGGAGCGTACCTGCTAGCCGGGTCAGCCCGCCGTTATCATTCGGATGCTCTACACCGTCTTCGACAGGTACAACCAAGAAGTCGAATGGGCTGATCCCCTCCAAGCATGCGACGTTCACCCCAAACTGGTTTTGATTAGAGCGACGTTGATGATGCGTGTAGATACCACAGCGTGAGCAAAAGAAGTGGTTCGCTGCGCCGGTGTTAAACTGATAGCGGGTCAGAACCTCTTCACCTTGTACAATCCTCACCCCACCCATTTCCGCGGAGACGGCCACGGCTCCTCGCATTCTGCAATATGAGCAGGTGCACCGGCGGATGGTGTTGAAGCCGTCGGTCAATGTCGCTTCGAAGCGCACCGCTCCGCAATGGCACTTGCCGACACAAACATCCCGATCATTCATACCGACCTCTTTAGCAGAGCTGGCGTCAACCTACGTTCGCTTTCAGGGTAGCCGCAACAGCGATGTCTCGACGTACTCGGAGGCTCCCCGATCGACAGTGCCTGCCTGGAAGGGAGCAAAGTGGCAATTCAGCTTTCGGGCGAGTTTCACTTGCCCCAGCGTGACTGGAGGTGGGTGGGGAGCGGAAGGGCTGCTTCCGGGTCGCTGCTGCCGGAGAGCGGCCATTCCTGTCGCGGCCGGAAGTCGTCCTTGGCTTGCACCTCGCAGCCCATTGCGAGGCTGCGCGCGTTTTTTCCTCCGGAGGAAGGCTACGCTGTCTATCGGCTGGTGAACCCGCGAGGGGTCAGCTGCATGGCATCCAGATTGACGCCTGATGCCAAGGCGCCCTGCCTGATGGCCGCTTGCAGCTGCGACATGAGCCCGGGCTGTTGCTCGGCCATGTCGACTAGGCCATCGATCATGGATGCCTGGATCCACAGGGCCTCAGCCATTTGCTGCTTCTGCGCATCCGTAGATTGAGCAATCTGCGAGGTGCTGGCGAGCGCGTGATGAGCTTGCTCCTGAACAGCCTGCATTTCACTTTGGCTGAAAGCACGGTTGAAACCTCGTGTTCCTTCCCATGCGGTCATCCACCAGAAGGCATAGGCGTCGCCCAGGTCAGCCACCGAATAGCCATAGGGTGCAAGTGCGGAACCGACCTGTCCGATCACGTCGGTAGAGGCGAAAAGCTCTTCCATCTGCGTCGCGCTCTCGGGATTGTCGGCTCGTGTTCTGGCAACAAACTCCGCAAGATTGGCACGGCGCCGCTCGATAGACGGAGCGTAGGTCAGGTCGACAGCCGCCGTCGCCGAGCCCGCTGGATCGGAGGCGAGGGTCGCGGCGTCGCCTGTGTCGCCGTTGCTGCCTGCTCCCGGACATCGTGCGCCAGGACACGGATTCAGCACGACCGGTTGCATGATGGCGGCCGTGTCGAACCACATCTGTGCCTGTACTGGCAGCGCAACGGCGCTGGCCGCGGCGAAAGCAAGCATTGATAGCAATCGGCGCTGCATCGCACTTCCTTACTCTTCAAGTAGCGGGGGTTCTTGTCAGCTTCGTTTACCTTAAACAGCTGGGAACCCTGCGTAAACCTGAGCTTGACCAATGCAGCTCTCTGCGCCCCCTTAGTAGAACGCTACCGGGCCGCAATGGCCTCGTCGTCCACCGCCTCAATCAGAGCGTCAGAAAGCGGCAGTAAGGCTGTGATGAACGTATGGCGGGAGTGAGGAGCCAAAAGGGGCACTCTAATTGTCCGCAATGGGGCGCTAGCCGCCTGGCAGGTTCTGTCCAGCCCGAGGGCAAAGCCGCTCTTCTGCTATTGAGCGGGTTTCGCTAGGATTGGGATGGCTGGAAGTGGGTGGGAGGCGGACATTCGCGCGATCGCATGATACGGGTCCGCTAGACTCAGAAGCGGACTCATGTCGGACAGATCAGGCCGGAAAATGGATTCCGCATAGTTTGTTGCCGTCAGGGTCGCGAAAATAGGCAAGTTCAACCGTCCCCAGCGATGCCGTATTGCGCGGGCCGGGCGGGGCTTCGATCGAGGTGCCACCGTTGGCAACCGCGGTATCATGAAGCTGCTTCACCTGTTCAGGCGAGTTGCACGAAAAGGCGACGGTGCTGCCGTTGGCGACGCTTGCCGGCTCGTCGTTGATCGGCTGGCTGACGATGAAGTTGGTTCCGTTGCCATTATTATAGATCAGCCGCGTATGACCGCTGTCGGCGATGTTCCGCGCCCCCTCGCCTGCCCCCAAAGTGGCGAGCACCGTGTCGTAGAAGCGCTTCGACCGTTCAATGTCGTTCGATCCGACCATGGTGTGAAAAAGCATGCGAGCTCTCCTTGAGGCTGATCGACTTCCGATCGCCACTGGCCTTCTCACCTAACCGGCCCATAGGCCGCGGTCACCCCCGGGTGATCGAAATGTCGGCAATGGGGCGCTAGCTGTCTGGCAGCTATTGGCCCAAGCCCTGGTAAAGCGGACACTACGTTAGACGCCGGCTTGGCGTCCGCTTTCCGCTCCGTCGACCTAAAAGCAGCCGTTCCGCTTTCGCCCCAACTCAGTCATTTAGGCGATCCCGCATCGTGCCTGAAAGCAGCCGTCAGACCCCGAGCCACTCCAAGCCATTTGGAAGGTCTTCAGCCGCGAAGTCGAGTTGTAGAACGCGCCGGTGTGTAGGTGCCTCAGCCGCCTCCGACGCATGCAGGATTGGGGTCGCATAGAGCCACACGTCGCCTGCTTCAGCGATGCAAACCTCAGTTCCGCATCGTTTAACCACCTCCTCGATCTTATCGACAGGGATACGCCCGCATGTGTGAGAACCGGGTGCGATCAAGAGCGGAGCGTTTGTGGCCGGGACGTCGTCCAGATGAACCCGCAACGTGACCATACGGGTCAACAGATGGAAGGGCGGAGCGACGTGCTGCATGCCGGCCTTCATCGTCCATGGCCCGAAGCCGTGGACATCGACCTTCTTCTGAACGCAGATCGTGCGATCCTGATGCCACGCCAGCGACCAGTTTGTCTCGGCCGTCTTGTCGAACAGGATTGCTCGGACAGGACGACTTGCAGAGCCGAGCACGCCCGCTGCGATCAAGCCGATCGATCCGTCCGCTCTGAGGAAATGCCGCAATGCCTCCATGCCGCTGATGCGGATGCCTGCGTGCTCCCTCGGCAGGGAGCCGAACAAGGCGTGCAAGCTGCTCAAATCTTGAGAGACGGCGCTACGATACAGCTGCGCTCCGTGCCCGATAAATCGGAGCGCGGTGGTTCTATCCGGAATGTGCATGACCCAGCTAGGCCAACAAACGGCCGCTTTCTACTACCTGGCGCCGCAAAGCCGCCTGTCCGCTCTCCACCCTACCTCGCCATTGGAGCGGTCTCCGGTGCATCTCGAAAGCGGCCGTTGAACGCGGGCCGCGCCGCTGGACGGCGATGCGCGGACGCACACGGCTTAGCGTACGTTTACGCACAAAATCTGCGATGTCCCCCTGTAGATCAATCGGAGGTTTTGCCACCCTCGATCGCATGAAACCGCTCGCGAGCGCGATCAGCAGCCCGCTCCGATTGATCGGGCTTCATTCCGCGCAGCATCAACGCGGCGAACTCGCGTGCGGCCGCATCATCGCCGCTGCGCTTCAGTCGCTCGCAGATGTCCGCGATATCATCGCCGTCCAGCAATCCCGATCGGACCAGATGCTCGATGAGCGCGCGCTGCATTCGCTCAGCGAGGGGCGGAGGTGTCTCGTCCACTTGAATGACCTGTGATTGCTCTTGCTGGTACAAGCCGTGCCAGAAGCCGCTCGTTCCGCAAAGCCGCGACAGGGCGGCAAAGAGGAGGGGGAGGGAACGTGACGGAACAGGAGATCCGTCATGCAGCATTTCGCCAACACACCGCGCCCCGCTGAATCCATCTGGGGCCGCGTCCAGACCGCCACCGAGGTGATCCCCGGAGCGTGGTTCGTCACTACCGCCAGTCATGGCGGCATGATCCTCTCGGATGAGCGGCAGGCCGCAATGCCTGAAAAGCTTCGGCTCGACAGCCGCAGCTACGAGGAGGATTGCAACTGGGCCCTGCCGGTGCTCGCCTTCGAGCCCGAGTTCGCCGGGACCACGATGGGCACGCCGGATCAGCTGCAGCTCGCGCGCGATACGGTGCGCTGCTGGCATCCCGATCGCTACACGGCGTTCACCGGCGAGGCTGTGCCCGAGAACCAGTCCTATGTGCTGAAGGAGCGCGCCAAGTACCAGCAGGTGATCGGTCAGGTCATTGCCTGCTCGGCGTGGGGCGATTGGGCGCAGTGGGTGCCCGATGGCATGATCGGGTTCGTCGCGCGCGAAGTCACCGGGGTCGATCACCTGGGCCACGCTTCCTACGCGGAGGCCGAACAGTGGATGCTGGCCGACAAAGGCCGGTGGAACGCCATGGAAACGCCGCGCTTGGTGGAGGCGCTCGGCGCGACGATCGTCGACAAGCCGGCAAGCCCGTCGGCCCAAAAGGTCAGGAATGCGGCATGATCGAGATCATTCTCGGTCTGCCGCATCTGCGGCAAGGCCCGATCCTCGCGCGCGCTCTCGCGCTCGGTGCACCGTTGCTGGTGTCAGCCAATGCCCTGTCCCGCTGGCGCGGGCAGGGCGAACGCCGGCGATGGGCGGGATGGAACCTGGCGGACCTGCAGCGCCTGCCTGCCGGCACCGACCTGACGCTCGATAGCGGCGGCTTTACCAGCCACATGGTTTATGGCGGATTCCCTTGGACCATCGACGCCTATGTGGAGCTGGCGGCGAGCTTCCAGTTCCGCCACTTCGCCAGCTTCGACTATCCGGTCGAACAGGAGATCGCCGCCGACCGCACCGCGATCGACGAGCGGCTCTCGCGCACCATTGCCGCCAACCGCGAGACCCGGCGCCGTGCACGCGCTGCCGGCATCGAACATCGCTTCATGCCGGTGCTGCAGGGCCGCACCCCTGACGATTACGAGCGCTGTGCCGACGCACTGAGCTGGTCCATCGAGCCCGGGCGGACCATCGGTGTGGGCAGCATGTGCCGGCGCGAGATCCGCGGGCCTGAAGGCGTGATCTCGGTCGTGGAGCGGCTCGACCGCATCTTGCCCAAAGATGTGGTTCTACATTGCTTCGGGGTGAAAGGCCCGGCCCTGCCGTTTCTAAGCGATTTCGGTGACCGAGTGGCAAGTATCGATAGCCAAGCCTGGGGAATCCAGGCCCGCAGGGAGGCGCATCGGCAGCAGATCAGCAAGACCGACGTTCTGGCCGCAACCCATATGGTCAGCTGGTATCGCAAGCAGCGCCGCGCCGCCTGTCTGCGACCACGGCAGCTGAAGGCGGAGGCCGGCCATCCCCTCAGGCGGCCGATGCTGGACCCATGGGAACAGGCGATCGCCACGGCGCGAGATCAGCTGAACACGCTGATCGAAGAAGGCGCGCTCAGTCATGACGAGGTGGTCGAGCCATGGGTCCAGGCGTGGGCGGCCGAGCTCTACCGCGCTGCCGCCTGACATCACCTGAAAGGAGCCCAACATGCACGGCACCATGACGTCGGGCGCAATCGTGCTCGACCGCCTGGTCACATCGCAGCTCGCTGAAAGGTTCGACCCGGCAGACGCAGCTACGTGGATTGCACGAGGCCGATCACCCCCTCACGCCGAGGCTCTCGCAAAAGCGTGGCGCGACTTTCCCGATCTCGCGCCGACAGCACCTCTGGAGGACAGGATGGCGCGAACACGGGCACGCGTGGTCGCCATGCGCCCGGTCAACGACGCCATCGCAGCGGCGGCCGAGGGCGAACGTCAGCGCACCAACTTCGCGCATGTCGAAGGCAAGGACGTCAGCGGTTCGATCACCGACAGTGACCGCGCCATCCTCCGTGGCCGTGCTGACTACGGCTACGATTGGGAAACGGCGACCTGCTACAGCCAGGGCTGGTACGCTGCCCACGCAGGTTGGTCCTATGGGAAGCCGGGCTGTACACGTCAATTAGACGCGCACCGCGCCGCGTACGATCGCGGCTTTGCCGATGGCGGCGGAGATCCAGCGGATCTGTTCGATGCCGCACGCCGCAGCATGATCGCCGCCGATCGCACAGGCGAACAGACGAAGACCGGTGCGGCCGCACCGGCAGGTCGTCCCCTGCCAAGCAGCTGGCCACGGCCGACGGACGACGCGCGACCAGCGCGATGGCACCGGCGGTTGCTGATCCTTGCTGACGATCCCGCCTTCGAAGAGGGCTCTACCAGCACGATCCTAGATCAGGTGCTTGCTCGTCCAGAAGCCGAGCAGCTCAACATTGTACTGCTGACCGCCGGCGGCTTCACCACGCCGTCGAGCATCCCACGTCGCGAACCGCTTACGACCGAACGGTGCGACGAACTTGCGACCGATCCCGAGCAGACAGCGACACTCCGCCATCTGACCGCCGGTCTGACGATCGACGACATACTGGTGGCGGCACAGGGCGATGCCCTGGCCGTGATCGACGCCCATGCGTCTGCCTTGCCGCTCTGCCGGAGCATGGAGCGCACTCGCAACACCGTCCTGCAGCAACGCCAGCATCTCAAAACCTGGCTCGACCGCGCTGCCACCGGGACGGGCAATGTCGGCGCCGGGCATATCCGCTGGAGCAAACTTGCCCAGGGGCTCAGCGGCAAGCTCGGCGAGTTCACCGTCCGGTATGGCGGCAAGGCCGTGGAGGACCGGCGTCACATCATCGTCGTCGAGACAACCACCGGAACACCGGCAACCGGGTATGTGACGGCCGATGGCCGCCCGCTTGATCCGCGCGTCAGCTTTGGAAGCAAAACCCGGATGCGGCAGGAAATGGCGGCCGCGCTGCGCTCATTCGGCGGCGCTACCCAGCTGGCGCCAACACAGTGATCGAGCAGCCTGGTGCCGCTGCACGCTGGGGGAACGTGCGGCTGAAAGAAAAGGGGGAGGGCGGTGGACGCCTCTAGCTGAGGAGACGTGCCATGAAGATCGAGCTCAAGAACCTGAAGATCGCCAACCACCTGTCGGAAGAGACAACCGCTTACAGCGCCACGATCTATGTCGACGGCAAGGCCGCGTTCCACACCAGTAACGAGGGCCGAGGAGGATGCGACCGCATTCACCGGGTCAGCGGCTCTGACGGTCCGACCGTGGCCGAGATCAATAGCTGGCTCGCCGACAACGTGGCGCCGTCCGGCCCTTTTCAGGCCGACCCTGCTCAGCGGCAGCCTTGGGACACTGGCTCGCTGTGCGACCTGGAATTGCTGGTCAGCCGGATGATGGCGCTGGACGAGGCGGGCAAGGCGCTGAAGCGCCTCTTGCGCAAGCACGTCGTCACGCTCGGCAGCGACGACAAGGCATATCAGTACAAAGCTGAACCGACCGACGCGGCCATCGCCACAATCCGCAACGGCAAGCCCGACGAAACAGTGGTGAACGGCGCTGACGACAGCATCCGCGATCGGGCGATCCGGATCCTGGCACAGGAGCCTGACTACACCGAAGAGGTCTATGCCCGGCAACGCCGCGGGGATCTCACCAAGGCCGATGCGCAATGGCTGCTGGCGCAGGACCGGCGCGCATCGCGACCGTGCCCCGACCTGCAGCCGCACCTGGAGGGGATCATCGCAGCGGCAGATGTCCGGCTCGCCGAGTACCGGCACACTCGCGATACCGCCGCTCAGCGCTGAGGCCAAGCCGGTCACCGTCGACGCGGCGCTCTGCAGCGCTGGAACGGCCGAAAAGGGGAGGGGGAGGGTGGAGTCGAACGATCCTGTTCACGGAGATCTGTCGATGCTGCCTTCCTCCATCCGCCCAAGCGTTGCCGAGAACACCATCATCAAGGTGACCAGGCTGTTCAACGGCACCCTCACTGACGTCCTCAACGAACTGCTGCAGAACGCCCGGCGCGCAGGTGCCAGTTGCGTGGCGATCTCGCATCACACGGATGACGACATCGCGACGATCTGCGTCACCGATGACGGCAGCGGGGTAGAACAACCGGCCAATCTGCTGACGCTGGGATCGTCGGGGTGGGACGGCAGCACGATCGCGCGCGAGGATCCCGCCGGCATGGGCGTGTTCAGTCTGGCAGGCCGCGAGGTGACGATCACGTCGTGCCATGCAGCGCATGACAGCGCATGGCGGGTTACGATCCCTGCCGATGGGTGGACGGGCGAAACGGACCTCGTGCTGCACCCCGCAGAGCACCCGATCGGAACCAGCCTCCGCTTCTCGATCGAGCAGAGCCCAAGTCAGCCGAAGGCCGAGCAGGCCATCGCCGCTGTCGCCAGGTTCTTCCCGTTGCCTGTCATCGTGAACGGCATCGAGGCGAAGCGCGAGGGCTTTCTCGACAGCGCGCTGCACCGGACAAGCTGGCGCGGCACCACGATCGGTGTCCATGCCGGTAGCAACAGCTGGAAGGAGCCGAGCGTCAACTTCCATGGCCTCACCATCAACCACAAGCTGGTGACCGTCTCGGAGAGCCTGACTGCACGGCACTACCACGCGCGCGTCGATATCGGTGACACCGCCGGGCTGCAGCTGTTGTTGCCCGCGCGCAAGGAGTTCGTGGTCAACGAAGCCTATGCCGAGCTGCTGATCGCCTGCGAACGCGCCATCTACGAACACATAGCGCTGCAGCCGAGCCACCGCCTGTCGTTCGAAGATTGGCAGCGCGCTGCGGAACTGGGTGTGACGCTGCCTGAGGCCGATCCGGTGCTCAAGCGCTGGGCGCCTGCCACCTCGCACAGCGAGTACGGCAATCCGTCGCTATCGCGCCAGGGCGCTTCCGGCGAGGAAATCCCGGTTGATGCCGGCACGGTGATCGTGCTCGGCGACGACGCCTTTGTCGAACAGCCGTTCGACCGCGCGCTGGTGACGCATCCGATGGGACCGTACCTCGCAGCCGAGCACAGCAGCTATGCCGGCTTCGCCTGGTACGACGCGGTTGCCCGGCTGCAGGACGTCGAGTTCGTCGTGACGACCGTTGATGGCCAGATCCTGTCGGCGACCGAAATGGCGGCGGACCAGTTCAAGGCCGACCTGCGCGCACAGGCGATCGCCTGCCGTTGGAACATTGCCACGGCTGCGGGAGACGTGCTCCGGCAGGAAACCACCCCAACCGACATCGCCCTGTTCGTCGACGACGATTATTGGTGGGAAAACCTGGAGGCGCTGCGGATCGCGTGGACGGATACGCGTGCGCTGAAGCCGGAGGAGCTGGTGAACCTCCTGGAGTGCGTCTGCTTCTCTCCCAGCGACGACAGCGCCGCGGATTCCTGGGACACCCAGCACGAGGCGTTCCTGCGCGATGCGCGAAGCCGGGCCAACACCTTGCTGCTGAGCGCCGACGAGGCGATCGTGGCCAACATCCGCGACCTGATCTTCGCCAATCGCTGGCGCCTGCCACAGGGCCGGACGGTGACCATCGCCATCGGCCAGGAGGCCGTGGCGGTCGAACTCGGCGACCTCCCGGAGGCCGCGTGACATGCGTGCGCCCTCTGTCCTGTGCTACGGCGCCGGCGTCGATTCCACCGCAATGCTGGTCGAGCTGGTCGCCATCGGTCAGCCGCCCGATCTGGTCCTGACCGCCGACACCGGCGCCGAGAAGCCAGAGACCTACGCCTATCTCGCCATGATGCGCGAGTGGATGGCCGCACGCGGCATCCGGCATGAGGTGGTCCGCTACGTCACCAAGCGGTTCAAGCATTGGCCACCTTACGAGGATCTCGCCGGCTCGCTCCTCACCAATGGCTGCCTGCCCAGCATCAGCTTCGGCCGCCACAGCTGCAGCGCGAAATACAAGGCGGCGCCGCAGGAGGCGTTCGTCAAGGCGTGGGCGCCGGCGCAGGCGGCATGGGCCGCAGGGCAAAAGGTGGTGCGGTTCATCGGCTACGACGCCAGCACCCGCGACGGGCAGCGCTACGCGCACGCCGCGGGCATCGACGATCCGCTGTTCGATAACCAGTACCCGCTGCGGGTGTGGGGCTGGGACCGCGCAGCTTGCGAAGCGCGGATCGTCGCCGAAGGCCTGCCGGTGCCGGCGAAGTCGAGCTGCGTGTTCTGCCTGGCGATGAAGCCGGACGAATTGCGGCAGGTGCCGGCGCACTGGCTGCGCATCATCGTCCTGATCGAGGCGCGCGCCGCGCCGCGGCTGCGCACCGTCGAAGGCCTGTGGCGCCGTGGCACGAAGACCAGGCCGGGCCGCATGACCGACTTCATCCGCGAAGAGGGGCTGCTGCCCGCAGCCGAGGTCGACCGGATCATCGCCGCGGCGCCGACGGACCTGATCCGCTTCCAGGAGCGCGCCGCTGCGCTCCCCATCGAGACCCGGCCGACGCTGGAAAGCTGGCTCGATCGGTTCCACGCCCAGCACATGACGGAGGCCGCATGACCCGCCAGCTGCCCACGCTCCCCGCCGATACCGTCACCGAGCGGATCGCCCGACTGAACGATCGTGCCCGCATAGGCTTCGATCGCCAGGCCAAGATCGTCATGACGAGAAGCCTTCTGTCCACGCTGTCTCCGGCCAACGATCCGCGACAGAACGTCATGGCGCAGGCGCGCATCATGCGCGCGCTGCGCGAATGCACCTTCACCCCCAGCTCACCCGAGCGGGACATGGCCTGGTTCGAGATCGACGGTCACAAGCTGATGCTCAAGATCGATTGCTACGACGAGAGCATGGACTTCGCTTCGCCCGATCCGGCCAACGCCTCGGTCACCGTGCGCGTCGTCACCGTCATGCTGGTGAGCGATTACTGAGCGAATTGCACACCGCCCCAGTCTCGAGGAAGATGCCGCCATGAGCCGCCACACTGTACCGATCAAGGCCGGGATCGATGCCTGCGAAGCGTTCGTAGGCTGGGATCGGCCATTGCAGACCTACTTTGTCCAAGTCTTCCGCAGCAGCACCGAAGACGATGGCGAAGAGGAGGAGATCCTCTGGGAAGGCGCCGACCCAGGCCAGCTCAAGACGCCCGACGAGGCACTGCGCCTCCTGGCGCCCTGGTGCGACATCCCCGAAGGGCTGAGCGCCACGCTGCAGATCGATCGTATGAAGACACTCGCGAACCGCGACGGACCTGCTCAGGCACAAGCCAAGGCCTTCCTCGAGCAGCTGAAGCGACGACGCTCCGAGTAGACCGGTATAGCCGTATACACGGCCTGCCTGCCGGACGAGCATAGAGAAAACACGTTGAAGCTTACGCGCTCGCCCGAAGGGGCGGCGCGGATGCGCGCAGTTCGCGCGCGCCGGGCCGAAGGGCCCGGGAGGAGAGGGGGATGGAGGAGGATGATCCGGACAATGGGTTCGGACGCATCAGGAGCCTTCCACCATGAACATCGGCAACCTCAAGCTCGACCCGCAGACCAGCGCCCCCGTCGGCCGCATCGCCACCATGAACTTCAGCGCCGTGATCGCGCTGCAGGAGGTCCGCTCCAACAACAGCAAAGCACCGGCCTTCGACGTCCTGGCGCTGTCGAGCGATCGCCGCACCTGGCTG
>NZ_JTDN01000010.1 GCF_000802385.1 Croceibacterium mercuriale | reverse complement strand
AACAGTGGTAGAGTTAGCAAAACCAGTGAAATACTGTTTAGCAACCGACTCCCAAGTATCAGCATTAGAAAATGGAACGTAAGATAATAAAAGAATTGCTATTATTTTAGTTTTCACAATTAAGCCTTAACGGAATAAAGGTAAAAAAAAAGGACGAAAGCGCGCCCCTTTTAAATAACGCTGGAAATTAAACAGCTTTAGAAGAGAACTTCTTAAACAGGCGAATTGCCAAGCCAGCACCAACAACAACAGTAACAACAGGCCAAGTCTGAGCGATCAGGTCAGTTGCCTGAGTTTTCAGAGAAGTCATTGCCTCAGTAGCGTAATTAGTTGCCGTGTCACCTTCAGCAGCAAAAAAACCAGCAGAAACCAACAGAGTTGCAGCACCCAAAGCAATTTTATTTTTAGCAGCTAAAACAGTAGAAAGAACGCGCATTTTATATTTTCCTTAAATCATACGGTCAGAAATTGACTTGAAAAAAGCAATTCCATAAAAGAGGGCAAAGCCCAAGAAATAAGCTCCGAGAAAAGAACCAACATAATCAATCATCGGAACACTCCAGCAGTAATTGCACCTAACCCAAAGGAGAGAACGAGGCCAAGAGCAAATACTACATGAATTAGGTCATCAGTAGTCATGCAGACTTAACTGATTCAAGAAGAACGCGACCAACAGAAACCTGTCCAAAATTGTTAATTTTAAAAGAGGATGAATGAACACGATATTTGCCAGCGGGATAAGGATGCTGACCATCTTCCAAGTTAAAATTGAAGAGAGCAGGATAAACGCCACCGAGAT
>NZ_JTDN01000002.1 GCF_000802385.1 Croceibacterium mercuriale | reverse complement strand
TCAAACGTAATGGATACGAATGAACATGCTCAAGATCCCGATGCCCGTGGTGAGCACCAGAACCCGGCAACGACCTGGTTACTGCCAACCGGAGCCTTAAAACCCCCGGCAGCAGGCGCCGTCGCCCACATGTCCCTTCATCAAAATCAACAATGTCAAAGAACCACCAAATACCTTGCAGCGAACAACCATCCTACCCGATCTTCACCGAGTGTCAGATTGTCCGTCCAAGTTGGCGACCAACTGTTCGGCGCCGGTCAAAACCGGCAGCGCCCCGTCGGTGAAACGGCATATATGGAAGGCTTCCCGACCCGTCAACACACTATGGCAATTTTGTTGCGGGCCAGGAAGAAGATGCTGAAAAATAACGCTTTTGGATCAGGCGGACGTGGCCCGGCCACTCCCGCAGCTAGGACTTAACCGAGAATCAGCCCTTGCCGGGCCGTCCGCGCGGCGGCCCACTACGACGACCTCCGCCATCAGCTCCGCTGCGCTTGCCGAGATACCCGCCGCCGCCATGCGGCTTGCCGCCATGGCGCGGACCGTCATTGGCGGCCTTGCCCCGGTGGAACGGCTTGCCCGGCTGACGACGCTGTGGTGCGCCGAGATCGCCCGGACCATCCGGTGCCCGTTCGATCCGCACGCCTGCGTCGTCTCCACCTTCGCCGTCACCCTGACCGGCCGTCCGGGCGATCGCACCGGCGAACTTCTCGGCAATGCCGCCCGGCACCTGGAAGAACGTTTCCGTCTGCCCGATGCGGATGGCGCCGATATCACCGCGCGCCGCATGGCCACGACGGCACAGCAGCGGCAGCAGCCAGCGCGGATCGGCATTCTGGCGCCGGCCCACATCGATGCGGAACCACACGGCATCTTCGAACCCGGGGCGCGGCGCGTCACGGTCGCGCGACTCGCGCGGCATGTCGGGCGTCAGATCCTCGGGCTCCGGCATGGAGGCACGGTGGCTGCGCACCAGCGCCGCGGCGATGTCTTCCGGCGACATCCGTTCCAGCAGCACGGCTGCCAGCGCGCGATCTTCGTCATCCGCCTCTACCGGCTTCAGCAACGCTTCCATCAGGCGCGCACGGTCCTTCTCGCGGATGTCCGCCGGGCCGGGCGCCGGGCCCCAGGTCGCGTCGACACCGGCACTGCGCAGCAGCATTTCGACCCGACGGCGACGTGGGTACGGCACCACCAGTACCGCAGTCCCCTTGCGACCCGCGCGGCCTGTCCGGCCGGAACGGTGCTGCAACGCCTCGGCGTCACGCGGCACTTCCACATGGACCACCAGGCTCAGCCCCGGCAGATCGATACCGCGCGCCGCCACATCGGTCGCCACGCACACGCGGGCACGACCGTCGCGCAATGCCTGCAGCGCCTGATTGCGCTCCGACTGCGAATGTTCGCCGGACAGGGCCACGACGGCAAAGCCACGCTCCTGCAAGGTGGCATGCATCCGCCGCACGTTGTCACGCGTCGCGCAGAACAGGATGGCGGTCTCCGCCTCATGGTACCGCAGCAGGTTGACCACGGCATTCTCGACTTCGGACGGAGCGACGGGCATCGCCTGGTAGGAGATGTCGCCATGGCCACGCTCCTGCCCGACGGTGGAGATCGCCAGCGCATCACGCTGATACTGCCGGGCCAGCGCCACGATCGGGCGCGGCATGGTGGCGGAGAACAGCAGCGTGCGCCGTTCGGCCGGGGTCGCATCCAGGATCTCTTCCAGATCCTCGCGGAAACCCATGTCCAGCATCTCGTCCGCCTCGTCCAGGACGGCCGCCTTCAGCGCCGACAGGTCGAGCGCGCCGCGCTCCAGGTGATCGCGCAGGCGGCCGGGGGTGCCGACCACAATGGTGGCGCCCGCACGCAGTGCCTGCCGCTCCATCTGCGGGTTCATGCCGCCGACGCATGTCGCGATGCGCGCTCCCGTCTGGCTGTACAGCCATTCCAGTTCACGGCTCACCTGCAGCGCCAGTTCGCGCGTGGGGGCGATGATCAGTGCCAGTGGGCCGGCGCCAAACCGCACCCGGCCGCTTTCGTCCAGCAGGTTCTCGGCCATGGCGAGGCCGAAGGCCACCGTCTTGCCCGATCCGGTGCGGGCGGACACGATCATGTCGCGGCCAAGGGCCTCGTCCTGCAGGACCGCGCCCTGCACTTCGGTGGGTTCGGTATAGCCCTGCGCTGAAAGCGCAGCGCCGATGGTCGGCGGAAGGTCGTTGAAAGTCATGGTTTTCCGTATGTCTCACGGACGGCAACAGCGCCGCACGTGTCCTGCCGAAATGCCTGCGGGCGACCATGGGATCGCGCGAATGCCGGCAGAGAACGGGAGGGGGATGGGCGTCCATAGCCGAATTTGCGGCAGAATGCGATGGCTGATCGGGCCTTGCGATCCACGAAGCCTTCGCCATCTGCGCTGCTACTGGCGCGCGGGCGCCTTTGCGTGTAGAGGCGCCGGCAATCATGGCAACGCGAATTAGTGACGCTCCTCGCGTCGGAATGGTCAGCCTGGGCTGCCCCAAGGCACTGGTCGATTCCGAACGCATCCTGACCCGGCTCCGCGCCGATGGCTATCGCATGTCCGCCGACTATGCCGGCGCGGACGTCGTGGTGGTCAACACCTGCGGTTTCCTCGACAGCGCCAAGGAAGAAAGCCTGGAGGCGATCGGCGAGGCGATGGCGGAGAATGGCCGCGTCATCGTGACGGGCTGCATGGGTGACGAGGCGGCCATGATCCGCGCACGCTTCCCCGACGTGCTGGCGGTGACCGGCGCCCATCAGTACGAACAGGTGGTCGACGCGGTGCATGACGCCGCCCCGCCCAGCCAGGGGCCCTTCATCGACCTGATCCCGCAGGTGCTGGACGACGAAGGCGGTGTGAAGCTGACCCCGCGCCATTACAGCTACCTGAAGATCTCCGAAGGCTGCAATCATTCCTGCTCCTTCTGCATCATTCCGCAGCTGCGCGGAAAACTCGCCAGTCGCCGGATCGATGCGGTGCTGCGCGAGGCGGAGAAGCTGGTCGCGGCCGGCACGCGCGAATTGCTGGTGATCAGCCAGGATACGTCGGCGTACGGCGTGGACATCCGCCACCAGGAACAGAGCTGGAAGGGTCGTCAGGTGCGCGCGCACATGACCGACCTTGCCCGCGAACTGGGCCAGCTGCGCACGCCGGAGGGCACCACGCCCTGGGTGCGCATGCACTATGTCTATCCCTACCCCCATGTCGACCAGGTCATCCCGCTGATGGCCGAAGGGCTGCTGACGCCCTATCTCGACATCCCGTTCCAGCACGCCAGCCCCGGCGTGCTGAAGGCGATGCGCCGTCCGGCCAACGAGGCCAAGGTGCTGGACCGCATCCGCAACTGGCGCGAGATCTGCCCGGACCTCGCCATCCGCTCCTCCTTCGTTGTCGGCTTCCCGGGCGAGACGGAAGACGACTTCCGATACCTGCTCGACTGGCTGGAGGAAGCCCAGCTCGACCGGGTAGGCGGCTTCCGGTTCGAGCCGGTGGAGGGCGCGACCGCCAACATATTGCCGGGCGCCGTACCGGAAGAGGTGAAGGAAGAACGCTTCCAGCGCCTGATGGAGGCGACCAGCCGGATCAGCACCGCCCGCCTGGCCGCGAAGGTCGGCCGCATCCTGCCCGTCATCATCGACGAAGTGGGCGAACCTGACGAGGAGGATGGCAGCATCGGCGCTACCGGCCGCAGCCAGGCCGACGCGCCGGAGATCGACGGCCAGGTCCTGCTGCGCGACGTGCCGGCGGACTTACAGCCGGGCATGATCGTCGACGTGCTGGTGGAAGAGGCGGACGCGCACGATCTGTTCGGGGTACCCGTAAGCCAGCGATAGGCTGCCTGTCCTTGTCCATGCGCCCGCCTCGCACCACTTGGCGGCGCATGGACAAGCTCAGCTCAGCCCTCGCTCCTGCCCTGCTGCTGATCACCGGATGCAGCCCGTCTGGCGCTTCGGGCGCGTCCGGGCAGGAAGAGTCGGCGCAGACCACCGGGCTCGACGCACAGCTGATGACCCAGGCGGTCGAGCGTGCCGATGCCATGGCGCCGCTCAACAGCCTGGTGGTGATGCGCGGTGGCGAGGTACTGCTGACCCGGCCGTTCCACGATGGCCCGCCCGTCAGCCAGCCGGTCAACATCAAGTCCGCTTCCAAGTCGGTCATCTCCGCCATGGTAGGAATCGCCATCGACAAGGGCGTGTTCACCGGTGTGGAACAGCCGGTCCTGTCCGTGCTCGGCGACAAGGCACCCCCTACCCGCGATCCCCTGCTGCAGAAGCTGCATATCGGGCATCTGCTCTCCATGCAGGCGGGGCTGGAGCGTACCAGCGGTGACAATTACGGTCGGTGGGTGACCAGTCCCGACTGGGTCCGCTACGTGCTGGCGCAGCCCTTCGTGGCGCGTCCGGGCGCGGACATGCTCTATTCCACAGGCAACACGCATCTGCTGTCCGCCATGCTCACCCGCGCCAGCGGCCGGTCGACCTACGACCTGGCGCAGGAATGGCTGGCGCGCCCGCTCGGCATCACCATCCCGCAATGGCCGCGCGATCCCCAAGGGATCTATGTCGGCGGCAACGACATGCTGATGAGCCCGCTGGATCTGGCGAAGTTCGGCGAGATGTACCGGCTGGGCGGCGTGGTGGATGGCCGGCAGGTGGTCCCGCGCGAATGGATCGGGGCGAGCTGGAGCCCGCTTACCACCTCCCCGTTCAGCGGCGGCGATTACGGGCTGGGCTGGTTCGTCAGCGGCGTCGGCCGGCACCCGCTCTATTATGCCTGGGGCTATGGCGGGCAGATGCTGTTCATCCTGCCCGACCTGCAGCTTACGGTGGTAATGACCAGCGACACGGATGTGGAGCGTGGCAGCACGCATCTGGGCGATCTGCGCGAACTGTTGACGAACTACATCGTCCCGGCGGCCGAGTCGGGTGGCGCGTGGCGTCAGGCGAAGTCCGGCGGGTAGGTTGACGCCGACGCGACCAGCCCGGCTCAGCTCAGCAAGAACCGTTCCGGCTGCAGCGGCGCCGGTGGCTGCTCGCCCAGGTGCGGCGCCAGGCTGATCTCCGCCGCGCGACAGATCGCATCCAGCGGCAAGCCGTTGGCGGTCATGGCGAAGGGATGGGCCAGTTCCTCCGTCACCTCGGCCAGACCCAGAAACACATAGCCGACGATCGCCACGAACACGGGGGTCATCCAGCCCGCCGGCCCGACCAGTGCGAAGGGCAGCAGCAGGCAGAACAGCCAGATCGTGCGGTGGATCAGCAGCGAATAGACATAGGGCAACGGCGTCACCGCGATCCGCTCGCAGCCGGCCTGCCGCAGCGCGATGTTGGACAGCCGGGTGCTGAGCGCGCGCAGGCCGAAACCGTCAATTGCGCCGGCCCCCGCTGCTTCCGCCAGACGCCAGGTCATCACGTCCAGCATCGCGTCAGGCGGATGCACCCCTTGTGCCATTGGTCCGGCCAGCGCCAGCGCCTTCTGGTCATCCTCCAATCCGCGCAGATTGGCGCGATGCAGGTGCAGGAAGGCGAGCGCTCCGCGCAGCAGATCATGCCGCGGGCTCTTGTCCGCGATGAACAACTCCGCCTCACGCGCCAGGCTGCGCATGTCGGCCAGCAGCCCGCCCCACAGCTTGCGCGCTTCCCACCAGCGTTCGTACGCGGCAGCGTTGCGGAAGCCCAGGAACAGCGACAGGGCCAGCCCGAAGGACGAATAGGCCGCGCTGTCGATACGCGGCAACCGGCGCCACTCCATGTCCACCCACACCAGGACGCCTGCGAACAGCACCATCAGCAGCACCCGCGGCGCGATATGCGGCACGATGGACCCGCGCATCGCGAAGGCGAGATCGAGGCCGGTGGGCTTGTCGCGGACGATCATCAGCCCGGCCTCTCAGGCGTGACGCGCAGTGGTGATGAAGTCGAGCGACATGTCGCCGGACAGGTGGAAGCCCCGCGCCGGCGAAAAGGCGATGCCGCGCGGCTCGTCCATGCGCAGGCCGGCGTCGGCCAGCAGAACGCGCAGATCGTCCGGCGTCAGGAAGTCATCCCAGTGATGCGTGCCCCGCGGAACCGCCCCGACCATCTCCGCCGCGCCGACCAGCAGCACCCGGCTGGCCGCCGTCCGGTTCGGGGTGGACAGCACCAGCAGCCCGTCCGGCGCCAGATGGCGTGCAAGCTCGCGTACGAAGGCCGGCTTGTCGCCGACATGCTCGATCACTTCCAGGCAGGTGACGAGATCGAACCTGCCGTCCAGCGTCGACAGCTCGCCGGCGTGGTAGGTGATCGCCAGTTCGCTGCCGGCGGCATGTGCCTGCGCGGCGGCGATATTGCCCGGCGCCGCATCCACGCCCGTTACCGCAGCACCCAGCCGCGCGAGCGGCTCCGCCAGCAGACCCGCACCGCAGCCGACATCCAGCGCAGTCCTGCCCGCTAGGGGTGCCGCGCTCTCGATATCGCCGCCCCAGTGCAGGTCGATCACTTCGCGCAGGAACGCCAGCCGGACCGGGTTCAGCCGGTGCAGCATCGCGCTGCTGCCCCGTGGATTCCACCAATCGGCGGCCAGGCGGTCGAAATGGGCCGCCTCGGCATCGCGGATGGTAACATTTGCGACAGTTGCATCACCCATGCAGCCACCCTAACAGCGCCGCGGGCAGGTGGCCAGACGGCGCCTGATGCAAGCGGGAAGGACGGGTTCTTGGCGCGGATCGTGATGAAATTCGGCGGCACGTCGATGGCCGGGTCCGAGCGCATCCGCCGCGTGGCCAACATCGTGCGTCGCCAGCAGGCGGCCGGGCACGAAGTGGCGGTGGTGGTCAGCGCCATGGCGGGCGAGACGGACCGGCTGGTGAACTGGTGCCGGGAAGCGAACCCGCTCTACGATCCGGCCGAGTACGACGTCGTCGTCGCCAGCGGCGAACAGGTGACCAGCGGCCTGCTGGCGCTGACGCTGCAGGCGCTGGGCTGCCAGGCGCGCAGCTGGCTGGGCTGGCAGATGCCGATCCACACGGTGGAGGCCCACAGCAAGGCACGCATCGCCAATATCGAGACCGACGCGCTGCTGGCGGCGATGGCCGCGGGCGAGATCGCGGTGATCCCCGGCTTCCAGGGACTGTCGGACGACAACCGCATCACCACGCTGGGCCGTGGCGGATCCGACACCAGCGCGGTGGCCGTGGCGGCCGCAATCGGCGCGGATCGCTGCGACATCTATACCGACGTGGACGGCGTCTATACCACCGATCCGCGCATCGTGGCGCGGGCGAAGAAGCAGGAATTCGTCACTTACGAAGAGATGCTGGAGCTGGCATCGGTCGGTGCCAAGGTGCTGCAGACCCGCTCCGTCAGCCTGGCGATGAAGGCGGGCGTGCGGGTGCAGGTGCTCTCCAGCTTCGTGGAGGACGGCGTGCCGGCAGACGACCTGCCCGGCACGATGATCGTATCGGATGAGGAAATGGCCGCAATCATGGAAAGCCGGGGAATGGAAGCGCAGCTGGTCACCGGCATCGCGCACGACAAGAACGAAGCCCGCGTGGTGCTGACCCGCGTGCCCGACCGTCCGGGCGCGGTCAGCCTGATCTTCGGCCCGCTGGCCGAAGCCGGCATCAACGTGGACATGATCATCCAGAACGTCGGCCGCGACAAGGGCGAGACGGACGTGACCTTCACCGTGCCGCTGGCCGACCTGGCGCGGGCACAGGCCCTGCTGGAGGACCGCCGCGGCTCGATCGGCTACAACCGGATCGTGGTGGATGCCAAGATCGCCAAGATCAGCGTCGTGGGCGTCGGCATGCGCAGCCATGCCGGCGTGGCCGCTACCATGTTCCAGTCGCTGGCCGATCGCGGCATCAACGTGGAAGCGATTTCCACCAGCGAAATCAAGATCAGCGTGCTGATCGACGAGGACGAGACCGAACTGGCCGTCCGCGTGCTGCACAGCGCCTACGGCCTCGACGCGGAGGACTGACGCGGCACCCCTGTTCGTTAACTCCAAAGCCGTATAACGGTCGACCGGAGGGCAACAGGGGATCGCCATGCTGGGACGCGGCACACGCAGGCTTATCAACGAGGCAAGGCGCATAGTGGCCCGGCTGCGCGGCGCAAAGACGGTGCCGCCGGGCCTGGTCCACATGGGCGACCTGCGCAGCCTGGAGCCGCTCAGCCGCGAATATGGCTTCGACCGGGGCGACCCGATCGACCGCTATTACATCGAGGCGTTCCTGCAGTCGCAGAGCGCGCTGATCGCCGGCCGGGTGCTGGAGGTGGGCGAGCGCCTGTATACCGAGAAGTTCGGGCAGGGCGTGACGCAGAGCGATATGCTCCACATCGACGATCACCCGGACGCCACCTATGTCGACGACCTGACCGATGGCGAGACAATCCCCGACGACACCTACGACTGCGTGATCCTGACGCAGACGCTGCACCTGATCTTCGACATGAAGGCAGCGGTGCGCACCCTGTTCCGCGTGCTGAAACCCGGCGGCGTGCTGCTGTGCACCGTCCCTGGCATCACCCAGATCGCCGACAGCGACTGGAACGACACCTGGTACTGGTCCCTGTCCAAGGGCGCCGCGACGAAGCTGTTCGGGCAGGCCTTCGGGCCGGAACACGTGCAAGTCGTGCAATATGGCAACGTCCTGAGCGCGACCGCCTTCCTGCACGGCATGGCCACGCAGGAACTGCAGCGGCACGAGCTGGACCATGCGGATCACGAATACCCGGTCATCATCGCGATTGCCGCCCGTGCGGGCGAGCCTGCGATGAAGATGCGCATGACCGATCGGTGGAACTATGCCGGCAAGCCGGCCACGCCCTATGATGACGAGACCAGCTACGGCAAGGGCATGGCCTGGCTGGACGGACATGGCGCCACGATCGAGGATTGGGGCTGCGGCACCTGCTACGCCCAGCGCTTCGTGACGCAGAGCCGCTATGTCGGCGTCGATGGCAGCGACAGCGAGCAGGCGCACATCAAGGCCGAGTTGCAGGAATACCGCTCGGACGTCGACTGCATCTTCATGCGCCATGTGCTGGAGCATAATTGGGGCTGGCGGCAGATCCTGGACAATGCGCTGCAATCCTTCGGCAAGCGCATGGTGCTGGTGACCTTCACGCCCTTTGCCCCGCCGGGTGCGCGCGGCGACGACGTGCTGGACAGCTACGGCCCGATCCCCGACCTTGCCCTGGACCGCGACGAGCTGCGACAGAAGCTGGGCGCGTTGCTGGTGCGGGAGGAGCAGATCGAGACAAGAACGCAGTATGGCACCGAAACTCTCTTCTATCTTGAAAAGTAATCCGTTCGTCCGCCGGATCGTCTGGCCGGTGCGCCGGCGCTGGCGCGGCCTGACGCCCCGTGCCGGAATCCTGATGTACCATCGGGTGGGCGCCGAAGCGGTCGATCCGTGGAACCTGTGTGTCAGCCCCGAACGGTTCGAACAGCAAATCGAGCTGCTGGCCCGCCGGCGCGCGGCGGTGGACCTTGGCGCCTTTGCCGGCGAAGGCGTGGCGGATCGTACGGGCAGCAAGCTGGCCGTCACCTTCGACGATGCCTATCGCGACAATCTGGAAGTCGCGCTGCCAATCCTGGAGCGGCACGGCGTTCCGGCCACGTTCTTCGTCATATCGGACGCGCTCGGCCGCACCCGCGAGTTCTGGTGGGATGCGCTGTGCCGCGCAGTGCTGGAAAGCGATGCCGTGCCCACCGCGCTGGAGATCACGCTGGGCGGCCGGAACCACTGGTTCACCATCAATGACGACAGCGCGACCACCAGGGCCGCAACGCGCTGGATCGCCGATCGGGAGGATCCACGCACCGGACGCGAACGTCTGTACATGGATCTGTGGAACGCCATCGTGTTGCTGCCGCCGGCCGAGCAGGATGTGGCGGTGGACGCGATCCTGCTGTGGGCCGGCATGCCGCTGGCCGGGCCGGAAAGCCGCCGCCCGGCTACCCGCGAACAGATCGCCGCGCTTGCCGGCCATCCGCTGGTCCGCATCGGCAATCATACGCGCAACCATCCCAGCTTGCCCGACCACGATGCAGCCCGGCAGCGGGACGAGATCGCCGGCTGCCAGCGCGCGCTGGAAGATCTGGTCGGCGGCCCCATCGACCGGATGAGCTACCCCTTCGGACGCAACAATGCAGCGTCGGGCCACATCATCGCGGAGCTGGGCATCCCCGTCGCCTGCACCAGCTATCCGGCGGCGGTCACCCGCGCGACGCCGCGCCATCAGCTGCCACGAATGCAGGTGCTGGATCAGGACGGAGACCGGTTCGCCCGCTGGCTGCGCGACGACCATGCCCTGCTGGAGGGCAAGGCGTGAGCGCCCCGCCGCCGACATCCCCCCCGCTGATCACCGCCGTGATGATCTTCCGCAATGGCGAGGACTACATCGCCGAGGCGATCGAGAGCATCCTGGCGCAGAGCTTCACCGGGTGGGAGCTGGTGCTGGTGGATGATGGCAGCTGGGATGGCGCCACCGCCATCGCCCGTGCCTTCGCCGCGGCGCACCCCGCCCGCATCCGCTACATCGAACATCCCGATCATGCCAATCTGGGCATGAGCGCGTCGCGCAATGCCGGCGTCGCGGCCGGGCGCGGCCGGTACATCTCCTTCCTGGATGCCGATGATATCTGGCTGCCGCAGCGGCTCGGCATGTTCATGGACGTCGCCCGGCAGTTCCCGGAAGCCGGCATGATCTACGGCCCCACGCTGTACTGGTACAGCTGGGCGGGCGACGGCGAGACCTATCTGGGGCAGGAGGATCAGCCCGGCGACATGCAGCTGCCCGTGCGCACGCTGATCCCGCCCCCGGTCGCCCTGCGCAAGTTCATCCAGACCGCCGGGGGCTGCCTGCCCGGCATCTGCAGCCTGCTGGTTCGGCGGGACGCCTATGATGCGGTCGGCGGATTCGAGCCGAGCTTCCGCGGATTGTACGAGGATCAGGTGTTCCTCAGCAAGATGACCGCGACCCATCCGGTGGTGGTGATCGCGGAGGTGCTGGATTACTACCGCCAGCATGCCGCCTCCTGCTGCTCGCAGGCGCTGACCACGGGCGAGTATGACCCGGTCGGCTACCATCCGGCACGTGGTACCTATCTGCGATGGCTGCAGACCTATCTGCGCAAGATCGGGCTGGATGATGCGGTGCTGGACCACGCGGTGGCGCGGCAATTGCGGCCGTATAGTATCCCTGGCTACATCCCGATGGACAAGCGCATCCGGCGGTTGTGGAACGGCGCGGCGCGGCGGATCAGGGCGGTGACGCCGGGCATCGTGCTGCGGCAATGGTGGCGCCTGAACGCGTGGCGGCACGCCCGGCGTGCAGGCCCGTAGATCAGGCGCCCAGTTCGCTTTCCAGCCGGGTGCCGACCTCCTGCAGGCGCAGCATTCGGCTGTACAGGCCGCCGCTGCCGGCCAGGACAGCCGGCGGCCCCTGCTCCACCACCTGTCCGCGATCGAGCACGATGACGTGGTCGGCGTTGCGCGTGGTGGCCAGCCGGTGCGCGATGACCAGCACGGTGCGGTCCGCCGCCCCCCGCCGCAGGGTCGCCAGCACCTCGGATTCCGTCACCGCATCCAGCGCATTGGTCGCCTCGTCCAGGATCAGGATGGCGCCGGGCCGCAGCAGCGCGCGGGCAATCTCGATCCGCTGGCGCTGCCCGCCGGACAGTAGCACGCCGCGCTCCCCCACCTGCGTGTCGTAGCCGAATGGCAGGTCGATGATGAAATCATGGATCTCCGCCGCCTGTGCCGCCGCCTCGATCTCGCCTTGCGTGGCGTCGGGCCGCGCCCAGGCGATATTCTCCCGCACGGTGCCGGAAATAAGCCCGGTATCCTGCCCCGATATCGCCAGCTGCGCCCGCCACCAGCCAAGATCCAGCGCGGTCAGCGGCGTGCCCGCCACGCTGATCGTGCCGCTGTCGGGATCGTGGAAGCGGTACAGCAGGTTGGTGACGGTGGACTTGCCCGCCCCCGACGCACCGACCAGCGCGGTGGTCCGGCCCAGGGGGATGGCGAAGCTGGCATCGGCCAGCGCCGGGCGCCGTTCCTGCGACTTGCCGTCGTATGAGAAGCTGATCGCGTCGAACACGATCTCGCCCTGCAGTGCCGGCAGGCTGGCCGTGCCGGTCGCCCGGCGCGACCATGCGGGCAGCGCATCCAGCCGCGCTACGGAGGCGAGCGAGGCATCGGCCTGCACCAGCCCGGTGCGGCTCTGTTCCAGGGCGGCGATGTTGGGCTGCAGCCGGTGCAGCAGTGCGATGAAGGCGATCAGCGACGCCTGCCCCAGGTCGATCCACACCGCCGCGATCAGCAGCAGGGCGACGATCGCGGCATAGGCCACCTCCTGCAGCCCGCTGATCCCGGTGGTGACGCGGGTCAGGTCGATATCGATCCGCAGCAACCGGTCGGTCAGGCGCACGAATTGCGACTGCACCTGCGGTTCCTGGCCGTAGGCCCGGGTCATGCGCATGTTGTCCAGCAATTCGTAGGAGCGGACCGAATAGGCTTCCGCCCCGCGTACCTTGGCCGCGCCCAGATCGCGGACCCGCTTGTCCGCGGCCCGCCGGATGATCGACACGGCCGCCACCAGCAGCCCGGCGATCAGCGTGAGCTCCGGCGAGATCAGCAGCAGCAGGGCACCCAGCGCCAGCACGATGCAGGCGGAAGAGAACAGGTCGAACACCGCGAAGATCGCGTCCGTGACGTTCCACACCTCCGTATCCAGCGTGTTGATCAGCGTGCCGTGATCCGTCACGCACAGGAACTGGTAATCGCTGTCAAGCAGCCGCTGGTGGATGCGCCCCGCCAGCTCCAGGCTCAGCCGGCTGCCCAGCACCGCGACGTTGATGCGGTTGATGTAGGTCAGCAGCACCCGGCCGGCGACCAGCGCCACGATGAACCCGGCGATCAGGAACAGGCGGTTGTCGGCGCCCGCGAAATCCACCAGCTGCGACAGGGTGCGCGGCAGCCAGCCCTCCTCGTCCTCCACCAGGCTGCCGCCGGAAAACAGGGTGCCGATCAGCGGGATCAGCATGGAGATGCTGAGCCCGTCCATGATCGAGATCAGCACGCTGAACAGCGGCAGCATGCTGATGCGCAAGGGATAGGCGCGGAACGCCTCCCGCACCCAGGACAGGATCATGCGCCTCACGTCAGCCGGATGCTCCGGATCGCCGCATTCCCCTTGACCGCACCCCTGTTCGCCCCTGCAATGTCGGATCGGCCTGTCCCCTGCATCCGCAGGCCGGCTCGTGCCGGTAATAGCGGCCAAAACGCTTAGCAACCTCTCCAGCGGGCCGGAATATCTGATGATCCGAAATGAGACGTCCCGCGCGTACGAGGCGCTCGCTTCCGGCTCGTCGTCCGATGGGCATGTAGGCTGAACTTTACCTGCGGGATGAAAGGTTTATGCTGCCCATTGTTCATTTATTACGGAGCTCATGGTGCATCCTGTCTTCCTTGCGGCCACCGCATTGTCCCTGATCATGTCGTCCGCCGTCCACGCCCAGACCACCCAGCAGGCCGGGACCGCGGCGCCTGCCGACGGCAATCCCCTGCTGCAGACATGGGGCGGATCCTATGGCGGCGTGCCCCCGTGGGATCAGGTCCGGCCCGAACTGTTCCCGGAGGCATTCGCCACTGCACTGGCGGAACGTCAGGAGGAGTACGAGCGGATCGCCAGTAATCCTGCCGCGCCCACGTTCGAGAACACCTTCGTGCCGATGCAGCTGGCGGGCGAGCGGCTGGGCCGTGTCAACGCGCTGTTCGGCGTGATGACCAGCAACATGAACAACCCGGCCTATCAGGCGCTCGATGCCGAATGGTCGCCCAAGCAGTCGGCCGCGCAGGATGCGATCACCTTCAACCCGGCGCTGCTCGCCCGGATCGAGGCGATCTACAATACCCGGGAGACCAGCGGGCTGGATGCCCAGCAGCAGCGGCTGGTGACACGCACCTACGAATCCTTCGTGCGCCAGGGCGCCAAGCTGGACGCCGCGCAAAAGGAACGCCTGTCCGCGATCAACCAGCAGCTCGCCAGTGCGTTCTCGACCTTTTCCGAGAAGCTGCTGGCCGATGAGGCGACATATATCGCCGTTACCGACGAGGCGGAACTGGCCGGCGTGCCGGCCAGCGTGAAGTCCGTCGCCCGCGCTGCGGCGCAGGAGCGCGGGATCGAAGGCTGGGCCATCGTCAACACCCGCTCCGCGGTGGACCCGGTCCTGACCGCCGCCACGGACCGTGACTTGCGTGAAAAGGTCTGGCGCGCCTTCGTCAACCGCGGCGACAATGGCGGGGCCAGCGACACCAACGCCACCATCGCCACCATCCTGCAATTGCGGGACGAGCGGGCGAAGCTGCTGGGCTTCGACAATCATGCCGAATGGCGGATGCAGGACACCATGGCCAAGACGCCCGACGCGGCGATGGACCTGATGATGCGCGTCTGGCCTGCCGCCACTGCCCGCGTGGCGGAGGAGGTGCGCGACATGCAGCAGATCGCCGATGCGGAAGGCGCCGGGCTGACGATCGAACCGTGGGACTACCGCTTCTACCAGGAGAAGGTGCGCAAGGCGCGCTACGACCTCGACCAGGCGGAGCTGAAGCCGTATTTCGCGCTCGACAACATGATCGACGCGGCCTTCTGGTCGGCCAACCGGCTGTATGGCCTGCAGTTCGAGGAGATCAGCGGCACGGTGCCGGTGTTCGAGCCGAATGTCCGCGTCTGGCATGTGAAGGACAAGGACGGCGCGGAGGTCGGCCTGTTCTACCGCGACGATTTCGCCCGCACGGGCAAGCGGTCGGGCGCCTGGGCAACCACCTACCGCAGCCAGCGCGACCTGCCCCCGGCCAAGAACGTGCTGTCATCCAACAACAACAATTTCGCCAAGGGTGCACCGGGCGAGCCGGTGCTGATCAGCCTGGACGACGCGGAAACGCTGTTCCACGAATTCGGCCACGCGATCCACTCCATGCTGCAGGACGTGACCTACCCCGGCCTTGCCGGCACGCCGCGCGACTTCGTGGAATATCCCAGCCAGGTGAACGAGCACTGGCTGCTGACGCGTGAGGTGCTGGACCAGTTCGCCCGCCATTACCAGACGGGCGAAGCGATGCCGCAGGCGTTGCTGGACAAGGTGACGGCGGCGCAGACCTTCAACCAGGGCTTTGCCACGGTGGAATATCTGTCCAGCGCGATCGTCGACATGAAGCTGCACACCGCGGCCGAACCGGTGACCGATCCGGATGCGTTCGAAAGCGCGACGCTGGCGGAGATCGGCATGCCGAAGGAACTGGTGATGCGGCACCGCCTGCCGCAGTTCAATCACCTGTTCTCCTCCGACGCGTACTCGGCCGGCTATTACAGCTATCTGTGGTCGGAAACGATGGACGCCGACACCTGGGCTGCGTTCGAGGAAGCCGGCGGACCGTGGGACAAGGCCACCGCCGACCGCTTCGCAGAAGTGCTGCTGTCCACCGGCAACGAGACGGACCGGGCGGACGCCTACCGTGCCTTCCGCGGCCGCGACCCGGACGTGAAGGCCCTGCTGCGCATCCGCGGCTTCCCCGTCGACTGATGCGGCCCGTCCCGCCGGCAGCTTCCCTGCCGGCGGGGCACCAGCCGTTTCGATACCGACAAAAGAGACTCCTTGCGTCACGTCCACCCGCGCGGTTAACGTTACCATAGAAGGCGGAACACAGCGTGTTACCGTCGTGAAGGGGTGAGAGATGATCGACCATCGTGTCGGCGGGCAGCCGCATCGTGACGTTCAGGGCCGGGCTTGCGAGGCATCGGCATGAGCATCGCCGCGACCCTGCTGGCCGCCAGCGCCAGCTTCGGCTGGTTCAGCTATGACGGCGCCGATCCCGTGGATCAGGCAGTCGTCGTCGCCCCTGACGAATATCGCAACCCGATCCTGCAGGGCTTCTACCCCGATCCCAGCATCACGCAGGTGGGAGAGGACTACTATCTGGTCCATTCCACCTTCAGCTGGTTTCCCGGCATTCCCGTGTGGCACAGCCGCGACCTCGTCAGCTGGCGGCAGATCGGCAACGCGATCGACCGGCCGGACCAGCTCGATTTCGGGAAGCTGGGCATGTCGCGCGGCGTGTTCGCGCCCGCGATCGAGCATCATGCCGGCACCTTCTACATCCTGAACACCTGCGTCGACTGTGGCGGCAATTTCGTCATCACCGCCAGCGATCCGGCCGGCCCCTGGAGCGATCCGGTCTGGCTGCCCGACCTGGAAGGCGGGATCGATCCGTCGCTGTTCGTGGATGCAGATGGCAACGCCTGGCTGATCAACAACGGGCCGCCGGTCGGCACCCCCCGCTATGACGGGCATCGGGCCATCTGGATCCAGAAGTTCGATCTTGCCACGTTGAAGACCATGGGCGAGCGCACGGTGCTGATCGATGGCGGCGTGGAGCCGGATACCAATCCGGTATGGATCGAAGGGCCGCACATCTACCAGCACGATGGCTGGTACTACCTGTCATGTGCCGAAGGCGGCACCAGCCTGAACCATTCGCAGGTGATCCTGCGATCGCGTACACCGGACGGGCCCTACACGCCCGGCCCCAACCCGATCCTGACGCAACGCGACCTGCCGGCCGATCGCCCCTACCCGGTGACCGCCGCAGGCCATGCCGATTTCGTCACCACGCCCGATGGCCGCTGGTGGGCCAGCTTTCTGGCGATCCGTCCGTATGCCGGCGACTTCGCCAATACCGGGCGGGAGACCTTCCTGCTGCCGGTCGAATGGCACGATGGCTGGCCGCAGATCCTGCCGCCGGCCACGCCCATCCCCCTCAGCCTGCCGCGTCCCCTGCCAGCCGACACGGCCGGCGCACCGCCGACCAGCGGCGCCTTTGCCTGGCGCGAGGAGTTCGACGGACCGACCCTGTCGCCCGAATGGATCGGGATGCGGATCCCGCGCGAACAATGGTGGGATCTGGCCGCCGAGCCCGGCACGCTGACGCTGCAGGTCCGACCGGACGGGCTGGGCAGCTTCGGCAATCCGTCCTTCCTGGGCAGGCGACAGAGCCATGCGCATGCCAGCGCCGCCACCAGCGTCACCCTGCAGGGCGACGTCGGCCAGGCCGGCCTGGCGGCGGTACAGAACGACGATTACTGGCTGGCCATCGCCGTCACCCGGCAAGGCGGCACGCAGAAGGTCCGCCTGTTGCGCCGCGCCGGGCCGGAGGAGGTCGCCGCAGGGATTGCAGTGGCCGAGGCATCCGTACCCGCGAGCGGACCGGTCGAGCTGAAGGCCGAGGCGGACGGCGCCACTTACCGCTTCAGCTATCGCGACGAGGCCGGCTGGCATCAGCTCGGGCCCGACCAGGACGGTACGCTGCTCAGCACGGAGCGCGCGGGCGGTTTCACCGGCGCGGTGTTCGGCCTGTTCGCCAGCGATGTTCCGTGATCCGGCTGCCCAAGGGCAGCCAACCGGTCAGCACAGCCCTGCGCCGATGCAGAAGAATCGCACCTTGTCCGCCAGGTCGCCGGGGCTGCTGGCGGCCGCGCCATGGCTGATCGCCTCCGTGTGCAGATCGTAGATCAGCAGGCCCAGGAAGATCTTCGCCAGCGTCTCCGGCGGGGCGTTCAGCCGGTGCCCCTCGTCCTGCCAGCGGGCGAACAGCCGCGTCAGGAAGCCGCGCGCACTGGCCATCGTGCGCCCATGGAAACGGCGGGCGAATGCGGGGTTCTCCAGGCTGTAGGCAATTACGACGCGGGACAGGGCAACCTCCCCCGGATCAAGGAAGCGTTCGTGCAGGTCCTGCGCCAGCACCGCCAGCACCTTGGCCGGGGGGCGCCTGCCATCGGCCAGTTCCTGCAGGCGGTATTCCTTGGCGCAGACGCGCTGCTCCATCACCGCTTCCAGCAGGCCGCTCTTGTTGCCGAACAGCTTGTACAGCGTCGCCAGCGATCCGCCGGCACATTCCACCACATCGGCCAGGGTGGTACGTTCGAAGCCCTGTTGCAGGAACAGCGTGTCGGCACAGGTAATGAAGGCGTCACGTCGCCGGTCCAGCCGGGCGCTGCCCTCGTCCGCCGGCAGTTCCACGGGGCCGTTGCTGTCGTTCGCCGATGAAATTTGCTTGACCCTGTCTGACCCTGCTTGAACCAGCTTCGTGTAACGGTTATTACACGTTCGCACGTGCACAATCAATCCGAAGGTCTCTTTATGCGTATCGCGCTGCCGCTGGTTGCCGCCATGGGCCTCATGCTGTCTGCCTGCGGCGAAGCCCCGGCGGAGGCGCCGCCGCAGGCGATGCCGGTCCAGACCGTCACCGTGTCCGGCCGCCCCCTGCCCGAGATCATCGAGCTGCCCGGCCGGATCGAGGCGGTCCGGGTGGCGGAGGTGCGCGCCCGCGTGACCGGCATTATCCAGCGCCGCCTGTTCGAGGAAGGCACGACCGTGCGCGCAGGCCAGCCGCTGTTCCGCATCGATCCGTCGGAACTGCGCGCCGCGCAGGCCCAGGTCGAAGCCAGCCTGCAGCGCGCCCGCGCCACGGCGGCCAACACCGCCGCGGTGGTGGACCGGTATCGCCCGCTGGTGGAACAGAACGCCATCAGCCGGCAGGAATATGACGCCGCAGTCGCCGCCAACCGGGGCGCGCGGGCCGACGTGGCGCAGTTGCAGGCGCAGCTGCGCGCTTCGGCACTGCAGCTCGGCTACACCAATGTGACCGCACCGATCTCCGGCAGGGTGGGCCGTGCGGAAGTGACCGAGGGCGCCTTCGTCACGCAGGCCGAAGCCACGCTGCTGACCCGGATCGAGCAGATGAGCCCGGTCTGGGCCACCATCGAGCAGTCCGCGGCCGACCAGCTGCGCATGCGCCGGCTGGTCGACACCGGTCAGCTGCGGCTGAACAATCCGGTCCGGGCGGAGCTGATCCTGCCTGACGGCAGCACCTATGGCGTCACCGGCGCGATCGACTTCCTGGGCCAGTCGGTCAGCGCGACCACCGGCACTGTGCAGCTGCGCGCCGAATTCGCCAATCCGCAGGGGCTGCTGCTGCCGGGCGAGTTCGTCCGCGTGCGGCTGACCGTGGGGGAGCTGACCAACGGCATCGCGGTCCCGCAGGGCGCCGTCAGCGTGACGCCGGAAGGCGGATCGGTGTTCGTGGTGGTCGGCGGCAAGGCCGTCGCCCGCACGGTGGAACTTGGCGAGATGATCGACGGCCAGTGGCTGATCGACGGCGGGCTGAAGCCGGGCGACGTGGTCATCACCAGCAATCTGCAGAAGCTGCGTGACGGGGCACCGGTCCAGGTGCAGCAACCCGCCGCGGCACGCCCGCAGGGTCAGGCGTCGGGTCAGGCGCGACCGCAGCCGCAGGCCTCCGCCGCCACGCAGGGACGCTGATCCATGTCACGGTTCTTCATCGACCGGCCCATCTTCGCATGGGTCATCGCGCTGGGCATCCTGCTGTCCGGCATCATCGCCATGCGCGCCCTGCCGATCGAGCAATATCCTGATATCGCCCCGCCTGCGCTGCAGATCACCGCGACCTATCCCGGCGCCGACGCCGGCACGCTGGAGCAGAACGTCACCCAGGTGATCGAGCAGCAGCTGAACGGCGTGGACGGCCTGCTGTACATGAACAGCAGCAGCGAATCGAGCGGCACCGCCACCATCACCGTGACGTTCGAGGCCGGCTCGGACATCGACATCGCGCAGACCGATGTGCAGAACCGGCTGAGCACGGTCGAGGCGCGCCTGCCGGAGGACGTGCGCCGCAACGGCATCACCGTACGCCAGTCGAACAGCAGCTTCCTGCAGGTGGTCGCCCTGACCAGCCGCAGCGGGCAGATGAGCGGTATCGATCTGGGCAACGTGGCCACGCAGCAGGTGCTGGACGAATTGCGCCGCGTCCCGGGCGTCGGTGACATCCAGCTGTTCAGCTCCGAATATGCCATGCGCATCTGGCTCGATCCGCAGAAGCTTGCCTCCTTCAACCTGTCGCCGCTCGCCGTGCTGCAGGCCGTGCAGGAACAGAACACGCAGACCGCCGGCGGCCAGCTGGGTGCGAAGCCCTATGTCGACGGTCAGCAGATCAACGCCACCATCGTCACGCAGAACCGCTTCTCGGCGGTGGAGGAATTCGAGAACATCATCCTCCGCTCCGAAACGGGTGGTGCCATCGTCCGGGTGGGCGATGTGGCCCGGGTGGAGATCGGTGCGTTCACCTATGGCTTCAGTTCCACCCTGAACCAGCAGCCGGTGGCCGGAATGGGCATCCAGCTGGCAACCGGCGCCAACGCGCTGGACACGTCGGAAGGCATCCGCACCCGGATGGAGGAACTGGGCGGCACCCTGCCGGGGGATGTCGCCTGGAGCATTCCGTACGACACCACCCCGTTCGTCACCATCTCGATCGAGGAAGTGGTCAAGACGCTGGCGGAGGCCATGCTGCTGGTCTTCCTCGTCATGTTCCTGTTCCTGCAGAACTGGCGCTCCACCGTGATCCCGACGCTGGTCGTGCCGATCGCGCTGTGCGGCGCCTGCCTGGGGCTGTGGCTCGCCGGTTTCTCCATCAACACGCTGACATTGTTCAGCATGGTGCTGGCGATCGGCATCCTGGTCGACGACGCGATCGTGGTGATCGAGAATGTCGAGCGGATCATGCACGATGAAGGGCTGGACCCGGTGCGGGCGACCCGCAAGGCGATGGACCAGATCACCGGCGCCATCATCGGCATCACGCTGGTGCTGATCGCGGTGTTCGTGCCGATGGCCTTCTTCCCCGGATCGACCGGTGGCATCTACCGCCAGTTCTCCGTCACGCTGGCGATCTCCATCTTCTTCTCCGCATTGATGGCGCTGACCCTGACCCCGGCCCTGTGCGCGACCTTCCTGAAGCCTGCGCCCGCCAAGCACGGGCCGGCGGGCGACGAAGGCGTGGTGCCGGAACAGCAGGCGCCGGTCCGCGCCGGCTGGCGCGGCCGGATGGATCGCGTCGTCAATGGCGCGAAGCGCTTCCTGGGCAAGTTCAACATCTGGTTCGGGCGGATGACGGACAAGTATGGCCGGGCCAACGATCGCATCCTGTCCCGCCCGCTGATCGCCATGGCAGCATTCCTAGCGGTCTGCGCTCTGACGATCCTGCTGTTCATGCGCCTGCCCACCTCCTTCCTGCCGACGGAGGATCAGGGCGAGATGCTGGTGGTCGTCCAGGCACCGCCCGGATCGACGGAGGAGCGGACCGACGCCACGATCGCGCAGGTCGAAGCCTTCCTGAAGGAGTCGCCGGAAGTGCGCGACTTCTTCACGATCCGTGGCTTCAGCTTTTATGGCCAAGGTCAGAACAACGCCCTGATGTTCGTGCAGCTGACTCCGTGGGACGAACGCACCGCGCCGGAAAGCAGCGCCGGCGCGCTGGTCGGACGAGCCATGGGCCGGCTGATGCAGCTGGACCAGGGCCTCGCCTTCGCGATCCAGCGGCCGCCGATCGCGGCGCTGGGCAATGCCAGCGGTTTCCAGCTGAAGCTGGTGGACCAGCAGGGTGTCGGCCGCGCGACGCTGACCGCGGCGCGCGACCAGCTGCTGGGCGCCGCTGCGCAAAGCGATGTGGTCACCAATCTGCGGCCGGAGGAACAGGCCCCGACACCGCAGCTGCGCGTCAACATCGACCGGGTGCAGGCGCGGGCGCTGGGCCTGGCCATCAGCGATGTGAACGCCGCCTTGTCCATAACCTTCGGTTCCGCCTATGCCAACGACTTCACCCGGCAGGGCCGGGTGCTGCGCGTCATGGTGCAGGCCGATGCGCCCTATCGCATGACGCCGGACGACGTGCTCGCCCTGCAGGTACCGAATCAGGATGGCGACCTGGTGCCATTCAGCACCTTCGCCACCGTGGAATGGACCGCCGCCCCGCCGACCCTGACCCGTTACAACGGCTACCCCGCGCTGACCCTGTCGGGCGAGGCGGTACCCGGCGGATCCTCCGGCGCGGCGCTGGACGAGATGGAGCGGCTGGCGGCCGAGCTGCCGCCGGGCATCGGCTATCAGTGGACCGGCCTGTCGTTCGAGGAAAAGCAGGCTGGCGGGCAGATCGGCCTGCTGCTGGGCCTGTCCGTCGTGGTGGTGTTCCTGCTGCTGGCGGCCTTGTACGAAAGCTGGGCGGTGCCCCTGTCCGTGCTGCTGATCGTGCCGGCCGGCGTGCTCGGCTCCGTGGTGTTCTCCATGATCCGGGGGCTGTCGGCCGACGTCTACTTCAACGTGGGCCTCATCACGATCATCGGCCTTGCCGCCAAGAACGCGATCCTGATCGTGGAGTTCGCGATCGAGGAGGAGGCGCGCGGCGAGAGCGTGATGCAGTCGGTCAAGGAAGCGGCCAAGCTGCGCCTGCGCCCGATCATCATGACCTCGCTCGCCTTCATCCTGGGCATGGTCCCGCTGGTGATTGCCTCCGGCGCCGGCGCCGCCAGCCGCATCGCGGTGGGTACGGGCGTGATGGGCGGCATGATCGCGGCCACCGCCATCGGCATCTTCGTGATCCCGGTGCTGTACCTGCTGGTGCGCAAGTATCTCAGCCGCAAGCAGCCCGCCGCCGCCGGGGAGATCGACGACCACAATCCCGGGCAGGGTCCGGCCGGGCCGCAAGGTCCCGGCGCCCGCCCGGCAGGAGAACCCGCATGATCCGCCGCCGCAATCTCGCCACCACCAGCCTGCTGGCGCTGGCGCTGGCCGGCTGCGTCAATCTGGCGCCCGATCATGCGCGTCCGGGCCTGACGACCGAACCGGCCTATGATCCGGCCTACCAGCCCGATGGCAGCGTGGTCGCCAGCCGGCTGCCGTGGCGCGACTTCTTCGTCGATCCGCGGCTGGAAGGGCTGATCGCAACCGCGCTGCTGAACAACCGCAACCTGCTCGCCGCCACCGCGCGGATCGAACAGGCACGGGCGCAGTACCGCATCCAGGATGCCGCCCGCCTGCCGACCGTGGGCGTGAACGGCTCCGCCGCCCGTTCGCGCACGCCGCTGGGCACCATCCCCGGCTTCGGCACGGCCCCGGTCACGGATCAGCCGGGCGACGGCGGCGAAGTCGTGGCCGATCCGCCCAGCTCGATCACGCTGAACCGGTTCGACGTCAATGTCGGCGTGACCTCGTTCGAGCTCGACTTCTGGGGCCGGGTCGCCAACCTGTCGGAGGCGGCGCGCGCCACCTATCTGTCGACTGAGGCCGCACAGCGCGCCTTCTACCTGTCCCTGATCGGCGACGTGGCCGAAACCTATTACCAGCTGGTGGAGACGCAGGAGCAGATCGCACTTGCCCGGCAGACCGCCGACAGCCGCCGCGAAGGCCTGCGCATTGCCGAACTGCGCCTGAACTCGGGTGTCGAAAGCGCCCTGCCCACCCGCCAGGCGGAAGCGCTGCTGACGCAGGCCGAACAGCAGGTGCAGGCGCAGGAACTGACCGAAGCGCAGCTGACCAACCAGCTGGCCGTGCTGGTCGGCGGCCGCGTGCCCGGCATCCTGCCCGCCGGGCTGACCCTGAACGAGCAGGAGAACGGGCTGGAGATCGATGCCGGCCTGCCGTCCGACCTGCTGCTGGCCCGGCCGGACATCATCCAGGCAGAAGAGGAACTGCGTGCGGCCCGGGCCAATATCGGCGCGGCGCGCGCGGCGTTCTTCCCGTCCATCTCGCTGACCGGCAGCTTCGGCTTCTCCTCGGTCGAGCTGGACAACCTGTTCACCGGCAGCAACCAGGCCTGGTCGTTCGGCCCGTCGATCAACCTGCCGATCTTCGACTGGGGTGCCCGCGAAGGGCAGCTGGACTTCGCCCGCGCCCGCGAGGTGGAAGAGGTCGCGCAATACGACCTCGCCGTGCAGAACGCGTTCCGTGAAGTGTCAGATGCCCTGGCCGGCCGCCGCTGGCTGGCGGAACAGGTCCGCACGCTGGAGCGCGGCGTCGTGGCGCAGGAGGAGATCGCCAACATCGCCCGGCTACGTTACCGCGAAGGCGTGGCGGATTTCCTGGAAGTGCTGGATGCCGAACGCAGCCTGTTCACCGCACAGCAGGCGCTGCTGACCACCCGCCGCGCCTACCGTGCCAATGCGGTCGTGCTGTATGTGGCGCTGGGTGGCGGCATGCTGGCGCCCGACGCCGTGCCGGCTACGGAGCGCTAGCGCCGCCATCGGGTGCTTCGACAGGCTCGGCATGAGCTGGGTTGATGGTCTCCACCCGTCCTGAGCCTGTCGAAGGAAGCCCGCGCAGCTTCGGCCGCGCGCGCCCCTTATCTCAGAAGCTGTAGCCCACCGTCACGCCGTAGGTACGCGGCGGCAGGTAGGTGGCCCCCAGCAGCCGCCCGGTCGCCAGCGCGAAGGTGCTGCCCACCCGGTCCACATTGGTGAGGTTGCGCACCCAGGCCTGCAGCCGGATGCCGTCGTCGCCCGCAGCCCAGTTCAGCGAGGCGTCCACCATCGCGTAAGCCGCCGTGCTCTCGATCTCGCGCTCGAACTCCGTGAAGTAGGTCCGGCTCTTGTAGGAGACGTCGCCCATCGCGGTCAGCACGCCGCCGGCCAGATCGAAATCGTGCTCGGCGTGGAAATTCCACGCCCATCGCGGCGTGTTGCGCAGCTGGTTGCCGGCTAGCTGGATGTCCCCGCCGCCCGGCGCGCCGAAGGCGGTCGGGTTCGGGTTGGTCACCGGATTGTAGGCGGGTGTGCCCGGCGTCAGAATGTTGACCGGGTTCAACGGGTCCAGCGTCAGGTAGTCCTGGAACTTGGCATCGGTGTAGGCGACCGCGGCGCTGATGCGGAACTCCGGCGTGAGGCGGCCGAACAGGTCCAGCTCGAACCCCTTGGCGGTGGTCTCCGCCGCGTTCTGGAAGATCGTCTGGTACCCGGTAGGTCCGCCGGAGATCGTCTTGTTCAGCTGCAAGCCCTGCAGGTCGTAGGTGTAGGCCGCCAGGTTGATGGCGAAGCCGTTCGCCAGCGTGGCCTTGATGCCCAGCTCGTGGTTCTGGATCGTCTCCGGATCGACGATGGTGGTGCTGCCGGCCGAGTTCTCGCCGCTGCCCGCCTTGAAGCCTTCGGCATAGGTGTAATAGACCAGCAGGTCCGGCATGGCCCGCCATTCCAGCCCGACTTCGGGCGTGAAGTCGCTGAAGCTGCGTTCCCGGAACGTGCCTTCGGTGGTGTAGCGGATCACCGGTCCGCGGCCGCCGCCGGCGATCACTATGGACGGGTTGGCGCTGTCGATCTTCTCGTGGCTGTAGCGGCCGCCCAGCTTGAGGGTCAGGCTTTCCAGCGCCGGGCTCAGCAGGCCCAGCCCGATATTGGCCTGCCCGAAGACGGCATAGGCATCGGTGCCGAGGTTCGACCGGGTGCAGACGCGCTTGGGCGCGATCACCGTGCTGCCGCCGGTCACGTCATCCGGGGAATAGCCGCAGAGGGCATAAGCTTCCGCCAGATCGATGCCGGCGGCCCGCAGCAGCGGAATGTTGCTGGCCATGCCGTTGCGGCGCGACAGGCCGACATTGTCGATCGGACGCTGGCGTTCATGGAAGTAGAACCCGCCCACGATCAGGTCGAGGAAATCGACGGAGTAGTTCAGCTGCAGCTCGTTGCTGTACTGCTCGCTGTCGATCCGCCGCTCCTGCACGGTGGTCGCCTGCCCGGTCGTCTGCAGGCTGTTGATCACGCCGGACAGATCCAGGTCCTGGAACAGCGAGGTGTCGAACTTGCGGTAATTGGCGATGTTGGTCAGGCTCAGCGTGTCGCTGATGTCCACGTTCAGCGTGCCGGTGAAGCTGTAGCTTTCGGTGTCGGTGCCGACATCCACTTCGGAGGCCAGGTCGCGCGGCCGCGTGGCATACCCGCCCACGCCCAGCGGGGCGAGCCGGGCCACGTTCGGGAAGGACGCGGCCAGGTAATGCACCGCGCCCGAATGATCGTCCTGCCGGAAATACTCGCCTGTCAGCAGCAGCTGCGCCGCCGTGCCCAGGTCGAACTGCAGGTGACCGCGCAGCATCCGGCGATTGAGGTCGTCCACATCGTTGCCGGTCACCGGATTGGTGCCGAAGCCGTCGCGATCTTCCGTCTTGCCGGCGATGCGGAAGGCGATGCCTTCGGTGATCGGCCCGCTGATCGCCGCCTCGGTGATCAGGTTGCTGTAATTGCCGAAGGTGACCCGGCCATACCCTTCGAAGGTGCGCGTCGGCTTGGCGGTGATCAGGTTGATTGAACCGCCGGTGGCGTTGCGGCCATACAGCGTGCCCTGCGGCCCGCGCAGCACCTCCACCCGCGCCAGGTCGAACAGGCTGGTCAGCTGCGCCTCCGCCCGGCTGACCACCGCGCCATCGACATGCAATGCCACGCCGGTGGCATTGCCGGTGGTGGAGGTGTTGGCGCCCACGCCGCGGATGAAGATCTTGGCCTGATTGAAATCGTTGCCGAAATTGACGGAGGGGACGATCGTCTGCAGGTCGGACAGGTTGTTGACCTGCGCCTCCACCAGACGGTCCGTGCCGATTGCGGTGATCGCGGCGCTGACATCCTGCAGCGCCTGCTCCCGGCGCTGGGCGGTCACGATGATCGCATTGCCATCCGCGGTGCTGGCGGCGTCGTTCGCCGGCGTAGCGGTGCTGCTGGCCTGCGCGAAGACCGGCTGGGCAAGCATGGCCCAGAGGATGGCACTGCCCGCGCCGAGAAAAACCCGCATGTCTGACCCCCATTCCTGTTGTCCGCCGCGATTAGCAGGGGATGGTTCGCATGGATAGTAGCAGCATGTTCACGAATGCGAAGCTTAGCGGAGCGACAGCAGAGAACGCACGCTCATGACCTGTTCGCGTATGTGAAATATCATATATTCCCCATGGATCTTGCAGCTGTAGCCCGGTTCTGCTGCTGGCGGCGGCTGGGCGACCGCACTATGCCCGGTCGCGGACGCAACCATGATCGGGGTGGTTTCACAGGCATGAAGGTTTCACGCAGGCACATGCTGGGCACCCTTGGTGCGGGCGGGGTGATGGTGGCGGGCGGCAACCTGCCGCTGCTGGCGCAATCCCCGCGCCGCACCCGCGCTCCCCGGCTGCGCGCCGGCGACGTGGTGGGTCTGGTCGCCCCCGCCGGCTTTCTGGCCGACCGGTCCGAGCTGGAGCTGGCGGAAGATGCCATGCGCGCCATGGGGCTGGAGCCGAGGCGCGCCGCCAACATCCTCGATCGCCATGGCTATCTGGCGGGCACCGACGCGGCGCGCGCCGCCGGGATCAATGCGATGTTCGTCGATCCGGCCGTGCGGCTGGTATTCAGCGTGCGCGGTGGCTGGGGCTCGGCGAGGATCCTGCCGCTGCTGGATTACGCCGCGATCCGCCGTGATCCCAAGGTGCTGGTCGGCTTCAGCGATGTCACCGCGCTGCATCTGGCGCTGCAATCGCAAGGGGTGGGCTTCCCGACGATCCACGGCCCGAACGCCGCCGGCAGCTGGCCGCTCTCCAGCTGGGAGCCGCTGCGCGCGCTGCTGTTCGATGGCGCCACCCCCACCTACGGCCCGCCGCCCGCGGCAACGGACCGACTGATCGACCGCGCCGCGCGTGTGCCCGTGTTCGGCCCCGGCACGGCAGAGGGCCCGCTGCTAGGCGGCAATCTGACTGTCCTGTCCGCACTGGTCGGCACGCCCTGGCTGCCTGATTTCACCGGCGCGATCCTGTTTCTGGAGGAGACCAACGAGGCGCAGTACCGCATCGACCGGATGCTGACGCAACTGGGCCAGGCCGGCATCCTGCCGCGCCTTGCCGGCGTGGTGTTCGGGCAATGCACCAACTGCACCGATCCCGGCGGCTACGGCAACTTCACCCTGTTCGAAGTGCTGGAACAGCACCTTGCCCCGCTGGGCATTCCGGCGTTCCAGCTGCCGCTGTTCGGCCATGGCGGGCAGCAGGCGATCCTGCCGGTCGGCGCCCGCTGCCGGATCGATGCCGGTGCGGGCACGATCGCACTGCTGGAGCCGGTGGTGGCCTGACCCCCTCGACACCGCCGACTGCCACGCTACAAAGCATGGAACAAAGGGGGACAACGTGGTCGCACTGGTATCGACGGTGGCCTATCTAGGGCTGGAGGCGCGCGCGGTCGAGGTGCAGTGCCAGCTGGCGCCGGGCATGCCGCGCTTTGCCGTGGTCGGCCTGCCGGACAAGGCGGTCGGCGAAAGCCGCGAACGGGTGCAGGCGGCACTCAGCGCGATGGGGCTGGCCTTGCCGCCCAAGCGGATCACCGTGAACCTGTCCCCGGCCGACCTGCCCAAGGAAGGATCGCATTACGACCTGCCGATCGCGCTGGCGCTGCTCGCCGCGATGGGCGTCACCGATGCCGAGCAGCTGGGCGAGTATGTCGCGGTGGGCGAGCTGGCGCTGGATGGGCGCATCGTCGCCAGCCCCGGCGTGCTGCTGGCCGCGCTGCATGCCCGCGGCGCCTCGCAGGGGCTGATCTGCCCGGCGACACAGGGCGCGGAAGCCGGCTGGGCCAGCGGCGTGCCGGTGGTCGCCGCGCCGGATCTCGTCAGCCTGCTGAACCACCTGAAGGGCACCGCCGCCCTACCCGCCCCGCCACCGGGCGAGGTGGCGCCGCGCCGGCCAGGGCCGGACCTGCGGCAGGTGAAGGGACAGGAGACCGCTCGCCGCGCGCTGGAGATCGCCGCCGCGGGCAATCACAATCTCCTGATGGTCGGGCCGCCAGGCTCGGGCAAGAGCCTGCTCGCCAGCTGCCTGCCCGGCATCCTGCCACCGCTCTCTCCGGCGGAGGCGCTGGAGGTGTCGATGGTCGCCTCCGTCGCCGGTGCGCTGGAAGGTGGGCGGATCAGCCGGGAGCGGCCATTTCGCGCGCCGCATCATTCCGCCAGCATGGCCGCACTGACCGGTGGCGGTCTGCGGGTACGCCCGGGCGAGATCAGCATGGCGCATCTGGGCGTGCTGTTCCTGGACGAACTGCCGGAATTCCAGCGCCCGGTGCTTGATTCGCTGCGGCAGCCGCTGGAGACCGGCCGCGTCGATGTGGCGCGCGCCAACGCCCATGTCAGCTATCCCGCACGGTTCCAGCTGATCGCGGCGATGAACCCGTGCCGCTGTGGCAGCGCGGAAGGCTGCCGCCGTGGCCCGCGCTGCGCGGCTGACTACCAGGCGCGGGTCAGCGGGCCGATGCTCGACCGGATCGATATGCATGTGGAGGTGCAGCCGGTGCGCGCCATCGACCTGGCCGGGCCCGCCGCGGCGGAGCCTACCGCCACCGTGGCCCAGCGGGTGGCGACCGCGCGCGAGGTGCAGCGCGCCCGCGGCGTGCGCGCCAATGCGGAACTGGAGGGCACCGGCCTGGAACAGCACGCCACCCCGGACGAAGCCGGCCAGGCGCTGCTGCTGCAGGCGGCCGAGGCGCTGCGCCTGTCGGCCCGGTCCTATACCCGCGTGCTGCGTGTAGCCCGCACCGTGGCCGATCTTGCCGGGGCGGAGCAGGTCGGCCGCGTGCACGTGGCGGAAGCGCTCAGCTATCGCCGGCGGGAGACGATGGCGTGAGGGGATGGTCATGACGCTGCGCATCACGACGCCGGATCATCCGTCCGACCTCGACCGCGAGGCGGTGCTGGCGCCGCTGCGCGCCTACAATGTCAGCCACGCCGGCGATCCGCGGATCCGGCCCGTCGCCATCCTGCTGACCGATGAAGCCGGCAACCGGGTCGGCGGGCTGTGGGGCCGGTGCGGCTATGACTGGCTGTTCGTGGAACTGCTCGCCGTGCCCGAGGAGCATCGTGGCGGCGGCTACGGCAGGGCCCTCATGCATCAGGCCGAAACTATCGCCCGCAGCAATGGCTGCGTCGGCATCTGGCTCGACACATACGAGTTCCAGGCGCGCGGCTTCTACGAGAAGCTGGGTTTCGAGATCTTCGGCACGCTCGACGACCATCCTGTCGGACAGAAGCACTTCTTCCTGCGCAAGCGTCTGCCTCAGGCGTAGGCGTACGGTCCGCCTGCCTTCAAGGCGGCCTGATATGCCGGCCGGGCATGGATAGCGGCCAGCCAGCGCATCGTGGCCGGGCGGCTTTCGCCCAGCCCCGCGCGGCTGCGGGCCGCTTCCAGCGGGAAGCTCATCATCACGTCGGCGGCGGTAAACGCATTGCCGGCGAACCATGGCCGGTCCGCCAGCTCCCGCTCCACATAGTCCAGGTGCACGTCGACCATCGGCTGCACCTTCTTCTGCGCGGCCTTGCCGAACAGCGGCACGCGGCCGAGCACCAGCTTCAGCAGCAGCGGCGGCATCAGCGATCCTTCGGCATAATGCAGCCACTGGCGGTACTGCAGCGCCGCCTCGCGCTCCGCCGGTGGACCCAGCGCGCCGCCCTTCGCCACCAGATATTCGACGATCGCGCCCGTCTCCACCAGCGTCTGGGTCGCGCCGGCATCATCGTCGTCCACGATCACCGGCGACTTGCCCAGCGGATGCACCGCCTTCAGCTCCGGCGGTGCCAGCATGGTGCGGCGATCACGCTCGTATCGCTGTACCCGATAGGGCAGGCCCAGCTCCTCCAGCAGCCACAGGACGCGCTGCGACCGGCTGTTCTCCAGATGATGCACGATGATCATGGCAGGAACTCCGGTCAGAACCGCAGCAGCGGCAGCAGGGACGAACGATCGTCGGTCCAGGCCTCGGGCGCGGGCGGCGGCAACGCCTCCCACGCCTCGGGCGCGCCTGCACGCATCCGCTCCAGCGTGGCGGGGTCGCGCGACAGGGCGATCCAGATGGACGGGCTCAATCCCTCCCCCTCGCCCGGATCGTCGCGCAGCACGCCGCCCCAGCCCGCGGCCGCAGCCTGCGCGGCAATCACCGGTGCCAGGTCGAAATAGCGGTTGGAAATATGCACCAGCAGCACGCCGTCCGGCGCCAGCGCAGCCCCGTAAGTGGCGAAGGCCTCCGTCGTCAGCAGGTGGACGGGGATCGCGTCCGAGCTGAAGGCATCGACCGCCAGCAGGTCCAGCCCGCCCGGCGGCGCGCCGGCCAGGCTGAGCCTGGCATCGCCGATCACCACGCGGGCCTCCGGCGCGCAATCGCGCAGGAAGGTGAAGGTCCCGGCGCGCGAATAGGCCAGCACCTGCGGGTCGATCTCGAAGAACGTCCAGCGCTGGCTGCCCCGGCGATAACAGGCGAGCGTGCCCACCCCCAGCCCGACCACGCCGATCCGCGCCTCGGGCTGCGCGGCCGCCAGCGCCAGGCCAACCCCGCTCTGTGGCCCGTAATAGCCGGTCGGGGCGAGATGCCGCGCCGGTTCGAGCCATTGCTCCCCATGCATGGTGGTGCCATGATTCAGGCGGCGCAGCCGGCCGTCTTCCGTGTTCGTGATGCTGTAGACCCCGAAATAGCTGCGTACGCGCCCACCACCGGCGCTGAGCGCCAGCGTGGACATTCCGCCATGCCCCAGCAGCAGCAGCGCGAAGATCGCGGCGAAGGCTGTACGGTGCCCGGTAACGGTCATGCCCAGGAGCACGATGGCGGTGACGAGCAGGAAGATGTCCGCCCCGTTGCCCGCCTCCACCGCCCGCGACAGCTGCCAGGCCAGCACGGCGGCGACGATCACCAGTGCTCCGGCCAGCAGGTGGCGCCGGCGGCCCGCACGCCAGAACTGTCCCACCCGGTTGACCAGCGCCGCCTGCGGGATCAGCAGCGCCGCGGCGAGCAGCAACAGCGGATGCTCGTACACCCAGTCGAACAGCACCGGCGCCAGCAGCGCGGCGAAGATGCCGCCCAGCGCACCCCCCGTCGCCAGCACAAGGTAGAACAGCGTCAGCCGTGCCGGCTCCGGCCGAAGCCGGTACAGCCGGCCGTGCAGCGCCACCGCCAGCACGAACAGCAGCGCCACCATCGCCAGCGCGACTGCCGGGTTGGACTGCCCGCCGCTGATCATCGCCAGCCCGCCGATCATCAGCAGCAGCACCGCGGCATAGCGGTTGAGAATCGCCAGCCAGATACTCTCGCCCGCGGTAAAGGCGACGGTGAAGGACAGCAGGTAGATGGCAAGCGGGATGACCCACAGCAGTGGCATGGCCATCAGGTCGGTGGTCAGCAGCGTGGTGGTGGACAGCAGCAGGCCCGACGGCACCGCCGACAGCGCCAGCCACAGCGCAATCGTGCGCATGGGCAGCGGATCGGTGGGCCTGGCCTGCGGCTCCGCCGCCGCCGGCGCATGCCATCGGGTGGCAGCGGCGAGCGCCGCCAGGACCACCAGCAGCGCATAGCCGGCCGCCCACAGGCCCGTCTGCACGCTGACGGCGTAGGCCCGCTCCAGCCAGAAGGGGTAGGCGATCAGCCCGGCGAAGCTGCCCAGGTTGGACACGGCATACAGGCGGTACGGATCACGCCCCTCCGCCCCGGCGGCATACCACCGCTGCATCAGGCTGGACTGCGCGGACAGCAGCAGGAACACCGGGCCGACCGTGGCCGCGAACAGGGCCGGCACCCACACGACCTCCCAGCCGGACACCGGTGGTGGCAGGTCGGCCAGCTGCAGCGGCAGGGTCACGCCGGCCAGGGCCAGCAGCGCCACATGGGCGAGCGCCTGCCGCCGCACCGGCCAGCGTGACAGCAGATGGGCGTAGAGGTAGCCGCCCAGCAGCAGCAGCTGGAACACCACCATGGCGCTGTTCCACACCCCCGGCGCCCCGCCCAGCAGCGGCAGCGCCATGCGCGCGACCATCGGCTGCACCAGGAACAGCAGCAGGCTGCCGGTGAAGACGGTCAGGATGAACAGGGGAAGGCGCGCCTTGGGGGCGGACAGGCTGGCTACGGGCACGGCCCCTGCCTGCCGTGCATGGGACAATGCCGCAAGTGCGAATGCGTGAAGCAGCGGGCGGGGCAACCCGCCGGCCATCGGACCTCAGTCCAGCAGACCTTCCGCCAGCAGCCGCTGTTCCAGTCCCGCGGCGCCGGTGAACAGATGGGTGTGCCAGCCGCGCGCGGCAGCGGCGGCGATGTTTTCCGGCTTGTCGTCGGTGAACAACAACGCCTCCGCCGGCAGGCCGAAGCGGCGCTCGGCGATGGCGTAGATCGCGGTGTCGGGCTTGATGCAGCGCTCGTCACCGGAAACGACGATGTCGCGGAACAGGTCCAGCAGCGGCTGCGTCGCGCGATACTGCGCAAAGAACTCGGTGCCGAAATTGGTCAGCGCGAACAGCGGCACGCCGCGCTCATGCAGACGTTGCACCAGCGCGAAGCTGCCGGGCACATCGCCGGGGATCGTCTCCAGGAAACGATCGCGATAGGCGTCGAGCAGTACGGCATGGTCGGGATATTCCGCCTGCCGCGCCGGCACCATGTCGGCCAGCGTGACACCCGCATCATGTTGCGTGTGCCAGTCTTCCGTGACCACGTTGGCCAGGAACCAGTCAAGTCGCGCCGGATCGTCGATCAGCGGCGCAAACAGGTGGCGCAGGTCCCATTCGATCAGGACCCGGCCGATGTCGAACACGACCGCCCGCGGCTTGCCGGCGGCCATGTGCAAGATCAGCCTTGGCGCGCCTTGAAGCGACGGTTCGTCTTGTTGATCACGTAGGTGCGGCCGCGACGGCGGATCACGCGGTTATCGCGGTGACGGTCCTTGAGCGACTTCAGGCTGTTGCGGATCTTCATGAGCTCTTCCAACAAAACAAAAGGCACCGAAACCAAGCCGGTGCCTGCATATCACAGGCCGTGCCGTTAAGTGCGGCACGGCGACGAGTCAAGCATCCGGCCGCAGTTCGGCCAGCCGGCGTTCCCATGCCAGGGCGTGGGTGACGATCTCCTCCAGCCGGTCATGCTGCGGAGACCATGGCAGCGTCGCCTTGATCCGGCCCGGATCGGACACCAGCGAATCCGGGTCGCCCACGCGCCGCGGGCCCAGCACCCGCTCGATCTTCATGTTGGTCACCCGGTCCACGGCATCCAGGACCTCCAGCACGGAGAAGCCCCGGCCATAGCCGCAATTCATGGTCAGCGAGCGGTCCGGCTCCGCCAGCAGCGCATCCAGCGCCAGCACATGCGCGTTCGCCAGGTCGCTGACATGGATGTAGTCGCGCACGCCGGTACCGTCGGGCGTGGCATAGTCGGTGCCGAACACACCCACATTCTGCCGCTTGCCCAGCGCCGCCTCCACCGCGACCTTGATCAGGTGCGTGGCGCCGGCGGTGGACTGTCCGCTGCGCCCCTGCGGATCGGCGCCGGCCACGTTGAAGTAGCGCAGCACGCAATAGTTGAGCGAATGCGCCGCGGCGGTGTCGGCCAGCATCTGCTCCGTCATCAGCTTGGACCAGCCATAGGGATTGATCGGCCGCTTCGGGCTGTCCTCCGCAACCGGCGATTCCTCGGGAATGCCGTAGGTCGCCGCGGTGGAGGAGAAGATGAAGTGCGGCACGCCCGCATCCACCGCCGCCTGCATCAGCGCGCGGCTCTTCACCGTGTTGTTGGCGTAATATTTCAGCGGGTCGCTGACCGATTCGGGCACGATGATCGATCCGGCGAAGTGCATGATCGCGCGGATGCCCTGTTCCGCGAAGATGCGGGCCAGCAGGTCGGCATCGGCGATGTCGCCCTGGTAGAAGGACACCCCCCCGGGCACGGCGAAGCGGAAGCCGGTGGACAGGTTGTCTATCACCGTGACCGGCCAGCCGCGGTCGCGCAGGGCCAGTACCGCGTGGCTGCCGATATAGCCGGCCCCGCCGGTCACCAGAACAGGGATCGGATCGCTCATGCACTGCTCCCACACCGCGGAAACCGCAGCTGGTGCTGCACTGCATCAAATCGCATGAACAATGCAACCGGTCGCGAGCCGCTTTGTTGTACCGGTATGAGAACCCCCGCCCTAGCCTCCGCCGCCCTTGCCGCCCTGCTGCTGTCGGCCTGCACCACGCCCGCCTATGTCTCCCCGGTAGAGGTCACGCGGTTCACGGGGGCGGCGCCCGCGCAGCTGGGTCGCGGCCCGATCACCGTGGTGGCAGCGCCGGGCGATGTCGGGGCAGATTCACTGGAGTTCAGCCTGTACCGCAACGCCGTGGCGGCGGAGCTGGGCCGGCTGGGCTACACCGTGACGGGTGGAACCAGCGCCGGCGGGCAGGTTGCGGAGATCGTGCTGGAGCGCGGAGTCAACGCGCCGCTGACCACCGACCGGCAGGGTCCGGTCAGCGTGGGTGTCGGCGGCGGCACCGGCGGCTACGGCTCCGGCCTGGGGGTCGGCATCGGCATCAACCTGGGCGGTGGCGGCAGCCGTGATACGGAGGAGCTGTACCGCCAGCTGCGCGTCATCATCCGGTCCGGCACCACGCCGCTGTGGGAAGGCCGGGCGAACTTCACCGCCAGCAGCAACAGCGACTATGCCGGGGAGCAGGCAGCCGCCGGCCGGCTGGCGCAGGCGCTGTTCCAAGGGTTCCCCGGCGAGTCCGGAGCGACTATCGAGGTGCGATGAACCCGATCCACATCGACGCCGCCTTCGACAGCGGCAATATCGAAGTCGTCGCCATCGACGCCGCGACTGCCACGCTGACCATCCGTCGGGACCATCAGTCCGACTTCTTCCAGTGGTTCCACTTCCGGGTCGCGGGCACGGCCGGGCAGGCGCTGACGCTGCGCATCACCGGCCTGAACGCCTCCGCCTACCCCGGTGGCTGGCCCGATTACCAGGCCGCCGTGTCGGACGACCGGCAGTTCTGGGGCCGGGCGGACAGCAGCTGGGATGCGGGCGAGGATGGCGGCACGCTGACGATCCGCTACATCCTGTCGGGCGACCTTGCCTGGTTCGCCTACTTCGCGCCCTATTCGCTGGAACGGCACCACGATCTGGTGGCCGACAGCGCGGGCGCGGAAGGCGTGACCTATCGCTGCCTGGGGCATAGCCTGGAAGGGCGGGCGATCGACTGCCTGGTGATGGGCGAAGGCACGCTGCCGGTCTGGCTGTTCGCGCGCCAGCATCCGGGCGAGAGCATGGCCGAATGGTGGATGGAAGGCGCGCTGGAGATGCTGTGCGACCCGGCCGACCCGGTGGCGCGCGTGCTGCGACAGAAATGCCGCATCCATGTGGTGCCAAACTGCAACCCGGACGGTTCGGTGCGCGGCCATCTGCGCACCAATGCCGCCGGCGTGAACCTCAACCGCGAGTGGCACGAACCCACGGCGGAACGATCGCCCGAGGTGCTGGCGATCCGCAATGCGATGGACGAAAGCGGCGTGCGCTTCGCCATGGACGTGCATGGGGACGAGGCGATCGCCGCAAACTTCATGGCCGGCTATGACGGCGTGCCGTCCTGGACCGACCGGCTGGGCGCGGAGTATGACCGCTATTGCACGATCCTCGACCGGCGCAGCCCGGACTTCCAGACGGAGATCGGATATCCCAAGACGCCCGCGGGCAAGGCAAACCTGTCCATGAGCACCAACCAGCTGGCGGAGCGGTTCGGCGCCTGCGCGATGACGCTGGAGATGCCGTTCAAGGACAATGCGGACCTGCCCGACCCGGTGCAGGGATGGAGCCCGGAACGGTCCAAGCACCTGGCGCGCGATTGCCTGGCGGCGCTGGCCGAATGGCTGGAAGCCTGAAGTAGTCTCGGCTCCATGAAAAACGGGGCGGTGTTGCCACCGCCCCGCATAGCTTCACAGGCGCTTCGTCAGATCCCCTGCGGTGTCGCGTCACCGCTGAAGCGACGGCCGGACTTCGGGATGGCGGAACCGCGTACCGGCTGCACCAGCGATGGTCCGCTCGGCTGATCTGGGCGGTCGATGCGACCGCCGTCGAGCAGCTGCTTGATCTCGTCGCCGGTCAGCGTCTCATATTCCAGCAGCGCCTGCGCCAGCAGCTGCAGCTGGTCCTCATGCTCGGTCAGCAGCTGACGGGCACGGGAATGACCACCTTCAACCAGGTTGCGGATTTCCTCGTCGATCAGCTTGTTGGTCTCGGCGCCCGCCATCGTGCGGCTGGTGCCGCCCATGCCGAGATAGCCTTCCTGCTGGTCCTCGTATTGCAGCGGGCCCAGCCGGTCGCTCATGCCCCACTTGGTGACCATGTTGCGGGCCAGGCTGGTCGCATACTGGATGTCGCTGGAAGCGCCGCTCGACACCTTGTCATGGCCGAAAACGATCTCCTCCGCCACGCGGCCACCCATGCTGACCGCCAGGTTGGCGTGCATCTTGTCGCGATGGTACGAGTAATTGTCCCGTTCCGGCAGGCGCATCACCATGCCCAGCGCGCGGCCGCGCGGGATGATGGTGGCCTTGTGGATCGGATCGGACGCGGGCTCGTGCACGGCGACGATCGCATGGCCGGCCTCGTGATAGGCCGTCATCTTCTTCTCGTCGTCGGTCATCACCATGGAGCGGCGTTCCGCCCCCATCATGACCTTGTCCTTGGCTTCCTCGAACTCGGCCATGGCGACCAGCCGCTTGTTGCGGCGGGCGGCCAGCAGCGCGGCTTCGTTGACCAGGTTGGCCAGGTCCGCGCCGGAGAAGCCGGGCGTACCGCGGGCGATGGTGCGCGAATTGACGTCGGGTGCCAGCGGCACCTTCTTCATGTGCACCGCCAGGATCTTCTCGCGCCCGTCGATGTCGGGCACGGAGACGACCACCTGCCGGTCGAACCGGCCCGGGCGCAGCAGCGCGGGGTCGAGCACGTCGGGCCGGTTGGTCGCGGCGATGATGATGATGCCTTCGTTCGCCTCGAAGCCGTCCATTTCGACCAGCAGCTGGTTCAGCGTCTGCTCGCGCTCGTCATTGGAATTGCCGAGACCGTGGCCACGGTGACGGCCGACGGCGTCGATCTCGTCGATGAAGACGATGCAGGGTGCGTTCTTCTTGGCCTGTTCGAACATGTCGCGCACACGGCTGGCGCCGACGCCCACGAACATCTCCACGAAGTCGGAGCCGGAGATGGTGAAGAACGGGACGCGTGCCTCACCCGCGATGGCGCGGGCCAGCAGTGTCTTGCCGGTGCCGGGCGAACCGACCAGCAGCGCGCCCTTGGGGATCTGGCCGCCCAGCTTGGAGAAGCGCTGCGGATCCTTCAGGAACTCGACGATCTCCTGCAGTTCCTCGCGCGCCTCGTCGATGCCGGCGACGTCGTCGAAGGTGACACGGCCCTGCTTCTCGGTCAGCAGCTTGGCCTTGCTCTTGCCGAAGCCCATCGCGCCACCGGCGCCGCCACCCTTCTGCACCTGCCGCAGCGCAAAGAACGCGACGCCCAGGATCAGCAGGAACGGCAGGGTCTGCACCAGGATGTACAGCAACAGGTTGCCCTCTTCCGGCGCAGTGCCGGCGTAGCTGACATTGTTCTGGTCCAGCAGCGTGGTCAGTTCCGTGTCATTGGGCACGGGCACGGTGGAGAAGCTGGAGCCGTTGCGCAGCGTGCCGGTGATCCGGTCGGGCGCGATCTGCACATCCGCCACTTCGCCAGCGGCGACCTGCGTGCGGAAGTCGGAATAGCGCAGCTGCGTGCCGGCGGTGTTGGGGGAGCCATTGAACATCGACACCACCAGCAGCAATGCCAGGAAGATGCCGCCCCAGATCAGCAGGCTTTTGACCCACGGATTGCCGTTGCCGCCTCCGCTGGGGCCATTGCCGCTGCTGTCCGGGTCGCGATTGGTGCTCATGAAGAATCCTCGAAAGGTGCTCCACGACATGTAGGGGCGCAGGGGTGAATGGCAAGCGAACGGGGTTTGCCGGCCAGCCATCCTTTCCCGGCCCCGGACCCTACATGCGGAACACGCCGAAGCGCGGTGCCTCCGGGATCGGTGCTTCCAGGCAGGCGGACAGCGCCAGGCCCAGCACGTCGCGGCTCTGCACCGGGTCGATCACGCCGTCGTCCCACAGGCGGGCGGTGGCGTACCAGGGATTGCCCTCCGCTTCGTACCTGTCGCGGATAGGGGCCTTGAACGCCTCCAGCTCCTCCGCCGACCAGGTCTCGGCATCGCGGTGTACGGTGGCGAGGACGCTGGCGGCCTGTTCGCCGCCCATCACGCTGATGCGGGCATTCGGCCAGGTGAACAGGAAGCGCGGGGAATAGGCGCGGCCGCACATGCCGTAATTGCCGGCACCGAAGCTGCCGCCGATCACCAGCGTGATCTTGGGCACCTGCGCCGTCGCCACCGCGGTCACCAGCTTGGCGCCGTGACGGGCGATGCCTTCCGCCTCGTACCGGCCGCCGACCATGAAGCCGGATACGTTCTGCAGGAACAGCAACGGGATGCCGCGCTGGCAAGCGAGTTCGATGAAGTGCGCGCCCTTGGTGGCCGACTCGCTGAACAGCACGCCATTGTTGGCCAGGATGGCGACCGGCATGCCCCAGATATGGGCAAAGCCGCACACCAGCGTGGTGCCGTACAATGCCTTGAACTCGTGGAACTGCGATCCGTCCACCAGCCGCCCGATCACCTCACGCACATCATAGGGCGCGCGCACGTCTTCCGGGATCAGCGCGTACAGCTCCTCCGGGTCGAGCACGGGCGGGCGGGGCTCGGCCAGTTCCAGCACGGCGCCGGGGCGCTGCGGCAGGTGGCTGACGATGTCGCGCAGGATGGCGATGGCATGATCGTCGCTCTGCGCCAGATGGTCCACCACGCCCGATTTGCGCGCATGCAGGTCTCCGCCGCCCAGCTCCTCCGCCGTGATGCGTTCGCCCGTGGCGGCCTGCACCAGCGGCGGGCCGGCCAGGAACACGGTGCCCTGGTTGGCGACGATGACGCTTTCGTCGCTCATCGCCGGGACATAGGCACCGCCGGCGGTGCAATTGCCCATGACGCAGGCGATCTGCGGGATGCCCGCCGCGCTCATCCGCGCCTGGTTGTAGAAGATGCGGCCGAAATGGTCGCGATCGGGAAACACATCCGCCTGATGCGGCAGGTTGGCCCCGCCGCTGTCGACCAGATAGATGCATGGCAGGCGGTTCGCCTCCGCGATTTCCTGCGCGCGCAGGTGCTTCTTCACGGTCAGCGGGTAATAGGTGCCGCCCTTCACCGTGGCATCGTTGGCCGCCACCATCGCCAGCCGGCCGGAGACGCGGCCGATCCCGGCGACGATGCCGGCGCCGGGCACCTCGTCCCCATACACGCCGCCCGCCGCCAGCTGGCCGATCTCCAGGAATGGCGAACCGGGATCGAGCAGCCGCTCCACCCGCTCGCGCGGCAGCAGCTTGCCGCGCGCCTGGTGGCGGGCGCGTGAGGTTTCGCCGCCGCCCAGCGCCGCCCGGGCCACCCGTGTCCGCAGCTCGGCCGCCAGCGCCCGATTATGCGCGGCGCGGGCCTGCGCCTCCGGGCTGGTGGCGTCCAGCTTGCTGGCAATGGTCGGCGCGGTCATGCGCCGATCAGTTCCCGTCCGATCAGCATCCGGCGGATCTCGTTGGTGCCGGCACCGATATCCAGCAGCTTGGCATCGCGCAGGTAGCGTTCGACCGGGAAGTCGAGCGTGTAGCCTGCGCCGCCCAGCGCCTGGATCGCCTCGCCCGCAACGCGGAAGGCGTTCTCGCTCGCCAGCAGGATGACACCGGCGGCATCGAACCGGGTAACGCTGTTGTCGGTGCAGGCCCGGCACACCGCATAGGTGTAGGCCCGCGCCGATTGCAGCGCGACATACATGTCCGCCACCTTGGCCTGCATCAGCTGGAACGTGCCGATCGGCTTGCCGAACTGCTTGCGTTCCCGCACGAACGGGATGACCACGTCCAGGCAGGCCTGCATGATGCCCAGCTGCACGCCCGCCAGCAGCGCGCGTTCATAGTCCAGCCCGCTCATCAGCACGGCCACGCCGCCGCCGATCTCGCCCAGCACGTTGGCATCGGGCACCACGCAGCCGTCGAACAGCAGCTCGGACGTGGGCGATCCGCGCATCCCCAGCTTGTGGATCTTCTGCCCGACGGCGAAGCCGGGCATGCCGCGCTCCACGACAAAGGCGGTGATGCCGCGTGGTCCCGCATCGGCGTCGGTCTTGGCGTAGACCACCAGCACGTCGGCCACCGGGCCGTTCGTGATCCAGAACTTGTGGCCATCCAGCTTCCAGCCGCCATCCACCCGCGTTGCCGCCATCTTCATGGACACGACATCGGACCCGGCACCGACCTCGCTCATCGCCAGCGCGCCGACCTGGTCGCCGGCGATCAGCGGGGGCAGCAGGCGGGCCTTCTGCTCCGCATTGCCCCAGCGAGCGATCTGGTTGATCGCCAGGTTGGAATGGACGCCGTAGCTGAGGCCGACGGAGGCACTGGCGCGGCTGATCTCCTCGATCGCGATGACATGCTCCAGATAGCCCATGCCCAGGCCGCCATCCTCCGGCGCCACGGTCAGGCCATGCAGGCCCATCTCGCCCATCAGCGGCCACAGTTCGGCCGGGAACCGGTCTTCGCGGTCGGTTCGTTCCGCCAGCGGCGCGACGACCTCGTCGGCGAAGCGGGCTACGCTGTCCTGGATGGTGGACGCGTCATCGGACAGCGCCCAGTCGAACGGGGGGGTCGCTCGCATGATTGGCATTCCTCTCGCAACTTTTGTTATGCCGCGCATTATAGCATTGCGCGACGCCAGCGCCAGTGCCGCCGCAATTGACTTTCGCCGATACCCGGCTTCTGCTAAAGCCGCGCTGGAGCACATCATCTTGAAAACCCCGCAATCCGAACCGTGGCCGTCGAGCCAGCCCGTGCCGATGGGCGAAGAGGAGCGGCTGGCGGAGCTTGCCTCCTTCGGCAGCGATGCGCTGACAGGCGATGCGGAGCTGGATGCGATCGTCCGCTTTGCCGCGCAGCTGTGCGCCACGCCGATCTCTCTTGTCAGCCTGGTCAAGGCCGACACGCAGGCCTTCCTGGCGCGCACCGGCCTGCCGGTGGCACAGACCCCGCGCGACCAGTCCTTCTGCGCCCACGCCATGCATCAGCGCAGCGTGATGCAGGTGCCCGATGCGACGCAGGACCCGCGCTTCTTCGACAACGGGCTGGTCACCGGCGCGCCGGACATCCGCTTCTATGCCGGCCATCCGCTGGTCAGCGATGATGGCGCCCCGCTGGGATCGCTGTGCGTGATCGACAGCGCCGCGCGTCCGCAGGGGCTGACCCGCTTCCAGCAGGACGGGCTGGCCGTGCTGGCCCAGGCGGTCATGCGCCGGCTGAACGCCCGCCGCGACGAGATGCGCGCCGTGCTGCAGGCGGAGCGGCGCGAGTTCCTGGTGCGCGCGCTGGCCGACAGCGTGCCCGCGCTGGTCTGGTCCGCCGATGCCGACGGCAATTTCGACTACTTCAACCGGCAGATGCAGGACTTCACCGGTCTGGCCACGCTGACCGCCAGTTCCGCCGTGCATGCGGACGACCTGGCCGGCTGCAAGGCGCGGTGGGAGGAAGCGATCCGCACCGGGGAGCCGTACGAGATCGAGCATCGGGTGCGGCGGCATGATGGCGAATATCGCTGGGTCATGTCGCGCGCCGCGCCTGCGCGGGACGACAATGGACGCGTCATCCGCTGGTTCGGCACCGCGACCGACATCGATTCGATGCATCGCGAGTCGGAGAACAACGACCTGCTGGCGCGCGAGCTGTCGCACCGGATCAAGAACATCTTCGCCGTGGTGGCGGGGCTGATCTCCCTGTCCGCGCGCAAGCAGCCCGAGCACAAGGGCTTCGCGGACGAGCTGACCGGCACGATCCGCGCGCTGGGCCGGGCGCATGATTATGTCCGCCCGACCGGCGCGGACCATCGCAACAGCCTGCTGGGTCTGCTGGGCGACCTGTTCAGCCCGTACATGTCCGCCGGGGAGCAGCGCGTGCTGGTGGTGGGCGACGATGCCGCCATTGCCGCCCGCGCGGCCACGCCGCTGGCGCTGGTGTTCCATGAACTGGCGACCAACTCCGCAAAGTATGGCGCGCTGGGTGCGGACGAGGGGCATGTGGACCTGACGATCGACGACCAGGGCGACACGCTGCTGCTGCGCTGGACCGAGCATGGTGGCCCGCCCGCCCAGGCCGAAGGGCGGATCGACGGTTTCGGATCGCGGCTGGTGGAAATGAGCATCACTGGCCAGCTTGGCGGCAGCTGGCAACGCCGGTTCGAACCCGGCGGGCTGGTGTGCGAACTGGTCGTGGCGAAGGCCTGCATCACCCCCTGACCATGCGGCGGCATGGTGGCTTTGTGCCACCGACGCGGCTAGGCTCCGGATGATGGCTGCAATCGATCGGGGCGGAACTGCGATGCTGCGTTTCGACGGGACAAGCCGGCATTTTGGCGCCGTTGCCGCCGTCGATGGCGTGACCCTGGACATCGGTCGCGGCAGCTTCGTGGCGCTGGTCGGCGCATCCGGATCGGGCAAGTCGACCCTGCTGCGCACCGTGAACCGCCTGGCCGAGCCGACCGGCGGGCGCGTGATGCTGGACGGACTGGATGTCGCAAGCCTGCCGCTGGTGGCGTTGCGTCGGCGGGTCGGCTTCGTGTTCCAGGCAATCGGCCTGTTCCCGCATCTGACCGTGGCGGAAAACATCGCGATCGGCCCGCGCATCCAGGGCGCGCCTGTCGCGCAGGGCCGGGTGGCGGAGTTGCTGGCGCTGGTGCAATTGCCGGCGGACCTGGCCAGCCGGATGCCGGCGCAGCTGTCCGGCGGCCAGCAGCAGCGCGTCGGCATCGCCCGCGCACTGGCTACCAGCCCTCCGCTGATGCTGCTGGACGAACCGTTCGGCGCGCTCGACCCCATCACCCGCGATGCGCTGGGCCGGCAGGTGCGCAGCCTGCATGACGAACTGGACCTCACCACCGTGCTTGTGACGCATGACATGGCGGAGGCGCTGCTGCTGTGCGACCGCGTGGTGGTGCTGGATCGTGGCCGGGTCGTGGCGGACGAAACGCCATCCGCGTTGCTGGCGGGTGCTGGCGGCGCACAGGCGCAGGCGCTGGTCGCCGTCCCGCGGGAGCAGGCACGCCGGCTGGCGGGAGGCGGCGCATGAACGGGGTGCTGGCGGCGCTGGCCGGTCTCGGCCCGGTGGTCGCGGCGCATGTCGTGCTGGTGGCGGCCGCGCTGCTGCTGGGGATCGCGGTGGCCCTGCCGCTGGCGGTGTGGGCCGGCCGTTCGGCGCATGTCAGCCGGCTGGTGCTGGGCTTTGCCGGGCTGGTGCAGACGATCCCGGCCCTGGCGCTGCTGGCGCTGTTCTTCCCCATCCTGCTGGCCCTGCGCCCGATCCTGGGCGAGGGATTACCGACGCTCGGCTTCCTGCCCGCGCTGCTGGCGCTGGCGCTCTATGCGCTGTTGCCGATCCTGCGCAATGCGGTGACCGCGCTGGCGCAGCTCGACCGCGGCGTGCTGGAGGCGGCCGATGCGCTGGGGATGACCCGTTGGCAGCGGCTGCGACTGGTGGAGGCGCCGCTGGCCGCGCCCTTCATCATGGCCGGGATCCGCACCGCCGCGGTGTGGACGGTCGGTGCGGCCACGCTGGCCACCACTATCGGACAGCAGAGCCTGGGCGATCCGATCTTCGCCGGGCTGCAGGTGCAGGACTGGTCGCTGGTGCTGGCCGGCTGTGTCGCCTCCGCCGGCCTGGCGCTGACCGCCGACGGCCTGTTCGGCACGGTCGAGCGGGGCCTCGCCTTCCGGCGGCCCGCGCTGGTGTGGACGGCGCTGGCGCTGCTCGCCGCCGGCCTCGCCGCTGCGCTGGTGGTGCCGCGCTTGGGGACGGGGGAGCGCGGCGAGGTGATCACGATCGGCGCCAAGAACTTCTCCGAACAGTACATCCTCGCCCGGCTGATCGGGCGGCGGCTGGAAGCGGCCGGGTACCGCGTCGCCTACCGCGAGGGGCTGGGATCGGCGGTGATCCACCGCGCGCTGACCAGCGGGGCAATCGACCTGTATGTCGATTACGGCGGCACCTTGTGGGCCAACGAGATGAAGCGGGACGGCAATCCGCCGGCCGCGCAGATGAACCGCGAGATCACCCGCTGGGAACAGGACACCAGCGGCACGCTGGTGCTGGGGGCACTGGGGTTCGAGAACGCCTATGCCCTGGCCATGCGCCGGCCGCGTGCCGCCGAGCTGGGCGTCGCCTCGCTGGCCGATCTGGGGCGGGTCGCCGGCCGGGTGACGATCGGCAGCGACCTGGAGTTCTTCCGCCGACCGGAATGGGCCGCGGTGAGCAATGCCTACGGGCTGGGCGCCGCGCGACGCCGCACCTTTGCGCCGACCTTCATGTATGACGCGCTGGCGGGCGGGGAGGCGGACGTGATCAGCGCCTTTTCCTCCGACGGGCGGATCGCGGCGGACGACCTGCTGGTGCTGGCCGATCCGGCGGGCGCCCTGCCTGCCTATGACGCAGTGCTGCTGGTCACGCCGGCCCGCGCCAGTGACGAGCGGTTGCTGGCAGCGCTGCGCCCGCTGGTAGGGGCAATCGGGGTGGAGGCGATGCGAGAGGCGAACTACTCGGTGGACCGCCCGCTGGACAAGCGCAGCCCGGAGGCGGCGGCGGAATGGCTGGACGAGCAGATCGCAGGCGACTGATTCGTCCACAGCTTTGCCAACAGCTGCGAACCGGCTGCGCTTCGCCCGACCGCCCGGGCAGCCTATCCTGTGATCGAATCATTCGTCTGTCACGCACCACAATATCTTGCTAGCTGCAGACGCCAGACCACATCAGGTGGTGCCCACCACCCGGCTTCCGCGCTGCAGACCACAAGGCTTGTCCCATGTCCCTTCTCGAATCCCGCAAGACCTACAAGCCGTTCGAGTATCCGTGGGCCTACGATTTCTGGAAGCGCCAGCAGCAGCTGCACTGGCTGCCGGAAGAGGTGCCACTGGGCGAGGATTGCCGCGACTGGGCGCAGAAGCTGTCCGATCACGAGCGCAACCTGCTGACGCAGATCTTCCGCTTCTTCACGCAGGCCGACGTCGAGGTGCAGGACTGCTACCACGAGAAGTATGGCCGGGTGTTCAAGCCGACCGAGATCAAGATGATGCTGACGGCGTTCAGCAACATGGAAACGGTCCACATCGCGGCCTATTCCCACCTGCTCGACACGATCGGCATGCCGGAAAGCGAATATGGCGCCTTCCTCGATTATGACGAGATGCGCGACAAGCATGACTACATGCAGCGGTTCAGCGTCGACAATGACGAGGATATCGCCCGCACCCTGGCCATGTTCGGCGGCTTCACCGAAGGCGTGCAGCTGTTCGCCAGCTTCGCCATGCTGATGAACTTCCCGCGCTTCAACAAGATGAAGGGGATGGGGCAGATCGTCAGCTGGTCGGTGCGCGACGAGAGCCTGCACTGCGAAGGCATCACCCGCATGTTCCACGCCTTCACGCAGGAACGCGACTGCCTGACCAAGGCGGTGAAGGACGACATCGCCGATGTGTGCCAGACCACCATCCGGCTGGAAGACGCCTTCATCGACCTGGCCTTCGAGATGGGCCCGGTGCAGGGCATGACGCCCAAGGAGATCAAGAAGTACATCCGCTACATCGCGGACTGGCGCCTGACGCAGCTGGGCCTGAAGCCGATCTACCTGATCGACGAGCATCCCCTGCCCTGGCTGACCCCGCTGCTGAACGGCGTGGAACATGCCAACTTCTTCGAGCAGCGGGCCACAGAATATTCCAAGGCCGCGACGCGCGGCAACTGGAACGAGGTGTGGTCCAGCTTCGACCAGCGGCAGAAGGCCAAGGCCGCCAACGAGGTGGAGGACGCCGTGCTGTCGACCGACGACGATCTGGGCCTGTTCGGCCGCGCCGGGATGCAGGCGGCAGAGTAATCCGTTACCCGCCCCGGCCGCTGCATGGCACCGGGGCGGCCAGGATCAGGCGGCGACCAGTTCCACCCGGTTGCCGCCCATGCCGCGGAACGCGCGTTCGCGGCAGGTCAGGACGATGACCTGCATGGTCCCGGCGACCTCTTCCAGCAGGTCGATCATGGCATCCAGCCTGAGGTCGTCCGACCAGACCAGCGGGTCATCCAGCACCAGCGACACCGGGTGCCCCTGCTCCCCCAGCATTTCCGCGAAGGCCATGCGCGACAGCACGGCCAGCTGCTCCTGTGTCCCCCTGGACAGGTGCTCGCAGCCTTCCTCCACCCCGTTGCGATGGATGCCCTGGAGGCTCAGCGCCGCATCGAAGCTGGGCGCGCAGCCGGGCAGGATGCGCCCGATATGGCGCGCCGCGCGCTTGGCGACCGGGCCGATGATCGTGCGACCCAGCTCCTCCCGCGCGCTGTCCAGCACGTCGCGCAGCAGGCTGACCGTGTCCGCCTCCAGCTGCAACCGGTCCAGCAACGCCCGCGCGGCGGCCTCCTCCTGCCGGGCTGTTGCCAGCCGCTCGCCGAGACCCTTCTCGCCTTCCAGCGAGATCGTGGTCTCGAGCGTGGCGATGGCGCGCTCCAGCTCGCCGCGCTTCGCTTCGGCCGCGGCACGCTCGCGATCGGCGCGCTCGATCTGGCGCCGGATCGCGCCCTCGTCGCTCACCTGCGCCGCGCGACCGGCCTGGTCGTGGGCCAGCAGTGCCTCCGCCTCCGCCTGATTGGCGGCGGCGAAGCGCACGGGCAGGTCGGCGCAGTCGCCGGCGATCGCCGCCAGCTCCTCGCAGGTCCGGTCGAGCTCCGTCTGCGCCCGCGCCTGGGCGATCGCCAATTGGCCGTCGCCGGTCGCCGCCTCGTCCAGCGCGGCCTGGGACGCGACGGCGCGATCGTCCGCCACGGCCAGCGCCTGCTCCGCCCGGTCCAGCGCCTGGGCCAGCGCCGGCACGTCCGGCGCCGCGGTGTCGCCCCCATCATCAGGCGCCGCCCCTTGCAGCAGGCGCTTCAGCGCTTCCGGTCCGGCAGTCAGCTCCAGCAGCGGGTCGGCCGGGGTCGCCGCGGCGATCCGCGCCGTCAGGGCGCGCAGCTCACCCGCAGCCTCCCGTGCGATACGATCGCCTTCACGCAGCGCGGGCAGGTTGGGGGCGCCGTGCTGCGCCAGCAGCGCCGAGTGGCGGCCGCGGGCTTCGGCCAGCCGCGCCTCCGCTCCCGCCAGGCTGGCGGGCGGGCGCAGCCACAGCGTACGTCCATCACCCAGGTCGAGCCGCACTTCCTTCGTCAGCAGCCATTCGCCATGCGGCAGCGGCGCGCCGTCCGCCAGCAGCGGAGCCGGCCCCTGATACTCGACCCGTGCCGCACCGGCGTCGAGCGCGGCCTGCGCCTGCACCATCGCGCCTTCCAGCGCCGCCAGTTCCTCCAGCACCGTCCGGTCCACCGTCTGTCCGGGGCGCTCCGCCAGGGCAGCCTGTTCCGCTTCCAGCGCCTGCAACGTGGCCAGCCGGTCCGTCGCCCGGCGCAAGGCTTCCGCCCGCGCATGTTCCGCAGCCTGCGCCTGCCCTGCGGCCAGGGCGTGCCGGGCGGCATCGCGCATGGTCCGCGCCTCCGCCCGGGCGGCATTGCCGGCGGCCAGCCGGTCACGCAGCGCCGTCAGCGTGTCGCCTTGTCCCTGCCGCTCCGCCTGCACCCGCGCCAGGTCGGCGCGGTGGCGTTCCTCCGTCTGCACCAGCTGCGCCTGCCGCTCGGCCAGCTTCTGCAGCCGCTCGCGCTCCGCCGCCGTCCGCGCCAGCCGCTGGTCGGCGGTGGCGAGCAGTTGTGCGGCAGCGCGGGCCTGCTCCAGCTGGCTCGCCAGATCCGCCCGGCGCGCGGCCCCTTCCGGATCGGCCAGCTCCTCGCGCAGCAGCCGCAGCTCCTCGCGCCGGCGCTCCAGCTCGTCGAACGTCCCTTCCAGACGGGCATGTGCCGCGACCGCTGCTGCCAGCTCGGTCTCTGCCAGGGCCACATCATCGGCCGCCTGCTTCAGCTCGCCGGTCGGCTTGCGGGTCTTCGTGAGCCAGCGCGTGCAATCCTTGTCGACCTGCGAGCGAACACGATCGAACGCGGCCGAGCCGAGCAGGGCGCCCGTCTCTTCCTGCAACGCACCGCCGAGGCCGCTGCGCACCAGCTCGCCCGGCACCGCCGGCGCCAGACCCTCTGCCTGCGGCACCCACAGCAGCCCCAGCGCGCCCATCGTGTCGGCGTTCAGCTTCGTCGATTGCTGCCCGAAACCAAACAGTTCCTGCAGCCGCTGCTCCGCCGCTTCCCCCTGCACCCGTCCGCCGGGGCCGGTTAGTTCGACCTTCGCACTCTTCAGGAACCGCTTGGTCAGCGCATGCGGCGCACCGTCGATCGTGAAGTCCAGCTCCACCTCCGGCGCCACATCGTCGCCGTGCGGCTGGAAGCTGCGAACCAGCGCGATCGTGGACTTGTGCCGCAGGAACAGGGCGGCGCGCACCGCCTCCATCAGGGTGGACTTGCCTGTCTCGTTCGGCGCGACCACCAGGTTCAGCCCCGGGGCGAGGCCGGCGATCTCGTGCCGGGCACGAAACTTGCGGAAGTTGTCCAGCGCCACGCGGCGCACGATCATGCTCATGCCTTGTCTCCTGCGCGGGCGGCTTCCACGAACAGCCGCTCCAGCGCGCGACGCGCCAGCGGCGCATCGCTGCCGCCGGCCTCGATCCGCTCGTGCAGCAGCGCGGCGGCCCGGCCCAGCATGCCTTCGCGCTGCAGGGTGGCGAGATCCTCCGGCGTGGGGCTGGCGACCAGCCCGCCTTCGCGCAGGTCCAGATGGCGCAGCCGGTGCGCCAAATCGTCCACCAGTGCGTCACGGATCGCCAGCCGGTCCGCCATGGTGACCATGCCGGCCAGCGTCAGCCGCAGCAGCGCGTTGCCGGGGTCTGCCGCCGCCAGCAGGCGGGCCGTCTCCGCCAGCAGGTCCGCCGCCGAATCGATCCGCCAGTCGCGTTGCAGCCACTGGAACCGGCCGGTCCGCACCCGCTCCACCTGCGGCGGCGCACCGGGGGACAGCGTCACCGCGAGGCACTGCCCGGGATCGTCCCGCTCGAACCGGTCGGGTTCGGGCGTGCCGGCATACCAGGTGCGCTCATCCACCTGCAGCGCGCCATGCCAGTCACCCAGTGCGAGATAGTCCAGCGCGGAGCGGCGGGCGCGATCGGGCGGGAGCAGATTGTTCGCCTCCCCGCGGGAGCCGAAATCGCGGATCGAGCCATGCGCGAGGCCGATCCGCAGGGCACCGGCCGGCGTCTCCATCCGGTCGAATGCCTCGGTCGGATCGTCCAGATTGTGCCGGTGCAGCAGCGGTGCGGGCAGCAGCCAGGCGCCGGGCTCCAGCTCGTGTGGTACGGCCTCCAGCAGGCAGGTGATGCGCGCCTGCTGGAACCGCCCTGCCCAGCGGTCCACCCGGTCCCACAGCCCGCCATTGCGTGCCGAATCATGGTTGCCGGGCAGCAGCCACCAATGGCACGGATGCGCGGCCATGGCCTGCACCGCCTGGCCGATGGTGCGTTCGGACGGATGCTCGGTATCGAACACGTCGCCGGCGACCAGCACATGCGCGGCCCCATGCGCTGCCGCAGCGCAGCCGATCGCGTCGATTGCGTCGAACCGGGCCTCATCCAGCGCATTGCGAACCTCGGTCGGAAGGCTGGCGAAGGGCTTGCCCAGCTGCCAGTCGGCGGTGTGGATGAAACGCATCGAATCGGTTTCCTGAATGGCTGAACTGCTGGAGCAGCCTGCAAGGCGGCTGCGACAGGAATGGTCGGACCGATCGGCCATCCCGCGGCCCATGTCATCCCGCGCGCTGCCATCGTGCGGTCGCTATCACCAGAAAAGACGCCGCTTGATAGGCGTCGCCCCCCTCGTTATAGGCCCCGCTTCCGGAGACGTGGGTGAGTGGCTGAAACCAGTTCCCTGCTAAGGAACCGTACTCTATCAGGGTACCGAGGGTTCGAATCCCTCCGTCTCCGCCAGTTGGCATTGATTTTCAGGCTTTATCTACCAACTTGAGGATCTGTTCCCATCATGGCTCCCCGATAAGGCAGTTGCTGGGCTGAGGCAAAGGTTGCAGGGCAGAGCCACGTCTCGGCTCCGATGAGCGTTCCCAGCCGCTGGAGCTTGGCCGGATCGCCGATGTTGTTTTTGGCCGTCAGGAACAGTGTGCCGACAACGTCGGTGCGCTTCGACAACGTGTAGAGGATGCGGGATAGGTCTGCTCTAAGTCCTCGCCGGCGCGATCCGCCAGCGGGTCGCATTCGCGTCAGTGGCTGGGCAGACGCCTCGTTCATGCGCGCGATTCTCGGAATCGGTAGATCCCGATAGTCGGCAGAGATGAGACCGTTTTCCGCCAAGAACCACTTTTAAGGATGACGAGAACCAGCATCTACGATTATGATTTAGGTGCGCCCCAGGCTTACACATCATAAACGGTGACACGCATAATCATGCGAGCTTGCGCAAGCAGCCTTCACGATCCTAGAACGGCAAGATGGAAAATGTCGGTCGGATAGACGAGGCGGCGTGGGAGCAGCTGGTGAAGAACATCCTTCGCGCCGAAATGATGCTGCGCGGCATCTCCTACGAGCAGCTCGTCGCGAGGCTGGCCGCTCTAGGGATCATCGAGAACGTCCCAAACCTGCGCAACAAGGTCGCACGCGGGCGCTTCGGCGCCTCCTTCTTCGCCCAGTGCATGGTCGCGATCGGAGTCGACCGCCTGCAAATCCCGACGGCAGAACAGATCCGCACCGGTATCGGCGGTGAGCACGGCGCCCAGGTGCGTGCAAAGGGGAAGCGGCCGTGAAGCCCGAGTTGATAACGGCAATCGCGGCCTATTGCGACGACACGCGCAAGCTGGAGTCGTTGCCGACGACCACAGAGACCACTTACTATCCCGACATCAAGGTGCTTCTGGCGGCACTGCTTCGGGGCGAGAGGTTGCCGTTCGACGTTCGGACCGGAACGTCGGAAGCGAGGCAGGCGGGGCGTGACATGCCCGACTTCATCCTAGGCGATTCGACGCTCTTCGTCGGCGTCTACGGCGAGGTCAAGAAGCCAAACGTAACGCTTGAAGATCTGGCCGCGTCCACCGAACAGAACGATCAGATCGGCCGATACCTCGCGCAGACCGGCGTCGTGCTGATCAGCAATGTCCGCGGGTTCGGCCTGTTAACCTGCAAGATCGGTTACCATCGCGACCCGGCGGTCCCCGTCCCGCCGACGCAGCGCAGCCTGGAGAAGCAGGTGGATCTCTGGTCCGCTTCCCCACGCGGCAGGGCGCCCGTCAACGAGGCCGACGTCGAGCGGCTGGTGGACATTATCACCGTCGCCGTAACGGACCACGCGGCGATCGCTGCGCCCGCCGACCTCGCGAAGATTCTTGCGCGACAGGCCCGCGACGCGAAGGACGCTATTCCCCATAACCTGCAGCCTATCCGGCCTCTCCTTGACGACTACAGGCAGGCGCTCGGCCTGGCGTTCGACATCGACGATGAGAAGGGCGCACGCTTTTTCAGGTCCTCGCTTGTCCAGGCAATCTTCTATTCGCTGTTCGCCGCGTGGGTGCTGTGGGATCGCGAAGCGGAAGCGGACGCCACGTTCGACATTGCGGCGGCCGAGGCGAACCTGCCAATCGCGTTCCTGGCGTCGCTGCTCCACGACATCCGTCATCCAACGCGTATGCGTCACCTAGGCCTCGAAGGTCATCTACAGAGAGCCATTACGACCTTCGGGCGTATCGACCGCGATCATTTTCGGTCGCGCATGGTGTTTCCTACCATCGACGACGACGGCGACGCGCTCGCCGCTATCACCTACTTCTACGAGCCGTTCCTTGAGGCCTTCGATCCCAAACTCCGGGACGAACTAGGCGTGTGGTACACGCCACCGGAGATCGTCCGCTACCAAGTGCGGCGTGTCCACCAGTTGCTCAAGACTGACCTCGGGCGTGCGCGCGGCCTCGCCGATCCCGAAGTGGTCGTCCTCGACCCGTGCTGCGGCACGGGAGCCTATCTGCTCGAGGTCGCCCGGTGCATCGCGGATCAACTTCGCGCCGAAGGGGACGAGGACACCATCGGCCTAGAGCTGGCAAAGGCCTTCGAGCAGCGAGTGATCGGCTTTGAGATCCTGACGGCGCCATTCGCCATCGCACAGCTGCAGCTTTATCTCCTACTAGACCAGCTCGGAGCCCGCCCGGCTGAGGATCGCCGGCTCGCCGTGTTCCTGACAAACGCCCTCTCGGGCTGGCGTGACGAGGGCAACGTCAAGCTGAACTTCCCTGAAATGCGTGACGAGTTCGATGCGTCGCAGCGTGTGAAGCGCGATGCTCGCATCATCGTCGTGATTGGCAATCCGCCGTATGACCGCTTCACAGGTGCAGCACAGGCGGAAGAGGCCGAGCTCGTCGCGCATTACAAGGGCATCGAGCTGGTGCCGGACAAGAACAAGAAGGGCGAGATCAAAATCGACGCTTTTGGTTGTCCGAAGATGAAGCAACGCGGAGACAGCCTGCTCTACCGGGAATACGGTGTCCGAAAGCAGTTGCTTGACGATCTCTACATCCGTTTCGTGCGGATGGCCGAAGAGCGTATCGGGGGCTCCGCCGACTACGGGATCGTCTCCTTCATATCCAACTCCTCGTTCCTCACCGGTCGATCGCACCCGCTCATGCGGCACTCTATGCTTGGCAGCTTCGACCGCGTGTGGATCGACAACCTGAACGGCGACAAGTATCGCACCGGCAAGATCATCCCCAGCGGCGTGCCTGGAGCGGGGACACGTGACGACAGCGTCTTTTCGACGGCCGCGGATCCTAGGGGCATTCAGCCGGGCACAGCCGTTGCCACTTGGCTGAAGCTCGTCGGGCATCGATCCAGCACCAGCACTACGGACGTGCAGTATCGCGACTTCTGGGGCGCTGCCGCGCGGAAGCGGGGCGAGCTCCTGGCGGCTATCGGAGTGGGGCTCAGCGAGACGCCCGCGCCGCCATACGAAGCGGTGCACCCGACGCGTGAGACCCGCTGGCGCCTGGCGCCCCGCGTGCTTGAGGGTGGATACGAGGCATGGCCCGCCCTCGACGAGCTGTTCCCGGTTACCTTCCAGGGCGTGAACCACAATCGCGGCGTCGAGGGCACCGTGGTCGATGGCGAGGCCACCACCCTCAAGACGCGGATGAGGGAATACATCGAAGCCCCCACATTCGCCGCCGCTGCCAAGATAAATCCGTTGCTCGCACCCGAGGACGTGGACGGCAAGCCCGCCATATCGGGATACGAACCCGAGACCATCTGGACCGCGCTGCACGCCGCAGGATTCGATGAGAGGAAGGTGAAGCCGTTTCTCACCTTCCCTCTGGATACGCGAAGCATCTATTACGACACCGGAACGAAGCTGCTCAATCGATCCCGACCCGAGTTCGGGATGAACTTGGCGGCGAACGAGTTTCTGCTTACCGTCCCCGAGCCTCGCAAGGAGACCGAGACGAGGCCGGTGTTCTCCACCATCTTGGCCAATCTGCACGTGCATGAACGCGGATCAGTTGTCTTCCCGCGCGAGACGACCAGCGACGATCTCTTGGGCGATCGTGACGCGAACATCGCGGAACACGTCTGGCGGTCAATCTCTGCCGCATTCGGTCTGACCGGAAGACGACGTGACCAAGCCGCGCGCGACCTCGTTGGAAAGCTGTTCCGCGTGGTCTTCGCGATGCTCTATGCGCCTGCGTATCAGGCGGAACACAAGAGCGCACTTGCGTCGGATTGGGCGCACGTGCCCATTCCGCGCAAAGCCAAACTGTTCGACTGCGTTGTCGAGGCTGGCGACAAGGTGACGAGACTGCTGGATACCAGCGTCGACGTCACCGCGCTTGTCGAGGAGATATTGGGGATCGAGACGACACGGGCACTGGGCCCTTTGAAACGTGCAGATGGAAGTCAGGTTCGACCGACCGACCTCAAGGTCACGATCACCTATTGGGGCGGGGGCAAGGGCAGATGGACACCCCGAGCGCCTACCATCGGTGAAACCCCCTCGGCCACAATCGCCGGCCTCTGGGGAGAGATGACCGGTGATCTGTACATCAACGACGAAGCCTTTTTCGCGAACGTGCCCGAGGCCGTGTGGAGCTACCAGCTCGGCGGCTACCCAGTGTTGAAGAAATGGCTCGGCTATCGCCAGGCCAGCCGTAGGAATGATCGCCCCTTGTCTGACTCCGATCGACGGTGGTTCCGGTCCATGATCCAGCGGATCGCCGCACTGCTAGCGATCGGCACGACCCTGGACGAACTCTATCAGGAATGCATCGTCGACGCGTTCACGTCGTCCGACCTCGGGATCGAGCGGTGAGCAAGGCAACGCCCACCGCTACGTAACCATTCCCGTGCTCGGACACGCCAAGACATACCGGCCAACATCTGGGCGCGCATCTTCCTCGCGGAGAGTTGGGATGTCGTCCTACACCCGCGCGGCGACTGGCTGGCAATGAGCACCGCGGATACCATCGACGTCGTTTGCCTCGACGTCACTGCCATCGACGTGTCGAAGGCGGTGATCTGGCACACCGTCGAGGTTTGCTCCCAAGATCGGATCGACAAGCTCTGCGGACTGTCCGCCGGTGCCGCCAATACGCTTCGGCGTGTGGTCGGCCCAACCTCAAGAGCATGCTGTGGCATGGGTCGAAGAAGGACAGCGATCTGCTGACGACCGACTTCTACAAAGAGCGGATCGAGGAACTGCACGCCAAGCATCCCGAGTGGTTCGCAGACGACGATTAGGACGAGGATAATTATGTCGAGCCCACGACCGACCCGATCGCTGGGTTGCGGCAGGAGATACCTGAGCTCGTGGTGTCAATGGTGGCCGAACGCAACAAGGCCATCCATGTCTCTCTGGCTGCCATCGCCGGCATCATCGTGGGTGTGCTGATTAAGTGATGCTGGTGCCGCCGTCCGTTGGCGGTGCTAGATTGCTGTGGACGATTTGCTCGAGAAGTCCCGATGACTGAGGATCGGCTGCTCAACGGCCGCTCTCCGCGTCTGCAATCCGAAACCAGTCAGTCGGCTACCGAAGCACATTGGTGGTCTAGAATGCCCGGCTTTGACGGAAGGTGCGTTTGACAGGCATCGTTTGGAACCAGCATTCTTCTAGCTCCCTTTCAGCTCTGTTAGAAGATAGCTGGAACACCCTTTAGTGATCATGGTAATTGTTGCCGGGTTTCATATTGCCCGTGCTCGGTGCCGGCTGCCGCCTTGTCTTGAAGTCCCTCCACTGCTTGCCGCATGAGATCGTTGATGGTCGCGCGACGTTCCTCTGGCGTCGTATCGTGGTCCCGCCTCTTGGCGGTATCGTCCGCGCGAACGCTCTCATTATTCGTCAGGACAGTTCCCACTTCCTTGGCTGCCTGCTTCAAAAGTTGGATCACTAGCGGCCAGTTACGTGCCTGCTTCGCCGCATCAACGCCCTCTTGAAGTACGTTGAGCCGATAGGCTTTGTGAGCAACAGGGATAGCCGATACGTTCTCAAAGCATTTCACGCGGCAAGCTTGAAATACCTGCCGCCATTTATCGCCGCCTTCGTAGTAGGAACGGGTCGGGTCGTATCGGCCCACCTGCTTGTGAGTAAGCTCGATGCCATAGTCTGACCGGAACTGCTCGATGATGTCAGTAGGCGGTTGAAAGCTCGCCAAAGCCTGAACTATCTTTAGTTTCTGGTACTCGGTCAGATGGGCCATGATCGCGGATACGCTTCCGGTAAAAGGGCGGCAGGCGGACGGCAGCATTACCTCATATCGCCTTAGAACTCACGTTTTGTTGTTGCTCCTACCTGCCCGAAGCGGGCTCGTGGGATTGGCGGATGTTCTCGTGGGCGTTCGATAGCTCAGAGCTTTGTGCGGATAGACCTTGCTGTAGGTGGGAGCCAGCGGGACAGCTGCTTGCTGACGCTGCGGGCGCGGGCGCGGGCTTCACGCTGAGATGGTCTCGCTTGGGATTGCACGCTGCGATCGGGTATTCACCGTGGATAAGAAGATCCGTATGGTCGACTGGTCCGACATTCTGCTTGAGCAGTGGAGCGACGAGGGCCGGCGATCGCCCGGCTGGGTGCTGAAGACGCTGGCGTGCGACTTCGTCGCCTATGCCTTCGCGCCCAGCCGCCGATGCTTCCTGCTGCCCGGGGCGCCCTTGCAGCGCGCCTGGCGGCAGAACGGTCGCGGCTGGATCCAAGAGTATGGCCAGCGTCGTGCGCTCAACCCGGGCTATGCCACTGCCAGCGTGCCGGTGCCGATCGACGCGCTTATGCCGGCGATCTCACAGGCCATGGTGATCAGCGTTTAGCGGCAGTACCTATTATGCCTGTAGAATTGCGCCCCTATCCTCGTTGGGGCAGTCAGTGCCGACCTCGGCTAGGGAGTAGGTGGGATAGGCAAGAGATTGGATTATCTCTTGCAGCCGACGGCTATGCCGCCGGCAGCTGCGTTGGGGCGATCGTAGCGATAGCGAGCTGAGCAACGGACGGTGCCAAATGTCCTTTCTTCACCTTGCCATCTAGGTAGCCGCTGAACTTGCCGCCTTCGATGTACTGATCCTGCAGCCACTCACGGTAGTGACCCAATGCTGCAAGAGGGTAGCACCAAGACTCTTGCGGATTCGACCGCGCTTGCGGGTGATCGTCAGGATAGCGGTGCGGGTACTTGCGTCTCGCCCCGAACTGCCGTTCGAGTCCGTGATCCTCCCAGCATCGTCCCCAGTGCTGACCGATCGAAATGTCAACGACCGTCTTTTCACCGATCTCAGCGCCGGCGAGGATCAGCTCATAGATGATCGTATGAGCCTCATTGAACACATGGAAGTAGCCCTTAGGCGCGCTCTGGTGATTGAGGGAGATACGATCATGCCACTTCGTGAAGCGGTTCTGCCCGGTCGGGTCGTAGCCTACCTGTCGATAGATCATGTCCCGGAGCTTTGATCCGGCAAGCATTCGGAAGTTTGCGCGCGCCTGCTCTTGCACGTTGGCGCCAGCGTCGAATGCATAATACTCCAACACGGACAGGCAAACTTCGGCCGGGTAGCAGTAGTGCACGGTGCCGCCGTGCCTGATCTCAACGTGCGCTGCTGATGCCTTGAAGCCAGCCTGCTCCAGAATGCTCTTGATCTTCGACACCCGCGGCTTCGCCGGGCTCTCTGCCCATTGCGAGCTTATTGTGCCGATATGCGCGTTTTCGACGCCGCAGAGGACGGCCAACCCTCTTTGGCTCAAATATGGTGTGCCATCTGACAACACGCCCATTCCGATCTCGCCGAAATCGCCTCGCTTTTCGATCCCTAGCGGCAGGGCACCTTGCGAGGGAGTGATTTCCATCTGAGTCGATTTGGCAGCTAAGACACTGATACTACTCGCGTTTGGGGTGATTTCCTTTGCGCCGCCAACCATCCACACAGTCCTAATCGTTTGTTACGCCTGAACCTATTCGGCTTAGCCGGGGAGTCGAGTCGGGATGACGGATTATTTACCGCGCGCTTGGCGCCCTTGAACCGCCGCGCGCTATGGAATACCCGGCTGGCACCCGCGCCAGCATCGCCGGATACGAGGGATGAGCGGAGCCAGGAAGAACGCTATCTTGGTGCCGAGTCTCACATCGCGAGGACCGCAAATGCTTTGGTGGGTGATTATCTTAGCCGGCGCTTCTGCCCTGGGCATCTCCGCCGCTAGAGGTGCGAACGCGGTATGGGGAACGGCGACGCTCGGCGTCGTGGGCGGCCTGGTGCTCTCGGTTTTCTATCCGGGGCAGTTCTGGCTGACGTTGCTACGGTCGATCGCGATCGGCGCGCTGGTCGGCGCCGCCTTCGAAGCGCTCGCGAGATTGTCGCCGCGGTCCTGAGGCGCCCGCAGCATGAACGAAGATTATGCGCGCGACCTCTGGCACATGGGTGCGAGCCATGCTTTGGCGGCGGCTGCGGTCGCTCGCCGCGCACAAGAGTGGGCTGAAGTGAGCGGGGCTGAGAACCCAGAGATCGCCGTCACAAATGGGAGGTACTCGCCATCGATCTTCCTTCTGATAGGTTACAGCCTCGAGATCCTGCTTAAGACAGCTTGCATCGCTCATGGTAGCGATCCGAAGGAGCTTCGAGACATAGGCCACGACCTCGAAGCAGCGCTGACCAGTGCCGAGAGGCTCGGTTTCTGCTCAAGTGCCCCGCAGTTGCGGAAGATCGTCGAACTGCTTCGGCAACCGCACAGAGAACATCACTTTCGGTATAGCGGCATGGACGATTTCCCCCTGCCTGCCGACGTTGATGAGGTGCTCGGCAACCTGAACCATCTTGCTTGGGAGCTTGAGGTTATGCTCTTCCCTCAGGATCCGTGATCGTGTCACGACGACGCTTCTAATGCATCATCGGGTCGGAGGCTTCGTCCGCCAGTCATCTTGACGCCTCCGGACTGAGATCTTGGACTGTCGGCGCTCCAGATAAATCGCTGCAGCTTTGACTTCCGCATGCGGGTGAAATGACGATCCGGCGCTGCCCCGCATTACGGCCGAGCTTGCGCCGACGCTTTACCGCCGTCAGGATCGTAGCAGCATGCGAGGGCTATGAATCACGTGACTGGAAAAATAACTGGGCCGATCACAGCAGGATCGCTCAATTTCGCTCCACCATCACACGTCACGATCCCGGAGCGGATCGATTGGCATCTCGTCTCTGATCACGAACTTGACGCTCTATCTCGACCCGAGGGCGGTGTTCTAGGTTCAATCGGCTTCGCAGGTGTCGGTGCGCTACTCGGTTCCTGGCCATTGGCGGCCACGGCATGGTCCAAGATTGGCACGACAGCCGCGATTGCTACTGAAGAGGGGTACGCCGCAGTGGTATTCTTACTAAGTGGAGCCGCAGCCATTATCTGCCTTTCGCTCTGGGGTTACATGAAGCGAGAAACGCAAGGTTTGTCTAGGAAGATACGCGCACGCAAAGCGGTGCTCGGGACGGGGGAGGCACAATGAATGAACTAGTTATCCCACGCATTGATGGACAGCCAATCCTCACGAGCGGTACCGTTGTTGCGAGCCCTGGACGGTCTGTATCTTTCGCCCTTGGAGACACTGTCTTCGACTTCACATTTGTGACTGACAGCCGCGATATGGGCGTTCAACTCACGCCAAAACTAGGCGGACAGATTGTGGAGCTCCGCAATATACCACCCCACGGTGCGGCTTTTGATCTGACAGGCTTTAAAGTCGAGGGTCGTGCAGCCGTTCTAAGCCTCGCTATTTTCAATCAAGGCATGAAGGATCCCCATCGGATCCTCCATTATACCGCCGCCTACGCGTGATCTTCACAGAGTTTAGTCGAACGCCGTAGCCAGCACCGACAGCGGCACCATGGCAACTGGCTGGGTCGATCCTCATGGGGGAGGCGTGCGGATCGTCTTACCGTTGACCTTCTGCCCGACCCGCTTGGGGGTCATCGCTGTAGACCAGCCCATTGCGGGCGACGTGGTCGGTCCTTCCGCCGTGCTTTCGGGGCGCGAAAGTCCGTAGATAGGTCTGAGGCGAGCTTCCCAAGACCGTCTGCAGATAGCTCGATCCTTCACCGTTCGTGGGTCGATGAAGGGCGCATTTTGCTACCTGCAGAGATGCCCCCGCCAGTATCTGTCCCACCGTAACGCCATTCCGGACCGAACCATCGCGCAACTGAGATCGCCACCGCGCGGTGACACGCACCAAGCGCCGGTACGATCACCACCGGCGCCACCAGTCGAGACGCACCGCATAGCCGGCCCGCGCAATAGGACATGGCCCTGCCTTGATCGGCCGGTTCGCTCGCCCACCAGCCGCACCAGCGCATCACGTGATGCTTCAGCGCTAGCATCAGGGCACGGCTGGTTCGCCCTGCAGGTGCCGTCGCTCTCGCGCGCAGCGATGCCTGCCAGGCGGATGCGTGGCCCCTCGGCGCACCAGACCGGACCATCACCATCCCAAACGCGAGTGGGGGTGCAGGTGAACGTGTCGCCAGCGGGGATTGCGGACAAAGCGGCGGCGAGAAGAAGAAAGGGCACCTGCAGCTTCCGATGTGGTGTTGATATTCTTTGAAGATGCCCAGTGATGCCGGACTTCAGCTAGGTTTCTATTCTTGCAGCGCAGCTTGGATCATAGCGCGCCAAGTAGCTTGTGCAGCAGCCCTCTCGTTCTCTTGGCCAAGGTCTTTAATTGCATCCGATCCCCAGCCGATCATCGTAGCGCTAGGTTCCGATATAGCACCGAAGACGGCCTTGGCTGCGCTTAAATACTCCATCCAGTTAGGGTTGGTGTCAGGGCCGTTGAACGGCTGCCCTTCAATGTCGTGCGCGCGGTAAGCACCAGGGGACTTGCCGTCGGCTATACACAACGCGTACGCAGCCCGCTCCAGCGGTGTCTTTGCTTGTCTCTCGGTCATGAGGCTGCCTAGCTCCTTCAAAGATGCGACGCCGCCGAACCAGAATGCGGGGCACGAGTAGTCTGATGCCTCGCATGCCTACGATCAGGTTGAGCCAATGTGCAATCTCTACCGCATGAACACCGCGCACGCCGAAGCCGCCCGGCTGTTCCACGCTGGCACCGCACAGCTCGCCAACGCCGCGGCCGAGGTCTACCCGGGCTATCCCGGCCTGGTCGTGGCAGCTGGCGAGCTGCGCAGCATGGCCTGGGGCTTTCCGCTGGCGCAGACGAGCAAGAAGACAGGCCAGCCGCTGAAGCCCCGCCCGGTGAACAATGCCCGCACCGACAAGCTCGACAGCTTCATGTGGCGCTACAGCTTCCAGGAGCGCCGATGCCTGATCCCGGTGACAGAGTTTGCCGAAGCTGAGGGCGAGAAAGGCGCCATGACGCGCACCTGGTTCGCGCTGCCCGACCAGCCGACCTTCGCGGTGGCCGGGATCTGGCGCAACACGGACGATTGGGGTCCAGCCTACAGCATGGTGATGACGGAAGCCTGCATCCATGTGGAGGGCGTGCACGATCGAATGCCGGTCATCTTGGCGCCGGCTGATTGGGATCGCTGGACGGGTGGCACGCCGGCGGAAGCGCTGGGGCTGTGCGTGCCGTACGCTGGCGAGATGACGATTCGCTCAACCGCCGATCGTTGGGTCAGCCGATAGGCGATCTTAGGACCGCTCAGAACAAGCTAGCGGGCGCTCGATCCCCAACGAAAAAGGCCCCGCAATCACGCGGGGCCTCTGAAGCTCGGTCACTCGTAGGACTTACCCACCAATATCCTGTTCTCGGCGCATGTTTGGTCTCCTTCCTCAGAAACTAGCTAGGTTATACACATCGGATGTCAACCGAGGATGAACGGGGCGAAAGAATGGGGAAGGCGTATCGCGGCTGGGAGGAGCGTAGGCAGATCATACGGGCGATCATAGCTGATACATCCCCTCCATCGCTACAAAGCTTTGACCTGTCGCAGAGCGAACAGGTCTACTATCGGGCGCGAGCGGCTCGCGCCGTGGACAAACTTGCGCGCAGCACCTCAAACTTCAAGGGGTCCTACGCTCTACCCACTAACAAGCCGTTTGCGTACGTGATCGTGGTGGTCACGGTGATCGTGACCGCTGCAATCTCAGCTGGCATTTACGTGTTCCTTCATACTGACACGCCGTCAAGCGCATTCCCTGTTTTTGCAGCACTAGGCGCCGCTGCCGTTGCAGCACTCGGCTGGGCCGTTGTCGGTTGGATCGGTCACCGGAATACCGTCAGGCAAAACACTAACAACATGCTCTTCGCGCGCTTCTCTCATGCTCCGTTTGGAGATGCGTTGCATAGGTTCCACACAGAGTTTGGATATGGATTGTCCTTGAAGGTCACTAGTCAGATGGTGGCAGAATGTAGAGAGTCAAAGGTAGATGAAAAGATGCGTGCAGCCGCTGCAGTATCTTATATATTAAATTACTACGAGTTGTTGTCAGCAGGTGTTCTGAGAGGGGATCTTAACAAAGACATAGTTAGGGACAATGTTCGTGGTTTGATTATACATTATTACGACAAATGTGAGCCTCACATCTTGGCGGCAAATGCATTGAACCACCGCACCTTTGCTAATCTGATCAAAATGAGAACACACTACCGCGAACCTTGAGCCGGATCAGCACGCGCCTCCCTCATCTCAACATCTCGCCGCCATTCGCCTTATCATCGCCTGGGCGGGCCAATCCGCTCCGGCCGGCCGCCGCACTTCGTGCACTTCATGCGGTTGGCCGTAAGCGTCCGCCCAAGGCCGTCAGGCGGCACGCACGCTGATGCAACGACCGTTCTCGAGCTGTCATCGGAGCCCGTCTGCTGGCGAGGCGGCGGGGAAGGCGGACATCAGGTGACTGCAAGAAGGAAAGAAGAGGGGCTTATTGCTGAAGGCCTCAATAATCTGCTTCGGCACATTCAAGGTAATTAAAACCTTTTGTCCCGGGATCAAAGTCAAGTTGCAGTGCAGTGCAGCCTCTACCGCTAACGGCGGGATAGTCGTCGAACTCGACCCACCTGCGTTGCCCCAGCGGCACATTGGCTATCGCCCGACAACCAACGGCCTTTGAACTGCCGTCCGACCGAAGCTCCTCGCACCCATAATCGGCGGGTCTCGGTTCCTCTACCTGGGTCGTGTAAGCTCCGAGGACCGATCCCTGATACTGGGTGTAGTAACGGGCATAGCTTCGTAGCGGCAATGCTTCCGCTGGTAAGGCTATGGAGCTTTCAATTTCATCCATCAGCCGTTCTTGGCTAGTAGCCTGATTTGGCACGCAACCTGCCAGTGTAATCAGAAAGATGATGATCAGCGCAGACTTCATGGGCACATCATCGCACTTTTCGAAGTGTCTGCAATGGCGCGACTGCGGAACGGCAGCCTCCAGATCGTCGAATGGGGAAAGCGGACGTCGGACCGCTGATGAGCGCCACGTCTGTTTTCCTGCAGGTTCGGCCCGAAAGCCGCCAGGCAGCTCACGCCCCTGTGTGGACGGCTCTCCGTTGGCAAGGGGTGTTCTTCACTGCGCTTGCTGGTCGTGGCGCCCATGTGTCCGGCCTGTTTGCGCGGCGTTGCATGGCCGCTGGCCCTGATGCCATTCGCGCGGTTCAGGTCCCTCCCAATTGCACGCACTCGAGGTGCTTGGGGCGGTCGGGTTCTCCTGCTCCGGCGGTTTCAACCGGCTTGTTGCGTCAGTTCAGTTTGCCCTTTCCAACTCGTGTAGCGCCCCGGGGCGCGATCTCTCAGGCTGCCGCCAACTCCGGTTCCCGGTAGGGCTCGCCTGTTGCCATCATTGCCCAGATGATCCGGGCATTCTTGTTCGCCAGCGCGACAGCCGCAACCTTGGGCTTCTTGCGCTCCAGCAGCTGCGCCACCCATGGCCACTTGGTGCTGCTCTGCTTCGCTCGCCGCACCACTGCCATGGCACCGACCACAAGCAACTCGCGCAGGTAAGTGTTGCCCGCTTTGGTGATACTGCCGAGCCGCTCCTTGCCGCCGCTCGAGTTCTGGCGTGGGGTCAGTCCGATCCATGCCGACAGGCCTCGCCCGCTATCGAAGGTAGAGGGATCAGGCACGCAGGCTACGATCGCGCTGGCCAGCAGTGGGCCGATGCCAGGTATCATCATCAACCTGCGGCCTGCCTCGGTCTTGCGGGCATCGGCGAGGATGCGGCGATCATTGTCGAGGATCTGCTCCTTGATCATATCAAGCTGGGTGCACAGCACCGCAAGGCACGCCCGCGCCTCGTCCGGCAAGCGCGCATCATCCTGATCGGCGATGACCGCGATCAGGCGATCCAATCCTCCGCGTCCGATGGCTGCGGTAATGCCGAACTCGGCCATGTGGGCGCGCAGGGCATTGCTGATCTGGGTGCGCTGCCGGGTCAGGATCTTGCGCACCCGATGCAACATCATGGTCGCTTGCTGGTCCGGCGACTTTGCGCCGACGAACCGCATCGTCGGCCGGGTCACCGCCTCGCAGATCGCCTCGGCATCGGCAGCATCGTTCTTGCCGCGCTTCACATAGGGCTTCACGTATTGCGGCGGCATCAGCTTGACCTCGTGCCCAAGCGCAGTCAGCTCACGCGCCCAGTAATGGGACGAGGCGCAGGCTTCCATACCGACAAGACATGGCGGCAGCTTCTCGAACAGCTTCAGCAACTGCCCGCGCGTGAGCCTGCGTCTCAGAACAGCCTCACCGTGCGCATTAACGCCATGAACCTGGAACACCGACTTGGCCAGATCCAGCCCGACTACCGATACTTGCTCCATCATTACTCTCCTCTCCGACTCTCCCGCAGAGAATTATCCCGCGAGGGTGGAGAGCCGTCCACGACAACAATTGCCGACATTTCGACGACCCGGGGGTGACCGCGGCCTATGGGCCGCTTAGATGAGAAGGCCAGTGGCGATCGGAAGTCGATCAGCCTCAAGGAGAGCTCGCATGCTTTTTCACACCATGGTCGGATCGAACGACATTGAACGTTCGAAGCGCTTCTACGACACGGTGCTCGCCACTTTGGGGGCAGGCGAGGGGGCGCGGAACATCGCCGACAGCGGCCATACGCGGCTGATCTATAATAATGGAAACGGAACCAACTTCATCGTCAGCCAGCCGATCAACGACGAGCCGGCAAGCGTCGCCAACGGCAGCACCGTCGCCTTCTCGTGCAACTCGCCTGAACAAGTGAAGCAGCTTCATGATACCGCGGTGGCCAACGGTGGCACCTCGATCGAAGCCCCGCCCGGCCCGCGCAATACGGCATCGTTGGGGACAGTCGAACTTGCCTATTTTCGCGACCCTGACGGCAACAAACTATGCGGTATCCATTTTCCGGCCTGATCTGTCCGACATGGGTCCGCTTCTGACCCTAGCGGACCCGGATCATGCGATCGCGCGAATGTCCGCTCCCCACCCACACCTCGCAATCCAACCAGCCTTCAGCGTCACCCGTTAGCGGACATTTGGGCTTTCAATACGGCTAAGCGCCGGTGCTCTAACACCACGGCGCAAGTTCGCCGATGCGGTTGGCGGGATGGCCATCGGCGATGCGGGTGAGAACGTCGCGCAGCCAGGCCTCAGGGTCGATGTGATTGAGCTTGGCGGTTTGAAGGAGCGTGTAGATCGCCGCTGCCCGCTCGCCGCCCTTGTCGGAGCCGGCAAAGAGGTAGTTCTTGCGGCCAAGGGCGATCGGCCGAAGGCAGTTCTCGGCGCGGTTGTTGTCCGCTTCGAGCCGTGCGTCGTCGCAGAAACGGGTCAGCGCTTCGCGCCGCTTCACGGCATAGCGGATGGCGTCCGCCAGTGCGCCCTTGTTGGAGATCCGGCGTAGTGTGTCCTCGGCCCAGTTGAAGAAGCCGTCCACCCCGACCCTGACGACCTGCCGCCGTTCGAGCCGCTCTTCCAGCGGCAGTCCACGGCCGAGCTCCTCCGCCTCGTACATCAGGTCGATCAAGCTGACGCCCGTGCGCGCCGTGATGGAGTCTGTTGCCTTCCAGACGTCATAGATCTTGCGCCGGACATGCGCCCAGCACGCTACCTCATAGATAGGGCCAGGCTGCCGGCGCCCATCGTACAGCTGATCGTAACCCGCATAGCCGTCCGCCTGCAGAAAGCCTGTGAAGCTGGCGAGGTGCGATCGGGGCCGCTCGCCCTTGCGGTCCGGCGTGTAGAAGTAAGCCGCTGCGGGTGGACCGATGCCCTGCCAGCCCCGGTCATCACGGGCATAGACCCACAGCCTGCCGGTCTTCGTCTTGCCGCTGCCGGGCGCCAGGACCGGAACCGGCGTATCGTCGGTGTGGATCTTGTCGGCGGCGAACACGTGTCGGCGGATGTGCTCGACCAGCGGCTGAAGCAGCCAGCTGACCTGGCCAACCCAGTCCGCCATGGTTGAGCGGTCCAGGTCGACACCCTCGCGGGCGTAGATCTCCGCCTGCCGGTAGAGCGGCAGATGGTCGGCGTACTTGGATACCAGCACATGCGCGAGCAGGCCGGGTCCGGCCTTGCCGCGCGGGATCGGCAGCGCCGGTGCCGACGCCTGGGTGATGGCGTCGCAGCGCTGACAGGCGAGCTTGGGACGGACGTGGCGCACGACCTGGAAGCGGCCGGGCACATACTCCAGCACCTCGGTTACGTCCTCACCCAACGCTGACATGGTGCCACCGCACGCGCCGCAGCCGTCCGCGTGCGGAGCGGCGTGCACGACTTCCTGGCGCGGCAGATGGTCAGGCAGCGGCAGGCGCTTGGGCTGACGCTTCTCGCGCGCAGGCGGTGGGATGCCCGCGTCAGCGGATGCGCTGATCGCCTCGGCCTCGATCGCCTCGAGATCTTCGAGCCTGAGCTCCAGCTGGTCGATCTCGCGGGAGAGCCGCTCGGACGACTGGCCGAACTGCATGCGCCTGAGCCGTGCCAGCTGGACCTTGAGCTTCTCGATCTCCAGCGCGGTCAGCTGAATGGCGGCCTTGGCCGCGCGGAGCTCGGCAGCGGTGCTGGCCAGTTCGTCAGCAGTACTTGCCAGCGCTGCTGCAGTGTTGACGCGGGCTTGCTCAACGCTCGCCAACTGCTCCTGCAACGCTTGCGCTAAGGCGCGCAGCTCGTCTGGATCAGAGGGAAGATCGGTCGTGACCAGCGACATGGCTCATCCTACCACCGGCGCGACTCAGGCCAAGCAAAAAGGACGGAAAAGCGCCATTTATATGAGCGTTGGCGCGGTCGTCGGAGCCGGCGCTACAGTGCGCCGCCAGTCAATGCCTTCGATCAGTAGTGCGAGCTGCGCAGGGCTGAGCACGATGCCGCCGTCGACCAGCGGTGGCCACACAAACCGGCCCTGCTCCAGACGCTTGGCGAACAGGCACATGCCCGAGCCATCCCAGTAGAGCGCCTTCAGATAGTCGCCGCGCTTGCCCCGGAACAGGAACAGGTGACCCGAATACGGGTCAGCCTCAAGAACCTGTTGAGCCAATGCGGTAAGCCCGTCGAAGCCCTTCTGCATGCTCACCGGCTTGCAAGCGAGATACACCTTGGTGCCCGGCGCCAGCGCAATCATGCGACATCCCTCAGCGCCCGCAGCACTCGGGCAAGTGCCTTCTCATTGACGTAGCTGTCGACCGACAGGCGAACGCCGCTTGCCAGGTCGATATCGATGCCGCCGGGTCGCGCACCCGGGTGCGGGCGGATCAAGTCCTCCGGCAGCGCGGCAGGTGACGACGGCTTGGCCGGTGTCGCCTGCGCTGATGTCATGTCCGGCTCGGTCGATGCGGCGTGCGTCACCACGCCATATGGGATGAACTGCAACGGCTCGCTGGCAATGCGCTGCGCCTCGCGCCTCGTCTTGCGCCAGCCATGAATGAGGCTGGCCGAGATGCCGAGCCGGCGCGAGACGCCGACAATCGTGGCACCCGGCGCATCGCACTGGGCCAGCACCGCCTCGCGCTCCTCGTCCGAGTACCGCCGCCGACGTTCGACCCGTGTGATGACTTCCATGTGGCTCATCCGCACTCTCCTTACGGAGTGCGAAAGGACACTCCCGAGAGCTCACCGCCTCGCGCAGCTGGGCCGCGCCAGCAACACGCGTCAGGCCGGACGCTTACGGTTGGCCAGCGGGGCAAAGCTGACGGTGCCGAGCTTACGCTTCCTGCATTCCTCTAGCAGCCAGCGCGGATCCAGCATCACCTTGTGCCCGCACCGGCAGGCAACACGGGCCATATAGCCGCGGGCGATCAGTGCGGAGAGCGTGTCTAGGCGGTCATTGTGCCCCATCAGATCGGCGCAAGCCAACCCTCCTTCCGACAGGCAGCAGCGATCTTGTAGTATGGTTCTCGACACGACTCCCAAGGGTGGCCCGATACGTTCTTCGCCTTGTGCCAGTAGTCCAGCAATGCCGGGCGATCCTGAAGCAGGCACCAGAGGACCGAAAGGGCCAGACGGACTTCTTCGGTATCAGCCTGCTTCTGGGCCGAGCCGTATGCCGCCCGATCAAGCACCGCCAGCGACAAGGTGATTAGGCGCTGGTGGGAGGCACGGTCCATGTACCCCTGTAAGCGGAACAAAACGTGATTCGCTACCTGTGGCTGCGACCCGCTGGAGCTTACCGCTTTGCCGCTGACGCAGGTGATGCATGCCCACCCGTTTCCTGCCGTTTGTTTAACCGCCCGCCATCCACCTAAATGGGCCTTTTTTACTCGGCCCGGGCGAGACACCAGCCGCGGCCCCCGCAGCCCTCAGACGCTCGTCTATTCGAGTCTACTTTAGACAGGAGGGGAACAGCCACCGAGCCTGTTTCCTGCCTGTATAATCAGGCACCGGGCCACCGCCATTGCCCGCTATAAACCGGCCCTCGCGTACGCGCGATATAATGGCGGCAAGCTGGGCATCCCCCCGCCCCTCTAAACGCCCTCTACTTTACTGGCGAGGTCCGCCGCCGAGGATCCCGTATTTCGCCCGTATTTTGCGGGCACCAGCGGCCCGCTTCGATATCGCCTGATTGTTTTTCAAACCTGCAGGCTTGCTTCACCCGCACCTTGTTTTCAGCCCCCATCGGCCTTCACCCGCACCCGCACCATACCCGCCCTTCCTATAGGAAGGTGCGGGTAGTGCGGATGGGGTTCACAGGGGGTCACCGCCCGCACCTTCCGCACCGTCCGCACCGCACCTTGCAGAGTGCGGACGGCTGCCGATCTCGCTGGGGTTCACTGGCGTCCCAACAACAACGAACGGCCGATCATCCCCGTTCTTGTCGGCTCGGTGCTCGACTGCAAGGGCGCCGGTCTTCTTCCATGTGCGGATCAGCGCCTTGATCCTGGCCTTGTCGTTCTCGGCAGAGAGGCCGGCGACCCTGGCGACGAGGTGACCGACCCAGTTCTTCGCCTGGACGTTCTCGCGCCACTCGCCTTCACCCAGCCGCTGCTGCACGGTGTAGAGGTGCCAGGGGCTGAGGCCGTGGAAGACGTCGGGCTTCTGCCACAGGCTAGCGACGCCAACATGGTCGGGCTGCTCGCCTTTTGCCCCGTTGCCCAGGCTTTGCCCCTCCAGCTTGATCCACGTCGCGCCGCCGGCTGGCGCCCGGCTCACCTTCCCGTCATCAATCCGCACTAGTGAGCGGCGCAGCAGCGGGTCACTGATGCCCAGTTCCTCCGCCTCCTTCTCGCTCATCATGTTGAGCGGCAGAACGACGCGCGCAGCACCTTGCAGGGCCGACGCACCGCGCCCATCCTCTGCCGTGGCCTCCCGGCCGCCCAGCTTCTTGGTGTGGTGCACCAGCACGACCGCGCAGCCCGTTTCCTGCGCCAACCGCTTCCATCGCTTGACAATGGCATCGATCGCTTCGTTGCTGTTCTCTCGCACGGCATGGCTAGAGACGAACGGGTCGACGATCACCGTCGATATGTTCCGTTCCTCGATCGTGCGGGCGAGCTGGGCGAACACGTCTTCCGCCAGCATGAAGCCGTCGCGGTCTTCCGTAGCCGTGACCAGCGGTTGAACGAGGCCGCTGTCCAGGTGCAGCCGATCGCCACAGTCGTCGAGCCCGACATCATGGAAGAGGATTGAGGCCGAGAGCTGGCGTTCGAGTTCGTCCGTGCCGTCCTCCAGGTTGAAGATCCACACGCCTTGCTGCCCGCGGTGCACCGGCTTGCCCAGGAGCGGCTGGCCACTTGCAAGGCAGAGTGCCATCGCTGTGCCGATCGTGCTCTTGCCTACGCCAGGCGGCGCGATGATCGCGGTCACCTCGCCTCGCAGCAGCCAATGCCCCAAGAGCCACTGCCGAGTGGGCAGGGATGCGGGAACTGGCCAGCGGTATGGTGTCGCCCGCAGGTCAGCATAGCTCCGGATGCGCAACGCCGCTTCTTGCGGCTCGACTTCGGCCAGATCAAGAGCGCCAATCGGAACGGCCATCTTAAGGCCTCCCGACCAAGGCAGCCGCGATCTGCGCTGCGACCCGGTGGCGGGGAACGTCAGCGAAGTCGATGGAGCGGGCCTGCGTGTCCCCTTTCAACCTCACTGGAACCGGAACAGCCAGCCGGCCGCTAACTGCCCGAGCCGCCTTCTCTGCTGCCTCCATGCCGAGGTTCTCGGCAAGGTGCCCGTCATCATCCGCCGCGATGACAATCTTTCGCGTGGGGAACAGGCGGCGCATGGTGCGCGCCACGACCAGCAGATTGTTCGCAGACAGAGCCGCGATGACGCCGTGCCCCGTTTCCATGTGGATAGCTGCCATAGTGGCGTAGCCTTCCCCGATCACCAGCGGGCCAGCCGATGGCGCACCGTCCGGCTGATGCGCGCCGTGAGGCCAAAACAGGCCCTTAGTCCGGGCGTTCCGGCCAAACAGCTTAAAGCCATCGTGCTGAATGCGTTGCACGTTCCAGATGCGGAATGCAGCATCCATCATCGGCACCAGCAGTTCACGGGCCATCTGCCGAACGCCGAACGGCTCCAGTCGCTTGGCCTGCAAATAACCATGACGGAAATCGGCACGGCTGGAAGCCGCCCACAGTTCGGCCGCTTCCTGTGCCGCCGCCTGTTCCGTTGCTTCCCGCTGCCGCTGCCGGTCTTCCTCCTCGCGCCGGATCGCTGCTCGCTCGACCGGCGTCAGTTCGCGCGTCGGCCTGTCACTAGCTGCAAGATAGCCGTCCCGGCGCAACATGGCCTTCACCGCCAACGCGTCGGCCCTGCCGCCATTGTAGCACGTCACCAGCACGCCATCGGGTGCCAGCATATCGGGCTTGATCGCGGTTCCTCGGTCTCGAGCCGAGTGGCCGGGCGTGGGGATCAGCGCATTGCCCTTACAGACATAGCCACCGTAGCGGCGGACGATTGCCCTCGGGTCGATCACAACACGGCCCTCCCCTTGTCAGTCAGGCGCCGAACAGCTGCGTACTTGCCGGACGGATTGCGGCGCCGCACGCCGGTCGCCTCCACCAAGCCCAGCGTCCGCAATTCGCTGAACCGAGGTTGCAGGGCTTCGCGGTCAATGCCGGCGCTGGCGATCGCCTCCAGCGGAGTTGCCTCTCCCAGCCGGGCCAGCGTGTGCAGAGCAATGCGGTGCAGCCGGGGCACCATAGGCGCAATTGCGACGGCCGCATCCTGACTGGTGCCGTCATTCCCCTTGGCACCCGGCATGCTGGGGTAGCGGCTAGCCATGCGCGCCTCCCCCGAGGATAACCGCCCCCAGCATCACAGCCATCTCCGGCCGGATGTGGTGTGCCGCGATCAGGAATTGCGATTGGATGATCGTGAGGTTAGAAGCATCTCGGAACCAGCCGCCACAGCTATTCCGCGATGCCCGCGCCTCATCCGCGCGGGCTTCGCTTTTTCCAGGCATGTTCTATGCCTCCCCAGCAACAAGCGCATGCAGGCTCTCGGCCGGGATGATCGTTCGCCCTCCCACGCGCGTGGCACGCAGGCGACCGCTCTTCAGCGCCTCATAGATGGTAGTGCGGCCCAAACTGGTGGCATGGCACGCTTCGGCGATGGAGTACCCGATCTTGTGAACCGGCGACTTTGCAATGGTCATATCAAAATTCTCCAACATGTCCGCTCGGGATCGGTGGGACACGTGGAGAGCTGAATTAAGGGTCGTCGCTTACCCCGGCAAAGTGCTTTTCTGGAAAAATTGGACGGCCCAAATAATCCGTTTGTCCGTTTCGATATGCTTCCGCGGCGGCTTCCTCGGCTACAGCCTGCTTAGCTGTATCGCGGAACGGGCGAACTCGCTTGGCGAGTGTATCTGACGAGATTTTTGGTGTCGTAGCTTGCCCCACCTCATGGCAGGCGTGCATTAGCTGTCCACGTCGGAAGCCGCCTCTCCGCGCCACCTCAATCGCAAGATCGAAGTCGCGCATTGCGCGCAATCTCGCGTCTGTCTTGGCCGGGGGTAAAGCAGGATTACGAACAGCTACTAACTTGAACAAGCAGTCTGGATCGGAACCTTCTATCAAGGCCAACAGCTTTTCTGATGCTATCCGACCGATCTGCATTTCTGAGCGTCGGATGTGCTCAGCCAGCCATTCCAAGCGACCATAATGCATTTCCGCGACAGCATAGTATTCGCTCTCGTCGGGGCCCTCGCTGAGCGGGGTTCCAAGATCCTGCATGCCGCCTCCCGAGCGGTTCCCATGGAAGTGCGGGGAAGCGCGTGGGATGCGCGCTTGTCGGCTGGCCGGCCTATCCCCGCCAGAATGACTACTGGCGGAAACTTGTACTGTCAGGTGGGAGGGGGCGAGCCATCCCCAACAAAGGTTTGTGCGTCTCGAACAATCGGCACTAATATCCCGAACGGTTTGCAGCGGCTTGGATCGATGTATCGAGGACGGTATTCACCTGAGTCCAGATTATCTCAGTTCGATTGGAACTTACCTCTGCAAAGCGGGCGTAATCGGAATCCAATATTTGCGCTCGCATTTTGAAATGTATGTTCTGGGGCATCCCTGTTGATTGAGCGAAGCCCAAATCGGTCGCCATGGCCGCCATATCGAAAGCGATGCAGTAATCCGTATCCAGTATATCATTTGACTGCCGCGCGGCTTGCTCGCAGTTTCGACTATAGACCTCCGCACCCGACATACCGTCCTTGGCTAGGATTGTCGCGAAGTCATCCACCGCTGCTTCGACCTTGGAAACAAACTCCCCCATTGTAGGCACGGGTTGGATCGAGTTTGTTGCACCAGTTATCGGCGAGGGAACTGGTGAAGGTGCTAGTGCAAGTGAGGTTTGTCCCTTGGCTTCGGAGGGAACTTCTTCAGTACTCTGTGAGCTTTGATCGCCTCCATTTGCAATGACGATCAGTGCTCCGATGAGCGCCAGACAGAGCATGAAGCCTACCGCCTTACCTCCGGGCTCATACCCGCTACTTCTTCGACTTGGTTCACGACCGGATTTTAACGTGGAAGCGAAATCCGGAGGTGGGGGAGGTGGCGGTGGCGGTGGCGGTGGCGGTGGCGGTGGCGGGGGTGGCGACGACGCTCGCACATCGCTAGCAGTGGCTCTAGAAGCGTCGTACTTCCTGCGTTCGGCCGGGTTGCTCAGAATTGCGAAAGCTTCATTGATTGCCTTCGCTCGGGTATCGGACTCAGGTGCACAGTTCGTGTCCGGATGGTACTTGAGCATCATGGCCTTGTACGCCGCGCGTATGACCACATCGTCCGATCGAGGCGAGACGCCAAGCACCTCGTAAAGGTCAATTGCTGGCACTTTCCCCCCTTGGTTGGCCGCTATTCGTTTCGAACCTAAAGCTGATATGCACGCAATGGTGTCACGCTGGCGCCACCAGTATTACCACTCATGCAGAATTTTGCCCAATCATCCATCATCCGCCGCCGCTTGCCGAACAAGTCGCCGCGTCGATATGCCCGTTCGACCTTGTCCCCGATAGTATGGGCCAGAGCCATCTCCGCCACCTCATGAGCGTACCCTGTGCATTCCGCCGCCCAATCGCGGAACGCCGATCGGAAGCCATGCACGGTGGCGTCAACCTTCATCCGGCGCAGCAGCATCGCCATTGCCATGCCGGACAGGTTGCCACCTATGGCGCCGGGGAACAGCCATTTGCTGCCAAACGCATTGGCCTCCTCTAGAATCGCCAAGGCGCGAGGCGATAAGGGCACCCGATGTTCCTTGCCCGCCTTCATGCGGCTGGCGGGGATCGTCCAGACTGCCTTATCGGTGTCTATCTCGGTCCAGCTCGCGCCGATCACCTCGCCCGAACGGCAGGCGGTCAGAATGGTGAACTCCAGCGCCAGGGCGGCGGTCGCCTTTCGCCCATGCAGGTTCGTCACTAGCGCCGGCAAGTCGCCATAGGGCACCGCCTTGTGGTGCCCCCGCGTCAGGCGCGAACGGGCGGGTAGGATTTGCGCCAGATGGCCGCGCCAGCGGGCGGGGTTCTCCCCCTGCCGATAGCCGCGCGCCTTTGCGCTATCTAGCACGGTTTCAATGCGCCCGCGCACGCGGCTGGCAGTCTCCGCCTTGTCCTTCCAGATCGGCTCAAGAATCGCGAGCACGTTGGCGGTTTCGATGGTGGCAACCGGGAGGTCGCCAATCACCGGATAGACGTAGCTGGCTAGTGTATTGCGCCATTGCTGCCGATGCTTGGGGTTGCGCCAGCTCGCTTCGTTCGCGCCGATGTAGGTTTCCGCCGCATCGCGGAACGTCATGCTAGACGCGATTGCAGCCTGCGCCGCCGCTGCCGCGTCGGCAGCCGCCTGTTTGCGCTCGGCAAGCGGATCGGTTCCAGCTTTTACTTTCAGTCGCAGAGCGGTGGCTGCCAGCCGGGCATCGGCCAGTGACATGGCGCCAGCGCCTGCCGCTGAGCCAAGGCCAACGTCGCGAGCCTTGCCGTTCAACATGAAGCGATAGACCCAGGAACGGGCGCCCGTCTCCTTCACCAGCAGGTGCAGCCCGCCACCATCGGCATGACGCCCCGGCTTTGCTCCCTTCACAGCCAGCGAGGTCAGAGCATTGTGCAGCTTGCGAGGCATAGTCCGGTCCGTTCCCTTATCAGTTCCCCGATAGTAGCCCGGTTTTATGGGAACGCAACCGAACACGGGCGAACATATAAGCGGCAAGTTCGACGCAAATTGACGGTTTTCGCATTGTCTCGCGCTTGCGGACGGACGCTCCTGGATAGGAGTTCGGCGGACTCCGTCTCCGCCAATGCTTGCGCTGACCGCCCTGCGGTTGTGGCAGCCGCGGCAATCTTCTGTCTTCTCCAGCCGGTAATTGCGCTACGCGCGGGGCGAGCCGCTCACGGCGTGTGGGCAGGTCGGTCGAAGGAGACACATGCATGAGATGGTTGCTGTTCCCGCTGGTCCTCGCGCTCGGCGCGACCGCCTGTTCGGATGGAGCTGACGACGCGGGTTCCGTTGCACAACCTGCAGAGACCCCGACCTCAGCCGCCAGGCCGGCACGTGCCGCCGTGACCATGCCGGAAAGCGCCCGGCCGGTGATCCGTGACGAGTGGGTTGGCCGCTGGATCGGGGTCGAAGGGCTGAACCTGACCGTGGCGAAGGCGGCGGAGCCGGGCATGTACCTCCTGCAGATGCAATATGGCACGGACGCGGACATGTCTGGTTCCTACGAAGGCGTCGGCACGGCGGAGGGCATCGCCTTCACGCGCCCGGATGGTGCCCAGGTGCTGCGTGCTGCCAGCGGCGACGAGACCGGCCTGAAATATCTTGCGGGCAAGACCGACTGCCTGAAGGTCAAGGATGGCGAAGGCTACTGCCGCCAATAGGTCCACCTACTCCGACGCGCGCGCAGGCCGGGCCGTTTCATTCCCTCAGCTTCGGCCGGGGGATGGCGGCTGGCCCGGGCACGATCGCCCGGCGGCTGCCGCATCGGTGGCCGGCGGCCGCTGCCGGTAACGGTTAGGCCGCCGCTGCCTCCCACACCAGCGCCACGCCCACCAGCACCATCAGCCAGTGGATCGCGGTGTAGAACCGCTCCGCCGAGACCCGGCGCACCAGCCAGACACCCGCAAAGGTCGCGACGATCGCAAGCGGGAACAGGGCCGCAGAGGTGAGCAGGTTGCCTGGCGTGAACTGGCCTAGCGCCACATAGGCGGGCACCTTGATCCAGTTCAGCACGGCGAAGTACAGCGCGGTGGTGCCCACCAGCCGGTCCCGTTCCAGGTTCCGCGGGAGGACCCAGACCTGGAACGGCGGCTGGCCGGCATGGGCGATCTGGCTGGTGTAGCCGGAGGCGATGCCGAACAGCGAACCGACCCATTCGGGCCATCGGCGCATCCGCGACGGCAAGGCATGGCCAGCCGTCCACAGGCGGTAGAGCCCGAACAGGATCGAGATGGCACCGACCATGGCCATCACCGTCAGGGCCGACAGGCTGGCCGCGAAGACATAGCCGAGCCAGATACCCAGGACCGAACCGGGCATCATCCATGCCAGCAGGCGCCAGTCCACGGTACGCCGGAACGCCCACACGCCGACCGCATCCTGCGCGATCAGGATCGGCAGCAGGATCGCGGCGGCGCGGACCGGATCGACCGCGAACACCAGCATCGGCATGGCCAGCGCGCCCATGCCGGCAAACCCGCCCTTCGACAGGCCGAGCAGCACGACGGCCGGGATGGCGAGGGCATAGAAGAACGGGTCATCGATCATGACCGGCTCCCCTAGGGCTCAAGCCATCCCGCCGCCAGAGCGGCGGCTACCTGCCGCGCACCTGCTCTGCCTGCTGCTCCAGCGCCTCGGCCTGACGGTCGGCGGCGTCGCGCTGGGCATCGGCACGTTCCTCCAGTGCGTCCGCCCGGGCATCGACTGCTTCTGCGGCGCTCTCCGCCGCTTCGTCGGCCCGCTCGCCGAGCGTCTCGGCCGGGCCGCTGGTCATGCTGTCCTCGGACTCCACGGCGCCGGAGGCGACATCGGCCGTTTCGCCGGCCTGCTCCTGCGGCCCGTCACAGGCCGCGACGAGCAGCAGGACGGCGGCGGGGAGCACTCGATTGATGCGGTTCATTCTGACCTCCGGATCGATCGGCAGGCACAGGCCTGCCTGGGTGAAGGCCAAATGCACCTGGCTGCCTTTGGCTCCGCCCGGCAGCCCGGCCTAGGCGGGGGAAGACAGCTTCATCATGACCAGCCCGCAGACGATCAGCACCGCCGCGGTGACGCGCATCAGGCTCAGCGCCTCCCCGAACCAGGCGATCCCGATGATGAACGCACCGACCGCGCCGATCCCCGTCCAGATCGTGTAGGCGGTGCCGAGCGGCAGCACCTTCAGCGACCAGGCCAGCAGGCCGAAGCTGAACAGCATGGCGACCACCATCAGGATTGTCGGCAGCGGCCGGGTGAAGCCGTCCGACTGCTTCATCGCGGTGGCCCATACGATCTCGAACAATCCGGCAAACAACAGCGCAATCCAGGCCATGACAGCCTCCTTCGTCGCCGCCGGGCCGTCCCGGTCTTGATCCACAGGCGGGAACGTGGTCGCCGCGCCTGCCGGATAGCGGCCTGCTGCCCGGAGTTCAACGTACGCGCCGCTGGCGGCAGGGCGATGGATCACCTACCTGCAACCGATGCAGATCCACCGGCAGATCGCCATCCTGTTGCTCATGGTCGCCTTCGCCGCCTGTTCGGACGAGCGTCGGGAGGAGCGCCTGCGTGCCGCCGGGCCGGAGCCGGATCTCGCAGCCCTGCTGCGCGTCGCCGATGCGGATGTGGGACAGGGCAAGTTCGCGCGCTGCTCCGCCTGCCACACGATCACTGCCGGCGGGGCGAACCTGGCCGGTCCGAACCTGGCGGGCATTCACGGCAAGGGCCTGGCGCAGGGCAATCCGCGCTTCGGCTACACCGCCGCGCTGCTGGCTGCGGGCGCGCACGGGCGACGGTGGGACGATGCGACGCTGGATGCGTGGCTGGCCGACCCGCAGGGGATGGTGCCCGGCACGTCCATGCGCTTCGCCGGGATCCCCGACCCGCTGGACCGGGCCGACATCATCGCCTTCCTGCGGGCATCCTGACAGCTCGCCTGCGGACAGCTTACCCCTCGGTCGTCTCGGCCGCGACCTGAAGTTCCTCTTCCGTCAGCAGCACGCGCCGGGGATGGGGCACCGCCTCCAGCGTGGTGTCGCGGTCGATCTCCATCAGCGGCTTGATGCGCCCGTCGCGTATGTCGTACACCCAGCCGTGCAGATACAGTTCCTGTTTGCGGGCGAAGGCGTCCTGTACCGTGGCGGTGCGCGCCAGGTTGACCAGCTGGTCACGCACGTTGAATTCTACGAAGCGGTTCACCTTGGCCTCGGGCGTGGGCTGGTTGCCCAGCTCTTCCCAATGATCGTCGGCCACGTTGCGCGCGGTCTGCAGCCAGGTATCCACCGGCCCGGTTGTGCCGCCATCCAGCGCCGCCTTGATCCCGCCGCAACCATAATGGCCACAGACGATCAGGTGCTTCACGCCCAGCACGGTGACTGCATATTGCAGTACCGACATCAGGTTGAGGTCGTCCTCGTTCACCAGGTTGGCGATGTTGCGGTGGAGGAACATGCCGCCGGGCGGCGTCATGGTCATCTGTTCCGGGCTGACCCGGCTGTCGGAACAGCCGATCCACAGGAATTCGGGCTTCTGCCCCTGTACCTGGCGGGCGAAGAAGTCGGGCTTCTCGTCCAGCAGCTCCATCGCCCAGGCCCGGTTGGCGAGCAGCAATTGCTTGTAGTTCTTCATGCGAAGCGGATCCCGGAAGTGGGGGCGTTGATCAGCGGCGCGCTGCGTTCCGCGACGTCGCCCCGCACGGTGACGTTGATGCGGCGGTAGTCGGCGCCCTTGATGAAGGCATTGATGATGTCGACATTGTCGAGATCGACATAGCTGGTGGATGACAGGTCGATCAGCAGATTGACGCCGTCGGGCACCTGGCCCAGCTTCGTCTGCAATTCATACTTGTGGATGAAATACAGGTTGCGCCGCGCGCGGACCAGGCAGTCGCCATCATCGCAGACGAAGGTGATGGCGGAGCGGAAGTTGCGCGCGATCACGAAGACAAAGCCGACGACCAGGCCGATCACGATGCCGATCAGCAGATCGGTGAACAGGATCGCCGTGATCGTGACGACAAAGGGCACGAACTGCGTCCAGCCCTGCTTGTAGCGCTCGGTGAACAGCTTGGGCTTGGTCAGCTTGTAACCGGTCGCGATCAGCACGGCGGCGAGCGCCGCCAGCGGGATCAGGTTGAGCAGCGCCGGGATCAGCGCGACGCTGAGCAGCAGGAACGTGCCGTGCAGGATGGTCGACAGCTTGCTCTGCGCGCCGGCATCAACATTGGCGGACGACCGCACGATCACCGAGGTGACCGGCAGGCCGCCGATCAGGCCGGACACGATGTTGCCCCCGCCCTGGGCCATCAGTTCCCAGTTCTTCGGGGTGGTGCGGCGCTGCGGATCCAGCTCGTCGACCGCCTTCACGCTCAGCAGCGATTCCAGGCTGGCGACGATCGCCAGCGTGACCGCGACGGTCCACACCGCGCCATTGCCGATCTGCGAGAAGTCCGGCGTGGCGAAGAAGGAGGTGAACTCGCCGACACTGTTTGCGATCGGCACCTGCACCAGATGGCTCGGGCCCAGCTGCCACCGGGGCATCACCAGGCCGAGCAGCGCATTGCCGCCGATGCCGATCAGCACCACGACCAGCGGGCCGGGCACGAAGCGCAACGGGCCCTCCTTGGGCCGGGCCTTGTCCCACCAGAACAGGAACACCAGGCTGGCGAAGGCGATCAGCAGGGCGCCGGCCGACAGATGCTGCCGCACGGCGTTGATGATCGCGGTGAAGGTGTTGCTGCCATCGGCCTGGATGAATTCGAAGCTGCCCTCGAACTCGCCATCATAGCCGATCGCATGCGGCACCTGCTTCAGGATCAGGATCAGGCCGATCGCCGCCAGCATGCCCGTGATGACCGAAGACGGCACGAACTCGGCAGCGATACCCGACCGCGTCGCGGCGAGCGCGACCTGCAGCACGCCGCCGATCATCACCGCCAGCAGAAACGCTTCGAAGGTCGGCAACTGCTCGATCGCAGCGAAGACGATCACGGTCAGCCCGGCGGCCGGACCACTGACCGACAAGGGCGATTTCGACAGTCCGCCGACGACGATGCCGCCGACAATGCCGGCGATCACGCCTGAAAACAGCGGTGCGCCGGACGCGAGTGCCACGCCAAGGCACAGTGGCAACGCGACGAGGAAGACCACGACCGACGCCGGGAAATCCGCACGAACGGTTTTCAAGAGAGCTAGCTGCAAATTGGACCTCGAGTCGGTGCAACGGTCGGAGTGCCGTGTGGATCGGTGGCGAACCTAGCCCGTTTGACGCCGAACTGTTCGCATTATTGCAACGCAGCAATCATACATTACAAAGCCCGGCTTGTGATCGCAGGGCAGGCTGTGCCAGCCTTTTCGCCACCAGCCCCCTGCGTTCAAACAGGTCCGTCAGTCTGCCAGGAGGACGAGCATACGGACCGTCGCGGCACTCAGATCCTGCTGTATGCGAGGAGCGGTGCCCGCTACGCCGTGAGCCTGAGAGCGGATTTCAGGGGCCAGAGCTTATGACGACTATCGACCGACGTGCCTTCATCGGCAGCAGCGCCGTTGCAGGGATCGCGCCGTTGCTGGGGCTTGCCCCGGCTTGGGCGCAATCCGGCCTGCCGGCTTCGACCGCGAGTACCCGGCCGTTGCTGGCGCCGCGTCCGCCGATGGGTTGGAACAGCTGGAACTCCTTCGCCACCACCATCACGGAGCGGCAGGCGCGGGAGGTGGCGGCGGTCATGGCGGAGCGGCTGCTGCCGGCCGGCTACGACATCTTCACCGTGGATATCCAGTGGTACGAGCCCGACGCGACCGGCTACGATTACCGGCCCGGCGCCAGTCTGGCGATGGACGGGCATGGTCGGCTGCAACCTGCCCCCAACCGCTTCCCCAGTGCCGCGGGCGGGCGCGGGTTCAAGCAGCTGGCGGATCATGTTCACGGGCTGGGGCTGAGGTTCGGCGTCCACCTGATGCGCGGCATTCCGCGGCTGGCCTACGAACGCGATCTGCCGGTGCTGGGCACGGCCTGGACCGCGCGGCAGGTGGCCAATCCGCTGTCCGTCTGCACCTGGAACAGCGACATGTACGGCGTCGACATGACCCATCCCGGCGGGCAGGCCTATTACGATTCGGTCTTCGCGCAGATGGCCGAGTGGGGCGTCGATTTCGTGAAGGTGGACGATATCAGCCGGCCATACGAGGACAACTGGGCGGAGGTCGAAGGCATCCGCAATGCAATGGATGCCACGGGCCGGCCTATGATCCTCAGCCTGTCGCCGGGCGAGGCGAACCTGGCGTGGGGCGCCCATGCGCAGAACCACGCGCAGATGTGGCGCATCTCCGACGATTTCTGGGATGAATGGCAGCTGCTGCTGGACCAGTTCGGCCGGCTGGAGAAGTGGAACGCCTTCCGCCGTCCCGGTGCCTGGCCCGATGCCGACATGCTGCCGCTGGGCCGCCTGCGCATGGGCGAAAGCGACACGAAGTTCACCCGGGACGAGCAGCAGACGCTGATGACCCTGTGGTCCATCGCCCGCTCCCCGCTGATCATGGGCGGCGATCTCCGGTCCATGAACGATGCCACGCACCGGCTGCTGACCAATGCGGAAGCAATCGCGGTGAACCAGCACTCCACCGCCAACCAGCCGCTGTGGCGCGATGCCCAGCGCGCGGTGTGGCGCGCCCAGTCGGAAACCGGAGACCGCATCTATGTCGCATTGTTCAACCTGTCGGACCGCGCGCTGCCCGTCGACCAGCCGCTGAAGGCGCTGGCCGCGCCGGACCAGGCCCGCGTGCGGGATATCTGGACCGGACGCGAGGCGACCGTCAGGGGCGCGTTGTCGGTCGAGCTGCGACCGCATGCCTGCGCCTTCTACTCGATCGCGGCGCAGGCCTGAGATCAGTGGAAGTCATGGCTGCGGATCGGGATCACGTCCTCGGGATCGCACCCGTTGCGGAACGGCGGGTGGTAATCGCTGCGGATGCGTGACTTCCATCCCGGGTCGCCGCGATCGGGCGATCCGGGATGGGTGGCGCCGTCGCCGGGGCTGGTCAGCCGCGGCATGTCGATATCGCCCACGTCGCGCAACATGGCGGTGCGATCATGGATGCGGTCCGCGATGACATGGATGATCCCGCCATCGCCGCCGGATCCGTCGCGCTGCACCACGCCGGTCACGCTGATCATGGCAGAGGACATCACCACGGTGCGCTGCGCCTCGAACCGGTCGGGCCACAGGATGATGTTGGCAACGCCGCTCTCGTCCTCGATCGTGATGAACAGCACGCCCTTGGCGGAACCGGGCTTCTGGCGGACCAGGATGATGCCGGCGACCTCCACCCGGCGGCCGTCCTTGACGCCGCGCAAGGCTTCGCACGGGATCACCCGCTGGCGCGACAGCATCTCGCGCAGGAAGAACAGCGGATGCTGGCGCAGGGTCAGCTGCGTGGCGCGGTAATCCTCCACCACCTCGCGCCCTGCGGTCAGCGGCACCAGGCTGACCGGTTCTTCCCGCCGCTCGGCCGCTTCCAGCAGCGGCAGCGGCGTCTCGCCCAGCCCGCGGATCGCCCACAGCGCCTGCCGCCGGTTCAGCCCCAGCGTGTGGAAGGCGTCCGCCTTGGCCAGCTTCTCTAGCGTGGCTAGCGAGACGCCCGACCGGCGCCACAGATCCTCCACCGAACGGAACGGCGCGGCATCGCGGGCGACGATGATCCGGGCCACATCGGTCGCAGAGACGCCGTGGACGATGCGCAGGCCCAGCCGCAGCGGCAGGCCGATGCCGTCATCATCCTGCAGGGCCGCGTCCTCTTCGACCAGGCAGGTATCCCAGCTGCTGTTGACGACGCAGACCGGCCAGATCGCCACACCATGCTCGCGTGCATCGCGCACGATCTGGGCCGGGGCGTAGAACCCCATCGGCTGGGCATTGAGCAGCGCGCAGCAGAAGACATCGGGATGATGGCACTTCATCCAGCTCGACGCATAGGCGATCTTGGCGAAGGAGGCCGCGTGGCTTTCGGGGAAGCCGTAGGAGCCAAAGCCTTCGATCTGCTTGACCAGCCGCTCGGCGAAGTCGGGGCCGATGCCCTTGGCCGCCATGCCGGCGATCAGCTCCTCCTTGAACTGGCCGACGCCCTGCGTGTACTTGAACGTCGCCATCGCTTTCCGCAGCTCGTCCGCCCGCGCCGGGGTGAAGCCGGCGCCTTCTATGGCAACCTTCATCGCCTGTTCCTGGAACAGCGGGACGCCCAGTGTCTTCTCCAGCACCGCCTTCAGCGCCGGGCTGGGATAGTCGAACTCGATATTCTTGTTCTTCCGCTTCTGCTCGCGCCGTTTCAGATACGGGTGGACCATGTCGCCCTGGATCGGCCCCGGGCGCACGATCGCCACCTGAATGGCGATGTCGTAGAAATTTTCCGGCAGCATGCGGGGCAGCATCGCCATCTGCGCGCGGCTCTCGATCTGGAACACGCCCAACGTGTCCGCCTGCTGGATCATGGCGAAGGTCGCCTCGTCGTCGGTCTGCAACGCGGGATGATCCATGGTCAGGTGCACGCCCTTGTGCCGCGCCAGCAGGTCGAACGCCCGCCGCAGGCAGCCCAGCATGCCGAGGCCGAGGATGTCGACCTTCATCATGCCCGCCTCCTCGATATCCTCCTTTTCCCACTCGACCACGCGGCGGTCGATCATGGAGGCGGGCTCGATCGGGACCAGCCGGTCCAGCCGGTCGCGGGTCAGCACGAAACCGCCGGGATGCTGCGACAGATGGCGCGGCGTGCCGATCAGTTCGCGCGCCAGCTCCAGCGTCAGCGCCAGCCGCGGATCGCCGCGATCCAGGTTCAGTGCATCGACATGCCGGTCGGCAACGCCCTCCTCCGACCAGCCCCACACCTGCCCCGCCAGTGCGGCGGTCATGTCCTCCGGCAGGCCCAGCGCCTTGCCCACTTCCCGCACCGCGCCACGCGCGCGGAAGCGGCTGACCACCGCGGTCAGCGCGGCGTGTTCATGGCCATAGGTTTCGTAGATCCACTGGATCACCTCCTCGCGCCGCTCATGCTCGAAATCGATGTCGATATCGGGCGGCTCGGCCCGGTTCTCCGACAGGAACCGCTCGAACAGCAGCTGGTGGAGCACCGGGTCGATGGAGGTGATGCCCAGCACGAAGCAGATCACCGAATTGGCGGCCGAGCCACGCCCCTGACACAGGATGTTCTGGCTGCGCGCATATTTCACGATGGAATGGACCGTCAGGAAATAGGCCGCATAGTTGAGCTTGCCGACCAGCCCCAGCTCCTTGGCCAGCAGTTCGCGGTAAGCCTGCGGCGGGTCGCCATCGAAGCGCTTGTTCAGCGCGGCGGTGCTGAGCTTCTCCAGCGACTGCTGCGGCGTCTGCCCGGCGATCACCTCCTCTTCGGGGTAGAGGTACTGGTCGCGCAGATCGCGGGGGGAAAAGATGCAGCGTTCCACCACCGCCTCCACCGCGGCCAGCGCCTGCGGATAGCGGGCGAAGCGGCGCGCCATCTCGCCCGGCGGATGCAGGCAGCGATCGGCCGAACGCTCCCGCCTGAGGCCAAGCGCGTCGATCGTGCTCTTTTCGCGAATGGCGGTGACGACGTCCTGCAACAGGCGGCGCTCCGGCTCGTGGTACAGCACATCGCCGGTCACCAGCGGCCACAGTCCGAAGGCCTGCGCATCCGCCGCCGCCCGGTGCAGGCGGCGGGCATCGTCCGGCCGGCGCCGCTGCGTCAGGCAGACATGCCCCCGCGCATCGCCACAGCCTGCCCCGAATAGCTCCGCCATCCAGCGCAGTTCATCCTCGTTCGCGCCATCCGTGCCCGGCACCAGCGCGGCGACGAGGCCTGCGGCGTACTCGGCCACATCCTCCCAGTGCAGGAAGCACTGGCCCTTCTCCCCTTGCTGCGGCCGCGCGCGCGCCTTCCCGATCGTCAGCAGCCTCGTCAGCCGGCTCCACGCGGCCAAATCCTCCGGCCACACCAGCAAGGAGGCGCCGGAGACGAGGTCCAGCCGGCACCCGGCGACCATGCGGACGGGATTGCCCTGTTGGCTGACCTCCTCCGCATTCACCATTGCGCGGATGATCCCGGCGACCGAGTTGCGGTCGGTGATGCCGAGCGCCGGCAGGCCCATCTCCGACGCGGCCGAAAACAGCTCCTCGCACGACGACACGCCGCGCAGGAAGCAGAAATGGGTGGACACCTGCAGTTCGGAATAGGCCACGCGCTCAGTCCCCCAGCCCGTGGATGAACCAGCTGAGGTCGCCCGTTTCGCTGCGCATCCCGTCGCCGCGCCGGAACAGCCAGAACCGTTGCCCGGCCTCGTCCTCCACCCGGAAATAGTCGCGCACGGCCTCCCGCTCCGGGCTGCGCCGCCACCACTCGCCCGCCACCCGTTCCGGACCCTCGGCCCGGATTACGCGGTGCGTGGTGCCGCGCCAGGTGAAGCGCTTGGGCGGCTGGTCGGGCATTTCCGCCAGCACATGATCGATCCGCTCCGGCCGGCGCAGCAGCAGCACGGGGCGCGGCCAGCGCGGGTGCCAGGGATGGTCGGGCGTCCGTGCATCCAGATGGCGGACATCGTCCAGCCGCAGTACCGGCATCCGCTCGCGCAGCAGGTCCAGCGGCGCGGCGCGGGTCCAGCAGCGTTCGGGCACGTCGCTTTCGATCGGGACAGCGCGCCATAGCCGATCGGGCCCGATGCGGTTGGCGAGCGCATCGATCAGCGGGGCAAGATCCGCTTCTCCCTCGTGCGCCAGCGCGGGCGAGAGCGCCTCTGCCCCAAGCGGATCGGCCCGCCGCACCAGCAAGGCGATGGCATCGATGCCATAACCGGGCTCGATCTCCTCCATCCGCCGCAATGTCAGGCGCAGCATGTACGCCGGATCGCGGGTGGCACGGGCGAAGCCCAGCCGCAGCCGCTGCGGCACCCCGTCCACCCGCTCGGCGACCAGCTCGACGGAGCGGGCGCCCTGCCCCGCCTGCGCCAGTGCCACGGCCAGCTGCCCCATCAGCTGGCGCAGCCAGTGCTCGATCGCCTCCGGCGTTGCGATCGGTTCGGCAAAGCCCTGCCGCACCGCGACGCGGGTGGGCGGGATCACCGGCTCGAACGGTTCGGGGACATGGCCCAGCGCCTGGTCGATCCGGTCGGTGACGGTCCGGCCGAAACGGCGCACCATCGGCGCGCGGGGCATGGCCGCGAGTTGCCCGATGCAGTCCACCCCCAGCCGCGCCAGCAGCTCCAGCGCGCGCGGCTCCAGCCGCAGGGCTGCGACCGGCAGTGATGCCAGCGCCTGCCCCTGCATGCCGGTTGGCAGGATCTGCGCAGGGTCCGGCGGACCGAAGCGGGCGAGCGCCCAGGCCGCGCCGGCCGTGTCGGCCACGGCCACCCGCGCGGCGATGCCATGCCGGGCCAGCAGGCGCAGCAACCGGCGGCAGAAGCGCCCCTCCCCGCCATACAGGTGGGCGACGCCGGTCAGTTCCACGAACAGCCCGTCCGCATCCGAGATCGCCACGGTCGGTGCCCAGCGGCGGGCCAGCAGTTCGGCCAGCGCGGCCAGGCTGGCGGCATCGCCCTCCGGATCCGCATCGCGCACCTCCAGCCCCGGCACCTGCGCGCGCGCCATGGTGAGGGCGGTGCCGGGACCGATGCCGAGCGCACGCGCCGTACCGTTCGCGGCTGCCACCTCGACCCGCGGGCCGATCTTGCGCACGGTCACCAGTGGCGGCTCGTCGGGCTCGCTCCGTTCATGGCCGCCGGGATCCTCGTCCCCGCACACACGGGACACCACGCTGGCGAGCGTGCGGCCGGTCTGGAAGAAACGGCCCTGGCCGTAGGTCGGCGCGGTCGGTTCGCTGCGTCCGTGATTGTCGGGGTGCGGGCCTTCGCCGGGGAACTGGACGGCGGGCATCGCGGCCAGCTGCTTCATGCTCTGCGCCACATTGGGCGCTGCGACATGGCCGGCCTCCCCGCCATGTCCGTCGCGCGCGCTGCGCTTCGGCGCCTTCATCGCGCGGCGCACCACGACATCCTCGCCCGGGCCGTGCACCGGCGGCATGGCTGCCAGCTGGCGCAGGGACGGCGCCTCGTTCCGGTGGCGGTCGCGCTTCTCCTCGCCCCGCAATGCGGCACCCCGGCCTGCCTTGGCCGGCGCATCCTCGCCCGGAAACTGCAGCGACGGCATGGCGATGCGGCGCGCAGGGCCGAACTCGTCGGGCGGCATCGGACGGAACGGGTTGTCCAGCACTTCCGTCTTGCGTGACAGCTCCTGCAACGAAGGCCGCCGATGCGCCGGCAGCCCGTCGACCGACGCCTGCAGATCCTCGTTCTGCCAGCCCCGTGTGCCCGGGCGGAACAGGGGCTCGGCCGCCTCCGTCCGGCGCGACAGCTCGCGTAGGGGAGCCGGAGCCGCGACCCGCTCCTCCGGCGGTCGGGTCAGACCTTTCCGGAACGGATGGTCGGCCGCCTGGCTGGTGCGGCCCAGCTCACGCTGGGGCGGGCGCTGGTGGGCGGGCAGCGCCGCGACCACCGCCTCCACCGCATTGCGCGTGTCGGCCAGCCCGCTGCCGCCAGCCCGATCACCGGCATCGGGATCGCTGCGCGCCCAGCGCGCGCCGGGGCGCCAGCCACCTTCCTTCGGCACGGAACAATGCTGCGCACGCTCCGCTGCCGCATCCGCGCCCAGCGCGGCGAAGCCTGTCCTGAACGACGCCTCGGGCGGCGTCGAAGGGGGGGCACCCCCGCCAGCCTCAGCCGACGGCGCGTGCCAGCGCCCGATCCTGCGCAGCCGGTCGATCGACCAGCTGGGCAGGTAGAGCGAGGCGACCCGCTTCATCGGAGCCCTCCACCATCAGTTCGAACCGGTCGCCGCCACGCTGGCGGACGCATTCGACATGCCAGCACGCCCGGCCCAGCCCGTCCCACGGGACTGGCGCCGATGGCGCATGGGTTACGCGCCAGCGGGTCACCGCCGCGGACGGCGCCGCCATCGGGTCGGCGCCATTGCGCCCCGGCCGCCGCAGCAGCAATGCCACCGTGCCGCCGCCCTCCGCCGCCAGCTGCAGCCGACGGGCCTGCGCCATCTGCATGCGCCGGGCCTCCCCCACCACGGCCCCCAGGCCACGATGCCGCAGGCCTTCCTCCAGCAGCGCCAGCAGTTCCGCATCGTCGCGCGCCTCGGCATAGATCACCCGGGCGGGGGCCAGCCCCGCCTGGTACAGGCCCGGGGCGAACAGGTCGCGCGATCGCACCACCCATAGCACTTCGCCCTGCGTGCGGGCGGCGATCCCGGCCACGAACAGCACCGCAGCGGCATCGTCGCCCCAGCCCGATCCGCGCGAAGACACCTCGTGCAGCGCGTTCAGCCGCAATCCCGCATCGGCCAGCCGGCCATCCAGCCCGGCCACCCCAAATGGCAGCACCGGCCGGTCCCGGATGTCGCCGGAGATGGCCTGCAAGCTTTCGCGAAGCTCGGCAATCGTGGGTATGGGAATGGTCACGGCGACTCGCAAACAAAGAACGTTCTCTGTTTGTTCCGCTACCGATCAACCGTCAAGGGACAGGCAGGCGCCGTCCCCGAACAAAGCGTGGCGGCCAAGGCTGGCCTGCACCACCGCATCCCCGCTCCACCAGCGGCACCCAGCCTGGATCAGCGTCCTGCGGAGAACGGCTGCGGATGCCCTGGCATCGATGATGCCTTGCTGACGATCGCCACAGGACATGCGAAAACGGCCCGCCGCATCAGCGACGGGCCGTCCGGCTAAGTTACGAAGACCTTCAGGCCGTCAGCCCTCGCCTTCCTCTTCCTCGAACAGCTGCGCATTCGCCGCCGTGGCGCTCAGGCGCACCTGGTCGCCTTCGACCTCGGCCACCAGGCCCAGCGAGATGAAGTGGTGATGGCCCGAATGGGTGCCCTCGGCCCCTTCGATCTGGGCGCCCGAATCCTTCTTGGTCAGCTTGATCCGGTCGCCTTCGACCTTGTCCACGGTGCCCACGTGCACGCCGTCGGCGCCGATCACTTCCATATGTTCACGGATTGCGCTTGCATCTGCCATTGTCAGTCGCTCCTCTGGTAAAAAGTTCAGGACTTGCCGTCGCGCAGGATTGCCAGGCGGTCCTCGCCGGAATCGCCGTAGCCGCGCGCGGCACTGTCCTGCTCGGTTGCTTCGGCATCCTCGTCGGAATCTGCCGGTGCCGGGACGTCGCCGGCATCGCCCTGCTCGGCCGCCTGCCGGCGCCGGGCATCGTCGCCGCCCCCGGCCTGATCGCTCAGCGTGTCGGCATAGCTGTCATAGCTGGCCTCGCCGATCCCGGTGTCGCTTTCGCGGTTCGGATCGGGCGTGGATGGGGGCGTTGCCTCGGCGCCCCAGGGTGCGGGATCAACCACCTGCACGTCCTTCTCCTCGAAGGTGTCGGCCTGGACGCGGGAAGCGCCCGGTGCATGGGCCTGCTCCTCCTTGTCCACGTCCGTCACCGTGTTGGGTGCGGGCTTGCCGATCGACTGGCTCATGCCGCCCATCGACTGACTCATGCCGCCCTGCGACTGGCTCTGCGCCTGCTGTTGCTGGTGCGGCTGGGTCTTGCCTGGCTGGCCCTTGTCCGTCTGCGCCTGCTTGCGCGCTTCGTCCTCGCGCGGGCCGGTCGGCGCCGGTTCGCCCGGCACATTGTTCGGCTTCAGCGTTACATCGCGGCTGTCGTCCGGCTCGTACTCGCCCATGGTCCATCTCCTTGGTTGCCGCACAGCGCGTGTGCGGCACTTGGCAGGAGAACCGCCGGATGCGCCCCGGTGTTCCGGAGCAAATGATCAGCCGCCCGCGCCGTCCGGCCAGCCGGGCGCGGCCAGCGCCATCACTTTGAACAATGTGCCCATCTGATCCGGTCCGGCCAGCCGCTCGACCGCCGCCGCCAGCTCGCCGGCGCGGGCAGGTGTACGGCCTGCGAGCTGCGCGGCGCGGGCGTCCAGTCCCAGGGTCCGCAGGAAGGCGCCTTGCTCCGCCATGAAGCTGACGCGCGCTCCGGCCCGGCGGGCGACATCGGCCAGGGTGGCAAAATCGACATGCGCGGTCAGGTCCGCTTCCGCCGGCGTCTCGAACACCGGTACCTTGCGATGCGCGCGCACGGCCTGCAGCGTCGATCCGGTGCGCGGACGCAGGTGGCCGTAGTCGATGAACAGCGCGACGCCGCCCTGCCGCACCAGCCGGTGGGCGACCTCCTCCACCGCCGCCGCCGCACCCGGGCAGGTCTCGATAATCGTGCCTTCGGCGGCATCGGCGTACCCGGCCGGCACGGCGGCATCCATCGGCCGGTCGCCCGCAACAAAGGCGAACTGCCCGTCACCATCCAGCCCGACCATCCGCTCCCGCCAGCCATCGCCCATCCGCACCAGCTGCCGCACGGGCAGCGCGTCCAGGAACTCGTTCGCCAGGATCAGCAGCGGGCGATCCTCCGGCAGGGTGGCCAGATCGTCATGAAACATTGCACCCGGCACGGCCTGCGCCTGCAAGGTACGCAGGGCGGGGGAGCCTTCCACCAGATGCGGCGGCGGGCGCAGTCCGGCACCCGCCATGGCCCGCAAGGCGTCCGCCGCCAGCGTGCCGCGCCCCGGCCCCGCCTCCACATAGGCGGCATTGTCCGGCGCGCCGGCACGGTGCCAGGCATCGGCCAGCCACAGGCCGAGCAGCTCCCCGAACATCTGGCTGATTTCCGGCGCCGTCACGAAATCGCCAGCGGCGCCCAGCGGATCGCGGCTGGCATAATACAGCGCGTTCGCCTCCCCCATGAACTGGTGGACGCCGATCGGGCCCGATGTGGCGATCAGCCGGCGGAAGCGCTCCGCCCCGCTGCGGGAGGCGCCGGTCACGCCGTGGCGGGCTGGCGCGCAGCGCCGATCTCCGGCTGGCGCAGCGCCCAGGCGGTCAGCCCGATGCCCGCCACGATCAGCGGGATCGTCAGCCACTGGCCCATGTTCAGGCCGGTCGTCTGCGGCACCCAGGCCAGCTGCGCATCCGCCTCGCGGAAGAACTCCGCGGTGAAGCGCCCCAGCGAGATCAGCGTCACGAAGCAGCCGGTCAGCACGCCCGGCCGCCAGCGGGCGCGCGTCTTCCAGAACAGCGGCAGCATGATCACGACCACCACCAGCCCTTCCAGCACCGCCTCGTACAGCTGGCTGGGATGGCGCGGCAGGCCCAGCGGATCGCGCGGGAAGATCATCGCCCAGGGCACGCCATCGGTCGGCCGGCCCCACAGCTCGCCATTGATGAAGTTGGCCAGGCGGCCGAACAGCATGCCGAAGCCGACCACGACGGAGACGTAGTCGGTCACCCGGATGAAGCTGACCCCGCCACGACAGGCGACCCAGGCCATCGCCAGCGTGGTGCCGATCAGCCCGCCGTGGAAGCTCATGCCCCCATCCCACAGGCGCAGCAGCGCCCAGGGCACCGTCTCCGTGCTGTCCCAGCTGGTGAACAGGGCCGGCTGGTAGAACGCGGCATAGCCCAGCCGTCCGCCCAGGATGATGCCCAGCGTGCACCAGAAGAACAGGTCGTCCACATGGCGCTGCGCCATCGGGCTGCCGGGCGCGCGCACCATCTTCGACACCTGCCAGTAGGCCAGCAGGATCCCGCCGAGATAGGCCAGCGAGTAATAGCGCAAGGTGAAGAAGCCGAGCTCGATCCCGGGCCTGAGGCCCAGCTCTTCCCACCGGATCGCCTGCGCGGCGCCGCCTGCCAGCAATTCGATCATCACCTGCCCATCCTGTGTCTCGCGTTCCGCGCCTTGGCACGGATCATTCGCCAGCAAAAGGGCATGGCGCTTTGCCCGCCCTGTTCGTTGGCCGCCGCTTGCCCTATCGACCTGACCCGTGAAACTGCTGCAGATCCCCACCCCTCGCAAGGTGCTCGACCGTGCGGAACTGACCGACGCACTGGCTGCGCTGGTCGCCGAACATGGCGCCGCCGGGGCACGCCCCCGGATCGTGGCGCTGCTGCGGGCGGCGCTGGACACCGGCCGGGCGGAGCTGGCGCGCCGGCTGGCGGAGAAACCTTCCGCCGGGCACGAGATCACCCGCGGCCATGCCTGGCTGATCGACCAGCTGATCCGCGTGGTGCACGATCATGTGGTGGAGGATGTCCATCCGGCGCCCGACCGCGCACCGGGGGAGCGGCTGACGTTGATCGCGGTGGGTGGCTACGGCCGGGCGGAGATGGCGCCGCATTCGGACGTGGACCTGGCCTGCATCACGCCCGGATCGAAGGCGCCCTGGTGCGAGCAGGTGATCGAGGCGCTGCTGTACTTCCTGTGGGACCTGGGCCTGAAGGTCGGCCATTCCAGCCGGTCGCTGGACGAGATGGTGCGCATGGCGCGCGCCGACCTGACCATCCGCACCGCGCTGCTGGAAGGACGTTACCTGTGGGGTGACGAGGCGCTGTATGCCGAGGCCAGCCAGCGGTTCTGGGCGGAAGTGGTGCCCGGGTCCGAGACACGCTTCGTGACCGAAAAGCTGGCGGAGCGCGCCGCCCGGCACAAGCGGATGGGCAACAGCCGCTACGTCGTGGAACCCAACGTCAAGGACGGCAAGGGCGGCCTGCGCGACCTGCAGACGCTGTACTGGATCGGCAAGTACCTGCACCGGGTGGAACGCGCCGCCGAATTGGTCGATGTCGGCCTGCTCTCGTCCCCCGAATATCGCAGCTTCCGCCGGGCGGAAGGCTTCCTGCTGGCGGTGCGCTGCCACCTGCACACGATCACCGGCCGGGCGGAGGACCGCCTGACCTTCGACCAGCAGCGCGAGGTGGCGGCGCGGATGCGCTTTGCCGAGCGGCCGGGAAAGAGCAGCGTGGAACGCTTCATGCAGTTCTATTTCCTGCAGGCGCGCCTGGTCGGGCACCTGACCGGCGTGTTCCTGGCGCATTTCGACGAAGGCACCGCACCCCGCCGGCCATCCCGCCTGCTGGCGGCGCTGCGGCGCGACGGACGGCAGCGGGCGGATGGCTATACGGTGGTCAACGGCCGCATCGCCGCGCCCGCCGACGACTGGTTCCAGGGCGACCCGGTGCGCCTGCTGGAGATCTACGCCATTGCCGAGCGCGAGGGGCTGGAGATCCACCCGGCCACCACCCGCATGATCCTGCGCGATGCGGCGCTGATCAAGGGCGAGGTCCGCCGTGATCCCCGCGCCAACGAGCTGTTCCTGGCAGTGCTGGCGGGGCACAACGATCCGGAGACGGTGCTGCGCTGGATGAACGAGGCGGGCGTGTTCGGCCGCTTCGTGCCCGATTTCGGGCGGGTCGGCGCGCAGATGCAGTTCGACATGTATCACCATTACACGGTGGACGAGCACACCATTCGCGCCATCGGGCTGGTGTCCCGGATCGAACGTGGCGAGCTGGAGGAGGACCACCCGCTCGCCAGCGAGCTGATCGGGCGGCTGACGCATCGCCGCGTGCTGTATGTCGCCACCTTGCTGCACGATATCGCCAAGGGTCGCGATGGCGATCATTCGGTGCTGGGGGCGGAGGTCGCGCTGCGGCTGTGCCCGCGGCTGGGGCTGGACGAGGTGGAGACGCAGCTGGTCAGCTGGCTGGTGCTGCATCACCTGCTGATGAGCCACACCGCCTTCAAGCGCGACCTGACCGATCCCAAGACCATCACCGACTTCGTGGGCGTGGTGCAGGATGCCGAACGCCTGCGCCAGCTGCTGGTGCTGACCGTGGTAGATATCCGCGCGGTCGGCCCGGGCATCTGGAACAGCTGGAAGCGCCAGCTGCTGGGGGAGCTGCACACCCTCGCCGAGGAACGGATGCGTGGAGCGCCCGGCAAGCCCGGCGGCCAGCGCGTTGCCGCCAAGCAGGCGCGCGTGGCCCAGCTGCTGGGCGACGGGGCCGGCGTGCTGGAGGAGATCGGCGACCGCTTCGACGACAATTACTGGATCGCCGAGCCGGAGGACATCATCGCGCTGAACCTGCCGCATTATGCGGAAGCCAAGCGCCTGCAGCATGCGCTGTCGATCCACGCGCATTACTATGCCGCGCGCGGTGCGACGCTGGTGACGGTGATCGGGGATGACCATCCCGGCCTGTTCTTCCGCATCGCCGGGGCGATCCACCTGTCGGGCGGCAATGTGATCGATGCGCGCATCCACACCACCCGGATGGGCAAGGCGGTGGACAATTTCCTGGTGCAGGACCCGCTGGGCAGCCCGTTTCGCGAACCGTACCAGCTGCAGCGGCTGGAAGAGGCGATCCGCGATGCCCTGGCCGGCCGGATCGACCTGCCGCCGCAGCTGGCGCGCCGGCCGTTGGCGCGCCCCCGCGCGGACAGCTTCCATGTGCATCCGCAGGTCGCCTGGGACCATGCCGCATCCGACCGCTTCACCGTGCTGGAGGTCAGCGCCGCGGACCGTCCCGCCTTGCTGAACCGGCTGGCGCGCGTGCTGTTCGAGGAACTGCTGATGGTCAATTCCGCGCACATCACCCATTATGGCGAGCGCGCGGTGGACACCTTCTACGTCACGGACCTGACCGGCGCGAAGCTGCGCAACCCCGAACGGCTGGCAAAGATCGAGAAGGCGCTGCTGGCGGCCGCCAGCCAGCCGGTGCCGGTCTAGTCGCGCTGCCCGAACAGCGCGGTGCCGACCCGCACATGCGTGGCGCCCAGCATGATCGCGGTCTCGAAATCGCCGCTCATCCCCATGGAGCGGCCATCCAGTCCATGATCGCCGGCCAGCTTGTCCAGCAGGGCGAAGAACGGCGTCGGCTCGATGCCGAAGGGCGGCACGCACATCAGCCCGGCCAGCGGGATGCCGGCATCGCGCGCGGCGGCGACCAGCGCGGGCAGCTCGGCCACCGGGCAACCGCCCTTCTGGGCCTCCGCACCGATATCGACCTGTACGAAGCACGGCACCCGCCGTCCGGCCTTGTCCATCGCGCGGGCCAGCGCGGTCACCAGGCCGGGCCGGTCAAGCGAATGGATCGCGTCAAACAGCGCCACGGCATCCTCCGCCTTGTTCGATTGCAGCTGGCCGACCAGGTGCAGCTGCACATCCGGCCATTGCTCCCGCAGACCGGGCCACTTGCCCTGCGCCTCCTGCACGCGGTTCTCCCCGAACGCGCGCTGGCCGGCTTCCAGCAACGGCGCGATCGCCCCGGCGGGGTGGGTCTTGCTGATCGCGATCAGCGTCACATCGCGGCGCTCGCGGGTGGCGATGCTGCAGGCGCGCTCTATGCGGGCGTCGATGGTGGCCAGAAGGGTTGCGGGATCGTGCATGATCGGTGCCTATAGCCGCGCCATGCGCCCGCGCCAGACCCTCTCCCGCGATCCTCTGCCCAGCCTGTGGCTGCTCACCGATGCACGCAACGATGCGGTGCTGGGCCGGGCGCTCGCCCGCCTGCCGCGCGGCAGCGGGCTGGTGTTCCGCCATTATCACCTGCCCCCGGCGGAGCGGCGCGCCCGCTTCGCGCAGGTGCGCCGGCTTTGCCGCGCCCACGGCCACATCGCGGTGCTGGCGGGTGAGGCGCGCTGGCCGGCGGACGGGCATTACGGGCGCAAGATAATGGGCCGGCTCTGGCTGGCGACGGCGCACTCCGCGCGGGAGATCGCCCGCGCCAACCTGCGCGGGGCCGATGCCGTGCTGCTGTCGCCGGTCTTCCCCACCCGCTCCCACCCGGGCGCGGCCACGCTGGGCCCGGTGCGCTTCCGCCTGCTGGCACGCCTGTCTGCCGTGCCGGTGGTCGCGCTGGGCGGCATGGACCGGGGCCGTGCGCTGGCCCTGCGCTGGCCCTGCTGGGCGGCGATCGACGGGCTGAGCTGAGGCCTGCTCTGCTTGACGGCGCTGGCCCCGGCTGGGATAGTCCGCACGAAAGGGGAACATTGACCATGGCATCGCGGGCGATCGGCGGAAGCGCCGCACCGGCACGTACGGCGCGCGGCGGCGCGCCGGCGGCGGACTGGCGCGCGGCCTTCCGCCGCTCCGTGGCGCGGGCCGGGCAGCTCGCGGGCGCCGGGCTGCTGTTCGCCGCGCTGGCCTTCCTGCTGCTGGCGCTGGTCTCCTATCACCAGACCGACCCCTCCTTCTCCACCGCCGCTGCCACGGACCGCGTCGGCAACTGGATGGGCGTGCCGGGTGCCTATGCCGCCGACGGCGCGCTGCTGCTGTTCGGCCTGGCCGCCGCGCTGCTGCTGCCACTGCTGTATGCCTTCGCCACCAAGCTGTGGCGCGATGCGGAGGCGGAGGAGACGCCGCATGGCCGCCGCTGGTGGCAGGCGGTCGCGCTGCTGCTGCTCGCCACCGTGCTGCTCGCCACCGTGCTCGCGCTCGGCTTCGGCCAGGTGGACGGACTGCCCGCCAGCACCGGCGGCATGGCCGGGCTGCTGGGCGCCAAGGGGATCGAGGGGCTGGCCGGCCTGCTGCCGCTGGTCGCGCGCGGCTGGGCCGTGCTGGCGGCCGCGCTGCTGTGCCTCGTCGGCGGGCTCTATCTGGCTGGGCGGGTCTTCGCCTTTGACTGGCAGCAATTGCTGACCCTGCCGGGTGCCCTGCGCCGCGCGCGGGCGAAGCGGCGCGCATCCGAGGACGCGTTCGAGACCGGCGAGGACGATGAGGATGCCGCCCCGCGCCCTGCCAGACGGCGTGAACGTCCCGCCCCCGTGCAGCTCGACATCGACGATACCGACATCGACGACGACACGCCGCGCCGCGCGCCGGAGATCGCCGACCCTAGCCGTCCGCCCACGCCCGCGACCAAGCCGCAGGTGGCCAAGCAGCAGGACCTGTTCGACAATCTGGCCCTGCCCAGCCTGGACCTGCTGGCCGACCCGCCGCCCGATACCGGCCACAAGATCGACAAGCTGGCGCTGGAGCGGAATGCCCGCCTGCTGGAAAACGTGCTCGACGACTTCAACGTGAAGGGCGAGATCACCGCGGTGCGCACCGGCCCGGTGGTGACGATGTACGAGCTGGAGCCCGCGCCCGGTACCAAGGCCGTGCGCGTGATCGGCCTGGCGGAGGATATCGCCCGCAACATGAGCGCGATCAGCGCGCGCGTGTCCTCCATTCCCGGACGCACGGTGATGGGCATCGAACTGCCCAATGCCGACCGGCAGATGGTCAGCTTCAAGGAACTGGTCGCCAGCGAGGCATTCGCGGATGCCAAGGGCAACCTGCCGATCATCCTGGGCAAGGACATTGCCGGCGAACCGGTCGTGGCCGATCTTGCCGCCATGCCCCACCTGCTGGTGGCGGGCACGACCGGGTCCGGCAAGTCGGTCGGCCTCAACGGCATCCTGATCTCGCTGCTTTACCGCTTCACACCGGCCGAGTGCCGGCTGATCCTGATCGATCCCAAGGTGCTGGAACTGTCGGTCTACAACGACATCCCGCACCTGCTGTCGCCGGTGGTGGTCGATCCGCCGAAGGCGATCCGCGCGCTGAAATGGGCGGTGGAGGAGATGGAGCGGCGTTACCGCATGATGTCCAGCATCGGGGCGCGCAATCTGGCCGGCTTCAACGAACGCATCCGCGCCGCTGCCGCCAAGGGCAAGCCGCTGGGCCGCCGGGTGCAGACCGGCTTCGACCCCGACACGGGCGAGGAACTGTTCGAGGAAGAGCAGCTCGACTACGCCGTGCTGTCGCAGATCGTGCTGATCGTGGACGAGCTGGCCGACCTGATGGTGACCGTGGGCAAGGAAGTCGAGGTGCTGATCCAGCGCCTGAGCCAGAAGAGTCGCGCCGCCGGCATCCACCTGATCATGGCGACGCAGCGCCCGTCGGTCGACGTCATCACCGGCGTGATCAAGGCCAACCTGCCGACCCGCATCAGCTTCAACGTCACCAGCCGTATCGACAGCCGCACCATCCTGGGCGAGCACGGCGCCGAACAGCTGCTGGGCAAGGGCGACATGCTCTACAAGTCCGGCAGCGCGGCGCTGAAGCGCGTGCACGGCCCGTTCCTGTCGGACGAGGAGGTGGAACGCGTCGCGGTCCACTGGCGCGCGCAGGGCAAGCCGGTCTATGTCGATTCGGTCACGGAGGAACCGCTGGAGGGCGTCTTCGGCTTCGACGACGAGCTCACCGCCAGCGACGATCCGGACGAGCGCAAGTACCGCCAGGCCTGCCAGGTCGTGTTCGAGGCGCAGCGCGCCAGCGGATCGTGGCTGCAGCGCCAGATGGGCGTCGGCTACAACACTGCCGCCAAGTGGATCGAGCGCATGGAGGAGGACGGCTTCGTCGGCCCGGCGAACCATCTGGGCCGGCGCGAGATCTTCCGCGACAGCGACGGCAATCCGCTCTGACCGCTATCCGTGCAGGCGTGACCGGCAACGGCCTGCCACGTCCGCGCCACGCACCGTCAGGTCTGCGCTTACCCTGCCGGCAAAAGCACCCATACCCGGTGCCACGCAACGCCAGGAGGCATTTATCATCAAGATCGCACTCGCGCTGTTCTGCGCACCCGCCATGCTGACCGGCACCGCCCTGGCGCAGGACAATGCCGCGGCCCAGCCACCAGCCGCAGCGCCGGGCACCCCGTCCCAGCTTCCACCAGCCGGCGAGATCGACGACGAAGAGGTGTCCCGCTTCGCCCTGACTGCGCTGGTGCTCGAGCAGGTCGCCGGCGACACGACGCTGGCCAAGGAACAGCAGCAGGCCGCGATGATGGGCGTGATGCAGCAGACCGGGATCGACCCGCAGCGCTTCAACCAGATCGCCCTCGCCAGCGAGAGCGACACCGGCCTGCAACAGCGCATCCAGGCGGCCGCCGAACAGCACGTCGCCGCCGCCCAGCAGCAGCAGCAGGCGCAACCGGCGGCACCCGAGTCCGGCCGGTAAGACCGTACACGGCGCTATCCAGACGCGTGCGGAAGCAGAGGAAGAGGAGAGCTCTCGATCCGCAACCCGGCGAGTCGGTAGCGGCCTGAAACAATCGCATCAGGTGTTCATAGGGCTGGATCCTGTGGGACGCGGAGCAAACCGGCGGATTGATCCAGCCTGTTTGCGACGGGCTGGCCGTGGGGCAAGTCGAACGACAATACTGACAAAGTCCTGATACAGGTGGCCGGCACTATTGCTTCCAACAGGAGCAAGCTGATGCAACTGCCTGAAATCGCCGTTAACCGCTTTGGACTGGGTGCCCGCCCCGGCGAAGGATTGCCAGGCGATCCGCGTGCCTGGCTGCTGGGCCAGTTCGACCGATATGATCCCCGCCCACCGGCGATAGCCGAAGCTCCGTCGCAGCCAGAGGCCGCAGCCGCGCTGGCTGACTATGCTGCGGCGGCACGAGAGGGTCGGATGCAGCGCAATGCCACCGCGGCGCCATCCGGTGCCGCTTCCATGCCTGCCGATGCCGATCCCGCCATGCGCGACCCGGCGATGCAGGCGCGCCGGACCGAGCGCAGGAACCTGCGTGACCTTTATGCACAGTCGGTGGCCGCACGCGGCATTTCCGCATTGACCACCCCGACCCCGTTCATGGACCGGCTGGTGCATTTCTGGTCCAACCATTTCGCGATCTCTGCCGAGAAGCCGCCGGTGATCGCAATGGCGGGCAGCTTCGAATTCGATGCGATCCGGCCGCATGTGCTGGGCAGCTTCGGCGACATGCTGCGGGCCGTTGAGCGGCATCCCGCGATGCTGACCTATCTGGACCAGGCGCAATCGGTCGGTCCCGGCAGCCCCGCCGGGCAGCGCGCCGGTGCCAACGGCCGCACCCGTGGACTGAACGAGAACCTGGCGCGCGAAATCTTGGAACTGCATACGCTGGGGGTCCGTGGGGGTTACGATCAGGCGGACATCGGTGAATTTGCCCGTGCCCTGACCGGGTGGAGCGTGGCCGGTGGGGCGCGCAGGCCCGCACGCCGGCGGGCCGCTGCGGCAACACCGGGAGGGTTCGCCTTTGTGCCGGCGATGCATGAGCCCGGCACCCGCACCATCCTTGGCCGGACATTCGACGCAGGTGGCGAGGAGCAGGGCCAGGCCGTGCTGGACATGCTGGCCGCCCACGCGGCCACCGCGCACCATGTCGCGACAAAGCTAGCGCGCCACTTCGTCGCCGACACGCCGCCGCCGGCGCTCGTCAGCCGCCTGGAACAGGCCTTCCTGCAGGCAGACGGAGACTTGCCCACGCTTTACCGTGCGCTGATCGATGCGCCGGAGGCATGGTCGCCGACGCCGGCCAAGTTCAAGACGCCATGGGAATGGGCCGTGTCGGCATTGCGGGCAACGGGTGCCGAGACCTTCCCCACGCCCAATGTGCTGGGCTTCGTCACCCAGCTTGGGCAGGCGGTGTGGCGGCCGGGATCGCCCGCCGGGTTCGATGATGTCGCGGCCAGCTGGGCCGGTCCCGACGCCGTGATGCGGCGGGTCGAGGTGGCCGAACGGCTGGCGGCGCGCGCGCAGGGCATGGGCGATACAAGCGCCGTCGCCGCCGCCTTGTTCGGCGGCACGCTGACGGCGCAGACGGCCACCGCGATCGCCCGCGCCGAAAGCCCGACACAGGGGCTGGCGCTGCTGCTGGTTTCACCCGATTTCATGCGGAGATAGCTGATGATCGACCGACGCAACCTGCTCGGCACCGGGCTGCTGGGGGCCGCGGCCACGCTGTTCGTACCCCGGATTGCCTTTGCCGCGGTGCCGACCGACAAGCGGTTCGTGTTCATCATCCAGCGCGGCGCCGCCGATGGTCTGGGCATTGTCGTCCCCGTGGGTGACCCCGCCTTTGCCGGCCAGCGCGGCATGCTGGCCGACGTGGCCGAGGGCGGCGTGCAGCTCGATCCGCTATTCACGCTGCATCCGGCGCTGGCGCAGACCGGGCAGTTGTATGGCGCAGGCCAAGCGCTGTTCGCCCACGCCATCGCCTCGCCCTATCGCGAACGCTCGCACTTCGATGGGCAGAACGTGCTCGAAAGCGGGGGCAGCGGCCCCTACACCGTCAAGGATGGCTGGCTGAACCGGATGCTGTCGCTGTTGCCGCCGGACGATGCGCGGGCGATGGCGATCGCCGCCGCGATCCCCCTGGCGCTGCGCGGCGCCCGCGACGTGGCAAGCTACGCCCCGTCGAACCTGCCCCAGGCGTCGGACGATCTGATCGAACGCGTGTCGATGCTGTACCAGGACGATGCGCAGCTGCATGGCTTGTGGGATCAGGCGCTGGCGACGCGGCTGCTGACCGGCGACCTGGCGGCCGACAATGGCCGCAACGCCGCCGCCACCGGGGATCTGTGTGCACGGCTGATGGCCCCGGCCGAAGGCGCCCGCATCGCGATGATCGAGACCGGCGGCTGGGACACGCATGCCGGGCAGCGGCAGCGGCTTGCCGGGCAGTTGCGCGGGCTCGATGCGATGATCGGCGCGATCCGAACCGGCTTGGGCGCCGAATGGGCCAACACGATGGTGCTGGTCGCAACCGAGTTCGGGCGCACTGTGGCCATCAACGGTACCGGCGGAACCGACCATGGCACGGCGGCGAGCGCGATGCTGCTGGGTGGCGCAGTCAAGGGCGGGCGGGTCATCGCCGACTGGCCGGGTCTGGCCGCCGGATCGCTGCACGACGGGCGCGACCTGCGGCCGACCACCGATCTGGACAGCTTCATCGCCGGGGCGATTGCCGGACACTTCGCCCTCGATCCGGCACAAACGCGCCGGGTCCTGTTCCCGCAGGCGCAGGAAGGGCCGATGGTGGAGGGGCTGGTCTGACGACGGCGACCACCTGCCGGCGGCCCGCTAGCCGCAGCAACCAGCTTTCATGGCAGCGCGATGGCGGATTGACGCAAGACCAGGGCCGGGCACACTGCGGGCTGATCGAGCGCGGCCGGGTCGACGCCGTTGACCCGGGCCAGCAGCTTCTCCGCCGCCATCTGCCCCATGTCACGGATCGGCAACCGCACGGATGTGAGATTGGGCCACACCCGCGCTGCCATCGGCAGGTCGTCGAAGCCCACGACCGAAAGATCTCGCGGCAATTCCAGCCCGCGTTCCCGCGCAGCCTGCATCACGCCGATCGCCATGTCGTCGTTCAGCGCGAAGATCGCGGTGGGCGGGTCGGCCAGCGCCAGCAACGCGTGCCCGGCCTCCACGCCGGATTCGAAGGTATAGGCCCCGTCCCGGTCCAGCGCCGGATCAAGCGTGATCCCGTGCGCGGCCAGCGCCCCGATGAAACCGTGCCCGCGCACCGTGCAGGAGCGGAACGAGGGCGGCCCGCGCAGCAGAGCGATGCGCCGGTGGCCGAGCCGGGCCAGGTGATCGCCCGCCTCGGCCGCGCCCAGGTGATCGTTGGTGGTCACCATCGATCCCGGCTCGTCCAGCGCCAGCGCGGCAATCCGGACATAGGAACAGCCGATGGAACGCAGCAGGGCGATCACCCGCTCGTCCTCCGACAAGGGTGGCAGCAGCACGACCCCGGCCAGCCTCTGCCGCTCCACGAATTCGCGGATCTCCTCCAGCAGGGTGGGCGCGGCATGCCGGCACGGATGCACCACCAGTTCCATGCCCGTGCCGCGCAGGCCGTCCAGCAGGCCATGCTGCATGTTCACCACATAGGTCGGGCTGGGATTGTCGTAGATCAGGCCCAGCAGGAAGGCGCGGCCGAAGGCCAGGCTGCGCGCCTGCGGGTTGGGCCGGAAACCCAGTTCGGCGATCGCGCGCTCCACGCGCGCGCGCATGTCCGGATGCACGGTGGCGACCTGGTTGATGACACGCGAGACGGTCTTCTTGGAAACCTGCGCGGCATGCGCGACGTCGTTGATCGTCGGCCGCCTGCCGCCGGGATCTGGCCCCGTGCTGTCGGTTGATGGCGCCGCCATCCCTTCTCCCTTGTCTCGCGCGCCGACTCTAACGGCTGGCGGCGCCGGACGCTACCATCCAGCGGCGGCGGCACCATGGCTGCACCATGCAGATCGCCATGCATGTCGTACGGCAGGTGAGGTGGTCAGTTCGGGCGGCCGGTCGTCATTCCCAGGCGATAAGGGGGATCGGCCGCCACGATATCTGGCGGACGGACCGTCGGCACCAGCGGCGCCGCGGTGTCCACCAGCCCGCGCCCGGTGACGTTGTTGACCGCCAGCAGCGGGCCGGAGAATACCTTCACGTCGACATTCTCCACCACCACGTCGCGCATGTTGGCGAGGGTGATGCCGTGCCCGCAGGTGCCGCTGAGATCGCGCAGCACGAAGCCGTCCACCGGCTTGTCGGGATGGATGTTCACCGCCTCCACCAGGATGGGCACATCCTTCACGCGGATCCGTTCGAAGATGAAGCCGCCCACGTCGGGAATCCCGTCCGCCCCGCCCACCGGGAACTGGTCCTGCTTGCCGCTGTCGAGGAAGTTGAGCCGCAGGAAGCCGTAGCCCGCGCCGGAGACATCCAGGTCGCGCATGGTGATGTCCCGGATGAAGGCGCCGCGCCCGGGGCGGGTCTTGAGGTAGATGGCGAAGGTGTGCGCCTTCAGGCACTGGCACCGTTCCACCAGCACGCGGCGGATGCCGGCGGAAGTCTCGCTGCCGATGCCGATGCAGGCCCAGCGCTGGTCGCGGAACACGCAGTCGGTGATGGTCACGTCCTCTGTCGGCCGGGCGATGGTGTTGCCCTCCATACCCCGGCCTGATTTCAGGGAGATGCAATCGTCCACCGTGTCGAAGTCGCAGCGATCGATCACCACCCGGCGGCAGCTGTCGACATCGATGCCGTCGGCGCGGCCATGCACGGTCAGGCCGCGGAACACGGCATCCTCGCAATAGACCGGGTGGATCGACCACATGTCGTTCTGCTGCGTATGGAGATCGGTGACGGACAGGCCGCGCACGTCCACGAATTCCAGCAGCGCCGGATGGCGCAGCCCCGATTGCGCCACGCGGCCCGGGATCGCGTCGGAGGCAAGGATGCGGCCCTTGCCCGTCAGGCTGACATTCTGCGCCTCCTGCGCCCAGACCAGCCCGATATGGCCAGGCACCCAGCGCCCTTCCCAGCGCACCTGCAGCACCGGATAGTCGGCCAGGTCAGGCGATCCCTGCAGTGTGGCGCCTTCCTCCACGCGCAAGGTGGTGTGCGATCCCACGCGGATGGCCCCGACCAGCCACGTGCCGCCGGCCAGCACCACCTCGCCCCCGCCCAGCACCGCGCAGCGATCCAGCGCCTGCTGGACGGCGGCGGTATCCTTGGTCGTGCCGTCCACCACCGCCCCGAATTCGCGCGGATCGATCCTGAGGCCGGTGTCGCGCGCCGGCATCGGCTGGGGCAGTTGCGGGGCGGCCGGTGCCGCGGAAGGCTGCGCGAAGGCCGTCGCCGGAAGCGCGGCGGCGACAGTGCCGATGGCGGTGGCAGCAAGGAACGAACGGCGGTCGGTCTGGGACATGGATGATTACCTTGCGGAGGGCAGGATCGGATCGCGCGGGCTCTGGAAGATGACCCGCGGTGCGGCAGGCAGGATCGCGGCGACCTGCTCGGCACGCAGCGGCTCGCCCACGCTGCTGACGGGGTTCACCAGCACCACACGCTTGCCGAGTGCGGTGATCAGGTCGGGCAGGTCGTAGCGCGCCAGCACGCCCGGCAGGTTCACCTCCGCCATGTCGCGGCTGAGCGGGCGTTCCACGAAGTCACGATAGCGCAGAATCCCGTTTACCGCTGTCACCCCGTCCACCCGGTCGTCCAGCACGCCGACATGCAGCGCGACCGGTGCCAGCGCGCCCGTGCCCAGCACTTCGATCCGGCCGACCTCCGGCCGACCGGCCAGCCAGTTCAGCGCCGCCACGGCATCGTCGGTGCGCATCCCGACCGGCGTCTGCCCCACCAGCAGTGCGCGCAGGGACAGCAGCGTCCAGTCACCGGTCAGCGGCGACTTCGCCTCCTCCGTCCCGCCAGCGCCGCGCGGCTCCAGCGCCAGCACGTTCCAGCCGGCGGCATGCCAGCGGGCCATGATCGCCTGTGGCCGGGCTTGCAGCACCAGCAGCGTCGGCCTTCGCCCGCGCCCGCTCGCCCGGGCGTAGAGCGCGTTCACCGCCAGGTCGGGCGCCGCCGCGAAGCTGAGCGGCAAGGTGCGCAGACCATCGGTGTCGACCGGCGCGCCTTCCTGCATGGCAGGTGCGGGATCGCCGGGCAGCACATGCACGCGCGCGACATCCCGGATCGCCTGACGCAAGGAGGCGGAATCGGCGGAGGCCACGGCGGGGACCGGGGCTTCGCGTGCGATCACCTGCCGCAACGTGTCGCCGCCATCAGGGGCGGTCGTCAGTTGCCCGGCAGGCGTCGCCAGCAGGTGCGCCGGATCGCCGGTCGGGATGGTCACAAAGGCGGGCTGGGCCGGATCATCACGCAGCCAGCGATTGAAAAAGCCGATGATGTGCGGCGCGATCGGCTGCAGATTGCCATGCCCGCCCGGTCCTTCGATCATCGTGATCCGGTCGGCCGCACCCATGATCGCGTAGAACCGCGCCGCTTCCGCATGAGCGGCGCGGGCGCCCGCGATCGGGAACATGTCGCCGGTGGTGGACACCACGGCGTAGGGGCGTGGTGCCGCCGCCTCGATCCAGTCGGGCAGGTCCAGGCCGCGTTCCAGGAAGAACGGGATCGACTGTTCCGCATCCTGCGGACCCGGCCCGCCCGGTGCCAGCAGATGGTCGTAGTCGTTGACGTAGCAGGCGGTCGCGGTGGCTGCGATGCGCGGGTCGAGTGCGGCGAGATAGGCCGTGATCGTGCCGCCGCCCGAACAGCCGAAGGCGCCGATCCGGCGGTCATCCACCTCCGGCAGGCTCATCAGGTAATCGACGCCGCGCATTGCATCCTGGATGAACCAGCGCGAGACATGCCCGCCGGTCGGCAGCGCCTGGCCGAACGCCACCGAATGTTCGCCGGTCGGCCGCCCGACCTTGGAGGCGCCGATCTCCGGATCGTAGTGCTGGATCCGCTCGCCTTCTCCGACGATGTCGATCGACAGCACGATAAAGCCGGCACGCGCCAGGTTCGCGGCAAAGGCATGGTTGCCCAGCTTGCCGTCCACCCCATGCCCCGGCTGCATGATGATCGCCGGAAACGGACCGTTGCCGCGACCCGGACGATAAAGATTTGCGGTGACGCGGTAGCCGGGCACGCTTTCGTACCACAGGCTTTCCACGCCGAAGCCATCCCCGTCGCTACGCCCGGTCACCTCCGCCCGCACCGGCCCGGCCGCACGCTCCGGCCCGATCAGCTCGGCCAGCATGGCGCGCACCCGCACCTGCCGCAGCCGCGCCTGCTCGGGCGTGGTGATCGCCTGTACCACCGCGCGACGCTCTGCCGCCTGTTCGCGAGCCTGCGCGGTCAGATGCGCGATCAGCCGGTCCCGCGCCATCTCTTGCGCGGTGGCGGGCTGCACCAGCAGCAGCGTGGCGGCGCATGCCAGGCTGGCGGCAAGGGCGTGGTGGCGCATGAATTCCTCCTTCAGCCCGACCGGCCGGCACGCCGGGGCATTCCACCCGGCGTCGGCCCGCGCACCGCCACGCCGTTGCGGCTGACATTGGCATAGTGCAGCCCTTCGACATGCTCGACGATGTCGGGTTCTGCCGCGCGTACGACGGTCACGTCCTGCAGCAGCACGTTGCGGATCGGCGCGTGGGCGAAGCCTTGCAGGTCCAGCACCCGCTCGCACCGGCCGACCAGCATCCGTTGCACCGTCAGGCCGTCGAACACCGGTGTATAGGGGCCGTCCGCGCCTTCTTCGTAATTGTAGTCCACGGTGATCGCCGCACGGCCAACCTGCCCTACGGTCACGTCGCGCACATGGATGTTTTCCAGCGTGCCGCCGCGCACCGCATTGTTCTTGAACCGGATCGCGGTGTTCAGCTGCGGGCTGTCCATGCGGCAGTTCTCGACAAAGACGTTGCGCACCCCGCCACTGATCTCGCTCCCCAGCGTCACGCCGCCATGCCCGTCCAGCATGGTGCAGCCGGACACGATCACGTTTTCCGTCGGGCGGTTCAGGCGGCGCCCGTCGGCGTTGCGACCCGACTTGATGGCGATGCAATCGTCGCCCGTATCGAACAGGCAATCCTCGATCAGCACGTCGCGGCAGCTTTCCGGATCGCAGCCATCATTGTTCGGCCCGTGGCTGGAGATGGTGACGCGCCGCACGGTCACGTTCTCGCACTCCACCGGGTGGATCTCCCACATGGGCGAACGGATGATGGTCACCCCTTCGATCAGCACGTTGCGGCAGCGATAGGGCTGGATGAATTGCGGGCGGATGGTGGTATCTGGCCCGAACACCCGCTCGGCCACCGGCACGCCTTCCTCCGCCAGCCGGCGCAGCCGCCGCCCGTCGCTTTCCCCGTTATCTGCCGGCCGGCGCGCCCGGTCCCACCAATGCTGTTCGTCGGCCTGCCCGTCCAGCACGCCGCCGCCGGTGATGGCGATGTTCTCCGCCTCCAGCGCGTGGATGAAGGGCGCTATGCCCATCAGCTCGTTCCCCTCCATCCGCGTCAGGATCGGCGGGAAGTAGAGCGCGGGATCCTGCGAGAAACGCAAGGTGCTGTCCCGGTCCACATGCAGCTCCACGCCGGACAGCAGACGGATCGGCCCGGTCAGCCAGATGCCGCCACCCACCACCACGCGCCCGCCGCCGGGCGCGGCCGACGCCGCCGCAATCGCCTGCGCGATGGCATCGGTCGCCAGCGTGCTGCCATCGGGCACGCCGCCGAACTGCTGCGGGGTGAAGCTGTTCGCATGGGGGAAGCGCGGTGGCACGATCCGCTGGCGGATCTGCGCCGCCTCTGCCCAGGGGTCTGCCGGATCGGGCGTCTGCGCCCGTCCGGCGGTGGCCGTGACTATCATGGCCGCGCAGCCGCCGCCCAGCAGCTGGCGGCGTGTCGGGGAGGCAGAGTGGCGCATCAGAAGCTGTAGCGGACGCCGGCGTAGAACTGACGCCCGCTCTGCAGATAGTCACCGACCCGCTGGGCCACCGAGTCGTTGTACGACACCGTCGGCTCGTTGGTCAGGTTGATTCCTTCCAGGCTCAGCGTCAGGTTCTCGATGATGCGGTACGACAGCGAGAAATCGACAAAGGTTGTCGACTCCACGCCGGAGACATCGGTGTTGTACGCCGCCGGCACCGCCGTCAGGTATCCGTCACGATAAGTGCCCGATACACGCGCCTGGAACGGCCCGCTTTCGTAGTAGATCGTCGCGTTGAAGGCGTTCTTGGACAGGTTCAGCAGCGGCTGGCTGACGGTGATCTGCGTTCCGTTCGGCGCGGTCACGAAGTAGTCGATGTCGGAATCGACATAGGTGTAGTTCGCCAGCAGCCCCAGGTTGGACAGGAAGCCCGGCAGGAAGGTCAGCGCCTGCTGGAAGTTCAGTTCCAGCCCCTTGAGCGGGCCGCCCGGCGTGTTGATCACGTTGGATATCTGGAACTCGTCCGCCGCGGTCACGCCTGTGCCGGCCAGCAGCGAGTCCGGCAGACCGGTGGACGAGAACGGTGCCGCCCGCGTCACGCTCTGCACATAAGTCGACACGTCCTTGTAGAAGAACCCGGCCGACAGGATCGAACCGGCCGAAGGGTACCATTCGACCGCGAAGTCGAAGGTCTTGGCGCGGAACGGTTCCAGGAACGGGTTGCCGGTGGAGACGGAGCGGGACGCACCCGCCACCGACACATTCGTCGCCGCGGAGATGCTGCCCAGTCCGGGGCGCGCCATCACCTTGGCGGCGCCGAACCGCACCAGCACGTCATCGACCGGCTCCACCACCAGGTTCAGCGATGGCAGATCGTCATTGTAGGACCGGCCGACCACCGTCCATTCGAACCCGGACGGATTCACCGTGGTGGGCACCGTGGTGAAGAAGCCCGATTCCTGCCTGGTGCGAACCCGCCGGTAGCCCACATCACCGCGGACCGGCACGCCCCAGGCATCGAAATTGAACTGCAGCTGGATGTAGCCGCCGAAATCCTTCTCCTCCACCGTGCGGTTGTCGCCCCGTGCGCTGGCGGTGGTGCCGGACAGGGCGAAGCGGTCATTGCCGCCGAACACGCCATACGCATCGGCGATCGCCTGCAGGTTTGGCGTCAGCCAGCAGGTGTCGGTGCCGGCCGGCACGTCCAGCCCTTCGAACCCGCAATACAGCTCGGTCACGTCGGCCACGCCGGTGCCGGCGGGCAGCGCGGGAATGTTGCCCTCGCCCAGGGCGAAGCGCTGCCCCTCGCCGACGAATTCGTAGGTCTTGTACTGCAGCCCGCCCGTCAGCGTCAGCGCGTCGCTCAACTCGTAGGACACGTCGAACTGCGCGGTCTTGTAGGTGTTCTCGTTCCAGTTCGGGCGCAGGCGGATATCCGGCCCACTGCGGCCGGTGCCGCCGCCGGGTGCGATGCGGGTCGGGCCGATATACCACTGGTTCGGGTCGGTGACGTCGAAATTGTAGTCGATCACCGGGAAGTTCTGCCCGGTCTCGCGCATGTCGTAGGAGTAGCCGTCGACGTTCTGCCGATCCATTTGCGCGATGTAGTCGTACGCGTTGTTGAAATCGTTGTTCACATATCCGGCAAGCACGCTGGCCCGGAACCGGTCGCTGAACTCGTGCTCCACGCCCAGCGTATATTGCTGGAACGTGGTGTCGTACCGGTCCAAGTAGTTTTCGGACCGGATGTCCATGTTGTCGAGCAGCATGTACAGCGCGGTACCGTTCTCATCGACCTCGATATCGCGGACGACCACCTCCGGCTTGCCGCCGGTCGATGCCGGACGGCTGAGCGAGATCGCTTCCAGCTGCCGTTCGTTGCGCTCGCCTTCGAAACGCGAGAACAGCGCGTCGAGGGTGATGGTGGTTTCGGGCTGGGGACGCCATTGCAGCGAGCCGGTGACGCCGATGCGCTGTGTTTCCAGATTGTAGTCCTGGTATCGCAGGAAGCGCGGGTACCGGGTCGTCGGCTGGCTGGCGAGCTGGTAGGCGCTCGGGTTCGTGCCGGCGCACAGTGCGGCGTTGGTTGCCGGATTGCAGAACCCGCCATCGGCATTGCCCTGCTGCCAGCCCACCGTGGACACGCCGTTCTGCAGCGTCGTCTTCTCGGAATAGGCGACGGAGGCGGAGACACCGAGCTCGCCGATGCCGGTATCCCACCGCGTGCTGCCCAGGACGGCGAAGCGCGGATCGGCCGCTTCCGCCAGATCGTTGTACCCGGCCTGCGCCGATGCGGCGAGCACCGAACCGGCGGTGTCGAACGGCCGGCCGGTATGCAGGTCGACCGTCGCGCCCAGGGATCCTTCCTCCACATTGGCGGAGGGCGTCTTGCGTACGTCGATCTGGTTGAACAGCTCCGAGGCGAAAACGTTGAAGTCGAAGCCGCGGCCGCGATTGGAGCCGGTGGTCGCCTGCGCCTCGATCCCGTTGATCCGCACGCGGGTGAAATCCGGGCCAAGCCCGCGGACGGAGATGTTGCGCCCTTCCCCGCCGTCGCGGGTAATGGTCACGCCGGGCACGCGCTGGATGGATTCGGCCAGGTTGTTGTCCGGGAACTTGGCGATGTCCTCCGCCACGATGGAGTCGACCACGGCGTTGCTTTCGCGCTTGATCTCCAGCGCACGCGCCAGGCTTCCACGAAAACCGGTCACGACGATCTCGCCAGCGCCCTCGTCCGCGATCGACGGCTCCACCGGATCGGGGAGCTGTACCGCCGGATCGGCCCCGGGTGCCACCTGCGCGGCGGCAGCAAGGGGCAGCGCGGCTGTCAGGGTTCCGGACAGCAAGGCAGACGCGGCCCGCAGCCGCGAACGAGCAATGCGCATTTCAACAACCTCCCATGGTCCCGGCTTCTGAGTCCGGATGCATCCGGACACCGGTGTCCCGTCAATGGTTGTGACTCCGCCGGATCGTCCTGTCAAACAGAAGAACCTGTCGGCGGACTAGCCGCTGGCGAGGACCATGTCGGCATCGTGCAAGGCGTTGTCGATCAGCGTCTCCATCGCTGCGCGCGCGCCCTGGTGATCGCCCGCGACGATCGCGGAATAGACCGCGTGATGATCGGGCATGGGGTCGCGTTTCTGCCCGCGCTGGTCACGGGCGAAGCGGGTGGTCCACTCCACTGCGGCCGCGATCGAGTTCGACAGCGTCATCAGCGGCTCGTTGCGCGTCGCTTCCAGAATGGCGAGGTGGAAGGCCTGGTCGGCCTGCCGCCCGGCGCTGGCGTGAAGGCCGTTGCGCTCCATCTCTTCCAGCGCATGCCCCATACGGGCAAGCTGGCGATCGTCGCGTCGCCGCGCGGCCAGCGCGGCCGCGGATGGCTCGACGATCCGGCGCAGTTCGAAGATGCCGTTGATGAAGTCCCGGCTGGCACCGCCCTCGAACATCCATCCCAGTACATCCAGGTCAAGCATGCTCCACCTGATGCGCTCGTTCACGCGCGTGGCGCTCTTGACCCGCTGATGCACCAGGCCCTTCGCGGCAAGGATCTTCAGTGCCTCGCGATAGGCGCCGCGGGAGATGCCATTCTCCGCGCTGAACCGCTCCTCGCTCATCAGCGCGGCGCCCGGCGCCAGCCGACCCGTCACGATCGCCACACCCAGGTCATGCGTGACCCTGCCGCGGATGTCGGCCGGCCGCTTGCTGCTGGGATGGGCTTCGTCCGCCGTCATCGCCGCACAATGCTCGACAAGCTCGGCAAAGGTCAAGCGGCCATGCGGGCGCAGCATGATCCTGTCGTACCAGATGCTGGCTAATGAACAGGTAAAGCTCATCTCGCAGACAGGCTCTTGCCATTCTGGTCCTACCAGATTAGCAGACTGCAACAACATGCGGCAAAGCCGTGGACAGGAGAGGACAGGAAGATGAGCAGGCTTCATCGAACGCTGGGCAGCGTGTCTGCACTAGCCATCGGCTTTTCCCTGGCACCAGCCACGATGGCGCAGCGGGCGGGCGATGGCACGGTTGCTGCCGGCACTCCGGCTGCGCCGGAGAGTCCAGGCGCGACGTCGGCCTCCGCTGCTGCCGAGATCGTCGTGACCGGCGTCCGGGCCAGCCTTTCTTCCGCCCAGGCCATCAAGCGCAACGCGCGGCAGATCGTGGACTCGGTGGTGGCTGAGGACATCGGCAAGCTGCCGGACAACAATGTGGTGGAGGCGCTGCAGCGCGTACCCGGCGTGCAGGTGGCACCAAGGTTCCGCGGAGAATCCAGCACGGTGCTGGTCCGCGGCCTGCCCGATGTGCTGACGGTCATCAACGGCCGCAACATCTTCAGCACCACCGGCCGCTCGCTGTCGCTGGCCGACGTGCCGGCCGATCTCGTCGCCGGGGTGGACGTCTACAAGTCGCGCTCGGCCGACCAGATCGAAGGCGGCATCGCCGGGCTCATCAACGTTCGCACCCGCCGCCCCTTCGACTTCGAAGGCGCGCGCTTCGCCGTGTCCGCGCGCGGCGTCTATGCGGAGCAGTCGGATTCGTTCAATCCCTACGTCAGCGCGCTGCTGTCGGACCGCTGGTCAACGGGCATCGGCGACATTGGCGCACTGGTGGCGCTGTCGTACCAGCGGACCGACTATCGCGACCAGACGATCTTCAATGGTGGCTATTTCGGGTACAATCCCGACAACAGCCGGGCACCCTATACGCCCGGCGTTCCGCTGGACCCGCGCGGTACCAGTGCCGCCGAACCGCGGGTCTTCCACAGCGACGTGATCGGCGGCGTGGATGCGATCGGCCGGCGCGAGCGGCCGGCCGTGAACACATCGTTGCAATGGGCCCCCGACGACCGCCTGACCCTGTTCTTCGATGGCCTGTTCTACGGGTTCCGGGACAAGGGGAACGGCGACCAGAACTTCACGTCGATGAACGGCCGGCTGGCCGAGCCGCTGACCTTCGTGGACGACACGAAGCTGGTGGAGCGGATCAGCCTGCTCAACAACCGGGTGGCGAACTATGGCATCACCTACCACAATCATGCCGACCGGCTGCAGGGCGCGCTGGGCGGAGCGTGGGAGGATGGCGGCCTGTCGATCGCGTCGGAGGTCTCGTACACCCGCTCCGAAGCGGCCGACCGCGACTACATCCTCGACATCGATTTCCTCGCCCGGCGGACCGACGGCGTCTTCGACCGTTCGAACGGCACCCCGACATTCGTGCTGCCGTTCGACGATCCGGCGGATTTCTCTAGGTACAATCTTGCACGCCTGAACCTGACGGAGACGGAGGCGCTGGGTCAGGAATATACCTGGCGCGGGGACGTGACCTACAGCGACCCGCTGTGGATCTTCACCGAACTGGCGATCGGCGCCCGCGTGAACCAGCGGGACGCAACGTCGCGTTCCTTCGTGCAGAACGTGAACTGCTCGGCCACCGGGGCCGTCCCTTGCCTGACCGTCCGGGCCGACAGCATTCCCGGCCTGCTGCTGCGCAAACCGGGCGGCTTCTTCGAAGACCGGCGCCCGTTCATCCAGTCGTGGGTGTCCCCGTCGACCGACTACCTGCTCGACAACATCGATGTGCTGCGCGAACGCTTCGGCCTGCCATCCGGCGACCCGCAATTCGAGGATCGCCGCTTCTTCGACATCACGGAGAAAAGCTATGCCGGCTACGCCCAGGCGAGTTACGAACTGGGCGCCCTGGACGGGCAGGCCGGTATCCGGATCGTGCAGGTCGACACGGTTTCCAACGCGTTCAGGGCGCTGGGAACCGCGGTCGAACCGGTGCGGATCGCCAGCAGCAGCACGGATGTGCTGCCCAACATCGCCCTGCGCTATCGCCTGGCCGACGGGCTGTTCCTGCGGGCAGCTGCCAGCAAGACGATCACGCGGCCCAGCTTTGCGCAACTGAACCCTGCCCTGACGCTGACGCCGCCGGTGCCCGGCCAGCAGCCATTCGGCCGCGGATCGAGCGGCAATGCCGAGCTGCAGCCGGTCGAATCCACCAATTACGATCTGGCACTGGAATGGTACATCGATGCGTCCAGCTCGATCACGGCGACCGTCTTCCACCGGGATGTGACCGGCTTCATCCAGTCGGTCACCAGCAATTTCCAGATCGACTATCTCGGGCCCGACAACGGCACCTACCAGATCTCGCGCCCGGAAAATTCGGGCACCGGCAAGCTGACGGGCATCGAAGGCGGCTTCACCTACTTCCCGGAGTTCCTGGATGGGTTCGGGGTCAGCGCCAACGGCACCTTCATAGATGGCGAGAACCGGGCCCTTGCGCCGCTGCCGGGCGTCACCGGATACCTCACGCTGCCCTTCGCCAACGTTTCGAAATACTCGGCCAGCGGCACGCTCATCTACGAAAAGGACGGGCTGTCGGCGCGAGCCTCGTATGTCTGGCGCGACGGCTACAGCACGGGGCTGCATTTCACCGGGGTCAATCCGAACGATTTCCGCCGGAGCGCGGTGCAGAACCTGGACCTGTCGATCGCCTACGACATCAATCCCGACCTCACCGTGGTGTTCGACGCCGCCAACCTCACCAACAGCATCATCCGGACCTACTTCGGCGACGAGTACCTGTACCCGCGTGACACCCTGCTTTTCACGCGTACCTTCGCCCTCGGCTTCCGCGCCCGGCTTTGACACTTCCCGCAGAAAAGGACCTGCCCATGAACCGCTTTCCGGCCATATTCGCCGCGGCAAGCCTTGCGATCGGCACAGCTGGCGCCAGCTTGGCGCAGCAAGTCGATCCGGCCGCCGCGCAGGCAGCCCCGCGCCCGGTATCGATCGAGGTGCACGCCGATCGCAGCGACGGCGCGCTGCCGCCGGTCTGGCGCTTCTTCGGCGCGGACGAGCCGAACTACGCAACCATGAAGGACGGGCGCAAGCTGCTGACCGAACTTGGCGAACTGAAGCCGGGCGAGGTGTTCTTCCGCGCGCACAACCTGCTCAACACCGGCGACGGCACCGCCTCATTCAAGTGGGGCAGCACCAACATCTACACGGAGACGCCGGATGGGCAGCCGGTCTACGACTGGACCGTCGTGGACCGGATCATCGACACCTATCTGGCACGCGGTGTGCGCCCTTACCTGCAACTTGGCTTTATGCCGGAAGCGATGTCGAGCGCGCCCGCGGGCACCCCCTACCAGCACAGCTGGCGACCAGGCTTCGACTACGACCACATCATCACCGGCTGGGCCTACCCGCCCAAGGATTACGACAAGTGGCGCGAACTGAACTACCAGTGGACCCGCCACAACATCGAACGCTACGGCCGCGAGGAGGTCGAGCGCTGGTACTTCGAGGTCTGGAACGAGGCGAACGGCGCCTATTGGGAAGCCACGCCTGAAGAATTCTACAAGACGCATGACTACGCCATCGACGGTGTACGCCGGGCTCTGCCCAGTGCCAGGGTCGGCGGTCCGGATTCCGCGGGTGCCGGCGGCGCGTTCATGGACGGGTTCCTGCGCCATGTGACGACGGGGACGAACTACGCCACCGGAGAGACCGGCACGCCCACGGATTTCCTGGCCTTCCATGCCAAGGGGCAACCGACCTTCGTCGACGGTCATGTGCGGATGGGGATCAACACGCATCTGCGCGAAGTCGACCGCGGCTTCGTCAAGACGACCTCCATTCCGGCGCTGGCCGACAAGCCCGTGATCATCGGTGAAAGCGATCCGGAAGGCTGCGCCGCATGCCCCGGGCCGCAGAACGCGTATCGCAACGGCACCATGTACTCCAGCTACACGGCTGCCAGCTTCGCGCGCATCTGGGACCTCGCCAGGCGCCGCAACGTGAACCTGGAAGGCGTGCTGTCCTGGTCATTCGAGTTCGAGGACCAGCCCTGGTTCGCCGGCTATCGCCAGCTGTCCACCAACGGCGTCGACCTGCCGGTGCTGAACGTCTTCCGCCTGTTCGCGCAGCTGGGGACGGAACGGCTTGCCGCCACCAGTGACGCGCAGGTGCCGCTCGACACGATCATCGCCGATGGTGTGCGCGGGCAGGCGGATGTGGGGACGATCGCCACCCGCACTGCCGACGGCAAGCTGGCCATGCTGGTGTGGCATTACCATGATGACGACGTGCCCGGCCCCCATGCACGGGTCAGCGTCACCTTCGACGGCCTGACCGGCCCGGCCCCGACCAGCGCGGCGCTGTGGCGGGTGGACGGGGACAATGCCAACGCCTTCACCGCCTGGCAGAAGATGGGTTCGCCGCAGGCGCCCGACTCCGAACAGTACGCCCAGATGGAACAGGCATCCGTGATGCAGCCTGGCACCCTGGCGGTCGTGCCCGGCGCCGGCGGCACGGCAACGGCAACGCTGGACCTGCCGCGGCAGGGCGTGGCGCTGGTCGTGCTGGATGCGCGCTGACGCCGTCCCTGCTGGTGGCGCGGGCCGCGGCTGGGGCATCGCCTTCATCGTCGCGGTGGCGATCGCGATCAGCTATCTCGACCGGCAGACATTGCCCTGGGCGATCGCCAATATCCAGCAGGACATACCGATCGGCAACCAGACCAAGGCGCTGCTCGATTCGGCGTTCCTGGCGACATACGGCCTGATGTATCTGGGTGGCGGCTGGCTGCTGGACCGGATCGGCACCCGCCGCGGGTTTGTCGCGATCATGGCCTTCTGGTCGCTCGCCTGTGCCAGCCATGGTCTGGCCGGCGGCGTGGCGGCCCTGATCGTCAGCCGCCTGCTGCTGGGCGTCGGCGAGGGCGGCGGCTTCCCGGCCGCCACCCGCGCCATCGCCGAACGGTTCGCCCCCGCCAGCCGTGCCACGGCGATGGGGATCGTCAATGCCGGCACCTCCGTCGGTGCGGTGATCGCGCCGCCGCTGATCGCGCTGCTCCTGACGCACGCCGACTGGTTCGGTCTGGCGAGCTGGCGCTGGGTGTTCTTCGTCACCGGTGCGGTAGGGCTGGCCTGGGCCGTCTGGTGGGCGCTGCTGTACCGCGATCCGCCCCCCGCAGACACGGTGACGGCGGACGGCGGTGGCGCGACATTGCGCGCGCTGCTGGCACGGCGTGAGGTGCAGGGCATCGTGGGCGCCAAGTTCCTGAGCGACGGGGCATGGTACTTCTACCTGTTCTGGCTGCCCAAGTATCTGTTCGAGGCACATTCCTTCGACCTGAAGCAGGCGGCCACGCTGGGCTGGATCCCCTATGCCGCGGCCGGGGTCGGCAGCGTTGCGGCGGGCTGGCTATCCGGCCGGCTGCTGGCGCGGGGGATGAGCGTGAACGCCGCGCGCAAGATCGCGCTGGGTGCCTGCGCGGCATGCATGCCGTGGGTGATGTTCGTGCCGCAGGCGCAGTCCGTCGGCCTGGTGCTCGCCCTGTTCAGCCTCGCCTTCTTCGGCCAGCAGGGCTGGTCGACGCTGGTGATGACCTTGCCCACCGACATGATCCCGCGCGCGGCGCTGGGCCGCCTCGCCGGCCTGGTGGGGATGGGTGGCGCGTTTGGCGGCATCCTGATGGGCCAGGCCGCCGGCTGGGCGCTGGATGCGGGATATGGCTACAGCCCGGTGCTGGTGGTGGCCGCCTCGCTCCACGTCCTCGCCTTCGGGCTGATCTGCATCGCGGTTCCAAGAATACAGCAACTCGATCTCAGCGGAGGCCGACCTTGAAGATCACCGAAGTCCGTACGCGCGTCGTCCAGTGGAAGGGTGCCACCCAGCCGCTGCCGCCGCATTTCTGCACCAATCCGATGGACCTGGTGTCACCGATGCTGTCGCCCGAGACGATGGGCAGCTTCGCCTTCCATGGCTGGCTGATCGTGGAGGTGTTCACGGACAAGGGGATCGTCGGCATCGGCAATGCCGCGCTGGCCCCGCTCACCGTGAAGCACCTGATCGACCATCACCTGGCGCCGCTGCTGATCGGGCAGGATCCATGGGATACCGAGTTCCTGTGGCAGCACATGTACCGCAAGACGATGGCGTTCGGGCGCAAGGGACTGGCGATGGCGGCCATCTCCGCGATCGACATCGCCCTGTGGGACGCGATGGGCAAGGATGCGCGGCAGCCATGTTTCCGCCTGCTGGGCGGTCGCACCCGCCCGCGCATCCCGGTCTATGCCAGCCGGCTTTATTCGGTTCCGCTGGAGGAGCTTGCGGCCGAAGCGTCCCGCTACAAGGCGGAAGGCTTCCGGGCGGTGAAGCTGCGCTTCGGCTGGGGCCCGGATGACGGCGCCGCCGGCATGGCCCGCAATGTCGAACTGCTCCGCACGGTCCGCGCGGCGGTGGGTGACGAGATCGACGTGATGGCCGACGCCTACATGGGCTGGACCCTCGATTACGCGAAGCGGATGATGCGGCTGATCGAGCCGTTCAACCTGCGCTGGCTGGAAGAGGCCATCGTCCCCGACGACATCCATGGCTATCACGAGCTGCGGCGGTTCGGGACCACGCCGATCGCGGCGGGCGAGCACGAGTTCACCAGCTACGGCTTCCGCCAGCTGATCGAGGCGCGCGCGCTGGACTACATCCAGTTCGATACCAACCGTGTCGGCGGGATCACCGCGGCCCGCAAGATCCAGGCGCTGGCAGAGGCATATTCCATCCCGGTGGTCCCGCATGCCGGTCAGATGCACAATTACCATGTGGTGATGGCCAGCCTGAACTCGCCAATGGCGGAATACTTCCCCAAGGTGGCCGTCGAGGTCGGCAACGAGCTGTTCTGGTACATCTTCAAGGGCGAGCCGGTGGCAGAGGACGGCCATGTCAGCCTGTCCGACGATGTGCCGGGGCTGGGGCTGGAGATCGACGAGGCGGCGATCACGCAATTCGAGGTGACGGAATGACGGTTCTCCGGGTGACTGTGCTGGGTCTGGGCACGATGGGCGCCGGCATGGCAGCGCAACTGATCGCTGCCGGCTTCGATGTGACGGTGTGGAACCGCTCGCCCGACCGGGCGGAGCCGCTGGTCGCTGCCGGTGCGCGCCGCGCCGCGAGCCCGGCGGAGGCCGCCGGCACTGCCGAGGTGGTGATCGCCATGCTGGCCGATGATGACGCGTCCCGCAGCGCCTGGCTGGGTGCGGACGGTGCGCTGTCGGCGATGCAGCCGGGCGCGATCGCCATCGAATGCAGCACGCTTACACATGCATGGGTGAAGACGCTGGCGGCAGAGGCGGCAACGCGCGGCCTTGCCTGGCTGGACGCGCCGGTGACCGGCAGCCGCTTGCAGGCACAGGAGGGCAGCCTGCGATTCCTGGTCGGCGGAGAGGCTGCCGTGCTGGAACGCGCCGGCCCGGTACTCGCCGCGATGGGGACGGATACGGCGCATCTGGGACCGGCCGGCAGCGGCGCCCTGTTCAAGCTGGTGAACAACTTCCTCTGCGGCGTCCAGGTGGCGAGCCTGGCAGAAGCGGTGACGATGCTGGAGCGCAGCGGCCTGGATGCCGGCCGCGCCGTGGCGCTGCTGGCGGATGGCGCGCCGGGCAGTCCGTTGCTGAAGATGGTGTCGCGGCGCATGCTGGAACGGGACTACACCCCCAACTTCTTCCTGCCGCTGATGGCCAAGGATCTGGCCTACGCCCAGGAAGCCTTCGCCGCCGAGGGTATCGAACTTGCCAGTGCCGGCGTGGCGCGACGCCGGTTCGAAACGGCCGCGGCGGCAGGCTGGCAGGACGACGACATGGCCGCCGTCATCGAACCCGTCCGGTCCTCCTGATAAGCCTCACAAGACTGCTGCCTGGGCTCGCGGGCTCGCTGGCACAAAGGCCGGTCCACCTCGCTCGGCGTGAGCCGGCCTGCTCACCGGTAGCGGTACAGCTTGACCTCGTGCACCCGTCCCTCGGCGGCGTCCTTGGTATGGAGGCGCAGCACCTGCCCCTGCCCGTTCTCGTCGCCGTTCAGCCGGCGCCCGCGCACCAGCCGGCCATCGCGCAGCACCAGTTCGTCGATACTGTCCAGCCCCACGATCCCGGGGCCCGGCGTATCGGCGGTGAAGGTGATGACGGCATCGCCGCTGCCCACCACCGTGAAGGCATCCGGGGCGGTCTGCAGGAACATGGCCGCCACCCGGCTGCTCGTGTCGACGCGACCGTCCGGCCCTTCGGCCCGCACCATGTTCACGGTGTATTCGCCGACCCGCAAGCGCCCGGCGCGCTGCGCGGCGCCTTCCATGATGATCGTGCTGGCCTGACCCTCTGCCTGCTTCTGCAGCAGCAGGGGTGCCAGGGGTGCCAGCCGCGCATAGAGGCCGGCGATCGCTGTATCGTCCGCACTGCCGGTGCCCACCCCGATGCTCGCATCGCCCGCCGCCGGCGGTGCGGCGGCGCCATCGATGCCGAAGGGCGAGAAGCCGATCGCCCGCAACGAGCCATAGGCATACAGCGCATTGGCCGCACCTTCCGGCCCGCCGCGCGCCTCCGGCACGAACAGCGGGTTGCCCGGCACCGCATATTGCGCCGCCCATCCGCCGAAATCGTCGAAGTAGATGTCGGGCGAGAAGAAATCGAGGCTCGGCGCCCCTGCGCGCCAGATGTCCAGCGCGTGCGGCAGGGGCCCGCCGGAATTGTACTGCCCGGGTTCGTAGTTCGGCCGGATCAGCGCGGCATTGGTGAACATCGGCAGCGCATATTGTGCCTTCCCCGCCGCAGTCACCCCTTCCAGGAAGGTGGCATAATGCCAGGCCATGAACAGGCTGTCGGTCATCGATCCGCTGCCGAACACCTGTTGCCAGCTTCCTTCCGTCAGGCCGCCGGCATCCTCCCACGCGGCGCGCAGGTCGCGGTTCAGCCGGGGGCGGTTGGCCGCCAGGTGCTGCATCAGTGCGGACGGGACCGGGCCGGCGAAGGCCGCCTCCGCCGCGGGCGAATGGTCACGCGACTGCGGGATGGTGCCGACCTCGTTCTCCACCTGCACCATCAGCACGGTCTGCCGCTCGCCATCCACTGAGCGCAGATGGCGCATCAGCTCGGCAAAGGTGCGCGCATCGGCATCGCGCGCCGCGGTGCTGAACGGGGTCAGCCGTTCCGTCCCGCGTCCGTCGCTCAGCTCGACCCGGGCAAACCGCTCCTGGTCCCGCTTGACCCAACTGGGCACATAGCTGGAGAAGGTGTTCTTCCACGATCCGAACCATAGCAGCACCAGCCGCATGTCATGCGCCCGCGCCTGTTCCAGCATGCCGTCCAGGTTGCGCCAGTCGAACCGGCTCTCCTCCGGCTCGACCGTCTCCCACGCGACCGGCACCAGCACGGTGTTGAGGTGCATCGCCTTCAGCCGCGGCCAGACCGGTTCCATGTAGGCGGCATCGCTGGTGCTGGAATTGGCGGTCTCCCCGCCCAGGATCAGGAACGGCGCGCCATCGACGATCAGCTGCGTCGCCGCGCCGCGCTGCTCCAGCCGGGGCAGGTCCTGCGCCCTGCCCGTGCCGCTGATGCCCAGCGCGAGCGCAAGCCCCGCCAACGCCATGCCGATCCGGTTCCGCATCCTGTTCCGTCCTTTGTTATCGGTAACAGTCTGCCGTGCCCGCGCGGGTTACGCAATCGTCAGAAGGCGAAACCCAGCTGCACGAACCATTCCCGCGGCCGGGCAAAGATCCGCTCGGCATAGCCCAGCGTCGCCAGCGAGGCATTGCCCTGGATCAGATAGCGTTCGTCGAACAGGTTGGAGACACCGGCGGTGACGTTCCAGCCCATGTCCTCGTTCACCAGCCGCAGGGACGCGCTGCCGACGAAATATCCGTTCTCCTCGATCTCCGGCACGCTGCCGGTGATGAACACGGTCTTGGCCGTGTAGCTGCCGTCGAACCGGGGTGTCAGCGCGTAGTTCGGCCCTAGCGGGAATTCGTAGGCGACCGAGACGTTGCCCTGGAAGGACGGGGTCAGCGGCAGGTCGTCACCCGGCTGCACGGTGGCGGTGGCGCCCGGGATCGCGGTTACGGACAGGATGTCGTCATCCAGCAGGCTCATCCCCGCATCCACCGTCAGCCCGCTGTCGTGCCGCCAGTTCGCCTCCGCCTCGAAGCCGCGGATGCGCGCCTCGCCGGCATTGAACAGCAGCGGCACCGGTCCCTGGCGGAACACCAGCTGTATGTCGGTATAGCTGGCTTGGAACGCGGCGAGGTTCAGCCTGAGGTCGCCCCAGTCCGCCTTCGCGCCCAGTTCGTAGCTGTCGACCGTTTCCTCGTCGAACGGGATCGGCCGGTTGCCAGGAGGCGCCGCATTGTAGCGGGTGTTGAAGCCGCCCGACTTGAAGGAGCGGGCGTAGGAGGCATACAGGTTGAGCCAGTCCGTCGCCTCCCACGCCGCGGTGGCGGAGCCGGTCAGGGCGGAGAAGGTCTGCCGGTTCAGATCGGTGTAGATCAGCGACGGGCCGCCTTCGGGGATCGACAGGGTCGGCAGCGGATCGGGGTCGGGCAGGGTCAGCGGGTTGATCGACAGGGCCACGCCGGTGAAGCTCTTGCGGTCGGAGGTGTAGCGCAGCCCGCCGGTCAGCTCCACGCTGTCCGTCACCTCGACCGACACCTCGCCGAAGGCAGCGAGGGAGCGGGTTTCCAGCTCCGCCACCTGCAGGTCGCGCGTGCCCGGCCCGCCCGCCAGCAGCCGCGCGATCACCGGCGGCGATGGCGGGAAGGACAGCGGGATGGACGACCGCTCGTTGGTGTCCTCGTCGAAATAGTAGCCGCCGACGATGCCGCTGATCCCGTCGCCGGCATATTGCAGCTGCAGTTCCTGGCTGAACTGTTCGGCCCGGCCGCCAACATCGGTGGTCAGGATCAGGAACGGCGTGTTGTCCGCATCGCGGATGCCGCGCGACTGCGTGGACCGGAACGCTGTGATGCTCTTCAGCGTCAGCTGGTCGGTCAGGTCGTAGCTGGCCGTGCCCGAGACGCCCCATACCTCCGACATGCTGCTGACGTCGGCAGTGCCGCCATTGCGGTATGGCTCCGTTGCCTGGAAGTCGTTGGCGCAACGCGGATCGTCGATGTTGGGCACGAAGGGCGCACCGAACCGCCGGTCGCCAGGCACCAGCGGAGCAAACGGGATGGTCGCGCCGGGGCAACCTGCCACCACGCTGGCGATGGCGGGCACGGGCGCGTTCTCGTTGATGCCGGCAAAGGTGAACGGTGCGCCGTTCTCCTCCCGCTTGGTGTAGTCGGCGCGGATCGCCAGATCGAGGCCGGGCGCCACGTCCCAGCGCAGCGATCCGCTGAAGGTATGGACATTGTCATTGCCCAGGTCGAGGCCGTCCACCAGCCGCAGCACATAGCCGTCGCGATCGCGGAAGCCGCCCGACACGCGCATCGCGGCATTGTCGCCCAGCGGCACGTTGGCCACGGCAAAGCCTTCGCGCAGATCGTACGATCCCACGCGCAGCCGCCCGCTCAGGCTGGTCTCGCCAAGTTCCGGCATCCGCGTGCGGACCAGGATCGCGCCGCCGATCGTGTTGCGCCCGAACAGCGTGCCCTGCGGTCCGCGCAGCACCTCCACCGATGCGATGTCGCCGAACTCGATCGTGCCGCCGACGGAACGCCCGACATAGACCTCGTCGATATAGATGCCGACGCCGGGGTCGACCGCCGCGCCCGGATCCACCTGGCCGATGCCGCGGATGAACACCACGCTGGCCGCGCTGTTGCCCGACAGCTGCCCGGCGGGCTTGAACTGCAGGCTGGGCGTGATCCGCTCCAGATCCTGCGTCTGGGTGATCTGCCGCGCCTGCAGCTGTTCCGCATTGAAGGCGGAGATAGCGATTGGGGTTTCCTGCAGCGTCTCCTCCCGCCGGCGGGCGGTCACCAGGATCTCGGCAGTGGCGGGCGCAGGTCCGGTCGCGCTCTCCGGACGGGGCACGTCCTGCGCCCCGGACGGCGACGCGACCAGCGCAAGCGGGGCAGCGGCCAGCAGCAGCGCGTGGCGAAGATACACGTATCCTGTCGGGTGCATCATTGTTCTCTCCCTGATGCCACCCCATACCTGCCGCAATGGCGGGGGACGGCTTGATGAAGATCATATAACGGTGGATGGGTATGCACAATAACAATGAGGCGGCAGATGCCGGTATCTGCCGCCCTTGCCGCCTTCGTCCCGGACAGGCACAAGGCGGCCACACCCTGCCCGGTGGCAGGACCGGGAAAGGCCAGCAGCAGCGCGCGCGATGAAGATCCTGATTGTTGAAGATGACGGCCCCTTGCGCCTGCTGATTGGCCGGACGTTGCGTGATTACGGGTTCGAGACGGTGGGCGTGGGTTCCGCGGCGGAGATGCAGCCGCTGCTGGACAGCGACGGTTTCGACCTGCTGGTGCTGGACATCATGCTGCCCGGCACCAACGGGCTCGACATCTGCCGGCGGGTGCGCGCGACCAGCGCGATCCCCATCATCATCATCAGTGCCCGCGGGCAACAGACCGACCGGATCGTGGGGCTGGAGCTGGGCGCGGACGACTACCTGTCCAAGCCCTTCGGCGCGGACGAGCTGGTGGCCCGCGTGCGTGCCGTGCTGCGCCGGACCAGCGGCGCGGTTGCCCCGCCGGCGGACAATCGCCGGCGGCAGATCACCTTCGAGGGCTGGACCATCGTGGAGGAACGGCGGGAGCTGCACGCGCCCGATGGTCACGAAGTGCCGCTGTCCGGCGCCGAATACGATCTGCTGATCACGCTGGTCGGCTCCGCCCAGCGGGTGGTCAGCCGTGACTACCTGCTGGAACAGTCGCGCAAGCGCATGTCGGGCGCCTCCGACCGCAGCATCGACGTGCTGGTCAGCCGCCTTCGTTCCAAGCTGGGCGAACATGGCGGCGACGCGCTGATCAAGACGGTGCGCGGCGTCGGCTACATGTTCACGCCCCGTATCGAGCGCCAGTGAGCAGCCGTCGCCGATGAAGGCCGGGCGCATCCGTCCATGAGCCGGGTCCATCTCTGGCCGGTCAGCCGCGTCCATCTCTGGCCCGCCAGCCTGACCGGGCGGGTCACGCTGGTCCTGCTGGTCGCCATCCTGGTGGAGTTCGGCGGCACCGTGCTGGTGTTCGGGGAAGCCGAGCGGCTGCTGCTGCGGACCGGGCAGGCGCAGCGCGTGGCCGAGCAGGCGGTCGCGGCGGAGCAGGTGCTGGGCCAGCTGCCGCGCGACATGCGGCAGCGGATCGCCCCCGGCCTGTCGACCCGCCATGTCGTGTTCGCCGCATCCGACAATCCGCCGGCGGCCGGGCGGCAGTCCGACATCACCCGCGCGGCGCGCGCCGCCATGCTGCAATGGGAGCCTGCGCTGGAGGAGGATGCGCTGCGCGTGGGTCTGGCCGGCCGCAGCTTCGGCGCGCAGCGACTGCAGGGCGGCATCCGCACGGCCGATGGCGGATGGATCCTGTTCCGCCTGCGCGAACCGGTCAGCCACTGGCATGCTTCGCTGCAATGGCTGGCATCGCTGGTGTTCCTGGCCGGCGCCGTGCTGCTGGCCGCCGTGCTGCTGGTGCGGACCATGGCCGCGCCCTTGCGCGCGCTGGCCGATGCGGCCGACCGGATCGGGGTGGGGCGGCAGCCGATCCTGATCGAGCCGGGCGGCCCGCAGGAAATGCGCCAGCTGGCCGAAGCGTTCAACGCCATGCAGGCGCGCATCGGCGAGCTGATCGACAGCCGTACGGAGGCCCTGCTGGCTGTCAGCCACGATCTGCGCACGCCGCTGTCACGGCTGAAGCTGCGGCTGCACGGGCGCCTGCGCGAGGGCGACCAGCAGGAACTGCAGGCCGACGTCGCGGAAATGCAGGCAATGCTCGATTCGCTGCTCGCCTATCTGGCGGACGGGGCGGAAGGCGGCGAGCGGGTGCGCACCGATCTGGCCGAACTGGTCCGCTCCGTGGTTCACAATGCGCGGGCCGTGGGGGCGGAGGAGGTCACGCTGGAGCTGGATCGGCCGCAGCTGCACGCCGTGGTGGATGCCGGCGCGATCCGCCGGGCGGTGACCAATCTGGTCGAGAACGCGCTGCGCCATGCCGGCGACGCGGCCGTGTCACTGGCGGTCACCGGCGATCAGGCGATCATTGCCGTGCGTGATCACGGTCCGGGCATTGCGGACGACCAGCTGGCGCAGGTCACCGTGCCGTTCTTCCGCGGCGACGTTGCGCGCGCGCGCGACACCAGCGGCATGGGCATGGGCTTGGCGGTCGTGGAGCGGGTGGCGCAGCAGCATGGCGGCCGGCTGCACCTGGCCAACGCCGAACCGGGATTGCTGGCGGAGCTGATCCTGCCGCTGGGGCATTGAATGCCTGCGCACAGCACGCAATATTTTGTTACAACGGCGATGCACGGCAGCAATGGCGGCCATCCATTTGCACGCGTCGAATGGACCGCAACGGCGGCAACCGCATGAACGGAGCAGATCGCATGGAAATCGGCAGTGGCGTCGCGCGCTTTCAGGACCAGGTCCACAAGCAGCAGCAGGAACTTTTCCGCACCCTGGCGCGGGACGGGCAGAGCCCCAAATATCTGATGATCAGCTGCGCGGATTCGCGCGTGGTGCCCGAACTGATCACGCAGGCCGACCCGGGCGACCTGTTCGTGTGCCGCAATGCCGGCAACATCGTGCCGCCCTTCGCGGTGAAGAATGGCGGCGTGTCCTCGACTGTGGAATTCGGCGTAATGGCGCTGGGCGTGACCGAGATCATCGTGTGCGGCCACTCCGACTGCGGCGCCATGAAGGGCATGTTCAATCCGGCCGCGCTGGAGGCCATGCCCAACGTGAAGGCTTGGCTCGCCCATGCGGAACCGGCGTTCGAAGTGGTCAAGGAATGCTATGGCCATTTGGACAAGGACGGCCAGGTCGCGGCGCTGACACAGGAAAACGTCGCCATTCAGCTGGTCCACCTGCAGAACCACCCCTCTGTCGCGGCAGGCCTCGCCGCTGGCCGGCTACAGCTGCATGGCTGGGTGTTCGACATCGAGACCGGCAAGATCAAGGCGCTGGATCACACCGGCACGTTCCAGGACTTCCACGCCGGACCCGACATGCCGATCGCCGTTCCCCGCCGCGAACCCAAGGGCAGCGCGGCCGCTGCCGAAGCGGCCTGATCCCGGACCGGCCGCCGCGATGACCTGATCGCGCGCTGTCCCCGAACATGGAACCCGGTGGCGCAGAAAATTGCGCCGCCGGGTTTTTTTGTTATCCCGCGACTCTGCACCCGGTGCTATATGGCGGGCAACAAACGGAGTGGAGAGGAACACCCATGCGCATCGGTTGCCCCCGGGAGATCAAGAACCGCGAATATCGCGTCGGTCTCACCCCCGAAAGCGTCAAGGAACTGGTATCCCACGGGCATGACGTGTGGGTGGAGGCTGGTGCCGGCCTCGGCATCGGTGCCGATGACGCTCAGTACCGCACCGCCGGCGCCCGCGTGGTGGATGGCCCGCAAGCGATCTTCGCCGAATGCGAGATGATCGTGAAGGTCAAGGAACCGCAGGCCGAGGAACGCGCCATGCTGCGCGAGGGCCAGCTGCTCTACACCTATCTCCACCTCGCCCCCGATCCGGAACAGACCGCCGATCTGGTGAAGTCGGGCGCGACCTGCATCGCCTACGAGACGGTGACCGGCGCCGGCAACACGCTGCCGCTGCTCAAGCCCATGAGCCAGGTGGCGGGGCGCATGAGCATCCAGGCCGGCGCCACCGCGCTGGAAAAGGCGCATGGCGGACGCGGCGTGCTGCTGGGCGGCGTGCCGGGCGTGCTACCGGGCAAGGTGGCGGTGATCGGCGGCGGCGTGGTCGGCTTCAACGCGGCGCAGATGGCTGCGGGACTGGGTGCCGACGTCACCATCCTGGATCGCAGCCCCGAAGTGCTGGAGCGTGTCGGCACCTATTTCGAGGCACGCGCAAAGACCCGCTTTGCAAACACCGCCAATGTGGAAGACGCCGTGATGGAGGCGGACCTGGTGATCGGCGCGGTGCTGATCCCCGGAGCCGCTGCGCCCAAACTGGTGACCCGCGCCATGCTGCCGCGCATGAAGCCCGGCGCGGTGCTGGTGGACGTCGCCATTGACCAGGGCGGCTGTTTCGAGACCAGTCACGCGACCACCCATGACGACCCGACCTACATCGTGGACGGCATCGTGCATTACTGCGTCGCCAACATGCCCGGCGCGGTGGCGCGGACCAGCACCTATGCGCTCAACAACGTCACCCTGCCCCACGCGCTGCGCATGGCCGAACTGGGCTGGCGCGACGCGCTGCGCAGCGATCCGCACCTCGCCAACGGGCTCAACGTCCATGCCGGGCGCGTCACCTACCCTGCCGTTGCGCGGGAGCTGGGCTACGAGGAACTGACGCTGGAAGATGCGCTGGGCTGATCGCGCTCAGGCCGGCGGCAGGAACGGGGCTGACACCTCCGCCGGCACCCGCATCAGCCGCCCGCTGGCGCGATCGATCATCGCCCAGGTGGTGCGGGCACGGACCAGGTCCTTGCCGGCTGCATCACTGAACGTCACGAACCGCTCGAACCGGGCGCCGCTCGGCCCTTCGCGGATCTCCGTCACCGCCGTGACCACTTCGCCCGCCGTGACGTTGCCGCGATAGTCGATCTCGTGCCGGGTCACGACCCAGGCATAGCGCGCCACGTCCTCCGGCCGCCCATCCGCCATCCAGTGCGCGGTGGCGACCTCCTCCATCCAGCGCACCCAGACGGCGTTGTTCACATGGCCCAGCTCGTCGATATGCTCCGGCCCGGCGGTGAACTGCATGGTGAAGCGGTTGCTCAAACGGCGACTCCCAGCTGCCACAGGATGAAGGCGAACTCCTCCGCCGTCTCCTCCAGGCTCTGGAACCGGCCGGACTTGCCGCCATGCCCCGCGCCCATGTTGGTCTTCAGCAGCAGCTCGTTGCCGTCAGTCTTCAGCTCGCGCAGCCTGGCGACCCACTTGGCCGGCTCCCAATAGGTGACGCGCGGATCGTTGAGGCCGGCGGTCACCAGCAGCGGCGGGTAGGCCTGCGCGCGCACCTGGTCATACGGGCTGTAGCTGCGGATCAGCTCGAACGCCGCCTGGTCCTCGATCGGATTGCCCCATTCCGGCCATTCGCCCGGCGTCAGCGGCAGGTCCGGGTCCAGCATGGTCGCCAGCACATCCACGAACGGCACATGCGCCACCACCGCGCCCCACAGCTCCGGGTCGGAATTGATCACCGCCCCCATCAGCTCGCCTCCGGCGCTGCCGCCCGAAATGCTGATCCGGCCCGGCACCGTGTAGCCTTGCTCGACCAGGCCCTTCGCCACATCGACGAAATCGTTGAAGGTGTTGGTCCGCCGCTCCAGCTTGCCGGCCTTGTACCAGGCGCGGCCCAGATCGTCGCCGCCACGGATATGCGCGATGGCATAGGCAAAGCCGCGATCCACCAGGCTGAGGCGCGTGGTGGAGAAGCCCGGCTCGATCGCCATGCCGTAAGCGCCGTAGCCATACAGGTGCAGCGCGTCGGCGGCGCCACGGTCGCGGCGGTACATGACGCTGACCGGGATCGCGGTGCCGTCTCGCGCGGTGATCTCCAGCCGCTCCGTGGTGTAGAGCTCGCGGTCATATCCGCTGGGGATCTCCTGCACCTTCAGCAGCTCCAGCCGGCGTTCGCCGACATGGTAGTCGAAGGTGCTGGACGGGCTGACCATGCTTTCATAGCCGACCCGCAAGCTGTCCATCGCCCATTCGGGGTTGTTGCCGAAGCCGGCGGAGTAGCTGTCCTCCGGGAACTCGATCGCCTCGATCCGCGCGGGATCGTCGTAGTAGCGGACCTCCAGCCGGTCGAGCCCGGCCAGCCGCCCCTCGACCACGTAGAAATCGCGGAACAGGTCGAAGCCCGTCAGGTAGAACTGGTCGGTGCCCTCGATCAGGCTGGTCCACTCGCCGGGATTGTCGATCGGTGCAGTGGCCAGGCGGAAGTTCTCGTGACCGTCATTGGCGTGGATGAACAGCACGCCGTCGCGCTCGTCGACGTCGTACTCCACGCCCACCTGCCGTTCGCGCACCAGCAGCGGGGTGGCCAGCGGATCGTCGGCGGGGATCAGGCGGACCTCGCTGGTCTCGTGATCGCCGGTGCCGATGACCAGCCACTTTTCGTTGGCGGACAGGCCGGCGCTGACCCGGAAACCTTCGTCATCCTCGTGATACAGCTCGACATCGGTGTCGTTCGGCTGGCCCAGCCAGTGCAGCCGGGCATTGTCCGTGCGCCACTGCTCGTTCGCCAGCGAATAGACCAGCCCGCGATCGCCCGCGACCCAGATCAGAGATGACAGCGTGCCTTCGATCGTGTCGGGCAGGTGCTCGCCCGTTGCCAGCACCTTGATCCGCACGTCGAACCGTTCGGAACCGTCATCGTCGATGGAATAGGCCAGCAGCGTGCCGTCATGGCTGACGCTGATCGCGCCCAGCCGGAAGTAGTCCTTGCCCGCCGCGAGCGCGACCTCGTCCAGCAGCAGTTCGTCCGGGCCGCCGACCACGGGCTTGCGCCACCACTTCTTGTATTCGGCGCCTTCCTCGAACTCGATCCAGTACAGCCAGTCGCCATCCTTCTGCGGCACGGACTGATCGGCTTCCTTGATGCGCGCGCGCATTTCCGTGAACAGCGTGTCCACCGCACCGCGATGCGGCTGCATCCGCGCCTCGAACCAGGCATTCTCCGCCGCCAGGTGCGCCAGCACGTCGGGATCGGTCACCTCCGGGTAGCCGGGATCGCGCAGCCAGGCATAATCGTCAGCGACGGTGATGCCGTGATGCGTGACGCTGCTGGGGCGCTTGGCGGCGACCGGCGGGCTGGTCGGGGCGGCAGAAGCGGCGGGGTTCGCGCCGCTGGTGTTGGCATCATCCATGACGGGCATCTATGACCGGCCCATACCGACCGCAAGCGAGGACAGATTTTCGATGCCCACCCAGACACACGCGAACCGCCTGCAGGCGCTGCGGGCCGAGATGGCACGCCAGCAGCTGGCCGGCTGGATCGTGCCCATCGCCGACGAGCACATGAGCGAGTATGTCGGCGCCTACGCCCAGCGGCTGCACTGGCTGACCGGCTTTGCCGGCAGTGCGGGCAGCGCGGTGGTGCTGGCGGACGATGCGGCGGTGTTCGTCGATGGTCGCTACACCATCCAGGTGCGCGAGCAGGTGGATGGCGGCCTGTTCCGCCATATGGGTACTCCCAAGGACGACCCGCTGCGCTGGATCACCGCCACCGCGCCGGCCGGCGCGCGCATCGGCTACGACCCGTGGCTGCACACCGCCGGCTGGGCGAAGGACGCCGCCGACCTGCTGGCAGAGGCCGGCATGGAACTGGTCGCCACGCCGGCCAATCCGCTCGATGCCGTGTGGCAGGACCGCCCCGCGCCGTCGCCCGCCCTGGCCGTGCCCCATGACGATGCGCTTGCCGGCCGCAGCAGCGCCGACAAGCGGGCCGAGCTGGCCGAGGCGCTGAAGGCGCGCAAGCTGGACGCCGCCATCGTCAGCGCGCTGGATTCGGTGGCCTGGCTGCTCAACATCCGCGGCGCCGATGTGAACCACACGCCGGTCGCGCTGTCCTACGTCATCGCCCACGCCGACGGTACGGCGGAGCTGTTCATCGCGCCCGAAAAGGTCGGGCCGGACCTGCAACGCCATCTGGGCAATGCGGTGACCGTGCGCGAGCGCACCGCCTTCGAAGGTGCGCTCACCGACCTGGCCGGCCGGCGGGTGCTGGTCGATCCGGCGTTCGGTGTCGCCGCCATCACGCAGGCGCTGGAGGCGGCCGGCGCGACCGTCGTGACGGAGCGTGATCCCACGATCATCGCCAAGGCGGTCAAGCACCCGGCCGAACAGGCCGGCCACCGGGCGGCGCAGGCGCGCGACGGCGCCGCGATCGTGCGCTTCCTGCACTGGCTGGCGACGGAAGTGCCCAAGGGTGCCGAGACGGAGCTGAGCGCGGCGGCCCGGCTGCTGGCCTTCCGGCAGGCGACCGGGATGCTGGTGGACACCTCCTTCGACACGATCTCCGCCGCCGGCCCGCATGCCGCCCTGCCGCATTATCGCGTGGACGAGGGCAGCAACCTGCCGATCCGGCCCGGCAGCATCTTCCTGGTCGACAGCGGTGGCCAGTACCGTGACGGCACGACCGACATCACCCGGACCGTGTGGATCCCCGATGCCGCCGGCACGCAGCCGACGCCTGCGCAGCGCGACCGCTTCACCCGCGTGCTGCAGGGGCACATCGCGCTGGACCGGCAGACCTTCCCCGCCGGCACGATCGGCGGGGAGCTGGACGTGCTTGCCCGCCAGTTCCTGTGGGCGAACCAGGCCGATTACGCGCACGGCACCGGCCACGGGGTCGGCAGCTTCCTGGCCGTGCATGAAGGGCCGCAGCGGATCGCCCGGCTGAAGGGCGGGCAGGCCGGCACGACCGAGGAACTGGTCGCCGGCATGATCCTGTCCAACGAACCCGGCTATTACGAGGCGGGCGCCTACGGCATCCGCACGGAAAACCTGATCCTGGTCGTTCCGCGCGACGATGCGGGCCAGTGGCTCGGCTTCGAGACGCTGACCTTCGCCCCGATCGACCGCACGCTGGTGGAACCCGCGCTGCTCAGCCCGGAGGAGATCGCCTGGTGGAACAGCTATCACGCCCGCACGCGCGATCTGCTGGCACCGCAGCTGGATGGTCCGGCGCTGGCCTGGCTGGAGGAGGCTTGCACCCCGCTGTGACAGGCTTGCACCCCGCTGAACGCAGCCGCCGCCGGACGACAAACTGCGACACTTCTGCCGGTTTCCGGCAAAGCCCTGTTACGACCGGGTTCTAGAAGGGCCACCATGGACAGCGGGCGACGGGCTCCCCCTCCCCTGACCGGCGCACCGCTGTCTCGCCCCTCTTGCCCTTACGGGAGACCTGACATGAAGATCACTTCCCTGCTTGCCTTGGGTTCGGCCGCCGCCGCGCTGCTGGCAATTCCCGCCATCGCGCAGGACGCCGCCCCCGGCACGCGCCCGGCCCGGATGATGGCTGACACCACCCGCGCCCAGGCCGAACAGACCGCCACCACCATGTTCGCCCGCATGGACGCCAATGGCGACGGCACGCTGGATGCCGCCGACCGCGCCGCGCAGCAGCAGGCGCGCTTCGACCGGCTGGATACCGACGGCAACGGCCAGCTGAGCCCGGCCGAGTTCACTGCCCGCCCCGAGCGGGCCGGGCGCGGCCAGCCCGGTCAGCGCGCCGACCGCCGCGGGGATCGCGGCGCAGGCATGCGGATGCACGGAATGCCGGCCGAGGGCACCACGCAGGCCCAGTTCGTCGCCACCGCGCTGGAGATGTTCGACCGGGCCGATGCCGACAGCAACGGCACCGTGACCCGGGAAGAACGCCGCGCCGCCCGGCCGCAGCGCGCCAGCCGCGCGGGCGGCACGCCGCCTGCGACCATGCAGTAAACCGTGACGGCACCCCCATCAGACCAGGGCCCGATCCGGCTGCTGCTGGTCGATGACGAGGCGACCCTGCGCGAGCCCCTGGCGGACTATCTGGTTCGGCAGGGGTTTGCCGTGCGGGAGGCACCCGATGCCGCGCGCGCGCGCAGCCTGCTGATCGAGGAGCGGCCCGACCTGGTCCTGCTCGACATCATGATGCCGGGCGAGGACGGCCTGTCGCTGTGCCGCCATCTGGTGGAAACGCGCGAGCTGCCGGTCATCCTGCTGACCGCGCGGGGCGAGGCGACCGACCGGATCATCGGGCTGGAGATCGGCGCCGACGATTACGTGGTCAAACCGTTCGAACCGCGCGAGCTGGTCGCCCGCATCCGCTCCGTCCTGCGGCGCGCCACCCGCACCCCGGTCGTGGCGGAGGAGGACGCGCTGTACGAATTCGACAAGTGGCAGCTCGACCCGCTGAAACGGCGGCTGACCGATCCCGAAGGCACGGTGGTGCCGATCTCCTCCGCGGAGTTCCGGCTGCTGGTCGCCTTCCTGTCCCACCCGCGCCAGGTGCTCGACCGCGACCGGCTGCTGGACATGGTGCAGGGGCGCGAGGCGCATCTGTTCGACCGGGCGGTCGACAACCAGGTCAGCCGCCTGCGCCGCAAGGTGGAGGTGGACAGCCGCGACCCTCGCCTGATCCAGACCGTTTGGGGCGGCGGCTACCGCTTCGCCGCCGATGTCCGCCGCGTGGTGCAAGCCACCCCGCGCACTGGCGGCTGAGCCGATGGGCCCGCTGCACCCGCGACACTGGCTGCCCAAGAGCCTGCTGGGCCAGATGCTGCTGGCGGTCGCCGCCGCGCTGCTGGTGGCGCAGGGCATCTCCGCCGCGCTGCAATTGCAGGCGGCGCGGCAGCGTCAGGAGGCGCGGGCAATCAGCACGCTGGCCTTTCAGCTGGTGTCGGAACCGCGGATGGAGTTCGGCCAGCCGCCGCGCCATCGCGACACTTCGCGCTGGCGGCGCTTGCGCATCCAGCGCACCGCAACCTTCCCGCTCCTGCCCGGCGAGCAGCGTGATACCGCCCGGGAAGCCGCGCTGCGCACCATCATGGCCGAGCAGGGCATCAATCCCGCCCAATTGCTGGTGACCACGCGCATCTGGCGGAGCGATCGCTGGGTGATGGGCCAGCTGGCCGATGACGGTGATCTGCTGCGGCAGGACTGGCTGGACTACCCCTTCATGCTGGCGGCCATGAAACGGGCCGGTGACGGGCAATGGACAGTCGCGCGCGTCCCTGTGCCGCAGGATGGCAACCGCCAGATCGGCCGCCTCGTGCTGCAGACGCTGCTGCTCTATGTCGTGCTGGTCGGTGGTCTGGCGCTGCTGTTGCGCCGGATCACCCGTCCGCTGGCGGCGCTGACCGCGCGGGTGGAAAGCTTCGCCCGCTCCCGTGACCCCGCCGGACAGCTGGATCCGACCGGGCCGCAGGACATGCGCCGGCTGATCGTGGCCCACAATGCCATGGAAGCACGCATCGCCGCGCTGCTGGACGAAAAGGACGTCATGCTGGGCGCGATCGGTCACGACCTGAAGACTCCGCTGACCGCGCTGCGCGTGCGCATCGAATCGGTGCCCGACACCGCCGAGCGCGGCCGCATGGCCGCCACGATCGAGGATATCGTCCGCTCGCTGGACGACATCCTGTCGCTCGCCCGCGTGGGCCGCCCCGGGGAGGAGCCTGAGCGCACCGACCTGTCCGCGCTGCTGGATGCGGTGGTCGAGGAATATGAGGACATGGGCGAGCCGGTGGTCATGTGCCCCGGCGACCGCCTGCCGATGATGCTGCGCGCATCATGGCTGCGCCGGGCAGTGCGCAACCTGGTCGACAATGCCATCCGTTATGGCGGCGGCGCGCGCGTTTCGCTGGATCGCACGCCCGGTCTGGCGATCGTGCGGGTGGAAGATGACGGGCCCGGCATCGCCGAGGATGCGCAGGCGGCCATGCTGCTGCCCTTCGCCCGGGGCGAGAGCTCCCGCAATCGCGGCACAGGCGGCGCGGGCCTGGGCCTGACGCTGGCACGCGCGATTGCCGAACAGGATGGCGGATCGCTGCATCTGGTCAACCGCCGTGGTGCCGATGGCACGGTAGAGGGTCTGACCGCCGAACTTCATCTGCCGATCCGCTGAGCGCACCTGCACGCCGGACATGAAAAACCCCCGTCCCGGGGGCTGTGGGACGGGGGTTCCTCTTGAGCGTTCGTCACGCTTCACAAGGCGCAATGGCAAGCAGCAGGGCAACAGGGGGGAAACCTGCTGCGCCGCACCCTGTGACATCGGTATATGCGGCAGGGGCTTGCTACAGAATGAATAGCACCCTCCGCTTTTGTATCCGTATGTGTCAGCGGCGGTTCGTGGTCCGGCGCGGATCCGTATAGGTGAAGGTCCGGTCGGGCACGGCCATGCCGTAGCGCTGGTTCGACAGGCGCACGGTGGTACGCGTGTTCTGCGCATCCAGCGCCACCCAGCTGGTCAGCTCCAGCCCGCCAGGGGCCGCGGCGTTGCGGGTGAACACCAGGGTGATCGTGCCATATTCCGGCTTGCCCGGATCGCGCACCGCCACGCTGATGACGTTGGGGTTGCCGGTGGGGACCAGCCGGCCATACCGGCGAACGTCGCGATTCGGATCCAGCAGCGCGCCCAGCGGCGAATTGCTGATCGGATAACGCTGCACCTGCCGCACATCATAGTCGATCAGCGTCAGCGCGCGCCCGTCCGACACGACCAGCATGTTCACGTCGCGGCTGTACTGGAAGCGGATGCGGCCCGGCCGCTTCAGCGTCAGCGAGCCGCCGACGGTGCTGCCATTGCGGTCGGTCTGCGTGAAGTCGGCCTGCATCGTGCTGATGGCGCGCAGCGCACCCACCACCTGATCGAGCTGGTCACCCCGGGCTTGTGTTCGGGCTTGCGCCTGAGCCTGCGCCGGAGCGGCGGGCACGAGCATCGCCGACGGCGCCGCCAGTGCGAAGGCGGCGGCGGAAAGAAGGTATTTCGTATAGATCATGATGCGGCCCTGTGCCCGTGGCATTGAACCGCAGCTTAATCCTGCCGCGCGGCGCCTGTTCCCCGGAAGGGTGTTCGCGACGGCGCGCAATGGCAGGACCGCCAGCTTACTTGATCTTGCCTTCCTTGAACTCGACATGCTTGCGCACGACGGGATCGTACTTGCGGAAGGTCATCTTCTCGGTCGTGTTGCGCGGGTTCTTCTTGGTGACATAGAAGAAGCCGGTATCGGCCGTGGAGTTCAGCCGGATCTTGATGGTTGCTGGCTTAGCCATGGGTCCAATTCCACTATCACGTTAGGGGGCGAGACGCCCGAAACAACAGGGGCGACGCACAGCGGCGCCGCCCATCGGGTGCGCCTGTGCGTCAGGCCCGCGCCGGAGTCAAGCCGGAGTCAGGATCGCACCCTACCAGTCGACCTTGCCGCGATTGGCCTTTACGGTGCTGCGGACCTTCTTGCCCGCCAGCCGTTGCACCTTGCCCACCCGGTTGACCCGGCTCTTGGCGCGGGTCTTCGGTTCCACCAGCGCTTCCGTGATCAGCTCCGCCAGCCGCTCGCGCGCATCGGCCCGGTTGGCTTCCTGCGTGCGGTGGCGCCGCGCATCGATCATGATCTCGCCCCGTCCGTTCAGGCGGCTGCCGGCCAGCCCCTTCAGGCGATGGAACACCTCCGGCGTCAGGCGCAGCTGGTAGATGTTGACGCGCAGCTGCACCGCGCTCGCCACCTTGTTGACGTTCTGCCCGCCCGGGCCGCTGGCGGTGACGAAGCTTTCGCTCGCCAGTGCCAGTGCGCGGGCGATCACCTCATTCATCGGCGGGGGTGTCATCCACGAAACCCAGCGCGAGGAAGTCCGCCGGCATCGGCGCAACCGCGGCGGCCGGATCCTTGCCTTCCCGCGGCATGGTCAGCGCGGCGGCATGCAGCATGGTGCGGCGGATGCCGGCCTTCTGGCCATAGACCGGATCACCCAGCAGCGGGATGCCGATGCCGCTGGCGGCATGGACCCGGATCTGGTGGGTGCGGCCGGTTTCCGGCAGGAACTCCACCAGCGCGCGCCCATTCTGCACGTCCAGCACGCGCCAGCGGGTCAGCGCGGGCTTGCCCTTCTTGGCCGGGATCATCCGCCAGCCATCATCCGCGCTGCTGATCTTGGACAGGTTCAGCTCGATCACACCCTCGCTCTCCGCCGGCACGCCGGCCAGCACGCCCAGGTAGCGCTTCACCGGCAGGCGCGCCTCAAACGCGGCGGAGAAACGCTTCAGCGCCTTGGGATTGCGCGCCAGCAGCAGGCAGCCGGACGTGTCGGTGTCCAGCCGGTGCACCGCCGCCGGCTCCCGCTGAAATCCCAACCGCAGGCCGGGCAGATGGTCGGTCAGGGCCGGCCCTCCGGCACGCGGCCGATCGATCGAGAGCCCCGCGGGCTTGTTGATGATCAGCGCTTCGGCGTCTTCGTACAGGATCGGCAGGGTCATGGCGGCGCCCTTAACAGGCTTTTCGCAGGACCGATATGGCAGGCAGCGGCGTTGCCCGCGCATGACTGATCCCACCTATCCGCTGCGCCTGGGCTTTCCCGTGAAGGTCATGGGCCGCCCGGGCGTGAAGACCCAGGACACCCGCCGCTGGCAGAAGGACCCGCACCTCAGATGCTCGCTGGAGCTGCTGGACGGCGTGCTCGATTACCTCGCCAAGGTGCGGATCGACATGTACCGACTGTCATCCGACATCGCGCCCTATGCCACCCATCCCGACATGCCGCAGTTCCATTCGATGGTGGCGGATTCCGATGCGGAGCTGCGCGCCTTCGGCCGCAAGGCGAAGGATCTGGGCATCCGCCTGTCATTCCACCCCAGCCAGTATGTGCTGCTGAACTCGCCCGATCCGGAGCTGACAGCCAAGAGCATCTGGGACCTGTCGTCCCAGGCCGAGATGCTCGACCGGATGGAACTGGATGACGAGGCGGTGATGATCACCCATGTCGGCGGCGTTTACGGCGATCCGGAGGCATCGCGCGCGCGCTGGATCGAAGGCTGGAACAAGTGCCCCGAACATGTGCAGCGCCGGCTGGTGCTGGAGAATGACGACATCCGCTTCAGCGCCGCCGATGTGCTGTGGATCCACGAACGGACCGGGGTGCGGCTGGTATTCGACTACCAGCATTTCTGGTGCCTCAATCCCGAACGGCTGGAGATCCGCGACACGTTCGAGCGGTTCGTGAACAGCTGGCCGGAAGGCTGCCGGCCCAAGATGCACTTCTCCTCACCCCGGACCGAACTGCGCGAGATCAAGCAGAAGATCGTAGCCGGCGCGAAGCCGAAGAAGGGCGAACTGCTGCTCAACAAGCCCAAGCCCGGCGCGCGGATCAAGACGGTGCTGCGCCCGCCAGTGTGGACCGGGCACAGCGACTTCACCAATCCGTTCGAATTCGCCACCTTCATGCGCATGGCCGAAGGGCTGGTGTTCGACGTGATGCTGGAGGGCAAGAGCAAGGACCTGTCCCTGCTGCGCCTGCGCGGCGACCTGGTCCGCTACGCCCCCGACGTCGCCGCCCGCTTCGGCGTCACCGATGCCGCCCTGGCGGACGAGGCACTGGTGATGGCCAACGCCAATGCGGAGGACGAACCGGATGTGGATGAGGGAGAAACCTGATCGCGATGTTTCCCCGGGGAAACATCGCCATTGTGGTTATACCAGCGCAGCGGCAATCCGCGTCATGGCCGCTGCCAGCACTGCCTCGTCCGCGGCGAAGCTGATACGAAAGCCGAACGTGCCGCCAAAGGCACTGGCCGCGACCACCGCTACGCCAGCTTCGAGCAGGTGTAGCGCCAGCGCATTGTCGTCGCCGCCGAACCGGTCTTGCAACGGTGCGGCATCCACCAGGCAATAGAACGCGCCGTCGGGTACCGGCGTCGACAGGCCGGGTACCGCGTTCACCGCCGCCACCACCTGATCGCGCCGGCGGCGGAACGTCTCCCGCCAGTCGGCCAGGAAATCCTGCGGTCCGGCAAAGGCCGCCACCGCCGCTGCCTGGCTGATGGAGGCGGGATTGCCGCAGGCGTTGGATTGCAATCGCCCCAGCGCCTCGACCAGCCAGGCCGGACCGGTGGCGACCCCGATGCGGAAGCCGGTCATCGCATGGCTCTTGGACACGCCGGACACGGTCAGCACACGCGGCGCCAAGTCGGGCTGGCGCGCGGCCAGCGTCACATGCGGGGCGCCGGTATAGATCAGCGGCGCATAGATATCGTCCGACATGACCAGCACGTGCGGATGGCGCCGCAATACCGCGGCCATATCGTCCAGCATCGCGGCCGGGAACACCGCACCGGTCGGATTGCCGGGGCTGTTCAGCAGTAGCCAGCGCGTACGCGGCGTGATCAGCGCCTCCAGTGTCGCCGCATCGAACCGGAAGCCGTCGGCCGCGCTGGTCTGCAGCGGGACCACGGTGCCGCCGGCGAAGCGGACCATCTGGGGGTAGGATACCCACCAGGGCGCGGGAATGATGACCTCGTCGCCCGGCCCCACCGTGGCCGCCAGCGCCTCGAAGATCGCCTGCTTGCCGCCGGCGGTGACGATCACCTGCGCCGGGTCGGTCGGCAGCGCCAGATCGCGCGCGAAATGCAGTGCGGCGGCGGCCTTGAGCGTCGCGGTGCCGGTCACCGGCGTGTAGCGCGTGTCACCTGCATCCAGTGCGGCATGGGCGGCGGCCAGCACATGCGGCGGGGTGGCAAAGTCGGGCTCCCCCACGGAGAGCGAGATGATGTCGCGCCCCTCGGCCCGGAGCGCGCTGGCCCGGTCGGTCATGGCGGTGGTGGGACTGGCGGCGATGCGCTGCAGCGCGGGGCTCAGATACGGCATGCGATCAGCCGGGCCGGCATCAGCCCGCGCAAGGCATTGCCGAGCAGGAAACCGTCGGCGAGATCGTCCAGCGTCAGCGCGCCTTCGGTCGCGCGGCCTTCTTCCAGCAGCGCGCGGCGGGCGACACCCGGCAGCAGGCCATGGGCCAGCGGCGGGGTCACAAGCCGACCGGCCCGCTCCACGAAGATGGAGGTGAAGCTGCCTTCGGTCACGAAGCCGTCCGGCCGCACCAGCACCGCCTCCTGCGCGCCGGCAGCGTGCGCGACATCCAGCGCCTCGGCATAGAAGGCGCGCTCGGTGGTCTTGTGCCGCAGCCGCCAGTCGCCCGCGCTGACCGGCAGGGGCACGGGCAGCACCGGCACAGGCCCGCCCAGGGTTGCGGGCAGAGCGCTGCTCTCCAGCGCCATCGCGCCGGATCGCGCCAGCACCAGCCGCAGCCGGGCCGGCGCGGACAGGTGGCCGAGCGCCTGCTCGATCGCCGCCGCAATGGCGGTCCGGTTGCAAGCGAAGCCAAGCGCAGCCGCGCTGCGCTCCAGCCGGTCGAGATGCAGGCGCAGCAGCGCGATGCCGGTGTCGGGCGTGGCATGCATCGTCTCGATCAGATCGTGCCCGCCGGCACGCCCGCGCAGGAAGCCTCCCTTGACCTGCGTTTCGCGCCACTCGGCCAGACCATCGCTGTCGGCGACGATCGCCCCGCCCACGCCCATCACCGCCTGGTGTCGGCCATTCTCGCCTGGAGCCAGGCGCACGGTGCGGATCGCGACGGAGAAGCTGGCCTGCTCGGCCCCGCCGGCATCCGCGCCGATCCGCCCGATCGACCCGCAATAGGGGCCGCGTGCGTCCGGCTCCACCGCGTCGATCAGCTCCATTGCGCGGATCTTGGGCGCACCGGTGATCGAACCGCAGGGGAACAGCGCCCGCAGCACGTCCATCGCGCCTTTGCCCGGCACGAGGTCGGCGCTGACGGTGGAGGTCATGGCGTGGACGGTGGGATAGGTTTCCACCGTGAAGGCGTCGCTCACCCGCACGCTGCCCGGGGTCGCAACCCGCGCCAGATCGTTGCGCAGCAGGTCCACGATCATCAGGTTCTCCGCCCGCTCCTTGGCGGAGGCGGCCAGTTCGGCGGCCAGCACGGCATCCTCGGCGGCGTCGACCCCGCGCGGACGGGTACCCTTCATCGGCCGGGTGGTGATGGTGCCGCCGTCCAGCGCGAAGAACAGTTCGGGGCTGAAGCTGAGCAGCCAGTGCGACCCGTCGAACACCAGCGCGCCATGCCCGCCCTTCGCATCATCGCGGATGGCGGCATACAGCGCGAAGGGATCGCCTGTGGCGCCGCCCGCCAGTGGCAGGGTCAGGTTCGCCTGGTAGATGTCGCCGGCGTTGATCGCATCCTGCAGCCGGTCGAATGCGCCGAGGTAATCGCCGATGGTGCGCGCGGGATCCAGCGGACCGATGCTGGCGGCGATGTCACCGCCAGCGCCGCCATCCTGCGCGGCCAGCCATGTGGGGACGTCGGCAATCGGTTCGGCCTGCGCGAACAGGCCGAACCATACCAGCGGCCCGGTGGCACCACTGCGCGGCGCCGCGCGTTCGGCCAGGCGCGGCTCCAGCGCCAGTCCGGCCTCGTAGGCGAGATAGCCGGCCAGCGTGCCGCCGTGCTCCCGCCGTGCGGCGTCGGCCGCCGCCAGCACCGGCAGCACCTCGTCCGACGTGCGCGCCACGAACAGCTGCGCGGGATCGCGCAGCAACATCGCGCCCGTGCCATCATCACGGGCATCGTCCAGCAGCACGAATGGGGCAGGTGCAGACATGGGCGGATGATCTAGCCGCAATTGCCCGCATGTCTATCGTCTGGCAGGCATGGCCCCGCAGAAGGAGCGACACAGCATGACGGACAGCATCTTCATCGGCATGGCCGACGGCGGCGAACGGCAGGTGCTGGACCTGTCGCGCGCCAATCGGCACGGGCTGATCGCCGGAGCGACCGGCACCGGCAAGACCGTGACGCTGCAGGGCCTGGCGGAGGATTTCAGCCGCGCGGGTGTGCCGGTGTTCCTGGCCGACGTGAAGGGCGACCTGTCCGGCATCGCCATGCCCGGCAGTACGACGGCGCGCAGCGCCCCGGCGCTGGAGGCGCGCGCGGCCGAGCTCGGCATCGCCGATTACGCCTACGAAGCGGCACCGGCCGTGCTGTGGGACCTGTGGGGCGAACAGGGCCATCCGGTGCGTACCACCATCAGCGAGATGGGGCCGCTGCTGCTCGCCCGCCTGCTGGACCTCAACGATACGCAGGAAGGCGTGCTGAACATCGTGTTCCGCTATGCCGACGAGGAAGGCCTGCTGCTGATCGACATGGCCGACCTGCGGGCGATGCTGGCCCATGCGGCGGACAATGCGAAGGATCTGTCCGCCCGTTACGGCAACGTCACCCGCGCCAGCGTCGGAGCGATCCAGCGGCAGGTGCTTGCCCTGGAATCGCAGGGCGGTGACATGTTCTTCGGCGAACCGGCGCTGGAGATCGAGGACTTCATCGCGCATGACGGACGCGGGCACGGCATTGTCAACGTGCTGGCGGCGGACCGGCTGATGCGCAGCCCGCGCCTGTATGCCACCTTCCTGCTATGGTTGCTGGCCGAGCTGTTCGAGGTGCTGCCCGAAGTTGGCGATCTCGACCGGCCCAAGCTGGTGTTCTTCTTCGACGAGGCGCACCTGCTGTTCACCGATGCGAACCCCGCGCTGCTGCAGACGGTGGAACAGGTCGTGCGGCTGATCCGCTCGAAAGGCGTGGGCGTCTACTTCGTAACGCAGAGCCCGGTGGACATTCCGGAGAAGGTCGCAGGCCAGCTGGGCAACCGGGTACAGCACGCGCTGCGCGCCTTCACCCCGCGCGACCAGAAGGCGATCCGCGCTGCGGCGGAGACCTTCCGCACCAATCCGGCGCTGGACGTGACGACCGCCATCGCGGAACTGAAGGTCGGGGAGGCGCTGGTCTCCACCCTGCTGCCGGATGGCGCGCCATCCATGGTGCAGCGCACGAAGGTGAAGCCGCCGCGCAGCCGGCTGGGCCCCCTCACCGCCGACGAGCGCACAGCGATCCGCGCGGCCAGCCCGATCGGCGGCTGTTACGACCGGCGGGTGGACCGCGACAGCGCAGCGGAGGTGATCGCGCGCAAGGCCGCCGATGCCGCCGCCACGGCGCAGGAGGTCGAGGAACAGGGGCGCGCCACCGTGATGAAACGCGAACGCAAGTCGCCGTCCATCTGGGGCAAGGCGGCGAAAAGCGCGGCAGGCGCAGCCGCCAGTTCCGCCGGGTCGATCGCGGCCGGCACCGTCAGCGGCCGCCGCAGTCGCGCCAATCCGGTGCGCAATGCCGCGACCAGCGGGCTTGGCTCCATCGCCAGCGACCTGATGGGGCCGCTGGCCGGTCGCTTCGTGCGCAACCTGATCGGTGGCCTGATGCGCTGAGGCCCGTCCCCATCAGGGGAGGGGCGCTCCTGTCAGCGTGCCTCCAGCCGCAGCCAGCCGGCGATCTGCTCGCGCATGCGCGGGTTCGCCTCCAGCTGCTGCTCGATGCCGCCGATCACCCGGTCGATCGGTACCTGCTCGTCCGCCGGGGTGGCGGCGCGCAGGGTGCGCAGCTTGCCGAGGATCGCCGGATCCTGCGATGCGGAGGCAAGGCCGGCGAAGTAGCGGGCACGGGCCGAATTATCGACCAGCTTCTCCACCGCCGCGCGGTTCTCGATCGCGAAGTCGTAGGCCAGCTCCGGATGTTCGGTCGCCACTGCGCTGATGATCCGCGCGCTGGAGGTGCCCGCCTCGCCGGACAGCGCCAGGGCCAGCGCACGCCGCGCCAGCGCCTCGTCCGCCACGGCGCCCAGCCGCTGGTAATAGGTCTGCCGCTCCACCGTGCTGGTGGAGGTCGCAGCCAGCTGCGCCAGCCGCTCCCACTGCTGGGGCGTCGCGTTGCGCGCGGTCAGCGACAGCCAGGTGGACTTGAGCGGACCGTCCAGCGCCTTGGGATCGCTCGCCAGGGCGGCGAACAGGCGGTTGCCTTCGGCCAGCACGGTCGGCTCGCCCATATTGCCCAGCGTGGCGATCAGCTCGGACCGCAGGTTGGCCTCCGCCACCGTGTCGGCAGGGCGCTGCTGCCAGCCCATGCGGCGCAGCACCGGCAGGTACTTGGCGATGGCCAGGTTGCGCAGGCGGGTCTTGTCCGCCTCCGTCTCCAGCAGGTCATACGCCGCACCCCAGCGGGATACCGCACTTTCGGTGACGACCGGATTGGCGTCGGCGGGGATCGCGGCCAGCAGGTCCAGCGCCGGGCCGACCGGCTGATAGCCGGCCTGCGCCAGCGACCAGTTGTCGCGCATCAGGCCGAGCTGGTTGATCGGCTGCAGCCGCGCCATGCCGCGGGCCAGTTCCGCAATCATCCGTGCGGAATACAGCGTGCGGAAGTAACCCAGCTGCCCTCCGTTGACGATCACCGGGCCGCAGCCGGGCAACGCCAGGGTGGTCTGCCCCTGCAGCACTTCGCGCACCGGGGCGGCGGTGCCGACCTGCACGTTCAGCGGCACGCGCCAGCGGGTGGGATTGGCCGCCACCGCCTCGCGCCGGTCGCGGCTGAACTCGCCTTGCGTCAGCGACAGGCTGGTGCGGCCGTTGGCGCACGCCGCTTCCGCCATCACCAGCGGCACGCCGGGCTGGCGGGTGAAGTCATGCGCGATGTCGGTCAGCCCGGTGGCACCGGCACCTTCCACCGCGGCCCACAGGTCGTCGCTGACCGTGTTGCCGTACTGATGTTCGGCCATGTAGCCGCGGATGCCCTGGCGCCACACATCCTCGCCCGCGAAGGCTTCCAGCATGGCGATCACCGCCTCGCCCTTCTGGTAGGCGATGGCATCGAAGGCCTGGTTGGTTTCACTGACGGTGCGGATCGGCTGCACTACCGGGTGCGTGCTGACCAGGCTGTCCAGGCTCATGGCCGCTTCACGCCCGCCGACCCGGCTGAGCAGCGCATGCCATTGCGGGTTGAAATGGTCGGTCGCCTTGGTTTCCATCCAGCTGGCGAAACCTTCGTTCAACCACAGATCGTCCCACCAGGCCATGGTGACCAGGTTGCCGAACCACTGGTGCGCCACTTCGTGCGCCTGCGTGGTGTAGAGCTGCTGCCGGCTGGCGGCGCTGGCGACGGCGGGATCTTCCAGCAGGATGCGTTCGAAGGTGAAGACCGCGCCCCAGTTCTCCATCGCGCCGAAGAACTGCGACTCGCCCGGGCCGGCGATATTGTCCAGCTTGGGCAGCGGGTAGTTCACGCCGAAATAGTCGTTGTAGAAGCCGATCATCGGCGCCAGCGTGTCCAGCGCATAGGTGGATTGCGTGCCGCTGCCGGTGGGGGCGACGATGCCGACCTCCACGCCGGCGGCCGCCTGCTTGGCCACCCGCTCGAAATCGCCTAGGCCGAAGAACAGCAGGTAGCTGCTCATCTTGGGGCTGGTACGGAAGGTCACCCGCTTGGTGCCGTTGCCCAGATCCTGCTCGCCGGCGACGGGCATGTTGCTGAGCGCCATCTGGTTCGACGGTACGGTGGCAGCCAGGTCGAAGGTGGCCTTGTAGCTCGGCTCGTCGAACATCGGCGCGAAGCGGCGGGCGTCGGGCGCCTCGAACTGGGTGAACAGGCCGCGCACCTGCTGCCCGGTGCGCTTGTCCGGGTAATCGAGCGCGAACAGCCCGTTTGCCTGCGTGTTGATGATCCCGGCATAGCTCAGGTCCACGCGATAGCGGCCCGGATCGAAGGCACGCGGCGCGGTCAGGGTGACGGTCTGCGCCTGCGGGTCGACGCGGGTGCGCAGCGGGATCGCCGTGCCACTGCCGTCAGCGGGCAGCAGCCGGGCGGAGGAGAAGGTCAGATCGACCGCATGCAGCACCAGCGTGCTGGTCCGCTCGAACACCTCGGTGTCGATGGTGGTCGTGCCTACGAAGCGCAGGTTCGCCGCATCGGGGATCACATCGATCGTGTAATGCAGCGGGCGGGCGGTACGCGGCAGGTCGGTATTGACCGATGCCGGCAGCGGCTGCGTGGTCAGCCCGGCCACGGCTGCAGTGTCAGCCCCGGTCGAGGTGGCGGTGGTGGCGCAGCCAGCCAGCAATGCGGCGGGGGCGATGGAGCACAGGGCAGCGGCGAAAATGCGCTTCAACGGGGAGACTCCGGGCAATCAGTTGCGATTGCAACGGTCATTGGCGCAACCCCCTTTGCCTTGCAAGCGGGGCTCTTGCTGCGTCTGCCGGCTGTCACTAGGTGCACGCCATGGTCACGATCGCCAGCTGGAACATCAACTCCGTCCGTCTGCGCATGCCGCTGGTGGAGCGGCTGCTGCGCGAGGAAGCGCCGGACGTGCTGTGCCTGCAGGAGATCAAGACGGTCGCCGAGCTGTTCCCCGCGGCCGAACTGGCGGCGCTCGGCTACGAACATCAGGTGGTCCACGGACAGAAGGGCTATCACGGAGTGGCCACGGTCAGCCGCATTCCCTTGCGCGAAGTGTCGCGGCACGACTGGCAGGACAATGGCGAGGCGCGCCATGTGGGCGTGGAGCTGCTTGGCCCGCAGGGTCAGGGCATGGTGGTCGAGAATGTCTATGTGCCCGCGGGCGGCGACATTCCCGACCGGACGCAGAACGTGAAGTTCGGGCAGAAGCTGGACTTTCTGGAGCGCATGACCCGCTGGGCCGACACCGTCGACCGGCCGACGCTGATCGTGGGCGACTTCAACATCGCGCCGCTGGAAAGCGACGTCTGGAGCCACAAGCAGCTGCTGAAGGTCGTCAGCCACACGCCGGTCGAGGTGGAGGCGCTTGCCCGCTTCCAGGACGCGCATGGCTGGGCTGATCTCGGCCGGCAGCACATCGCCGCGCCGCAACGCTATTACAGCTGGTGGTCCTATCGTTCGGCCAACTGGCAGACCAACGATCGCGGGCGACGGCTGGACCATATGTGGGCCAGTCCCGAGCTGGCCGCCCAGGCCACCGCGCACCGCGTGCTGGAGCCCGCGCGCGCCTGGGACCGGCCGAGCGACCATGTGCCGCTGGTGACGGAGTTCACGCTCTGACCGCAGGCTCCAGCAGGCGCGCGGCGCAGGCGGTGGATGCGCTGCGCCATGGCTGGCCGCTGCTGCTGCCCGGCGCGCCGCCACTGCTGCCGGTGGAAACCGCGCCGGATGGCTTGGCCGCCGCACCGCGCCTGCTGATAAGCGCCGCCCGCGCCGCCACGCTGAAGCTGGCGAACCAGCGCGACGCGGCCGACCCGCATGCCCCGGTGCTGATCCGCGACATCGCCCCGGTCGAGCTGGTGACCGCGCGGGCGATCGCGGACCCGGTGCTGGACCTGGCGACCCCGCTGAAGGGCCCTTTCGCCAGCGAGCCGCTGCCCTGGGCCGATGCCGCGGCGGCGGCGCTGGAGCTGGCGCGGATCGCCGGCATCCTGCCCGCCTTCCTGGTCGATCCCCTGCCCGCGGGCGAGCCGGTGCCGGTGGCGCCCGCGGATGTCGCCGCGCTGGCCGACCCCGCACGCCTGTTCATCGCCACCCGCACACACCTGCCCGTGGCGCGCGCGGAAGAAGCGCAGATCGTGGTGTTCCGCGCGCCGGACGATCTGCGGGAGCATGTCGCGCTGATCATCGGGCGGCAGAGCAGCGACCGGGTGCCGCTGGTGCGGCTGCATTCCGAATGCCTGACCGGCGATATCCTGGGATCCCTGCGCTGCGATTGCGGGCCGCAGCTGGATGCCGCGCTGGTCGCGATGGCGGACGAGGCGGCGCATGGTGGCTGGGGCGTGCTGCTGTATCTGCGGCAGGAGGGGCGCGGGATCGGCCTGGTCAACAAGATGCGCGCCTACCGCCTGCAGGATCAGGGCTTCGACACGCTGGAGGCGAACAACCGCCTGGGCTTCCCGGCGGAGGCGCGCGATTTCCCCGTCGCTGCGCGGATGCTGGACCTGCTGGGCGCGCCGACCATCCGGCTGCTGACCAACAACCCCGCCAAGGTTGCGGCGCTGGCCACAGCAGGGGTGACGGTGGCGGAGCGGGTGCCGCACCAGCTGCCGGCCAATCCGCACAACCAGCGATACCTGGACACCAAGCGGGACGCAGCGGGCCACCTGCTGGTCTAGGCGCACGGCCGGGCGACAGGCTTACCCCTGTGCTGTCCCGTGCCCCCATTGCGCCGCCAGGATGGCACGCAGAAGATCGGTGTAGCTCCAGCCGTCGGCGCGTGCCGCGATCGCCGACAGGCAATCCTGATCATCGCGGCCGGGGCGGCCCGGACCGGTCATGTTGGGCTTCATGTTCAGGTCGAACAGCTTGAACACGCCGGCGCGATCAGCCCGGCAATCGATACAGATGACGCTGCGGGCATCGACCAGGCCAGCCGCGGCCAAGCACGCCGCCAGCATGCCCGCGACTGCCGGATCACTCAGCCGATCCTTGTCGATGGCGACGCTGTTCGCGGTTACCGGCACATCCCCATTATACGGGGCCACCCCGCCTTGCTGATCGAACCGGTACACCGGTCGCAACGCCCAGCGCGATCCCGCCGGCGTTCCGTCCGGCCGCGGCGAAGCCGGCGGCATGACGGTCACCGTCATCTCGTCGCCATCCAGGAATTCCTCCACCATCAGCATGTCGCCGAACCTGGCCTCCGCGATCAGGGCTGCGGCCGAGGATCGGAGGGCGTCGATGTCACGGACCAGCGTCACCCCCTGACTGCCCCGCCCACGCACGGGTTTGACGATCAGCGGGAAGGTCATGCCACGGTCCGCGCAGGCCTGTTCAAGGTCGGCCAGGGCACAGACACCTGCGCGCGCCGCGCCGGACAGCAGGAAGGATCGGGCGACCGGAAGTCCGGCGTCCGCCAGCAGGCGGTTGGTATCGAACTTGTCGTCGAACGCCTGCATCGCGGCCGGCGACTGCCCCACGATCGCGACCTTCGCCAAGGCGTTTTCCAGCGGGTGTCCGGCGAACAGGACAGTGTTCGCCCACAGGATCCCAGCCCCGGCAGCGATGGCGGCACCGATGCCTTCGGGTGTGTCGGGAAACACCCAGTCCAGGGCACGGGCCGGATCCGGCGCAGGCACCGGCGTAATGACTGCTTCCCCGGCCATGGTCAGCGCATGAGCGATATCCGCTCCGCCATCGGAATAGCCGCCAGGCTTGGCATCCTTGCGCAAGCCATCGATGATCGGCGGTGGCAAAGCCTGGTACAGGATCGCTACGGGCGCTGATGTCATCGGAAATCCTCTGTTGTCGGGGGCCGATCGCAGAACACGCTCTCCACCCGCAAGCAGCCATCCATCACCGGCTAACCGCCGGCGATCACTTGGAGGAAGGCGTCGGCATACAGGTCCAGCTTGCGCTCCCCCACCCCGGCGATCGCGCCCATCTCCGCGCGGCTGCCCGGCCTGGCGGCGGCCATTTCGCGCAGGACGGAATCGTGGAAGATCACGTAAGGCGGCACCTGCGCCGCCTTGGCCAACTCGCGGCGCTTTTCCCGCAGGGCGTCGAACAGCGGATCGTGCGGGTAGTCGGCAGCGGCATCCTGCCCGCGCCGGGTCCGCTTGCGCTCGGTCGCGGCGGGACGGACGATCGCCACCTCCGCCTCGCCCTTCAGGATCGCACGGGCGTCACCGGCCAGCAGCAGGCCGCCATGCTCGTTCGCCACCAGGCTGCCGCGTGCCTGCAACGCGCGGGCGACCGGCTGCAGCATCCGCGCTTCCTCCGCATCGACGATGCCGAACACGCTCAGCTGGTCATGCCCGCGCTGGCGCACCCGGTCGTCATCCGCCCCGGTCAGCACCTTGCCGACATGGCCCAGACCGTAGCTCTGGCCGGTGCGGTAGACCGCCGACAGCAGCTTGCGCGCCAGGTCGGTCGCATCGACCACCCCCGGCGGGGACAGGCAATTGTCGCAATTGCCGCAACTTGCTGGCGGGTCTTCCCCGAAGTGCCGCAGCAGCAGCGCGCGGCGGCAGCCGGGGGCCTCCACCAGCGCGGCGAGCGCATCCAGACGGGTGCGCTCCCCTGCCAATCGCTCGGGCTCGACCTCGCTCAATCGCTGGCGCGCCTGCACGAAGTCGCCGGCGGACCACAGCATGATCGCCTGCGCCGGATCGCCGTCGCGCCCGGCGCGGCCGGTTTCCTGGTAATAGGCCTCGATCGACTTGGGGATGCCCGCATGGGCGACGAAGCGGACGTCCGGCTTGTCGATCCCCATGCCGAAGGCGACGGTGGCGACCATCACCATGTCCTCCGATGCGACGAACGCCGCCTGATGCTCGGCCCGCTGCTCCGGCGACAGGCCCGCGTGATACGGCAGCACGCGGCGGCTGCCCGCCCGGTCCAGCGCGGCAGCGAGATCGTCCACCTTCTTGCGACTGGGCGCATAGATGATGCCGGCGCCGTCCTGTTCGGTCAGCAACTGCTTCAGCTGGCTGCCGCCATTCTGGCGCGGGCGGATCAGGTAGCGGATGTTGGGCCGGTCGAACCCGGACACGATCAGGCCTTCGTCCGGGATGCCCAGCTGCTGCAGGATGTCGGCTCGGGTATGCCCGTCCGCCGTGGCGGTCAGCGCCAGACGGGGCACATCGGGGAAGCCATCCATCAGCGGGCGCATCTGGCGGTAGTCGGGGCGGAAGTCGTGGCCCCACTCGGACACGCAATGCGCCTCGTCCACCGCGAACAGGGCGACGGGTGCGCTGTTCAGCAGGTCGCGGAAATGCGGCTGGCTGGCGCGCTCGGGCGCGACGTAGAGCAGGTCCAGCTCGCCGGCGCGGAACGCGGCCACGGTTGCGGCGCGGTCGGCATCGGCGCTGGTCAGCGCGGCGGCGCGGATGCCGTTCATGCGCGCGCTGCGCAGCTGGTCGTGCATCAGCGCGATCAGCGGGGAGATGACGATGCAGGTGCCCGGCAGCAGCGTGGCCGGCAGCTGGTAGGTCAGCGACTTGCCAGCGCCCGTCGGCATCACCGCCAGAGTGGAGCGGCCGGCCAGCACGCGTTCGACCACCTGGCCCTGCACGCCGCGAAAATGCGGAAAGCCGAAGGTCGTGCGCAGCGCCTGTTCGGCCCGGTCCAGTGTCCCTGCATCATCCATCGCAAGGGTGTCCGTGGCACGGCGCCGGGTCCGGCGGCAAGCGGCAAGGGTGCGCATTACACGAGTTTTCTTGAGGGCCCGGCTGGGCTAAGGCCGGGGCCAAGCCTGATGCAGGCGCTTGAAGAGGACCAAGACCCATGAAGATGATCGCCCTGACCGCCGCAGCCCCGCTGCTGTTCGCGCTGGCCGCCTGCGGCAGTTCCGACGATGCGAGCGAGGATGCGATGGCCGACACCGTGGAGATGCCGGCAGACCAGGCCATGACCGAAGCGCCGATGCCCGCGCCCGATGCCGGCCTGACCACCGCCCCCGCGGTCGAGGCGAACGAGCCGGTAGCGGAACCGGTCGACACCACCGCGGCAGCCGCGGACGCGGCGGCAGAGGCCGTGGCCGACATCGAATCCGAAGCGGCCGCCGCCGAGGCCGCGACCCGCACCGCCGAAAGCAGCATGTAAATGAACGGTGGTGCAGCGCTGCTTCCGGCCGTCATGCTGGCAGCGGCGCTGTGCGGCTGTGGTGCGCCCGACGACCCGCCCGCCCGTCCGGAGGGCGAGGCGCGGACGCTTGAACGGGCCGAAGCGATGCTTCGGGAACGCCCCGAGACGCCGCCGCTCACCGACAGCACCCAGCCATAGAAAAGGCCGGCCCGGATCGCTCCGGACCGGCCTTTTTCCTTGGACCAGTCGTGGTCCGCCCGGCTTAGCGGACGGTGGTCGTCGTCGTGGTCATCGCGCCGTCTTCGGCGGCATCCTCGATGGCGTCGGCGGTGTCGTCCATCGCCTCTTCCTGCGCATCGTTGATCACGCCGGAATCTTCCAGCGCATCCGCGCGATCCTCGATGGCGTCAGCCGTGTCCTCGGCTGCGTTTTCCTGCGCGCTGTCGCAGGCGGCAACGCCCAGGCCCAGCGTGGCGGCAGCGGCGAATGCAATGATCTTCTTCATGAAAAGTCCCCTTCTTGCTTTATGTCAGCAGGCAAAACCGGCGCAGTGGCAAATTGGTTCCGTCCGGTAGCGCTCAACCGAGGGCCAGCCACAGCAGCGTGCCGCCGCCGATCGCGATGCGATACCAGGCGAACGGCGCGAAACCGTAGCGGCTGACATAGGCGACAAAGGCGCGGATCACGACCAGCGCGGTCAGGAACGCGGCGGTGAAGCCGAGCCCGATCTCGCCCCAGCCGATCACCGCGCCGCCGGTGAACAGCGCCGGATCGTCGGCGATCTTCACGGTCGCTGCGCCCAGCATGGTCGGCACCGCCAGGAAGAAGGAAAATTCCGCCGCCGTCTTGCGCCCGACACCCATCGCCAGCGCACCCAGGATGGAGGAGGCAGAGCGGCTGGTGCCGGGGATCATCGCCAGGCACTGCGCGAAACCGATCAGCAGCGCGGTGCGCATCGGCAGCGCGGCGACGCCTTCATCCGGCCCTGGCCGCACGGTGCGTTCCAGCAGCAGGATGGCGATGCCGCCCACCAGCAGCGCCCATGCCACCACCAGCGGGCTTTCCAGCATGGCGCTGATCGCATCCTTGGCCATCAGGCCGATCACCGCCGCCGGCAGGAAGCCCAGCACGATGTTGCGGGCGAAGCGCCAGGCGGTCGCGTCTCGGCGCAGCAGGCCCAGCCCGGTATCCAGGAACAGCTTCCAGTAGGTGACCACCACCGCCAGGATCGCGCCCAGCTGGATCACCACGTTGAATTGCGCCCATTGCCCCGGGTCGAAGCCGAAGAAACTCTGCGCCAGGATCAGGTGCCCGGTGGAGGAGATCGGCAGGAACTCTGCCAGTCCTTCCAGGATACCGAGCAGGATGGCGGTCAGCGTGTTGTCCATGGCGCGAGGCTGTCAGCGGGCAGCACGGCGAAGTCAAGCGCGCCGTGCTGCACCGCACCATCGGCGCAGCCTTACCAGATGTGGACCCGATCCGCAGGCGCCAGGTACAGGTCGTCGCCCGGCTGCACGTTGAACGCCTTGTACCAGTCGTCATTGTTGCGGACGACGCCGTTGACCCGGAACTGTTCGGGACTGTGCGGATCGGTCAGCATCTGCTGGCGCAAGGCGGCATCGCGGCTCATCGACCGCCACACCTGCGCCCAGGACAGGAAGAAGCGCTGGTCGCCGGTCAGTCCGTCGATCACGGGCGCCTCCTTGCCGTCCAGCGACATGCGATAGGCGCGGTAGGCCAGGCTGAGGCCGCCGACATCGCCGATATTCTCGCCCAGCGTCAGCCGGCCGTTCACGCACGGCTCGCCAGCGCCCAGCGGGCAATACTGGTTGTACTGCGCCACCAGCTTGTCGCCCAGCTGCGTGAAACGGGCGAGGTCCGTATCGGCCCACCAGTTGCGCAGCACGCCCTTGCCGTCGCTCTTGGCACCCTGATCGTCGAAGCCGTGGCCCATCTCGTGACCGATGACCGCGCCGATGCCGCCGTAATTGACCGCCGGATCGGCAGACGCGTTGAAGAATGGCGGCTGCAGGATGGCGGCCGGGAACACGATCTCGTTGAACACCGAATTGTAATAGGCGTTCACCGTCTGCGGCAGCATGCCCCATTCGGTACGGTCGACCGGCTGGCCCAGCTTGGCGCGGTCATCCTCCTGCTGCCAGGCCATAGCGCGCACGCGGTTGCCCAGCGCATCGTCACCGCGGATCTCCAGCCCCGGATAGCTCTCGAACGCGTCGGGGTAGCCGATCTTGGGAGTGAAGGCCTCCAGCTTGGCCACCGCCTCGCGCCGGGTCGCCTCCGTCATCCAGTCATTCTCCGACAGGCTGACGGCCAGCGCGCCACGCAGATTGGCGACCAGATCGTCCATCGCCACCTTGCTTTCGGGCGGGAAGTACCGTTCCACATACAAGGCGCCCAGCTGCTCGCCCAGCTGCGCCTCGGTGGCGCCGATGCCCCGCTTCCAGCGCGGGCGCTGCTCCTCCTGCCCGCTCAGCGTCTTGCCGAACATGGCAAAGGCGGCATCGTCGAACCGCTTCGGCAGCACGGACGAGTGGCCGGAGATGAACTGCGCCGCCATGAACGCCTTCAGCGTGGCGAGGTCGGTGCGGGCAAGCAGTTGCATCATCGCCGGCAGGCCGCCGCCGATGGAGTTCAGCTGGTCCGCAGTCAGCCCGGCCTCACGCGTCTCGTCCGCCGTGGGCGGCAGCTGCGATGCAAGAAAGGTGGTCACGTCGGTGAAGCCCGCCGCCTGCAGCACGCTGTTCACCGGGAATTGCGGGGCCAGCGCCGCCAGCTCCGCCCGGGTCAGCTTGTTGTAGGTCAGGTCACGGTTGCGCATCACCGCGCGGTCCCATTCGATCAGGGCCACCTGATGTTCGAAGTCGTACACGGTCCGGGCCGCGGCGTCCGGATCGGCATAGCCCAGCTCGCCGAACACGAATGCCAGATACTCGCGATAGGCGTTCTGGATCTCCGTATTGCGGGGATTGGTGTCGAGGTAATAGTCGCGGCTGGGCAGACCCAGACCGTCGAAGCCGACATCCACGATGTAGCTGTTGGGATCCTTGGGATCGACCCGCACGCCCGCGCCGATCAGGCTGGGGATGCCCGCGACCGGGAAGAGCCGGGCCAGCGCTTCGAGATTGCCGGCGCCGTAGATCTGCTGCAGCATGGGCTGTGCCGGCGCCAGCCCGCGGGCCTCGATCCCGTCGACATCCATGAACGCGGTATAGGCATCGACGATACGCCGCTCGGGCGTGCCGGCGGCGGGGTTGGCCGCGGCGAGATCCTGGACCAGCTTCTCGACATCGGCGGTCGACTTCTCCGCCAGGATGTTGAACGCGCCGAAGCGGCTATATTCCGGCGGGATCGGATTGTCGCGCAGCCAGATGCCGTTGACGTGGGCGTTGAAGTCATCGCCCGGATCGACTGCGGGGTCCAGCAAGGCCGGGTCCACGCCCCAGGTCCCGAAGCTCATGGAAGGGACAGGCGGGCGTTCGGCGGGCGCATCCTGCGACAGTGCGGGAACGGCCAGGGTCAGGGCGGCGGTGGAAACGGAGAGGGCGAGAAGACGACGAAGCATGACAGCCTTTCTGGCAGAATCGACAACGCGCAACGATCGCTTGCGCGGGAAAACAATTTGCACCTGATACTTTTCGCATGAACCTGCACTTAGGCAAGCCCCTGCGGACGCGGACGTACGCCGACGTACGGTATGGCGGCGCTCAGGCGACCGTGCGCTCGTCGAACTGCAGGGCCGCCAGCCGCGCATACAGGCCGCCTGCTGCGGTCAGCTGCGCATGCGTGCCCTGCTCCACGATGCGACCGCCGTCCATCACCACGATCCGGTCGGCCGCACGCACGGTGGCCAGGCGGTGCGCGATGACCAGCGTGGTGCGCCCCTGCATCAGATGCTCCAGCGCGTCCTGCACCAGCCGCTCGCTTTCGGCGTCAAGCGCGCTGGTCGCCTCGTCCAGCAGCAGGATCGGCGCATCACGCAGCAGCGCGCGGGCGATCGCCAGCCGTTGCCGCTGCCCGCCGGACAGGCGCGCGCCGCCCTCGCCCAGATAGGTATCGAGCCCCTGCGGCAGGTCGCGCAGGAAGCCGGCCGCATTGGCCGCCTCTGCCGCCTGCCAGATGTCGGCCTCGTCGGCATCCCAGCGCCCGTAGCGCAGGTTGTCCCGCGCGCTAGCGGCGAACAGCACGCCTTCCTGCGGAACCAGCGCGATGCGTCGGCGCACTTCCTGCGGATCGGCCTGCACCAGCGGCACGCCGTCGACCCGCACGGTGCCGACCTGCGGATCGTAGAACCGTTCGGCCAGCTGGAAGATCGTGGACTTGCCCGCGCCCGACGGGCCGACCAGCGCCACGGTCTCGCCCGGCTCCACCGCCAGATCGAAACCGTGCACCGCGGCGGTTTCCGGCCGGGTAGGATAGCGGAAGGTGACGTTCTGGAACGCGATGCTGCCGCGTGATGCCGCGGGCAGCGCCTGCGGGCGCGACGGGGCGGCCACCGCCGGCACCTCCTGCAACAGCTCGTTCAGCCGCTCGGCCGCGCCGGCGCCGCGCAGCAGGTCGCCATAGACCTCCGTCAGCGCGCCGAAGGCGCCTGCCACCAGCACGCCCGTCAGCACGAATGCGGCAATGGTGCCGCCCGACAGCGTGCCTTCCGCCACCTGCAGCGCCCCGCGCCACATCAGCGCGGTGATGGAGCCGAAGATCACGGCGATGGCGCAGCCGGTCATCACCGCGCGCAGCAGGATCCGGCGTCGCGCAGTGTCGAACGACCGTTCCACCGCATCGGCGAAGCGCGCGGCCTCCCGCGCTTCCTGGTTGAACCCCTGTACGATCTTCATCGCGCCCAGCACCTCGGCTACCTGCGCGCCGATATCGGCCACGCGGTCCTGGCTTTCGCGCGACACGGCCCGCACGCGCCGGCCGAACCAGGCCAGCGGCAGCATCACCAGCGGCACCGCCACCACCAGGATCGCGGTGAGTTCCGGCGCCAGCCACAGCAGGTAGCCGGTGCCGCCGATCACCATGATCAGGTTGCGCAGCGCAATGGAGATGGTGGCCCCCACCACCAGCTCGATCTGCGCGGTATCGGCCGTCATTCGGCTGGCAATCTCCTGCGGGCTGTTCTCCTCGAAGAAGCCGGGCGACAGGCGCAGCAGGTTGGCCTGCACCGCGCGGCGGATATCGGCCACCACCCGTTCGCCCAGCACCGACACGAAATAGTACCGGCAGGCCGTGCCGATCGCCAGCACGCCCACGATCAGCAGCAGGTAGCGGAACCAGCGCCCGATCTCGTCCGGATTTGTGCCGGCGGAAAAGCCGCGATCGATGATCAGGCGGAAGCCGGCGGGGATCGCCAGTGTCGCCGCGGCGGTCGTCAGCAGGGCCAGCCCCGCCAGCGCCATGAACCCCGGATAGGCGGATGCCGTGCGCGCGATCAGGCGCAGCGGGGCGATGTTGGCGGCAGGCGCCACCTCGGTTTTGGTCGGCGATCTGGCCATGGCCGCGGGAACTAGCCTATCGCGCCGAACGATTGAAGGGGCAGAACTCCTGAGTCTTCGGTTTGCTGCAATGCGGCAGACAGCTTATAGGAGATGACAATTATTACCGGCGCATGTGGTCGCAGCCGCCGGAACAGAGATTGAAGGATCAGCCCGTGATCTACCAGGCTTATGAAATGCAGCGTTCCATGCTGGCCGCCGCCAGCAGCTGGGCCGCAATCGGCGCCAACCTGCTGAACAACCCGTCGCTGCCGCTCGGCTATTTCGGCATGGGTCCGGCCGTGGCCAGCGCCCTGCAGGTGTTTGCCGGCTTCTACGAGCACAAGGGCAAGCCCGATTTCGGCATCGACGCCGTGGTGATCGACGACCAGGAATACGACGTGACCGAGACGGTCGTGCTGGAGCAGCCCTATGGCGGCCTGCGGCATTTCCGCCGCGAAGGGCTGCCGGCCGATGCGCCGCGCATGCTGGTGGTCGCGCCGATGAGCGGGCACTACGCCACCTTGCTGCGCGGTACCGTGCGGCGGCTGGTGGAAAACCAGGAGGTGTGGATCACCGACTGGGCCGATGCCAAGATGGTCCCGCTGAGCGCCGGCCGGTTCGATCTCGACACCTATATCGACTACCTGATCGATTTCCTGCGCTTCATCGGCCCCGACACGCATGTGCTGGCCGTATGCCAGCCATCGGTGCCGGCCTTTGCCGCGGCTGCGGTGATGGCGGCGGACAATGATCCGTGCCGCCCAGCCAGCCTGACGCTGATGGGCGGCCCGGTCGACACCCGCGCCAGCCCGACCAGCGTGAACGATGTGGCGGTCACCCGTCCGCTCAGCTGGTTCGAGGACAATGTGATCGCCACCGTCCCGGCCAACTATCCCGGTGCCGGGCGGCCGGTCTATCCGGGCTTCCTGCAGCTGGCCGGGTTCATCTCCATGAACCTGCAATCGCACATGCAGAGCCATTACGAGATGTTCAAGCATCTGACCGCCGGCGACGCGGACAGCGCGGCGGGCACCAAGAACTTCTATGACGAATATCTCAGCGTCTGCGACATGACGGCGGAGTTCTACCTCCAGACCATCGAGCATGTGTTCCAGAAGCACTCCCTGCCCAAGGGCGAATTCGTCCACCACGGCAAGCCGATCGAACCGAACGCCATCCGCGACACCGCACTGCTGGCAATCGAGGGCGAGCGGGACGACATCTCCGGTATCGGCCAGACGCGCGCCGCGCTGGACCTGGCGCCGCATCTGCCGGAGGCGAAGAAGAAGTACCTGCTGGCCGAGGATGTCGGGCATTACGGCATCTTCAACGGCAGCAAGTGGCGCACCCGGATCGCCCCGGTGGTCGAGGAATGGATCCGCGCCAACCACACCGTGTCGGCAGCCGCGCCGCAGACGGTGACAGCTGAACCCGCCGAGCCCGAAGCTGCTGCGCAGGTGACCGGGCCGGTCGTGGCCGAGCCGCAGGTGGCGCAGGTGGCGCAGGCCGATTCCATGGCACCCGCAGCGGTCGAGCAGGAAGTGACCGTGCAGAAGCCTGCCAGCAAGCTGCGCCGGATGCGCCGCAAGGGCACCCACGCGGGATAACGATCGCTCGCACGGCGTGAACGGGGATCTGGCGAACGAAAACATCGCCAGGCACCCTAAAAACTTGCCAAAACATGTTCCTGTGGCCAAGGGGACGGCTCGCGGAATATTCTAGCCGCTCCACCCGGGGTGAGTCGCGTTTCGTTTCCTTTACCGGAACGGGGCGAGGCCTGCCGCCGGGCCAGAACAGGAAGCAAGTGCGTTGACCGAGTATCCTTCTGCCCAGGGCCTCTACGACCCGCGTAACGAGCATGATGCATGTGGTGTGGGCTTCGTGGCGCACATCAAAGGCATCAAGTCGCACGCGATCGTGAGCCAAGCGCTGGAGGTGCTGCACAACCTCGACCATCGCGGTGCCGTGGGCGCCGATCCGCTGCTGGGCGATGGCGCCGGCCTGCTGATGCAGATCCCCGATCCGCTCTATCGCCGCTGGGCCACGCAGCACGGCCTGACCCTGCCGCAGCCGGGCGACTACGCCGTCGCCATGTGCTTCATGCCGCAGGACGAGGCCGCGCGCGAATTCATCACGCAGCAGTTCGAGAAGTTCATCGCCAAGGAAGGGCAGGAGCTGATCGGCTGGCGCGACGTGCCGGTGACGCAGGATGGCCTGGGCAGGGCGGTGCTCGCCTCCATGCCGGTGATCCGGCAATGCTTCATTGGCCGCGGCACCAACTGCGCCGACCAGGACGCGTTCGAGCGCAAGCTGATCGTGATCCGCAAGCAGACGCAGAACCCGCTGGCCGCACTGGCGGAAAAGCACGACATGCCGGCGCTGACGCAGCTCTACATGCCCAGCTTCTCCAGCCGCACGGTGGTGTACAAGGGACTGCTGCTGGCGACGCAGGTGGGCAGCTTCTACGACGACCTGCGTGATCCGGACTGCACCAGCGCGCTGGCCCTGGTGCACCAGCGCTTCTCCACCAACACCTTCCCCAGCTGGAAGCTGGCGCACCCGTTCCGCCTGATCGCCCATAACGGGGAGATCAACACGGTGCGCGGCAACGTGAACTGGATGAATGCCCGCCGGCGCACCATGGAATCGCCGCTGCTGGGCGCCGACCTGGACAAGCTGTGGCCGATCATCCCGCACGGCCAGTCGGACACCGCCTGCCTCGACAACGCGCTGGAGCTGCTGCTGCTGGGCGGCTACTCGCTGGTCCATGCGATGATGATCCTGATGCCGGAGGCATGGGGCAAGAACCCGCAGATGGATCCGCAGCGACGCGCCTTCTACGAATATCACGCCGCCCTGATGGAGCCGTGGGACGGCCCGGCCGCCGTGGCCTTCACCGATGGCCGGCAGATCGGCGCCACGCTGGATCGCAACGGGCTGCGCCCGGCCCGCTTCGTGGTGACGAAGGACGACATCGTGTGCCTGGCATCAGAGAGCGGCGTGCTGCCGTTCGCGGAGGAGGACATCGTGCGCAAGTGGCGGCTGCAGCCCGGCCGCATGCTGCTGATCGACATGGAACAGGGCCGCATCGTCGAGGACGAGGAGCTGAAGGCCCAGCTGTCCGGCGCGGAGCCGTACGAGGAATGGCTGCGCCAGACCCAGTACAAGCTGCAGGACCTGGAAGCGATCGAGATCGATCACGAGGCGGTGCAGACGGACGAAGCCAGCCTCCTGCAGCGGCAGCAGGCCTTCGGCTACACGCAGGAGGACCTGTCCAAGTTCCTGGAGCCAATGGCGATCTCGGCCGACGATCCGATCGGGTCGATGGGCACCGACACGCCGATCGCGGTGCTCAGCCGCCGCAGCCGGCTGCTGTACGATTATTTCAAGCAAAACTTCGCGCAGGTCACCAATCCCCCGATCGACCCGATCCGGGAAGAGCTGGTGATGAGCCTGATGACTATGATCGGCCCGCGCCCCAACCTGCTGGGGCACGATGCCGGCACCCATCGCCGGCTGGAGGTGGACCAGCCGATCCTGACCAACCGCGACATGGAGAAGATCCGCTCGGTCGAAGCGTCGCTGGATGGTGCATTCCGCACGGCCACGATCGACATCACCTGGGATGCGGCCAGCGGTGCCGCCGGCCTGGAACAGGCTTTGAAGGAGATGTGCTGGGCCGCGACGGAGGCGGTGCTGCAGGATCGCAACATCCTGATCCTGTCCGACCGCGCGCAGAGCGAGGACCGCATCGCCATGCCGGCGTTGCTGGCGACAGCGGCGGTGCATCATCACCTGGTACGGCAGGGGCTGCGGATGCAGACCGGCCTGGTAGTGGAAACGGGCGAAGCGCGCGAGGTGCATCACTTCTGCGTGCTGGCGGGCTACGGCGCGGAAGCGATCAACCCCTATCTCGCTTTCGAGACGCTGGAGCAGATCCGCGCCGACCACGTGCCCGAGATCGAGCCTGCCAAGGTTCGCCAGAACTACATCAAGGCGATCGGCAAGGGCATCCTGAAGGTCATGTCCAAGATGGGCATCTCGACCTACCAGTCCTATTGCGGGGCGCAGATCTTCGATGCGATCGGCCTGTCGAGCGCGTTCGTGGACCGTTATTTCAGCGGCACCGCGACCACCATCGAAGGCATCGGCCTGACGCAGGTGGCAGAGGAAGCGGTGCGCCGTCATGCCTCTGCCTATGGTGACAATCCGCTGTACCGCCGGATGCTGGATGTGGGCGGCATCTACCAGTACCGCCTGCGCGGCGAGGAGCACGCCTGGACCCCGGCGAATGTCGCCAACCTGCAGCATGCGGTGCGCGGCAACAGCTGGGAGAACTATGCCGAGTTCGCCCGCTCCATCAACGAGCAGAGCGAGCGGCTGCTGACGATCCGCGGACTGATGCAGCTGAAGAAGGCGGACACCCCGCTGCCGCTGGACGAGGTCGAGCCTGCTGCCGACATCGTGAAGCGGTTCGTGACCGGCGCGATGAGCTACGGCTCGATCAGCTGGGAAGCGCACACCACGCTGGCGGTGGCGATGAACCGCATCGGCGGCAAGTCCAACACCGGCGAAGGCGGAGAAGATCCGCGCCGCTTCGTGGCCCTGGAGAATGGCGACACCATGCGGTCCGCCATCAAGCAGGTCGCGTCCGGCCGGTTCGGCGTGACGACCGAGTACCTGGTCAATGCCGACGACATCCAGATCAAGATGGCGCAGGGTGCGAAGCCCGGCGAAGGCGGGCAGCTGCCCGGCCACAAGGTGGACAAGACCATCGGCGCCACCCGCCATTCCACGCCCGGCGTCGGCCTGATCAGCCCGCCGCCACATCACGACATCTATTCGATCGAGGATCTGGCCCAGCTGATCCACGATCTGAAGAACGTGAACCGGCAGGCGCGCATTTCCGTGAAGCTGGTGTCCGAAGTGGGGGTCGGCACCGTGGCGGCGGGCGTCAGCAAGGCGCGCGCCGACCATGTCACCATCTCCGGCTACGAAGGCGGTACCGGCGCCAGCCCGCTGACCAGCCTGACGCATGCGGGCAGCCCGTGGGAGATCGGCCTGGCGGAAACGCAGCAGACGCTGCTGCTGAACGATCTGCGCAGCCGCATCGTGGTGCAGGTCGATGGCGGCCTGCGCACCGGGCGTGACGTCGCCATCGGCGCGCTGCTGGGCGCGGACGAGTTCGGCTTCGCCACCGCGCCGCTGATCGCGGCCGGCTGCATCATGATGCGCAAGTGCCACCTTAACACCTGCCCGGTGGGCGTAGCGACGCAGAACCCGGAACTGCGCAAGCGGTTCACCGGCCAGCCCGAACACGTCATCAACTACTTCTTCTTCGTGGCGGAGGAGCTGCGCCAGATCATGGCGGAGATGGGCTTCCGCACCGTGCAGGAGATGGTCGGCCGGGCCGACCGGATCGAGCCGGGCAAGGCGCTGAACCACTGGAAGGCCGACGGCGTGGACCTGTCCCGCCTGCTGCACCAGCCGGAGGTGACGGTCGCCACCCTGTTCAACAGCCAGACGCAGGACCACAATCTGGGCGAGGCGCTGGACGTCGAACTGATCGAGGCGGCCATGCCGGCGATCGAGGGCGGGCAGACCGTGGTGCTCGATCGCCCGATCAAGAACGTCCACCGCACGGTCGGCGCGATGCTGTCGGGCGAGATCGCCCGGCGGCACGGCCATGCCGGGCTGGCGGCGGAACAGCTGCGGGTGAACTTTACTGGCGTGGCTGGGCAGAGCTTCGGCGCCTGGACGGTCCATGGCGTCACGCTGGACCTGGTGGGCGATGCCAACGACTATGTCGGCAAGGGCCTGTCAGGCGGCCGGATCATCGTACGCCAGCCGGCCGGCGTGGATCGCGATCCCACGCAGAACATCATCGTCGGCAACACGGTGCTGTACGGCGCGATCGCGGGCGAGGCGTATTTCAACGGTGTCGCCGGCGAGCGTTTCGCCGTGCGCAACTCCGGTGCGATCGCGGTGGTCGAGGGCACGGGCGATCATGGCTGCGAATACATGACCGGCGGCGTGGTGTGCGTGCTAGGCCGCACCGGACGCAACTTCGCGGCCGGCATGTCGGGCGGCGTCGCCTATGTCTATGACGTGGACGGCAGCTTCCGGGATCGCTGCAACATGGCGCAGGTGGAGGTGGAGGCCATCTCCGCCGGCATCGCGCTCGATGCCGAAAACCGGCCGCAGCAGCGCGGTCGCCATGTGGCCGATGCGGGCATGGGCGACATGCTGCGCCACGATGCCGAACGGCTGCGCATTCTGGTGGAGCGGCACAAGCTGCACACCGGATCGCAGCGCGCCACCGAGCTGCTGGACAATTGGGACGCGGCGCTCGCCCGCTTCGTGAAGGTGATGCCGCGCGATTACAGTCAGGCGCTGCGCCTGCTGGAAGCAGAGCGCGCCGAAGCCGCCAGCGTCGCCGCAGAATAGAATCAGGGAATCAAGAAGATGGGCAAGGAAACCGGCTTCCTGGAGCTCGACCGGCAGGATCGCACCTACGCCGATCCGGCCGAGCGCCTGGGGCATTATCGCGAATTCGTGGTTCCGCACAGCGAGGAAGGCCTGAAGAAGCAGGCCAGCCGCTGCATGAACTGCGGCATCCCCTATTGTCACAATGGCTGTCCGGTGAACAACCTGATCCCGGACTGGAACCATCTGGTATACGAAAGTGACTGGCAGGATGCGCTGGAGGCGCTGCATTCGACCAACAACTTCCCGGAGTTCACCGGCCGCGTCTGCCCCGCCCCGTGCGAGGCGAGCTGCACGCTGAACATCGTGGACCAGCCGGTCACCATCAAGAGCATCGAATGCGCGATCGTGGATCGTGGATGGCAGGAAGGCTGGATCAGTCCGGCCGTACCCGCGGCGGCGACCGGCAAGCGGGTGGCGGTGGTCGGTTCCGGCCCGGCGGGGCTGGCCTGCGCGCAGCAGCTGGCGCGCGTGGGCCACTCCGTCACCGTGTTCGAGAAGTCGGACCGGCTGGGCGGGCTGATGCGGTACGGCATTCCCGACTTCAAGATGGAGAAGCACCTGATCAATCGCCGCGCGGTGCAGATGGAGGCCGAAGGCGTCACCTTCCGCACCAGCACCGAGGTGGGCGTGGACGTGTCCATCAAGTCCCTGCGCGAGAACTTCGATGCGATCGTGCTGGCCGGCGGCGCGGAGAACCCGCGCGGCCTGCAGATCCCCGGCGCCGAGCTGCCGGGCGTGCGGCTGGCGATGGAGTTCCTGACGCAGCAGAACAAGCGCGTCGCGGGCGACCACGAGGAACGCGCCGCCCCGCGCGGCACGCTGACCGCGACGGGCAAGCATGTGATCGTGATCGGCGGTGGTGACACCGGGTCGGACTGCGTCGGCACCTCCAACCGGCAGGGGGCGGCCAGCGTCACCCAGATCGAGATCATGCCGCGCCCGCCCGAGAAGGAGGACAAGGCGCTGACCTGGCCGCACTGGCCGATGAAGCTGCGCACCTCCAGCAGCCACGAGGAAGGCGTCGAGCGCGACTGGGCCGTGCTGACCAAGGAAGTGGTCGGCGCCAACGGCCAGGTTACCGGGCTGAAGTGCGCGCGGCTGGAATGGGACGGCGGGCAGATGCGCGAAGTACCAGGCAGCGAGTTCGTGCTGCGGGCCGACCTGATCCTGCTGGCGATGGGCTTTGTCGGCCCCAAGCGCGCCGGCATGATCGACCAGTCGGGTGTTGCGTTGACCGATCGCGGTGCCGTGGCGGCCGATACGGTGAGCTATCGCACCAGCGAGGACATGATCTTCGCCTGTGGCGACATGCGCCGGGGCCAGTCGCTGGTGGTGTGGGCCATCCGCGAAGGCCGCCAGACCGCTCGCGCAGTGGACGAGGCGCTGATGGGCGCCAGCGTCCTGCCGCGCTGACCCGGCTGCTGGCCGGGCAGCCTAGGCTGCCCGGCCCAGTTCCTGCCCTTGTGCCGCCTGCCCTTCCATGGAAGCGAGCGCGCGGTCGAGCAGGCTGACCAGCAGCGCCTGTTCCCCGGGGTTCAGCGCCGCCCGGATCGGCGCCTCCGCCGGCAAGGCGGCGGCATGCAGGTCGTGCAGCGCCGCCTCGCCGGCCCGCGTGATCGACAGGCTGTTGCGCCGCCGGTCCACCGCCGACCGGTCCCGCGCCACCAGCGCCCGTTGTTCCAGCTGGTCCACGATGCCGACCAACGCCGACTTGTTGATCCCGGCCCGCCGCGCCAGCAGCGTCTGCGATGTGCCCGGATTGGCGGACACCAGCGCCAGCACGGTCAGCGCGCCGGTCGGCAGGTCATCCGCCCCGCCGGCCGCCTCCGTCCGGGCTGCCAGCACATTGCGCAGCAGGCGCACCCGCGGGCCGATCGATCGGGCGAGCACGCCCCAGTTCATTTCGCCACGGCGAAGGGCAGTCATCTGATCCATGCCGCGCAGTCTGCCATTGTTGCGAAGGGCTTGCAACAGCCTTCTTGCGAACCGCTTTCACAAACTGCGGCTCACCAGGCGATCGTGCCGCGCCCATGTTCTGCGAGGAAGGTGTTGGCCCGGCTGAACGGGCGGGAGCCGAAGAAGCCGCGCCGGGCCGAAAGCGGGCTGGGATGGGCGGACGTGATCAGCAGGTGATGCGTGCCGGTGCCCAGCTCCGCGATCCGCGCGACCTTGCCCTGCGCATGATTGCCCCACAGGATGAACACGGTCGGCCCGGCGCCTTGTGCGACGGCACGCACGATCGCATCGGTCAGCAACTCCCACCCGCGCCCAGCATGGCTCCCCGCCTGCGCCGCCTCCACCGTCAGCGTGGTGTTGAGCAGCAGCACGCCCTGCCGCGCCCAGCTCTCCAGATCGCCGGACGTGCGGGGTGCAACCGGGCAATCTTCCGCCAGCTCCCGGTAGATGTTGCGCAGGGATGGCGGCAGCCGGACGCCCTCCGGCACGGAGAACGCCAGCCCATGTGCCTGCCCCGGCCCGTGATATGGATCCTGACCCAGGATCACCACGCGCACATCGGCCAGCGGGGTCAGCGCCAGCGCACGCAAGCGGCTGCCACGCGGCGGGTACACCGCCTTGCCCCCCGCCTCCTCCGCCTGCAGCCAGCGGTCGAGATCGTGCAGGCGCGGGTCGGCCAGGGCAGGCGCCAGTGCGACGCGCCAGTCGTCGGGGATGAACTCGTCCATGCCCTGCCCCTAGCCGATCTGCGGCTTTGCGCCTAAAGCGGCGGGCGATGGCTGTATATTTTCATGAAGAAGACCTGCCCGCCGGCGTGCTCGCGCCCGGCGCCGTGGCAGTGGACACCGAAACCATGGGGCTGGTCACGCATCGTGACCGGTTGTGCGTGGTCCAGATCAGCGACGGCAACGGGGACGAGCATCTGGTGCGCTTCGCGCCCGGCAGCGCCTATCACGCACCCAACCTGACCGCGGTGCTGGCCGATCCCGCACGGATCAAGATCTACCACTTCGCGCGGTTTGATCTGGCCGCGATCGAGCATTATCTGGGCGTCGAGGCGGGGCCGGTGTTCTGCACCAAGATCGCCAGCAAGCTGACCCGGACCTATACCGACCGGCATGGGCTGAAGAACCTGATCCAGGAACTGCTGGGGCAGGACATCTCCAAGCAGCAGCAGTCCAGCGACTGGGGCGGCGCGGTGCTGAGCGATGCGCAGCGCGACTATGCCGCATCGGACGTGCGCTTCCTGCACCGGCTGATGGCGATCCTGCAGGATCGGCTGGCGCGTGAGGGGCGCACCGCCACCGCGCAGGCCTGTTTCGACTTCCTGCCCACCCGCGCCCGGCTGGATATTGCCGGCTGGGCGGACAAGGACATCTTTTCTCACGAAGGTTAATCTTCCCGACAGGGGCTAGGATGCCTATCTGGCGGCGATGACCGTTCAGGCAGACAGGATGCGGAACCGCCGGCAGGCCTTTGCCGCGCCTGGCGGATCGTTCGACCGTGCCATCCGCCTGCTCGGCATCGTGCTGCCCGCGGCCGTGGGCGCGTTGCTGGCGATGATGCTGATCGCACCGCTGAAGCCGACGGGCGAAGTCAGCTTCCTGCTGGACCGCAACAAGGTCGCGACCGCGGATGACCGGCTGCGGCTGGATGATGCGCGCTACCGCGGGCAGGACAATTCCGGCCGTCCCTTCTCCGTATCCGCCGGCAATGCGGTGCAGCGTAGTGCCAGCGTGCCGGTGGTGCAGCTGCAGGACCTGACCGCGCGCCTGCTGCTGCGTGACGGGCCGGCCCAGCTGACCGCCCCGGGCGGATCGTACCAGATCGAACAGCAGCAGGTCGGCATCGACGGGGCCGTGCGATTCCTTGCGGCAGACGGCTACAGCATGGTCGCCCGCGGGGTGGCCATCGACTTGCCCGGTCGCGCCCTGGTGGGCCAGGGCCGGGTGGCGGGAACCGTGCCGGCCGGCTCCTTCAGCGCAGACCGGGTGCTGGCCGATCTGGATACAAGAGTCGTCACGCTGGACGGCAATGCGCGGATGACCATGGTCCCCGGCCAGCTGCAATTGCCATGAGGGCGGCGGCGGCATAACAGGTGACCCGATGACCGACTCCCCGCACGTAGCATCCGCTTCGGCCCCGGCCCGCATGTCGCTGCCCCGCCTGGCGGCGCGCTCCTTTGCCGTTGCCTTCGGCGCATCGGCGCTGGTCGCACTGGGCTTCAGCGGCGGCGCGGACGCGCAGGCCTTTGCCGGGTTCAACGCCAACCAGCCGGTCAACTACGCGGCCGACCGGATCGAGTTGCAGGATCGCCAGAACCGCGTGGTGCTGAGCGGCAATGTGGTGATCGATCAAGGCGACCTGCGGCTCACCGCCGGGCGCACCACCGTGGCCTTCACCGACACGGGCACCCTGCAGATCCAGCGTATTGACGCGACCGGCGGCGTGACTGTGAACCGCGGTGCGGAGCAGGCGCAGGGTGCGGTCGGCGTGTATGATTTCAACCGCAAGCTCATCATCCTGTCCGGCGGGGTCGGCCTTCGGCGCGGCGGCGACACCCTGAACGGTGGCCGGCTGACCATCGACCTCAATACCGGCATCTCCAGCGTGGACGGGCGCGGCAGTGCGCCCGGTGCGGCGGGCAGCAGCGCCTCCAGCGGACGCGTGACCGGCACCTTCTCCGTTCCCGACTAGGCCACCTGGCCATAGCGGTTGCGCCAGGGGCACAGCCGGCTAGACTGTCCTTCGCAGGTGCAGCAAAGACCACAGCGTATAAGGGGCGGCAGGTGACGGCAGCGCAGAACGGGCTTACTCCGGCCGCCGCCGATCCGACCGGTCTGGCCGGGCGGCACATTGCCTTGCTCACCTCGTGGGCTTCCCACCTGGGCGGCGGCGTGGCGACAGCGGTGTGGCAGCAGGCGCGCATGATCCGCGATGCCGGCGGACGCGTCACCATCGTGGCGCTGGCGGACGAAGGCAACGGCGACCTGACGGAACCGGGCATCACCGTGCTGACCGCGGCCGTGCAGGGCCCGCGGCAGATCGGCTATGCACCGGCGCTCGCCCGTTGCCTCGACCAGGCGGCGCCCGACATACTGCACCTGCACGGCATCTGGATGTACCCGTCGCACGCCGGGGCGATGTGGGCGCGGCGCACCGGCCGCCCGTACCTGGTCTCGCCGCACGGGATGCTCGATCCATGGATCACGGCGCGCGGCCGGCTGAAGAAGGCGATGGCGCGAATGGCTTACGAGCGCGAGAGCTGGCGCCGCGCCACGGCGCTGCACGCGCTGACACGGGACGAGGCGGCAGATATCGCGCGCGAGGCCGGCGCCGACCGGCCGGTGCTGGTGATCCCGAACGCCGGGCCACCCGCCACCACCGCACTGGTGCAGCCACGCGAACCGCATGTCCTCTATCTCGGGCGGATCCATCCCAAGAAGAACCTCGACACCCTGCTCGACGCCTGGGCCATCGCGGACTTGCCGGCGGGGGCGCAGTTGCACATCGCGGGCTGGGGCGACGCGCCTGACATGGCACAATTCCAGCAGAAGCTGGCCATGGCTCCGTCGACCGTCCACTTCCACGGGGCAGCCCATGGTGCGGACAAGGCCCGCCTGCTGACGGAAGCACGCTGGATGATCCTCCCCTCCCACAGCGAAGGCCTGCCGATGGCGATCCTGGAGGCGTGGGCCGCCGGCACCCCCACGATCATGACGCCCGCCTGCCACCTGCCGGAGGGTGTCGAGGCCGGCGCGGCCCTGCCCTGCGGCACGGATGTCCCCTCGGTCGCTCGTGCGCTGGAACAGGCGCTGCGACTGGAACCGGCTGGTTGGGATGACATGGCCGGCGCCGCACTGGCCCTGGCGCGTGGGCGGTTCGCCCCGGCACAGGTGATGCAGGCCTGGATCGGCGCCTATCGCGGGCTGGTGCAACCAGGCACGCGGGCGGCGGCGTGAGCGACCCGACCGCCCGGTTCCGCCCGTTGGGTCGCGGACCGTCCTTCACCCTCGGCAACAAGCTGGAACGGGTCGCCTTCGCGCTCGTCTGGCTGCTGCTCGCCCGCTGGACCCCGCCGCAGGCACATCGCTGGCGGCGCTGGCTGCTCCAGCGGTTCGGTGCGGAGATCGGCGCTGGTGCGCGCATCTATGCCAGCGTGCGGATCTGGCTGCCGCGCAACCTGCGGATCGGCGCCGATACGCTGGTCGGTCCAGGCGCCGAGCTTTACAATCAGGGGACGATCATCATCGGTCCGCGTTGCGTGATCAGCCAGCGTGCGGTGCTGTGCGCCAGCACGCACCGTGTGTCGGACCCGGATTTCGAGCTGGTGCTGCGGCCGATCCGGCTGGGCGCCGGTTGCTGGATCGCGGCGGAGGCGTTCGTCGGCCCCGGCGTGCAGATGGGCGACGGCGCCGTGCTGGGCGCGCGCGGCGCCTTGTTCGAGAATGCCGCCACCATGGGAATTTATCGCGGCAATCCTGCGGTGCTGCTGAAAGAGCGCCGCTTCAACCCGGCCGGCTAGACCCGGCAGACCCGGATCAGAGCGGGCGCAGGGTGACCTGGTCGAGGGTCACCGCGTCAGGCGTCGGGCGCAGCCAGATACCCAGCTGCAACGTGTCGCAGGCGTCGGTCACGGTCAGGATCTGGCCGTCGCTGGCCAGGTCGCCAGATACCAGTCGCGGCATGGCCGGCGCGGTGCCGCAGCCAAGCGAAGCCGCGAACACGCCGGTTTGCCCGACACCCCGCAGCCGGTACCGACCCGGTGCCAACGCCACCGGCTGCAGCAGGACCCGCCGGCTGAAGGAGGCGCGATTGCGCAGGTTCAGGCGATATCCGCCATTGGCCGCCTCCGGCCGGACGGAAACATCGCCCGATCGCTCGACCTGCCATCCGAACGGCGTCGCCGTGGCGTTGCCCAGTTGGTCGAACTCGCCATCCGCCAGCAGGCCATCATTGCGGGCACCGGGACAATGCGCCTGCCACACCCGTTGCGCGCTGGCCCGGTCCCCGCGGATGAGCGCATCCCGCGCCCAATCTGCCACCGCCGGGCAGCCCAGCCGGGTGCCGCCGGCGGCCAGCTCCACCAGCACCTGGCTGCGCTGCACCACTGCCGCATCGTCCAGGTCGGGACTGGCCCGCAGATAAGTCGGCAGCCACAAGGGTTGTTCGCGCAGGCGGGCCAGCAGCGCAGCCCGTCCGGCAGAATCGCTCTCCAGCGGGGCCAGCAGGGTAGCGGCATCGGGCAGGTTACGGCTCACTCGCAGCAGCGCGTCCAGCCGCTCCGCCGCCCGCGGGAAGTCACGCGCCTGGAGCGCGGCGGCATACCAGTATCGCTGTGTCAGCGGCTCGCGCCAGCCGAAGCCGGCCGCGACACGGAACGCCTGCTCGGCACCGGGGAAGTCGTTGGCCAGCATCCGGGCGCCACCCAGCAGGGCGCTGCTGGCCGGGTCCACCGGATCTGCCGCAACCGCGGCAGCCGCCAGCCGTAAGGCGGCCTTGGGCTGCTGCGCGATCATGGCCAGTTGCGCCATCGGACGATGGCTTTGTGCTCGCAACGGGCCCGGTACGGCAGCGGCAACGCCGAAGGAGCCGACCGCGATCCGGTCCAGCCCGCTGCCGAGGCACGCAAACGCCAGGACCAGGACCGCCGCCGATGCCACGAGGCGGCCACGCAGCGGGCGACCGGTGCGGGTCACGCCGCGGCGTTCTCGTCGCTTTCGTAGCGGTAGTAGTTGTAGCCGGAATAGGAGTAGCTGCCACCCTTCGAGGCATCATACTTGGTCAGCACCGCGCCGACCAGGACCGGGTTCGTCGCGCGCAGACGGCGCAGTGCGCCCTTCAGCTGCCCGCCACGGCCACGGTTGGCCTCCACGACCAGCGCGACCCCGTCGACCAGCGCGGCCAGTTCGGTGGAGTCCGCCAGACCTAGGATCGGTGCACTGTCGATGACCACCAGATCGTACTCGCTTTCCACCTGCTCCAGCAGCGCGGCCATGCGTGGGGAGGAGAGCAGTTCGGCAGGCGACGGCGGAATCGGGCCGGCCGGCAGGATGGACAGACCCGGATAGGTGGACTGCACCGCAACATCGGCCAGACTCGCCTCGCCGACGAGCAGCGTGGACATGCCCGCCTTGTTCGACACGTCGGCAACCTTGTGCACGTTGGGCCGCCGCAGATCGGCATCGATCAGCAGCACGTTCTTGCCCACACGCGCAAAGCTGCGGGCAATGGCGTAGCTGGTGGTAGTCTTGCCTTCGGACGCCTGCGCGCTGGTGATCAGCAGCAGGCGGGGCAGCCCCTCCCGCGTGGAGTGCATCAGCGTGGTGCGCAGCGAATTGTAGCTTTCCGCCACGGGCGACTTGGGATCGTCCAGCGCGGCCACCGGATTGCCGTCCTCCGCCGTGGGGATGACCCCCAGCAGCGGCAGGCCGATCTTGCTTTCCACGTCTTCGGGGATGCGCAGGCGATCATCCATCTGGTCGCGCAGGAACACCACCGCACCGGCCAGGGCCAGGCCCAGCACCATGGCGATCAGCACGTTGCCCGGCAGGTTGGGGGACGAGGGAGAGCTCGGCACCTCGGCCCGGTCGACCACCGCGATGTTGCTGGCAGTGATGCCGGCGGCCGCGTTCAGCGCACGATAGCGCTGCAGCAGCCCGTCATAGATCTGCCGGTTGGTATCGGCTTCGCGGGCCAGCGTGTTGTACCGCACGGACCGGTCCTGTTCGGCCAGCGTGTCGCCTTCCAGCGTGCTCACCTGCTCGCGCAGGCTCGTCTCGGCCGAGGAGGCCGCCTGGAAGTTGGCCCGGATCGAATTGCGCACCTCGTTGGCGGCGCGGTTCATGCTCGTCTCGGTGGCCTGCAGTTCGGTCCGCAGTCGGGTCACCGCCGGATGGTCCGGCAGATACCGTTCGCGGGCAGAATCCAGTTCGGCCTGCAGCGTGGCGTGGCGCTGCATCAGTACCTGCACCGTGGCGCTTTCCAGCACCGCCTGCGAGGAGAACAGCGGCTGCGCCCGCTCGGCATCCCAGCGCGCCTGCGCCGAAATCCTGGCGGCCTGCGCGGCGTTGGCAGCCTCGTTGAGCTGCATCAGGCTGCTGGCCGTCATGCTGCCGGCGCCGGCGCCTTCTTCGGCCGACGGGTCGCGGGTCCGGATCAGGCCGGCCTCGCGGGCATAGGCGTTCAGTTCACGCTCCGAATTCTCCAGCCGCACGCGGGATTCCTCCAGCTGCTCGGCCACGAAGGTGCGGGCATAGGCGGAGGAGTCGAACTTGCGCTGCAGGTTCGCCTGGATGAACTCGCTGGCAAAGGCATCGACCACCTGGGCCGACATGCCGGCATCCGTGCTGGTGAAGCTCAGTTCCGCGATGCGGGTGCCGGACGGCAGGTCCACATTGAAGTTGGCGCGCAGCAGGTCGGCCGCCTGCGCCGCGCGCGCCTGTTCCGGCAGCTCCACGACGGCGGCAGCTTCCATCGCGTTCAGGAACCGCTCGTTCGAGGCCAGGTCCAGCCGTTCGGCAACCCGTTCGGCAAGCGCGCGGCTGCGCAGGATCTCGAGCTGGGTATTGAGGTTCATCTCAATATCCCAGTTGCCATAGGACGTGGTTTCAGCCCCCAGGTCCTCACCCAGCACCTGCTGCGTATCTTCCGCGATCTCCAGCGTGGACATCGCCGTGTAACGCGGTGTCTGCAGCATGGTCAGCACCACCGCGGCGATGATGGCGACCGCCAGGATGATCGCGATGAGCCAGATGTTCCGGCGGATCAGCCCGATGACGTAGCGGGACAGCTGGCTTACGCTGCTCTCCCGATCGGTGAACTGCTCATGCTCCGCATTGCTGCGATAGGCCGGCAGGGGGCGGTGCTGCGTGGGATGGGTCGCGTCCAAGGCTTCTCTCACGTCAGAACTGGGTGAACACGCCGACGAGCGGCGTGACTTGCAGGATATCGCGGTACAGGCCGCGCACTCGACTGAAGCCGACTACTACCTGGTCGCCAGGCAGCACTTGCGGATCTTCCATCCGGCCGGCGCGCACGGCGGTGATGTCGAACCGCGCGGCGGCCCGCTGGCCGTTGATCGTGCGGAACACCACCACCTCGTCGAACTTGGCAGTCGCGGTCGTCCCCCGCGCCAGTGCGATCGCGCTGACCAGCGTGTAGCCTGGCCGGATCGCGTACACGCCGGGCTGGCTCACCTCGCCATCGACGGTGATGGTCTGCGGCTGCACTTCGCGCAGGCTCACGCTGGCTTGCGGGTTCCGCAGGTAGCGGGCGCCATAGGCTCGCTCGATCTCGCGAGAGATCTCGTCGGTGGAGCGACCACCCATCTGCACCGAGCCAATCAGCGGCAGGGAGACAAGGCCGGCATCGTCGACGACCATTTCCGGCTGCGACAGATCCGGTTCCTGGAAGATGGTCACGGACACACGATCGCCCGGACGCACGCGGTACAGCGGAGACGGCGCCGGATTGGCGCCGCCAAGCGCCGCGTAAGCCGGCGCACCCAGGGGCAGTTCGCTCTTCAGCTGAGGCTGGCAACCAGCCAGCGCCGCTGTGCAGCCTACCCCGATCAGGACTTTGGAAACCTTATGCAGCAAGTTCAGCCCCCGCTCTGGCCATGATGGCCCTGCCCGAAGGGGAAGCAACACCGGATCGCGGCGGCGTCGCCAGCAATCCCGTCCCCACCCCGAACATGCATGCCAATGCCATGGATCGTAGAGGATAATCAACGAACGAATGTAGCGCGATGATCAGCAGCACGGCGCAACCGCACAGGATCTGCGCCCGATCCTCTGGTCGGCGCCGCAAGGCACGCCCCGCCAGCAGCACCAGAAGCACGATTGCTGCGCCCCCGATCAGCACCGCAGGCAGGCCACCTTCCAGCAGGAACTCCAGGTAATCATTGTGCGCGCGATTGGGGCGGGTGCCGTCCAGCACCTCCAGCCGCTCCGCCGCGAGCATGGCCGGCTGGAACCCGCCGAGCCCGACCCCGGCAGGCCACGCGGCACTGATGGCGAACAGCGAATCCTGCCAGATTTCCCCGCGCGGATCGCTGGTGGCGTCGAACCGCTGGGCACTGCGTTGCAGCATGGTGTTGCTCTGCAACAACAGGTAGCCGGCAATCAGCAGAACAGCCGCGCCACCGGCCAATGCACCCACCATCCGGCGACCACGCAGCCGGCCCGACACCGGCCGCAGGATCAGCCACAGTGCCAGCACGGCGACGGCGACCAGCGCGATTCCCATCCGCGAGCCGGTCAGCACCACTGCCAACAGCAGCAAGCCGACCACGCCGGCGAGGATCAGCCACCAGGCCTGAGGGCCGATGCGCCGGGCCGAACGGTCACGCCGACGCCCACCGCCTGCAGCCGCAAGCATCGGCACGATCACCGCGCCGGCCGCCACCGCGCCGATCAGCAGGATGTCCGACTGGGCATTCCGGTTCGCCTGGAACCCCACCAGATAGTCGCGGTGACTTTCGGCATAGATGCGCAGCGCGTCACTGCCCAGGCTGACCTGTGCCGCGCCAAGCACCGAAGAACACAGCACGATCACCACCACGGCAAGCAGCACCCGCTGCCGGCCCGCCGGGGCGAGAGACGCCACGGCAAAGCCAGCGAACAATGGCGGCACGAGGGACAGCAGTCCGGCAAGGGTGCGCGGCGGGGACTGGCTGAGTGGCTGCCAGTGGTCCGCGGCGCCGATCAGCGAGAGGGCCGCGATCCGGCCTTCCTGCCCCGGCAGCGCCTGCCACACCGAAGGCGGCATGGGCACCAGCTGCAGGAGCGGCAAGGCCAGCGCCAGACCCCCAAACGCCCATGCCATCCGATCGCGCGGCAGCGGCAGCTGCCCGTCGGGCGTGGGCAGCCACAGCCATAGCAGCAGGACCACGCAGGTCAGCACCTGCAGCAGCAATTCGGTCTGCGGTGCGGGTGAACCGCCGCCGCCGAGGATCACGGCCCCGGCGACGAACGCCATCGCCAGCCAGTCATGGCGCGAGATTCCGTCCAGTCGCATTCGCCCCCCGTTTCAAGTATGGCCGGCCTGCGCAGGCAGGGCGCCATGCCTTATGCTCATGCTGGATAGCAGATCGCCCTGCATGGGCAACAAAGCCGACGATGATGTCTGCGCCGGACAAAAGAAAAGGCCCGCAGAGGACTGCGGGCCTTCTCATAACCATAAGGTCAAGCCGTGTAGGGCTCAGCCCGGGCTGTCGTCGTCGTCATCACCACCGATGATGTCGATCGCGCCAACGGCTTCCAGGAAAACCAGGAACGCGGCGATCGAACCAAAGATCGCGATGATCAGGCCAGCGCCACCACGCCCGCCCAGGCCTTCGGCCTCACCCAGCGAACCACCAACGCGGTCAACCGAAGCGGGCGCGGAAACGCCGCTGGAAGGCAGCGAGGAAACAGAGCGCGTGGCGGCGACTGCTGTGTGGCCCACAAGGAGGGTGGCCAGCGACAGCGAGGCCACGATAGTCTTCAATGTCTTCATGTCCATTCTCCATCTGAGGGCCATGACTGACCCGCCGATCTGCAAACAAATAACCCTAACGTTCCGTTACCGCAAGTCGCATCTCGCAGTGCAGCATTGCTGGTGCGATATACGACAATACTGTTGCGTTACGGCACTGTTCCCGCGCCCTTTACCATACTGCGCGCAAAGTGGAAGCTGTCCGGCGCGGGGTTTCCCCTGCGGCGCCCGTGTGCCATGTGGCCCCGGCATCTGCACAGTTTCCATTGTTTTAGCGAAGAAAAGCACCCGCGATGAGCGAAATGGTAAAGATCAGCCTGCCCGACGGTTCGATTCGCGAGATGCCGCGCGGTACCACCGCCCTGGAAGTGGCGGCGGCGATCGGACCCGGCCTGGCCAAGGCCGCCATGCTGGCCAGCGTGGATGGTGAACTGCGGGATCTGTCCCGCCCCATCGAAGGCGATTCGCAGCTGGCCCTGATCACTGCGCGTGACGAATCGGCCGCGCTGGAGGTGACGCGCCATGATTACGCCCATGTGCTGGCGGAAGCGGTGCAGGCCCTGTGGCCCGATACCCAGATCACCTTCGGCCCGGCCACCGACGACGGCTTCTATTACGACTTCGCCCCGGGTTCGCGTGGGCCCTTCACCGATGACGATCTGCCGGTCATCGAGGAGAAGATGCGCGACATCATCCGGGCCGACAAGCCGCTGATCCGCGAGGAGTGGACGCGCGAAGCGCTGGTCGCCTGGTTTCGCGAGAAGGGCGAGACGTTCAAGGCGCAGTGGGCGGCCGAACTGCCCGATGGCGAGCAGCTGACGATCTATCGCAGCGGGCCGGCCGATGCACCCGATGGCTGGCTGGACCTGTGCCGCGGGCCGCACCTGCCCTCCACCGGGCGGCTCGACCCGGTCGCGTTCAAGCTGACGCGCGTGTCCGGCGCCTACTGGCGAGGCGACCAGAACAACGCGATGCTCAGCCGCATCTACGGCACCGGCTGGCTCAACAAGAAGCAGATGGCCGAGCACCTGACCCGGCTGGAGGAGGCCGCCAAGCGCGACCATCGCAAGCTGGGGCGGGAGATGGACCTGTTCCACCTGCAGGAAGAAGCGCACGGTTCCGTGTTCTGGCACCCGCACGGCTTTGTCATCTGGCGCGCGCTGGAAGCTTACATGCGCCGCAAGATCGACGCCGCCGGCTATCAGGAGATCAAGACCCCGCAGGTGATGGATGCCCGCCAGTGGGAGAAGTCCGGCCATTGGGGCAAGTATAGCGAGAACATGTTCGTGGTACCGGACGAGGTGCCCGACATCGGAGGTGAAGGCCCCGTCGTCAGCGGCGATGCGCAATGGATGGCGCTGAAGCCGATGAACTGCCCGGCGCATGTGCTGGTCTTCAAGCAGGGCATCACCAGCTACCGCGAGCTGCCGATCCGCCTGTACGAGAATGGCTGCTGCCACCGCAACGAACCGCATGGCGCGCTGCACGGCCTGATGCGGGTACGTCAGTTCACGCAGGACGATGCACATATCTTCTGCACCGAATCGCAGATCGTGGAGGAGGTGCGTGCCTTTTGCGAACTGGCCGATTCAATCTATCGTGACTTCGGCTTCAGCTACGCTGTCAAACTGGCCTTGCGACCGGAAAAGCGGTTCGGCTCCGACGACGTGTGGGACATGGCGGAAGCCGAACTGCGTCAGGCCGTGGTCGAGGCCGGCCTGGCCGATCCGGCGAAGGGCTGGGAGGAGCTGCCCGGTGAAGGCGCGTTCTATGCTCCCAAGCTGGAATGGCACCTGACCGATGCGATCGGCCGCACCTGGCAGGTCGGCACCATCCAGTCCGACCGCGTGATGCCGGAGCGGCTGGACGCAACCTATATCGGCGAGGATGGCGAGCGGCATCGGCCGGTCATGCTGCACCGGGCGATCTTCGGATCGTACGAGCGGTTCATCGGCATCCTGATCGAGCATTATGCCGGCCGCCTGCCGCTGTGGCTGGCCCCGGTGCAGGCGGTGGTCGCCACCATCGTCTCGGATGCGGATGGCTACGCCGCCGAGGTGTCCGCGGCGCTGCGCGCTGCCGGCATCCGGGTGGAAAGCGACCTGCGTAACGAGAAGATCAACTACAAGGTGCGCGAGCACTCCGTGAAGAAGGTGCCGCACCTGCTGGTGGTCGGCAAGCGCGAGGCGGAGGAGCGGACCGTGGCGGTGCGCACCCTGGGCGAGCAGCAGCAGCGCTTCATGCCGCTGGACGAGGCGATCGCCATGCTGCGCACCGCCGCGCTGGCGCCAGACATGCAGGAGCAGAACTGATGCGCATTGCCATGCTTGCCCCGCTCGCCCTGCTGTCCGCGTGCCAGCAGGCGGAGGCACCCGCCGCGTCCGCGACCGAGGCGGGCGCGCCGCTGAACGCCGCGCAGCAGGCCTACACGGACGCCAATGCCCGCATGCACGAAGGCATGGCGAGCATCCCGGCCGACCCGGACGAGGCGTTCATGCGCGGCATGCTGGCGCATCACCGCGGCGCGGTGGAGATGGCCCGGGTGGAACTGGAGCACGGCACTGATCCGGAGGCCCGCGCGCTGGCCGAATCGATCATCGCCGCGCAGCAGGCCGAGATCGACCAGATGGACGCGTGGCTGGCCGCCCGGCCGGCCACGTCGCCTGCAGCGGACGGACACGCAGGGCACCATTGATCCGGATCGCGACTGCGCCCGGTCGTGCCGCCGGGATCGCCCAGGATGCCTGATGACACGATGATCCGGATCGATCGGCTCGGCCCGGCAGACCTGCCTGCCGCGCTGCGGATCCAGTCAGCGGCCTATCCTCCGTTCCTGCTGGAGGATGATCGCGCCTTCCTCAGCCGAATCGACCTGTCGGTGTCACTCTGCCTGGCTGCCAGGCGTGGCGGGGAACTGCTCGGCTATCTGCTTGCCCATGGCTGGCCGCACGGGTCGCCGGCCGCGGTCGGGACGGTTCTGGCCAATGACCAGCCAAGCGAGGTCCTCTTCATCCATGATCTCGCCATGGCGTCCTCCGGGCGCGGCGCGGGCATCGGCCGAAGTCTCGTCATGCGCGCGTTCGCGCTCGCCGCAGAGGATGGATTGCGCCGCGCGGAACTGATCGCAGTCGAAGGCGCGGCGGAATACTGGCGCAGACTGGGTTTCGTCGAAGAAGCCGTTGCCGGAGAATTGCAGGCGAAATTGCACGCTTACGGAAAGCTCGCGCGCTGGATGACGCGCGAGATCCCCGCAAGCTGACGCACGGCGAGGCGGCATCTCACCACAGCACGCCGCTGGCATCCGGCTGCATGGGCGGCGGCGCATCCTCGCCGATGGATTGCAGCAGATCGATTTCGATCGTCCGGCACATCTGCGTCAGTGGCAGATCGTGGATCTTGTCGGCGAAGGGATCGACCAGTTCGTCGCCGATGGTCAGCACCGCCAGGAACATCAGGCCCGCGATGGTGGAGCCCAGCGGGGTCGCATATTGCAGCGTTTCCACCAGGCCGATCGGCAGCAGCACGCAGAACAGGTGAGTGAACACGGTCGGCAGCCAGCGATATTGATGCGGCAGCGGCGTGTTCTTCAGCCGCTCCATCCCGCCTTGCGCATTGGCGATGTCGACCAGCACCGCCTCCATCTGCGCCTGCTGGATCGTGTCCAGCCAGCCCTTGTCGCGCGCTTCTGCGATCAGCCGGCCATTTCCATCCAGTATGCCGTTGGCGACGTTCACGCGCCGCAACGCCTCGTCGGCTTCGCCCTGCCGCAGATACTGGTGCACCACCTCCGCCTGCGGCTGGCGCCGCAGCTGGCAGCGCAGCGCGTTGACATAGGCGATCTGCCGGCGGACCAGACGCTGCTTCAGCCCGGCGGCGTCCGGGTCGGGCAGGAAGTTGACCGCGGCGCGGGAGATATTGCGGCTGGCATTGATCATCAGCCCCCATAACTGCCGCCCTTCCCACCAGCGGGCGTAGGCGGAATTGCTGCGGAAACCCAGGAACAGCGCCAGCGCGGTGCCGAACAGCGTCACCGGCAGACCCGGCGCGGTGAAGGGCAGCAGGTAATAGGTGATGGTGACGATCACGTCCCAGATGAACAGCAGCGTCAGCGGCTTCCAGACGCTGGCGATGATGTGACCGAGCCGCGGGGAGGAGGTGACGATCACCGGGCCAGGGCGTCCCCGAACGGCCGCGCCAGGTCGTGGCTCACCTCGGCCACGGCATGGGTCAGCGTATTGCGCACCCGATCGGCCGACAGCCAGGGCAGGCGGTCCTTGGCCGCCACGAAGCCCAGCACGCTGCAGCCAAAGCCGAACAGCAGCACGCTGCCCAGCCATGCCTCGCGTCGTTGCGCACGTTCCGCCTCATGTCCTGCCACGGTGATGTCCTTTGGTTGTTGCGACCTGTCCAACCATATGCACCGGGGCTCTTGCGGTTTCCCTGCGCGAGCGTATCAAATCTTTGCCGCAGTGCACAAGATGTGCGCCCGGCGCCGCGGATCGTTGCTCAACCCGCGCTCGGCATCTGCTGGCTGGCACAGTGGAAGCTGCCGCCGCCGCCCAGCACGGCATCGGCCGACAAGCCCACCGCGACACGATCCGGGAACATCGCGCCGATCGCCGTCACCGCCTCCTCATCCAGCGGAGAGCCGTAGGTCGGCACCACCACCACCTTGTTGCAGATGGCGAAGTTCATGTAGCTGGCCGGCTCCGCCTCGTCGCCCTCCCCCATCCAGCCGGGGGACGGGACCGCCAGCACCTCCAGCCCCGCCGCTTCGGCGCGCCGTTTCGCATCCGTGAAGATTTCACTGTTGGGATCGTCGCCGGCGCTGGCCTGCGGGATGGCGATGCGGCCCGGCCCCACGAAGCGGGCAAGGTTGTCGACATGGCCGTCCGTATGATCGCCTTGCAATCCCTCGCCCAGCCACAGCACGCGGGTGAACCCCAGGTCCGCCTTCAGTCGCGCCTCAATCTCCTGGCGCGAGAGATGCGGGTTGCGGTTGGGGTTAAGCAGGCATTGCTCGGTCGTGACGACCAGGCCGGTGCCATCGCCGTCGATCGCGCCGCCTTCCAGCACCCAGTCGGCGCTGCGCACCGCCAGGCCGGCATCCTGCGCCAGTTCGGCGCCGATGGTCTCGTCCCCATCCATCACGAACTTGCCGCCCCAGCCATTGAAGCAGAAGCGCTGCCCCAGCCGCTTGCCGGCGCCATCGCGCAGCACCAGCGGGCCGGTGTCGCGCAGCCAGACATCGCCATAGTCGCGCCGCTCCAGCTGCACCGCGCCGTGCGTCAACGCCTTGGCGCGCATGGCATTGGCGGCATCGCGCACCAGCAGGCGCACCTCCTGCCCGCTTTCCGCCACGGCGCTGGCGAAGGCGGCGAGCTGCACCTGCGCGGCGGCCAGGTCCGGCCATTCCGCGGGGTCATGCGGGAAGCCGATCCACAGCCAGTCCTGCGGCGCCCATTCCGGCGGCATGTGCCAGTGCGTCATCTCAGCAGCCCTTCGCATCGGCGGCGCAGCTGGCGTCACGGATCCGGCGGAATTCGTCGTCCGGGTACCAGTTGGGCCAGGTGCTGCCATCCGCCAGGATCCGGCCGAGCCGGTAATACAGACCCACATCGGCGGTGATGCCGTCCCATCGCCAGTTCGGGTCGTACTCGTCCTTCGGCTGGTGGTAGGCAACGTCGCGATATGCTTCCTCGTGAGCCTTGCCGGCGGCCACCCCGCCCTCCAGCAGGTCCAGCCCGCTGTCGATGTAGAACATCGGTACCCCGCGCTTTGCCAGGCTGAAATGGTCGGAACGGTAGTAGTAGCCTGCTTCCGGCGAGGCATCGGGCGTGATCACCCGGCCGCTGGCGGCCAGCGCCTGTTGCAGGATACCGTCAAGCTCGCTCTTGCCGCCGCCGATCACCGTCACGTCGCGCGCCGGGCCGGCCATGGAGATCGCGTCCATGTTCACGCCGCCCACCGTCTGCGCCAGCGGGAACAGTGGATTGGCGCCGTAATGTTCGGAACCGAGCAGGCCGGATTCTTCCGCCGTCACCGCCAGGAAGACCTGGCTGCGCGCCGCCGGCCCGGCCGCCCGGTTCGCCTCCGCCAGCGCGACCAGCGCCGCGATGCCGGTGGCATTGTCGATTGCGCCGTTGCAGATGTCGTCGCCATCCGCGGCCGGCGTGCAGCGGCCGAGATGATCCCAATGCGCGGAATACAGGACGTATTCCTCCGGTCGCCCGGCCCCTGGCAGCAGGCCGACGACATTGTTGGAGGCGAAGCGGCGGATCGTGTTGTCGAACCCCGTGCTGACCGTCAGGCCCAGCGGCATCGCCTTGAAGCCGGGGCGCTGCGCCGCCGCGGTCAGCGTGGCGAGGTCACCGCCGGCGGCGGCGATGATCCGTTCGGCCACGCTCTTCTGCACCCAGCCGTTCATCAGCGTCTGGCTGGCCCCTCGATCGGCCCGCGCGGCATGGGCCTGCGGCCCGGTCCAGCTGCTTTCCACCACGTTCCAGCCATAGGCGGCGGGGAAGGTGTCATGCACGATCAGCGCGCCGGCCGCGCCCTGCCGCGCAGCTTCCTCGAACTTGTAGGTCCAGCGGCCGTAATAGGTCATTGCCCGCCCGCCGAACGGACCGTCCAGCCCGGCATGCTGGTAATCCGGGTCGTTGACCAGGATCACCGCCGTCTTGCCGCGCATGTCGACCCCGGCATAATCGTTCCAGTTCCGCTCCGGCGCGACGATGCCGTGTCCCACGAAGACCAGCTCGCTGTCGGTCAGGTCGACCCGCTCCTGCTCGCGATAGGTCACACCCACCCAGTCGGTGGCATGGGTGAAGCGCATGTCGCCGATCGCCAGCGGCCGGTGATTGGTCGCGGTGATCTCCGCCAGCGGCACTTCCTGGAACCAGCTGCCCTTGTTGCCCGGCTGCAGACCCGCGGCCTGATACCGCTCCACGATATAGGCCAGCGTCTTCGCCTCGCCCGGCGTGCCCGGCTCGCGGCCCTCGAACTCGTCGGAGGCGAGCGTGCGGACCACATCCTGCAGGGTAGTGGCGCTGATCGCGGGATCGCCGCTTGCGCTGCGTGCGGCGCCCACGCTGCCGGCAGCCGCGCATCCACTCAGCACCAGTGCCAGGCTCGTGATCGCCAGACCCGTTCGCAGCATCGTAAACCCCCTGAATACCTTGCGGCACCAGTGGCAGGGGCATCGCCGCGGTTCAAGGCCTTGCGCCGGGGCCACACGCGGTCATAGGCTGCCGGCATGGACGCCTGGACCGATGCACTGGAGCGCGCCCGGCAGCACTCCCCTTTCCTCGCCCGCGCGCTGGCCCGCCAGCCCGATCTCGCCGCGCTGCTGGCCGCTGGACAGGGTGAGCAGGCGCTGGCGGCGGCCAAGGCCATCACTGCTGGCGACTTGGCGGTCGAACTGCGGCAGCAGCGGCTGGCACTCGCCGCGGTGCTGGCGGTGGGCGACCTGGCGGGCGCCTTCCCTCCGGCGCGGGTGATGGGCGAGCTCAGCGCCTTCGCCGACCGGGCGCTGGACCGGGCCATCGGCCATGCCATCACCCATCGCGTGCCCGATGCCGTGCCGGCGGGCTTCGTGGCGCTGGCGCTGGGCAAGCAGGGCGCGGGCGAGCTCAACTATTCCTCCGACATCGACCCCATCCTGCTCTACGACCCCGCCACCCTGCCCCGCCGCGCGCGGGACGAACCGGCCGAGGCGGCGCAGCGTTACGCCCGCAGCGTGACCGAACTGCTCAGCCAGCAGACGGCGGACGGCTATGTCTTTCGCGTCGACCTGCGGCTGCGCCCGGCCAGCGAAGTCAGCCCGCCGGCGATCTCGTTCGATGCGGCGCTGAGCCATTACGAGAGCAGCGCGCTGGCGTGGGAACGCGCCGCCTTCATCCGCGCCCGCGCCGCCGGTGGCGACATCGCGGCGGGGGAGCGGTTCCTGCAGGCGATCACGCCCTTCGTCTGGCGTCGCAGCCTGGATTTCACCGCGATCGAGGACATCCGCCGCCTGACGCGCCGCATCCGCGAGGCCTATGACGGGCCGCAGGCACCCGGACCCGGTTTCGACCTGAAGCGCGGCCGTGGCGGCATCCGCGAAATCGAGTTCTTCGCCCAGACGCACCAGCTGGTCCATGGCGGTCGGCGCCCCGCGCTGCGTCTGCGCGGCACCCGCGCCGCGCTGGATGCACTGGCGGCGGAGGGTCTGATCGCCGGGGACACCGCAGCGGAGCTGGGCGTGGCCTATGATCGGTTGCGCACGATCGAGCACCGGTTGCAGATGGTGGACGACCGCCAGACGCACAGCCTGCCCGACAGCCTCTCCGCGCTGGACAATGTTGCCCGGCTGGACGGCCTGACGGATGGCGCAGCGCTGGTCGCGGAGCTGGACGGACTGACCCGCACGGTCGCGGCTCATTATGATCGCCTGCTGGGCGAAGACCGCGCCGCGCCGCCCCCGCCGGCCCTGGCGCAGCGCCATGCCGAACGGGTAGCCGGTTGGCGAGCCACGCTACGCGCACTGCGCGGGGCGGAAGCGCGGGTCGCCTTTGATGCAGTGCTGCCCTGGCTGCTCGACGCCTTCGACAAGGCACCCGATCCGCCGGAGGCGATGGCGCGCTGGGAACGGCTGCTGGCCCGCCTGCCCTCCGCCGTGAACCTGTTCCGCCTGTTCGAGCAGCGCCCCGGCCTGTTGGACGAGGTGCTGCGCCTGCTGACACTGTCGCGCCCGCTGGGGGACGCGCTGGCGCACCGGCCCGCGCTGCTGGACCGGCTGATCGATCGCTCCGCGCTGGAGTTGCCGCCTGCCGTGCCGGCGCTGATGCAGGCGATGCAGCCGGTCGAGCGGCAGGCCGCCGACCTTGAGGCGCGGCTGGACCGCATCCGGCAGGTGGTGGGGGAGGAGCGCTTCGTCCTGGGCGCGCAGCTGGTGACAGCGCGGCACGATGCGCTGGATGTGGCGGATGGCCTCGGTCGCGTGGCGGAAGCGGCCTTGTGCTGTGCAACGGCGGCGGCAGTTGCGGAATTCGAGGTGGCGCATGGGCGTGTGCCGGGCGGACGACTGCTGGTGCTGGGGCTCGGCCGGCTGGGCGGTGGGGCGCTGACCCATGCCAGCGACCTCGACCTGGTCTACCTGTTCACCGGCGATATCGGCGTGGAATCCGATGGCCGGCGCCCGCTGACCGCCTCGCTCTACTTCAACCGCCTGGCACAACGGGTGACCGCCGCACTCAGCGTGCCGACCTCCGAAGGCGCGCTGTACGAGGTCGACACCCGCCTGCGCCCGCAAGGCGCGCAGGGGCCACTGGCGGTCAGCCTGGACAGTTTCGCCCGGTACCAGCGGGAGGAGGCGTGGACCTGGGAACACATGGCGCTGACCCGCGCCCGGCCGATGTTCGGCATCGCGGAGGACCGCGCCGCCCTGACCGCGCTACTGCAGGAGATCCTGCACCTGCCGCGCGCGCCCGATCGCCTGCGCGCCGACGTGCTGGCGATGCGGGCCGAGATGGCGGCGCACAAGGCACCGGTCAGCGAACTGGACGTGAAGCTGCTGCGCGGCGGCCTGGTCGATCTGGAATTCCTGATCCATTACCTGCAACTGCGTGACGGGGCGGCGCTGCAGCCGCACCTGCCGCAGGCGATCGCCGGTCTGGCGGGGCTCGGCCGGGTGCCGGCGAGCCTGGCGCACCACCATGCGGTGCTGACGCGCGTGCTGGTGGTGCAACGGCTGTTCGCACCCGCTGGCGACATCCCGCCGCTGGTGGCGCAAGACGCTTTCGCCGCCGCGTGCGGACTTGCCGACTACCCCGCCCTGCTGCACTCCGTGGGCGCGGCACGGGCCTGCGTGGCGCAGGCGTGGCAGGCGGTGCTGGGGCAAGAACTGGAGATCAGTGTTGATTGATGTGGGCGAGGCAATGCCGGATGTGGCGATGCAGGGTGCCGACGGGGCCGTGATCCGCGCAGGCGACTTCGCCGGGCGCAAGGCCGTGCTGTTCTTCTATCCCAAGGACGACACGCCCGGCTGCACGACGGAGAACCTGGACTTCACCGCCCTGGCGAGCGACTTCGCCGCCGCCGGCGTGGCCCTGCTGGGGATCAGCAAGGACCCGCCCGCCACGCACGCCAAGTTCACGGCCAAACATGGCCTCACCGTGCCGCTGGCCTCCGATCCGGCGGAAGACGGCTTGGCCGATGCGCTGGGCATCTGGGTCGAGAAGCACATGTATGGCCGGACCTATCTGGGCATGGAGCGCACGACCTATCTGCTGGATGCGGCTGGGCGGATCGCGCAGGTCTGGCGCAAGGTAAAGGTGAAGGGCCACGCAGCGGAGGTGCTGGAGGCGGCGCGGGCACTGTGACGCAATCCGTGTCCGCCGCCATTGCCGCGGCGCTGCTGACGGGCGAGCCGCGGGACAAGGTCATGCAGGTGCGGGCGCTGGCGCGGGCCTGGCGCAAGGGCACGCTCGCCTGGGACTGGGCGGTGCCGATGCCCGACCGACCGGCCGTGCCGCCGGGATTGCAGCTGCTGCCACCCGGGCAGATGCCGCGCCGACGCAAGGGGGGATCGGAGGCGACGCGCGTAGCCTTGTGGCATTCGCTGGCGCATATCGAGTTCATGGCCATCGATCTGGCGCTGGATGCGGCCGGCCGGTTCGGAGAAGCGCAGGGACCGGACTTCGTCAGCGATTTCCTGGCAGTCGCCGCGGACGAGGCGATGCACTGGTCGCTGATCGCCCGCAAGCTGCGCACGCTTGACAGTCATTACGCCGCACTGCCCGCGCATGACGGGCTGTGGGAAGCGGCAGATGCCACCAAGGGTGATGTCGCCGCGCGTCTGGCGGTCGTCCCGATGGTGCTGGAAGCGCGCGGGCTGGATGTGACGCCGGCCGCCCGCGACCGGATCCGGGCAAGCGGAGACGAGGGCGGCGCCCGCATCCTGCAGCGCATCCTTGACGACGAGATTCGCCATGTCGCGGTTGGCGCCAAGCACTTTGCACAAGTGGCGCAACGCCGCGGCGAATCTTACGAGAATTACTGGGAGATGCTGGTGCGGCAGCACTTCCACGGCACGTTGAAGCCACCGTTCAACGACTCGGCGCGGCAAGCTGCCGGTCTGCCGCGCAGGGTCTACGTTGCGCTTGCGTAGGCAACGCGCACCCGGTTACCCATCCAATCAACGAGACGGCGGGGGGTTCCGACCTTCTCTAAACACAAGAAAATGCCCGAAACGTGTCGCGCAACTGATGTGCGGCACTTCGACACACCGCCCCTGCCACTTGGCCCGGGCGGGAACTAAGAAGGACGGATCGTCGGTCATATGATCATCAAGCTCGCCATTGCCGCCGCCGGGATCGCCGCCACCATCGTGGCCCCCGTGCAGGCGCAGGACAACGCCGCCGCCACCCAGCTGACCAGCGCCCAGATCACCGGCGTGATCGAGGCACCGGTCGCCACCGGCTCGGGTGACGCAGAGTTCAGCGAGCTGTTCGCCAGCTGGCAGCAGTCCGATGCCGGACGCGTCAGCGACTCCACCGGCTTCGCCGCCGCCCCGATCCAGCGTGTTTCCGTCCCGTCGCGCATCCCGCTGGATGCAGCGCGGATGAGCAGCGATTACGGCATGCGCTCGCACCCGGTGCTGGGCGGCCGTCGCCGGCATAGCGGTGTCGACCTCGCTGCACCCACCGGCACGCCGGTCTATGCCCCGGCCGATGGCCTGGTCAGCCGCGCCGATGCCTGGGGCTCCTATGGCAACTACATCGCGCTGGAACATGGCGGCGACCTGCAGACCCGCTTCGGTCACCTGTCCGGCTTTGCGGTCTCCGCTGGCGAGCGGGTGAGCAAGGGTCAGCTGATCGGTTATGTCGGCTCCACCGGCCGCTCCACCGGCCCCCACCTGCATTATGAAGTGCGCGTGGCAGGCGAAGCGGTCGACCCGCGCCCCTACATGCTGGACAGCGGCAGCGAGACGCGCGTGGCACTCGTGGCCAGCCAGGGCGGGATCGGCGGCGCGGACTGATCCGTCCACCACGTCCGGACCTGAATACAAGAAGGGCGCCCCGCGGGGCGCCCTTTCTCGTTTGGCGATGGCCGGTCCGGCCGGGGTTCGACCCGCGGGCAGCCGTCCGTCATCGCGAGCGCAGCGCCCGCGATGACGCGACAGGCTCAGCCCTTCAGCGCGGCCTTCAGCTCGTCCACCAGGTCGGTCCGCTCCCACGGGAAGGCGTCGCCTTCCGGCTCGCGCCCGAAATGGCCGTAGGCAGCCGTCTGGCGGTAGATTGGCTTGTTCAGCCGCAGCTTGGTGCGGATCGCGCGCGGGGTCAGGCCGCCCAGCGATTCGATCGACTGGATCGCCTGCTCCAGCCCGGCATCGGTGACGCCGGCCACGCAGGTGCCGTGCGTATCGACATAGAGCGACAACGGCTCCGACACGCCGATCGCGTAGGCGATCTGGATGGTACAACGCGTGGCCAGGCCCGCGGCGACCACGTTCTTGGCCAGGTAGCGGGTGATGTAGGCGGCCGAGCGGTCGACCTTGGTCGGGTCCTTGCCGCTGAACGCCCCACCACCGTGCGGCGCGGCGCCGCCATAGGTGTCGACGATGATCTTGCGCCCGGTCAGGCCGGCATCGCCGTCCGGGCCGCCAATCTCGAACGCGCCCGTCGGATTGATGTGGTACTTCGTGGCATCCGACAGCAGCTGGACTGGCAGGATGTCGGCGATGACGGCCTTCACATAGGCCTTCAGCTCGGCTGCCTTCTCGGTGTCACCGCCCTTGTTGCCCTTGGCATCTTCCCACGGATCGCAATAATCCTTGGCATGCTGGGTCGACACAACGACCGCTTCGCAAGCGACCGGTACGCCGTCTTCGAACCGCAGGGTCACTTGGCTTTTCGCGTCCGGCTCCAGGAACGATACGACCTTGCCCTTGCGATCGGCAGCCATGCGCTCGAGAATCTTGTGACTGTAGTACAGCGTCGCCGGCATCAGGTCGGGCGTCTCGCTGCAGGCGAAACCGAACATGATGCCCTGGTCGCCCGCGCCCTCGTCCTTGTTGCCGCTGGCGTCCACACCCTGGGCGATCTGCGCGGACTGCGCGTGCAGGCGATTCTCGAAGGTGAAGGTTTCCCAGTGGAAGCCCGCCTGCTCGTAGCCGATGTCGCGCACGGTTTCGCGGACCGTGTCCTCGATCTCCTTCAGCGCGCCCGGGGCCCACTCGCCGTTCTCGTACACGCCCTTGCAGCGGATCTCCCCCGCCAGCGCGACGAGCTGGGTGGTTGTCATGGTTTCACAGGCAATGCGCGCTTCCGGGTCTTTCGACAGGAACAGGTCGACAATGGCATCGGAGATCTGGTCCGCCACCTTGTCCGGATGACCCTCGGAAACGGATTCGGACGTGAACAGGTAATTCTGGCGCATCGGGGACTTTCGTTCGTTCCGCACAAGCGCCGGTGTCTACGGGCGGGCCCGCTTCACTGCAACCAGCGCCAGCCCAAGAAAAAGCAGGGCCCAGGCAAAGGCGAGCATGTTGCCGGTCTGCGCAAAGATGGTGGGCGGCAGGGCACCGGGCACGACAGTGTCGATCCGGCCAGCGACACCGGTGGCCAGATGATGGCGCACGACGCCGCGCGCATCGATCACCGCGCTGATGCCGGTGGTGGTGGCGCGCAGCACGGGCAGCCCTTCCTCGATGGCGCGCATGCGGGCCTGCGCCAGATGCTGCGGCGGGCCGAACGCGCCGAACCAGCCATCGTTGGACGGGTTGAAGATAAAGTCGGGCCGGTCGTGCCGGTCCGCCACTTCGCCGGAAAACACGATCTCGTAGCAGATCTGCACGCCGGCGCGGCCGTGCGGACCCAGCGTCAGCGTCTGCGGACCGGGTCCCGACAGGAAGTCGATCGCGCCGGGGACCAGCCGGGACAGGCCCAGCGGCTCCAGCACTTCGCGCATCGGCAGATATTCGCCATAGGGCACCAGATGCGCCTTGGTGTAGCTGCCGCGGATGGTGCCGGCCGCATCCAGCGCCGTGACGGAATTGTAGGCGCCCACGGCGCGGCCGCCCTGCACCTCCAGGTCGACTGCCCCGGTCAGGAGCAGCGATCCGGTACCGATGGTGCGCCCGATACGCCGGCGGGCAAAATCCGGATCGCCCAGCGCGGTCGTGGAATCGTAGAACCGCTGGGGGTAGCCGGGGCGCAGATAGTCGGCGAGGCCGCTTTCGGGCCACAGCAGCAGCCGCGTGGTGCCCGGCCGGGCACCAGGACGTGCGGCGGGCGACAGGCTGGCCAGCTGCAGGTAATTGTCTTCGAAGAAACGCGGATCGCCCAGGCGGGCCTGCGGCAGGTTCGGCTGCACCACCGTCACCGGCAGCGTACCGTCCGGCGCCGGGCGGGCCGGCAGCAGCATGCCCGCGATCACCAGCAGCGCCACGCCCGCGGCAGGTAACGCCTTGCGGCCCAGTACCGATTCGACGGCCACGGCAGAGAGCAGCACCGCCAGACCGGACAGGGCATAGGTGCCCATCCACGGCGACAGCACCGCCAAGCCAGGGCGATCCCACGGCCCCAGCAGGACCATGGCAAACGGATTCCAGGAATAGCCGGTGAAGACCCCGGCCCGCAGCAGCTCCGCCACGATCCAGCAGCCGGCAAAGGCCAGCGGCAGCATGCGCGGCCGTCCGGGTCCGGCGATTGCCCGCGCACCCAGCGCGGCGATGGCAGGGTACACCGCCAGATAGACCGCCAGCAGCGGCACCGCCGCCCAGCCCAGCACCGCGGGCATCTGCGCCTGGTGCGTGAAGGCTGTTGCGATCCAGTTGTTGCCGAAGGTGAAATGCCCCAGCCCGAACAGCCAGCCGAGCCAGGCGGCGCGGCCCACGGTCGTGGTGCGCGCCAGCAGGCTGGCGAACAGGCCCATGGCGACCAGCGCGACCGGCCACCAGTGCAGCGGTTCGAAGCCGGTCGCCGCCAGCACGCCCAATGCGAGCGCGGCAGCGGCGCCGGCCCTGCCCCCAAAGCGATCCTGCATCATGCGGGCCGGCTCAGATCAGCTGGATCGCGCCGTCAGCCGACGATTTCGAGTGTCTCGCCGGCGCCATCTTCCGGGCCACCCTCGTCCGTGCGGGCGGCACGGCGGCGGGGCCGGGCCGGGGCCTTGCGGGTGCGGGCGGCCGGTGCGTCCTGCGCCCCGTCACTCTCGCCCACGGCATCGGCGGTGCTGTCAGCATCGTCGCTGCGGGAGATGGAGGGCGGCAGCACCATGGCATCGAAGCCGGTGTCCTCCTGCGTCTCCGTCACCGGCGCCCGGCGCGGACGTCCGCGGCCGCGACCTTCGGCCGGTGCCGCACCATCGGTGCGGATACGCGGCTCGGCCGGGGTCTCGCCATCGGTGCGCGTGCGGGGCTCTGCCTGAACAGCACCGTCGCCGTCAGCGGCACCGCGCGGGCGGCGGCCACGCCGTCCGGTGTCGCGGATGAAGGGGTTCTCGACACCGGCGCTGTCGACATCTTCGCCGCCGCGCTGCTGTTCCGAAGCGGTCTGCTCGGCGAAATCACCATCGCCCTGCTCGGCATCGTTGCGGCGGTTGCCGTCACGGCCGGTCTCGCGGCTGCTGTCCCGATTGCTGTCGCGGGCCGGGTCCGGCCGGCCACGCGGCGTTGCGCGGGCGCCGTTCTCGAACTCGTCCTCTTCATCGTCGTAATCGTCGAAGGACTGGCCGCGATCGTTCTGGCTCCGCGCAGGGGAGCCGTCCTTCTGCTTGGAATCGGCAAGCACGCGGAAATAGTGATCGGCGAACTGCAGGTAATATTCGGTCTGCACCCGGTCATCGTTCAGCGACGCATCGTGCGCCAGCTTGCGATACTTCTCCAGCATCTGCGGTGCATTGCCCCGCGCGCGGCTGTCGATCCGGTTGCCCCCGCCATTGCCCCCGCCGCTTTGGCCACGGCCACTATTGTTGCGGCCGCGCCGACGGTTGTTATTGCGATTGGTGTTCAAGGGAATTCGCTTCCTCGTTGGGGACCGGCCGCGCCGGTCGCATCGCCCCCGTTCACGCCGACGCCCCGCCTCGCGGGCGCCTGCCGGCGCGATCCTCATCTGCATTTCTGCACCCGGCATCACGCCGGACCGACCGTGGCAAATGCTGGATGTGTCGCCTGGATGCCGGAACCCGTTTCCGCACCGCACGGCCTACGTTTCGGCAGTTAGTTACTCGCTCCGCCTTTGCCAAGCGTTAATTGCAGCACCAGCGCCCGGGCCCGCCCGGCCAGATCGCGCTGCAGCGTGACGCCGAAGCCCGCCTGTTCGGCCAGGGTAGTCACGGCCGGACCCTGCGCAGCCCCGATCTCCAGCACCGCCACCCCGCTCGGCGCCAACAGGGCGGGCAGCTGCGGCACCAGCACACGGTAATCGTCCAGCCCCTCGGCACCGGCGAACAGTGCCGCCGCCGGCTCCCACCCGCGCACGTCGGGCGCGAGGTCGGCCCCATCTTCCACATAGGGCGGATTGGCCAGGATCAGGTCGAACCGGCCGAGCGTGTCCGCCCAGCCGGGCTGGTGCCAGTCACCGGCGACGATCCGCGCCTGCGGGGCAATCACCGCGGCATTGGCGGAGGCGATCCGCCGCGCGTCGGCCGAACGCTCCAGCCCCACGCCTTCCGGCGCGCCGGTCTCCGCCAGCACCGTCAGCAGCAGCGCGCCCGATCCGGTGCCGAGATCCAGCACGCGGCGCGGCGCCGGGCAGACGGCGAGCGCGGCCTCCACGATCGTCTCGCTGTCGGCCCGCGGGATCAGGACGCCCGGATCGACGGCAAAGACGCGGCCGTAGAATTCCTGCTGGCTCAGGATATAGGCGACCGGCTCGTGCCTGGCCCGCCGGTCGACCAGCGTGGCGAAGGCGGCGGGCACCGGGTCGGCCATGTGCCGCAGCAGCACCGCCGAACGGGTCGTGTGCAGCGCATGCGCCATCAGCAGCTCGGCATCCAGGCGCGCGGTGTCGCTGGTGGCGGCCAGCCGCGCGGCCGCTGTCCGCAAGGCATCCGCGACCGTGACGCCGCTCACCCGTCCAGCGCCGCCAGCCGCTTGGCCTGATCTTCCGATGCCAGCGCATCGATCAGCTCGCCCAGCGCCGGCCCTTCCAGCACCTCGGCCAGCCGGTGGAGCGTCAGGCCGATGCGGTGGTCGGTCACGCGTCCTTGCGGGAAATTGTAGGTGCGGATGCGTTCGGAACGGTCGCCGCTGCCGACCATCGCCCTGCGCGCCTCCGCCTCGGCGCCCTGCGCCTCGTCACGGGTCTTTTCGTACAGGCGGGCGCGCAGCACCTGCATCGCCTTGGCGCGGTTCTTGTGCTGGCTGCGCTCGTCCTGCTGAGTCACCACGATGCCGCTGGGAAGGTGGGTGATGCGCACCGCCGAATCGGTGGTGTTGACGTGCTGGCCGCCCGCGCCACTGGCACGGTAGATGTCGATCTTGAGGTCCTTGTCCTCGATCTGCACGTCCACCTCGGTCGGTTCGGGCAGCACCGCGACAGTCGCGGCGCTGGTGTGGATGCGGCCGCCGCTTTCGGTGACGGGCACCCGCTGCACGCGGTGGACGCCGCTTTCATATTTGAGCTTGGCGAACACGCCGGTGCCAGCGATGTTGGCGACGATCTCCTTGAACCCGCCCACCTCGGCCGCATTCATGCTGACCGGTTCCACCCGCCAGCCCTGCTCGGCAGCGAAGCGTTCGTACATGCGGAACAAGTCGCCCGCGAACAGGGCCGCTTCGTCCCCGCCGGTGCCGGCGCGGATCTCCAGCATGGCCGGGCGCTCGTCGGCGGAGTCGCGCGGCAGCAAGGCTACGGCCAGGCGCCGCTCGGCCTCCGGCAGAGCGACACGCAGGGTGCCGAGTTCCTCGCCCGCCAGCGCGGCCATTTCCGGATCCTGCGTCAGGGCGGCCAGCTCGGCGATCTCGGCACGCATCCGGCGCACTTCGCTGACCGTCCGCGCGACCGGCTCCAGCTCCGCATAGTCGCGGCTGGCGGCAACGAAGGCCTCGCCCTCCAGCTGGCCGGAGGCGAGGCGCGCCTCCAGCTCGGCGAAGCGGTTGGCGATCTGCGCCAGGCGATCTTCGGGGATGGCGGCCATTATGGGGCCACAATCCCGATCGCCTGCTCGATCCGCGCCAGCAGCTCGGCATCACCCTTGGTCCGGACGGCAGCGCCATCTTCGCCCGGTGACAGGGCGAACAGCGTCAGCGCGCCGCCCTTCACCGCCTTGTCGAACCGCTTGCGCGGCGAACCGGTGGCGACCAGTTCCGCGGTGAAGCCGGCCCGGCGAATGGCCGTGACCATGGCAGTGCCGCGCGTCAGCAAGGCGTCATCCTCCACCACCACGGATGCATCCGCCGGCGCCTCCGCCTGTGCGCCCACCAGCATCGCCAGCCGCTCGATTCCCGCAGCCCAGCCCACGGCCGGTGTGGCTGGTCCACCAAGGCTTTCCATCAGTCCATCGTACCGGCCCCCGCCCAGCACGGTGCCCTGCGCACCCAGCCGGTCGGTCACGAACTCGAATGCGGTGTGGCGGTAATAGTCCAGCCCGCGCACCAGCGCGGCATTGCGCGTCCAGGCCACGCCCGCGGCGTCCAGACCGGCAGTGACCGCGGCGAAGAAGTCCTGCGCCTCCGCCGACAGGAAGGTGTCGATCTGCGGCGCGTCGGCCACGAAGCGGCGGTCGCGCTCGTCCTTGCTGTCCAGGATACGCAGGGGGTTCTTTTCCAGCCGCTCCTGCGAATCCTCGCTCAACTCCGCCTTCACGCCGCGGAAATGCTCGACCAGCGCGGCGCGCCAGGCATCGCGGCTCTCCGCATCGCCCAGCGTGTTGAGGGTCAGCGTCACGCCGTCGCTGATGCCCAGTTCGCGCAGCAGCTGGTCCGCCATGGCTAGCAGCTCCACATCCGCCTGCGGCTCGGCCGCGCCGATCACCTCGGCATCGATCTGGTGGAACTGGCGGTAGCGGCCCTTCTGCGGCCGTTCGTAACGGAACAGCGGCCCGTGCGTCGCCACCTTCAGCGGGGCATACTGCTTCCAGCCATCGGTCAGGAACGCCCGCGCAATGCCGGCGGTGAATTCGGGGCGCAGGGTCAGCGATTCGCCGCCACGAACCTCGAATGAGTACATCTCCTTCGACACGACATCGGTGGTCTCGCCCAGGGACCGGCTGAACACCTCCGTCCGCTCGAACACCGGCATCTCGACCCGGCGGAAGCGGTACAGGCGGCGCACCCGTTCGAAGGTTTCGACCACATGGGCGAAGGCATCCGCCTCCGGTCCGAAGATGTCCTGCGTGCCGCGCACGGCCTGGGGGGTCTTGATGCTCATTGTCCCGGCGCCCTAGACCCTCATACCGGCGCGGCAAAGAGGGTGCGCGTGGCTTGCGCACCACAGGCGGGTGCGGCATTGTTGCCGCAATGATCCACAGCTTCTCGCGCGCCGCGCTCGCCGCCCTGCTCCTCGCCACCGCCAGCCAGCCTGCCCTGGCGCAAGGGACCGCCCGCTCCGCCCCGGTCGCCGCGGCATTGCCCGCGCCGCTGCCGGACGCGCAGGACGTGCGCTATCCGGGTACGGTCACGCTGGACATCGATGCGACCGACATCGTGCGCAACCTGTACCGGGTGACGCAGACCTTCCCCGTGCAGCGCGGCACGGACGAGCTGATCCTGCAGCTGCCCGAATGGCTGCCCGGCAATCACGGTCCCAAGGGCCCGCTGAACCAGATAGCGCAGATCAGCTTCAGCGTGGACGGCAAGCCCGTCAACTGGACGCGCGATCCGGTGGAGGTCTACGCCTTCCGCATTCCGCTTCCCGCCAATGCGCGCGAAGTGACCGCCAGCTTCGTGCATACGTCCCCCATCAGCGGTCAGGGCCGCATCAGCATGACCCCTGAAATGCTGAACCTGCAGTGGGAGAAGATGAGCCTGTATCCGGCCGGCCATTATGTCCGGCAGATCCTGGTCAAGCCGACCGTCACCTTCCCCGAAGGCTGGACGGTGTTCACCGCTCTGGACGGACAGACCAGTGCCGGCGGGCGCGGCAACCGGGTAACCTGGGATCCGACCGATTACGAGGTGCTGGTCGATTCGCCCGTCTTCGCCGGGGAGCATGCGGAAAGCTGGCAGATCGGCCGTGCGATGGAAATGAACGTCATCGCGGACGAGGCGCGCCTGCTGGCGATCAAGCCGGAGAACATGCAGACCTACAACCGGCTGATGGACGAGGCGGTCACCCTGTTCGGTTCGCGCCCGTTCGATCATTACGAGTTCCTGCTGGGCCTGACCGACAAGCTCGGCGGCATCGGGCTGGAGCATCACCGGTCGAGCGAGAACACCTACGAGCCGACCACCTTCATCGACTGGGACACGATGGGCTGGGACCGCAACGTGATCGCGCACGAGCTGGTACACAGCTGGAACGGCAAGTACCGCCGCCCCGCCGGCCTGTGGACGCCCGATTACCGGGAGCCGATGCGCGACAACCTGCTGTGGATGTATGAAGGCCAGACGCAGTTCTGGGGCCTGGTGCTGGCGGCGCGTTCGGGCATCCAGCCCAAGGACGTGGTGCTGGGCGCGATGGCGACCAGCGCGGGCTACTATTCGAAGCAGCCCGGCCGCGCCTGGCGTTCGGTGGAAGACACCACGATGGACCCGATCATCAACTCGCGCCGTTCGCGACCCTACACCTCGCTGCACCGGGACGAGGATTACTACAACGAAGGCGCGCTGATGTGGCTGGAGGCGGACGGGATCATCCGCAACGGCACCAACGGCGCCAAGGGCCTCGACGATTTCGCCAAGATCTTCTTCGCCGCGCAGGAAGGCGATTACGGCCAGCGGACCTACGATTTCGACGAGATCGCCGACACGCTGAACCAGGTCTTCCCGCATGACTGGCGCGCGTTCCTCACCCTCAACATGCGCACCGCCGGCCTGCCCGCGCCGGTGGAAGGGATCGAGGCCGCCGGTTACCGGCTGGTGTGGAAGGAAGAACCGAACCCCGCGCGCGCCGGGCAGATGGCATCGACCAGCTTCCTCGACCTGCTGTATTCGCTGGGCGTGAACCTCAGTTCCTCGGGCGAGGTGACGCAGACGCTGTGGGACGGTCCGGCCTTCCGGGCGGGCCTGGTGGACGGCATGTCGGTCGTCTCCGTCGACGGGCAGGAATATAGCGCCGATGCGATGAAGGCGGCGATCACGGCAGCCAAGACCTCGAAGCAGCCGATCCGCCTGATCGTGAAGCGGGACGAGACGATCACGCCGCTGGAGATCACCTATGATGGCGGACTGCAATATCCGTGGCTGGAGCCCGCGGCCGAGGGCGAGCAGGCGCTGGACCGCCTGCTGACGGCACGCGCCACGGCCGGGGCGGCGATGAACTGAAGCATAGGCGGGGCGAGGGGCGTCGCACTTTGGTGCAATGCAAAACATGCCCCCTCGCCAAGCGCCGGAGGGCGGGTTAACTGCGCAACCAGTACAGGCAAGATGATGCCGCCACGCGCGTCAGGGAGACACCATGCGTATTGAACATATCCCCACAGGCGACAATCCGCCGGAAAACCTGAACGTCGTGATCGAGGTGCCGGTCGGCGGCGAGCCGGTGAAGTACGAATTCGACAAGGCATCGGGTGCGCTGTTCGTGGACCGCATCCTGCACACGCCGATGCGTTACCCCACCAATTACGGCTTCGTGCCGCACACGCTGTCGCCCGATGGCGATCCGCTGGATGCGCTGGTGGTGGCCCGTTCGCCCTTCGTCCCCGGCTGCGTCGTGCGCGCCCGGCCGATCGCGGTGCTGAACCTGGAAGACGAGCATGGCGGCGACGAGAAGCTGATCTGCGTGCCGATCGACTCGACCTTCCCCTATTACAGCGACGTGTTCGAGAAGTCCGACCTGCCGGAAATCCTGTTCGCGCAGATCGAGCACTTCTTCACCCACTACAAGGATCTGGAGAAGGAAAAGTGGGTCCGCGTCGGCACCTGGGGCACCGCAGCCGAAGCACGCCAGATCGTGCTGGAAGCGATCGAGCGCGCCAAGGAAGCTGGCCCCGACGCACCTGCGGGTGACGGCACCACGGCGCCTTCCGCTCCGACGGACGCATGACAATGCCGGGCTGGGTGGTGCCGGACACCGCCCAGCCCGGGCACGGCCCTGCACGAATGCGCCCCCCACCGGGGTTCAATCCCCCCACCGCCATGCTAGATAGGGCGCGTGATGGCTGACCAATTGATCGATACGGACGCACTGGCGCAGAGCATGGCGGAGGCGCCGGCCAATGCCGCGCCGCCGATCCCGCAAGGCGGGCTGGAGGTGATCTCCATCGCCAAGAGCTACGACAAGCGGCCGGTGCTGACCGACATCTCGCTCAGCGTCGGCAAGGGCGAGGTGCTCGGCCTGCTGGGGCCGAACGGCGCGGGCAAGACGACCTGCTTCTATTCCATCATGGGTCTGGTGCGGCCCGATACCGGGCGCATCCTGATGGATGGCGTCGATGTCACCCGCCTGCCGATGTATCGCCGCGCGATCCTGGGTCTCGGCTACCTGCCGCAGGAAACCAGCATCTTCCGCGGCATGACCGTGGAACAGAACATCGCCGCGGTGCTGGAACTGGTGGAGCCGGACAAGGCGACCCGCAAGACGGAGCTGGAGCGCCTGCTGGGCGAATTCGGCCTGACCCGTCTGCGCACCAGCCCGGCCATGGCGCTGTCGGGTGGCGAGCGGCGCCGGTGCGAAATCGCCCGCGCGCTGGCGGCCAAGCCCAGCATCATGCTGCTGGACGAACCCTTTGCCGGCATCGATCCGCTGTCCATCGCCGACATCCGCGAACTGGTGCGGGACCTGAAGCGGCGCGGGATCGGCGTGCTGATCACCGACCACAATGTGCGCGAGACGCTCGACATCGTGGACCGTGCCTGCATCATCTATGGCGGGCAGGTGCTGTTCGCCGGCTCGCCCGAGGATCTGGTGGCGGACGAGAATGTCCGGCGGCTCTATCTCGGCGAAAGCTTCACGCTGTGAACCGGACCCGCGGGTAACCGGCCATGGCGCTCTCCCCGCGGCTCGACCTGCGGCAGTCGCAATCGCTGGTAATGACGCCGCAGCTGCAGCAGGCGATCAAACTGCTGGCGCTGTCCAATCTGGAGATCGAGACCTTCGTCGCCGACGCGCTCGACAGCAACCCGCTGCTGGAAGCGGGCGAACTGCGTGCCGGGGCGGAAACGCCGGCAGCGCCCGACACCGAGGCACCGCCCGATCCGCCCACCGCCGACGAACTGATCGGCCGCGGCCAGGGGGAGGTCGATGCCCCGCTCGACATCGATCCCACCGCGCTGGATCGCGACCGCGATACCGGTGACTGGTCCGCCGGCACCGGCGCCGGGCCGCTGGGTGACGACCTGCCGGCCGACTATGCCGACCGCGATGCCGGCGCACCCACGCTGGTGCAGCATCTGGAAGGCCAGCTCGGCACGGTCGCCGGCGATCCGCAGACCCTGTTCCTCGCCCGCCACCTGATCGGCCTGCTGGACGAGGCCGGATACCTGTCCGCCCCGCTGGAGGAGATCGCCGGCGACCTGGGCGTGCCCCGCCCCCCCGTGGAGCAGGCGCTGGTGGCGGTGCAGTCGCTCGATCCCACGGGCGTGGGCGCGCGCAATCTGGCGGAGTGCCTAGCGCTGCAGGCCAAGGAGGCGGATCGCCACGATCCGTGCATGGCTGCGCTGCTGGCCAATCTGGATCTGGTCGCGCGCGGCGCATTCCCGCAGCTGCTGCGGCTGTGCCGGGTGGACGAGGAGGACTTCGCGGACATGCTGCGCGAACTGCGCCGCTATGATCCCAAGCCAGGCCTGCGCTTCGCCCGGGCGGAGGTGATGGCGGTGGTGCCTGACATCCTGATCGCGCCGGCGACCGATGGCTGGGACATCGTGCTGAACCCCGCCAGCCTGCCGCGGCTGGTGGTCAATCGCCCCTACGCGCTGGAGCTCAGATCCTGCCGCGACAAGGCGGTGAAGTCTTGGCTGACCGAGAAGCTGGCGGACGCCAACTGGCTGATCAAGGCGCTGGACCAGCGGCAGAAGACCATCCTGAAGGTGACGGCGGAGATCGTGCGCCAGCAGGAAGGCTTCTTCCGCAAGGGCGTGTCGCTGCTGAAGCCCCTGACCCTGCGGCAGGTGGCCGAGGCCATCGGCATGCACGAATCGACCGTCAGCCGGGTCACCTCCGCCAAGTACCTGCAGTGCCATCGCGGCCTGTTCGAGCTGAAGTTCTTCTTCACCAGCGGCGTTGCGTCCGCCGATGGCGAGGGGACCGCATCCGCCTCCGCGGTGAAGGCGGCCATCCGCAGCCTGTGCGATGCCGAATCGCCCGACGCGATCCTGTCCGACGACACGCTGGTCGACCTGCTGAAGGACAAGGGTTTCGACCTCGCCCGTCGTACTGTCGCCAAGTACCGGGAGGCGATCGGCATCGGTTCCTCCGTGCAGCGGCGCCGCCAGAAGAAGATCGCCCGGGTCGCCTGAGGGCGCCTCCGGACCCTATGTAGCACTACGGATGATTTACCTTTTTCGTTGAGGATGGCGTTGGTTAACGCGACATCCGGCCTCGCACCACACAGACCAAACAGGGTTACAGGGGGGGCTGTTCACATGCGCGTGCTGCTGATCGAGGACGAGCCGACGACTGCCAAGGCGATCGAGCTGATGCTCACCACCGAAAGCTTCAATGTCTATGCCACCGACCTGGGCGAGGAAGGCCTCGATCTGGGCAAGCTGTACGATTACGACATCATCCTGCTGGATCTGAACCTGCCGGACATGCACGGCTACGACGTGCTGAAGAAGCTGCGCGTGGCCAAGGTGCAGACCCCGGTGCTGATCCTGTCGGGCATTTCCGAACTGGACAGCAAGGTCCGATCCTTCGGCTTCGGCGCGGACGATTACGTCACCAAGCCGTTCCACCGGGACGAGCTGATCGCCCGCATCCATGCCGTCGTCCGCCGGTCCAAGGGACACAGCCAGTCGGTCATCCGCACCGGCAAGCTGGCCGTCAACCTGGATGGCAAGACGGTGGAGGTCGATGGCGCCCGCGTGCACCTGACCGGGAAGGAATATGCGATGCTGGAGCTGTTGTCCCTGCGCAAGGGCACCACGCTGACCAAGGAGATGTTCCTCAACCACCTGTATGGCGGCATCGACGAGCCGGAGCTGAAGATCATCGACGTGTTCATCTGCAAGCTGCGCAAGAAGCTGTCGGGCGCCTGTGGAGGCGAGAACTACATCGAGACGGTGTGGGGCCGCGGCTACGTGCTGCGCGACCATCAGGAGGATGCGCTGGCGGCCTAGCCGCACCCGAGCCTTACCTGATGCCGGCCACCTGCAGGCAGACCGGCATCACCCTGGCCAGCTGGCCCTCGCGGGCAAGATCCTGGCTGGCCCGTGTCAGCAGCGTGACGATCTGCTCGCGTGACAGCTGCGCCTCGTCCATCAATTGCGCGGACGATCGCACGAAGAACTCGCGCCCGCCCGCGGCCAGCGGCGGCCAGCCCGCCGCCTCCGGTGCGCCCGCCTGCTGCAGGCGCTGGCCCAGTGCAAAGGCGGCGGAGCAGCGCAGCAGCATGTTCTGCTGCAGGTTCAGCGCCGGCGTGGTCGGCGCCTGCTGGGCAGAAGCGGGCAGCGCCAGCATGGCGGCGGCGAGGAGCGGCAGGATCAGGCGGGTCATGCCGTCAACTAGCCCGGCCAAGCTGAACGGATGGCATCCGGTGCGCCGATCCCTTAGGCAGCGATGCAGGCCGCAAGGGAGTTCACGCCATCATCACCCCCGCACTACCGGCAGGCACCGCCACCACCGTGCGGGATGCCGCCTTCGCCGTATTCGCGCATTGGGGCGTGGACCGGATGTTCGGCAATCCCGGCAGCACCGAATTGCCCATGCTGAAGGGGCTGCCCTTCCCCTACGTCCAGGGGCTGAACGAGGCGGTCGTGCTGGGCATGGCCGACGGCTACGCCCGGGCAAGCGGGCGGGCGGCACTGGTCAATCTGCACAGTGCGGCGGGCACCGGTCACGCGCTGGGCAATCTGTTCACCGCGTGGAAGAACAACGCGCCGGTCGTGGTCACCGCCGGGCAGCAGGCGCGATCGATCCTGCCGTTCGACCCGTTCCTGTTCGCCGAACGCGCGACCGAGTTTCCGCGGCCATACGTCAAGTGGACGGCGGAGCCGGCGCGGGCGGAGGATGTGCCGCTGGCGCTGATCCGCGCCTTTGCCATCGCGCTGACCCCGCCCATGGGGCCGGTGTTCGTGTCGATCCCGGTGGATGACTGGGACCGGCCGTGCACCATGCCGGCGCTGCCCTCCCTCACCACCCGCACCGCAGCCGATCCGGCGGGTCTCGCGCAACTGGCCGCGCTGCTGTCGGGCGCGCGCAATCCGGCGCTGGTGCTGGGCACCGGTCTCGCCAATGCCGGCGGCTGGAACGCGGCGATCGCCTGTGCGGAGGCAAGCGGCGCCGCTGTGTGGGCGGCCCCCTATGCCGCGCGCGAGGTGTTTCCGGAGGATCACCCGCACTTCGCCGGCTTCCTGCCCGCCTGGCGCGAGCGGCTGCGCGACGCGCTGCAGCCGCATGACGCCATCCTGGTGGCGGGCGCCCCGGTCTTCACCTGGCATGTGGAGGGCACAGGACCGTTCTGGCCCGACGGTGCCGCGCTGGCGCTGCTGAGCGACGATCCGCAGCATGGCGCGGCGTTGCCCGGCGGGATCGGCGTGCTGGGCGACCCCGCCAGCGGACTGGCGGAACTGGCGAAGATACTGCCACAGCCGCACGGTCCCGTCCGCTCACCGCGCCAGATCGCCGCGCCGGAACCGGCCATGAGCGCGGCGCATGTGCTGTCGCGGATCGCTGCCCTGCGCCCGGCCGAAGCGGTGATCGTGGAGGAGGCGCCGACCGCGCGTGGGCCGATGCACGATCACCTGCCGATCACGCACGCAGGCGGTTTCTACACCTGTGCCAGTGGCGGCCTGGGGCACGGGCTGCCGGCCGCCATCGGCGTTGCGCTGGCGCAGCCGGATCGCGTGATCGCCATCCTGGGTGACGGGTCGGCAATGTACGCGATCCAGGGCCTGTACGCCGCCCGCGACGAAGGCACGCAGGTGTCATTCGTGATCCTGAACAACCGGGCCTACGCCGCGCTGACCGGCTTTGCCGGCGAGTTCGGGCTGAACCACGTTCCCGGCTGCGACCTCGGCGGGCTGGACTTCGTGCAGCTGGCGCAGGCACAAGGCGTGCCCGCCCGCCGGGTCGAGCAGGTCGGGCAGCTGGACGAAGCCCTGTGCTGGAGCTTCGCGGCAGACGGCCCGACCCTGCTGGATCTCAGGATCGCCTAGCCGGCGGAGAACACGCCGCAGGCGATCCGGCCGCCGCTCTCGCCCGACGGATCGGTGCGCTGGTCGTCGGCATCGGCATGGACCACGAAGGCGGAGCCGTCGGCGTCCATCAGGCCGGCAAAGGTCGCGCCGCCCTGCAGGGTATATTCCAGCGTGCCGGTGCCCTGCGCATTCACCACCAGGTTGGGCATGTCGCCCGCATGCTGGCCGCCGCTGCTGTCCAGCCCGTGTGTCTGCCCGGTCGGGTTCCAGTGCGCGCCCGCCGTGGTGAAGTCCGGCCCGTCGCAACGGCCGACCATGTGGACGTGCACGCCATGCTCGCCTGCCGGCATGTTCTGCACCGCCACCACCACGGTGATCGCATCGTCCGTGACGGTCGCCGTGGCCGTCCCTGCAGCCTGGCCATCGCCCGTCTGCAGGGCAGCGACTGCCTGCTCCCCGGCGGCACCGGCGCTGCTTTCCTCCATAGCCGGCGCGGCTGGCTGCTCGGCTGACTCGCTGCACGCCATCAGGGCCAGCGGGGCGACGGCGGCAAGGGGAAGGAAGGTGCGCATGGGTCGAAGAACTCCTGAAGCTGTGATGGGATAGAGCGCGGCGAGCCAATCGGTTCCGCCGGACGCCGTTGCCGTCTCCTGCACCGCCACCACATGATGTGGCAAAGGAGCATGGCATGACGACGGATATCGGGCTGACGGACAGCGGATTGTGGCGGCAGCGGGCGCTGGTGGATGGCAGGTGGATCGACGCCGCCGACGGGCGCACCATCCCGGTCGACGATCCCGCCACCAGCGACGTCATCGGCGCCGTGCCCCATTGCGGCACTGCCGAAACCGAAACCGCCATCGCCGCGGCCGCCCGCGCCCTGCCGGCATGGCGCGCCCTGCCCGCACCCGAACGCTGCGCGATCCTGCAGCGCTGGCATGACCTGATGGTCGCGGCCACCAAGGATCTGGCCCGCATCCTGACCGCCGAACAGGGCAAGCCGCTGGCCGAGGCGGAGGGCGAGATCGCATATGCCGCCAGCTTCGTGCAATGGTTCGTGCAGGAGGGGCAGCGCAGCCAGGGCCACGAAGTGCCCGCGCCCACCGCCGACCGCCGCATCCTGGTGCGCAAGGAACCGGTCGGCGTCTGCGCCGCGATCACCCCCTGGAACTTCCCCGCGGCGATGATCACGCGCAAGCTGGCGCCGGCGCTGGCGGCGGGCTGCACGATCGTGCTGAAGCCGTCGGAGCTGACGCCGTTCACGGCATTGGCGCTGGGCGAGCTGGCCATCCGCGCCGGGGTACCCGCGGGCGTGCTGGGCATCGTCACCGGCCATGCGAAGGCGATCGGCGCGGCGCTGACCGGCAGCCCGGCGGTGCGGCTGCTGTCCTTCACCGGCTCCACCCCCGTCGGCACGCTGCTGATGCAGCAATGCGCGCCCACCATCAAGAAACTGGCGCTGGAACTGGGCGGCAATGCGCCGTTCCTGGTGTTCGACGATGCCGAGCTGGATGGCGCGGTGGAGGCGGCGATGGCGGCCAAGTTCCGCAATGCCGGGCAAAGCTGCGTCGCGGCCAATCGCATCCTGGTACAGGCCGGCATCCACGATGCCTTCGTGGAGCGGCTGGCCGCCAGGGTGCGCGCGCTCAAGGTTGGCCCGGGAACGGCCGACGGCATGGAGATCGGCCCGCTGATCGACGACAAGGCCCGGGCCAAAGTGGCGGAGCTGGTCGCGGATGCGCAGGCCAAGGGGGCGACGCTGGTGGCCCAGGCCACCGCCCCGCCCCGCTTCACCGCTCCCATGCTGCTGACCGGCATGACGCAGGACATGCGCGCCGCTCAGGAGGAGATATTCGGACCCGTGGCGGCCATCTACCGCTTCGAAACGGAAGCCGACGGGATCGCCCTCGCCAATGCGACGCCCTATGGCCTCGCGACCTATTGCTGCACCGGCAACATGCACCGCGCCTGGCGTGTCAGCGAGGCGCTGGATGCCGGCATGGTGGGCCTGAACACCGGCGCGATCAGCCTGGCGATGGCACCCTTCGGCGGGGTCAAGCAGTCCGGTCTGGGACGCGAAGGTGGTGCCGAGGGGCTGGAGGAATACCTGGAGACCAAGGCCGTGCACTGGGCCGGGCTGCAGCCGGGTTAGCTTGCGTGCGATTGCAATGCGCCATAACAACCCTGCCGGTGATCGCTTGATCGGCATGGTTGGTCATTGATAGCATTGCCGATGCGACTACACGAATGATGTGCCGGCAAACGGCCGCGAGCTGAGAGGGACGGGATGATGGTGGCGCCAGCGGCGATGGGGAATGATCCGCGGGTCATCATCGATGACAATCCGATGAGCACGCGCCAGTGGATCGTGGTCGTGCTGATGACGCTGCTGAACGCGCTGGACGGGTTCGACGTGCTGGCCAGCGCCTTCGCCGCGCCCGGCATCAGCGCGGAATGGGGCATCCCGCGCGATGCCTTGGGCGTGGTGCTGTCGGCGGAGCTGGTCGGCATGGGCGTCGGCTCGCTGTTCCTGGGCAACATGGCCGATCGGTTGGGCCGCAAGACGACGCTGCTGTCCTGCCTGGTAGTTATGACGATCGGGATGTTCATGGCCGGCTGGGCGAACAGCGTGGCGGCGCTGATCATCTGGCGGCTGCTGACCGGCCTCGGCATCGGCGGCATGCTGGCGACGACCAATGCTGTGACTGCCGAATGCACCAGCCGCGCGGTCCGCAGCCTGGCGCTGGCGATCTATGTCATCGGCTACCCGCTGGGTGCGGTGATCGGCGGCTTTGCGGCGCAGAGCTGGCTGCTGGTGGACCACGACTGGCGCGCGGTGTTCCTGTTCGGCGCGGTGGCGACGGCCGCGATGATCCCGCTGACGCTGCTGCTGGTGCCGGAAACCCCCGCCTATTTCGCCGCCCGGCGACCGGCGGACGCGCTGGCGAAGATCAACCGGTCCCTGCGCACGCTGCGCCAGCCGGAGATCGCGTCCCTGCCGCCGGCTTCGGTCGCGGCGGACAGACCGCGCGCCAGCGACGTGCTGGCCAAACCGGCCTTGCGCAAGGTGACCGTGCTGCTCTCGCTCGGCTACATGTTCCACACGCTGACCTTCTACTTCATCCTGAAATGGGCGGTGAAGATCGTCGCCGATGCCGGCTTCACCCCGCCCCAGGCTGCCAGCGTGCTGACCTGGGCCAATATCGGCGGGATGATCGGCGGTACCCTGTTCGGCTTCTTCCTCAGGCGGTTCGATATCAAGGGGCCCACCATCGGGGCATCGCTGCTGGGGGCCCTGGCGATGGTGTGGTTCGGCACCGGCAGCGACACGCTGTGGGGCTGGCGCGGGCTGGCGTTCGTTTCGATGTTCTTCCTGAACGCGGCGATCGTCGGCTATTACGCGGCCTTCGCGCGCGGCTTCCCCGCCTATGCCCGTGGGACCGGGACCGGGATCGCGCTGGGCGTGGGTCGCGCCGGCGCGGCGGGATCGCCCATCATCGGCGGGCTGCTGTTCGCCGCCTTCGGCGATGCGGAACTGACTGCTGTTGCCGCCGTGATGGCGATCGGCGCGGTCGGCGGCGCGGTCATGCTGTGGCTGCTGCCATTGGCCGATCCCGACCGCGACGATGCCGCCCGTACCCTCGAAGGAGTTCGTTCTTGAGCCTTGATACCGTCAGCACCGCCCTCAGCCATGGTGGCGTGCAGGGCGTCTACCGCCACCAGAGCAGCGCCACCGACACGGACATGACCTTTGCCGTGTTCGTGCCCCCGCACGAGGCCGGCACGAAGCTGCCGGTGCTGTTCTACCTGTCGGGCCTCACCTGCACCCATGCCAACGTCACCGACAAGGGCGAGTACCGCGCCGCGTGTGTGGAACATGGCGTGATCCTGGTCGCACCCGACACCTCCCCGCGCGGAGAAGGCGTGGCAGACGATCCGGCATGGGACATGGGACAGGGCGCCGGCTTCTACGTCGATGCCACGCAGGCTCCGTGGGCCGGGCACTTTGCCATGCGCAGCTATGTCGAGGACGAGCTGCCGGCGATCGTCGCCGAACACTTTCCGGTGGACATGGCGCGACAGGGCATCTTCGGTCATTCGATGGGCGGGCACGGCGCACTGACGGTCGCCCTGCGCAGTCCCGGACGCTTCCGGTCGACCAGCGCCTTCGCGCCGATCAGCAGCCCGTTGCACTGCCCGTGGGGCGACAAGGCGCTGACCGGCTACCTGGGGCCGGACCGCGCCGCATGGCGGCCCTATGATGCCTGCGCCCTGATCGATGACGGTGCACGCCTGCCGGACCTGCTGGTGGACCAGGGCACGGCGGACAGCTTCCTGGCCGAACAGCTGAAGCCCGAGCTGCTGCTGCAGGCGTGCGAGCGGGCCGGTATTCCGGCAACCATCCGGATGCAGCCGGGTTACGATCATTCCTACCTGTTCATTTCCAGCTTCATGGCCGACCATGTGCGCTGGCACGCGGAAAGGCTTTACGCATGATGCCACCGATGACCCTGGGCGTGGTGCTGGCCGGCGGCCAGTCCACCCGCTTCGGCAGCGACAAGGCCCTGGCCGAGTACCAGGGGCACACCCTGCTGGCCAACGCGGTCGACCTGCTGAGCGGCTGGTGCGAGCATGTGATCGTCGCCGGCCGCGAGCAGGCCCCGGCCCCGACCGTGCCCGATCACCCGCGCGAAGGCATGGGGCCATTGGGCGGGGTGCTGGCGGGCCTGCGCCATGCGGCGGACGAAGGGTATGCCGGCGTGCTGACCATGGGTGTCGATACGCTGCACCTGCCGGCCGACCTGCCTGCCCTGCTCGGCCCGGCGCCCGCCTTCCTCGCCACGCAGCCGGTGGTCGGCCACTGGCGGCCGGACGATGCGCTGTTGCTGGAGGAAATTCTGGCAGGCGAAGGCAGCCATGCGATGATGGCCTTTGCGGAAGCCTGCGGCGCACGCGCGGTGGCGCTGCCAACCTCGCCCGCTAACATCAACACGCCGGCCGACCTGTCCACCCTGGAGCAACGGGGTGGCGGTTGAATACCGCGCCGACGGCACCGTAGCGTCTGCAGAGCGCGCCTGGGTGCCGGAGGCGCCGGTCGCGCTGGAGTTTAATGGCCTGTCCTATGCCGTGATGATGGCGACCCCGGCCGACCTGCCCGATTTCGCGCTGGGCTTCGCGCTGACCGAGGGGCTGGCGGCCCACCCCCGCGAGCTGACCGACCTGGCCGTGGCCGAGGTGCCCTCTGGCTGGATCGTGCGCGCGCAACTGGCCGGGCTGGGCGTGGCGCAACTGACCGACCGGGTGCGCGCACGCGTGGCGGAAAGCAGTTGCGGATTGTGCGGGATCGAGAACCTGGAAGCGGTTGCCCGTCCCCTGCCGCCGGTGACGCCCCATGCGGCCATCGATCCCGCCGCGATATTCGCCGCGCTGGCCGCGTTGCGCGACCACCAGCCGCTGACCCGCGCCACCGGCGGGGCGCATGCCGCCGCCCTGTGCGACACGGCCGGCGCGATCGTCACCGTGCGGGAGGATGTCGGCCGCCACAATGCGCTGGACAAGCTGATCGGCGCGCTCGCCGCTGCCGGCCGCTCGGTGGACGACGGTTTCATCCTGTCCACCGCGCGCTGCTCCTACGAGATCGTGGAGAAGGCCGTGCGCGCGGGTGCGACCACGCTGGTGACCATCTCGCTCCCGACCAGCCTCGCGGCGGAGCGCGCCCGCAGCGCCGGCCTCAGCCTGTGGAGCCTCGCCCGGCCCGACAGCGTGCTGCAGGTGGTGGGCGGATCGCTGCTGCCGGACTGATCCCGGTCAGCGGGCGCCGGCCAGCCGCTTGCCCGCATGTTCGCTCACCTTGCTGCGCATGTCGCGCAGCCACTTGGCCGGCGAGCGGCGCGGTACGCCGAAGATGCGCCCCATCTCCTCGCGGCTGACAGCCAGTTCCAGCGGATCGCGCCGCTCGAGCCCATGGCCCTTCAGCCGCGCGAACAGGGCGGGAAAACCGCTGCGCTTCTCTGCCGGCAGGTGCCAGATGGCGAGCCGCTCGTCCCCGGGAACAAGGTTGTTGTGCTTGAACGTCGTCCACATCCGCTTGATGAACGGATCCGCATTGCCCAGCGGGTAGCCTTCCATGACGTAAAGCAGGCTGAGCAGATGCGCCTCTTCCTTCGGGGCGTCTTCCTCCCCCGCCAGGATGGCCTGCCATAGCGCCGGCACCCGGTCAGCCATGGCGATCATGGCGGGCAGCGTGGCGCAGAAGATCTCTCCGCCACAGTAGACCATGGTGTCCTGCACCGGCCCGCCGTGCCGCGCCATGAAGCGGACCAGCTGTTCCCGGGTAACGCCGTTGATCTGCTCCCCGGCCGGATAGGCATCGAGATCATGGACATAGCTGAGCGCACCGTCGAGGGTGACCTGCCGCTCCATGGGTTCGGCCGCAGAGGTCCAGACCACATCCGAATCCAGCACGATCACAGAAGGCCAGCGGCCGCTACGCGCGCAGTGGTCGATGATGTCGAAGATGTAGAACTGGTTGCCCCAGCTATCCACACGGCCTAGCGGAATCCGGTAGGTGATCGGCAGGCGGATGACTTCCACCCCCCAGCGGGCGAACAGCGCGGCGATGTCGATACCGTCCACACTGGGCAGATCGGTGTTGGTGAAGAAGGCATGGGGGTTGTGCGGGTTATGCTGCAGGCTGGTGGCGTAGAAGGTCACCACGCAGCGCCAGTAGATCGCCTTTGCTCCGGCATCGGCAGAGTTGCCACCGATCTGCGGGAACCAGGTGCCTTCGCCCTGCTGATCCGCGACAAACCATGTCGCCACAAGCATATCGTGCATGAACCCATCTCCATCGGGCGGAACCCCGGTGCCCGTTCGCACGCAACCTACACAGGCACCCGGCCGATCGCCACCCTTCGCAGGTGCACAACGTCACCGCCGCAGCAGGTACACCGCATGTTCGGCGCGCCAGTTGGCGCCGGCCGGGGCGATCTCCCGGTCGTTGGCGAAGAACCAGCGTCGCTCGGTCGTCACCTGCAGCCGGGCCAGCAATTCGTCGAAATCGCCGACTGTCAGGTGATGGATGTTCTCCGTCTCGTACCAGCTCACCGGCAGGTTCCGCGTCACCGGCATCCGCCCGCGCCACAGCAGCGCCAGCCGGTTGCGCCAGTAGGCGAAGTTGGGAAAGCTGACGAAGGTGCTGGCGCCGATCCGCAGCAATTCGTCCAGCAGCACGTCGGGCCGCCGGGCCGTCTGCAGCGTCTGCGACAGGATGGCATAGTCGAACGCCTTGTCGGGGTAGTCCGCCAAGTCGCGATCGGCATTGCCCTGCACCGCCGACAGGCCGCGGGCGACGCAGCGTTCCACCGCCACCGGGTCCAGCTCCAGCCCCCGGGCATCCACCTGCCGGCTGGCCTGCAGCTCCGCCATCAGTTCGCCCTCGCCGCAGCCGACATCCAGCACGCGGGTATTGGGCGCGACGTGCCGGGCGATCACGGCGAGATCGGGCCTGAGGCTCATGCGAAGGCCGTCGGGTCGACCCGCACCATCAGCCGCTCGGGATGCGGATGCGCCGTCCAGCCATGTGCGGCGTAGAGGTCGTGGGCATCGGCGGTGAACAGCACCCACCGGCGCAGCCCTTGCAGATCAGGGTGCGTGTGCAGCCACTCGAGCATGGCGTGGCTGAGCCCGCGCCCGCGATGCTCCTCCAGCACATAGACATCCGCCAGGTAGGCCATAGTGGTATAGTCGGTGACCACCCGCGCCAGCGCCACTAGCGCGCCATCAAAGAACACCGCCACGCACAGGCTGTTGGCGATGCCCTTGGCCACGATCTCCGGCGCGATGCCGGGCGACCAGTAGCTGCGCGACAAATAGGCATGCGTCGCCACCGGATCGATCCGTGCCTGATCGCCGACCAGTTCGTATCCGTCGGGCAGCGCGTTCATTCCAGGAACCCCTTCACCACCCGGTCCAGCGCCGGCACGTCCAGCAGGAAGCTGTCGTGACCGTATGGCGCGCTCAGTTCCACGAAGCTGACCGGGGCGGCGGCAGCGTTCAGCGCCTGCACCAGGCTGCGCGATTCGCTGGTCGGATACAGCCAGTCCGTGTCGAAGCTGACCACGCAGAACCGGGCGCGGGTGCCGGCAAAGGCGTCGGCCAGCCGCCCGCCATGCTCCTCCGCCAGGTCGAAATAGTCCATGGCACGGGTGATGTAGAGGTAGGAATTGGCATCGAACCGGTCGGTGAAGGCCAGCCCCTGATGCCTCAGATAGCTTTCCACCTGGAAGTCGGCATCGAAGCCGAAGGACCGCCCGCCCGCCGTGCCGTCGGGCCGGTCCTGGAACCGGCGCCCGAACTTGCCCGTCAGGCCAGCCTCGGACAGGTAGGTGATGTGCGCCGCCATGCGCGCGACCGACAGGCCCTTGTCCGGCGCTGCGCCGGTGCCGTAATAATCCCCGGCCTGCCAGTTGGGATCGGCCATGATCGCCTGCCGGCCGACCTCGTGGAAGGCGATGTTCTGGGCCGAGTGGCGCGCGGTGGTGGCGATCGCCAGTACCCGGTCGGCCCGGTCCGGGAAGTTGGCCGCCAGGCTCAGCGTCTGCATGCCGCCCATCGAGCCGCCGACAACGGCATGCAGCCGCTCGATCCCCAGCACATCCAGCAGCGCCACCTGCGCGCGCACCATGTCGCGGATGGTGATGACCGGGAAGCGCATGGCCCAGGGCCGACCATCGGAATCCAGCGCGGCCGGGCCGCTCGATCCCATGCAGCTGCCGATCACATTGGCGCAGATCACAAAGAAGCGGTCGGTATCGATCGGCTTGCCCGGCCCCACCATGCGCACCCACCAGCCGGGCTTGCCGGTGATCGGATGCTCGCTGGCCAGATGCTGGTCCCCGGTCAGCGCATGCGGCACCAGGATGGCGTTCCGGCGATCGGACGCCAGCGTGCCATAGGTCTCGTACGCCATGGTCACTCCGTCCAGCACCTGTCCGCTGTCGAGCGGCAGGGGATCGGGCAGCTGCAGGCTGGTGGTGGGCAGGGGGCGCGGGGTCGCCATAGGGGGGCGGACTTGGGCGCTGGCAGGCGGGCTGTCAATTGGTGCGCGCAGGCACTATCGGCGGGATCGTGACCGACCAGACCCCATCCTCGCCGACCAGCTCCCTGGCCGCCCCGCAGATGAAGCCGTGGATCGCGGCCATCCACGCCTATGTCCCCGGTCGCAGCACCGGCGCGGACGGACGCGCGCTGATCAAACTGTCCGCCAACGAGAACCCGCTGGGCACCAGCCCGGCCGCGCTGGCGGCGCGGGATGATGCCGGCCCGGCGCACCTGTACCCCGATCCGGATTCGGCCGCGCTGCGGACCGCCATTGCCGAACTGCACGGCCTGCATCCTTCGCGGATCGTCTGCGGCACCGGCTCCGGCGAGCTGCTGACCGTGGCGGCCAGCGCCTTTGCCGGTCCGGGGGACGAGGTGCTGTATGTCCGCTACGGCTTTTCGCTGTACGAGATCGCGGCCCGCCGCTGCGGTGCCACGCCGGTGGAGGCACCGGACGCCGATTACGGCACTGATGTCGATGCGCTGCTCGCCTGCGTCACGCCGGCAACGCGGGTGGTGTTCGTCGCCAATCCGAACAATCCCACCGGCAGCTATCTCGGCGCTGACGACCTCGCCCGGCTCCATGCCGGCCTGCCGCCGCACGTGCTGCTGGTGCTGGACCAGGCCTATGCCGAATATGTCGCGCCCGAGCAGGATGATGGCGGGCTGGCGCTCGCCGCGACGCATGGCAACGTGCTGGTGACGCGCACCTTTGCCAAGGCTTACGGCCTTGCGGCGGAGCGGGTCGGCTGGGGCTATGGCGCGCCGCCGGTCATCGATGCGCTGAACCGCATCCGCGGGCCGTTCAACATCAATCGCGGGGCGCAGGCGACTGCGCTGGCAGCGCTGGCCGATCAGGACTTCGTGAACCGGTCGCGGGCGCACAATGCGACCGTGCGCGCGCGCTTCATGGAGGCGATGGCGGCACTGGGCAATCACGGCCTGCGGCCCCTGCCGAGCGAGGCCAACTTCGTGCTGGTGCTGTTCGAAGGCCCGCTGACAGCCGCGGCGGCACTGGCCGGCCTGGCGGAGCAGGGCTACATCGTGCGGCACCTGCCGGGGCAGGGCCTGCCGCAGGGCCTGCGGATCACGATCGGCACGGCCGAGCAGATGGATGCGATCGCCGGCATCCTGGCCCGGCTGGCGGACCCCGCGCAATGAGCTTCACCCATGTGGCGATCATCGGCCTGGGGCTGATCGGCGGGTCTGTCGGCCTCGCCATCCAGCAGCACCTGCCGGGCGTGCGCACCAGCGGCTTCGACCGCGATCCCGATGTGCGGCGGCGCGCGGCCGATCTGGGGCTGGTGGGGCAGATGCACGACAGCGCCGCGGCGGCGGTGGCCGGGGCGGACCTCGTGATCCTGTGCGTGCCGGTCGGTGCGATGGGCACCGCCGCCCGTGACATGGCACCGGGCCTCGGGGCGGACGCCGTGATCAGCGATGTCGGCGGATCGAAGGTGGCGGTGACGCAGGCCTTGCAGGCTGCCCTGCCCGGCCGCTGCATCATCCCGGCGCACCCTGTCGCCGGCACGGAGAACAGCGGGCCGGAGGCGGGCTTCGCCACCCTGTTCCGGCAACGCTGGTGCATCATCACTCCGCCGGCGGATGCGCCGGCCGACCGCGTGGCGGCTCTGGTCAAGCTGTGGGAAGACCTTGGCGCGATGGTCGAATGCATGGACGCCGCGCATCACGACATGGTGCTGGCCGTCACCAGCCACATTCCGCATCTGATCGCCTACACCATCGTGGGCACCGCGTCCGACTTGGAGCAGGTGACCCGCAGCGAGGTGATCAAGTTCTCCGCCGGTGGCTTCCGCGATTTCACCCGCATCGCTGCGTCGGACCCGACCATGTGGCGCGACGTCTTCCTGAACAATTCCGACGCGGTGCTGGAGATGCTGGACCGGTTCCTGGCCGACCTGGCGGTGATGCGCGGGGCCATCAGCGAAGGGGACGGACAGGCGATGTTCGACCTGTTCAGCCGTACGCGATCGGTCCGCCGCAGCATCGTCGCCTTCGGGCAGGATGATGCCCGGCCGGATTTCGGCCGGGGCGATCACGGGAAGGACCAGAACTAGAACTAGGTCGCCGGCACGCCTGCGATATCCGGCGCCGCGTCCGTCTGTGCCCGGGCGCGGCCGGCGAGAGTTACGGCCACGGCGACGCACAGCAGCAGCCCGCCCCAGAAGATCACGTCGAACGGTGCCTCGTTGCCGATCGCCATCCGGGCGGCGAAGGTCAGCGCCAGCATGGCCGGGCTACCCCACACCACGCCATGCCACGCGGCATGCAGGCGCGGCTCCCGGATCCCGCGGCGGCGACGCTTGCCCAGCCAGATGAAGGTGCCGGTCGCGGCCACCACGCTGGCCGCCAGCCCGCCGACGAAGTAGGCCAGCTTGACGGCCAGCCCGCCGAAATTGCCGAAATGCAGGTTGTAGATGGACGCTGCCGCCTGCTGCCCGGCCGCGCCATCCGCCAGGCCGGCCGTGCCGCGGAAGCCGCCGCGGGCGTCGAAATCGTAATACTCGCCGAAGATCAGCCGCCGGTGGTGCGTGGCGGCGATCTGCACATGCTGCCCCGCCTGCAGCGGATCGTGCAGGATGGCGTAGGTCACGGTGACGTCTGGATGGCGCGCCTGCATGTGTTGCAGCGCGGCAGCGACGTCCGGCATCGCGATGTCCCGCGGATCGCCCGGCGTTTCCCCGCCGAAGATCGGGGCATAGACCGCCAGCGTATCGCCCGCATATTCCGTCTTGCCCAGGGTCCAGGCACCCAGCGATCCCAGGCCGATCGCCGCGCCGGTGAAGGCGATGGCAATGGCGAAGGGCAGAGTCCAGGTGCCCAGGCGGTTGTGCCAGTCGGCCAGCGCCACACCGCCGGGACTGCGCGCCTTCAGGCGGAACGCATCGCGCAGGATACGCGGCAGGGCCAGCACGCCGGACAGCGACAGGGTCAGCATCATCACGCCCAGCACGCCCACCAGCACGAAGCCCCACAGGCCGGGCAGGCTGAGGCCGTAATGCAGCTTCACCGCCCAGTCGGACCAGCAGATCTGTTCCGGCACAGCGATGCTGCCGTCGGTCGCCAAGTGGAACGCCTGCGTATCGGTGGTGATCGTGGCGCGCGGCAGATCGGGCACGGGCAGGTGGACATACATGTGCGTCGTCGGCGACAGGCCGGCAGCACGCTCCCGCGCCAGCACCTCGGCCGCGCCGCGCTGCACGGCGTCGGGCGCTATCGTCGCCATCTCCGGCGCGTGCCACTGCTCCAGCCGCTGCATCTCCGGGTAGAACACGACCAGCGTGCCGGTGACGCACACGATATACAGCAGCGCGCCGACGATCAGCCCCACGGCCGAATGGGCGGACAGGGCATTGCGCAGCGGCGAGGATGGCGGGGTGGTCATGATAGTTCTTACAGCAATGCGGGAATGGCGGCGGCGAGGCAGGCGACGAGCGTCACGCCCTGCGAACGGCGGGATGCGGTCATCAGCAGGTGCGCCAGCACCGCCCAGGCAAGCGGCAGGGTGAACAGCAACGCGACATTGGCGTTCGCCTCTCCCGCTCCGGCCAGCGTAGCCAGCCAGTGCACGGCGAGGGCCAGCCCCGTCGCGGCGACCAGGCCGCCGATCGCCACGATTGCGAAGGTCGCCAGGCGGCCGCCGATCCGCGACGGCTGGCGCGCGGGCGGCGTGGCCACGCGTGACAGGCGCGGGCTGCGGACGGGCGCCGGGGCCTGCCAAGCGGCCAGCCCGACCAGAGCCAGTGCGGTGACCATGGCCCACAGGCTGGCCACCGTGATGCCCCAAGCCCCGCCGGCTGCAGCCCCGGCCCACACCGCGCCGGCCAGCATCGCCCAGCCCGCCACCGATGGTGTCGGCTGCCGCCGCCCCCAGCCAAGCCGGAGCGCCAGCACGCCGGCAATCGCCAGCATGGCCGCCAAGGGTAGCGCGAATAAGGAAGGCGATGACATGCAGGACCTCTTGCCGGCAGCGATCCTGCTGCCGGTCCGACTGCCCTACGCAATGTGGTAATGGCTCGCAATAGCCGATTGCTCAGGCTGACCCGGTTCCATTCAGCACATTGATCGCCGCCAGCACCCGCGCCTCCACCTCCTCCCGCGGCCGGCCCGGGGGGATGGGCTCGCCGAAGCGGATCGTGATGATGCCCGGCCGCTTGATCCAGCGGTGATAGAGCGGCCCGCTGTTCACCGCGACGGGCACGATCGGCAGGCCCGTCGCCTTGTAGATGCCGACGAAGCCCGGCCGCAGCGGCGCCCGCACCCCGTGCGGCGTGCGGGTACCTTCGGGAAAGATCGCCAGCGGCCGGCCATCCGCCACCCGGCTTTTTGCCTGCTTCAGCATGTCGCGCAGGCTGCTGGCGCCAGCCTCGCGATAGACCGGCACCAGGCCATAGGCGGCCGCCACCCGGCCCCAGCCGGGCAGGTCGAACAGCTCGCGCTTGGCGAAGACCGCCGGCCGATACAGCAGGCCGGGCAGGTCGATCGCCTCGAAGAACGATTCGTGCCGCATGGCGTAGATCACCGGGTGGTCCGGACGCGGCCCTTCCTCCTGTATGCGGATCCCGGCCAGGTGGCGCAGGCACCAGCGATGGGCCCGTGCCCAGCGGCGTACCACCGGGTCCAGCCGGTGCGGCGCCCAGCGTGCGGCGATCAGCGCCGACGACACCAGCCAGACGGTCGCGCTGTAGAAGCCGATGTAGAAGGCCAGTGATCGCAGCAGGTTCACCGGTCAGCCTTTGCCCAGCGACACGACCCAGGCGGCCAGCAGCTTGTGATATTCCAGGAACAGCGTGAACAGCGACGGTTCGGACCGGACCGCATCCTGCACCACCACCACATCGGCCGGCAGCGTTGCGCCCAGTTCCAGCGCGGCGCGGCGCATGTGCCAGTCCGTGGTGACCAGCCGTAGCGACCGCACGCGCTGCTCCTCCACCCATTGGGCGGTTTCCAGCGCATTGCCGCGGGTGTCCAGCGCGGCGAAACCCAGCGTCACGCAGCAGCGCATCGTGGCCGCCGGCACATTGTATTCGGCGGCGAACTCGGCCGGGCGGACCTCCTCCGCCACGCCGCTGACCAGCAGGTGCGGCGCCGCGTCATCGCGCAGCAGTGCCAGCCCGCGCTGGATGCGCCCGCCGCTGCCGGTCGGGACCACGATCGCGTCGGTCCGGCTGGCCGGTGCCGGCTGCGGCAGCGCGACGGCAAACCACAGGAAGCCGAGCACCCACAACAGCACGGCCAGTGCCAGCAGGCGGCGGATCACAGGGCGCTCCGGAGTGGCGCACGGCAGGCTGGATGGCGGAGTGACATGGCTGCGACCGGCTATAGGCATGGATCGCTGGGGAAAAAAGAGCGGCGGCGGGGCATGGTGCACGCGGGTGGCTTGTTGCTGCCGTCACGCCGCTCTACGGCTGCGGCACCATGATGATCGAGTGCCCCGCCTGCGCCACGCGCTACCAGGTGTCGGAAACGGCCATACCGCCGAACGGCCGTACCGTGCGTTGCGCGAAATGCGGCGAAAGCTGGTTCCAGGAAGCCGCGGTCGACATGCCGGCGGATGAGCCGGAGAGCGCCGCTGCCGAGGACATCGCAGCGGCTGCCCCGCAGGAAGAACCGAACGCCGAAGTCGAGGATGCACCCGCCCCGGCACCCCCGCGTGACCGGTCCGGCCAGCGTCGACTGTGGGTCTGGGCGCTGGTGATCCTGGCCGTGCTGGGCGGCGCCAGTGCCGCTGCGGTCAGCTGGTGGGGCCCGCCGGACTGGCTGCCGATCCCGCGCGCGACCTTCGATGCCGGGCGGCCCGGCCTGGCGCTGGACTTCCCCGCGGACCGGCAGGAATGGCAGCAGCTGCCCGACGGCACGGAATATTTCGGCGCCAGCGGCACCATCACCAACCGCACCGACAGCAGCACCGACGTGCCGCCGATCCTGATCGTGCTGCGCGATGCGCGGGACCGGATCGTCTACAGCTGGGAAGTCGCCCCGCCCAAGAAGCGCCTGGCCCCCGGCGAAAGCGTCACCGTGCGCGAGGCAGTGACCGATGTGCCGCGATCGGCCCGGGTGGCGGAGATCGGCTGGAAGCCGGTCTGACGGTCCCGGTTGTCACTCCGCTTGCAGGCGCGCCACCTGTTTGCTAGTGGCGCGCTCCTACCCGGCCGGGCGCGCCATGCGCCCGTGTCACGGCTTGCGGCCATGGCGGAATTGGTAGACGCGCAACGTTGAGGTCGTTGTGGGCGAAAGCCCGTGGAAGTTCGAGTCTTCTTGGCCGCACCAGCCCTGATCGCGATAGACCGGCCTTGCCGGACCCCAGCTCAGATCCGCGTCAGGCGCGCCAGCAGAGGCAACATCCCCGGCACGGCCTGCGCGATCCTGACTCCCAGCCGCGCCGCCGCCGGCCGCTCCGCCATCTGCCACACGAGTCGCGCCACGCCCACTGGCCGGCGCGCCACCTGCGCGAAGCGGCGCTGGTATCCCGGCGCTGCGTCCGGTCCGCCCTGCAGATAGGCCGCTGCTGCCGCGCCGGCACTGGCGACGGCGATGGCCATGCCCTCCCCGGCCAGTGACGGTATCACCGCCGCCTGATCACCCAGCCGGAACAGGCCCGGCTCCGTCCCGGTGGCGCGCCAGCCATAGGGTACGTTGGCGATCGCATCGGGCATCTCGCCCGTCCAGTGCGCCAGCCGTTCCGCCAGCGGCCCACTCTCCGCCGCCCAGGCGCGCAGCAATGCCGCCGGCCCGCCCGCTTCGGTCAGGCGGGATCGATGGACCGCCAGGCACAGATTGCCACCGCCATCCTCCTGCAGCACCAGCCCGGCATAGCCGCGATCGAACAGATGCAGCTCCACGCTGGGGCCGACAGACCGTTGCAGCGCCGGCGCCGGTTGCAACCGTACGCGCAGGCCGATGGTCGGATCCGCCCCGCGGGCCTCGGCCGGCCGCGACGCCCCGCGCACATCATGCTTGCCGCTGGCGAGGAACAGCGCGTCGCCGGCGATCTCCGTCCCGTCGCCCAGCCGCGCGGTCAGCCCGTCGATCGCGCGCACGGTCACGCCACGCTCCACCGCCGCGCCCGCCGCCAGTGCCGCCTGCATCAGCAGCGTGTCGAGGTGCCGGCGCGACACCGCCAGGGCAGGCCGGGGCAGCGCCGCCTGCGCCTGCCGGTTGCCGGCGAACAGCCGCACCTGCGTCACCGCCACCGGGTTCAGCGCCTCGGCCGCGATCCCCAGCCGCTCCAGCATGGCCAGTGTCCGCCAGCTGAGAAACCCGCCGCATAGCGCGTCGCCGGTCTCCCGGCTGCGTTCCAGCAGGAGATGCGGGCGACCGGCCTGTGCCAGCCGCAACGCCAGCGCCGCGCCCGCGGGCCCGCCGCCGACGATCAGCGCAGGCGTTCGACGCACAGCCGGAACGGGAAGCAACGGCGCACCTGCGCCTCGGTGATGCCGGCCGCCGCCAGCAAGGGCAGCCATTCGGCCGGGCGGAAGGAGCGGGCGATGGACAGCGTGCCATCGTGCCGCACGATCGGATGCCAGCGGGCAAGCCGCGCCAGCAGCGGGTAGCCGCCATGGGCAAAGCGATGCCGCAGCAGGTCGTTCACGAACCAGCCGGCCGCAGCCTGATGTTCCATGAAGCGCAGGAAGGCGACCAGCTCGTCATCCTCCATGTGATGCGCCACCAGGCTGGACAGGATCACGTCCCAGCCCTGCCCTGCCAGATCGGCATAGTCGCCGGTCACCCAGCGGATGCACGATTCCACCGGTGTATGCGCCCGGGCGGCCTGTTCGCTGCGCGGGTTGAGGTCGACGCCGGTCAGCGCCACCGTCACGCCACGTTGTGTCGCCCAGCGTTCGATCCGGCGCAGCATGTCACCATCGCCGAAGCCCACATCCAGGATGCGCAGGCTGGCGCGCCGCTGCGCCACCCGCTCAAGGAAGCGCAGCGTCGGCCGTGGCGCAAGCGTCACCGCGTTGACGCGGGCGAGATCGCGCATGACCGCGACATAGGTGTCGGCCGGCAGGTCGTCGGCATCCATCAGCTCGGGGTCGCGGGATCGCCGGGCGAGGTCCATCACGCGCCCCGGAAGGTCAGCCCTTCGGCGGCGAGGCCGGGTCCGAAGGCGAGGGCCACGCCCGTGCCGACCGGCGGCCCGGCCAGCAGCCGCTTCAGCACGAACATCAGCGTGGCGGACGACATGTTGCCATTGTCCGCCAGCACGGCACGCGAATGGTCCAGCGCATCGGGCGCCAGCTCCAGCGAGCGCTCTACCGCATCCAGGATGGAGCGGCCCCCGGCATGCACCGCCCAGCTGTCCACTTCTGCAGGGTGGCAGCCGAGCGCGGCGGCGAAGGCCGGCTCCGCCATGGCCAGGGCAATGCGGCCGGGCACCTCCCCCGACAGATGCATCGCGAAGCCGGTGTCGGTTATGTCCCAGCGGATCAGCTCATGGCTTTCCTCCAGCGTGGAGGAGAACGGCCGCTCCAGCAGCAACCCGCCGGGCTTGCCGGTCACCAGCCCCGCCGCCGCGCCATCGCCGAACTGCAGCATGGCCAGCATCGGCTCCAGCTCCGCCGTCTGCTGCAGGTGCAGCGTACACAGTTCCACCGTCACCACCAGCACCCGCGCATCCGGTTCCGACTGCGCGATGTGGCGGGCGGACCGCAGGGCGGCGATCGCAGCGTAACAGCCCATGAAGCCGACCAGCAGCCGCTCCACCGATGGCGCCAGTCCCAGACGGCGGGCGATGATCTGGTCGATGCCGGGCGCGACGAAGCCGGTGCAGCTGGCCAGCACCAGATGGGTGATGCCGTCCAGCGCCACCTGCTCGCCTAATTGCGCGATCGCGGCGCAGGCGAGGTCGGGTGCGGCCCGGGCATAGACCTGCATCCGCGTGGCGGTGCCGGGCCATTCGACGTTACGGTAGAAACCGCCGTCCTCCTCGAACGAGGAAACCGGCAGCACGGACCAGCGATGGCCGATGCCCGCGCGCCCCGCCATCCGGTCGAACACCGCCGCCTCGCGCGGGCTGTCCAGCTGCCGACGCGCCCACTCGATGAAGGTGGCGTGGACGTCATGCGGTGGCACCGCGGTGCCGATGGCGTGGAGATAGGCTGGCAAGCACGACCCTTTCTGCAGACATCTTCAACGCTCCGGATACGACAATGGCCCGTGCCGGCGCGGTTTTTTGCGGTTGGCGACCGCCGGACCATCTGCAACAGCCGGTGCAAGCTGCACGGGGAGTTCACACACAATGCTGCGCCACCTGCCCTGGATCGCGATCGGCACCGGCGGCCTGGCCGCGCTGGCCCATGTGGCCTTGTCCCGCGGGGAGCCGGTCAACGCGCTGTGGGTGGTCACCGCCGCGCTCGGCTGCTTCCTGGTCGCCTACCGCTATTACGCGCTGTTCATCGCCCGCCATGTGATGGGGCTGGACGGAGCGCGGCCGACGCCGGCGGTGCGCCGGGCGGACGGACTGGATTATGTGGCGACGGACCGCACCGTGCTGTTCGGCCACCACTTCGCCGCCATTGCCGGGGCCGGGCCGCTGGTCGGCCCGGTGCTGGCCGCGCAGATGGGGTATCTGCCGGGCACGCTGTGGATCATCTTCGGGGTGATCTTCGCCGGCGCGGTGCAGGACTTCATCGTGCTGTTCCTCTCCATGCGACGCGACGGGCGATCGCTGGGCGAACTGGTGCGGATGGAGATGGGGCAGACCGCCGGGACCATCGCGCTGGTGGGCGCCTTCATGATCATGGTCATCATCCTGGCGGTGCTGGCGCTGATCGTGGTGCGCGCGCTGGCGGAAAGCCCGTGGGGCCTGTTCACCGTGGCCGCCACCGTGCCGCTGGCGCTGTTCATGGGCGTCTATACCCGCTGGATCAGGCCGGGCCGGATCGGGGAAGTGTCGCTGATCGGCCTGGCCGGACTGCTGGCCGCGATCGTCTATGGCGAACAGATCGCCGCCTCGCCCGTGTGGGGCCCGGCCTTCACCTTCACGCCGGCGGCGCTGTGCTTCATCCTGATCGGCTATGGCGCGGTCGCCTCCGTCCTGCCGGTATGGCTGCTGCTGGCGCCGCGCGACTACCTGTCCACCTTCCTGAAGATCGGCGCAATCGTGGCGCTGGCGATCGGCATTCTGATCATGGCGCCGCCGCTGCGAATGCCGCCGCTGACGCAGTTCATCGGCGGGGGCGGGCCGGTGTGGTCGGGTGCGCTGTTCCCGTTCCTGTTCATCACCATCGCCTGCGGCGCGGTCAGCGGGTTCCACGCGCTGATCGCCAGCGGCACCACGCCCAAGCTGATCGCCAGCGAAAGCGATGCGCCGCTGATCGGCTATGGCGCGATGCTGGCGGAAGCGTTCGTCGCGATCATGGCGCTGGTCGGCGCCAGCATCCTGGATCCTGGCATCTATTTCACCATGAACAGCCCCGCCGCGCTGATCGGCACCGATGCCGCCAGCGCCAGCGCCGCGGTCACCGCCATGGGCTTCCCCATCGACGCCGCGACCATCACCAATGCCGCGCGCGACGTAGGCGAGGCGACCATCATCAGCCGCACGGGCGGCGCACCGACGCTGGCGGTCGCCATGGCGGAGATCTTCGCGCATATTGCCGGCGGTCCGGGGATGAAGGCGTTCTGGTACCATTTCGCCATCCTGTTCGAGGCGTTGTTCATCCTGACCGCAGTGGATGCCGGCACTCGCGCCGGGCGCTTCATGCTGCAGGACCTGCTCGCCCTGGCAGCGCCGCGCTTCATCGAGCGTCGGGCGCAGGCCGCGGGACTGCTGTGCACGGCGCTGTGCGTCGCCGCCTGGGGCTTCTTCCTGTACCAGGGCGTGACCGATCCGCTGGGCGGGGTGAACACACTGTGGCCGGTGTTCGGCATCTCCAACCAGATGCTCGCCGCCATCGCGCTGATGCTGGGCACGGCGGTGCTGTTCCGGATGAAGCGCGACCGCTTTGCCTGGGTCACGCTGGTGCCGACAGCCTGGCTGCTGATCTGCACCCTGTCCGCCGGCTGGCTGAAGCTGTTCAGCCCCGATCCGGCGATCGGCTTTCTGGCCCATGCGACGCGCTTTTCCGCCGCGGTGCAGCGCGGCGAGGTGCTGGCGCCGGCCGCCGACATGGATGCGATGCGTGCCATCGTGTTCAACGACCGGATCGATGCGGCGCTGGTGGCGATCTTCCTGCTGATCGTGCTGACGCTGGCCGGCTTCACCATCCGCACCGTGCTGGCCGCACGCCGCTCGCCCACGCCGATCACGCGGGAGATCGGCGGGCCCTCCACGCCGCTAACGGCACAGGATCGCGCGCTCGATGCCGCCGGGGCTGCGGCATGAGGCGTCTGTGGGACCGCTGCGCCCGCATCGCCCGCGCGATGGTCGGCCTGCCCGATTACGGCACCTATCTGCAGCACATGGCGCAGCACCATCCGGGCGCACCGGTAATGGACCGGGTGGCCTTCTTCCGCGACCGGCAGCAGGCCCGCTATGGCGCCAGCGGCGGCGGGCGCTGCTGCTGAAACCATCGCCGGGCATGTTCATTGAAAACCCGTATGGCTGACAACGAACAGCAAGATGGTGGCGGCGGGGTCCACAATGTGGAGGACATACTCGACCGCCTGCGCGATCTGGCCGGTCGGCAGGACCGGGTCACCATCGGCGATGTGGTCGATGCGATGGGGCAGCGCAGCTTCGGCCCGTTCCTGCTTATCCCCGCGCTGATCGACATCAGCCCGATCGGCTCCATCCCGACCCTGCCCACGCTGCTGGCGGTGATGATCGTGATTACGGCGGTCCAGCTGCTGCTGGGACGCAAGACCCTGTGGTTGCCCGGCTTCATCACCCGTCGCGGGGCGAAGGCGAGGAAGGTGAAGAAAGCGGCGGACAAGCTGGACGAGCTCGCCCGCCGGCTGGACCGCTGGTTCCATGGCCGCCTGCCCGCGCTGACCAGCCCCTGGTTCCAGCGGCTGGCCGCGTTGGCGATCATCGCCCTGACCTTCACCATTCCGCCGCTGGAGCTGATCCCGCTGGCCACCACCGCGCCCATGGCCGCGATCGCTGCCTTCGGCCTTGCCATGCTGGTGCGCGATGGCTTGCTGATGCTGGTGGCGTTCGCCGGCAGCCTCGCCGCGATCGGCTTCGGCATATCGATGCTGATGGGCGGCGCGGGCGGCGGCTGAGCCTTACAGCCAGTTCAGCAGCAGCGTCAGCGTCACCACCGACCCGACCGTGCTGGCCAGCAGAACGCGCGCCGTCACTTCCGCATCGCGGGCATAGATCGCACTGACCATCCACGGCCCGGTGCCGGTCGGCAACGCGGCGATCAGCACCGCCAGCGTGGTGGTGGCGGCATCCAGCGCGAAGACATGCACCGCCAGCACCCAGGTGACCAGCGGCTGACCCACCAGCTTCAGCCCGGTCAGCATCGCGATTGCCGGCAGGTGCCGCGTGCCCGCGCCGCGCTTCTCCCCCAGGAACAGGCCCAGCGCCACCAGTGCGCAGGGAGAGGCGGCATTGCCCAGCAGGGTGGCGAAGCTGTGCACCGGTGCGGGCAGGCCCAGCCCGCTGGCCAGCACCACCGCGCCTGCCGCCGGCGCCACCACCAGCGGGTTGCGGGCCAGCCGGTTGCCCACCCGCAACATGATCCGTCCCAGACCGCCTTCGCCGCGTTGCTGCCCCAGCTCCGCCAGGATCAGCCCGATCGCGAACAGGATGGTGATGGTCAGGATGCAGGCGATCAGCACCCCGGTGCGCGTCCCCGGGCCCAGCGCCGCGGCGGCGAGCGGGAAGCCGACATAGGCTGTATTGGCGTAACCCGCGTTCAGCCCGTCCACCGCCGCATCCGCCAGGGGCCGGCGCAGCCCGCGCGCGATCAACACCGTGCCCCCGAAGATCACCACCACGCCGCCGCCGAATGCCGCAATGAAGTCCGGCCGCCAGATGTCGGCCCAGCGCGCGCCCGCGACGATGTCGAACATCAGCGCGGGCAGCGCCAGCCAGATCACGAAGCGGTTCAGTTCCGTCGTGGTCTGCGCGCCGAACACGCCGGTACGCCGCAACGCCCAGCCGGCCAGGATCAGGCCGAAGATCGGCAGGATGATGAACAGGATGGCCAGCACGCCCCGGCGCATAGCGGCGCGGCTGATGCCCGCAAAGGTGCCGGGAGCGGCATCAACACCTCCTTTACCTGTCGGGCGCAGTGTCGCCGGCATGACCAGCCGCCTGCATGCCCCGATCAAGCACGATGCCGACCGGCGGGTCCGCTTCTTCGCGGTGGTGGAGTTCGAACGCTTCATCCCGGCGCGCCAGACGGTCGGGTTCGAGATCGCCAACCGCATCCTGGTGCGTGCGGCCGACCGCATCCTGGCTGCGATGCAGGGTGGGTCGGTAGGGCGGATCGGGCATGATTCGATCGAATTCAGCTTCCGCGCGGCGGATGTGGCGGCCGCCCGGCATGACCTGTCGCGCTGCCTGGCGCTGCTGGAACGGCGGCTGGAGATTGCCGGGGTGGCCTTCCAGCTGACCGGCACCGTCGCCTTCGCGCCAATACCGGCAGAACAAAGCGCCGTGACGGACGAGATGTTCGATGCCGTGCTGGCCGCGCTGGCGGGCGATGGCGAGGGCGGCGCGGCCGCTGGCGGGCGCATCCGCCAGATCGATCCCGGCCTGCCGTCATCGGTGCAGCTGGACGACCTGGCCCTGCTGCGCGCCCTGCCCCGCGCGCTGGCCGCGAACGAGCTGCACCTGGTGTACCAGCCCAAGCTGGATTGCCGCACCGGCGCGCACCTGTCGGCAGAGGCGCTGCTCCGGTGGGACTCGCCCACGCTGGGCCCGGTCTCCACCATCCGCATGATCACGCTGGCCGAACGCACCGGCGCCATTCGCGACATCACCAACTGGGTGATCCGCCAGGTGCTGCGCGATCAGGCGGTGCTGCGCGGCGCGGGCCACGAACTGTGCCTGTTCGTCAACATGTCCGGCCCGCTGCTGTGCGACCAGAGCTTCATGGCCGAGGTGATGGGCATGATCGCCAGTGCCGGCAGCGGATTGGGGATCGAGATCACCGAGACCAGCGTGATCGAGGACCCGGAGGCCGCGATCGAGACGCTGGCCGCGCTGGCGGCAGCGAACGTGCCGGTGGCGATCGACGATTTCGGGTCCGGCCTGTCCAGCTTGGCCTATCTGAAGCGCCTGCCGGTCAGCGAGCTGAAGATCGACCGCATGTTCGTCAGCCACCTGACCAGCAGCAATCGCGATCCGCTGATCGTGCGCGCCTCCATCGACCTCGCTCATGCGATGGACATGACGGTCACCGCCGAAGGGGTGGAGGACGCGATGTGCCAGTCGCTGCTGCAGGTCATGGGCTGCGATGCGCTGCAGGGCTACCACATCGCGCGGCCGATGCCGCTGCCGAACCTGCTGGCATTCCTGCGCGATGCCCCGGGCCATGCGCCCCCGGTGCAGACCGGCGCGATGCCGGTGCGGCTGGTGCATGCGGCAAACCCCGGACGGGCGTGGTAACCACTTCTTAACTTCGTTCCTTTGCGGGCCGGATACCCTGCCCCTGCCAACGTGCCCCTGCCTGACGGTCGATTCGCGGCCTTGCAACGGGAGGGCACGATGCTTTTACTTTCCACCAGGGGACGCCTGCTGGCAGCGGTGGCCACCATGCTGCCGTTTGCCGCGCCACCGGCCCAGGCACAGGTGCTGGAACCTGCAGACAGCGGCACCACGGCACTTGCCACCATGCTGCGCGGCGGCCCGGCCACGCCGCCGCCGCTGCCGGTGCCGACCATGACGTCGCAGCCGGTCGAGGATGGTCGGGCGGCCCCGATGACCGGCTACATCCGGGCATTCAGCGGCGAGATCGACCCCAAGACCGGGTATATCCGCGCGTTCGGCGGCGGGATCGATCCGCAGACCGGGTACATTCGCGCCTTTGGCGGCAGCCTGCAGCCCTTCACCGGATACATCCGGGCATTCGCCGGGGAAGCGGCGCCCCACACCGGCTACATCCGGGCGTTCGACAGGGATATCGATCCCTATACCGGCTATATCCGCGCCTTCTGGGGTAGCCTGACCCCGGTGGGTGGCGATCTCAGCGCGCAGACCGGCTACATCCGCGCCTTCGCCGAAGGCTACATCCCGAAGATCGACGACACCCTCGGCCTGTGGGTGCAGGCCGATGCCAGTGGCGACTACACCGCGTTGGCCGCGCAGTGGCAAGGGATTGCAGCCGATGGTGCGGCCATCTGGGGCGATGTCGTGCGTCAGCGCACCGGCAAGGATTTCGCCGAAGGATTCGCCGACCGGTTCTATGCCAGCTGGAACGTCGATCCCGCCGATCCGGCATCGCTGGGGCGTCTGGACCTGGTCGACCGGCAGCTGATGATGCTGGACTGGCACGACGAGATGATGGGCCTGTCCGGCATGGACAACACCGATCACTGGATGAACGCGGTCAACTGGCGGCCGGCGCTGACGCAGGTGCAGGGCGGCGGACGCAACACCACGATCGGCCTGGTCGACTTCTTCGCCGCGGCGGACAGCGATGTCGCGTCCAAGGTGGTGTTCAATGGCGGCTACGCCAATGTGGACAATCCGCATGGCACCGCCGTAGGCAGCCTGATGGTCGCATCGCATGATGGCCGCGGCGTGATGGGCATCGCGCCGCTCGCGCGCATCGCCGCCTACAACCCGTTCGACCAGAGCATGACGGCGAACTGGGACGATGTACGCGCCGGCATCAATGCGGTGACACGCGCCGGTGCCTCCGTCGTCAACCTGTCGCTGGGCGTCAGCGGGCAGACACTGCCGGGCGAATGGCGCAACGTGTTCCGCGCCTCCGTCATCGACAGCCAGAAGGACAAGGTCCTCTACGTCATCGCCGCGGGCAATGACGGGATCACCCAGGCCAGCAATATCGACATGAAGGGCGCGTTAGACAGCACCTTCCTGGTGGTCGGGTCGGTCGATCCGGGCGGCACGATCTCGTCCTTCTCCAACACCCCCGGCACCGCCTGCATCACCGATGGCAGCGACTGCAAGAACCGCGCGGTTTGGAACGGCAAGGACAAGTTCGAGAAGTCCGATTACCTGAAGGAAAGCGGCCTCCTGATGAACCGCTTCCTTGTGGCACCGGGCGAGCTGATCCTGGTGGCCGACCATGCGGGCGGCGTGACCCGCATGTCCGGCACGTCCTTCGCCGCGCCGCTGGTATCGGGCGCAATCGCGCTTCTGCACGATCGCTGGCCGTGGCTGCGCAACTATCCGCGCGACACCGCCAAGATCATCCTGGAAAGCGCGCAGGACCTAGGCGCGCCCGGCGTGGACCCGGTCTATGGCCACGGCCTGCTGGATATCGAAGCGTCGCAGGCGCCGCTCGATTTCGGGAAGCTCAAATACTACCTGATCGGCGGCAACGGCACGCAGGAAGTCACTGCGCATAGTCTGGCGCGCAGCGGCGTCAGGCCGTCCTGGTCGGCGAACGACATGTATTTCACCGCGTTCGAGAAGATCGACAGTGCCGAGCGTGACTTCCTGATCCCGCTGTCGGACCGGCTGTTCAATGCCGGCGTGAACGGGCGCACCTTCCAGGAATTCGTCTATCACCGCCTGATCGGCTGGATCGGTGGGGGCGGCAGCAACCGGCACATCGCCGCGCTGACCGACCTGGTGCCCGGCACCGCCACGCCGCTGCCCGGCGGCTGGAGCGTCGCGACGCGCGGGCGCACCGAGCAGGTGGTGAGCATGGGTCATGCCGACCGGACCATGCTGCGCGCCAGCGTGGAGGTGTCCGCACCCGACAGCCGCTTCAGCGTGGGCTTCGGCCATGGCGACGGCGCGGTCCTGCTGGGCGGCACCGGCGGACTGCAGATGACGGGTGACTTCAATCCGCAGACCGGCGGCGCCAACCCGCTGCTCGGCTTTGCCAGCGGCGGCGCGCATGTCGCCACCACGCTGCGCATTGCTCCTCGGCTTGAAGTACAGATGGGTGTGACCCGGCAGGATCGCCCGATCGAGCAGGACATGGGCGGTGCCTTCTTCGACCCGGTCGATACCCCGCTACTGTCGCAACTGGACGATTATCGTGCCGTTGCGTCGCAGGCGAAGGTGACCTGGCGGCCGAGCGCGGGCGTGGCCTTGTCCACCGCCTTCACCCGGCTGGAGGAGAGGGGTGCCTTCCTGGGCGTGCGGTCGCTCAATCGCGGCGACTTCGGTGACGGCACCGCCAGTACCGGCATGACGATCGCGGGCGATGCGGCCGTCGGCGGCGGGCTCAGCCTGTTCGCCAGCGGCACGCTGGCCACCAGCGCATCGCACCGCAATGCCGCATTGCAGGTTGGCGATACACTCAGCTCCGCATTCCAGGTCGGCGTTGCCAAGCAGGCGGTGCTGGGGGGGACCGACCGGTTGCGCCTGTCGCTGGCGCAGCCGCTGACGATGGAACGGGGCACGATCCGGTACAGCGCGCGCGAGGTGATCGACCGCGAATCGGGTGAGATCGGGATCGTCACGCGGGAGGTCGGCATCGGCGCGCCGGAGGGCCGGCGGATGCTGGCGGAGGCAATCTATGGCACCGACATTGCCGGCGGTCGCGGTTCTGCCAGCCTGTTCAGCAGTGCCGAACTGCGGGAACGCAACCCCGACATGCCGGCCTGGACCGTGGGCGGCAATCTGCGCTGGGGTTTCTGACCCTGACATGCGGGGCGGGGCGGCTTTGCGAAGCCTTAACCGCCCCGCCCCTACAAGCCGCAGGATGACACCCGCGCGCCTCCTGCTTGCTGCCACCGCGCTGCTGCTGCTGCCCGCGGCGGCACCCGGCCCTGCCGCCCCGACGCCGGCGCAGTTCGCCTTCGAACGGGCGATCGCCAGGGCCAAGACCGCCATGATGGCCGATCCGGAGGCTGCGCTGGCAGAGGCCGACCACGCGCTGGTGCGTGCGGCCGCGCTGTCCGGCGACACGGGAGACGTGGCCCGTGCCACGGCCCTGTGGTTGCGCGCGGAGGCGTTGATCGGACTGAACCGGCTGACCGACGCGAACGAACAGGTCGCGCAGGCCCTGCTGCTGGCAGATCGCCATGCCCCGCGGACCAAGCTGCAGGGTGACCTGATGCGGGCGCGGGGATTCATCGCTGGCGAACGGGGCCGCCCGCACCAGTCGCTGACCGACCTGCTGACGGCCTTCCGCCTGTTCCGCGCCGCCGGTGAACCGCGCAGCCAGGCGCTGGCGCTGCAGGATATCGGCCAGATCTACTGGGAAGCCGGCGATACCGAACGGATGCTGCGCTACAACCGGCAGGCCGAAGAGCTGTTTCCCGGCGATCCGGCGATCACCCTGGCATCGAAGAACACCACGGGCGAGGCGCTGCGCCGGCTGGGCCGCTGGCAGGAAGCAGAAGCCAGCTTCGCGGCAGCAATGAACGATGCCCGCGAACTGGGTAGCCCGTTGCTGCAAGCCCGGGTGCTGGGCAACCTGGCACTGGCGCAGGTGGATGGCGGCAAGGTGGCCGCGGCCGCCCGCAATGCGGATCGCGCGCTCGCGCTCAGTCGCATGGCGGAGGCGGCCAGCTGGCGCTCGACAGTATATGGCGTGATGGCAAAGGTGGCGGCGGCGAAGGGCGACAACCCCGCTGCCGCCCGCTGGCTGGAGCGCACCTTCGCCGGGCTGGACCTGACCCGCACGGACGCCAGGTTCCGCGAGTTTCATGAGGCGGCTGCACAGGTTTACCGACGCCTGGGGCAACTCCCGCTCGCCTACGAGCATCTCGCCGCATCCAAGCGGATCGACAGCGAGGCGAGTGCCCTGACCGCCACCGCCAGCTCGCAGCTGATGGCCGCGCAGTTCGACTTCGCCAACCAGAACCTGCGCATCGCCCAGCTGAAGCAGGGGCAGCTGGAACGCGACGTGCAGATGGAACGGCAGCGCGGGCGATACCGCACCAACGTGTTCGCCCTGCTGGGCAGCGCCGCCTTCGTGCTGCTGGCGCTGATGGGCTGGGCGACCTGGTCGATCCGCCGCAGCCGCAACCAGGTGCGCGATGCCAACACGGTGCTGACCGGCGTCAACGCCGAGCTGGAAGGTGCGCTGCGGGCCAAGACCGACTTCCTGGCGATGACCAGTCACGAGATCCGCACCCCGCTGAACGGCATCCTGGGCATGACGCAGGTGATGCTGGCCCGGCCGGAGATCGCCGGCGAGACCCGCGAGCAGGTGCAGCTGGTGCATGGCGCGGGCGAGACGATGCGCGTGCTGGTGGACGATATCCTGGACCTGGCCAAGATGGAGGCGGGGGAGATCGGCGTGCAGCTGGCGCCCACCCGCCTGCAGCCGATCCTGGACGATGCGGTCGCACTGTGGCGCGCACGCGCCGCGGCCAAGGGGCTGCGGCTGGTGGCGGAGCTGACGCTCGGCGCGCTGCCGGTGGAAACGGACGGCGCCAAGCTGCGCCAGATCCTGTTCAACCTGCTGTCCAATGCCATCAAGTTCACCGCCACCGGCGAGGTGCGCGTGCTCGCCACGCACGATCCGGCAGCCGGGCACCTGATGCTGGCGGTGGAAGATACCGGCATCGGCATCCCCGCCGACCAGCAGGCCCATGTGTTTGAAGCGTTCCACCAAGTGGACAGTGCCATGACCCGGCAGTTCAGCGGCACGGGCCTGGGCCTGGCCATCTGCCGTAACCTGGCAGGGGCGCTGGGCGGGACGCTGACGCTGGCGAGCGAACCCGGACATGGCAGCCGCTTCACGCTGGACCTGCCGGTGCAGGAGGCGATCGTCGAGCAGTCGCCCCCGCCGCAGACCCTGTCCGCCGCCCGTATCGGCATCGTGGAGGCCGATCCCGCACGGCGGCTGAAGCTGGCCGGGCTGCTGCGGCCGCATTGCGCCGCTTCGCTGCCGCTGTCCGACGAAGTGGCGGCACTGGCCCTGCTGGAGGACGGCGGGATCGACGGATTGCTGGTCGATGCCGGTGCCTGCCGTCCCGGCACGATGGCACGCCTGCGCGAATCGTCCGTGCCGACGATCCTGCTGGTCGCCGGCGATTCTGCCGAGGGCAGTGGCGGGGCAATGACCGTGCTGGCCAAGCCGGTGAGCGGTGCGCAACTGCTGTCGGCAGTGCGGGGGTTGTTCACGCAACCTTTGGCCGATGCCGCCTGACGGCTAACAGGCTATTTACCTTGCCGGTCTAAAGCCGCTGCAGGGTTGCTGGAGTGCGTCGAGAATGCTGGTCCTGTTTGTCGAAGACGATCCCATGAACCGCCGCGTCGTGCGGGACATGCTCCGCGTCGTCGGCGCCACCATGGAAGAGGCGGAAGAGGCGGAGAGCGGCCTGCGGATGCTGGCGGCCAAGCCGTACGACATGGTGCTGATGGACCTGCGGATGCCCGGCATGGACGGCATCACCGCAATCGGCCTGCTGCGTGGGACGATCGGCCCCAACCAGTCCGCGCCGGTCATCGTGGTGACCGCCGACATGGCACCCGACCTGCGCACCCGCTGCCTCGCGGCTGGCGCGGACGAGGTGATCGTGAAGCCGGTCGCCATGGCCGCGCTGCTCGACGCGATGGCCCGGCTGGCCCCGCGCGAGGCGGAGGAGGACTTCGTGATCGACTAGGGCCCGCGCCCGCCCCCCCCCCCCCCGGAAAAGTTCCGGTGTTAAATCCGGAACATCTGCTGCGCTCGGAACCTCTGCCTGCAACACCAGAACAACGGAGTTGCCGCATGAGCGAGCGCCTGACGATGCAGGATCCCCGCACCCAGTATCCCCAGCCCCCCTTCCCGGAGCAGCCACAGGCGGCGCCGGGTCTGGCGCGCAAGATGGACCCCCAGGCCGACCATGGCGAAACCAGCTACACCGGATCGGGCCGGCTGGCCGGCCGCCGGGCACTGATCACCGGTGGCGACAGCGGCATCGGCCGCGCCGCCGCGATCGCCTATGCCCGCGAAGGCGCGGATGTCGCGATCTCCTACCTGGCGGACGAGGAAGCCGATGCCGCCGAGGTGATCGCCCTGATCGAGGCGGAAGGCCGCACCGCGGTGGCGCTGCCGGGCGATGTGACGGACGAGGGATGGTGCCGCACGCTGGTGGCGCAGGCGGTGGAGAGGCTGGGCGGGCTGGACATCCTGGTGGTGAACGCCGGACGCCAGCAGACCCGGCCCGATGTGTCCGAGCTGACGTCCGAGGATTTCGACCGGACAATGAAGACCAACCTGTATGCCCTGCACTGGATCGCGCAGGCGGCCGTGCCGCACCTGCCCGCCGGCGGCGCGGTGATCACCACCGCGTCGGTGCAGGCCTATGACCCCTCGGCGCACCTGCTGGACTATGCCACCACCAAGGCCGGCATCGTCGCTTATACCAAGGCACTGGCCAAGCAGCTGATCGAGAAGGGTGTCCGCGCCAACGTGGTCGCACCCGGCCCGTTCTGGACCGTGCTGCAGCCATCCGGCGGGCAGACGCAGGAGGCCGTGCAGAAGTTCGGCAGCAAAAGCGAGATCGGCCGCCCGGGGCAGCCGGTGGAGATCGCGCCCGTCTATGTGCTGCTGGCCAGCCAGGAGGGCAGCTACATCACGGGTGAGGTCTATGGCGTGACCGGCGGCGCGGGGATCGCATGATGGCGGTGCAGGACGGCAGCACCACCCGGACTGCGGTGGTGACCGGCGGCAGCGCCGGCATCGGCTTGGCCACGGCGAAGCATCTGGCTCGCGATGGCTGGCAGGTGGCAATCCTGGCGCGCGATCCCGCCCGGCTGGAACAGGCACGGGCGATGCTGGCGAAACATGGCCAGCGCGTGCTGGCGATCCCGACCGACGTGGCCGATGCCGATGCGGTTGACGCCGCGGCGGCGCAGATCGAGGAGGAGCTCGGCCCGATCGGTGCCTGGGTCAACAACGCCATGTCCACCGTGGTCGCGCGGGCGGACGAGATCACTCCGGCGGAATACCGCCGGGTGACGGACACGACCTATCTCAGCCAAGTCTACGGCACGCTGGCCGCGCTGCGGTACATGAAGCCGCGTGGCACCGGTGCAATCGTGCAGGTCTCGTCCGGACTGGGCTTCCGCGCGGTGCCGATGCAGGCGGCTTACTGCGCGGCCAAGTTCGCGGTGTCCGGCTTCACCGATGCCTTGCGGGCGGAGCTGATCGCGGATGACCTGCCGATCACCCTGTCGGTCGTCTACCTGCCGGCGGTGAACACGCCGCAGCCCGGCTGGGCGCGCAACCGCAGCGGCTACGAACAGGTCCTGCCCGATCCGCTCTACGATCCGCGGCTGTGTGCGGAGGCGATCGTGCAGATGATCGACGATCCCCAGCGGGAGGCATGGGTCGGTCGCTCCACGGCCAAGATGGCGCTGGGTCAGGCGCTCGCGCCCGCACTCGCCGACTGGCAGGCGGCCGGCTTCATCGAGGCGCAGCAGGGCGCGCCGAGCGATGACAAGCCGGGCAACCTGGAACAGGCCGTGTCGGGCCCGGCCCGGATCGACGGCGATTCGCCCGACCGCGTGACCGGCAGCCGGCTGGAGATCTTCACCTCGCGCCAGCGTGACCTGCTGAAGGCCGGCATTGCCACGGGACTGGTCGCCGGCGGCATCGCGGCCGGCCTCGGCATCGCGCGCAGGTGGCCCCGGCGCCTGCTCCGGTGAAGATCCTGGAGGCGTTGCAGCGGCCGAACCGCACACCGGTAACGCACCAGGCCGGCCAGCGGGAGGACGGCTACCTGCCGCTGGAGGATTATGGCGCACTGGGCGAAGGACGCTCGGTCGCGCTGTCCGGCGCCGATGGCTCGATCGACTGGTGGTGCGTGCCCAACCTGGACTCGCAACCGCTGTTCGACCGGCTGCTGGACCCGGAGGATGGCGGCCGCTTCGTCATCCAGCCGGAGGGCCCGTTCACTGTCGAACGCCACTACCGCCATGAAAGCAACGTGCTGGAAACGGTCTTCACCACGCCCGACGGCGGACGGGCGAAGCTGACCGAATCGATGAACAGCGGCAATGCCGGCCGCCTGCCCTGGGCCGAACTGGCCCGGCGGGTGGACGGGCTGGACGGCTCCGTCCGGTTCCGGGTGGAGATGCGCCCGGGTCGCCGGGCGGATGGCGCCAGCCCGTACAAGTCGCGCATCGGCAATCATGACGTGTTCCATGTCGAACGGATGCTGGGCCTGTTCCTGACCAGTGATGGCGTGACCCGCGACCAGACGGACGAGGCGGTGATCGGCAATTTCACCGTGACGCCTGGCAGCCGCGAGGTGCTGGCGATTGTCGCCGGGGAGGACGAGCCGCTGGTCGTGCCGCCGCTGGACAAGATCGACAGCCGCATCGACCTGTCGGATCAGGAATGGCGCGACTGGGCACATTATGTCGAATATGCGGGCGAGTGGCGGGACGACTTCATCCGCAGCGTGCTGGCGCTGAAGCTGCTGCTCTACTCCCCGTCCGGCGCAATCGCCGCTGCGGCCACCACCTCCCTGCCAGAGGCGGTCGGCGGCAGGAAGAACTACGATTACCGCTACGCCTGGGTGCGGGATGCCGGGTACACGATCAAGGCCTTCCTGGCCGCAGGCGCGCAGGCGGAGGCGAAGGCTGCGCTCACCTGGCTGCTGAAGCGGCTGCAGGAGGAGGATCTGCATGTCATGTACCGCCTGGATGGTGGCACGGCACCGCAGGTGAAGGAGATCGACGTGCCCGGCTGGCGTCGCACCGGGCCGGTGCGCGTCGGCAATGTCGCGACCGATCAGCACCAGCACGGCATCTATGGCGACATTTTCGAGACCGTTGCCCGCTTCGTGGCGTGCGGCAACCTCATCGATTCCTCGACTGCCGAACTGCTGGTCCACATCGCCGACCGCTGCGCCGATCATTGGCGGCGCAAGGATTCGGGTATCTGGGAACTGCCGGAGGAGGAGCATTATACCACCTCCAAGATCAGCTGCTGGCAGGCGCTGGCCCGCGCTGTCGAGCTGGTCGATCAGGGGCAGTTGCCGAACACCTGCCGTGACCGCTGGTGCCGCGAACGTGACCGGATCGCCCACTGGATCGAGGAGAACTGCTGGTCGGAGACGCAGGGCGCCTATGTCCTGCACCCCGGCACGGACCGGCTGGATGCAGCCATGGTGCTGGCCGTCCGCTTCGGCTTCGGCAATCGCGGCCGGCTGGAGCGCACGCTGGACACCATCGACCAGGAGCTTGGCAGCGGACCGTTCCACTACCGCTACAGCGACGTACAGGTGGAGGAAGGGTGCTTCCTGGCCTGTTCGTTCTGGATGATCGAGGCGCGCGCGCTGCTGGGGCAGAAGGACCGCGCACGGGACAACCTCCGCACGCTGGTGACAGCGCTGGATCGCGGCGTCGGCATCTACAGCGAGATGGTCGACCCGCGCACCGGCGCCTACCTGGGCAACCTGCCACAGGGGCTGACCCACCTTGCCCACATCATGGCGATCGAGGCGATCGACCTGTCGGACGATTGATCCCGCGCCGGCGGATCAGGCCGACAGGTGGATCGGCGCCGTGGCGAAGGCATCCGCCGCCAGCACATCGCCCAGCTTCGTGTCACCCCACCAGTCACGGTCCGGCATGGCGCCGTCGCTCTCGATGATCGCGGCCGAACAATGCAGCGCGAAGGCGAAGGTCAGCGTCTCCCCGTCACCTTCGCGCCGGAACGCCAGCACATTGTCGGCCCGCGGACCGGTCGCTTCCACAGGCACGTAGCTGCGCCCGGCGAACAGGGCGGCATGGTCGCGGCGCAGCGCCAGCAGGCGGCGCAGCACATCGCCCTTCCAGTGTCCGCCACCAGCCCGCGCGGCATAATCCACCGGACGGCGATTGTCGGGATCGACCAGGCTGAAATCCTCCTGCTCGGTTCCCTGATAGGTGTCGGGCATGCCCGGCACCGTCAGGCGCAGGCCCAGCTGCACCAGCGCCGTGGCGCGGAAGGCGGGCTCCACCTTCTCCACGAAGGTCACGATGGCGCCCACCAAGGGAGCATGCCGCTCCTCCGTCAGCAGGGCGGTGACGAGGTCGGCGCAAAGCTGTTCGTAGGCCTCGTCCGGCGCCTCCCATGACGAACGCAACTTCGCCTCGCGCAGGGCCTTCTGCTGCCAGGCGTTGACCCGTTCCGCAAAGTCGGCCTTGCCTGCAGCATCATCCGCTGCGAGGCCGGCCGGCCAGGCGCCGAACAGCGTCTGCCACAGGGCGTAGCGGTCAGCGGCATGCATCCCCGTGCCCTCGCCGCCGGCCAGCCAGTCCCAGCCGGTGACCTCCTGACGCCACAGTTCGGGCACGCTGCTCAGCACCGCCAGCCGCGCGCGCACATCCTCGCCCCGCTTGTGGTCGTGCGTGGCGGTGGCCAGCATCGCGGCGGGGAAATGCTCGGCCCGTTCCGCATTGCCGGCGTGGAATTCCGCTGCACTCTGGCCGAAGCGGCCGGCATCGAAGCCCACGTCGGTGCGGCTGAGCAGCCGGCAATAGCGATAGAACCCGGTATCCTCGACCGCCTTGGCCGCGATCGGGGCGGACAATTGCCAGAAGCGGCGGCGCGCGGCCTGCAGCAGCGGATCGCCTTCGGACGGTTCCACCAGCCAGTCCAGGATCTGCTCCACCACGCCGGATTCGCCCGGCGGGGCGTAGGGGATCACGGCTGCGCGCACGCGGTCCAGCATGGCATCCTGCGTCGGCGGATTGTCGCGCGGACGGTAGGTACGATAGACCGGGAACACCCACAGCAGCCGCTCGATCGCGCGGCGCATCATGCCCAGCGTCCAGCCGCGACTCTCCGGCCGCGATGCCGCCAGTTCGGCGAACAGCTCGGCACAGGCGCGGAACTGGCTGTCGAACGACCAGGACAGCAGCTGCTGGCGCGCCAGCAATTCCTCCTGGTGCCAGGTCAGGTCGCGCCCGCTGAATTCGTGCCACAGCTGCGTCAGCGGGGCCTCGCCCGCCGGATCGTGCAGCACGGCGCTGACCTCCTCCATGAAGTCGTAGCCGCTGGTGCCGTCCACCTGCCAGGTGGTCGGCAGGCGTTCGCCCGCGCCCAGGATCTTCTCGACCACCAGATAGGCCGGGCCACCCGGCACATCGGCGGACCGTTCGATCGCGTCCAGCCGCGCGCGCAGCGTGCGGCAATAGGTGCCGGGATCGGACAGGCCGTCCACATGATCGACCCGCAGGCCGTCCACCAGCCCTTCGGCATAAAGCCGGAAGTACAGCGCGTGGGTTTCGTCGAACACCTGCGGATCCTCGACCCGCAGGCCGGCCAGTTCGCTGACGGTGAAGAAGCGGCGCCAGTTCAGCTCGTCATCTGCGGTGCGCCACCAGCCCAGCAGGTAATGCTGCCGGTCCAGCAGGGCGCGCAGGCCGGCGACATCGCCGTCGGCGGGCAGGTCAGCCTGATCCTCGGGGCGGATCGGCACACGGTGCTCGCCATAGACCACCAGCTCGGCATCCTCGCCGTCGCGGGCGATCGTGATCTGCCCGTCGGCCAGCACATCCTCCAGCCGGGCGCCCAGGATCGGCAGCAGCGGCTTGCCGCTCCAGTCGATGTCGAAGAAGCGGGCATAATGGCTGCCCTGCCCGTGTCGCAGCACGTCCTGCCACCACGGGTTCTCGCCGCCGGCGATGCCCATGTGATTGGGCACGATGTCGATGATCAGGCCCATGCCATGCGCACGCAAGGCGGCGACCAGCGAGCGCAGGCCCTCTTCCCCGCCCAGTTCCGGGTTCACCTGCGTGGGGTCGGTGACGTCATAGCCGTGCATCGACCCTGCCACTGCGGTGGTGATCGGGCTGGCATAGACATGGCTGATGCCCAGATCATGCAGGTAGGGCACGATCGCCTCCGCCGCGCTGAACGGGAAGTCGCGGTGCAGCTGCAGGCGGTAGGTGGCGCGGGGGATGGTCAAGCTGGGTTTCCTTTGCGCGCTGCGCCGATGCGGCGGGCGCGGGATGCGATCTGCGGGCTGGCCAGCAGGTCGGGCACGGGCGCGGGCAGGCGCCGGCGCCAGTTGGGATGTTCGTCGATCGTGCCGGGCAGGTTGGGCTGTTCGTCCAGCCCGACCAGATCCTCCAGCGGCAGGATCACTAGTTCGGCGGATGCGGTGCCGATATGTGCGGCGGCGGCGTCCACCACCGGGTCGCGGTCCCAGTCGGCCGGGCATGGCCCGTGCGCCGATCCGGTCTGGCGGATGGCCTCCCACAATTGCGCGCGGTCCCGCTGGCGTTCGTGCAGGTCATCATCCTTGCTGTCGGCACGCGAGCGGCCGAGCCGCCAGGCCCAGTCGACGTCGCGGCCCTTCCACCAGCCGGCGACCGTGGCCAGGTCGTGCGTGCCGGTCATGGCGACGGAGGATGCGCGATAGTCGGCCGGGGGGATGAAGGCCCCGTCATCCTCGCGTTCGAACCACAGCACGTTCATGCCATGCACCGCGCGCGCCGCCAGCCGCGGGCGCAGGCCCTCCGGCACGGTGCCAAGATCCTCGCCGATCACCACGGCCCTGGCCCGGTGGCTCTCGATCGCCAGGATGCGCAGGTAATCGTCCAGCGGGTAGGTGATGTAGGCGCCCTGTTTCGACGGCACGCCATGCGGCACCAGCCACAGACGGTTGAGCCCCAGGATGTGATCGATGCGGATGCCGCCGGCATGGGTGATGGCGGACCGAACCGTGCCGATGAAGCCGGCGAAGCCGGTCCGCTGCAAGGCCATCGGCGCGAAGCTGGTGATGCCCCAGTCCTGCCCCTGCGGCCCCAGCAGATCGGGCGGCGCGCCGATGCTGAGCCCGGTCAGCAGATCGTCCGGCCGGCTCCATGCATGGCTGCCGCCGCCGTCCATGCCCACCGCCAGGTCGGCGATCAGACCGATCGCCATGCCGGCCTGCTTGGCAGCGCCCTGCGCGGCAGCCAGGCTGCCTTCAGCCAGCCATTGCGCGAACAGGTAGAAGCCGATTTCCTCCGCATGCTCGTCCGCAAACCGCTGCACGGCCGTGCCCTGCGCATCGTGGAACTCCGGCGGCCAGCCCTGCCAGCCGCCAGCCCCGGTGGCGAAGAAATGCGCATGCAGCGCATCGAAGGTGGCATGCAGCCGCAGCTCCTGTCCGCCCTTCGCCTCGAAGGCGGCGACCTGCTGCCGCACGGCATCGCTGCGCGCATCATAGGCCGCGCGCAAGGCGGCGATGCGCGCCGGGATGGCCTCCGCCCAGTCGATCAGCTCGCCACCGGCCCCGCCGGGCAGCGTGCCGCCGACCAGCCGGGGATCGGCATACAGGATGTTGAGGAACAGCCGGCTGGACGGCGCATAGGGCGAGAAGCGCGAGGGATCGGCCGGAAACAGTGCATGCGCCGGGCTGATCGCCAGCGCATCCGCCCCCGCCTGCCCCAGCGCCGCGGCGGCCCCGGCCAGCGTGCCGAAATCGCCAAAGGCGGACGGGCGGTCATCGACCAGCGAGGCGATCTGCGCCGCGCTGCCCCACAGCCGGCGGCCGGGCGCCGCATCGGCGAAGCTGAAGCAGCGCCGCGGCGCCACCGCCAGCGTGTAGTCCCGCCCGCCGACCTGCAGCTGGTGGTAGCCGGGCGTGGTGATGCGCGAAGTGGGCAGGCGCAGCTGACCGCTGCCATATGCCGTCAGCGGCAGGATCATGCCGCCGCCATCCTCCAGCATGACCTCGGCCTTGGCCATGCCGACATCGTTGATCAGCAGGTCGTCACCCAGATCTACAGACAGGAAATTGCGGGCCGCCCGCTCCGCCGCCAGCTTCTCGTGCGATGCGGCGATCTCCGCCTCGCTGCCGGCGGGATAGCCGAGCGCAGCCAGCACCCGGGCGAGGTCATCCTCGGCGGTGACCTGCGGCCTGGCCTGCGCGTCATCCCATTCGGGCTGCAGCCCGACCGCGCGGGCCAGTTCCGTCACGGCACTCATTTCGCGATCCATGCAACAAAGCTGGCCGGCGTGCCGGCCTCCCCCAGTTCGAACAGGACCCGGCCCTCCGGCGAAGGGAAAATCACGGGGGCATCGCCCAGGTTGAAGGCCAGTCCCAGCGTGCAACCATCACCCAGCAGCCAGCGGGCGGCGATGGCGCCCTCGCCCAGCACCTCGGCCCCCGCCGAATGCGCGCCCTCGATCCCCGGTACGACATAGGCGTCGCGGAGGGCCAGCAGGTCGGCATAGAAGCTGCGCCACTCCGCCGCATCCGGGCCCGGCTCGGGCATGGAGCGGGTGAAGGTGGCGGGGTCGTTGGGATCGGGGATGCCCTCGCGCGCCTCCGGGTCGGAGAAGGCGGCGAAATGCGCGAACTCCTTGCGGCGGCCTTCGCGCACCGCGTCCGCCAGCTCGTCATGGAAGTCGGTGAAGAACAGGAAAGGCGTGGTGCTGCCCTCCGTCTCCCCCATGAACAGCAACGGCACCTGCGGGCATAGCAGCTGCAGTGCAGTCGCAGCGCGCAGCTTGCCGGCATCGGTCAGGCTGATCAGTCGTTCGCCCAGCGCGCGATTGCCGACCTGGTCGTGGTTCTGGAGGAAGGTGACAAAGCGCCCCGCCGGCAGATGGCCGCTGGGCGCCCCGCGTGGGCCGTGGCCGCTATCCTCGCCCTGATAGATGAAGCCTTCCGCCAGGCAGCGGGCCAGCCGCTCCGTCGCACGTTCGGCAAAGCCTTCGTAATAGCCTTCGCGCTCGCCCGTCAGGATCACATGCAGCACATTGTGGAAGTCGTCGTTCCACTGCGCATCATACAGTCCGGGGGCAAGCCGGTCGGGATCGTTGTTCTCGTTCTCCAGCACCAGATGGGTCTGCCGGTCGGGCAGCGCGGCGCGGATCTCGCGCGCCATGGTGTCGAGGAACGCGTTGTCGGCGATCGCATGCACAGCATCGAAGCGCAGGCCGTCGATCCGGTAGTCGCGCAGCCACATCAGCGCATTGTCGATGAAGAAGCGGCGTACCGGATCACGGCTGACGGCGACCGCGCCGCCCCATGGCGTATGCGCATGTTCGTCGAAGAAGCCCGCGGCATAGGCGCCCAGGTAGTTCCCGTCCGGCCCGAAATGGTTGTAGACCACATCCAGGAAGACCATCAGCCCCAGATCGTGCGCCGCATCCACCAGCGCCTTCAGCTCGTCCGGCGTGCCATATGCCCCGGCGACGGCATAGGGCAGCACACCGTCATAGCCCCAGTTGCGCGTACCGGTGAACGCATTGACCGGCATCAGCTGCACGGCCGTGATGCCCTGCTGCGCCAGTTGCGGCAGCAGTGCGGCGACGCCGGCAAAGCCGCCCAGCACGCCGGCATGCACCTCCATGATCACGGCCTCCGGCCAGGGCCGGCCCTGCCAGCCGGTCGTCTGCCAGCGATACTCGTCCGGATCGGTCAGCACGCTCCAGCCATGGACGCCGCCATCCTCGCCAGCGGCCTGCTGGCGCGATGCCGGATCGGGCACGGCCAGGTCGGCATCCAGCCGGAAGCGGTAGCGGGCGCCGGGCGTGGCCTCCGTCTCCGCCGTGAACCAGCCATCCGCGCCATGCTCCATGGGCAGCGTCTGCGCCCCCTCCAGCTCCAGCATCACGCCGGCGCGATCAGGCGCCCACAGGTTGAACCGGGCGCGCCCGCCGCCCAGCAGTTCCGGCCCCCAGCGCATCTTCATTCTCCACCGTCCGGATTGTTATCGCCCTGTGTCCCGGTGCCGACAATCAGCACCACGGCATGGGCCTGCACTTCGACCATGTCGCCGATCTCCCGCTCGGGCGCGGTCGGATCGGCGCTGTCGATCACCAGCCGCCGCTCCCGCGATGGCCTGGGCAGGTTGAAGGTCAGCGGATCGTCCGACCCGTTCATCAGCATGGACACCACTTCCAGCACGCCATCCTCGCGCCGGCGCACCCGCCGCATCAGCAGCGCACGCCCTTCAGGATTGTGCCAGTCCTCCTGCGACAGGTGCTCGCCCCGCTCGTCGAACCAGTCGATGTCGAGCATGCCGGGGGCGATCTCCTCCTCCCCATGCAGGAACTTGCCCGCGCGCAGCAGCGGATATTCCCGGCGCACGGCCGTCAGCCGGCGGACGAAGTCGCTCAGCGCCCGGCCGCGATCGCTGCGCAACTGGTCCCAGTCGAACCAGCTCAGCTCGTTGTCCTGGCAATAGGCGTTGTTGTTGCCGTTCTGCGTGCGCCCGAACTCGTCGCCGCCCAGCAGCATGGGCGTGCCGAGCGAGGCAAACAGGGTGGTCAGCATCGACCGGGCCACCCGGTCGCGCAGGCCGGTGATGGCGGGATCGTCCGTCGCCCCTTCCGCACCCCAGTTGCGCGAATGGTTGTTGGAATGGCCGTCCCGGTTGTCTTCGTTGTTCGCCTCGTTGTGCTTGTCGTTGTAGCTGACGAGGTCGGCCAGCGTGAAACCGTCATGTGCAGACACGAAGTTGACGCTGGCCCAGGGCCGGCGCGCACGCCGGTCGAACAGGTCGGCGCTGCCAGCAATGCGGTTGGCGAATTCGGGCCGGGCGCCTGGTGCGCCGTTCCAGTAGCTGCGCGTCACGTCGCGGAACTTGTCGTTCCATTCGGCGAAGCCCGGCGGGTGGTTGCCCAGCTGGTAGCCGCCGGGACCGATGTCCCACGGCTCGCTGATCAGCTTCACCTGTCCCAGCACCGGATCCTGCCGCAGCACGTCGAAGAACCCGCTGCGCGGATCGAAGCCATTGTTGCCATCCCGCCCCAGGGTCACGCCCAGGTCGAAGCGGAAACCGTCCACATGGTAGCTCTGCACCCAGTGGCGCAGGGAATCCGCGACCATCTGGATCACGCGCGGATGGCTGAGGTCCAGCGTGTTGCCGGTGCCGGTGTCGTTGACGCAATAGCGCCGGTCATCCTGCACCAGCCGGTAATAGGTGGCATTGTCCAGCCCGCGGAAGGACAGGGTCGGCCCCAGCTCGCTCCCCTCCGCCGTGTGGTTGTAGACCACGTCCAGGATCACCTCGATCCCGGCGGCATGCAGCCGGCGGATGGCGATACGCAGCTCGTCCCCGCTACTGCCCGCCATGTAGCGGCGTTCGGGCGCGAAGAAGCCCAGCGTGTTGTAGCCCCAGTAATTGGCGAGCCCGGCCTCCTGCAGCCGCTGGTCCTGCGCGAAGGCGTGGATCGGCAGCAGCTCCAGCGTGGTGACGCCGATCCGCTTCAGGTGATCGATTACGGTGGGATGGGCCAGCGCGCTATAGGTGCCGCGCTCGCGCCGGGGCACGTCCTCCAGCAGGCGGGTCATGCCCTTCACATGCGCTTCGTAGATCACAGTTTCCGACCACGGCACGTTGGGCCGCACATCGTTGCCCCAGTCGAACGCATCCGTCACCACCACGCCCTTGGGCATGGCGGAGGCGCTGTCGCGCTTGTCGAAGCTCAGATCCTTGCGAGGGGAGCGCAGGCGGTAGCCGTGCAGCGATTCATTCCAGCGCACATCGCCGTGCAGCATCCGGGCATAGGGATCGAGCAGCAGCTTGTTCGGGTTGAAGCGATGCCCCTGCTCCGGCTCGTACCGGCCATGCGCGCGGAAGCCGTACAGCAGGCCGGGCCGGGCATAGGGCAGGTAGCCGTGCCATACCTCGTCCGTGCATTCGTTCAGCGGCAGCCGGGCGATCTCCTTGCCGCCCTGCGGATCGAACAGGCACAGCTCCATCCCGTCCGCGTTGGCGGAAAACACCGCGAAGTTGACGCCCAGCCCGTCGAACGTAGCGCCCAGCGGGTATGGCGATCCCGGTTGCAGGCGGTCGGGCAGCGGGCTCAGGCTCAAGTGCCCGCCTTCAGGACGACCACGCCCAGCGGCGGCAGGTTGACGCCGGCGGAATGCGGCTGACCGTGGCAGCCATGGCCATCGGCCATGACCTGCCCGTCATTGCCCCAGTTGCTGCCGCCATAGATCGCGGCATCGGTGTTCAGGACTTCCATCCAGCGCCCCCCCTGCGGCAGGCCCACGCGATAGGACTGGTGCGGCTGGGGCGTCATGTTGACGATCACCGCCATCGGCGCCCCGCCGCCACCCGCCCGCACGAAGGCGTACACGCTGTTGTCTGCATCATCGGGCACAAGCCAGAAGAAGCCGCCGGGTTCCGTATCCAACTTATGCAAAGCCGGCTCGGCCGCATAAAGCCGGTTCAGGTCCCGCACGAGCGTCTGGATGCCGGCATGATCGGGCTCGTCTAGCAGGTGCCAGGGCAGCGTGGCATCATGGTTCCACTCCTTCGGCGCGCCCAGTTCACAGCCCATGAACAGCAGCTTCTTGCCCGGATGCGTCCACATGAAGGCGAGATAGGCGCGCAGGTTCGCGCTCTTGCGCCAAGGATCGCCCGGCATCTTGTCCCACAGCGATCCCTTGCCGTGGACCACCTCGTCATGGCTGATCGGCAGGACGTACTTTTCCGAATAGGCATAGACCATCGGGAAGGTCAGCTCCCCATGGTGCCATTTGCGGTACATGGGATCCCGCTCGAAATACTGGAGCGTGTCGTGCATCCAGCCCATGTTCCACTTGTAGTCGAAGCCCAGCCCGCCATGCGCGACCGGCGCCGACACGCCCGGCCACGCGGTGCTTTCCTCGGCAATGGTGATCGCCCCAGGGCAGCGTTCGGCCACCAGCGTGTTCATGGTCTTCAGGAACGCGACCGACTCCAGATTTTCCCGCCCGCCATGCACGTTGGGCACCCACTCACCCTGATTGCGGCTGTAGTCGCGGTACAGCATGGACGCGACGGCATCGACGCGCAGCCCGTCCACATGGAACGTCTCCAGCCACCAGAGCGCGCTCGCCAGCAGGAAGCCGGACACCTCGTTGCGCCCCAGATTGTAGATCAGCGTGTTCCAGTCTTGGTGGAACCCCTCCCGCGGGTCGGCATGTTCGTACAGCGGCGTGCCGTCGAACATGGCCAGGCCATGCGCATCCGTCGGGAAATGCGCCGGCACCCAGTCCAGGATCACGCCCACGCCCGCCCGGTGGCAGGCATCCACGAAGCCGGCGAAATCGTCCGGCGTGCCGAACCGGGCCGAAGGCGCGAACTGGCCGAGCGGCTGGTAGCCCCACGATCCGCCGAACGGATGCTCCATGATCGGCAGCAGTTCCACATGGGTGAAGCCCATGCCCGCCACATAGGGGACCAGCCGTTCGGTCAGCCCGGCCCAGTCCAGCACCTCACCCGTCTCGCCCTGCGTCCGCATCCACGATCCGGCATGGACCTCATACACGCTGATCGGCGCGTCGGGCGCCTGCCTGGCGGCACGCTCCTCCATCCAGTCGCTGTCGGTCCAGCGGAAGTCCGGCACGGGCGCGACGATGGACGCGGTGGCGGGGGGCGCTTCGGTCGCACGGGCCAGCGGATCGGCCTTCTGCACGATCGAGCCATCCGCACCCGCGACCTCGAACTTGTACCGGGTGTCGGCGGCCAGCCGCGGCACGAACAGCTCCCACACGCCGGTGGGATGGCGGGCGCGCATCGGGTGGCGGCGGCCGTCCCAGCTGTTCCAGTCGCCCACCACGCTGACACGGCGGGCATTGGGCGCCCACACTGCGAAGTTGACACCCCTGACACCGTCCACCGTGACGGGCTGCGCGCCGAACACGCGCGCCAGGTCGAAGTGCCGGCCTTCGGTGAACAGGTGCAGGTCGAACTCGGACAGGACCAGCCCGAAAGCGTATGGATCCTCCGTCTCCTGCACCGTGCCATCGGGCCAGGTGATGCGCAGCAGATAGGCCCCGTCATTCGCCAGCGGGCCGCTGAACAGGCCGGGGGCGGCCTCTGCCAGCGGGCTGGCGGCGCGGCCCTGCATCGCCTCCACCTTTGCCGCACCGGGCTGGAAGGTGCGCACAATCACGGCATCGCCCTCGCGATGCGCGCCCAGGAAGGCGAAGGGATTGTCCAGCCGGCCTTCCAGCATGGCCGCGGCGGCGGCAGGAAGCATCTCGGTCATTCACCATTCTCCTGCAGCAATGCGCGCGCTGCCTGCGCCAGTCCGCCGGCCGGCACGCCGATCCAGTCGGGGCGGTTCGCCGCCTCGTAGCCGATTTCGTAAGCGGCCTTCTCCAGTACGAAGAGCAGCATCATCGGATCGCGCTTCTCCGTCCCGTGATAGCCTTCCAGGAACGCCTCGATCGCACGGCGACGGAACATCTCCGCTCCCTCGCCTGCGCGTTCCTCGTGGCTTTCGGATGCCGCCGGACGGTTGCTGCCGGCAACCGCGGCGGCATAATCGAAGGACCGCAGCATGCCGGCCACGTCGCGCGCCGGCAGATCCTTGGCCCGGCGTTCATGCAGCGGCCGGGCCGGCTCGCCTTCGAAATCGATGATCATTACATCATGCCCGGTCATCAGCACCTGCCCCAGATGCAGGTCGCCATGGATGCGGATGCGCTGCTGTCCCTCGGCCTGCTTCGCCAGTTCGGCAATCGCATCGGTGATGGCGGCCCGATTGTCGGCCAGCCAGCCGGCATCCGCCGCCACGTCTTCCGACAGCTCGGTATCGGCCAGCCGGCCGATCGCCTGCGCCACCTCACCCGCGACCCGCGCACCCAGCGCCTCTGCATCGGCGGCGCTCATCTGCTCGGGCGCGAAGTCGGCATTGCCGGTCGGGCGCGCCAGCACCTCGTGCATCTCCGCCAGGCGGCGCCCCAGATTGGCGGCGAAGTTCTCGTAATTGGAGAAGCTCCAGTCCGTATCGGTCGACAGCCGCTCCAGCGCGTTCAGCGTCCACTGCCAGCCATCGCCCTGATTGTAGACGAAGGCCTGCGCGATCATCAGCAGCGTCTCCTCGCCGCTCTCGTCCACGCGGGTCACCGTGCCCATGACGGCCGGCACGTTGGCGAACCCGTTCTCGCCCAGATAGCGGGTCATCTCCGCATCAGGGTGTACGCCGGGCGCCAGCTTGCGCAGCAGCTTCAGCACCGCCTGCTGGCCGACGATCACGGTCGAGTTCGACTGTTCGGCGGACAGCCATTCCGGCTCGCCCTCCGGCTCCAGGTCGAAGGCGGGCGTCGCGGCGAAGCGCAGTTCGCCGCCGTCAGCCGGCACCGTCACCCCGTCACGCATGGCGGCCAACACGCTGCTGGCGAAGGTCAGGGTGGCGAACCCGTCGGTCAGCAGCCCGACATTGCGCCCACGGCGCACCCGCCCCAGCGCCAGGTTGCTGGCAAAAGGCCCGGACCGCTCGCCTTCCCAGGTAATGCCCAGCGGCAGGGTATAGATCGCCTCCTCGCCATCGCTGGTCACGGCAAGCTCGCCCAGCAGCAGGTCGTCCGCGCCGGGCAGCGCGGTGGTGCGCAGCAGGCTGACGCCGTCGATCCGCGCATCCTTGCCACCGAACCAGCGGCGACCACCCAGATAGGCGGGCAGGATGTCGCCCTCCAGCACGGCACGGTTGCCACCCCGGGCCACGTCGGCCAGTTCCGGCCGCAGCACGAAGGTGTGCCGCTCGCTGTCGAGCGACGGCGCCGCGCTGGCCCAGCCGGGCGCGTCGCCCTGCGTCAGCTCGAACCACAGGAAGCCGTATGGCGGCAGCGTCAGCAGGTATGGCAGCTGGCCGATGGCCGGGAAGGATTCGCCGCCGGTCAGCTCCACCGGGGTGCGGCCTTCATATTCGTGCAGGTCCAGCTCCACCGCCTGCGCATTCCGGCCCAGATTGGCCACGCACAGGATCGTCTCCGGCCCGTTTGCCCCTTCGAAGGTGCGCAGATAGGCCAGGATCCGGCGGTTGGCCGGTCGCAGGAAGCACTGCTCGCCCCGTCCGAACGCCTGGTAGCGGCGGCGCACGGCCAGCGCCCGCTTGACCCAGTTGAGCAGCGAGTGGCGGTCACGCTCCTGCGCCTCCACGTTCACCGCGGCATAGCCGTAGAGCGGATCCTGGATCGCCGGCAGCGTCAGCGTGGCAGGATCGGCCTTGGAGAAGCCGCCATTGCGGTCCGGCGACCATTGCATCGGCGTGCGCACGCCATCCCGATCCCCCAGGAAGATGTTGTCGCCCATGCCGATCTCGTCGCCATAATACAGCACCGGGGTACCGGGCATGGTCAGCAGCAGCGCGTTCATCAGCTCGATGCGGCGCCGGTCCCGCTCCATCAATGGCGCCAGGCGGCGCCGGATGCCCAGATTGATGCGCGCGCGGCGATCGGCGGCGTAGGTGTTCCAGAGGTAATCCCGCTCCGCATCCGTCACCATTTCCAGCGTCAGCTCGTCATGGTTGCGCAGGAAGATCGCCCATTGCGCATCCTCCGGGATGTCGGGCGTCTGCCGCATGATGTCGGTGATTGGGAAGCGGTCTTCCTGCGCCACTGCCATGTACATGCGCGGCATCAGCGGGAAATGGAACGCCATGTGGCATTCCTCCGTCACGTCCTCCCGCGCACCGAAATATTGCTGCGTGTCCTCCGGCCACATGTTGGCCTCCGCCAGCAGCATCCGGCCGGGGTAATGCTGGTCCAGGTCGGCGCGGATCTTCTTCAGGACCTCGTGGGTCTCGCCCAGGTTCTCGTTGGAGGTGCCGTCCCGCTCGATCAGGTAGGGGATCGCATCCAGCCGCAAGCCATCGATCCCGGCGTCCAGCCAGAAGTGCATGACGTCCAGCACTTCCTGCAGCACGGCCGGATTGTCGAAGTTCAGGTCCGGCTGGTGCGAATAGAACCGGTGCCAGAAATAGGCGCCCGCCTCCTCATCCCAGGTCCAGTTGGATTTCTCCGTGTCCAGGAAGATGATGCGGGTGCCGGAATACAGCTTGTCGTCGTCCGACCAGACATAGAAGTCCCGCTCCGGGCTGCCCGGCGGCGCCTTGCGCGCGGCCTGGAACCAGGGGTGCTGGTCGGATGTGTGATTGATGACCAGTTCCGTGATGACCCGGATGCCACGCGCATGCGCGGCGTCGATCAGCGCGCGCAGCTCCTCGATCGTGCCGTAGTCAGGCGACACATCGCGATACTCGGCAATGTCGTAGCCGTCGTCGCGCCGGGGCGAGGGGTAGAAGGGCAGCAGCCAGATCGCCGTCACGCCCAGGTCGGCGATGTAGTCCAGCTTCTCCATCAGCCCGGCAAAGTCGCCGATCCCGTCATTGTTCGCATCGAAGAACGACTTGACGTGCAGCTGGTAGATGACCGCATCCTTGTACCACTGCCGATCGTCCGCCGGATCGACAAAGGTTGCGCTGGTGGTGGAGGGGGCAAGTTCGGTCACGATGCGTCCTTGGGCAGGCTGAAGCGCCAGATGCGATAGGGTTCGTCCGGGGTCAGGTGGATGGTCTGCGCCTTGCCGTGCAGCTGGAAGCTGTTGCCTTTCGCCAGATCCTCGACCGCGATCGTGCCGTGATCGGGCAGGCCGAACTGCCACAACGGCACCTCGTATGTGCAGCCATGGGCGTTATGCGGATCCATGTTGACCATCACCATGATCATCTCCGCCAGTGCGCCATCGCCGACGGCGGGCTTGCCGTACCAGATGATCTGATCGCTGTCGGTGGCATAGAAGCGCGTGTTGAGATGCGTCTGCAGTGCCGGATGCGCGCGGCGCAGATGGTTCAGCAGCGTGATATCGTCCACGATGTCGCCGGTCCGGCGCGCCTGGTACGGGCGGATCTCGTACTTCTCGCTGTCGAGATACTCCTCCTTGCCTGGCCCCAGCGGCGCGGCGTCGCACAGCTCGAACCCGGAATATACGCCCCACAGGCCGGACAGCGTCGCCGCCAGCACTGCACGGATGCGGTGCGCGGGGCGGCCGCCGGTCTGCAGGAAGTGCGGGTTGATGTCGGGCGTGTTGACGAAGAAGTGCGGGCGGTAGAACTCCTTCGGCGCCGTTGTCGTCAGCTCCTCGATATATTCGGTCAGCTCCGCCTTGTGGTCACGCCAGGTGAAATAGGTGTAGCTCTGGCTGAAGCCGACCTTGGCCAGACGGTACATCATGGTTGGCCGGGTGAAGGCTTCGGACAGGAAGATCACCTCCGGATGCAGGCTGCGGACCTCCCCGATCATCCATTCCCAGAACGGCAGCGTCTTGGTGTGCGGGTTGTCCACGCGGAAGGTCTTCACCCCTTCCGCCACCCACAGCAGGATCACGTCACGCAAGGCGTTCCACAAGCCGGGGATCGCATCCGGCGCATAGAAATCGACATTGACGATGTCCTGGTACTTCTTGGGCGGGTTCTCCGCATATTTCATGCTGCCATCCGGACGCCAGGCGAACCAGCCGGGGTGCTCCTTCAGCCACGGATGATCGGGCGAACACTGGATGGCGAAGTCCAGCGCGATCTCCAGCCCATGCTCGTGCGCGGCGGCGACCAGCCTGCGGAAATCGTCGAAGCTGCCCAGTTCCGGGTGCAGCGCATCGTGCCCGCCATCGGGACTGCCGATGGCGTAAGGGCTGCCGACATCGTCCGGCCCGGGCGTCAGCGTGTTGTTCGGCCCCTTGCGATTGGCGGTACCGATCGGGTGAATCGGCGGGAAGTACAGCGTGTCGAAGCCCATATCGCGCACATGCGGCAGGATGCCGATCACATCGGCAAAGGTGCCGTGCCGCGCCTTGTCTTCGGTAATGGAGCGCGGGAAGATCTCGTACCAGCTGGAGAAACGCGCCTCGACCCGCTCGGCATCGACGAGCGCTGGCGCGCTGACGATGCGGAAGGGGCGGTCATCTGCCGTCGCCATCAGCTGCGCCAGTTCGTCCGACAGCAGCAGCGTCACGCTGTCTGCCTCGCTGGCGCTTTCCAGCCGGGGCAGCAGCCCGGCCAGCTGCTTGCGCACGTCGCCCGTCATGCGCGCGATCGCTTCGGCCACGATGGCGCGGCCTTCGGCATGGTCGACCGGCTGCGCGACCTCGGCCACGACCTTCTTGCGGAAGTCGCGGCGGAACCCGCCCCAGCGATCCAGCCAGCCTTCCACCACGAACTGGTGCCGGCCAAGGCGGGTCAGCGGAAAGCGGGCGCGCCAGCGATCATTGGGCAGCTGCTCCATGGCCACGCGCTGCCATTCGTCACCGTCGCCCGCGCGCCACAGCAGTTCGGCCGCGAGCTGTTCGTGCCCGTCGCCGAACAGGGTGGCAGTGACGGTCACGTCCTCCCCCACCACGCGCTTGGCGGCAAAGGCGCCGCCATCCACCACCGGCTCGATCGCTTCCAGCACCAGCCGCGGCATGGATGCCAGCGCGGCAGGATCGGTGCGTGGCGGCTGCGCCGTGATGGGCTTCGCGGCATCCAGCGTGACGCGGCTGACCTCGCCCGCGGCCAGCGTCACGGGCGTGATGCCGGCGGTGAAGCGGGCACCGGCGACGGACAGCTGCGCAGATGTCACCACCGCCTCGTCACTGCCGCCATTGGCGAGGATCAGCTCCGCCCGGGTGGCCAGCCGCGCATCGGCCCCGTCGGTGCGCAGGAGCGCCAGCACCGGATCGGCGCCGGAGGACAGGCGCACCAGCGGGCCGGAGAACGCCGCCGCACCAGCCGGCTGCACCGTCAGTTCGCTGCTGGCGGGCAGGATCACTCCACCGCCGAGGGCTTGCGCCAGGGCGGCCTGACACGCGCTCGCACCGCCCGGCAGTTCATGCAGCACGCGCCCCGCGCGGGACAGGATGTTCAGCTCCTCCAGCAGCCACGGGGCGGCACCATCCCACCAGCCGAACGAGGATACGAGATAATCGCAGCCGGCCCCCGCCAGCGCCAGCATCCCCGCCCGGTCTGCCCCTGCAGGCCCGGCGATGAACAGGAACTCCGGTGCGCTCCGGACCAGCTGCTCCCGTATTGCGGCAAACAAGGCAGGCGACAGCGATCCGGGTGCCAGCCGCAGGCCGGCAAGGCCCGCCTGCGCCAGCTCGGCCAGCCGCTCCGCCAGTATGCCGGCGAACAGCGGCTGCCAGGCAGGGTCGCGGAAGCGTGCGCGGGCCTCGCCCGTCAGCGGCATCGGCTTGCGCGGGTCGACGATGCCACGCGGGGCTCCGTCGCTGCGCAGGGCAAAGGCGGCCGGGTTGGCGGCGACCAGCGGATGGTCGTGCACGAACCGGGCCGGGTCCGCCTGCAGGATCAGCCGTGCCCCGGCGGCCTTTGCCGCCGTCACCCACTCGCGCAGCGGCGCGTCGATCGCCGGATCGAACAGGCCGGGCAGTTCGATGATCCATCCATCCGCGCCACCGGTGGCGGCTTGCCCCGCGGTGCCGGCCTCCGACTGGTTGCGGTCATAGGCGCGGACAATCTGCAAGGCGGCAGCAGGCAAGGGCGATCTCCCGGATCGTCAGGTGTTCGGTTCGCCTACTCAAACCCTGCCCGGCACCATCGTTCCAGCCTGCATGCCCATCTCGGGGCGTCAGTCGCCCTCCGGCTCCGGCAGTCCGTCGTCCAGCCGTTCCAGCAACAGCGCCAGCTGATCCGTCAGGGTGACGACCTGTTCGGGGGTGAACCCTTCGAACAGGCGGTCACGCAACGGGTCCACCACGCCGAAGATCTCCTCCAGCGCGGTCAGGCCGGCATCGGTGATGGTGACGTAGTTGGTGCGCCGGTCATGTGGCGCCTGCTCGCGCGCGACCAGCCCGTCCCGGCTGAGCGTGTCGACCATGCGCGTCATGGTCGGCCCTTCGATGCGCAGCCGCTTGGCAATGTCGATCTGCGCGTTGGGGTCGGGCGCGTTCATGATGGCGGACATCGCCTCCATCCGGGCGGAACTCTGGCCGATCGGGCGCAGCTTCTCGTCCAGCAGCGCGCGCCACCGGCGGGCGACCAGCACCAGGTTGATCGTCAGGCGGATATCCGGCGTGGTGCCGCCTTCGCGATAGATGGCGAAGGCGCTGGCGGCGCGACCTTCGGGCTGGTCGCTCTTGGTACTGTCCATGCTCATTCTCGATTCAGTGACACATTCATGGCCTCGTTCGCGGTGCAGGCCAACCGCACCGACGCTTCCACGCTCCGCTCCACTGTCCTGGAGCCCTCTGGACATAGGAGGCTAACAAGTCCAGCACTGTTGCGACCGGGCTTGATCCGCCGCCATCCAGGCGCCACCTGAGCCGCTGGATCGACGGACGGGAACTTTTGGCAGACATGACGACGCACACCACGCGGATGCTGATCATCGGCAGCGGCCCGGCGGGGCTGACGGCGGCCATCTATGGCGCGCGTGCAGGGATGGAGCCGATCGTGGTGCAGGGCCTGCAGCCCGGCGGGCAGCTGACCATCACCACCGATGTGGAAAACTATCCCGGCTTTCGCGACGTGGTGCAGGGCCCGTGGCTGATGACGGAAATGCAGGCGCAGGCCGAACATGTCGGCACCCGCATGATCTGGGACACCATCACCGAGGTGGACATCGACAGTGGCACCCCCTTTCGCGCGAAGGGTGACAGCGGCGACGAATATGTCGGCGACGTGCTGGTGATCGCCACCGGCGCGCAGGCCAAATGGCTGGGCGTGCCGGGCGAACAGGCGCTGGGCGGCAAGGGCGTGAGCGCCTGCGCCACCTGCGACGGGTTCTTCTATCGCGGCAAGAAGGTCGCGGTGATCGGCGGTGGCAACACCGCGGTCGAAGAGGCGCTGTACCTGACGCACCATGCGGAGGAGGTCACGCTGATCCACCGCCGGGGCGACCTGCGCGCGGAGCGGATCCTGCAGGACCGGCTGTTCGTCCACCCCAAGATCAAGGTGCTGTGGAACAAGCGGGTCGAAAGCTTCGAAGGCGATCCGATGCAGGGCGGCCTGACCCATCTGGTGCTGGGCGACATGGAGACGGGCGAGTTCAGCGACTTCGTCTGCGACGGTGCCTTCGTGGCGATCGGCCATGCCCCCTCCACCAGCCTGTTCCAGGGCAAGCTGGAGATGGACGACAATGGCTACATCGTGGTGGAGCCGGGCACGCCCAAGACCAACCGGCCCGGCGTGTTCGCCTGCGGCGATGTGGCCGACCACACCTATCGCCAGGCGGTGACCGCGGCCGGAAGCGGCTGCATGGCGGCGCTGGATGCCGAGCGCTTCCTGGCAACCCTGGAATATGTCCGCAACGAACAGGCAGCCCATGCCAGGGTCGAAGCCGAGGCGGCGGAATAGCTGCCGGCCGGGGCGCTGCGGAGTCGTTCCGCGGCGCCTTGCCCGCGGTTGCGTTTTACCAGCCGAACCAGCAATTTGCGGGCAGTTGCACCGGCCTGTCCGGCAACAGAATAGCGCCCGTCGCGCGCCGCTTGCGCCGTCGATTTGACAGGTCCAAGGGCGAAAAATGATCGATCGCTCCGCGCTCCGCACCGCCTACCGTCAAGACGAAGCTGCCTGCATTGCCGAACGGCTGCGCCAGGCCGCACCTGCGCGTGAGGCGCATGGCGAAGCCCGTGCCCTGGCCATCCGGCTGGTGGAAGGCGCGCGGCAGCGCAAGGCCAGCGGGCTGGACGCCTTTCTGCAAAGTTATGGCCTGGGCACGCAGGAGGGGATCGCGCTGATGTGCCTGGCAGAGGCATTGCTGCGCGTGCCCGATGCCGACACCGCCGACGCGCTGATCCATGACAAGTTGGCCGGGATCGACTGGTCGGAACATCTGGGCGAATCCTCCTCCACCTTCGTCAATGCCGCGACCTTCAGCCTGATGCTGACGGGCGAGGTGCTGCGCGGCGGCAGCAAGGCCGATGCCGGGTTCGCCAGCAGCCTGCGCCGGGCGGTCGGCCGGCTGGGCGAGCCGGTGATCCGCCAGGCCACGCTGCAGGCCATGCGCATTCTGGGTGGGCAGTTCGTGTTCGGCCGGGACATGGAAGAGGCGCTGAAGCGCGCCGATCCGGAACGGCGCCGCGGCCTGACACACAGCTTCGACATGCTGGGCGAGGCAGCGATGACCTTCGCCGACGCGACCCGCTACCGCGACAGCTACATGGCGGCGATCCGCCGGCTGGCGCGCGAGTCCGCAGCCGGCGTGGCAGACAGCCCGGGCATCTCGGTCAAGCTGTCGGCGCTCTATCCCCGCTACGACTACCTCCATGCCGAGGTTGCGCGTGACGCGCTGGTGCCGATCGTGCGCGAACTGGCGGTGGCAGCGCGCGATGCTGACATCCACTTCACCATCGATGCCGAGGAAGCCGAGCGGCTGGAGCTGAGCCTCGACATCATCGAGGTGCTGGTGGCGGATGATGCGCTGTTCCGGCGCGCCGACGGGCGACAGTGGGAAGGCTTCGGCCTGGCGCTGCAGGCCTATCAGAAGCGCGCCGTGCCGCTGTGCAGCTGGGTTGCCAGCCTGGCACGCGCGCATGGGCGGCGGCTGATGGTGCGGCTGGTCAAGGGCGCGTACTGGGATGCCGAGGTGAAGCAGAGCCAGGTGGGCGGCTTTGCCGACTATCCGGTGTTCACCCGCAAGATTGCCACCGACGTGTCCTATCTCGCCTGCGCCGCGCGGCTGCTGGCGGCGGCGGACGTGCTTTATCCCGCCTTCGCCACGCACAATGCCTACACGATCGGCGCGATCGAGGCGCTGGCGCAGGACCAGGGCAATCCCGACTTCGAGTTCCAGCGGCTGCACGGCATGGGGGAGGATGTCTATTCCGCCCTTGCCGCCGAAGGGCACAGCCGCCGCGTGCGCATCTATGCCCCGGTCGGCGGGCACAAGGAACTGCTGGCCTATCTGGTGCGGCGCCTGCTGGAAAACGGCGCCAACAGCTCCTTCGTCAACCGCATGGCCGATGCCGCCATTCCGGCGGCCGACCTGGCGACCGATCCGGTGGCGGAGCTGGCCGCGCTGGTACCGCAGCGCAACCCGTCCATCCCGCTGCCGACCGACATCTTCCCCGGCCGCCGCAACTCGGCCGGTGTGGACCTGGCCGACCCCCTGGTGCGCGAACCACTGCTGGACCGGCTGGCCGCGCTGGACGCGCGCGAGTGGGGCGCAGCACCGACCGTCGTGGCGGAGGCTGCCGGCGCGGCGGATCGCACGCGCCCGGTGATGAGCCCGCATGACGGCACGCTGGTCGGCCATGTGCTGGAGGCGGAACCCGCCGATGTGGACGCCATGCTGGCGCGCGGCACGGCAGCGCAGATCGCCTGGGACGGTGCCGGTGGCGAATATCGCGCGCGCCTGCTGGAACGCGCCGCCGACCTGTTCGAGGAACACACGGACGAGATCCTGGAGCTGTGCCGGCGCGAGGCGGGCAAGACCCTGCCCGATGCCGTGCTGGAGCTGCGCGAGGCCGTCGATTTTCTGCGCTTCTACGCGCAGGAGGCGCGCCGGCATTTCACCGGCAACGGTCTGCTGCTGCCCGGCCCCACGGGCGAGGAGAACCGCCTGCGCCTGCATGGGCGTGGCCTGTTCGTCACGATCAGCCCGTGGAACTTCCCGCTGGCGATCTTCATCGGCCCCGCCGCCGCCGCGCTGGCGGCCGGCAACAGCGTGATCGCCAAGCCTGCCGAGCAGACCCCGCTGATCGCCGCCTTCGCGGTGCAGCTGTGCCATGCGGCCGGCATCCCTGACGATGTGCTGCAGCTGGCCCCGGGTGACGGCCGGGTCGGCGGGATGCTGACCGGTGATCCGCGCGTGGCCGGTGTGGCCTTCACCGGCTCCACCGCCACGGCGCACCTGATCAATCGCGCGCTGGCCATGCGGCCCGGCCCGATCGGGCAGTTCATCGCCGAGACCGGCGGGCAAAACGCGCTGATCGTCGACAGCTCCGCCCTGCCCGAACAGGTCACGCGCGACGTGATGAGCAGCGCGTTCCAGAGCGCCGGCCAGCGCTGCAGCGCGCTGCGCGTGCTGTATCTGCAAGAGGATATCGCCGACAGCATGCTGGCGATGATCCGCGGCGCGTTCGACGCGTTGCAGATCGGCGACCCCGCGCTGCTGGCCACCGATGTCGGACCGGTGATCGACCGGCAGGCGCAGGGACAGCTGAACGACCATCTGGCCGAAATGCGGGTCGCCGGCCGCAATGTCTGGCAGGCGGTTGTGCCGCCGACCTGCGCACACGGCAGCTATGTCGCGCCGGCGATCGTGGAGATCGACGCGATCGGCGACCTGCAGGCGGAGAATTTCGGCCCCGTGCTGCACGTCGCCCGCTTCCGCGCCGGCCAGCTGGCCGATGTGGTCGAGCAGATCAACGCCACCGGCTATGGCCTGACGCTGGGCCTGCACAGCCGGATCGAAGGCAACCGCCGGCTGGTGGAGCGCCGGGCGCGGGTCGGCAACTTCTACGTCAACCGCAACCAGATCGGCGCGGTCGTCGGCAGTCAGCCCTTCGGCGGGGAGGGGCTGTCCGGCACCGGACCCAAGGCCGGCGGCCCGCATTATCTGGCGCGCTTCGCCACGGAACGGGTGACGACCGTGGACACTACGGCGGCGGGCGGCAACGCCACGCTGCTGGCGAACCTCTAGGAACGGCGCCCTCCCTTTCGCGGGAGGGCGCGCCTGCCCGCGTCAAGGCTGTTGGCGTGGCCGTTTGCCGACAGAGTGTGTCTTTTTGTATCAGGATCACTCGCCTCTCGACACCTGATCCGCATGCCGATAGCTTTGCACTTATATTATAAGTGTTGAGGATGGCATGATCGGACGGGAGTCCACCCGGCGCGCAGTGCGTGACCGGGATGTATGACAGCGGCGGTTTTCGGCCGCTTTTCTCCAATGCACCATCACCCAGCCTGAGAGTGCCGGGACAGACCGGATAGTCCGTCCAGAACAATAAGAATGACAAGGGAGAGAACGTGATGGGTGTTTTCGGACGCAAGCGGATCCTGCTGGCAAGTGCCTGGCTGGCAGCCACCGCTGCAACGATGGTCCTGGCTGCGCCCGCGGCGGCGCAGCAGCGGCAGATGGAGACGCTGGACCGCGGGCTGGTGGTCGTGCCCGCTCTCGAAGGCGGCAACCTGGTGTCCTGGCGCATGCTGCGGACCGACAGCAACGCCATCCGCTTCAACGTCTATCGCGACGGCACCCTGCTCAACCCCACGCCGATCGCCGACCGCACCAACCTGGTCGATACGGGCGGCAGTGCATCGTCGACATACACGGTGCGCGCGGTGCTGAAGGGCATTGCCGAGGCGCCGAGCGCGTCCGCTGGCGTATGGACCGCCGGATACCTGTCGATCCCGCTATCCCGTCCGACCGGCGCATCCGGCGTCACCTACAGCGCCAACGATGCCAGCGTCGGCGATCTGGATGGTGACGGCCGGTACGAGGTCGTGCTGAAATGGGATCCGTCCAATGCGAAGGACAATTCGCAGTCCGGCGTGACCGGCGACGTGTTCATCGACGCCTACCGGCTGGACGGGACGCGGCTGTGGCGCATCAACCTCGGCCGCAATATCCGCGCCGGCGCGCACTATACGCAGTTCATGGTCTATGACTTCGACGGGGATGGCAAGGCGGAGGTCATGATGAAGACCGCCGACGCCACGGTCGATGGCGTAAGCACGGTGATCGGTGACGCTGCGGCCGATTACCGCAACTCCGCCGGCTACGTGCTGGCCGGGCCGGAATATCTCAGCGTCTTCAACGGCCAGACGGGTGCGGCGATGGCGACCATCCCCTACAATCCCCCGCGCCATCCCGACACGCTGACGCCGACCCCCAGCCAGATCAACACGGTGTGGGGTGACAATTACGGCAACCGGGTGGACCGCTTCCTGGCAGGCGTAGCCTATTTCGACGGTTCGCGCCCGTCGGCCGTGTTCGCGCGCGGCTACTACACGCGCACCACGCTGTGGGCGGTCGACTGGCGCAATGGCCAGCTGACGCAGCGCTGGTTCTTCGACAGCAATGTCGCGGGCAGCCAGTATCGCGGACAAGGCAACCACCAGCTGGCCATCGCCGACGTGGACAGCGACGGTAAGGACGAGATCATCTACGGCGCGATGGCGCTGGACGACAACGGCACCGCGCTGTGGAACAGCAACCTGAAGCACGGCGATGCCATGCACGTGACCGACCACATCCCGTCCCGCCCCGGCCTGGAAAAGTACGGCGTGCACGAGGATTTCCGCACCAATGGCGGCATCGGGTCGTCCATGCTGGATGCGCGCACGGGCCAGGTGATCTGGTCGACCCCGGCCAGCAGCGACATCGGGCGCGGCGTGGCGATGGACATCGATCCGCGTCACCCGGGTTCGGAGGCCTGGGCCGCCAGCAGCAACAACCTGTACACCGCCACCGGTGAGCTGATCGGCACGCGGCGGCCGAGCGCGGTCAATTTCGGGATCTGGTGGGATGGCGACCTGCTGCGCGAGCTGCAGGACCAGACCCGGATCGACAAGTGGAACTGGGAAGCGGGCACCGCCACCCGCCTGCTGACGGCCGATGGCACGGTCAGCGTCAACGGCACCAAGGCGAACCCGTCCCTGACCGCGGATATCCTGGGCGACTGGCGCGAGGAGACGATCCTGCCGAGCACCGATTCCAGCGAGTTGCGGATCTATGCGACGCCCTATTCCACGACACGGCGCCTGCGCACGCTGATGCACGATCCGGTCTACCGCATGTCGGTCGCATGGCAGAACGTCGCGTACAACCAGCCGCCGCATACCGGGTTCTACCTGGGTGAAGGCGCCAACCTGATCGGGAAGTGAGCGTGCGCGGCGGTGCCGGACCATCGCGGGCCTGGTGGGGCGCAGGCGCCGCCCTGGCCGGCATCATCGCACTGGCTGTGTTCGGCACCGACGGGATGTGGGACGGGGGGTCGATCACCCCCGTTCCCACGCAGTCGGCCCCGGTCGGGGCGCCATCCGCCGTGGCGCAGACCCAGGCTCCTCCTGAGATCGGGCCGCCCAAGGCGCCTGCGCTACCCGACGCGGTGGCCGCGGCCCCCGATGCCTATGTCGGGCAATGGGCCGATGCGGCGGGCAATCGGCTCACCGTCACCCGGACCACGCCCGAGCGCTACGCGCTGGTGCTGACCAACGGTCCGGCGGTCGAGACCTATGACGGGGTGCTCAGCGACGGGCGGGTGCATTTCGTGCGCGGGATCGACGGGGACTGGCTGCAGGCGCGCAAGGGCGATGCGAGATGCCTGTATCTCGGCACGGGGGAGAGCTTCTGCCGCACGGGCTGACCCCTGTGCCCGCAGGATCGCTTGCCTCTCGGCGCGGCCTGACTATGCCGCGCCCATGACGATTCTCTCCGACCGCTGGATCCGCGAACAGGCGCAGGCCACCGGCATGATCCAACCCTTCGTGGAACGCCAGCAGCGGGACGGGTGCATCTCCTACGGCCTGTCATCCTATGGCTATGACGCGCGGGTGGCGGACGAGTTCAAGATCTTCACCAATGTCGACAATGCCGTGGTCGACCCGAAGCATTTCACCGCCAACAGCTTCGTCGACCGCAAGACCGATGTCTGCGTGATCCCGCCCAATTCCTTCGTGCTGGCGCGCACGGTGGAATATTTCCGGGTGCCGCGCGACGTGCTGGTGATCTGCCTCGGCAAGTCAACCTATGCCCGCTGCGGCATCATCGTGAACGTCACCCCGCTGGAACCGGAATGGGAGGGGCACGTGACCCTGGAATTCAGCAACACCACGCCGCTGCCGGCCAAGATCTACGCCAATGAAGGCGCGTGCCAGTTCCTGTTCCTGCAGGGGAACGAGCCGTGCGAGGTCAGCTATGCCGACCGGGCAGGCAAGTATATGGGCCAGCAGGGCGTGACACTGCCAAGGCTGTAAGGCAGGCACTTACCTGCCTGCCGAGCGTTTCCTCGCCACAACAATCAGGGGAGTTGCCGCCGATGTCCGCCATCGCTGCCACAATTGGCCGCATATTGCTGGGTGCACTGTTCGTGCTGTCCGGCATTCAGAAGCTGGCCGCACCGGCCGCAACCGCCGATTACATCGCCGCAAACAGCGTCCTCTCGCCGGGCCTTGCCATACCCGTGGGCGTCTTCGAACTGGTCGCCGGCCTGCTGCTTGCGCTGGGGCTGATGAGCCGGCTGGTCTCGATACTGCTGGCCGGGTTCACCCTGATGACCATCGTCATCTTCCACCCGCAGATCACCGATCCGGTGCAAGGCATGCAGGCCCTGAAGAATGTCGCCATCACCGGCGGCCTGCTGATGGTGTTCGCCTACGGCCAGATGCGCTGGCATTACGACCACGTCCAGGCGGTGCGCAAAAGCGAACTGGCGGCGCTGGAGGCGGAAAAGCGAGCACGCGAGGCGGAGCTGGCGCAGGCACGGGCCGAGGGTCTGGCCGAAGGGCGCGGCGATGCGCATGTCGCCGCCAGTCCCAACGCCGTCACGGCACGGGCCACGCCGGGTGCCTATGTCGACACGGACGGCGATGGCGTACCAGACCGCAAGCGGTCCTGGTGGCGCTACTGACCACCCGATTGGCGAGCCTGCACCGGCAGGCTCGCCATCATCCTGCCGATCAGAGGCTGAGCCGTGCGGTCAGCCGGACATTGCGGCCGGCCAGCGGCACGTAGTCCTTCGTGAAGCTGGCATGATTGCGGCCCTGCACGTCGAACACATTGTCGCCTTGCAGCAGCAGCGTGAAATTGTTCGAACCTTCCACCGGGTGCCACGCCAGCGACAGGTTGACGAAGGTGAAGCTGTCCGTCGTCGTTTCCGCACCTTGGACGCGATCCTGATCGTCGAACCACTGCACCTCTGCACGCGCATCGAAATGGCCCAGGTTTGCTTCCAGGGCGCCCAGCAATGCCAGCGGCGGAATGCGCGGGACTGGGCTGCCATCGTCCAGCGTGGCGCGGGTATAATCCGCCCGCACATCGGCCAGCAGCCCGAAAGCTTCCCTGGTGATCAGCGGTAGCTGCGCCTCCGCTTCCACGCCCCACTGGTCCATCGCCTGCTGCCCGAAGAACGCGACCGGCAGGCCGTCCGCTTCCTCGTCCGTCTCCGTCAGGTAGATGAAGTTTTCGAACCAGTTGCGGTACACGCTGGCCGACAGCCGCGCCGGGCCCAGATTGCCGCGGACATAGCCTTCCAGCCCCCAGCTGCGCTCCTTATCCAGATCGCCATTGCCGACCTCGAACAGTTGCGTCGCGACGTGCGGGCCCTCGGCATACAGTTCCAGCGCCACGGGTGCGCGTTCGGCATGGCTGCCGTTCAGGCCGATGCGCAAGGCCCCGGTCAACTGCGCGGACAGGCCCAGCGAGCCGGAGAACGCATCGAATTCGCGGTGCTCGTCCAGCGCGTTCACGTCGATCGTGGTATGTTCGTAACGGGCGCCCGCCTCCAGCTCGGCCGGGCCGAGATCCACCTCCTGCAAGGTGAACAGGGCGATGCTCTCCGTCTCGTTCGGCGGAACGAACGCCTCTTCCCCGGTGGCGGCGAAGTTGATGTGCTGGAACTGCACACCGACAGACCCGCCCCACCCTTCGCGGCGGTTCTGCACCAGCTCCAGCCGGCCTTCCACCGTCTCGACATCGAACACGGTGCCGATCTCGTCACCTTCGAATTCGGTGTGGGAGTAGTCGGTATAGGCCAGGCGCGTCCGGGCCTCGCGGAACAGGCCGGTGCCCAGGTCGACAACGCCCTTCAGGTCGCCACGATACTGGCGCAGGCCGATGGTGACGTTCTCCTCGCCATGGCCCGCTTCCTCGCCTGCCTCATGGCCGTGGTCGTGATCGTGGTCCTCGCCCTCTTCCCCGTGCGCATGTTCGAAGCCGGGGCGGCTGGGCACGCCATAATCGCTGTCGAAATAGCTGAAGCCTGCGGCAAAGCTGCTGTTGCCGGAAAACCAGTTGAGGCTGGTGCCAAGGCTCGTCTGCTCGCTTGCCGTGTTGCGGACCATGCCACGCTGGTTAGCCAGTCCGGTCAGTTCGGCGGCTTCGTCCGTCTCGCCGTCGGCGGCGTGCTCCGCCGCATCAGCCAGCAGGTCGCTGCGCAGGTCGCGCGCCAGCACATAGCCGGGCACTTCCAGATCGTTCGTCTTCTGCCACGCGCCATCGACGTGGAAGATCAGGTCAGGCGTCAGCCGCAAATCGACCGAAGCCCCCGCCTGCCGCCGGTCGTAGGCATCATCGATCCCGGCCATGGCGTCGACATGGACCGCCTCCTCCAGCCGCCGTTCCGGCAGGCGCCGGGTGATGATGTTGACCGCACCGCCAATTGCCTGGCTGCCATACAGCAGCACCGCCGGTCCGCGCAGCACCTCCACGCTGGTGGCGATCAGCGGATCGATGGCGACGCCGTGATCGTCCGACACATTGCCGGCATCGGCAGTGCCCAGCCCGTCGACCAGCACGCGCACGCGGTCACCCCCCAGACCGCGCAGGATCGGGCGGGCCGCCCCCGGCACGAAACCGGTGGAAGCGACGCCCGGCACCTTGTCCAGCACGTCACCAATCTGGCTGTTCATGTTGCGCTGCAATTCCAGCCCCGAGACCACGGAGGTGCCGGCCAGCAGATCCAGGCGGTCAAGCCCGGCGGCGGTCACCACGATCGGTCCATGGAAATCGTCCCCCGTGGACCGGGCATTGCCAGCCTGCTGGGCCAGCGCGGCGGCCGGAAGCAGGGTGATCAGGGCGGTGGCGGCAAGCAGGACATGGCGGGGCATGGGCACGATCCGTACGTTATGTTACGCTGTAACACCGGCGCTTACGCCTGCCCTGCGGTCCTGCCAAGTGCTTATTGCAGTGCAGCAGCCTCCAGCCGCCGGCGCGCTTCCTCGCGCCCGATCAGCGGCAACAGGCGGTGCATGTCCGGGCCGGCGTCGCGGCCGGTCAGCGCCTGCCGCAACGGCAGGAAAAGCGCCTTGCCCTTGCGCCCGGTCCGTTCCTTCAGCGCGCCCGTCAGCGTCGCCCACGGATCCTCGCCCCACAGGTCCAGCCCGGCGGCCTGCTGCAGGAATGCGCGGGTTTCGTCATCGATCGCCGGCGGCGTCACCGGACCGCGGATCACCTGCCACCAGTCGGCCGCCTCGCTTACCCGCGCCAGGTTGGGTCGCACCGCCTCCCATGCCTCCGGCCCCATGCCGGCAGGCAGCCGATTGGCTACATCCGCGTGGGGCAACTGGTGCACCACCGCCGCATTGACCCGCGCCAGCTCCTCCGCATCGAAGCGGGCGGGCGCGCGGCCGAACGTGCCGAGATCGAAGCCGGCGACCAGCGCCGCCACGTCCGCCTGCGGCTCGACCGGCTGCGAGGTACCCAGCCGCGCCAGCAGCGACAGCAGCGCCTCCGGCTCGATCCCGGCATCGCGCAAGGCATCGCAGCCCAGCGATCCCAGCCGCTTGGACAGCTTGCCCTCGCTGCCCACCAGCAGCGCCTCGTGCGCGAAGCGCGGCGGAGTGGCCGCCAGCGCGGTGAACATCTGCACCTGCAGCGCGGTGTTGCTGACGTGATCCTCCCCGCGCAGCACATCCGTTACGCCCATCGCAATATCGTCTACGGCGGAGGGCAGCATGTACAGCCAGGAACCGTCGGCCCGCCGCACGACCGGGTCGGACAGGGCGGCGGGGTCGAACTGCTGCGGACCGCGGATGCCGTCCTCCCAGGTGATCGGCTCGGCATGGTCGAGCAGGAAGCGCCAGTGCGGTGCGGTGCCGGCGGCCTCCTTGCCGGCGCGTTCGGCATCGCTCAGCTGCAGCGCCGCCCGGTCATAGATCGGCGGCAGGCCGCGACCGAGCAGGACCTTGCGCTTCAGCTCCAGCTCCTGCTGCGTCTCGTAGGCCGGGTAGATGCGGCCGGCCGCGCGCAGCGTCTCGAACGCCTGTTCATGGACCGGCAGGCGCGCGGATTGCCGCTCCTCGCCATCGGGCACCAGCCCCAGCCAGGCGAGATCGGCGCGGATCCCGTCCACGAACCGTTCCTCGCTCCGCGCCTGGTCGGTGTCGTCGATCCGCAGCAGGAAGCGCCCGCCCGCCTGCCGGGCCAGCAGCCAGTTATGCAGCGCAGTGCGGATATTACCCACATGCAGATGCCCGGTGGGTGACGGGGCGAAACGGGTGATGACAGCCATGCCGCCCGCGCTAGCTTGGCTTTGCGCGGAGCGGAAGGGACTAGGGCAACGGGCCCCGCGCCTACTGGGCGAACAGGGTCACGCTGCGACCGTTGCCGCTGAACTCCACGCCATTGCCGGCCGTGCGTGCCACCTGCTTCGCCGCGGCGAAGGCCTGCTGCACCGCCTGCTCCGCCGGCGTGAGCGCCCGGCGGCAGCTGGCGACCGGTGCGGAGGTGGTGGTCAGCACACCGCCCGCCAGCCGGTAATCATAGGCGAAACGGATGCAGCCGGACTGCACGTCGATGCGGCTGGCGGTCAGCGTGGCGGCGATCGCCTCCGGCTGATCGACCGGCGCCCCGCCGGCCGACCCGACGCGGTAGGATCCCGCAAGGTCCGCGGGGGCGATCGCTGCAACCGTACCGCCGGTGCTGGCAGGTGAGTCGTCCGCCGGCTGGCAGGCGGCAAGCAGGGACAGGGCGAGCAAGGGGATGATGCGCATGGCCGCATCGTACCCCGCGCCAAGCACACCGCCAAGCCGCTGTCGTGCCCTAGTCAGTTCGCTTAGCGACACCCGCGCCCGCCCCGGTTAGCTTGCCCCGGCGATCAGGCAAGGAGTCCGGCCATGAACCTGCAGCATATCGGCAGCCCCATCCCGACATCCGGATTGCTGGCGCAGCAGGCGCTTGCGCGCGGCCTTTCGATCGAAGCCCGTCCGTCCGCGGTCGCGTCGCCGGCGAACGAGACGGCGCGGCTCGCTGTCGTGGCGCGACCGGAACCCGCCTCCGCCAACCACGCCGAACTGCGCGCCCACGCCTTGCTGGCGGAGGACGTGTACAATGACCGCGCCAGCCCGCCCGCCGGCTATCGCACGGCGAGTGCGCAGGACCTGCAGGCGCTGCGGCTGGATCCTGGCGTGCTGGAAGTCGGCGACCTGCGCGCGCGCGTCTATGTCACCGGCAGCGGCGCCGACACCCGCTACACCATCGCGTTCCGCGGGACGGAGGGGCAGGGCGACTGGATCGCCAACGCCCAGCAGGGAACGGGCAACGATTCGCTCCATTACCGGCAGGCGCTGGTCATCGGACAGAGGATCAAGAACTCGCCCCTGGCCAGCCGCGTGGATTTCACCGGCCACTCTCTTGGTGGTGGCCTCGCCTCCGCAGCGGCCATCGCGTCCGGCAGGCCGGCAGATACGTTCAACGCCGCCGGCCTGCACGACACCACAATCAAACAGGCAAACGCCGTGCGCGCCGGCGGCACCGCCGGACGGGTCGATGCCTATTATGTCAGCGGGGAAGTCCTGTCGGCCCTGCAAGATGGTGGTGACCGGGTGGCTGGCGGACTGCTGGGCGGTCTGCTGGGCGCAGCGGTAGCCGATGCGCCCAGCGCCTATGGCACCCGGCACAAGCTCGAGGCAGCGCGCCCGGACGGGGCCGGCTGGCTTGACGGCCTCAACCCCGTGGCTAAGCATGGCATGGATTGGGTATTGAGCAGCCTGCCACGCTGATGCGATCATGGATCACCGTCCTGGTGGCGGCGACATGCGGGTTGTCGATCGCCGCCTGCGCCAATTCCGGCGCATGTTATGATCGGACCAGGATGCTGCCTGACGAACGCCAGATACTGACCGCCATCACGCACGGGCAGGCCGGACGCGATCTGGCAGCGGCGGTGTTTGCTGGCGATCAGGCGGTGGTCCGGCAGATGCTGACGTCCGATCCGCAGCTGCGGACAGCCCATGTGCCGCCCGCAACCTACCCGGATTTCGCGCCCGATGGCCAGTTCGGCGATCTGCTGACCTTTGCCGTGGCGCAATGCGACACCGGCATGGTCGACCTGCTGCTGCAGCTGGGCGTGCCCGCCGACGGTGCAATCCCCGGCAGCCCGCTGACCCTTGCGGTGCAGGCGCGGGACCTGACGATCGCCAGGCAGCTGCTGGCCGCCGGGGCGCACCCTGACCAGCCGCCGGGCGATCCGTTCCGCACCATGTACAGCGCGACGCTGAAATCTCCGGAGGCGGTCGAACTGCTGCTGGCCCATGGTGCCGATCCCGACCGGCGCGACAGCACGGGCACCTCCATCCTCCAGACCGCGGTCGACGGTGACGCGATGCGTTCGGCCGAGGTTCTGATCCGCCACGGCGGCGATCCGTGGCTGCTGGGCCCGGATGGCGTGCTGCCCGTGCAAGGCATCGCGGAGCCGCTGATCCTGAGCACGGAGGCGGACGAAGCCGCCCGCCAGCGCCTGCTGCGGCAGGTTGGTCGCGCTGACCGGCCGTGGCCCCCGCCATCCCCGCGAGACGTCCGCCGCGCGGTTGCGGAAGACCGCTGGCCGATCAGTGACACGCCGGCGGCGCTTGTCGCCGACATCAAGGCGCACGCCGCACAGGACCGCGCCAACCCTTCGGGGTAACACCGCGGTCCGGTCGCAATTATCGCCTCAGACGAGTTCACCCAGCGAAGCCGCATCGAAATCGGCCAGTTCGTCGGCCCGGCCGTCGCGCACCTTCAGGGCCCAGTGCGGATCGGCCAGCAGCGCACGGCCCACAGCGATCAGGTCGAACTCGCCCCGCTCCATCCGGGCGACCAGGCGATCGAGGTCGGTCTTGTGCGACGCCTCGCCCGCGAAGGAGCCGAGGAATTCGCCCGACAGGCCGACGGAACCCACGCTGATGGTCGGCAGGCCGGTGATCTTCTTGGCCCAGCCGGCGAAGTTCAGCCCGTCCTCGCCATCCAGTTCGGGGAACTCCGGCTCCCAGAAGCGGCGCTGCGAGCAATGCAGGATGTCGACGCCGGCATCGACCAGCGGCTGCAGCCATTCCTGCATCTCCGCCGGATTGGCCGCCAGCCTGGCGGTATAGTCCTGCTGCTTCCATTGGCTCAGGCGCAGGATGATCGGATAGTCGGGGCCAACGGCATCACGCGTGGCCTTCACCACCTCCGCCGCGAAGCGTGACCGCTCCCCGATCGTGGCGCCGCCATACCGGTCGGTGCGGTGGTTGGTGCCGGCCCAGAAGAACTGGTCGATCAGGTAGCCGTGCGCCCCGTGCAGTTCCACCGTGTCGAAGCCCAGGCGCCTGGCATCGCCGGCGGCGCGCGCGAAGGCGGCGATCGTGTCGGCGATCGCTTCCTCGCTCATCGGCTCGCCAACGCTCTGGCCCGGCGCATTGAGGCCGGACGGGCTGTCGAGCGGCGGGCGCGTGAAGCCGGCATCGCCGCCATCGGTGCCGCCGGTATGCCAGATCTGCGGCCCCATCCGGCCGCCGACATCGTGCACCGCCTCGATCACCTGCTGCCAGCCGTCCAGCGGCCGCTCCCCGTGGAAATGCGGGATATGCGGCAGATTGCGCGCTGCCGGGCGTTCGATCGTCGTCCCTTCGGACAGGATCAGGCCCACATCCGCTTCCGCCCGGCGCTGGTAATAGGCGGCATTGGGTTCGCCGGGCACGCCGTCGGGCGCCTTGTTGCGCGTCATCGGCGCCATCACGATGCGATTGGGCAGGCTCAGCTTGGGGCTGGTAAATGGCTGGAACAGGCTGGACGTGTCAGTCATGGGGGATGCGACTCCTTCTATCAGGGGCGGCATGTGGCGCTGCAGCATGACCGTTCAAGCCGGCTTGGCGGCGCACAAGAAAAACCCCGCCGGACCATCGGGTCCGGCGGGGTCGATTCCTTGCGAAGACGGGCGGACGCTTACTCGGCGTTCGTGTCGCCCTCCGGCACTTCGTTCACCGGCGTTTCGTCGCTCTGCAGCAGGTAGTCGCCCGCATCGGCATCGGTGCCGTGCGTTTCGGCTTCCATCCGGCCCAGCGGATCGTCGCCGATCGCTGCCTCGGCACCCTGCATCAGTTCGGCCGCATGCTCCTCTTCCGCCGTGTTGGCGGCGATCAGCGCATCCTGCGCCCGCTTCCACTGCACGCGGATCGCGGCATCGCGGCTGTTGGCCGTGACCCGCAGGCGGTTCATGCCCGCACCGGTACCAGCAGGGATGAGCCGCCCGACGATCACGTTTTCCTTCAGACCGTTCAGCATGTCCTTCTTCCCCTCGACCGCCGCCTGCGTCAGCACGCGGGTGGTTTCCTGGAAGGAGGCCGCCGAGATGAACGACCGGGTCTGCAGCGAGGCCTTGGTGATACCCAGCAGAATCGGGAAGCCTGCAGCGGGAGCCTTGCCCTTCGGCAGACGGGCATTGTATTCCATCATCTCCGCCAGATCTAGCTGTTCGCCCGGCAGCAGGGTGGTGTCGCCACCATCGCTGATCTCGACCTTCTGCAGCATCTGGCGAACGATCACCTCGATGTGCTTGTCGTTGATCTTCACGCCCTGCAGTCGATAGACTTCCTGGATCTCGGTGCACAGATACTCTGCCAGCGCCTCCACGCCCAACACCTCGAGGATGTCATGCGGGTTGGGGCTGCCGGAGATCAGCGTGTCGCCCTTCTTAACGTGGTCGCCTTCCTGGACGTCGATCACCTTGGTCTTGGGGACCAGGTACTCCACCGGATCGCCCTCTTCCGGGATGATCGCGATCTTGCGCTTCGCCTTGTAGTCACGGACGAATTCGATCCGACCGCTGATCTTGGCAATGATCGCATTGTCCTTCGGCACGCGCGCCTCGAACAGCTCCGCCACCCGCGGCAGACCGCCGGTGATGTCGCGCGTCTTGGCGGCTTCGCGGCTGGCACGGGCCAGGATGTCGCCCGCCTCCACCTGCTGACCGTCCTCGACCGACAGGGTGGTGCCGGGCGCCAGCATGTAGCGCGCAGCCTCCGTGTCGTCCTTGCCGACGCTTTCCTCACCCAGCAGGGTCAGGCGCGGACGCAGGTCTTCCTTCTTGGAACGGCCTGCGGCGCGGTACTCGATCACCACGCGCTGGGCGATGCCTGTGGCATCGTCCACGCGCTCTTCCAGCGTCTTGCCTTCCACCAGGTCCAGGTAGCGCACGATGCCGCCCGTCTCGGTGATGATCGGCAGGGTGAACGGATCCCACTCGGCCAGGCGATCGCCCTCCTTCACGCTGCCGCCGTTCTCGTGCATCAGCACGGTACCGTACGGCACGCGGTGGATGGCGCGCTCGCGACCCTCCGCATCGATCACCGCGATCTCGCCATTGCGGGCCAGCGACAGCTGACGGCCGCGCTTGTCCATGATGGTCGGGATGTCGCGATATTCCACGCGGCCGCTGCTGATCGCTTCCAGATGGCTGGTCTCGTTCACCTGCGCCGCGCCACCGATGTGGAACGTACGCATGGTCAGCTGCGTACCGGGCTCGCCGATGGACTGTGCGGCGATCACGCCGACCGCCTCGCCGATGTTGACCGGCGTACCACGGGCAAGGTCACGCCCGTAGCAGGTGCCGCAGACGCCGGGCTTGGCTTCGCAGACCAGCGGCGAACGGATCTTGGCGACCTGAACTTCGGCCTCCTCGATCCGGGCAACCATCGGTTCGTCCAGCAGGGTGCCGGCCTTGATGATCACCTCGCCCGTCGCCGCGTTCAGCACGTCCTCGGCCACGGTGCGGCCCAGGATACGTTCGCCCAGCGACGCGATCACGCTGCCGCCCTGGATGATGGCGCGCATCTCCAGTGCATTGGTGGTCTTGCAGTCGTCCTCCACGATCACGCAGTCCTGCGACACGTCGACCAGGCGGCGCGTCAGGTAACCGGAGTTCGCGGTCTTCAACGCCGTGTCCGCCAGGCCCTTGCGGGCGCCGTGGGTGGAGTTGAAGTATTCGAGGACGGTCAGGCCTTCCTTGAAGTTGGAAATGATCGGCGTCTCGATGATCTCGCCCGAAGGCTTGGCCATCAGGCCGCGCATGCCCGCCAGCTGCTTCATCTGGGCCGGGGAACCACGGGCACCGGAATGGCTCATCATGTAGATCGAGTTGATCTGCTTCTGGCGGCCGTTCTCGTCCAGCGGGGCGGCACGGATCTCGTCCATCATGGCGTTCGCCACCTGGTCGCCGCACCGGCTCCAGGCGTCGATCACCTTGTTGTACTTCTCCTGCTGCGTGATGAAGCCGTCCTGGTACTGCTGCTCGTAATCGGCCACCAGCGCCTTGGTCTCGTCCACCAGCTGCACCTTGCTGTCGGGGATGATCATGTCATCCTTGCCGAAGCTGATGCCCGCCTTGAACGCGTTGCGGAAGCCGAGCGACATGATCGCGTCGGCGAACAGCACCGTGTCCTTCTGGCCGGTGTGGCGATAGACCTGATCGATCACGTCGCCGATCTCCTTCTTGGTCAGAAGGCGATTGATGACGCTGTAGGGCACCGTGTGGCTCTTGGGCAGGCACTCACCGATCAGCATGCGGCCCGGCGTGGTTTCCACGCGCGCCATGTACTGCTTGCCCTTCTCGTCCGTCTGCGGGACGCGGCTGGTGATCTTGGAGTGCAGCGTGACCGCACCGACATGCAGCGCCTGGTGCACCTCGGCCAGATCGGCCAGGATGCTGCCCTCGCCCGGCTCGCCTTCGCGATCCATCGACAGGTAGTACAGGCCCAGCACCATGTCCTGCGACGGCACGATGATCGGCTTGCCGTTGGCGGGCGACAGGATGTTGTTGGTCGACATCATCAGAACGCGCGCTTCCAGCTGCGCCTCAAGGCTCAGCGGGACGTGTACGGCCATCTGGTCGCCGTCGAAGTCGGCGTTGAAGGCGGAACAGACCAGCGGGTGCAGCTGAATCGCCTTGCCCTCGATCAGCACGGGCTCGAACGCCTGGATGCCCAGACGGTGCAGCGTCGGCGCGCGGTTCAGCAGCACCGGATGCTCCCGGATCACCTCGTCGAGGATGTCCCAGACCTCCTTGCGCTCCTTCTCGACCCACTTCTTGGCCTGCTTCAGGGTCATGGACAGACCCTTGGCATCCAGTCGGGCATAGATGAACGGCTTGAACAGCTCGAGCGCCATCTTCTTGGGCAGGCCGCACTGGTGCAGCTTCAGCTCCGGCCCGGTCACGATGACCGAACGGCCCGAATAGTCGACGCGCTTGCCCAGCAGGTTCTGGCGGAAGCGGCCCTGCTTGCCCTTCAGCATGTCGGACAGCGACTTCAGCGGACGCTTGTTCGCGCCGGTGATGACACGGCCGCGACGGCCATTGTCGAACAGGGCGTCGACCGCTTCCTGCAGCATGCGCTTCTCGTTACGCACGATGATGTCGGGCGCGCGCAGCTCCATCAGCCGCTTCAGGCGGTTGTTGCGGTTGATGACGCGGCGATACAGGTCGTTCAGGTCGGACGTCGCGAAGCGGCCGCCATCCAGCGGCACCAGCGGGCGCAGCTCGGGCGGGATGACCGGCACGACTTCCAGGATCATCCATTCCGGGCGGTTGCCGGAATCGATGAAGCTTTCCACGACCTTCAGACGCTTGATGATCTTCTTGGGCTTCAGCGTAGACTTGGTGGTTTCCAGCTCGTCCAGCAGGTCCTTGCGTTCCTGCTCCAGGTCGAGGTCCATCAGCATGGTCTTGACCGCCGCCGCGCCGATATCGGCAACGAACGCGTCCTCGCCATACTCGTCCTGCGCGTCGAGCAGTTCGTCTTCCGTCAGCAGCTGGAACTTCTCCAGCGGCGTCATGCCGGGCTCCGTGACGATGTAGCTTTCAAAATACAGCACGCGCTCGAGCTGCTTCAGCTGCATGTCGAGCAGCAGGCCGATACGCGACGGCAGGCTCTTCAGGAACCAGATGTGCGCGACCGGCGCGGCCAGCTCGATATGGCCCATGCGCTCGCGGCGCACCTTGGTGACGGTGACCTCGACGCCGCACTTCTCGCAGACGACGCCCTTGTACTTCATGCGCTTGTACTTGCCGCACAGGCACTCGTAGTCCTTCACGGGCCCGAAGATGCGCGCGCAGAACAGGCCGTCACGTTCCGGCTTGAACGTGCGGTAGTTGATGGTTTCCGGCTTCTTGATCTCGCCGAAGGACCAGGAACGGATCTTCTCGGGCGAGGCGATGCCGATCTGGATCTGGTCGAACGATTCCGGCTTGGCCAGCTGGTTCGTGAATTTGGTCAGTTCGTTCATGTGTCACATCCCATAAGGGGAAATCTTGTCGAGGCGGATGCGGGCGGCGGCCCCGTTGGCCGGGGGCCGCCCGTTCCGTCCGTCACTCCGCCGCGATCTGCAGGCCGTCGCCGTCCGTTTCCTCGTCCATGGAGGTCAGTTCGACGTTGAGACCCAGCGAACGCATTTCCTTGACGAGCACGTTGAAGCTTTCGGGAATGCCGGCCTCGAACGTGTCGTCGCCCTTGACGATCGCCTCGTAGACCTTGGTGCGGCCGACCACGTCGTCGGACTTCACCGTCAGCATTTCCTGCAGCGTGTAGGCCGCGCCGTATGCCTGCAGCGCCCACACCTCCATCTCGCCGAAGCGCTGGCCGCCGAACTGCGCCTTGCCGCCCAGCGGCTGCTGGGTGACCAGGGAGTAGGGGCCGATGGACCGTGCGTGGATCTTGTCGTCCACAAGGTGATGCAGCTTCAGCATGTAGATGATGCCCACGGTGACGGGGCGGTCGAACGCCTCGCCCGTGCGGCCATCATACAGCGTGGACTGGCCGGAGGAGGCATAGCCCGCCTTCAGCAGCATGTCGGTCACGTCCTGCTCGCGCGCGCCGTCGAACACCGGGGTGCCCATGGGAACGCCCGTGCGCAGGTTGCCCGCCAGCTCGACCACCTCGGCGGTGGTACGGCTGTCGATGTCGGCATGGTACTGCTCGCCGTAGATGTCCTTCAGCCGCTCCACGATGGCCGCCGGCGGGGGCACCGCCTGCGGATCGGGATTGGCTTCGCGCCATTCGTCCAGCTGCGCCGCGATCTGCATGCCCAGGCCACGGGCGGCAAAGCCCAGGTGGGTTTCGAAGATCTGACCGACATTCATGCGGCTGGGCACACCCAGCGGGTTCAGCACCAGATCCACATGCGTGCCGTCTTCCAGGAACGGCATGTCCTCGATCGGCAGGATGCGGCTGATGACGCCCTTGTTGCCGTGACGGCCGGCCATCTTGTCGCCCGGCTGCAGCTTGCGCTTCACCGCCACGAACACCTTGACCATCTTCAGCACGCCCGGAGCCAGCTCGTCGCCGCGCTCCAGCTTCTCCTTGCGATCCTCGAACTTGTCGCGGATGCGCTTGCCGGCCTCGTCGTACTGGCCCTTCACCGCCTCCAGCTGCGCCTGCACGCCGTCATCGGCCACCGCGAACTTGAACCAGTCGTGGCGATCTACGCTGTCGAGCAGGGCGCCGTCGATGATCGTGCCCTTCTTGATGCCCTTCGGCGCGGCGCCGGCGGCCTGGCCGTCCAGCATTTCGCGCAGACGGTTCCAGGTGGCACGGTTCAGGATCGCGCGCTCGTCCTCGCTGTCCTTCTTGAGGCGTTCGATCTCCTCGTTCTGGATGGCACGGGTACGGTCGTCGATCTCGATGCCGTGGCGGTTGAACACCCGGACCTCGACGATCGTGCCGGACACGCCCGGCGGCAGGCGAAGCGAGGTGTCACGCACGTCGCTGGCCTTCTCGCCGAAGATCGCGCGCAGCAGCTTCTCTTCCGGGGTCATCGGGCTTTCGCCCTTGGGCGTGATCTTGCCCACCAGGATGTCGCCCGGATGCACTTCCGCGCCGATGTAGACGATGCCCGCCTCGTCGAGGTTGCGCAGCGCTTCCTCGCCCACATTGGGGATGTCGCGCGTGATGTCCTCCGGCCCCAGCTTGGTGTCGCGGGCCATCACCTCGAACTCCTCGATATGGATCGAGGTGAAGACGTCATCCTTCACGATCCGCTCGGAGATCAGGATGCTGTCCTCGTAGTTGTAGCCGTTCCAGGGCATGAACGCGACCAGGCTGTTGCGGCCCAGCGCCAGCTCGCCCAGGTCGGTGGAGGGGCCGTCGGCGATGATGTCGCCCTGCTCCACCACGTCACCCACCTTCACCAGCGGACGCTGGTTGATGCAGGTGTTCTGGTTCGAACGCTGGAACTTCTGCAGCGTGTAGATGTCCACACCGGGATTGGTCGTGTCGACCTCGCCCGATGCGCGCACCACGATGCGGGTGGCGTCCACCTGATCGACCACGCCGGACCGGGTGGCGGAGATCGCCGCACCCGAATCGCGCGCCACGGTCTCTTCCATGCCGGTGCCGACGAAAGGCGCTTCCGCCTTCACCAGCGGCACGGCCTGGCGCTGCATGTTGGAGCCCATCAGCGCGCGGTTGGCGTCATCGTTCTCCAGGAACGGGATCAGCGATGCCGCGACGGAAACCAGCTGCTTGGGGCTGACGTCCATCAGCGTGACCTGCTCGCGCGGGCTCATCGCGAATTCGCCGTTCTGGCGGGTGGACACCAGGTCCTCCACGAAGTTGCCGTCGCTGTTCAGCTCGGCCGAGGCCTGCGCGACGGTGTGCTTCTGCTCCTCCATCGCGGACAGGTACTTGACCTCGCCGGTGACGCGGTTGTCCTCGACCAGGCGGTACGGCGTCTCGATGAAGCCGTACTTGTTCACGCGGGCGAAGGTCGACAGCGAGTTGATCAGGCCGATGTTCGGGCCTTCCGGCGTCTCGATCGGGCAGATGCGGCCGTAATGGGTCGGATGCACGTCGCGCACCTCGAACCCGGCGCGCTCACGCGTCAGACCGCCCGGCCCGAGGGCCGAGACGCGACGCTTGTGCGTCACTTCGGACAGCGGGTTGGTCTGGTCCATGAACTGCGACAGCTGGCTGGAACCGAAGAACTCGCGCACCGCGGCCACGGCCGGCTTCGCGTTGATCAGGTCGTTCGGCATGACGGTGCTGACGTCGACGGAGCTCATGCGCTCCTTCACAGCGCGCTCCATGCGCAGCAGACCGACGCGATACTGGTTCTCCAGCAGCTCGCCCACCGAACGCACGCGGCGGTTGCCGAGATTGTCGATGTCGTCGACCTCGCCCTTGCCGTCCTTCAGGTCGACCAGTTCCTTGACCACGGCCAGGATGTCTTCCTTGCGCAGGGTGGTCACGGTGTCTTCCGCATCCAGGCCCAGACGCATGTTCAGCTTCACGCGGCCCACGGCCGACAGGTCATACCGCTCGCTGTCGAAGAACAGGCCTTCGAACAGAGCTTCGGCGGTTTCCTTGGTCGGCGGCTCGCCGGGGCGCATCACCTTGTAGATGGATTCCAGGCCCTCGTCGCGGTTCTCCGCCTTGTCGGCCTGCAGCGTGTTGCGCATCCAGGCGCCGGTGCTGACATGGTCGATGTCCAGCAGGCCCAGTTGGTCGATGCCGGCATTGTCCAGCTTCTCCAGATTCTCGGGACCGACCTCTTCGCCGGCCTCGATGTAGATACGCCCGGTGCTCTCGTCGATCAGGTCGAGCGAGGAATAACGGCCGAAGATCTCCTCGGTCGGGATCAGCAGCGCTTCCAGCCCGTCCTTCGCAGCCTTGTTGGCGGCGCGGGGGCTGACCTTCTGGTTGGCGGGGAACACTTCCTCGCCTGTCTTGGCATCCACCAGCGGGAAGGTCGGCTTCTGGCCGCGCCATGCCTCCGGCGTGAAGGGGATTTCCCAGCCGGCGCCGCTGCGCTTCCAGGTGACGGTCTGGTAGAAGTGGTTGAGGATCTGCTCCCCGTCCATGCCCAGCGAGAACAGCAGGGAGGTCACCGGCAGCTTGCGCTTGCGGTCGATGCGGACGTTGACGATGTCCTTGGCGTCGAACTCGAAATCCAGCCAGGAACCGCGATACGGGATCACGCGCGCGGCGAACAGGAACTTGCCGCTGCTGTGGGTCTTGCCGCGGTCATGGTCGAACAGCACGCCCGGCGAACGGTGCATCTGGCTGACGATCACGCGCTCGGTACCGTTGACGATGAACGTGCCGTTCTCCGTCATCAGCGGCATGTCGCCCATATAGACGTCCTGCTCCTTGATATCGAGCACGGAGCGGGTCTCGGTCTCGGCATCCACCTCGAACACGATCAGACGCAGCGTCACCTTCATCGGCGCGGCGTAGGTGATGCCGCGCTGGCGGCATTCGGTCGTGTCGTACTTCGGATCTTCCAGCTCGTAGTGGACAAAGTCCAGCTCGGCCGTGCCGGCGAAGTCGCGGATCGGGAACACCGAGCGCAGCGTCTTCTCCAGGCCGGAGACGTAGCCCGTCTCACGGTCGGAACGCAGGAACTGCTCGTAGCTTTCGCGCTGCACCTCGATCAGGTTCGGCATCTCCACCACTTCGTGGATGTTGCCGAAGATCTTGCGGATGCGCTTCTTCTTGCTGCCGATCTTGGCGCCGGTGGAGGTGCCGGTCACTTCGGAGAAGTCAGTGGCCATGAAGGATGTGCCTCTTCAGATGAGCCGGCACATGCACGCCGGCGGATAAATCTCGCTGACGGGGAATGTTCGCAAGACACGCGGAACGCCGCCTGGCGACTCGCCCCTTGGTGGACGGTCGTGGCAGCATTGGCAGATCTTGCGGAACGTGCCGGACATCTCATCCATCGCACAGGCCCCCGCGCAGGCCCGGCTTTCTCGAATCTATCTGGCAGAGGGCGGATATAGGAGCAGTGCCGCTACGGGTCAACCGCACCGCGAATTCCGATCATCCTTATCGGAAAGCGATATTATTGATTGACGATATGCAACTCACAGCTTATCGATAAGCAACAAGTTCATTGCTGGAGATCGATATGCCTTTGCTGTTCCGTCGCACCGCCGCCGCGCTCGCCGCGCTGCTGATCGCGCTTGCCGCACTGGTACCGGTCAGCCCGGGCCCGGCATACCGCGACGTTCCTGTTCTCGCCTGATCCGAAGAGGGGAAACACCATCATGTCCGTACGCACTCTCGACCCGCTGCTCGTCACCGGCAAGGCCATCGTCATCATCGGCCAGTGGCTGATGGCGATCGCCGGCATCACCCTGCTGATCGCCCTGCCGCTGGCCGCCATCTTCGCCGACCAGATCACCGCTGCGATGCGGCTGGAGACCGGCAATGCCGCCCTTGCCCTGCCGCTGCCAATGATCCTGCCGTCCATGGGCATCTGCCTGGCGATTGTCGCACTGATGTTCCTGTTCTTCCGCAACCTGCTGCGGATCGTCCGCACCGTGAGCGAAGGCGATCCCTTCGTGCCGGCCAATGCGCAGCGCCTGACCCATATGGCGTGGATCATGCTGGCGGTGGAGATGCTGACGCTGGCGCTGGCCCCGCTCGCCTACCGGATCGGCAGCCTGATGGCCGAGGAGACCCTGGCCAGCGAGAGCACGGACGTGGACCTCAGCGGCATCATCATGGTCGTCACCCTGTTCATCCTCGCCCGCGTTTTCCGGCAGGGTGCCGCGATGCGCGACGATCTGGAAGGTACCGTCTGATGCCCCCCGCCATCGAGCCCGACGACAGCACCCGCATCGTGGTCAAGCTGGACGAACTGCTGCACCAGCGCCGCATGACCCTGACCGAACTGTCCGAACGGGTCGGCCTGACACTCGCCAACCTGTCGATCCTGAAGACCGGCAAGGCCAAGGCGATCCGCTTCTCCACGCTGGAGGCGATCTGCCGGGAACTGGGCTGCCAGCCGGGCGACCTGCTGGGCTACAGCGTGGAATAAGGAACCTTGCCATGGGCCGGACGGTTGGTCGGCCTGAAGCAAACAGGGAACCATCACATGAACAAGCTCGCACTCGCCGCTCTGCCCCTCGCCCTTGGCCTGGGCCTCGCCGCCTGTGACGGCCCGGCCGAACAGGCGGGCGAGGAGATCGACAACATCAACAACGTCAACGGCCAGGCCGAAGCCCAGGGCGAGCAGATCGATTCCATGCGCGAAGCGCAGGGCGACACGATCGACGAGGCGGCCGACCAGATGGACGAGCGCGCCGACCAGCTGGAGGACACCGACCCGACCCGGGCGCAGCAGCTGGACAGCACGGCCGAGGTGCTGGAGGATCGCGCCGACAAGATCTGACGGCGCGGAGCGCCCCGCAAGGACCGGCGGCGGGTTGACCTTTGCCGCCGGTTCGTTAAAGGCCCGCCGCGATCCGGCGGGCCTTTTCGTGCACGCCGAATCATCCGTCCAAGACAGCTGGTGGGGCTTCCCCTTAATCTCCAGCCTAGGCGGGGACAGAGTTTTTCGGGTCTTCGCACCCGTTCGCGCCGCCGGCCTGTCCGGAGCGTACCTCCTTCCCTTGTCGCAACGGACCCGCCCTGCATCGTCCGCGATGCAGGACAACGCAGCCGGTCGTGCGCGGGGTTTCGGCCCCGGGTCTCGGCCATAAGTGAAGGAGTAAGGCATGGATCGTTCGCAGAAAGCCGACGCGGTCGCCCAGCTCAGCGAAGTCTTCGGCGAGGCCGGCGTGGTGGTGATCACCCGCAACCTCGGCCTGTCGGTCGCGCAGTCGACTGTACTGCGCTCGAAGATGCGTGATGTTGGCGCGACCTATCAGGTGGCGAAGAACCGCCTCGCCAAGCTCGCCATCAAGGATACCGATTACACGGGTCTGGACAGTTTTCTGACCGGCCCGACCGCGATCGCCTATTCGGTTGACCCCATCGCCGCGGCCAAGGCCGTCGTCGATTTTGCCAAGGGCACCGACAAGATTGAGATCGTGGGCGGTTCCATGGGTGCGCGGGTGCTCGACGCCGACGGGATCAAGGCACTTGCCGCGATGCCGTCGCTGGACGAGCTGCGTGGTACGATCATCGGCCTGGTGCAGGCGCCGGCGACCAAGATCGCCCAGCTGACCACCGCGCCCGCCGCCAAGCTTGCCCGCGTCTTTGCCGCCTATGGCGACAAGGAAGCCGCGTAAGCCGAGCCAGTGTGAATGCGAATACCCGCTGGATCGGCGCTGATGCCGGGCACGGGCAACCTTATCGAACGGAGTGAATAATCATGGCCGATATCGCCAAGATCGTCGAAGACCTGTCGCAGCTGACCGTGCTGGAAGCCGCCGAGCTCGCCAAGGCGCTGGAAGAAGCATGGGGCGTGTCCGCCGCTGCCGCCGTTGCCGTTGCCGGCCCGGCCGCCGCTGCTGCTCCGGCTGAAGAAGAGAAGACCGAGTTCGACGTCATCCTGACCGGCGACGGCGGGAAGAAGATCCAGGTCATCAAGGAAGTCCGCGCCATCACCGGCCTGGGCCTGACCGAAGCCAAGGCTCTGGTCGAGGGCGCGCCCAAGGCCGTCAAGGAAGGCGTGAACAAGGCCGAGGCCGAGGACATCAAGGCCAAGATCGAAGCCGCTGGCGGCACGATCGAGCTGAAGTAATCGGCCGGGCCGGTCCCTTCGCGGGCCGGCACTGCACAGGAAAGGGCGGCTCCCGCATGCGGGCAGCCGCCTTTTTCATGTCCGTGAAAGTTTCACGGGCGCGAAATCAGATCGTCTTGAGCCAGTCGATGATTTCTTGCCGCCCCGTTGCGTCGTGCAGCCCGGCATAGGTCATGGTGGTGCCGGGCACCGTCGATCGCGGATCGGCCAGGAAGCGGTGCAAGGTCGCCTCGTCCCACACCAGCCCCGATTGCTGCAGCGCGGGCGTGTAGTTAAACCCCGCAGCGGCGCCGGCGGACTTGCCGGAGACACCTGCCAGTGACGGGCCGATGCCGTGCTGGCCCTCGCCTGTCGCATGGCAGGCACTGCAGACGATGAAGGCCCTTGGCGGCGGGGGCCCGGCACGAGCGAGAGCCTCGGCCCGGGATGTCGCACTCGAGGCCGGCGCGGGCTGCGGCGCCTGCTCGCAGCCCGCCAGCGCAGACAGGCCGGCGATCAGGGCGAGGGTCCGGTTGATAATCATCACCCGCGCCATAGGCCGGCGAAAGCCTCCTGTCCTGACGATCCGGGCTTTCCACCATCGCCGCTGCCCCCTACCGCACGGCCATGCGTTTCTCCCCAGCCCTTCGCGCAGAGATCCGCGCCACGCTGCACCTCGCCGGTCCGCTGGTGATTGCCGGGCTGCTGCAGATGGCGCTTGGCGCTACGGACATCGCCTTTATCGCCCGGCTCGGCCCGGAACCGCTGGCCGCGGCCAGCTTGGCCGTCGCGCTGTTCAGCGTCACGGTTTGGGCGCTGAGCGGCCTGTCCGGTCAGGTCGGCGCACTGGCGGCAGCAGCGATCGGCGCGCGCGGTCCGGCTGTGCGGGAGGTGCGGCGGATCACCCGCATGGGCCTGTGGCTGGCGGTGGCGAGCGGATTGCTGGCCATGGCGATCTGCGCCGGCGGCGAACGCCTGATGCTGCTGACGGGGCAGGATCAACGGATTGCCGCGATGAGCGGCGATTACCTCGGCATCATGCTCTGGTCGGCCATTCCCCTGTTGCTCAGCAACGTGCTGCGCGCCTTTGTCTCCACGCTGGGCCGCCCCGTCTTCGCCACGGTCGTCGCGCTGCTGTCGCTGCCGTTGAACGCGCTGGGCAATTACCTGCTGGTGTTCGGCGCGTGGGGCGCGCCCGCGCTTGGCCTGCGGGGCGCTGCCATCGCCAGCGTCGCTACCGCGCTGATCGGCCTGCTGATGTATGTCACCGCCATCCACAACGACCGGCGGTTGCGGCGCTATTACCTGTTCGGCAATTTCTGGCGGCCCGACTGGCCGCAGATCCGCCGGCTGATGGCCGTGGGACTGCCCGTATCCATCACCATCGTGGCGGAGGCCGGGCTGTTCGGCGCGGCCGCCTTCCTGATGGGGCGGATCGGAGCACTGGAACTGGCGGCGCACACGCTGGCCCTGTCCATCGCCTCGCTCGCCTTCCAGGTGCCGTTCGGCATCGGCCAGGCGGCGACGATCCTCGTCGGCTATCACTTCGGCGCCGGCGATGCAGCGGGCGTGGGGCGAGCCGGCCTGGTCGGCATGGTGCTGAGCCAGGTCTTCGCGCTGGGCAGCGCCGCGCTGATGGTGGGGGCGCCGTTGCTGGTGCTGACCCCATGGATCGACACCGGCAACGCCGCCAACGCGCCGCTGGTCGAACTGGCCGTCGCCTATCTGCTGGTGGGGGCGGCGTTCCAGCTGGCGGACGGGCTGCAGGCCGTGGTGCTGGGCGCGTTGCGCGGCCTGCAGGACACCCGCACACCGATGGCCTACGCCATTGGCGGCTACTGGCTGGTCGGTTTTGGCCTCGCCATCGGACTGGGCTTCAACACCCCGCTACGGGGCACGGGCGTCTGGCTGGGCCTTGCCATCGGGCTGCTGATCGTGGCGGTGCTGCTGCTGGTCCGCTGGCGCCGCCGGGTCCGGCTGGGACTGATCGCCGCCTGAGCACGCGTCATCGTCGTGCAAGATTTTGTGCGCACATGCCGGTTGACGCGGACCTTCCGCCTGCACATATGCGGGCCGCTGGCACTCTCGATCGGAGAGTGCCAGCACCGAAATCACATCATGAGGAAGAGGTCATAATCATGGCATTCCGTCCGCTGCACGACCGTGTTCTGGTCCGCCGTATCGAGGCCGAGGAAAAGACGGCCGGCGGCATCATCATCCCCGACAGCGCCAAGGAAAAGCCGAGCGAAGGCGAGATCGTCGCTGTCGGCACCGGCACCCGCGCCGAGAACGGCACCGTCACCCCGCTGGATGTCCAGGTCGGCGATCGCGTGCTGTTCGGCAAGTGGGGCGGCACCGAGGTCAAGCTGGATGGCGAAGACCTGCTGATCATGAAGGAAAGCGACATCATGGGCGTGGTCGGCTGAACAGCCACCGCCTCTGATCTTTCCGTTCACCCATATAGCGAAGGAATAACACAATGGCTGCCAAGGACGTAAAGTTCGGCCGTGATGCGCGCGAGCGCATCCTGAAGGGCGTCGACACGCTCGCCAATGCCGTCAAGGTCACGCTGGGCCCCAAGGGCCGCAACGTCGTGATCGACAAGAGCTTCGGTGCGCCCCGCATCACCAAGGACGGCGTCACCGTCGCCAAGGAAATCGAACTGAAGGACAAGTTCGAGAACATGGGCGCGCAGATGCTGCGCGAGGTCGCCAGCAAGGCGAACGACAAGGCCGGTGACGGCACCACCACCGCGACCGTGCTGGCCCAGGCCATCGTGCGCGAGGGCATGAAGTCGGTTGCCGCCGGCATGAACCCGATGGACCTGAAGCGCGGCATCGACATCGCTGTGACCAAGGTGGTCGAGAACCTGCAGGCGCGTTCCAAGGCCGTGACCGGTTCGTCCGAGATCGCCCAGGTCGGCATCATCTCCGCCAATGGCGACCGTGAAGTCGGCGAGAAGATCGCCGAGGCCATGGAAAAGGTCGGCAAGGAAGGCGTGATCACCGTGGAAGAGGCCAAGGGCCTCGAGTTCGAGCTGGATGTCGTGGAAGGCATGCAGTTCGATCGCGGTTACCTGTCGCCCTACTTCGTCACCAATGCCGAGAAGATGGTGGTGGAGCTGGATAACCCGTACATCCTGATCCACGAGAAGAAGCTGTCCAGCCTGCAGGCCATGCTGCCGATCCTGGAAGCCGTGGTGCAGAGCGGCCGTCCGCTGCTGATCATCGCCGAGGACATCGAAGGCGAGGCGCTGGCCACCCTGGTGGTCAACAAGCTGCGTGGTGGCCTGAAGATCGCTGCCGTGAAGGCACCGGGCTTCGGCGATCGTCGCAAGGCGATGCTGCAGGACATCTCCATCCTGACCGCCGGCGAGATGATTTCCGAGGATCTCGGCATCAAGCTGGAAACCGTTACGCTGGGCATGCTGGGTCAGGCCAAGCGTGTCACCATCGACAAGGACAACACCACCATCGTCGACGGTGCGGGTGAAGGTGACCAGATCAAGGGCCGGGTCGAGCAGATCCGCGCACAGATCGAGACCACCACGTCCGACTACGACCGCGAGAAGCTGCAGGAGCGGCTGGCCAAGCTGGCCGGCGGCGTTGCCGTGATCAAGGTCGGCGGTGCGACCGAGGTCGAGGTGAAGGAGCGCAAGGATCGCGTGGACGATGCACTGCACGCCACCCGCGCAGCTGTCGAGGAGGGCATTGTCCCCGGCGGCGGCACGGCGCTGCTGTACGCCACGAAGGCCCTGGAAGGCCTGACCGGCGCCAACGACGACCAGACCCGCGGCATCGACATCATCCGCAAGGCGATCTTCGCCCCGGTGCGTCAGATCGCGGAGAATGCCGGCCATGACGGTGCGGTCGTTTCGGGCAACCTGCTGCGCGAAGGCGACGAGACCCAGGGCTTCAACGCCGCGACCGACACCTACGAGAACCTCGTGGCTGCCGGCGTGATCGACCCGACCAAGGTCGTCCGCACCGCGCTGCAGGATGCCTCGTCCGTGGCTGGCCTGCTGATCACGACGGAAGCCGCGATCAGCGAGTCGCCGGAAGACAAGCCTGCCATGCCGGCGATGCCGGGCGGTGGCGGCATGGGCGGCATGGACTTCTAAGTCCGCGCCACTCGCGTCATGCTACGGGAAGGGGCCGGGGGAGCGATCCTCCGGCCCTTTTTCGTGCGTCCGCAAGATACCGGCTGGCGACGAATGGCGCCTTGTCGTCGCATTGTCTGGCACTGGCAGGCGGGCGGGCCGTTAGGTCGACATCAGCGACATAAAGGAGAGAACGCCCCCATGAAGATCCCGCACAACGCCCATGTCGCACTCGTCGATGGCACTCGTTTCCTGGTGCTGCGCAACAGTGGCCAGCCGTTCGAGCCTAGCCTGCAACTGGTGGCCGAACCCGACCTGGACCCGACCAACTTCAGCGCCGGCATTCGTAATCAGGAACCGTCGGCCCCCGGTGGCGCCTCGACCAATCTGAACGAGCTGGCTCATGGCGCCGCTGCCGCCGAATGGCTGAACAGCAAGGCCAAGGCCGGCGAGATCGAGCATCTGGTGGTGGTCGCCGACCCCAAGACGCTGGGCGAGATGCGTCGGCATTACCATGTGGAGCTGAAGGATCGTCTGGCGGGAGAACTGGCCAAGTCCCTGACCGGGGAGCCAATTCCGTCGATCGAGAAGGTGCTCGCCGCAGCCTGATCACGCTCGTCCCGCTGCCTGGTTCCCCCGGTTGTCGCAGCTGTCAGCCTGACCATCGCGGTCCGATTTGCGCGAATCGGCTGGTATGGTTAGGCTTTCAGCAATCTGGCAGGCTTTATTGGGGGATCCATGCAGATCGGGACTCTTGCACGCACCGCCCTTGCCGCCGCCCTCGCCTTTGGCGGGCTGGCTGGCGGCACGGCGATCGCACGCGACGCGGCGCCCCCGCAGGGCGCCGTCCAGCTGGAGGCGGCGTTCGACACTGCCTTCGGCACGGACATCCGCAGCCCGCGGGATTATTCCGCCAGCTATGAAGGCATCCTGCAGCAGCAGATCGCCCGGCTGGCCGATGGCGGGCAGGGTCGGATTGGCCTGTTCGCGGTCGACCTGGCCACGGGCGAGGAGATCGCAGTGTTGGGCGACCAGCGCTTCCCCATGGCCTCCACCAGCAAGATCGCCATCGCCGCCACCTTTATGGAAGGCGTGGAGCGCGGGCGCTGGAGCTTGTCGAGCGAGTTCCCGCTGATGGTGCCGGTGGCCAGCCGGCCGTTCTCCACCGCCGTGGCACCGGTGCGGGCGGGCGAGCATCTGAGTGCGCGCCAGCTGATAGAGCTGATGATCACCCGCAGTTCCAACCCTGCGACCGATGCGCTGCTGAAGGCAGTCGGCGGCCCGGCGGCGGTGAACGACTGGGTGCGTCGCAACGGCATCAGCGAATTCAACCTGTCGCGCGACATCGCTACACTGGTGCGCGACGATGGCGAGGTCGACCCTGCCACCAGCATCGACACGCGCGACAGCGCCACGCCACGTGCCATGGTGCAACTGCTCAGCGGCCTGCATCAGGGCCGCTTCCTGTCGGATTCCAGCCGCCGGGTGATCCTGGGTGCGATGGAACGCTGCCGCACCGGCACCCGGCGCATACGCGCCCTGATGCCTGCCGGCGTGACGGTGTCGCACAAGACGGGCACGCTGAACAACACGGCCAGCGACATCGGCTTCATCCACGCGCCTGACGGCCGGACCATCGCCGTCGCGATCTACGTCACCGGGCAGGGTGGCCGCCCGGGGCGTGATGCCAAGATCGCCAATCTCGCCCGCGCCATCTATGACGGCTATGCCCAGCAGGGCACCCTGGCCGCGCGCCAGATGGTCAACGCCAACTACTGATCGGTGACCGCCGTCGGGTCACGAAAAAGGGGCGCCTGGCCGATGCCAGGCGCCCCTTCCCGTTTTCGCTGAGCGAAAGATCAGTCGCGGCTGGCTTCTGCGACCGACTCGTCCTGCACGTCGGCCTCGATGCGGTCACCCGCTTCGTCGGTCGCGCGGCCGGCGGAATCGACCGCACCGCTAACGGCGGCGCCGGCGTCGTTCAGGCCGGTCTCGACGGTCTGGCCAACTTCCTCGGCATTCGCTTCTACGTCGTTGGCAGCGCCTTCGACGGCAGCGCCGGCGGCGTCTTCAGTGCTTTCCGAGCAAGCGGCGAGCGACAGGGCGGAACCGGCAATGGCGGCGGCGAGAATGATCTTGCGCATGGTCAGACATCCTTGATCTGCGAATAACAGCGCGCCGCCACCCGGCGGCGCACGAAATCCGCCAATCGGCGGCGAACTTCATCACAAAAGATAATCGGCCCGGGCGGGCAGCACAACCGGAATGTGGCAGAAAAGTGGCGGGCAGCCGAATAGTGGCCACAATTGCGGCGGGACCGTTGCCGCAATCGCCGTCATCCGGGCTCGCGCTACCGGCTGTCTGCCACAAACCGGCTGACCCCCTGCCCCGGCCTTGCTAACAGGCGGCCATGGCGGACAAGCAGCATCTCTATCTGGTCGACGGGTCGGCCTACATCTTCCGGGCCTATCATCGGCTGCCGCCGCTGACCAACCCGGCCGGCACGCCGGTGGGCGCGGTCTATGGCTACACCACCATGCTGTGGAAGCTGGCGGAGGACCTGGACAAGGCGGACGGTCCCACGCACCTGGCGGTGATCCTGGACAAGGCCAGCCACTCCTTCCGCAACGACCTGTATGCCGAGTACAAGGCCAACCGGCCCGAACCGCCGGAGGACCTGCGCCCGCAATTCCCGCTGATCCGTGACGCGACCCGGGCCTTTTCCATCCCGTGTATCGAGGAAGCCGGGTTGGAGGCGGACGATCTGATCGCGTCCTATGCCCGCGCGGCCACCCGCCGCGGATGGGATGTGACCATCGTGTCCAGCGACAAGGATCTGATGCAGCTGGTCGGCCAGTGCGGGGCGCCCGACGATGGCTGCGAAGGCGGCTGCATCGACATGCTGGACACGATGAAGAACCAGCGGATCGACGTACCTGAGGTGGTCGAGAAGTTCGGCGTGCCGCCGGAACTGGTCGGCGACGTGCTGGCACTGATGGGCGATTCGGTCGACAATGTGCCCGGCATCTTCGGCGTCGGGCCCAAGACCGCCAGCAAGCTGATCCAGGATCATGGATCGCTGACCGCCGCGCTGGACGCCGCGCCCGGGATGAAGGCGGGCAAGCTGCGCGAGCGGCTGATCGAAGGACGCCCGATGGCGGAGCTCAGCCGCGTGCTGGTGCAGCTGAAGGAGGATTGCGACCTCCCCATGGAGCTGGACTCCTTCAGGCTGGACGGCGTGCCGCCGGAACCGCTGGCGGCGTTCCTGACCGAACATGGCTTCACCAGCCTGCTGAAGCGGCTGGATGGCGGGCGCGGATCGCCCGATCGGGCCACCAACCTCAATCCCGCCAAGCTGACGACGACAAGCCCGGCCGCACCGCAGGGCAACATCCAGGCCCTGCCGGACCTGCCGCCGGTCGATCGCAGCGCCTATGAGTGCGTGCAGACCGCCGAACGGTTGCAGCACTGGGTGGACCGGGCCTTCGCCGCGCGGCTGGTGGCGATCGATACGGAGACGAGCGCGCTCGATGCCATGCAGGCGGAGCTGTCGGGCATCTCGCTGGCGATCGGTCCCAACGATGCCTGCTACATCCCGCTGGGCCATGGTGGCAGCGACATGTTCGCCGAGGTGCCGCCGCAGGTGGACCGGCACGTCGCCTATGACCTGCTCCGCCCGCTGCTGGAAAACGATGCGGTGCTGAAGGTCGGGCAGAACATCAAGTACGACATCAACATCCTGTCCCGCTGCGCCAACATCGCCGTGGGACCGGTCGACGACACCATGATCATCAGCTTCGCGCTGGATGCCGGCCGCTCGCTGGACGGGATCGGCGGCGGGCACGGCATGGACGAGCTGGCACAGCGGCACCTCAGTCACGCCACCCTGACCTTCAAGGACATCTGCGGCACCGGCAAGAAGACCATTCCGTTCGGCCAGGTACCGCTGGATCGCGCGACGGAATATGCGGCGGAGGATGCGGACGTCACCTGGCGTCTGCACCGCCATCTGAAGCCACGCCTGGCGATCGAAGGTGGCACACGCATCTACCAGACGGTGGACCGCCCGCTGATTCCGGTGGTCGCCGCCATGGAACGGCACGGCATCCGCGTGGACCGGCAGGCGCTGGCTGGCCTGTCCGAGAAGTTCGCTGGCGAGATTGCCCGGATCGAGGGCGAGATCTTCGACAATGCCGGGCAGAGCTTTACCATCGGCAGCCCCAAGCAGCTGGGCGACATCCTGTTCGACAAGCTGGGCTACAAGGGCGGACGCAAGGGCAAGAGCGGGCAATATTCCACCGATCAGGCCGTGCTGGAGAAGCTGGCCGCGGATGGCGCGACCCTGCCGCGGATGATCCTGGAATGGCGGCAGCTGTCAAAGCTGAAGACCACCTATACCGATGCACTGCAGGCCGCGATCGATCCCGGGACCGGCCGCGTCCACACCAGCTACAGCCTGGTAGGTGCGCAGACCGGGCGGCTGTCCTCCACCGATCCCAACCTGCAGAACATCCCGATCCGCACCGCCATCGGCCGGCAGATCCGCGAAGCCTTCGTGGCGGAGCCGGGCAATGTGCTGGTGGCCGCCGACTATTCGCAGATCGAGCTGCGGCTGGCCGCGCACATGGCCGACGTGCCGCCGCTGAAGGAAGCCTTTGCCGAAGGGCAGGACATCCACAGCCGCACTGCGGAAGAGATGTTCGGCACGGTCGACCGCGACACCCGCGCGCGGGCCAAGACGATCAACTTCGCCATCCTGTACGGCATCAGCCGCTGGGGTCTGGCCGGCCGGCTGGAGATCGAGGCGGACGAGGCGCAGGCCATGATCGACCGCTACTTCGAACGCTTCCCCGGCATCCAGCGCTACATCGTGCAGACGCTGGAGAGCGTGCGGGAGCGCGGCTATTCCGAGACCCTGTTCGGCCGCAAGACGTGGTTCCCGCGGATCAATTCCAAGGCGATCAACGAACGCCAGGGCAGCGAGCGCGCCGCGATCAACGCGCCGATCCAGGGCACCAGCGCCGACATCATCAAGCGGGCGATGGTCCGCATGGGGCCGGCGCTGGCGGAGGCCGGCCTGGGCCATGCACGGATGCTGCTGCAGGTGCACGACGAACTGGTGTTCGAGATGCCCGAAGGTGATGTCGATGCGGCGCGGCCGGTGATCGAACGGGTGATGGCGCAAGCGGCCCGGCCGGCGGTGGAGCTGAGCGTGCCACTGGCGATCGATATCGGCCATGGTCTCAGCTGGGATGCCGCGCACTAGCGCAGGTGCAACAGCGTCCCCAGATCGGGTGCTGGACACCACAGGAGAGCATCATGCGTACCCCCGAAGCCGTTGCCGGTATGCTGTGCCCGGTCTGCCAGGTGAGCCTGGCCATGTCAGATCGGCAGGGCATCGAGATCGATTACTGCCCGCAATGCCGCGGCGTGTGGCTGGATCGCGGAGAACTCGACAAGATCATCGAGCGGAACGTCGCGGCCGAGGTGGCGCAGGCCCCGCAGGCTGCCCCCGCGCCCGCCTCGGCCCCCTATCCGCCCCAGGCTGCCAGCCCGTGGGGTCAGGGGCAGCAGCAGCGCGATCACCGGCATGATGATCGCGGCGCACATCATCAGGGCGGCTACGACCAGCGCCATGGCAAGCCCAAGCGCAGGAAGAGCTTCATCGAAGAGCTGTTCGACTGACGGCTCAGCCCGGGTCGGGCGGGACGGCGCGCTTCAGCACATAGTGGATCACGTAATGGCCGGGCGAGGCGCAGGCCACGAGCTCCCACCCCTCGGCCCCCAGGCTGTTCAGGCGTTGCTCCAGCGCGGGCGCATCCAGCGCGCCGTCCACCGTCCGGTATTCCCACTGCATTGGCTGCTCCTTTGCAATGAACAGGTGAGCGGGCGCGGGCAATGATGCAACCGCCCGCCTGACCAGCGGAGCCGCGGGCGGGATAGGTGAAAAGGCGTCGCGGTCGGCAGTGGCACCATTGCCCAAGTGCCCCTGCCGTCGCATGGTCCACATACGCCGCGAACGGATCGGGATACATAAACGCGCATGGCCTTCTCCTCACCGCTTCTGCCCCTGTCGCCGGCAGGCCGGGCTCATGGCACGCCGCCAGGCGCTGCGGACGGTCCTGGGGCGTGAGGCGGGGCATGGAACGACCAGCCACCGGGCCGAACGCTGCCGAGCAACAGGCGACAGAGGAGGGCCGCGATGCCCCCGCCCGCAATGCGCGACTGGCGCGTGGCCTGTCCGGCACCAACCTGGTGCGGGCGGGCGACTACAACCAGCGCACCGTGCTGCAGGCCATCCGGCTGAAGGCGGAAACCACCCGCGTCGCCATCGCGGCCGAGACCGGACTGACCCCGGCGACCATCGCCAACATCACCAACCGGCTGATCGATGCCGGGCTGGTGCGCACGATGGGCCGCTTGCAGGGCGGGCGCGGGCAGCCGCCGCTGCGCCTGCAGGTCGATCCGGACGGCGCCTTCGGCATCGGCCTGAACATCGACCGTGATCACCTGACGCTGGCGGTGCTGGACCTGACGGGCGAGGTGCGCGCCCGCCGCACCCGCGACGTGGCCTTCCCCATGCCGGCGGACGTGGTCGCCTTCGTGCGCGAGCACATGGCCGAACTGCGCGCGGAAGCTGGCTTCGACCCTGCCGCCGTACTGGGCGTGGGCGTTGCCATGCCGGACGACCTGGGGCGTATCGCCCTGCCGGGCCAGCCGGCCGATTATGCCGCATGGAGCGATGTCGACCTGCCAGCCCTGCTGGCGGATGACCTGCCGTGGGACATCCACGTCGACAACGATGCCGCCGCCGCCGCGCTGGGCGAGGCGCAGAACGGCGCCGCCTTTGCCACGCCGACCTTCTTCTACCTGCTGATCGCGGCCGGGCTGGGCGGCGGGCCGGTGATCGACCGGACCTATCATCGCGGCGCCCATGCTCGCAGCGGGGAACTGGGCCTGATGCCCGATCCGACCGCCAGCCGTCCCGGCGCGCTGGTGCAGGACACCGTGTCGCTGTCAGCGCTCAGCCTGCGGCTGGCGGAGGCCGGCTTCCCCGACCTGCCCCGGGCCGGGATGACCGGTGACGACCCGGCGATCCGTGCAGTGGTGGACCGGTGGATCGCCGATGCCGCCCGCGCGCTCACCGCGCCGCTGGTGGCGGTGCAGTGCTTGGTCGATCCAGATGCTGTGCTGCTGGGCGGGCGCCTGCCGATGCCGCTGATGCACCGGCTGGCGGAGGCGCTGACGGCCGTGCTGGCGGATATCCCTCTGCCCGCCCGTGCCCCGATACTGGCGGCGTCGATGGCGGAGGACGCGCCGGCGATCGGTGCGGCCATGCTGCCCTTCCTGGATCACCTGCTGCCATCCGACGCGATCCTGATGCAGGCCGGCCGGCCGCGCTAATAAAACAACCGTTTTCGTTTATTGTCGGATGTGGCAGGGATGGTTCGCGCGCATCGCAGAGTGCCCGGGGGAGACCGTCTTTTGCACCAGCCGACCACAAGTGCAGCGCCGCTCTCGCTTGGTATCGATTTCGGCGGCACCAAGATCGAGGCGAACGTGCTTGATCCGGCCGGCAGCGTGCTGTGGCGCGACCGGGTGCCCAATCCCGGCACCTATCCCAAGGCGGTTGCCGCCATCGGCGATCTGGTCGGCGCGGCGGAGCAGGCACTGGGCGCGCGCTGCACGATCGGCGTCGGTACGCCCGGCTCGCCTTCGCCGCGGACGGGCATCATGCGCAATTCCAATTCGCAGTATCTGAACGGCAAGCCGTTCGGCAGCGACCTGGAGGCGGCACTGGATCGCCCGGTGCGGCTGGCAAACGACGCCAATTGCCTGGCCTTGTCCGAAGCGTTCGACGGTGCCGCAGCGGGTGTCGGATCGGTCTTCGGCCTGATCATCGGCACCGGCGTCGGTGGCGGGCTGGTACTGGACGGCGCGTTGCTGGACGGCGCGCACGGCATCGCCGGGGAGATCGGCCACCTGCCGGTGCCATGGCCGCAAGGGGCGGAACTCGACCCGCCACCCTGCTGGTGCGGGCTTGCCGGCTGCTGCGAAACCTGGGTGTCGGGTAAGGGCTTCGCCCGCGCCTTCCATGCGGAGCATGGCCAGACGCTGACCGCGCCAGAGATCGTGGCGGCGGCACGCAACGGTGATCCCGCTGCGAAGCAGGCCCTGACGGACTATACCGACCGGCTGGGCCGGGTACTGGCGCAGGTCGCCAACCTGCTCGATCCGGACGTAATGGTGCTGGGCGGCGGCATGTCCAACGTGGCCGAGCTGTATCCGGCATTGCCGGCGATCGTGCGGCATCATGCGTTCTCGGACCTGTGGGACGGGCGCATCGTCCCGGCCCGCTGGGGCGATGCGTCCGGCGTGCGCGGCGCGGCGCGGCTGTGGCCCGCCGCGGGCACGGCGGAGCATCAGGCGGCAGGCTGACGAACGCCCCTTGCGCTCTCTGCCCGTCCATCCGGGAACGCTACGCCTGCCGGCATGCGTCCCCGGATGGCGGCAGCGTCAGTGCTTGGAGCTGCGGGTGCTTTCAACCATGCCTTCGGTCAGGAAGCCGATCGGTCGCACTTCCATCGCCCGGCGCTTCAGCTCGCCCTGCATCGCCTCATATTCGCGCTCCATTGCCTCGCTGACGGAGGCCCGGCTCTCCTCCAGCGCGGCGCGGAAGTCGGCGGCCGTCACCGCCTGCGCATTCTCGCCGTCGCGCCGGATGGCAAGCAGGCCGGCGCGGCGGACCACGTCCTCCAGATCGGCGCCGGTATAGCGGTCGGTCTGCGCGGCGATGGGCGCCAGGTCCACGTCAGCGGCCAGCGGCATGTTGCGGGTGTGGATCGACAGGATATGCGCCCGGCCCGCTTCGTCCGGCGGACCGACATAGACCAGTTCGTCGAACCGGCCCGGCCGGAGCAGCGCAGGGTCGACCAGCGTGGGGCGGTTGGTGGCGCCGATCACCACGATGGAGTTCAGCTCCTCCATCCCGTCCATCTCCGCCAGGATGGTGTTCACCACCCGCGCGGTCACCTGCGGCTCGCCCGCACCGCTGCCGCGCGCGGGCACCAGGCTGTCGATCTCGTCGATGAACACCACGCAGGGCGCCACCTGCCGGGCGCGGGCGAACAGCTTGCTGATCTGCTGTTCGCTCTCGCCATACCATTTGGACAGCAGGTCGGATGATTTCATGGAAATGAAGTTCGCCTCCGCCTCCCGCGCGACCGCCTTGGCCAGCAGCGTCTTGCCGGTGCCCGGCGGGCCGTAGAGCAGGAACCCCTTAGCCGGGCGGATCCCCAGCCGGTCGAACGCCTGCGGGTTGCGCAGCGGCAGCTCCACCCCTTCGCGCAGCTTCTCCTGCGCAGTGCCCAGACCGCCAATGTCGGACCATCCGACGGTGGGCGCCTGCACCATCACCTCGCGCATGGCGCTCGGCTGCACGCGCTTTAGCGCCTCCCGGAAGTCGTTCTTCTCGACCTGCAGTGTTTCCAACACCTCGGGCGGGACGGTGCGCGCATCGAGGTCCAGCTTGGGCATGATCCGTCGCACCGCCTCGATCGCGGCCTCCCGCGCCAGCGCGGCCAGGTCGGCCCCCACGAAGCCGTGGGTGGAACGGGACAGCTCGCGCAGGTCCACGCCCTCGCCCAGCGGCATGCCGCGGGTATGGATGCCCAGGATCTCGCGTCGGCCCTTCTCGTCCGGCACGCCGACGATGATCTCCCGATCGAAGCGGCCCGGGCGGCGCAGGGCCTCGTCGATTGCGTCGGGCCGGTTCGTGGCGGCGATCACCACCAGATTCGCGCGCGCCTGCAGCCCGTCCATCAGCGTCAGCAACTGGGCGACCAGCCGCTTCTCCGCCTCGCCCTGCACGTTCTGCCGCTTGGGCGCGATGGAATCGATCTCGTCGATGAAGACGATGGACGGCTGCGCCCGCTCCGCCTGCTCGAACACCTCGCGCAGCCGCTTCTCGGACTCGCCATAGGCGCTGCCCATGATTTCCGGCCCGTTGATGATGAAGAACTCGGCCTCGCTCTCGTTCGCCACCGCCTGCGCCAGCCGGGTCTTGCCGGTCCCCGGCGGCCCGTGCAGCAGCACGCCCTTTGGCGGATCCACGCCCAGCCGGGTGAACAGTTCGGGATAGCGCAGCGGCAGTTCCACCATTTCGCGCAGCTGCTTGATGGTGTCGTCCATGCCGCCGACATCGTCATAATTGACGGTACCGCGCCCGTCGCGCGGCTCGGCATACTCAGCGCGCAGTTCGACTTCGGTCTCCGGTCCGATGGTGACGATGCCGCGTGGCACGGTGGAGATCACCTGCAGGCGGATCTGCGTCAACGCATAGGCCGGGGTGTTGAACATCCGCCGCACTTCAGGGGGCACGTTCTGCACCGGCTGCTGGCCATGGGTTGCCACCAAATCGCCTTGTACCAGCGGCTTGCCGGCAAACACACGCTTCAGCGCCTCCGGCGGGCCTTGCAGCCGCATCTGCCGCTGCGCGGGGGCGAACACCACCCGGCTGGCGACGCGGGTCTGTGCGCGGCGCACCTGCACATGCTCCCCGCCGGCGGTTTCCGCATTGGCGCGCTGCAAGCCGTCCAGCCGGACCACGGATAGCGACTGATCCTCGTCATAGGCCGGAAAGGCCAGCGCGGCGGTGATCCGCTTACCCTCGATCTCGATCGGGTCACCTTCGGTGATGCCCAGCGCCTGAAAGGCGGACCGTGGCATCCGGGCGATGCCGCGGCCGCTTTCTTCCTGCCGGGCGGCGGCCACCTGCAGGCGCACGGCCTGATCCGCTGCCACTGTCGCTTCCCCGTCCGCCATCCGCCATGTCCCTTCGCTCAGTTCCTGCCGTTCAGCTAGGAAGCGCGCAGGGCGATGGAAAGGGTCCGCATGGCAAGGCGGGCTTGACCAAAAAGAAAAGCCCGGCCGTTGCCAGCCGGGCTTGAAAGTTTGGGAGAGGATGCCTGAAAGGCCCGTTCCTTATGCTCGCCGACCTGCCTGTTCGCAAGTGCGAAAGGCGCACGGAAGATTGCGTATTGCGCAACTGCGAGGAAGCTAAGTGCATGAAAAATCTGAAGGCATCTGTCGCGTTGCGCAAGGATGTTGCTGGGTCATGCCCGAATATTGTGCGGTGCAGCAAGAGTTACACCCATACATGACACCCCGTGACAGGTGCTGCCCGATTGCGTAGCACCTGCCTGCAAATTGCACTGTTGAGAGGGGCCTGACGATGCGCAAACTCTATCCCGATGCAGGGGCCGCGCTGGACGGCGTCCTGCGTGACGGGATGCTGATCGCGGCCGGCGGCTTCGGCCTGTGCGGCCTGCCCGAACGCCTGCTGGACGCGATTCGCGACAGCGGCGTCACCGATCTGACCTTCGCCAGCAACAATGCAGGGATCGACAATGAAGGCATCGGCAAGCTGCTGCGCACCCGGCAAGTCAGGAAGATGATCGCCAGCTATGTCGGCGAGAACAAGGAGTTCGAGCGGCAATTCCTGTCTGGCGAGCTGGAGGTGGAGTTCTGCCCGCAAGGCACGCTGGCCGAACGGATGCGCGCGGGCGGCGCGGGCATTCCCGGCTTCTACACCAAGACCGGCGTCGGCACGCAGGTAGCCGAGGGCAAGGAGGTGAAGAGCTTCGACGGCCAGGATTATATCCTGGAACGCGGCATCTTCGCCGACCTGGCGATCGTGAAGGCCTGGCGGGCCGACGAGGCGGGCAATTGCGTATTCCGCAAGACCGCTCGCAACTTCAACGCTCCGGCCGCCACCTGCGGCAAGGTATGCGTGGTGGAGGTGGAGGAGCTGGTGCCGGTGGGCACGCTCGACCCTGACCAGATCCACCTGCCGGGCATCTACGTCCAGCGGCTGATCGTGGGCGCACCCTACGACAAGAAGATCGAGTTCACGACCGTGCGCGAAAGGGAGAGTGCCTGATGGCCACGCAGTTGAAGGGCTGGACCCGCGACCAGATGGCCGCCCGTGCCGCGGCCGAGCTGGAGGATGGCTTCTACGTCAATCTTGGCATCGGCATACCGACGCTGGTGGCCAACCACATCCCCGCGGGGGTGGAGGTCACGCTGCAGTCGGAGAACGGGATGCTGGGCATCGGTCCGTTCCCCTATCCGGACCAGGTCGATGCCGACCTGATCAATGCCGGCAAGCAGACCATCAGCCAGCTGCCGCACTCGGCCTATTTCGACAGCGCGCAGAGCTTCGCCATGATCCGCGGCGGGCATGTCGACGTGGCGGTGCTGGGCGCGATGGAGGTCAGCGAGCGGGGCGATATTGCCAACTGGATGATCCCGGGCAAGATGATCAAGGGCATGGGCGGCGCCATGGACCTGGTGGCCGGGGTCAAGAAGATCATCGTGGTGATGGACCACAATGCCAAGGACGGCACGCCCAAGTTCATCCCCGAATGTACCCTGCCGCTGACCGGCCGCGACGTGGTCGACATGATCGTTACCGACCTGGCGGTGTTCGCCCGGCCGGATCATGCGAGCCCCTTCCGGCTGGTGGAACTGGCGCCCGGCGTCACCGCGGAGGAGATCGCGGGCAAGACGACCGGGCATTACCTGGAAGCGTGAGGGGCGGGCGTGGTGTCAATCCGTCGGTCCACGCCGCTTGACGGTGAGCGCGTGCTGGAGATCTGGCGCAACGCCGTGGATGCTACGCACGATTTCCTGCAACCGGCGGACCGGCTGGCAATCGAGCGGGAGGTGGTCGGATCCCTCCCCTCGGCACCGCTATGGATCAGCGTCGATGCAGAAGACCGGGCAATGGGGTTCATGCTGCTGGACGGGGCGCACATGGAGGCGCTGTTCGTGGACCCGCTGCATGCCGGCCGCGGCGTCGGTCGGGCGCTGGTGGATCACGCCATCGCGTCCTGCGGCGTGCTGACGACCGACGTGAACGAACAGAACGTCCGGGCAATGGGCTTCTATCGCTATCTCGGCTTTGCGCCCACCGGCCGTTCGCCGGTCGACGGGCAGGATCGCCCCTACCCGCTGGTCCACCTGCGGCGCACGGCCTGACCGGAACAGGGCTGCCCCACCGGCGCAGCCCGCCTTGTCCGGACCTTACTGCGCCAGCAGGCGCGTCGCGATCTTTCGGACTTCGTCGCCCATATCCGGGCGTTCCAGCGCCAGCGCCAGGGTTGCTTCCACGAAGCCGGTCTTGCTGCCGCAATCGAAGCGGCGACCGGCGAAGGTGACAGCGTGGAACGGCTGCTGGCCGATCATCTGCGCCATTGCATCGGTCAGCTGGATCTCGCCGCCGGCACCCTTGCCCTGCGTTTTCAGGATGCGCATGACCTCGGGCTGCAGGATGTAACGACCGGACACGATCTTGTTCGACGGGGCCTCGGCCATTTTCGGCTTCTCGACCAGGCCCTTCACCTCGGTCAGCGCGCCGTTGACCGCGCCGGGCGCGATGACGCCGTAGGAGGAGACTTCCTCCTCCGGCACTTCCAGCACGGACACCAGGTTGCCGCCGACCTCGTTATAGGCTTCCACCATCTGCTTGATGCAGCCGGGCTGGCCCACCATCAGCTCGTCCGGCAGCAGGATGGCGAAGGGCTCGTCCCCCACGATCGCGCGCGCGCACCAGATCGCATGGCCCAGCCCCATCGGCTCCTGCTGGCGCACGGTGATGAGGTTGCCGGGGGTAAAGCGGGTCGCTTCCAGCACGGACAGGTCCTTGCCTCGCGCCGCCATCGTGGCTTCCAGCTCGTAGGCGATGTCGAAATTCTCGACCAGGGCGGTCTTGCCGCGTCCGGTGACGAAGATCATCTGCTCGATCCCCGCCTCGCGCGCCTCGTCCACCGCGTACTGGATCAGCGGGCGATCGACGATCGGCAGCAATTCCTTCGGAATGGCCTTCGTGGCGGGAAGGAAGCGCGTGCCCAGCCCGGCGACGGGGAACACGGCTTTGCGGATCGGTTTGCGGTCGCTCATGCCGCAGTGCAATATAGATCACCCTGCCTGCCTGCAATCGCTAAGCGAGGACAGATACGCTGAACCTTTCTTTCTGCGGCGCGTTGATGCGGCCACAGACAAGAAAAAGGTAGTGAACGATGGCATTGCTGCGAATGGCCGCCCTGGGCGCGGCGGGATATGGTCTCTACAAGTACATGACCGGCGAGAAGCGCAACCATGCCGCGTTCGCCAAGGGTGAAAACACCGACGACAACTTCGCCCAGTTCCGCAGCAGCGGGCCGGCCGCCATGGCCGGCGGCAAGAATGCCGAGTGGGACGCGACCGACGAAAGCTCGGACCAGAGCTTCCCGGCCAGCGATCCCCCCTCCACCTACTGACCGGTCCCTTGCGCCCGGCGCGCCGCCAGCCACAGGCGGATCGCGCCGGCCAGGCCCGGCGGCGTGGGCGCGGCGATGCGTTCCGCATCGATCCGCGCCACCAGCCGTGACAACGGCACGCCCTCGGCCGCCGCCGCCTCCTTCAGCCAGTCCCAGAAAAGAGGCTCCAGACTGATGGAGGTGCGGTGGCCCTCTATCTCCACCGACCGCTTGATCGGCGGATGATAGACTTCCCCGGTCAGGCGTCCGGACCCAGCATGGTTTCCGGCCGCACCACGCGATCGAACTCCTCACCCGTCACATCGCCGCTCTCGATCGCCGCCTCGCGCAGAGTGGCGCCGCTCTTGTGCGCGTTCTTGGCAATGGCCGCCGCCTTGTCGTAGCCGATCGACGGCGCCAGCGCGGTCACCAGCATCAGCGAGTTGCCGAGACCCCGGGCGATGTTGTCCTCGCGCGGCTTCAGCCCCTTCAGCAGGTTCTCGACGAAGCTGTCGGACGCATCGGCCATCAGCTTGACCGACTGCAGGAAGTTGAAGCCCAGCACCGGACGATAGACGTTCAGCTCGAAATGCCCCTGGCTGCCGGCAAAGGTCATGGTGGTGTGATTGCCCATGATCTGCGCGCAGACCTGCGTCATTGCCTCGCATTGCGTCGGGTTGACCTTGCCCGGCATGATGGAGGATCCGGGCTCGTTCTCCGGCAGGGCCAGCTCGCCCAGACCCGACCGCGGGCCGGAGCCGAGGAAGCGGATGTCGTTGGCGATCTTGTACAACGCCGATGCCAGGGTGACGATCGCGCCATGGGCGAAGACCAGTCCGTCCTCGGCTCCTAGCGCCTCGAACTTGTTGGGGGCGGTGACGAAGGGCAGGCCGGTATCGGCGGCGATCTGCTCCGCCACGCCTTCGGCAAACCCCTTGGGCGCATTCAGGCCGGTGCCAACGGCGGTGCCGCCCTGCGCCAGCTCGTACAGACCGCCCATGGTCGCCTCGATCCGGGCGATCCCGGCCTCGACCTGGCGGGCATAGCCGGAGAATTCCTGTCCCAGGGTCAGCGGGGTCGCGTCCTGCGTGTGGGTGCGACCGATCTTGATGATGCCGTTCCAGCCTGCCGCCTTGGCCGCCAGTTCCGCATGCAGCGCCTTCAGCGACGGCAGCAGCGTCTCGGCCACTTCACGCGCGGCGGCGATGTGGATCGCGCTGGGGAAGGTGTCGTTGGACGACTGCGACATGTTGACGTGATCGTTGGGATGGACCGGCTTCTTGGTCCCGACCTCGCCGCCCAGCGCAACGGAGGCGCGGTTGGCGATCACCTCGTTGGCATTCATGTTGCTCTGCGTGCCGGAGCCGGTCTGCCACACCACCAGCGGGAAGTGGTCGTCCAGCGTGCCCGCAGCGACTTCGGCCGCAGCGGCGGCAATGGCGTCTGCCAGGCCCTGGTCCAGCAGACCCAGCTTCGCGTTGGTCAGCGCGGCAGCGCGCTTGATGGTGCCCAGCGCATGGACGATCGGGAGGGGGATGCGCTCGCCACCGATGCGGAAGTTCTGGCGGCTGCGCTGCGTCTGCGCACCCCACAGGCGGTCGGCGGGAACCTCGATGGTGCCCATCGTGTCGCTTTCGGTGCGCGTCTCGGCCATTGGTGCAAGTCCTTCATGCCCCGGCGCTGACAGGATGGCCACCTGCCCCGGGGCGGGCAAAGGGCCGTATGCGCGCCCCTTTGCCTGCCGCACGGGCGTAACTCAATACATATGCTGGCCGCCATTGATCGACAGCGTCGAGCCGGTGACGAAGCCGCCTTGCTCCGACGAGAGGAAGGCGACACCGCGGGCGATCTCGCTTGCCTGGCCCAGCCGGCCGACGGGGATCTTGGCGACGATCTTCTCCAGCACCGCTTCCGGCACCGCGGCAACCATCTCCGTATCGATGTAGCCGGGTGCGATGGCGTTGACGGTGATGCCGAAGCGCGCGCCTTCCTGTGCCAGCGCCTTGGTGAAGCCATGGATGCCGCTCTTGGCGGCGGCATAGTTCACCTGGCCGTACTGGCCCGCCTGCCCGTTGATGGATCCGATGCTGACGATCCGGCCCCAGCCACGGCTCTTCATGCCGGGGAACACGGCCTTGGCCATGTTGAAGCATCCGCCCAGATTGATCCGCATGACCTCGTTCCAGTCCTCGAACGACATCTTCAGCAGCGTGCCGTCACGGGTGATACCGGCATTGTTGACCAGCACCTCGATCGGGCCGACCTCCGCCTCCACCCTGGCGATGCCGTCCATTACGGCCTGGTGGTCGCCAACATCCCAGCGGTATGCGGGAATGCCGGTCTCTTCGGTGAAGGCGCGGGCCTTTTCCTCGTTGCCGGCATAATTGGCCACCACGGTGAACCCGTCAGCCGCCAGCGCCTCGCAGATGGCTCGACCGATGCCCCGGGTTCCGCCGGTGACGATTGCTACGCGCGCCATGTATCTCTCCAGACATTTGAATTGAGCAACATTCCTAGGCGCAACCGTGCAGACAGCGCAAAGAAAAACCCCGCACAATGGCGGGGTTTTCTGCAACAATTCGTTGCTGCAACTGCGTCATTCAATGCTGCAGATGCGCTGTCGTCAGAAGCGGAACTGCGTGCCGATATACACGGCCTGCCCTTCCTTGTGCGACACGTCCTGTGCGGGCGTGATGCGGTGCTGCTGCTGCGAATAGCGTACGCCTGCGGTCACATCGAGGTTGCGGGTCAGGCGATAGCTGCCCGCCACATTGACCGTCTGGTCGCCACGCGGATCGGCCGGGCGCGCGGCAAGCGCGGGACGGGCTTCCTCTTCCACGGCGATGCGTGCGGCGAAGCGGCTTTCCGGCTCCTGCGCGGCAGGGGTCGGGCGGAAATCGGCCAAGTTGGGGATCGCCGCATCCGACAGCGTGCGCGACAGGACCGGCGCCGCCTTGGCGAAGGATTGCAGCCCGCGGGCCACGCCCAGATTGTAACGGGTCGGCGTGATGCGCAGCCCCCCGCCATCCTCGGACCCGGCAACCGCAAGCGCGCCGCCGCGAGCGGAACGGACGGTGGCGAAGCGGGCGGCACCATCATCGACACGAACAGCAACGGTGACCGTGCGGCCGGTGCGCGGATTGGCCCCGGCAGGGGTGAAGCGGTCCAGCCCGATACCCTGGCCACGCAGTGCCACCAGACTGGCGACCGCGGGATCGACATCCGACGGAGTGAACACCGCCCCGCCAAGTTCCAGCGAACCGATTCGCGGCAGCGAGGCGGCAGCCGGACTGAACCCGCCCAACGCCCAGCCCGCCGTCGGCGCGCCAACCAGCAATGCCGTGGCGACGAGGCCCGTCACCACCTTGCGCATCCTGCCTGATCCTGCCTGCTTGCCCACTTTTTAACCCATTCCCCCAAAACACGTCGCCACTGCAGACGCCGATCACGCCTGACGGTTCCCAGGGGAACCCGGCACGCCGTCACGGTGATTCCGTGTCAATTGATGACCTTGTATGACATTAACGTTGCGTGCGCCAGCATGGCACATGACGCCCCGAAACTTTTATCTGCCTGTGGCAAACCTTCAACAATATGACATTGCGGCAGGCGGGCGGCAGGCGGGCGGCCGCCACCAGTTCAGTGGCGGTTCACCGGTCGGAGGGCGGGAGTGCGCCGCCGCTTGCCGCGCGTGCACGGGTCGAATAGAGGCACGGGCGGATCTGTGCTTTCGCCCGCGTCATGCGCGACCAGTATAGCGTCCCCACCGTACAGGAACGACCATGCCCTTGCTGATCCCAAATTCCTCCCCCCGCCGCCTTGTCCCCTTTGCCGTCGGTGCCGCATTGCTGCTGGGCACGGCCGCATGTGGCGGGCGCGAACGGCCGGAGGCGGATGTCGCCGCGGCGCGGGTGACCTCCATCGGGGTGAACTCCTATCTGTGGCGCGGCGCGCTGGAAACCTTGTCCTTCATGCCGCTGACCCAGACCGACAGCGCCGGTGGCGTGATCGTGACCGACTGGTACGCCAATCCCGATGCCACGAACGAGCGGATGAAGGTGTCCGTCACCATCCTGGACCAGGATCTGCGTGCCGATGCCCTGCGCGTCGCCGCCAGCCGCCAGGTTCTGCAGAACGGCACCTGGGTGGAGGCACCGGTGCAGGCCGCCACCGTGCAGAAGCTGGAAGACATCATCCTGACCAAGGCGCGCGACCTGCGCCGCCGCTCGGCGCTCTGACCGGCGGCCACGCATGACCGATACCAGGTTTGATCCGGCGCGGGCCGACAGCCGCTGGCAGCGCGCGTGGGACCAGGCCCAGTGCTTCCGCGCCGACAGCACCAGCGACCGGCCCAAGAGCTACGTGCTGGAGATGTTCCCCTATCCCTCGGGGCGCATCCATATCGGTCACGTGCGCAACTACACGATGGGCGACGTGCTGGCCCGTGCGCGCCGGATGCAGGGCCACGAGGTGCTGCATCCGATGGGGTGGGATGCGTTCGGCATGCCGGCCGAGAACGCCGCCATGGAGAAGGGCGTCCATCCCGGCGGCTGGACGCGCGACAACATCGCCACGATGAAGGCGCAGTTGCAACGGCTGGGCTTCGCGCTGGACTGGAGCCGCGAGATCGCGACGTGCGAGCCCGATTATTATGGCCACGAACAGGCGCTGTTCCTGGACCTGTATGATTCCGGGCTGGTCTATCGCCGCGAATCGGCGGTGAACTGGGACCCGGTCGACATGACCGTGCTGGCCAACGAACAGGTGGTGGACGGGCGCGGCTGGCGCTCCGGCGCGGTGGTCGAGAAGCGCAAGCTGAACCAGTGGTTCCTGAAGATCACCGCCTTTGCCGACGATCTGCTCGCCGGCCTGGGTCAGCTGGAAGGCTGGCCCGAGAAGGTGCGGCTGATGCAGGAGAACTGGATCGGCAAGTCGCAGGGGCTGCAGTTCAGTTTCGCGACGTCCGACGGCGGCAGCGTGGAGGTCTACTCCACCCGTCCTGACACGATCTTCGGCGCCAGCTTCATCGCGGTCGCTGCCGATCACCCGATTGCGCAGGGCGTGGCGGCCGGATCGCCCGAGGCGCAGGCCTTCGTCGAATTGTGCAAGCAGGGCGGCACCACTGCGGCGGAGCTGGAAACGGCGGACAAGCTGGGCTTCGACACCGGGATCACCGCGCGCCACCCCTTCACCGGCGCCGAGCTGCCCGTGTTCATCGCGAACTTCGTGCTGATGGAATATGGCACCGGGGCGGTCATGGCCGTGCCGGGACACGACCAGCGCGATTTCGAATTCGCCACCAAGTACGACCTGCCGATCCTGCGCGTGGTCGCGCCGGCAGGCGTAGCTGACACATCTGACACTGTGCCGACGCAGGCCGAGACCGGCGACGGCGTGCTGGTCAATTCAGGCTTCCTGGACGGCATGAGTGTGGCGGATGCCAAGGCAGCGGTCATCGCCCGCGCCGAGTCGGAAGGCTGGGGCGAAGGCAAGACCGTGTGGCGCCTGCGCGACTGGGGCGTCAGCCGCCAGCGTTACTGGGGCACGCCGATCCCCTTCATCCATTGCGATGCCTGCGGCGTGGTGCCGGTCCCGCGCGAGCAGTTGCCGGTGGTGCTGCCGGAGGATGTGGATTTCGCCACGCCCGGCAATCCGCTGGAACGCCATGCCACGTGGAAGCACGTGCCCTGCCCCACCTGCGGCGGACAGGCGCGGCGGGAAACCGACACGCTCGACACCTTTGTCAATTCCTCCTGGTATTTCCTGCGCTTCGCCAGCCAGCCGGCGGACAGGGCGTTCGACCCGGCGGAGGTCGCCGCGTGGATGCCGGTGGCGCAATATATCGGCGGGATCGAGCACGCGATCCTGCACCTGCTGTATGCCCGGTTCTGGACCCGCGCGCTGGCGCATGTCGGCAAGCTGGACGTGGCGGAGCCGTTCGCGGCGCTGTTCACGCAAGGTATGGTCACGCACGAAACCTACAGCCGCGACGATGGCGGCCGCACGACCTATTACGCACCCAACGAGATCAGCCGCTCCGCCGAAGGCGCGCTGCTGACCGCCGATGGCGGCGCGGTGGAGATCGGCCGCGTGGTCAAGATGTCCAAGAGCAAGAAGAACGTGGTCGATCCCGACGTGATCGTCGATCGGCATGGCGCCGACGCCGTGCGCTGGTTCATGCTCTCCGACTCGCCGCCGGAACGCGACCTGCCCTGGTCGGAAAGCGGGATCGAGGGCTGCGCGCGCTTCGTGCAGCGGCTGTGGCGGCTGTTCGGCCAGTTCGACGGCGGCGCCACGGGCGAGGACAAGGCGCTGGCCCGCAAGACGCACCAGACGGTGGCGGCGGTGACCGCCGACATCGACGCGCTGGCCTTCAACAAGGCGGTCGCCCGCATCTACGAACTGGCGGGCGCGGTCGACAAGGCGGCGCCGTCCGCCAGCCGGTCGGAAGCGATCCGCACGCTGCTGCTGCTGGTTTCGCCGATGATGCCGCACCTGGCGGAAGAGGCCTGGGCCGCGACCGGCCAGCCGGGCCTGGTGGCGCAGGCCGCCTGGCCGTCCGTCGATCCGGCCCTGCTGGTGGAGGACGAGGTGACGGTGGCGGTGCAGGTCAAGGGCAAGCTGCGGGACACGCTGATCGTGCCCAAGGGCCTGCCCAATCCCGAACTGGAGGCACTGGCGCTGGCGAGCGAGAAGGTCGCCCGTGCGCTGGACGGGGCAACGGTGCGCAAGGTCATCGTAGTGCCCGACCGGCTGGTGAACATCGTTGCCTGACCGGGCCGGCATGAAGGCGCTCGCGGTCCTGCTGCTCGCGCTCGGCACCGCGTCCTGCGGGTTGCAGCCGCTGTACAGCAACGGCGGTTCCGGCGCGATCGCGCGCGGTCTGGCCGCCGTGGACGTCCCGCCGATCGAGGGGCGCGCCGGCTGGCTGGTGCGCGACGCGCTGCGGCAGGAGCTGGGCCAGGGCGCCGAGGGTGCCGGCAGCGGCGCCGCCTACCGGCTGGACGTGCTGCTGGACGAGCAGTTGCAGGGGCTTGGCGTCCTCACCAACGAGACGGTGGGCCGTGAACGCTACATCCTGCGTGCCCGTTACCAGCTGATCGATCTGGCGAGCGGGACCATCGTGCTCGACGCGACCGCCGGGTCCGACGTCGGAATCGACGTGGTGTCCAGCGAGTACGCCACCATCGCCGCCGAACAGACCGCGCAGGAGAGCCTGGCGCTGCAACTGGCGGACCAGATCGCCACCCGGCTGGCGCTGACCCTGCGCCGAACCCAATAGGGCGCCAGTGAAGGCCACCGGCAAGGATTACCTCCAACTGGCGCAGCGTGGCGGCGCCCCGATGCGCGTCAGCTTCCTGTGCGGCCAGGACGAGGCCGGCGCCGCCGCCGCGGCCGACAAGCTGGTGGCGCTGCTGCCCCATGCGGGGGAGCGGGTCGAGCTGAGCGGGGGCGAACTGCGCAGCGATCCCGTCCGGCTGGGTGACGAGGCGCGCTCCTCCTCCCTGTTCGGGACCGACCGCTACATCCGCGTGCGCTGTAGCGGGGACGAGGCGCATGATGCGGTCGCCAACCTGCTGGCGCTGGTCGATGGAGGGGAGGCCGACGGCGCCTGCCCGGTGATCATCGTCGCCACCAATGCCAGCGACAAGAGCCGCACCGCCAAGCTGCTGATCCCCCGCAAGGATGCACTGGCGGTGATGTTCTACCCGCCCGACCTGCGCAGCGTGACGGCGGAGGTCGCGCGCATGGCCGCGGGTGCCGGGCTGAAGCTGTCGCCCGAACTGGCGGAACGGATCGCGCGCGGCGCTGCGCTGGACCTGCGCCTGTGCCAGTCCGAAGTGGACAAGCTGGCGCTCTATCTCGACGCCTCCCCGCTCGCGCCCCGGCTGGCAGATGGCGAGGCGCTGGACGCGATCGGCGCGCGGACGGAGGAGGACGGCTTCATGCCGCTGGTCAACGCGGTGCTGGGTGGCGACACGCAGCGCCTCCCGGCGGAGCTGGCGCGCATGGCCGAACTGGAGCTGAACCCGGTCGGCGTGCTGCTGGCGATCGAGCGGCGCGCGGCGCAGCTGGCGCAGCTGACCGCCCGCGCCGCCGGCGGCGGACAGCGGATTGCCGACCTGCTGGAGAACGAGCAGCGCGCGCGGCGCGTGTTCTGGCGCGACCGGGCCGACCTGGAACGGCAGATGCAGCGCTGGGATGCGGGCCGGCTGGACCGGCTGGTCAGCCGGCTGGCCGGGCTGCACCGCACCCTGCTGGCCAACAGTGCGGCCGCACCCCTGCTGCTGGCGCAGGATCTGGCGGAGATCACCCGCTTTGCCTCCACGCGGCGGTGATCGGGCGGCGCTGCCCCGTTAAGGGACAGGCTCGTTCGCAACCGCACAAACGGATGGCCAAGTTGCAGCGCCTGCGTTATGCCCGCAACCCTGACGGGGACGCGATAGTCAGCAAACTGCATGGGACGGCACCATGAACGCACCGGCATTCAGAATTGAAGGCGAGCGGCTGCTGCCCCGTGTTTCGCCAAGTGGTCTTGCCCCTTCGCTGGAACGCAAGCGGCTGCAGGTCTACGGCACGCAGATCGCGCTTGATTCCGCGCTGCTCGTCCTGTGCTTTTTCGGCACGGCGTTGCTGTGGTTCGGGCATGTCCCCGATGCGGCGGAACTGCTGGTCGGCAATCTGCTGCTGCCCATCTACCTGACGATCGCGCTGCACAACGGCACCTATTCGCTGATCACGCTGACCGACTGGAAGCAGGCGGCCGGCCGCATGGCATCCGCCGTGCTGATCGCCGCCGTCCTGCTGACCTTCATCGCCTATTTCGTGAAGGTCTCCGACTCGTTCTCCCGTCTGGTGCTGTTCGGCGGGGTGAGCTCCACACTGCTGGTGCTGTCCTCCACGCGCTTCTTCACGACCCGCTGGATCCGCAAGCACTGGGGTCCCAGCCCCATGAACCTGCTGCTGATCGACGCCGGCGGCCCGCCCATCGCCATCCCGCATTCGTATCGCATCGACGCGTACGAGCACGGGCTCTCGCCGGTGCTGGACGACCCGCACATGCTGGACCGGCTGGCACGGTACCTGCGCAACATGGACGAGGTGGTGGTGAACTGCCCGCCCGAACTGCGCGCGGCCTGGGCCATGGTGCTGAAGGGTTCGGGCGTGCATGGCGAGGTGACCAGTGGCATCGTGCGCGAGATCGGCGCCCTTGGCGTGGTCCATCGCGAGAATGCGGACGTTTCCTCCCTCCTGGTATCCACCGGACCGCTGGGCATGCGCGACCGGGCGGCCAAGCGGATGTTCGACATCCTGGTATCGGGCCTGGCGCTGCTGGCGTTGTCCCCGGTGCTGCTGGCGGCGGCGCTGCTGGTCAAGCTGGAGGATGGCGGGCCGGTGTTCTTCCGCCAGCGGCGGCTGGGTCAGGGCAACCGGTTCTTCCGCATCTACAAGCTGCGATCCATGAAGGTCGAGCAGTCCGATGCCGACGGCAACCGGTCGGCCAGCAAGGATGACGACCGCATCACGCGCATCGGATCCTTCCTGCGCAAGACCAGTCTGGACGAGCTGCCGCAGCTGATCAACGTGCTGCAGGGCGACATGAGCATCGTCGGCCCACGTCCCCATGCGCTGGGCAGCCAGGCGGGCAACAAGCTGTTCTGGCAGGTGGACCGCCGCTACTGGCAGCGCCACTGCCTGCGTCCAGGCATTACCGGCCTGGCGCAGATCCGCGGCTTTCGCGGCGCGACCGACAAGGAAAGCGATCTGACGGGTCGGCTGCAGGCGGACTTGGAATATCTGGCGGGCTGGAGCATCTGGCGCGACATCCGCATCATCTTCGCCACCGCCAAGGTGGTGGTGCACGACCGGGCATTCTGACCCGGTTCCGGAACGGACGGCAGGCCGGCAACGACCTTCCATCCGGTCTGGCCTGAAACCAATTTCCTCATCATCGGGACCACGCACCGGGCTTTGAGCCCGCGGGGTCATGCGCCCGGGCAGGGCTAGTTGCGCCACGCCGATGATGCACTTTCGCTTTGTCTTGTGTTCGACACTGGCTGTCTGGATTTGTGCCGTGATGGCACATCGTGGAAACGGCTCGCCCGAGCCGTTGCTCGGCTGCAATGATCTGCTAGCAACGCGATCATAACCCGATCTAATCACGTTCCCCGTGATCGCCGTTCAAAGACCTGATAGTCTTTCTGCAATACTTTATCTTAACCCTTACTTGTCGCCGGAGGCACTATGCGCCGTGACATCCCATTTGCCGACGTGGCGCACAGCCATCGTGCAAGTATCGACTTCGCTCCGCCATCGCCGCGCGGCAGCGCGAACACAGGCGCCCGGCGAACCCAGGCCTACCCCCTTGCCGTGTCGGACAACCGCGCGCCGGTCGGTGCCGGGCCCGATGTCCGCCAGATCCTGGGCGTGAACGTGGCCGCACTGTCCGGCCCGCAGGCCGTTGCGCTGATCGTCGACCAGGTCACCCGGCGGCAAGGGGGCATGTTCGCCTTCTGCAATGCTCACACCGCGAACCTCGCCAACAGTCGTGCCGACCTGCGCGAGGCGCTGCGCCACGCCACCGTGTTCAATGACGGCATCGGCGTCGATCTCGCCAGCCGCCTGCTATACGGTGCCAGCTTCCCGGAAAACCTGAACGGCACGGACCTGACCCCGGCACTGCTGGATGCCCTGCCTGCCGGCACGCCCGTGTTTCTGCTGGGCAGTCGGCCCGGCGTGGCGCAGGATGCGGCAACGGTGCTGGAACAGCGCCATGGCATCACGGTGGTCGGCACGCAGCATGGCTATTTCACGCCACATGACGAACCCCTCCTGCTGCAGCAGATCGCTGCATCCGGTGCGGCTCTGGTGATCGTGGCGATGGGCAATCCGTGGCAGGAGTTGTGGGCGGCGCGCAACCATGAGGCGCTGGCCGCGCCGATCCTGTGCGTGGGCGCATTCCTCGATTTCGCTGCCGGCCGCGTCAGCCGCGCGCCAGTGACGGTGCGCAATCTCCGGCTGGAATGGGCCTATCGCCTGCTGCAGGAGCCGCGCCGGCTGGCCAGCCGCTACCTTCTGGGCAATGCCACCTTCCTGGCGGCGGTGCTGCGGCAGCGCAGCGCGCGGCAGGTGATCGCCGGTCCGGTGCCGGGCCCGCGCGGCTGGACCGAACCGACCGGCGAATGAGAGTCCTGGTTCTTGGCGGCTCACCCCGGCATTTCGGCGGGGTGGAGACGTTCTGCACCCGTGCGGTGCAGGCGCTGGCCGACCATTTCCCCGCGCTGAGCGTCCGCCATGCCGGCACCTACACCGCCTATCTCTCGGCGCGCACGCTGTCCCAACTGCTGGGCGGGATTGCCGGTGTGGCCCGTTTCAGGCTGGGCGGCCACGGCGTGGTGTGGCTGCAATATGTGAACCTGCCGGATCTGGCCTACATCCTTGTCGCGCGCGCTCTCGGCCTGCGCGTGATGGTGACGCCGCATCTGGGTAGCAACTGGCGTTCCCAGCGCGATCCGCGCCTGCGTGCGCTCAGCCGCAGCCTGCTGGGCCGGGCGCAACGCATTGCGCTGTTGGCACCGACCCAGGCAGAGGAAGTCGCCCTGCCCGGGCGCGTGCCGCAGAGCGCCGTCAGCACCTTCCTGCCGGCCGAAGTGCTGCTCCCGGTACCCCGCGCCGCGCAGACCGGCCCGCTGCGACTGCTCCATGCCAGCCGCCTTTCGCGCGAGAAGGGCACCTTCAAGGTGGTCGAGGTCGCTGCCGCCCTGCGGGATCGCGGCGTGCCGTTCACGCTGGAGATCGCCGGCGGCGCGGACGAGGCGACCTTTGTGGCGTTGCGCGCGCTGATCGCCGCGCATGACCTTGCGGCCCATGTCCACCTGACCGGCTGGATCGAACCCGCCGCACTGATGGAGCGGCTGCGGGTGAGCGACGTGCTGGTGCATCTGTCCACGATCGATTCGTATCCGCTGATCGTGCTGGAGGCACTGGCCTGCGGCATGTTCCCGATCGCGCTGGACCTCGCCGGTGCACGCAACATCGTGGGCCGGTTCGACGGACTGATCGTCGATCCGGCGGCCGATATCGCGCAGACTGCGGCCTTCCTGGCGACCGCTGAAGCGGACGATCTGCGCCGGCGCGGCCAGGCACAGTCGGCAAGGGTGCGCGAGTCGCTGGGCTGGCAGGCGGCGGCGGCGCAACTGGCGCAGGCGCTGCAGCAGACCGCCACAGACCAGGCCGTGAACGCGTAAATCAGTCGGGCATCATGCCTTGGCGGGTGTAGAAGCCGGTCCGGTCATTTGGCTCGGACTGTTCGGTAGCCTGAGGCCGCCTCGTTTCCGGCATCTGGGTGGGGCGCGTGGTCGCGCTTGTGGCTGCGCGCTGGTGAACCTGCAGCCCAGGCGATCAGACGATCGGCCGCCGCAACCATTCGTGCGGCAGCTGAGCCCAGCGGCCCGCCGGCAGGCGCCGGGCGAGCTGCACCAGCGGCCGCTCCACCAGCAGATGCGCCGCCACGCCCGCGCAGGTGCTGCCCACGAAGATGACCCCGAACATTACCGGTTGCGGCAGCAGGCCTGGCATCAGGCGGGCATGGATCAGGCAGATGGCAGAGATCACGGCCGAATGGACGAGGTAGATCGAATACGACGCCTCCCCCAGCAGCAGCATCAGGCGCGACGGGGCATAGCCCCGGTGCCGTTCGGTCATTGCGCCCCCCAGCATCACGCCCATCATCAGCAATCCTACCAGCACCAGCGGGCCGGGTGCGCCCTGCTGCGCCTCGATGTCGGCATTGAACAGCGGGCTGGCCAGCAGCAGCGCCAGCGCCGCCCCGGACCCGAGCAGCAGGGGCAGGCCGTATCGCGGGGTCGTGCGGACGAACAGCCAGTAGGCGAGCGCACCGAACAGGAAGTTCACCGCCCAGGCGCTGGCCAGGTTGATCGTGGTCGTGCCGACGATGAAGGATGTCCACACGATCGCCGCCGCCCAGATGGCAAAGGCCGCGATGCCCAGCCAGCGGTTCACGATCAGCAGCGCGAACATCCCGTAGAAGAACACCTCGAACACCAGCGTCCAGGCAACCTTCAGCGGCAGGGTGGGCGTGTCGGTGAAGCGCACCAGCGTGTAGGCGGTGAGCATGTTGCGCCAGTCGGTGGAGAAGCTGACATAGCCGAAGCCCGCCAGTGCCGCGACGACGAACAGGGTCAGGAACACCCAGTATGCCGGGTAAACGCGGGCGAACCGCCGCCACAGGTACGGTCCGAGCTTGCGCGGCTGGCCGATGTCGCGGGCATGGGCGAAGCAGATGATGAAGCCGCTGAGCACGAAGAAGAAGTTCACGCCCAGCCAGCCCAGCCCGGTCGGCCGTTCGAATTGCCCCATGGCGCCATATTTCGGCTCTGCCATGATGATGCCGACGTGGTAGGCGACGACGGCCAGCGCCGCGAGCGCGCGCATCACCTGCAGGGACAGGATCGTGGTCTTCGTTCGGGGTGCGGTGGCCATGCGGATGCTTCTACAACAACACGCCATGCGACAGGGTAGAAATATGGTGCCGGCAAAGCCCAAATTGGTTCACCTGCAGACCCTGCGCGGGCTCGCCGCATCGGCGGTGGTGGCGACGCATGCGGTGGAATATCCGATCCGGCGCGGTCTGTTGCCCGAGGAGTTCTACCGGCTGGCCTGGGCGCTGGGCTGGCTGGGGGTGGCGGTGTTCTTCGTCATCAGCGGGCTGATCATGATCCACAGTGCCGATCGCGAGTTCGGGTCGGCGGAGGCGGCGCGCCGGTTCGCGCTGCGCCGGGTGGTGCGCGTGGTGCCGCTCTACTGGCTGGCGACGATCCCCTTCGCGGTGGCGCAGGTCGCCCGGGGGGAGGCGCTGACAGCGGACATGGTCGTGCGCTCGCTGTTGTTCATCCCCTATGCCGGCACGGGGATGGAGGCTGCCCGGCCGATCGTCGGCCAGGGCTGGACGCTGAATTACGAGATGCTGTTCTACGTGCTGTTCACCGCCACACTGCTGCTGCCGCGGCGGATCGGCCTGCCGGTGCTGCTCGGCTTCTTTCCGCTGGTGATCGCGCTGCGATCGCTGGTGTGGCCACTGGTACCGTATCGCGATCCCACCAGCCCGCTGCCGTTCTGGTCCGATCCGATCACGCTGCTGTTCGTCATCGGGCTGGTGATCGGGCTGGTGCAGCTGCGCCGGACGCAGTGGCATCAGGTGCGCCATCCGGTTGCGGGGACCGTCGCGGTGCTGGGGGCGGCGATCGCCATCTTCCTGGCGGCTGGCGGCGGCTTTCCCATGCCGGTGTGGTGGCAGGCGCTGTTCGCGGTGGCGGGCGGCCTGTCGGCGTGGCTGTGCACCAGCCATGCAGGCCATCGCTACCCCCGCGCCGGTCTGGTGGCGGAGGCGGCGGGCGATGCATCCTACAGCACATATCTGTTCCACCCGCTGATGCTGATGGTGCTGTATGCCGTGTGGGAGCGGACGCCGCTGGCGGCCATGCGCGCGGGGCCGGCGCTGTTCGTCGCGCTGGCGCTGGTGGCCTGCAATGTCGGTGGCTGGCTGATCTTCCGCTGGCTGGAACGTCCGCTGACCCGCCGGCTGGCGGCGCTGACCGGGCGCAAGCGACCGCCGCTGCCAGTGGTCGCCTGATCAGGCGGTTGGCGCGGCTCGCAGCCAGCGGCGGGCGAAGCGCCAGGTCCACCACAGATAGACGACCGCACCGGCGACGATGCCGCCGATCGACCACAGCGTGCCGGCCAGCAGCACCAGCCCGGTGACCGCGATCACGCTGCCCAGCGCCGACCAGACGCTGGCCATGGCCAGGTCACGGAATTCGCCCGCGGCCTGCAGCAGGGCGCTTTCGGGCGTCTGCAGCAGCCGCAGCAGCGCGAACACCGCCCACAACAATGCGGCGACGATCAGGAAATCCAGGTCGTAGGCCGGCGGGAACAGCAGATCCGGCGCCCACACGAACAGCCCGGCCCCGACCGCGATCGTACCCAGCCAGATGCCGATCAGCGCCAGCCGGAACACCAGCAGCGAACGCGGTATGCTCGCCAGTTCGCCCGCGCCGATCGCGCGCGCCAGCATCGGTCGTTCGAAATCGGCTAGCGCATTCTGCGCCACGTTGACCGGGCGCAGCAGCAGCGCACTGGCGGCGATCGGTGCAAAGGCGGCGGCACCGCTGATGGCGGTGACGATGTAGACATGGGCGTTAGCGGTCGCCTCCGTCGTCATCACGCCCAGCAGCGCCCAGCGGGACTGGCCCTGCCAGATCGTGCGGTACTCCCGCAGGGACTCGCGCAGCACCGCCGGCCGCCAGCCGCCCATGCGGGCAAGATAGTGCCGGCCGAACGGCAGCAGCCCGGCCGTGGCCCCGGCCAGCAGCGCCAGATAGCAGGATTGCTCGACATCGCGCCCCAGCCCGGCCACCAGCAGCGCCAGCACGGCGATGACGACCACGCTGTACAGCAGGTCCGACATCATCGTGCGAGCCTGCCGGCCATGCACGTAGGCAAAGGCGCGCCCGAACCAGCGCAGCAGCGCGACCGCACCGAACAGCGCGAAGCAGGCGGCGCTGAAACGCGGCAGGTCCAGCGCGAGACCCAGTGCGGCGAACACCGGCACCGCGATGATCGCCCCGTGCAGGTTCAGCCGCAACAGCGTCCCCTCCCCCGCTTCGCGCGCGGCCGCATCGCCGCGCGACAGGAACACCGGCAGCGGAGCGCACAGCAGCGCGCTCCAGATGCCCCAGCTCAGCTGGATGGCGACCAGCAGGACGGAAAAGGTGCCGAAGGCGGCGGGCGGCAGCAGCCGCAGGAGCACCAGCGCCAGCCCGAAATGGGTGATCGCCACCCCGATCGGCCCGACCGCCGCCGCGAGGTAGCGTCCGGCCTTGTCCACCAGCCAGTGGTTCATGCCGCTTCGATCCGCTCGCGGCCCAAGGGTGGCCTGTCGGCGCGCCATCCGGCGCCACGGCCCGTCCGCCACCAGCCGCCGCACAGCTGATCCGTAGCCGCGACCGCGATCACGATCATGACCTGACCGAAATGGTCCGGCGACAGGATGCTGGATTCGGTCAGATTGTGGAATACGGAGAAGACCAGCACACCCAGGCACACGCCCGCCAGATCGCGCGCGGCCGGCGCCAGCGTCAGCAGCTTGGCGATCGGCAGCACGAACAGCACGATCACCGCCAGCACGGCACCCGGTATGCCGAGCTGCATGATCACATCGAGATAGCCATTGTGCCCTTCCGCGATCAGCTTCGTGATCCACGGGGAGCTGCTGTAATCGTAGATCGGCGAGGCCGGTCCCACGTTCCATACCGAGCCGAACCCGGCGCCCAACCATGGATGGTCCGCGATATAGACGACCATCACCCGCCAGATCTGGATCCGGCCGGTAAAGGCGTCGAGGCTGCTGTCCAGTTCCAGCAGGAGCGGCGGCAGGTAGACCCACGCCGCCAGCACCGCACCTGCGCCCACGATCGCCAGCAGCGGCAGCAGGAACAGGCGGAGCCGCGGCGAATAGAGCTGGTACAGCCCGCCCGTGATCACGCCGATGCCGACCAGGCCGATCGCGGTCTTGGACTGGGTGCCGAGCAGGAAAATGGCCGCCAGTGCGATCAGGCCGATGCGCAGCAGCAGGGCCAGGCGGCCGATACCGAAGCACAGCAGGATGATGGTGACCGCCGTCAGCAACCCGGCGCCGTTCTTCTCCGGCATCACGCCGCGCCACGCGCCGACGATCGAATCGTCCAGGATCGCGCCGCGCAGCCGGTGGATCGCCGCCGGGTGCACCGCCACCGCCAGCAGGTTGGCGATCAGCAGGCCGAACGAGACATACAGCACCACCGCCAGCGCAGCGCGCGGACCCAGCACGTCGATCGTGCGGAAACACATCCAGATCACCAGGATGGCCAGCACCAGCCGGCGCAGGCCCACGCCCGGCTCGACGGACCAGCCGATGCTGGCCACGCACCAGACCAGCAGCGCCAGCATCGGCAGCGACATGGCGAGCAGCCGGCCCGGCTGACGCAGCGGATCGGCCGTGAGCAGCATGAGCCCGGCGCCCAGTACATAGAGCAGCTGGCGCACCACATTGCCCTCGCCGCTGAAATCGCCGGCGAACAGGTAATCGCCCGGCAGCAGCGTCAGCCTGGTCGAGCTGATGAAGACGACACCGCCCAGCACGACCACGGCCAGCGCTTGGCGCAGATCGTCGAGCGACAGGCCGCGCCAGCCGCGCAGGTCAGTGGATTGCATGGTGGCTCCGCGCGGACAACATTGCGCGAAGTAGCAGCCGGCCGAAGCGGCAGCAATCATGCGCGGCAGGGCGGACAGTCCCGATCTGTGGCAGGACCGCCCACCCTGTCATGCGGCAGGCGACGGTCAGGCGATCAGCAGATCGCCGCCACCCAGCCCCAGGTTCGCCGCCAACTGGGCCACCGCCACGGCAGCGCCGGCACCGGCCCCGTCAGCATCGAACAGCACCTGGCCGCTCGCCGCGTGGTAGGTCAGCGTGGCCATGTTCGCCGCGATCGTGGAATGGCTGCCCTGCAGTTCCAGCACCAGCCGGTCCTCGCCCGCGGTGAACCCGTCGATGGTCACCGGCGCGCCACCCAGGCCGATATGGATGGTGTCGGCCCCGCGACTGGCGACAATGTGGTCGGCCCCGCCGCCAGCCAGAACCAGCGTGCGGCCTTCCGCCAGGTACAGCGTGTCGGCCGCTGCCGTGCCGACATAAGTGTGGCCGGTCAGCGACCAGCCGGCATCGTAATCCGCCTGCACGGTCACGCCGTCATCCCGGACCCAGCGATGATGGGCCCCCAGGAAGCGGTCGTCGCCATCATGCTGGAACGCCGCGAGCACGCCGTCCGCATCGACCTGCGTCACCGTGTAGCGGTCGATCATGCCGTCCGCACCGCGCTGCTCGACCCGGGTGACCGCACCATCCGCGCCGGCGATCGTCACCGTGCTGCCGGTCAGGCTGCCATCCGCCGCATAGTGGCTGATGGTGGTGGTGTTGCCTGACACCGCCTTCAGCTCACGCCCGGTCAGCTGCCATGCGGCATCGTACAGCAATGTCTCCGTGCTGGCGGTACCACGCTGGTACTCGCGGGCGAAGCTCAGCAATGCGCCGCTGCTGTCATAGGCGGCCAGACCCAGCGCATCTCCCTGCCGGTACACCGCATCGTAGCCCACCTGCACGCCCCGGGCATCGAAATGCTTGGTGAAGACATGGCCGTCGGCCACGGTGACGATGATGTCCCAGCCGGTCAGCGTGCCGGTGGTATCGTACTGGCGGATCAGCGGATCGCCCACCGCATCCTGATGCTCGCTGATGTAGCCGGTCAGCAGGCCATATTCGTCATGCACGGCGGTCAGGCCGGGGATGCCGCCGTCGGGTGTGGGCGCCTGCACGTCCAGCACCTGCGCGCCGGTGCCATCGACCAGCGTGGTGGTCAGCGTGCCGTCCGCCCCTTCGGCGGTCATCCGGATGTCGAACTGGCTGATCGTCAGCGAGCCGACGCCGCCGATGATCTCGGCCCCGAAATGCACGGAGGCAAGCCATTCGTTCTGGCTGACGATGCCCAGCTGCTCCAGCTTGGCGAACAGGTCCACCAGGTCGATCGTGCCGGCCATCATGTCGTCTGCCAGGATCACCGCGGTGTAGGTGTCGAAATGCCAGACTTCGGCGGCGATGCCGCTGACCTCGAAGCTGCCGACCTTGTCGCCCCATGGCTGGTGTTCGTGCGCATGGGTCCAGATCATGATCTCGTTCGTGATCTCGCCCGGGCCGCCATTGGGCGCGCTGGTCAGCCAGATGTCGTAGGCGATGTTGAAGCTGCCGGTGCTGCCCGTCATGCTCGTGTCGAAAGTGGTGGTCAGCGCACTGATGGACGACAGCTGCACCGGGAAGGTGCGGGTCGTGTCGGCCGCATTGACCGTATCGCCGAACGGCGCCGCGCCGAAGAAGAGCTCCGGATAGCCGCGCACCGGTCCATAGGGATCGGTGGTGGCGGGAAAGTCCCAGTTGAAGGTGGTCGCGGCGGAGAAGTCGCCGGGCTTGTAGGTGCTGTCGATGAAGAAATCGACGCCTGGCGTCAGGCCGTGGGCGCCCCAGACATTGTTGTGCACATACAGGCCGTTGGCCGCCACCGTGCCTTCGCCACTGATCCGCGCCAGCCCGTCCGGCACAGGCGCGCCCACGTTGGAATAGCCGAAATCGGCGGCCTGCAGCCCGGCCAGGTCGATGCCCGCCAGCGTGAGCCGCTCCCCATTGCCCAGCGCGATCGCCACGTCGGTGCCGGCCTGCGTGGCCGCGCCCCGGACGGCCGCGAAGCTGGTGAAGCCGTAGCCCTGCAGCCGGATCGTGTCGAAGCCGGAGGTAAACCCGACCAGCGTGTCGCTGCCGTTGCCGACCTCCACCACGAACAGGTCAGGCCCGGTGCCGCCATGCAGGATGTCGTCGCCGCCCTTGCCGTTCAGCGTCGCCATCACCGGCCCGCCATGGATCTGGTTGGCGGTGCTGTTGCCGATCCCGGCGATGCTGCCCATCGTGGTCAGCCACAGCGCCTCGAACCCTTCGGGCATGATGGCCGCGCCCCAGAACCCGGCATAGATAGTATCGAAGCCTTCGCCGTCCTGTTCTACTGCCCGTGACGTTGCCGACCACAAGTAATAGACATCGTTTCCCAGCCCGCCAATCAGCAGCGTGTCATCGCCACCATGAAACAGATCATTCCCAGCCGAACCATTAATGACTTCGGTCATTATCAAACTCCCAGAAAGTCGCCACTTTTCGGGGTTTAGGGTCAAGGGGTTTGAGTCAGGTCTCTATTGTCGGTTAACCCAGTTTCATTCCTCTTGACGATCCATCTAGCGTGGCCCTGATTTAACTAGGGGGTTTCCGCTAATGATCCATGTTCGCCAGGGGACGCAAAGCCTCAATGAATTCAATAGTCTGCCAGAATACCTTGGGCGATCAGTTCCCAATCCAGCCGGGTTGCCGCGGTGCGGGCGGCGCCCGATTGCAGGTGCCGGCGCAGCGCGGGATCGTTGGCCAGCCGCGCCAGCGCATCGGCCAGCCCGGCCGCATCGCCGGGTTCGACCAGCAGGCCGTTATTGCCGTGTTCGATCGTGTCGGGAATGCCGCCCACGCGGGAGGCAACGGCGAAGCGGCCATTGCCCATCGCCGCCGCCAGCACGCCGCTCTGCGTGGCGCTATGATAGGGCAGCACCAGCGCATCCGCCGCGCCGATCTTGGCGATTACCTGGGCGGAGGAGATGTAGCCCGGCGTGACCGTCACTCCAGGCAGCGCGGCGAATTCTGGTCCCAGCTGGTCCAGTTCCGGTCCCGATCCCGCCAGCTCCAGCGCGGCGGTCACGCCGCGCGCGACCAGCAGCCGCCAGGCCTCCAGCAGCACGTCCAGCCCCTTGTAGGCTTCCATGCGGCCGAACATCAGCACGCGGAACCCGGCCGGCGGGGGCACAGCGGGTCCGGCCAGGATGGTGCCGTGCTCCGTCAGGCGCAGGCGCGGGTCGCGATGCGGGGCGGGCAGGTACTCCTGCAGGTACTGTTCGGCGCATGACGGACCATGCACGAACAGGCGCTGCACCCGTGCCCGGGTAAACCGGCGGACCGGTGCCAGGCGGGCGGCCACCGTGGCGTCCCGCCCGGAATGCGGCACCGCATCGTGGATCGTCAGCGCGGTGCGGCAGAACGGGCCGGCCAGCGTGACGGTCACCGCCGCCATGACCGCCTTCACCAGGCCTGAAGGTTCCTGCCAGTGCAGCACGTCAGGGCGGAAGCGGGCGATCGCCAGCGCCAGCCCCGGCAGCTCGGTCGCGCCGAAGGTGCAGTGCCGCAGCGTGACGGCCGCCGCCGCAGGGCGCGGCCGATCCTGGTAGTCGGCGTCCAGCCGGGCAGTGTCCACCACCAGCAGCACGGCCGCCTCGCGCGCCAGCGCCCGCGCCAGCAGGAAGGCATATTCCTCGAAATGCGGGGCGACCATCACGATCCGCCGGATGCTGCTGCTCATCTGTTCCCCTTAGCGCCGCACCGACCGGCGCCGATCCGCTGTGCGGCAGGCAGCATGCTTCCTCAAGCCGGCATTGCAGGCGAGCCAAAATGGGGCAGGCGCGCGCCAGCCCGCGGGAACGATGCCGCGCCGCTTGCCACGCCTGCTGCCCGGGCGTAAAAAAACTGCAGCGATCCGGCGTCTGCTGCCGGCATGCCTGGGGGTTTCCGGTGCGTTTCTTGATCTGCCTCCTGGCGCTGATGCTCAGCGCCTGCGCCACAGTTGGCGGCGAGACCATCGCCAGCGGCGCGCGTTATTCCGACCAGGTTGTCGATGACGGTTACCTGCTGGGCGTGGGCGACCGCGTGCGCGTGACCGTCTATCGGGAAGAGAACCTGTCGGGCGAGTTCCCGGTCGGGCCCGCCGGCACGATTTCCGTGCCGCTGATCGGCGCGGTTCCGGTGACGGAGCAGACCGCCGACAGCGTGGCCGAGGCGATCCGCACCCGGCTGGCGGACGGGTACCTGAAGGATCCGCGCGTCAACGTCGAACTGATCACCCTGCGTCCGTATTTCATTCTGGGCGAGGTGGACCAGCCGGGCCGGTACGAATTCGCCAGCGGACTGACCGCGCTGAACGCGATCGCCACGGCGGGCGGCTTCACGCCCCGGTCGGAGAAGCGGGTGCTGTATATCCGCGAGGCCGGCTCCGACGGCGAGCGCGCCTACCGCCTCACGGCCGATCTGCGGATCTGGCCGGGTGACACGCTGCGCGTGGGCGAACGGCTGTTCTAGGCACCGGCCCCGTCGACATGGCCACCCGAACGACTGGCCGGTCCCGCGCATGGGCGTGGCGGCTCTGCGCCGTCCTGCTGGCCGCGTGCTGCACCCCCGCCATGCAGGCACAGGGCCAGGCACTGGTGCAGGACGGTATCATCATCGATCCGGTGCTGCCGCTGGATTACGATCAGGACCGCAACCTGTCCCTGCGGGAACAGATCCTGCTGGAATATGGCCCCCTGGGCATCCGGCGCGGCACGCTGCTGATCCTGCCGCGGGTCGGCACCGGGATCGGCGCATCGGACAACCCCTTCCTGGCCGGCGGCGACCCCGATGGCGACATCTATGCACGGATCAGCCCGGGCGTGGATGTCCGCAGCGACTGGGCCCGCCACCGCATCGACCTGAACGCCTCTGCCGTGCTCACCCGCTTCGCCAGCGAGCAGCGGCTGAACCGCAACGAGTGGGACCTGGGGGCCAGCGGGCGGCTGGACCTGAGCGACTATGCCAATCTGGGGGCCGAGGCACGCGTGTCGCGCGTGCAGGAGGAGCCCTTCACCAGCGGGCTCGATGCCGCCACCGCGATCCTGTCGCGCTACCGTCGCGCGTTCGGCGCCTTGCGCGCCGCGCGCCAGGCCGGCCGCACCCGCCTCAGCGCCACTGCCGCGGTGGAGGATTACAGCTTCGCGGACCTGGAGCAGGATGATGGCGTGCGGATCAGCCAGGCCGCGCGGGACCGCCGCGATTTCACGGGCGCGGCGCAGGCAGAGTACGCCTTCACGCCCGGCGGGGTGGTCTATCTGCAGGGCAACTATGTGGTGACCGACTACCAGTTTCCCGGCACCACGCTGGAACCGGCCCGGGACAGCCAGAGCTGGCGCCTGCTGGCGGGGGTCAATGCCGACCTGCCCGGCCGTTTCCGGGGCACGATCGCCGCCGGCTATACCCGCCGTGGCTTCGACGATCCGGCCTACGAGCCGATCTCCGGCCTGTCCGCGCAGGGGGAACTGACCTGGTTCGCCGACCCGCTGACCAATGTCACCGTGCGCGGCCGCCGGCTGCTGCAGGAGGCGCCGATCGGCGGCGATGCCTTTTTCGAGAACAGCGCGCGGCTGACGGTGGAGCGGGCGGTGCGCCGCAACCTGTTGCTGGGCGTCAGCGGATATGCGGGGCAGATCAACTATGTCCGCTCCCCCCTCGACTTCCGCGTGCGCCAGGCCGGTGCCTCCGCCGAATACTTCGCACCCCGCTGGTACGACCTCCGGCTGGGGCTGACCTATACCAGGCGCAATGCCAGCCCCGCCACGATCGGCGTGGCCGATTTCGACGAACTCGCCGCGTTGCTGACGCTGACGATCCATCCATAAGGACGGCCATGGCCACGACCACCGACACATTCGACGGCAACGACAGGGCCGAAACGCCGCGGACCGGCAATGGCCGGCGGCCGCGCACCGTCGGCGCCCTGATCGGCGGCATCGGTGGCGCGCTGCGCCGACGCTGGAAGCTGGCCGCGCTGGTCGCCGCCATCGTGCTGGCGCTGGCGCTGGCGGCGATCATGACGATCACGCCCAGTTACCAGGCGGTGTCGCGCGTTCGGGTCGATCCCTCGCTCAATCCGATGGAGCAGGAAGGCGCGCAGAGCGTGCTGAATGCGGAAGCGATCGAGACCGAGACCGGCCTGATGTCCTCCCGCGCGCTGGCCGAGGCCGTGGTGCGCGACCTGGAACTGTATCGTGACCCGGAATTCGCCGGCGATGCCGCGCTGGCTGAAGGCGCGCCCACGCCCGGGCTGATCTCCAGCACGGTCAATGCGGTGCGTCGCCGTACCGCGATCGGGCGTGACCAGCTCAGCTACATCATCTCGCTGTCCTTCAAGTCCGAAGAGGCGGAAAAGGCCGCGACCATCGCCAACTCGCTGGTCGAGACCTATATCGACCTGCGGGTCCGCTCCACCTCCGGCACCTCCGAACGGCAGGCCGGCTTCTTCCGGGAGCGGCTGGGCGAACTGGCGGGCGAAGTGACCGCGGCCGAAAGCCGTCTGGCCAATTACCGCGCCAGCACCGGCCTGCCGCAGACCGGCAGCTCCGGCACGGTCGCCGACCAGCAGATCACCACCCTGTCCAGCCAGCTGGCCTCCGCCGAGGGCGAGGCGGCTTCGGCCCGCTCCAATGCCCAGGTCGCCAGCGCGCAGCTGGCCAGCGGCAATGTCGATGCAGTCGCCGCGGTGCAGGGCTCCAACGTGATCCGCGACCTGCGCAACCAGCGGGCCGAGATCCTGCGCGAGAAGGGCGAGATCGAGACCCGCTACGATAGCCGCCACCCGGAAGCGATCCGGGTGCGCGACCAGCTGGCAGAGGTCGACCGGCAGATCCTGGGCGAAGGGCAGCGCGTGGTCCTGTCGCTGCAGGCGCAGGCGCGGGCCTCCGCCGCCGAAGTGGGCGCCCTGCGTGGCCGCATGTCATCGCTGGAAGGCCAGCGCGCCACCAACACCCGCGCCTCGGCCGAGGCCGAGCGGCTGGAGCGTGATGCCGCCAGTGCTCGCGCGCAATATGACCGCATGAACGAACTGTCGCTGGAAAGCACCCAGTCCACCGGTGCCGTGATCACCCAGGTGGAAGTGGTCGACGCCGCCGAGCCGCCGGTATCCCCCGACGGCCCGCCCCGTGCGCTGCTGGCGGTCCTGGCCGTGCTGGTGGCCGGTGCATCCGGCATCGGCTGTGCGCTGGCGGTCGAGATGTCGCGCGGCGGCCTGCGCACGATCGAGGATTTCGAGGACGAGCTGGGCCTGCGCCTGCTCGCCTCCATCCCGCTGGCGGGTCGGCCAGGGTCCCGCCTGAAGCCCCGCCGCGGGCCGGATCCGGCGGACACTATCCGGGCTGATCGCGCGACGCTGTATATCGAGGCGATCCGTAACCTGCGTGCGTCCATCTCGCGCGCCGGTGGCGGGCGCGGCAAGGTGGTCGCCTTCACCTCCGCCATCCCGGGCGAGGGGAAGACGGAGACGGCACTGTCCTACGCCCGCCTGCTGGCGATCAATTCCAGCCGCGTGCTGCTGGTCGATTGCGACCTGCGCAATGGCCGCGTGTCGCGGCGCCTGCCGCACCGGCCCGAACAGGGGCTGGTGGAACTGCTGGAAGGCGAGGTGACGCTGGACCAGGCGGTATCGGTCGACGAAACCTCCGGCCTCGCCATCCTGTCCGTCGCCACCGCACACTTCACCAGCCAGGACCTGTTCGAAGGACCGGCCATGGCGGAAATGCTGAGCCGGGCGCGGCAGGAGTACGAGTATGTCGTACTGGACCTGCCGCCCGTCCTGGCAGTGGCCGACGCCCGCACCATCGCCCGCCATGCCGATGGCGTCTGCGTGGTGGTCCGCTGGGGCCATACCAAGCCGCATGCCACAATGCAGGCGGTGGACCAGCTGCGCAATGACGGCGTCACCATCCTTGGCGGCGCCTACACCATGGTCGATCCCGACGCGCCGGTGATGGCCGGCGGCTACTTCACCGGATCGCTCTACCGCAGCTATTTCGGCTGAGACGATCGTCGCGGGGGAACGGCCGGCATCCCCCCGCCACGACCGGTTGACCTTGCCCCGGTTAGCTGGGAACGTGCGCGCAGGAGACAATCAGCACGCTAGCTGAAACACAGGATGCGCCGGCGGTGCCACGGTTCCAGTACCCGCGTTACGCTGTCCTGATCGGGAGCCTGTTCCTGACGCTGGGGCTGGTGCAGCTCGCCGGCAGCCTGATGTTCTACGGCATCATCGACCGGCAGACCCTGCGCGACGACCATGCGCGCCGTGTGGCCGAACTGCTGGTGGTGAGCGATCGCCTGCATGCCATCGCCCCGGAACAGACCGCGCGCAGCATGACCACCAGCCACCTGGTGGCGCGGATTGCGTCGGCACCGCGGGTCACGCGCGCCCCGCATGACGAGATGCTGCGCGACATCGCCGCCCGGATCATCGCGTGGGAGCCGTCGCTCGCCGATCGTTCGCTCCACCTCAGGCTGGTCCGCACCAGCCGCAACAGCACCGACCTGATCGGATCGCTGCAGCTGGCGGACGGGACCTGGCTGAACTTCCGGTCGCACGACATCTCCACCATGTGGCCGGTCGCCTGGCGGGCCAATGTGCTGACCTTCGTGCTGGCGGTCGCGATCCTGGGCGCAGGGCTGGCCCTGCTGAACCGGTTGGGGGCGCCCCTGCGGCGGCTGGCGGATGCCGCGGGGGCTATCGGCCATGGGCGGGAGGTCACCATCGACGAGGGCCACGGCCCTCGCGACCTGCGCGACCTGGCCCATGCCATGAACGTGATGCAGGAACGGATCGCCCAGCTGCTGCAGGACCAGGCCCGTTCGTTCGAGGCGATCAGCCATGACCTGCGCACGCCGCTCGCGCGGCAGAAGATCGCAGCCACCTTCGTGGAGGATGCGGAGATCGCCGGCATCATCACCGGCAGCGCGACCGAGATGGATGATCTGCTGACATCGCTGCAGACCTATCTGCGCGCGCAGCACCTGACCGCATCGCCCGAACGGATCGAGCTGGCGGAGTTCCTGCGCGAGTCGCTGGCCGGGTTCGGCGAGCAGGTCACGATCGCCCCGTGCCCGGCGGCGTGGGTGGTCACCTACCCCGAACCCCTGGGCCTGGCGGTGCATGCGCTGGTGGAGAACGCGGCGCGCCATGGCGGTGCGGCGGCGATCACGATCGGGCGGACGGGGGATGGCTGGGTCATCACCATCACCGACCTCGGCCCGGGTATCCCGCAGGCCGAGTTCGAGGCGATCCTGCAGCCGTTCTATCGCCTGGATGTCGCCCGGCAGCGCAATACCAAGGGGTTTGGCCTAGGCATCCCCACGGCCCATCACCTGATGATGCGCTTCAACGGTGCGCTGACCTTCGAATCACCGCCCGGCGGCGGGCTGGTCGCCCGGTTACAGGTACCGCTTGCCGAAGGTTGAGCGGGCGGCGGACATGAAAAGGCCGGGGCGCGCCTTGCGGCGGCCCCGGCCCATTCCGAACGGCGAACCGATCAGGCGAAGTATGCGGTCAGGTCGGTGGTGAACGCATCCATGACCAGCACGCTGCTGCCATCGTTGAAGGTCAGGGTCGTGCCCGTCGCGCCAACGGAGAGCGATTTGAAGCCCTGGCCATCCTCGAAGGTGATGGTGTCGCGATACAGGCAGAACTGGGTCAGCACATCCTGGCCCGAATTGCAGCCGAACACGACCAGGTCGATGCCCTCGCCGGTGCTCATGGTGTCGTTGCCGGTGCCGCCGAACAGGATGTCGTCGCCCTCGCCGCCGATCAGCTTGTCGTTGCCGGCGCCGCCATACAGCTTGTTGCCGTCACCGCCGAAGGTGCTGAGCGTGTCGTTGCCGTCGCCGCCGAACAGGTGGCTCGCGCCCATCTTGTTGTGGATGTAGGCAGTCAGCGTGTCGTTGCCGCTTTCGCCGTACAGCACGTTGACCAGGCTGTCCTGCGTGGAGCCGTAGCCGCGGGCGGTCAGGTTGTCGTCGCCCGTGCCGCCTTCGGCATAGTTCAGGCCGGTAGAACCGACATTGCTGCGCAGCGTGTCGGCCGACAGGATGATGGTGTCGTTGCCGGAGCCGCCGAACGCCTTGTTGGTGATGTGGCCGTCCGAATTCTCGATCGTGGAATACAGCCAGATCGTGTCGTTGCCGGCGCCGCCGGTGGCGATCTGTTCGGACTTCGTGGTGCGGCAGCCGGTGGAATCACGCAGGTAGCCGTAAACCTCGATGAAGTCGTTGCCGTCACCGCCATCCATGAACACGCCGGCATAGCTGGACGCAGCGCCAGTATCGACGCGCATCTTGTCGTCACCGTCGCCACCGAACTGCCAGGTGCGCAAGTCCCTGGTGTAGTTGTAGCCGAAGATCATGTTGGTGCTGAGCGTATCGTCACCACCATTGCCGAACAGCGAGGTATTGTTGTGCGTGCTGATCAGGCGATCATCGCCGCCAAGACCGATCAGGATCTGCCAATCGAAGCAGCTGCGGACCGTCAGATCTCTATTCCAGAAAGAAAACATCGCCAAACCCCCGTTACAAAACCATCAGGGATGCGGTTAGCAAATGGCGGTGCGCCCGCAAGTAATTAACCTGATGCCCCCTGTTTCAATTCGGGACGCGGCCACTTGCCCGTTATTTTGGCGCCGCGATTGATGCGGATCGGCCGTCGGGCGGCACACAGGATCAGGCGGGCAGCCCGCACCCTTGCCGATGGACCTGCCCGCCTCCATCTGCCCGTCATGGCCGAACCCCAATTCTTCGCCATGCCGGATGGCCGCCGCATCGCCTTCCGGCTGACCCGCGGCACCCGCCCGGTCGCCACGGTGCTGTTCCTGCCCGGCTACATGTCCGACATGAGCGGCGGCAAGGCGACCGCCCTGTTCGACCAGGCGCAGACCCTGGGCCATGGCTGCCTGCTGCTGGATTACAGCGGCTGCGGCGAGAGCGATGGCGCGTTCACGGATGGCAGCCTGACCCGGTGGGCGGATGAAGCGGTCACTCTGGCCGAAGGGCTGACCGACGGTCCGCTGGTGCTGGTCGGCTCCTCCATGGGCGGCTGGCTGATGCTGCTGGTGGCCTTGCGGCTGCGTCAGCGCGTGGCCGCGCTGGTCGGCATCGCGCCCGCGCCGGACTTCACCGACTGGGGCTTCGATGCCCGCGAACAGGCGCTGCTGGCCAGCGGCGGAACCCTGCTGCGGCCCAATGACTATGGCCACGAACCGACCCCCACCCATCCGCTGTTCTGGGCCGACGGGCAGGCCAGTCGCCTGCTGGGTGCCCCCATACCGCTGACCTGCCCCATGCGGCTGCTGCACGGGCAGGCGGACGATGTGGTGCCGCCGGCACTGTCGCTGCGACTGGCCGACCGGCTCGCCAGTGCGGACGTGCAGGTGACGCTGGTGAAGGATGGCGACCACCGGCTGTCCACCCCCGAACAGATCGCCCTCCTGCTGCGCACGGTCGCGGCTCTTGTCGAAAGCACTCCATGACCACCCTGTCCGTTCTCGATCTCGTCCCCATCCGCGAAGGCCAGGGCCCGGCGGAGGCGCTCGCCGCCACCACCCGCCTGGCGCAGGTCGCGGAAGAGGCCGGCTACCACCGCTTCTGGGTGGCGGAACATCACACCATGCACGGGATCGCCGGCGGCGCCACCTCGGTGGTGCTGGCACATATCGGCAATGCCACCCGCACCATCCGCATCGGATCGGGCGGGATCATGCTGCCCAATCACAGCCCGTTCCTGATCGCGGAACAGTTCGGCACGCTGGATGCGCTGTTCCCCGGCCGGGTCGACCTGGGGCTGGGCCGTGCACCGGGCGCCGGACCGGTGCTGGGGCAGGCGTTGCGCAAGGATCTGCACCGCGCGGCAGAGGCGTTCCCGCAGGATGTGCTGGAGCTGCGCGCACTGCTGACCGGCGATACCGACCTGCCCATCGTGGCCACGCCGGGGCTGGGCGCGCAGGTGCAGATGTGGCTGCTCGGCTCCAGCCTGTTCGGCGCGCAACTGGCCGCGCGCCTGGGGATGCCCTATGCCTTCGCCAGCCATTTCGCGCCCGATCATCTGGACCAGGCGCTGTCCGTCTATCGCAGCCAGTTCCGCCCGTCCGCCGCGCTGGAGCAGCCTTATGTCGCCGCGGCCATGAACGTGTTCGCCGCCGACACCGATGCGGACGCACAGTTGCTGGCCACCAGCCAGGAGCAGAGCTTCGTGCGCCTGCGCAGCGGCGATCCGGGCAAGATGCCGCCGCCGGTGCCCAATTATCGTGGCACGGTGCCGCCGGCGGCCCTCGCCATGATGGAACACATGATGCAGGTCCGTGCGGTCGGCAGCCCGGCCACCGTGCGCGCGGCGATCGGCCGCTTCGTCGAACGCACGGGGGCAGACGAGATCATCGTGGCCGGTGCGACATACGACCCGGCCGCGCGCGAGGAGTCTCTGCGGTTGACGAAGGCCGCGCTCGGCTGACAGGAAGCAGGTACGATAAAGTAACAGCGGCGCGACATAATCGTGCGAACAGCTGACAGTGCGAGAGGACAGGCGATGGCGACCGTGGAGACTGGCCCGATGGATGACGCAACGCTGATCGGGACCTTGCAGGCGCAGATGGCGGCATCGCTGCTGCCCAACGAAGGCACGCTGACAGAAGCGCAGCTGGCGGAAGCCGCCGCCTTCCTGCTGGAGGCGGCCCGCCTGCGTCCCCGATCGGAAGCGGCGCTGCTGGTGCGCAGCGGGGCGGAGGGGCATCGCGCCACCCGCATCGCCATCGTGAACAAAGACATGCCGTTCCTGGTCGACTCGGTTGCCGGGGCGATCGCCGCGCAGGGACTGGCAATCGACATGCTGGTCCACCCGATCCTGCCGGTGCGCCGCGATGCGGCCGGGCAGTTGCTGGCCCTGCCCGACAGCGGCGCCGTGGGCGAGCAGCGCGAATCGATGATCTACCTGGAAACCGCCCGGCTGGACGGCCGCGCGCGCCGCGCGCTGGAGGGCCAGCTGCAGGTCACGCTGGCCGATGTGCGCGCCGCGGTGGCGGACTGGGGCCGGATGAAGGAGGTGCTGGAGGCGGATGCCGACGGGCTGGCCGACAGCGAACATGCCGCGCTGCTGCGCTGGCTGGCGGCGGACCGGCTGACGCTGCTGGGTCACCAGACCATTCCGCGTGATGGTGCCGCGACGGACCTGCTGGGCATCTGCCGCGCGGGCGAACCAGACCTGCTGGCGGAAGAGACGCTGGCCCGCGCCTTTGCCTGGTTCGATGCCGCCAACGGCCGCGCCGGGGCCGCGCCGCTGATCGTGAAGGCCAACCGGGTGGCGCGCGTGCATCGCCGCGTGCCGCTGGACCTGTTCCTGGTGCCGCTGTTCGACGCAGGCCGTGTCGTCGCGCTGTCGATCCATGCCGGGATCTGGACCAGCGCCGCGCTGGCCACCCCGCCCGATCACATGCCCGTGCTGCGCCGGCAGCTGGCCGACATCCTGCAGCGCCACGGCCTATCGCATGGCAGCCACGACGCCAAGGGGCTGGTCCATGCGCTGACCGCGCTGCCGCATGACCTGCTGATCAGCTTCCCGGTGGACGATGTGGAGCGCGTCGCCACCACCATGATGGCCCTGACCGACCGCCCGCGTCCGCGCCTGGTGCTGGTGCAGGCGCCGCTGGACCGGCATATCTTCGCCTTTGTCTGGTTGCCGCGCGACCTGCTGGGCAATTCCATCCGCGCGCAGGTGCAGGACCTGCTGGAACGCGCCATCGGGGCGGAGACGCTGGACTGGTCCATGCAGATGGAGGGCGGCACGCTGGCCACCCTGCGCTTCGTGCTGGATGTGCGCGGCCTGGGTACGGTGGTGGATCCGGCCGCGGTCGATGCCAAGTTGCAGGCGATGCTGCGCGGCTGGACCGATGCGGTGGAGGAGGCGCTGGCCGTGCAGGAGGAGCCGGGCCGCGCGGCCGCGCTCGCCAGCCGGTATGCCGAAAGCTTCCCCGCCGCCTATCGCACCGAGTATGGCGCGGTGGAGGCGGCCGAGGACATCGCCCGCCTGCGCCAGCTGGCGGTGGGCGATATGCAGGCGGCACTGGGCCGCGATGCCCGGCTGTACCGGGTGGATGGCGACGCGGCGGACCAGCTGCGGCTGAAGCTGTACCAGGCCGGCGGCGCCATGCCGCTGTCCGATGCGGTGCCGGCGCTGGAAAATTTCGGCTTCCGCGTGCTGGCCGAACTGCCGACCGAGCTGACCGGCGACGATGCCGACACGATCCACGACTTCCGCCTGCAGCTGACGGGCGGCGGCGATGCCGCACCGCTGCTGGAGCGCGCGCCCACGATCGAGGCGGCAATCGTTGCCGTGATCAATGGCCGGGCGGAGGACGACGTGTTCAACCGCCTGGTCACCAGCACCGGGCTGGTGGCGGAGGAAGCCGACTGGCTGCGCGCCTTCTACCGCTATCTGCGGCAGACGGGCTTGTCCTTCACCATCTACACCGTGGTCGATGCGCTGCGCGGCGCGCCCGATGTGACACGCGCGCTGGTGCAGCTGTTCCGCCTGCGGCACGATCCCGCCTTCGCCGGTGATCGGGACGCGGCGGCGCAGGAACAGGCGGATGCGATTACTGCGGGCCTCGCGCAGGTCAGCGCGCTGAACGACGACCGGCTGCTGCGGCTGTACTGGGCGATCATCAATGCCGTGCTGCGCACCAATGCCTTTGCCCCGGCCGGGGAAGAAGCGCTGGCGCTGAAGCTGGATTCGGCCTGCGTGCCCGGCCTGCCCCGGCCGGTGCCGTGGCGGGAGATCTTTGTCTATTCGCGCCGGGTCGAAGGCATCCACCTGCGCGCCGGCCCTGTGGCGCGCGGCGGCCTGCGCTGGTCCGACCGGCGGGACGATTTCCGCACCGAAGTGCTCGGCCTGATGAAGGCGCAGCGGGTGAAGAACGCGGTCATCGTGCCGACCGGCGCCAAGGGCGGCTTCTACCCCAAGCAGCTGCCCAGCCCGGCCGTGGACCGCGATGCCTGGTTCACCGAGGGCAAGGAAAGCTACAAGCTGTTCATCCGCACGCTGCTGTCGGTGACGGACAATCTGGTGGGTGGCCGGACCGTGCATCCGGACGGCATCGTCATACGCGACGGAGCGGATCCATACTTCGTCGTGGCGGCCGACAAGGGCACCGCCACCTTCAGCGACACCGCCAATGCCATTGCCGAGGAACATGATTTCTGGCTGGGCGACGCCTTCGCCAGCGGCGGCTCCAACGGATACGACCACAAGGCGATGGGCATCACCGCGCGCGGCGCGTGGCTGTCCGTCCAGCGGCATTTCCTGGAACGCGGCGTAGACGTGCAGGTCGACCCGGTGCGGGTGGTCGGCTGCGGCGACATGTCGGGCGACGTGTTCGGCAACGGCATGCTGCTGTCCAGGGCGATCCGGCTGGTCGCCGCCTTCGACCATCGCCACATCTTCATCGACCCGGCGCCCGATGCGACCGCCAGCTGGACCGAACGGCAGCGCCTGTTCGACCTGCCCCGGTCCAGCTGGGCCGATTACGACAAGGCGCTGATCTCTGCCGGGGGCGGCGTATGGCCGCGGACGGAAAAGCGCATCCTCCTGTCGCCCGAGGCGCGCGAGGCGCTGGGCGTCGAGGCGGACGCGCTCGACCCCGACAGCCTGATCGCCGCGATCCTGCGGGCGCCGGCGGACCTGCTGTGGTTCGGCGGCATCGGCACCTATGTGAAAGCGCAGGGTGAGAGCCATGCCGATGTCGGCGATCCGACGAACGATTCCCTGCGCGTCGATGCCGCGGACCTGCGGGTTGCGGTGATCGGCGAAGGCGCCAATCTGGGCATCACCCAGGCGGCGCGGATCGAGTTCGGCTTGCATGGCGGCCGGTCCAACACCGACTTCATCGACAATTCGGCCGGCGTGGACTGTTCCGACAACGAGGTGAACATCAAGATCGCGCTCGCCGCGGCCAAGGCTGCCGGCCGGCTGGACGAGGATGGCCGCCGTGCGGTGCTGCGCGAGATGACGGACGAGGTCGCCGCCCTGGTGCTGGAGGACAACCGCCTGCAGGCGCTGGCCCTGTCCATCGCCGAGCGTGGCGGGGCGGCGGCGGTGCCGTCGCTGGCCGGCCTGATCGACGGGCTGGAGGAACGCGGCGACCTTGATCGCAAGACCGAAGGGCTTGCGGGTGCGGAGGAACTGGGCCGGCGTGCGGCGGACGGACAGGGTCTGACCCGGCCGGAACTCGCCGTGCTGCTGTCCAGCACCAAGCTGGCGCTGCAATCCGCGATCGAGGGCAGCGACCTGGCGAACGACCCGGCGGTCGAACCGCTGCTGCTGGCCGATTTCCCGGCCACCATGCAGGAACGCTTCCGGCCGGAGATCCTGAACCACCAGCTGCGCAAGGAGATCGTGGCGACATCCATCGCCAACCGGATGATCAACCGCATGGGCGTGATCCATCCCTTCATGCTGGCGGCGGAGGAAGGCGCGCAGCTGGCGCAGGTCGCCGCCGCCTTCGTTGCCGCATGTGACCTGCTGGGCATGGACGCGCTGTGGGACGCGATCGACGCCGCCGCCATGCCGGAAGCGGCGCGACTGCTGCTGTTCGACCAGGCCGCGCTGGGCCTGCGCGGACACATGGCGGATCTGCTGCGGGCCGGCGGCACCGCGGCGCCCTCGGCCGCGATCACCGACATGGCCGAACAGGTGGCCGAGCTGGTCGATCATGTGGACGATCTGCTGGCGGCCGAGGCGCGCGGCCATGCCGGCGCGATCGAGACCGCGCTGACCGACACCGGCGCGCCGGCCGAACTGGCGGCGGCGGTCGCCCGGCTGTTCGCCATCGACGGTGCGATCGGGCTGGCTCGCCTGGCCCGTACGACCGAACAGCCGCCGGTGGCGCTGGCCAATGCCTTCATCACGCTGGGCGAGGAGATGGGGCTGGACTGGGCGCAGGCGCGCGCATCGGTGATGAACCCGTCCGATCCGTGGGACCGGATGCTGGTGTCCAGCCTGGCGCGCGATTTCCAGCAGATGCGCTTCTCCTTCCTGCAGGCGCGACTGCAGGATTCTGCGGCAAGGCGCGATCCGGTGGCGGAAGTCCGCACCTGGCTGGACGGTCATGGCGACGCGATCCAGGCCCTGCGCCGGATGACGGCGCGGGCCCGGGCCGCCAATCCGCTGACCCCGGCGATGCTGGCGCACCTGGCCGGGCAGGCGCGCAGCCTGCTGCAGCGATGAGCGCAAGCGAGGGCATCACCGGCGCCGATGTGGTGATCGTCGGCACCGGACATGCCGGGGCGCAGGCGGCGATCGCGCTGCGTCAGCATGGCTTTGCCGGTTCGATCCTGCTGGTCGGGCGCGACCGCGACCTGCCCTATGAACGCCCGCCCCTGTCCAAGGAGTACCTGACCGGAACGAAAAGCTTCGAACGGATGCTGATCCGCCCGCCCGCCTTCTGGGCGGAGCGGCAGATCGCCTTCCTGCCCGGCACCAATGTCGGCAAGGTCGATCCGCTGGCAAAGCAGATCGGCATCAGCGGCGGACGCACGCTGGCCTACCGCACGCTGATCTGGGCGGCCGGCGGCGATCCCCGGCGGCTGTCCTGCAAGGGTGCGGATCTTGCCGGGCTGCATGCCATGCGCGACCGGGCCGATGCCGACCGGCTGCTGGCGGAGCTGGCGGGCGGCGCGCGCCGCGTGGTTGTGGTCGGCGCCGGCTATATCGGGCTGGAAAGCGCCGCGGTGCTGGTCGGCGCCGGCTGCGATGTCACTGTGGTCGAGCAGCAGGAGCGCGTCCTGCCGCGGGTAGCGGGCACGGATCTGGCGCGGTTCTACCAGGCGGAGCACGAGGCGCACGGCGTCCGCTTCCGGCTGGGCCGGACGGTGGATTGTATCGAGGGCACCGACGGTCGCGTGACCGCCGTGCGGCTGGACGGTGGCGAGGTGCTGCCTTGCGACCTGGCGGTGGTCGGCATCGGCATCGTGCCGGCGATCGGCCCGCTGATCGCCGCCGGCGCGGCCGGGGCCAACGGCGTGGACGTGGACGAGCTGTGCCGCACCAGCCTGCCCGACATCTACGCCATCGGCGACTGCGCGGCGCATGCGAATCGCTACGCCGGCAATGCGGTGATCCGGCTGGAGAGCGTGGCCAACGCGCACGAGATGGCCAACACCGCCGCGCGCGACATCTGCGGCGATCCGCAGCCGCACGATGCCGTGCCATGGTTCTGGTCCAACCAGTATGACCTGAAGCTGCAGACTGTCGGGCTGGCCTTCGATCCCGACGCCACCGTGCTGCGCGGCGATCCGGCATCGCGCAGCTTTTCCGTGATCTACCTGCAGGCGGGCCAGGTGGTGGCGCTGGATTGCGTCAATGCCACCCGCGATTACGCGCAAGGGCGCAAGCTGGTGGAGGCGCAGGCGGTGATCGCGCCCGAACTGCTGATGGACACGGATGTGCCGCTGAAGGCGATGCTCTGAACCCGTTCAGCATCCGTTCGCCCGGCAATTGGTAGCGGAGGTGGCATGACGCCCACCATCAATCGCCGCCATGCTGTCGCCATGCTGCTGGCGGGACTGGTCCTTCCCGGCTGTGGCTCTGCAGCAGAGGCCCGCCCGTTCCGCGTGCAACTGAGCGAGGCCGAATGGCGCCGGCGCCTGTCGCCGGCGGCGTTCAACGTCTTGCGGCGGGAAGGCACCGAGCGCGCCGGCACCTCCCCGCTCAACCGGGAGAAACGCGCCGGCACCTATCATTGCGCCGGTTGTGCCAAGCCGCTGTTCGCCAGCCGCACCAAGTTCGAATCGGGCACCGGCTGGCCCAGCTTCTGGCAGCCGCTGACCAATGCGGTGGGGACCAGCACCGATTACAGCATGGGCCTGCCGCGCACCGAAGTGCACTGCGCCGATTGCGGCGGCCATCTGGGCCATGTGTTCGATGACGGGCCGCGCCCCACCGGCAAGCGGTACTGCATGAACGGCGTGGCGATGACGTTTCGCGCCGCCTGAACCCGCGCGAACGAACATGGTGCGGGCGGCGGGACTCGAACCCGCACGATCAAGGATCAGGGGATTTTAAGTCCCCGGCGTCTACCATTCCGCCACGCCCGCGCCGACCGGTCGCTTAAGCCGCGCGAGGGTCGTTGGCCAGATGGTGCGCCCTATTCGGTGTTCAGCCGCTCGCGCATTTCCTTGCCCGGCTTGAAATAGGGGACGCGCTTGGCCGGCACGTCCACCGCATCGCCGGTGCGGGGATTGCGGCCGGTGCGGGCGTCCCGCGCGCGGGTGGTGAAGGTGCCGAAGCCGCGCAGTTCCACCCGGCCGCCTTCGGCCAGACGGGCGGCGATCTCCTCGAAGAAGATGTCGACGATCTGCTCGACCTCCTCCACCCGCAGTTCGGGATTGTCAGTCGCCAGCGCCTCGACCAGTTCGGAGCGGATCATTGCATTCCCCTTGGCACATCGGCGGGCGATCCCCCGTGCGATGATGCGTGATTCACGGACTACCGGCCCCCCGCCGTCAGCCCACCACGTAGCCGTGCAACAAACTGCCAAAAATCAACCGCGCAGGCAACCGTCTTCACCAGGAAGTCCCGCAGCAGGACATCATCGTGGCATGTCATCAGGCTGCCCCACGATCGGGCCGGGCCATCATGCCCGGTCCAGCAGTTCCGCCAGGCGGATGCCCAGCCGGTCCATCCGGTCGCGGATCGCCGGCCATTCGGCCTGCAGGAACGCCGCCCGCTCCGCCGCCAGCAGCGCCTGTGCCGCGCCTTCGCGCACGAACATGCCGACGCCGCGCTGCACGCGAATCAGCCCGTCCGCCTGGAACTGCTGGTATGCCTTGGCCACTGTCAGCGGATTGGCGCCCTGCTGCGCCGCAAAGGCGCGCACCGACGGCAGCATGGCCCCTTCGGCATAGCGCCCGTCGATGATCGCGGCGGCGATCTCTTCCCGCAGACGCAGATAGACGGGGCGGCTGTCCGGCATGGGTGATGCAGTGCCATAATACAGCGCGGCACGCAAGGTGTGCCTTTGCGGACAGGCAGTTACAGCCGCAACGAACATCTTGGCATTCGCTACAGCGGCGTTAGGGTGCGCGGTTTCCGGCTGCAACGGCAGCACGCAACAGGGACACAGCAGCGCATGGCATCAGCCCCTCTACGATCGGCGGACGAAGGCGGCACGATCCTGGGCCATCCCAAGGGCCTGTTCATCCTGTTCTTCGCCGAGATGTGGGAGCGTTTCTCCTACTACGGCATGCGAGCGCTGCTGATCCTGTACCTGACGAAGCACTGGCTGTTTTCCGATGGAGAAGCCGGGGTCATCTACGGCGCCTACACCGCGCTGGTCTACATCACCCCGGTGCTGGGCGGCTATCTGGCGGACCGCTATCTGGGGCAGCGCAAGGCCGTGCTGTACGGCGCCGTACTGCTCACCTTCGGCCATGCCTTGATGGGGTTCGAAGGCGATGGCGGGCAGGATCCCGCCGCGCTCAGCCTGTTCTGGCTGGCGCTGGCCTTCATCATCGTGGGCTCCGGCTTCCTGAAGGCGAACATCTCCGTCATCGTCGGCTCGCTGTACCCGCGCACCGACAAGCGCCGCGATCCGGCCTACACGATCTTCTACATGGGCATCAATCTGGGCGCCTTCCTGGGCTCGCTGTTGTGCGGCTATATCGGGGAAACCTACGGCTGGTCCTACGGCTTCGGCCTGGCCGGCTTCGGCATGCTGCTGGGCTTGGTGGTGTTCGTGATCGGCAAGCCGCTGCTGATGGGCCGGGGCGAACCGCCGGCTGTGCTGCGCAAGGGGCTGGAATGGACGCTGTACGGCGTCGGCCTGTTGGCGGTCCTGGCGTGCTGGTGGATGGTCCAGAACCAGAGCGTGGTGGGCACGCTGCTGGGCGTGTTCGGCGGCATCCTGGTGCTGTATGTGCTGGGCACCGCCGTCATCAAGCTGCCGGCGGAGGATCGCGACCGCATCTTCGCGGCCATGTTCCTGATCGTCACCTCCATCGTGTTCTGGGCCCTGTTCGAACAGGCCGGCAATTCGCTCAGCCTGTTCACCGATCGCCATGTGGACCGCGTGATCTTCGGGTGGGAAATGCCGGCATCGATGTTCCAGTCGCTGAACGCGGCCTACATCTTCCTGCTGGCGCCGCTGTTCGCCTGGGCATGGACGGCACTGGGGCGGCGCAATGCCGAACCTTCCGCCCCGTTCAAGTTCGGCCTCGGCGTCATCCAGGTCGGCCTGGGCTTCCTGGTGCTGGTGTGGGGCGCGCAGGCGACCGGCGCCGGCGTGCCGGTGCCCGTGCTGTTCATCTTCCTGATCTACCTGCTGCATACCACGGGTGAGCTGTGCCTGTCGCCGGTCGGCCTGTCGGCGATGAACCGGCTGGCCCCGGCGCACATGGCGTCGCTGATCATGGGCACCTGGTTCTTCGCCTCGGCCACCGGCAATTTCGCGGCCGGCCTGATCTCCGCCGCCGCGGGTGGCGAGGGGCTTGAGGGCGAGAGCGCCGGCCGCGACCTGGTGCTGAGCGTCTACTCCAACGTGGGCTGGTACGCGATCGGCATCGGCGTAGTGGTGCTGGTGGTCTCCCCGCTGATCAAGCGGCTGATGCACCTCGATACGCTGCAGGATGCGGCGACCGTCGACCATGCCATGCTGGGGGAAGACGAACTGGCCGAAGCCATCGGTGCTGGCATCCACCCCGGCGTGAAGCGCCCCTGACCTGACCGTTCAGCCGAGCAGCGCGGCAATCTGCTGCGTTGCCAGAACGGCGAACAGCAGCGCCGATCCCGCCAGTGCGCCGTTGGCCAGCCAGCCATTGCGCGCACCGGCGGGCAGGCGCTGCGAGTTGTTCAGCAGCAGCAGCGTCACGGCCAGGAACGGCATGAACAGCGCGCCAAACGCGCCATAGATCACCACCAGCAGCAGCGGCCGGTCGGCGAACAGCAGCAGCATGGGCGGGAAGGTCAGCCACAGCAGGTAGAAGCGGTAGGCGCCGCTCCCCTCATGATCGCCGCCCGCATCAGCCCCGCGCAGCTGGTACCACCAATCGGCGAAGAACAGGCTCATCCCCTGCCACACCCCCAGCACGGAGGAGAAGGCGGTGGCGAGGAAGCCGACCAGGAACAGGGTCGCCACCATCGGCCCGAACCGCGCGGCCAGCACGTCCGACAGGCCCAGCAGCCCGCGATCGCTGTCCTCCAGCGCGATGCCGGCGGAATGCAGCAGCTCCGCCCCCACGATCAGCATGGACACCACGAACAGGCCGGTCACCGCATAGGCGATCGTGTTGTCGAACCGCATCATCGGCAACCAGGCCGGCCCGCGCCAGCCCTTCGCCTGCGCCCAGTAGCCGTAGGCCGCGGTGGTGATCGTGCCGCCAACCCCGCCGATCAGCCCCAGCGTGTAGAACAGCGATCCGTCAGGCAGACGCCCGGTCATGCCGCCCAGCAGATCCGGCAGGTTCGGTGCCACCAGGATGGCGAGGCCGACCATGATGACGAACATGGTCGCCACCAGCACCTTCATCACCGCCTCGAACGCCTGGTACCGGTTCAGCCAGACGAAGGCGAGGCCGAGCAGCCCGGCCAGCACCGCCCAGGCCCGCAGGGGCAGCACCGGGAACATCGCCGCCAGCGGCAGCGCGGTGGCGCTCATCGCCGTGGCGCCATAGATGAAGCCCCAGATCAGCACGTAGATGCCGAAATACCAGCTGGTCCACCGCCCCAGCGATCGCCAGCCCGCCAGGATCGTCGATCCGGTTGCCAGGTGATAGCGGGCCGATCCTTCCGACAGGGCGATCTTCACCAGGCAGCCGATCACCGCCGCCCACAGCAGGTCGTATCCGAAGCGCGATCCGGCGATCAGCGTCGCTACCAGATCGCCCGCGCCAACTCCGGTGGCGGCGACCACCAGCCCCGGTCCCAACGCCTTCAGCCGGCCGAGACCGGTGGGCGGCACCGTCATGCCAGCTGCGCCAGCGCGTGCGCGGCGGAACGGTCCTGCGCCGCCTGATACAATGCGAAGGGGTCGAGCACCGCCCGGCCCAGCGCATCCTCGAACGCGGCCTGCGATCCGCCGGCGGCATAGCTGTCCGCCGCGTCGCCGGCGCCCAGGTTGGAGCGGAAGATACCCGCGGCGCTGACCGGCAGGAAATCCTCGTAGGTCAGCGGCGCCGCGATGACGAGGCCGTCGGCCAGCGCCTGTGCGATGCTCGCGGCGTGACCGGCCCGGCCGGTCGACAGATATTGCGCATAGGCCAGCCCGCCAGCCACCATCGCAGCGAAATCGTCGGGGAACGGGGCAAAGGCCGCAGCCGGATCCTGCCCCTGCTGCGCGGCGTCCAGGCAGCGGTCGTAGAGCGCGCGCCCGGCGGGCGTCAGCGCGGCGCCGCGCTGCTCGATCTCGCCGAAGCGGGCGGTGTGCTGGGCCGGGCTGTCGGCGCCGTCCGTCGGCACGAAGCCTTCGGACAGGGCATGGAAGCTGGTCTGCCGCAGCAGGATCGGCACCGCACGGCGTGGCGGCCCTTCGATGCTGGCCTTGGCGGCCATGCCACGGCGCTGCATCTCCGCCTGCGCGGCATCAATGTCGAGCGTGCGCGGGGTCAGGTGATTGATGTGCGGACCGGGGAAGGCGACGATGTCCGCCACCAGCCGGTGCTGCGCCAGCAGCGCATGGTAGGTCGCCGCATCCACGATCGCCCGGCCCTGCCAGCGGAAGATCTCCAGCGTGGCGGCGACGAAGCGGTCGGCATCGGCCGCGCCCAGGCCGCCGTCCCGCTCCGCCTGCCCGACCAGGGCCAGGCATTCGGCGGACACGATCTGCCGGCCGGCCAGGATCGCCTGCGCCTGCGCACGCAAGGTCGTGTCGGCGATCAGTTCCAGCCGCAGCAGGCTGGTGAACACCCGGAACGGGCTGGTGGCCAGCTCCGCCGCATCAGCTGCGCGGAAGGCGGTGGAATGGACCGGGATGCCTGCGGGGGCGAGGTCGTAATAGCCGACCGGCGCCATGCCCATCACCGCAAAGATGCGGGCCAGCAGCCGCAGCTCCGCCGGCGTGCCCACGCGGATGGCGCCGTGCCGTTCCTCTCCCAGCCGGGCATCCTCCCCGCTGGCGGTCAGTTGCCGGGCGAGTTCGGGCGCGGCGGCCAACGCGTTCCGGTTCACCGCCGCCACGATCTCCAGCAGGTCGCCATACAGCGGCACCTCCGCCCGATACATGCGGGACATGGCGGCCGAGAAGGCGGCGCGGATGGCGGCGGGTGCGACAGGCTGGTCCATGCCCCGCATCCTAGCGTGTCAGGCAGGGCCGGTCACATCCTTACGCTGGCGGCGCTCAGGTCCGCCGCGGCCAGCAGCACGATCCCGGCCAGCGCCACGAACATCTGCGGCCCGCGCAGCCGCGCGAAGTATCGCGGCGCCATCCCCTGCCGCGCAGCCGGCGGATCGAACAGCAGCACCGTCAGGAAGCCGGCGAACAGCAGCAGCCACGACAGGAACGGCGCCACGCCGATCGGCAGCATGGGCAGCGCCAGCGCCAGCAACCCGCATACGAAGCGTGCCAGCATGGTGGCCAGCTGCGCCGGCCGCGGCCCACCTTCGGTGAAGAAGCTGAGCCCGCGGGTGACGCCGGCCAGGAACAGCAGGATCGCCGCCGCCCACAGGCGCCCGGCCGCCACCGCCCAGGCCCACCCGGCCCAGCCGAGCAGGCCCAGCACCACGATCAGCCCGGCCGGGCCGAAGGCCAGGATGGCGGACAGGGGCGGCGTCCGGTCGGGCGTGTCGATGCGCGGGGCGGGTGGGGCCATGCCCGTCAGAATGCGTCGGCGAACATTCGTTTCCGTCACGCCGCCTTTCGTGGAATAAGAAGGATCAACCTGATACGAAGTGGGCCTGCAATTCTGGACCGGACGTGCACCCCCTGCGATTGATCCTGATCGGGCTGGTCCTGGCGCTGCTTGTCGGCTGGCCGGGGCAGGCTGCGGCCACGATCGTACCCCTGCGCGACCAGTTCTGCCATGCCACCGCCCCCGCCACCACGCCCGATGATGCCCGCACGATAGGGCAGCTCCCGACCACGTGCGACAGGCCGCACCGCATATCCCCGCCGGTGGATGGCTGGCTGTGGCTGCGGCTGGACGACCCCGCTGCCCTTTCGACCATGCCGGCCGGCTGGGCCCTGCTGACCGACCAGCTGGCCTTCGCAGCGCACACCGTCCTGATCGTGGGGGCCGACGGATCGGTGCAGACCGAACGTTTCGCACCGGGGCAGGTGGGCAATCGCTGGATGCCGGGCGGGCTGTTGCGGGTGACGGTGGCGAAGCCCGGTAGCGGGATCGCCGCCATCTATCTCGGATATCGCGACCTGGCGACGCTGGAGCCGCTGCGCCGCGTGTCCGCCGTGCCGCCGGAGGACATGCTGTGGCTGGGTGGTTCCTGGCTGGCGGTGGCCGGCACCTTTGCCGGTGCGATCGTCACGGTGCTGATCTTCAGCCTGCTGGTCCGGACCGGGCCGCTGCTGCCGGCGCAACGCTGGTACGTGCTGTGGTCGGTGCTGGCGCTGGCTTATGGCCTGACCTCCACCAACATGCTGGCGCTGGTGTGGCCGGCGCTGGCCGGGCCAACGGCGGTGCGCCTGACCGATGCGCTGGTTGCCGGCACCAGCGCGGCCGCCACCATGGTGTTCCTGGCGTTGATGGAGCGGCGCAGCCTGCCGCGCTGGTTCCGGCGCATCGGGGCCGGCCTGGCGCTGGCCTGCGGGCTGGTGGGTGTGGCGACCCTGGCCGGCTGGCCGGCTGGCCTGCGCACCATGGCGCCATCGCTCAACGTGCTGGGCTCCGCCAACGGGCTGGTCCTGCTGACCGGCGTCGCCATCGCCATCAGCCGGCGCAGCCGCACCGTGTGGCTGTACCTGATCAGCTGGTCGCCGCTGATCCTGGTCTTCTGCCTGTGGCTGGCGCAGGGATGGCAGCTGGTGACGCAGCCCGACCTGGTGAGCATGAGCATGCTGCTGGCCCTGGCGATCGAATCCGCGGCCCTGTCGGTGCTGATGGCGGACCGGGTCCGCCGGCTGAGCGGGGAGCGCGATGCCGCCGAACAGGCCCGACTGCGGCTGGAAGCGGAAAGCGGCGCCTATCGCCGCGCCGCGCTGACCGATCCGCTGACCGGGCTGGGCAATCGTGCCGCCTTCCAGGCGCAGCTGCGCCGCATGGTGGACGGCGACCCGGCGGGCACGCCGCCCGCCCCCTTCATGCTGCTGCTGGTGGATGTCGACAATCTGAAGCAGATCAACGACCGGCTGGGCCACGATGCGGGCGACCGGCTGCTGATGACGATCGGCGCCGGGCTGGCGATGGCCGCCGGGCCGGACGGGCACGTGGCGCGGATCGGTGGTGACGAATATGCGATCCTGCTGCTGGAACACAGTGCCGCCGCCAGCCGGATCGAGGCTGCGCTGGAAGCACTGCAAGGGACCAGCGTCATGCATGAAGGCCGCCGCTGGGCGATGACCTTCAGCGCCGGCCTGGCGTGCCACCCGGCCGACGGGCCGGAGCCGGAAGTGCTGGTCAAGCATGCCGACCTGGCGCTGTACCAGGTGAAGCATCGCGGCCGGCGGGGCCTGTACCGCTACGACCCGTCGCTGCGCGCCCGCAACGATCGCCGCGCCCGCTTCGCGCAGGAAGCGGCCGAGGGGCTGTCGCGGGGCGAATTCATGCTGCATTTCCAGCCGATCGTGCGGATCGAGACCGGCGCGCCGGTCGGCTTCGAGGCGCTGCTGCGCTGGCAGCATCCCCGCCACGGCCTGCTGACCCCGGCCACCTTCGGCGAGATGCTGACGGACGGACGCACCGGCCACGCCGTGCAGCACCAGGCCATCGACATGGCGCTGGATGCCCTGCGCGACCATCCGGACCAGCTGCCCCGGGTAGGCGTGAACCTGACCGGACCGGACCTGGACGGGCCCGCCGCCGCCCACCGCCTGCTGCAGCGCATCGCGGCACGCGGGATCGAGCCGTCCCGATTGTGCGTGGAGGTGACGGAGGATCTGGTGCTGGACGGGCGCCTGACGCAGACGGCGGAGGCGCTGACGGTGCTGCACGATGCCGGCCTGCCCATCTCGCTGGACGATTTCGGCACCGGCTATGCCAGCCTGATCCACCTGAAGCACCTGCCGTTCGATACGCTGAAGATCGACCGGTCGTTCACCCTGACCCTGTTCGAGGATCATGGCGAGAGCGAGACCATCATCCGCGCCATCATCGGCCTGGGGCAGGGCCTGGGCAAGCAGGTGGTGGTCGAAGGCGTGGAAACGGAGGCGCAGCGCCGCAAGCTGCTGGCCATGGGTTGCCGGCTGGCGCAGGGGCACCTGTTCTGCCGCCCCGTCCCGCTGGCGTCGCTGGCGCAGGCCGGGACCGCGCAGGTCGGCTGACCGGACACCAGCCCCTGCGCGCAAGGGTCGACAGCCCGCAAGCGCCTGTTACAAGCCGGGCCATGGCACTTCCTGCTCCGCCAAGCGACGCCGCAGAGGTGCCCCGGCCCGACCTGTCGCCCGAGGCCCGCCGCAAGGCCGCCCTGCGCCAGCCCGCCATGCTGCACGCCGGGATGCGCCACCACATGGGCCCGGGCAGCCGCGCCTGGGAAGTGACGAAGCGGGTGGTGATCGGCACCTACAATGACGGTTTCATCCATGCCGGCAACCTGGCCTACATGGCGGTGCTGGCGATCTTCCCGTTCTTCATCACCGGGGCCGCGATCTTCAGCCTGATCGGCGAGACATCCGACCAGGAGGCGACGATCTATGCCGTGCTGTCCGCCCTGCCGCCGGATGTCGGGCAGGTGATCGGCCCGGTCGCGCGCAACGTGGTCGGTGCGCGCAGCGGCATCGTGCTGTGGCTGGGCGGGCTGGTCGGGCTGTGGACCGTGGGCAGCCTGGTGGAGACGATCCGCGACATGCTGCGCCGCGCCTATGGCACCCGCGCCACGCGATCGTTCTGGCAGTACCGGCTGCTGTCCACCGGCATCATCATCGGTGCGGTCGTGCTGCTGCTGCTATGCCTGATCGCGCAGGTGATGATCGGCGCGGTGCAGGAGGTGATCGTCGCCTACGTGCCGCAGCTCAACACCCTGCTGGGCCGGCTCGCCTGGACGCGGATCGTGCCTGCGATCGGCCTGTTCGCCTCGCTGTACCTGCTGTTCTACACGCTGACGCCGCACACCTACCGCGATCGCCGCTATCCCAAATGGCCGGGCGCGGCGCTGGTGACGGGCTGGTGGGTGCTGGTGTCGCTGTTCCTGCCATCGCTGCTGCGCACCGTATTCCGCTACGATGCGACCTACGGCTCGCTGGCCGGCATCATGATCGCGCTTTTCTTTTTCTGGCTGGTGGGACTAGGGATGGTGATGGGCGCGGAACTGAATGCCGCGCTGACCGAAACGCCGGAGGAGGCGCGCCGGCTGGGCCGTGTCGATGGCCCGGAGGCGGAGAGCGAAGGCAAGGAATGACAAGGAATAGTAATCGATGACGGGGCTGATGCAGGGCAAGCGCGGCCTGATCATGGGGCTGGCGAACGACAAGTCGCTGGCCTGGGGCATTGCCCGCAAACTGTCGGAAGCGGGCGCGGACCTCGCCTTCTCCTACCAGGGTGATGCCCTGGCGAAGCGGGTGCGCCCGCTGGCGCAGCAGCTAGGCAGCGATTTCCTGTTCGAATGCGACGTGGCCGATATGGGCGCGCTGGATGCAGGCTTCGCCACGTTGCAGGAACGGTGGGACACGCTGGACTTCGTGGTCCACGCGATCGGCTTCTCCGACAAGAACGAGCTGCGCGGCCGGTATGTCGACACCAGTCTCGACAACTTCCTGATGACCATGAATATTTCCGCCTACTCGCTGGTCGCCGTGACCAAGCGTGCGGCGGCGATGATGCCGCCCAAGGCGGAAGATGGCAGCGGCGGCGGGTCGATCCTGACGCTGAGCTATTACGGCGCGGAAAAGGTCATCCCGCATTACAACGTGATGGGCGTGGCCAAGGCGGCGCTGGAAAGCAGCGTGCGCTATCTCGCCAACGATCTGGGGCCGGACGGCGTGCGCGTGAACGCGATCAGCGCCGGCCCGATCAAGACGCTGGCCGCCAGCGGCATCGGCGATTTCCGCTACATCCTGAAGTGGAACGAGCTGAACAGCCCGCTGCGGCGCAATGTCACGATCGAGGACGTGGGCGGCGCAGGCCTGTACCTGCTGTCCGATCTCGCCAGCGGGGTCACGGGCGCTGTGCATCACGTGGATGCCGGCTACCACCTGGTCGGCATGAAGCAAGAAGACGCACCGGACATCTCGCTGGTGTAGGACGGGAGACAGGCAATGGCGTTTGCTGGTGGATGCCGCTGTGGCGCGGTGCGTTACACGGCCGATGTGACGGATCCGGAACACCACGCGATCTGCCATTGCACCGATTGCCGCACCAGCAGCGGGGCGCCGATGATGGCCTGGCTGGCGGTGCCGGAAGACAGCTTCCGCGTGACCGACGGAGCGGCAACCCGGTTCGAGGGCACACCCGGGGCCGAGCGCTTCTTCTGCAACCAGTGTGGCACCGGGCTGTATTACCGCAATGCGGAAATGCTGCCCGGCATCATCGACATCCAGTCGGCCACGCTGGACGATGCCGCCACGCTGGTGCCGGCGGTGCAGATCCAGTGTGCGGAGCGGCTGGACTGGGTCGGTGCGATCGACACCATGCCGACCTTCGATCGCTACCCGGGCTAGGCGGCGCGGCTATCCCGGTCTGATGGCGCAAGTTGCGCCATCAGCTCCACGATCCGTCTGGCGCTCTGCCCGTCGCCGAAGGGATTGTGCGCACGGGCCATGGTGGTGTGGGCCGCGGCGTCGTCCAGCAGGCGGTTCGCCTCGGCCAGGATGATGTCGGGATCGGTGCCCACCAGCCGCGCAGTGCCGGCCTCGATCCCCTCCGGACGCTCGGTCGTCTCGCGCAGGACCAGCACCGGCGTGCCCAGAGCAGGCGCCTCCTCCTGCACGCCACCGCTGTCGGTCAGCACCAGATGCGCCACGTCCAGCAGGTGGACGAAAGCGGGATAGTCCAACGGCTCCACCAATGCCACGTTGGGCAGATCGCCCAGCTGCTGCTGCATCGCGGAGCGGGCTAGCGGATTGTGGTGCAGCGGGGCGATCAGCGCCACGTCCGGCCGCGTGGCCAGCCCAGCCAGTGCCGTCGCGATGCCACCCATCCCCGCACCCCAGTTCTCCCGCCGGTGGCAGGTCACCGCCACGATCCGCTGTTCAGCGAACCGGGCCTGCAACTGTCGGATCGGACCGGCCAGTGCCGGCTCCGCCGCCAGCCGGGCGCGGACCCAGTGCAGCGCATCGACCACGGTATTGCCGGTGACATGGACCGCTGTTGCCGCGGCATTCTCCGCCCGCAGCGCCGCGGCTGCCCGTTCGGTCGGTGCGCAATGCAGCGCGGCGAGCGTGGTGATGATGCGACGGTTCACCTCCTCCGGCCAGGGCTGATGGATGTCGCCGCTGCGCAGGCCGGCCTCCACATGCACCACCGGGATGCGCCGGTGATAGGCGGCCAGCGCGCCGGCCATGGCACTGGCGGTGTCGCCCTGCACCACCACCAGGTCGGGCGATTCGCGGTCCAGCACCGCGCCCGTGCCGGTCAGCAGCCGGGCGACCAGCTGGTCCAGCGACTGGCCCGGCTGCAGCACGGCCAGATCATGATCGGGCCGGATGCCGGCCAGCGCCAGCACCCCGTCCAGCATCGCCCGGTGTTGCCCTGTGACACAGATGCGGCTGGCGAACCGGTCATCGGCTGCCAGCGCATGCAGCAGGGGGAACAGCTTGATCGCTTCGGGCCGGGTGCCGAAGACAGCGAGGACGCGGCGGGGACGGGACATGCCCGCCCCCTGCCAGAGCAGCCGGCCGAATGCGACCCGCTCAGCGGATGACGGCGCTGCCGTCTACCGGCTGCGTACCGGCGGCATCGTCGCTCTCGAACGGGACGTCCTCTGCCGGGGGCGCGGGGGGACGCTGCGAGGGATCGGTCACACCGGCCGGGGCGGCGGAGGGATCGGCCGCGGCGGGCGTTTCGCCTTCCTGCGCCACCCGCTGGCGCTCGAGAATAATCGCTTCCTGCTCCTCGACCCGCGCCTGCGTGGCAGCAGCCTCGGAGTCGATGGTGGCCAGCCGCTCCGCTCGCTCCTGCTCGATCAGCTGGCTGAAGCGCACGCCGGACCCGGCGCGCCGTTCGGCATACGCAGCCTCGATCAGTTGCGGCGTGCAGCCCAGCTCCGCGCCGGTCCCGACGGTGGAGCAGGACAGCGGGCCGAAATCGCCCACCGTCTCGAAAGCCTGCACGCGGCTGGCCCAGGCCTCGTTGGCCGGGTCCTGGCTCTGGCGCAGGCGCTCCGGAATACGGAACCGCTCCGACTCGTCCAGGCGGGCGCAGACGGTGATCTCGTCCGCGCTGGAGCGGGGACACTCGTCCTCGCCATAGATGATCACCGTATTGACCCGGTCGCCGGCATTGTCCTGCGCAGCGGCGGGCAGCGGCAACGCGGCAAGGCCGAAAGGGGCGGCAAGCAGGGCGATCAGCGAACGGTTCATGGTACGGTTTCCTGCGAGACCGGCAGGCATCTGCCGGCGACGGTAAAATGATGGCGCTTCATCTCCCTAACCGGATTTGAAGCAGGCCGGTTCCCCCGGCAAACGTATCAAATCCGTTCCGACAGCCGGATCGCCGCGCGGCAGCCGAAGCGGATCGCGGCATGCAGCAACGGATAGGCCGGCGCCCGCTCCGCCCCGGCGGCGATCGCGGCATCGTGATGCTCGCGCTCGTCATCGCGGAAGCGTTCGATCATCCCTTCCAGCTCCGGGTCGGCATCGCCGGCGGCGCGATCCTGTGCCAGCTGGCCGAGTTGCGCGGTATAATGCCGGTCGATCTCCTGCTCCACCGCGGCAGTGCAGGCCATTGCGGCTTCCGGGCCGATCAGCGCGGTGACCGCCCCCAGCGCATAGCCGGCGGCGGACCAGAAGGGCTGCAGGGCGGTGGGCCGCACGCCGCGGCGGGCGAGCAGCGCATCGAACTGCGCACGATGCTGCGCCTCCTGCTCGGCCATGCCGCGGATCTCCGCCGACAAGGGCGAATGCTCGCCCATCACCGCCAGCTGCCCGGCATAGATGCGCGTGGCGCCGAACTCGCCGGCCTGGTCGACGCGGATCATCCGCTCGCGCTCCGCCTTCACCGTGTCGCTCATGGGGTCGGTCATGGTCGCTCCCTCAGGCCCAGCAGCCGGAACAGGCCGAGGCCCGCCAGCATGGAATACAGTGCGTTCCAGCCGGCCAGCGAAACGCCCAGCAGGGTCCACGGGGCCACGTCGCAGCGCACCAGCGGCGCCGCCATGATGGCGGCCAGCGGATCGGTGCCGCCGGCCAGCCCGGTCGGTTGCGCGCAGGTGGTGATGCCCGGCCACCAGCCATATTCCACGCCCGCATGGAAGCCGCCGATCACGCCGGACAGGCAGATCGCCAGCGCAGCCAGCGCCAGCAGGCCCGCGCGCAGGCGATGCAACGGCAGCGCCGCCAGGGCCAGCGCCAGTGCGGCCAGATGGGCATAACGCTGCCACCAGCACATCTCGCACGGGGGCAGGCCACCCGCATATTGGGACAGCCACGCGCCCGCCAGCGCCAGCGCGGGCACTGCGATCGCCAGACGCTGTGCAAGGCGCAGGTTGGACGTCACGCCGACCGCCTGCCTGTCACCGCCGCGCGGTCAGCACGCCCGCGCCGGTGCGGCGCAGCGTCTTCAGCGCATAATCGAGCTGGAAGTCCTCGATCCCCTGCGTGGCCAGCTCCTCCGCCGTGGCGGTGAAGCGGGGATCGACCTGGCGGTCGGTCTCGAGCGCCTCGTCCTCCAGATCGACCTCATTCACCAGATGGCGGCGCAGGTCGCTTTCGCGCATGGCATACTGGCTGCGGGTGGCGGCGTCGGGATCGGACAGCTGCGGCACCCGGATGTCGGGCTTGATCCCGCCTTCCTGCACGGATCGGCCGGAGGGCGTGTAGTAGCGCGCCGTGGTCAGCTTCAGCGCCGCATCCTGTGCCAGCGGCAGCAGCGTCTGCACGCTGCCCTTGCCGAAGGAACGCTCGCCCATGATCAGCGCGCGATGCTGGTCCTGCAACGCGCCGGCGACGATCTCGCTGGCGCTGGCGGAGCCGACATCGATCAGCACGATCATCGGCACGCCGGCGGCGGCGTCGCCGCGATAGACGGTCTCGGACTCGTAATAGATCGTGTCCGCCCGGTTGCGCCCGCGCTGCGACACGATCTGGCCCTTGTCCAGGAACAGGTCCGACAGGGCAACGGCCTCGTCCAGCGATCCGCCGGGATTGCGACGCAGGTCCAGCACCAGGCCGGCCAGCGTGCCGCCCGCCTGCGTGCGCAGGGCGTTCAGCGCGGAATTGACATCCGCGCCGACATCGCGGCTGAACTCGTTCACGCTGATATAGCCGATCCGGCCGTCCTTCAGCTCGTGAGTGACGGGCTCCAGCTCGATCAGGCCGCGGGTCACGGTCACGTCGAACGGCGCGTCACGTCCGGCGCGGAAGATCGACAGGCGGATGGACGTACCTGCCCCGCCACGCATCTGCTGCACCGCCTCGTCCAGTTCCAGCCCGTAGATCAGCCGGCCATCGATATGGGTGATGTAGTCGCCCGCCTTGATGCCGGCCGCCTCCGCCGGGCTGCCCTTGAACGGGGACACGACCTTCACCGCGCCATCATCCAGCTGCACCGAAATGCCCAGACCCTGGTAATTGCCGTCGATCATCGTCTCCAGCCGCTGCAGCGCGGTACCGTCGAGATAGGCGGAGTGCGGGTCGAGCGCGGCCAGCATCCCGTCGATCGCGCCGCGGATCAGCACCTCGTCCGTCACCGGCTCCACATAGGAGGCCTTGATCCGCTGATAGGTGGCGAACAGCTTGGCGAATTCGGGCGAGGCGCGCCCCTCCACCTGCGCGAAGCCGGCCGTCGTGGCAGGCAGCAGGGCCACCGCGCACAGGAGGGCGGCAGCGCGCAACGGGCGGGCGAGACTCATGCGGGCGGGCTTTCTGGGGTGCGACACGATTGCCAATCTAAGCGCGAAGCGTGCTGAACGCCAGATGAGGGGTGGTGTTGATGCCGATCATGTGGTGACGGGTCGGTAATGCTCGATGGCGGCAAGCGCCTCACTGAAACTTCGGTCCGTGCCGGTCATGTAGATCGCAATGTCGCCACCAGTCAGCCGACGGTTGCCGGGCAGGGAGGCAAGCAGGCGCTTGGCTGGGTAGCGCGATGGATCGTGCAGGCGCAGAATGATCGCCTTCTGCCGCTGCAGGTTCCAGACTTTCACCTCTTCGATCTCCGACCAGGGTATGGTCTGGCTGGCCCAGGCATTGCAGCGAATCCCAGCCGCCCCGATACTGAGGTGCTCCCCCGCCTTGACCAATCGTCTGATTATTTCGGCACTGGCGATCGCGCCCATCAGCACATTGAGCCAGCCAACCGCCACAACAACAGCCTTGGGGTACCGCTCGCTACTCGGCGGCTGCCCGATGATCTCCGCCATCCACAAACCGCCGACGACCAGCGTGCCACAGGCGAGCAGCGCGAGCATCAGTCGGCCCCGGGAGTAGCGGGCGACAAAATCAGGCTCCGACATCACGCTTCTCCCCGTTGGCTGGCACTAGATGTCTGCTGCCGCTACCCGCTGCGATGATACGGATGCCCGGCGATGATGGTCGTCGCGCGGTACAGCTGCTCCATGAGCATGGCGCGGGCCAGCAGGTGCGGCCAGGTGGCGGCGCCGAAGGCCAGCAGCAGGTCCGCCCCGGCGCGCCCGTCATCGCCATGGCCGTCCGCCGCGCCCAGTTCGAACCGGCATTCGCGCACGCCGCCATCGCGCCACTGGCCCAGCTGGGCGGCCAGCGCCTCGCTGGTCAGCTGACGGCCGCGCTCGTCCAGCAGCACGCGGCGAACGGGTGTGGCGGGATCGGGCACCCGGCCGCCACGCTCCGGCAGTTCTGTCAGCTTCAGCGGCCAGGCGATCCGCTGTGCATAGCGATCGACCAGCTCGCCTTCGGGCGAGCGGGCGATCTTGCCGCGGGCGATCACGTGCAGGAGCATGGGACTACCCCCGGCAGATGGCCCTCAGGCCCGGCCCACCATCGAGGAGGCGGAGCCTTCGTCACCGAAGCCCCACATGCGTTCCAGGTTGTAGAACGAGCGGACTTCCGGGCGGAACAGGTGGACCACCACGTCGCCGGCATCGATCAGCACCCAGTCGGCCGCGGGCAGGCCTTCGATGCGGCTGTTGCCGTGGCCTTCCTTCTTCATGCGCTCGGCAATCTTCTGCGCCATGGCGGCGACCTGCCGCGTGGAGCGGCCGGACGCGATCACCATGTGATCGGCGATGGAGCTCTTGCCGGCAAGCGGGATGGAGACGACGTCCTGCGCCTGATCCTCGTCCAGCTGGTGCAGGACAAGCGCGTGGATGGAGCCGGGTTCGGCCTCGATGGCCAGGGGGGCGGTGTCAGACATGGTGGAAAGCGGTGCGGACACGGCCGATGCGCCGGCAGGGCCGGACTGTTCGTAAGGCTGTGTCATCGCAGCGTTTCATGCTCCTTTGCAGTGGTGGTGATCGCACAGGCGACGGAAGGCAGACCGGATGGTCACCGGGGCTGCACCTCTGGCTGGGCGGGGTCGTGGATGGGGCGGTGCGTCAGCTGATCCCGCAGGTCCGCACCAGAGATGGGGCGGGCATGGCGCGCGGTCCAGTCCGGATCCGACAGGCGGACCATGGTGGCCGATCGCGGATCGGGATCGAAACGCAGCTCTATCAGCGCAGGTGCGCTCCATTCACGCCGGCGTTGCGACTTCGCGTCGCGAAGGCTGGCGGCAGGCAGCCGGTGAAGCCGCAACCAGGCCATCGCGGGGCTCGCGATTGCCTTGCTATCATAGCCGGGGCGGGCAATCACCGCAATCGGCATTTGCCGGGCGATCCGCCGCCATTGCCGCCAGCGATGGAACTGCGCCAGATTGTCCGCCCCCATCAGCCACACGAAGCGCCGCTTGGGGTAGCGGCGCAGCAGCGCCGCCAGCGTATCGGCGGTGAACACGGTGCCCAGCTCCCGCTCGATCGCGGTGACGGTGATGGGCGCCCGCCGCGCCTGCGCCCGGGCGGAGCGGTAGCGGGTGGCAAGCGGCGCCATGCCGGCACGGGGCTTCAGCGGATTGCCGGGGGACACCAGCCACCACACCTCGTCCAGCCCCAGCGCATCCTTCGCAAACAGCGAGATGCGCCGGTGCCCGCCGTGCGCGGGGTTGAAGCTGCCGCCCAGCAGGCCCGTGACCGGGCCGTGGCGCTGCATCAGGCGCGCGCCTGCCCGCTGCCGCGCACCTGCCACTTGTAGGTCGTCAGCCCCTCCAGCGCGACCGGGCCGCGGGCGTGCAAGCGGCCGGTGGCAATGCCGATTTCCGCACCCAGGCCGAATTCGCCGCCATCGGCGAACTGGCTGGAGGCGTTGGCCATCACGATGGCGCTGTCCACGCGGGCCAGAAACGCCTCGGCCACGGCATCGTCGCCGGTGATGATGGCATCGGTATGTCCGCTGGAATGGCGGGCGATATGCGCCAGCGCCTGCTCCAGCCCGTCCACCACCGCGACCGACAGGACGGCATCGAGATATTCGGTGTCCCAGTCATTGGCGGATGCCGGCTGGATGCGCGAATCGATCGCCTGTGCCCGCGCATCGCCGCGCAGGGTGCAGCCGCCATCCAGCAACGCGGCGACCACGCCGGCGCTGTCGGGGAAGGCAGCGTCCAGCAGCAGCGTCTCCATCGCGCCGCAGATGCCGGTGCGGCGCATCTTGGCGTTCAGCGTCACCGCCCGCGCCATGGCCGGGTCGGCGGCATGGTGGACATAGGTGTGACAGATGCCGTCCAGATGGGCGAGCACGGGCACCCGCGCATCGGCCTGCACCCGTGCGACCAGCCCCTTGCCGCCACGCGGGATGATCATGTCGATCAGGCCGGCCGCCCCCAGCATGGCGCCCACGGCGGCACGGTCCTGCGTCGGCAGCAGCTGCACGGCGGCGGCGGGCACGCCCTCGGCCGCCAGCCCTGCGGCGAAAGCCGCATGGATCGCACGGTTGGTGTTCACCGCCTCGCTCCCCCCGCGCAGCAGCGCGGCATTGCCGCTCATCACGCAGAGCGCCGCCGCATCGGCGGTGACGTTGGGGCGGGATTCGTAGATGATGCCGATCAGCCCGATCGGCACGCGTACGCGCGACAGGGCCATGCCGGCGGGCGCCTCGCTGCGGTCGATCACCTGCCCGACCGGATCCGGCAGGCCGGCGACCGCCTCCACCGCTGCGGCAATGCCGGCCAGGCGGCCCGCGTCCAGCCGCAGGCGGTCCAGCATGGCGCCACTGGTGCCGTTCGCCTCTGCCGCGGCGCAATCCTGCGCGTTGGCCGCCAGGATCGCCGGCGCGGCATCGCGCAGCGCGGCGGCGGCGGTGCGCAGCGCGCGCGCCTTGGCCCCGCTGTCCAGCAGGGCAAGCTGGCCCTGCGCGGCGCGGCCGGCGCGGGCGAGGTCCTCCACCAGCTGCGTTACTGTGTCAGGGCGGGTCTGCTGGGCATGGGTCGACATGGGGTGCCGTGTATCAGCCGCCCGCCACCCTGTCAGGGCGATTCTGCCGCACGCCTGGCCTGCATTCCGGTTCCCGGAGGCTGCAGAAAAAATCCTTATGGCGGATCGCTTCATCCCATAGCGGTGTCAGCTGACCCGTTTTCGACGGTGCTGCCGGTCGACTCCGCGGCCGCCCTGTGCGTAGCGGCACGGCAGACGGGGGTCGCAATTTCCAACGGGATCAAACTCTTGCTTCAGCACACGAGCCGCAAGGCACCGCGTATCCAGCACCTGTTCGCCCCGCGCGAAGTCACTTTCCGCACTGGCGCGCCCGATGCCGGCAAGGTCCGGACCCTGCGCCTGTCCACCCGCAAGCAGGTCGTGCTGGCTGGCGTGACCGGCGCATTGGCGCTCGGCTGGCTGGGCTCGCTGGCGGCGCTGGCGACCAGCCGGATCGAGACCGAGCAGCACCAGGCCCGCCTCGCCGACCGCGAAGCCGCGGTGACCGACGATGCGACGCAGGTCGCCCGCTGGCGTGCCGAGATGGACCGCGTGGCGCAGGACCTGCAACAGCGGCAGGAGCTGCTGGAAACCGTCGCCGGCATGCTGCCCGCCGATGCCGTCGCCGACCAGGAGGCCGCCTCCGCCGGCCGCGTGGACGAGGCGAGCGGCCGGGCGCAACGCGTGGGTGCCGCACTGCCGGAGGGTGCGGCGCTGCTGCGGCTGGAACAGCGGCAGCTGGCGCTGGCAGCGCGGCTCACCCGCTATGCCGAGACCCGCGCCGATCGGGCCGAAAGCGCGATCCGTGCGCTGGGCGTGGATCCGCGCACGGTGCGCGCCAGCCTGAGCCGCGACGACCAGCTGGCCATGGGTGGTCCGCTGGAAAGCTTCAGCAGCAGCGCCGACGGTGCCTTGAGCGCTCGGTTCGAACGGCTGGGCACCAGCCTGACCCGCATGGCGGAGCTGGAACGCTCCATGACCCGCGTGCCGCAGGTGATGCCGGTGGCCGGCGCGCGCTTCTCCTCTTCCTTCGGCTATCGTCGCGACCCGTTCCACGGCACCGCCGCGCTGCATGCCGGCCTGGACTTCGCCGCCCCGCAAGGCTCACCCGTGCTGGCGACCGCCAACGGCCGGGTCAGCTTCGTCGGCACCAAGGGCGGCTATGGCCGCACGGTGGAGATCACCCACGGCAACGGGTTGATGACGCGATATGGTCACCTGTCCGGCTGGAAGGCAAAGGTCGGCGATCGTGTGGCGGCCGGCGACCAGGTCGGCATGCTGGGCAGCACCGGCCGCTCCACCGGCCCGCACCTGCACTTCGAGGTCCGCGTGCACGGCCGCGCCGTGAACCCCCTCCCCTTCCTGCAACACGCCCCCACCCTGCTGGCAGGCGTGCGGGAAGACTGATCCTGCCGCGTTCGGTGTGCTTGTCAATTAGGGACTGATCGGCTGGTTTGAGTGAGCCGGTACGAAGGCTCTAACCCGTTGATTGTACTCACTTCCAGTGCGCGTGGCGAGGCCGTCGGCCGTGAGACTGCTAAGCCCGAACTTGCCTAAGTTCCGCGAATGTTGTGGATCGGCGTGCAAAAAGGACCCCCTTAGCGGGGTGATCGGCGTCCAAAAGGGACCCCTCATTTCGATGGTTTAGACAGCGGCCTGGGTATTCTCAGGCGGCGAGATCGGGATGTTGGTGGTGGAGACTGTGGTTCGGGTTCGGCGTGAGTACGCCGGCGGCAAGCCGATCAAGGCGATCGCGCGGGATCTTCGATTGTCGCGCAAGGTGGTGCGCAAGGCGATCCGGGCACCGGAAGGTTCGTTCGACTATCATCGCTCGGTGCAACCGCTGCCGCGGATCGGACCGTTCCAGGAGCGGCTCGATACGCTGCTGGCCGAGAACGAGGCGCGCCCGCGTCGCGATCGGCTGCGGATGACGCGGATCCATGATCTGCTGCTACGCGAAGGCTTCGAGGGATCGTACGATGCGGCCCGGCGCTACGCCACGCGCTGGGCCGAGGCGCGGCGCAAGGATCCCGGCGCCGGCGTAGCGGCATTTATCCCGCTGCTGTTCAGGCAGGGCGAGGCGTACCAGTTCGACTGGAGCCACGAAGATGTGGAGATCGCGGTGACGACCGTGTTCGTCGGCAAGGAACGCGTGTTCAACCGTCGCTTCCTGGTGATGGCGGATCATTAAATGGTCGAGCCGACCGCCTGCTCGCCAGCGGCCGGCTGGGAGAAGGGCCAGGTCGAGCATCAGGTCCAGACGATCCGGGGCCGACTCTTCAAGCCGCGGCCGCGGTTCGCCAGCCTGGAGGAACTGAACGGCTGGCTGGAAGCCGAGTGCCGTCGCTGGGCGGAGATGCATGCGCATCCCGAGCATAAGGAGATGACGGTCGCACTGGCGCTGGAGTTGGAACGGCCCGCGCTGCAGCCGATGCTCGCGGCGTTCGACGGCTTCCACGAGACGCAGCATGCGGTGACCGGGACGTGCCTGATCAGCTTCGATCGGAACCGCTACTCGGTTGCCGCAAAGGCGGTGCGTCGTGCGGTCCAGGTCCGGGCCTATGCCGACCGGATCGTCGTGCGGATGGGCGACGAGGTGATCGCCGATCATCCCCGGTTCTTCGGTCGCGACCGGACGATCTACGACCCCTGGCATTACCTGCCGGTGCTGGTGAACAAGCCCGGCGCGCTGAGGAACGGGGCACCGTTCCAAGGCTGGGATCTACCGCCCGCGCTCGCTCGGCTGCGCCGCAAGCTTGGCAGCGACGACGATGCCGATCGGCGCTTCGTCCGCGTTCTTGCGGCCGTTCTCAGCGATGGCCTGGATGCCGTCGAGGGCGCCGTTCGCGAGGCGCTCGACGCCGGTGCGGTCAGCGACGAGGTGATCCTCAACATCCTGTCACGGCGGCGAGAGCCGCCCCGGCCTGCATCCATCGTCACGTCTGAGGATCTAACGCTGATGCACCCGCCGATCGCCAACTGCGCCCGCTACGACAGCCTGCGAGGCCTTCATGCAGCGGCATGAGATGATCGACGCGATGCGTGGGCTCGGACTCAAGGGCATGGCGGGTGCGTTCGATGAAGCGGTCACCACCGGTGTTCAGCGCAAGCGCACCGCGATGGAGATCCTGAGCGATCTGTTGCGCGCCGAAGGCGCACACCGTCATGCCGCCTCGATCCGCTACCGCATGACGGCTGCCAGGCTGCCGGTCGTAAAGGACCTCGACGCGTTCGTGTTCGAGAACACCCCGATCAACGAGGGGCTGGTGCGCTCGCTTCACGCAGGCTCGTTCCTGCCAGGCCGCCGCAACGTCGTGCTGGTCGGGGGCACGGGCACCGGCAAGACCCACCTGGCCAGCGCGATCGCCGCCAGCGTCATCCGCGCCGGTGCCCGCGGTCGCTACTTCAACACCGTCGATCTGGTGACGCAGCTCGAGGAGGAGACGCGGATCGGCAAGGCCGGCGCGCTCGCGGCCCAGCTGCGCCGCCACGAGCTCGTGGTGCTCGACGAGCTTGGCTATCTGCCGTTCGCCCGCTCGGGTGGCCAGCTGCTGTTCCACCTGATCAGCAAGCTTTACGAGCACACCTCGGTGATCATCACCACCAACCTGACGTTCGGCGAGTGGCCCAGCGTGTTCGGCGATCCCAAGATGACGACCGCGCTGCTCGATCGCATCACCCACCACTGCGACATCGTCGAAACCGGCAACGACAGCTGGCGCTTCAAGAACCGCAGCTGATCTTGGCACGGTAGCCAGAAAGAGCCGTTCGCGGTGCTCGCGCCTCCGGTCGGGCTACGCCCTCCCTACGCCGCGAGCACCGCGAACGGCACCCCATCATCGACATCAGCTCAACGCTGTTAGGGGGTCCCTCTTCGACGCCGATCGGGGGTCCCGGTTCAACGCCTATTTACAATAGAACGCCCGCGAAAGCTCGCCCGCCAATTCGATATCCCGCTCCGCAGCCGTCTCTTGAGTGCTCCACCTAGCGAGTTAGGCTTGGAAAGCTTAATTAGCGCCATCACTATCCTGTGCTTGGCTAGATGTAGATGCCGACATCAAACCCATGGCCGCCACCAGCCACAATCTCTTCATCCCATGCGCCTCAATTGCTTGGAGCAATGCCCGACTTGAAGCCGGGCGAGGTAATCTCTGCACGTGGCACAAGGCAGACCCCGTTCAACCGAGGTCCCGACCCTCATTAAAGCGACAGATCCCATTACCAGACGCCAGACGACACTTACCTGACCAGACGTGCGGGCGTGTCTAATCTACTCTAAGCCCTCCATCGATTAAATTCTTTCGGAAGAAGCGCAATGAATTGCTCCGGCGTACAGTCTCTCAGGTCGTATGTTAAATCGAGTTGCTGGACCACTGTCGCCAGTCGACGAGGCGACCCTGCGCCGGAACCGCCCGCCCCTCGCCGTGGACGTTGCTCATCCTCGCTAAAATACAACTGATAAGCACCCTGTATGAGGGTAGCATTGCCGAATAGGCTCTGACGCGAGGCGAGCTGCTCTACAATTTCGCCGGAACCAGCAAGAGGCGGCCCGTCGGCATTCCGCGATTTCAGCAGGATCTTGCCGTACTCGCCGTGCAGACTGACCGCCATCCACGCCATTCGAACCAGATGCCGGTAATACTTCGTATGCGAAAACGCGGCGTCGAGGATGTACGCTTCATCCCGGCGAGGCCGGCGGAGATCGCCCCCGCCGGCGGCACAAAGCTGATCGAAGAACCGGAGGGAAAGCCAATTCCATAGTTGGTAATCTCTTGGAAGCGTGTTCTGCTTTAATGGAGCCAGCAAGTCCCTCAGCCATATGCCAAACCTGAAGCGGTCGCTTAAAGCGTCCTCTGGCAGGTCAGGCGGTAGCACCACCCCGCCTGCGACCGATTCCGAGAAAACCGGGTCTGTTAGCAGATCGGACGGGGGCTGATCCTTCGCCCCATTGCGGATCCGCTCGATATAATCCCGAAAGTGATTAATTCCCTCGTCAGTGAGCCTGCGCAATGGTTCAGTCATTGTTTGACCCTTCCTGCTGGTCACCAAACCCCTCGGTACGCGTGGCAAACCGCTGCTGGGTCGCAAAACTCTGGCAGGCGTTCAGTACAAGAATGCGTCGCTCCTCGGCATCGAGCCGCTCCTCCGGCTCAATTCCCGTGGCAGCCCGGTACCAGGTCAGCCAATCATCGACCCACTCGTCGTCCTCCGTACCGGGGCCCTCTGGATCGAGCAGCCTGTCGAGGATCAGTGCGATGGCGGCAGGCAGGATCGCTCCCTGAATGAGCGGATCGCTCTTAAGCCGGACAAGTGCATTCGGAACCCGGCTGTTCAGGACCAAGACCGGGCGGGCGTCAGGCGGCATATCGAGCTGCCATACCAGCTCGCCAAGATCGCGTGACTCAACTGGGAGGAGCGAGCGCCGCTTGTCGTCACCCTCGACAGAGTTGACAGGACTGATCGCTCTGGCGGCAGCCAGAATCCGGCCGATGTTCTCACTTTCGTCCACGACTTTCACATCGAATAGAACGGGAGATCCAGCGTCGATATCGACAAGTCCGGTGTCAGACGGCGCCCGAAGAGTAGCTACGGTGCCATAGTCGAACCGCATGAAGGAGGACCTCGCGTAAGGCTCGACATAGACCCTCGCGTTCGCTGGCAGGTTCATGTCGTCAAGCCCTGTCAGCTCGGCCGAGAAGCGGCGGGTACCTCCGGCGACTGCCGGATCTTCGATCCTGATAGTGACCTGATCCAGCGTCAGCTTTCTGCGCCCGGTCGAGTTGATCGTCCGCTTCATGCCCTTACCCTGTTCGACTGGACGATAACATCGCGATTGGGATCGAAGCCGCTCACGGTAACACTGAAATCGGGAGCATCAGCCTCGATCAGCAGGACATTGTCAGCGGCAGGCTGGCTGGTGGCTCCATCAGCCTGAATCCTGATGTCGGTTGCCCCGGCCAGACTGAAATCGTTGCGATCGTACCGCTTAAAAGCATCGCCGCGGGCAATCGCGTAAGCCATCCGAACATTGATGGACATCGGCATCTCGGAAATTGCGCTCTCGCCCGCTCCCTTCACTGTGAAGCCGCCCACATTGGGAATGATCCGATACGGTCGTGGCGTCGGCTCCGGAGGGGTTGGAGACGGAGGACTGATTGGGTTTGGAACCTTCCGCTTTTTTGCCGTGGCAGGCCTCGGAATGTTCAGAAGGGAAATCAGCGCGTCCGGATCAATGATGTTCTCCGAGTTGCCGACTAGCTGATCCAGCTTCCGGGCACTGTGGCGAATTTTTGGCAGTGTTGAACCGGGGGTTCGCCAACGGGCCATCAGCTTCTCCGCGCGTCCGTTCCAACTGGTGTGAGCAGGATTCTCTGCGTCGCGCAGAAAGGAACTGACGACCTTGTCCGAAGCTACCACAGCCGCGAAAACCTGCGGGTTTGTGAAGTAGCTGGCCTCATTCGGGACGGTGATCGAATTCCGAATGAACAGCGGTACCGGACTGGCACCGGCCGGGGCCGGTTGCAGAAAAACATCGAAGCTTCCTGTTAGCCGGCCTTCAGCAATTGAGTTGCAGGCAATTGGCAGGCGGAAATGAAGTAACTCTCCACGCAGATATCGCGCGCGCAACTCCTGAACGAGAGCCGCGTCCAGCACAGCTTCCAGCCCGGCAGAGCTATCCCAGCCATCCGGTACATTGACCGGTGCATCCGCGGTCCTGGAGGCATCCAGCGCCTTGATGAAGGCAATCATGTAACCATCTTTCAGAACTGGCGCCGGATACCGTTCTGCCAGCTGCTCAAGTGTCCCCGCCGAGATAGTTTCATCGCCAATCTGGATGATCAGTTCGCCCGTCAGGATCGGAAAGAAGTAGTGCTCGATCACAAAGGGGATCAGCGCCTCACCGGTGATCTCCTCGCGGGGGAACGGGATCGCGATAGACAGGCCTGGCTGATCTGTACGCGCGAGTCCGGTCGCGCGACGAAACCTCTCTACCGTTCCGTCATCAAACACCGGCACCTGGATGCCGTCCTGCCCGAGGTCGCAGAAGAAGCCATGAGGCACGTAGCGTTTGTCATCGAGCACATGCGTGCTGAGGATCGTCTGCCCCATCAGCTTGGGGCTTCGCGAACCGTCGTCACTTCTGATCGTTAGTCCGAAGAAGCATCGGAGGGCTGACGAAACTGGGAAGACCAGCTTTCCCAAGCCCCAGCTGCCGCCCTTGCCGCTACTCTTGTGTGACTTGCCAACGCGGCGCCAGAAATCGGAGAACTCACGTTCATCGCGCTCCTCGGTAGCTCCACGCAGGCCTGTGGTCCCGAAATCCTCGATCAGCAGAAAGCGAGGGGCGTCCAGCCTAATGCCCTCGATCGAGACGCCACTGGCTTCCAGATGGTGGCGAAAGCCGGTAAACAACTCCTGCCAGAACTCCGGATCGGCGGTGCTGTCATGAAATGCGATGCGCACCCGAAGTGGCTGATCAAAGTCCGGCGCCCGGGCATCCATAACATTCTGGAGTGCTTCCCTGACCAAAGTCGCGGTCAGGGGCACCTTGTCGGTGTCAAACTGGTCCTTCTGCGTCAGCTCCTGCTCGACGTCTCCAGGCCTGATTTCTTGAAAATGTAGTTGCATCCAAACTCCGCCAAGTCACCACTTCTGCACTATCCTCAGACAAGAAAGCGGAATGTTGGGCCGATCACAAGGAGATCGTTAGCACAGGCCAAAACACCGAGCTTTTATCCTGCTAGTGGCAGAAGTCGCACATCGCCGATAAAGCTCTCGAGCGTTTGAAGGTGAGGCCGAACACCCTTGGGGAACGTGTCGACGATACCCGCCGGCACCACGAGCTGCACACCCGCATTCGTCATCTCACGAAACTGCGGCTCCGACACACCCTCCTGTAACGTCAGCAGGTGCTTGGCAGGTATACGATCAGCTTCGTTGAGGATTTGCCGCCAGCGATCCTTGCACGTCGTTTTAACCGCCAGCATTCGGAGCCGGTCAGCTGGGAAATTGGCATCACGATAGGCCGTCACTGACGGAAACAGGAAGTCCGGCCGCTTGCCGGCCTCGGACTCCGGCTGATGGGCAAAGTGTGTGCCCTCAACCAACCGCTCCTCCATGAAGATCGCGCGGGTATGCAACTCCAGCGATCGGCCCGACCTGGCCTTGCGGCGCTGGAGGATGGTCTGGGCGCGGGCGATGAAGTCGTCCACCGTTCCGAAGCCAGCCTGAATAAATGGCAGTTCAATCGCCTGCTCAACGCTGCGGAAAATCTCGAACTCGCAATCGCGGCGACGCATCAGCCGCTTGTCGGGATCAAGGCCGGCATCTGCGCGCAGCTCGACCGCTTTGCGGATAATGTCAGCACCGGATGGAAACCCTATACGCCATGCTGCCGGGATTTCATCATCAGCCAGCCAGCAGCTCGCGCGCCCCGCTGGCGCCTGCAACAGATCAAGCAAGCCATCCTGCACCCGCGGCCACAACAGCCACTTGCCCGGCTCCACCGGTCCGACCCGGTCCTCGAGAAGATCCTCTTCCGTCTCATGCCGGCAGACCCAAACGTGGCAGTCGGGCACCGCGGCCGGATCGACCTTGCTGAAGGCGAAAATTGTCAGCGCGCCGGTGCTTTCGGGATCAAGCAGCGCGGAGGCCTGCCCACCGAAGTTGGTCAGCCGTGTCTCGTTGCGACCGCCCTTGGGATTGCCGTGCAGCTTGTTGTTGTACCAGACCGCCCGGACCCGCTGGTGATCGGGATGGGAGTCCACGTAGAGGTCGAACCATACGTCCGGGTTCTTCACTGCCGGCTTATTGAGCATCGGGAAGAGGTCGAACAGGACTTCGCGCGGGATATAGGGTCCAGCCTGATGGCTGTCGTTCGCCAGAGTGTCGTTGCTGGACAGGCGCTTCACATACCAGACGAACCCCGGTCCGCCGTACTCATCCAGCCACTCGACAAGATCACCCATCGGCACGATCCGTCCCCCTGATTTCGCCATGCCGCTGATCGGAGCGCAGCCAGTCGGCCGCGAGCGACACGACGGCATCAGCCCCGATCCTGCCAGGACCTTTGATTGCACATTCCCAGATTTTGAGCACGCGCCATCCGGCATGGTCAAGCGCGACTTCTACTTCGGCATCGCGCTCCTGGTTGCGGCCGATCTTCTGCCGCCAGAACTCCTGCCGGGTGCCCGGCCAGCGAAACAGCGAGCAATCATGGGCGTGCCAGAAGCAGCCATGGACGAAGACAACCGCACGCCAGCGCGGCAGCACCATGTCGGGCTTCCCGGGTAGTGCGCGGTCGTGCAGTTTGAAGCGAAAGCCGGCGGCATGAAGGCCGCTCCGCACCACCAGCTCGGGTTTGGTGTTCTTCCCCTTGATCCCGGCCATCATGCGGCTGCGCGTCGCCGGGTCGACTATATCACCCGGCAAGTGCCAGCTTTCGCTGGAGCCGCTCCGGTTCGATCTCCGCAGGGTCAAGCAGCCATGGCAGCATATGCTCGGCTACAGCCTTCACCACCGGCACCACGACGGCGTTGCCGAACTGGCGATAGGCCTGCGTATCGGACACCGGGATAATGAAGTCGCGACCGTCCGGCTCATCAAATCCCATCAGCCGGGCACATTCGCGCGGCGTCAGGCGACGGGGGTTCTTTCCCTTCTGCTCGACAAGGATTTCCGATCCGTCCTTGTAGTAGCGCGCTGACAGGGTGCGAGCGACGTCGTTCGGACCAACCAGCCCGAAACCAAAGCCATTGCCGGCCGCCTTGTGCTTGTCGGCATAGCCCTGAAGATAAGCCCATAGCTTGTCTGTCAGAGTGTACTTCTCGGACACCGAAGCGATATTCCCGCGTGTGTAGGGGGCGTCCAGTTCCTCCGTGCCATCCTCGGGATGCAGGATGGTGCCCAGCTTGGGCCCGTTAAGCGGGTCGGGCAGCACGAGGTCGGCGAAGGTGAAATCGTTGGAATCGCGGAAGCCAACGATGAAGATGCGCTCACGCTGCTGGGGTACGAAGGCCTTGGAATTAATGACTTTCCAATGGACCTGATAGCCCAGCTCCTCGGTCAACGTACGGTGAATGACCTCGAACGTCCGGCCCTTGTCGTGATTGATCAGATTCTTGACGTTCTCCAGCAGGAAGGCCTTGGGCCGGTGGTGCTGTATGATCTTCGCGACATTGAAGAACAGCGTGCCCTGCGTCTCGTCAGCGAAGCCATGCGGCCGATTGAGGGCGTTCTTCTTGGATACGCCGGCAATCGAGAATGGCTGACACGGAAAGCCGGCCAGCAGCAGGTCATGCTCCGGGATGCTTTCCACCGGCACCTCGGTAATGTCACCGGTGACCTCATGCTGCCAGTCGTAGTTGGCGAGATAGGTCTTCTGCGAATGGCGGTCCCACTCGCTGGTGAAGACGCATTCGCCCCATTCATCGAACCCGCGACGCAGGCCGCCAATGCCGGCGAACAGGTCAATGAAGCGAAAGGCCTTGCCCTGCGGCTTTGCCGCCCGGCTCTCCCGGATCATGCTGTCCAGCAGCTTTACCGCAGCACCACGAGGCGGCACGTCGCCGCTTTCCCAGCGATACACCGTCCGGCGCGAGAAGCCCGATGTGGCCGCGAACGCATCGACACTGATGCCGGCGCTGGTGCGAAGGCGGGAGAACTCGGAAACGGCTGAACGCAAGGGTCACCTCTGGGACAATTCGTGCCACTTTGGCGTAGAGCCTCCCAACAGGCAAGAACAAACAGGGACAATTTATGTTTTATCCCCGGGGGGAAGTTAACCACTGATCCTGGACAAGCGCCCGCGGCTCCCCGCTGATCACACCGGCAAGACCCGCAGCCAGTGTAGCGGGGCCATCAGGCAATACTCCGACACGACTGGATCGACCGCCTCGATGGTCTTGGAGCCAGACAGGTCCAGTCAACCGGTAGTCCTATGCCTCTTGGCCACAAAGTTCGCACGGGGATCGTCCGTCTCTACCAGCCAAACCTGGAAACGCCCTCTCGCGCCTGCAGATAGTGTCCAAGGCCAAGAGCCTGCGCCCGCAACCGTGCCCGGGCGAAGGCATGCCATCTATCTGGACGCCGCTTTTTGTCGAGGATGGCTGTATCCACGTCCAGCAGCGTCGCACCCTCAAGCCGGGCGGGCACATCCTCGATTATCTGGTCGAACGCGATCTCCACAACCAGCCCTTCCGCGAGCTGGTGCTTGTCGCCAGCGAGGATGGCCCAGCACACCTGATGGTCGGCAAGGTCGAGCGAACCTAGCTCGCCCGAAGGGGCTAGAGGTGGAATTCCGCCGCCGATCGCTCACGCAGCCAGTCTGTCCGGGGCAATGACGTACAGGATGCCGGCGCCGCGGCTGCGGTACACCAGCAGCCAGGCCGCATCGTCTGCACTCCCGATCTGCAACCAAACAGGCCCCTCGCTTGGCTCGGGTGGGCGTTAGTAAGGAGTGGCCTCCAGCAAGGCCTGCATGTCAGCGGCAATGGTTGAAGCTGCATCAGGGTCGCAGGGTACAACCCGGTCAGAAAGGGCAGCATGTCGTGCCCACTTCGTAGGAGGTCGATAATCGCATTCACCTCAGCAAGGTCGCTCATGAGCCGTAATGAACTTCCGTCATTCCCAACGCCTCTTTTCCATTAGCCGGAGCCGTTGTCAGCGGGTGAAATTGGCTCCCTTTGGCGCTTTGACACGTTCAACACATCTCGCACGCGGTCAGGGAAGCCGATCGCACAGGCGCCGGATGATTGCCCCTTCATGCTCACCCTACGGATCGTGGCCACCGAAGTTCTAGTGTTGATGGTCTGGGCCAGCTCGGCCATAGGATGACGCTGAGCACCACACCATGATCACACACCAGAAGATGTGTCGAACCTTGCAATTTGTACTAGTATAAGGATGGCGATGGCGTCCAGCCAGTGTATTGCGTGGACGCATTAGGGATCAGAATGCAATTAAGCTGATCTCCATCAAAGCCAATCAGCATATTATCTCCCTCCCGAGCGCGCTCCATCACTGGGTTTCTTTTAAAGTAAAGTCTATGCTCAGAACGATCTGGATGGTTTTCCCGAGCGTCGTACCAAGTGACTTCTGCTACGTAAGAGTGATCCTCTCCTCGTACAGAAAATACCGCTTCAATCTTTCTTCTAGCCACGCCAAACAACTGCTCTAGCGCGGCTACTCCGTTGAATTCATGTTGGTTCGAACGGTCGGGATGAGCCTCGACCGCTGCAAGTGTTTTAATACATGCTGGATTGAGAACCATAGGTATCTTGGACATTGCGCTTTCCTTAATACTATCAAATGCTTCACTTAGATATTTTTTGTGAACATAGCAGCGCATCTTGGCTGTCGAACAATTAAAGGGCAAGTTTATGACCGAAACAGGTGCGACAGATCCGAGTTCACTGCTCTGACCACCCCTGAGGCTAAGAACAGCATAGCCACCCGAATTCTTGCAGGCGAGCCGATATCTAGGTTGCTATTCCTCCGAGCTGTAGATTTGGTTGAGTCCTCTGTTCGCCGTATCACTTGGCGAGCAATGCTAGAAGACGGCGTTACCTGTTCAAATGCCTACTCATCGCCATCCTTCATCAGGGTCGGCATGGCTACACGATGCAGGGGTCCTCGCAGCAGACGGTTTGATTGACGGCAGCGTTCATTAACTCTTACATTCACCAACGGCTTTTTGAAGACAGGTATGGCCGACGATGCGCTGAGCGCCTTCCACAAACCGGTCTATGTTGGCTCATCTCTGCCGCTGAGGCAGTCACCCACGACGCGTGAACGAGCGTCCGCTTAAGCCGGACATTATCCCTGATCCCTCGGCGGATGGCATGTATCTCGCACTGATCGAGCCAAGTAGCTATCTCGATTTTGCCACCCCGGTCCCGTTTACTGATCTGGATGGTCCAATCGAACGCGGTGTTCTGAACGACATGGGCCGCATTTCCGGACGCGCACAGGCGGCGGTCCGCACGCTGTCTCCCGGTGATTCCACTCGGATTGTGGACGCAGGCTTGGCGGACGAACAACCGCTGCTCCCGCGCACAGACATCGCCGCAGCCAATCTGGTTGTGCGCGAAGAACGGGCGCCCTTCATCTTCGACGAGGCGAGAAAGCGCGTGTCCGCGATCGTGTCGCGGGTGGTACGTGATCGCGTCTTCAGGCGAATTGTTCTCGTAGCTTATGATGAACGCTGCGCGATCACCGGGCTGAAGCTGATCAACGGCGGTGGGCGGGCCGAAGTTGAAGCCGCTCACATCCGACCTGTCGATGCTGATGGACCCGACATCATCAGCAATGGTCTGGCTTTGTCGGGCACGGCGCACTGGATGTTTGATCGCGGGCTAATCTCCCTAGACGAGGACATGGGGATCATGGTGTCACGGCAGGCCAACGACGCGGAAAGTATCCGCGGCATCATCAATGCTAGCCGCCGTGTGCTCATGCCACAGCGCGCAGCCGATCGCCCGCATGCTCCGTTCATTCGCTGGCATCGGGAGCATTGCTTCAAGCATTGAGGCTAGCAAACCTCCGCCGGGTCGATAGCAGCTACAGTGACGCCTTCACCAAGAACCCGGAAGTCTCGACAGCCCAATTGCTTGAACTGCCCAGCTACACTCCCGCGTGCTGCCCCGGCGGGTGCATCATCCGCTCGATTGCCGTCCCGATCTGTTCCGCTGCTTCAAGCACGTGCTCATCATCGAGGTGCGCGTACCGCGCCGTCGACTGCACGGACGCATGGCCCAGCAGCCGGCCGATCATCGGCAGCGTTTCCTTGTTCATCGCGGCATGGCTGGCAAAAGTGTGGCGTAGGTCATGGATGCGAACGCCGGGCAGCTTGGCGTCGGCGCGGAACTCGTGCCAGTAGTGGACGATGCATTTTATCGGCCGGCGGTAGCGCACGTTCCAAAATAGCCAGTCAATGTTCTTGTGGCGCGGGATGGTGTCGAGCAGCGCCCGCGCTTCGTCCCCTAGCCAAACAGTTCGCGGCCCAGTCTTGCCATGGCGCAGCTTCAGTCGATTGCCGCGGATGTCCTTCCAATGCAGCCCGATGATCTCGCCATGGCGGCAACCGGTGAGCAGCAGGAGGGTCGCGGCTGTTGCTGCCAGCGCTTTCACCGGGTTCTCAGAGGCACGCTCCCGCTCCAGCACCTCGCCCAGGCGGTGCAGTTCTTCGGTGCTGAGGAAGCGTTGGCAGTGCCGGCGGCGGTTCCAGCGAACCACGCGGCACGGATTGGTGTTCTCCAATCGGTAGCCCCATGCCTCGGCCTTGTTCATCATCAGGCTGAGCAGGCCAAGCGTCATGTTCGCCGCGCCGGGGCTGGTCTTATTGTTGAGGTCGGCGAACCATTTGGTGACATGCGCCTCGTTCAACTCGTCGACAAAGATGCCCGGGAAGGCATCGTCGAGATAGTTGCGGCGGTACCCGGAATTGTTGCTGAAGGTTTGGTCGCTCCAGCGCACGGCCCACTTGGTCCAGAACTCATCGAGAAAGTCGTCGAACCTGGGTGCCGAGCGTATGCGCGCCCGATCGGTGGCCGGGTCATCGCCGATGCGAGCGTAGGCCAGCACCATACGCGTGACCTTGGTCGCCTGATCGCGGGTAATGACCGATGCCGGCCCAATCGTGACGGTGCGCAGCCGTCCGGCCATGCGGGTCTGGACGATGTAGACGTTGCGACCGGTGGAATAATGGCGGATGCCGAAGCCGTTCTCGATGCCGATCCATGTGGTCGAGCGTGGCTTGCCTTTCGGCACGCGGTTGAAGCTAGTGTCGGCGCCGACACGGGCCAGCGCCTCCGCCACCACCTGCTTGAGGGCGAGCGCCGTCATTGGCGTAGGCCGATCGCGCTGGCGAGCGAGCCGGAGACGCGCTGAGCGGCGTCGGCAATTACCTCGTCTGCCAAGTGGGCGTATTTCGCTGTCGTCTCCGGCAGCACATGACCGAGCAGTTTGCCGATGGTAGCCAGTGGCACGTTGTCCATAATGGCGGCTGAGGCAAAGCTGTGCCGGAGGTCGTGGATCCGCACGTCCGGCAGGGCACACCGTCGGCGAAACTTCGACCACCAGGGATCAAGCAGCATCGGCTTGGTCCTCTTTCTGTTTGGAAAGACGAACGGGCAACCATCAATGCGCGGAACAGCCTCAAGGATCGCAAGCGCCTTGCTGTTCAGCCAGATGATCTTGGGGCCGGTCTTGCTGTCCGGCAGGACAAGTCGCGGCGGCTTCACCCACTCATACTGCAAGTCGCGTATCTCGCTGACCCGCGCGCCGGTAAGAAGCAGCAGGCGGACAATCGCAACTTCACCCGGAAACGCCGCCTCATCCTCGGCCAGCTCCTTGCCGATCCGCCGGTATTCCAGCGGCGTAAGGTAGCGCTCCTTCGCCTCCCGTTTGTAGCGCGATATACCCCTGCACGGATTCGATCCCTTGCGTCGTAGATGCAGCGCTTCGGCATACTTCATCAACGACGCCAACACTGGCACAGCGCGATTGAACTGCGCCTCACTTTCACCCGCGCAACCATCCCTCCAGCGCACCACATCCGCGCGGGTGATATCCGCTACCCTGCAAGCTCCGAAGGGGGCCTTCAGCTGCAATTTCCAGGCGTTCATATTCCGCGTTACGGTCCGCGGCTTCCACCCCCTCGCAAGATCGGGCCAATAGGTCTCGACAAAGTCGTCCATCGTTGGCGTCGCCTTCACGACAACGCGCTTCGGCAGACCGTCCAGCGCGACCTCGGCCAGCAGTCGCCGTGCCTGCGATCGAGCGAGCACCGCATCCAGCTCTTCGGTACTGCCGAGTGTGTATCGCCGTTGCTTGTCACGGTGCCGTACACGGACGAACCAGAGGTACTTGCCGGAGGGCCGAACACGCAGCCCGAAGCCCTTCAGTTCGGTGTCCCAGATGCAGTACTCGGTGGTGCGCAGCGGCAGCTTGCGCCGTGCGACATTGCCATCCAGCAAGGCCCGTTTTGGGCGACTCTGGCCGGTGGGGACCATAAGGCCATCGGATGTATCAAATTTGCCGTGAAGAGTCCCAGAGATCTGCGGATTTGCGGGGAGCAGAAGGCCATCGGCGGCACCCGCACTGCGGAGCGCTTTGGTGAACACCTTCGTTGATTCGATTGCACTTTTTCCCATCTAAATACGGCTAGCCGTGTAGGGTGTGCTACCTCGCGGTCAGCTCCGCCAGGTGTGCCTGGGCGAGGCGACAGTAGCGTTCGGTCTGGAAGCGGATCTTGGCCACCTGTTCCGGGGTCTGCGTGCGCAGGAACCTGGCCGGGCGGCCGACCCAGATCTCCGCCGGGGGGATCGTCTTGCCGGGGCCGAGCAGCGCGCCGGCGCCCAGCATGGCGCCCGCGCCGATCACCGCGCCGTCCATCGCGACCGCCCCCATGCCGACGAAGCCGCCATCATGCACAGTGGCGCCATGCACCACCGCCATGTGGCCGATCACGCAATCCTCGCCCAGGATGCTGGGCTGGCCGTCCGTGTCGGGACGCGGCCCTTCCACGTGGAAGACGCTGCCATCCTGCACGTTGCTGCGCGCGCCGATCACGATGCGGTGGATGTCGCCGCGCAGCACGCAATTGTACCACACGCTGGCCTCCGGCCCGATCGTCACGTCACCGATGATGCGCGCACCGGGCGCGACGAAGGCGGTGTCGTGGATCTGCGGCATCTTGCCGGCGAACGGCATGATGGTGGCCCACGGGAAGCGGTCCGCCACATTCATGCCGCGGTCCAGCCGGTGCGGTTGACGCTGAACACGACATGCGGCCGGTGCACCCGCGCGCCGGTCCGGCGCGAATGGCCGAAGTCGAGTTCCGGGCGATGCTCCATCCCCAGCCGCAGCATCAGCCCCCATGACCGATTGTTGGCCGGCGCGGTCATCGCCATCAGCCGCTCATCCGCCAGATGGCCGAATCCCCAGGTGATCGCCGCCGCCGCCGCCTCGCGCGCATAACCCTGGCCCCATGCCCGCTTGGCCAGGCGCCAGCCCAGTTCCGGCTGACCGGCCAGCGGCGTGCCGGGGCAGCCGCGCCGGATGCCGCAGAAGCCGATGAAGCGCCCGCTCGTGCGATGTTCCACCGCCATGAAGCTGTGCCCGTCGCGCCGGCGTTCCTGCCGGTATTGCGCGATCTCGCCCGCCGCCTGCCGCCGGGTCAGGTCCGGCCCGACGAAGCGCATCACCAGCGGGTCGCGGCACATCGCATGGAACGGCGCGACATCCGCCTCGCGCCATTCGCGCAGCACCAGCCGGGGCGTGGAGAGGGTGAAGTCAGGCACCGAGCAGCCGTGCCGCCAGCGGCGCATGATAGGTCAGGATGCCGGAACAGCCGGCCCGCTTGAAGCCGGTCAGCTTCTCCATCACCAATGCCTCGCGCGCGGCGACGCCCGCCGCCACGCCGGCCTCGATCAGGGCATATTCGCCGCTGACCTGATAGGCGAAGACCGGCACGCCGAACTGCTGCTTCACCCGCCAGATGATGTCGAGATAGGCCAGCCCCGGCTTCACCATCACGCTGTCGGCCCCCTCGGCCAGATCCAGCGCCACTTCGCGCAGGGCCTCCTCCGCATTGGCAGGGTCCATCTGGTACGTCTTCTTGTCGCCCTGCAGCACGCCCGAACTGCCCACCGCATCGCGGAACGGACCGTAGAAGGCGCTGGCATATTTGGCGGCGTAGCTCATGATCTGGACATTGTGGTGGCCGCCTGCCTCCAGCCCGGCGCGGATCGCGGCGATGCGGCCGTCCATCATGTCGGACGGGGCGACGATGTCGCTGCCGGCCTCCGCCTGGACCAGCGCCTGGCCGACCAGCATCTCCACCGTGATGTCGTTGGCGACATAGCCGGCATCGTCCAGCAGCCCGTCCTGCCCGTGGCTGGTATAGGGATCCAGCGCCACGTCGGTCAGCACGCCGATGCTGTCGCCGCAGGCACCGCGGATGGCGCGGATGGCGCGGCACATCAGGTTGTCGGGGTTCAGCGCTTCGGCCGCATCGGCGCTGCGCGCGGCGGTGGGGGTGTTCGGGAACAGCGCCACGCACGGGATGCCCAGCGCCACCGCCTCCTTCGCCCGCGCCACGATGCCGTCCACCGACCAGCGGGACACGCCCGGCAGGCTGGCGACCGGCTGTTCCACATTCGTGCCTTCGGTCACGAACAGCGGCCAGATCAGGTCTGCCGGGGTCAGCACCGTCTCGCGGTGCATGGCCCGGCTCCAGGCGGTCGCCCGCGGACGGCGCAGGCGGGTAGCGGGGTAGGGGGCTGCGTTCATCCCGCGTGGGGTGCCGCAGATCGGCCGCAGCCGCAAGCTCAGCGGACCACCTGCGTACTGTCCACCCGGTCGATCTCCCGCAGCGGCCCCCGCTCGGCCGCCGTTACGGCAGGCTCCGGCGCCAGCGGCTGCAGCGCGGCACCGGGCACCACCCGGCGCAGTTCGGCGAGGCGCGCTCGGAAGTTCGCCAGCTCGCGCCCTTCCAGCACCGCGCGGGTGGTGAAGCGCACGGAGGCCGGGTTTACCGTGCGCCCGCCGCGATAGACCTCGAAATGCAGGTGCGGCCCGGTGGACAGGCCGGTGGAGCCGACATAGCCGATCACCTGCCCGCGCCGCACCCGCGCGCCGTTGCGCACCGCGATGCGGCTCATATGCGCGTAGCCGGTGCCGAGGCCCCCGGCATGGCGCAGGCGCACGAAATTGCCGTGGCCGCCATGCCGCCCGGCATAGGTCACCGTGCCGTCGGTCACCGCGTATATCGGTGTGCCGTGACTTGCGCGGTAATCCTGCCCGGCATGCAGGCGGGTGAAGCGCAGGATCGGGTGGCGGCGAGGACCATATCGGCTGGTCACGGGTCCGGCGACCGGCTGCACCATGCCTTCGCGCTGCTGGCCCACGCCCGACGCCTCGAAGAACTTGCCCTCGCGACCCCAGCGCAGCATCTGGTGGCGCGGGCGGCCATCGCGCAGCACGCCGGCATAGAGCAGCTCGCCCTCCTCCACCTCGCCGGTGGCCGCGCGGCGCCAGTCGATCACCATGTCGTATTCGTCGCCGGCCGCCAGCCGCGCCTCCGGCCCCAGGGCGCGCAGATATTGCTGGATCGCCCGCGCCGGTGCCCCGGACGCACGGGCGGAGCGGTACACGCCCTCCCCCACCTTGCCGCGCAGCCGCAGCGGCGTGGTGTCCACCCGGATGGGCCGGGGCACCAGCGCCAGCCGCCCGGCCTGCCGCGCCACTTCCAGCTGCAGGTCGAAGCGGGCGCGGAAGCTCAGCTGTTCCAGCGGGCGCGGCTGGCCCGGCCCGATGCGACGGCCGAGTACCAGGTCCACCGGCGTGCCGGCCGCCACCTGCCCGGCCGGCATGGCGCCGCCGATCAGCCGCGCCACCAGCGCCGCCTCGCCTGCGCCGACGCCGGCGCGGCCCAGCAGCCGTTCGTAGCTGTCGCCGGCGGCGAAGCGGGCCTGCAGGTCGATGCGCGGGCGCTCGGGCGTGGCCTTCAGCGGCGTCACCGCAGCGGTCGCCCCCATGCGCCGCCCGCTATCCGCCCCCAGCGCCAGCGGCGCGATCCCGAGCGAGCGGAACTCGTCAGCCTCGCCTGGGCGCAGGCTGACCGGCGGCGCGGCGGTGAGCGGGGACAGGTCCGGCAGAGCCGCCAGCGTCAGCGCGATCAGCCCCACAAGCACCGCCATGCCGGTCAGCCACCGGCGCGAACCGACCGCGCGACCCAGGTCGATGGCGATGCGCGGACGGCGGCGAATCCGGCGGACGAGCGGATTGGGCGCGCGCCGGGGCATGGCCTGCCCGGGCTGTGCCGCCGTCCCGATCCTCGCTCGCGCCGTGTTCACCGATACCCCATCCCGTTGCCGCCTGCCTGCCGCAAGCTGCTATCCACATGAAGTTGCATCGGGGTGAACGGCGACGAGCCGGGGCGACCGTGCGCCCGATGGAGCGGGCGGCTTCATCATGCGCCGCTTGCGCGCGTGCCCGCCACCCGCCACACTGGTATCATCGTGTTGTTTCCCCCGTCAGACAGCCGCCTGCGGGCCGTGCTCGGCCCCACCAACACCGGCAAGACGCATCTGGCGATCGAGCGGATGGTCGCCCATTCCAGCGGCGCGATCGGCTTCCCGCTGCGCCTGCTGGCGCGCGAGGTGTATGACCGGGTGCGGGTGATGAAGGGCGACGACAAGGTCGCGCTGATCACCGGGGAGGAGCGGATCGAGCCGCCGGGCGCGCGCTACTTCCTGTGCACGGCGGAGGCGATGCCCCGGGACGGCGGCGGCCATGCCTTCGTCGCACTGGACGAGGCGCAGATCTCCGCCGATCGCGAGCGTGGCCACATCTTCACCGACCGCCTGCTGCATGCGCGCGGGCGGGAGGAGACGATGCTGCTCGGCTCCGCCACGTTGCAGCCGCTGGTGCGCGCGCTGTTCCCGAAGGCGGAGATGGTGGAACGGCCGCGGTTCTCCACCCTGACCCATATCGGCCCGCGCAAGCTCAGCCGCCTGCCGCCCCGGTCCGCCATCGTCGCCTTCAGCGTGGAGCAGGTGTACCAGGTGGCGGAGATGCTGCGGCGGTTCCGTGGCGGCGCGGCGGTGGTGATGGGCGCGCTCAGCCCGGAGACGCGCAACCGCCAGGTGCAACTGTTCCAGTCGGGCGAGGTCGACTACATCGTCGCCACCGATGCCATCGGCATGGGCCTCAACCTCGACGTCACCCATGTGGCCTTTGCCGGCCTCGGCAAGTTCGACGGCGTGAAGCAGCGGCGGCTGACCCCGGCGGAGATGGCGCAGATCGCCGGGCGCGCCGGACGCCACCAGCAGGATGGCAGCTTCGGCACGCTGGCGGGCAGCGGTCGCGGCGGCGAGCCGGAGTTCACGGAAGACGAGATCTACGCGATCGAGCAGCACCGCTTCGCCCCGCTGACGAAGCTGTCCTGGCGCGATGCGCAACCGCGCACCGGCTCCGTCGGCCAGCTGATCGCCGATCTGGAGGCCAAGCCCGACCGCCCGGAACTGACCGCCGCGCCCGAGGCGATCGACCTGGGTGTGCTGAAGCGGCTGGCGGATGATCCGGACATCGTTTCCACGGTGCGCGGCGCCGGTACCGTCCGGCGCTTCTGGGAGGCGTGCCAGCTGCCCGATTTCCGCCAGCAGGGTGTCGACACCCATGCCCGCTTTGTATCCCGCCTGTGGCAGGATCTGCGCGGCGGACACCTGGGCGCGGACTTCGTGGCGGCGCGCATCGCGGAGCTGGACCGGACCGGCGGCGACATCGACACGCTGCAGGGCCGCATCGCCGCGATCCGCAGCTGGGCCTATATCTGCCAGCGACCCGACTGGGTGCTGGCGCGGGACGAGATGGCATCGCGCGCGCGCGGCGTGGAGGCGCGGCTGTCCGATGCGCTGCACCAGCGGCTGACCGAACGGTTCGTCAACCGGCGCACGGCGGTACTGATGCGGGGCATGGGGAAGGATGGCGGGCTGATGAAGGTGGAAGCGGACGAGGCCGGGCGCGTGCTGGTGGAAGGTGAGCAGATCGGCCACCTGGAAGGGTTCCGTTTCGTGGTGGATGGCACCGCCGGGCACGAGGATCGCCGGCTGATGCTTGCTGCGGCGGAAAAGCACCTGCCACAGTTGCTGGCCAGCCGTGCCGACGCGCTGATCGGCGCGGAGCTGGGCACGGTGGAGCTGCGTGACGGGCAGGTGTGGAGCGGAGGCCGGGCCATCGCCACGCTGGAGCGCGGCCGCACGCTGAGCCATCCGCGGCTGAAGCTGGCGCGCGAGCTGAGCCAGCTGGAGGCCGGCCAGCGGACCCGCCTGGCCGATGCGCTCGCCGCCTGGCTGGAGGCGCAACTGGCGCCGCTTGCGCCCTTGCGCCGGATCGAGGAAGCGGCGGTCGATCCGGCCACCGGCACTGAATTGCGCGCGGTGCTGCTGGCGCTGGCCGCCGGCGGCGGGATCGTGGCGCGCGATGCCGCCGGGTTGCAGCATCTGCCCAAGGATCGCCGCCCGCTGCTGCGCCGGCTGGGCGTGACGGTGGGCGCGCTGGACCTGTTCGTGCCCGCTCTGCTGAAGCCCGCCCCCCGTGCCTTGCTGCATGCCCTGGCGCCCGGCGGCCTGCTGAACCCGCGGATGGAGCCGGTGGTGACCGGTGGGCACGGGGTGTTCACCGGGTATCGCGGTGCGGCGCGGCAGCAGATCCGGCTGGACATGGCCGAACGCGTGCTGCGCGGCGCCTTCGATGCGCGGGCGCAGGCCGGACGCCGGCCGTTCGTGCTGGATGGCGCGCTCGCCACCTCCATGGGAGTGCAGCCCGCATCGCTGCAGGCGCTGCTGCGGGAGGCGGGTTTCCGTTCCGGCAATCCGCCGCGCGCCCTGGCGGAGGGGCAGTTCGGCCCGCCCGCCCCACAACGCTGGACCTGGCGGCCGGTGCGGCCGGGTGAGCGGGCAGGCGAGCGGCACGGTGCGGCTCGCCCGGGCGATCGGCCCCGCGAACAACGGCCTCAGGCGGCGGCCGGGGGCAACGCCTTCGCCGCGCTGGCCGGCCTAATGCCGTGAGCGAAGGCCCGGCGGCGCAGGTGCTGCGGCTGGACAAGCTGCTGTTCGCCCTGCGCCTGGCCAAGAGCCGCACGCTGGCGCAGCGCTGGATCGCGGAAGGGCACATGCGCCGCAACGGCGTGCGGGTGCTGCGGATCGACCAGCCTGTCTGCCCCGGCGATACCCTCACCCTGCCCCTGCCGGATGCCAGAGGTGCGCCTGTGCTGGTGATAGAAATCCTGTCGCTGCCTTTGCGGCGCGGCCCCGCTACGGAGGCACGGATGCATTACCGGGCGGTCGGCCCGGCCTTGACTGGCGCCGATCACTCACCATAGCAGGCCCGCTCCGCCGAGAAATTTCGGCCGCCGGCGGCGCACAGGAAGGAACCTATTCGCAATGACCTATGTCGTCACGGACGCCTGCATCCGGTGCAAGTACACCGATTGCGTGGAAGTCTGTCCGGTGGATTGTTTCTACGAAGGCGAGAACATGCTCGTCATCAATCCGTCCGAATGCATCGATTGCGGCGTGTGCGAACCCGAATGCCCGGCCGAAGCGATCCTGCCCGATACCGAAAGCGGGCTGGAGAACTGGCTGGAACTGAACACCCGCTATTCCGCCGAATGGCCTAACATCACGCAGCGCAAGGATGCGCCCGCCGACGCGGACGCGATGAAGGGCGTGGAAGGCAAGCTGGAGAAGTATTTCAGCCCGGAGCCCGGCGAAGGCGACTGAAACCACGCGCGGTTCGCGTCGCGAATCGGCCGGGGTGGAAATTATGTTGCGAATCTGCTACATGCTGCGGGGACTGTTGCGCAGCGCACCACAATGCGCGGCGACAACAGGCTGACAAGGAAGGCAGGCTCCCCCAACAGCAGCAGTGCCGTGCGCGAACGCGACGGGGATCCGAGGTCGTACGGATCCGGTCGTCTGGCACTGAATGCGGGCCTGTCCGACAAGAAAGGACTGCTTAATGGCTTCCAGCGCCCCCGCTTTCGACGTTGGCGATTATGTTGTTTATCCCAAGCACGGTGTCGGCCGTGTCATGGAAATCCAGAAGGAAGAAATCGCCGGCATGAAGCTGGAGCTGTACGTGCTCCGCTTCGAGAAGGAGCGCATGACGCTCCGCGTGCCGGTGAACAAGGTCGAATCCATCGGCATGCGCAAGCTTTCCAGCGACAAGACACTGCGCGAAGCGATGGAAACGCTGAAGGGCAAGCCCCGCGTCAAGCGCACCATGTGGTCGCGCCGCGCGCAGGAGTACGAGGCGAAGATCAATTCGGGCGACCTGGTCTCCATCGCGGAGGTCACGCGCGATCTGTTCCGGCCGGAAGACCAGCCCGAGCAGAGCTATTCCGAACGGCAGATCTTCGAAGCCGCGTCCAGCCGCCTGGCCCGTGAACTGGCGGCGATGGAGAAGACGGACGAACCGGCCGCGCTGGGCAAGATCCTGGACGTGCTGCGCCAGCACGCCCCGCAATATTACGACAGCGCCGAAGTCGCCTGAGCGGCTTTTCAGCTGGTGAAATGACAGGGGGCTGTCCCGGTGCCTGACGCGCCGGGACAGCCCTTCTGCCTGTAGAGGATCCCTTATGCGCCTGCCTGCCCTGATCGTGCTGTCGCTGCTGCCGACCCTGCTGGGCGGCTGCCTCGCCAAGGCGGTGTACGATGTCGCCACCCTGCCCGTGCGCGCCGCGTCCGGTGCGGTCGACCTCGCCACCACCAGCCAGAGCGAGGCGGACGAGAATCGCGGGCGCGAGATCCGCCGGCGGGAGGAACAGCTGGGCCGGCTCGATCGCGAGTACCGCCGGGAGGTGGATCGCTGCGAGGACGGGCGGCAGGATGCCTGCGAGCGGGCGCGCACGCTGTATGCGCAGATGCAGCAGCTGGCGCCCGGCGTCCCGCTGGAACGCTGATCAGCCCGCCGCGGCGCGGCGCAGGCGGTCGTTGATCGCCGCGCCGATGCCGCCGTCCGGCACCGGCGCCACCGCGACCCGCGGCTGCGGCGCCGCTGCGGCGCGGTGCAGCGCGGCATACAGACCCGCCGCAGCCTCCGCCAGGTCGCCATCGGCCGACAGGCTGGCATGGCCAGCGACCGGGCCGAAGCCGATCCAGTATTCGTCGGCCTCTGCCATCATCGCATTCAGCCGCACCGGCTTGCCCGGCGAGTAATGGCTGGCCAGCTGGCCCGGCGCCTCGATCCGCGCATCCGCCAGCGGGGCCGGCTCTCCGCCGAGCACCGCAGCGAGGGCCGCCTGCGTCACCGGGCCGTGGCGCAGCAACTGCCAGCTGCCACCCGCCCGCAGCGCCACGATGGTGGATTCCACCCCGCTCTCGCACGGTCCGCCATCCAGGATCGCGGCGATGCGCCCGCCCAGCGATGCGGCGACATGCGCCGGCGTGGTCGGGCTGACCCCGCCGCTCCGGTTCGCAGACGGCGCCGCCAGCGGCAGGCCGGCCGCCGCCAGCACGCGGCGCATCAGCGGATGGGCGGGACAGCGCAGCGCGATCGTCGGCAGACCGGCGGTGACCGCGGCCATGATGGCGGCGCCGGGACGCAGCGGCAGCACCAGCGTCAGCGGGCCGGGCCAGAACGCCGCCGCCAGCGCCTCCGCCCGATTGTCGAACAGGGCCAGCGTCCGCGCCGCCGCCACATCGGGCACATGCACGATCAGCGGGTTGAAGTCCGGCCGCCCCTTGGCGCGGTAGATCGCCGCCACCGCCGCCGCATCATCAGCGCGGGCGGCCAGACCGTAGACCGTCTCCGTCGGCAGCGCGACCGGCTGCCCGGCGTGCAGCAGCGCCGCCGCGCGCGCGATCCCGGCGGCATCGGGGGTCAGCAGCTCTGCCGGCTTGTCGCTCATGGGTGCAGCCTATAGGCGGGCGGGCCATGGATGACACCCTGAAGCGCATCGCCGCCGCGCTGGAGCGGCTGGCCCCGCCCGCCCCTGCCGCTACCGACTGGCTGGCCGCGCCGGCCTATGTCTGGACCGGGGCCATAGGTGGAGGGGGCGCCCGCGCCGTGCCACAGATCATCGCCCCGCCGCTGGCGCTGCTGCAGGGGATCGACAAGCAGAAGCTGGCGGTCGCCACCAATGTGCAGCGCCATGCGGCCGGCCACCCGGCGCACGACATGCTGCTGTGGGGTGCGCGCGGCATGGGCAAGTCGGCGCTGGTGCGCGCCAGCGTGGCCGCCGCGCAAGGCGAGCATGGCGATGCGCTGGCGCTGGTGCAGGTGGGCGCGGATGCGCTGGTCAGCCTGGCGGAACTGTTCGCCGCACTGGCCGGGCAGCCGCGCCGCTTCGTGGTGTTCATCGACGATCTGGGCTTCGCCGATGGCGACAGCGAAGGGCCGCGCCGGTTGCGGTCGTGGCTGGATGGCGGGGTGGAGGCGCGGCCGGGCAATGTGCGGCTGGCGGTCACCTCCAACCGCCGCGCCGTGGTGGCGCGTGACGTGGCGGAGCAGGACGATCCACTGAACCCGCGCGACGTGGTGGACGACCAGCTCGCGCTGGCCGACCGCTTCGGCCTGTCACTGGGCTTCCACGCCTGCACGCAGGACGATTACCTCGCCATGGTGGACGGCTATGCCCGGGTGCAGGGTCTGGCATGGGAGCGGGGCGAGGCGCTGGAATGGTCCAAGCGGCGCGGTGCCCGCTCTGGCAGGGTGGCGCTGCATTTTGTCACGGAGCTGGCGGGGCGGGCCGGGCTCGCCGGCGACTGACCCGGTCTGCCGCTGCATTCCGGTCGCAGCCACCCCATATGCCCGGAATGACCAAGCTTGTTGTCTGGCACGATGGCGGATGCCCGCTGTGCCGTGCGGAGATCGCGTTGATGCGGCGGCTCGACCGGCGCGGGGCAATCCGGTTCGTCGATGTGGCGGCGCCGGAGACCGGCAACTGCCCGATCGACCGGGCGGCGCTGCTCGCCCGGTTTCACGCCAGCGAGGATGGCAGGCTGCTGTCAGGCGCCGCCGCTTTCGCGGCCATGTGGCGGGCCATCCCGCTGCTGCGCCCGGTCGGCCTGCTGGCCCGTTCGCCCATGGTGCTGCGCGGACTGGAGGCAGCGTATCGCGCCTTCCTGCGGGTCCGCCCGTCCCTGCAACGGCTGGTACGCCGCGTGGTGCCGGCATGAGGCCGCAGCCCGATCCCGCCGGACCCCGCCAGGAAAGCGTCTGGGCCTTCCCGCGCCCCGCCATCGCCCAGCCGACCGGCGCGCACATCCGGATCGAGCATCGTGGACAGGTCATCGCCGAAACGCGGGCAGCGATCCGCACGCTGGAGACGAGCCACCCGCCCAGCTACTACATCCCGCCCGCCGACATCGCGCCGGGCGCGCTGCGCCGGGCAGACGGCAGTTCGTTCTGCGAATGGAAGGGTGCGGCGACCTACTGGGACGTGGTCGTCGACGGCATCGTGCTGCCGCGTGTCGGCTGGAGCTATGCCAGCCCGACCCCGGCCTTCGCGATGCTGCGCGACCATGTCGCCTTCTACGCCGGCCCGTTCGACCGCTGCACCGTCGATGACGAGACGGTGATCCCGCAGCCGGGCGCGTTCTACGGCGGCTGGATCACGTCGCGGGTCGCGGGTCCGTTCAAGGGCGTCCCCGGCAGCCAGGGCTGGTAGGCGCCCCTTACACCCCCGGCCGGATATCCGCCGGGGGGTTCTCGAACGCACGGCGCGGATCGCCGGTCAGTTCGCGCACCGGCGGCAGCGCCGGGCCGGTGTTGCGCGTGGGCGCAGGCGCCGGCTGCGCGTCCGGGGCGACGACGCGCCAGATGATGTTGGCGGTGTCGTCGCTCACCAGCAGCGCACCCGTCCGGTCGAAGGCGACCCAGGTCGGCCGGCCGCGCGTCGTATCCTGGTCCTGCAGGAACGGCAGCAGCACTGGCACCGGCTTGCCCTGCGGATTGCCGCGCGCGTCGAACGGTACATAGACCACGTCGTAACCGACCAGCGGCTTGCGGTTCCACGATCCATGCCGCGCGATGAAGGCGCCCTGCTGGAAGTTCGGCCCCAGCCGGGTGCCACCCTGCGTGAAGGCCAGGCCCAGCGCCGCGACATGGGGCCCCAGCGCATATTCGGGCGTACGGGTGTACTGGGTCAGGAATTGCGGCATGGGCGCTTCCACCCGCTCGTCGATCTCCTCGTTCCAGTAGACCCACGGCCAGCCGTAATTGACGCCGATCGGCACGTTGGTCAGGTAATCGGGCACCAGGTCGCCGCCCAGCATGTCGCGCTCGTTCACCGTGGTCCACAGCTCCCCGCTCCACGGGTTCCAGGCGAGGCCATTGGGATTGCGCAGGCCGGCGCCCCAGATGCGCGACGATCCGCTCACCAAGTCCAGTTCGTGGATGGCAGCGCGGCCTTCCTCGATCTCGATGCCCTTTTCCGCGATGTTGGAGGCGGAGCCGACCGTGACGTAGAGGCGCGTGCCATCCTCGTTCAGGACGATGTTGCGCATCCAGTGATTGCCCCCACCCGGCAGGTCCATCAGCTTGACCGGCTCGCCCGTCAGCACGTCGGCGCCCAGCTGGTAATCGAAGCGCAGCACGGCATTGTGGTTGGCGACATACAGCCGCCCGTCACGCCAGACCATGCCGCCGGGGCTGGCCAGATCGTCGCGCAGCAGGTGGCGTTCCTCCGCCATGCCGTTGCCGTCGGCATCGCGCAGCAGCACCAGCGAGTCGGGAGACGGCACTGCGGCACCCGCGCGCTTGAACAGGATCCCCTGCACCCAGCCGGCGACCTTCTCGAACAGGCCACCTTCGTCCCCTTCGCCTTCAGGCGTCTCCGGCCGATTGGCCTGCGCCACCAGCACGTCGCCATTGGGCAGGGTGTAGATGATCCGCGGGTGGTCCAGCCCTTCGGCGAAGCGGTTCACCACCAGACCCTGCGCTGCCTGCGGCTTGGCCCCGTCCGCCCAGCCGATCGGCTTGGCAACACCGACGGTCGGGAAGGTCTCCTCCCGCGTCTGGGAGATGACCGGGTCGGTGCCGGTCACCTGGTCCAGCGACAGTTCGGCGCGGTTGCCGCGGACCAGCCACCAGCCGATGCCGACCAGCAGCAGGATGATGACGAGGAGCGCGAGGGCGATCTTCTTGCGGGTGCTCATGGCGGCCACGAATAGAGGCGGCGCCTCTTCCCGGCAATGCCGCACGCACCTATGTTCCTGCCCATGTTCGACTACACGATTGATCACCCCGCCGGTTCGGCCGAGTTCCATGCCGAACTGCGCGGCGCCGCCGATGCGCTGACCGCCGAGGAAGCGGACCCGGTCGCCAACATGGCCAATCTGGCCGCGCTGATCTGGCAGCTGATGCCGGACCTTAACTGGGCCGGCTTCTACCGGGTGCAGGGCGACACGCTGGTGCTGGGGCCGTTCTGCGGGCGCCCGGCCTGCATCCGCATCCCGGTGGGGCGCGGCGTGTGCGGCGCCGCGGCGGCCAGCGGGACCAGCCAGCTGGTGGAGGATGTCCACGCCTTTCCCGGCCACATCGCCTGCGACGCCGCCAGCCGCAGCGAACTGGTGGTGCCGGTGCTGGCGGACGGGCAAGTGATCGCGGTGATCGACCTCGACAGCCCGCTGCCCGCCCGCTTCACCGATGGCGACCGGGACGGGTTCGAAGCCCTGGCCGAACTGATTGCGCCCCGGATCCAGGAAGGCATCCGGGAGGGCTAGCCACCAACTTGCCCCATGTCAGGTCGGGAACCTTGCGTGTCGCCCGACCTTCACCTGCCAAGACCCATCCGCAAACAAAGGAGGCGCATGGTGGCAGGACAGGATGAAGGAGTGGCGACACTCGGCAAGGCGGCCGCATTGGGGCTGGCCCTTGGCGCGGCCGCAATCGGGTTCATGGCAACCCGCCGAAGCTCAGACGACGCGGGCAATGATGGCGACGATGCGCCGGACTATGCCGCCCGGCGGGGCGGCGGGGATGTCACCGGACGGACGGTGACGATCCGCAAGGACCGGCAGGAACTCTACAGCTTCTGGCGGGACTTCGCCAATCTGGTGCCGATCATGGAGAACGTCACCGCCATTCGCCCGGCAGGCGGCGGCAACGACCGCTCCGTCTGGACCATCCGCGCGCCCGGCGGGCGCACGGTCGATGTCGAGACGGAAGTGACGGAGGACCGCGCGGGCGAGGTGATCGCCTGGCAGTCGGTCGAAGGCTCCACGATCAGGACCGAGGGCCGCGTCAGCTTCGCCGATGCGCCGGGGGATCGCGGTACCCGCGTGACGCTGGTGATCGACTATGCCCCACCGCTGGGTGAACTTGGCCGCGCCATTGCCAAGCTGGCCCGGCGGGAACCCGCGGTGCAGGCGCGCCATGATCTCAAGCGCTTGAAGATGCACATGGAAACCGGCGAAATCGCCACCAGCGCCCGCCGCCGGGATCAGACCCGCGCGGCGCAGATGGACGATGCCGCCGCAAAGAAGGAGACTGCCTGATGCGCGCGCTCACCTGGCACGGCACCCACGACGTCCGCGTGGACACGGTCGACGATCCCGAGATCGTCAATCCGCGTGACGCGATCATCAAGGTGACCAGCACCGCCATTTGCGGGTCCGACCTGCACCTGTATGACGGCGTGATCCCCAGCCTGCAGCCCGGCGACATCCTCGGCCATGAATTCATGGGCGAAGTGGTGGAGACCGGCAGCGGCAGCACCCTGAAGAAGGGGCAGCGCGTGGTGATCCCCTTCACCATCTCGTGCGGCGGCTGCTTCCACTGCAAGGTGCAGCAGTACTCCGCGTGCGAGAACAGCAACCCGGCCGAAAAGCAGGACATGTCCGCTGCGCTGTATGGCCAGCCCATGGCCGGCCTGTTCGGCTATTCCCACCTGACCGGCGGCTATAGCGGCGGGCAGGCGGAATATGTCCGCGTGCCGTTCAGCGATGTCGGCCCAGTGGTGATCCCCGATCACCTGGAGGACGAGAAGGTGCTGTTCCTGTCCGACATCCTGCCCACCGGCTGGATGGCGGCGGAAAATGCCGACATCCAGCCTGATGACACGGTGGCCGTGTGGGGCTGCGGGCCGGTCGGCCTGTTCGCGATCCAGTCCGCCATCCTGATGGGCGCATCCAAGGTGATCGCGATCGATCATTATCCGCACCGGCTGGAACTGGCGAAGCAGCTGGGTGCCGAGGTGATCAACTTCCGCGAAACCCATGTGCAGGATGCACTGATGGAGATGTCGGGCGGGATCGGCGTGGATGCGGTGATCGACGCGGTCGGCATGGAGGCGCACGGCTTCGCTTTCGACAACATGCTGGAGGTGGTGAAGCAGAAGGTCGGCATCGGCGCCGACCGCGCCCATGCGCTGCGCATGGCGCTGATGGCGGTGCGGTTCGGCGGCAAGGTGTCGATCCCCGGCGTCTATGGCGGCATGACCGACAAGTTCCCGACCGGCGCGCTGATGGAGAAGGGGCTGCAGGTGCGATCCGGCCAGACCCATGTCCAGAAGTACACCGCCAAGCTGCTGGAGATGATCGAAGGGGGCAAGATCGACACCACCTTCATGATCAGCCACCGCCTGCCGCTGGAAGAGGCGCCGCACGGCTACAAGAACTTCAAGGAAGAGCAGAACACCTGGACCAAGGTGATCCTGAAGCCAGGGATGGCTGCCTCCGCCTGAAGTGATATGACAACTTGACGGACTCTGTTCCACCAATTAGCCCTATGTTCCAAGATATGGAACGAGGTGCCGATTGGTGGTGCGGGTCGCGCCGGATCGGTCATCGCTCGTCAACAGAGAGGTGACCTGCTCATGAATCCGCTCGTCGGCGTTATGTACCATTGGCTGGGCGGCTTTGCCTCGGCCACCTTCTACGTCCCCTATCGCGGCATCCGGCAATGGAGCTGGGAGATCTTCTGGCTGACCGGGGGCATCTTCTCCTGGCTGTTGGCGCCGTGGCTGTTCGCCAGCGTGATGACGCAAGACCTGCTGGGCGTGCTGGGCGCGACGCCCGATCGCACGGTCATGCTGTGCGTGCTGTTCGGCCTGCTGTGGGGCTTCGGCGGCCTGACCTATGGCCTCACCATGCGTTATCTCGGCCTGTCGCTGGGCATGGCGGTGGTGCTGGGCCTGTCCACCGTCTTCGGCACGCTGATCCCGCCCATCGTGGAAGGCGACTTTGCATCGACGCTGCTGGGTACCACCAGCGGGCGCATCGTGCTGCTCGGCCTGTGCGTCACGCTAGCCGGCATCATCACCGTGGCCGTTGCCGGCGCGCGCAAGGATGCGACGCTCAGCGCGGAGCAGAAGGCGGTTGCCATTGCGGAATTCGATTACCGCAAGGGGCTCGCCGTCGCGATCTTCTCCGGCATCATGTCCTCCTGCTTCGCCTTCGGACTGGCGGCGGGCGAGCCGGTGCGGGCGCTGTCCGCCGCGGCGGGCACCGGGGCGCTGTGGGCCGGCCTGCCGGTGCTGTGCCTGGTGATGTTCGGCGGACTGGTGACTAACGCCATTTGGTGCGCCCACCTGATCCGCAAGAACCGGTCCGCTGGCCAGTGGCTCGGCTCGCCCAAGGCCTATACCGGCGGCGCCGACGCGGTGCCCGACACCCTGCACGGCGCCCGGCGCGCGCCGCTGCTGCGCAATTACCTGCTGGCGGCGTTGGGCGGCACGCTGTGGTATTTCCAGTTCTTCTTCTATTCCATGGGTGAAAGCCAGATGGGGCGGCTGGGCTTCTCGTCCTGGACGCTGCACATGGCCTCGATCATCATCTTCGGCACGCTGTGGGGCTTCGCCTTCCGCGAATGGAAGGACGCCGCGCCCCGGGTCCGCGCACTGGTGTGGTGCGGCGTGGGCCTGCTGGTGCTGGCCACGGTGATCATCGGCTACGGCAACAGCCTGGGCTGACGGGGGCGACGCCGGGCGCGGTTCGCCGCCCCAGCGTGCCTCAGTGCATTGCCGATGCGGCGGCGCGGCGTTCCTCCGGCGACATCTGCGCCTCCAGCGCGGCCAGCACGGTCGGCGCACGCTCGTGCCGCCGCTGGCTGGCGCTGTGCAGCAGGCGCCAGGCGGCCACCCGGTCCGGCGCGCCGCCCTCGCCCCTGGCGGCCATCACCGCCAGATTCACCATCCCGTCGACATCGCCCAGCCCGGCAGCCTGCGCGAACCACTGGCGCGCGACGGGGTGATCCTGCGCTACACCGTCACCGGTGTAGAACGAGGTGCCCAGCGCCGCCATCGCCCCTGCGTGGCCCTGCAGCGCCGCTTCCTTGTAGAAACCGGTGGCCAGCACCCGGTCGACCGGCACCCCCGCCCCCCGGTCATAGGCCACTGCCAGCGCGAACATGGCGCCGGGATGGCTGGCCCGCGCCGCCTCCCGGTACCAGCGCAATGCTTCGGGCTGATCGGGTTCCACCCGGTCGTCGCCGAATTCCAGGATCTGCCCCAGCGCATATTGCGCCGTGGGCAGGCCGAACTCGGCCACGCGGCGATAGAACCGGACCGCCCGCGGCACGTCCCGCCGCCCGCCCTCGCCCGCGAAGCACATGTCGCCCAGTATCTGGGCCGCGGGCAGGTGACCGACATCCAGCGCCTTGTCGAACCAGCGGCGGGCCTCTTCCGGATCCGCCGGAATGTCGCCGAAGCCGCTGCGATACAGATTGCCCAGGATGATCGCGGCCTCGCCCACGGCCGTGTTCCAGCCGGGTCGATCGGGGTCGAAGCGGGGCATGTCGTCGATCGGACTGTACGGCGAGGTCGCGGTACGCTTCAGCCAGCGGATGCCTTCCTCCCGGTCGGCCCATTCCCCCGGCGCCAGCAGGTTGATCTTCCCGATGAACAGCGCCGCTTCTTCGCCGCCCTCGGCCGGTTGCAGGCGCCGCTCGGCACGGCGGAACCAGTCGAGCGACTCCTCGTACCGGCCCAGATCGAACAGCGCGAAGGCCATCGGCAAGGTCGTGTCGCGCCGGACCAGCATGTTGCGCCCGGGCGAACTGATGCCGCCCGGGCCGGACACCAGTTCGCCTTCGAGCTGGATCTGCGTGGCGGTGTAGGTGGGGGCAAAGTCGCCGCGCTGGTAGATCTTGCGGCACAGCGCGATCGCCTGGTCGCGATTGTTTGCCACCGTCTCGATCGAGAGCGGCGCGCCGTCCGGGCCCGACACCAACCCGCCCTGCAACCCGCGCGCATCCGTCGGCGACAGTCCGAATCGCTGTTCGCCCAGTTCCGGCAGCGGAGAGCCTGGCGGGCTGAGCGGTGCGGCGGCCCAGTCGGGATTGCGCGGTGATCGGGTGGACTGCAGGATCTGTGGCCCCAGCAGATCTCCGCCCCTGGCGGTGGTCAGCAAGGCCTGGAAATGCCCGTCACGAACCAGCGCCTCGCAGGTGGCGGAGCGCGGCGCCTCCGCAGGCGGCAGGACCTGGCCGGTGACGACGACCTGATCGCTGGTGGATGGCGGCAGCGGAGCGGCAGCCTCCTGCGCCGTCGTCACCGATGGCAGCAGGGTCGTCACGCTCACGAGATGCGCCATCAGCAAGGTGCGGCCGCGCCGCGTTGAGCTTCTGCCGGTCATGCTTCCTCCGCCTGCGCGATTGTACGCGCTTTGCATGCGAAGCGTATCATACCGGTGGCAGCGAAAGAAGGGCGCCGGTCATGTCGGTCTGCGGGCGCACAGCCGCCCGCAGACCGGCGGCAGGATCAATCCCGCAGCGTGGCCGGTGCCGCGACCTGCCCAACCTTCAGGCCGCCGCGCACATTGCGCATCGTGACCAGCCGCACCGGCTCCAGCGCGTTGCCCGGCGCACCGTCGCTCGTCACCGCCAGTGCCACCGTGTTGTTGCCGCGATGGTTCAGGATGCCTTCCGGAATCGGGAAGGTCCGCTGCGGGCCGACATGGGCGATGAACTGGCCCATGTGCCAGCCATTGACGAAGATCAGCACGCGATACTGCGCCGCCGACCGGGGCACCGCCGGATCGCCGAACTGCAGCGCCAGCGTCGCGTCCTGCCCCTGCGGCACGGCCAGGTCGAACTTCGTGCGGTACCAGGTGGTGCCGGGGTCGAGGTCGCTGGCCGGGGCCGCCTGCTGCTGCCATGCCCGGTCGTTGAAGCCCGGCAGGTGCCAGCCCTGCCGTTCGCCGAACAGGCCGCCATTGTTGGGCACGCCACGCACCGGATCGACGATGTCCTCGCCCCCCTGCCGGCCCTGGATCTTCCATTCGAGAGGGATGGCGAAACTGCGCCCGCCGCGCGGCTCCACCGATGCGGAGATCAGGCCGCGCGCCTCCTTGTGGAAGTCGTCCGCATCCAGATCCCAGTTGTGGCCGTTGTTGCGCACCATCACGCTGATCACATGCTCCCCCGGGGTGCGGGCCGCATCGGGCAGATCGTATTCTGCGGTGCCGGTGGTGATCGGGCGCGGCAGGCCCCAGGGCAGGTCCTGCTGCCCGATCAGCTCGCCATCCAGGAACACCTGCACCATGCCGCTGCCGCCCGCGCCATAGGCCAGGCGGATCCGCTCCGCATCGGGTGTGCCGGTGAAGCGGCCGCGATACCACACGTCGCCTTCGTGGAAGCCGTAGGCGTCCATCGACATGTTGGGCTCCCCGTCGGGGCGTGCGGTGGTGCTGGCATAGGCGCGGCGGTCGATCGCCTGCCAGGCGCTGTCGTCGAAGTCGGGCGCGATCTCGGGCGAGCCGGCGGCCACGCGCCAGTTGTTCAGTTCGGGCAAGGCGAAGTCACGCGGCCCGGCCAGTTCGGTGGTGGCAACGCGGCTGCCGGCGGTGCCGGGTTGCAGGCGCACCCGCTGCCCGTTCCAGGTGACGTTGCGCGCGGCGCGCGGGGCCCATACCTCCAGCGGGCTGGCGGTCGCCGTGTCGCCGGTCAGCGCCAGTCGGCTGCCGCTCATCTCGGCCGAACGCAGCAGGTGCGGCCCGCGCACCAGCACGTCGCCATCCTTCCAGAACTGCCAGCCTGTCTCCTCGTCCGCGATCAGCAGCGTCAGCGGCGGCCGGCCGCCGCCCTCGATCCGCACGCGCGCCAGCCCGCGATGGGTGTAGTCCAGCTGCAGGTCGCCCTTTGCGGCATCGAAGGTATGGCGTACATTGCCTTCCACCACCGTCACCGTGGGCGCGCTGGTATAACGCAGCAGGGTGCGGCCATCTTCCGCCTGACGGCCATACAGCAGCATGATGCCGGCATCGTCCTGCGTGAAGCCATGCTGCAGCTCGCTGGACGACCAGACCAGCCGCTGCCCGGCAATGTCCGCGCCCGCCACCAGCCACTTGGCATCGAACCCGTTCAGCCGCAGCGGCATCGTGTAGCGCCCGTCCGGCAGGTCGGCGGTCACCGTGAAGCTGTGGTCGCCATCCCCGTTGCTGGGGTTCTGCGTCACCAGCATGAAGCGCGCATCGCTTTCGGGCGAATGGTTGTGATAGACCTGCACCTGGTCGGTGGAGATCTCCACCGGGCCGGCGGGGACCATGCCGGCCATGTCCGTCACCGCCGCGATCAGCCCGCCCAGCTGCTTCAGCTCCTGCCCCTTGTCGCGGATCTCGCGCGGCTCGCTGATGGCGGCGCCATAATCGTAGGACGTGAACACCACCGGCGCTGGCAGCCAGCCCCAGCTGGTGCCGCCATAGCCCATGTAGAAGCTCTGGATGCCGATGCCGTTGGCCAGGTTCGTGCCGTAGAACACCCGCTGATACCGCCGTCCGCGCTGCACGGCATTGCAGTCGTAGCCGCCATTGCTGCCCCAGTAATCGAACCAGCCGCCGCCGAACTCCGCGGCGAAGCCGGGCGAGTTGGGGCTGGCGCTGGCGCCACCACGGGCACCGCCGGTGCCGTAATAACCCCAGTCGGGCGCCGCCGACCCGCGGGTCGGTTCGCCGCCCACGGTGCAGGTTCCGCCGGGATAGGCATCGAAGGCATACATGTCGTTCGGCCCGTCCACGACCTTCTCGACACCCGATCCTTCCGGCACCCAGTATCCGTTGCGGCCCTGGTCGTTGTGGAAGATCGGCACGGTGATTCCGTCCGCTCGCGCCTTGGCATACAGGTGATCCATGTAGCGGCGCTGCGACGGGGTGGTCAGCGCCAGCTCGTTCTCGATCTGGTGCAGGATCACGCTGCCGCCATTGTCGATCTGGTGCCTGGCGATGATCGCGTTGATCTGTGTCAGCCATTCATCGACCGATGCCAGATAGGCGGGATCGTCGGTGCGGGCGCGGGACCGCTGGTTGACGAGATAGCCGGGAAAGCCGCCGCGCGTCAGTTCCGCATTCACATACGGGCCGGCGCGGGTGATGACGTAGAGGCCTTCTTCCTCCGCCATGGTCAGCAGCCGGTCGATGTCGCGCACGCCGGTGAAATCGTACACGCCGGGCTTCGGGCTGTGGAACCCCCAGTCGAAATATAGCGCGACCGAGTTGAAGCCGCTGGCCTTCATCTTCTGCAGGATGTCGCGCCACAGATCCGGGCTGGGCAGCCGGAAGGCGTGCATTTCCGAGCTCCAGATCACCTCGCGCTTGCCGTCGATCATCAGCGAGCGACCGTCGAAGGATACCCGGCCGAAGCTCTGCACCTCAGTGCCCAGTTGCAGGTCGGGTCGCACGATCTGCGCCTGCGCGGGCAGCGCGACCGATCCTGCAAGCATGGTGGCGCCAAGCGCCAGGGCGCGCAATTGCTGTCCGATCATCGATAATCCTCCCGCTGCCGGCCGTCCCCATCGCAGGGGGATCGGCGGCTCATCTCACATCGCGGGATTTTGTACTATAATTTGGCACGGGGTCAAACGAGGTGCTGACCGGCAGCCCATCGGGCATTGTCCTGCGACCTTGCTGGCAGCCGCGATAGGCATCACACAGGCGCGATACCGAACGCTAGAGGCGACACCGATGCTGCGCACCCCTACCCTTGCCGCCATGGCGCTGTGCCTCGCGTCCCCGGCGCTGGCTACGGGGGTCGAGCGGCTGCCGCACGGCGTGCTGGTGACGCCCGACAGCGGCCCGGCCAAGGCGGTGCGCGTCCTGGTCTATGGTGACGGGCAGTTCCGCGTGACCGCCATGCCGGCCGATGCAGTCGCGCTGCCGGACAGCCTGATGGTCATCGCCCAGCCGGTCGAAGCCTTCACATATGCGGAAAGCGGCGACGCCGTGACCCTGGGCACCGCCACCGGCACGGCCGAGGTGCGGCTGGCCGATGGCCATGTGCGCGTACTGGATGCGGCCGGGAAAGAGCTGCTGAGCGAATCCCCACGCACGCCGTTCCAGCCGGTGACGATCGAGGGCGAGCCGTTCGTCGGCATCAGCCAGCAGTTCAATCGCGGCACCGATGAAGGGTTCTACGGCCTGGGCCAGCACCAGAACGGGCAGATGAACTACAATGGGGAGGACGTCGAACTCGCCCAACACAACATGGACATCGCCGTGCCCTTCGTGGTCTCCACCAGGGGGTACGGCCTGCTGTGGGACAATGAATCGATCACCCGCTTCGGCGACCCGCGTCCGCCGCAGCTGGTGGGGGCGGAGGGCGCAGGGGCGCTGAAGGTGACGAGTGGCGACCAGCCGGGCTGGACCGCGGAGTATTATCTCGGCGACAGCCTCGCCGTGCGGCAGGTGGAACCGACCATCAACTACCAGTTCCTGCGGGACCAGGCCCGCTGGCCCGCGGCGGCGAAGGCGGCCATCGCCGCCTCGGGCGAGAGCGGGCAGAACACGCAAGGCGTCGCCACGCAGGAACAGCGCGTGGTGTGGACCGGCACGTTGCAGCCGACGGCGGACGGCGTGCACAAGCTGCGGCTCTATTCCTCCAGCTATGTCCGCGTGTTCGCCGACGGCCAGGAGGTGCTGAACCGCTGGCGCCAGAACTGGAACCCGTGGTTCCACAATTTCGATCTGCCGCTGACCGCCGGCACGCCGGTCGAACTGCGCATCGAGTGGGAGCCGAACCAGGGCTATATCGCGCTGTTCGGCAGCGACCCGCTGCCGCAGGAGGACCGCCATTCGCTGTGGCTGAGCAGCGAGGCGGCCAGGGCGATCGACTATTACGTCGTCACCGGGCAGGACATGGACGCGGTGATCGCCGGCTATCGTGCGCTGACCGGCAAGTCGGCGTTGCTGCCGCAATGGGCCTATGGCTTCTGGCAGAGCCGCCAGCGCTACGAGACGCAGGACCAGCTGCTCGGCGTGCTGCGCGAGTACCGCAAGCGGCGCATCCCGATCGACAACATCGTGCTCGACTGGCGCTACTGGACCGATCCGACCTGGGGCAGCCACGCATTCGACCCCGCCCGCTTCCCGCGGCCGGAGCGGATGGTGGATCAGGTGCATGATCTGGACGCCCGGATCATGATCTCCGTCTGGCCCAAATTCTACCCCGACACAGCAAACGGGCGGGAGCTGGATGCGCAGGGCTTCCTGTATCGTCGCCCGTTGGAGGCTGGGCAGAAGGACTGGGTCGGGCCGGGTTATCCCAACACGTTCTACAACCCCTACACCAGGCCGGCACGCGACCTGTATTTCCGGCAGATCAGGGACGCGCTCGTCGACAAGGGATTCGATGCCTGGTGGATGGATGCGGTGGAGCCGGACTGGCATTCCAACCTGTCGATCGACGAACGCAAGTACCAGATGGGGCCGACCGCACGCGGGCCGGGCGCCTTCGTGTTCAACTCCTACCCGCTGATCCATGCAGAGGGGATGGCCGACAATCTGCGTGCCGCGCAGCCGGACCGGCGGCCGTTCATCCTGACCCGGTCGGGCTTCGGCGGGATCCAGCGGGCCAGTGCCGCGCTGTGGTCCGGCGACGTGGCCGCGCGGTGGGACGATCTGCGCGAACAAATCAGCGCGGGCGTGAACATCTCCCTGTCGGGCATCCCCAACTGGACGCACGATATCGGCGGCTTCGCGGTGGAGGACCGCTACACCCGCGCGGAGCCGGAGCATCTGCCCGAATGGCGCGAGCTCAACCTGCGCTGGTTCCAGTTCGGCGCCTGGACCCCGCTGTTCCGCAGCCATGGCGAGGCGCCTTATCGCGAGGTGTACGAGCTGGGGCAGGACGATCCGGCGATGTACCGGGCGATGGTCGGCCTGATCGAGCAGCGATACCGGCTGATGCCCTACATCACCGCGGTCGCGGCGGACACCTACCATGCCGACGGCACGATGATGCGCGGGCTGGTGATGGACTTCGCCGCCGACCGGCAGGTGTGGGAGGTGGACGACCAGTACATGTTCGGCCCCGCCTTCCTGGTGGCGCCGGTGACGGAACGCGGCGCGACATCGCGGCGGGTGTACCTGCCGGCGGGCGCGGACTGGTATGACTGGCGCAGCGGCGCGTTCCATCGCGGCGGGCAGGCGATCACCGCGCAGGCCGTGCGCGAGGAGATCCCGGTCTATGTCCGCGCAGGATCGATCATCCCGACCGGCCCGGCGGTGCAGCACACGGCCGAACAGCCGGACGGGCCGGTCGTGCTGCATGTCTTCACCGGCGCGGATGGCAGCTTCACCTGGCATGCGGATGACGGTACCAGCCACGCCTATCTGCAAGGGCAGCACGCAAAGGTGCCGCTCAGCTGGGACGAGGCCAGCGGCACCCTGACCATCGGCGCGCGGCAGGGCAGCTATGACGGCATGGCCAGGCGGCGCGACATGTCGATCCGGTTCCACGGCCCGGAGCAGGCGGTGGCCCCCGACTTCAGCGAGAATGGCGAACGCCGCCTGACCTATGACGGCACGGCGGTGACCGTCCGGCGGTAGGACGCGCCATCAGGCGGCGGTGAGGACAGCCTTCTGTTCCGCCGTCGCCGGCGCCGGGCGCAGGCCCAGCAGGTGGCAGATGGCGTAGGTCAGCTCTGCCCGGTTCAGCGTGTAGAAGTGGAACTGGCGCACGCCGCCGGCATACAGCGCACCGCACAGCTCCGCCGCGATGGTCGCGGCGACCAGCTGGCGCGCGGCCGGGCGTTCGTCCAGCCCTTCCAGCACGCGGTCGATCGCCGGCGGGATCGCGGCACCGCAGGTCCCGGCAAAGCGGCGCAGCTGCGCCACATTGGCGACCGGCAGGATGCCCGGCACGATCTCCACGTCTATGCCGCGCGCCGCCGCCAGGTCGCGGAAGCGGAAGAATGTGTCGGCGGAGAAGAAGAACTGGGTCAGCGCGCGGTCCGCCCCCGCATCCACCTTGCGCCACAGATTGTCGAGATCGGCGGCCATGTCGGTCGAATCCGGATGCGCCTCCGGATAGGCGGCGACCGACACTTCGAACGGGTGCAGCCGCTTCAGCCCGGCGACCAGCGCGGCGGCATTGGCGTAGCCTTCCGCATGCGGTGCGTAAGGCTGGTCCTGCTCCGGCATGTCGCCGCGCAAGGCGACGATGTGGCGCACCCCGTCGTGCCAGTACTGGTCGGCGATAGCGTCCACCTCCGCCCGGCTGGCGCCGACGCAGGTGAGGTGCGCAGCGGCGTTCAGGCCGGTCTCGCGGGCGATGCCCAGCACCGCCTCCTGCGTGCGGCCGCGGGTGGACCCGCCCGCACCGTAGGTGACGGAGACGAAGCGCGGCCCCAGCGACGCCAAGCCGCTCGCGGTGGCGAGCAGGGTCTCGAGCGCGGCATCGCTCCTGGGCGGGAAGAACTCGAACGAGACCTCCACGTCACCGGCAGCCCCGGCCAGGAGCGGGGCAGTACGGGAATCGTTCACCAGACGGACACTCATGCCGCAGCTCCTTTGCACCCGGCCAATATTAAAGATTACTTATATACGCAAGGCGCTTTGACGCAGGATTGCTGTGCCTGTAAGACCCAGGGCATGAAGGTGGTTCCGCCGGAAGACATGTTTCGCGTGCTGGGCGACGGAATGCGCCTGCGCACGCTGGTGCTGCTGCGCAGCCTGGAACTGACCGTGGGCGAGCTGGCCCAGGTGCTGGGGCAGAGTCAGCCACGCATGTCGCAGCACATCAAGGCGCTGCAGGAATCCGGCCTCGTCCGCCGCCGCAAGGAAGGCACCGCCGTGTTCCTGCGGCTGGGCCCGTCGGCACGGGTGCAGCCGCTGTTCGCCCTGCTGGACGACTGGGCCATCACCGGCGGGGAGATGCCGTGGTTCGCCGCCGATCGCGCGCGGCTGAAGGCGATCCGCGCCGATCGCGCAGCCGAGGCGCAGCGCTTCTTCGAACGCAATGCCTGGCGCTGGGACGAGCTGCGCGCGCTGCATGTGCCCGATACGGAGGTGGACCGGGTGATCGATCTCGGCCTGGGCGACAGGCCGCTGGGCCGGTTGCTCGACATCGGGACCGGAACCGGGCGGATGCTGGAACAGCTGGCCGGCCGGGCGCACTTCGCCCTGGGCGTGGACCGCTCGCCCGAGATGCTGCGCTTCGCCCGCGCCCGGCTGGCAGAGCGCGGGACCGCCGCCGCGCTGGGGCAGGCCGACATGTATGCCCTGCCGATGGAGGATGGCACTTTCGACACGGTGATCCTGCACCAGGTGCTGCATTACGCGCATCACCCGGAGGCAGCGATAGCGGAGGCCGCCCGCGTGCTGGCACCCGGCGGCACCATGGTCATCGCCGACATGGCCAGCCACGAGCGGGAGGACCTGCGCCGCCGCTTCGCCCATGCGCGGCTGGGCTTCACCGACCGCGCAGTGCTGGACTGGCTTGGCGAACACGGGCTGGAGGCGCGGGTGGTGGCGCATCTGGCAGGCGAGCTGACCATCAGCGTATGGGCCGCCACCCGTCCCGCCGCCGCACAGCAGCAGCAGCCTTCGTTGCGCTCAGTCGGCTGAGGCCGGCACGGGCGCCGGCGCCTGGCGGGCGTAGTGCCCTGCCAATACGGCGCAGACCATCAGCTGCAGCTGGTGGAAGATCATCACCGGCAGCAGGATGGTGCCGATATCAGGCGCGGCGAACAGCACACCGGCCATCGGCACCCCGGTGGCGAGGCTTTTCTTCGAGCCGCAGAATTGCAGCACCACGCGATCCTCCCGCACGAAGCCCATCAGCCGGCCGAGCAGCCCCGTCGCGCCCATCACCACCGCCAGCAAGGCCAGCGACAGGCCGGCGATCACCAGCAGGTCGATGGCCGAGACCCGGCTCCACAAGCCTTCGACGACCGCGGCGCTGAAGGCGGCATAGACCACCAGCAGCACCGATCCCCGGTCCACCACCGTCAGCAGCCGCTTCTGCCGCGCCACCCAGCCGCCGATGCGCGGTTGCAGCAGGTGACCTGCCAGGAATGGAAGCAGCAGCTGCCCCACGATGGTCAGCACGCCTTCCCCGGAAATCGCGCTGCCATTGCCCTGCGTGCCAATCAGCAGCGCCACCAGCAGCGGGGTGAGCACGATCCCGGCCAGGTTGGAGAACGCAGCGCTGCACACCGCGGCGGCCACGTTGCCGCGGGCCATGGCGGTGAAAGCGATGGAGGATTGCACGGTCGATGGCAGCAGCGTCAGGAACAGCATGCCGGTGCGCAGCGGCGCGGTGAGTATCGGCAGCGCCCAGATGGCGAGGCCCAGCAGCGGGAACAGCACGAAGGTGACCGCGCCGGTGGTCAGGTGCAGTCGCCAGTGCCGCGCCCCGTCCACCACCGCCTGCCGCGACAGGCGCGCGCCATGCAGGAAGAACAGCAGCACGATACCCACATCGGCCGCGCCGCCGGTGACCGTCGCGCCGGCCCCGCGCGCCGGCAGCAGGCTGGCGAGCAGCACCGTGCCGACCAGCAGCAGGATGAAGGTGTCGATCCGCAGGCGGGCGAGCAGGCGCGTCATCGGATCTAGCGGTCCCCCTCGCCCAGCCAGTGTTCGTTGGCGGGCGGCACGAAGCCGGCGATCCGATCGATCATCGTCGTCGGATCACGCTCCACGATCAGCATGGCCCGGTGGCGCGGCTGCAGGAAGCCCTGGGTCACCACATCGTCGATGAAGGCACCCAGCCTGGTGTAGAAACCGTTCACGTCCAGCAGGCCGACCGGCTTGTTGTGGTAGCCCAGTTGCGACCAGCACCACGCCTCGAACATCTCCTCGAACGTGCCGATCCCGCCGGGCAGCGTCACGAAGCCGTCCGCCAGATCGGCCATCATCGCCTTGCGTTCATGCATGGTTTTCACGACATGCAGCTGGCTGATGCCCTGATGGTCGTGCTCGCGCGCGCGCAGCGCCTCGGGGATCACGCCGATCACCTCGCCGCCGGCGGCGCAGGCGGCATCGGCGATCACGCCCATCAGCCCCACCGTGCCGCCGCCATAGACCAGGCCGATGCCGCGCCGGGCCAGCATGGTGCCGAAATCATGCGCCGCCTGCGCATAGACCGGGTCGGCCCCGGGGGAGGAGCCGAGATACACACAGATCCGCATCGGTCAGCCCAGCCGTTCGGGCACGGCGCGGGCCTCGTCCACGATGCTTTCCCGGTTCGCCACCGCTTCCCACGGGAACACGAACCAGCGCTTGTCCGTGTCGCGGTCGATCTCGTCCACCCAGATATCGGCCGTGGCGCGGCTGCGGCTGTTGTTGATCAGCGTGGCGAAGCGCAGGTTGGCGGGGTCGCACCCCTGGTCGATCAGCAATGTACGGATGTATTCGATGGTGCCGCCGGTGTCGTTGATGTCGTCCACGAACAGCAACCGCCGTCCGGCGGCGCTCATCGACGCGACCTTGCCCAGCAGCTCGTCCGCGAAACCGGGCACCTTGGCCGAATGGTCGATCGACAGCATCGGCACATCCAGCTGGTGGGAAACGAATACCGCCGGAACCAGTCCGCCGCGCCCGATCCCGATGATGAAGTCCGGCTGCCAGCCGCCATGCGCCACATGGTCCGCCAGCAGGCGCACCTTGTCGAGGAAGTCGTTGTAATATTCCAGGTAGAACAGCTCGGGTTCTGCGGCATCGTTCATCGGGCACGGTTCCTGTGACATGGCACCTGTGGTGGTATCCCAGCCGTGGCGCCACGGCAAATCACGCGCGAGAACGTCACTGTCCGGCCCAGCCATTCACACAATTATTTTTCATAAAACCCACTTTTGCCAATGATGTAAATCTTCTTTGACACCGGTGGTACCGCTACCGTAAGAAGCACATGAAGCAGCTTGAAGGCAGGCGCGACAGCATGATGCGGCAGGGCAGAGCCCGCCGCGAGGGAGAAGGATTGAGGGCATGAAGGTTCGTTCCGTCGATATCGTCGCATCTGCGGCTGACACCGGTGTCCGCGCGAAGCTCGCGCTGGGCGGCAGCATGTTCGCCTGCGCCATCGCGCTGGCTTCCGCGCCGGTCCATGCGCAGGATGTTCCGCCCGCCAGTGTGCCGCAGCAGCAGCCGGACGGCACCGGCGTGCCGGCCGACCGCACCGTGGGCGACCAGGCTGACGCGATCGCGCCCGAGGGCAATTCGGACGATATTGTCGTGACCGGCTATCGCGCCTCCCTGCGCAACGCGATCGCGCAGAAGCGCACGGCCAACGTGCAGATCGACGCCATTACGGCCGAGGACATCGCCGACTTCCCCGACGCCAACCTGGCCGAATCGCTGCAGCGCCTGCCGGGCGTGTCGGTCGATCGCGACAATGGCGAAGGCCGGCAGATCTCCGTCCGTGGTCTGGGCGGCGATTTCAACCGCACGCGCCTGAACGGGATCGAGGCGCTGGCCACCGCCGGCTCCAACGATGCCGGCACCAGCCCCAATCGCAGCCGCGCCTTCGACTACAACACCTTCGCGTCGGAGCTGTTCAGCAGCCTGAAGGTGCAGAAGACTCCGTCCGCGGAAACGGACGAAGGCTCGCTCGGCGCCAATATCGACCTGGAGACGGGCAAGCCGTTCGACTATTCCAGCGGCGCGCTGGCCCTGTCAGTGGAAGGCAACTACCAGCAGAACTCGGGTGCCTTTTCGCCGCGTGTCGCCGGGCTCGTCTCCAAGCGATTCATGGATGGCGACATGGGCTTCCTGATCTCGGGCGCCTACAGCCAGTCGCGCAACGAGCTTGACCAGTATCGCCGGGGCGTGGGCTCGTCCGACTACCTGTACCGCGGCGCCGATTTCGCCGGCAACGAGACTCCGCAGCGTGGCGGCTTTGCCGCACCTGCCGGCACCAATCTTGGCAGCGCGATCACCAATCCGCAGGTGATCAATCTCCAGACCGGATCTGACGCGGCCGCCTATGCCAACCTCTTCCCCGGCGCGCCATTCAACACGCCCGGTCGGTTCGACGATTCTCAGGTCCGCATCCCGGCACTCGCCGCGCTGGAGCAGCAGAATGTCGAGAACGAGCGCCTCGGCATCACCGCCGCCTATCAGTGGCAGGTGTCCGACCGTACGCGGTTCACGCTGGATGGCGTCTATTCCCGGTTCGAGAATACCAGCCGCTACAACCAGGTCTCCTCCGTCGGCCTCAACCGCAACAACACCAATGCCGCGCTCAACACCGCGGGCAACAACTTGACCCCCAGCGCCGCGCGCGCGCTGTATCCTGGCCAGTGCACGCCCACGGCCGAGACGGAGCTGAACGCGCCGCAGGATTGCGGGCAGGAACTGTACGGCACCACGCCCGCCTTCGCGACCGCGCTGAACGCCGCCGGCCAGCGCGTTCCTTCGGTGCTGGCACCCTCCGCCGTCGTGCCCGGCGCGCTGGCGGCCAACAACCCGGCCACTGCCAACATCTTCAGCACCAACCCCTTCAACCTCGATCCGTACGACTATTACAACAACCCGAATTCCGTGGGCTACATCCCCAGCACCAACCGGCTGGCCTATCGCGGCCAGCTGATCGGCCGACCGGCGGTGCGGGTGCTGGAATCGGAGGTGAACAACGGCGTCGCCGAGTATCTGGTGCTGCAGAATGTCGATTTCCGGTCGGCGCAGGACCAGAACAGCTACACCACCGAATTCCGGCAGATTTCCGGCAACATCACCCACGAGTTCACCGACAACTTCCGTGCGCTGGCAATCTACGGCGAGTCCAAGTCGACCAACCGGTCGCAGGGGCTGCTGGTAGAATTCAACCGCATGGATAGCCCCGGGTCGTTCATCTATGACGAGCGCGAAGGCGGCGACATGCCGGTGATCGATTTCGGCTTCGATGCCGCCGATCCCGCCAACTGGGACACGGTCAAGGGCTTCTCCGCCATCCGCAACTACACGCGGGACACCACCAACAAGCTGTCGACCGCGCGGCTGGACCTGACATGGGAGGTGGATGACATCTTCACGCTGAAGGGCGGCGTGACCCGGCGGACCTACAGCTTCTTCACCGACCAGTACGAACGCGTGAGCGACCTGCTCAACCCGACGCTGAAGGAAGCGGGCGTCAACGTGGCAGACGTGTCGGAAACGATCGAGTTCGGCCAGGGCCTGACGGTGCCGGACGGCACGGCGACCAGCTTCATCGTCCCGTCGATCGAGAAGTTCGACGAGCTGTTCGACTTCACCTGCAACTGCGTGAACAAATGGTCCGACTGGCGCATCACCCGCAAGCGCAACCGGACCGCATCCTTCGGCGTGGAGGAGGTCGATACCGGCGCCTACCTGCAGATGGACTGGGATACGGAGCTGTTCGGGCGTCCCTGGCGCGGCAATATCGGCGTGCGCGCCGTGCTGACCGAGGTGGACTCCCTGGGGGAGACGACCGCCGGCCGGCCGATTACCGGCGACAATGAATATACCGACTGGCTGCCTTCGCTGAACTTCGTGTACGAGCCGATCAACGATGTCGTGGTGCGCATTGCCGCGTCGAAGGTGATGGCGCGCCCGCTGCTGGGCAACCTGTCGCCGTCGATCTCCTCCATCTCCGTGCCCAACAATGGCGACGTCACCGGCGGCACGCTGACCATCGGCAACCCCAAGCTGGCCCCGTTCCGGGCGACCAATGTCGATCTCAGCTTCGAATGGTACTTCGCGCCTGGCGGGCTGTTCTCGGTCGCCGTGTTCAACAAGGACATCGCCAGCTTTCCGCAGACGGTGAACTTTGAATCGCAGCTGTCCGATTTTGCCGATGCGGAAACGATCGAGGCGCTGCGCGCGCAGTTCAGCAACCCGTTCCAGCTGGCCTACATCAACGCGAACAATCCGTTCATCGCGCGCCAGTTCCGTGACGCGCCGGGCGGCTATGTCCGCGGGATCGAGGTCAATTTCCAGACCGACCTGACCTTCCTGCCCGGCCTGCTGAGCAATCTGGGCGTGCAGGTGAACGGCACCTACATCGAAAGCGAGCTGACCTACATCCTCGACCCGGGCACCGCCACGATCCCGCAGACGGTGGACCAGGCGCCGTTCCTGGGCGTGTCGCCCAAGGCGGTGAACGGCACGCTGTATTACGAGACGGAACGGATGCGGCTGCGTGTGTCGGGCGCTTATCGCGAAGGCTACAGCACCACCTATCCGCTGGCGGCAGGCAATTGTGCGCCTGGCGTGACCCTCAGCGCGACTGGTGCGCCGACCTACTGCAACGCCCCGCTGATCAACGACTTCGGCAGCAGCGCCTCCACCTTCAACCTGGATGCGGCGGCCAGCTTCCAGCTGACCGAGAGCATCTCGGTCACGGCGGAAGGGCTGAACCTGACCAATCAGACCAGCAACCGCTTCGCCTACTCGGCGAACCCGGTGGTGTCGCAATATGCCAGCTCCGGGCCGATCTATCGCGTGGGTGCACGCGTCCGGTTCTAAACCGCTCCATGCCGCTGGTGGTCCTCTCCACGGCATCCTGCGCCGGCGGTTCAACACCGCCGGCGCCTTCTTTCCCTCCGGGAACGCAGCAGGGATAAGGCACGATCATGCAGACGATCATGAAGCATCTCAGGCTGGCGGGCCTGCTGGCGCTCGCCACCGCACATATGCCGGCCTCGGCCCAGGACACGCCCTCCCCTGCGCCGGTCGCGCGCGAGTTTCCGCGCGACATCACCCCGTCCAAGATCATCTTGGTGGGCGATTCCACTACCGCGGTCATCGGCGGCTGGGGGCCCAGCTTCTGCGCCCGCCACGTCACCTCCTTCGCCGCCTGCCTCAACCTGGCGCGTGGCGGGCGGTCGTCGCGCACCTACATGCAGGAACGGTCGTGGGAGCTGGCCCTGCACGAGGCGCAGGTGCCGGGATACGGCCATGTCTGGGTGCTGATCCAGTTCGGCCATAACGACCAGCCGGGCAAGACCCGCTCGACCGAGCTGGCGGAAGAGTTCCCCGGCTACATTCGCCGCTACGTCGAGGATACGCGACGCGCCGGCGCCATTCCCGTGCTGGTCACCCCGCTGACCCGGCGGATGTTCACCAATGGCCAGCTGGTCAACGACCTGGAGCCCTGGGCCGAGGCGGTGCGGCGTGTCGCCGCCGAAACCGGCGCGCTGCTGGTCGACCTCAATGCGGAAAGCTCCGGCGCGGTGCAGGCGATGGGGGAGGCGGCGGCCGACCGCTTCGCGCAATTGCCGCCGGGTTCGCAGGCGACCGGGCAGGCCCCGGCCGCGACCACCGAAGTGAACGTGGTGCCCACCGCCATCCCGCGCCTGTCGTTCGACCGCACCCATCTGGGCACGGACGGCGCCGACTACTTTGCCGCCATGATGGCGCGCCTGCTGGCCGGCAGCGTGCCCGACATGCGCGGCCTGCTGGTGCTGCAGCCGGACCCGGCGCCGCCCGCCCCCTGAACCCTAGGATCATCCCCATGCGCCTACGCCTCGTCATTGCCCTGCTGCTTGCTGCCGCCCCGATGCCGCTCGCGGCCGAGGTGGTCGGCACCATGCAGCCCGCCGAACCGCTGACGCCCGGGCGTGTGGCGCAACTGCCCGCGGCGGAGCAGGCCGCCTGGCTGGACTATCTCGCCCGCTCTGATGCGGCGATGGTGCGGGACAAGGCCGTGCTGGAGGCGGAGCGTGCCGCGCTGGCCGGCCAGCCGGTGCCGGCGCCGCCACCCGACGGTTCGACCGCGGGCACGCTGCCGCTCGACCGCGATGCCGCATGGTATGCCGGGCCGGAGGCGCGCGCGCTGGCGGACAATATCGTCAGCTTCCAGACGCCAGCCGGCGGCTGGGGCAAGAACCAGAATCGCAGTGCCCCGCCGCGCGTGGCCGGGCAGCACTGGATCGGCGCCGACCTGAAGGCGGGGCAATATGCCGCACAGGACGGAGCCGGCGGGTGGAGCTTCGTCGGCACGCTGGACAATGATGCCACCGTGACCGAGCTGTCCTTCCTGGCGCGGGTACAGGCGCAGCTGCCGGGTACCGAGGGCGAGCCGTATCGCCAGTCCTTCGCCAGAGGCGTCGCCTACCTGATGGCGGCGGAGCTGCCGGGCGGCGGCTGGCCGCAGGTCTGGCCGTTGAAAGGCGGCTATCACGATGCGCTGACGCTGAACGACGATGTGCTGACCGGCACCACCGCGCTGTTGCAGCGGATTGCCGGCGGCGGGGGCGACTACGCCTTCGTGCCGCAGGATATGCGGGCGCAGGCCGCCGCCGCCGTGGAGCGGGCGATCGCCGTGATGCTGGACACGCAGCTGGAGGCCGATGGCCGGCCGACCATCTGGGCCCAGCAATATGACGCCCTGACCCGCGTGCCGATCGGCGCACGCAATTTCGAACCGCTGGCCCTGTCCACCGGCGAAAGCGCATCGGTGCTGCAATTCCTGATGCGCCAGCCCGACCCTTCGCCGCAGATGCGCGCGGCGATCGAGGCGGGTGCTGCCTGGTTCGCCGCCCACGCCTTGCGCGATGTGGCGTGGAAGGCGACCGATTCCGCGGCGGGCCGCCTGCTGGTGGCGGAACCCGGCGCCGGGCCGCTATGGGCCCGGTTCTACGATCCGGTCACGCAGGCCCCGATCTTCGGCGATCGCGACCGTGCGATCCGCGACCGGGTGGAGGAGGTCAGCCGCGAGCGGCGCGACGGCTACAGCTGGTACAATACCAGCGGCAATGCCGTCGCCCGCGCCTATGCCCGCTGGTCCGCGGCACGCTGATCACTCGGGGCCGCGCGGCTCCGCATACAGGCCGGTCAGGCTGCCGGTCGCCAGCACGTGGCCCTGCGCCGCGGCCAGCAACTGGTCGCGCGTGGCGCCGAGCGGCAGGTCCAGCATGCGGTCGAGCGCCAGCAGCTGGAAGGTGTAGCGGTGCGGCCGGTCGCCCTTCGGCGGGCGCGGGCCGTTCCAGCCGACGCTGCCATGGCTGGTCGCGCCCTGCATGATCCCGTCCAGCGTGCCGCCGCTCAACCGGTCCCGCTCGTTCAGGCCGGCGGGCAGGCTGGTCGTGGCGGCCGGGATGTTCCACGCGACCCAGTGGACGAACGGCCTGGTCGCCGCGGCATCGGGATCCTCCATCACGATGGCGTAGGATTGCGCCCCCGGCACCGCGTTCCAGCCCAATGGCGGCGAGATGCCGAGGCCGTATTCGCTATGATCGCGCGGGATCGCGCCATCGGCAGCAAAGGCGGGCGACGTCACCGCGATGCGGGCCTGCCCGGACGCGCGCGTCTCCGGCCGCTCCAGCGCCAGCGGCACGCCCGACCCTCTGGCCGCCTGTTCCTGCATCGGTCCGGCCGGCGGCTGCAACGGTGCGGCGCGGCCCTGCGCCGCGTCATGCGTCACGCGGTACAGCACGCCGTTCGCGTCGTCGGAAAACAGCAGCGATCCGTCCGCCAGCACCGCCATGCCGGCGAGCCGGCCATAATGGCTGGCGCCATCCGCCGCCAGGAAGCCGCTGACGAACGGCTCGATCTTCGTTGCCTGGCCCGCCTGGTCGAAGCGCACCCGCACTACTTCGTAGCCGGAGGCCGGCCGCCGGTTCCAGCTGCCGCGCAACGCGACAAAGGCGTCGCCGGCAACATCCGGGCCGAAGCCGCCGCCGGGATGGAACGCCATCTGCATGCCGGCGGAGTGTGCGACATGCATCAGCACCGGGCTGGTGGAGGCTGCGATCCAGTCCGCCGCCAGGATGCCGCCGGGCGGCTCGTCCTGCGGATTGCGCTGGCCGTCCTCGAACACATAGGGCCAGCCATAGCGGTTGCCGCGCTCGATGAGGTTCAGCTCCTCCCGCTGCAGGTCGTTGCCCAGCCAGTCGATCCCCTGGTCCCAGCCCCACAGCTGCCCGGTGACCGGATGCCAGCCGAAGCCGATCGTGTTGCGCAGGCCCGATGCCCAGATCTTGCGCGCGCTGCCATCCAGGTTGGACCGCAGCAGTGCCGCGTTCTCCTGGCTGCTCTCGTCGCACGCATTGCAGGTGGAGCCGGCGCTGACATACAGCATCCCGTCCGGCCCGACCGCCAGCGTGCGGTTCAGGTGCTGCCCAGCATCGGGCAGGTCGTCCATCAGCGTCTCCACCGGGCCGATCCCGCCATCGGGCTGCAACGGCGCCCGGAACACCTCCCGCGCGGTCATGAAGTACAGCTGCCCGTCATGGATGGTCAGCCCGTGCAGGCCGGGCCGGTTGACGATGATCTGCGGTTCGCCATCGGCCGTCCCGTCATTGTCCGCATCCACCAGCCGGATGATGTCCGCTTCGGACCGGCGGCTGACATAGATGCTGCCATCCGGCGCGGGCGCGATCATGCGACTGTTGCCCAGCCCTTGTGCCCACACGCTGACGCGGTAGCCGTCCGGCACCTTCAGCCCGGCGGCGAAATCGGCCGGCGGCTCCAGCGGGGTGGGCTCGAAATAATGGGCATCGACCGGCCGCTTGTCGGCGTCCTCCGGATGGCTCTGGGCAATGGCCGGGCTGGTGGCGAGCAGGCAGGCGGAGGCGAGCAGCAGTGCGGCTTTCATGAAGGTGTCCCCTTTGTTGCCGTAAGAATGTTCAAGCGGGCTGCGCGCTCCCGCAAATCTCACGCGCGCCTGCCCGATTGCCGCCGGCGCCTGCGCTTGGCACAAGGGACCGGACAGCAGGGGACAAGACGACATGGAAACGATCGGACGCGACCTGCGGGAGATGCAGCGCACCCCGCTGGCGCCGGAACACGTTACGGCGATCCGCCGCGCCGGGCAGGAGCAGAGCTATCCGGCCGGCACCTTCCTCAGCCGTCCGGGCGAACCGATCGACCGCTTCGTCTATGTCGAGGAGGGTGAGATCGAGGTGGCCGACGCCTTTACCGGCGAACGGCTGGTACCCTCCACGCTGGGGCCGACGCAGTTCATGGCGGAGATCGGCTTCCTGCATGGCGGCCGCTGGTCCATGGCGATGCGCACCGCGGCCCCCACCCGCGTGGTGGAGGTGCCCCGCGCGGCGATGCTGGCGCTGATGGCGCGGGTACCGGAGATGTCGGACATCATCATCACCGTGCTGGCCGCGCGGCGCCGGCGCCAGCTGGAAGGGCGCGACGCATCGCTGGTGCTGATCGGGGAGGAGGCGGACCGCAACATCCGCCGCATCGCCAGCTTCGCCAGCCGCAATCGCGTCCCATATCTCTCCCACCCGCTGGGCAGTGCGGAGGCGCAGGCGGTCGCCACCAGCTGCGCGATCTCCGCCGACCTGCCGGCGGCGATCTTCGGGCGTGACAATGTCGTGGCCGATCCCACGCCGCAGAACGTCGCGCGGATGCTGGGGATGAACCTGGACTTCGTGGATGATGAGGAGATCGACCTGCTGATCGTCGGCGCCGGGCCGGCCGGCGTGGCAGCGGCGGTCTATGCCGGGTCGGAGGGCCTGCGCGCGCTGGTGGTGGACGAGAGCGCGATCGGCGGGCAGGCCGGCACCTCCAGCCGCATCGAGAACTACATGGGCTTCCCCACCGGCATCTCCGGCGCGGACCTGGTCTGGCGGGGCGAGGTGCAGGCGATGAAGTTCGGCACGCGCTTCGCCGTGCCGATCCGGGTCGAGCGGCTGGACCGGCTGCCGGATAGCTGCTGGTGCGCCACCTTCGACAATGGTCAGCGGGTGCGGACGGCGGCGGTGGTGGTCGCCACCGGCGTGCAATATCGGCGCCTGCCGATCGATCGCCTGGCCGAGTTCGAAGGCGCCGGCATCTACTACGCCGCCACGGAGAACGAGGCGCGCTTCTGCCGCGATGGCGAGGTGGTGGTCGTGGGCGGCGGCAATTCGGCGGGGCAGGCGGCGATGTTCCTCAGCCGCATCGCCGCCCGCGTGCGGCTGCTGGTGCGGGGCGACACGCTGGCAACGTCCATGTCCAGCTACCTGTCCAGCCGGCTGGAGGCGGACCCGGCGATCAGCATCGAATATGGCGCGGAAGTTGCCGCGGTGCATGGTGACGCGCAGCTGGCCGGCGTGACCATCCGCCGTCCGGAGGGTGAGGAGCGGACGGACGCCTGCGCGCTGTTCATCATGGTCGGCGCGGCGCCGAACACGGGCTGGCTGACCGACGTGGTGGGGCTGGACGAGAAGGGCTTCGTGCGGACCGGCGCCTGCGTGGGCAAGGACTCGACCTATGCCACCTCTGCGGCCGGCATCTACGCGGTGGGCGACGTGCGCGCCGGATCGGTCAAGCGGGTCGCATCGTCGGTCGGCGAAGGTTCTGTCGTGATCTCCCGCGTGTGGGATTACGTCAATACCGGGCGCTGAGGGCTAGGCTGCGCCGTTCACGTCCGCCGGGGCGCCCAGTTCGGCCGAGAGGCGGGCAGCGGCATTGCGCAGCGTCTCGCGGGTCTGGTCCAGGTCGGTCAGCTGCGATCCGTCGATCATCGCCAGGAACGGGATCGTCATCGCCGCGGCGACCTGCCCGTCGAAGCCGAACACCGGGTAGCTGAGATCGGTCACGCCATTGGTGCGCGCGCTGGGCTGCATCTCGAAGCCTTGCGCCCGCACGATCTTCAGCCGCTGCAGCGCGGATCGCAATGCCGGCCCCACGCCCAGCAGGCCGATCAGGATCTGCCGCTGGCGATCCTCCGGCGTGAAGGCCAGCAGCACATGGCCGGAACAGCTGGCCGCCAGGTCGACCGCGGTGCCCAGCCGGATGGCGAAGCCGACCGCTGCCGGGCTTTCCTGCCGGTGGACCACGATGCCGCGATCCTGCGCGCGGATCACCAGGTGGCAGGACTGGTTGATGGACGCCGCCAGGTCGAACATGACCGGTGCCGCCGCCTGCGACAGCGTCTGCGCCGGTGTCGCGCGGAAGGCCACGTCCAGCGCGCGGTAGGTCACGCTGTAGCGGTCGCTGCCCGGATCCTTGCGCAGCCACAGCCGGCGTTCCATCACGATGATGACGCGGAACACTTCGCTGATGGAGCGGCCCAGCCGTGCGGCGATCTCGCTGATGGTCAGTCCGCCCGGCTCTTCCGCCAGCAGTTCCAGGATGTCGAAACCTTTTTCCAGCGCCGGCGCGGAATAGGCGCGTACGCCGCTTCCGCGCCCTTCCGTCTCGGCTTGCTCGGTCGTGGCCATGCCTTCACCTAGCCTGTGACCGGGCGTCGGGCAAATCCTGCGAAAAAGCTTGCAGCCAATCGGCTTGGAAGTAAGTTGCACATATGAAACCGTGCCAAGCGGTGATGGTTTGCGAAGCGGAGAGGGATTATCGTGACGAGCAGGCTTGCCGGAAAGACGGCGCTGGTGACGGCTGCCGGGCAGGGGATCGGGCGCGCCATCGCCGATGCCTTCGTGGCCGAAGGTGCGCGCGTCTGGCGACTGGACCGGGACGGTGCCACGCTGGCGGGCCAGGCGGACGCGATCACGCTGGACCTGACCGATGGCGCCGGCATCGCCGCCCTGCCCGGCACGATCGGCGCGGTGGACGTGCTGGTGAATGCCGCCGGCGTGGTCCATGCCGGGACCGCGCTGGACTGCACCGACGATGACTGGGACGCCGCCGTGGCGCTGAACGCCACCGCCATGTTCCGCCTGATCCGTGCCGTCCTGCCCGGGATGCTGGACGCAGGCGGCGGCTCGATCATCAACATCGCCTCCGTCGCGTCCTCGATTATCGGGGTGCCCAACCGTTTCGCCTACGGCGCGACCAAGGGCGCGGTGGTCGGCCTGACCAAGGCGGTCGCGGCCGACTTCGTGGCGCAGGGCGTCCGCTGCAATGCGATCTGCCCCGGCACGGTGGAAACCCCCTCGCTGTTGCAGCGGGTCAGCGAGCAGGCGGAGCGCAATGGCGAGCCGGTGGAGAAGACCCTGGCAGCCTTTGCCGCGCGCCAGCCGGTCGGGCGGCTCGGCCGACCGGAGGAGATCGCTGCGCTGGCGGTGCATCTGGCGGGCGATGAAAGCGCCTTTACCACCGGCACGGTCGCGGTGATCGATGGCGGTTGGTCCGTCCTGTGACGCGCATCACCAACATTCGCACCGCGGACGTCCGCTTCCCCACCAGCCTGTCGCTGGACGGATCGGACGCGATGAACCCCGATCCCGACTATTCCGCCGCTTATGTGGTGCTGGAAACCGACACGCCCGGGCTGGAAGGGCATGGGCTGACCTTCACCATCGGCCGCGGCAACGACATCTGCATCGCCGCGATCGACGCCATGCGTCACCTGGTGATCGGGCTGGAACTGGACTGGATCCGCGACGATCCGGCGCGGTTCTGGCGGCACCTGACCGGCGACAGCCAGCTGCGCTGGATCGGGCCGGACAAGGGCGCGATGCATCTGGCCACCGGCGCGGTCGTCAATGCCGTATGGGACCTGTGGGCGCGCAGCGTCGGCAAGCCGGTGTGGCGGCTGGTGGCGGACATGTCGCCGGAGGAGATCGTGCGCTGCATCGACTTCCGCTACCTGACCGACTGCATCACCCCGGACGAGGCGCTGGCGCTGTTGCAGGAACGGGAGACCGGCAAGGCGGAGCGGATCGCCGCGCTGATGGCGGAAGGCTACCCCTGCTACACCACCTCGGCCGGGTGGCTCGGCTATTCGGACGAGAAGCTGGTGCGCCTGACCGAAGAGGCGCTGGCCGACGGCTATCGCCACATCAAGCTGAAGGTCGGGCGTGACCTGGCGGAGGATGTCCGCCGGGTGGCCTTGGTGCGCGAGGTGATCGGGCCGGACGTGACGCTGATGATCGACGCCAACCAGAACTGGGAAGTGTCGGAGGCGATCGACTGGGTCAACCAGCTCGCCTTCGCGCGGCCCTGGTTCATCGAGGAGCCGACCAGCCCCGATGACGTGCTGGGCCACCGTGCCATCCGCAACGGCGTGGCGCCGGTGCAGGTCGCGACCGGCGAGATGTGCCAGAACCGCATCATGTTCAAACAGTTCATCATGGCCGGGGCGATTGACGTGGTGCAGATCGATGCCTGCCGCGTGGGCGGGCTGAACGAGGTGCTGGCGATCCTGCTGATGGCCGCCAAATACGACCTGCCCGTCTGCCCCCATGCGGGCGGCGTGGGCCTGTGCGAATATGTGCAGCACCTGGCGATGATCGACTATGTGGCGATCGCCGGCAGCAAGGCGGGGCGCGTGGTCGAATATGTCGACCATCTGCACGAGCATTTCGTCGACCCGTGCGAAGTGCGCCACGCGGCCTACTGGCCGCCGGAGGCGCCGGGCTTCTCCATCGAGATGAAGCGCGACTCGATCGAGACCTACCGCTTCCGCGTGCCGGAGCTGGTGGCATGAAGCTGGGCCTGGACGGCAAGGTGGTGCTGGTCACCGGCGGCGGCGCGGGGATCGGCGGCGCCATCTCCATCGTGCTGGCCGAGGAAGGCGCCATTCCCGTGATCCTGGGCCGCAGCCCGCTGGAGCCGGACTTCGCGGAACGCCTCGGTGCATTGCAGCCCGACACGCTGTTCATCCGGACCGAACTGTCGGACGATGCGCAATGTGCCGCCGCGGTGGCGCAGGTGGTTGCGCGGTTCGGCGGCATCCATGGCTTGGTCAACAATGCCGGCGTGAATGACAGCGTCGGGCTGGAGGCCGGACTGGACGCCTTCAATGCCTCGCTCCAGCGCAATCTGGGGCATTATTACTCCATGGCGCATCACTGCCTGCCGCATCTGCGCAGCGCCACGGGCGCGATCGTCAACATCTCGTCCAAGACGGCGCTGACCGGGCAGGGCAATACCAGCGGCTATGTCGCGGCCAAGGCGGCGCAGCTGGGCCTGACCCGCGAATGGGCCGCCGCGCTGGCCGGTGATGGCGTGCGCGTCAACGCGGTGCTGCCGGCGGAGGTGATGACGCCGCTCTACCGTCGCTGGCTCGACACGTTCGACGATCCGCAGGACCAGCTGGACCGGATCACCGCCCGCATCCCGCTGGGCCGGCGCATGACCACCGACCGGGAGATCGCCGACACGGTGGTGTTCCTCCTGTCACCGCGCTCCGGCCACACCACCGGGCAGTGGATCGTGCCGGATGGCGGCTATGTCCATCTGGACCGGGCGCTGGACTGATGGCGATGGCTCCCCCTCCCGCCGCGCACGATCGCGCGGCCACGCCGACGCAGGGCCGCTTCCTGCCGGCGCTGATCATCACGGTCAGCCTGTTCTTCCTGTGGGGCATGGCCAACAACCTCAACGACATCCTGATCGCGCAGTTCAGGAAGGCGTTCGTGCTGTCGGATTTCGGCACCAGCTTCGTGCAGCAGGTGTTCTATCTCGGTTACTTCCTGTTCGCGATCCCGGCATCGCTGCTGATGGGCGCGAAGGGGTACAAGGCCTCCATCGTGCTGGGCCTGCTGCTGTACGGCGCGGGCGCGCTGCTGTTCTATCCCGCGGCAATGATGAGCGAATACCTGCTGTTCCTCTTCGCGCTGTTCGTGATCGCCAGCGGCCTCGCCTTCCTGGAAACCGCCGCCAATCCGCTGATGACGGAACTGGGCGACGCGAACGGCGCGGCCAGGCGGCTGAACTGGGCGCAGGCGGCCAATCCGCTGGGGGCGCTGGCAGGCATCTGGATCGGGCGCACCTTCATCCTGTCCGGTATCGAGCATGACGAGGCGGCGCTGGCCGCCATGTCCGCCGCCGACCAACTGGCATATTACCAGATGGAGGTGCGCGCGGTGGCGCCGCCTTATGTGATCATCGGCCTGGTCGTGCTGGCATTCGCACTGGCGGCGGCGGTCGTGCGCTTCCCGGCGGGCGAACGGGCCGCGACGCAGGACGGTGCCGGATTGCGCGGGCTCTCCGCGGCCTTCCGCCGGCCGCGGCTGGTGGCGGCCGCGGCGGCGCAGCTGATGTATGTCGGCGCGCAGGTCGGGATCTGGAGCTTCACCATCCGCTACGCCCAGGCCAGCGTGCCCGGCATGACGGAACGCGCCGGCGCAGATGCGCTGTTCGTGTCGCTGCTGCTGTTCGCGACCGGGCGCTTCATCGGCTCCAGCCTGATGTCCCAGGCACGCTCCGCCGTGCTGCTGGCATCGTTCGCGGGCGCGGCCTGCATCCTGACGCTGGTGGCCGCGCTGTCACCCGGACAGACCGGGCTGTATGCGCTGGTCGCGGCCAGCTTCTTCCTGTCGATCCAGTTCCCGACCATCTTCGCGCTGGGCGTGGAAGGGCTGGGGCCGCTGCGGCGGGCGGGTGCATCGCTGATCATCATGGCGATCATCGGCGGCGCGTTGCTGACCGCACTGATGGGCTGGGTGTCGGACCGGGCGGACATCGCCACCGCCATGCTGGTGCCGGCGGCGGCATTCGTCTGCATCGTGGCCTTTGCGCTCTATGCACGCCGACCGGCGGGGGACGTCTGACCATGCACAGCTGTATCTGCGAGGAGCCGGGCCGGCTGGTGCTGGCGGAACGACCCGCCGCGACCCGTCAGCCGGGCGAGGTGCTGCTGGCAATCCGCCGCGTGGGGCTGTGCGGCACCGACTACCACATCATGCGCGGCACCCAGCCCTATCTGAGCTACCCCCGCGTGATGGGACACGAACTGTCGGCCGAGGTGATCGAGGCGGACGAGGACAGCACCTTTGCGCCCGGCACGCTGGTCGCCGTGCTGCCCTATCTGTTCTGCGGCACCTGCCGCGCCTGCCTGCGCGGGCGGGAGAATTGCTGCCGCAACCTGTCCGTCCTGGGGGTGCATCAGGATGGCGGGCTGACGGATCGCATGTCCCTGCATCCGCGGTTCCTGATCGACGCCACCGGCCTGACGCCCGACCAGGCCGCAATGGTCGAGTTCCTCTCCATCGGCCATCATGCGGTCGGCCGCGCCGCGCTGCTGGCGGGGGACCGGGTGCTGGTGGTGGGCGCGGGGCCGATCGGCATGGCGGTGACCCTGTTCGCCGCGCAGCAGGGTGCCGCGGTGACGGTGCTGGACGGCAATGCGGTGCGGGCGCGGTTCTGCACGGAGCGGCTGGGTGCAGCCCACGCGATCGTGCCGGGTGACGAGGCGGCGCTGGCCGAGGCAAGCGCGGGAGACGGGTTCGATGCCGTGTTCGACTGCACCGGCAGCCCGGCGGCCATGACGGAGGGTTTTGCCCGGGTGGGGCATGGCGGCAGCTACGTGCTGGTGTCGGTCGTGTCCGCCACGATCACCTTCGACGATCCGGAATTCCACAAGCGCGAAACCACCCTGCTGGGCAGCCGCAATGCGACCCGCGCCGATTTCGCAGCGGTGATTGCCGCCATCCGCGCCGGTCTGGTGCCGACGGAAGCGCTGCACACCCACAGTACACCCATGCGCGAGCTGCCCGCACGCATGACCGAATGGATGGATCCGTCCTCCGGCGTGATCAAGGCGATCGTGACGCCGTGACGCTGCGGTGCCGCTGCCGGAACGAAAGGAAGTGACAATGACAGGCTTCGATCCCCGGCTGGACCGCCGTGACGCCATGACCCTCATGGGTGCCGGCCTGGCACTGGCACCCGCAGGCGGGGCGGCGGCAGCCGAGGCCGACCGTCCTGCCGGCAGCCTGCCCGCCAGCGACAGCGTGCTGTGGTATGCGCAGCCCGCCGCCAGCTGGGTGGAGGCGCTGCCCGTCGGCGCCGGACGGATCGGCGCCATGGTCCATGGCGGCACCACCCGCGAATATCTGCAGCTGAACGAGGACACGATGTGGTCCGGCGGGCCGTACGACCCGAACAGCCCGGAGGCGCGCGACGCGCTGCCGACGGTGCGCCAGCTGATCTTCGACGAGAAGTTCGCCGAGGCCGAGGCGTTGCTGAGTGAGAAGGTGATGGCCCGCCCGCTCAAGCAGATGAACTACAGCACGATCGGGTGGCTGGTGCTGACCCGCCTGGGCATGACGCCCGGCACACCCCCGACCAGCGCCCCGCGCGCGATCAGCAGCGAGGTGACCCCGGCCACCGCGCTCGCACCGGTGCCCGGCTACCGGAGGGAGCTGGACCTCGACAGCGCGATCGCCACCACCCGCTGGACCGGCGATGACGGCACCGTCCACCGGCAGGAGGTGCTCGCCTCCGCCCCGCACCAAGTGGTCGCCACCCGCATCGGCGCCGACCGGCCCGGCGCGGTATCGCTGGCCCTGACCTTCGTTTCGCCGGTCAAGGACGCCGCGATGACCGCCGGCCGCACGGGCGAGCTGGTCCTGTCCGGCCGCAACGACGCGGCGCAGGGTGTCGAGGGCGCCCTCACCTTCGCCGCGCGCGCGCTGGTGCGGCACAAGGGCGGCACGCTGCGGCAGGACGGCGACCAGCTGATCGTCACCGGCGCGGACGAGGTGACCGTGCTGGTGGCGATGGCGACCAGCTACAAGCGCTTCGACGATGTCACCGGCGATCCGCTCGCGATCACCGCCGGCCAGATCGACGCTGCGCGCGGGCATGACTGGAGGCGCATTGCGCAGGACACCACCGCCGACCATCAGGCATTGTTCCGCCGCGTTTCTCTGGATCTGGGGCGCGCACCTTATGCCGACCTGCCGACCGACCAGCGCGTGCGACGCGGGGAGGCGGGCGACGATCCCTCGCTCGCGGCGCTGTATTTCAACCATGCCCGCTACATGCTGATCGCCTGTTCGCGCGCCGGCAGCCAGCCGGCCAACCTGCAGGGGATCTGGAACGATACCACCAGCCCGCCCTGGGGCGGCAAGTACACGGTGAACATCAATACGGAGATGAACTACTGGCCGGCGGAGCCGACCAGCCTGCCCGAATGCGTGGAACCGCTGGTGGCGATGCTGCGCGACCTGGCGGTCACCGGGGCGCGCACCGCGCAGGTGATGTATGGCGCGCGCGGCTGGGTGTGCCATCACAATACCGATCTGTGGCGCGCCACCGCGCCGATCGACGCGCCCAGTTACGGCATGTGGCCGATGGGCGGCGCCTGGCTGACGACCCATCTGTGGGATCATTACGATTATGGCCGCGATCGCGCCTTCCTGGAGTCGGTCTATCCGATCATGCAGGGCGCCGCGCTGTTCTTCGTGGACACGCTGGTGCAGGATCCGGGCACCGGCCACATGGTGACCAACCCGACCACCTCGCCCGAGAACCGGCATGGCGGCCTGAGCGCGCTGTGCGCCGGGCCGACGATGGACGCCGGCATCCTGCGCGACCTGTTCTGGCAGGTGGCGCAGGCCGCCGACATACTGGGCCGGGATGCGGCGCTGGCGGCACAGTTGCGCAGCCTGCGCGACCGTCTGCCGCCGTTCAGGATCGGCGCGCAGAGGCAGCTCCAGGAGTGGCAGCAGGACTGGGACGACCAGGCGCAGGACCGGCACCACCGCCATGTCAGCCACCTCTACTCCGTCTATCCCGCGCGCCAGATCAGCGTGGAGACCACGCCCGAACTGGCGCGCGCCGCCATGCAGTCGCTGAACATCCGCGGTGACGAGGCGACCGGCTGGGCCACCGCCTGGCGCATCGCGCTGTGGGCACGGCTGCGCGACGGCAACCGGGCGCATGACATCCTGCGCTTCCTGATCGGGCCGCGGCGCACCTATCCCAACCTGTTCGACGCGCATCCTCCGTTCCAGATCGACGGCAATTTCGGCGGGGCGGCGGCCATCGCCGAGATGCTGCTGAGCAGTGCGGACGACGACATCCTGCTGCTGCCGGCTTTGCCCGACGCCTGGCCGACCGGCAGCATCCGGGGCCTGCGCGCACGCGGCGCCTGCACGGTGGACCTGGCATGGCGGGATGGTGCGCCGGACAGCGTGACCCTGCGCAGCACCATCGCCGGCCGCCGCACCGTGCGCTTTGGCGGGATCACCCGCCAGATCGACCTGACCGCCGGGCAGGTGATGCGGCTGCGCGGGCCCCAGCTGCGGCCCGCCTGACCGGTCAGCGGATCACATGTTCGCCCGTCACCTGCACCTGCGCGGCCACGCCTTGCACGGCGGGCAGGCCGTTGCGGGCATCGGGCTGGCCACCGCCGATCCACAGGCCGATCGTACCCTCCGGCACCAGCCGTCGCCCTTGCGCATCCACCATGCTCAGCGCCTCGGCATCCAGCGTGAAGGTCACGTCGCGTTCCTCCCCGCGGGCCAGTTCCACCCGCTGGAAGGCGCGCAGGGTGCGGCGCGGCGCGCCGGGCGCGTCATGGGTGACGTAGAGCTGCACCACCTCGGCCCCGTCGCGGTCCCCGCTGTTGCGCACGCGCACGCTTGCCTGCACCGGCTCGCCGGCGGCCACGCGCGCCTGGCTCAGCCGCACCGGCTGGTAGGCGAAGCTGGTATAGCTGAGGCCATGGCCGAACGGGTACAGCACCTCGCCATCGAAGTAGCGGTAGGTCCGGTTCGCCATCCCGTAATCCTTGAACGGCGGCAGATCATCGACGGAGCGGTAGAAGGTGACCGGCAGCCGGCCCGACGGGCTGTAATCGCCGGCGATCAGGTCCGCCACGGCGCGCCCGCCGGGGCCGCCGGGATACCACGCCTCGATGATCGCGGGCACATTGGCATCGGCCCAGTTCACCGCCAGCGCGCTGCCGTTCATCAGCACCAGCACCACCGGCTTGCCGCTGGCGTGGAGCTGTTCCAGCAGTTCCTGCTGCGGCGCGGGCAGGTCCAGGCTGGTGCGGTCGCCACCGGCAAAGCCGGCCGCGTTGACGCGCATCTCCTCGCCTTCCAGCTTGGCGTTCAGCCCGGCCACATAGACCACGAGGTCGGCGGTCCGTGCAGCGGCGAGCGCCGCATCGCCGCGCGTCTCGGCCGCGCTCCACAGCAGCTGCTGGTCGCCGCGCGTGCCGCTCTGGCGCGCCTCCACCACGATGGAGACCGGCGTGCCGGCGGTCAGCTGCGCCTCCTGCGACACGATGTCGCCCGGCTCGCCCGCGTCCCAGGCGTTCACCACCTCCTGCCCGTCCACCAGAATGCGATAGCCGTCGAAGCTGCGCAGCTGGAACTGGTAGGGGCCGCTGGTGGGTGCGGTGATCGTGCCGCTCCAGCGGACGGAACCGGTCCGGTCCGCCCGCACCGGCTGGCCCCAGCGGAACCGCACCAGTTCCTCGCTGGTCACGACCGGCGTGCCGGACAGGTCGGGATTGTCGAACACCTCCATCCGCACGGTGCCCAGCGGCTCGGGTCCCACTTCCTTCAGCGGCGCGCCGGTCAGGCCGGTGCCTTCCACATAGGTGACGTCCGCCTGCGGGAAGCGGGCGCGGATGCCGGCCAGCACGGTGACCGGCTGCGATGGCGTGCCGTTGTAATTGCCGACCAGCGCATCCACGCTGTCCGCATTGGGGCCGATCACCGCGATGCGCCGGGGCGCAGCAGCCAGCGGCAGCAGCCCGTCATTCTTCAGCAGCACCATGGACGCGCGTGCCACCTCGCCCGCCAGTGCGGCGTTCTCGGGCGTGTCGAACTGCGTCGGCGTGATCCCGGCGTAGGGGCCGGCGCCGACATCGCCGACCAGCCCCAGCCGGATGCGCGCCGTGACCAGCCGCGTCACCGCGCGGTCCAGCGCCGCTTCCGTCAGCAGGCCCTGCTCCACCGCGCGCACGATGATCGCGGGGTCGCTGCTCTTGTCACGGCCGAATTCCCGGCAGAACAGGTCGGTGCCGGCATTGATCGCGGCGGCGACGGTGTGTTCCGGATCGGGCTGCCAGCGATGCGAGGTTTCCAGAAAGAAGTCGGCGATCGCCGCGCAATCCGACACGACATGGCCGCGGAAGCCCCAGTCGGTGCGCACGATGCCTTCCAGCATCGGCGTGGCGCAGGCCGGCACGCCGTCGATGGCGTTGTAGGCGCACATCAGCCCCTCCGCCCGCGCCTCCGTCACCGCGGCGCGGAACGCAGGCAGGTAAGTATCTTCCAAGTCGTGCGCGGAGGGGTGGATGTCGTCGCTGTGCCGGTCCGCCTCCGGGCCGGAATGGACGGCGAAGTGCTTCACCGTGGCCAGCGTCTTCAGCATGCGCGGATCGTCGCCCTGCAATCCTTCGATGAAGGCGACGCCGAACCGGCTGGTCAGGAACGGATCCTCGCCCCACGTCTCCTGCCCGCGACCCCAGCGCGGATCGCGGAAGATGTTCACGTTGGGCGACCAGACGGTCAGGCCCTGATACTGGGCGGAACTGCCATCGGGCTTGCGCGTGGCGAGGTACTTGGCGCGGAACTCGCTGGCGATCACATCCGCCGTCCGCTGGATCAGCGGCACATCCCAGGTCGCGGCCATGCCGATCGCCTGCGGGAACACCGTCGCCTCGCCCGCCCGGGCCACGCCATGCAGCCCCTCGCTCCACCAGTTGTAGCCGGGAATGCCGAGCCGCTCGATCGCCGGGGAGGCGTCGGGAATCTGCGAGGCCTTCTCCGCCAGCGTCATCTGCCCGACGAAGGCGGCGGCCTGCTGCTCCGCCTGCGTGATCGCGGCGTCCAGCGCGGCCGGGTCCTGTGCACGGGCGGCGGGCGCCAGCAGCAGCGCGGCGACGATCGCGCCCAGGCTGACGGAGATGCCGGTGCGGCCTGCGCGTGTCGGTGCCATGATGTCAGCTTCCTCTTCTGGCGGCTTGGCGCCGGTCCCGTTCACGGCCGAGGTAACGCTATCAGTATTGGCTGGCAAGCATGTCGGAAGAGTGACGTTCCCGTATGGCCCGCCGCCACCTGCAATCATTGCGTACTAAGTAGCGGCAGGACAATCATCATCCTTCATGTTGGCATGCACATGCCATGCTTTGTTACAATGAGCCGGTCAGATATCGGAGAGGATGTATGACAACCGGTTGCGAAGGCCCGCTGCCTCATGATAGCGTTACTGTAATCAGAACAATGGCGGCGCACCAGCAGTGGCCGCATGAGGGAGAGTTTGTGATGCCGGGATCGGACGCGAAATGACACCGGTGCACCTGTGCCATGGACAGCGCTGCTGCCAGCCGTTCTGCCCTTCCACCAGCAATGGCGGCGCCCGATGACCAACCTGCCACTGACCCGCCGCGGGTTCATCGCAGCCGGAGCGACTGCCACGCTGGCATCCGGGCTGCCCTTCATTCCCAGTGTCCATGCCGCACCTCTGCTGGCCGGCGTGCCGGACACCGGCTGGAACCTGTGGCTGGACCGGGAAGCCACGTGGGAGCAGGACCAGCTGTTCCTGCCCGATGATGTCGATCTCGCCGCCCTGCCCCGCAATGCGCCGACCGGCGGCTGGGGCGTGCTCGGCACGGCGCAGGCGCTGACCGTATCGCTGCCCACCACGGTGGAGGAGCACCTGTGGGGCGTCGATGGCCTGCGCCCCTATACCGCCGATGAGTACCGCTATGCCGAGGATGATTCCGTCCCGCAGAACGGCGCATATCGCGGCGTGTCGTGGTGGTGGCGTGACATCGACGTGCCGGCCGATGCCGCCGGCAAGCGCGTGCTGCTGCACATCCGCGGCGCCCGGCTGCGGGCAGAGGTGTTCCTGAACGAGCAACTGGTCGGCTACTCGATCATGAGCGAGCTGCCGATCCATTGCGACCTGACCGCCGCCATGCGCCCCGGCGCGGGCAACCGGCTGGCGATCCGCATCACCAATCCCGGCGGCCGGTATGACTGGCGCGATTCCACCACCATGATGTGGGGCGCGGCCAAGCTGTTCGCTTCCCACGGCTTCGGCGGGATCGATCGCGGCATGACGCTGAGCGTGCACCCGCTGGACGCGCATATCGCCGATGCCTGGGTGCTCAACACGCCCGATCCGCGGGTCGTGACCGGGCATATGCAGGTCGTCTTCACCACCCCGCCGGCGAACATCGCCGCGCTGGCCGGCCTGGCGAGACTGACGCTGATGGACAGCACCGGGGCGGAGCTGCCGGCCGAGGTGGCGGTGGAGCAGCTGACGCTGGACGGCAATGTCGCGACGGTGATCTTCCGCCTGAACAAGCCCGACGCAAGGCTGTGGTCGCTGGCCGATCCCGTGCTGCACCGCCTGCGCTTCGGCTGGGCCGGGGACGAGCGGCTGGCCGAGTTCGGCTTCCGCTGGCTGGGTGTCGATGGCGTCGGCACCGATGCCATGCTGCGGCTGAATGGCGAGCGGGTGAAGCTCTATTCCGCGATTTCGTGGGGCTATTGGGGCTTCAACGGATTGTGGCCCACGATCGAGCTGGCCGAGCGGGAGGTCACCGCCGCCAAGGCGCTGGGCCTCAACTGCCTCCATTTCCACCGCAATGTCGGCAAGGAGGAGGTATTCGCCGCACAGGACCGCATGGGCCTGCTGCGGGTGATGGAACCGGGCGGCGGCCGCCACGCGGTCGGCCGCGACCTGAAGCCGGGCGAGAGCCTGTCCTATGCCGACCAGTTCAGCGTGGATTTCATGGTGGCCAAGTGCGTCGCCATGGCCCGCACCTTCCGCTCCCGTCCCAGCCTGGTGCACTACACCCTGCAGAACGAGATCGGTGCCAACCTGGCGAACCCGGATGTGGAGCATGTGCTGCGCGCGATCCACGCCGCCGATCCCAGCCGCTGCGTCATCCTGAACGACGGGTTCGTGGAGCGTGGTGCGGCGCAGGCGATGCTGCTGCCCTACAGCGACCACATGCTGCGATCGGATGTGGAGCAGCATGGTGGCTGGTGGGTCAACCACCAGGGCGCAGGTGATCAATGGTACGACAGGTTCTACCAGGGGCCGGAGGAGTATATCCACCGCCAGACCGGCAAGCCGTTCATCGTCGAGTTCGGCGAGATGCAGGGCTGCGCCACCGCCGACAACCACGCCGCCATGGTGCGCGAGCTGGAGGCGCATGGGCAGAGCTACGACCTGGAGGATCACCGCGTGATCCTGCAGCGGACCGGGGCGTTCCTGGACCAGTGGGGCTTCCGTGCAGCATTCCCTACGGACGATGCCTTCTACCTGTCGGTCGGCAGCAAGGTCTATGACGCGTGGGAGAACTACCACGAGAACATCCGCATCGGCGACAGCGTGGACATCGCCGCGATCAGCGGGTGGGAAACGACCGCGATCGAGAACCATTCGGGCATCGTGGACAATCTGCGCGGCTTCAAGGCCGATCCGGAGATCGTCCGCCGCAGCCTGCTGCCGGTGCGCCCCTGCGCCAAGCAGCGGCGGCTGGTCTATGATCCGGGCGAAGCGGCCGCCTTGGACCTGTACCTGTTCAACGACACCAACCGGCCGGCATCGGGTGACCTGACGCTGAGCGTGGTGGCTCCGGACGGGCAGGAGCGCCGGGTGGGAAGCTGGCCGGTGCCGGCGCACCGACGGGACGTGTTCTCCGAACTGGTGGCGGAGAAGGTGGCGCTGCCGGCCTTCGACCAGCCGGGCACCTGGCAGGTGCGCTTTGCCCATTCGGCCACGCCCGATGCGACGTTCACCCGCGACCTGCTGGTGGTCCCGCCCGCCCCGGCCACGCGGCGCCCGCTGACCATCGCCGTGTCAGGCGTGGCGCGATCGGTGCAGCAGCAGCTGGCCGCCCTGCCCGGGGTGACGATCGTGCCGTTCCGCGCGGGCGGTACCTATGACGGGATCATCGCCTCCGGCCTGAGTGCGGACGAGATCACCCGCCGGCAGGTGGGCGAGCAGACCGGACTGGAGGCCCGCCCGCCGGGCGAGGAAGCGGTGGTGACGCGCGGCGAGATTCCGGACGCCGTGCTGGAGGCGGTGCGCGCCGGCACGCCTCTGTTCGCACTGGTGCCGGAGGACGGTCTGGCCGAAGGCGTCGCCCGGCAACTGGCGGTGCTGGGGCTGTTCGACTATCACGGGCAGGTCGGCACGTTGCGGGCGCCGTGGATGGGCAACTGGAACTTCCTGCGCGCCCACCCCCTGTTCGCCGGCATCCCCGCCGATTGCGCGACCAGCGTGCTGCACCAGGTGGAAGGGCAGCCGTCCAACGGGTTGCTGGTGGCAGGAGACGGCCTGGAGATCATCGCCGGTTACAGCCGCGATCACGACCGCTTCACCGGGGCGGCCACGCTGATCGCGCAGACCAGGGGCATGCGGGTGGCGGTGCATCGCCTGCCCGACATGGTCGCGCCATTGCAGCGGCGGCTTTATGCCAATGCCGTGCGCTGGCTGGCAGGGGAGATGGCATGATGAACAGGGTGATCGGTACGATACTGGCGGGTGCATTGCTGCTGGCGGCCGCGCCGGCCATGGCGCAGGCGCCGGTCGAACTGCAGGTATCCACCGAGGCGCCGGGCGCCCAGCGCAGCGTGCAGGCAGCGATCGACGCCCTGCCCGATACCGGCGGCACGATCCGCATCGCGCCGGGCACATGGCGGGAAAAGCTGACGATCGCCAAGCCCGGCGTTACCCTGATCGGCACCGGCCAGCGCCCGGAGGACACCGTGCTGGTGTTCGGCGATTCGTCCCAGAGCGCGGGCGGCACCGGCAAGTCGGCCTCCATCACCGCCAGCGGAGATGACCTGCGCATCGGCAACCTGACGATCCAGAACGACTGGTGGCTGAACCCCGCCAATCCGCCGTCACAGGCGGTGGCGCTGCTGCTGACCGGCGACCGCGCGGTGCTGTCGCGCGTGCGGCTGCTGGGGCATCAGGACACGCTGTACGCCAACAAGGGGCAGGGCGGGCGCATGTCGCGCCAATACTTCTTCGACTCCTATATCGAGGGGCATGTCGATTTCATCTTCGGCAATGCCAATGCCTATTGGGAGAACTGCCGGATCCACGGCCTGGCGGGCAGCACGGTGATGATTACCGCGCAAAGCCGCAATGCGCCGGACGAGGACAGCGCCTATGTGTTCGACCGCGCGACCATCACCGCCGATCCGGCGGCCGGGCAGATCTGGCTGGGCCGGCCGTGGCGCGACCATTCGCGGGTGATCTTCCTGGACACCCGCATGGATGCGGACGTCCACCCCGATGGCTGGCGCGAATGGACGCCGGGCACCACCAACAAGCTGCCGACGACGTTCTATGCCGAGCATGGCTCCACCGGTCGCGGCGCCTCGCCCGCGACCCGGGCGCCAACCTCGCACCAGCTGAACGCGGAAGAGGCGGCCCGCTGGCGGCTGGACGCCTTCTTCGGCGGCGACACGCAATGGATCCAGGACGGGCTCGCCGCCCTGCGCTGAGCCGATCACTTCGGAGAACGACATGACCCACAATCGCACCCTGGCCCTGCTGCTGGCCCTCGCCGCCCCCATGACAATCCCCGCTGTCGCCCATGCAGAGGTGATCGGCACCACCGTGCCGCTGAAGGGGCTGACCGTTGCCGATGTCGAGGCCGCCGTGCCGGCCGGCCCGCAGCGGGAGGCGTGGCTCGACTGGCTTGCCCGGTCGCAGGCGGCGATGGCGCGGGACAAGGCCATGCTGGAGGCGGAACGCAGCGCGCTGGCGGCCAGCGGGCAGGACGTGCCCGGCCCGCCGCCGACCGGCAACAGCGCGCGCACCATGCCGCTGGATCGGGACGCTGCATGGTATGGCGGCGCGGAAGCGCGCGCGATCGCGGACAATGTCGTCAGCTTCCAGACGCCGGCGGGCGGCTGGGGCAAGAACCAGGATCGCACCGGTCCACCGCGGGCGCCCGGGCAGGGCTACACCATCAGCATCGGCCAGGCCGGCGCCCATGCCGCGCAGGATGGCGCCGACGGGTGGAGCTTCGTCGGCACGATGGACAATGACGCCACGATCCACGAACTCGCCTTCCTGGCGCGGGTGCAGGAACAGCTGCCCGGCGCAGAAGGTGATCCCTACCGCCAGTCCTTCGCGCGCGGGCTGGCCTACCTGCTGGCGGCGGAGATGCCCGGCGGCGGCTGGGCGCAGGTCTGGCCGTTGCAGGGCCTGTATCACGATGCGCTGACCCTGAACGACAACATGCTGATCAACACGACGGAGCTGTTGCAGCAGGTCGGCACGGGCGCCGGCCCCTACGGCTTCATCGCGCCGGAACAGCAGGCCCAGGCCGCCGCCGCCGCCGCACGCGCAGTGGCGGTGCTGCTGGAGCTGCAGGTGGAGGTGGCCGGCCAGCCGACCATCTGGGCGCAGCAATACGACCCCTTCACCCGCCAGCCGGTGCCCGCCCGCAATTACGAGATGATCGCCCTGTCCACGGGCGAAAGCGCTCCCGTGCTGACGTTCCTGATGCAGCAGGACCGCAGCGATCCGGGTATCGTGCGCGCGGTGGAGGCAGGGGTGCGCTGGTTCGCGGATCATGCGGTCCAGGACATGGCATGGCGCCGCCTGAGCGAAACCGAACGGCGGCTGGTGCCGGAACCGGGTGCCGACCCCCTATGGTCCCGGTTCTATTCGATCGAGACCGGCAAGCCGATCTTCGGCGACCGCGACCTGTCGATCCATGACGATGTGAACGAGATCAGCGCGGAACGGCGGCGCGGTTATGGCTGGTTCAACGGCAGCGGCACGACGGTGGCGCGCGACTACGCCGCGTGGCAGGCGGCGCGGTAGAATACCTCTGTCCTCCCCATGCGCAGCATGGGGAGGTGGCGATCCCCTACCGGCAGGCGCTGCTGCCCAGCGGCGTTTCCCGCGTCAGGTCGGCCCGGTCGGCCGAGACATAGGGCGCCAGCGGGGTCGCCAGCAGGCCGTCCGCCACCAGCCCGGCCATACGCCGGGCGCCCAGCTCACTGAAATGGGTATTGTCGCTCACACCCTCCGGCCACGGTGCGGCCTCGCCCGGCGCATAGTGGAGGTACAGCGCCTCCGACGCATCATAGCCGACCCGGTCCAGCAGCGCGCGCGAGGCGCCCTCCAGATCGACCAGCGCCACGCCGCGCGCCTCGGCCAGCTGGCGCACCACCGCCGAATAGGTCGGGTAATCGGCCTTGGCCTGACCGTTCTCGAACGAGCGACGCGCCACCGGGGTCAGCAGCACCGGCGTGGCGCCGGCAGCGCGGACATCGGCGATGAAGCTGACCAGGTTCTGGCGGTAGGTCGTTGCCGCATCGGCAAAGCGTTCGGGCTTCTCCGCACTCGCATCGTTGTGACCGAACTGGATCAGCACCGCGTCGCCGGGGCGCAGATCGGCCAGCAGCCGGTTCCAGCGCCCTTCGCTGACAAAGGTGCGCGTGCTGCGCCCGCCGATCGCGCGGTTCTCCACCGTGGCGCCCGTCAGTACGCAGCCCAGGAAACTGCCCCAGCCTGCCTGCGGGTAGCGATCCTGATTGTAGTTCTGCGCCGTCGAATCGCTGGCGATGAACAGCGTCGGTGCGCGCGCCTCCTGCGCCTGCGCCGTGCCCAATCCTGCCGCCAGCGCCAGCAGCGTGGCCATGCCCTTGCCCGTTCTCATCGCGTGCTCTCCCTTGCTGGCCACAGGATAGACACGGCAACCAGCATGTGGGAAGCCTACCCGGAGAAAAGGGGACTGGTCGGGATGCGCAGCAGGTTCAGCCATATCGTGCCGGCGCTGGCGCTCGCGCTGCTTGCCCCCGGCTGCATGGCCCCGCCGCTCTCCTCCGCATCGGCAGGCACGACCGGGGCCTACCCCCTGTTGCTGCCACAGATGCCGCTGCACGATCCCTTTATCGTGGCGGATGCGGACACTGGCACCTATCACCTGTTCACCCGCAACGAGGCGGCGATGACCGGCGACCGGCGGCTGGGCACGATGGCCTATGCCAGTCGCGACCTGAAGCACTGGAGCCACCCGCGCGTGGTGTTCGCGCTGCCCGAAGGCACCTGGGCCGATGGCGGCGCCTGGGCGCCCGAGGTGCATCAGTGGCGGGGCCGCTGGTACCTGTTCACCACCTTCCACAACGAAGCCGCCGCCCTGCCGGCAGAGCCCGGCAGCAGGCGTACCCCGCACCGCCGCGGCACGCTGATGGCGGTGGCGGACAGCCCGGCCGGCCCGTTCACGCTGGCCAATGACGGGGAGCCGGTCGTGCCGGCCAGCCGGATGACGCTGGACGGCACATTGCATGTCGATGCCGAGGGGCGGCCCTGGTTCGTCTATGCCCATGAATGGGTGCAGACCACGGTGGGCACGATCGAGGCGGTGCCGCTGGACGATGACCTGCGCCCGATCGGCGAGCCGCAGCTGCTGTTCCGCGCCGATGCGGCGGACTGGGCGCGCGGCCAGCCGCAGCCACAGGGCGACACGGTGTGGGTGACCGACGGCCCGCAATTCTTCCGCACCGCGGCCGGCACGCTGGTGATGCTGTGGTCCAGCTATGGCGAGCGGGGCTATGTGCAGGCGCTGGCCCGCTCCACCAGCGGCACGGTGACCGGTCCGTGGGAGCAGCTTGGGCCGCTGGTGCAGCGCGACAGCGGCCACGGCATGCTGTTCCGCGCCTTCGACGGGCGGCTGATGCTGGTGGTCCACCGCCCCTTCACCAATGCGCTGGGCAAGCTGTACGAGATGCGCGACGCCGACGACCGGGTGGAGGTGATCCGCGAGGCGACCGAGCTGGACCTGGAAGCCTACCCCACGCACCGCTGACCTGTCAGCGTGGCGTGAACGCCGCCGCCACATCGGCGCGCAGCGGCGGTTCGCGGGTGACTGTCAGGCGGCCATCCTGCTCCACCAGTTCCACCAGCTGGATCACGCTGCGGCGACCCCATTGCGGGTTGCCGGCCATCTCCGCCTCGCCATCCTGCTGCACGAAATGGAACAGCCAGGCACGGTCGCCCGCCACCACCACATCGGGATGATGGCCCAGCGAGCGGTCGGTCGTGGCGCTGCCGGGGGTGCCCAGCAGATAGCCGTCCTGCCGCTGCCAGCTGGCGCCTTTATCGTCCGACCGCATGACCAGCAGCCCGCGCCAGGCATCGCTGATCATCCACCAGGCCCCGCGCCACTGCCATACCACCGGACCTTCGCCAGGCGTGTCGACCAGCGTCTCGCCCAGGGTCCAGTTGACCAGGTCGGTGCTGTCCGCCTGGCGGATCGCCTTGTTCTGCCGCTCGTCATTGAAGAACAGGCGGTATCGGCCATCGGGCAACCGCACCACATCGGCATCGATCACCCGGTCGGAGCCGAGCTGCAGCGTCTCGCCACAGGTCCAGCTGGCGAGGTCCGTGCTGGTCAGGTGGACGATGCTGCGCGGGGCGTTCCAGTCGCGGAACACGCCCGGCACCACGGTCAGCCACATGTGCCAGCTATCCCCGAAGCGCACGACATCCGGTGCCCACAGCGTCGCGCCGGTGCATTCCGCGGGGATCGCCGCCGTGCCGCTGTAGCGCCAGTCGGCCCCATTGGTGGAGCGGGCCACGCCGATCGCGGTGTCATGGACCCAGCTGACATCCTTGGGATCGGCGCTGGTCAGGTCGCCGCGGCGGTTGGTGTAGAACATCACCCATTCGCCCGTGGCCGGGTCGCGCACGATCGAAGGATCGGCCGCACCATCATGCACCGGATCGCGGAACAGCGGCACCGCGATGCGCGTGCCTGTGTCCGGGACCGTGGCACAAGCCGATACCAGCAGCGCCGCGGCGAGCGGGAGCAGGCCGCGCAGGCTCACGCCTGGCGCCCCAGCCAGTCGGTGAACAGCAGCGGCCAGAAATGCCCCGGCCCGCCCGCATCCTCCACCGAACCGAAGCCGTGACCACCCACGTCGAAGACATGGCACGGTGCGTTCATGCCCTTCGCCTTCAGCGCGGCGTGCAGCATCAGCGTGTTCTCCACCGGCACAACGCGATCGTCGACCGCGGCGGACAGGAAGATCGGCGGCAAGTCGTCGGGCAGGTTCTGCTCGATCGAATGGCGCCGGATCAGCTCCGCCGACGGCTCCGCCCCGATCAGGTTGCGGCGGCTGGGCTTGTGCGCATGCGGGTCGGTCATGGTCACCACCGCGAACATCAGGGCGGCGAAGTCCGGCCGGGCGGTGCGCTGGTCCAGGCTGTCGAGCGGCGCGTAGGTCGCATCCATGTGCCGCGTGGCCAGCGCACCGGCCAGGTGCCCGCCGGCGGAAAAGCCGATCGTGCCGGTGCGCTGCGCGCCGCTTTCCGCCGCCAGCATCCGCAGCGCACGCTGCGCGTCCTGCAGCGGGGCATCCGGTCCGGCCGTCCAGCCATCATAGGGCAGGCGATACAGCAGCACGCCCACATGGAAGCCCAGCCCTGCCAGATGGTGCGCAATGCCGCCGCCATCGGGGCTGGCGGCAATCCGTTCATAGCCACCGCCCGGAATCATCAGCAGCGCGGTGCCATTCGGCTGCGCCGGCTGCACCAAGGTCAGCGTGGGTCGGGTGATACCATAGAAGGCCAGGTCGTCGGGCGAGGAGGTCGGGCTGCGCAGCACGCTGCGCTGCGTGACGGTCACCCCTTCCGCACCGGGTGCCGCGCCGGGCCACAGGGGCAGGGTGCGGTAAGGCAGGCGTGCGATGGCTGCCTGCGCGGGCATGGCGGCCATGACCGGCAGCAGCGCGGCGCCGGCCAGCAGGCGGCGGCGATCGACCTCGACAGGCGGCATCCAATCCTCCACATTCTGAATGTTTGTTCCACAATGCACGACAGGCCGGGATTGTCACGGCCTTAAAGGGATCAGGACCATGGGCGAGATCGGGCGGCGGCGGGTGCTTGCCGGCATAGGCGCGACGCTGCTGGCCGGTGGCTGCGTGCATGGCAGGCGCGATCCTGTGCTGCTGCACAGCGACGACTTCCGCCATGGGCTGGATCAATGGCTGGTGGAGGCGGAGCAGCCCGCGCAGGTCAGCGCCGCCGATGGCGTGCTGGACATCGCCGCACCGGCCGGCATCACCCTGTGGTTCCGGCCCGAGCTGAGCGGACCGGTGGCGATCGACTATACGGTGACGGCGATCAGCGCAGGCGGACCGCTCGACCAGGTCAGCGACGTCAACGCGTTCTGGATGGCCACGGACACCCGCGCCGCCACCGGCAATGTGCTGGATGTGCCGCGCAGCGGCGCCTTCACCGACTACGATCGCCTGCGGATGTATTATGTCGGCATCGGCGGCAACCGGAACACCACCACCCGCCTCCGCCGCTATGTCGGGCGCGACGGCGACCGGCCGCTGCTGCCCGAACATGACCGGACCGATCCCGCCGCCATGATCGTGCCCAACCAGCCGATCCGCATCCGCCTGATCGCAGACGGCCCGCACATCGCGGTGCTGCGCGACGGCGCGCCCGTCTTCACCATGCGCGACCCCGCACCCTACACTCGCGGCCATTTCGGCCTGCGCACGACCTGGAGCCATCTGGCAGTCCGCGATTTCGCGGTCTGGCGTCTGTAGGTTACAACTCGCGACAATTGGGACAGCCCTTCATATCGTGGGAAGGGTTGCGTCATGCCGCTACTTATACGACAAATACCGCAAGACGCAGAACGGGCGGCAAGTCCGGCGACAGGGAGATACGATCTTGCGGCACACATTCACACTTCTGGCCTGCACGGCCACGATCGCGCTGGCCGGCTGCGGCATGCAGGCGCCACTCGCCAGCGCAACAACCCCGACAGGCCAGGCGGCCGCAGGCTCCGGCGGCACGCTGGCGGTGAACGGCCGCCAGCTGGAGCGGCTGGATCGCGGCGTGGTTGCCGTGCCGGCGCAGAGCGGCGGCACACTGGTCAGCTGGCGGCTGCTGGCGGATGATCCTGCCGGCACCGCTTTCGCAATCTATCGTGACGGGCAGCGCATCACGGCCCAGCCGCTGACCGGCGCGACGATCTTCGTGGACGGGTCCGGTGGCGCCGGCGCCCGCTACAGCGTGGCGGCAATCACCGGCGGCCGCGAAGGGCAGCAGAGCGCGCCTGCGCCGGTGCTGGCGGAGGGCTACCTCAACGTACCGCTGCAGCTGCCCGACGGCGGCACCACGCCCACCGGCGAAGCCTACACCTACACCGCCAACGACGCCTCGGTCGGCGATCTGGACGGGGACGGCCGGTACGAGCTGATCGTGAAGTGGTACCCGAGCAACGCGAAGGACAATGCGCAGAGCGGCTATACCGGGCCGACGCTGCTGGACGCCTACACGCTGGACGGCACCCGCCTGTGGCGGATCGACCTGGGCCGCAACATCCGCTCGGGCGCGCACTACACGCAGTTCATGGTGGCGGATTTCGACGGGGACGGCCGGTCCGAGCTGGCGGTCAAGACCGCGGACGGGACGGTGGACGGCACCGGCACCGTGATCGGCGATGCGTCGGCCGACTGGCGCGCCGGCGATGCCACGGTGGCCAGCGCCGACCGCACTGGCTCGGAAACGGCGGCGGACGGCAGCCGCGTGGCGCGGACCACCGGGCGCATCCTGTCCGGCCCGGAATATCTCACCGTATTCGACGGGCCGACCGGGCGCGCGCTCGCCAGCGTGCCGTTCGAGCCGCGGCGGCATCCGGAAACGGACAATCCCACCCCCGAGCAGGCGGAGGCGACGTGGGGCGACAAGTACGGCAACCGGTCGGACCGGATGCTGGCGGGCGTCGCCTGGCTGGACGGGCAGCGGCCCTCCATAATCATGGCGCGCGGCTACTACACGCGCACCACCGTGGCGGCCTTCGACTTCCGTGATGGCCAGTTGATGAAGCGTTGGCTGTTCGATTCCACGGTGCCCGGCAACGAACGGTTCGGCGGACAGGGCAATCATCAGCTGTCGGTGGCCGATGTCGACGGCGATGGCCGGGACGAGATCATCTATGGCGCCATGGCGCTGGACGATAATGGCGCCGGGCTGTGGAGTAGCGGCATGGGCCATGGCGACGCCATGCATGTGTCCGACCTCGATCCCACGCGTCCGGGCCTGGAGAAGTTCGGCGTGCACGAGAACATGCGCGCCAGCGGCAATCGCGGTGCCGCCATGATGGATGCGCGCACCGGCGAGGTGCTGTGGTCCACGCCGGCGCAGGAGGATACAGGCCGCGGCATCGCCGCCGACATCGACCCGCGCCATCCGGGTGCGGAAAGCTGGGCCAGCAACAGCCCGAGCCTGTACAACGCCAAGGGGGAGGCGATCGGTTCCGCCAAGCCGCGAGCCGCCAACTTCGCGATCTGGTGGGACGGGGACGCCACCCGCGAGCTGCTGGACGGCACCGTCATCACCAAGTGGGACTGGCAGGCGGCAAGCGAAAGCACCCTGCTGCAGCCGGCCGACGTCGCCTCCGGCAACGGCACCAAGAAGAACCCCGCACTGTCGGCCGACATCCTGGGCGACTGGCGGGAGGAGCTGATCGTGCGGACAGAGGACAGCCGGGCGCTGCGCATCTACACCACGCCCTATTCCACCGAGCACCGGCTGGTGACGCTGATGCACGACCCGGTCTATCGCGCAGCCGTCGCCTGGCAGAACACCGCCTACAACCAGCCGCCGCATCCGGGCTTCGACCTGGCCGGCAAGGTGGCCGGGAAGTAATCCCGCCTCGTCATCGCGAGCGCACCGACGGCCGCGCTCGCGATGACGGAAGGCGATGTCAGGTGCTGGCCGCCTCCGGCGCCATCATCCGCATCTCGTAGACCACCGCATCCTCCTTGTCGGCGGTGACCTGCACCTCTGCATGATCGCGGCCCTGCTCCCCGGCGGACGGGATGATGTAGTCCACCGCCGCCAGATTGCCGACGGTCACGCCAGGGGCGGTGCCGGTTGCCAGTTCCTGCCCGTCGACGCTCACGATCATGCGCCGGTCGACGTCACCCTTCGCCACCATCAGCCGCAGGATCGCGGGGCCGGGGCGCCGTGCCAGCAGCACCTGCAACGACTCGCCCGGTCGCAGGCGCCGGGCCGAACGGCCGCTCCAGTTCACCACCTCGCTCCGGTCGGAAGCGAACTGATGGTCCCGCTCCGGCTGCATCTCGCCCAGATACAGCACGTCCACCGTGCGCCGGGCCAGCGCCTGCGACGCCTCAGCCGCCTGGACATATTCCTCGCGCGCTGCCGCCCAGCCGTCCGGCGTGAAGGTCCGGAAGTAGACCGCGGCGCGGCGATCATACTGGTTGAAGAAGGGCAGTAGCCGCAGCTCCTCGCCCAATGCGCCAGCCGCCCGAAAGCGGCCCGCGCCGTCCGCCGCCAGCGCGGTGGTGGCCGCGCCGGTGGCGATCAGTGCGGGGCCGATCCCGCCGAACTGCTCATCCGCCGACCCCAGGTCGGCCGCCAGCACCAGCGGCCCGTGTGTGAAGGCCACGGTCGCCGGATCGTCGGGCGTCGGTTCCGCCTGCAACGTCATCGGCAGGGTCACGCCGATCGTGTCGCCGGCACGCCAGCGGCGCTGCAGCACGGCATAGCCGTTGCGGGTGGCGAAGGATGCCGGCTCCCCGTTCAGGGTCAGGGCCGCACCTTCGGCCCAGCCGGGCAGGCGCACCGCGATGGCGTGGGTCGTGCGCGGTGCACGGCGCACGGTCAGCGTGGCGCTACCGTCCAGCGGCATGGCGGTGTCGAGCGTCACCGCCAGGTTGCGCTCCGCCCAGTCCAGCTCCGACGGGATGAACAGGTTCAGGTACAGCGTGTCCTCATCCGCCCACCAGATGGAATCGCCATGCTTGGCGTGGCTTTCCATGCCGGAGCCGACACAGCACCAGAAGCTGTCCTCCGGGCTGGAATAAACCCGCCGCGCCCCGGCGGCGAGCGGCATGAAATAGACGAAGCGCCCGTCGCTGGGCCGCTGGTGCGCCATGATGTGGTTCAGCTGCACCCGCTCGTAATAGTCGAACCAGCGTGCCTCCGGCTGCCAGCTGTACAGGTGCCGCGTCAGCTTCATCATGTTGTAGCTGTTGCACGCCTCGCAGGTCGCCTCGGTGATGCGGGTGGACAGGCGGTCCGGCTCGCCGAAATGCTCGCGTTCGGAATTGCCGCCGATCACATAGGTGTGATGGCCGGTGACCGTCTGGTGGAAGAAGCGCACGGTCGCCGCATGCGCCGGGTCGCCGGTCAGCTCGTGCAGGCGGGCGAGGCCGATCACCTTGGGGATCTGCGTGTTGGCATGCAGCCCGGCCAGCCTGTCCGTCTGCGCGGTCAGCGGGTCGAGCACCGCCTTGTGCCGGATGCGTTCGGCCAGGCGCAGCCAGCGCGGATCACCGGTCAGAGCGTAGGTTTCGGCATAGGTCTCGTTCAGGCCGCCATGTTCGGCATGCAGCACGCGCTGCAGCTGCGCGTCCGTCAGCGGCTCCAGCACGTCGGCCAGATAGGTGGCCAGACCGAGCATGATCGGCATGGCACGTGGATTGCCGGCCAGCATGTGGGCGTCCAGGAGGCCGGCATGGACCTTGTGCCAGGTGTACAGCGGCACCCAGCCGCCATTGAGGTCGAACCCGCCGCTGCGGATGTCACCGCGGCGTACCTCCTCGAACACCACCTTGCCGTCGACCGTCTCGCCATCGCGCTCCACGGTGGTGCCGCCGAGATAGCCGTCGCCATGCGCCGCCTGGATGCGCGCCATCTCCGCCAGCGCATGGTCCAGCCGGCCTGCGATCTGTGCATCATCGCTGCCGGCCACGATCAGCGCGCAACCCGTCAGCCAGTGGCCCAGCGAGTGGCCGGCAATGCCCATCGCCTCCCACCCGCCATAGACCGGCTGCGGCGCCGGCAGGTTGGCCGAGCGGTAGAAGTTGTGCAGCAGCCGTTCGGGATCGAGCGCCAGCAGGTAGTCGCGATTGGCGGCAAGGGAGTCGGCAAACAGCGAGGGCCGCAGCCGTACATGGCGCAGCGGCACCGGTTCCACCCGGCGCTGCGCCGAGGCGGCGATCTGCGCCAGCGCGCCGCCGGCGGACAGCGAGACGGCAAGGATGCTGGCGCTGCCCAGCAGCACGCGGCGGGTGATCAACATGGCAAACCTCTCACAGTCCTTTTGTCGGACTTTACCAGCGATCCGCCATTTTGCGAAGTGTCAGCCGAGCCCCGCGATCAGCGCGGCGGGGGCCGGCACGATCGTGCCGTGACGGGCGCCCGGCGGCATGGTGATGGCAGCGCCGGCATCCTCCCACTGCACCAGATCGCGCGAGCGGGCCGCGCCCCAGCTGCCTTCGCGATACCGGTCGTATATGACGTAGGTCCACTCGCCGACCTGCACCGTCGTCGGCCCTTCCACCCAGCCGGGCGAGAATGGCGGCGACAGTTCGCCGAACGGGCCGGTCGGTGATTGCGCGCGGGCGATGCGCAGATGCTTCTTCTCGGGCACCAGGGTCTCGTCCTTGACGATCAGGTGCAGGCCCAGCGTCGGATGCTCGACAAAGGTGCCATCGATGACGCTGAAGCCCGGATCGAGCAGCACCTGCGGGGCAGACATCTGCCGGAAGTCGCGCGTGGTCGCGTAATACAGCCGGTGGTTGTAGGCATCTTCGGATGTGCCCGCCGTTTCCGGAAAGCGGCCTGTCACGGTGCTGGACCAGAACAGCACGAACTGCTGGCCAACCGCATCCCAGATCATCTCCGGCGCCCAGACATTGCGCATGCCGGGCACGCCCGCCATCACCGGGATCGCGGCCTGCGGTGACCAGGTGAGGAGGTCGTGGCTGGTCGCGTGCCCCAGCGTCACCCCCTCCCACGCGGTGGTCCACAGCAGGTGCCACGGATCGCCCGCGTCCGGCCCGCGCAGCAGGAACGGGTCGCGCATCAGCTTGCTCTCGCCGACCTCCGGCACCAGCAGCACCGCGCCATCGCGCACCGGCCGCCAGGTCAGCCCGTCGGGGCTGGTCGCCAGCCGCAGCCCCGCCGCCTCGCCCCGGCCCCCGGTGAAATAGCTGAACACGAAGCCGTCACCCGGCGCAGCGACGCGCGGCGCATGGGCGCAGCCGGCGCCCGCCAGCATGGCGGTGCCGAGCAGGCCGGCGGCGGCCGCGCGGCGGGACAGGGTGATCATGGCATATCCTTCGGTCACTGGGGCAGGGTGGCAGTCTGGCGCAGCCCCTCGCCCAGCGCCAGCGCGGCGGAGGTGGCGAGATTCATGGACCGCACCTGCGGCCGCATGGGTATGCGCACCCGCGCATCGCAGGCATCCGCGATCGCGGCAGGCACCCCGGCGCTTTCCTTGCCGAACAGCAGCACGTCATCGGCGCGATAGGTGAATTCGTAGGCCGAGTGCGCGGCCCTGGTGGTGAACAGCACCAGGCGTGCAGGCCCGATCGTCGCGCGGAAGGCGGCGAAGTCGGCATGGCGCGTCACCGCCACGTGGTCGATGTAATCCATCGCGGTGCGGCGCACACGGCGATCGTTCCACTGGAAGCCCAGCGGCTCGATCAGGTCCACGCCCGCGCCCATGCAGGCACACAGGCGCAGCACGGCGCCGACATTGCCGGCAATCTCCGGTTCGAACAGGGCGATGCGCATGGGCGTTCCGGTAACGGGGTGATGGCCGATAAGGAAGGGGCGCCCTCCGCTGCCGGAAGGCGCCCCCTGGTTCACGCGATCAGCTGGCGATCAGCTGCCAAAGGTGAAGCGCACACCGCCCATCAGGCGACGGCCGCCGTAGCGCAGCTTGTACACCCGCTCCGTCCCGTCGGCGAAGCGGTCATACTCGCCGGAGCCTTCGATCTGCGCTTCCCGCGTCAGGTTGCGAGCCTCCGCATAGATCTGGAACCGCTCGTTGAAGTTGTAGGCGATCTTGGCATCGATGAAGGTCGTGCCGTTCCGGAAGAACGGCCGGCCGGGATTGTAGCCGGGCCCCGCCAGGCGGACATTGGTCCACTGCTCACCCGGATAGTTGAACGCATTGGCCGTGCCGCCGCACGGGGTGATGCACTGGAAGGCCTCGGTCCGGTCCTGGTAGGTGACGCGCAGCTGCAGCTTGCGGTCATCATACCACAGCGAGACGTTGGTGGTGTACTTGGACTCGCCCGGCACCCCCATGATGTCGCCCGACAGCGGGTCCTGCTGGCCGCTGGTGACGGCCGTCGACAGGATCGAGATGTTCGCATCCGCGCCGGTATAACGCAGGAACCACGGCAGGAAGGTGAAGGCAGTCTTGGCCTGGAACTCCAGCACGTCGCGCGAATAACCCGGACCATCGGCATAGGTCGGGATGGTGAATGTGAAGTCCGACAGCGGCAGGCCGGTGCCCGGATCGATCTGGGTGCTGCCGGCGAACGGGCGGAGGGTCGAAGTCACGTTGATCGGCCGTCCTGTGGTCACATCCAGCCGACCGAAAGTCGCCGACAGCAGGGTATCCGAATTCGGGTACCATTCCAGGCTGGCATTGTAGCTCCACGCTTCGAACGGGCTGAGATTGGGGTTGCCGACCCGGCCGGTGCAGCCCAGCTCGCCATCGCCGTCCAGCACGTCACGCTGGTCGATGATGCAGTTGCCGCTTGCGACCAGCAGGCCCGGGCTGGGCAGGGCCACCGTCTTCGCACCGTAAGCGCGTAGCACCACCGTCTCGTCGAACGCCCACAGGTTTACGTTGAAGCTGGGCAGCCAGTTGTTGGTCTTGCCGGTCAGCGTGGTGTTCTGGGAAAAACTGCGGGTGACGGTGCCGCCTGGTGCGTTCGGAACAGCTGGGTTGTAGCTGGGCGTGATGGTGATGGACTGCAGCGTCTGGAAGCCGGTGCCCTTCACGTCGCGCATGACCCCGCGGATACCGACGTTGCCGTTCAGCACCAGACCCAGCGGCAGCTGATCCAGTTCGAAGTCGAACATGGCATAGACGTTCTTGATCGTCTCCTGCGTCAGGGTGGTCGGCTGGGCATAGACCTGCCCGTCGCTACCGGTGCATTCCCTCAGGCAGTCGAAGTTCATGAACTGGTTGTTGCCCAGCTGTTCGAACAGCTCGGCTACCTTGATGCCCTGCCAGTTGCCAGGCAGGTTGCCGCGGTTTGGCAGATCGCCGAAGTAATCCGAATCCGACTCTTCCAGTGTATCCATGAACAGCTGGCGCAACTGATCCGGCGTCAGCGTATCGACACCTTCGCGGCCAAAGGCCGGGTTGGTGCTGGGCACGAAGCCGTAATTGCACCCGACTGTGCTGGTCGCTGTCGGCTGGCATGCACGCAGGCTACCGCGAACGATCGCCCGCGGCACCACGACTGCCGGGATATAGCCGGCCTGTCCGAAGGTGCCCACCGCACTGGCCACCGTATAGCCCCCATTGCCCCACGATTGCGTGTCGTTCCGGCGGTACATCGCGCCGGCCTTGAAGCGGGTGAAGAACGGTATCTCGTCATTCACCTTGTACGATACGTCCAGCTTGGCGATTTTCTCCGACGCCTCACCCGCACGCGGGGAATATTGCAGGCCGAAACTGGGCGTGACGAGCGGCAGTTGCGCCTGGGTGTAGGCGGGGGTTGCCGGGTTGAACTCACCAGCAGCAACCGCGGTCTGTGCGATACAGTTGGGCGGCGCGACGGTCGAATTGTTGACGCACGGCACCGGGTTCAGCTGCACGAAATTGGCAGGGTTCGTGTCGTCGAAATTGTCCGGCAGCTGGATGTCCCACAGGCCGTTTTCCTGCAGTGCCAATGTGGCATCGCCATACTGGTACGACCGGGAGAACCGCTTGTCGAACCGGCTGCTGGACGCGTTGGTCATGCCGACGAACGCCTCGACCTCCCACGTCTCGCCGTAATAGTTGGTACCTGCCTGGACGTAATCGGACTTGTTGGTGATCGTGTTGTCGATCTGGTCGATGCCGACCGAATTGTTTGTCAGCGTGAAGCCGGTGACATTGTGCAGATCGTCCACGACAATGCTGTCCGGTCGCGCATTCAGCACCACGCCGGTCACCTGCGCCAGGGGCGGGGTGGGCGTGCCTGTGCCCTGGAAGGTGCGCGGCGAGTATAGCGGGTCGAACAGGAAATAACCCTCGGGTGCGAACGGAGATACCGTGCGCCGTCCGGGGTTCGTCGCCGTGTTGACGTTGAACGTACCACCGACATTCTCGCTGAAGAGATTGACGAGATTGCGGGTGCGCTGCTGGTCGTCGGCCGTACGATTGGCGATCGTGCCCTTCGCGAACACGGTCCAGTCCGGCGTGATCTCGAAATCGATACGCCCGTCGATCGAATAGCGTTCCTCCGTCTGGGTGTTCACAAACTGGCGGATCAGCGACGGTGTCTCGTCCGCCCACTGGTTGAGGCAGGACCGCTGCTCCAGATTGCGCTGGTTCTTCAAGGCGGCGCTGGCCGAGGTTGCCAGGAAGGGCAGCGCGGTCAGGCAGGCATCCTTCGAACCGGCGGCAATCATGGTTTCCAGCAGCGTGCGCGGCGTGAAGGTGCTGTTGGCGAAGCGGACATCGGCCGCATCGGTGCCCAGCGTGTCGAGATTGTACTCGAAGGTCTTTTCCGGCGACTGGTCGAAGTCGTAGACACGGGCATAGCCCTGGTTGCCCGACTGGACGTTCTCGAAATTGTGGCCGTTGTTCTGGATCTTGGAATAGGTGCCGGACAGGATGACGCCGAACCGGTCATCAAAGAACTTGTCCGCCACGACGCCGCTGAAATCCGGCGTCCAGTCCTTGCCCAGCGAGTTCTGCGTCACGCCGGCGCGTGCGGTGATGAAGAAATCGTCGAAATCCAGGCCGGAGCGGGTCTTGATCTGCACGGTGCCGCCGATCGACCCTTCGGTCATGTCGGCGGTGGAGCCTTTGACCACGTCGATGCTCTTGACCAACTCCGCCGGCAATTCACGCAAGTCGGCGCCGCGCGGGGCGCCCAGTGCCAGTCCGGTGGTGCTCTGCACGCCGACGCCGTCCAGCTCCACGCGGGTCAGGTCAGGGCCGTTGCCACGAATGGCGATTCCGGCGCCTTCGCCGAATTCGTTGCGGTCCAGCGCCACGCCGGGAATGCGGCTGATCGCCTCGTTCACGTTGCGGTCGGGAAAGGAGCCGATGTCGTCCGCCACCAGGGAATCTGTCGCGGTGCGGGCGTTCCGCTTGCGGGCGTTGGCGCTCTGCTGGCTTTCGCGGGCGCCGCTGACGATGATCTCGTCGCCAGGGGTAGCATCAGCTACCGTGTCAGGAGCGGGATCCACATCCTGCCGCGAACTGCCGGTGATGACCGGGGCACCGGCTTCCGTACCGGGTGCCGCCTGGGCCAGTGCCTGTCCGCTGCCCGATGCCAGCGCCAGCCCCAGCACCGCCCACGATGCCGTCACCTGCGCCACGCGCCGCAATTCCACTCCACGCATGCACTCTCTCCCCTGATGCGATTATGCCGACCGATGACCGGCCGGAGCAGTTGTTCTGCGTTATACCTGGGAATGACGGCCGACCTGCCGTCGCGCTGGTCCGAAGTGGTGCCCCACGCACCGCTATCGAACCGCTGTCACTCCCCACTCGAGTCTTCTTGTTCGTTTGTATGACAAACAAAAACCGCCCTGCCTATGAAAATATGAAACGCTTATTCGCCATGTGGGAGTCAGTTGCCCGCCGGACACATGAAAACGCCTGCCGGCACGGATGCCGGCGGGCGCAGGAGTTCGTACGACAGGCGTCCGTCAGGCGGCGGAGCGATCCGGAATGCGGGGCACCAGCAGCTGGATCACGCCCAGCGCCAGCAGGTACACCGTGCCCGCGACCAGGAACACCGGCCAGTAGCTGCCGGTCGTGTCCAGCACCCAGCCGGTGAACTGCGCCATGAACATGCCGCCGATCGCGCCGGCCGCACCGCCGATGCCGATGGCACTGCCGATCCCGTTCTGCGGGATGGTATCCGATGGCAGCGTCAGCAGGTTCGCGGACCAGGCCTGATGCCCGGCGGCAGCCAGCGCGATCAGCGCCACGGCGCCCCACAGGCTGTCGACATATTGCGCAAAGATGATCGGCACCACGAACAGCCCGCACAGCAGCATGGTCAGCTTGCGCGCCTTGTTCTGGCTCATGCCGCCACGCATCATGCGCATGCTGCTCCACCCTCCGGCCACGCTGCCGATATCGGCAACCAGATAGATCGCCACCAGCGGCGGGCCGAACTGCGCCAGTTCCAGCCCGTGGCGGCGATTGAAGAAGTCGGGCAGCCAGAACAGGAACAGCCACCAGATCGGATCCGTCAGGAACTTGGCGCTGGCAAAGGCCCAGGTCTCGCGCATGCGCAGCACTGCCAGCCAGCCGATCTTCGGCGGAGCGCCGACCGGCGTGGTGGCGGCAGCGGCGGCGATGGCGGGCGCCTCGATCGCATTGTCCGCCGGCGCGGGCGGCGCGACATAGGCGGACTGGTCTACGGGCGGATTGCGGTACAGCACCAGCCAGGCGACCAGCCAGACCAGGCTGACCGCACCGGTGATGATGAAGGTCCATTGCCAGCCATAGGCGATGGTCAGGATCGGGACGAGCAGCGGGGTAATGATCGCGCCGACATTGGATCCGGCGTTGAAGATGCCGGTGGCAAAGGCGCGCTCCTTGGGCGGGAACCACTGCGCCACTGCCTTCAGCCCGGCGGGGAAGTTGCCGGATTCACCGATGCCCAGCGCGAAGCGCACGGCAGAGAAGCCTGCCACCGTGCTGACCAGGCCATGCGCGATATGCGCCGCGGTCCAGATCACGAAGGCGAAGGCATAACCGGCCTTGGCGCCGATCCGGTCGATCGTGGCGCCGAACCCCAGGTAACCGATCGCGTATGCCGCCTGGAACCACAGCACGATGTTGGCGTAATCGCCTTCGCTCCAGCCGAACTCCTCCTGCAGGGTCGGCTTCAGCAGGCCGATCATCTGCCGGTCGACATAGTTGATGATCGTCGCCGCCAGCAGCAGGCCGACGATCACCCAGCGATAGCGCCGGCCGTGTGCCGCCCCCTGTTCGATCGTGTTCACGCGTGTCCTCTCCCGTGACCCGTCACAACGCTGTTTTCAGCATGCTGGCGGTGGCATTCCGGTTGCTCATCGCCGCATGCGCCTGTTTCAGCGCCGCCACGAACTCCGCATCAGCGGCCAGCTCGCGCGGGAACACCGCCTCCACGGCCAGCAGAGCATCGACGTCGCCGGCAGCCGCGAGGGGAGCGAGCTGGTCGCCCAGCGGATCGACCAGCTTGTCGCCATCGCCACGCGGCAGCGCCAGGAAGCGGAACCAGGCCGCCAGCGGCACGGCCAGCCGCCCGGTCGGCAGCCCGGCGCGGCGCCGGTCGAGCACCGTGCCCAGGATGCGGAAGGGCAGCTTCTGCGATCCGTCCCACGCGATCTGCGACAGCAGGTGGCGGATCGCCGGATTGCGGAACCGGTCCAGCACGCTGTCGGCATAGTCGGCCAGCTCCATGCCTTCCAGCGTACGCAGTGTCGGGGCGATATCCTCGTGCATCATGCGCGCCACGAAGGCGCTGAGATCGGGGTCGCGCATCGCGTCGGCCACGGTCTCGTGCCCCAGCAGCAGGCCGAGATAGGCCAGCGTGGAATGCGGGCCGTTCAGCAGCCGCAGCTTCGCCTCCTCGAACGGGGCGACATCGCGTACGAACTGCACGCCGGCGGTCTCGAACGGGGGACGCGCACCGCGGAAATCGTCTTCGATCACCCACTGCGTGAAGCGTTCGCGCTGGATCGGCCAGGCATCCTGCAACCCGGTCGCCGCAGCCACCTGATCGCGCACGGCATCGGTCGTGGCGGGCGTGATCGAGTCCACCATGGAGGACGGAAAGCTGACATTGTCCGCGATCCATGCGGCCAGATCGGCATCCGTCGCCTCGGCATATTCGCGCACCGCACGGCCGAGCCGCGCGCCATTATGCGCCAGATTGTCGCACGACAGCACTGTCAGCGGCCCGCCGGCTTCCGCCTTGCGCCGGGCAAGGCCAGCCACCAGCCAGCCGATGAAGGTGGTCGGCGCACCGCCCGCCAGCTCCGCCGCGATGCCGGGATGATTCATGTCCAGCCCGCCATCGGGTGACAGGCAGTAGCCTTTCTCCGTCACCGTGGAAGTCACCAGCTGCGTGGTCGGGGCAGCCAGGCGCTGCAGGATCAGCTCGCCCTGCCCGCGCGCTGTCAGCAGCTCCGCGATGGAGCCGATGATGCGGTATTCCGGCGTTTCCGACAGCAGCGCCAGCACATACAGCCCGTCCTGCGGCTGCAGCGCGTCGGCGGTGCCGGTGGAATTGAGCGCGACCTCGCTGATCGACCAGCGCGGATCGCTGTCCAGCACGGCGTCGGCATAGGCTGCCTGGTGCGCGCGGTGGAACGCGCCGGGGCCGAAATGGACGATGCCGGGGGTGCGCCTCTCCAGCTGGTAGACGGGCGCGGCGATGCCGGGCGCGCGCTGCGCCAGGGTGGCGCGCGACAGACGGGTGGGTTCGCTCACAGGGTCACGCCCCTCTTCCAGATGGCAATATCGCGCTCCTCATGTACTTCGTTGCGGGCCGGTTCGCCGCTGGCGACCGCACAGATCCGGTCCAGCAGCGCCTCGGCCGTGGCATCCAGCCCGTCATCCAGCACCGACCCGGCATCGAAGTCGATCCAGTCGGGCTTGCGGGCGGCGAGACCGTGATTGGTCGCCAGCTTCATGGTCGGCACCGGGCTGCCCAGCGGGGTGCCGCGGCCGGTGGAGAACAGCGTCAGCGTGGCGCCCGCCGCAGCCAGCGCGGTGGTGGACACGGCATCGTTGCCCGGCGCCTCCAGGATGGTGAGGCCGGTGCGCCGCAGCCGCTCGCCATAACGCAGCACGTCGACCACCGCCGCACGGCCGCCCTTCTGCACCGCGCCGAGCGATTTCTCCTCCAGCGTGGTGATGCCGCCCGCGACATTGCCGGGGCTGGGATTCTCGCTGATCGGCTCCCCATGCGACAGGAAATACGCCTTGAAGCCGTTCACCAGCTCCACCAGCGAATGGAACGTGGCTTCGTCGCGCGCGCGGGCCATCAGCAGGCGCTCGGCACCGAACACTTCGGGGATCTCCGTCAGCAGCGCGGTGCCGCCGGCGGAGACCACCGCATCGGCGGCGCGGCCGATCAGGGGATTGGCGGTCAGCCCGCTGAACCCGTCGGACCCGCCGCACTTCAGACCCAGCCGCAGCGCGGACAGCCCGACCTCGGTGCGCCGGTCGGCCGCGGCCTGCTCCACCAGCGCGTCGATCGCCTCGGCACCCTCGCCCATCTCGTCCAGGCTGAACTGCGCGCCCAGCGTCCGCATCCGGGCGCGGTAGGGTTCGGGAATACGCTCGATCAGCGCACTCAGCTGGTTCTCCTCGCACCCCAGGCCCAGCAGCAGCACGCCGCCGGCATTGGGGTGGCAGGCCAGCGCCGCCAGGATCCGCGCGGTGCCGTCCAGATCGTCGCCAAGCTGCGAGCAGCCAAACGGGTGGGCGAAGGCCAGCACGCCATCGGTGCTATTGCCATGACGCCTGTTCGCCTCCGCCGCCAGCCGCTGCGAAGTGCGGCCGACGCAGCCGACGGTCGGGATCACCCAGATCTGGTTGCGTGTGCCCACGCTGCCATCGGCGCGCTGGTACCCGGCAAAGCGCCAGCGATCCTCCGCCACTGGCGGCAGCGGGAACTGCACCGGGTCGTAGCGGTACGGCTCCTCACCCGACAGGTTGGTGTGTACGTTGTGGCTGTGGACATGCGCACCGGGCTCGATGCCCTGCGTCGCGCTGCCGATCGGCCAGCCATAGCGCAGGACCTGGTCGCCGGGCGCCAGCGCCACCAGCGCCAGCTTGTGCCCCTGTTCGATCGGATCGCGAAGGGTGATGCGCCGGCCGGCCACCTCCACCACTTCGCCGGCAGGGATCGCGCGCAGCGCGATCGCGACATTGTCGCGTTCGTCGATCTGCACCGCAGCAAGGTCAATCTGGTCGATAACGCTCATTTGCAGCGTGGTATCATTTGTGCCAACGTTGGCACAAGTCGCCAGACCGCCATTTTGTGAGGAAAACATGCGTCCATTGGTGTTGCACGAAGATCGCCTGCTCCCTGCCGATCCCGATACCCGCGCCATTGCGCGCCAGCTTTATGCCGGCATTGCCGACCTGCCGATCGTCAGCCCGCACGGGCACACCGATCCGGCCTGGTTCGCCACCAACGCCAACTGGACCAATGCCACGGAGCTGCTGCTGGCGCCGGACCACTATCTGTATCGTATGCTCTATTCGCAGGGCATCGCGCTCGAATCGCTGGGCGTACCTGCGCATGGCGTGGCACCGGCGGCCGACCCGCGGGCGGCATGGCGGCTGTTCGCACAGCATTACCATCTGTTCCGCGGCACCCCGTCGCGCATGTGGCTGGACCATGCCTTTGCCACCGTGTTCGGCATGGATGTCGCGCTGGAGGCGGACAGCGCCGACCTGTATTACGACACCATCACCGAACAGCTGGCGACCGAGGCGTTCCGCCCGCGTGCGCTGTTCGACCGGTTCGGCATCGAATTCCTGGCCACCACCGAAGGCGCGCATGAAAGCCTGGCGCATCACGAGGCAATCAGCGCATCGGGCTGGAACGGCCGCGTCGTGTCCACCTACCGCCCCGATGGCGTGATCGATGTGGAGCACGAGGCGTTCCGTCCGGCCATGGCGCGCTTTGCCGAACTGACGGGCGAGGACGTCTGGAGCTGGCAGGGCTACCTGGCCGCGCATCGCAAGCGTCGCGCCGACTTCCGCGCCATCGGCGCCACCGCCACCGACCATGGTTTCCCCACCGCGCAGACCGCCAACCTGTCTCCGGCGGAAGCCGAGGCGCTGTTCCTGAAGGTCTGCGGCGACAGCTGGACCGCCGCCGATGCCGAGCTGTTCCGGGCGCAGATGCTGACCGAGATGGCCGGCATGAGCGCGGAGGACGGCATGGTGATGCAGATCCATCCGGGTGCGTTCCGCAATCACAATGGCGGCCTGTTCGCCAGCCACGGGCGCGACAAGGGCGCGGACATCCCGACCCGCACCGACTATGTCGCCGCGCTGAAGCCGCTGCTGGACCGGTTCGGCACCAGCACCACCCTGTCCATCATCCTGTTCACCCTGGACGAGAGCACCTATGCCCGCGAGCTGGCGCCGCTGGCCGGGCATTATCCGTGCCTGAAGCTGGGTCCGTCCTGGTGGTTCCATGACAGCCCCGAGGGGATGCGCCGTTTCCGCGAGATGACGACGGAGACCGCCGGCTTCTACAACACGGTCGGCTTCAACGACGATACGCGCGCCTTCCTGTCGATCCCCGCGCGGCACGATGTCGCCCGTCGGGTCGACTGCGCCTTCCTGGCGCGGCTGGTGGCGGAACACCGGCTGGAGGACTGGGAGGCGGCCGAGCTGGCGCAGGAGCTGACCAACGGGCTGGTCCGGCGCGCCTACCGCCTGGACGATCCGCTGGACTGATCCTGCATGAGCAGCGCGCCCACCATTGTCGATGTGGCGGCGGCGGCGGGCGTGTCTGTGCGCACGGTGTCGCGCGTCATCAACCGCTCCCCCAAGGTGGGCGCGGCGACGCGCGACGCGATCGAGCAGGTGATCGCCAGCCTCGGCTTCACCCCCAGCGCCCGGGCGCAGGCGCTGGCCAGCGGGCGGTCGCAGCTGATCGCGGTTATCCAGGGGGACGAGAACGCCCATGTGCTGGGCGCCATCCAGCGCGGCATCGCGGAGGTGTGCAGCGATAGCGGGCACGAACTGCTGGTGCGCCCGGCCCGTGTGGCGGACCCGGACATCGTGCAGCAGCTGACCGGTTTTGCCCGCCGGTCGCGCGTCGACGGGCTGATCGTGCTGTCGCCCGTATCGGAGGTACCCGGCCTGCCCGCCGCCCTGGCGCGGCTGGGCGTGCCGGCGGTGGCGCTCGCCAGCCGGCAACTGGCAGGATACCCCACGGTGCTGGTGGCCGACGATGCGCAGGCCAGCGCCGCGGTGGGCACGCATCTGGCGGCCCTGGGCCATCGGCGCATCGCGCTGGTCACCGGGCCGGCAGGCCGCGCATCCTCGCAGGAACGCGCTGCCGGCTTCACCCGCGGGCTGGCGGACAGCGGCATCGTGCTGCGGCCGGAGATGATCGTGGAGGGCGATTACGGCTTCGCCTCCGGCATGGCGGCCGCCGCGCGGCTGCTGGATGGCAACGCTCCGCCCAGCGCCATCTTCGCCTGCAACGACCTGATGGCCGCCGGCGTGCTGAAGGCGGCGGAGCAGCGCGGGCTGGCGGTTCCGGCGCAGCTGTCGGTCGCCGGGTTCGACGGCACGGATGTCGCCGCCATGGTCAGCCCGGCGCTGACCACGGTGCGCCGTCCGATGCGCATGATCGCCGGCCGCGCCACGCGCTGCCTGCTGGCGCATATCGGCCAGACGCCCGCCGCCCCGGTGCAGGATCACATTGCGCTGGAGCTGGTGATCGGCAATTCCACGGGGCCGGCGCCAGTCTGACGAGAGCACTGGCGCTGCCATGGCCAAGCTACTAGCCGTGATCTGACAATTAGCGGACGGGAACAAAGCGCATGAGGATCGGCCGACGGAACCTGATGGCTGCGGGTATGGTGGCCGGTGCGGTGCTGCCATTTGCCGGCCTGCCGACTCGTGCGGCGGCGCAGACCCGCCGGGCACCGGCCAATCCCCGTTCCGTGACACGGCTGGCCGAATGGCGGTTCCATCTGGGCCATGCCGCTGACATGGAGGCCGATTTCGGCTGGGGCCGCAACCAGCGCACCTTTGCCAAGGCTGGCGCGGCAACCGCCGATGCGGCGCAGCCAGGCTTCGACGACAGTGACTGGCGACAGGTGCGCGTGCCGCATGACTGGGCGGTGGAGCTGCCCTTCGCGCCGCCGGCGGAGCCTGCGCCGGAGAACACCGCCGATGCCGTGGCCGCCCATGGCTTCAAGGCGATCGGCCGGGCGCATCCCGCAAACTCTATCGGCTGGTACCGCATTGCCCTGCCGATCGAGGCAAGTGACCGCGACCGGGCGGTGTGGCTCGAGTTCGACGGCGTGTTCCGCGACGCGACGATCTTCGTGAACGGCTACGTCGTGGGCACCAACGAGAGCGGTTATGCCCCGTTCGGCGTCTCCATCGGCGATTTCCTGGATTATGACGGCGGACCCAACGTGCTGACCGTGCGGGTCGATGCGACGCTGGGCGAAGGCTGGTTCTACGAAGGGGCGGGCATCTACCGCCATGTGGACCTGGTGCGCGCGGCACCCGTCCACGTGCCGCAATGGGGCAGCTACGTGCGCAGCGTGACCGAGCCTGCCGGCGCGCGCGTCACCGCCACGCTGGAGGTGCGCAATGCCGGTGGGGAGGATGCGACCGGCGTGCTGCGCCAGCATGTCGCCGGGCCTGACGGGCGGGAGGCGGTGCGACTGCCGGACCAGACGCTCACCATTCCGGCCGGCGACACGATCAGCGTGGAGGCCGATGCGGTGCTGCCCGCCCCGCGCCTGTGGTCGCCCGCCGACCCCGCCCTGTACCGTCTCGTCAGCGAGGTTCGCGTGGGCGATGCGGTGGTGGATCGATACGAGACGCCGTTCGGCGTGCGCCACATCCGCTTCGATGCGGCGCGCGGCCTGCTGCTGAACGGACAGCCGGCCAAGCTGCTGGGCGTGTGCAACCACCAGGATCATGCGGGCGTCGGCACCGGCATCCCCGATGCGCTGCACCGCTGGCGCATCGCGCAGATGCAGGAAATGGGCTGCAACGCCTGGCGCAGCGCGCACAATCCGCCGGCCGCCGCCCTGCTGGATGCCGCCGACCAGATGGGCATGATGATGATCGTGGAGGCGCGCCGCAACAGCAGCGATCCCGTCGCCATGGACGAGCTGGAGCGGATCATGCGGCGCGACCGCAACCATCCGTGCGTGATCGCCTGGTCGCTGGGTAACGAAGAGCCGCATCAGGGTACGCAGCGCGGCGCGCGCATCACGGCCGCCATGCAGGACCGCGTGCGCGGGCTGGACGCGACCCGCCCCAGCACCTTCGCGCTGGACAATAGCTGGGACAAGGGCGTGGCCACCGTGGTCGACGTGGTCGGCTTCAACTACCGCACGGACCAGATGGACGCATTCCATGCCGCCCACCCGGACGTGCCGGTCTATGGCAGCGAGACGGGCAGCACCGTCGCCACCCGCGGCGCCTATGCCAACGATCCCGAACGGCAGGTGCTGCGCGCCTATGATACCGAGCATCCCTGGTGGGCCAGCACGGCGGAGGCCTGGTGGCGGATCGGCGCGACCCGGCCGTGGATCGCCGGCGGCTTCATCTGGACCGGGTTCGACTATCGCGGGGAGCCGACACCCTTCCCCAGGTTCCCCAGCATCTCCAGCTATTTCGGGGTGACCGACACCTGCGGCTTCCCCAAGGACAATTTCTATTACTACCGCGCATGGTGGCGCCCGGCCGAGCCGCTGGTCCACGTGCTGCCGCACTGGAACTGGCCGGGGCGCGAGGGCGAGAACATCGAGGTGTGGGTGCACGGCAATACGCCGGAGGTGGAGCTGTTCCTCAATGGCGACTCCCTCGGGCGCAAGCCGATGCCGGTGGATGGGCATCTGGCCTGGCAGGTGCCGTACGAGCCCGGCAAGCTGGAGGCGCGCGGCATGGACGGCAAGCTGCGCACCGCGCGCGACATCGTGGAAACGGCCGATGCGGCCTATCGGGTGGAACTGACCGCGGACCGCCGCCGGCTGACTGCCACGGGCGACGACGTGGCGGTGCTGCGGGCCGAGATCCTGGATCGGCGCGGTCGCCCGGTGCCCGATGCCGGCAATCTGGTGCGCTTCATCGTGCAGGGTCGCGGTCAGGTGATCGGCGTCGGCAACGGCAACCCGACCAGCGTGGAGGCGGACGTGGCAAGCGAGCGGCACGCCTTCAACGGCTTGTGCCAGGCGATCGTGCGGGTCGGCAACCGCCCGGGCACCGTGGTGGTGCGGGCCGAGGCGGACGGGCTGCAGGCGGGCGAGGTGACGCTGGTGGTCGGCCCGGCCTGACGTATCAGCCTGGCACGGCGAACAGGCGCAGGAAGTAGCCGACGAACCTGCGCGCATCCGCATCCGCATCGGCGCCGTCGGCGGGCTCCACGCCCCATAGCCGGCGGTGCAGCCCCGCCTTGTGCATGCCCATCAGCAGCCGCGCCATGTCCAGCGCGCCTTCATCGCGCAGACGCCCGGCATCGATCTGCTGCTGCAGGTAACCGGCCAGTCTCCGTTCCACCTGGCTGGCCGCCTCGCGGTAGAAGATCAGGCCCACCTCAGGGAAGCGGCTGCTTTCCGCCATCACCAGCCGCCAGGTGGCGACCCCGTCAGGATGCGTCATCCGTGCCATGAAGCTGCGGCAGAACGCGACCAGCGTCTGTTCCAGATCGCCCGGGTTCAGCAGGTCGGTCTCGATCTGCTGGCGGAAGGATGCGGTCACATCCTCGATCACCGCCGCGAACAGCTCCTCCTTGGACCGGAAGTAGCTCCACAGCGTCGCCTTCGACCCGCCGAGCGTCTTCAGCAGGCCGGACATGGATGTAGCGGCATAGCCCTTTGCCAGGAAGGATTGCCGCGCCGCCGCCACGATCGCCGCGCGCCGCTCCTGCTGGCGGGGCGTAAGTGCCTGATCAGGTACCTGTTTCTCTACATCGCTCACCAGGTGTACTATACGGTACATTTCCGGGTTGACAAGTGTGCGCCGCAGCATCATCTGACGAACTGTACCACATAGTACGGCCAATCTCATGATGCTTCCCGATTTTCGATCCGTTCGGCGCGCGGCGCCGCTCGCCGCGCTGCTGCTGTCCGCCTGCGCGACCGTGCCGAACCTCGACCCGGTGCCGCAGGTCGCCCCCGCGCAGGCCTACGCCGCCGGCCAGACCCTTGCGGACACAGCCGGCACCCCGTGGCCCCAGCTGGACTGGTGGCGCGGCTACGGCGATCCGCAGCTGGATACGCTGATCGCCGAAGGGCTGGCCGGATCGCCCGACGTCGCGGCAGCGGCGGCCCGGGTGCGGCAGGCGGAAGGCTACGCCCAGCAGGCCGGCGCCGCGCGCCTGCCCAGCGTGGACCTGAACGGCAGCATCGCCGCCACGAAGCAGAGCTACAATAACGGCATTCCCGCCGCCTTCGTGCCGCGCGGCTGGAACGATACCGGGCGCGTCTCCGCCGATCTGGGCTTCGATCTCGACCTGTGGGGCCGCAACCGGGCCGGCTATGCCGCGGCCCGCTCCGATGCGGCGGCCGCGCGGCTGGACGGGGCGCAAGCCAGCCTGACGCTGTCGACCACGATCGCCAATGCCTATGCCGACCTGTCGCGCCTGTTCGCCGCCCGTGCGGTGGAGGTCACCGCGCTGGAGATCCGCGAGCAGACCGAGCGGCTCACCGCCGATCGCGTGACGGCGGGGCTGGATACGCAGGCCGAACTGAAGCAGGCGCAATCGGCCGTGCCGGCGGCGCGGGCGGAGATCGCCGCCACGGACGAGCAGATCGCGCTGACCCGCAACCGGCTGGCCGCGCTGCTGGGCCAGGGGCCGGATCGTGGTCTCGCCATCGCGGAGCCTGCGGTGGCGATCGCCCCGCGCGGCCTGCCCGCCGGCGTGACCACCGACCTGATCGCCCGCCGCCCGGACGTGCTCGCCGCGCTGGCCCGGGTGGAGGCGGAGGCCGCCCGCGTGAAGGTGGCGCGGGCCGATTTCTACCCGTCACTCAGCCTGTCGGCCGTGCTGGGCTTCCAGTCGTTCGGCCTCGACAATCTGCTGCGCGGGGGATCGACCTTCGGCAGCGCCGGCCCGGCGGTCAGCCTGCCGATCTTCCGTGGCGGGCAGTTGCAGGGGCAATACCGCGTGGCGCGCGGCAGCTATGACCTGGCCGTGGCCGATTACGACCGCACGGTGACCGGCGCCTATCAGGCCGTCGCCGATGCGGTGGTCAGCCAGCGCGCGCTGGCTGTGCGCCTGCGGGAACAGCAGGAGGCACTGCAGGATGCCACCGCCGCCTATGACATCGCGCGCCAGCGCTACGAAGGCGGATTGTCCCGCTTCGTGGACGTGCTGACCGCACAGGACCGTGCATTGCAGGCGCAGCGGATCGTCGCCGATCTGCAGGCGCGAGCCTTCACCCTCGACATCGCTCTCGTGCGCGCGCTGGGTGGCGGTTTCCCCGCCACGGCCGCCGCTGCCCCCATCGACAAGGATCCGATCCATGGCTGATGCCCCTGCTGCCGACCTCCCCGCCGACACCTCGGCGCGCACCGGCAAGCGCCGGAAGGCCCTGGGCGCCATCGCCGCGATCGTGCTGCTGGCGGGCGCGGGCTATGGCCTGTGGTACGCGCTGGTCGGCAGCCATTATGTCGAGACCGACAACGCCTATGTCGGGGCGGAGACCGCGCAGATCACGCCCATGGTGGCGGGACAGGTGGTGGCGGTGTCGGCATCCGACACGCAGGCGGTGAAGCGCGGTGACGTGCTCGTGCGGCTGGATGACAGCGACGCCCGCATCGCGCTGGCCGCGGCCGAGGCCGATCTCGCCAAGGCGCGTCGCCAGTTCGGCCAGACTTCCGCCACCAGCACCGCCCTGTCGGCGCAGGTGCAGGCGCGCGGCGCCGATGTGGCGGGTGCACGGGCGCAGCTGCAAAGCGCGCAGGCCCTGTTCCAGAAGGCGCAGGTCGATTTCGACCGGCGGCAGGCGCTGTCGGCCAATGGCGCGGTTTCCGGCGACGAGATCACCGCCGCCACCAACGCGCTGGCTGCGGCCCGTGCGGGACTGGCGCAGGCGCGCGCTGCGGTGACCCAGGCGACCTCGCAGCAGGGTGCCGCCGCCGGCAACCTGGCCGCCAACCAGGCACTGGTCCAGGGTGCGGATGCCAATACCGCGCCCGACGTGCTGGCGGCCGAGGCCCGCGTGCGGCAGGCACGGCTCGATCTGGACCGGACGGTGATCCGCGCACCGATCGATGGCGTCGTCGCCAGCCGCACGATCCAGCTGGGGCAGCGGATCGCGCCGGGCGCCACGATCATGCGCATCGTCCCGGTCGGACAGGTCTACGTCGATGCCAACTTCAAGGAAGGGCAGCTCGCCCGCGTGAGGCCCGGCCAGCCGGTGGTGCTCACGTCGGACCTGTATGGCGGGGACGTGGAATATCACGGCCGCGTGGTCGGCTTCTCCGGCGGGACCGGTTCCGCCTTTGCGCTGATCCCGGCGCAGAACGCGACCGGCAACTGGATCAAGGTGGTGCAGCGCCTGCCGGTGCGCGTCGCGCTCGATCCGCGTGAACTTGCCGCCCATCCGTTGCGCGTCGGCCTGTCGATGACGGCCGAGATCGACGTTTCGGGCCGGTAGGCGCAACCATGGCCCGCGACGACACGTTCACGCCCTTCACCGGTCCCAGGCTGCTGCTGGCCGGGCTGCTGCTGGGCCTGACCAACTTCATGGTGGTGCTGGACACCACCATCGCCAATGTCAGCGTCGGGCATATCGCCGGGTCGCTGGGCGTGTCGACCACGCAAGGGACCTGGGTCATCACCTCCTACGCCGTGGCGGAGGCGATCTGCGTGCCGCTGACCGGCTGGCTGGCCGGGCGGTTCGGCACGGTGCGGACCTTTATCGTCGGGATGATCGGCTTCGGCATCTTCTCCGTCCTGTGCGGGCTGTCGACCAGCCTGACCATGATCGTCGCCGCGCGCATCGGCCAGGGCCTGTGCGGCGGACCGCTGATGCCGCTGACACAGACCATGCTGCTGCGCATCTTCCCGCGGGAGAAACACGGCGCGGCGATGGGCCTGTGGGCCATGACCACGGTGACCGCGCCGATCCTGGGTCCGATCCTGGGCGGCAGCATCAGCGACAGCTGGTCGTGGCACTGGATCTTCTTCATCAACGTGCCGATCGCGCTGCTGTGCATCTTCGGCGCGCTGCGCCTGCTGGTCCCGGCAGAGACGCTGAAGCAGAAGCTGGGCATCGACACCGTTGGCCTGGTGCTGCTGGTGGTGTGGATCGGCGCGCTGCAGATCATGCTGGATATCGGGCGGGAGCATGACTGGTTCGAGGATCCGACGATCATCGTCCTGGCACTGGTCGCGCTGGTCGGCGGGGCGCTGTTCATCGCCTGGGAGCTGACGGAGGAACACCCGATCGTGGATCTGCGCGTGTTCCGTCATCGCGGCTACGTGGTGGCGGTGGGCACGCTGTCCTTCGCCTTTGCGACGTTCTTCGCCACGGTGGTGCTGATCCCGCAATGGCTGCAGGGCAGCCTGGGCTACACCTCCACCTATGCCGGCTACGCCACCGCCTTCACCGGCATGGGCGCGGTGATCATGTCGCCGATCGTCCCGCGGCTGATGAAGCGGTACGATCCGCGGGCGCTGGTGTGCTTCGGCATCCTGTGGCTCGGCCTGTCGTCGCTGCTGCGCGTGCACTGGACCAGCGGGGCGGATTTCTGGTCGCTGGCGTTTCCGCAGATGGTGCAGGGTTTCGGCATGCCGTTCTTCTTCATCCCGCTGACCACCATCGCACTGGCCGCCGTGCAGCAGGAGGAAACCGCGTCGGCCGCCGGGCTGATGAGCTTCCTGCGGACCATGGGCGGGGCGATCGGCACATCCCTCTCCACCACCCTGTTCGCCAACAACATCTCCGTCGCGCGCAGCGAGATGGTCGGGCGGCTGAACGAGGATACGACCGTGCAGGCGCTGCAGGGTAACGGCTTTTCGCCAGATCAGGTGCGCGCCGCGGTGGAGCAGCTGGTGACGCAGGAAAGCAGCGCGTTGGCGATCACCCACATGTTCCTGCTGGGATCGATCATCTTCGTGGTCGCGGCCAGCGCCATCTGGCTGGCTCCGCGTCCGAAACGCCTGCCCCCGCCGGGTGCCGCGCATTAGGTCAGCTGGTGGCGGCCACCACCGGGCTGCCGAAGGTGGCCCTGTCCAGCATGCCCGCCCGCTCGGCGACGATGGTCGGGACCAGTGCCTGCCCGGCGACGTTCACCGCCGTGCGCCCCATGTCCAGGACCGGGTCGATCGCCAGCAGCAGGCCCACCCCTTCCAGCGGCAGGCCCAGGGTGGACAGCGTCAGCGTCAGCATCACCACCGCGCCGGTCAGGCCCGCGGTCGCGGCGGAGCCGAGGACCGACACCAGCACGATCAGCAGGTAGTCGCCGGCATCCAGCGCGACGCCGTAGAACTGCGCCACGAAGATCGCGGCAACCGCCGGATAGATCGCGGCGCAGCCATCCATCTTGGTGGTCGCGCCCAGCGGCACGGCGAAGGCGGCATAGGCCGGGGGTACGCCCAGCCCGCGCTCCACCACTTCCTGCGTGACCGGCAACGTGCCGATGGAGGAGCGCGACACGAAGCCCAGCTGCACCGCCGGCCAGGCGCTGCGGAAGAACTGCACGGGCGACAGGCCATTCAGCCACAGCAGCACCGGATAGACGACCCCGATCACCAGCAGCAGGCCGATATAGACCGCCAGCGTGAACTGCCCCAGCGATCCCAGCGCATCCCAGCCATAGCGGGCAATGGCGTCGCCGATCAGGCCCGCCGTGCCGATGGGGGTCAGGCGGATGACCCAGAACAGCAGCCGCTTCATGATCGCCAGGGCCGATGCGTTGAACGCCAGGAAGGTCTCCCCCGCCGGCCCCACCCGCACCGCCGCCGCGCCCACCGCGATGGCGATCACGATCAGCTGCAGCACGTTGAAGGAGATGGCGGTGACGGGTGCCCCGTCCTCCAGCGTGGTCGTGGCGCCCAGACCCAGGAAGTTGGCGGGGATGATACCCTGCAGGAAACCCAGCCAGCTGCCGGTCGTGACCGGGGTCCCGGCAGTGGCCGGATCGATCCCGGCGCGCAGGCCCGGTTCCAGCCAGATGCCCAGCGCGATGCCGATAGTGACCGCGATCAGCGCGGTCAGCGCGAACCACACCAGCGTCTGCACCACCAGCCGCGCCGCGCCGGCCAAGTCCTTCAGCGCGGCGATCGAACCCACGATGGCGGTGAACACCAGCGGCGGCACCAGGGCGCGCAGCAGCTGCACGAAGATTGCCCCCACCATCCGCAAGCCTTCGGCCAGCGTGCTCGTCTCGCCCAGGCCCCGCGCCACGAAGCCCAGCACGACACCCAGCACCAGGCCGGCGAGGACCTGCACGCCGAAGGATGGCAGGCGGAAGGATCGGCCGGGGCCGGCCGCCGGCGCCGCGCCGCTCATGCGGACGCGCCCGGGGTCAGGTTCATGGCCGGACGGCGCATAGGGCTGGTCGTGAACAGTTGCATGGCACCCTTCCGATCAGCCTTGTACATTGTCTATCGCTAAGGTCGAGAAACCGTGGCGGTGCTGGCCGGTTCCCGGCCCAGGTCGATCGGCCGGATGGTCCCGTCGGCCCGGTACTCGACCGGTGCCAGCGCAACCCGCCGCTCCGCATTGCGATAGGGTCCGTCGCCCGCCTGTCCTTCCCACCGGTGATAGGCCATCATCATCTGTCCATTATCGGGGTCGCGGAAGAAGCTGTGATGCCCGGGCCCCTTGTACCCGCCTCCGCTGGACAGGATGGTGCCGCGATAGGTCCACGGCCCGGTCGGGCCGGGCGCCGTGGCATAGCGTACGGAGTAATCGGACCGGTCGTAATGGCCCGAACTGTAGGACAGGTAGTAGGTGCCGTCCCGGTCGTGCATCCAGGCGCCCTCGGTGAAGCAGGGCGGCTGGTCCACCGCCACCTCCCGCTCCAGCGTGACCATGTCCGGCGCCAGCTCGAACACCCGCAGCGTCGATCCGTTGCTGCCGCCGGCATAGAGCAGCCGCTTGCCGGAAGCCGGGTCGACATAGACCATCGGGTCGATCGCCTCGAACCGGTACTGGCCGGAGCCGGAGGGAGACATGCCGTCGGCGCAATTGCCGGCCGGGCGGCCGGCGAACTGCGTGGCATCCGCCCCGTCGATCAGCGCGCGGCCGCTGTCGATGCAGGGGCCGGCGGGCGTGTCGCAGACGGCGACGCCGATCTTGGCCGGATACGGCTCCTGCGGGCCGACCGAGTAGTAGAAGTAGTAGCGGCCATTGGCCGCGCTCATGTGCGGGGCCCAGAGCTGCCGGTTCTCCGCCGGCGGGATCCAGCCGATATCGGCCAGCCGGATCAGCGCGGGGCCCCGCCGCCAGCTGCCATCCCCCGTCTGCGACCAGGCATGCAGCGCACCATCGCCGCCGGTGGGATAAAGCCAGACCTGGTCCTCCACCACCAGCACCGCGGGATCAGCGCCGGCGAAGCTCGCCTCCTCCGATGCGGCGACCGTGCTGCCCAGCGCCAGCAGCAGGCCGGCCGACCAGGTCCGCAGCAGCCCGCTCAACGATTGCGATCCGCGGCCTGCGTCACCTTGGGTTCGCGCGCCAGCTGGCGGATCAGGTCCGTCTCCGCCTGGCGATAGGGGGTGCCGTCATTGCGGAACACCTCGTGGAACCAGATGGTCGGCTCGTCGAAGGTATAGGGCTTCTTCCAGGAATCCCACGGCAGGCGGGTCTGCGACTTGCCGTCGACGAAGCCCCAGTTGATCATGCCGATGTTCATCCGCTTGCCGATCGGCAGCGATCCGTCGAAGGTCGATCCGTTACCGCGTGCCATGTATTCGGTGCACAGCACCGGTCGGCCATAGCTGAGCATCTGGTTCGCGCGCCGCTCGAACTGTTCGGGCCAGTTGTAGTCGTGGAAGCTGTTGACGTCGGATTCGCTGACCTGGATCCGCTCCACCGCATCCAGCGTGTTGCGCTTGTCCCAGCTTTCCCCGATCCACAGGCCCGACGTCAGCGGCTGCGTCGGTTCGGCCGAACGGGCCCATTCGAACACATCGTTCAGCAGGCCGGCGACCATCTCCGTCTTGTTCGGGGTCGCCGGGTAATTGCCGCCGCCGCCATTGTTGGGCTCGTTCCACACGTCCCAGGCGAGCACGCGGTCGTCATTCGCGAAGTGGCCGACGATGTCCTTCACATATGCTTCCAGCTCGCCATGCCGCGAGCGGTCGGCCAGCCGCGCGGCGCCGGGCGCCTGCATCCAGCCCGAATTGTGCACGCCGGGGATGGGCGGGCGTTGCGGGCCGGATACGGGGTTCGGGTCCCAGCAGCTGTCGAACAGCACGAACATGGGCCGGATATTGTGCCGCGCCGCGATGGTCAGGAACTGGTCCATCCGCTGCTTCAGCCCCTCGGCGTCATCCTCCCACAGCATGTTGTGCAGGTAGACGCGCATGGTGTTCATGCCGATGCTTTCCGCCCAGCCCAGCTCCTGGTCGATCCGTTGCGGATCGAAACTGTCGGCCTGCCACATCTCGAACTGGTTGATCGCGGTGGACGGATTGTAGTTCGCGCCCACCAGCCAGGGCTGCCGGTCGTACCAGCCATGCGCCTCGGTCGGGGACCAGATGTCGCGTGCCTCGGCCGGCACGGTGGCGAGCGCCAGCGCCGATCCGGCCAGCGCAAGGAACAGTCTGAATGCCATGGGTCACTCTCTCCTGTGGGCGCGCCGGCTCTGCGGCCGGTCGCGCAAGGCTGCTCGGGTGGTCGCCTCCGGTCAGAACCGGAAGCGCACGCCCAGCGAATAGGTCCGCTCCAGATACAGGATCTGGCGCGCGAACTCGTCACCGTTGTCGTTGAAGTCGCGATAACGCTGCAACGGATTGCCCAGCACGTTCACCACGTCGAACGCGACGGTGATGTTGGGGATCGGGGTGACGGTGGTCGAGAAATCGAGCTGGCCGCGCCCCTGCTCCCGCAGGCCGCGGGTGCGCGGACTGCCATCGGTGCCCACGTCCAGCGGCTCGATGCTGTAGAAGGTCACGAAGTTGGAACGGTAATTGTACGCCAGCCGGGCGGAGAAGATCGGCCGTTCGTACAGCGCGACCAGGTTGTAGGTCCACTTGGACACGCCGTTGAAGCGAACCTGCTCCCCCGTGACGTTGGGCGATCCGCCCAGCGCGACGGCGAGGTCACCTGCGGAATCGATATAGGTGCCATTCGCCTGCACGCCGAAGCCGCGGGCCCATTCGGGCAGGCTGTCCAGATCCAGGAAGCTGGTGAAGGCGACTTCCGCGCCCTGGAACCGGGTGTCGCCGGTATTCTCCGGCCGGTCGATCCGTACCAGGCCGTAAACCGGATCGTTCTCGAACGTGATCGCGCGGGAGATGAACCCCTGCGCGTCGCGCCGGAACAGCGCGCCGGTCAGCGATCCGCTGGGCGAGAAGTACCATTCCAGGCTGATGTCGTAATTGTTCGACGTGAGCGGCGTCAGGTCGGGATTGCCGCTGGTGATGCCGCGCGCCGCACTGTTGGGATCGTTGGGGTTCGGGTTCACCACCGGCGGGCCGACCGTCAGCGTGGGGTTCAGGTCGAAGAAATTGGGCCGGGTGCGCGTCTGGGTGTAGGCCAGGCGCAGCTGCAGCTCGTCGGTAAAGGCGACGCGTGCGCTGACATTGGGCAGGTAGTCGGTGTAGTCGTTCTCCGCCGTGATCGGGGTCACCAGCGCACCATCGAGCTGGAACCCGCTGATGCTGGTTTCGGTGCGCACCGCGCGCAGGCCGACGACACCATCCACCAGCATGTCTCCGCCGAAGTCGAAGCCATATTTCAATTGGCCGTAGACGGCATAGGCCTTCTCGTTGGCGGTGAAGTTCTCCGCCGGGTTGAAGACGGGCTGCCCGTCCGGCGCGCCGTAGAACGTGCGCAAGGCCGGCAGATTGTCGCGGATGCTGGTGGCCGGAATGCCGGCAAAGGTGCGGATCGGAAATCCGCCCCCGAAATCGAAACCGATCGGCTGGCTGTTGAAGTCCACCGGCAGCGCGGTGATCGGTATGCCGGCCGCCTCGTTGTTGATGTACGGCGCGCCGCGATCCCGCGTGGCGTCGCGGTCGTTGAAGCGGACGCCGAAATCGATCCGCTGCAGGAACCCGCCATCGAAGGTGTACTGCGCATCCGCCCGCGCCTGGATGTCCTTGCCGCTGACGGCCAGGTTCTCTTGGAAGAACCCCCGGCTGATGTAGTTGGCGGGATCGTTCACGTTGAAATTGACAAAGTCGAAGACCGGCCCGCCATCATCGCCGGCTTCGAACACGACATTGCGCACCGGGGACCGGGCGAAAGCGTAATCGATGTTGATGCCGTCCTGCCTGTAGGTGCTGTCGGTGTAGGCGACATCGGCGGACAGCTTGAGTGCGTCACGCTGCCAGATCGCGCCGCCGCCAAACTGGAAGGTGTCGGTCTTGCCGTTGAACGATCCGTAATAGCCATCCGGCCGGAACGCGCCCGTCACGGTCGCGCTCTGGGCGATGGTCGGGTCGCCTTCGCGCGTGGTCAGGTTGGTCAGCTGCGTGCCTTCGCCGAAGATCGGCACGAACATGAAGCGGTTGTAATCCTTGCCGCGATAGCCCTGGAACAGACCGTCGACATAGATCTCCAGGTCCGGGGTGGGCTTCCACTGCACTGCCGCATTGGCCGACGGACGGAAGCGGTCGCCGTAACCCAGGAACATGGCCTGCGCGTCCGGGAAGCGGACGCCGCCGCTGGTGCCCGGCGCGTTGGCCGCGCTGGTCGTGCCGATCACCAGCGACTGTTCGCGGGTCGCATCCAGGAAGTTGATGCCGACATAGGACGCATTCACCAGAACGCCGATCTCGCCGATGCCGGTGTCCCACCGGTTGCTGACCAGCAGGTTGCCGTTCCACGACAATTTGTCGGACTGGTCCCAGTCCACGCCGTTCAGCGATCCAGACATCTCGAACCCGTCGAAGTCGAACGGGCGCCGGCCACGCACATTGACCTGCCCGCCGATGCCGCCTTCCACCAGATTGGCGGTGGGCGACTTGAACACCTCCAGCGCGGCGACCGTGCCGGCGGGGAAGTCCTGGATCTGGACGAAGCGCCCTTCCGCGGTGAAGATCTCCCGCCCGTTATAGGTGGTGCTGATATCGGGCAGGCCGCGCACCGTGACGCCGGCCGACTCGCCGCCGCCGCGCAGCACGCTGACGCCGGACACGCGCGCCAGTGCGGAAGACGCGAAGGTGTCGGGCAGCTTGCCGATATCCTCCGCCACGATCGCATCCACGAACGCATCGGAATTGCGCTTGATCGCGGCAGCCGATTCCAGGCTGCGGCGCAGACCGGTGACGATGATCTGGTCGGTCGCGGCGCCGTCGGTAATGTCCGGCTCGCCGGTGGTCACGGGCACCTGGCCGGTCGGGTCGGGCGTGCCGGTGGCGCTGGTCCCGCCACCGGCCGGCGGTACACGGACATCCTGTGCATGGGCCTGGGTCCCGCCGGCCACGATGGCCAGGACGGAAACGGCGACGCAGAACTGCATCTTCCTCATACAACATCTCCCCTGCTCGACCGTTACGGCCGTGGCGACGGTTGGCCCCGCTCGCTCTTGTTCTACAAACACCCGCGCCGCATGAATAGCAAGCGCATCGCCGTGCACGTGGGGAGGCAGCTTCCTGTCAGGCAGGGACGGTGGCGCGCCGGCAACACTCCATGCTGGCCGGCGTGTCACCAGGGCGGCGGATCACCAGTTCCACAGCTGCCCGTCCGCCAGCCGCGCGACCGGCAGGTAAGCGGGCTTGTAGGGGTACCTGGCGGCCAGATCCTCGTCGATGTCCACGCCATGGCCGGGCGTCTCGCCACAATGCAGGTAACCATCGTGGAAGTGGTAGTCGTGTGGGAACACCGCATCGGTCTCGTCCGTGTGACGCATATATTCCTGGATGCCGAAATTGGGCACCCAGGTATCGAAATGCAGCGCCGTGCCCATGGTCACCGGCGACAGGTCGGTCGCCCCATGGCACCCGGTGCGAACCTGGTACAGGCTGGCGAGATCGGCGATCCGGCGCAGGTGCGTCACCCCGCCGGCACCCACGATGGTGGTGCGGATGTAATCGATCAGCTGGTTCTGGATCAGGTCCTTGGCGTCCCAGATCGTGTTGAAGATCTCCCCCACGGCCAGCGGCGTCACCGTGTGCTGCCGGATCAGCCGGAACGCTTCCTGGTTCTCGGCCGGGGTCATGTCCTCCAGCCAGAACAGCTGGAACGGTTCCAGCATCTTGCCCAGATTGGCCGCTTCCTGCGGGGTGTAGCGGTGATGCCCGTCATGCAGCAGGTGATGGTCGAAGCCGTAGGTGTCGCGCAGCTTCTCGAACAGCTTGGGCACGAAGTTCAGCGATTTGCGCGTGTCCCAGCCGGTAACGGTGGGCAGCGCTGCATCGGCGGGCTCGTAATGCAGCGTACCGCCGCTCACGCCATAGGCCTTCTCCACGCCCGGCACGCCGCTCTGCGCGCGGATCGCCTTGTAGCCCATGTCGATATACTGGCCGACCGCGTCCACCGTCTGTTCGATATCGGCGCCGTTGGCATGGCCATAGACCATCACGGCATCGCGGCTGCGCCCTCCCAGCAGCTGGTACAGCGGCATGCCAGCCATCTTGGCCTTGATGTCCCACAGCGCCACGTCGACCGCGGCGACCGCCCGCATCGTCACCGGCCCGCGCCGCCAGTAGGCACCGCGGTACAGATACTGCCAGATATCCTCGATCCGTTGCGGGTCCATGCCGATCAGGCAGGGGATCACATGGTCGGTGAGATAGGAGGCGACCGCCAGTTCCCGCCCGTTCAGCGTGGCATCGCCGATGCCGTAAACGCCCTGGTCGGTCTCGATCTTGAGGGTGACGAAGTTACGCCCGGGACAGGTGACGATGACACGGGCGGCGGTGATCTTCACGATGGAACTCTCCCTCAGAGGTCTTGTGTTAGCGTTAGCATTACAACTGCCTCACCCGCGGCGACAAGCCGTCACGGGCATCCGGCCATCGGCGCGGAGAGTGCTTCCAGCGGTATCGCTGCACCCAGCACCGCCTGTCCTGCGGGGGAGGGATGCAGCCCGTCGCCGCGATCGACCGCCGGCAGCAGGTAACCCGGCCGCACCGGATCGGTCATGGCAGGGTCGAGGTCGATCACCGCATCGAAATGGCCGGGTTGGCGGATCCACCGGTTCAGCGCCTGCCGGTCCTCCTCGGCCGCAGCGTCGGAGCGATAGGTGGGCGTGTCGCGGAACGGCAGGATCGTCATGCCCACGATCCGCACACCGGCATCGTGCGCCCGCGCGATCATCTGGCGATAGCCCTCGATCACGCTGGCCACCGTGCGGGCGCGCGACTCCGGCGTGACCGGCTCCTCCCGCACCAGCTTGCCGACATCGTTGACCCCTTCGAACACCACGATTGTGGCGAGGCCGGGCTGCGACAGCACGTCCCGCTCGAACCGGGCGGTCGCCGCCTGGCCGGTGCCGGCCTTCGCCACGCGCCCGCCGCTGATCCCAAGATTGACCACGCTCCACCCGCTGGTACCCGCATCCGCCCGCAGCCGCGTGGCCAGCACCTCGGTCCAGCGATCCGCGCCGGTCACCGTGCCGCCGCCATGCGCGGTGATGGAATTGCCGATCGCGGCAATGGTGCGCGCGCAGCGGTCCGCCGCCACATGCACGCCCGTCAGCACCGGCAGGCGGTTGCTGCTCGCGCCGCCGGGCAAGCTGGCGGGATCGCCCCCGACCGCGCCGGGTGCAACGAAACTGATCCCCTGCGGCACCGATCCGACGGAGGCGCTCGCCTGTGGCAGGTGGAAGGTGACCGCCACCGTGCCGCCCGCCGTCGCCGGCAACGCCACCGGATCGGACAGGTACTCCGCGCCCGGCGGGATGATGACCCACGCGGAACCGCCGAAGGCGACCGCCTGCGTGCTGGCCGGATCGACCAGGTCCTGCCCCGGCTGCGTGGCATGGGCCACGCGCACCTGTTGCAGCAGCAGCGGCTCCGTCCCGAAGGCGTTGCTGAAGCGCAGGCGGATGCGCGGGCCGGTGGCGGTGACCAGCACCTGCACGCGTACCGTGCTGTCCGCAGGCGGTGCGCTGCCCGCCTCCGCCGCCGCCATCATCGGCTGCGTCCAGCCGGCAATCCAGTGCGTCTCCGCCGTATCCTGCTGCGCCGCCGCCGGCAGCGCCAGCCACAGCAGCACCCCGCCCGCAAATGCCCGTCCGACCTTCATGCCCTGCTCCCGTCTACCAGGCGCCCGCCGGTCCGTGGAAGTCTGCCTCCACGATGCCCAGGTTCCAGCCGGGCGGCACCTCGTTCGCACCGGTGTCGCCGGCCTGCCGCGCGGTGGCAAGTTCCACGATCTGCCCGAACGCGTCGCGATCGGCGACCGGCGCGGTCTGCACGATGCGCAGCACCCGGCCCTGCGCCGGGGGGAAGGCGACGTTGGCGTAGCCGAGCGTCCGCTCCGTATCGCCTTCCCAGATGGTCCGGCCGTCCAGTTCGAACCGCAGCGGGTAGGCGCGGGTGCGCCAGCCGACCAGCTTCAGGTCCACCTCGCTCAACAGCACCGGTTTGCCGAAATCGAAGCTGATTACGGCCCCATCGGGCGTACCGGTGCTGGACCAGCGGGTCAGTTCGTTGTCGTCATGCGCGAAACCGACCTCGCCCGCATTGTCGGCCGCGCTGACGGCCACCGGCTGGTGCGTGGTGCGGGTCGGCGTGAAGGACGGCCCGTTCGGCGTCGGTCCGCGCGACAGGCTGGCGGTCTGGTGCCGTTCGGGGAAGTCGCGCGACAGGCCGGCACTGGCGGCTTCGGGTTGCGCCGTTGGCAGCTCGATCGTGACCGGGGCCATGCCGTCCGCAATCGCGGTCAGCCGCACGGTCCCGCTGCCGGTACCGGCGCGCACCAGCACGCGGTTGATGCCGCCTTCAACCGGCAGGTTCGGCGACAGGATGAAGTTGTCCTCCTCCCGCGCGGTGCCCGGATGGCTGGTGGTGCCGGGGATGTTCTCCGGCTGTACCGCTTCCGCCGCGCGCGGCTTGCCGGAGCTGTCGCCCTGCGCGATGCCACCGCGCCACTCGGCCGGGCCTTCCACCGTCCAGCGGATCATGTTGTCGGCCACCGGCACGCGGCGCCCGGCATCATCCACCACTTCCACATCGACCAGCGCGATGTCGGCGCCGTCCAGCACCAGCCCGCGGGGGCTGGTATGCGGCGTCAGCTTCAGTGCGGCCGGCGCGCCGGTCGTCTCCACCGTGTGCCGGGTCACGGCGCCATCCGCATGGGTGGCCACCGCCTCCAGCACACCGCCGTTCCACACCACGTCCGGCCAGGTGAACAGGAAGCCGTTGCTCCGCTCCCCCAGGCCCAGCGAGCGGCCGTTCAGGAACAGCTCCACCCGCTCGCCGGTGGAAACCACCATCTGCGGCTTCACCACGCCGGGGGCGTAGTTCCAGTGGCCGACGATATATGTGCCCGGCGCCGGATCGACCCAGCCGTTCCACATCACCTGATGGGCGAAAAAACTGGGCTTTGGCAGGCGCACCGCATCGACCTCGCCGGAGCGGCGGTAATTGTTGTCGCCGCGGAAATGGGTGTTGCTGTCGGACCAGATGATGTTGACCCCGCCCGAACTGACGCGAGTGCCGGTGCCCGGACGCACGCGGTAATATTCCCACCAGCGCCGCACATCCTCCGCCGCCTGGCTGTCGCCGTTGCGGTTGTAGTCGGGCGCGTCCTGATGGAACGGCGGGGTCCAGTTGTCCTGATACGCCCGGGCCGATTCATCGCGCGAATATTCCATCGACCACATGGGGATGTCGCCGCTCTTGTTGATGTACAGCATCTCCCCGCCATACTCGGCGATCGTGCTGTCCAGCATCTCGCGGCTGCCGATCGCCCGCCCGCCATGGGGATCATACCGGTCGCGGATCGCCTTCAGCTCGGCCATGTGCGCCTCGCTGATGCTCTCGTTCCCGCCTTCCCAGAACACCACACTGGGATTGTTGCGGTTGTAGATGATGGCGTCGCGCATCAGCTCCGTTCGCAATTCCCAGCGCCGGCCATCGGGATCGCGCTCGGCATCGCCGGCCGGCATGGCCTGCAGCAGGCCGACGCGATCGGCGGATTCCACGTCCTGCTTCGACGGGGTGATGTGCATCCAGCGCACCAGATTGCCGCCGCTGTCGACCATCAGCTGGTTGGAGAAATCGCTGATCCACGGCGGGATCGACACGCCCACCGCCGGCCATTCGTTGGAAGAACGCTGGGCATAACCGTGCATCTGGATCGTGCGGCCGTTCAGCTGCACCATGCCCTGCCCGAAATCCAGCTTGCGGAAGCCGGTGACCACATCGACGCTGTCGATCGGCCGGTCGCCGTCAAGCAGGGTGGTGGTGACGGTGTAGAGGTAGCCATGGCCCCAGCTCCACCAGGTCAGGTCGGCCACCTGCTGCTGCGCCGCCAATGTGGCGGTCGCCCCGGCACCGACCACCTGCGGCGCGCTGTCGAACGTGGCGCGCAAGGTGCCGTCGCGATCGCGCAGCTCCGCCCGCAGGGTCAGCGTGCGCGGCGCGCCGGCCTCGTTGCGCACCTCGCTCTGCGCATGGACCGTGGCGCTGCGGGTCGGCAGGTCGAATCCATCCGCCCAGACATATTGCCCGGTGGTGCCGAGGCCGGACCAGAGCGGCAGCGTCTGGTAGGTCGGACCGGTCAGGTGGAGGCGGACATTCTTGGTGATGCCGCCATAGTTCACGTTGAAATTGCGATCGTTCCACTGGAACGGGCTGCCGGTGGCCCGCTCCTTGTAGGTCCACGAATTGTCGATCCGCACCGCGACCACGTTCTCGCCGGCACGCAGCGCCGCGGTGATATCCGCACCGAAGGCCATCGCGCCGTTCTCCGACAGCACGACCTGCGTCCCGTTGACCCACACCTCGGCCGCTTGGCGCACGCCCTCGAACTCCAGCAGCGCCTTGCCCGGTGCGTCCGCCGGCAGGGTGAAGCGCTTGCGGTACCAGGTGATGCCGGTGGAATGTTCGCGGATGTCGCGGGCAAAAGCCTCCTTCTCGTTGAAGGCATTGGGCAGCACCACCGCCTGCCAGCCGGCATCGTCGAAGCGCGGTGCGGAGGCGCCTTGCAGCTCGCCATGGTGCATCCGCCAGTCGCTGTTGAAGTTGAAGGTCTGGCGCGGGCTGGCGACGTGGACGGAGGCGTCCTGCGCCATGATCGGAGCCGGCAGCGCTAGGCAGGCGCCGGCAAGGGCAAGGAACTTCAAACGCATCAAGGCCTCTCCGCCGGTTCTGGTTGACCGAGAAGGTAAATTGTCCTGACCAATCTGGCAATTGCCATGCGGCCGACTTTTATCAAAATCTAGCAAGCGATCTCATATTGTGGCATCACAGGGCCGGATTTGAGAGGACTATCATGAAGGCCGCTTCTGCGATCGACTACCGCGACCTCGCCCGGCGTCGCCTGCCGAACTTCCTGTTCGAATATATCGACGGGGGTTCCTATGCCGAGGTTACGCTGAAACGGAACGTCGCCGATCTGGAGGCGATCGCACTGCGCCAGCGGGTGCTGAAGGACGTGTCGCAGATCGACCTCAGCACCACCCTGTTCGGGCAGGAACTGGCCATGCCGGTGGCGCTGGCCCCGATCGGCCTGGCCGGCATGAACGCCCGCCGCGGCGAGGTGCAGGCGGTGCGCGCGGCGGACAAAGCGGGCATTCCCTTCACCCTGTCCACCGTGTCCGCCTGCCCCATTCCGGAGGTTGCGGCGGCGGCGAAGAAGCCGTTCTGGTTCCAGCTCTACATGATCCGCGACCGCGGCTTCATGCGCGACCTGCTGGCGCAGGCGGCCGCAGCCGGCTGCACCACGCTGGTGTTCACCGTCGACATGCCGGTGCCGGGCAGCCGCTATCGCGATTACCGTTCCGGCCTGGCGGGTGCGCCGGGGCTGGCGGGCGGTGCACGACGCATGATCCAGGCGATGCGCCGGCCGCGCTGGGCGTGGGATGTCGGCGTGCATGGCCGCCCGCACGCGCTGGGCAACGTCGCGCCGGTGCTGGGGCCGAACACCGGGCTGGAGGACTTCTTTGCCTGGATGCGGGACAATTTCGAACCAGCCGTGGGCTGGGACGACATCGCCTGGATCCGCAGCCAGTGGGCGGGCGAGATCGTCATCAAGGGCATCCTCGATCCGGAAGATGCGCGCGAGGCGGTGCAGGCCGGGGCGGACGGCATCGTGGTGTCCAACCATGGCGGGCGTCAGCTGGACGGCGCGCTGTCCAGCGCCCGCGCATTGCCGCCGATCGCCGATGCCGTGGGTAACCAGCTGGTGGTGATGGCCGATGGCGGGGTCCGTTCCGGCCTCGACGTCATCCGCCTGCTGGCGCTGGGCGCCGATTGCGTGCTGCTGGGCCGCGCCTGGGTCTACGCCCTGGCCGCTGGTGGCGAGACCGCGATCACGCACATGCTGGACCTGATGCGCGCGGAGATGCGCGTCGCCATGGCACTGACCGGCACCACCAGGATCGCCGACATCAGCCCGACCATGCTGCACATCCCCGGCGACGGGCATTGAAGGCGGCGCTGATCGCGCTGGCCCTGCTGGGCGCGACCCACGCCATGGCGCAACCCGTGCAGCACGACCTGACCGACGCCGCCGCCTACAGCGATGCGACGGGCGAAGGGTGGGAGGATGCGCAGCGTTGGTCGGTCAGGGCCGCGCCCGGCAATTACCGCGTCACGCTGACGATCACCGGCACCGCCCGGATCAGCGTGATGGCGGAATCACGTCGCCTGATGCTGGAGGACGTGGCCGTCGCCGCTGGCGAGACCGCCCGGCACAGCTTCATCGTCAATGTCCGCGACGCGACCCTGCCCGCGCCCGAGCGCAATGCCCCCGGCGCCAGCGGCGTCCGGCTGTCCGCGCGCGAGCAGACCAGCCTCAACTGGGATGACCGGCTGACACTCGAGTTCCTGAGCGATCGTGCCGCGGTGCGGGCCGTGTCGGTGGAACCGGTCACCGTGCCGACGCTCTACCTGCTGGGCGATTCCACCGTCACCGACCAGCCGGACGATCCCGCCGCCAGCTGGGGGCAGATGCTCACCCGCTTCATGGCGGACGACATCGCGGTGGCCAACCATGCCTGGTCGGGGGAGACGCTGAAGAGCTTCGCCACCAATTACCGCCTGGCCAAGGTGCTGTCGCTGGTGCAGCCGGGTGACGTCGTGGCCATGCAGTTCGGCCATAACGACCAGAAGGCGCAATGGCCGCAGACCTATGTCGCGGCCGGCAGTACCTATGATGCCTGGCTCGCCGCCTATATCGCGGAGGTGCGGCTGCGCGGGGCGACCCCGGTGCTGATCAACTCGCCCGAACGCCGCAACTATGACGAGGCCGGGCGGATCGTCCCGTCGCTGGCCGGCTATCCCGCCGCCGTGCGGCAGGTCGCACGGGCGCAGTCCGTGCCGCTGGTGGAACTGACCGAAGGCACCATTGCCTTCTACGAGGCGCTGGGGCCGGACGAAGCCGCCAAGGCCTTTGCCGACGAAGGCCGCGACCGGACGCATCACAACACCTATGGCGCGTACCAGCTGGCGCGGATCATCGCGGCCGGCATGGCGCAGGTGCCGGAACTGGGCGAGCATGTCGCGCCCGCGTTCCGCACCTACGACCCGGCCAACCCGCCGCTGCCTGCCAGCTTCACCCTGCCGCCCAGCATCATCCGGTCGAACGCCGGGCAGGCAGGCAGCTGAGCCGCTCCATTCCATAAATTGGGAAGCAGTCCCACTTTACGCATCCGCCCCCATGCGGCATAAGCACGGGCGGAGACAAGAGAGGAGCGCCCGGTGCAGGTTCACGCCTTCCGTATGCAATTGCTGCCCGGCATGGCCGACGAATATCGCCGCCGGCATGACGAGATCTGGCCGGAGCTGGTCGACCTGCTGCACGATGCAGGCATCAGCGACTACCACATCTTCCTGGACGAGCAGACCGATGCGCTGTTCGCCACCCTGCGCCTGGCGGAGCAGAACAAGCGCGATGCGCTGCCCGGTCATCCGGTGATGCGCCGCTGGTGGGACCACATGGCCGACATCATGCAGGTGGAACCGGACAACAAGCCGTCCGAATGGCCGCTGACCCCGATGTTCCATCTCGCATGATCGATCTGTCCCGCCGTCAGTTCGCCGCCGCTGCGGGCCTTGCTGCCGGTAGCGCGGCGCTGGGCGCCTGCGCGACCGTCCCGGCGCAGACCGCGGGCGGCAGGCGACCCTGGCCGTACCTGCTGGGCGCGGACATCACCTGGGTGCCGGAGGACGAGGCGATCGGCGCCACCTACTGGCAGGATGGCGTGCAGCGCGATCCGCTGGCGATCTTCGCCGATGCCGGGTTCAACGCCATCAAGCTGCGCACCTTCGTCAATCCGGAAAACGGCTACTCGCGGGGCAAGCCGGGCGGGCCGTGGGGCAGCATCGACAGCACCATCGCCTTTGCCCGCCGCATCCGCACGGCCGGCATGCACCTGTCGCTGACGCTGCATTATTCCGACACCTGGGCCGATCCGCAGAAGCAGAACAAGCCGGCCGCCTGGGCCGACCTGCCCTTCACGCAGCTGGTCGATGCGGTCCACCGGCACACGGATGACGCCCTGTCGAGGATGAAGGCCGCGGGCGTCGCCCCCGACATGGTGGTGCTGGGCAACGAGACCACGTTCGGCATGCTGTGGCCGGAAGGGCGCATCCCGCTGCCCTTCGCCACCGGCAACCCGGTCACCGATGCCGAGCATATGAGCGAGGCCATGCCCGGCGGCATGGACCGCTTCGCCGCGCTGCTGAAGGCCGGCATCGCCGCCAGCCGAGCGGTGCTGCCCGACGTGCCGGTGGCGCTGCACAATCATCTGGGCCGCCACTGGCAGATCACCCGCCACTGGACCGACAGCCTGATCGAACGCGACGTGCGCTTCGATGCGCTGGGCATGTCCTGCTACCAGCAGCAGGCGCAGGGCGACTGGGAGCGGACCTTTGCGGAATTCAGCCGCCGCTATCCCGATCACGGCTTCTTCGCGATCGAATATTCCAGCCGCAAGCGCTACCTCAACGACCTGGTGCAGGCGCATCCCAATGGCTGGGGCAGCTTCATCTGGGAGCCGACCCGCCACCAGGAGGCGATCTTCCTGCAGGACGGCGTCAGCGCCGGCGAAGGCCCCAAGCCCGACCTGCTGAGCCAGGGGCTGAACAGCGCAGAGGCGCCCGGCGCCACCCCCACGACCGGACCGCCGGCCGAACACCGGGTCAATCCAGGCGGCCGGTTCGACGCCGATCCCGCATTCGTTAATCTCTACCGTCAGATGGCACGCGATTATGGCGTGCTGGGCCAGCCGATCCGTCGCTGACCGCATTTCCAACAGGAGTTACCCAGACGTGGCCGCCCTCACTCACGACATCCCGCAAGCCCAGGTGACCGACGCGATCGGGCGGCTGATGCACAATCTCGTCAACATCAAGGACGAGACCGGCGAATTCCTGCTGCACCTGGAAGATGGTCGCATCATCGACACCAAGGGCTGGGCCGGCTGGGAATGGACCCACGGCGTCGGCCTGTTCGGCATGTGGCGCTATTACGAGCAGACGGGCGACACCGCCGCGCTCGACATCATCAAGGGCTGGTTCGCCGATCGCTTCGCGGAAGGCACGCCGACCAAGAACATCAACACGATGGCTCCGTTCATCACGCTCGCCTACCTGTACGAGCGGGAGCCGAACCCGTCCTACATCCCCTATCTGGACACCTGGGCCGAATGGCTGATGGCACCGGACGGCCTGCCCAAGACGGAGGAAGGCGGTTTCCAGCACATCGTCTACAACGATGTGAACCCGGGCGAGATGTGGGACGACACGCTGATGATGAGCGTGCTGCCGCTGGCCAAGATCGGCCTGCTGCTGGACCGCCCGCATTATGTGGAGGAGGCCAAGCGCCAGTTCCTGATCCACATCAAGTACCTGTTCGACAAGAAGACCGGCCTGTGGTTCCACGGCTGGGACTTCAACGGCCGGCACAATTTCGCCGAGGCGCTGTGGGCGCGCGGCAATTGCTGGGTCACCATCGCCATTCCCGAGATCATCGAGATCCTCGACCTGAAGCCGGGCGATGCGTTCCGCACCTTCCTGATCGACACGCTGGCCGCCCAGGTGAAGACCCTGGCCGAGACGCAGGACGCCGAAACCGGCCTGTGGCACACGCTGATCGTCGATCCTTCCAGCTATCTGGAAGCATCCGCCACGGCCGGCTTCGCCTACGGCATCCTGAAGTCGGTTCGGAAGGGCTACCTGCCGCGCGAATACGAGGCTGTCGGCATCAAGGCGGTCGAGGGCGTGCTGGCCAATATCGACGAGTCCGGCGAGCTGCAGCAGGTGTCCTTCGGCACGGCGATGGGCGACACCCAGCAGTTCTACAAGGACATCGCGCTGACCTCCATGCCCTACGGCCAGAGCCTGGCCGTGCTGGCACTGGCCGAGTTCCTGCGCACCTACATCTGATGGCGAGCGGCCGGCGGGGACATGACCCGCCGGCCATTGCCGCAACATCGAACCCGCGCGCAGGCAGCAGACCGGCCGCACCAACAGGAGAGCAGCGGCCATGGCCCTGACCGGCAACTTCGCCATCACCGGAACGCGGCCGGTCCGCTGGTACAACTTCGCCGCCTATGGCGCGAACGACATCATGGGCGCCGGCTCCATGGCGGTCATCAGCGGCTGGGTGCTGTTCTTCTACACCACCTTCTGCGGCCTGGAGGCATGGCAGGCCGGCCTGATCTTCACCGTGGCGCGCATCCTGGATGCGATCGCATCCCCGCTGATCGGCCATATCTCCGACAACATGTCGCATACGCGGATCGGTCAGACGATCGGCCGACGGCGGATCTTCATCCTTGCCGCCATCCCGCTGCTGCCTTCGTTCGCCATCATGTGGGTCAGCGGGCAGAGCTTCTGGTACTATCTCGCCACCTATGTTCTGTTCGAGCTGGTCTACGCGATGGAGATCATCCCGTACGAGACGCTCGCCGCCGAAATGGGCAAGGATTACAAGACCAAGGCCAAGTTCGCCGGCATCCGCATCCTGTTCGCGCAGGCCAGCGCCATCCTCGCGGGCTTCCTGCCGGGCATGCTGATCGAGGCACTGGGCGAACAGAGCGCCGACACCTTCCTGTACATGGGCATCCTGTTCGCGGTGCTGTTCATGGTGACCGCCACGCTGCTGTTCCTGTTCAGCTGGGAACGCACGCCGGCAGAGGTCGCCGCGATCCGGCCCGACGGCGACAAGCTGAGCCTGTGGCAGGCGTTCCGCGCGCTCTACGCCAACCTGTTCTCCACCCTGCGCATCCGGGCGTTCCGCCTGCATCTGGGCATGTATCTGGGCGGCTATATCAGCCAGGACGTGTTCAACGCCGCCTTCACCTTCTTCGTGGTGTTCGCGCTGGCGGGGACCATCTCCACCGCCTCCACCCTGCTGGGCACGATGTACATCGTGCAGTTCGTGGCGGTGATGATCGCCATCACCATGGCGCTGCGTTCCAGCCCGGCGCGGGCCTATCAGCTGGCGGCGCTCAGCTTCGCCATCGGCGTGATCGTCCTGCTGGCCATGTGGTCGGCCGGCGTGCGCTCCGGCAGCATGCTGCTGTGGGTGCCGATCCTGTTCGCGGGCCTTGGCCGCGGGGCGCTGAACTTCATTCCCTGGGCCACCTACAACTACATGGCCGACGTGGACGAACTGGTCACCGGACGCCGGCGCGAGGGCGCCTTTGCCGGGGTGATGACCTTCGTGCGCAAGGTGACCCAATCGGCCGCGGTGGCCGGCGTCACCGCGGTGATGAGCTTCGGTGGCTTCGTCTCGGGCGCCCAGGTGCAGAGCGAGCAGGCGATCAACACGCTGGCTCTGGTGCTGGGCATCGGTACCATCGCCATGCTGATCTTCGGCGTGCTGGTGTCGCTCCGCTTCCGCCTCAACGCGCAGACGCACCAGGTGCTGATGACGGAGATCGACCGCTTCAAGGCCGGCGGCACCGGCACGCCCGACGCGGCGACCGTGGCGATCACCGAAGACCTGACCGGCTGGCGGCACAACCAGCTGTGGGGCCGCAACCCGCTGGGTTGATGGCCATCCGTCCGGGATGTCCGTACGACATCCCGGACCACCCCGCTCCTATCGGCGGGGCGGTAAGACCGGCGTCAGCGTTCCCAGCTGATCGCCGATCAGCGCCAGATTCTGGATCGCGGCAAGGCCCCACTGGCTGGCGCCATTGGTGCTGACATTCGCCACCTCGTCCACGGGGCGCAGCACGGCCGGGCCGTGCAGCTGGCGCTGGCTGCCCGCCACATCCATGCGCAGACCGGCATCCGCGTCGTAGAATTCGCTCCAGGCACGCTGCGCCAGCGCCGCATCGCCCAGCTGGCGTGCGGCATAGGCGGTCAGGCGGGAATGGCCCTGCCCCAGATTGCGCCCGCGCCGGCGGGCGCCGGTCATCGCCTGGAACTCCTCGTCCGATGCGTTGTAGGCGACGCAGTAATCCAGCCAGGTGCGGCGATAGGCCGGCACGTCCAGCAGGCTCAGCAGCTCGGAGTTCACCTCGACCGCGCCGAACACGGCATTGAGATGGCTCATGCTGACCTCGTCCCCCGGCCCGGTGAAGCGCCCGGTGGCAAGGTCGTAATTGGCGCCGCCCGCGAACCACCCCTTGGGCAGGGCGGCAATGGTGGTCATCCCCGCCACGATCCGGTCGCGCCAGCGCGTGTCGCCGGTCCGCTCCCATTCCGTCAGCCACGCCGCCGCCAGCGAGCACCACGAGGTGCCGAAGCTCATCTCCACCTCGCCGGCGCGCGGGTTGGACCGCACCGTGGCCCCGGTGCCCGCGGCGATCACGCCACCGGGGCGCGCACCGACCTTGCGGCCGATATCCACGCGGGTCAGCGCCTCGTCGCCCGCCAGCGCCTCGCGCAGCAGGTCGCCGGTGCGCTCGTCCGCGGTCAGGTAATAGTAGATCCGGCGGTAGGCGGCGGTGGAGACGCGCGGCTGCTTGGAGCTGTCCGCCCAGTGCTGCACGCCATGGCGCGTGCCCAGCCCCTTCCATGGGCCCAGATGGTAGCAGTCGACCTCGCCCGTGTGCCGGGTCATCGCCTCGGCCAGGCGGAAGGTCGCCGCATCGCCGCTGCGCAGGTACGAATACCACAGCCACAGATCGGGCGAGAGCTCGCTGTTGGCCCAGGCGAACCCGCCGATGTCGTACTTCCAGACATGCCGGTCCCGGTCGTAGGAATGCATCCAGTCGCCATAGGACCAGAAGCCGTACCACCGGCGCTGCTCCACCTGATCGCGGTAGAAGGTCAGCAGGAAGTGGTTCTGGTCCTCGATCTCCGCCTTTGCGGGCGTGGAGCGATCGACCGGCGACCAGTCGCCGAACAGGCCGGCGGCGTGCAGCGCAGCCGGTTCCGGCATCAGCCGGGCAGGCGTGGCGAGGTTATGCGCCATCTGCGCCAGCCGCTCGGCCGAAGGCGTCGCGGGCAATGCCCACAGGGTGAACTCGGTGGTGCGGGCGATGCCGGTCGGCGATCCGTAGCCGGGCTCGTAATCCTCGTAGGTGACGTCCAGCCCGCGGTTCTGGTCGACGTAGGACTCCATGCCCAGCCCGTCATGGTAGAAGCGCAGGTCCATCGCCGGCGCATCGGGCGCATGGTACCACAGGCGGAAGGTGGCGCTATCGGTGTGCGCATCGCGGATGTCGAGCCGCACCGGGCAGCGCTGCCAGAAATCGCCCTGCCCGAAGGCGACGCCGCCGCTCGGGCTGCCGACATAGCCCAGCCCGCGGGCGCGCTCGCCGCCATCCACGTCGATCCAGCCATGGCCGGCCTTGGTGCGCTTCACGATGGTGAAGCCGTCGGCATTGGGCTGCGAGAGGGTGAAGTCGCCCCATTCGGGAATGAACTGCAGGTTCTCGCGCACACTGTCGCCCATCTGCTCCAGCGGCGGCGTGGCCTGCCCGGCCACCTGCGCCTGCCGGAAGGCGGCGCCCGGATCGCGGCGCAGGCCGGTCAGCGGGCGCACCGCCTCCGCCCAGATGCCGTCATTGCTGCCGGCGAAGCGCACATGGCGGTCGTAGGTGGCGCCGCGCAGCGGCACCTGCCCGGTCAAGCCCAGCCCGCGGATGAAGTCGGTCGCGGCATCGCCATCGAACACGAAGGAATGGACGATCCGCACGGCCGGGGATCCGGCGTGGAAATACAGCCGCAGCGTGAAGGGCAGCCATTCGCGCCCGGCACCCTGGTGAACGCCGGACACACGGATCGTGACGCGCACGGGGCCGCCCTGCTCGATCTCGGCGCTCTGGATCATCCCGTCGAACCGGGTCAGCGGCGTGCCCTCGCCCAGTTCGGCCTCGGCCTCGCTCTGGCTGCTGGCGGTCAGGCCCACGTCGCGCAGCACCTCGGCATCACCGCGCCGGGCAGAGCGGATGATGGCCTGCCCGCTGCGGCCCACTGTCCAGACCACCGGGCCGTTGCTGATCTCGATCGCGTCGCCACGCACGACCGCGCGGACCGGCTCTGCCGGCGCGGCGGGGCGGCCAGGGGCGATGGTCAGGGTGGCGGGATCGCCGCTGCCGCCGGGAAAGGCGTGGGCGGTCCACTTGACCGTGCCGTCCGGCCAGCGGGCGGTGACCCAGCTCTGCATCGGCACGGCATCGCCACTGGCGGCGATGGCGGCGAAGCTGGTGCGGGCGGGCAGCGCGCCCTGCGGCCAGGCGGCGCCGCAGGTCACCCCGTCCTGCGCCGGGGGCGGGGAGCCATCCAGCCAGCGCAGCGCCTGCGTCCGGCTGCGTGCGCCTTGGGCCAGCAGCGCGCCCGGGCTGATGGCGAGGGCGGCACAGCTGGCGAGCGCGGTGGATTGCACGAAGCGGCGGCGGCTGATGGGCATTGATGTGGTCCTCTCATGACAACTCCGCCCCGCTTGTGCGGGTGTCGGCGTCCGGGCAGATCGTCAGGTCATCAGATCGTCAGGCCCAGGCCGTAGATCCGGTTGGCGTTGCGCCCCCACAGGTCGCGCCGCTCATCATCCGACAGCGTGTCGGTGATGGATTCGTAGAATTCCAGATAGGTGCCCAGTGGCGCGAACAGCTTGTCGGTCGGCGTGTCGCTGGCGAACATGCAGCGATGCGTGCCGAACAGGTCGATCGCCTCCAGCAGCAGCGGCCGCAGCGCATCGGGGGTCCAGTGGCGGTCCACGAAGCCCAGTCCCGACAGCTTCACCGCCACATGCGGCTGCGCCGCCAGCGCCGCCATGCCGGTGCGCCAGTCAGCCATGCCATCGGGATCGCCCAGCACCGGCATGCCCATGTGATTGATGATCACCGGCACGTCCGGGTTCCTTGCCGCCACTTCGGCCATTCCCGGCATCTGCGCGGGGTAGCACTGCAGGTCGAAGCGCAGCCCGTGCCTGGCGAGCAGGGCATAGCCCGCCTGCCATTGCGGGTCGCGCGTCCAGTCCTGCGGGGTGTAGCTGCGGCGCGGATCGGCATGCCAGTTCACGATCTGGCGGATGCCGCGCACCCGGCGGTGCCCCGCCTGCCGCGCCAGCAGATTGCCGACGGCGGGATCGTGCAGCGGAGCATAGGCGACGATGCCGGTGGGCACGCCGGTTCCGGCGGCCAGCCCTTCCAGCCACTCGGTTTCCTCCACCGCATGGACCGCGTCGGCGCCGGCATCCACATGCACGCTGCCGGCCAGGTTCCAGCCGTCGAGATCGGCCAGGTAGTCGGCCGGGGCATAATGCCGCGCAATCGCCTCGACGCTCCCGTTGGGGCCGTCATCGGCGAATGGCGGCATCAGCCAGGGGTAGTGCAGGCGATCCAGCTGCCACAGATGGATGTGGGCATCCACGAAGGGAACGCGCATCGCCTGAACTCCCGGTATCAGTAGGTGGTGCGTCCGCCCGACGTGTCGAACACGGACGCGGTGGTGAAGGAGCATTCCTCGCTGGCCATGAAGCAGACCATCGCGGCGCTTTCGCTCACTTCGCCCAGCCGGCCCATGGGGATCTTGGACCGCATGTAATCGACCTGGCTCTGCGGCAGCTGCGCCAGGATCGGGCTTTCGAAGGTGGCCGGCGTCAGCGCGTTGGCGATCACGCCCTTGCCCGCCAGTTCCTTGCCCAGGCTCTTGGTCAGGCCGATCACGGCCGCCTTGGATGCGGAATAGGCGGAGGCGTTCGGATTGCCTTCCTTGCCTGCCACGCTGGCAACATTGACGATCCGGCCATAGCCGCCCTCCAGCATGACCGGCACGATCGCGCGGTTGCAGTAGAACAGGCCGTTGACGTTGACGTCGATCACCCGGCGCCAGCTGTCGAGCGGGAATTCATGCACCGGTGCGGTGGCGCCGGTGATGCCGGCGGATGCGATCAGGATGTCGATCCCGCCGCCCAGCGCATCACGGCTGTCCGCCGCCGCCTGCTCCACGGCCGCCTGATCAGACACGTCCAACGCCACCACATGGGTCGCGCCCGACTGGTCCTTGGCGGTGGCAAGCGCATCGGGGTTCATGTCCCACAGGACGACGTTGCCGCCCTCCGCCACGATGCGGGTGGCGACCGCCAGCCCAAGGCCCGACGCTCCGCCGGTAATCACCGCACGGCGGCCGGCGAAGCGGCCGGAATAGGCGGTGCTCATGCCAGCTTCCCCAGGCGGGCGGGATCGAACGCCACGACCTGCTGGCGCTGCGTGCCCAGCTTCTCGATCGCCAGTTCCATCACGTCGCCGTCCTTCAGGAAGATCTTGTCCGGCTTCTTGCCCTCGCCCACGCCCGGGGGCGTGCCGGTGATCAGCAGGTCGCCCGGCAGCAGCGTGATGTACTCGCTGACATAGCTGATCAGCTCAGCCAGGTTGAAGATCATCGTGCGGGTGTTGCCGGTCTGCATGCGCTGGCCGTTGACGTCCAGGCTCATGTCCAGTTCCTGCGCGTCGCCCACCTCGTCCGGCGTCACCAGCCATGGGCCAGTCGGGCAGAAGGTGTCATGCCCCTTGCCCTTGGACCACTGGCTGCCACGCTCCTTCTGGTTGAAGCGTTCGGACACGTCGTTCACCAGCGTGTAGCCGGCCACGGCGTCCAGCGCCTCTTCCTGGCTGACGTAGCGGCAGGTCTTGCCGATCACCACGCCCAGCTCGACTTCCCAGTCGCCATGCGTGCTGCCCTTGGGCAGCATCACGTCGTCATACGGGCCAGACAGGCTGGACAGCGCCTTCATGAACATCATCGGTTCGGTCGGGATCGGCAGGTTCGATTCGATCGCGTGGTCGCGATAGTTCAGGCCGATGGCGACGATCTTGGTCGCGCCGGCGAACGGCACGCCCAGGCGCTGCTCCCCTTCGACCAGCGGCAGGCTGGAAGCGTCGACGCCGGCGAGGTCGGCCAGGGTGTCGACGGTGATGTCGGATACGGTACCCGACAGATCGCGCAGCTTCCCGTCGGAGTCGATCAGGCCCGGCTTCTCGGCGCCGGCGGGGCCGTAACGGCACAGCTTCATGGGTCTGGTATCCTTATCGCGTATAGGGGCGGTGCAGCGGCACGTCGCGGTTCAGTTCCACGCCGAAGCCGGGCTTGTCGAGTTCGCTGGCGCGGATGCGGCCGTTCACCGGCACCGGTTCGCCCAGCAGCTGCGGCGCGAACATCGGCACCACTTCCGTCGGCCCCGGATGCATCATCAGGAATTCGGCGAAGGGCGAATTGTGGCGCGTGATGACGAAGTGGTAGGAATAGACGGACGATCCGTGCGGGATCATCATCACGCCGCGGCTGTCGGCGTAATTGGCGATCTTGATCAGTTCGGTCACGCCACCGCACCAGCCCACATCCGGCTGGATGATGTCGCAGCATTCCATGTCCATCAGCATGCGGAAGCCCCAGCGGGTTGCCTCATGCTCGCCGGTGGTGACCAGCAGGCCCGGGGGGGCGTTCTTCTTCAGCTGCTGGTAGCCCCAGTAATCGTCGGGGCTCAGCGCCTCCTCGATCCACTTCAGGCCGCATTCCTTGTAGGCGCGGTGCGCCAGCCGGGTGGCGTAGTCGATGTCGAGCGACATCCAGCAATCGTACATCAGCCAGAAATCGTCGCCGCACTTGCTGCGCATGTCGGCCAGCAGGGCGATGTTCTTGTCCATCCCCTCCAGCCCTTCGGCCGGGCCGTGATGCAGCGGCAGCTTGCCGCCGATGAAGCCCAGCTCCTTGGCCACGTCAGGCCGCGCGCCGGTGGCGTAGAACTGCAGCTCGTCGCGCACGGCGCCGCCCAGCATGTGATAGACGGGTTCGCCGCGCAGCTTGCCCAGCAGGTCCCACAGCGCCAGGTCCACGCCGGAAATCGCGTTGATGACCAGGCCCTTGCGGCCGTAATACTGGGTGGAGAAGTACATCTGGTCCCAGATCTTCTCGACCTCGACCGGATTGCGACCTTCCAGGAAGCGCGCGAGGTGCTTTTCGACGATGTAGCAGGCCGGCTCGCCACCGGTGGTCACGGCGAAGCCGATCGTGCCGTCTTCCGCCTCGATCTCCACCACCAGCGTGCCCAGCACGTTGATGCCGAAGCTCTGCCGGCTTTCGCGATATTCGGGATAGCGGGCCATCGGCGTGGCGATGTGGTCGTCGATCCAGTGACCGCCGGGCTGGTCATGGTAATCCGCGCCCTTGCCGCGCGCCACAAAGGCACGGACATGCTTGATCCGGGGCAAATTCATGCTGGCAGTCTCCCCCTCAACCCTATACGTCCCACATCATGGGACGCAGGTTTACATCCAAATAATGTGTCTTGTGCACCCGCCCATGCGACACCCGCATGTCCGGTCTTGCGCCTTTCACATAATGGGATAGGGTATTATTAGATGGAACAAGTCCAGTCAATCGACTCCCGCATGGGTGAAGGCGAAAGCGACGATGATGGCAAGGCCGGCAAGGTTCCGGCCGGCAGCCAGACGCTGTTGCGCGGGCTGGACGTGCTGGAGGCGGTGGTTGCCGGCCCGGTCTCGCTCAGCGACCTGGCGGGTGGGCTCGGGCTGACCCGCTCCACCACCCACCGGCTGGCGAATGCCCTGATCGAGCGGCGGTATCTGGCGATGGCGCCGGGCCGCGGCTATCAGCTCGGCCCCAAGCTGCTGGAACTGGGCTTCTGCGCGCAGCAGCAGATCGACCTGGTGCAGGTTGCCCATGCGCGGCTGGCGCAGCTGGCCGACCGGACGGAGGATACCGTGCATCTGGGTGTGCGTGACGGTGACCGCGTGCTGTACCTCGACAAGATCCCCGGCCGGCGGCGGATCGCCATCTCCAGCCGGGTGGGCGACCGTCACGCGCTGACCGCCACAGGTCTCGGCAAGGCGCTGCTGATCGACGAGCCCGAGGCCGGCTGGCAGGCGCTGTTCGCGGCCGATCAGGCAGGCGGCGCGGTGCCGATCGACTGGCGCAAGTGGCTGGACCGGATGCAGGGCTATGTCGCGATCGGCCGCGCGTTCGATCTGGAGGAGAACGAAGACCAGATCCGCTGCGTCGCTGCCCCCGTGCGCGATGTCGGCGGGCGCATCGTCGGTGCGCTGAGCGTGTCGAGCGCCGCGCAATATATGGACGACACCCGGATGGAGGCACTAACCCGCGACGTGGTGAACACCGCGCAGGCGATCAGCGGCGATCTGGGCTGGAGCGGTTCTTCGCAACCCTGAAGCTTTCACATATACGAAGGAGTGGATGAATGACCCGTTTGCTGGAAGGCAAGACCGTGCTCGTTACCGGCGCATCGGCCGGCATCGGCCGCGCCGCCGCGATCGGCGCTGCACGCCATGGCGCCGATGTGGCGATCAATTTCAGCCGCGACACCGCCGGAGCCGAGGCCGCGGTAAAGGAGATCGAGGCACTGGGTCAGCGCGGGCTGGCGGTACAGGGCGACGTGTCGGACCCCGAAACCGCGACCGCCTTCGTCAAGGCGGCGACCGACGCATTTGGCAAGGTGGACGTGTTCGTCAACAATGCCGGCATCTGCCCCTTCCATGCCTTCCTGGACATGCCGGTGGAGACGTTCGAGCGGACCATGCGGGTCAACCTGCACGGCGCCTATTTCATGGTGCAGGCCGCCGCGAACCAGATGGTGAACCAGGGCCATGGCGGCGCGATCATCGCCGTGTCCTCCATCAGCGCGCTGGTCGGCGGCGAGTACCAGACGCACTACACCCCGACCAAGGCGGGCCTGCACTCGCTGATGCAGTCCACCGCCATTGCGCTGGGCCGGCATGGCATCCGCTGCAATTCCGTGCTGCCGGGCACCATCCTGACGGACATCAACAAGGACGATCTGGCCGACCAGGAGAAGCGCGACCGCATGGCCGCGCGCGTGCCGCTGGGCCGGCTGGGCGAGCCGGACGATCTGGCGGGGCCGATCGTGTTCCTGGCATCCGACCTGGCGAAGTACGTCACCGGCGCATCGCTGCTGGTCGATGGCGGCGCTTACGTGAACCTGCAGTAGGGCGGTCGGCCCTCTCCTGCGGGAGAGGGCGCCCGCTCAGTCGATCGTGTGCGCGATGCGGGCCTTGCGCGACCGGGAGGCCCGCCGCGCTTCCTCGATCGCGCGTTCCTCCGTCGCGAACAGCAGACTGTCCAGCACCGCGTTCAGATGTGCGCGCATTGCGGCGCGGGAAGCCGTCGCATCGCCGGCCTCCAGTGCCCGCAGAATGGCGGTGTGCTCCTCCACCACCGGCTGGATGTTGGCCGCCCGTGCCTTGGCATAAAGCAGCGCCGTCTCGGGCGAGGCGGCGCGCAGCGTCCACAGATCCTCCACGATGCGCAGCAGCGCGGCATTGCGGCTGGCGCGCGCGATCAGCAGGTGGAACTCCCGGTCGGCGCTTTCCGTCCCGGCGTGGCGCGCATTCTCCTGCGCGATCCCGTCCACCAGCGCGGCCAGCTGCGCCAGCTCCTGCCGGTCGATCTGCGCCGCGGCCAGACCGGCCACCTCCGGCTCCACCAGCAGCCGCGCCTCCGTCACCTCGAACGCGCTGACGGCGAAGGTGGCCGGCGCGTCATCATCGGGCAACGCCTTCAGATAGGCGCCGGAGCCGATGCGCACCTCGATCAGGCCCTGCACCTCCAGCGCGATCAGCGCCTCCCGCACGGTCGGGCGGCTGACATCGTAGCGTTGCGACAGCTCGCGTTCGGGTGGCAGGCGATCGCCGGGCTTGTGGCCCGCGGCTCCGAAATCGGCCATCAGGGTACGCGCCAGTTCCTGATACAGCCGGTCGCGCCGGCCCGGCACGCCGCCCTGCACCGTTGCGCCCGCTATCCTGCCCGTGTCGCTCATGGCGCTGTCATGCGAGGCGTTCCGCCCAATTGCAACGCTGACGAAGGGTCCGCCGCGCCGTCCGCCTGCCACAATCCCGGATGCCGCAGCAGCAGCGCCTGCGCCAGGATCAGCGTCTTGGCGTCGACCAGGGCCCCGTTCAACGCCTGCTCGCGCAGGGCGTCCAACCCGATCTCGTGCACCTCGATCAGCTCGTCCGGCTCCGACCCGCCGCCCGGCCCTTCGCGCTGGGCGGCCGAATAGGGCGCCAGGTACAGCTGCACCCGCTCCGTTGACACCGGGCACATCGGCCAGATGTTGCACACCGGCTCCAGCATGCCGAGCCGCAGACCGGCCTCCTCCCACGCCTCCTCGACGATCCGCTCCGCCGCGCCGGCCCCGTCCAGCCCGCCGGCGATCACCTCCAGCAGCGGCGGCGCACCCGCGTCGATCACCGGCGCGCGCGGCTGGCTGACCAGCAGGCAGACACGCCGTTCCGGATCGTAGGGCAGCACCGCGACCGCACTGCCATTGTCCAGCAGGTGCCGTTCCGCCACCACCCCGCCGGGGAGCGCCAGTGCCAGCCGGTCCAGCCGGTACCATCCATCATAGACCCGCGTGCGGCCGACGATCCGCGCCTCGCCCGTCATGCGCCTTCCTCCGGGTAGACGGCCGGCCCGCCCGCGGCGATCCAGCGGTCGATCCGCGCCTCCAGCACCGGCAGCGGGACGGAGCCGAGATCCAGCACCAGATCGTGGAAGCGCCGCTGGTCGAAGCCTGCACCCAGCGCCGCCTCGGCATCGGCGCGCTTTCGCCGCAGCGTCAGCTCGCCCAGCTTGTAGGCCAGCGCCTGTCCGGGCCAGCTGATGTAGCGGTCGACCTCCGTCTCGACCTCGTGTCGCGACAGGGCGGTGCGGTCCGCCAGATAGGCGATCGCCTGCTCCCGGCTCCAGCCATGATGGTGCACCCCCGTGTCGATCACCAGCCGCGCGGCGCGCCACATCTCGTAGGTCTGCCGCCCGAACCTTTCATATGGCGTGCGGTAGATGCCCATGCTCGTGCCCAGCCATTCGACATACAGGCCCCACCCCTCGCCATAGCCGCTGAAATAGGCCTGCCGGCGGAAGGCGGGCCGCGCCGGCCCTTCCAGCGCCAGCGCCGCCTGCAGGCTGTGGCCCGGATTGCATTCGTGCAGCACCAGCGCGGGGATGTTGTAGAGCGGGCGCGACGGCAGATCGTGCGTGTTCATGTAGCACGCCTCCAGCCCGCCGCGCCCGGCGGTGTAGAATGGCGCGATCGCATCCGGCACCGGCAGGATGGTAAAGCGGTAGCGCGGCAGGCGGCCGATCACGTTCTTCAACTCGCCATCGGCCCGCTTGCTGACCAGCGCGGCATAGCCCAGCAGCTCGTCGCCATCGCGGGCGATGAAGCGCGGGTCGGTGCGCAGGAACTGCAGGAACTCGGCAAAGGTGCCGGTATGGCCGGCCTCCGCCATGGTGAGCTGCATCTCCGCCTCGATCCGCGCCACCTCGGCCAGGCCGATCGCGTGGATCTCCTCCGCCGACAGGTCCAGCGTGGTGTATTCGCGGATCTGCGCGGCATAATAGGCCGCACCGTCCGGCAGGTCGCGCGCCGCCAGCGTGGTGCGGGTGCCCGGCAGGTATTCGTCGCGGAAGAAGGCCAGCAGCTTCGTGTAGGCCGGGACGACAGCCTCGCCGATCGCACGCTCGGCCTCGGCCCGCAATGCCGCCTGCTCGGCCGCCGGGATGCTCGCCGGCATGGCGGCGAACGGCGCCCAGAAGGGGTTGTCCTGCGGCCCGGCCACTGCATGGGCGGCGATGGAGGCATCCCGTCCGGCCAGCGTCACGCGCGGCACGCTGAACCCGCGGGCGAGGCCGGCCCGCATGTTGGCGATCTGCTCGTCGAAGTAACGCGGCACGTCGCGCATCCGGCCCAGATACCGGCGATACTCCTCCGCATCGGCGAGCGGGCGCTGCTCCGCCAGATAGGACCAGAAATTGCTGTCGGCGTTGAGCGGCATCTCCCAGCCGCGATACCGGCCATCGGCCACAAACGCCTCCAGGCTGGTGCGCAGCACGGCGGCGTTGACCTGCTCCTCCTCGCTCAGCCGGTCGACGGGGATGGCGTCCAGTTCCGCCAGCGCCGCCTGCCAGTAGGCCAGGCGTGCGGCCTGGACGGCGGGATCGACGCGGGGCAGGTGGTCGGCCGGCTTGTCGCCACCCGATGCGTCGGTGATCCGCGCGAACTGCTCCTGCCGCCAGGCCCACTCCCGCTCGTACAAGGCACGCAGGCGGGCGTCGGCATCAGTGTCGGTCCGGCTGGCCGCCACGCTGGTGGCGGACGCTTCCTGCGCCAGGGCCGGCATGGCGGCGAATGGCAGGAACAGCGGCAGCAGATAGGCGATCGGACGCAAGGGCGGCAAACTCCGGTTGGCGGCGGCGGGCAGATGCCAGCTGCCTGCCCGCCGCCCGGCCGCACCACAAGCACCCGCGCAACTTTCGTCGGCAGATAATCAACCGCGTGCAGTGCCACTTGCGATTTTCCCTGCGTATGCCAACACACCTTCATGGTCACTCGCATCCCGGGCAATGCGCATGCCCATCCCAGCAATGGCCCCGCCACTGCCCCTGCCCGCGACGCTCCGCATGCTACCGCACGGCCGCTGGCGGTGGCGCGATGGCTGTGGATCGTGGCGACGCTGGTGGTGCTGATGGTGGTGGTGGGCGGCATTACCCGGCTGACCGAAAGCGGCCTGTCGATCACCGAATGGAAGCCGGTGACCGGCGCGATCCCCCCGCTGACGCAAGGCCAGTGGGAGGCGGAGTTCGCCGCCTATCGCCAGATCCCCGAGTACCGGCAGGTCACCGGGCCCGCCGGCATGACACTGGCCGACTACAAGTTCATCTATTTCTGGGAATGGGCCCACCGCCTGCTGGGCCGGGTGATCGGCCTGGCGTTCGCGCTGCCGCTGGCCTGGTTCTGGTTGCGGCGGGCGATCCCGGCCGGATATCTGCCGCGGCTGCTGGCGCTGCTGGCGCTCGGGGCGCTGCAGGGGGTATTCGGCTGGTTCATGGTCCGGTCTGGCCTGGCGGGTACGCGCACCAGCGTCAGCCATTTCTGGCTGTCGATCCATCTGCTGACCGCCCTGTTCACGCTGGCGGGGCTGGTCTGGACCGCGCTGGACCTGCGCCGGCTGCAGCTGACGCGGGATGCGGCAACGCACGCGCGGCTGACCGGTACCGGCCTGCTGGTGGCGACGGTGCTGTTCGTGCAGCTGCTGCTGGGCGCCTGGGTCGCCGGGCTGGATGCCGGCCATGCCAGCGACAGCTGGCCGCTGATGGGTGGACGGCTGGTGCCGGACCTGGGCCTGGGCGGGGGTGCGTTGCGGGCGCTGACCAGCGATCCGTTCGCGGTCCACTGGCTGCATCGCTGGTGGGCCTTTGTCGCGGTGGCGGCGCTGGTGGTGCTGGCGCGGCGCGTGCGCAAGGCAGGCTCGCGGCCGGCATCCGTCGCCATCCATTGCGCCTTCGGCACGCAGATCCTGCTGGGGATCGCCACCGTGCTGACGGGTGTCGCGCTGTGGATCGCGGTGCTGCACCAGCTGGTCGGCGCGCTGCTGGTGATAGCCACCGCCTGGGGCGTGCATGTGATCGGGAGGCGCGGCGCGTGACGACGCCGCGCCATGCCCTGACCGGCCGTTCCGCCATCGGGCAGGCCGCGCTGCTCGCTCTGCTGGTGCTGCCGGTACCGGTGCTGGCCAGCGGATCGGACCAGGCGCTGGCGCCGCCGCCGGCGGACAGGCCATCGCTCCGCTTCGAGCCGCCGGCCACGCCCATGCTCTATACCCGCCGCCTGCAGCGGGAGCTGCGCGACGGCAAGCTGTTCGTGGTCACCCGATCCTTCGCGATCCGGTTCGAGCGGGCGGAGGATGGCTACCTCGTCACCGGGGAACAGGTCGGGGTGGAGGTGGACGCCCCGCCGCAGCTGGACCGGTTCGTGCAGCTGGAGCGGCAGCGGGTGGAGCAGGGCCTGTTTCCCCTGCACCTGACCGATACCGGGCACATCGTCGGCCTGAACGAAGTGCAAGAGGCGCCGCAGCTGAACGAGGCGATCACGCAGGTGCTGACCACCATCGGCGAAGCGGCGAAGGTGCCCAAGGATGCCGAGGAGCTGGCCCGCTTCGCCCGCGCTATCCACGAGAACGCGCTGCTGCTGCTGACCACCCTGCCCCCGGACCTGTTCGCGCCCGAGCGCGCGCAGCATCACGAAAGCCGCACGGTGAACCTGCCGGATGGCAGCGAAGGCGTGGTCACCGCCAGCTATCACATGGCGCGCACGCCGGAGACCGGCCTGCTGACGGAAGCGCAGCGGGAGATCATCACGGAGGTCGGCGGCCACCACAAGCGCACGGTGGAAAGCTGGACCTTGCGCCCGCTTTCCTGACGCATCCGGCGGCACGGTATTATTTTACCGGCCCGCAAACCGGCGGAAAACCTTGACCGTTTGCGGTGCCGCAGCTTAAAGCGCGGCCACTTCGCCAAGGACCGGCCCTGCCGTGCGCCCCGAGCGAATCACTCAAGCAGTTCAAGCAAACGGAGCAGCCATGAAGGCGCTGAGCAAGCAGACACGGTCGATCAAGCCGGCCGAAGTCGAAAAGAAGTGGCATGTGATCGATGCCGAGGGGCTGGTCGTGGGCCGCCTGGCGGTGATCGTCGCCAACCATCTGCGCGGCAAGCACAAGCCGAGCTACACCCCGCATGTCGATTGCGGCGACCACGTGATCGTCATCAATGCCGACAAGGTCCGCTTCACCGGCAACAAGCGTGATCAGAAGACCTACTACAAGCACACCGGCTATGCCGGCGGCATCAAGGCTACGACCGCAGCCAAGGTGCTGGACGGCCGCTTCCCGGAGCGTGTGCTGGAGAAGGCCGTGGAGCGCATGATTCCGCGCGGCCCGCTGGGTCGTGACCAGATGCGCGCCCTGCACTTGTATGCCGGTACCGATCATCCGCATGCCGGGCAGCAGCCCGCCGCGCTCGACGTCGCTTCCATGAACCGCAAGAACAAGGCTGCCGCGTAATGGCCGACACCACCAACACCGTCACCGACCTGGCCGATCTGCAGGATCTGGGCGCTGCCAGCAATGGCGGCGACGATGCCGGCGAAGCCACCGTCAACACGCCGCGCGTGTCCACCATGCCCCTGCGGGAGCAGATCATCGACGCGCAGGGCCGTGCCTATGCGACCGGCCGCCGCAAGGATGCCGTCGCCCGCGTGTGGATCAAGCCCGGCAGCGGCAAGGTCGTGGTCAATGGCCGCGAGCAGGAAAGCTACTTCGCACGTCCCACCCTGCGCCTGGTGATCAACCAGCCGTTCCAGGTGGCGGAGCGTGAAGGCCAGTACGACGTGATCGCCACCGTCAAGGGCGGCGGCCTGTCCGGCCAGGCCGGCGCGGTCAAGCATGGCATCAGCCAGGCGCTGACCAAGTACGAGCCGGCCCTGCGCGCCGCCGTCAAGGCCGCCGGGTTCCTGACCCGCGACAGCCGCACCGTGGAACGCAAGAAGTATGGCCGCGCCAAGGCGCGCCGGAGCTTCCAGTTCTCCAAGCGCTGATCGGTCTTCTCCGAACACAGAAAGGGCGGTCCTGCGGGGCCGCCCTTTTTTGTTGCCCGGCCGCAGCGCCGGGCGCAGCCTGCCCGCATGGTCAGCACCACCCCCGCCCGCCTGTCGAGTCACCCGTTGTGGATCGGTGCCGCCGCGCTGCTGCTCCTGCCGGCGCTCGCCATGCGCTTCACCTCGGCGATGCGCTGGGGGGTAGAGGATTTTGCCGCGCTGGCCGTGCTGCTGCTGGGCACGGGCGTGCTGGTCGAAGGGGCGCGTCGCATCCGCCCGGCAGGGCTGCGTATCGCGGCGCTGCTGGCTGTGCTGGCTCTGGCCGTGCTGGTCTGGGCAATGCTGGCAACGGCGGACTGACCGCCGCCTCAGCCACTGTTCAATGCACCGGCGGATCGACCGCCGGCACCGCACCCACCGGGGCGACCGGCTCGCCGGGTGTACGGGGGGGCATGGCGTCTTCCGGCACGTCGTCGATCTGCATCTCCGGCGTTGGCACCTCCGCCAGGTTACGTGCGCGCACCTGCAGCGTCTGCCCGTCCCACCGCAATTCGTTGAAGGATGGCGGGGTGGAACGGACCCGCTGCGACAGGGTGCCGGCGCCGATCATCCGCACCGGCCCGTGCGGCGTCTGCTCCACGATGTCGAACGGGTCGTGCACATGGCCGCTCAGCACGCCCAGCACGTTCCGCTTCGCCAGCTGGGCCAGTGCATGGCTGCCGCCATGGGTCAGCGCGGTGCCTTTCGTGCCGACCTCCCGCAAGGGGTGGTGCACCGCCACCAGCGCGCGGGTGCCTGCCGGCAAGGCATCGATCGCGGCCAGGCAGCGGCGCAATGCGGCCTTCGTCACCCAGCCCTTGGACCAGTTGAAGCGCGGTTGCGCGCGGATGGCGGTCTTCAGCGGCACGATCGCCAGGCCGGGCAGGTCCAGTTCCCGCTCCACCAGCGCCTGCACCGCGCCGAACCGGCGATAGGGCGCGAAGAACCGCTCCAGCAGGTTGAAATAGGGCAGGTCGTGATTGCCGACGCCGACGGTCACCGGCGCGTCCAGCGACTGGATCCAGCGGCAGGCGGCGGTGAATTCATGGCTGCGCGCGCGCATCGTCAGATCGCCGGTCAACGCCACGCCGTCGGGCTGCTGCCGGGCGATCTCGTCCCGCGCCCAGTTGACGGCACGGCTGTCCTCCAGCCCGAAATGCACGTCACTGATATGGAACAGCAGGGTCTCGGTACTCATGCAGCGGTCGCTATCAGGTCAACCTCGCATCGGGCCAGAGTAAATGTGGCTCTCGGGGCAGGCTCGGCCGGCTCGCCATCGATCAGCATGCCGAACGGCTTGCCCGACAGGCTGGTGAAGCTGACCTGGTCGACGGTGCCCAGCTTTTCGTGCGGTCCGTCGCGGAAATTGCGGCGCATCAAAGCCCAGCCCTGCTGCAGATAATCGCCGACGGTCTCGGCCCGGTAGGCGTCGACCTGCAATCCCTCGTCCGTCGGTGTCAGCATCAGCAGCGGGTATCCTTCCGCCCGGCCCAGCGCCGGGTCGGCACAGGCGATCATGTCGCCCGCCAGCGAATCGCTGACGGCCGCCACCGCTCCCGCAGCCAGGTCGAGCACCGCGACATCGCGCATCGCCTCGCGCACCTGGTTCCAGCTGGTGCCCGGCCCGGCCAGCACGCCCGCCAGTGCGTCGCCCGCATCGCTGCGGGCAAGGCCTGGGCGGCGCGCCTGATAGCGGCCGGCGGCGGCGTCGGCGATCACCTGGTCCATGGTGCGATCGCCATGCAGGCGGTGGAACAGCAGGTTCATGGTGCCGCCCGGCAGGACCAGCACCTCCCCGCCCCAGCCGGCCAGCGCGCTGATCGTGGCGTTTATCGTGCCGTCGCCGGCAAACACCGCCACCAGCCCGATTCCGGCCGCATCCAGCATCGCCGGTGTGGGCAGGTCATGCTTGGGGAATGTCGTCCGCTGCGCCACGCGCACGCCATGCGTGCCGCAACACTTGTCGAGCGCCTGGAGCGCATCGTCATCATTGCTGCCGCTGGAGGCATTGTTGACCAGCCATAGGGCGCGAGGTTCAGCCATCATCCGCCAAAGCGCCGGCGCGCCTGCCTGTTCCCGCGCATCGTGATGCCGCCCCCGTCATTACTGCCGCAGCAGCAGCCAGCCGCCCGCCGCATTGACCAGCGTATAGCCGGCATACAGCCACACCCACTGGGGGTAACCACCCTGCACCAGGAGCAGCGCGCCCAGCAGCACGGCGAACTCCGCCACCATGCTGGCCCGCCCGGCCCATTGTGGCCAGCCCATGCCCGCCAGCAGCTGCCGGCGCCGTTCCAGCACCGCGGCGTGCAGCGCGAAATTGGCGATGCCGAGCAGGAAGGCGACGATCAGCGCCATGCGGCACGCCGCCCGTCGGGCCACAAACGCGCTTTGGCGGGCGCATGCGGCCGTTCACCCATCCTGCCTGCCCGTGGTCGAACGCCGTCCATGGCCGATCGATGGCAGCAGGCGAGGGGCGCGGCAACCGCCTATCCCGTGACTCGTGCCCCGCCGGCTCATCAGTCCCGGGCCCGGCGGGGCACACCGCACGACCCGAACCGCACCAACAAGGAGAGAGGCATCATGTTCAAGACCACCGCCACCCTGATCGCCGCCGCCGTCGCCGCGAGCGGCACCCTGGCCCTGCCGGCCGCCGCCGCCGACGGCCGCGAGACCGTGAGCGTCGCCGTGATGCACGACGATCTCGACCTCGCCACCCAGGACGGGCAGGTCACGCTGCAGCGCCGGCTGAACCGCGCTGCGAAGCAGGTCTGCCGCTATCCCACGAACCAGACGCTGCTGAGCACCCAGAACGAGGCCCGTTGCTACCGCCAGGCGCGGCGCGATGTGGCGGTGCAGTTCGCCGAGGTCATGACCGACCGGGTCGGACGCGGCGGGTAAGGACAGCCCGTGCTGCGGCTGCCGACGGATCAGGCCAGCTCCACCCAGACGGGCGCGTGATCGCTGGCCTTTTCCCGTCCACGATAATCCTTGTCCACCCCGGCTGCGACCAGCCGGTCCGCTGCCTGCGGACTCAGCAGCAGGTGATCGATGCGGAAACCGTGGTCCCGCTGCCAGGCGCCGGCCTGATAGTCCCAGAAGGTCCACACCCCGCCTTGCGGGTTCAGCGTGTCGATCGCGTCCGTCCAGCCATCCGCCAGCAGGCGGAAATACGCGTCCCGGCTTTCCGGCTGCATCAGCGCATCGGCTGCCATGGCCCGCACGCTGAAGGTATCGCGGTCATGCGGGATGACATTGTAGTCGCCCAGCACCACGGTCGGCCGCTCCGCCGCCAGCAGTTCCTGCATCCGGGTGCGCAGGCGCGCCATCCAGGCCAGCTTGTAGTCGAATTTCGGGCCGGGCTGCGGATTGCCGTTCGGCAGGTACAGGTTGACGATATGCACCCCGTTCACCTCCGCCTCGATCAGGCGGGACTGCACGTCCTCCGGGTCGCCGGGCAGGCCGCGGGCGATCTCCACCGGCGGCGCGCCGTCAGCCAGGATCGCCACTCCGTTGAAGCCCTTCTGCCCGTGCCAGATCGCGTGGTAGCCGATCTTCGCGAATTCCTCGGCCGGGAAGGTCTCGTCCTGGCTCTTGATCTCCTGCAGGCAGGCGACCGCCGGGCGACGCTCCTCCAGCCATTCCAGCAGCCGCGGCAGGCGCGCCTTGACGCCATTGATGTTGAAGCTGGCGATCCGCATCGGCCGTTCCGGCTCAGATGCCGAAGCTGGAGCCGCAGCCGCAGCCGGCCGCTGCCTGTGGATTGTCCACCTTGAACGCCGCACCGCCCAGCGACTCGACGAAATCGACCGTGCAGCCGGCCACCAGGTCCAGGCTGACCGGGTCGACCGCCAGCCGCACGCCGCCCGTCTCGCTCACCCGGTCATCGGCGTCCACGCCATCGGCCAGGCCGAAGCGGTACTGGAATCCGGAACAGCCGCCCCCTTCCACCGCCAGCCGCAGCACGGCGGGCTTGCCCAGCTTCGCGGCGATCGCCTGCACCCGCGCCGCGGCGGCGGGGGTCAGCACGGGGATGGCGGAATCGGGGGCGACGGTGGCGGGGGCGCTGCTCATGCGGGCAATGTAGGGGGGCGGCAGCCATGGCTCAAGCGGCGCGGGGTGCGGCTCTCCCACAACCCCGCTCCGTCCGGGGCCTGTCGAAGGATCACGCGCTGCGGATATATTCGCGCATCGCCTCCGCCTCGCGCTCCATCTTCTCCAGCCGGTACTTCACCAGGTCGCCGATCGACAGGAAGCCGACCAGCACCCCGTCCCCGCCATCGCCTTCCAGCACCGGCAGGTGGCGGACGCGCTGTTCGGTCATCAGCGCAAGCGCATCCAGCACGGCGGTGTCGCGCCGCACGCTGATGACCGGACTGGTCATCACCTCCGCCACCGGGCGGTCCAGCACGGCCACGCCTTCATGCGCCAGGCAATACAGCAGGTCCCGTTCGGAAAAGATGCCCTGCACCGCGCCGCTGGTGCCGCCGTCCGGCGCGGCCATCACCGGCAGCGCGCCGATGCGGCGCTCGGCCAGCAGCCGGGCGGCATCGCCCACGCTGGTGCCGGGGGTGCAATGGACAATCTCGTGGTCGCGCTCTTGCAGGATGGCGGCGATGGTCATGGCTTCCTCTCCCCTGGTATTATTATCCTCGGGCTGGGGAGGATGCCATGATCGTGCCCGCCCCGCCAGCGGCCTTTGCCCCATGTTGTTGCGCGGACCATGCGGAACGGGCACAAGCGGTTTCATGGCCCGCCGCTCCCCACTCGACGATCCGCATGCCGCCGCCCATGCCTGGGCGAGGTTCCGCCGGCTGATGTGGCTGATGCTGGCGCTGACGATCGCCGTGGTGGTGATCGCCATGCTGGTGCTGTGGCAGCAGGGGGCGCTGGTGTCCGTGCACTTCTTCATCGCGTCTGCCCTGGGCATCGGCCTGACCATGCTGCTGATGAGCGCGCTGATGGGGCTGGTCTTCCTGTCCAACGGCACCGGCCACGACCATTCGGTGAACCACCGGCTGGACGGCGAGGATCAGGCGCCCGACTGATCCGCCGGCAGCAGCCGGTATTCGGCGACCGGCACGCCGTCGATCAGGTGCTGCTGGATAATCCGTTCCAGCACCGCGGGCGTGCAGGAATGATACCAGACCCGGTCCGGCCAGATCAGCGCGATCGGCCCCGCATGGCAGATCTGCAGGCAATCGGCCTTGGTCCGCCGCACGATGCCGCCTTCCCTGCCCGGCGCGGTCAGGCCCAGCTGCTTCAGCCGGGCCTTCAGGAAGTTCCACGCCTCCTCCCCTTCCGGGCGGGAGCAGCATTGCTGCTTGTCGGAAATGCCGCACAGGAAGATATGTCGGTGGATCGCTTCCCCGCCGACCGCCGCCAGCGCCCGGCCTGCGCGGGCCAGTGCGCCGGCCGCCCATTCGGCTTCCGTCTCGCTGGTGGGCGGGGTGTCAGCCACGCGGGCCGGCGATACGCGCGATCTCCTCGCGCACCAGACGCTCGACCAGGGCCGGCAGATGGGCGTCCAGCCATTGCGCCAGCAGCGGCCGCAGCGCCTGCTGCACGGCATCGTCCAGCGGCGCCGCGCCGTCCTGCGTCAGGCCGGCAATCGCGGTCAGTTGCGAGAAGGAGGCGCGCAGCGCACCATCTGTCGCATCGCTGGTCAGCGGCGCCGGATCGGGCTGCACCGCTGCCTCGACCACGGCCAGCACCTCGGCGGCTTCCTCCGCATCGGCGGGCTCCACCGGCTCCGGATCACGCATGGTCGGCGCGGCAGCAGCAGCGGGCGGGACCGGGACCGGTGCCGGCGCGGCCGGACGCGGCGGCGGCGGGTCGCGCGCGATCACCCGCTTGATGGAGGCCAGGATGTCCTCCACCGACGCCTCGTTACCCAGTTGCATGCTGCTGTTCCCTGCCCTTTGCCAGGCCGACCTCAAGGCTGTGGCGCCACCGCCGGCTGCTCGCCCGCCTTGGTATCCTCCAGGATGTCCTGCGCCCCGGAACCGGCCTGATCTTCGGTGGGAACGTCCGCCGCCTGCGCCGGAATGTCAACCGTGCGCGGGCTCTGCACGGTGGGGTTCGGGTCGGTGTCCCAGTCCCACCACTTGCCCTGTACGCGTTCGTAATTGGCTGCCGGGTCATAGAACGGGACATCATCCGCCAGCCCCAGGTCGCGCGCCTCCGCCCGGCCCATCGCCGCCAGCAGGGTGAAGGCCGCGACATAGGCGTTGCGCCGCGCGGTGACGAGATCGACCTGTGCGATCAGCAATTCCCGCTGCGCGTCGAGGATGTCGAGGATGGTCCGGTTGCCGACGGTGTTTTCCGCCTGCACGCCTTCCAGGCTCAGCTCCGCCGCATCGACCGCCACCTGGCTGGATTCGATCACCGCCAGCGCCGCGCGCCAGCTGGTGAAGGCCGAGCGGGTCTGCTGCACCACGTCGCGTTCGATGGCGACGGCGTTCTCCAGCGTGCTGGCCGCCTGCGCCTGCGCCTGCCGCCGCTGGGCGGCGAACTGCCCGCCCTGATATAGCGGCAGCGTCAGCCGCACCCCGGCCTGCAGGTCGGTCGCGACCTGGTTCGAGCTCCCGGTGCCCGGCACCGAGCCCAGAGTACCGAGGAAATTCTGGTAGGATCCTTGCGTAAAGGCATCCAGCCGCGGCAGCCGCCCGGCACCCGCCACGCGGATGTCGAAGCCGGCCGCTTCCGCCCGTTCGATCGCGGCGATCACGTCCGGATTGTTCTGCACCGCCACGTCGACCGCATCGTCCACCACCAGCGGCAGGTTGGCCAGCGGGGGCGGCGGCTGCAGGTCGGTCGGCGCCAGGCCGACCAGCTGGATGTAGCGTTCGCGGGCGCCCACCAGGTTGGCACGGGCATTTTCCAGGTCGCCGCGGGCAATGGCCAGGCGCGACTCGGACTGCGCCACGTCGGTCCGGGTCAGGTCGCCGATCTCGAACCGGTCGCTGGTGGCCTGCAGGTTGATCTCCAGCACCTCCACCTGATTGGCGGACAGGGATGCGATCGCCTCGTTCCCGATCACGTCCATGTAGGCCGTGACCACCTGGCTGAAGATGACGCTTTCGGTCGACCGCAGATCGGCCCGGCCGGCGGCGACCCGCTCCTGCGCCGCGCGGATGCCGTTGCGGACCGCGCCTCCCTGATACAGCGGCACGGCCAGGTCCAGCCCGGCATTCAGCGCCCGCTCCGGCGCGATGAAGTTCACCTGCGCCTGCTTCAGGAACTCGATCAGGGTAACGGTGCCGTTGACCGTCGGCCGGCCGGCCGAACGCTGGATCGGCACGTTCTCGTCCACCGCGCGCTGGTCCGCGCGGGCGGCATTCAGCGTGGGATTGTTGGTGTAGGCGGCGATCAGCGCCTGTTCCAGCGTGTCCGCCCGGGCGGGCGGACCGCCCAGCACCAGCGCCAGGGCCAGTGACCCGCCCGCCAGACCGCGCAATCGGACCGCACGGTGCAGGCCGTTACCGACAGGGGTACGGGTCACCGGCTCAGAAGCTCCAGACGCGGGGGGCGGCGAATTCGGGCAGCACGGGAATGCCGATCTCCATCAACGGCAGCAGCGCCGCGCGCCCGTCCACCGCCTGTCCCGCCGCCAGCCGGGTCACACCGGATTCCACCAGCCCGGTGACGATCCGCGCGCCCGGTGCCAGCGTGGCCAGCAGGGGGGCGGGCAGCTGCTCCGCCGCGCCATCGACCAGCAGCAGCGTGTAGCCGCCCCCGGCTCCGTCGGCCGCCACGGTGCCGGCACTTGCCGCCTCCACCCCGATGACCTCCACCGAACCCGCCAGCGGGCGGATCAGCGTGGGCAGGTAGCCGCTGCCGCCGTCCACCACCAGCACGCGGTCGTCGGCGCGGGGGCGCGCTTCCTGCACCATCAGGCCGTGTACCGTGGCCGGGGCCAGCCAGCGACCGCCGGCCAGCGGCACGGCGCGATCCATGTAGGCGACGGCGCGGCGGGCGGGCGGCACGAAATCTTCGCGCGGGAGCTCCGCCATCCGTTCCAGCACCCATGGTGCGCTGACGCCGCTGGGGCGCAGCTGGGAGTCGATCATCGCCCTGCGCGCGACGGCGAAGTCGGCGGCAACGGTACGGGTGGGCGTGCGGTCTTCGACAATGGTCACAGGCTGTCCGGTCGCAATGAAAGGAATTGTTGCGGCGCATTAGGACAGAATCCTGCCCTGCGCCAAGCGGTTTGACGGGCCCGATCGCCCGGCGGCCACCAGCGATCGACCAGCGGCCGACCACGTCCGACAACGGCGCTGGCGCCGCCCGCCCCGCCGCCGTTACACGGTGCCATGGACCGCGCCCCGACCATCGAAGATCCCGCACCGCATGGCGGCGTGCCATTCGCACGGTGCTCGCCTCCGCCGTGGGATTGTGGCTGTGCTATTTCCTGCTCAGCACGCTGCGCGCGCAACTGATGGATTTCGGCTTCCCGGCGGAGACGCTGTGGCGGCGCGCGCTGGCCTGCGCGATCGGCGTGCTGATCACGCTGGCGTTGTGGCTGGTGCTGCGCCTGTTCGATCACCGTCCGCTGCCAGTGAAGATCATCGCCGCGCTGCTGCTGTCGCTGCCCGTGTCGGTGGCGCTGGCGCAGAGCAACCGGCTGGTGTTCCAGTCGCTGGAGGAACGCGTCTTCACGCGGGAGGCGGAACGGCGCGGGTTCACGGTCAGCCAGTTCCCCAATGGCGACCTGCTGGTCGACATACCCGACCTGCCCGCCCCGCCGGCACCACCCCCGCCACCGGCCCCGGAACCGGAACCGGGCGACCCGGTCCCGCCCGTGCCGCCGCCGCCCGCGGTGCCCGCCATCACCGCAGCCGGGCAGAGCATTACCCTGCCCGCCGCATCGCTGCGCGGCGATCCGTGGCATTATTTGGTGGAGGTGGTGTTCAGCCGGTATTTCATGATGCTGGCCTGGTGCGCGCTGTACCTGGCGCTGCTGACCGGCGTCGCCGCCCGCGCATCCGAGCGGCGCGAAAGCGCCTACCGCCGGGCGGCACGCGCGGCGGAGCTGCGATCGCTGCGCTATCAGGTGAACCCGCATTTCCTGTTCAACACGCTCAACTCGCTGTCCGCGCTGGTGCTGACCGGGCGCACGGAGGATGCGGAACGGATGATCGGCACCATGTCGACCTTCTACCGCCATTCGCTGGCCGACGATCCCACCGGCGACGTGCCCCTGCGGCAGGAACTGGAGCTGCAGCGCCTGTATCTCGACATCGAGGCGGTGCGTTTCCCGCAACGCCTGCGCACCCGCTACGACCTGCCGGCCGGGCTGGAAGGCGTGCGCGTGCCCGGCATGATCCTGCAGCCGCTGGTGGAGAACAGCATCCTGCACGCCCTGGCCCCGACCACGCAGACGGTGACCATCACCATCGCGGCCCGGGCGGAGGGCGACCGGCTGCTGCTGGAGGTGTCCGATGACGGGCCGGGCCGGCCGGAGGGTGCCGCGCCGGCGCATCGCGGGTTCGGCATCGGGCTCGCCAATGTGCGCGACCGGCTGGCGGCGCGCTTCGGCAGCGCGGCGCAGGTGACATTCGGCCCGGCAGCCGGCGGCGGTTATTGCACGCGGCTGGACCTGCCACTGGTTGGCGAAGACATGGGGGAATGAACGGCATGGACGAAGGCACGGGTGCGGACGGGGGCGCCTTGCGCACGCTGATCGTGGATGACGAGCCGCTGGCGATCGAACGGATGCAGGTGCTGTGCGCCGGGCTGTCCGGCCTGCAGGTGATCGGCACGGCCAGCGATGGCGAGTCCGCGCTGCGGCTGGCGGACCGGCTGCGGCCCGACCTGCTGCTGCTGGACATGACCATGCCCGGGCTGGACGGCCTGGCCACTGCGCGCCAGCTGGCCAGGCGGGTACCGGATGCCGCCGTCATCTTCGTCACCGCGCATGGCGATTTCGCGGTGCAGGCCTTCGACATCGATGCGGTGGACTATGTGCTGAAACCCGTCGCCGCCGACCGCCTGGCCCGCGCGGTGGAGCGGGCGCTGACCCGGCGGGAGCGGAACGGCGCCGGCGAGGCGGCGGACGGTGCCGGCTGGCTGCGCGAGTTCTGGGTGCCGCACCGGTCCGAGCTGCTGCGCATCGAGGTCGATCAGGTCGAGCGCATCGATGCGGAGCGTGACTATGTGCGGCTGCATGTCGGCGGCGGGGAAGGCCGCAGCCATCTGCTGCTGCAGACCATCGCCGGGCTGGAAGGGCGGCTGGATCCGCAGCAGTTCATCCGCATCCACCGTTCCACCATCCTGCGCCGCGACCGCATCCACGGCCTGCGGCACGAAGGACTGGGCGTGTGGTGCGTGGAACTGGCGGACGGCACGGCGCTGCGGATCGGCCGGACCTATCTGCGCCGGGTCAAGGCCATGGCCGGGCGATAGGGCCGGTTCCGGGCCAGCGCTTCGACCTGCCGGTCCGGAGCCTGTCGCAGGACGCCTGCTCAGCGATAGAAGATGTGGCTGTCGATCGTTGCGCGGGCCAGTTTGGTGTGGGCCCAGCTGGGGCGCACGCGGCGGGCATGGAAATACAGCGCATCGCCGACTTCGCTGTCCCACAGATCGTCATGCGCGATCTGGGCGATCGCCTTTGCGCGATGCCACGCGCGGGTGCCGCTGCGCACGGCGGGGATCCGGCCACCCTGCACGAAGGAGAATTGCGCCGGCTGGGTCACCACGCCGCAATAATTGCCGGGGAAGCGGCGGTTCTCGCTCCGGTTGATGATGACCTGGGCCACGGCCAGCTGGCCGTCCAGGTCCTCGCCGCGGGCTTCCCAGTAGATTGCCTGCGCCAGGCACTGCATCTCGTCGGACAGGTCGGCTTCGGTCGGCAGGATCGCCACCAGCTCGGCCAGGCTGTCAGCCTGGGCCGGTACGGGCAATTGCTGGATCACGGGTTCGGCGACGAAGCGCGGCGCATCTGCGTCCTGGGCAGCTTCATCAAGGACCGGCGGCGCGGGCGGGGTAACCGCCACAGGGGCCGCGGCAAGGCCGGAATAGGGGCCCAGATCATCCTGGGCGATGGCGCCGGAACCGGTGGCGCCGAAAAGCGTAGCAAACAGTGTCAGCGCAAGGGCGGTCACCCTGACGCGGGTAGAAGTAAAAGACATTGATCCTGGTACTCAGGGCGGTTGGCGCCTGCCCAGGGCCGGCGGACCGGGCAGGGCAGGCCGATGGCTTGCCGCTGTGAACCCGTACGATCCGTCCGGCAGCCTGACGGCCACCCCCCGTCTGCGCGCCGATGCGGAACGGCGTCCTGCCGCACCCGCACTGCCTGCGCTGTCGAAGTGGCGGGGCCTTTAACCCCCACCGACATCGAGTCAAGCTTTGTGGCGCCTTTGTGGCAGGATCAGCCGATGAGGCGTTCTGCGTCAGCGACGTCGAGCTCCAGCACCCACAGATCGCTGTCCTGCCGGTGACGCCGATCGCACCAGTCCCAGAATGCCCGCGGGTCCTCCATGTCCTGTGCGCGACTCGGCACCCAGCGACGCGTTCCGTCCGGCTGCGGCATCCGCTCGAACGCGCGCGCCGGCGCGCCGCGCTCGCTCAGTACCAGCATCAGCGTGCCGGCATCCCGCTCCCCGGTGGCGATGACGGTGGCGAAGCCGCCGGCGGCCTGCACTGCGCGGATCAGCCCGCCGACCTCCAGATGGGTGGGCAGGCGGGCATCCATTCAGGCGGCATCCCGGTCGGTGGCATTGGCCAGCAGACCGTACAGCACCTCCGCATCGGGGGCATCCAGCAGCGACTCATGTACGCGTTCGTCACGCACCAGGCGCGACAGGGCGGCCAGCGCATGCAGATGGGTGGCGCCGCTGTTGGTCGGGGACAGCAGGCCGAACACCAGGCCGACCGGCATGCCGTCGGCCGCGGCGAAGTCGATCGGCTGCTTCAGGCGGATCACCGCGACCACCGGGCGGGCAATGCCGGGAATGCGCGAATGCGGCATGGCCACGCCGCGGCCGAAGCCGGTGCTGCCCAGCTGCTCGCGTTCCTCCAGCGCATCCAGCACCGCGCCGCTATCCAGGCCCCAGGCGCGCGTGAACTGCCCGGCCAGCGCGCGCAGCACGGCTGGCTTGTCGGGCAGGGTGGCAATGCTGACCGCCTCCGGCGCGAGGGTGAAAAAGGGGCTCATGCCATGGCCTGTAGGCCGCCCTGCCAGCTGGCGCTACCCGTGCGCGGGTCGGAAGTGCGGCAACAAAAGTTGTGCTCGCGCTACCGGAGCCGCAGGCACCGGCAACGCGAGCGGGATCGGTCAGGCCTGCGCGGGTTCCACCCAGCCGATCGAACCGTCGTCCCGGCGATAGACCATGTTGTGGCGTCCGGTGCCGGCATTCTTGAAGAACAGTGCCGCCGTGTGGCGCAGGTCCAGCAGCATCACTGCGTCGGACACGCTGACATCCGGCACGTCGATGCGGGTCTCGGCAATCACCAGCGGTGCATCGGTGGTGAGCTCGTCCTCCTGCTCCTCCGCCGCGAAGACGGTGTAGGCGGCGTCGTGCTCCGCCGCGGTGAACTCGTGCTGCTCGCTGCGGTCGGTCAGCCGGCGCTTGTAGCGGCGCAGCTGCTTTTCCACCTTGGCGGCCGCCTGATCGAAGGCCTGGTGGACATCCGTGGCGGAGCCGTGGCTCTTCAGGATCAGTCCCTGGTTCACATGCATCACGATGTCGCAGGTGAACGCCGCTGACGGCGCCTTGCCGAAGGTGACGGTGGAAGACAGGGTCCGGCTGAAATACTTTTCAGCGATCGCCTCCAGCCGCTCGGTGGCATGTTCCTGCAAGGCTGCACCAGTGTCCATCTGGTGGCCGGAAATGCGGATCTCCATGGGTGGGGGTTCTCCTTCTGGTTCTTGTGTCGCCCGGCCGCTTCGGAGTCGGCGCCCGCGACCTGTCACCAGTATGCGCCCGCCGCTCTTATTGCGTCCAGAGTGGAGAACTTAACGTCCCGACGAAGGCTTTGTGCCGCGCCAGCTCGTCCGGTGTAGGACCATGCGGCCGGGGCGTGCGGTAGGCGCGGCGGTTGGGCTGGAAGCCGCTGCCCGCAACAGGCGCCTCGCCGGCCGCCACGGCCCGCACCGCCGCCTCGCCCATCAGCCCCAGGCCGATCTGCCGTCCGCCGGTCAGCTCGACATAGACCTGCGCCAGCAGCTCCGCATCCAGCAGCGCGCCGTGCAGCACGCGGTGGCTGCGGTCGATGCCGTAGCGGCTGCACAGCGCGTCCAGCGAATGCTTGGCACCCGGATGCCGCTTGCGGGCCAGCGCCAGCGTGTCGACCATGCGGTCCATCGCCACCAGCGGATGTTCGCACAGGCGCAGTTCGTGATTGAGGAAGCCGAAGTCGAACTGCGCATTGTGCGCCACCAGCGGGCAATCGCCCAGGAACTCGATCAGCTCCATCACATGGTGATGGAACGCCCGCTGTTCCGCCAGGAAGGCATCGCCCAGCCCGTGGATCCGCTCCGCCTCCGCCGGCATGGGGCGGCCGGGATTGAAATAGGCGTGATAGGTGCGCCCGGTGGGGATGCGGTTGACCAGCTCGATGCAGCCGATCTCCACCATGCGGTCGCCGGTGGCGGGGTCCACGCCGGTGGTTTCGGTATCGAACACGATTTCGCGCATGGTGCCTATGTGCGTGATCCGACGTCGCTGGCAAGCGGGGCGGTCAGCTTCTCCACCAACGCCCGCACCGCCGCGCGGGTCTCCTCGTGGCTGGTGCCGGTGTCGATCAGGTGGTCGGCGCGAGCGCGCTTCTCCGCATCGGGCAGCTGGCGTGCCAGGATCGCCTCGAACCTGTCGATTGTCATGCCCGGCCGCGCCAGCACCCGCGCGCGCTGCACCTGTGCCGGTGCGGAGACGACCAGCACGGCGTCGACTTCCTGCGTGGCGCCGGTCTCGAACAGCAGCGGTATGTCGAACAGCACCAGCGGCGCGGCGGCATGGGCCTGCAGGAAGGCCGCGCGCGCCTCCCGCACCACCGGATGCACGATCCCCTCCAGCCGGGCGAGCGCCGCCGCTTCGCCGAACACCGCCGCGCCCAGTGCCGGGCGGTCCACGCCGGCGGGGCCGGTGGTGCCGGGGAACGCAGCTTCGATGGCAGGCAGCAGCGGACCGCCGGGACCCTGCAGCGCGCGCACGGCGGCATCGGCATCGAACACCGGCACGCCGGCTTCGGCGAACATGGCGGCGACAGTGGACTTGCCCATGCCGATGGAGCCGGTCAGGCCCAGCACCTTCATGCGGCCAGCAGCGCGCGCAGCTCCGCATCGCCATCCTGCCGCGGGGCAGGCGCGCCGAAGAACAGCGCGAACGCCTCCGCCGCCTGCCCGATCAGCATCGTCAGGCCATCCACCGTCGGCAATCCAGCGGCAGCGGCTTCGTCCAGCAGCGGGGTGCGGGCAGGATGGGTGACGATGTCATAGACGATGCTGCCGGGCGGCACATGGCTGAGGTCGAGCGCCAGCGGCGGCTGCCCCGCCATGCCCAGTGGGCTGGCATTGACCACCAGGTCCAGGATCCCATGCCGGTCGTCGAAGGCGAAACCGGTCGCACCGGCAAAGTGGTCCAGCGCCACCGCGTGATGCTCCAGCCCGCCATGCACCGGCGCCAGCTCGTCCAGCAGCGCGCGGGCCTTGGCCGGATCGCGCCCGGCGAGCACCAGCACGAACCCCTCGTCCGCCAGCGCCGCCACGATCGCCCGCGCCGCCCCGCCGGTGCCCAGCACCCGCGCCATGCGCAGCAGGTGCCGTTCCGCCAGCAGCGGGCGCAGCGGCTCCAGGAAGCCGGGCGCATCGGTGTTATGGCCGGTGAGCGTGCCATCTTCGCCGCGCACGATCGTGTTCACCGCGCCGATCCGCGCCGCCAGCGGGCTGACCCGGTCCAGCAGCGGCAGCACCGCCTGCTTGTGCGGCATGGTCACGTTACAGCCACGCCAAGCCGGATCGGCGCGCCGGGTGGCAAGATAGTCGGCCAGCCCGTCCGCAGTAACCAGGCAGCGGCGATACTCGCCTGCGATGCCGGCACGATCCAGCCAGTGGCCATGGATCACCGGCGACTTGGACTGGGCGATCGGATCACCGATCACCTCTGCGTAGGGAATCATGCCGGCAGCACACCCTGGTCGCGCAACGCACCCAGGACCGGCAGCAGCGGCATGCCCAGGATGGTGAAGTGATCGCCGTCGACGGAATCGAACAGCTGCACGCCCGGCCCTTCGATACGGAAGGCGCCGACGCAGCCGCCGATCGCCGGCCATTCGCGATCGAGATAATGATCGATGAAGGCGTCGGTCAGCGGCCGGACCTGCAGCCGCGCCACCGCCGCATGGCGCCACACCACCGCACCATCGCGCACCAGCGCCGCGGCCGAATGCAGTTCCATGGTGCGGCCGGAGAAGTGGGACAGATGCGCCTCGGCCGCCTGCCGGCTGGCCGGCTTGTCGAACCGTTGTCCTTCCACCACCACCAGTGAATCGCTGCCCAGCACCAGTGCATCGGGCTGCCCGGCCGCGACCGCCTGCGCCTTTGCCTCGGCCAGCGCGAGGGCGACTGCCGGAGGCGCGGCGCCTTCCAGCGAGGCTTCCAGCGCGCGTTCGTCCAGCGCCGGCGGGATGGCGGTGAAGGCGACGCCCGCCGCCTTCAGCATGGCGCGACGGCTGGCGCTGCCGGATGCGAGCACGATCATATCGGCCGTGGTCCAGGGGCCGCCTGCCGCCCTTCGGCGATGCGCGCCTGGCGTTCGTTGTACAGCTTGATGATGGCCGCAGCCGTTTCCTCGATCGAGCGGCGGGTGACGTCGATCACCGGCCAGCCATTGTCGGCGAACATGCGGCGAGCCAGCGCCACCTCCTCCTCCACCCGGTCCTGGTCGACATAGGCGGTCTCCACCTTCTCGTTCAGCGACAGCAGGCGGTTGCGGCGGATCTCCACCAGGCGCTTGGGCGCGGTGGTCAGCCCCACCACCAGCGGATGGCGCAGGCCATAGAGCTGCGCCGGCGGCGGGCTTTCCACCACCAGCGGGATGTTGGCGACCTTGTAGCCGCGATTGGCCAGGTAGATGGAGGTCGGCGTCTTGGACGAACGCGACACACCCGCCAGCAGGATGTCCGCCTCTTCCCAGTTTTCCCACCCGATCCCGTCATCATGCGCGATGGTGAACTGGATGGCATCGACCCGTGCGAAATACGCCTCGTCCATCACGTGCTGGCGGCCGGGGCGACCGCCGCCGGCCATCTGTCCCAGCTGCCCTTCCAGCATCCGGGTCACAGGGTCGAGCGGGGCGATATGGCCGATGCCCAGCGCGCGGCAGCGTTCTTCCAGCCGGGCACGGTTCTCCGGATTGATCAGGGTATAGAGTACCAGGCCGGGGTGCAGCGCCAGTTCCTCCACGATACGGTCCAGATGCTGCTGGCTGCGCACCATGGGCCAGAAATGGCGCACCACCCGCGGATTGTCGAACAGGGCCAGCGCGGCCTTGGCGATCATCTCCAGCGTTTCGCCGGTGGAGTCCGAGAGAAGATGGAGGTGCAGGGCCATGTGGATAGATCCAGGCATAAACCACGGGACAAGCCTGGGGACAAGTTCGGCAATGACTCTCGTACCCACTGTCGGCTGATTCGCACCGCGCCAAATGCACAGGTGCAGTTTTCCCTCCACAGGCTGGGGATAAGGCGCAAAACCTTGACTCGACTCAGGGGAGGGCGGGAGTCGCACCGGGTCGCCGCTGCTGGCCGCCCGGGATAAAATGGGGCAGGGCGGCTTGTCCCCGTTTTCCACAGGGCCAACAGACTCAATCACCAGACTCTAATCTAGTTATTATGTGGATCAGACATGCCCGGTCTTCTTCTCGACACGCTCCATGGGCTCAACAGCCCCCGTCGCCCGATCTGGATGATGCGCCAGGCCGGTCGCTACCTGCCCGAGTACCGGGCCTTGCGGGCGGAGAAGGGCGGGTTCCTGGCGCTGGTGCATGATTCACCGGCCGCCGCGGAGGTGACGGTACAGCCGATCCGCCGCTTCGGGCTGGACGGGGCAATCCTGTTTTCGGACATTCTGGTGGTGCCGCATGCGCTGGGTCAGGATCTGCAATTCATGGCCGGCGAAGGGCCCCGGCTCTCCCCGCGGCTGGTGGATGCCACGCTGGGAGGGCTGGAAGCCGTGCCACAGCGCCTTGAGCCGGTGTATCGCACCGTGGCCCTGGTGCGGGCGCAACTGGCGCCGGAGGTGACCTTGCTGGGCTTTGCCGGCAGTCCATGGACGGTGGCCACCTACATGATCGCGGGCGAGGGCAGCCGTGACCAGCACGTCGCCCGCGCCCTGGCCTATCGCGACCCGGCGGCGGTGCAGGCGATCGTGGATGCGATCATCGGCTGTACGGTCGAATATCTGGTGAAGCAGGCGGAGGCGGGGGCCGAGGCGGTGCAGCTGTTCGACAGCTGGGCCGGCAGCCTGGCCCCGGCCGAGTTCGAACGCTGGGTGATCGCGCCCAATGCCGCCATCGTCTCCGCCTTCAAGGCGCGCTGCCCCGATGTGCCGGTGATCGGCTTCCCCAAGGGGGCGGGTGCCAAGCTGCCGGCCTATGCGCGGGAAACGGGTGTGGATGCGGTAGGCGTGGACGAGACGGTCGACCCGCTATGGGCAGCGCGCGAGCTGCCAGCGAACATGCCGGTGCAGGGCAATCTGGACCCCCTGCTGCTGCTGGCTGGCACCGCGGATCTGGAGGAACGCACCCATGCGATCCTGGATGCCTTTGCCGACCGGCCGCATGTCTTCAACCTGGGACATGGGATCGACAAGGAAACGCCGATCCCCCACGTTGACCGCCTGCTGGCGGCGGCGCGGGGGTGGCAGCGTAGCTAGGGGTTTCCGGGGCGGCCTGAAACAGGGGAGGTGCCGCCCCGAAAGGGTTGAAGGACGATCAGAGACCGACGCGCAGAGCCGGGTTGCCGTTATTCGTCCCGTTGGGGAAGAACCCGCCGCCAGTGCGGTTGGTCCCCGTGGCGTTCAGGTACACGATGTTGTGCACCTGCTGGCTGGAGCGGCTGTAGGCGAGACCATTGGAGTTGGTCGGCACCAGGTTCGCCGTCAGCGTGTTGCCGCTGCCGGTCAGGGTGATGCCCTGATCGTCGTCGGCACCGATGCCGCGGATCAGATCGTCCGCCGGCGCTCCATCCAGCGTATCACGGGCATTGGAGATACGCTCCGCCGCGGTGACCAGCGCTGCGGTGTTGACCCCCCGGGCCGTCAGTACCGTGCGGACCAGCCCGGCGTGATAGGCTTCTGCTGCCAGGATGCCGGCTGCCGCTTCCAGGAAGACCTTGCTGGTCAGCAGCGGGGCCGCGCCCTTGTATGCCGTGACGCCCACATCCTCGAAGATGAAGGCCCCGAGCAGGAAGTTGTTGGGCGAAGCGTAGGGATTGAACGTCTCGGTCGCGCCGACCACGCCGGCCGCCCGGGCCGCCGCGGTGAAGGCGCCATTGGCATCGCCCGAGATGTTGATGTTGGGCATCGCCACGGCGGCGCTGCCAAGCGCGGCGCGCAGGAAGGCGACGTGCTGCTGTTCTTCGGCCGCGATCTCGCGGGCATAGGCACCCACCAGCGGATCGGCGGTAAAGTTGACCTGCGATCCCCCGGTGACGGTACCGCCGGCGGTGCCTGTTCCGCTCGCGGTCAGGTTGGCGGGCAGGCCCGCGCCATTGATCGCGAACAGGTAGAACTGCGCCTCGAGATATTCGAGGTTCAGCGCCAGGTTCAGGATGTCCGCGTCGGTCGGTGCGGAGGGGGCGGGGGTCGGCGTCGGCGCCGGGACGATGACTTCGCCATCGTCATCGTCGCCGAAGCAGCCGCCCAGCATGGCGAGGCCGCCGACCGCCAGCGAACTGCCGCCGGCGATCTTCAGGAACTGGCGGCGGGCGCCCTTGCGGGCCTGTGCGGCGGCGAGGATATCGAGTGCATTGCTTGGGTCGATCATGGTGAAATATTCCCTGTAGACTGGTCGTGAAACGGATCGGTCCCGGTCGCTCAGGTGGTCGAGCGGATGGTGCCGTTCACGCCGTTGGGGAAGAAGCCGCCCATCGTGGTGGTGCCGGCGTTGAGATAGACGATCTTCAACACCTGTCCCGTGGTCCGGCTGTAGGCCAAGCCATTGCTGTTGAGCGGGGCAATGTTGGAAGTCAGCGTGCTGCCGCTGCCGGTGGGACGGATGCCCTGGTCGGCATCGGCGCCGATGCCCCGGATCAGGTCGTCGGTGACGGTGCCGTCCAGCGTGTCACGCGCGTTGGAGATCTGCTCCGTCGCGTCGATCAGTGCCGGGATGCCCTTGGCATACAGCGTCGTGCGCACGATCGCCGCATGATAGGCCTCGACCGCCAGGATGCCGGCAGCGGCTTCCAGGAAGGTCTTGTTGGTGAGCAGCGGGGCTGCGCCCTTGTACGCGGTGACGCCGACATCCTCGAAGATGAACGCGCCCAGCAGGAAGTTCTCCGGCGAGGAATAGGGATTGAACACCCCGCCTGCAGGCACCACGCCGGCCGCACGCGCAGCAGCGGTGAACGGGCCGTTGGCATCGCCGGAGATGTTGATGTTGGGCATCGCGACTGCAGCGGAACCCAGCGCAGTGCGCAGGAAGGCGACATGCGCCTGCTCGTCCGCTGCGATCTCGCGCGCATAGGCGCCGGTCAGCGGGTCGCTGGTGAAGTTCACCAATGCGCCGCCCGTAACGGTGCCGCCAGCTGCGCCGCTGCCGCTGGTGGTCAGGTTGGCCGGGAGGCCGGCGCCGTTCACGGCAAAGAGGTAGAACTGTGCCTCGAGATATTCGAGATTGAGCGCGAAGTTCAGCACATCGGCATCGGTCACGGCAGCCTGAGCGGCGGCCGGGTTGGAATAGGCAAAGGCGGAGCCGACTGCGGCGGCACCTACTGCGGCGGTGAAGAAAGCCCGCCGGTCGGCGCGGCGTTCCGCACGCGATTCGAACGCTTCCATGACCTGTTCTTGTGGCAACGTCATTGGCACCTCCCGTGTGCCCGCCAGCTGTTGGGGAACGGTTATGGTCGTGCGGGCTTTCTCAACTACGCCTGGGGGGTCGTTGCGGATGCAATTGCGAGCAAATAAATAATGGGCATCGGAATCGATCAGCCCGCCACCTTGCAGCCGGGCAACCCGGATACGCCTGAATCCTCCCGCCGCAGCACTCTGCAGGGTGCCTTGATCGCCACCGGCATGCAGGACCGGCAAGCCTTCAAGCTGCTGTACCAGCTGACCGCGGCGAAGCTGTTCGGCATCTGCCTGCGTATCTGTGGGGAGCGGCAGGCGGCCGAGGATGTGCTGCAGGAGGTATATGTGATCATCTGGCGCCGTGCCTCCAGCTTCGATGCGGCCCGCGCCAGTCCGATCACCTGGATGGCAACCATCGCCCGCAACCGGGCGATCGACTGGAAACGGGCGAATGGCCGCTTTGCACCCGCAGTCTCCGGGGACGGGAGTGCCCGGGCCCACGATGCGGCGGACGATGCTGTTCCGGCCGACCAAGCGATGATCCGGCAGCAGGAGGTGCAGCAGCTGCATGACTGCCTGATGATCCTGGAGGACAAGCCGCGCCGGGCGATCCGCGCGGCGTTCCTGGGCGGCCTGACCTACAGCGACCTTGCCCGGCGCGAAGGCGTGCCGCTGGCAACCATGAAGAGCACGGTGCGGCGGGGGCTGCTCCAGTTGCGGAAGTGCCTGAACAATGAATCCTGACGATCAATTCCTCGCCGCCGAGCTCGCGCTGGGCTTGCTGGAAGGGCCGGAGCTGGTCGCCGCGCGCGCACGCCTGCTGACCGATGCGGAGTTCGCGGCGGAGACCGCGTGGTGGCAGGAACAGTTCGCCGGTCTGGCCGACGATGCGGTGCCTGCCGATCCGCCCGCCGGCCTGCTGGAGGGGATCGAGGAACGGCTGACTGCTCCGGTGCGGGTTGTCTCCGCCCGCCGCCCATGGCCGTGGTTCGGCGGCGGGATGCTGTCGGGCGCGCTGGCCGCGGGGCTGGCGGCGCTGCTGCTGATGCCCGGGCCGGAGGTGATCGAGCGCGTGACGGAGCGCGTGGTCGAGGTGCCCGTGGCTGCGCCACCGCCGCTGGTCGCCGTGCTGGCACCAGGCAAGGGCATCGACCGCGCACCGGTCGCCGCCGTGTACGACCAGCAGACCCGGACCCTGCGCCTGACCGCCACCATCACCGTGCCGGCGGACCGCGCCGCGGAACTGTGGCGCATCGGCAGCGACAATGTGCCGCGGGCGCTGGGCCTGCTGAGCCCCGGCAATCGCGCCACCATCCGCATCGAGGGTGACTTGGTGCTGCAGCCGGACGAGACGATTGCCATCTCGATCGAGCCCGCTGGCGGGTCCCCCACGGGACTGCCGACCGGCGAAGTGATCGCGGCGGGGCCGCTGGTGACGAGCTGATCGCGGCCTAGCTGCGGTACAGCGCGCCCAGCCGGTCCTCGTACCGGGCGCGGATCATGTGGCGGCGGATCTTCATGCTGGGCGTCAGCTCGCCATTGTCGATCGCGAAGGGCGCGTCCGCCAGGGTGAAGCGGCGGATGCGTTCCACCACCCCCAGCGATGCATTCACCCGGGATACCGCCACGTCCAGCACGCTGCGGATTGCCTCCGGCTCCGTGATGCCGCGTTCGGTCAGCCATTCGGCATCGGGCACCAGCAGCGCCACCATGTAGGGGCGGCGGTCGCCATACAGCATCGCCTGCGCGATTTCCGGCTGCAGGGTCAGCATGCCTTCCACCCGCTGCGGCGCGACATTGTCGCCCTTGTCGTTGACGATCAGGTCCTTCTTGCGATCGGTGATGACGATCCGGCCACGATGATCGAAATGGCCGATGTCGCCGGTGTGCAGCCAGCCATCGATCAGCGCCTTGGCTGTTTCCTCCGGATTGTTCCAGTAACCGTTCATCACCAGCTCGCCGCGCACCAGCAGCTCGCCATCGGGCGCCACGCGCACCTCGTTGCCCTGCAGCGGGGGGCCGACCGTTTCCATGGCGATGCCGGCGCTGGGATAGTTGCAGCTGATCACCGGCGCCGCCTCCGTCTGGCCATAGCCCTGCAGCAGCGGCAGGCCGAGCGACTGGAAGAAGCGTCCGACCTCCGGGTTGAGCGGCGCCCCGCCCGACACCAGCGCCTTGATCCGCCCGCCGAACCGCGCACGGATCTTGGGGCGCAGCGTGCGGTCCAGCGCCAGGTCCAGCAGCTTGTCGCCCAGCCGGTACGTGCCCGCCGCCTGCCGCGTGCCCAGCGCCAGCGCCTGATCCATCAGACGCTGCGCCAGCTTGCCCTGGCCGGCCACCTGCTTGATGATCCGCGCGCGCAGCACCTCGAACAGGCGGGGCACCACCACCATCAGCGTGGGGGATGCCTCCGCCATGTTGCCGGCCAGCTTCTCCAGGCTTTCGGCGTACCAGATCTCCGCGCCCAGCCCGACCGGCAGCCATTGCCCGGCCGTATGCTCGTAGGCGTGGCTGAGCGGCAGGAAGGACAGGAACCGTTCGGTGTGCCAGCCATAATCGCCCACCAGCGCGGTCGCGGCGCCGGCGACATTGGCCAGGATCGCACCATGCGACAGCATCACCCCGCGCGGCACCCCGCCGGTGCCGCTGGTGTAGATGATGCAGGCAAGATCGGTCCGCCCCACGCCCGACTGGCGCAGTTCCGCAGCGGTGCGGGCATGTGCGGCGCGGCCGTCCTCCGGCGCGCCCGGATCGACCAGGTCGGCCCAGCGGTGCACGGCGAAGGGCTGCGCGGTGGCATCGGGCAGGTCGCCGTCCATCACCACCAGATGCTGTGCCACGCCGGTTTCGCGCATCGCCTGCAGCAGCGGTGCCAGCAGCTTGCCGCCGCTGACGATCACCGCGCGCGCGCCGCTATCGGCCAGGATATGCGCGTGATCTGCGGCGGTGTTGGTGATGTAGGCAGGGGTGGTGACCAGCCCCGCGGCCATGATCGCGATGTCGGCGATGCACCATTCGGGCCGGTTCTCCGCCACGATCAGCACCCGGTCCCCGGTGGCGAGGTCCAGTTCGCGTAACGCCTGCGCCAGCAGGCAGACCCGGTCGGCCGCCTCCGCCCAGCTCAGCGTCGTCCACGTGCCGCCATGCTTGCGACCTAGGAAGGGAGCATCGCGCAAGGCATCGGCGCGATCGAAGAACAGGCGCACCAGGCTGCTGGCGGCGGGAAAATCCGCGAGTTGCAACAAAGCCCCTTTCATCCTCTGCCCGGCCATGTCGTGCCGGTGCAGCGGGGTTACGGCACGCCCGCCAGCCGGGCAAGCGGCTGCTACCTTGCACCTGCGAACGGACTGCCCCATCACGGACGCCAAGGGTTTGCACGCAGGGGAACAGGTGATGGCACGGCTTGGCACATTCGCGGCGCTGATCGGCGCGCTGTTCACCACCGCCTGCGCGACCTTGCCGGCGGATGCCTCACTGGCGACCCGGGGTCCGGTCACCACGTCGGCACTGGCAGAGCCGCAGATCTTCGTGTCCGCCGCCAATCCGCTGGCGGTGGAGGCCGGCATGGCCGTGCTGCGTCGCGGTGGCAGCGCGGCGGATGCGGCGGTGGCGGTGCAGGCGATGCTTTCGCTGGTGGAACCGCAAAGCAGCGGCGTGGGCGGTGGCGCCTTCATGACCTGGTTCGACGGCGAGACTGGTGAGGTCGCGATCTATGACGGGCGGGAGACCGCCCCCGCCGGCGCGACGGCCGACATGTTCCTGGACGACAATGGCCGCCCGCTGGACTTCTCCGCCGCGGTCACCAGCGGGCGCGCGACGGGCGTGCCCGGCGCGGTGCGGATGCTGGCGATGGTGCAGGGCGAACATGGCGAACTGTCGTGGGACGGGCTGTTCGCCGATGCGATCCGCACGGCGGAGGACGGCTTCACCGTCTCCCCCCGGCTCGGCCGTTTCCTGGGGGGCGGCTTCCCGCAGCTGCAGGCGCCTGACGTGCGGGCCTATTTCGCGGAGGCGGACGGCACGCTGCTCGATCCCGGCGATACCCTGCGCAACCCGGCCTACGCTGCGTTCCTGCGCCGCCTAGCCACGCAGGGCACCGATGCGCTGTATCGCGGGGAGACGGCGCAACGGATCGTCGCCCGGACCCAGGCCGGCCCGCTGGGGGGCACCATGACTCTCGCCGATCTCGCCGGCTACCAGCCGCTGAAGCGCGATGCGGTGTGCGGCAGCTACCGGGTGTACATGGTCTGCGTGCCGCCGCCGCCGTCCAGCGGCGTGGGCCTTCTGCAATTGCTGGCGCTGCTCGAACGGACCGACATCGCGGAGCGCGGCCCGCAGGATCCGCAGGGCTGGTTCCTGTTCGCGGAGGCGAGCCGGCTGATGTATGCCGATCGCGACCTGTATGTGGGCGACAGCGCCTTTGTCGACGTGCCGGTCGCGGGGCTGCTGGACCCGGCCTATGTCGCGTCGCGGGCACGGCTGATCGGCGAGCGCGCCGGGCCGGCACCGGTGGCCGGCACCCCGCCGGGGGCTCCCGCCCGCGCGGCCGACCGCACGCGGGAGCCTGCCGGCACCACGCATTTCGTGGTGGGCGATGCGCAGGGCAACGTGGTGTCCATGACCACCACCGTGGAATCGATCTTCGGCAGCGGCCGCATGGTCGACGGTTTCTTCCTGAACAACCAGATGACCGACTTCGCCTTCGCCCCGCTGCTGCCCGACGGCACGGCGGCGGCCAATGCGGTGACGCCGGGCAGGCGGCCGCGATCCTCCATGACGCCGCTGGTGCTGGTGGACGGGCAGGGGCGCTTTGCCGGCGCGATGGGATCGGCCGGGGGTAATTCGATTCTCGCCTATGTCGGCAAGAGCCTGGTCGCGGCGATCGACTGGGGCCTGCCGGCGCAGGACGCGCTGGCGCTGCCCAACCTGGTCGCGCGCGGCAATGCCTTCCAGGGGGAGGTGACGAAGTTCACGCCGGAGCTGCTGGCCGGGCTGGCCGCACGCGGCATCGACCTCAAGCCCGGTCAAGGCGAGGATTCGGGTGTGCATGCGGTGATGATCCGCAATGGCGTGTTCGACGGCGGCTACGACCCCCGGCGCGAAGGGCGCGCGGTGGCGGAAACGGCGCCGCGGCAGCCCTAACCGGCCTCGCTGCCGACGGCCTCGGCTAGGGTGGCGAAGCCTTCGCGCTGCATCAGCCGCTCCAGATCGTCGGCCATGGTGCGGGCGATGCCCGGGCCGCGATAGACCAGCGCGCTGTACAGCTGCACCAGGCTGGCGCCGGCCTTGATCCGTTGCCACGCATCCACGCCATTGCCGATCCCGCCCACGCCGATCAGCGGCAGCGCACCGCCGGTCGCCTGGCGGAAGTCACGCAGCCGTTCCAGCGCCAGCGCCTTCAGTGGCGCGCCCGACAGCCCGCCGGTCTCGTCCGCCTGGGGCGATCGCAGGGCCGGGCGGGAGATCGTGGTGTTGGACACGATCAGCGCGCCCAGCTGCCGGTCCATGGCGATGCGGGCGATATCGTCGATGTCGGCCGGCAGCAGATCGGGCGCGACCTTCAGGAACACCGGCGGGCCGTCCGCCCCGCGTGCCGCCAGCACCGCATCCAGCAGCGCGCCCAGCGCGCCCGCATCCTGCATCGCGCGCAGCCCCGGCGTGTTGGGGCTGGACACATTGACCGCCAGGTAGGTGGCGAATGGCGCCATGACGCGCGCCATGTGGCTGTAATCGGCGATCCAGTCCGGCGAATCCTTGTTGGCCCCCAGGTTCACGCCCAGGATGCCGGAAGCGGCTCGACGCGCCAGTCGCTGCGCCGCGATTTCAGAGCCGCCATTGTTGAATCCCATGCGGTTGATCACCGCCCGGTCCGCTGCGAGGCGGAACAGCCGGGGCCTGGGGTTGCCGGCCTGCGGGCGCGGAGTGATCGATCCCACCTCCACGAAGCCGAAGCCCATGCCCAGCAGTGCATCGGGCACGCGGGCATCCTTGTCGTAGCCGGCCGCCAGACCGACCGGATTGGGGAAGGTGATCCCCGCCACGTTGATCGCGCAAGTACCATTCGCAACGGGTGGCCCCGGCCGTCGATGCTCCAGCCATTTCAGGGACAGTTCGTGGGCCTGTTCGGGATCGATGGTGAACAGGGCGGGCCGCAGCAACCGGTAAAGCATGATGGCCGCGCCTATGGCATCGTGCGCCCGCGCTGTCGATTGCTGCGCCGCAGCGTCACAAATCTGCCACCAGTTGCCATTTGTCGTCCTTGGCGGCGATCTGATGATGCTTTCCTAACATTCGTCAGAAAATTACCCTGCTAACTGTCGCATTCCTACAAGCCGCTGAATGGCGAATCAGCTACATGACCTGTGCGACCCGAAGGGCTCGAGGCAGGAATGCAACGAGTTCTGACTTTACAGGGCGGCCCGCGCATTCGTGCATGGGCCGCCCTTTTTTTGCGTCTGCGATCCCGATCGTTCCGGTTGAAAACGATCTGCCGGGGCATTAGGTGAAATCGGACCGCAGCGATCCTATTTGAGAATCGCCCGCTGGTCGCCAGTTTCGAAGGTCCACCATGCGCTTGTCCAACCTTGCCGATTATGCGGTGGTCGCGATGACGGCCGCCGCCCGCCAGCCGACCGGGGCGCGTTTCAGCGCGGCCAGCCTGGCAGCGGAAACCCGTGTGCCGCTGCCCACCATGCAGAAGCTGGCTGGCAAGCTGGCCGCGGCCGGGCTGCTGGTATCGGAACGCGGCGCGCGTGGTGGCCTGCAACTGGCGCGCCCGGCGGCGGGGATCACGCTGGCGGAAATCGTGGAAGCCGTCGACGGGCCGATCGCCCTGACCAATTGCACGCAGGGGCAGCGCCATGATTGTGCGCTGGATGGCTGCTGCACCGTGCGCCCGCATTGGGGCGCTGTGAACGATGCCCTGCGCGGGGCGCTGGCCGATGTGCCGCTGACCCGCCTGGCACAGATGGAAGTACCGGCATGAGCGAGTCTATCCTGACCTCCGACACCCGTGACCTGGTCGATACGGCCGAACGGGACACGCCCGAAGTGACCGATCTTGCCGCGCGCGAAGCAGCGGCGAGCGCGGCCGATTACCAGCATGGCTGGTCCAGCGAGATCGACACCGAGTTCGCCCCCAAGGGCCTGGACGAGAGCACGGTGCGGTTCATTTCCGCCAAGAAGAACGAGCCGGAATGGATGCTCGACTGGCGGCTGAAGGCGTTCCGCCTGTGGCAGACGATGGAGGCGCCCGACTGGGCCAAGCTGAACATCGCGCCGATCGATTACCAGGACGCGTTCTACTACGCCGCGCCCAAGCAGAAGCCGACGCTGGAAAGCCTGGACGAGCTCGATCCCGAGATCCGCCGGGTCTATGACAAGCTGGGCATCCCGCTGGCCGAGCAGGAGCTGCTGGCCGGTGTCGAGGGCGCCCGCCGCGTGGCGGTGGATGCGGTGTTCGACAGCGTCAGCGTCGCCACCACCTTCCGCAAGGAGCTGGAGGCTTCCGGCGTGATCTTCCGGTCGATCAGCGAGGCGATCCGCGAATATCCGGAGCTGATCCGCAAGTGGCTGGGGCGGGTCGTGCCGCAGCGCGACAACTTCTTCGCCACGCTGAACAGCGCGGTCTTTTCCGACGGCACCTTCGTCTACATTCCCGAAGGCGTCCGCTGCCCGATGGACCTGTCGACCTATTTCCGCATCAATGCGGAGAATACCGGCCAGTTCGAGCGCACGCTGATCATCGCCGAGAAGGGCAGCTATGTCAGCTACCTGGAAGGCTGCACCGCGCCGATGCGGGACGAGAACCAGCTGCACGCCGCGGTGGTGGAGCTGGTCGCGATGGAGGATGCGGAGATCAAGTACTCCACCGTCCAGAACTGGTATCCCGGCGACGCCGAGGGCAAGGGCGGCATCTACAATTTCGTCACCAAGCGCGGCCTGTGCCAGGGCGCCCGGTCCAAGATCAGCTGGACGCAGGTGGAGACGGGCAGCGCCGTCACCTGGAAGTATCCGTCCTGCGTGCTGAATGGCGAGGATTCGGTGGGCGAGTTCTACTCGATCGCGGTCACCAACAACCACCAGCAGGCCGATACCGGCACCAAGATGATCCACAATGGCAAGGGCTCGCGCTCGACCATCATCTCCAAGGGCATCTCCGCCGGCAAGTCGAACAACACCTATCGCGGGCTGGTGCGCGTGGCCGCCAATGCCGATGGCGTGCGCAACTTCACCCAGTGCGACAGCCTGCTGCTGGGCGACCAATGCGGCGCGCATACGGTGCCCTATATCGAGGTGCGCAACCCCGGCGCGCAGATCGAGCATGAGGCAACCACCAGCAAGATCAGCGACGACCAGCTGTTCTACGCCATGCAGCGCGGCCTCGACAGCGAGGCGGCCGTGGCGCTGATCGTCAACGGCTTCGCCAAGGAAGTGCTGAAGGAGCTGCCGATGGAGTTCGCGGTCGAGGCGCAGAAGCTGCTGGCGATCAGCCTGGAAGGGAGCGTGGGGTGACCGAACGCAAGACCCTTGGCGTCCGTGAAGCCACCGACCCGCCGGCCATCAAGAAGAAGGGCCGCGGGTGGGAGATCAACTCTGCCCGGCTGGACCAGCTGCACGAACGGGCGCGTGACATGCGCCGGCACCCGACCGACGCGCACAAGGCGCTGGCCGACCGCTTCGCCGAGGCCGATTTCGGGCAATATAGCTGGAAGCAGTTCCCGGTGATCGGCAGCGCCATTGTCGACTTCGCCTGCCTTGAACTGGGCATGGCGATCGCCATCGACGAGGAAGGCGATCCGCTGACTCACCGGCGCGACAAGAGCCTGGAAGCGGTCGGCATCCGCACCATGCACCTTAAGGCCGAGGAGATCCTCACCGACATGGACGCCCTGCTGCCGCGCATCGCGGCCGGCATGCGGATGCGCATCGGCGACAAGCAGACCGCGCGCAAGGCGCATTACCGCGCCAATCCGGGCCAGACCAGCGGTCGCCTACCCGGCCGCGACGGACCGCCGCGTGGCGGGCCGGGGCGCTCGGGACCGGGCAGGACCGGATATGACAACAAGCGGTAGGATCGTCATGCCCCTGCAGCGCCGGCCCGTGCCGGTTGGCGGCGCGGGTGATGCGGCATGAGCGGGACCGTGCGGCCAAGCGCCATCTGCGGCCTGCTGTATTGCGGCGACCGGACGGAACGGCATGCCAATGTGGGCACGGGCGGCGGCGATCCGCTGCTGCTCTATGTCCGGAACGCGCTGACGCTTGCGGGCTCGCTGCGGCAGCATGGCCAGGCCTTTACCCTGCTGGTCAACGATGCCGCGCGGGTCGACGCCCTGGTGGCGCAGGCCGGCGGCACCGGATCGGTCGCGGTCGAGGAGGTCGCCTTCACGCTGGACGTGCCACCGGGTGTCCGGTTCTATTCCGCGCACTTTAAGCTGGAGCTGCTGCGGCTGTTCGCCGAAGGGCGCTTCGGCCCGTTCCCGGCGCTGCTGGACCTGGATGTGGTCGCGTTGAAACCGCTGGAGTTTCCCGACCGGCCCGGCCTGTGGGCCTATGACATCGCGCACGAGATCCTCGGCGGCCCGAAGCACCGGGCGGCCATCGCCAGCCTGGAGCAGGTCGCGCGCGTGCCGCTGGATACGCAACGCTGGTTCGGCGGGGAGTTCCTGGCCGGGCGCCAGGCGGATTTCGCCGGCCTGTGGCAGACGGTCGCGCACCTCTGGCCCACCTATCGCGATGCGGTCGGCAGCGACATGTATCACAGCGGCGACGAGATGGTCCTGTCTGCCGCGCTGAACCGGCTGATCGACAATGGCTATGCCCTCAACGATGCGGGCGCCGCCGGTCTGGTGGCACGCTGGTGGTCGGTTCCGATGACGCGCCGGCTGGGGCGGCTGGCCGATGCGCAGCAATGCGCGATCCTGCATCTGCCCGCAGACAAGCACCTGCTGGCCCGCCCGGCCGCCGGACCCTTCGTTCCTGCCGCCTTCATGGCCGAGCTGCGCGCCGATGTGGCACGCCGGCGCAAGGGCCTCCGCAACACCATTCGCGCCATTGCGCATCACCTGAAGGGGCGCCGCTTCGCCCCGCTGCTGGACTGACACGAACATGCTGCACATCAACGACCTTCATGCCGAGATCGACGGCAAGCCGATCCTCAAGGGCCTGACCCTCAGCGTCAATGCGGGCGAGATCCACGCGATCATGGGACCCAACGGCGCCGGCAAGTCGACACTGGCCTATGTGCTGGGCGGCCGTCTCGGATATGAGGTGACGGGCGGATCGGTCACGCTGAACGGCGCGGACCTGCTGGACATGGATCCGCACGAACGCGCCGCCGCCGGCATGTTCCTGGGCTTCCAGTACCCGGTGGAGATCCCCGGCGTCAGCAACGTGCAGTTCCTGCGCGAGGCATTGAACGCGCAGCGCGGCGCCCGGGGCGAGACCCCGCTGTCCGGCGGCGAGTTCCTGAAGCTGGCGCGGGAAAAGGCCGCGCTGCTGCGGATGGACATGGAGATGCTGAAGCGCAACGTGAATGTCGGCTTCTCCGGCGGCGAGAAGAAGCGCGCGGAGATGGTGCAGATGGGCATCCTGGATCCCAGCTTCGCCGTGCTGGACGAGACCGACAGCGGCCTCGACATCGATGCGCTGCGGGTGGTGGGCGACGGGATCAACACGATCATGCGCGCGCCCCACAAGGCGGTGCTGCTGATCACCCACTACCAGCGCCTGCTCGATTACGTGCGCCCCGACTTCGTGCACGTGCTGGCCGCCGGCCGCATCGTCACCAGCGGCGGGCCGGAACTGGCACAGCGGCTGGAAAGCGAAGGCTACGAGGCGGTGGCGTGATGGCGACACTTCCCACCACCCGTGACGAAAGCTGGCGCTACGCCGATGGCGCGGTGCTGGCGAACCTGGACCCGGACGTGCTGGACCAGTGGGACGACTTCACCGTGGACCCGGGCGAGACCGCCCGCCGCGTCATCGTGGCCGGTGGCGCCGGGCCGGAGCTGATCCGGGTGCGCGTCAGCGTGGGTGACGGCGCCACGGCGGAGCTGTTCGGTGTGGTGGCCGGCGAGGCCTACGCCCGGCTCGAGGTTGTCGTCTCGCTCGGCAAGGGTGCGCATTTCCAGTTCGGCGGCGTCACCATCGGCGGCGGCAATGCGGTGCGTGAGATCGTGACGCGCATGGACCATGCGCTGCCCGACGCCACCAGCGACCAGGTGATCCGTGCTGTCCACTGGGGCACCGCGACCGGCAATTTCCTGGGGCGGATTGACGTGGCGCGCCACGCGCAGAAGACCGATGCGGCGCAGGACTTCAAGGGCCTGATCCTGGAACGCGGCGCGGCGACCAATGCGCGGCCCGAGCTGGAGATCTATGCCGACGACGTGAAGTGCGCCCACGGTGCCTCCATCGGCCAGCTGGACGAGGGCGCACGGTTCTACATGGCGGCACGCGGCCTGCCGCCCGAACTGGCGCGCAAGCTGCTGGTGCAGGCCTTCATCGGCGATGCCTTCGCCGCGCTGGAGGACGAGGACGAGCAGGCGCGGCTGATGGACGTGGCGCTGGCGGCGCTGGGGGACCGGTCATGAGCAGCATGGCGCCGGCCCTGTCTGTCACGAGTGCGCGCAAGGCCGACTTCCCCGGCATGCGGACCGCCAGTGGCGCGCCGTGGCACTATCTCGACACCGCCGCCACCTCGCAGAAGCCGCAGGTGGTGATCGACGCGATGACGCGCGCGATCGGGGCCGACTACGCCACCGTGCATCGCGGCGTCTATGGCCGCTCCGCCGACATGACGCTGGGCTACGAGGCGGCCCGCCGCCGTGTTGCCGCGTTCATCGGCGGGCGGGAGGACGAGCTGGTCTTCACCCGTGGCGCGACCGAGGCGATCAACCTGGTCGCGCATCAATGGCCCACCAGGGGCCGGGTGCTGCTCTCCGCTCTGGAGCATCACTCCAACATCGTGCCGTGGCAGCTGGCCGGCTGGCAGGTGGATGTCTGCCCGCTGACCGCCGATGGCCGGATCGACCTGGACGCTGCCGAACGGATGCTGACGGCGGAGCACCGGATGGTGTCCTTCGCCCATGTGTCCAACGTGCTAGGCAGCGTGCTGGACGCCCCCCGGGCAGCGGCACTGGCGCACGATGTCGGCGCGCTGCTGCTGCTGGATGGCTGCCAGTCGGCCCCCCGGCTGCCGGTCGACGTGGCGGCGCTGGACTGCGACTTCTATGCCCTGTCCGGCCACAAGCTGTACGGTCCAACCGGGATCGGTGCACTGTGGGGCCGCAGCGAGCTGCTGAACCGGATGCCGCCCTGGCAGGGTGGCGGCTCGATGATCGACAAGGTCACCTTTGCCGCCAGCACCTACCTGCCGGCACCCACCCGGTTCGAGGCCGGCACCCCCGCCATCGTGGAGGCGATCGCGCTGGCGGTGGCGTGCGACTATGTCGACGGGATCGGCCGTGACGTGATCCATGCGCACGAGACGCAGCTGGTGGCGCAGTTGCGCGACGGGCTGCGGCAGTTCGACGACATCACCCTGTTCGGACCGGAGGACAGCGCCGGCATCGTATCCTTTGCGATGCACGGGGTTCACCCGCACGATCTGGGCACCATATTGGATGAAGAGGACGTCGCCATCCGCGCCGGGCACCATTGCGCCCAGCCGCTGATGGAACTGCTGGACGTGCCGGCCACGGCCCGGGCCAGCTTCGGCCTCTACAGCGACGAGGACGACGTCGCCGCGCTGCTGCGCGGCATCGCGCGGACCAGAAGGATTTTCGGATGACCCCCGACGAACAGCAGCTCGCCAAACCCCCCCGCGCCCGCGTGTCGGATGCGGACCTGCCCGCGCCCGAGCCAGAGCCGCGGCAGAAGGATTACCTGTCCGGCTTCCTGGCGCAGAAGCCAGCGGAGCAGCCGGTGGGCGAGCCCGGCGGCCAGATGTACGATGCCGTGATCGAGGCGTTGAAGGACATCTTCGACCCGGAGATCCCGGTGAACATCTACGATCTGGGGCTGATCTACGGCGTGGACGTGACGGCGGATGCCGACGTGGCGATCACCATGACGCTGACCACGCCGCATTGCCCGGTGGCCGAGACCATGCCGGGCGAGATCGAGATGCGCGTGGGCGCGCTGCCCGGCGTGCGCGATGCGCAGGTCAACGTCACCTGGGATCCGCCATGGGATCCGTCCAAGATGACCGACGAGGCCCGCCTCGAACTGGGGATGCTGTGATGGCGACGACCGCACCTGTCCGCGCCCGGCCTGCCGCGGTGAACCTGACGCCGTCAGCCGAGGCACGCATTGCCGAGCTGATGGGCAAGGCGCCCGAAGGATCGATCGGGGTGAAGCTGTCCACCCCGCGGCGCGGCTGTTCGGGGCTGGCCTATTCGGTCGACTATGTCAGCGCCGAAGCCGCCTTCGACGAGAAGATCGAGACCCCCGGCGGTACCTTCTACATCGATGGCGCCAGCGTGCTCTATCTGGTGGGCAGCACGATGGACTGGGTGGAGGACGACTTCACCGCCGGCTTCGTGTTCACCAACCCCAATGCCAAGGGCGCCTGTGGCTGCGGCGAAAGCTTCATGGTGTAGCCCGCGCCGCGGGGGGCTGGACCTAGCCCCGCGCCAGCGCGGCCACGCAGGCCGCGCGATCGACTTCCTGCCCGTCACTCGCGCGGCGGGCATCCACCCAGGTGGCGACCGGCTCCGCCCCCTGGCGCAAGGGATACAGGAACACGTCCAGCACGCAGGCGCTGCTGCTGAACTGCAGCTTGCGCATGTCGCCTTCGCGCACGTCGAGCCGCGGCTGGCCGAACTGCCGGACCAGCGTGGCTCCATCCCGTTCGATCACCCGCTCCAGCCCGGCGAGGCGCTGCACCTGCGGTGCCAGGAAGCCGGTCTGCGGCGGCGGAGCCGGGCGTGTGGGCGGCGGCACCTGCGTCTGCACGGGCGGACGCGCCGGCGGGCGCGAGCCGCCATTGCCGGCCTGCGGGATGGTGGTGCAGGCTGCCAGGCTGGTCAGCAACAGGGGGGCAAGAAGGCGAGGGGTCATGATTTGTCCAGCTTGCGATGCAGCAGGTGAGTGGCCGCCGCTGCCCCTAGCAGCGGGGCGATGAACGCAACACCCGGCACGGCCAGCAGGACCGCGATCATGCCGCCCAAAAGGAACCGTTCGGCGCGGCTGAACGGGGCGGGCTGACCGGCATCGGCGCGATGCCGCAGCCACACCATGTCCTGCAGTTCGCGCCCCACCAGCACGGCGTTCACCAGCAGGAACAGCGCCAGCGTGCCAACCCCTGTCACCAGCAGCGCCAGCGCGACCGGCAGCACCAGCAGGTTCGCCAGCAGCGCACGCCCCGCACCCGCCAGCGCCACGCGCGCCTGGGTGGGCAGCGACGGGTCGCGCGCGGTCTGCGCGGCATGGGGATAGTGCCGCTGCTCCACCAGCGCGACCACCTCGTCCGCATAGAAGGCGATCACCGCCATCGCCACGATCCGCCAGCCGAGCCACAGGCCGAGGCCGACCAGCAGCACCGACAGTGCGGCGCGCAGCGGGCCGGCGCCGGCGAACAGCGCATCCTCCAGCCCCAGCGTGGCGAACAGCCAGTCCAGCGCCCACCAGCCGCCGCCCGCCAGCAGCGCGAACAGCAGCAGCGACACGGCCAGGCTGCGCGCCAGGATGGCCAGCACGCGGGGGCGGGCCAGTTCGCGCAAGGCGAGCATCAGGGATCGGATGACGAGCAGCATACGGGGTTGCGATTGCGCGGGCGGCAGGGCAAGTCAACGCCCGCCGGGCAGGCCTGCCACGGCGTCTCCCTTCTCAGCTGTGTGGAATCTCAATGTCCGAACCCCGCTACGATGTCATCGCCATCGGCAACGCCATCGTTGATGTCATGGCCCCGGCCGAAGATGCGCTGATCGCCCGGCTGGGCCTGAACCGTGGCGGCATGACGCTGGTGGACGAGGCACAGGCCGACACGCTGTACGATGCGATGGGTCCGGCGCGGGAGATCTCGGGGGGGTCCGCCGCCAACACGCTGGCCGGGCTTGCCGCGCTGGGCGCGCGCTGTGCCTTCATCGGCCAGGTGGCGGACGACCAGCTGGGTGCCGTGTTCGCGCACGACATCCGCGCCGGCGGCATCGACTTCGACACGCCCGCCCGCGCCGGCGATCCGGCCACCGCGCGCTGCCTGATCTTCGTCAGCCCGGACGGGCAGCGGACCATGAACACCTTCCTGGGCGCCAGCCAGTTCCTGCCGGCCGAGCTGATCGACGAGGAAGCGATCGCCGATGCCCGCGTGCTGTATCTGGAAGGATATCTGTGGGATCCGGAGGAGCCCCGCGCCGCCATGCGCCGGGCGATCGCCACGGCCCGGGCCGCGGGCCGGCTGGTGGCATTCACCCCGTCGGAAGAGTTCGTGATCGCCCGCCATGGCGACGATTTCCGTGCGCTGATCGCGGACGGGCAGATCGATATCCTGTTCGCCAACCAGGGCGAGCTGGCCGCGCTGACGGGCGAGGCGGAGCTCGATGCCGGGCTGGCGCAGCTGAGCCCCAGGGTGCCGGTGCTGGTAGTGACTCGCGGGCCGGACGGGGCCGTGGCGCTGGTCGACGGCGTGCGGGCGGAAGTCGCGGCGGAGCCGATCGCGCGGGTGGTCGACACGACGGGCGCGGGCGACCTGTTCGCCGCCGGCTTCCTGTGGGGCCATGTGCAGGGCGACGATCCTGCAACCTGCCTGCGGCGGGGCGCGATTGCCGCGGCGGAGATCATCGGCCATTACGGCGCCCGTACGGAGGTGAACCTAAAGCAGCTGATGGCCGAGCGGCTGGGCTGAGCCGTCCGGGTCCTGCGGCCGCCTCTGGCCTTGCGACTGGCTTGCAGATAAGGTCGGCCGCATGACGGGGTCGGATGCGGAACGGGTCTTCGAACGGGCGGATGCCTTCCGCAAGGTGCGCGAGGCGCACCAGACGGAGATGGCGGAGGATTATGTCGAGCTGATCGGCGACCTGATCCGCCAGCATGGCGAGGCGCGCCTGACCGACATCGCCGACAATGTCGGCGTGACGCAGGCCACCGCCAGCAAGGTGGTCGCCCGCCTGCGCCGTGACGGGCTGGTGGAGAACCGCCGCTACCGCTCCATCTTCCTCAGCGAGGCCGGGCAGGCGATGGCCACCATGTCGCGCGCCCGGCACCAGGTCGTGTTCGACTTCCTGCGCGCACTGGGCGTGGACGAACCCACCGCGCATGAGGATTCCGAGGGGATGGAGCATCACGTCAGCGAGACGACGCTGGGCAAGCTGCAGGCGCTGACGGCCGAACTGCGCGCCCGGAACCCGCAAGCGGACAGCTGATCCCGCCGCCGGGACCATGCCGCGGATTCAGCCGCCGGTAACCACCCGCCTTCACCCGCCCTTCGCTCCGCCGCTGCTACCGCCGGCCGGAATTTGCAGGGGGGAGGCAGCATGGCGGGTGGCGGCAGGGGCAGGGTGATCGGCGCGGTGGCGGCGCTGGCGCGACTGGCGATGGCCATCGGCATAGGCTGCCTGGTGTTTTCCGCGGCCGTGGCGCTGGTGCTGGCCGATCGCGCCACGCCGGCCACGCCCGAACTGGCGGCAGGCCTGGGATTGCTGGGCGCATTATGGACTTCGGCCGGTCTGGTGGCGGAAGGGCTGGTCCGCCTGGCCGACGGGCGCGGGCCGAAGCCGACCGCTCCGGTACCGCCGTCCTGGCACAACCAGCCATCCGGCCGGGGTCCCCGGCACAGCCGGCCCCGGCGTGTGCCGGTGCGTCAGCCGCAGACGGGATGGTGGACCGTGCTCGGCGTGGCGGCCGATGCGCCCCGCGCTACCTGTGAAAGCGCCGCGCGCAGCCTGTTGCGGCAATGCCACCCTGATCGCTGGGCCACCGCCGAACCGGTCCTGCGCCAGCAGGCGGAAGGGCGCACCCGCACCATCCTGCAGGCTCTTGCGGAGGCGCGGGCATCGGCGCGCTGAGACTTATGTGACGGTCTGGCGCAAACTAGGCCTCCTCGCGCGCCACCTCGCGCCAGCCGATATCCCGGCGGCAGAAGCCGTCCGGAAATGCGATCGCATCCACCGCGCGGTATGCCGCAACCTGCGCCGCCCGCACATCCGCCCCGCTGGCGGTGACGTTCAGCACCCGGCCGCCGGCCGCGACCAGCGCGCCGGCATCGTCCAGCGCGGTCCCGGCATGGAACACCTGCGCGCCCGTCGCCTCCGCCGCGTCCAGCCCGCCGATCGTGCCGCCCTTGCTGGGCACACCGGGATAGCCGCTGGCGGCCAGCACCACGGTCAATGCCGGGTCGGGTGCAAATCCGGGCGGGGGCAGGTCGCCCAGCCGCCCTTGCGCGCAGGCCAGCAGGTACTCGCCCAGATCGCTCTGCAGCCGCAGCATCAGCACCTGACATTCCGGATCGCCGAACCGGCAGTTGTACTCGACCAGCTTGGGGCCATGCTCGGTCAGCATCAGCCCGGCATACAGCACGCCGCTGTACGGCATTCCTTCCGCGGCCATGGCCACCACCGTCGGCCGGACGATCGCTTCCAGCGCTTCGGCCTGCAGTTCGGGCGTCAGGACACGGGCGGGGCTGTAGGCGCCCATGCCGCCGGTGTTCGGGCCGATGTCGCCATCACCCACCCGCTTGTGGTCCTGCGCGCTGCCGAAGGGCAGGATGTGCGTGCCGTCGGTGATGGCGAACAGGCTGACCTCCTCGCCCGCCATGAATTCCTCGATCACCAGCGCCGCGCCGGCATCGGCGAACATGTCGGCAATGGCCGCCTCGGCATCGGCGCGGGTTTCGGCGATCACCACGCCCTTGCCCGCGGCCAGGCCATCGGCCTTCAGCACGAATGGCGCGGTGAACCGGTCCAGCGCGGCCAGCGCGGCACCGGCGCTCTCCACCCGGACATAGCCGGCAGTGGGGATGTCATGCCGGGCGCACAGATCCTTGGTGAAGCCCTTGCTCCCCTCCAGCTGCGCCGCGGCCTTCGACGGGCCGAACACCGCCACGCCGGCATCGCGCAGCGAATCGGCCAGCCCGTCCACCAGCGGGGCTTCCGGCCCCACGACCACGAGCCCGATCGCCTCGGCCGCGCAGAAGGCGACCACGCCGGCATGGTCGGCCATGTCCAGCGTCACCAGCGTCGCATGACGCGCGACGCCGGGATTGCCCGGCGCGGCGAACAGCCGGCCGCCATCATCCAGCAAGCGGGATTGCGCCAGCTTCCATGCCAGCGCATGCTCGCGCCCGCCCCCACCCAGCAGCAGGATATTCATGCCCGGCCCCACTTCCTTTTTCGACGACAACGGCGAACCCGCCGCCGGGCTGGTAGCGAAGGGCAAGCCGGGCGACAATTCCGCGCCCCTGACCATTACCGAGATTTCCGGCCTGCTGAAGCGCACGGTGGAGGACCGTTTCGGCCATGTGCGCCTGCGCGGCGAACTGTCGGGGGTGAAGCGCGCCGCCAGCGGCCATCTGTATTGCTGCCTGAAGGATGACGGCGCGATCATCGACGGGGTGATGTGGCGCACCGGCGCGCAGCGTCTCGGCTTCGTGCCGGAGGACGGGATCGAGGTCGTCGCCACCGGCAAGCTGACCACCTATCCCGGCCGGTCGAAATATCAGGTCGTGATCGACAGCATGGAGATCGCGGGCGAAGGCGCGCTGCTCGCCCTGCTGGAGAAGACCCGCAAGCGGCTGGAGGCCGAAGGGCTGTTCGCGGCGGAACGCAAGCGGGCGCTACCCTTCATGCCGCGGGTGATCGGCGTGGTGACCAGCCCCACCGGCGCGGTGATCCGCGACATCCTGCACCGGCTGGCCGACCGCTGCCCGACGCATGTGCTGGTGTGGCCGGTGCTGGTGCAGGGGCAGGGCGCCGCCGCCCAGGTCGCCGCTGCGATCGAAGGATTCAACGGCATGCCGGCAGGCGGCCGGATTCCGCGGCCCGACCTGCTGATCGCGGCGCGCGGCGGCGGATCGATCGAGGATCTGTGGACGTTCAACGAGGAGGTCGTGGTCCGCGCCATCGCCGGTTCCGCCATCCCCACCATCAGCGCCGTCGGGCACGAGACCGACACCACCCTGGCCGACCATGCCGCCGATCGCCGCGCACCCACGCCCACCGCCGCGGCCGAGATCGCCGTGCCAGTGCTGCGCGAATTGGCCGCCACGCTGGACGAGTTCGCCTTCCGCCAGCGACGCTGCGCGTTGCGCCCGGTGACACTGGGACGCGAACGGCTGGAGGCGCGCGTCGCCCGCCTGCCGCAACCGCAGGCGCTGGCCGCCGCCGCGCAGCAGCGGCTGGACGATGCGGGCGAGCGCCTGCGCCGCGGGCTGGCCGACCGCGCCACCGCCGCGCGCCACCGCCTGGCCGACGATGCGGCGCGGCTGTCACTGTCGCTGCTGCGCGAACGGGTCCGCTCCGCCGGGCGCGATCTTGCCGCTACCCGCCTGCGCCCGGAACTGCTGACCCGCGAATTGCAGGTACGCCGCCAACGGCTCGATGCGCTGGACCGGGTGCGGCGGCAGCTGGACCCGAAGGCACCGCTGCAACGTGGCTATGCGTTGGTGCATGCCGCGGGCCATGCCGTGGTCGCCAGCCGCGACCTTGCGGCCGGCCTGCCGTCGCTGGTGCTGGAATTCGCCGACGGCACGCTGGACGTGATCCCGCAGGACACGCCCGGTTCGTCGCGACGCAAGCCCGCCCGGTCGCCCGCCGGTGCTGCAACGCAGCAGCCAAAATTGCTTTAAGGGGCGGCCGGCGCTAGATCGGGGCCATGCTGATGAAGTCCGGCGACGAGCCCGCCACCCTGATCTACGGCCCCAACGGCTTCCGCATGGTGCGCCCGGGCCGCTTCGTGCCATGCGCCGTCAGCGGCGAACCCATCGACCTGGAGGAGCTGCGCTACTGGAGCGTGGAGCGGCAGGAGGCTTATGCCAGCGCCGCCATCGCCACCGCGCGCCTGAGCGGGCAATCCTGATCCGGTCCCTGCCATCCGCCGCGCCGCTGCTGGCGCTGGCGGCCTGCGTGCCGGCCGTGCCCGGTTCGCCGGCGCCACAGGCCTCACCCCAGCCTGCCGCTGCCACCGCGCTGCGCCCCGCGCCTGTCACGACGCCATCCTCGGCCCCGGCCGGCCCCGCCAGCTTCACCTTCGCCGGCGAATTGACCCAGGGCGGCTGGTTGCGCGGGCAGGCGCCCGGCGGCACGGTGTCGGCGCAGATCGATGCGGAACCGCTGGTGCTGGATGGCGATGGCCGGTTCTTCGCCGCGCTGGACCGTGACGCGCCGGCGGAGGCGCGGCTCACCGCGACCCTTGCCGATGGCCGCATCGTGGAACAGGCGCTGGCGGTGGCGCCGCGCGCGTGGGACATCCAGCGGGTGAATGTCGCCCGCACCGCCGGCATCCCGTCCGACAGCTTCGCCGCCCGCCGCGCGCCCGAACTCGCCGCCATCGTGGCCGCGCGGGCAGCGGATACCGGTGCGCAAGGCTGGCGGCAGGACTTCGTCTGGCCGGTGACCGGGCGCATCTCCGGCCGGTTCGGATCGCAGCGGATCTATCGGGGGGAGCCGGGCAGCTACCATTCCGGCCTCGACATCGCGCCGGGGCCCGGCACGCCCTATGTCGCGCCAGCCGATGGGGTGGTGGTGCTCGTCGCCGCGCAGCCCTTCAGCCTGGAAGGCAACCTGCTCATTGTGGACCATGGCGCCGGGCTCAACAGCGCGTTCCTCCATTCGCAATCGATCGCCGTCAGCGAAGGGCAGCAGGTGCGCCAGGGCGAGGTGCTGGGCCGCGTGGGTGCCAGCGGCCGCGCGACCGGGCCGCACCTGCACTGGAGCCTGATGTGGCGTGGGCGCCGGCTCGATCCCTTGCTCTTCCTGCCGCCACAGGGCTGAGGCGCCCCGATGCGGGTGCGCAACCGGCGCTGGCTGCGCCTGATCCCGCTGGCGCTGCTGGCGCTGCTGGTCGCGCCAGGCACCTGGTGGCGCGATCAGCCGCTACCCCCGGGGGAACCGGCCTTCTTCACCGTCAGGTCATTGCAGTTGCAGCAGCCTCGCGATTGGCCGGCAGGGCTGCGGCTGGTCGATGGCTGGGTGCTGTCCAGCCGGCATCCCGGCTTCGGTGGCTATTCCGCGCTGCTGCCGCTGCCGGGCGGCCGGCTGCTGGCCTATAGCGACCGGGGCGACTTCCTGGCCTTCCCCAGCCCTGCGGGGCCGCCCGGGCCGGGCTGGATCGGCCAGGTGCCGCGGGACCCGGCCGCCTTCTCCATGTCCTGGGATTTCGAGGCCGCGACCCGCGATCCGCGTACCGGGCGCCGCTGGCTGGGGGTGGAGGGCGGCAACGGCATCCGCCGGCTGGATGCGCAAGGCCGTCCGGATGGTGTGGTCCAGCCGCGCCAGATGCGGCACTGGCCGCGCAACCAGGGGCCGGAGGCGCTGGTCCGCCTGCCCGATGGACGGTTCATCGTGCTGGCGGAGGGCAGCCCGGGGCGCGAGCCGCGCACCAGCGAGGCGCTGCTGTTCGCCAGCGACCCGGTGGAGGGCGGCGAGGGATTGCGCTTCCGCTTCCCGCGCCGCGGTCGGTACCGCCCCACGGACATGGCCGTGCTGCCGGACGGGCGCGTGGTGATCCTGCAGCGCAGCCTCACGCCGGGCCTGCCGCCCTTCGGCGCGCTGCTGGCGGTGGCCGATCCGGCGACGATCCGGCAGGGGGAGCCATGGCGCTGGCAGGAGCTGGCAACGCTCACCCCGGCCCTGCCGCGGGAGAACTATGAAGGGCTGGCGATTACCCCGGCAGCAGATGGCGGGTACCATCTGTGGGTCATTTCCGACGACAATCAGAGCCCGGTGCAGCGTACCCTGCTGCTGCAACTGCACTGGACGGGGCGCTAGGCACCCACGCCCAGGTGACCGGGTCCGAACGCTTCGGGCAACAGGGCGGACAGGACCAGGTCGCGCCGGTCGCCGCCACCGGCACAGGTGACGGACGGGTCCGCCCCGTCCAGGCTGGCCAGTTCGTGCAGCACCTGCCGGCACCGGCCACACGGGACGGGCACGGCCGTCTCCGCCGCCACGGCCACCGCCACCAGCCCGCCACGGCGCCCTTCGCCCAGCGCCCGTGCCACCGCCACCGTTTCGGCACACAGCGACAGGCCGTAGCTGGCATTTTCCACATTGGTGCCGGTCACCACCGCGCCATCGGCGAACAGCAGCGCGGCACCCACGCGGAACCGGGAATAGGGGGCATAGGCGTGGGTCAGCGCACCTTGCGCCACCACCAGCAGATCGTCGTGCGTCATGGCCGCAGCCCTAGGGCTGCGCCACCACCCAGCGCAAGGGCGCGTCCGCCGCTTCGCTGCGATAGGCGTCATTGGCGGTCCACAGGGTCCACGGCCGGCCGGCATAGCCCGGCTGCAGCCAGTCCCCCGTCAGCCACAGCCCGCGATCGAACCGCCCGGCCAGCGCGTGCCGTTCCTCGAACTCCGGGCTGATCGCCAGAATCGCGGGCGCGCCAGCGTGGCGTTCGATCTGGTTCAGGAAGGTGGTCAGTTCCCCCTCCAGCCCGGCCGCCGCGACCGGGTCGGCGCAGGTATCGGCGCTTTGCGTCAGCGCCACGGCCGGCGGCAGCAGGCGCGGATCGCGCGGCACGGTGATCACGAAATTGGCCGCCTGCGAATCTGCCGGGGCGCATGGATCATACAGATGCAGCGCGCCCATGCTGAGACCCGCCGCCTGTCCGGCCGCCAGCCCTTGCGCGAAGCGTGGATCACGCCCGGTGGCCCCGCGGCTCGCCTCCAGATAGGCGAAGCGGGCGCCGGTGGCGGCCAGCACCCGCAGGTCGACAGGGCCGTCGCCAGCCCCCAGCAGCACGCCCTGGACCGGGAAGGCGGTGGGGTCCGGCGTCCAGTGCACCGCCTGCCACCAGCCCCAGGCCGCCGCGGGCACGCACAGCAGCACTGCCGCCAGCGCCACCTGCCAGCGGCGCGCCTGCCACCATGTCGCCCTGCGTCCCATTCAGCCGCCCTGCCGCAAAGCCGTGAACAAGCGCTTACCCTCGGCGATCCGGCTCAACCCTTGATGTGCAGGACGCAGATCAGCGTGAACAGCCGGCGCGCAGTGGCGAAATCGGCGTCCACCTTCCCCTCTAGCGCCTCCTGCAACTGGCGGGACCCGCGATCGTGGATCGCACGCCGGGCCATGTCGATCGTCTCGATCTCCTGCGCCGAAGGGTTGCGCACCGCCTTGTAGTAGCTGTCGCAGATGGCGAAATATTCGCGGATGTCGCGGCGGAACCGCGCCAGGCCCAGGCCGATCGCGCCCGCCTCGACCCCGACACCATCGCTGATCCACAGGTCCAGCCGGCCATCGGCGACCGACAGCCGCAGCGACCAGGGCCCGGCATGTCCCTGCTCCACCGCGCGCAGCGGCACGAAATGGTTGTCCGCCACCAGGTCGGTCATCGCGGCCACGCGCTCCCGCTCCACATCCTCGCTGCGCCACAGGATGGTGGAATCGTCCAGTTCGATATGGGCGATGCGATCGGCGGTGAGGGCTGTATCTGACATGGGGCCGGGTGCTTTCGCAAATTGGCGGGGTTTAGGCAATTCGGGTGGTAATGGGTGTACCGGCGCCGCGTTCCGTCACCCGGGTCCGTCCACAGCTTGTCCACAGCCTGCCAACAGGGCTGTGCGCCAGACGGCCATTGCCGCCCGCCCCGCCAGCGGGCACATCGCGGGGTATGGCCACGCTCCCCGATATCCTTCGTCACCCCGCCGCCGCATCCCCCGAGTCGAGCACGCCGCAGCCCCGCGCCCTGCCTGCCAACCTGGATGCCGAGGCCGCCTTCCTGGGGGCGGTGATGATCGACAACCGGCTGCTGGAGGAACTGATGGTTCCGCTGCGGCCGGATCATTTCTTCGAGCCGCTGCACGGCCGCATCTTCGAACGGATCGGCCTGCAGATCGACAAGCAGATGGTGGTCACCCCCGTCACGCTGAAGCCGTTCTTCGATGCCGATCCCGCCATGGCGGAGCTGGGCGGCCCGTCCTACCTGCTGCGCCTCACCGCCGACGGCCACGGCCTGCTGGCGCCCAAGGAACTGGCGCAGCAGATCTACGACCTGGCGCTGCTGCGCGAACTGGTCAGCGTGGGGCGCGAACTGGTGGAGGGCGCGCTCGACACGTCCGAATCGGTCGAGCCGATGCTGCAGATCGAATCGGCGGAGGCGGCGCTGTTCCGGGTGGCCGAGGGCGCCACCGGCCAGAGCGAGGCGGAAAGTTTCCGTGGCGCGACCGGCAAGGCATTGGCCATGATCGAGACGGCGATCAATTCCGGCGGCCATGTCAGCGGCAAGACCACCGGGCTGACCTCCATTAACGAGAAGGTCGGCGGGCTGCACGATTCCGACCTCATCATCCTGGCCGGCCGCCCGGGCATGGGGAAGAGCTCGCTCGCCACCAACATCGCCTTCAACTGCGCCGATCGCTGGCTGCGCGACAAGCGCGACGGGATCGAGAAATCGGTCGGCGCCCCCGTCGCCCTGTTCAGCCTGGAAATGTCCAGCGATCAGCTGGCGACGCGTATCCTGGCCGAACAGGCGGGCATCTCCTCCGAAGCGCTGCGCATGGGCAAGATCAGCCGCGATGATTTCCAGCAGCTCAGCTACGCCAGCCAGCGCCTGGCCGAGCTGCCGCTGTATATCGACGACACGCCCGCCTTGTCCGTGTCCGCCCTGCGCGCCCGGGCGCGGCGGCTGAAGCGGCGGCATGGCATCGGCCTGATCGTGCTCGACTATCTGCAGCTGATGCAGGGCAGCGGGCGCAGCCAGGACAATCGCGTGAACGAGATTTCCGAGATCAGCCGGGGCCTGAAGACCTTGGCCAAGGAATTGCAGGTGCCGGTGATCGCGCTGTCGCAGCTCAGCCGGGCGGTGGAACAGCGCGAGGACAAGCGCCCGATGCTGTCCGACCTGCGCGAATCCGGATCGATCGAGCAGGATGCCGACATGGTGTGGTTCATCTTCCGCGAGGATTACTATGTCGCCAGCCGCGAACCCAAGATGCCGGTCGGCGATGGCGACATGAAGGGGCACGAGGCGCACGCCGCCTGGCAGGCCGAGATGGAGCAGGTCTATGGCCTGGCCGAGCTGATCGTGGCCAAGCAGCGCCACGGTGCCACCGGCAAGGTACGCCTGCGGTTCGAACCCAAGATCACGCGCTTCTCCGATCTGGCGGAAGGCGAGTATGGTGGCGGGAGCAGCAGCTACGAATGAGGTGCTGTCCGCACAGTCATACAGCTCGCCGGTCGGTCATCATATGATTGCTTGCTAATCACCCGATCCGTGTGCAGGCATGCTGTGCCAGAACGAGGGAGCACGCCTCTGGCCGGTGCAGGAGCGTCCATGCCCTCGATTGCCAAAGCCGCGACCCGCAACCTCCTGCTCCGTGCGATGAGCGACGATGATTTCGCGCTGCTCGCCCCGCATCTGGAACTCCGTTCGGACCGGCGGGGTCACATCATGTTCGATCGGGAGGTCGCGACCGACCGGGTCTGGTTTCCGGAAAGCGGCCTCGGTTCGATCATCACCAGCTCGCCGGACGGCCTCCGTTCGGAGAACGGCCTGTTCGGACGGGACGGCTTTGCCCCCGTGTCGATCATCATGGGCTCCGACCGGAGCCCGCATATGGCGATCGTCCAGGTGGCCAGCGAGTGCCAGGTCATGCCGGCGGCCGCGCTGCTCGAGGCAATCTCCGCCAGTGCCAGCCTGCGCGCCATCCTGCTGCTCTATGCCCAGACACTATCCGTCCAGACCAGCTATACCGGGCTCAGCAATGCCGTACATCTGGTGGAGGAGCGGCTGGCCCGCTGGCTGCTGATGTCGCAGGACCGGCTGGACGGCACGGAGGTGCCGCTGACGCATGAATATCTGTCGATCATGCTGTCTGTCCGGCGGCCCAGCATCACCTCGGCATTGCACGGGCTGGAAGGCAACCGGCTGATCCGGGCCGAACGCGGCTGCATCATCATCCGCGACCGTGCCGGGCTGGAGGAGTTTGCCCGCGACCTGTATGGTGTGCCCGAAGCGGAATATGAACGGCTGATCGGGCCGCTGCGCTGAAGCTCAGTGGCCGCGTGCGCGCTGCGCCTTGTCGAGCGCGGACAGCAAATCGTCGAACCGCCCGTCATCGGTGACCGGAAACACCTTCTTCAGGCTGCTTCCCAGCGTGCGGACGTTGCTTTCGGTCAGCAGTCCCACGGCAACGATCTTCTCGCTCGACACACCATCAATTCCTCTTCCATTGCACCTGTCTCGGGCACATCATTAGCAACAACAGCGGGCGGGGCACTTGTTTCCACCTTATGGACCACAGGTCCAGAATCCGGCGAACACCCGTTCCGCCCCGTCGCCGCGCTGGGCCAGCAATTCGGCCGTACGGGGCGGGGACTCACCGCCGCTTCGGGCTGCGGCACCGACCTTGCGCACCGTCAGGGTCAGGCCTCTGGTGCCGAACCGCCCGCCATCCAGCATCGCGTCATATCCGCCATCCTGCAGTGCGAGGCCCTGCTCCACATAGCTGCCGATCTTGACCGCGAAGCTGGCCCGTCCGGCCGCATCGGCCACATCGCCGCGTGCCAGCATCAGCGACGGCCCGCCCGCGCTCTGGCTGAAGCTGCAGGCCAGTTCGCCCGCCAGCGTGATGCCCGACAGGTCGGCCGCCGTAAGTGGCGTCAGGACCAGATCCGATCCATCCCCTCCCGTGGTGGGGCTGGGTGCATCGGGGTTGTCGACCGGCACCGCATGGCTGGCATCCGGGATCGGCGTGGCCGCAGGGGTGATCGCCGGGGCGGCGCCGGGCGCAACCTGTTCGACGGCGTTGCCGGGCTCTCCCGGGAGTGGCTCGTCCTCCGTCGCGTTGCAGGCAGACAGGGCGGCGCTGGCGATCAGCGCACCGGCGAAAGCGAAGGTGTGTCTGTTCATGTCGGTTCAACCCGCGATCGCACAACTGGTGCCGGGGCGGGCAGGGCGGCAATCCTTGACTCCGGGCGGCCTGTCGCATAGGTGGCGCACTTTCCGCACAAGCTGTGTCTGACAAGGGAGTGCACCATGGCGCGCGTCACCGTCGAAGATTGCGTCGACAAGATCCCCAACCGCTTTGATCTCGTCCTGCTGGCTGCCCAGCGTGCGCGCGAGATTTCCGGCGGCGCGGAACTGACCATCGATCGCGACCGCGACAAGAACCCCGTCGTCGCCCTGCGCGAGATCGCGGAGCAGACCGTGCGTCCCAAGCACCTGCATGAAAGCGTGGTGCAGTCGCTGCAGCGCGTCCTGCCGGATGAGGAGGACGAGGCTGACGCGATCGGTTCGCTCAGCCAGTCGGCCGAAGCCATGCGCCTGTCGGCCGCGGCGCCCGCCCGCAACACCAGCGTGGGCGGCGATTACGAAGGCTGATCGCCGACATATTACCAGATAACGCAGAGGGCCGTGCCGCAAGGTGCGGCCCTTTTCGCATCCGGTGAGTCCGCGCTGTGACCGATCGCCGGCGCAGCTTGCCTGCGGTCATCAAACTGTCACAAGCTGCCCGCCATGGCAGTGATCGCGATCTATTCGGTGAAGGGCGGCGTGGGCAAGACCACCCTGGCCGCCAATCTGGCCTGGTGCTCTGCCACCATCTCGTGCCGCCGCACCCTGCTGTGGGATCTGGACCCGGCGGGCGGCGCCGGCTTCCTGCTGGGCGACGATACCGGCAGCACACGATCGGCTGACGGCAAGGGCGCCGGACACATCTTCGCCGATGGCGATCCCGACCGCCTGATCCGCCGCACCGCGTGGGACCGGCTGGACCTGCTGCCTGCGGATGAGAGCCTGCGTGATCTCGACGCGCTGTTCGCCACCCTGGGCAAGCGCAAGCGGCTGGCCAAGCTGACCGCGGCGCTGGCAGGCCGCTACGACCGGATCATCCTGGATTGCCCGCCGGTGCTGGGCGAAGTGGCTGGGCAGATCCTGCGCGCCACCGACCTGCTGGTGCTGCCGCTGCCGCCGTCGCCGCTGTCCACCCGGGCGCAGGGCACGGTAGAGGCCGCCATCCGCCAGCGCACCAAGCGGTCGCCGGTGATGCTGCCGGTGCTCTCCATGCTCGATCGCCGCCGCGCCCTGCACCGCGACATCGCCGCCGAGCATCCGGACTGGCCGACCATCCCGCTGGCCAGCGCGGTGGAGCAATGCGCGGTGCAGCAGCAGCCGGTCGGCGCCTTTGCCCCGGCCTCTGCCGCCACCACCGCCTTCGGCCAGCTCTGGACCCGGATCGAGCGCGAGCTGGCCGCCTGAGCCTTCAGGGTTCCGCCCGCAACTGCAGCCGGCCCGCGCGCAATCCGTCCGCCTGGGCCTCCACCTGCATCGTGCCCGCGCCCGCACCGCGCACCAGCGCCGTGGCCCAGCCATCCTGTGCCTGCCGGGTGGCGGAGGGGAAGGGTACGTGGTCCGTGCTGCTCGCATTGTCCGTCGCCACCAGCGTGCCCGATCCCGCCACGCTGAAGCGCAGCTCGTGCGCGGCGCGCGGCACGGTGACACCATCGGCATCCACCACCCGCGCCCGCACATAAGCCAGCGCGTCGAGGTCTGATCCGACCGTGTCGATCTCCGCCGACAAGGCGATGGCGACCGGCGCCCCCGCCGTCACCAGCCGGTCGGTCACCGCGCCCGCACCATCATCGCGGCATTCCGCCCGCACCTCGCCCGGGGCGAAGGTCACCGCCCAGCGGCGCGGTGACGCATCCTGGTTGATCGGCAGCACGCCCAGGCTGGCCCCGTTCAGGAAGGCCTCGACCGACTGGCAATTGCTGTACACCTCGATCGTCTCGGGATGGGGCGTCAGGTCCTCCGGCGTCCAGTCGTCGAACAGCGCCACCTTGGGCGCGGGCGTCGCCACCGCGATCATGGTCGGCAGTACCGGCTGGTTTGGCCCGCCGGCGCCATCGGTGGCCTCGCCGGCCGCATTCGGGTCGGCATTGCGCACCACGTATAGCACCGGCGTCTCCGCCCACCAGCTGGCCCGCTCCATGCCGCGGATCTTCAGCCGGCCGGTGCGGTCCAGCAGGCCGGCGGGATTCTGGATGTTGGGCCAGCCGGACCGGTTCGCTTCCCCCAGATAGTCGACCCCTGTCCACAGGAACATGCCGGCATAGGCGGGGTAGTCGCGCACCGGCACCCAGTTGGTGCGATTGTGCCCGTTTTCCGTCCCCACGATCATGCGCGTGGAATCCTGCTCGTGCGCCGCGATCAGCTCGTTCTCGCGATAGTTCTGGCCCACCACGTCCAGCATGTCGGCAAAGCCGTTATTGTAGTCGCCGGTCACGTTGGGGCGGAACAGGCCCATGGTGACCGGGCGCGTGGGGTCGGTCGCGTGGATGATGCCCATGATGCTGGTCAGCGCTGCCTTGGCCTCCACCGGATAGGCGGTGTCGTGGATCTCGTTGCCGGCGCTCCACACCACGATGCTGGGATGGTTGCGGTCGCGCCGGATCATCTCGGCCGTGTCGCGCTTGTGCCAGTCGCCGAAGAACTGGTGGTAATCGTACGGCGTCTTGGCGACATTCCACTGGTCGAACAGCTCGTCCATCACCAGCAGGCCCAGCTCGTCGCACAGATCCAGGAATTCCGGGCTGGGCACGTTGTGCGCCGTGCGGATCGCATTCACGCCCAGTGCCTGCAAGGCGGTCAGCCGCTGGCGCCACACGTCCAGCGGCACCGCCGCGCCGACCGCGCCGCCATCATGGTGCAGCGCCACGCCCTTCAGCTTGATGTTCTCGCCATTCAGCCAGAACCCGCTGTCGGCGCGGAACTCCGCCTCGCGGACACCGAAGCGCACATCCTGCGCGTCGCTGGCGCCATCGGGGCCGAGCACGCGGATGCTGGCGGTGTAGAGCGCGGGATCGTCGGTATGCCAGCGACGCGGCGTCGGCATCGGCAGCTCCGCCGCGACCACCGCCTTGCGCAGGCCGTCCACCCGCTGCACCGGCGTGGTGGTGCGCGCCACTTCCCGGCCATCCGGGTCGGTCAGCACGATCTCCACCCGTGCATCCGTGGCACCCTCGGCGGCGTTCTCCAGCTCCGTGCTCACCGCCACCGTGGCGCCATCGGCGGCGATGCGCGGGGTGTGAACGAAGGCACCATCCTGCGTGATGTGCAGTTCCCCCGTCTCCACCAGCCGCGCCCGGCGATAGATGCCGGAGCCATTATACCAGCGCGACGACGGCGCCGCGGCCGTATCGCTGCGCACCGCGATCACGTTCGGCGCATCACTGCGCAGATAGCGGGTGATGTCATAACGCAGGCTGACATAGCCCTGCGGACGGTAGCCGACATGCTGGCCGTTTACCCACACGCCGCTCCGCTCCATGATCCCGTCGAACTCGACGAAATAGCGGCGTCCGGCCTGCGGCATCACGTCCAGGGTATGGCGATACCAGGCGACGCCGGTGGGCAGGAAGCCGTTCTCCCCCGCGCCGCGCGCATTCTGGTCGAACGGTCCGGCGATTGCCCAGTCATGCGGGACGGAGACGGTCTGCCACGCACCGTCGTCGGTCGTGGCCGCCTCGGCCCCTTCCGGATCGGCCTGGATGAAGCGCCAGCCATCCTCCAGCGGCGTGACGATGCGCTGGGCGGCGGCCGGCTGATGCAGCGCGCCCGCCAGCAGGGCGGCCATGATCGACAGAGATGCTTTGCGCATGGCGGGGTCCTCTCTCCGCTATTTTGCCGGCATCATGCAGCGCACGTTGCCGGACGCCAAGCAATTTTCCGCATAGTGGGACGGCTTTCCATTTAGCGGATGAACTGACCATGTGTCGGACCCATCCCGAAACCATTTTCCTACTCGCCCGCTCGCCGCCTACCCGACCACCCATGACCACCCGCAAGCCGATCCGCCCATGGCAGCCCTATTTGAAGGTCCCGCCCTTCCTGCCGGTGCCGCTGCGCACCCGACGCGACGGCTGGACGCCTGCGCGGCAGGCCCGGTTCATCGCCCTGCTGGTCCGCCACGCCTGCGTCCGCACCGCCGCCGCTGCGCTCGGCCTGTCGCGGGAAAGCGCCTACCGGCTGCGCCGCCACCCCGATGCCGGCTCCTTCCGCGTGGCATGGGACACGGCCATCACGGGCAAGCGGCAACGCGCCTGGAAGTTCACACGGTCCGAGACTGCCGATCTGGCGCATCATGGCCCGTTCCACCTCCGCCTATGGCGCGGCAAGGTCTGCGACATCATCAGGAAACCGATCAACAACAGCTTGTTGTCGCTGATTACTCGGCTGGACCGGCTGCTCGCCCATCTCTCGCCGGCGCAATGCACGACCTTGCTCGGCCACATGGACCCGCTGGCACATTACCGTCGCCTCCTGTCAGGCCCACGGCATCGTCAAGCCGGCCCGCCGATCGCAGGTGACGGCACGACGATGCTGGCCTAGACCGCGCCGATGCAGGAACTCCTCGCCCCCTGGTACCTCTGGCTCAAGGCCGCGCACGTCATCTTCGTGATCTTCTGGATGGCGGGGCTGTTCATGCTGCCGCGCCTGTTCGTCTATCACCAGGAAAGCGCGCCCGGATCGCCGGACAATGCGCTGTGGGTGGACCGCGAACGGCGCCTGCTGCGGATCATCATGAATCCGGCCATGATCGTGGTGTGGGTGCTGGGCATCGCACTGGCGCTGGGCAGTGGCGCGTTCAGCCAGGGCTGGCTGCATGCCAAGCTGCTGATCGTGCTGGGGCTGAGCGGCTATAACGGCTTCCTGTCCGCCTATGCGAAGAAGCTGGCCCGGGGGGAACGGACCCTGTCCGGCAAGTCGCTGCGCCTGCTGAACGAGGTGCCGGGGCTGGCCGCGGTGATCATCGTGGTGCTGGTGATCGTGAAACCGTTCTGATTTTGCCGGTCTGATGCACCGTCGGAATTGACCTGCCCGCCGGGCGGGATTATCTGCATACCCACTCCGGCTGGGGGCGCTGCCAACGCATGCGCCCGGGTTGCTTTCCCCAAGCCCCATACCCTCCGACCATCGGCCCGCCGGCCTCCGAACGGACTACCACCATGCATCTGAAAGAATTGAAGAAGCGGACGCCGGCCGAACTGGTTTCCATGGCCGAGGATCTGGGCGTCGAAGGCGCCAGCACCATGCGCCGGCAGGACCTGATGTTCGCCATCCTGAAGGAGGTCGCCGAAGATGGCGAGGAGATCCTCGGCATCGGCACGATCGAGGTGCTGCAGGACGGCTTCGGTTTCCTGCGCAGCCCGGAGGCGAACTATCTCGCCGGCCCGGACGACATCTATGTCTCGCCCAACCAGGTCCGCAAGATGGGCCTGCGCACCGGTGACACCGTCGAAGGCGAGATCCGCGCACCCCGGGATGGTGAGCGCTACTTCGCGCTGACCAAGCTGCTGAAGGTCAATTACGACGATCCGGATGCCGTGCGTCACCGCACCAATTTCGACAATCTCACGCCGCTCTATCCGGACGAGCGGCTGGTGCTCGACACCGTCGATCCCACGGTGAAGGACAAGTCGGCGCGCGTGATCGACCTGATCAGCCCGCAGGGCAAGGGCCAGCGCGCGCTGATCGTGGCGCCGCCGCGCACCGGCAAGACCGTGCTGCTGCAGAACATGGCCAAGGCCATCACCGACAATCACCCCGAAGTGATCCTGCTGGTGCTGCTGGTGGACGAGCGGCCGGAAGAAGTCACCGACATGCAGCGCTCGGTGAAGGGTGAGGTGATCTCCTCCACCTTCGACGAGCCCGCGCAGCGCCACGTGCAGGTGGCCGAGATGGTGATCGAAAAGGCCAAGCGGCTGGTCGAGCACAAGCGCGACGTGGTTATCCTGCTTGACTCCATCACCCGCCTGGGCCGGGCCTACAACACGGTGGTGCCAAGCTCCGGCAAGGTGCTGACCGGCGGTGTCGACGCCAATGCCCTGCAGCGCCCGAAGCGCTTCTTCGGCGCGGCGCGCAACATCGAGGAAGGCGGTTCGCTGTCCATCATCGCCACCGCGCTGATCGACACCGGCAGCCGCATGGACGAGGTGATCTTCGAAGAGTTCAAGGGCACCGGCAACTCGGAGATCGTGCTGGACCGCAAGGTGGCGGACAAGCGCATCTTCCCGGCGCTGGATGTCGGCAAGTCCGGCACCCGCAAGGAAGAGCTGCTGGTGGACAAGGCCAACCTGTCCAAGATGTGGGTGCTGCGTCGCATCCTGATGCAGATGGGCACCATCGATTCGATGGAGTTCCTGCTGGACAAGATGAAGGACTCCAAGACGAACGAGGACTTCTTCGCCACCATGAACCAGTAAGCGGGCAGGGTACCGGCAGGTCGTGGATCGCCCACGACCTGCCGGTCTGCCTCAATCGTCAGCCACAACCATCGTGCCGCGCCTGGCATCGATATGGCTGACGCTGCAGACATCGACTTCGTACAGCTCTGCCTCGGCATCGTCCGCGTACTGCACCTTGATGTCGAACTTGCAGGCGCCCGATCCGTCATCGAAGTCGAAGCGCATCACCTCATCCTCGATGATGACGTCCTCGCCCAGCCAGTCCTTGCCCCAGCCTTGCACACCGGCATTGGTGGCATAGACGTAATAGATCGACACGCTGTCGAGATTATGGATCTCGACCTGGCGATTATGGGTCTGGGCCGCACCAGGTGTTGCCAGTGCTGGCGAAAGACACAGTAAAAACAACCAGTTCTTCATGCTGGATTCTCCCTCTACCTGCGCCTGTCACGACGGCTGCGATGCCGGATCTCTGGCGGGCGATCCCGCTACTCTAGCAAAAGGCGAACGCCGCACCATCTGCTTGTCAGGCATGTGTGACAGGCGACCTTGTGCAGGATCGGCACAGGACGGACAGCGATAGCCGCGGTGGAGCAAGGCGGTTATGGTGCCGGAAAACGAAAGGACCTTACCATGAAGATGACCATCGAGATCGACTGCTCGCCGGACGAGGCCCGTCGCTTCATGGGCCTGCCCGATGTGGAGCGGGTCAATGGTGTGTATCTCGATGCCATGAGCAAGGCGATGCAGAACGTCAGCAGCTTCGACCAGATCGAAAGCTACGCGAAGCAGGTCGCCCCGATGGGCCAGTTCGGGTTGAACGTGTTCAAGAGCTTCATCGAAGGCGCACAGCAGGCGGCCGGCACCTCCAGCCTGTCGAAGGATCCCAAGCAGGGCTGACCTTGGACACGATCTTCGCCCTGTCGAGCGGGCCGCCACCCGCCGGCATCGGCGTGATGCGGATCAGTGGCCCTGCGGCCGGTGCGACCTTGCAGGCGCTGGCCGGTGTCTTGCCACCGGCGCGTCGCGCCACATACCGCACGCTCCGCAACGTATCGGGGGAGCCGCTCGATCAGGCATTGATCCTCTGGCTGCCGGGCCCCGGTACCGCCACTGGCGAGGACATTGCCGAACTGCACCTCCATGGCGGCCGCGCGATCATTGCCGCCGTGGAGCGCGAACTGGCGGCGCAGCCGGGCCTGCGGAGTGCCAGCCCGGGCGAGTTCACCCGTCGCGCCTTCGCCAATGGCCGCATCGATCTGGCGGAGGCGGAGGGGCTTGCCGATCTGCTCACCGCCGAGACGGAACTGCAACGGCAGGCCGCCATGGCCGCGGCAGGTGGGCTGCTGTCCGCACAGGTCGAAGGCTGGCGCATCCGCCTGCTCCACCTTGCAGCCTCGCTGGAGGCGGTGCTCGACTTCGGTGACGAGGATGATGTGGCGTTACCGCCCAGCTTCATGGTCGATCTTGCCGCACTGGCGCACGACATCGACACGGCGTTGGCAGCGCCATCGGCAGACATGCTGCGCGAAGGATTCCGCGTGGCGCTCGCCGGGCCTCCGAATGCTGGCAAGTCGACCCTGTTCAATGCGCTGGTCGAACAGGAGGCAGCCATCACCGCCGCAATCCCCGGCACCACGCGTGATGTGCTGAGCCGCCCGGTGGCGCTTGCCGGGATCCCGTTCCTGCTGATCGACATGGCTGGCCTGCGCGATGACAGTGCCGACCCGGTCGAGGCCATCGGTATCGCTCGCGCCGAAGCGGAGATCGCCCGCGCCGATCTTGTCCTGTGGCTCGGGCCGGAAGGACGAGGACCGCATGGAGCATGGGAGATCGACGCGCAGAGCGACCGAGGCGAACGGCAGAAGTCGTCGGCAGCCATGCAGCTGTCGGCGCGCACGGGGGAGCGCATCGATGTCCTGCGGGAGCGGCTGGTCGAGCACGCCCAGACGCACATGCCCAAACCAGGTCAGGCGGTGCTCAACCTTCGACAACGGACCTTGCTGCAGACAGCAGAGCAGGCACTGGCGGACGCTTGTCATGCAGCCGATCCGCTGGTGCAGGCGGAGTTGCTTCGCATGGCGCGGGTCAGCTTCGATCGGATGGTGGGGCGAAGCGGAACTGAAGACGTGCTTGACGCACTGTTCGGTCGCTTCTGCATCGGCAAATGAGTGTTTCACGTGGAACAGCGCTTTTGACCGTGGAGGCAGGAACGCCTAGATAGCGCGGATGCACAGCTTCGACATTCTGGTGGTAGGCGGCGGACACGCCGGCTGCGAGGCAGCAGCTGCTGCTGCGCGCATGGGCGCACGTGTCGCCATGGTGACGTTCGATCTTGCCACGATTGGCGCCATGAGCTGCAACCCGGCAATTGGCGGCTTGGGCAAGGGGCACCTCGTGCGGGAGGTGGATGCGTTTGACGGACTGATGGGCCGGGCCGGCGATGCCGCTGCCATCCATTACCGCATGCTCAATCGTTCGAAGGGCAGCGCCGTGTGGGGCCCGCGCATCCAGGCGGATCGCCAGCTGTTCCGCGCCGCCATTCAGCGTGAGCTGCAGGCACTGGAGACGCTGACCCTGATCGCCGGCGAGGCCGCAGCGCTGGTGCAGGAAGGGGAGCGGGTGAGCGGGCTGCAGCTGGCCGACGGTACGAACCTTCACGCGAATGCCGTTATCCTGTGCACGGGCACCTTCCTGGGAGGACAGCTGTTCCGCGGAGAGGAACGGCTGACTGGCGGCCGGATCGATGAGGACGCCGCGCATCGCATGGCGGCGCAGCTGCGCGGGGCGGATCTGCCGATGGCGCGGCTGAAGACAGGTACACCACCGCGACTGGATGGCCGCACGATCGACTGGGCGCGGCTGGAGGTGCAACCTTCGGACGATGAGCCGTGGACGCTGTCACCGTTGACCCAGCGCCGGGTCAATCCGCAACTTGCATGCGCGATCACCCGCACCAACGCCGCCAGCCATGACATCATCCGCGCCAACCTGGATCGCTCGCCGCTGTTCAGCGGAGCGATCGAGGCCGCCGGGCCGCGCTACTGCCCCTCGATCGAGGACAAGATACATCGTTTTGGCGATCGGGACGGGCACCAGGTCTTCCTGGAGCCGGAAGGTCTCTCCACACCCTTGGTCTATCCGAACGGGATCAGCACCTCCCTCCCAGCTGATGTGCAGCTGGCGATGCTGCACAGCATGGCGGGGCTTGAGCAGGTGGTCATGGCCGTACCGGGTTACGCAGTGGAATACGACCACATCGATCCGCGTGCCCTGACCCCGCAGCTGGAGGTGCGTGCCATGCCTGGTCTCTATTGTGCCGGGCAGATCAACGGTACGACCGGGTACGAGGAGGCTGCGGCGCAGGGGATGGTCGCGGGCCTGTCGGCGGCCGCCAAGGTGCTCGATCAGGCGCCACCAGCACTGGACCGCGGCAACAGCTACATCGCGGTGATGATCGATGATCTGACATTGAACGGCATCAGCGAACCGTACCGGATGCTCACCTCGCGGGCCGAGTACCGCTTGCGCCTGCGGGCCAGCAACGCCGCCAGCCGGTTAACTCCGATTGCACTGGCGATGGGCTGTGTCGGACAGGAGCGTGCCGCATGGTTCGCCCGACAGCAGGACGAACGCGCCCGGTGGGATGCAGCGTTGGAACGCACTGTATCCGCTGCCGACCTGACACCGCTCGACATTCGTCGCGACGCTGGCCGGATGAGCCTGCGCGAGTGGTTGCGTTTCCCGCAGGTAGAGCTCCCAGCGCTCAGCCTGTGGCTTGACTCCGCGCTTGATCCCGCTTCCGACGTTGCGCTGGAGGTCGCAGAAGACGCTGCCTATGCTCCCTATCTGGAGCGCCAAGAGAGCGAATTGCGGGATTTGCGGAGCAGCCAGCATGTGCCGCTCGGCGGCGCGTTCGCCTACGATGCCGTACCTGGGCTTTCCGCGGAGATGGTCGAGCGACTGCAGCAGGCGCGTCCAGCAACCCTGGCGCAGGCGGGGCAGGTTCGTGGCATCACGCCGGCTGCGTTGGCTGCCGTACTGGTGCAGGCGCGTCGTCAGCAGGTGGTGGCATGATCATCGACGAGACCACGGCGCGGGCGTTCTGCGCTTCCCATCTGCACACGGCAGGGGTGGCGAAACTTGACCTGCTGGCGACCCTGCTGACGGAAGAGAATCAGCGGCAGAACCTGGTAGCTGATGCGTCACTTGCGGCGGTATGGCAGCGGCATTTCGCCGACAGTTTGCAATTGTTGCAGCATGCGCCAGCCGGTCAAGGGGTCTGGCTGGACCTCGGCACGGGGGCCGGATTTCCCGGTCTGCCCATCGCTCTGTCGCAGCCACAGCGGACGGTGGTGCTGGTCGAGTCGCGCAAACGTCGTGTGGAATGGCTGACGGCAGCCGTAGCTACGCTCCGGCTCGACAACGTACGAATTATCGGCGCCAAGCTGGAGAAGGCGGATACCGTCTCGGCCGAAGTGATCTCCGCCCGGGCCTTTGCTCCCCTGGCACGGCTGCTGCCACTTGCCAGGCGATTTTCTTCTCCTTCGACCACATGGCTCTTGCCGAAAGGCCGTTCCGCTGTGCAGGAACTCGCCGAGCAGAGTGCGGTAGTGCAGCAGATGTTCCATGTGGAACACTCCATTACGGACGCAGAGGCAGGCATTCTGGTGGGGCAGGGGGTCCCGGCGACATGATCACCATCGCGATTGCCAATCAGAAGGGTGGCGTGGGCAAGACCACGACCGCTATCAATGTGGCCACCGCGATGGCGGCGGTGGGCTGGCGTACGCTGTTGGTCGATCTTGATCCTCAGGGGAATGCGTCTACCGGGCTGGGTGTCGGGTCCGCAGAGCGCGACTATACGTCCTATGACCTGCTGCTCGGCGAATCCGATCTGGCGCAATGCAGCGTCGCTACCAAGATACCGAACCTTACGCTGGTGCCGGGCACCGTGGACTTGAGCGGTGCGGAGATCGAACTGGTCAGCGGTGACCACCGGACGCAGCGGTTACGCAATGCGCTGGCCGACGCTCCGCACGATATCTGCTTCATCGATTGTCCGCCGTCGCTGGGGCTCCTGACGCTGAATGCGCTTGGCGCCGCGAACAGCCTGCTGGTGCCGTTACAGTGTGAGTTCTTCGCCCTGGAGGGCTTGAGCCAGCTGTTGCAGACGGTGGAGCAGGTGAAGGGGCGGTTCAATCCGCAACTGGTCATCGTGGGTATCGTGCTGACGATGTATGACCGGCGCAACCGCCTGACCGAGCAGGTTGCCGAGGATGTGCGGGAAACCTTGGGCGAGCTGGTGTTCGAGGAGGTGATCCCGCGCAACGTCCGGCTGTCGGAAGCACCCAGCCATGGATTGCCGGCATTGCTGTACGATCACCAATGTGCGGGCTCGAGGGCTTACATGAACCTGGCACGTGAACTGATCGGTCGGATCGGGGCGAAGGAAACAGCATGAGCGGTACGGACAGCAAGAGCGGCGACGCGGTGCAGCAGGACCGTGCACCGGCCCGACGCAAGCTTGGCAAGGGGCTCGGCGCGTTGCTGGGCGAGGTTCGCGGTGAGGAGGCGGTGACGGCCAAGCGCGGAGAGGATCCCGCCGACGGAGCTGTCCGCGAGGGACTCGCAAGCCTGCCGGTAGGATCCATCGAGCCGCATCCTGACCAGCCGCGGCGCCACTTCGACGAAGATGCGCTGGATGAATTGGCAGCGTCGATCGCGGCGCGTGGCGTGATCCAGCCGGTGATTGTCCGCCCGATGCCGGGCGGACGCTATCAGCTGGTCGCCGGCGAGCGGCGCTGGCGGGCCGCACAGCGCGCCCGGCTGCACGAGATCCCTGCACTGGTGCGGGAGCTGGCCGAGCGTGACGTGATGGCGCTGGCGCTGATCGAGAATATCCAGCGCGAAGACCTGAATCCGGTGGAAGAGGCGCGCGCCTATCACCGGCTAGCCGAACATGAGGACATGACGCAGGCGGAGATCGCCCGGCTGGTGGAGAAGTCCCGCAGCCATGTCGCCAACCTGCTGCGGCTGCTGAGCCTGCCGGCAAGCGTGCTGGATCATGTGGAGGCCGGGCGGCTGGACATGGGCCACGCGCGTGCTCTGGTGGGGCATGGCGATGCAGTTGCAATTGCCGAGCGGGCAGTGTCGGAAGGGCTGACCGTACGCGACGTCGAGCGGCTGGCCCGCAAGGATCGCGGGGAGGTGAAGTCCGACCCGCGCCCGCGGGCCAAGGGAACGGGTGCGCTGGATGCCGACACCGAGGCGGTTCAGTCCAGCCTGGAGGAGTTTCTGGGGCTGCCGGTGCGTATTGCGCCTGATGCCGACTCACGATCGGGTGCGATCACTGTGAGCTACAGGACGCTGGACCAGCTGGACATGCTATGTCAGCGATTGTCGGGCGGCGAGATCTAGCTCTCCGCTAACTCACTGTCATGAAAGCTTATTTCTGAAAACCCGCCGAGATTGCTCTGGTTATCCAGCTTGGCGTCGAGCTTTCATTGCCCACATACGAAAAGGGCCGGCCCTCGCATCCGAGGACCGGCCCTTTTTCAGATCGTAACGGGAAAGTTCAGGCGGCCGCAGCGACGGGTGCAGCAGCCTTCTTCAGTTCACGCTTCACCTTCAGCGCACGGGCGCTCAGCTTGGTGTCGGAGGTCTTCAACAGCCAGTTGTCCAGCCCGCCATTATGCTCGACCGAGCGCAGGCCGTGCGTGGAGACGCGGAACTTGAAGCTGCGATCCAGCCCTTCGCTCATCAGCGTGACGTTCTGCAGGTTGGGCAGGAAGACGCGCTTGGTCTTGTTGTTGGCGTGGCTCACATTGTGGCCAGTCTGGCGGCCCTTGCCGGTCAGTTCGCAGATGCGCGACATGCTTGCTCTCTCGAATCAGTTTCAGCCAGGAGGCAGCGGAAGCAGCCAAAGGCCTGTGGGAAAGGCGCGCGCATAGCGTTCGGGGCGGTTGTCGTCAAGCAAACGAGGCGATAGCGCGGAGCGCGATGACCCGCTGGCCGCTTCCCGTGCCGATGCAGCGCGCCCTTGAACTGGCGGCGGAGGCGGCTGCTGCCGGGGAGGTCCCGGTCGGCGCCGTGGTGGTGCAGGCCGGGCGGATCATCGGGGAAGGGCGCAACGCCCCGCGCGCCCTGCACGACCCCACCGCCCATGCGGAGATTGCCGCAATCCGGCAGGCGGCGGCGCATCTGGGCAGCGAACGGCTGGGCGGATGCGATCTGTGGGTCACGCTGGAACCATGCCCGATGTGCGCCGGCGCCATCATTCATGCGCGGATACAACGCCTGTATTACGCCGCACCCGACGGGAAGGGGGGGGCGGTGGCACATGGGGCGCGCCTGTTCGACCAGCCCGCCTGCCTGCACCGGCCGGAGGTCTATGGCGGCATGGGGGAGGGCGAGTCGGCGGCGCTGCTGCAAGGCTTCTTCAGGGAGCGGCGCTAGCATCGGCAAACCAGCGCCGCGTACTGCGCGCGAACAGGCAGGCGGTGGCGGTGATGGCCAGCGCAAGGGTCAGCCACTCCACCGGCGGTGTGTCCGGCCGGAGCAGCGCCACCCGCAGCGCGACCATTGCCGGCACCAGCCAGCGCACGAGTCGCGCACGGCGCCACCAGGCCAACGCCACCGGGATCAGCACGATCGACAGACGGGCACTGCTGGCCACGATCGCGAAGTCGCGGGTAATGGTCAGGGCCGGCAGGGTCGCCGCCCAGCCGGCCTGCGTCCCGGGCAGGTCGCTCAGGGCCGCGGCGAAGGTGATGAGGCCCTGCACCACGAACAGAACCGCAAAGGCCCTGATGGGCCAGGGCCGCCTCACAATGGTGTGAAATCCAGCCCGATATCGGCGGCAGGCGCGCTCTGCGTCAGGCGGCCGACGGAGACATGGTCGACCCCGCTGGCGGCCATGGCGCCGATCGTGTCCAGCGTGACGCCACCGCTCGCCTCGGTCACAGCTCGCCCGGCGATCAGCGCGACCGCTTGCCGCAAGGTATCGGGCGCCATGTTGTCGAGCAGCAGGTGATCAGCGCCGGCCGCCAGCGCCGGCTCGATCTGGTCGAGGCGATCCACTTCGCAGATGATTCGCGCGATTCCGGCGGCGCGGGCACGGCGCACCGCCTCCGCCACGTCGCCCGCCACGGCGATATGGTTGTCCTTGATCATGGCCGCATCCCACAGGCCCATGCGATGGTTCTGCGCGCCGCCCTGCCGCGTGGCGTACTTCTCCAGCAGGCGGAGGCCCGGGATGGTCTTGCGCGTGTCCAGCAGGGTGCAGCGCGCTCCGGCGCCGATGGCATCGACATAGCGCCGCGTCAGGGTGGCAACCCCGGACAGGTGCTGCACCGTGTTGAGAGCAGAGCGTTCCGCGGTCAGCAGCGCGCGGGCATTGCCCGTCAGCCGCAGCAGCGTGGTGCCGGCGGGCACCTGCTCGCCGTCCTGCACCAGCGGCTCGATCTCGATTCCGTCATCCAGCGCGGAGAAGAAGGCGCAGGCGACCGGCAGCCCGGCCACCACGATCGGATCGCGGCTGGCCATGATCCCGGCAAAGCGCGCATCGGCCGGAATGACGCTTTCGGCCGTGACGTCGCGTCCGCCACCGGGCAGGCCCGTGCCCAGATCCTCGTTCAGAACGGCGTCGACGAATGCCCCCAGGTCAAGGCCGGGCAGATCGAAGTTGTGGTGCGAGTAGGGCATGCCGTCAGATGGCGGTTTTTCCCGCCGCCCTCAAGCATGGCCTGCCATCAATGGACGAAGCGGGCGACCACGTCGCGGTAGGAGCGGCTGACCTTCACCTCCGCACCCGACTGCAGCACCAGGAAGCATTCGCCATTGGTGTGCGGCTTCACCTGGCGCACCTGATCCAGGTTGACGATGGTGGAACGGTGCACCCGCTGGAAGGCGCGCGGGTCCAGCCGGCGCTCCAGGTCCTTCATCGTTTCGCGCAGGATCAGCGAATTGTCGCCGGTGTAGATGCACATGTAGTCGCCGGCCGCCTCGATATGCTCGATGCTGCCGACATCCACGCGGAAGATCTGCCCGCGGTCCTTGACGTTGATGATCCGTTCGTAGCGGCCGGCAGCCTCGTCATCCGTGGGCATGTTCTCCACGGCGTCGGGCGCGACCTCGGCCAGCACGTCCTTCAGCTTCTCGGCTTCCTCGCTCGAGCGCTTCTCGGCCAGGCGCTGGCGTACGCGCTCGATCGTGTCGGCCAGCATGTCCGGATCGACCGGCTTCATCAGGTAATGCACGGCGTTGGCCTCGAACGCGCGGATCGCATGTTCGCCATAGGCAGTCACGAAGACGAACAGCGGCGGTTCGATCTCCATCACGCCCTTCACGACGGAGAAACCATCGAACCCCGGCATCTGGATGTCGAGGAACACCAGATCGGGCTTCTCCGTCTTGATCGCCCGGATCGCCTCCCGTCCGTTGGCACAGGTGGCGATCACCTCCACGTCGGGAAAGGCCTCCAGCCGCAGCTGAAGACCCTGGATGGCGAGCTTTTCGTCGTCGACGAGGATGGTGCGAATGGTCATGCTTGGCTCCCCGATGCCCTGTGGGCCGGTGGGTTGTGAACGGGCGAGGCGATGGCAGGTTTCACATGCGCGGCGAACGGCTGCGACGGGTGATCGGCCGGTGCGCCATCGGCCTGCACTTCGAACGGAATCTCGATGGTGACGGTGAAGCCGCCTTCGGGCGGCGTACTGATCTCGAAACGGTGATCGTCGCCATAGGCCTGCGCCAGACGGTTGCGGATATTGGCCAGACCCACGCCGGTGGACTCGGTGCGGCTGGCGGGCTGCTCCATCGCCAGCGCGCGCCCTTGCGTGCCGGGGCCGGTATCGGCCACCACCAGCCGCAGCCGGCCGCCCAGCACCTGCGCCGTCAGGCTGATGCGCGCGCCCTCCTCCTGCGGGGACACGGCGTACTTGATCGCGTTCTCCACCAGCGGCTGCAGCAGCAGGCTGGGGATGGCGGCGTGCACCGCGGCGGGATCGACCCGGAACTGCGTGCGCAGCCGCTCCTCGAACCGCATCCGCTCGATATCGAGGTAGAGCTGCAGCGTGTGCACCTCCTGCGCGACCGTCACCGTGCCGCCGGGTTGCGCCACCAGCGTGTGCCGCAGGAAGGCGGACAGCCGGGTCAGCATGGCATTGGCCGGTTCCGTCTGCTTCAGCAGGACCAGCGTGCTGATGGAATTGAGCGTGTTGAACAGGAAATGCGGGTTCAGCTGGTACCGCAGCATCGCCAGCTGCGCGCTGGTCGCCTGCGCCTCCAGCCGTTCCAGCCGGTCGGCCTGTTCCTCCACCTGCAGGAAGTAGTTGATGGCGTAATACAGCGCCGACCAGGCGCCCAGCAGCGTCAGGTCCAGGTAGAACACGCCCAGCACCAGCCCGGCGAAGCCGGTGTCGCTGGTCTGCGCCTGGTACAGGCTGAGCACCCAGCCATTGATCGCGGCGGACACGATCACCGCCACGCCCAGCGCCAGCGCGGTGGAGCTCCAGGTCACCAGCGGGCGACGGTGGATCAGCTGGCCGAAGACGACGGACAGGATCAGGCTGATGGAAAGGCGCGTCACCATCTGGATCAGCACGATGACCAGGAAACTGGCCGGCCGGCCATTGGCGATGCTGGTGACGGCATGCAGCAGCATGGCGCCGCCCCAGCCGATCAGCTGCAGCCGCCAGAAGGCGCGGTTTTTGTCCGCGAAGAAGGGGGCGGCGGGGGTGAAATGCAGCCGGGACAGCGCGGCGGACTGGCTGGCGCCAGGGCCGGACCGCGCATCCTGCCGGCGCGCGGAAGGGCGCAGCGGGTTCAGCTTGCTGCCCCTGCGGGCGCGCTGCGGCCGGTACGCGCGGCGTCGATCGCCTCGGCCAGCGCCTGCTGCCCCACGGCCCCGTTCAGGAACTGGTTGCCCGCGATCCAGGCCGGCGTGCCGCTGATGCCCAGCTGCGCGGCCATGGCGGCATTGGCCTGCAGCGCCTGCTCGATCGCGCCGCCGCCTATATCCGCCTGCGCGCGGGCCAGGTCCAGCCCGGCCGTGCGGGCGGCGGCGGCGATCGTGGCGTCCGACGGCGGACCCAGGCGGAACATCGCATCGTGAAACGCGGGGTAGCGGCCCTGCTGCGCCGCGGCGAGCGCCATGCGCGCGGCATCGGCGCTGGCCGGGGACAGGATGGGGTATTCGCGCATCACCACCTTCAGGTCCGGATTGGCGGCGATCAGCGCGGTGACATCGTCCATGCTGCGGCGGCAGAAACCGCAGGCATAATCGCTGAACGCGACCAGCGTGACCGCGCCTTGCGGATTGCCCAGCACCGCGCCGGGAAAGGGGCGCTCCAGCTCCGCCCGCAGCGGTTCGATCCGGCCCTGCTGTTCACGTTGCTGCAGCAGGGCGATCGCTTCCGGCAGCACCTGCGGATTGGCCAGCAGGTAATCGCGGGTGCGGCTGTCGCCCAGGCCCGAAAAGCTCCAGCCCGCGGCACCGGCGAAACCGGCAACCAGGGCGACAAGGATCGTCAGCAGCCAGCGCATGGCTTGCGCCTAGTCCCGCTCCCGCGCCCGTTCAAGCTGCGCGCGTGCCTGCAGGGCGACATCCTGTGCCCGCAACCAGTCGGGCGAGCCTTCGGGCAAGGCGCGGTTTGCCGCCTCGGCGTTCTGCAGCGCGGCCGATGGCTGCCCGCTCATGATCAGCTGTTCGGAGCTGGCGAGCTGCGCCCGCGGGATGTCGCCACGCTGGCCATAGACGACGCCCAGCTGGTACCAGGCGAAGGGGTTCAGCCTGTCGCGACCCACCGCCGCCCGCAGTACCTGTTCCGCCTCCTCCAGGTTCCGGCTGTCCTCCGTCGCGATCAGCGCATGGCCGAAGGTGCCGGCGATCAGGCCATTGTTGTTGGTCATCTGCGTCGCCTGGCGCAGCAACGGCAGCGCGTCCGTCGGGCGGCCCGATTCCAGCAGCACCTGCCCCTTCAGTTCCAGGAAGTACGGATCGTCGGGGTCGCTGGCGATCAGCGCGTCGGTTTCCGCCAGCGCCAGCTCCATCCGCGCATCCTTGTGATAGGCATAGGCCCGGGCATAGCGGGCGGGCGCGTCGGTCAGGTAGGTCGGGTAATGGTTCAGCGTATCGGACGGCTTGGCCAGATAGCCGTAGAGCTTGGCCTTCACCCGTTCGAACCGGCGCTGCTGATCGGCGTCCGGCGGGGTGTCCCATGCCGGATCGGCCTGGTAATCCGCCTGCAACCGGCTGATCCGGTCGCCCGAAAGCGGGTGGGTGCGGCTGAAGGTGGCATCGTCGTCCTGGCTGAAACCGTAACGGTATTCCAGGTTCTGCAGCCGGCCGAAGAAGGTGAGGCTGCCCTTGCCGGTGATCCCGGCATCCGACAGGTACTGCACGCCGGCGGCATCCGCGCTCGCCTCCTGCGCGCGGCTGAAGGCCAGGAACGAGCCCATCGCCGCCTGCTGGCCCATCATCATGGCGCCCATCGCTGCCTCCCCGGCGCCCGCCAGCGCGGCGGCGACGCCCACCAGCAGCGACAGGATGGTGATGTTGGTCGCCGCGCCCGCCCCTTCGGAAAAACGCACGATGTGGCCGCCCTGGATATGGCCCAGCTCGTGCGCGAGCACGCCCTGTACCTCGTTGGCGGTACCCGCCGCGTTGATCAGGCCGGAATGGATGTAGATCCGCTGCCCACCGGCGACGAAGGCATTGATGCTGGGATCGTTCAGCAGCACCACTTCCACCGCATTGGGATGCAACCCGGCAGCTTCCGACAGCGGTGCCATCAGGTCCTGCAGCAGCGCCTCCGTCTCCGCATCGCGCAGCACCGATTGCGCCAGCACCGGACGGGTGCCGGACAGCAGCAGCGCGAACACGGCCAGAGCGAGCACCGGCAAGCGGCGAAGAGTCACATGCATCGTGGCAGACCCCAACACCGAATGGCTGAATACAGCGTTAAGGTCGGCTGCCTGCCACGCGCTTGCTAGACCAGCAGGCCCATGCGCTGCGCCGCGGTGGCGATCAGGTGGGGGTCGGCGGGGACCTCGCCCAGCAGCTGTTCGCCGCCCGCAGGATCGCGGTGCACCAGCATCAGCACCAGCTCGCGAGGCGAGAATGCGGCAATGGGCGCCCGGGCGGGCTCCGGCGCTGGCAGACCGGGGCCGTCGGCCCAGTCGGTCAGCAGCGTAGGGCTCAGCGGCGCGCGATCGCGGCGCAGGGCACGGGCCATCTCGCGCGCGATCTGCGCTTCCAGTTGCTCGCCCGCCAGCTCCTTCCAGTTGATCACCGCCAGCACATGGGTGGGGTGCGTGCCGGTGGCGGTGAAGGGCAGCAGGATGCCGCGATACAGCATGGTCGCGCCGCGCAGGCCCACGAACTCCGCCTCGAACCCGGCGGGCGCGCCGCTGTCGATGATGGCGCGATAATGATCGTCCACCCGTTCCAGCAGCGATCCGGCCGGCGCATCGTGCAGGTGCGTCAGCGTGGCGGCCGCCACGCCGCATTCCGCCGCCAGCGCCGCACCCAGCCAGGCGATCGCCGGCTCCGCCGTATCGTCCGGCACATGCAGCAGCACGGCATTGGCGGCGAAGCCGGGCAGGGTCGCCGGGTCCAGCAGGTCGATCCGCGGCAGGCTGGTATCGGCCAGCAGGCTGACCCAGTAATTGTAGGCACGCACCTGCATCCGGCGCTCGCCATGGCCCGTGAAACCGGCGGCGCAGGTCAGCCCGCCATCATCGTCAGGCTGGTGGTCCGCCAGGAAGGCGGTGTCGGCGATCACGGGCCGGAAATCCATTGCATGCCCCTCATGCGGCTGGTCGGGAATCATCCGCCAGACCATGGCGAAGGGGGCATGAAGGTTCGGTAAAGAGGCGCCAGCCGCGACGCTGGATCCTACAGCATGTAGCGCATGCGGATGGTCTGCTGCACCGGCCGGGTCCCGACGGTGAAGGCGGCATCGGCAAAGGTGGGCGGCCCCATGCGCACCCGGGCATCGCGCGAGAAGCCGAAGCCTTCGCGTGGGATCATCGCGGTCTTGTCCGCTCGGCCATTGCCGTTCTCGTCATGCAGCAGCGCGATGGCATAGGTGCCGGGGCGCACGTCGGGGAAGGTGATGATCACCGTCTGCGGCGCGTGATCCGCCGGCACGTTGGCCTGGTAGGATGCCGTATCCCCCCGGCAGCGCGGAAAGCGGCCTTCGTTCGTGGTCATGCACGCCATCACCATGCCGTCATGGTTGCGCAGCGCGGTCACCGCCACGCTGACCGTGACGCCGTGCGGTATCCGGGCGGGGGCCGGTGCCGGCACGGGTGCCGGCGCGGCGCCGACCAGCAACGGAATCGTCAGGGCTGCTGCCAGCGCCGCGACAGGCCGCGATCGGTGCCGCACAGATGATCCCAGAACCGGAAATACAGACCGTAATTGCATTTGTACTCTTCGTGGTGCCGCTGATGGTGGCTGGCGGTTATCAGCCAGTTGCCCAACCGCGAGTGAACAAGCGCCCTGGGGAACATCTCCCAACCCATGTGATTGGTGACGCCCATCACGGTCATGATCGTCAGCACGAGGCTCAGCACCGAAACGTGGACCGGCAGGAGAAAGACCAGCACCGGGATCACCAGCGCACCGGTCAGCGATTCGGTCCAGTGGAACGCCATCGCCGCCCAGGCCGTGGGCGGGCGGCTGGCATGATGGACCGCATGCATCACCTTGAACCATCGCGGACGGTGCATCAGCCGATGCGTCCAGTAGAACCAGGTGTCGTGCGCGAACAGGTACAGGAACAGCGACACCGGCAGCCACCACAGCGGCATCGCGTCCCATTCGGCGTAGATCCGGGTCCAGCCACGTTCCTGCCAGCCCCAGGCGATGATGCCCGCCGGTACGCCATAGACGACCGCAGCCGACAGCGACCAGGCGATCTCCCGCCGGATCTGCGGCTTCAGGCCATTGTACAGCCCTGGCCGCACGCGCGCTGTGGCGAGCGCGAAGGCGCCGCTGACCAGCAGGTATCGCACGCCCACGATCGCCACCATCGCCGCCGCCGACGCGATCAGCGCGCTCAGCATGGCAGGGGAAGGGCAGGTGATGCGGCCATGCCTCCGCCCTTAGCAAAGCCGGACGTTGCGCGACAGGGTTGATGGCAGCGCATCTCCGTTACGTGATCTGTCGCATATCTTTCGCAATCCTTTCGTAACGCTATCACCATGCGCAGGCGGACCGTTGACGGCCGGCCCGCGAATCATGCCTGCATCCAGGGAATTGACGATCATGGCCTTTATCGATTTCTCGACCCCCTTCGCCGCGGCGGACGATGCCGCCATCACCCTGCTGGCGCAGGATTTCACCGGCTACACGGGTGCAGGCTTTGCCGCCGCGCCGACCGCGGGTCAGCTGGACAGCGACACCTATGTGCTGACGGGCATGAGCGACGGGAACGGCACGTTCGGCGGCACCTTCGCCAGCGGCGACTATGCACGCGGCATCACCGCCGGCGGCGTCACCACCGGCGGCCTGTATGCGCTGGATCGCGGCGCAGGCGACACGGCCCTGTGGATCCAGCCCGGCGGCACCGACTGGACGCCCGGCACCTTCACCATCGCGCTGGTGAACAGCGGCGCGGCCAGCGCCAGCTTCCAGCTCGGCTACGACCTGCTGGTGCTGAACGACCAAGCCCGTTCCAACAGCCTGTATGTCGAAGTGTCCGCCGATGGCAGCAGCTGGAGCCGGGTCAGCACATTCGACTATGTCTCGCCCGAGGCGGCAGACGGCCTGGGCGTACAGGCCTTCGCCCGCGCCGGCACCGTCACGCTGGGCAGCACCGTTGCGACCGGGGCGACGTTCTTCCTGCGCTTCGCCGGCGACGATGTCGGCGGTAGCGGCAGCCGCGACGAGTTCGGACTGGACAATATCGTGGTGACCACGGCGGCTGGCGGCGGCACGCCGGAACCGGTCCCCGGCACCCTGGCCATCGGCAATGCCACCGTGGCCGAAGGTGACAGCGGCACGGCCGCGATCAGCTTCACCGTGACCCGCAGCGGCGGCAGCGACGGGGCGGTCTCCGCCGCGTGGGCAGTCGGGTTCGGCAGCGCCGATGCGGCCGATTTCGCTGCGGGCCAGGCTTTTGCCGGCACCGTCAGCTTCGCCGACGGACAGACCACCGCCACCATCACCCTGGACGTGGCGGGCGACCTGGTGATCGAAGGTGACGAAAGCTTCACCGTGACCCTGACCGATCCTGTCGGCGGCGCGTCGATCGGCGGCGCCACGGCCACCGGCACCATCACCAACGACGATGCGGGCGCGCCGCAGCCGGGCGCCAATGTCTGGATCAACGAGCTGCATTACGACGATGCCGGCACCGACGACAACGAGCTGGTGGAGATCGCCGGCGCGGCCGGGACCGATCTCACCGGCTACACCGTGGTGTTCTACAATGGCAGCAATGGCGCGGATGCGGCGACCAGCTACCGCACGCTGGTGCTGTCCGGCGTGATCGACGACGAGGGCGAGGGCTTCGGCGCGCTGGCCTTCCCGCTGCCGGTCAACGCCATCCAGAATGGCGCGGCCGACGGTCTGGCGCTGATCGCACCCGATGGCACCGTGGTCGAGTTCCTGTCCTATGAAGGCGTGATCACCGCTGCCGACGGCCCTGCGGTCGGCCTGACCAGCACCGATATCGGCGTGGCCGAGGCGGGCGAACCGGAAGGGCTGTCGCTGCAGCGCACCGGCGCGGGTGCGTCGGGGGCCGACTTCGACTGGACCGGTCCGGTTACCGCCACCGCGGGCACGCTGAATGCCGGACAGGACATCATCGGCGCGGGCGAGACCGGGCAGATCCGGGTGCTGGATGCCAGCGTCACCGAAGGCGATGACGGCACCACCGCGCTGCAGTTCGTCGTGCGTCGCGCCGGCGGGCTGGGGAGCGAGGCCAGCGTCGACTACACGATCGCGCTGGACGGTACCGCCGATGCGGGCGACCTGGCACCGGGTGCGGTGCTGGCGGGCACCGTCACCTTCGCCGTGGGCCAGACCAGCGCGATCATCACCGTGCCGGTGGCCGGCGACACGGTGGGCGAAGGCAACGAGACGCTGACCCTGACGCTGGGCAACCCGCAGGGGCAGGTCACCATCACCGACGGCACCGCCATCGGCCTGATCGTGAATGACGATCCGGTCACGCTGAGCATCATGCAGATCCAGGGCGCGGGTCACCAGTCCGCCTTTGCCGGGCAGATCGTCACCACCACCGGCGTGGTGACGGCGGTCGCCGGAAACGGTTTCTACCTGCAGGACGAGACGGGCGACGGCGACGCCGCCACCTCCGACGGGATCTTCGTGTTCACCGGCAGTGCGCCGGCCGTGGCGGTGGGCGACCGCGCCAATGTCGGCGGGCAGGTGACCGAGTATCAGGGCGGGGCCGGCGCGCTCAGCCTGACGGAGATCATCAACCCGACCGTCACCGTCACGGCATCGGGCGTGGCGCTGCCCGCGGCCGTGCTGATCGGTGCCAACGGCGTGCTGCCCCCGTCCTCCGTGATCGACGATGACGGCCTGACCAGCTTCGACCCGACGACCGACGGCATCGATTTCTGGGAATCGCTGGAAGGCATGCGCGTCACGATCGAGACGCCGCAGGTGGTCGCCAGCACCAACAATTTCGGTGAGACCGACGTAGTCGCCAGTCTGGGTCAGGGCGCGACCGGCGTGAACGATCGCGGCGGCATCACCATCTCCGAAGGCGACTACAACCCCGAGAAGATCCAGCTGGATGATGGGCTGCTGGCCGGCTTCAATCCCGACTACACCACCGGCGACCAGCTGAGCGACGTGACCGGCGTGGTCGGTTATTCGTTCAACTTCTACGAAGTGCTGGTGACGGAAGCGGTCACGACCACGCTGGACACCACGCTGGCGCGCGAAGTGACCGACCTGGTGGGCGATGCCGACAGCCTGACCTTCGCCAATTACAACATGGAGAACCTGGACGCAGCCGAGGAAAGCACCGACGGCTCGTTCGACCGGTTCGACCAGCTGGCAGCCGACATCGTGAACAATCTGCGCAGCCCCGACATCATCGCCGCGCAGGAGCTGCAGGATGCCGACGGCCCGGGTGGCGGCAGCGACCTGACTGCGGTGGCGACGGCGAACGCGCTGATCCGCGCCATCCAGGATGCCGGGGGCCCGACCTACGCTTATGCCGAAATCGCGCCCACCGTGCCGGGCAGCACCGGCGGCGAGCCGGGCGGCAACATCCGCAACGGGTACTTCTACAATCCGGAACGGGTCAGCCTGGTCGAGGGCAGCCTGCAGGTGATCGAGAATGCGGCCTTCAACGGCAGCCGCAGCCCGCTGGTGGCGACCTTCGACTTCTTCGGGGAGCAGTTCACCGCCATCAACATCCACTTCACTTCGCGCGGCGGCAGCGATCCGCTGTATGGCAGCACGCAGCCGGCGGCCAATGCCGGTGATGCGGCACGGCTGGCGCAGGCCGGCGCCGTGAAGGCCTGGGTCAATGACCAGCTGGCAACCGATCCCGGCGGGCAGTACGTGGTCGCCGGCGACTTCAACGGCTTCTATTTCGAAGCCTTCCAGCGGCAGCTGACCGACCCCACGCAGGGTGGCGTGTTCACCAGCCTGCCCGAGGCGCTGCTGCCGTCGGAGGAGGTCTATTCGTACCTGTTCGAAGGCAATTCGCAGTCGCTGGACAACCTGCTGGCAACCGGCGGACTGTACGCGAATGCCGAAGTGGACATCGTCCACATCAATGCCGAATACGCCGATGCCGACCGGGCGAGCGACCACGACCCGGTGGTGGCGCGCTTCAACTTCGACTTCGGCCCGGCGCCCATCACCGGCACCGCCGGCGATGACGTGCTGACAGGCACCGATGGTGACGACGTGCTGCTAGGTCTGGCCGGCAACGACACGCTGTTCGGCGGCCGCGGCAACAACACGCTGACAGGCGGCGCGGGCAACGACACCTTCGTGGTGAGTGGCGCCCTGCTGAATGCCAGCTACGCCACGATCACCGACTGGGAAGATGGCGACAGCTTCCGCATCAACTCGCTGGGCAATGGCCGGGTGCGGTACGAGGAGGTGGCCGGCGACACGATCGTCTATGCCAACAATGTGGCGGTTGCGACGATCGAGGACACCACCGCCCGCGAAGTGCTGGCCTCGCAGCAGTACGAGTTCACGCCTCGCTCGATCGAGCTGGTGCAGGATGGCGTGGCGACCGCCTTTTTCCTGTACGGCGGCAATCAGGCGGACACGCTGAACGGCCGGGCCGACCAGTCGAACAGCATCACGGGTCTGGCCGGCAACGACATCATCACGGGCCGCAACCTGGACGATTACCTGTTCGGCAATGACGGCGACGACCAGCTGGAAGGCCGCGCGGGCAGCGACTACCTGTATGGTGGCGCGGGCAACGACGTGCTGCTGGGCGGCAATGATGACGATTACCTGGAGGGCGGCGATGGCGCCGACCTGCTGGTCGGCGGCCGCGGCAACGACATCCTGGTGGGCGGCAATGGCGCGGATACGTTCCGCTTCGCCGGCATCAACGAGGGCGTCGACCGGGTGCTCGACTACAATGTCGCGGATGACCGGCTGGAGCTGGGCGTGGCAACGCGCAACGTCACCTTCCTCGACAGCTCCGAAGGGGCGCAGATGTTCTTCCGTGGCGAGCTGGTCGCGGACTTCATCGGCGTCTCCGCGGCGGACATGCGGGGCGAGGTCGCTTCGATCACCCAGGCTGGCCAGGTCGGCGAGGCCACCAGCATGGCGCGCATCGAAGAGCTGCACTGGGCCTGAGGGCTGACAGGCGGGGCGGCACCGGCCGCCCCGCTGCAACCCGCGCGTCAGCCGCGCAGGGGAATGCGGGCTAGGGTGGTGTGGGCGGTCAGGTACAGGCAGCGCCCACCATTCTCCGCCCGGCCGACCGCACAATTGGCGATCGCCGTACCCGTGCCGATGATGCCGAGCAGCCGCCCGCCGGGCGAAAGCACATGCACGCCGCCGGGCCCGGTGGCGAAGATCGTGCCATCCTCCGCCACATCCATCCCATCCGGCAAGCCAGGCCGCCCGGCGGCATGGTGGCTACGCATGTCGTGGAACAGGCGCGGCGCCCCGGTCGGCTTGCCATCGGCCCCCAGCGCATAGGCCAGCACCTGCGGCCGCGCCTCGTCCGACAGGGCAAGGTACAGCGTGCGTTCGTCCGGCGACAGGCCGACCCCATTGGGACGATGGTGAGTGTCCAGCAGGTGCAGCCGGCCATCCGGATCGCGCAGGTAAAGCCCGTTATGCGGTACCTCGCGCAAGGGCGAATCGTCCGCCGCGGCGAAGCCGTAGGGCGGGTCGGTGAAGTAGATCGCGCCATTGCGGGCGATCGTCAGGTCGTTTGGGCTGTTGAAGCGCCGGCCTTCGAACCGGTCGACCAGCACTGTGCGCGCCTTGGTGGCAAGGTCGATCGCGGTAATGGCGCGGGTGCCGCTGTCGGCGATCACCAGCCGGCCGGCCGCATCGATCTCCATGCCGTTGGCGCCCGCCTCGCGGATCTCCGGCGGAACGGGGGTCTGCAGGCCGGACGGGCGCAGGAACTCCTCGACCGTGCCGCCCGGGCGGTACCGGTACATGACGTTGTTGCCCGGATCGTTGAACAGCAGGTAGCCGGCCGGCACCCACACGGGCCCTTCCGCCCAGGCATAGCCGGTGGCCAGCAGCTCCGCCCGGGCACCCGGGTCGATGATGGCGGCCAGCGCCGGGTCCAGCATCTCCACCCCGCCGACCTGTTGCCCGGCGGGCGCACCTGCCAGCCGGGCAGCGCATCCGGCCAGCGGCAGGGCCGCCATGCCGGCCAGCCCGACCGCCCCTGCCATAAGGGTGCGGCGGCTGGTCACGCCCAGGGCCATAGCAGGGCGGCCATGGCGAACATGGTCAGGCCGGCGATTGTCGAGCATAGGGTCCAACTCCGGAATGTCTGCGCCTCTGTCAGGCCCAGGAACTGCTTGACCAGCCAGAAGCCGGTATCGTTGACATGGCTGACCACGGTCGCGCCCGCGCCGATCGCCACGGTGACCAGCGCCACCTGCCCCGGCGACAATGCGGCCGCTGCGATCAGCGGGGCGCCCAGGCCGCCCGCGGTGACCATCGACACCGTGGCGGAGCCCTGCGCGATGCGCACGAAGGCGGCCAGCAGGAAGGTGAACACCATGACCGACAGGTTGGCGGAGGCGACCAGCGCCGTGATCCGCTCCCCCGCGCCCGACTGGATCAGCACCTCCTTGTAGGCGGCGCCGGCACCGACCACGAGCACCATCAGGCCGGCCGGCCCCAGCGCGCGGGTCATGATGTCGGAGATGGTCTGCAACGGGGCTCCCACCACCTTGCGCAGCCAGATCGCGACAAAGGCGCAGGCAATGATCAGCGCAGCGAACGGGTGGCCGATGAACAGCACCGCATTCTTGAACGCGCCGTCCGGCAGCCAGCTATCGGCGGCGGCGGCGATCATGATCAGCGCCAGCGGCACCAGCATCCCCGCCAGCGCCGGGCCAAAGCCGATGGATGCGGTGGCAGGTGCGTCGGCATCGAACTGTGGCGGCAGGGCCTGGTCGCCGAAACCGGGCGCACCATGCGCCAGCCGGGCAAACACCGGCCCGGCGATGATCGCCGCCGGAATGCCGCACAGCAGGCCGTAGAATGCCAGCAGGCCATAATCCGTGCCGATCAGCTCCGCCACGGCGACAGGTCCGGGATGCGGTGGCAGCAATGCGTGCATCGCCATCAGCGCCGCCAGGAGCGGCAGCGCGAAGAAGGTCACCCGGCGGTTCGCGCGCAGCGACAGGGTGGTCAGCAGCGGCGCGAGCACGATGAAGGCAACATCGAAGAACAGCGGAATGCCGACGATGATGCCGATCGCGGTCAGCGCCCAGGGTGCGCGCGCCTCGCCGAAGGCGGCCAGCAGCCGGTGGGCAAGCGCGGCGACACCGCCGCTCGCCTCCAGCAATCCGCCCAGCATGGCGCCAAGCCCGATGACCACCGCCACGAAGCCGAGCGCCTCCCCCGTGCCTTTACGCACCGCCTCCAGCACCGTGGCCGGCTGGCCGCCCAGCGCCAGGCCGGTGCCCAGCGCGACCACCAGCAGGGCGATGAAGGCCGGCACCTTGAAGCGCAGCACCAGCACGATCAGCGCGGCGATGCTGCCCAGCACGATCAGCACGACGGGACCCATGCCCATCGTCAGGCGACCGTCACTTGCGTGGCCAGCGCCGCGCCGGCCAGCGCACTCGCCGGCAGGGCATAGGCCTGCGGCACGGCCAGCGCGCCGGTCAGGCGGATATCGGCAGAAGAGGCGCCGACCATCAGCTCCACCCGCCCGGCCGCGACCTGCCATCCCTGGTCGGCCCAATGGGCGAACTGGTCGCTGGTCAGCGTGAAGCTGACGCGACGAGTTTGTCCTGGTGCCAGCGGCAAGCGTACAAAGCCGCGCAACTCGCGCCCCGGCCGGGCGAGGCCGGCGACCGGCGCACGGACATAGAGCTGGACCACCTCGTCGCCTGCCACGGCGCCATCATTGGTGACGGCGCAGGTGACGGTGTAGCGCGCCTGTTGCCGGTCTGCCTGCGTGTCGACGGCAAGGTCGGCATAGGTGAAGCGAGCGTAGCTGAGACCATGGCCGAAGGGGAACAGCGGGCCGATCTCGGTGTCGTGATAACGCGCGCTGTCCACGGTCAGATCCGGATTGGCAGGCCGGCCGGTCGGTGGATGGGCGTAGAACAGTGGCAGCTGCCCGCCGGTGCGCGGCATGCCCATCGGCAGGCGCCCGGCGGGATTGCTGCGGCCGAACAGCGCATCGGCGATGGCCGGCCCAGCCTCGTTACCACCGAACCAGCTCTCCAGCACGGCAGGGATGCCCTCGAGCGCGGCCTCCAGCGCCAGCGGGCGCCCGTTCATCAGAACCGCGACGATCGGCTTGCCGGTGACGCGCAGGGCGGCGATCAGCGCCATCTGCGAGCCGGGCAGGGTGATGTCGGCCCGGCTGCGCGCCTCGCCGGAATGGTCGAAGTCCTCGCCCACCACCAGCACCACCACATCGGCGCCCTGCGCCGCCGCCACGGCAGCGGGAATGCCGGACACATCGTCGCTGCGGGGTGCGACGCCGGGTACGAAGGTTGCGTCGCCCATCGCCTCCCGCAGGGTACCGGAATCCTCCTGCACCCCGCGGGCCTTCCACGATCCCAGCGTGCTGCGCGCATCGTCCGCCAGCGCGCCGACCAGCGCCACCTTGGCGCCAGCCCTCAGCGGCAGCACGCCGCCTTCGTTGCGCAGCAGCACCAGCGCACGTTCCGCCGCCCGCCGCGCCCGTGCCCGGTGACCGGCCGAGCCCAGCACGGTGCGTTCGCGCGCGGCATCGCCGAAGCGGTACGGGTCGTCGAACAGGCCCAGCCGCGCCTTGGTCGCCAGGATGCGGCCGACCGCCTGGTCCACCAGCGGCAGCAGCGTGGGATCCTGCGCCAGCGCGGTGCCGAGATGTTCGGCATAGGTGTCGCTGGTCATGTCCATGTCGACGCTGGCCCGCAGCGCCAGCGCGGCGGCCTCCGCCGGAGTGCTGGCGGCGCCGTGGTCGATCAGTTCCGACACGGCGTTCCAGTCGCTGACCACCAGCCCCTGGTAGTTCCATTCGTCGCGCAGGATGCCGCGCACCAGATCGGCATTGCCGGTGGTGGGCACGCCCGCCAGATCGTTGAACGCGGTCATCATCGTGCCCACGCCGGCCTCGGCCGCCGCGAGGAACGGCGACAGGTAGACTTCGCGCAGGGTGCGTTCCGACACATCGGCCGTGTCATAGTCGCGGCCGCCCATGCCGGCGCCATAGGCACCCAGATGCTTGGCGCAGGCCAGCACCGCATCGCGGCCGGCCAGGTCGGCGGTCTGGAACCCGGTGATCTGCGCCACAGCGATGCGGGCACCCAGATGCGGATCCTCGCCGGCGCCTTCCACCACGCGGCCCCAGCGGGCATCGCGGGCGATGTCGATCATCGGCGCAAAGGTCCAGTGCAGGCCGCTGACCGCCGCCTCCACCGCCGCCACCCGCGCGGCATCCTCCGCCACCGCCGGATCGAAGCTGGCGGCGAGCGCGAGCGGCACGGGGAAGATCGTGCGGTACCCGTGGACCACATCCATGGCGAACAGCAGAGGGATGCCCAGTCGGGATTCCGCCACCGCCACGCGCTGCAGGTCGCGCAAGGGTTCCGCGCCCGCGACATGGAGGAACGATCCGATCTGTCCGGCCCGCACCCGATCCAGCGCGGCCGCGTCCAGCCGGCTGTTCAGCGCCACCTGACGTCCGCCGGCGACCTGCGTCATCTGGCCAAGCTTCTCCGCCACGCTCATGTCGGCGATCAGCCGGGCGATGCGGTCGGCATGGGCGCGGGACAGGGCCGGCGCGGATTGCGCCAGAGCGGGGAAGCGGACGGCGGCGGCCAGCAGCGTGCCGGCCATCAGCACCTCGCGGCGGTCGAGCGCGAAGGGGGTCGCCATCAGGCGGTCAGCGGGATGGCGCGGCCTTCGCGCGCGGACTGGTAGATCGCTTCGATGATGCGCATGTCACGCAGGCCTTCGGTGCCGCTGGTGCGCGGTTCGGTGCCGGCCATGATCGCTTCGGGCAGGTGATCCAGCTGGGCGACGAACTGGTTCTTGGCTGGCGTGGGCAGGCGCACCTGCTCCGTCTTCCCGTCCCGATGCACCCACATCTGGTGATCGGTGTAGGATGTCGCCGGCTCCGCCCGCAGCCAGCCGTCGGGGCCGTGCACGCGGTAGGTGTTGTGGTTGGAGGTGTAGGAGCTGACGCAGCTGGCCAGCGCGCCGCCGGGGAAGCGCAGCTGAAAGTTGATGCGGTCCTCCACCGTGGCGAAGCGCGGATCGCTGCGGTCGGTGAACTCCATCGCGCTCACCTCCACCGGCTCCTCGCCCGCGAGATAGCGCGCGGCATTGAGGCTGTAGATGCCAATATCCATCAGCGATCCGCCGCCCGACAGCGGCTTGTCCAGCCGCCACTGGTTCGGTTGCGCGTTGAAGCCATGTTCGGAGGTGATGATGCGCGTCGCCCCCAGCACGCCGGACCGCGCCAGCTCCATCGCGTGCAGATTGTGGACCTCGAAGTGGGAGCGGTAGCCGATCATCAGCTTCACGCCGGCCTGCTGGCAGGCGGCGATCATCGCCTCCGCCTCCGCCGCGCTGACCGCCATCGGCTTCTCGCACATCACATGCTTGCCGGCCTGCGCCGCGCGGATCGTGTATTCGGCATGCATGGAGTTGGGCAGGATGACATAGACCGCGTCGATGTCGGGATTGTCGCGGATGCGGTCGTAATCGGCGTAGCTGTAGCGGTGCGTGGCCGGGATGTCGTATTCCGCGCCATACTGTTCCAGCTTGGCCGGCGTGCCGCTGACCAGCGCCACCAGGCGGGCATGTTCGCACTCCTTCAGCCGCGGCATGATCTGCCGCGTGGCGTAGGAGCCGAGGCCGACGATGGCGTAGCCGAACTTGCGCCCTGGTTCCTGCGCCCGCGCACGGCCCATCAGGGCGCCCGCCGCCAGGGTCGCGCCCATGCCTGCCAGAACATGCCGCCGGTTGGCTGCCATCATTACCGCTCTCCATGCCGCGGCCCGCTTGCGGGGCCATCGCTGGTAACGGTATCATGCCAAGCAAGGGGCGCAAGCCCCGGCTGGTCAGGGACTGCGTATTTCCGCTTTGCCGTACGCCCCTATCGTGCCTGCCTGACCGCTTCCGGCACCGGCACGATCATCAGGCCCAGCTTCCGGCCGTTGCTCAGCAGGCCGGACTGGACCAGCAGACGCGTGCCGTCGGGGCTGAAGCTGGGATGGGCATGGTCGGGCCGCATCAGGTGGCCGGTGCTCAGCAGCGTGCGCTTGCCGTTTTCACGGTCGATCAGCCAGACATTGCCGTCGAAATCGTCGCCCGCAGCCCAGCGCCCGTCATGGGTGACCGCGTTGTGCCAGTACCCGCCGGTGCTGGTGTCGTCCTGCGGGATGTTGGGATCTGTGAACCCGCGTAGCGCGGCGCGGCTGAAATCCTCGATCGGGATCTGGCCCAGATGCGCCACGCTGTTGTCGCGCAGGTTGACGAGCAGGATGCCGGTCGGCACCTGCCGCAGTTCCCGCTTGTGACCCATCAGGTTGAAGATGACGTGGTCGGCATCGGCGAACTGCTCATGCGTGACCCAGTCCAGCGGTCCCTCGGCATAGACCGGGCGGTTGCCGGTGCCGTCGGCATTGACGATCCACATCCGCTGCGGCGCGTCGCCGCCGGTCTCGTGGCAGTACAGGATCTCGCCAGGGCGGAACGGATTGGCCTGCACGTGGCCCATGCGGAACGGCACCTCCACCACCGTGCGCACCGCACCGGTGGCGAGATCGATCGCGCGCAGGCCGCCGGGGACCTGCGGCACCGGCTGGCCGGGCTCGCGCGGGGGCGCCCGCTGCGCGTCGAAGCCGACATAAGCGGTGCGCTCGTCGGCATCGAGGGTGAAGCCGCCGGCCTCGATATGGTCTTCCGGCATGGTGGTAACGACGCGTTCGTACCCGTCGCGCTTCATCCGTCCGGCGGCGGCATCGGCCAGCAACGGGGTCAGCTCCACCTCGATCAGCTGGGTACGGCCGTTGCGGGCCTTGCGCATGTAGTACAGCCTGTTGCTCAGCCGCGCGACATTCAGGCTGCCGGCACCGGTACCCGGGCCATCGGTCAGCTGGGTGACGGCGCCGGTCACCTCGTTGACGGCAAAGGCCTGCGGCTCGCCATCGGCATCACGGTCGCCGGAGCGGAAGATGATGTGCTGGTCATCGAACGCCCATTGCGGGTGCGTGGGGTAGTTCTTGGCATCGGCGTGCGTGCCGTCGGTCAGCACGGTCAGCACGCGCCCGGTGGTGCGGTCCGCGATCAGCTGCTGTTCCGATGCGAACTGGCGCCCGACATCTTCGGCGAGCGCCGGCGTCGCCACTGCTGCGGCCGCCAGCAACAGGACCAGCCGCAGCCCATGATTCATCCGCCGGAACACCTGCATGCAACTCTCCTGGAAGTAGCGGCGGCCGTTGCGACCTGCCTCCTCCGCCACATACCAGCATGTTCCAGCTTGTGGAACAATGGTTCACATAGCGGTAGGGGGCATACTGTCAGGCAGGCTCCGGCAGCAGGCCATACCGTGCCAGCATCGCCGCCGGCTCCGCATCGCGCCCGCGGAATGCGCGGAAGCTGTCCGCCGCCGGGCGAGCCGCGCCGCGCGCCAGTACCTCCGCCCGGAACAGGTCGCCGGTGGCGCGATCCACCAGACCGGCTTCCGCGAAGCGGGCAAAGCCGTCGGCCGCCAGCACCTCGGCCCACAGATAGGAGTAATAGCCCGCAGCATAGCCGCCGCTGAAGATGTGGGTGAAGGCATGGGGGAAGCGGTGCCAGGCCGGCGGGTGCAGCACGGCGATCTCCTCCCGCACGGCGGCCAGCACCTCCACCGGATCGGTGCCCAGCGTGCCGCCATGCAGCAGCAGGTCGAACAGGCCGAACTCGATCTGCCGCAGCAGCGCCAGCCCGGTCTGGAAATTGCGTGCGGCCGCCATCCGGTCGAACAGCTCCGCCGGCAGCGTCTCGCCCGTCCGGTAATGGCCGGACATGCCGGTCAGCACGGCGCGGTCCCAGGCGAAATCCTCCAGCAGCTGGCTGGGCAGCTCGATCGCGTCCCATTCGAAGCCGCTGGTGCCGGCGATGCTGGGGCGGTTCACTGCAGTCAGCATGCCGTGCAGCGCATGGCCGGTCTCGTGCAGCAGGGTGACGATGTCGTTGTGGCTCAGCAGCGCAGGCATGGCGCCGCCATCGGGCGCCCAGTTGCAGTTCAGCGTGGCGACCGGCACGCGCACCGCATTGCCGTCCGCCAGGCGCGGCCGCATGCCGGACATCCAGGCGCCACCGCGCTTGCCGGCGCGGGCATGCAGGTCGACATACACACCGGCGACCAGCCGGCCATCCTGCTCCAGCACGTCGTAATACATGGCATCCGGATGCGGCAGGGGCACATCGTCGCGCCGCTGCAAGGTCACGCCGAACAGCTGGCGCAGCAGATCCTGCCACCCGGCGAGCACGCGCCCGACCGGGAAGTAGCCGCGCACCTCCTCCTCGTTCAGGGCGTGCCGCGTGGCGCGCAGCCGTTCGGAGGCGAAGGCGATGTCCCATGGCTGCAGGTCGGCGATGCCCAGCTCCGCCGCGGCAAAGGCGCGCAGGTCCGCCAGGTCGCGCTTCGCCGCCGGACGCGCGCGAGCGGCAAGGTCGCGCAGGAAGGCCAGTACCTCGGCCCCGCCGGGCGCCATCTTGGTCGCCAGCGATCGCTCGACCGGATCGGCGAAGCCGAGCAGCGCCGCCGCTTCCTGTCGCAGGGTGACGATGCGCTGGATCCGGTCGCTGTTGTCGAACCGTCCGGCATGCGGCCCCTCGTCGGAGGCGCGGGTGCCGAACGCCTCGTACACCCGCCGCCGCAGTTCGCGATCCTCCCCGAAGCGCAGCACCGCCTGCACGCTGGGTTGCCGCAAGGAGATCAGCCAGCCTTCGAGGCCGGCATCCCCCGCCGCACTCGCCAGCATGGCGCGGTCGGCCTGCGTGATGCCGGCCAGCAATGCCTCGTCCGTGACATGCTCGGTCCAGGCCTCCGTCGCGTCCAGCACGGCATTGCTGAAGCCGGTGCCCAGCTCCGCCAGCTCGACCGAGATGGCGCGGAAACGGTCCCGCGCCGCCGGCTCCAGCGCGACGCCGGACAGGGTGAAGCCGCGGATCGCATGGGCCAGCGCCGCCCGGTCGGCCGGGTCGCCCGCCGCCATCTCCGGCGAGGCGGCCAGCGCGCTGAACACCTCGAACAGGTCGCGGTTCTGTTCCACTTCCAGCGCGTTCTCGACCACCAGCACCTTGCCGGCGGCCTCCGCGGCACGCAGCTCGGGCGTATCGGCCACCCCGCTCAGATGCGTGACAGCGGACCACAGGCTGTCGATGATCGTCTCCGCACGCTCGAACGGCAGCCACGCTTCGGCAAAGCTGGTCGGCCGGCGTGCCACGATGTCGGACACCACCGCACGGTGATGCGCCAGCGCTTCCTCCAGTGCGGGGCCGATGGCGGCGGGCGTCAGCGCGGGGAAGTCAGGGTGCGAGAGCGGATCGAGCAGGGGGTTCATGGCGAAGAGATGCGCATGGCCGGGGCAGGGGTCAACCACGCCGGCCCAAGCCGCCTTGCACCCCCGGTGATCGGCGCTATCTCGCAGGCCATGGCTCAACCGCTCTCCCTTACCGTCAATGGCGCCCCGCGCCGGTCCGAAGCCGCCACCATCGCGCAGCTGGTCGCCGAACTGTCGCTGCGGCCGGACAAGGTCGCGGTGGAACGCAATGGCGAGATCGTGCCGCGATCGACCCTGGCACAGGCGCCCTTGGCCGATGGCGACGTGCTGGAGATCGTGCATTTCGTGGGCGGCGGCGATCACGCGGCACCGGTGACCGAGGACGATGGCTGGGAGGTCGCCGGCCGCCGGTTCCGGTCCCGCCTGATCGTGGGCACGGGCAAGTACAAGGACTTCGCCCAGAATGCCGCCGCCCTGGCCGCCAGCGGGGCGGAGATCGTGACGGTGGCGGTGCGCCGCGTGAACGTGACCGATCCGGGCGCGCCGATGCTGACCGACTTCATCGATCCGGCGAAGGTCACCTACCTGCCCAACACCGCCGGCTGCTTCACGGCGGACGATGCGATCCGCACGCTGCGTCTGGCGCGCGAGGCGGGCGGCTGGGACCTGGTGAAGCTGGAAGTGCTGGGCGAGGCGCGCACGCTGTACCCGGACATGCGCGAGACGCTGAAGGCGACCGAGGTGCTGGTGCGCGAAGGGTTCAAGCCGATGGTCTATTGCACGGATGACCCGATCGGCGCGAAGCAGCTGGAGGAAGCCGGCGCGGTGGCGATCATGCCGCTGGGCGCGCCGATCGGTTCGGGGCTGGGCATCCAGAATCGGGTCACGATCCGCCTGATCGTGGAAGGGGCCAAGGTCCCGGTGCTGGTCGATGCCGGGGTCGGCACCGCCAGTGATGCGGCGGTGGCGATGGAGCTGGGCGTGGACGGCGTGCTGATGAACACCGCCATTGCCGAGGCGAAGGACCCGATCCGCATGGCCCGCGCGATGAAGCTGGCGGTGGAGGCCGGACGCGACGCCTATCTGGCCGGGCGCATGGCCACGCGCCGCTACGCCGACCCGTCCAGCCCGCTGGCCGGGTTGATCTGACAGGGTGTACGATAAGGTAAATTGATGTCCTAATTGTTTGACTTCTCCCCGCCGCCTGTGATGTGTTTGCGTTAACAAACAAGAACGGTGGAGAGGACAGGATGAGGGCAGGAACGATCGGGCTGGCAGCCATGCTGCTGGCCGGCAGCGCGGCGGCATCGGCGCAGGACAGTACCGGCAGCGCGCCTGCCGCCTCGGCGCGGGCGAACCCGGCGAACTGGCCGGTGCTGGCGATGCAGCGGCAACGCGATCCCGCGATCGAGGCGCGGATCGACGCGTTGCTGGCGGACATGAACATGGAGGACAAGGTCGGCCAGCTGCTGCAGGTCGACATCGCCTCCATCAGCCCGGCGGACCTGGAAACCTACAAGCTCGGCTCCATCCTCAACGGCGGCAACTCGGCCCCCAATGGCGACGAGTTCGCCCCGGCGGCGGAATGGCTGAAGCTGTTCGACGCCTTCTACGACGCGTCGGTGACCCGCAGCGACGGGCGCCCGGTGGTGCCGGTGATCTGGGGCACGGATGCGGTGCACGGCGCCAACAACATCGTCGGCGCCACGCTGTTTCCGCACAATATTGGCCTCGGCGCCGCGCGTGACCCCGACCTGATCCGTCGCATCGGCGTGGCCACTGCGGCAGAGACGGCAGCGACCGGCATCGACTGGAGCTTCGCGCCCACCGTGGCGGTGGTGCAGGACGACCGCTGGGGCCGCACCTATGAAAGCTATTCGGAGGAGCCGGAGGTGGTCGCCGCCTATGCCGGCGCGATGGTCGAAGGCATCCAGGGCCGCATCGGCGCGGACTTCATGGGGCCGGGCCATGTGATCTCCAGCGTGAAGCACTTCCTGGCCGATGGCGGCACCGGCGGGCGCGACCAGGGCGATGCGCGCATCACCGAGGATGTGCTGCGCGACGTTCACGCCGCCGGCTACACCACCGCACTGCCGGCCGGCGCGCTGACCGTCATGCCCAGCTTCTCCAGCTGGAACGGCACGAAGATGACCGGCAACAGGAGCATCCTGACCGACCTGCTGAAGGACCGCTGGGGCTTCGACGGGTTCACCGTGGGCGACTGGAACGCGCATGGCCAGGTGCCGGGCTGCACCAACGAGGATTGTGCCGCCGCGATCAATGCCGGGCTCGACATGTTCATGTATTCCGGCCCGGGCTGGAAGGACCTGTATGCCAACACGCTGCGCGCCGCGCAGGACGGCACCATTCCCGCCGCCCGGCTGGACGATGCGGTGCGCCGCATCCTGCGCGTGAAGCTGCTGGCCGGCACCTTCGATGCGGGCCGCCCGTCCGCACGGCCGCTGGCCGGCCGGTTCGAACTGCTGGGCGCGCCGGACCATCGCGCGCTGGCGCGGGAGGCGGTGCGCCGCTCGCTGGTGCTGCTGAAGAACGAAGGCGGCGTGCTGCCGGTGAAGCCGGGCGCCAATGTGCTGGTCGCCGGACCGGGCGCGGACGATATCGGCATGCAGGCCGGCGGCTGGTCGCTGACCTGGCAGGGCACGGATGTGACCAACGCCAACTTCCCCAATGCGCAATCCATCTGGGCCGGCTTGCAGGAGGCGGTGCAGGCCGGTGGCGGCATCGCGACCTTGTCGGCCGATGGCAGCTTCGCACAGAAGCCGGACGTGGCGATCGTGGTGTTCGGCGAGACACCCTATGCCGAGTTCAGCGGCGACCGCCCCACGCTGGAGTTCAGCCCGGAAGACAAGTCCGCGCTGGAGATGCTGCGGCAGCTGAAGGCGGCGGGCATTCCCACCGTTTCGGTGTTCCTGTCCGGCCGGCCGATGTGGGTCAATCCGGAGCTGAACGCGTCGGACGCCTTCGTGGCGGCGTGGCTGCCGGGGACCGAGGGCGGCGGTATCGCCGACGTGCTGGTGGCCGGTGCCGACGGACAGGCGCGGCATGATTTCGCTGGCACCCTGTCCTTCAGCTGGCCGAAGCGGCTGGACCAGTATGTGCTGAACCGGCGCGATGCGGACAGCTACGACCCGCTGTTTCCGTTTGGCCATGGCCTGACATATGCCGCCGGCGCCACCGTGCCGCAGCTGGACGAGAGTCGGCCGGCACAGACCGCCGGTGACCAGAACGCGCTGTTCGTGCGCGGCCGGTTCGCCCCGGGTGCGGACGCGGTGACCGAAGGCGCGGTGACGCTGGGGCGGGTGGACCGGCTGGCGCAGGAAGACAGCCTGAGCCTGATCTGGACCGGCACCGGGACGATGGCGCTGGCGCAGGCCCAGCCGATCGACATCACGCGCGAATCGAACGGGCAGCTCAGCCTGCTGCTCGATTATCGCGTCACCACGCCGCCTGCCGCCACGGTGATGCTGACCATGACTGGTGGCGACACCGCCAGCGTGCCGATCACCGGCGCGCTGCGCGAAGGGACCGGCGAATGGCTGCAACTGGCCGTGCCGCTGCGCTGCTTCGCGGATAATGGCGTGGACATGGCGGCGGTGACGCGACCTGCGGCGATCACCAGCACGGGCGCTCTGGCGCTGGACGTGTCCGGCATCCGCATCGCCAGCGCCCCGCCGGGCCCGGTGACCTGCGGCACGCCCTGATCGGGGCGCCCGGGGCGGACACGGGTTCGCTCCGGGAGGCCGGATCGCGCGTCGATGTGATGGAAGGTGGTGCACCCGACAGGATTCGAACCTGTGACCCCTGCCTTCGGAGGGCAGTACTCTATCCAGCTGAGCTACGGGTGCGTAGGGGCGTGCCTCTACATCGCAGGGGGCGGCAGGGTCAAATGCAATCGTCGCCGCATCGCGGATGCTTGACCTCGTTCCTGATCCGTTCCAGCACGGGGTCATGAGCGACTCCCTGCTGCTGCCCGCCGATGACGCTGCCGCCCTGCTGGAAAGGGAGCGGCGATCGCGTGCCGTGGCGCGGGGGATCTGCCGGCTGTTCGCCCGCAATGACATCTGGGCCATTGCCGAAATGCCGCTGCGCAACAATCGCCGGGCGGACCTGATGGGGGTGGATGCCAAGGGGCGGATCGTGATCGTGGAGATCAAGACCGCGCGCAGCGATCTGCTGGGTGACGGCAAATGGCCCGACTATCTGGATTTCTGCGACCGGTTCTACTGGGGCCTGCCGCCCGAACTGGACCGGTCGGTGCTGGAAGGCGCCGACTACCGCCCCGATTGTTGCGGCATCATCGTGGCGGACGGCTACGATGCGGAGATCGTGCGCCCGGCGCCCAGCCACCCGCTGAACGCCGCCCGCCGCCGGGTGGAGGTAGAGCGGCTGGCCCGCGCGGCGCTGCGCCGGCAGGTGGTGGCGCTCGATCCCGCATGTTCGGCCTTCGGCAGCGACTGAGGGCTGCTCAGCCCATCAGCCCCATGACCAGCAGCAGGCTGACGAACAGGCTGACGATCACCTGGATGAAGACGGTCAGCGCCACGGTGCGCCACAGCGCGGACAGACGTGACAGGCCATAGGCGTGGCGCAGCTGCGTCGCGATGTGCCACACCGCTACCGCGATGCCGCCCATGATCAGCCCGCCGGTCGGCACCCCGGCAAAGCCGAGCAGCGTCAGTACCACGAACAGCAGCGACATGAAGGACAGCGAATAGGTGACGAACACCGCGTGATCGTACAGGCCGAAGCGGCGGCGCCAGGCGAACAGCAGCGCCACGAAGGGGATCGACAGCGGGATCAGCAGCCAGCTGAACTTGTAGCTGTTGGACTGCAGCTTGTAGAGCGCCAGGCCCGGGTTCTTGCGGGCCTTCTCGATCCCGTGATCCAGCCGTTGCCAGCCGGTATGCACATCTGCCAGCCGCTCCACCGGGTCGGCGTTCGCCTGCGCCACGGTCAGCGCCCCGATCGTGCGGTCCAGCTGCACCACCCGTTCCTGCAAGGCGGCATGGTCGGGATCGTTCGCCGGCATGGAGGTCAGATCGCGCGCCGCGTCCGCCCGGTCCGCCTGGGCCCGTTGCCGGACATCGGCGACGCCGGCCTGCACCTCGTCCGGCATCGACAGGTCGGCCGGCGGACCGATGCCGGCGATCTGGAAGAAGGCGAACATGATGAAGATGGTGAACAGGAACAGCCCCATCGGCGACACGAAGCGGGTGCGTTCCCCGTCGATGTAGCGGCGGGTCAGCTGGCCCGGCCGGCGCAGCAGCATCGGCAGGGTCGTCCAGGTGCGCCCTTCGAAATGCAGCGCGCCATGCAGCAGGTCATGCAGGAAGGCGCCTGCGGTGCGGTGCAGATGCGCCTGCTGCCCGCAGGCATGGCAATGCGCGCCGATCAGCGCCGTGCCGCAGTTCAGGCAGGCGCCTTCATGCGTGTGCCCGCCATCCGTGCCGCCCGCCTGTTCGCCGTCGCTCATGTGCCGACCCCCCGCCCGGCATGATAGAGGCGGCCGCCTGCTTGTCGAGCGGAACAGAGGTGGAACGCAGTTGCCGTGCCGGCGTTGAGCCTGCCAGAGGAGCATTGCACCATGACTGTCGAGACCCCTGACCAGAACCCCAAGGCCCACCCGGTGTCCAACGCGCAGAAGGATCCCGACAACTGGACCACCGGCGACGAGCCGATGACCGGTGCACAGGCCAGCTATCTCAAGACGCTGAGCGAAGAGGCCGGCAAGGACGAGGACTACGCCACCGACCTGACCAAGGCCGAGGCATCCAAGCGGATCGACGCGTTGCAGGAAGAGACTGGCCGCGGCCAGTAAGGCTGTCCGACCCGGCGCCGCCATCGTGGCGGCGCCGGGTCGCGATCGGCGTCAGGCGTCCAGCGCGGTGAAGCGGAAATCGCGGAACTTCGCTTCGCCCGGGCCGGCTGCATACAGGCCGGGACGCAGCATCAGGAAGCCGCCACGCACATTGTGGTGGTAGCCGGACACTTCCATGCCCCGGTCGAACCGGGTCCACGTCTTCCCGCCGTCACCACTGGTGTCGAAGGTGACGATGTGCGCATCATTGGTGACGCGCAGACGCATCCGCCGCCCATGCGGGTTTGCCGGCCGGCCACGCTCGATCCCGTACTGGTGCGTGACGAAGCGTTCCCCGTCGAAGCCCAGCCCGGCATAGAGCTTGTCGTCGTAGAACAGGATCAGCCCGGCGCGGCCCCCCGGCGCACATTCGATGTCGCATTCGAAGGTATAGCGGGTGTCGCCCGCGGTAATCAGCAGCGGCGACCCGGTGGAGGGCGCCTCCCCCTTGCCGGCCAGGTGCAGCACCTTGTCGGCCACGCGGATGCGCTGGTTCTCGTCCGGGCCAGGACGGAAAAACGCCCATTTGCTGCCCAGCGCCAGCGGTTGCGAGAAATCGTCCGACAACGCCATGCCGTGCGGCTGCGCCGTGCCGCCGTCCGGCTTGGCGATCGGCTGCGACAGGTCGCCGCCAGTCATGTGGAACCAGCCATCATCGGTGAAGGTGACGGGATCCATCAGGCATTGCCGCCCCAGCGTCCAGAACCCGTTCTCGAACCCGTGATAGACCGACCACCAGCTTTTGTCCGGTGCCTGCACCAGGCTGGCATGGCCGCGTGACCACCACGCCTCGTCCGACGAGGTCGTGCGGACGAGCGGGTTGTTCGGGTGATGCTCCCACGGGCCGTTGATCGAGCGGGAGCGCGCGGCGATGACCATGTGCCCGGTCGGCGGCCCGGCGGTGCCGCCGACTGCGGTGATCATGTAGAACCAGTCGCCCACGCGGTGGATCTTCGGCCCTTCCGGCGCAAACCCTTCGACCACCCAGTCGGACGGGTAGCGCCACGGATCGTAGACATGCTCCACCGGTCCGGCGAGCGAGAGGTTGTCGTCTGCCAGGCGGACGCGGTCGCCGCCCGAGAGGAACAGCCACTTGCTGCCATCCTCGCCCACGGCATGGCAGGGGTCGATATGGTTCGGCAGGCCGAGCGGCACCGGATCGCTCCACGGGCCTTCGATATTCTCGGCCCAGGTCACGAACGTGTCGTTCTGCGGCTGCGCCTTCACAGGGATGTAGAGCAGGTAGCGGCCATTGTCCTTGTGCAGGGACGGTGCCCAGACGGACCCGATATTGCGGGTCAGCGCGGCGTTCAGCGGGCGCCAGTTCACCAGGTCGCGCGAATGCCAGATGGTCAGGCCGGGATAGGCATCGAAGGTGGAGAAGGTCATGTAGTAATCCTCCCCATCCTGCAGGATTGCCGGGTCCGGCCGATCGCCCGAGATCAGCGGATTGAGGAAGCTGCCATTGCCAAGATCGGACACGCGCTGATTGTCGAACCCGCGGCGGTAGGGCACCGGCGGCGCGGATGGCGCATCGGTGGCTGCGCGCGCAATACCGGCCAGCGCCAATGCGGTCAGGCCGGTCGCGGCGGTACCGACGAACAGGGTGCGGCGATCAGTCTGCATGCTCGGTTCTCCTCATCACCCCAGCGGGGTCGTGCGCGCCCAGGCACGCCACAATTCGGGCCAGATCTCCACCGGCTTGCCGATGGTGTTGCGCAGGCCGAAGCCATGGCCGCCAACTTCGAACAGATGCGTTTCCACCCGCAGCCCCTGCGCCTTCAGCGCCTCGCGCAGCCGCAGCGTGTTGGCCACGGGCACGGCGCCATCATCCTCCGCATGGAGCAGGAAGAAGGGCGGGGCATCGGCCGGCACGTTGCGGTCGGGCGAATGCGCCGCCTCCAGCTCCGGCGAGGGAGCGGGGCCGAGCAGCAGATCGCGGGACCCGGCATGGGCGATGTCGGCGTCCATGGAGATGACCGGGTAGATCGGCGCCGAGGCGCATGGCCGGGCGGACAGCTGGTCCGCTGCATCGACCGGGGTATAGGCTTGGTGGGCAAAGCGGGTGGACAGGTCGGCGCAGACATGGCCGCCGGCGGAAAAGCCCATCGCACCCACCCGTTCGGGGTCGATGCCGTACTCGGCCGCGCGATGGCGGATCAGGCGCATGGCGCGCTGTGCATCGGCCAGCGGCACATCCGCGCGGTTGGCCCAGCCTTCACCCGGCAATCGGTAGAACAGCACGAACACGGTGAAGCCGCGTTCCGTCATCCAGCGGGCGAGCTCGTAACCTTCCTTGTCCACCACCACCAGGCGGTAGCCGCCGCCCGGCGTCACCAGCATGGCGGCACCGTTCGGCTGCGCGGGGCGGAACACCACCATGCGCGGGACGGCGATGCCCTGCACCGACCGGTCGCCGATCGCAGGGTCGGTCGAACGCTGCGTCACTGCCTCCACCGGCAGCTGCGCCGGTGCGCCGGGCGCCCCGGCAGGCCACAGGTCGATCACCTCCGCCGGGTCCGGCAGGCCCGCGGGCGCGCCGGTGCCGGACGGGGGCGCAGTCTGCCCCCGCGCCGCGCCGGTGGCGAGGCCGGCCGACAGGGCTACCCCCGCGGCCAGCAGCGATCGCCGGTCCAGCCCCGTCACAGCTGCACGCGCACGCCGGCCATGATGATGCGGCCGAAGCGGTTGTTCTCGTAACCGCGCCGCGCGAAGTCATCGACCCAGCGCTTGCGCGCCGCATCGGTCAGGTTGGTGCCTTCCAGCGTGACGGACAGCTGCTCCGTCACGTTGTAGCGGATCGAGGCGTCGACGTTCAGGATGTCCTCGAAACCCTCGAACACGTTGCGGTTGCCGCTGATGCCGTCGATGTACTCGTCGCGCCAGGCGAGCGATGTACGGACGGAGAACTTGTCGTTCTCCCAGTATAGCGTGCCGTTCGCCGCGCGCTTCGCCATGTCGAGCAGCGGACGCTCGAACACGTCGGATGCGCCGGTGGGGTTGCCACTCCGGTCCAGCCCGGTGCCCGGCAGCGGGACGGTATATTCCACATTGCTGTCGATCAGGGTCACGTTGCCCAGCAGGCCGAACCCGCCAAGGAAGGTGCTGTCGGTGAAGGTGCTGAAGGGCAGGTTCAGCGAGAATTCGACACCGCGCAGGCTGCCGCCCGGATTGTTGACCTGCGTGCGATACTCGATCGGCACGCCCGGGTTGGTTCCGCCCACGATCGCTTCGTACAACGGGGTACCCGGCGTCAGCAGGGATGTCGGCAGCTGGCTGTCGGCAAAGGTGCCCTGCTGGCTGCCCGCGATCGGGAAGTTGTCGATCTCCTTCGAGAAGACTGCCACGGACGCCAGCGCCCCGGGGGCGAAGTACCATTCCACCGCCGCATCATAGGCCCAGGCACGGAACGGATCCAGGAACGGATTGCCGGTGGTGATGCGGAAGTTGAACGGATCGATCGAACCACCCGGCGTCAGGCCGCCCAGCGACGGACGGGTGATCACCCGGCTCATTGCGCCGCGCAGGATGACATCGTCGGTCACGAACAGGTTGACGTTTAGCGCCGGCAGGAAATCGTCATAATCGCGTTCCACCGTCACTTCCGACGTGCCGACGAAGCCGGTGGAGGACTGGTCCGTGCGGACATAGCGCAGGCCCAGATTGCCGGTGAAGCGCAGGCCGAAGAAGTCGCTGTCCCAGTTCGCCTGGACATAGCCGCCGGTGGTCTTCTCCGTCACGGAGCGGGTGTCGCCCGGGAAGGCGGCCGGATTGAGCTCGAACAGGCCGACGGCATCGGCAGCCGGGCCCAGCAGCGGCACGACCCACTGGTTGGTGTTGCCGGCGGGCTGTCCGGCATTGCCCAGCTCGAACAGCTCGGAAATCGCGCCGGTCACGGGCAGGCCGTACTGACCCGGACGGCAGGTGAAGGCGACGCAATAGGTGCTGTCCGCGCGGTAGCCGATCGTGTCGAAATCGAACTGGCGATACACGCCGCCGATCTCGAAGTTCAGCTCGTCCGTCGCCTGCCAGTCGATATTGCCGGATACGGTCTTGAACTTGTTGGTCGTGTCCGACGGCCGGTTGCGGAACTCCGCCAGCTGGAACTGCGCGGGATCGCTGATCCCGTTGGTCCCGAAGCTGAGCTGCGGGCTGTCCATGTCGCTGTAATCGTAGCTGTAGCCGTTGAAGTCGCGATCGTCGAAGATCAGCGTGGCTTCACGCGTGATCGGCGCTTCTGACTTGGAGAAACCGCCCAGCAGGTCGATCTTCACCCGGTCGCTGAACTCGTGCTCCAGCCGGCCGGACAGCTGGTGGAACTTGGTCTCGCTCTCGCGCGAATAGCGTTCGGTGCGCACCCAGGCATTGTTGAACGTGCCGGAGATCAGGTTGTTGTCCGCGTCGATCTGGTAATCGACCACGTCGATCGACCGCTCGTTGGTGCGGAACAGCAGCTCGCCCCAATATTCGTCGCGGCTGGCCTTGAAGGTGGAATACAGGCCGTCGATCGACAGCTTGGTCCGGTCGGTCGGCGCCCACTGGACGGAGCCGGTCAGGCCCAGCCGCTCGCGGTCATGCTCCACCGCGCCGTAGCGCGGGATGCGCGGGTGGAAGGCCAGGCCGACCGCGTTGCAGGCGCTGTTCGGGGTGTAGGTGGTGCCGGTGAAGCACGAGGTGCCGCTGACTGAGCGGAACGCCCCTTGCGTCCAGCGCACGGAATTGTTGCCCAGCTCGCTGGTCTTGTACTGCGAGTAGGCGGCGGAGACGCTGACGCCGAAGGTGCCGTCATCGTTGGTCCAGCCCAGCAGGCCGGCCAGGCGCGGTCCGGCATCTTCGCTGAGATCGTTGTAGCGGACCTGCGCGGACGCAACCGCGCTGAAGCCTGCGTCCAGCGCCAGCGGGTTGCCGGTGTTGAGATCGACCACCGCACCCAGCGAGCCTTCATCCAGCGAAGCCTCAGCCGTCTTGTGCACCACCAGCGAACTGAACAGCTCGGCGGCGAACACGTTGAAGTCGAAGCCACGCTCACGGTTGGCGGAAGCGTCGGAGGTGGAAGTGGCGACCGCCTCCATCCCGTTGACGCGCACGCGGGTGAACTGCTGTCCCAGGCCGCGCACGGTGATGGCGCGGCCTTCGCCGGCTTCGCGCTGGATCGAGACGCCCGGCACGCGCTGCAGCGATTCGGCCAGATTGGTATCCGGGAACTTGGCGATGTCCTCCGCCACGATCACGTCCACCTGGCTGGCCGAGTTGCGCTTCGCGGCGATGGCCGCGTCCAGCGACTGGCGGAAGCCGGTGACGACGATCTCGTCGCCAGGCGCCGTGTCGATCTGGCCGGCCAGATCGCCCTGCGTGACCGCCCCGTCGGCGGTTGCGGTACCCTGCTGCGCCATTGCCGATGCGGGCAGGATGATCGCCCCGCCTGCCAGCAGCGCGATCTTCAGCTTGCCCGTGAAATCCTGCGTGTTCATGCCATCCATCCCCAGTGTTCTGGCGGTGTCGTCATGGAGGGCGCCGTGACCGTCACGGCCACGTTCCCAGACATCCGCTCTGCTCCAACCCGGTATTTTGGAAACCGGTGTCATTGCCGGCTCTTGTCCGTTGCCGCTGTCCCTGTCAAGACGGCGGGGGGAGAGTTGCCATGAACATTGTTGCAAGAATGTCACTGTCTGCTGTCGCGCTGTTTTCGGGGCCGGCCATGGCGCAGGAGAGCGCGGCGCCGCCCATGGCGGTGGTGCGCGAAAGCGATGTGGAGAGGCGCGAGCCGGTGCCGCACGGAGCGATCGGCATGTCGACCGCCTACCGCATCAGCGATGCGGTGCCGCAGCCGCGCCGCATGGAGTTCCGCCGCCGCGTGCTGGACGTGGGTGCCGCCATTGGCGAGCATCCGATCGCCCATGACGAGGTGTATCACGTCACCGCGGGCGAGGGCGTGGTCGTCTCCGACGGAGTCGAGGCGGCGCTGGAGCCGGGCATGACCGCCTATCTGTACGATGGCGCGGTGGTCGGCATCCGGCAGGTCGGCGAGGAACCGCTGTCGCTGATCATCGCCTACCCGGTCAAGGCGCCGGTCGAATAGATCGGGTCAGGTGCCCGGCTGGATATAGGGTGCCTTCGCCCACAGCTCGCGCTCCCATTGGCGGGGATCGTCCACACAGGCGGTGCGATCCTGCCCCACGACCAGCGTGGCGCGATCGGGCAGCGTATAGGGCCGCCAGCCCGGCAGGCCGGGCGTGCCCTGCTTAGCCAAACCGGTGAAGGCGCCCATCATCTCCGCACTGATCGCTCGCGCACGGGCGTCGGTGCCGGACAGACTGCCCGCTGCATCCAGCGTGCCGAATACATAGGGAATGTCGTCCGTGTGCCCCGCGCCGCGCAGGGGATCGACTGGCGAGGGGCGGTCGAGCTGATAGACCCAGGTCCGCTCCGCCCCGGCGGCGCCACGGGCATCGGCCTCGATCACCTGCCCCGGCCAGCTGCGCCCGGCAGTGGTGGCGGCGTAGAACACCTGCTCCACCGGCCAGTCCGGGAACTGCGCCCGATACTGTGCCACCACCCAGCGCGGGTCGAGATCGATGCGGATATTGGGCGCCATCCGCTCCGCGATATTGTCCCAGTCAAGCCCGGTGGCGACCGCTCCCTTCGGGTTGATGAAGGCGCGGGTCTCCTGCGCGGTGTTGCCCAGGATCATCGGAATGTCGTGCGATTGCGCCGGCGCGTCGGGCCAGAACGGGTGCCGCGGCAGGTTCACCATGTCGAGCACCGGCCCGAAATAGACCCGCCCGCCCATGATCGGATCGTCGGCCTGCAGGCCTTCCATCAGCCGCTCCACCGGCATGGCGAGCAGCGCATCGGTGTCGCCTTCCGCCACGCCGACCTTGGCCATGAAGGCGCGCATGCGGGCGGTGGCGTTGGCCGGCCCGGTCGCGGTCACCTGCTGCCCGCTCATGGTGGCGGCCGCATGGAACAGGCCGGCGGCGGCGGGCATGGCCATCAGCGTGGCGATCTTGGCCCCGCCGCCGGACTGGCCGAACACCATCACCCGCGCCGGATCGCCGCCGAATGCCGCGATATTGTCCCGCACCCATTGCAGCGCGCAGATCAGGTCCAGCTGGCCCAGATTGCCGCTGTCGGCGAAGCGCTCGCCCCAGGGCGACAGCCAGCCATAGCCGAGCACGTTCAGCCGCTGGTTGACGGTGACCACCACCACATCGCCTTCTGCCGCCAGATGCGGGCCTTGCGTCAGCGGATCGGTGACGGTGCCGGTCGTGTAGGCACCGCCATGGAAATACACCATCACCGGCCGCCGCGCGCGCGGCTCCACCGCCGGCGTCCAGACATTGAGGAACAGGCAGTCCTCGCTCTGCGGCTCGTCCGTGTTGCCCTGCTGTGGCGCAATGGGCCCGAAGGCCGTCGCGGGCAGCGGGCCGCCGGTGAACGGCACAGGCAGGGGCGGCGCCCAGCGGGCAGCGGTGGCGTAGCGGATGCCGAGAAAGGCGGGTACGCCGCGGTCGATCAGCCCGGTATAGCGACCGGCCTTCGGTACCGCGCCGCGCCGCTGCGCCAGCGCCGGCCCCGCCGCCAGCGCCGCGCCCGCCATGCCGCCGGCCATCACCGCGCGGCGGCTGACGCCGTCAGCGACGGACATCGCCGCCACCGTCGAACGCCTCCAGCTCCGCGCGGGTGACCGCGATCGTGTCGCCCGGCACGCCGTGCTTCATCGCCGCCATGGCCAGTGCACTGCGCGCCATCTCGCGCGCGCCGGCCCCTTCCAGATAGCGGAGCAGGAGGCCGGCCGCGAAGGCATCGCCGGTGCCGATACGGTCGACGATGTTCTCGATCCGCATGTCGTCCGTCTGCCAGTGATCGTTCCGCAGATCGACCCGCGCCGCCAGCTCGTGCGTGGAGGCGGCGACCACATGCCGCGCGGTGCTGGCAATCAGCTTCAGCTTCGGGAAGGCGGCAAACGCTGCCTCGGCCGCCAGCCGCCGGCGATCCGGCCCGTCGCCGCTGAACTGTTCGCCCAGCAGCAGGCTGATGTCGCGATGGTTGCCGATCAGCACTTCCGCTTCGCCCACCAGCCTGGTCAGGATCGCGCGCGGATCGCTGTCCCACGCGGACCACAGGTTGGATCGGTAGTTGCCATCGAAGCAGATCGGTACCCCGGCGGCCTTGGCCGCAGCCACCGCCGCCTCGGCCAGCGCCACGCCGCCCGGCCCCAGGGCCGGGGTGATGCCGGAAATATGCAGCAGCGCCGCGCCGTCCAGCGCACCGGCGAAATCGAACTGGTCGGGCGTGGCAGCGACGAAGGCGCTGTACGCCCGGTCATAGGTGACACGGCCGGCGATCGGCCCCGATGGCTGTTCGAAGAAGTACAGCCCCATGCGGCCCGGCCCGGTGGTAATGCGGCTGATGTCCACACCCGCGCTGCCCAGCGCGCCCCGCGCCATCTGGCCCAGCGGGTTGTCCGGCACCAGACTGACCGCGCGGACCGGTCGCCCGAGCGCGCTGAGCGCAATGGCGACATTGGCCTCCGCCCCGCCCACGTCGATACCCAGCAAGGGCGTGCGTGCCAGCGGCACCTGCCCCGGCGGGGTCAGCCGCAGCAGCAGCTCGCCGAAGGTAACGACGGGGGCGGGGGCGGAGGCGGTGCTCACCGACCCATCCAGCCGCCATCGACGGCCAGCACCTGGCCTTGTACGTAATCGGATGCCTTGCTGGCCAGGAACACGGCCGCTCCGCCGATATCCTCGGGCGCGCCCCAGCGCCCTTCGGGAATTCGCTCCAGGATCTGGCGATTGCGGGTCTCGTCCGCCTGCAATGCGGCGGTGTTGTTGGTGGCGATGTAGCCGGGCGCGATGGCATTCACGTTGATGCCCTTGGTCGCCCATTCATTGGCCAGCAGTTTGGTCAGCCCGGCCACGCCGCTCTTGCTGGCGGTGTAGCTGGGCACGCGGATGCCGCCCTGGAAGGACAGCAGGCTGGCGACGTTGATGATCTTGCCGCGCTGCCCGGTCTGGCTGGCCCAGCCGGTCATGTGGCGGGCCGCCGCCTGACACAGGAAGAACAGCGTCTTGAGGTTGGTGTCCATCACCGCGTCCCAGTCCGCTTCGGTGAAGTCGAGCGAGTCGGCGCGGCGGATGATGCCGGCATTGTTGACCAGGATGTCCAGCCGGCCGAGCTTCGACACGACAGTATCGACCACTTCGGTCACCGGCGCGGCGGAGGACAGGTCCGCGCTCACCAGCTCGCACCGGCGGCCCATGGAGCGGACCTTGGCGGCGGTTTCGTCCGCGGCGCTGCGGCCCACGGCAGCGATGTCGGCCCCGGCGGCGGCCAGCGCCAGCGCGATACCCTGGCCGATGCCGGTATTGGCGCCGGTAACCAGCGCCACGCGGCCGGTCAGATCGAACAATGCCATGCTACTTCTTCTCCAAGGAAACCGGTGTCACGAACAGTGTAGGCGCTATGCCCTCGGCAGATCAACCCGCACGCTGCGCCACGGAGGCACGGGTGACCAGTTCGGCGGGGAAGCGGCTCGCCTCCTCCCCGGCGATGTCGGGGCGGATCAGCTTCAGCGCGGCGGCGCGCGCCATCGGGCGGATGGGCCAGCGTACCGTGGTCATCGGTGGCCAGATATGCGCCGCGATCGGCGCATCGTCGAAGCCGACCAGCGACAGGTCGTCCGGCACCTGCAGGCCCCGGGAACGCGCGGTGTGCAGCGCGCCCGCCGCCATCTCGTCATTGCTGCAGAAGATCGCGCTGGGCCGGTCGGGCACGTCCAGCAACGCCTCCGCCCCCGCGACGCCCGATGCGAAACGGTAGCTGCCCTGTGTCACCAGTTCGTCCGGCACGTCCAGCCCGTGCCGCGCCATCGCCTCCCGGAAGCCGGTGGCGCGCTCATGGGCGGAGCGGAAGCCGGCGGGGCCCAGGATCAGGCCGATGCGCCGGTGACCCTGCGCCACCAGGTGATCGACCGCGCCGCTCACCGCCTCCCGGTCGTTCGATCCCACCGCATGGGCCGCTTCGTCCAGCTGTGCGCTGCCCATCCGGACATAGCCGCAGCCGAGCCCGGCGCACATCTGCGCCAGATCGTCATTCTCGCTGATCGGGGGCAGGAACAGCACGCCATACAGGCGCTGCCGTTCGATGAAGCGCTGGCAATCCTCCACCAAGGTAGGCGAATGGCGATCCACCGGCCGCACCACCAGCGCGAAATCGGTATCCCGGATCACGTCCAGTATCCCCTCCTGAACGTTCAGCACTGTCTGCGCATTCGGGTTGTCGTGCAGCAGGCCGATCAGGAAATTGCGCCGCAGCGCCAGCGCGCGCGCCTGCGGATTGGGCACATAGCCCAGCTCCGCGATGACGCGCGCCACCTTGTCGCGCGTATCCGTGCGCAGCAGCGGCGACGCGTTGATGACGCGGCTTACGGTCTTTTTCGACACGCCCGCCACCCGCGCGACGTCGTTGATCGTCGGCTGCCCCTTGTTCATCGGCCTGTTATTCTCTCCCACGCAGCTGTCATAGCCACGCTTTGCCACTGCCGACAATCGCCATCGGCATGCACGGGGCAAGGGCCGCGACAAAGTTTTTGACACCGGTTTCCGGCTAAGCCATGCCGCAGCCTCGAAGCAGGATTGGGAAGGGGACAAGCGCCATGACGGGCGACAACAACAACACCGCGATCGCACGCGCCTTTGTCGATGCACGCCGCAGCGGCACCGCGCTCACCACCTATCCGGGGGAGCGTCCGACCACGCTGGCGCAGGCCTACGAGATCCAGGACGCGGCGCTCGACCTGTGGGGCGATCGGGCGATCGGCGGCTGGAAGGTCGGCAAGGTACCGCCGCAGCATCAGGGCCCGCTGGGTGCCGACCGGCTGGCAGGGCCGATCTTCGCCGACAGCGTGGTGGAAGCCACCGAAGGCCTGACGCTGCCGATCTTTGCCGGCGGTTTCGCCGCGGCCGAGGCGGAATTCATGCTGCGGCTGGCCCCGCCGGCCGGCGTGACGACACCGCCCGCCACCAACGAGGAGGCGCGCCAGTGGGTCGACCAGATCCGTCTGGGGATCGAGATCGCCTCCTCTCCGTGGGCCGGCATCAATGATGACGGTCCGTGCGTGACGGTCGCGGACCATGGCAACAATTTCGGCCTGGTGCTCGGCCCCGTGCTGGACGAGAGCCGGTGGGACGCGATCGACAGCATCGAGGTCGGCGTGTTCTTCGACGGGGAGCATGTGAACAGCGCCACCACCGCCACCATGCTGGACGGCCCATTCGGCGCAGTGCGCTTCCTTGTCGCCAACCTTCTGGCGCGTGGCATCACGCCGCAGGCCGGCTGGTGGGTGTCGAGCGGTGCGGTGACCGGCGTGCACGAAGTCGCCTCCGGCACGCTGGTGCGCGCGACCTTCGGTCCGGCCGATGCCGTGGAAGTCGTGGTCGACTGACGATCCAGGCGTGGATTGTGGCCGATTCCACAAGGATCGGCTGCAATTCGCGGTTGAGCCGCGCCCGTGATAGCGTTATCAAACCTCCGAGTAATGTATCGGCTGCTGCCCTTCGTGCCGCAGGTCGATTGTGGGAGAGGGTGAATGACGGCTTTCGATCCGGCGGCCTTGCCGGATGACCATGCGGACGCGGTACTGGCCGGGCGGGTGATGCTGGCCGACGGTCCGGTGCCGGTGATCCTGCGCGGCGGACAGGTGCACGATGTGTCCGCCACCGCCGCGACCACCGCCGACCTGTTCGATCTGCCCCATGCGGCACAGGCGGATGGCCCGGTGCTGTGCCGCGTGGAGGATCTGACGATCGGCGGCGGCCCGTTCGAGCTGCTCGCCCCGGTCGACCTGCAATGCGTGAAGGCCTGCGGCGTCACCTTCGCCGTCTCCGCGATCGAGCGGGTGATCGAGGAGCGCGCTCGCGGCGATTCAGGGGCAGCGGCGGCGATCCGTGCCGAGCTGGAGGAACGCGTCGGCGGCGGAATCCGCAATGTCGAGCCCGGCAGCGAGCCGGCCGCCCGGCTGAAGGCCGCGCTGATCGAGGCGGGCATGTGGTCGCAATATCTGGAGGTCGCGATCGGCCCGGATGCGGAGGTCTTTACCAAGGCCCCTGTGCTGTCGAGCGTCGGCTGGGGTGCCCCGGTGGGCATCCGCTCCGATTCAAGCTGGAACAATCCGGAGCCGGAGATCGTCCTGATCGCCAATGCCGCCGGTGATGTGGTCGGCGCGACGCTGGGCAACGACGTCAATCTGCGCGACTTCGAAGGACGCAGTGCATTGCTGCTGGGCAAGGCGAAGGACAACAACGCCTCCTGCGCGATCGGCCCCTTCGTGCGGCTGTTCGACGATACCTACACCATCGACGATGTCCGCAATGCGGAGCTGGATTTGGTGATCGACGGGCCGGAGGGCTATCGCCTGCACGGTCACAGCTCCATGCAGCAGATCAGCCGCGATCCGCTGGACCTGGTGCGGCAGACCCTGTCGGAACATCAGTACCCCGACGGCTTCACCCTGTTCCTGGGCACTTTGTTCGCGCCCGTGCAGGATCGTGACGATCCGGGCCGCGGCTTCACGCACAAGGTGGGTGACGTGGTGCGCATCACAACGCCGAAGCTGGGCACGCTGCAGAATCCGGTGACCACCTCGGCCGAGGCAGCCCCGTGGACCTTCGGCATCCGCGACCTGTTCCGCACACTGGCGACGCGCCAGGCGAAGGTTTCCGCGGCATGACCGGCGCGACTTATCCCAGCCTCGCCGGCAAACGCGTGCTGGTGACCGGTGGCGGCTCCGGCATCGGCGCGGGCGTGGTGGAAGGCTTCGTGGCGCAGGGCGCCCACGTCACCTTCTTCGACATCGCGCGCGAGGATTCGGCGGCGCTGGTGGCGCAGCTGGACGGCAAGCCGGTGTTCGAGGCGGTCGACCTGACCCGGATCGACGAGGTGCGCGAGGCGATCGCCCGGCTCGGCCCGTTCGATGTGCTGGTCAACAATGCCGCCAATGACGACCGGCACGAAGTGGCCGACGTGACGGAGGAATACTGGGACAACCGCATCGCGGTGAACCTGAAGCATACCTTCTTCTGCGCGCAGGCGGTGATCCCCGCCATGCAGGCGGCGGGCGGCGGCGTCATCGTCAATCTCGGCTCCATCTCCTGGCATCTGGGCCTGCCCGACCTGGCATTGTACCAGACGTGCAAGGCCGCCATCGAAGGGCTGACGCGCAGCCTGGCGCGCGATTTCGGGCGCGACAACATCCGCGTGACCAGCGTGATCCCCGGCAACGTCCGCACCCCGCGCCAGCTGCAATGGTACACGCCCGAAGGCGAGGCGGAGATCGTCGCCGCGCAGTGCATGGACGGCCGCCTGCTGCCGCCGGACATTGCGGCGATGGTCATGTTCCTGGCGTCGGACGATGCCCGGCTGGTGACCGGGCACAGCTACTTCGTGGATGCCGGCTGGCGCTGATCCCATGCGGCTGAGCGCACACGGCTCGACCTTGGAGCTGCGGCCGGACCTCGGCGGCAGCATCCTGGCGCTGCATCATGGCGCCTGCGCGGTGCTGCGCCCCGGCGCGCCCGATGCCGTGCGCCCCTTGGACGCCGCCTGCTTCCCGCTGGTGCCCTACGCCAACCGCATCGCCGACGGGCGCTTCACGCACGAGGGCGTGAGTTACGACCTGCCGCGCAATTTCGGGGCCGATCATCCGCACAGCCTGCACGGCACCGGCTGGCTCCGCCCTTGGTTTGTGGCGGAGCAGGCGGCGGACAGCGTAGTCCTGGTGCACGATCATGCCGGCGATGCGCACTGGCCATGGCCTTTCGCCGCGCAGCAGCGCCTGACCCTGGCACCCGGCAGCATGACGATCGACCTGTCGGTGCGCTCGCTGGCGGACAGCCGGGTTCCGGCCGGGCTGGGCCTTCACCCCTATTTTCCCTGCGACGATGCCACCCGGCTGGCCTTCACGGCAGGCCATGCCTGGCTGGCCGATGCCGACGACCTGCGCACCGACGCCGCGCCGGCCGACCGGTTCGGTGACTGGCGTGACGGCGCGCCGGTGCAGGGGACGACGCTGATCGACAACAGCTACTCCCCGTGGAACGGGGAGGCGCGGATCATGCAACGCGACCACGTCCTGCACCTGGCGGCGACCGGCGCGCCCGCCTGCCACCTCTATCGTCCGCCGGAAGGTGGCTTCTTCTGCCTGGAACCGGTCAGCCACCTGCCCGATGCGATCAACCGCGAAGGCATGGCGCTGCTTGCACCCGGCGAAACCCTGTCGCTGCGCCTTGTACTGACGATCGAGGGCTAGTCCGCCACCTGCCCGGCATTGCCGGCATGGTACCCGCTGGCATCCGCCACCGCGAAGAACCGGCGCAGCAGGTCACGCTCGGCGGTGGTCAGATGCGGGTTCCACACATCGAAGATCAGCACCACGCGCGGATCATCGCTGTCATTCCACGCTTCATGCTCGATCGTGTCGTCGAACACGAAGGCCTCACCTTCCTGCCACGGGCGGGTTTCCCCGCCCACGCGGAAGCCGCACTGCTCCGGCACGATCAGCGGCAGGTGGACGATGGCGCGCGTATTGCTCACCCCGCTATGCGCCGGCAGCCGGGTGCGCGGGCGCAGGATGGAGAAGAAGGCGGTCGGCGCGCGGCCGGGCATGTCGGCCATGGGCAGGCTGTCCAGCAGCGCGGCGGTATGCGGCGCGCGGGCGCATGCCTCCGCCTGCCGCTTCCCGAAACGCCACAGATACAGCACGCTCCAGTCCGGCGAGCCACGCAGTGCGCTCCAGCGGCTGGGCGGGGCGCCGGGCGCCTCCTCCACATACGGCACCAGCCCGGCGCCATCCCCTGCCAGCAACGCCTCAGCCTCCGCCCGGATGGCCGGGGTGGCGGCCTCCAGCCGCTCCAGCCACGGGAAGTGTTCGCGCGGGAAGAACTCGTCGGCCGGCAGGAACGGGAAGTGCAGCCCGTGGCATTCGCTGGTGTAGATCCGCCGGCGGCCCAGCATCGTATCCACGCAGGCATCGAACCGGCGCAGCGCCGTCGCCGGCTGCGTGGCGCGTGCCGCCGCCATCCCGTCCGTCAGGTGATCGGCCAGCCCCTGCGTACTGGCGGCAACCGCTAGGCGGGCATGGTCCAGCACCGCCTGGAGCGGAGGTGCGGGGTCGGCGATCCCCTCCGCCAGCCGCAGCAGGGTGGACCAGCGCTGCGCCGCCGCCGCCGTTTCGCCCATCCGTTCGTGCAGCTGCGCCAGCCGCACGATGCCGCCGATGTGCCGGCGATCGCGGTCGAGCACGCGCAGCAATGCGTCACGCTCCCCCGGATCATCGCCCTGCTGCCGGCGCGCGGTGGCGGCGTTCAGCCACAGATCGGGCGCCGCGACATCCTCCTCCGCCGCGGCGACGAAATGCCGCTCCGCCCCGGCGGGATCGCCTTCGTTCAGGCTCAGCACGCCCAGCGCATTATGCGCTGCCGCGCTGCCCGGTGCCTGCGCCAGGACCGCTTGGTAGGCGGCGCGCGCACCGGCATTATCGCCCCGTCGGGCCAGATCCTGGCCGTGGGCGAGCAGGCGTTGCGGATCGGCCGTCGGCGCGGCGCCGGTCAATTGCTGGCGGCCAAGCCGGACCGTGCCCGTTCCACCACGTCGCGGCCTTGCACCTGCGCGCGTTCCGCGATGCGGTCCCATTCGGCGGCGGTGCGGCATTCCCGCCGCCCGGGGACCAGCGATCCCGTGGCCGTGAAGCGCCGGCAGATGCGCCTGTCCGGATCCGCTGCCGGCGCCGCCGGAGCGGCGGCAGCGGGGGTGGCGACAGGCTGCGCGGTCGCCGTCGCCTGCGCGGGCGCGGCGGCCAGAGTCAGCACACTGGCGGCAAGAACAGGCAACAGCATGGTCGATCCTTCATCCGAACTGATGAGGCAGTAAAACACGGGTCACGCACGAAGGCAAAAGCCAATCCACGCCCCCTGTTCGCCGGCCCGTCACCGTGGCATCGCCGCCGCATGACGACCGGACCTGCACCTGTGCGCGACGCCGACTGGCTGGTCCATCGCTACGACGCGGTGGCCGACGCCTTTCACTATATTCCCGCCGATCGGGACTTGCGCAGCCGGGCGGTGTTCCTGACCGATGCTGAACTGGGTGCCGCCGCCCGGGCGCCGGTGGCGGTGACGCGGGACCTGGCGGTGGCGGGGGTCGGTGCGGCAGGCGCACCGCTGCGGCTGATCGTGCATTCGGCCTTCTGCTGCTCCACGCTGCTGGCGCGCGCCTTCGACCTGCCGGGAACCGCCCACGCGCTGAAGGAGCCGCAGGTGCTGAACGATCTGGCCGGCTGGCGACGGCGGGGCGGGGCTCCGCGCGACGTGGCGGCGCGGCTGGACGATGCGTTGCGCCTGCTGGCGGCCCCGGTCCCGACGGGGGAGGCGCTGCTGGTGAAGCCGTCTAACGTCGTCAACGCACTGGTGCTGGCGATGCTGTCGCTGCGGCCCGATGCACGCGCGGTGCTGCTGTACGCGCCGCTGCCGACCTTCCTGGCCTCCGTCGCATCCAAGGGGCTGGAGGGGCGGCTGTGGGTGCGCGAACTGTGGACGAAGCTGGCGGCGGACGGCCTGTGCGACCTGGCGGTGGAACCCGCCGATCCGCTGCGTCATACCGACCTGCAGATCGCCGCGCTGGGCTGGCTGGCGCAGCATCGGCTGTTCGGGCGGATCGCGGCGCGGTTCGGCGACAGCGTGCGCACGCTGGACAGCGCGGCGCTGCTGGCCCGGCCGGCGGATGCGCTGGCGGCCACGGGCGACCTGTTTGGGCTGCGGGTGGACGCCGCCGCGATTGCTGCCGGGCCGGCCTTCGCCCGCAATGCCAAGACCGGCGCGGCCTTCGGCGCGGGCGACCGCAGCGCGGTGCATGATGCCGCGCGGGCGGCGCACGGGCCGGAGATCGCGCTGGTTGCGCAATGGGCGGAGGCGGTGGCGGATGCCAACGGCATCGCCATGGACCTGCCGCAGCCGCTGGTGTGACACGAAAAAGGGCGGCCCTGTTGCCAGGACCGCCCCCTTGTCGTTGCCTCAGGCGACCTGCGGATCAGAACCGCAGACGCGCGCCCAGCAGGAACCGGCGACCGACGGGATCATAGGTCGACGGGAAGGTGTTGCCGCTGTTCTGCGAGGTGGAGCCGATATTGTTGCCCACCAGCGGCGGCTCTTCGTCCAGCAGGTTCGCGACCGTCAGCGTGTAGGTCAGGTGCTCGCCATGCTGATAGCGCAGGCTCAGGTCGAAGTAGTCGTAGGCCGGGATGCGATTGAAGTTGTAATCGCCGCCGCCCACGGTCGGCACCGGACCGGTATAGGCCGCGCGCTCGTCCTGCAGCTCGTAATCGACGCCGGACAGGTGCCGCCACAGCAGCGACACATCCAGTGCGTCATAGGTCAGCGTGGTGCGCTGGGTCCAGCTGAAGGTCGGCTGGATCGAACCGTTCACCGAGCCGCAATTCTCCGAATACAGGCCGACGCAATCGCGCAGCGAGCTGACCGGAGAGGTCACGTCCGCGTTGAACGAGTTCTTGTTCGTCCAGTTGCCGTTGAAGCCCAGCGACAGGCCGACCACACCGAAATCGCGGGTGTAGTTCAGGACCAGGTCGATGCCGTCCGTCTCGAACCGGCCGGTGTTGGAGAAGCTGATCGGCAGGCCGGGGGAGATCGACGGATCACCGGACAGCGAACCATCGATGGAGTTGCGGCGGATGGCGGTGCAGGCCGGGTTGCTGACGCTGAGATCGCTGATGAAGCAGGCTGCGATCACGTCACCGGGGGTCGGCTCGCTGATCGCGTCCTTCACCACGATGTTGTAGTAATCGACCGAAGCGCTGAAGCCCGGCAGGAAGTCGGGCTGCAGGATCGTGCCGACGGACCAGCTGTCCGACGTTTCCGGCTGCAGCGTCAGGCTGCCACCGCCGGTGTAGTTGGCCTGACCCGAGGTCGGCACCGCGATGGCGCCGATCGTTTCCGCCGGGGCACCCTGGGCAATGCAGACCGCGCGCAGCACGCCGGTCGGTGTCGGCAGACCCAGCGAGACACCGGAATCGTCCAGGCTGGCGCAGGGATCATCCGACAGGTTGGTCAGCAGGGTGTTGATCGGACGGAACAGCTCGTCGATGTTCGGTGCGCGGACGGCGCGGTTGAAGATCCCGCGGATGGTCACGCCATAGACCGGTTCCCAGCGGCCGCCGACCTTCCAGGTCGTGGTCGAGTAGGTCGGGCTAGTGGGCGCAGCGACGCGGTAGTCGGAATAGCGAACCCCGCCTTCCAGCTGCAGCGTCCGGAAGCCCGGGCGATCGGAGACGAGCGGAACGATGACTTCGCCGAGCGCTTCCCACACGTCGTAGCCGCCCGAGACGTTCGGGTTGGCGCCGCCGGCGCCGCCCAGGTCACCCGAGGAGGACAACGAGTCCGACAGGCTGGCAGCGGTGTACTTGCGATACTCGCCACCGACCGCGAAGCTGACCTGCTCCGCCGCCCAGGGGGAACCGAAGCCGGCGCCGCCGCTGATGGTGCCACGGGCCTGGAACTGCGTGGCGCTGGTCTGCGACGTGCTGATGCCGGTCAGGAAATCGACCATGTCCGGCGTGATCGAGCCTTCGGGGCCGAACCAGTTGACGGGAACGCAGCCATTGGCATCGCTCTGGCAGGCGGCGGTGCCGTCGGCCGCGCGGGTGACCAGCAGCGACTGTGCCACGCGGCTGTTCAGCGTGTAGCCGGTGATCGTCTGCAGGTTGTCGCTCTCGCCGTAGGACCCGAACACGTCGTACTGCAGGTCATCGGTGATGCTGCCGCGCACGCCGGCCCGGTAATCGAAGTAGGTCGTGGTGTATTCGGAGACACGCGGGCCGACTTCGGTCGCCCGGCGGAAGACCGAGACATTGTCGACCTGGCGATAGTTGGGATCACCCGGGCCGGTGGCCGTCGCTGCCGCGGCGCACTCCGCTGCCGAGAAGCGGGCGCTGTAGCCGACGGCGGGGTTGGTGTCGAAGGCGCAGAACGCGGTGCGCTGGGCGGCCGTCAGGAACGGATTGTTCAGGCTGACCGAGACCGGGGTGCCGAACGCGCCGGACGGCGCGATGATCGTGCTGACCGAGTTCTTGGAGAACAGGGCGCGGTTGTAGAACTCCACGCTGTCCGACACTTCGTAGTTCGCCGCAGCATAGGCGTTGAACCGCTCGAAGGGGACCTGGAAGATGTTGTCCGGGTTGAAGTTGAACGGAACGAACCCGCTGCCGGCATTGAATGCACCGTTCGGGCCGATCTGGCGCGAACCGGCCTGCACGTTCGGGCCATCGGTGAAGGAGTCGGCACCGGTCGGGTTCACGCCGGAGAAGCGCGAGGGGACAGACGTGCCGGAACCGCCGATGGCGCCAGTGAAGGAATCGATCTGGTTGACCGAGATCTCGCGATCACCCTGGAACACCGGATCGACCGACTGGTAGCCGACCGACAGCACCGCGTTGCCGCGATTGTCGGCAAAGTTGGCGCCCACGGTCAGGTCGGCGCGGAAGCTCTTGCCGTCGCCGGCTTCCGGGATGCCGCCCGTTACCGACAGGTCAACGCCGGCGAAATCTGTGCGAGTGATGAAGTTGACGACGCCGGTGATCGCATCCGCGCCATAGGTGGTGGAAGCACCACCGGTCAGCACGTCGACCCGCTGGACCAGGGCCAGCGGAATGTTGTTGAGATCGAACTGGCCCGACAGCGTACCGGGGGCGAGGCGCACGCCGTCCAGCAGCACCAGGTTGCGGTTGGCACCCAGGCCGCGCAGATCGACGAAGGACGCGCCGCCATTGCCGTTGTTCACGGCCGAACCGATGGAGGGAACGACGCCCGGCAGTTCGCGCAGCAGCTCTTCGGCCAGCGTGCTCTGCTGCAGGTCGATCTCGTCCGAGCCGACCACGGTGACCGGATTGGCGGCCAGCAGGTTGGGATTGCGGATCAGCGAGCCGGTTACGATGATGTCGTTGCCGCTGGGTGCGGTGATATCCTGCGCGGTGACCTGAGCACTCGCGGTGTTCGGCGTACCGGCAACGTTGTCCGTGGTCTGCGGTGCAACTTGCGCGAAGGCCGGGGTGGCGAAAGCGCCCACCAGCAGGGTCGAAGCAAGCAGCTTCGGACGCGTCAGCTTCCTCATGAGTTTCGAAGTCCCTCTTGTTCGCAGCGGACCGTCCCTGTTGCGGTCCCGCAGCGTCATCGCGCAGGGCGACTGGCAACAGGTGTATGGATTTATCGCACTTGCGAGCAACGAGATTCCGCGAATAGTATCATCTTACACAAGATAGTGGCTTTAACGTCACAGGATCGTAATGTGTGGCGGAACTGTGACAGACCCGGGAGATGGTGCATGCGGCCCCTGATGGTGCGAACGATGCTTGGCCTGCTGGCGGTGACCTGCGCGCCACACGCATCGGCGCAGGACGCTGCCGCCGACCGCCCGGCTGCGGGCCTGATCGCCGACCTGACCGCCTGCCGCGCGCTGGCCGTCGATGCCGAACGGCTCGTCTGCCTGGACCGCGCGGCCGCCGCGCTGGTCGATGCGCAGGCCGCGAACGAGGTGGTGCTGGTGGACCGCGCCGCGGTGCGCGATGCCAAGCGGGCGGTGTTCGGCTTCTCCCTGCCGCGAATCAGCCTGTTCGAAGGTGGCGCACGCGACGAGGCGGAGGAGCAGATCCGGTCCATCACCGGCACGCTGGCACAGGTGCGGCCATTCTCCCGCGGGCTGCATCTGCTGGTGCTGGAGGACGGGTCGCAGTGGCAGACGACGGAGGCGCGGACCAACTACTTCCCGCGCGCCGGCGACCCCGTCACCATCACGGCTGGCGCACTGGGCAGCTATAACGCACGGGTGGATGGCGCCCGCAGCATGCAGGTCAAGCGCATCAACTGACCCGGCATCGGGCGACAAGGAGCAGGCAATGAGTTTCGTGCGGACATTCGGCGCCGGGCTGCTGGCGGCAGCGGCGGTCACCCTGCCGGCGGCGGCGCAGCAGCAACCGGCGGCCGGCGCAGCGACGGCAGCGGCGGACAGCGCGGAGGATGCGCGCCTCACCACCTTCCTGGACGCGGCCTTCGATGCCTCGCTCGCGCTCAGCCCGGAAGGCATGACCAGCCTGGGGCTGAAGACCGGATACGACCGGCTGGACGACTACACCGATGCCGGCGCCGCGCAGGCGCTGGCCTTGCGGGAGGAACAGCTGGCGCAGCTGCGGCGGGACTTCGACCCCGCCCGGCTGAGCCCGGCGGGCCGGGTCAGCTATCGCCTGTTCGAACAGGCGGTGGAGCAGGACCGGCGGCAGTTCGCCTGGCGCAACCACTTCTTCCCCGTATCCACCAATGGCAGCCCGGCGGGCGACATCCCGGTGTTCCTGATCAACGAACATCGGGTCGAGACGGTCGACGATGCCCGGGCCTACATCGCCCGGATCATCGAGGCGCAGCGCGTGATGGGGGAGGTCGCCGCCCGGATCCGTACCCAGGCGGAGGCCGGCATCGTGCCGCCGAAGATGGTGTTCGCGCCCGCCCGCGCCGATGCGCAGCTGGTCATCACCGGTGCGCCGTTCGATGATGGCGCGGACAGCACCGTGCTGGCCGACTTCCGCAAGAAGGTGTCGGCGCTGGAGACGGACGCCGCCACGCGCGAGGCGCTGGTGGCAGAGGCAAGCGCCGCGCTGGCCGGGCCGTTCCGGCAGGGCTTCGACACGCTGTTCGCCGCGCTGGACGCGGTGGAACCGCTGGCGACGGGCAACAATGGCGCGTGGAGCCTGCCCGATGGCGGCGAATATTACGCGGCGCGGCTGGCCTATTACACCACCACCGACATGAGCGCGGAGCAGATCCACCAGCTCGGCCTGAGCCAGGTGGCGGCGATCCGGGCGGAGATGGACGCGGCGCGGCAGGAGATGGGCTATGCCGGGACGCTGGACGCGCTGATCGCCGCGGTGCGCACCGATCCGCAATACCGCCTCCCCAACGACGAGAGCGGCAAGGAGCAGTATCTGTCCGAGTCGCGCGCCGTGATCGCGAAGATCATGGCGGAGGCGCCCAACTGGTTCCACCGGCTGCCCGAAGCTGCGCTGGAGGTTCGGGCGGTGGAACCATGGCGGCAGGAAACCGCCTCCGTCGCGTTCTACAACCGGCCGGCACCGGACGGTTCGCGGCCCGGCATCTTCTACGTCAACCTGGCCGACATGACGCAGGTGTCGCGCCTGCAGGTGGAAAGCATCGCCGCGCATGAAGGCGCACCGGGCCATCATTTCCAGATCGCCCGCGCCCAGGAGCTGCCCGGTCTGCCCAAGTTCCGCCGCTTCGGCTTCTACGGCAGCTATATCGAAGGCTGGGGCCTCTACAGCGAGCGGCTGGCCGGCGAGATGGGCCTGTACCAGACGCCGGAGGCGCGCTTCGGCATGCTGTCGCTGCAGATGTGGCGCGCGATCCGGATGGTGGTGGATACCGGCATGCACGCCAAGCAGTGGACCCGGGAACAGGCAATCGACTACTTCCGCGCCAATTCCCCGGTGTCGGAGCGTGACATCGTCAAGGAGATCGACCGCTACCTCAACAATCCGGGCCAGGCGACCAGCTACATGGTGGGCCAGCTGCACATCGCCGGCCTGCGCCAGAAGGCTGAGGCCGCGCTGGGCGACCGGTTCGACATCCGCGACTTCCACGAGGTGGTGCTGGGCAATGGCGCCCTGCCGCTAGAGGTGCTGACCGAGCAGGTCGACGCGTATATCGCCAGCAGGCAGGTCTGACTGCCGTAACCAGAATGGACCGATGTTTCCCCGGGGAAACATCGGTCCGGTTCGTTTATGCCAACATGCGTTCCGTCACCAGCCGCTCCAGCACGGTCAGCGGCATCGGCCCGTCGCGCAGCACATCGTGGAAGGCGCGCGGGTCGAAGGCGGCGCCCTGCTTCGCCTTCACCGCATCGCGCAGCTTGACCCACTGGGTGTGCCCGATCTTGTAGCTGCATGCCTGGCCCGGCCAGGCGGTGTAGCGGTCGATCTCGTTCTGGCTGCGCTGGCGGGCAATGCCGGTGGTGTCGATCAGGAAGTCGGTCGCCCTCTCCCGGCTCCAGCGCTGGTGATGCATGCCGGAATCGACCACCAGCCGCGTGGCGCGGAACAGCAGCGACTGCAGGTAGCCGACCTGTCCCAGCGGATCGCCATCATACATGCCCATCTCGTCCGCCAGCTGCTCCGTGTAGAGCGCCCAGCCTTCGGAGTAGCCGGAATAGCCACCCCGGCGGCGGAGCAGCGGGATCGCGTCGGATTCCAGTGCCGTCATCACCTGCAGGTGATGGCCGGGCACCGCCTCGTGATAGGACAGCGTCGCCAGCCCGAACTTGGGCCGGTTGAAGGTGTCGCGCAGGTTGATGAAATAGATCGCCGGGCGCGATCCATCCAGCGACGCGCTCTGGTAATATCCGCCGGGCGCGCCATCCTGGATCGACGGGGGTACGCGGCGCACCTCCACCGGTGCCTGCGGCAGGGTGTTGAACTGTTCGGGCAGGCGTGCGGACATGCCCTCGATCTGCGCATTCAGCGTGGCCAGCAGCGCGGCCCGGCCTTCGTCGGTATTGGGGAATAGCTGGTCGGGCCGCTCGTTCAGCGCTACCAGCCGGGCGCCCACGGTGCCCTGCGTCATGCCCTGTGCCTGCAGGATACCGTCGATCCGGTCGCTGATCTGGGCCACCTGTTCCAGCCCCAGCCGGTGGATCTCCGCCCCGTCCAGTGCCACGGTCGTCGCCGCCTCGGCCGCGGCGGCATAATACGCCTCCCCATCGGGCAGGCGCCACACGCCGGCATCATGCGTGGCGCGGGCGCGCAGGTCGGTCAGCAGCGCGCGCTGCCGGTCGAGTGCGGGGAACACCTCGCCCTCCACGATGGCGGTGGCCTGCGCCACGCGATCGCCGGGCAGCCCCGCTTCGGTCAGCTTGCGCGCCAGCGCGCCGACCAGCACCGTCTCGCCGGCCGGCTGGTCGCGCAGCTGGCCCAGCTGGGTCAGGGTCGTGTCGAGCAGGTAATCGGGCGCGAACACGCCGGCCGTTGCATCGTCGGCCTGCCGCTGCGTGTCCTGGTCGGTCGCGGTGGCGAAGGCGGCGACACGCGCCAGATAGGCATCGGCATCCGCGGCATCCTTGATGCGGTGCTGCGAATCCAGGAAATCCGGCACGTCACGATAGGCGCCGGTCAGCTGCGTCAGCACATAGGGGGCGTAGCGGCCCATGCTGGCGCCATAGGTGAACCGCTCCGCCCCGCTGATCGCGTGTTCCAGCTGGTAGGTCACGACCTCGTGATCCAGCCGGCTGGAGGGCGACAGCGGTGCCACCGGCACCGCCTGCAACTCCGCCAGTTCCGCCTTGGCCCGGGCCAGATCGGCTGCGACGCCAGCGGCGGAGCGATCGTCCAGCTGCGAGCGCAACGGCGCCAGTTCGCCGGTGTCGAGGCCCAGCCGGGTCGCGCTTTCGGGGCTTTCGGTCAACCGCGCGGCGAAGAACCGGTTCAGCATCGCGCGCAATTGCGCATCGGCCGGGGAGGGGCTGGCAGCCGCCGGCGCAGCGACCTGCGCCGCGGCCGGCATGGCAGCGGCCACCGCCACGGCACTGGCGCTGCCCAGGAACAGCCGGCGGTTCATCTGGGTGCTCACGCTCACTTCTCCCACCAGTAGGCGCCACGCGTCGCATCGCCGGTCGCCACCTCGTTCAGCGTTGCGGCATCGTACAGCCGCCCGCCCAGCATCACCTGATGCACCTTGTCGCTGTTGCGGATGTCGGCGCTGGGATCGGCATCCAGCACCAGCAGGTCGGCCAGCTTGCCCACTTCCAGCGAGCCGATGTCGCGCGCCATGCCCAGCGACTGCGCCGCCACGATGGTGCCCGCGCCCAGTGCCTGTACCGGGGTCATGCCGCCACGCACGAAGCTCCACAGTTCCCAATGCGCGCCGATGCCGGCCTGCTGGCCATGCGCGCCGATCGCCACCTTCACGCCGCGCTCCGCCAGGCGGGCGGCCTCCCGCGCATTGTCGTCATCCACGAAGTTGGATTCCGGCGCGGTGATGCGCCGGGCATTGGCGGCCAGCAGCCGGTCGGGCGGGGTGTGCGCCTGCAGCAGCGGATGGGCGAACACGTCGGTCGCCTGCCGCCAGTACGGATCGCCCGCCAGCCCGCCATAGCTGACCACCAGCGTCGGGGTGTAGTTGGTGGTGCTGGCGCTGAAGAACTGCAGCACGTCGTCATAGAACACGTTCAGCGGGACATTGTGCTCCAGCGTGGAGTTGCCATCCGCCACCAGGTTCATGTCCATGCCGAACAGCGAACCGCCCTCGGCCACGACCTGCATGTTCTCCTGCCGGGCGGCCTCCACCACCTGCTGCCGCTGGTCGCGGCGCGGCTGGTTGTAGTTCTTGACGCTGTGCCCGCCCTGCGCCTTCAGCCGGCGGACATGCGCCAGCGCATCGTCCAGGCTGTTGATCTCCGCATAGACGTCCGCCGCCTTGGCGCCGTAGACGATCTCCCCGGTGGAGAAGATGCGCGGGGCAAGGATCAGGCCGGCACGCTGCATCTCCGATGCGGCGAAGATCTCGCTGCTGGTGTTGGACGGGTCGTGGATCGTGGTGGTGCCCAGCGCCAGGTTCTGCAGCATGGACCAATTGCGCTGCGGCACCAGCTCGTCCGTGCCCGCCGGGCCATGCGCATGGGCATCGACCAGGCCGGGCATGATGGTCTTGCCGGTCGCATCCACCACCGTCGCGCCGGCCGGCACCGGGGTGGAGGCGCGCGGACCGACCGCGACGATGCGATCGCCACGGATCACCACCACGCCATCCTCCACGATCCCGCCATCGGGCGTCGCCATGGTAAGGATGCGCGCACCGGTCAGCGCCACGGTGGCGGTCGGCTTGGCCGCGTCCACCTCCATCGCCAGCGACACGCCGGCGGCGGGCGGGGTGAAACCCTGCTCGCCTTCGGCCCGCGGTGCGGCGGGGAACAGCTGCGCGGTGTCCGCGGTGTAGAGCACCGGCCCCAGGCTCCAGTGCAGGCGCGCGCCATCGCCGGACCAGGTGATGTAATCCGCCCCGCCGGCACTGGCGCGGGTCACCGGCAGCGCCTTGGCATCGGGCGCCAGCGACACCGCCTGCCCGCCCGGCATCAGCGGCACGACAAAGGCGGCGTAGTTCTGGCGGAAGGCGACGAAGCGGCTGTCGGGCGACACGATGTAGTCGGTCGCCAGCGCGCCGGTCGCATGGACGCGGCGGTCCTGCCCGCCGAGATCGGTGCTGACCAGCTGGCGCTCGCTCTCTCCGTCCTTGGCCTCTTCCGCGATCATGAAGATCCGGTCATTGCCGGCACCGAACTGCGGCGCGGCCAGGCCGCGGGCCACGCGCATCACATCGCCGCCGGTCGCCGCGACGCGATAGACGCCGGGGTCGGCCGCCCAGTTCGGGTTGGTCAGCCCGCCATCATCGACCCGTTCGAACACGATGGTCGCACCATCGGGGCTGAAGCGCGGGCGGGCATAATGGCCCGGCTGCTCCGTCACGTCGCGCGGGGTGCCGCCGCTGGCGGAGACGGTGCGGATGCGGCCGAGATCGTCATCGGTCCAGCCGACGAACACGATCTGGCGGCCATCGCGGGACCAGCTGGGGAACAGCTCGAAGCCGCCGTCCGGTCCGGCGCCCCCGCGCGTCAGCCGGCGCGGCTCGCCACCGGCGACCGGCTTCAGCCACAGCTTGCCCAGGCTTTCGAACACAACCTGGCGCCCGTCCGGCGAGACGCTGGCGAAGCGCGGCATGGCGGTGGTGAAGCGGTCGGGCGCGACGGCGATTTCCGGATGCGGCGCGTCGATCACCCCGCGGGTGTCGTCCACCGCGAAGGGGATCACGCGGGCGCCGGTCCCGTCGGCATTGATGCGGTTGATCTTGCCGCCGGCCCAGAACATCAGTGCGCGGCTGTCGGGCAGCCAGGCCATGTTGGGATAGACGCCGGTGACCGCCCAGGTCTCCTGCACGTCCTGGTCCAGGTCGTCGAAGATCTTGCGTTCCTCGCCGCTCTCCAGATCCTTGACGTACAGCTTGGACCGGGTGGCCTCGCGCCGCACGAAGGCGATCAGCTTGCCATCGGGGCTGGGCGTCGGCCGCACCGCGCCGCCGGCGCCGGTGACGACCGTGCTCACCTCCTCCGTGCCGAAGTCGTACCGCTCGATGTCGAACAGGTTGGTGTTGGAATCCTGCGCATATTCGAAGATCGGGCCCGGCGTGACGTTGCGGGTGTAGTACACCGCACTGCCATCGGCGGCGTAGACCGGCTCGCCCAGCTCCTTCTGGTGCGTGGGGTTGGGCCGCTCCACCAGCGCCACGCCGGCCCCCCCGCTGACATGGTACAGCCAGATCTCCCCGGTGCCGAGCGAGCGGCCGGTCGTGAAGTGCTTCTTGGCCACCAGGAACTGCCCGTCCGGGCTCCAGCTCGGCTGGTTCAGCAGGCGGAAGTCCTCCTTCGTCACCTGCCGCTTGTCGCTGCCGTCGGCATTCATGACCCAGATGTTGTCGCCGCCGCCCCGGTCGCTGGTGAAGGCGATCCGCTGCCCATCGGGGCTGAAGCGCGGCTGCACCTCCCATGCCAGCCCTTCGGCGATGCGCGTGGGCGTGCCGCCGTCGACCGGCATGGTGTAGATGTCGCCCATCAGCGTGAACGCCAGGGTGCGGCCGTCAGGGCTGACGTCCAGGTCCATCCAGCTGCCTTCGTCGACCCGCAACGGCACCTGCCGGATGGTGGCGCCGGTGGGGGCGTTGACGTCCCACTTGGGGGCAGCAGGGGGCGTGACCTCCTGCGCGAGGACGGACAATGGCAGGGCGGTGCCCGCCAGCAAGGCGAGGGCGGCGATACGGCGGTACATGGATATTCCCCTGTGCATTCGGTTCAGTAGGCCAGCGCGCAGCCATCGGCGCGCATCTCGCTGGCCGCGGCATAGACGCGGGCATCCCCGTCACGCCGGTGTTCGACGCATTGATACCGGCCGAAACCGCCATCGGGATCGCCGATGGTCCAGCCCATACTGGCCAGTTCCGCACGGGTCTTCTCCGGCACGCCGGTTTCCAGCCTGAGCAGGCCGGTATCGGGCAGGTCGGCGGCATCTTCGCCCATCACTTCGGACGACCCCTCGTGATGCCAGCGCGGCGCGTCCCCGGCGGACTGGATGTCCAGCCCGTAATCCACGGTGTTGAGGATGATCTGCGTCTGTCCCTGCGGCTGCATGTCGCCGCCCATCACGCCGAAGCTCATCCACGGCTGGTCGCCGCGGGTGGCGAAGCCGGGGATGATGGTCTGGAACGGCCGCTTGCCGGGGGCATAGATGTTGGGGTGGCCGTCAGCCAGGCTGAACAGTTGGCCCCGGTCCTGGAACATGAAGCCCAGCCCGTCCGCCACCAGCCCCGACCCCATGCCACGGAAGTTCGACTGGATCAGCGACACCATCATGCCGCTGTCATCGGCGCAGCTGAAATAGGTGGTGTCGCCCCGGCTGGGCGCGTTGCCCGGCTGCACGTCCGGCGCGATCCGGTCCGGCCGGATCAGCTTCGCGCGCTCCGCCGCATACTCCTTCGACACCAGCCATTCGACCGGCAGGTCGGTGAACCTGGGATCAGCGTAATACCGCGCGCGATCCTCGTAGGCGAGGCGCTTGGCTTCCGCCTGCAGGTGGATCGACTGCGCGGACTGGAAGCCTGCGCCCTTCAGGTCGAACAGTTCCAGCATGTTGAGCATCTGCAGCGTGGCGATGCCCTGCGTGTTCTCGCCCAGGGCATGCACGGTGGTGCCGCGATAGTCGGTGCTGTGTGGCTGCACCCAATCGCTGCGATGGCGCGCCAGGTCCTCCGCCCGCAGCCAGCCGCCGATGCGGCGAAAATAGGCGTCGATGGTGCGCGCGATCGGCCCGGTGTAGAACGCATCGCGCCCGCCCTCGGCAATCATCTGGTAGGTGCGCGCCAGGTCCGGGTTGCGGAACACCTGCCCAGTCTGCGGCCCCTGCCCATCGGCCATGCCATAGGTCTTGAGCGCGTTCTCGGACTCCTCCAGCCCGTTGTTCGGGCGGCGGAAGCCGATCAGGCTGCGGCGGATGTACCAGGCGATCATGTCGGGCACCGGCGTGCCCTCGGTCGCCATGGCGATGGCCGGCGCGAACAGGTCACGCCACGGCAGCTTGCCGTAACGCTGGTGCAGCGTCCACCAGGCGTCCACCGTGCCCGGCACCGACACGCTGAGCGCACCCAGCGCCGGCAGCACGCCATTGCGTGACCGCTCGCGCACCGTCGCCAGCGACAGGCCCATGGGGGAGGCGCCCGATCCCGCCAGCCCCATCACCTTCCGCTCCGCCGGGTCCCACACCATGGCGTAGCAATCGCCACCGATGCCGTTGGCGGTCGGCTCCAGCAGGCCCAGGCAACTGTTGATGGTGATGGCGGCATCAACGGCCGAACCGCCCGCGCGCAGGATGGCGATGCCGGCCTGCGTCGCCAGCGGATGCGCGGTGCCGGCCGCGCCGTGCAGGCCATAGGCGGCGGTGCGGCTGGCGAAGCTGGCGCCGACCGGTCGATCGCCCGCCTGCACGTCCGGTCGCAGGAACCGCGCCTCTCCCTCCGGCCAGACGGGCGGCGGGCTGGCATCGCTCGCGGGCATCGGCGCACCACCCTGACCCCCGCCCGGCGGCGCACTGTTGCTCTGGGCCAAGGCAGCCGGCGCCAGCGTGACGGCCGGCATGGCAGCGATGAAGGTGCGACGGCGCATGGGCGATGTGTCCCCGGTTGGTCTTTTATCTTGCCGCGACCATCACCGCATCCGGTTGCATCTGCAACGCCAAATGCATGTTTTCTGGCGGGCATGGGACATATTGCGCCCTTGTGGACAGCGCGGGGCGGGCGCACTTGGGCGGGTATGGAGCATGACCTGATCATCGTGGGCGGCGGCCCGGTGGGGCTGGCCCTCGCGGCGGCACTGGCGCCGCTGGGCCGCAGCATCGCGGTGGTGGAGCGGCAGGGCCGCGCCGCACTGGCCGATCCGGCGGAGGATGGCCGCTACATCGCGCTGACGCATCGCTCGATCGCCTTCCTGCAGCAGGTGGGCGCCTGGGACCGGATCGATCCGGCAAGCCGCGCGCCCTTGCGCGAGGCGCAGGTGCTAAACGGGCAATCGCCGTTCGCGCTCGGCTTCGATCCCGGCAGCGGCGGGGCACAATGGCTGGGGCAGCTGGTGTCCAACCACCTGATCCGCCGCGCGCTGTTCGAGGTGGTCGCCACACACCCGAACGTCACCCTGCTGACCGACGTGGCGGTGCAGGGCGTCGCCACCGATCGCGCCGCTGCCCGCGTCACCCTGGCCAACGGGCAGGTGCTGACGGCCAGGCTGCTGGTCGGCGCCGACAGCCGCTTCAGCAAGGTGCGTGAGGCGCTGGGCATCGGCGCGCAGGTGAAGCGGCTGGGCAAGAGCATGGTGCTGGCCCGCGTCGCGCATGACGGGGATCATCGGGCGACCGCCACCGAATGGTTCCAGCATGGCCATACCATTGCCATGCTGCCGCTGAACGGACGCCACTCCTCCGCCGTGCTGACGGTGGAGGATGACGAGGTGTCCCGCATCTCGGCCCTGTCGCCGGAGGAGCTGGGGGCGGAAATCACCCGCCGCTACGGCAACCGGCTGGGCGCGATGCAGGTGGAGGCGGGGCCGCATGTCTATCCGCTGGCAGTGACCTATGCCGCGCATTTCGCCGCCACTCGCGCCGCACTGGTCGGCGATGCGGCGGTGGGAATGCATCCGGTGACGGCCCATGGCTTCAACCTGGGCCTGCAGGGTGTCGCCACACTGGCCGGGCTGATCGGCAAGGCCGGGGCCGCGGCAGACTGGGGCAATTCGCTGCTGCTGCGCCGGTTCGAGGCGGCGCACCGGCTGGCAACGCGGCCCATCTACACCGCGACCAACCTGCTGGTCGGCCTGTACGCCGATGACAGCCTGCCCGCCCGGCTGGTGCGCCATGCCACCCTGCGCGCCGGTGCCCGCCTGCCTCTGGCCCGTCGCGCGGTGGCCCGGATGCTGATGCAGCCGTGATCGCCAGACGCCTGCTAGAAAGCTATTGAGAATAAGTTTCACAAACACTATGCGCCCCGTCGAGCCTTCCACCGGGAGGAAGCTGGATGGGAAAAGTCATGCGCGTGAAGTCTGCGATGTTGCTGGGGGCCGCACTGCCGGCGCTGTTTCTGTCGGCGGTGCCGACGCTGGCCCAGGATGCGCAAGCGACCGCGAACCACGATGATGGCGCGAATGACGACATCATCGTCAGCGGCAGCTACACTATCGCCGATGCCATCGACACCGCGACCGGGCTGGGCCTGACGGTCCGCGAGACGCCGCAATCGGTGTCGATCATCACCGCGCAGCGCATCCGCGACCAGAACTTGGTCAGCATCGCCGATGTGGTGGACAATGCGGTGGGCGTCACGTCCGAGACGATCGACGATGTGCGCAACAATTTCTACGCGCGCGGCTTCCAGATCACCAACTACCAGATCGACAGCGTGCCGATGGCCTGGACGCTGGCGGGCGGTGCGGGCGAGACCAACATCGACGTCTCCATCTTCGACCGGGTGGAGGTGGTGCGCGGCGCCACTGGCCTGATGACAGGCGCGGGCGAGCCGTCGGCCAGCATCAACATGGTGCGCAAGCAGGCCAACAGCGTGGACTGGACCGGCTATGCCGACGTGCAGTACGGATCGTGGAACACGCTGCGCGCCACGGCCGATGTGGGCGGGGCCCTGTCCGCCGATGGCCGCGTCCGCTTCCGCGGCGTCGCCCGGTACGAGCAGGGCGACAACTTCATCGACGGGTACGAGAACGAGAAGACGGTTCTCTACGGCACGGTCGAGGCCGACCTGACGCCCGATACGGAGGTGCGCGCCGGCTACAGCCACCAGATCCACCGGCCCAGCGGCGTCGCCTGGGGGGCGCTGCCGACCTATGACAGCAACGGCGATTTCGTGGAGTTCGATCGCAGCCAGACGACTTCGGCGCCGTGGACGCACTGGAACAGCGACAACAGCAACCTGTTCATCAGCGGCGAGCATGATTTCGGCAATGGCTGGCGCGCGCAGGTGCATTACAACTTCGTGCGCAACCAGCAGCAGGCGACCCTGCTGTACTTCTCCGGCTTCGTGGATGCGGACACCGGCACGATCGGATCGGCCTATCCCTACAAGGATGAAGGCGACAACCGGCAGAGCAGCTTCAACGGGCAGGTCAACGGCCTGGTCAACCTGTTCGGCCGCGAGCACGAGATCGTGGTGGGCGGGCTGCATTCCAACTTGGTGCGCGACACCTCCACCTTCGCGCCGGTGGCCGGCTACCAGGCGGTCGATTACCCGTTCTTGGGCTATGACGGTGGATATCCAGACCCCGGCTTCACGGACGAGACCACCCTGCGGGTGGACGAGCGGGTCAAGCAGACCGGCGTCTATGGCGCGGTGCGGCTGAACCTGTCGGACCGGCTGAAGCTGATCGGCGGCGGGCGCATCGCCAGCTGGGAACAGACCGGCATCAATTACGACGTGCGCAGCGACTTCGGCGATGACGGCGTGTTCATCCCCTATGCCGGTGCGCTGTTCGACCTGACGCCGAACCACCGCCTCTACGCCAGTTACACCGAGATCTTCCAGCCGCAGAGCGAGGTCGGCCGTGACTTCGTGCAGCTGGATCCGCTGCAGGGCGTGTCCTACGAAGTGGGCCTGAAGAGCGCCTTCTTCGACGAGGCCCTGCAGACCACGATCGCCCTGTTCCGCATCGAGCAGGACAATGTCGCCCTCAATCCCCTGACCGCACCGCCAACCGTCCCCGGTGGCCTGCCGCGCACCACCTACGAGGCGGGCGAGGGCGTGGTGAGCAAGGGGTTCGAGATCGAGGCGACGGGCGAGATCGTGCCCGGCTGGAACATCAATGCCGGCTTCAGCCTGTTCGAGGCGGAGGATGCCGCCGGCGATGACGTGCTGACCGACCAGCCGCGCAAGCTGCTGAAGCTGTTCACCACCTTCACCCCCGATGGCGGCCTGTCGCCGCTGACGGTCGGCGGCGGCGTGAACTATCGCAGCCGCGCCTATTCCGACGGCGTGCTGACCCTGCCGAGCGGGGAGGTGATCACGCCCCGGTTCGAACAGGGCGGCTATGCGGTCGTGAACCTGATGGCCCGTTACCAGCTGACCGAGCAGCTGCAGCTGCAGGCCAATCTGGAGAACCTGCTGGACGAGGAATATTTCAGCCAGATCGGCTTCTACAGCCAGTATCGCTGGGGCACCCCGCGCAACGTGATGGTCGGCGCCAGCCTGCAGTTCTGATACGTCTCAGGCGCCAGTCGGCCAGCCGCGCTGCAGGAAGTGCAGCGCGCAGCCGGCCAGCAGCGCGGCGCCGCGGGGCAGGGCGCCCTCGTCCAGCAGCATGCGGGTGGAATGCAGGCCCGGCAGGACGGAGGGATCGTTGCTGTCGGCCGGCGCCACGCCCAGGAAGGCCATGGCGCCGGGCACCTGCTGCAACACGTAGGAAAAGTCCTCCGCCCCCATCAGCGGATGCGCCATCGGCACGTAGTCGGCCTGCGGCAGCGCGCCGGCGACCTCCGCCACCAGCGCGGCGGCGCGCGGATCGTTGACGGTCGGCGGGAAGCCGTCGGTCACGGTGACCTCGGCCGTGCAGTCGTGCGCACCGGCGATGCCATCAGCCAGGCGCGCCAGCGCGCCGCGCACATCCGCCCGTCGCTCCGCGCTCAGCGTGCGGACCGTGCCGATCAGCACCACCTCATTCGGGATCACATTGTGCGCGCTGCCCGCCTGCAGGGTGGTGATGGTGATGACGGTCGCCTCCGCCGCGCTGTAGCGGCGCGTGACCAGTGCCTGGATCGCGGTGATGATCTCCGCCGCTACCGGCACCGGGTCGCGCGTCTGGTGCGGCAGGCTGGCATGGCCGCCGCGGCCCGTCACGACGATGCGCAGCATGTCCGCCGCGGCCATCATTGTGCCGGGGCGGCAGGTAACCTGCCCGTGCGGCATGTCGGGCATGATGTGCAGTGCGAAGGCGGCATCGGGCCGGGGATCGAGCAGGCCGTCCTCGATCATGTGCCGCGCGCCATGGAAGCCTTCCTCCCCTGGCTGGAACATGAAGCGGACCTCGCCCGCCAGTTCATGCTGCCGCGCCGCCAGCAACCGGGCGGCGCCGGTCAGCATGGCGGTGTGCGCATCGTGGCCGCAGGCATGCATCCGGCCGGCGATGGTGGAGGCGAAGGGCAGGCCGGTCGCCTCCGCCATGGGCAGCGCGTCCATGTCGCCGCGCAGCAGCACCGATCCACCGGGACGTCCACCCGTCAGGATGGCGATCGCGCCGGTGGCGGAGGTACCCTCCCGCCAGTCCAGCGGCAGGTCGGCGAGCTCCTCGCGCACCTTGGCCAGTGTCAGCGGGGTCTGCAGCCCCAGCTCCGGTTCGGCATGGATCGCGCGGCGCAGCGCGACGAGGCGGGGGGCAAGGGCCGTGGCGGCGGGCAGCAGGTCGGTGAACATGCCGCACAGCCTATCGGACCGGGGCGGCGGGGCAAGCCTGCGTTCACCGGTGCAGCGGCAGGGGCCCGCCTCTACGGGCAGGTGATGGTCATCCTGCCATTTTAGGGTAAATGCGCAGGCACCATGAACGCGACCATCCACCTGTTCGACCAGCTGCCGGTCGCGCCGCTGGCAGAGGCCGGGCTGTCCGATGCGGTGCGCGCGCCGGTGCGCGACGTGCCGCTGGTCGGCGTGATCCGCAACCAGCGCAGCCACCGCAATGCTGGCGGCGTGGAACCCGCGATCAGCGCCGCGGCCACGCTGCTGGTGGAGGCGCCGACCCGCCGGGGCGAGCTGCTGGACATCCTGCGCCGCTTTGCCGAGCAGCGGATCGATTACCTGGTGGTGGATGGCGGCGACGGCACGGTGCGCGACGTGCTGACCTGCGGCACGGCGGTGTTCGGCCAGGCCTGGCCGGCGCTGATCCTGCTGCCCGCCGGCAAGACCAATGCGCTGGCGGCCGACCTGTCGCTGCCGGCCGACTGGTCGCTGGACAGGGCGCTGATCGCGGCGGCTGCTGGCCATTGCACCCGCCGCCGCCCGCTGATGGTGGCGGAGGCGGAGAACGCGCGGGCACGGGTGGTCGGCTTCGCGCTGGGCGCCGGCCTTTATACCCGCGCGGTCGCGCTGGGGCAGCGGGCACACCGGCACGGCGCGTTCAACGCCATGGTCGTGGTGGTGACCGCCTTGTGGACCGTGCTGCAGGCGCTGTTCGGCAGGGCCGACAATTCCTACCGCCGGTCCACCCCCATGCGGCTGCGCGATTCCGCCGGGCGCCCGCTGCCGCATGTGCAGGGGCCTCGGGCGGACGAACGCTTCATGCTGTTCGCCTCCACGCTGGAACGGTTTCCCGGCGGCGTGCGCCCGTTCCGCAAGCTGGGCGGCGCGCTGCGGCTGGCGATCGTGGACCGCGCGCGGGCCGGCGTGCTGCTGCGCATTCCGCTGGTCATGGCTGGGCTGATCGGCGGGGGCGCCGTCCGGCGCGGTTATCACCTGCTGGGCGGGCAGGAGTTCGGCCTGGATCTGGGCGAGCAGTTCATCCTGGACGGGGAGGCGTTTCCGCCGGGCCGCTACCGCCTCTCGCTCGGGCCGCAGCTGATCTTCGTCACGCCATGAGCCCGATGCCGATCGATCCCGCGGTCAGCGCCTTTGCCGCCACACTTGCGCAGGCGGAAGCCGGTGCTGCGGCGGTGCTGTTCTACGGTTCCAACCTGCGCACCGGCGCGCTGGAGGGCGTGCTCGATTTCTACGTCCTGACCGATGGTCCTGTTCAACGCGGGCTATGGCCGCGCGTGTCCTACCGTGAATGGCAGCACGAGGGCCGCGACCTGCGCGCCAAGATCGCCACCATGCACCTGGCCACCTTTGCCGCGGCGGCGGGCGGGGAGACGGTCGACACCACCATCTGGGCACGTTTCGTGCAGCCGTCCGCGCTGGTGTGGCAGCGCAGCGACGGAGACGCGACCGCCGTGGCGAAGGCGCTGGATGCCGCCGCCGGCACCGCCGCCTGGCTCGCCGCCGCGCTGGGCCCGGCGCGGGGCGCGGAGGAGGAGTTCTGGCGCGCGCTGTTCCAGGCCACCTATCGGGCGGAGCTGCGGGTCGAGGCGCCGGGGCGCGGCGACACGATCCTCGCCACGCACCGCACCCATTTCACCGGCCTGCTGCCCGCCATATGGGCGCGGGAAGGCATCGCCTTCGATCAGGACGGCGCCACGCTGATCCCGTATCTCTCCCGCAGCCAGCGCGCGCGCGCGCGGCGCTGGTGGGCGCGGCGGCGGCGCATGGGCAAACCGCTGAACGTGGTGCGGCTGGTGCGCGCGGCGGCAACCTTCGATGGCGCGGCGCGCTATGCCGCGTGGAAGGTGGAACGGCACACCGGCATCGCGGTGGCGGTGACGCCGTGGCGCGAGAAGCACCCGCTGCTGTCCGCCCCCGCCATGCTGCTGGAACTGGCGCGCAAACGGCGACAGCGTGACTGAGTGGGTGTGGGTCCCGGCGACGATTGCCGCCGCGACCTTCCAGGTGGGCCGTAACGCCCTGCAGCGCGGGGTGATGGGCACGTCCGGTCCATGGGGTGCGACCCTGGTGCGGTTCCTGTTCGGGTTGCCCTTCTCCATGGTGTTCGTGCTGGTGGCTCTGCCCTTCGCGCCCGGTGCGCAGCCCGACTGGTCGGGCGGGTTCTGGGTCCCGGCAGTGGCAGGCGCGGCCAGTCAGGTCCTGGCCACGGCGGCGCTGCTGGGGGCGATGCACCGGTGCGGCCTGGCGCTGGGCACCGCGCTGCAGCAGAGTTCGCTACCACTGACGGCGCTGGCGGGGCTGGTGATCTATCACGAACGGCTGAGCGGGGGCGCCTGGGCCGGGGTCGCTGTCGCCACCGCCGGGCTGACCATGCTGAGCTGGCCCGACCCGCGCCAGGTCCGCCATTCCCGCACCGGGGTGGCGCTGGGCCTGCTGTCCGGATTGCTGTTCGGCCTGGCGCTGAATGCGTTCCGCCATGCGGCACTGGCACTCGACAGCCGGGAGCCGATCTTCGCCGCACTGGTCACGGTGGCCGTGGTGCAGGCGATGCAGACGGTCGCGCTGGTGCTGTTCCTCGTCTGGCGCGATCCGGCGGCATTGTGGGAGGTCCTGCGCCGCTGGCGCCCATCGCTGGGCGCGGGCCTGTGCGGTGCCTGTGCCTCGGCCGGCTGGTTCGTCGCGCTGGCACTGGCACCCGCCGCGCCGGTGCGGGCGCTGGGCATCATCGAGGCGCCGATCGCCGCCCTGGCCGGGCATCGACTGTTCCGCGAAACGGTGAACCTGCGGCAGATGGCCGCGGGCGTTGCCATCTGCGCGGGTGTGGCCCTGACGGCGCTGTTCTGAACCGTCAGTCCCGTACCAGTGCCTGCAGGGCGGCGATCCGGTCCGCCTCGTGCACCGGCTTGTCCCAGCGCACGCGGTGGATGCGGGGGAAGCGCATGGCGAGGCCGCTCTTGTGCCGCTTGCTGGCGTGGATGGAATCGAACGCGACCTCGAACACCAGCGACCGGTCCGTCTCCCGCACCGGGCCGAAGCGCTTCACCGTGTGTTGCCGCACATGCTTGTCCAGCCGCTTCAGCTCCTCGTCGGTGAAGCCGGAATAGGCCTTGCCCACCGGTAGCAGCTCCGCCCCGGCATCGGGATCGCCGTCCCAGCAGCCGAAGGTGTAGTCGCTGTAGAAGCTGGACCGCTTGCCGCTGCCGCGCTGCGCATACATCAGCACGCAATCCACCAGCAGCGGATCGCGCTTCCACTTGTACCACAGCCCGGTGCGGCGGCCCGCGACATAGGGGCTGTCGCGCTTCTTCAGCATCACGCCCTCGATCGCGTCGTCCCGCGTGCCTTCACGGATGGTGGCGAGATGCGCGAAATGGTCGGCGGCGATCACGGCGGAAATGTCGAACTTGTCGGCCGGCAGCCGCGCCAGCAGCCCCTCCAGTGCGGCGCGGCGTTCGGTCCACGGTTGGTCACGCAGGTCCGTGCCGTCCAGTTGCAGCACGTCGTACAGCCGCACGAAGGCGGGATAGTCGGCCAGCATCTTCGCGCTGACCACCTTGCGCCCCAGCCGCTGCTGCAGCGCGTTGAAGCTGGCCGCGCCGCCTTCCTCGCCCCCCTGATGCGCGCCGCGCACCAGCAATTCGCCATCCAGCACGGCAGGGATCATCAGCGCCTCCGCCATCTCGGGAAAGGTGCCGGTGATGTCTTCCCCGCCGCGCGAATATAGTCGCGTCTCGCCGCCGGCATGGGCCAGCTGCACGCGGATGCCGTCCCACTTCCACTCCGCAACGTAGTCGGCGAGGTCGACCTCCAGCTCCTCCAGCGGGTGCGCCAGCATGAACGGGCGGAACAGCGGCAGCGCGGCAGTGTCGGGCGGGGTGGCGCCGTTCGCGGCCCAGTCGAACAGGGGCACATAGGGCGCGGGGATGGCGTGCCAGTATTCCTCCACCTCCTCTACGCTGACGCCGAACCCTTGCGCGAAGGCGGTCTTGGCCAGCCGGGCGGACACGCCCACGCGCATCGCCCCGGTGGCCAGCTTCAGCAGGGCATAACGGCCATCGCCATCCAGCCGGTCCAGCAGCTGCGCCAGCTGCACGCCGACCGTGGCGCGGGTCATCCCGGCCAGCAGATCGACCGCCTCGCTGACCGTGGGCGGCGGGGCCGCTGGCGTCAGGGGTTGCGGCCACAGCAGGCTGGCGGTCTCCGCCGTGTCGCCCACGAAATCGCGGGAGAGCGTCCACAGCACCGGGTCGACCCGGTCGTGCAGCAGGTTGCGGATGGTGGAGCTCTTCACCGCGGGGAAGTCCAGCCCCTCGGTCAGCGCCGCCAGTGCCCAGCCGCGATCGGGGTCAGGCGTGCGGACAAGGTAATCGGCCACCAGCTGCAGCTTGGCATTGCGGCTGGTGGTGTAGACCAGTGCGTCGATCAGGGCGGCGAATTCCTCCACCGTCAGTCGTCCTCGTCCTCGTCATACCCGACGAGCGCCAGCGCGCGCGCTTTCCGCTGGTGCAGCTCGCACCAGCGCAGCAGCGCCTCCTCGCGCCCGTGGGTGATCCAGCTTTCCTGCGGGTTCACCTCCTGGATGGTCTGGATAAGCTCGGGCCAGTCGGCATGGTCGGAGATGATCAGCGGCAGCTCCACCCCGCGCTGGCGGGCGCGCTGGCGCACCATCATCCAGCCACTGGCCATGGAGGTGACCGGATCGGGCAGGCGCCGGCTCCAGCGATCGTTCAGTGCGGAGGGCGGGCAGATCACCACCGCCCCTCGCATCTCGTCCTTCCTGGCATCTGCCACCAGCCGCAGTTCGCCCAGGTCGATGCCCCAATCCTCGTACAGGCGGCACATGCGTTCCAGCGCACCGTGCAGGTAGATCGGGTCATGATGCCCAGCGGCCCGCAATTCGGTGATTACCCGTTGCGCCTTGCCCAAGGCGTAGGCGCCGACCAGCACGCAGCGATCGGGCTGGCTGGCCAGCCGTGCCTTGAGCTTGGCCATCTCGCCGGCGATCGGGGGATGGGTGAAGACCGGCAGGCCGAAGGTCGCCTCCGTGATGAAGATGTCGCACGGCGTCACCTGGAAGGGCGGGCAGGTCGGGTCGTGCCGCCGCTTGTAGTCGCCGGTCACGATCACCCGCTCCCCGGCATGTTCCAGCAGGATCTGCGCGCTGCCCAGCACATGGCCGGCGGGAATGTAGGTGGCGCTCACATCGCCGGGCAGGCGGATCGTCTCGCCATATTCCACCGGCACCGCGCCCTCGCGGGTGTTGTAGCGCAGCTCCATGATGGCCAGCGTGGCCGGGGTCGCCACCGTCTGCCCGTGCCCGCCGCGCGCATGATCGGCATGGCCGTGCGTCACCAGCGCATGCGGCACCTCCCGCGCCGGATCGATCCAGCAGTCGGCCGGCACCACATGGATGCCCCACGGCTCCGGCCGGATCCAGGAGAAGTTGGCGGGCATCACCTCCTGCCAATGAGACAGGAGGTTTGCAGTTCCTTCGCCTCAGTCTGGATGGCCGGGCGCGTAGGGGAAGCTGAGCGCCTTGTACCAGTCCAGATCATGCGCCGGGGCCGCCGCGCCATCGGGCAGCGGCAGGCCGTTCAGCGATCGCCAGTAGGCGATGCTGGCATCGCGCCACCATTGCGCGTCGCGCTGCTGGATCGCCAGGAAGGCGGCGGTTTCGGCGTGCCGCTCCGCATCCACCAGCGGCGCGAGCGTATCCCATTGCCGGCGCATCTGCACCACGCTGCCGATGCCACGATCATAGTCGTGCACCAGCTCCGCCCACAGCGTGCGGCCGGACTGCATCCGATGATCCCATGGCAGGTGATGGAACCACAGCAGGTCCGCCTCCGGCGTGGTGGCCGGGTCGGCGAAGCGGGCGGCCAGCGGCGGGGCATATTGCGCCACCGCATTGCTGCCGCTGGCGGTCCGGTCGAAGCCGATGCCCTGCCGGTCTGCCCGATGGTAATAGGCGGGGTTCCATTCGGGCCGCGCCAGGTCGGCGATCCACGGTGCGGGGCCGTGATGGTGGCCGGTGCCCATCAGGTGCGCCAGGCCTAGCGGCGTCATGTAATCCACCACCGCCTGCCGCGAACCCATCATCATGGCCGCCACTGGCCCGGTCAGCGCCGGATCGGGCCGGAAGGTCTGCGCTGCCCACTCGGCCGCGATCGCCTCTGCCGACAGGGTGTGATCCCACGCCAGCCGCCCGAAGGCGTACCAGTTCGCCTGGTCGAAGGTGGAGCCGGACCAGTTGCGGTCCGCGCCGATATTGGCGACCCCGGCGATGCCGCTGAGGCGATGCCCGTCCAGCGATCCGTCGACCACCCGCGCCACCGAGGCACCTGCGGCCGGCAGCATCGTGTCGGCGTCCAGCACCTCCTCGAACATGGTGCCGAGATAGGCCAGGTGCGTGTTGTAGCCGAGATATTCCTTGGTGATCTGCAGCTCCAGCATCAGCGGGGTGCCGGGCATGGCGCCGAACAGCGGGTGGAACGGCTCGCGCGGCTGGAAGTCGATCGCGCCGTTCTTCACCTGCACCAGCACATTGTCGGCGAACTGGCCGTCCAGCGGCTTGAACTCGGTATAGGCCTGCTTGGCGCGGTCATCCGGGTCGGTGTCGGCATAGACGAAGGCGCGCCACATCACGATGCCGCCATGCGGCGCCACGGCGCGGGCCAGCATGTTGGCGCCGTCGGCATGGGTGCGGCCGTAATCGCGCGGGCCGGGCTGGCCTTCGCTGTTGGCCTTGACCAGGAAGCCGCCGAAATCGGGGATCGCGCGGTACACCTCCGTTGCCTTGGCATCCCACCACGCCTGCACGGCCGGATCCAGCGGGTCCGCCGTGGGCAGGCCGCCGAGTTCGACCGGTGCGGAGAAGCGGGCGGAGAGGTAGACCTTGATGCCGTAGGGGCGGAACACCGCCGCCAGCGCCGCCGCCTTTTCCAGATAGGGTGCGGTCAGGCTGTCGGCCTTGGCATTCACATTGTTCAGCACGGTGCCGTTGATGCCCAATGCGGCGTTGGCGCGGGCGTAGTCGGTGTAGCGCGGGCCGGTATATTCGGGCAGCGTCCACCAGTCCCAGATGCTCTCCCCGGCATAGCCGCGCTCCACCGAACCATCGAGATTGTCCCAGTGGTTGAGGAGGCGCAGGCCGATGCGCGGGGCGGAGGCGAGCTCGATGCCGGCCAGCGCCTGGCCCGTGTTCACGTGCCGCAGCAGGGCGAAGGCGCCATGCAGCACGCCGATATCGCTGTTGCCGGTGATCAGGATCGCGGGCGCATTGCCCAGCCGCACCTGCCGGATCAGATAGCCTTCGCTGCCGAGATCGGCGAGCGGCAGGTTCAGGCGCGCCACCTCCGGATCGGCGGCGCCGGCCAGCACCACGCGCGCGCCGCGCGCCGGCGTCCCGCCGGCCATGGCGGCAAAGGCGCGGGTCAGCTCGGCCTCCGCCGCGCGCAGGGTCGGTGTGTCCCCGCGCCGCTCCACGCCGGTGGGCAGGGCCGTTGCGCCCCCTGCCGCCAGCGGACGGTAGCGGAGCCACAGATCGTAGCCATCCTCCGCCAGCGCGGGGGTTGGCAGCAGCAGGATCGCGGCAAGGGCCAGCAGCCAGTGCCTCAGCGCGGTGAGCATCCTCTTGTCTCCATCAGGCCCACTTGCCGGGGCATTGTTGTTACCGCTAACACTTCCGGGCCGGATAGCAAAGCCCGGGTGGAACCGGCGTGCGATTGCGGGGTCTGATAGCTGACCCCAGACCTCAGGAAGCGGACCGAACTGCCATGGCCAACATTCCCTACCAGCCAGATCCCGCCCGTTACGACGGGCAGATGCCCTATCACCGCTGCGGCCGCAGCGGGCTGGACCTGCCGGCGATCTCGCTGGGCCTGTGGCAGAATTTTGGCGGGACGGACGTGTTCGAGACCGGCCGCGCCATCCTGCGGCGCGCCTTTGACCGCGGGGTGACGCATTTCGACCTGGCCAACAATTACGGCCCGCCGTTCGGTTCGGCGGAGGAGAATTTCGGCCGCATCATGGCCGCCGATTTCGCCGCGCATCGGGACGAGCTGGTCATCTCCAGCAAGGCGGGCTGGGACATGTGGCCCGGCCCGTATGGCGGCCCGTCCGGCAGCCGCAAATATGTGATCGCCAGCTGCGACCAGAGCCTCAAGCGCATGGGCCTGGATTATGTCGACATCTTCTACTCCCACCGGGTGGACGAGAGCACCCCGCTGGAAGAGACGATGGGCGCGCTGGCGCACCTGCATGCCCAGGGCAAGGCGCTGTATGTCGGCATTTCCTCCTACAGTCCGGAACTGACCCGCGCCGCGGCGGCGATCCTGGCGGAGCACAAGGTTCCGCTGCTGATCCATCAGCCCAGCTACTCGCTGCTGAACCGCTGGATCGAGGGCGGGCTGCTCGACACGCTGGCGGATCTGGGCACCGGCTGCATCGCCTTTTCCCCGCTGGCGCAGGGCATGCTGACCGACAAGTACCTGACCGGCGTGCCGGAAGGCGCGCGTGTCACCAAGGGGCGTTCGCTGAAGGAAGGCTTCCTGACGGACGAAAACATGGCCCGCATCCGCACGCTGGCCGACATCGCCGCCGCGCGCGGGCAGAGCCTGGCGCAGATGGCCATCGCCTGGGTCCTGCGCGACAGCCGCGTGACCAGCGCATTGATCGGCGCCCGCAATGTGGAACAGCTCGACAACAGCCTGGATGCGGTCAAGCGGCTCGACTTCGCGGAGGAGGAACTCAGCGCGATCGAGGCGGCGACGGCGGAAGGCGGGATCAACCTGTGGGAGGTGTCATCGCGCATCACCGCCGTCCCGCAGGCGGGGGGGGTGCCGCTTGGCGGTTAGAGGCAGGTTTCGCCCCATAGCGGACATGGTCAGATGGTGTTGCCTCGCCTATTATCAGGTTATGAAATATCTGGTGTTGGGCTGCGATGCCGCTGGTGATTGCCCGTTGAGGAACGAGGATGAACTACACGGGAGCGAAATGCCCGTGAGCCTTCCACCTGATCTCTTAGCGGAGCTGCTTTCTTGGAACGAGGAAATTGCCAGGGCGGTAGGCATCATCGCGCAACTAAACGCGAAGGGCGAAAGCCTTGCTGCTCGTATCGGATCTGCAGTGCCGGGTGGCGCGAAGGTCCGATACTTGGAAGAGTAGTTGCGTCCGCAATCCACCCATTTCAGTCGCCCGCCTTGCAGTTTGACGCTCGTGAAAGCAGCCTGACCGCTCTCGCCCCATTGCGGACATGAGCGCGCGGCGGCATTGTAGCTCCATGTCGAACAGGCACAAAGTTCAAGCCCGTCTAGGAACTCTCGCGTTGATGGTCGTGGCAGCGCTCATCGCAATTGCTATGTTTTATGGAGTGAGCGCAGAACTTGAAGACGGCATCGTGCACCATAAAAGGGGCGGTATGTCTGTGAGGACTACCGAGCCATTTTGGTTCTGGCTGGACATCGCCTTGCAGATTGCAATTGGCCTTTTCTTCACGGGCCTGGCGATCCTCGCCGGTTTCTTCGGCGTCCGACGTCGCCCTTAGCGACACACATAGGCAGGCTTGCACCCAGGTAGAGCGCCGTCGCATGTCCGCATTCCACCCAAAGCAGTCATTGCCCAACCGATGGTGCGGGGTTGGAGGTGCAACCTACATCGGCGGCACCACCAACCTCGTCGCCTTCGTCGACGCGCCGCGCCCTACTTGAACGGGCTGAGCGTGCGGATCGTGCCGTCCGGATTGTAGAACAGCTCCGTCACCTTCACGTTGCGCAGGCGCGTCTCGCCGGACAGCTGGGTGTCGGCGTAGAACAGCCACCACTTGCCATCATGCTCGACGATGGAATGGTGCGTGGTCCAGCCGTCCACCGGCTCCAGGATACGGCCGCGATAGGTGAACGGGCCGTAAGGAGAATCGCCCGTGGCGTAGACCAGGTAATGCGTGTCGCCGGTCGAGTAGCTGAGATAGTACTTGCCATTGTACCGGTGCATCCACGCCGCTTCGAAGAAGCGGCGATCGGTGTCGCCGCCCAGGATCGGCTTGCCCGCCTCGTCCAGGATCTGCACGTCACGCGGTGCCTCCGCGAAGGTCTTCATGCCGGCATCCATGCGCGCGATCTTGGGCATCAGCGCCGGCTGGTCGGGCCGACCCAGATCGGTCTTCGATCCGTTCGCCTGGTAATTGCCGGTGGTCCAGCGCTGCAGCTGCCCGCCCCAGATGCCGCCGAAATACATGTAGGACGCGCCGTCCTCGTCCGTGAACACGGCCGGGTCGATGGAGAAGCTGCCGGGGATCGGCTGCGGGTCGGGGGTGAACGGACCGGTCGGGCTGCTGGATGTGGCGACGCCCATGCGGAACACGCCCTGCTTATCCTTGGCCGGGAAATAGAGGTAATAGGTGCCGTTCTTGAACGCCGCATCCGGCGCCCACATCTGCCGGCTGGCCCATGGCACCTGGGACACGTCCAGCGCGACCGGGTGCACCGTGACCGGCGCGCCGACGCGGTCCATCGACAGCACGCGGTAGTCGCGCATTTCGAAATGCGCGCCCAGATCGTCTTCCGGGGTGGGGCCGTCGATGTCGTGGCTGTTGTAGACATACAGCCGGCCGTTGAAGACATGCGCGGACGGGTCGGCGGTGTAGATCTCGCTCACCAGCGGTTGCGAGGCATAGACCCGGCCATCGGGCGAGCGTGCCTCACCCTCGGCCTTCTCGGGGGCGGAGGTGCACGCGGCGGCGCACAGGATGGTCGATGCCAGGATGGCGGCACGAAGCAGTTTCATTGGTGGTCCTCTCCAGAACATGTTTTCGGTATCGTTATTACGCGCGCTGCCGGGCGCACAAGGGTCAGCCGATCTCCAGCACGGCGGTCTGCAGGTTGACCGAGTCCGGCCCGGTCATGATGTCGAACCGGCCCGGCTCCACCACCTCGCGCATGTCGATGTCCCACATGGCGAAGCTGCGCCGGTCCAGCGTGAAGCGCACGGTGCGCCGCTCGCCCGGGGCCAGCGTCACCCGTTCGAACCCCTTCAGCTCCTTGACCGGGCGGGTCACGCTGGCGACCTGGTCATGCACGTAGAGCTGCACCACCTCGTCGCCCGCGCGGGCGCCGGTGTTGCGCACATCCACCTCGACTTCGACGCTGCCGGCCAGACCGATCGCCTGGGCCGACAGGCGCGGGGGCGACAGGGCGAAGGTGGTGTAGCTGAGCCCATGGCCGAACGGGAACAGCGGCGCGGTGGTATCGAACAGGTAGCCGCGCCCGACCGAAGGCTTGCTGTTGTAGAACAGGGGCAGCTGGCCTTCGTTGCGTGCCACCGTGACCGGCAGCTTGGCCCCGGGATTCACGTCGCCGAACAATGCATCGGCGATGGCGGTGCCGCCCTCCTGCCCCGGATACCAGCATTCCAGCAGCGCACTGGCGCGCGCGGCAATGGCCGGCCAGCTGGGCGGACGGCCATTGATGGCGCACACCACCACCGGCTTGCCCAGCGCGTGCAGCGCATCGAACAGCTCGTTCTGCTCGCCGACGATGTCGATGTCGGTGCGGTCCCCCAAATGGTTCTTCGCAAAGCCTTCGCGGCTGGTCTGCTCGGTATCGCCGATCGCCAGCACGATCAGGTCGGCGCCCTGCGCCGCGGCCACCGCCTCGGTGATCAGGCGGCGGTTCTCCGCCGGGTCGGCCAGCAGCACGTCTGATTCCGACCGGTCCTCCGTCTGCGTGATGCGTACGCCTTGCGCCACGATCAGCCGTTCGGCCGGCAGGCGGGCGCGCAGCGCATCGGCCAGCGACACCGCCTGCCGCGGCGCACCGGAATAGCCGCCGAGCCGGGCGATCTGCGCATTGGGGCCGATCAGCGCGATCGTGCCGGCCCGCGACGGGTCCAGCGGCAGCGTGCCGTCATTGGTCAGCAGGCAGAGCGACTTGCGCGCCGCCTCCAGCGCCAGCGCGCGCGCCGCCTCGTTGCCGGTGATCCGCTGCGCTTCCGCCAGATCGGCATAGGGATTCTCGAACATGCCGGCGCGGAACTTCAGCCGCAGCATGCGGGCGCATGCCTGGTCCACCGCCGCCTCCGCCACGCGCCCGTCGCGCACCTGCTGCACCAGCGTGCGGAACGCCTCGCCATCGGGCAGCTCGGAATCGACCCCGGCGGCCAGCGCCGCCCGCGCGGCGCCTTCCCTGTCGGCAGCGACATGGTGGATGCTGGCAAGCTCCGTCACGCCGCCATAATCGCTGACGATGGCGCCGTCGAAGCCCCACTCGCCGCGCAGCACATCGCCCAGCAGCCAGCGGTTGGCATGGCTCGGCACCCCGTCCAGCTCGTTGTAGGACGGCATCACCGCGGCCAGGCCGGTCCGTTCCACCACGGCGCGGAACGGCGGGAAGAAGAACTCGCGCAGCTCCCGCTCGGCCAGCGGGGCGGGGCCGATATTGTTGCCGGCCTGCGGCTGCCCATGCCCCGTCATGTGCTTCAGCGTGGCGAAGACATGGCCGGGCGCCAGCGTCCCGCTTTCGCCCTGCAGGCCGATCACGCTGGCAACGCCCATCTCGCCGCACAGATACGGATCCTCGCCGAAGGTTTCCTCGATCCGGCCCCAGCGCGGGTCCCGGGCGATGTCGACCACGGGCGACAGGGTCAGGTGGGCGCCATGCGCGCGCACCTCCAGCCCGGTCTGGCGCTGCACCCGGCGCATCAGCTCGCGGTCGAACGCACCCGCCAGCGCGATCGCCTGCGGGAACATGGTGGCATCCGGCGCCATGTAGCCGTGCAGCGACTCCTCGTGGAACAGCACGGGGATGCCCAGCCGGGTCTCCTCCGCCGCCCAGCGCTGCACCGCGTTGACGAAGGTGACCGTCGCTTCCGCCCCGCGCCAGCGCGCGCCCGTGCCGCCGGCGACCTCGGCCACCGCGGGCGCGCCGCGCAGGTCGGACGGGCGGGTGACCTGGCCGAAGCCGGCGGGATAGGCGCGGCTCGCCTTGCGAGGATCGAACTCGACCCCGCCATCGCGCATGATGTCGGACTTGGTGGCCCACAGCGCGATGATCTGGCCGACCTTTTCCTCCAGCGTCATGCGCCCGAGCAGATCACGCACGCGCAGGTCGACCGGCGCGGCGGGATCGCGGTAGAGCGGGCGCTCGGTCGCTTGCGCGAAGGCGGCGGGCGCCAGGCCAATGGCCGACGCGCCGGCCAGCAGGCCGAGCGCATGGCGGCGGCTGAAAATGGTCATGACCTCATCCCCGGGGCAATTCTTGTTAACGCTAACGAACAGGGTGGAGGCGTCACTGTCAAGGGCGGAGGCAGCTTCACCATTGCCACGCCTGCCGGATCGTGACAGCAGGTTCCACATGGTGAAAACCTCCCGCCGACAGCGCTCCGCCCCCACGATCATCGATGTCGCCAAGCGCGCCGGCGTATCGCCGATGACCGTGTCGCGGGTCATAAACGGCGAGAACAATGTCCGTCCGGCGACACGGGATCTGGTGAACAGCGCGATCAGCGCGCTCAACTACGCACCCAACCCGGCCGCCCGCAGCCTGGCGGGCGCTGGGCAGAGCCGGATCGGGCTGCTCTACTCCAACCCCAGCGCCGGCTATCTCAGCGAATTCCTGGTGGGCAGCCTGGACCAGGCCAGCCGGCGCGACGTGCAGCTGATCGTGGAACGGTGCGAGCCGGGCGACCACGAGATCGAGGTGGCGCGCCACCTGATCGAATCGGGTGTCGACGGCATCCTGCTGCCGCCGCCGCTGTGCGACTCGCCCGGTCTCATCCGGCTGCTGGCGGAGGAACAGGTCCGCTCCGTTCTGGTGGGCAGCGCGGTGCCACCCGCGGGGCAGCTGGCCGTCAGCATCGACGATTGCCAGGCCGCCTACGCCATGACGCGACACCTGCTGGGACTGGGCCACCGGCGGATCGGCTTCATCCAGGGCAATCCCACGCTGAAGGCCAGCACGCACCGTTATGCCGGCTACTGCTCCGCGCTGGAGGATGCCGAGGTGGTGCTGGACCTCGACCTGGTGGCACCAGGGCTGTTCACGTACCGGTCGGGCCTGGACGCGGCCGAGCAGTTGCTGGACCTGGAGGATGCACCCACCGCGATCTTCGCCGGCAATGACGACATGGCCGCCGCCAGCGTGGCCGTGGCCCATCGCCGCGGGCTGGACGTGCCGGGCGACCTGACCGTGTGCGGGTTCGACGATACCACGCTGGCCACCACCATCTGGCCGGAACTGACCACCATCCACCAGCCGATCGCCGACATGAGCCGCGCGGCGGTGGACCTGCTGGTCAGCGCCATCCGCCAGCAATCCCCGCCGGAACAGCGGCACTGCGTGCTCGACTACACGCTGATCCGGCGGCAATCGGACGCGCCGCCGCGCCGTCGCCCGCATTCGCGCCATCCTTGACTTGCACTCTTCCAGCGTCATGGTAGCGCTCACAGATTAGGCGCGGACAAGCGTCACAGGAGAGTGAGTCACATGGATCGCCGGCCCGTCCGCCCCTTCCGTTCGCGCGAATGGTTCGCCGCGCCCCACCGGTCAGACATGGCCGCGCTCTATCTTGAGCGGTTCATGAATCACGGCCTGACGCCGGAAGAGCTGCAGGCCGGCAAGCCGATCATCGGCATCGCGCAATCGGGCAGCGACCTCAGCCCGTGCAACCGCATCCATGTCGACCTGGCTGCCCGCGTGCGCGACGGGATCATCGCCGCGGGCGGTATTCCCATCGAATTCCCCACCCTGCCGATCTTCGAGAACTGCCGCCGGCCCTCCGCCGCGCTGGACCGCAACCTGGCGGCGATGACGCTGACGGAAACGCTGTACGGTTATCCGCTGGATGCCGTGGTGCTGACCACCGGCTGCGACAAGACGACGCCTGCCGGCATCATGGCGGCGATCACCGTCAACATCCCGGCCATCGTCCTGTCCGGCGGGCCGATGCTGGATGGCTGGCACGAAGGCGAGCTGGTGGGATCGGGCACCGTGATCTGGCGCAGCCGCCGCAAGCTGGCCGCGGGCGAGATCGACGAGGCGGAGTTCCTGCGCCGCGCGACCGACAGCGCGCCGTCGCCCGGCCACTGCAACACCATGGGCACGGCCAGCACCATGAACGCCGTGGCCGAGGCGATAGGCCTGTCGCTGCCCGGCTGCGCAGCGATCCCGGCGCCTTATCGCGAACGCGGGCAGATGGCCTATCGCACCGGCCAGCGCATCGTCGACATGGCGTATGAGGACCTGCGCCCGCTCGATATCCTGACGCGCGGCAGCTTCCTGAACGCGATCCGCACCTGCACCGCGATCGGCGGCTCCTCCAACGCGCAGCCGCACATCAACGCGATGGCGGCCCATGCCGGCATCCCCATCACCGCGGCCGACTGGATGGAGCATGGCTACGACCTGCCGCTGCTGGCCGATGTGCAGCCGGCCGGCCGCTTCCTGGGCGAACGCTTCCACCGCGCCGGCGGCGTGCCCGCGATCCTGTGCGAACTGGCAGGGGCGGGGAAGCTGGACGAGGGGTGCCTGACGGTGACCGGCAAGTCGATCGGCGAGAACATCGCGGGGCGCGAGGCGACCGACCGCGAGGTGATCCGCCCGTTCGACCAGCCGCTGAAGGAAACCGCCGGCTTCCTGGTGCTGAGCGGCAACCTGTTCGACTTCGCGATCATGAAGACCAGCGTGATCTCGCCGGAATTCCGCGCGCGATACCTGTCCGAACCCGGGCGGGAGAACCTGTACGAGGCCCGTGCCGTGGTGTTCGACGGGTCGGACGATTACCACGACCGGATCAACGATCCCGCGCTGGAGATCGACGAGCGCACGATCCTGGTGATCCGTGGCTCCGGCCCGCTGGGCTGGCCCGGTTCGGCGGAGGTGGTCAACATGCAGCCGCCAGACGCGCTGATCCAACGCGGCGTGCTTACCCTGCCGACCATGGGAGACGGGCGGCAGTCGGGCACGTCGGACAGCCCGTCCATCCTCAACGTCTCGCCCGAAAGCGCGGCGGGCGGCGGGCTGGCCTGGCTGCGCGATGGCGACATCATCCACATCGACCTCAACACCGGCCGCTGCGATGCGCAGGTCGACGAGGCGGAGATCGCCCGCCGCCGGGCGGAGGCGCCGCCGCCGGCCGTGCCTGCCAGCAACAGCCCATGGGAAGAGCTCTACCGCGAAAAGGTCGGCCAGCTGGCCGATGGCGGCGTGCTGGACTTCGCGCTCAAATATCGTGGGATCGCGGAGCGGACGCCGCGACATAATCACTGAACAATTTCAGGATAGGGATGAGGGAATGAGCAATATCGGAGGGGGCGCGAGCCTCGGGGCGCCGCCGGAGCGGGCGAACATGGGCTTCATCGCCGCGATCGTGTCGGTCGCGACGATCGGCGGCCTGCTGTTCGGCTATGACAGCGGCGCGGTGAACGGCACGCAGGAAGGGCTGACCACCGCATTCGGCCTGTCTGAAGGGGGGCTGGGGTTCACCGTCGGATCGCTGCTCATCGGCTGCTTTATCGGCGCCTTCTCCGCCGCGACGCTGGCCGACAGCATCGGCCGGCGCAACGTGCTGCGCCTGGCGGCGCTGCTGTTCCTGATCGGCGCCCTGATCCAGGGCTTCGCCGCCAACCAGCTGGTGTTCGTGCTGGCGCGCATCGCCGGCGGTATTTCCGTCGGCGCGGCCAGCGTGCTGTCGCCGGCCTACATCTCCGAAGTCGCACCGGCGCATATCCGCGGGCGGATGACGACGGTGCAGCAGATCATGATCATCACCGGGCTGACCACCGCCTTCGTGGTGAACTACTTCCTGGCGCAGGCGGCCGGCGCTTCCACCAACATCTGGTGGCTCGGGCTGGAAGCCTGGCGCTGGATGTACCTGATGCAGGCCGTGCCCGCCGCCGTGTTCCTGGTCGCGCTGTTCTTCATCCCGGAATCCCCGCGCTTCCTGGTCGCCAAGGGCCGCCACGACCATGCCAGCACCGTGCTGACCCGCCTGTTTGGCGAAACGGTGGCCAAGGCCAAGCTGGTGGAGATCCAGAACAGCTTTGCCGGCCAGCAGGCACCCAAACTGTCGGACGTGCGCGCCCCCGGCACCTTCCTGCGTCCGATCGTGTGGGCGGGTCTGGTGCTGGCGGTGTTCCAGCAGCTGGTCGGCATCAACGTGATCTTCTATTACGGCTCCACCCTGTGGCAGCTGGCCGGCTTCACCGAAGACCAGTCGTTGCTGATCAACATCGTGTCGGGCTTCGTGTCGATCGCCGCCTGTTTCCTGACCATCGCGCTGGTGGACCGGATCGGGCGCAAGCCGCTGCTGCTGATCGGTTCGGCCGGCATGACGGTGACGCTGTTCATGCTGGTCTATGTGTTCTCCAACGGCACGCTGGATGCGGCAGGGCAGCTGCAGCTGTCATCCAACCTGGGCACCACGGCACTGATCGCGGCCAACCTGTACGTGATCTTCTTCAACATCAGCTGGGGCCCGATCATGTGGGTCATGCTGGGCGAGATGTTCCCCAACCAGATCCGCGGGTCCGCGCTGGCGGTGTGCGGCTTCGCGCAGTGGTTTTCCAACTACCTGATCGCGCAGAGCTTCCCGATCATGGCATCGGCACTCGGGCTGGCGGCCAGCTACAGCTTCTACGCCGTATGCGCCCTGCTCAGCTTCTTCCTGGTGAAGCGGTTCATCAAGGAGACCAAGGGCAAGGAGCTGGAGGAAATGCAGGGCTGACCCTGCCGGCCGGCTGATCATGGGGCGGGGCAGCCGGGTGGCGCCCCGCCCTTTTTGCTGTCAGCTGCAGACGCTGTCGGCCGGGCGCGGGACAGCGGCGGGAACCGCGATCCCGCGGGCCTTGGCTGCGTCCTGCAACCGCGGGCTAGGGCCGGGCAGCGACAGGTCGATGGCGGCGGCGTAGAACGGGTCGGCCGTGGCCTGCTCCACCGGCACGAAGCGGAAGCCGAGCGCGCGGTACAGTGCCAGCAGCCGCGGCATCATGCGGGCGTCGAACGCGCCGGCATGCAGCAGCAGCACATAGGGGATGTCGCGCCCGACTGCGCCCTGTGCCAGCGCCCGGGCATTCAGCGCCGCCTGGCGTGCGGCGTCGAGGAAGCTGTCCTCCAGCGCGGTGATGGCCGCTGCATCACCCTTCGCCAGGCAGCGGGCATAGGCCCCGTTCCAGGCCCAGTCGCCAAAATCCATCGTCACCGGCGCGACGCGGTAGCCACCTTCGCGTAACGCCGCCCGCCCCGCCGCCAGCTGCGCCGGGTCGCGCCCTTCTGACAGGAAGGGGTAGCGAAACCAGCGCCAGTCCTCCCCTTCCATCAGCCGGGCGAGGACTGGCTCGTTGCGGGCGATCTCGTCGGCAAAGCCCGCAGGAGATAGCGTGTTCACGTTGGGGTGCGACCAGCTGTGATTGCCCAGCGGGAAGCCTGCCTGCCGCCAGGCCCGCAGCACCGCCTCGCCATCACTGTCATCCGCCAGCTTGGCGGCGTTGAGGAAGCCCATCGGCGCGGTCGCGCCGGCATCATGGAAGGCGGCGACCAGCGCCCGCGTGACCGCCAGATGCGTCTCGCCCGGCGGCAAGGGGCCATGCGCCGGCAGGTCGTCCACCGTGATTGCCAGCAGCGGCGCATCACTGGCCGCACCCGCGAACATCTCCACCGGCACCGCCTTCGCCATGGCGGCATAGCCGTCCGGGGACGGGTGCAGGTGGTCGCCGGAATCGTAGGCCGGCAGCATTCGCGACGAATCGGCCGGATCGCGCAGCGCGGCGTCGAAGTCGATCACCGCGTCGAACACGTTACTGGTGCGAATGAAGGCATTGATCGCCTGCCGGTCCGCCTCGCTCTCCGGTCCCGGATGGTAGTATTCGTTGCCGACAAAGGGCGTGATCGTGCCGCCGATCAGGCGGATGCCGTGGGCGTGCGCACGCTCCGCCAGCTGGCGATAGGCGCCGGTCACCTCCGCCACGATGCGGGCATGGTCCTCCGGTGTGGCAGGGGCATCGCGGGTCAGCACGCCCAGGTCGTTGATCCCTTCCAGCAGGATGGCATCGGTCACCCCGCTGCGGGCGATCACGTCCCGGTCGAACCGCGCCAGCAGGTTGGGGCCGGTCCCGTCCAGCAGCATGCGGTTGCCGCCGATCCCGGTGTTGATGACGCTGACATGCTCCGTCGCCGGATGGTCGCGCAGGCGGGTGAGCAGCGCATCGGTCCAGCGCCGGTGCGTGTCCGGCTGCACGCCGTAGCCATCGGTGATGCTGTCCCCGATTGCCACGATCGTGCGCGCCGGCGCGACCTCTGCAGGCGCATCCACCTCGACATCGGCCAGCAGGTGCCACCCGGGCAGGAGGGCCGCCCCGGCAAAGGCGGCATCCGCCACCCGGTCGCCGGGCAGCGTGAAGGCGATCGAACGCGATCCCGGATGGCCCGTGCGGACCTCCGGCGGCGCTGGCAGGTGCAGCGTTACCGCCAGGTCGGACCCGGCCTGCGTCGCCAGCTCCACCGGATCGGAATACATCTCTGCCCCTGCTGGGATGCGCACCCAACGCGCACCGGCAAAGGTCAGCGGCGTCGTGGCCTGCACCGCCGCCCGCCCCGTCGTGGCCAGCAGTCCCACGCTGGCGCCATCCACCAGCAGCGGCTGCGTGCCGAACAGGTTGGACAGGCGCACCCGCAGGCGCGGTCCGCCCAGCGACAGGCGCACCGCCTGCCGGACGGTGAGTGGGCCGGCCAGCGGCGCCTTTTCGGCATCCGCACCCTCCACCCGGATCTGCGCCGTGCCCCAGCTGGCGGTCCAGTCCTGCGCCGCCGCGCCGCTGGCCAGCAGCAGCGCGGTGGCGGCGGCCAGCCAACCCGTGGTCACTTTGCCGGGCATTGCGCACCCTCCGGACCGTTGACCAGCCGCGCCTCGGCCAGCGAAAGCGTGAAGGGGGGGGCCGCGCGGATCGTCACCGGCGCGTCTGCCGTCGCCGGCGCGAAGCAATGCAGCGGCACGCGCAAGCTGCGCCAGCCGCCCGCCACCAGCAGACCCGCCACGTCCAGCGCCCCGTTGCCCAGGGTCAGCTGCACCGGTCCGGCCGGCACCCGGTCCATGCGATATTGCAGCTGTAGCGCGGTATCGCCGTTGGTTTCGCGGCTGAGGGCCAGTTCCGGCCCCGTGATGCGTGCCGTGCCTGCGCCGCGCCAGCGCAGCTGCAGCGCGCCTTCCTGCAATAGGGGGCTGTCCACCGCACCTTGCGTGACCGTGTCGTCGAGCTGCAGGGCGAAGGGTCCGGGTACGCGGCCGCGGGCGAAGAACACGCCGGTATTGGCCAGGCTCGCATCCACGCCGGCTTCCTCTGCCAGCTGCGGCACGCTGCCGCCCTGTGCATAGGACAGGCCGTAATCGTACGGGAACAGCGGGTCGTACCCGTCCTGCCCGACGTTCAGCGTGAACTGCCCGGCGGTCTTCGGCCAGCTGAAGGACAGCCGCCCGCGGAAATCGTGCCGGGGCGCGCCATCGGGGCCGGCGATCAGCACATCGGCGATGCCGCCGCCCTCCGACCCCGGCAGCCAGCCGGCGACGAAGGCGTCGGACTGGTTCAGCTCCGGATTGACCCATAATGGCCGGCCGGACAGGAATACGGAGACGGTGGGGATGCCCGCCGCCTTCAGCCGCTGCAGCAGCGCCAAGGATTGCTTGTCGCCCGCCTCGAACTCCAGCGTGCGCACGTCGCCGCGCCCTTCGGCGTAAGGCATCTCGCCGAACACCACGATCGCGGCGTCGGGCCGGTCGGTGAAGCTGCCGTCGGCGCTCAGCGTCGCCGATCCGCCGCCGGCCCGTACCGCCTCGGCAAGGCCGGCATAGATCGACTGCGCATTGGGGAAGTCGGCATTGCTGTTGCCGTCGCCCTGCCAGCTCAGCGTCCAGCCGCCCGACTGCAGGCCGATATCGTCGGCATGGGTCCCGGCGACCAGCAGCTTGGCGTCAGGCCGCAGCGGCAGGACGCCATCGTTCTTCAGCAGTACCAGCGATTGCCGCACTGCCTCGCGCGCGATCGCCCGATGCGCGGGTGCGCCAATCACGCCGGGGCGGTCGGCAAAGGGCCGCGCGGTGTCGAACAGGCCCAGCCGGTGCTTCACCCGCAGGATGCGGCGCACGGCATCGTCGACCCGCTCCATGGGGATGGTTCCGGCGCGCACCTGCGCCAGCGTGGTGTCGAACAGGCCCTGCCAGCTGTCGGGTGCCATGGCCATGTCCAGCCCGGCATTGAAGCTGGCGGCACAATCGGTCTTGGTGCAGCCCGCCACCTGCGCATGGCCGTTCCAGTCACCCACGATGAACCCGTCGAACCCCATCCGCCCCTTCAGCACATCGGTCAGCAGCGAGCGGTTGCCATGCATCTTCTGCCCGTTCCACGAATTGAACGAAGCCATGATCGTCATCACCCCGCCATTGATCGCGGGCGGGTAGCCCGGCGCATGGGTGGCGATCAGCTCGGCCTCGGACAGTTCGGTATTGCCCTGGTCCACACCGCTGGTGGTGCCGCCATCCCCCAGGAAATGCTTGGCACTGGCCGCCACGCGCCCGACCTGGATAGTGGTCAGGCCGGGCTTGCCCTGCAGCCCTTCCACCATCGCGCCCGAGAAGGCGCGCACCAGCTGCGGATCTTCGGAATAGCCTTCGTAGGTGCGGCCCCAGCGATCGTCCTGCGGCACGGCCAGCGTCGGGCCGAATGCCCAGTGAATGCCGGCCGCCGCCGTCTCCTGCGCGGTGGCATCGCCGATGCGGCGGGTCAGGTCGAGATTGCGGGTCGCCCCCAGCGCGATGTTGTGCGGGAAGAGGGTGGCGCCGACGACATTGTTGTTGCCGTGCACCGCATCGATGCCGAAGATCAGCGGGATCGCGGTGTGGCCGGTGCGCGGCTCCATTGCCACCGCCTCGAACGCGTTCACCGTGGCGGCCCAGTCCGGACCGGGCGAGCGGTCGGGCCTGCCCAGCGGGGGCGAGCTGCCGCCCGACAGGATGGATCCGAGCGGATAGCGGCGCAGATCATCGGGCGTGATCGCGCTGGTATCGGCCTGGATCATCTGGCCGACCTTCTCCTCCAGGCTCATCCGGGTCATCAGTTCGGTCACGAAGGCCTCGGTCGCGGGATCGACCAGGCCGCGGCTGCGCGCCTGCGGCCACAGGTCCGGATGGGCGGTGCTGGCCGACGCGCCTGCCACCGGCCCGGCGTCCTGCGCCATCGCGGTGGATGCCAGCAGCGTGGCGCCGATGATGCTGCAGATCCCTGCCTGTCTCATCCCTGTCCTCCCAATCTGTTCTTGTCTGGCGTATCAGGAGGCCCACATTGCCCCTGTATCGCTCTGCTGTTAGCGTTACCGGAAGCGACAGCACGGATCAATCACGGCACCTCCGGTTCCGGTGCCCCCACAGCGACAAGGATCACGACTCCCTCATGGCCACCCAGACCGCAACACCCGCGAACATGCTGCACTCCATCGACGCCGCCACCGGCGAACCGTTCGGCGAACCCTTTGCCCAGCATGGCGCCGCCGATGTGGACGCCGCCTGCGCCGCCGCCACCGCCGCGTTCGACGATTACCGCAGCCGTCCGCTGGAGGACCGCGCCGCGTTCCTGGACCGCATTGCGGACGAGATCATGGCGATTGGCGATCCGCTGATCGAGGCGGCGATGCGCGAATCCGGCCTGCCCCGCGCCCGGCTGGAAGGCGAGCGTGGCCGCACCACGGGCCAGCTGAAGCTGTTTGCGCAGGTCGTGCGCGACGGCAATTTCCTGGGCCTGCGCGTGGACAGCGCGCTGCCCGACCGCCAGCCGCTGCCCCGGCCGGACCTGCGCCTGCGCAAGGTGCCGCTCGGTCCGGTGGCCGTGTTCGGCGCCTCCAACTTCCCGCTCGCCTTTTCCACCGCCGGCGGTGACACCGCATCGGCGCTGGCTGCCGGCTGCCCGGTGGTGGTGAAGGGCCATGGCGCCCATCCGCGCACCGGCTCGCTGGTGGCGGAGGCGATCGCCCGCGCCGTGGCGGCGTGCAACATGCCGGCCGGCGTGTTCAATCACCTGCTCGGCCCCGGCAACCAGGTCGGCAGCGCGCTGGTGCAGGATCCGCGCATCGCCGCGGTCGGCTTCACCGGATCGCGCAGCGGCGGCATGGCGCTGGTCAAGCTGGCGCAGGCGCGCGCCGTGCCGATCCCCGTCTATGCGGAGATGTCCAGCATCAACCCGGTGCTGCTGATGCCGCACGCGCTGGCCACCCGCGGCGCCGCGCTGGGCACCGCGTTCGTGGGCTCGCTGACGATGGGTTCGGGCCAGTTCTGCACCAATCCCGGCCTGCTGCTGGCGATCGAGGGCGAAGGGCTGGACGCGTTCTTGGATGCCGCCCGTGCGGCACTGGCCGATGCGCAGGCATCCACCATGCTGACCGCCGGCATCCATGCCGCCTACACCAAGGGCGTCGAGGACCTGTCCAGCCATCCGCATGTCGAGACGATCGGCCGCGGCGCGGTGGGGCAGGGCAAGACCTGCGGCCAGGCCGGCCTGTTCGCCACCACGGCGGAGGCGTTCCTGGCGGACGAGGCGCTGGGTCACGAGATCTTCGGCGCGTCCAGCCTGCTGGTCCGCTGCCGTGACGAGGCCGAACTGGTCCGCGTGCTGCGCGCCGCGGAAGGGCAGCTGACCGCGACGATCCAGATGGATGGCGGCGACACCGACATGGCCGGGCGCCTGCTGCCCGTGCTGGAGCTGAAGGCCGGCCGCGTGCTGGTCAATGGCTGGCCCACCGGCGTGGAAGTGGCGCATGCCATGGTCCATGGCGGGCCGTTCCCCTCCACGTCGGACGGGCGCACCACCAGCGTCGGCAGCCTGGCGATCGACCGGTACCTGCGGCCGGTCAGCTACCAGAACCTGCCGGCGGAGCTGCTGCCGGCCGAGCTGCGCGACGATGCCACCCTGCCGCGCATGCTGGACGGCAAGGCGGGCTGATCAGGCTGGCGGGCGGCCTGCAACAGGCCGCCCGCCACCTTCGTTACTGCGCGGCCTCGCCCGTCTGCGCCATCGCGGCATGCACCAGCGCGACATAGCTGGGCGTCATGTTCACCACATATTCGTTCTGCCCCCAGAAGAACGGCCAGTCCTCCTTGTTCTCCGGGAAGTCGGGTTTCAGCACCAGCACGCCTGGCACCACACCGCCGGCGATGAAGGAGAAGTCGGCCCGGTTCATGCCATAGGCGACCTCCTTCGACCGGGCGCCGACGCCCGACACGAAGGACAGATTGTGCGCCGGATGCGTGCCGTGCAGGTAATCGAGCGCGCGGAACACCTGGGCGCCATCGCTCACTTCCGGGAAGGCGGTGTGGATCGCATGGTCGGTCAGTCCCGCCTGGATCACCGCGCCATTGCCCGCCCAGCCGCCGGTGGTGATCGGCACGCCATAGGGGTTGGGGTCGGTCTCCTGCGGCGCGGCCTTCCACGCGCGTGCGGCCTGCTCCACCTCGGTGCGGTAGTCCGCCGGCATGTGCGGCAACGCCTTGATCGCAGTCGTGGCATAGCCGCCGAACCGCTGTGACACCTCCGGCCACAATCGCATGATCGCTGCCACATAGGCCGGATCCTGCGTGGTCACCAGCAGCTCCACCGCGGCGGTGAACTCCTCGCCCGGCAGCCAGCCGCCGGTCGTGTTGCCATGGCTGAAAGTGTTGGGCGCATGGCCGTGCTCCTCCGTCCACACGCCCTGCGCAATCCGCAGCGCCTTGTCCGCCAGTGCATCATTGTGCCCGCGCAGCGCCCGCGCCGCACCGGCCAGCGCCGCGGCGGAACCGTAGTTCAGCGCGCTGGACCGGCTGGTGAACACCCAGCGATCGTCCGGCGTGCCGCTGCGCTCCCCACGCCGCTCGCCGAAGGCCAGCGAGGGATCGTAGACCAGCCCGTCCGTCTTGGAGGCGGCATCGCCCAGATGGGTGTATTGCGCCACGTCCGGCTCCACCACGCCGTGCACGGCATAGCCGACCGCATCGTACATGGAGGCGAGGTAGAGCGCGCCATGTTCGATCTGCTGCAGGATGTCGGGCTTGCCGTCCGGCACATGCAGTTCGACCCGCCGCAGGCGATGATCCACCAGCGTCTGGTCGCGCATCGGGCGGTGATCGTCCCACAGGCCGACCAGGCTGCGCATGACGGCATATTGCGTCTGCGTGCGGATGTCGAAATCGCCCGCATCCAGCCAGCCGCCGACATTCAGGCCAGGGATATGCTCGCCCGGGGCGAACTTCGTGTCGGTGGTCGGCCCCTGCCGGTACAGGTCGATATGCTCGTGGTTCACCGGCGCCTGCCGGGCGTCGTCGCGGTGCGGCTCGCCATGCCAGATGCGGTAGGCCTCGTTCACCAGCATGTGGTCCATCTGCACCGGCATGTAGACGTCCATCCCCGGGTGCCAGGCGGTGGCGTAGACATCCGCGCCGATGCGGAACGGCGCGGTGCGCTGCCCGGCATAGTCCAGCTGGTACAGGCCCGGCTCCTGCACTCCGGTGAAGTCGAAGGAGGCATAGTTGTAGCGCAGATAGCCGCCCCATGGCTTCGCCGCGGCGGCCGCGACCGCTTCGGTGCCGTTTTCCGTCACCCGCAACAGCGTGACGTCGCCGCCGCGATCATCGTGCCTGTCCAGTTCCAGCACGGCGACCTTGGCCTGGCGCGGCGTGTATCCGACCTGCGAATGACCGATCACCGGCGCGCGCAGCCAGTCGGGCACCAGGGTCGGCGACAGGGTCCATTCGACAACGCGCCCGGTCTGCCCCGCGGGGATCAGGCTGCGCGCCACGAACCAGCCATTCTGCGCCTGGTTGCGCCCGTCATACAGGTTGATCGTCCCGGCTGCGGCCCGGATGCCTACGCGCCGTGCGGGGTCCTCGGGCGCCAGCACCAGCTGCCGTCCGCCCGCCAGCGGCAGCGGCTCCGCCCCCGGACCGATGTCGCGCCCGCTGGCGGCATTCCGCTCGCCACCCGCCACCATGTCGCTGGCGGGATGCACCGGGAAACTGCCGCCGGTCCCGTCCGCCAGCCATGAATGATGGAAGTAGGCCGAAGGCAGGAATTCCAGGTTCAGCCCGGCCCGTCCCGCCAGGGCCGCAGGCAGCGGCTGGTCCAGCACGACGGCCAGCTTCACCGTGTCGCCATCGGGTTCGGCCACGATGCGGTACTGGAACCGGTAGTCGGGATATTCCAGCAGCACCTCGATCCGCCCGGTGGCAGGATCGACGGTGCGGCTGACCAGCCGGCCGATCTCGTCCCATTGGCCGGGGGTGGAGGACAGGCGCACATCGCCATTGGTGGCGATCCGCTCCCCCTGCTGGATCAGCTCCACGCCCGAATGCTTGGCATCGGCGAACAGGCCGTCATACCAGTTGGAGAAGACCAGCACATCGGCCGCATCCCCTTCGTAATATTCGGCCGCGTTCAGCTTTAGTCCGTCATCCTGCGCCAGCGCCGGCATGGCGGCGGCAAGCGCCAGGGTGGAGGCCAGCGCGGCAAGGCCGCGGCGGAGATTGCGCTTCATTGGTCCTGCTCCCGATCATGTTCTTGTTGTTGAGGTGTGTCGCGGCCGAACAGCCGGTCGGCAGCCAGCGCCAGGAACATGTAATTGGTGGCCCCGCCGCCCATCACATATTCGGCCTGCTGCCAGAAATACGGCCATTCCTTCAGCTCCGGCAGGTCGGGCCGGATCAGATTGGTGCCGCTGATGACGCCGCCCGGAATGTAGCTGAAATCGGCCCGGTTCAGGCCGTAGGCCACAGTGGCCGAACGCGCGCCGACGCCTGACACGAAGCTGCTGGTATTCGCCCCCGGATGCACGCCCAGCACGAAGTTCAGCGCGTTCAGCCAGCCATCATTGCCGGTGACTTGCGGCCAGCCCTTGGCGAAGAAGAACTGGCGGACGCCGCGTTCCTGGATCTGCCAGCCGGCACCCCAGATCTCCGGCTTGTAGGGCACGCCATAGGGGCTGTCGCTGCGTGCGCTCTGCACCACCTGCGCCTGATAGGCGGCCACGCCCTCGGCCAGCTGTGTGCGGAAGGCAGCAGGCAGACGATCCTGCACGCCGTGCAGCATCCAGGCGGTGCCGGCGACATCGGCCAGGATGCGCGGGGCCAGCGTCGCCAGCCGGTCGGCATAGGCCTGCTCCCCGGTGGTCTCCAGCAATTCGGCCAGCGCGAACACTTCGGGCGCCAGGGTCTTGCCGCGGCCCAGGGCCTTGGCGGTGATGTCGCGCGCCGCGGCCAGCGCTTCTGCCGCCATCTGCGGGTTCTCGGTCCGCAGCACACGGGCAGCGGTGGCCAGCGCGGCGGCGGCATCCAGCTCCCGGTCCGGATTGTCCTCCGTGAACACCCAGCGATCATCCGCCGGAACCGGATCGCCATTGTTGTCCACGCCCAGATCGGTGCCGCCGCCCGGCTGGTTGTCGGTGACGTTCACCGTATCGCCCAGCAGCACATATTGCCGCAGGTTGGGCACGATCACCCCGCGATACAGCCGGCCCATTGCGCGATAGCCGCCCAGGATCGACAGCAGGCCATGCTCGATCTGCTGGACCGCATCGTTGCGCCCGTCGGGATCGCGCAGTTCCACGGATTTCGTCGCCTGGTCGATGCGCGTGGCATCGTAATCCAGGCCGAACTCCTCCACCATCTTGGACAGGATCCACACCTCGCCCGCCTGCGACTCCACCCGCAGATCGTCATCGCCGGCATCGTGCCAGCCACCCGCATCCAGATGCGGAACCCGCTCGCCCGGCTGGAAGCTGGTGAGGGTGGAGGGACCCTGCACATAGCCGTCGAAATGGTTGAGGTCCGTCGGCGCCATCAGCGCATCGTCCAGATGGTCGCGCCCGTGCCAGACGCGGTATTTCTCCCGCACCAGCATGTGGCACATCTGGATCGGCAGGAAATATTCCAGCGTCGGCTGCCACGCCCCGCGCGCGAACACCGCGCTGTCGATCCGGAACGGCGCCGACAGCTGCGCGCCATAACCGATCTGATACAGGCCGGGCTGCGTCACCCCGCTGAAGTCGAAGGTGCGGTACTGATACCGCAGGAAATCGCCCCAGCGTTCGGGCGTGGCGGACAGTATCGACTCGCGCCCTGCCTCGCCCAGCCGGAACAGTTGCGCCGGCGTATCGCCTGCATCATTCGGGTCCAGTTCGATCACCGCGCGCTTGGGCTGCCTGGGGGCGTAGCCGATCTGCGATACCTGGATCACCGGCTCGTACTGCCAGCCGGGCATCACGTTGGGCGTGACCAGCCACTCCACCGCGCCCGTCGTGGCGCCGGCGGCAACCTGCTGGCGCACGATGTACCAGCCGTTGTTGTGCGCCGATCGCCCGTCGATCAGCTGCAGCTGGCCGTTGCGGCTCTCGATCCGGATGCGCTGTGCGTCCTCCTCCGGCGCGACCAGCAACACCTGCCCCGTGGCCAGCGGCTCTGCCAGTGGCTGGCCGACCAGCGCCTGCACCGGGCCGTTGGCATCCACGTTACGCGGCACCGGCAGGTCCGGGCCGTCGGCGCGCACCACCGGCCCGCCCGGCTGGCGCGGGAAGGTGCCGGCGGCGCCGTCCAGCACCCAGCCCTTGCCGAACAGGGGCGTGGGGAACAGCTCCAGATTGAAGCCGACCTTGCCCACCCACGCGGCCGGCAGCGGCTGGTCCAGATCGACGCTGATGCGGAACCCTCCGCCGTCTGCCGGCGTCACCCGCACCTGATAGGTCAGGGCCAGATCGGGGTAGAAGATCGGGTTGAAGCCCGTCCCGTTCTTTGCCGGATCGGGGTAGCTGAGGCGTTGCGTGATAGTGCCGCTCGCCCGGTCGATCGCCCGCTCGCCGGCCGATACCGGCATGGGCGACCACTGGCCCGGTTCCGGCTCCAGCCGCAGGTCGCCATTGGCAGCCACGCGCGATCCGTGCTGGATGATCGTCACGCCCGTCTGGTGCCCGTCGGGGTAGATGTCGTCGAACACGATGACGTCCAGCCCCGGCTCCGTCAGGTAGCCGCGCTCCCCCAGCTGCAGTCCGTCCTGTGCCCGGGCTGTGCTCGCCAGCAGCAGCGGTAGCGCTATCATGCACGCGCTCAGGCAACGCGCCTTGTGTCCTTGCATCCTCATCTCAACCCCGTTTCTTGTTATTCAGGCGGCTGGCGGATCAGGCAGCGACGCCGCCGTGCCGATCCAGATATTGCTGGTGGGTGGGCAGCTTGGCGACGGTGGCGGCGGTGGCCGCCTGCATGTCGGCCAGGGCCTGCCGCAGCCGCTCGGGTGGCATCAGCCGGGCCACATGGTGATGGCCTTCCGGCTCCAGCCGCTGGCCCAGCATGACCTGCACCCAGCTGTCGACCCGGAACAGGTCGTCCGCGCCCTGCCAGGCATGCGCCGCCTCGCGCCACACGGCGATCCGTTCAGTCAGACTGGCCGGCAGCTCCATCTCGCGCATCCGCTGCCAGAACGGCTCCGGCCGCTGGTTCAGCACGTAATGCAGCATCACGAAGTCGCGCACCCGCTCCAGCTCCCGCTGGGCCAGGTCGTCGAACCGGCGGGCGAGGGCGGGTGTGCTGCCGTTGAACGGGAACAGCTGCAGCAGGCGGGTGATGGCGATCATGGTCAGGTGGATGCTGGTCGATTCCAGCGGCTCCACGAACCCGCTCGCCAGGCTGAGCGCGATGCAGTTGTTGACCCACACCCGCTTGCGGCGCCCGGTGGTGAAGCGGATCAGGCGCGGCTCGATCAGCGGCTCGCCTTCCACCAGCCCGAGGAAGCGATGACGCGCCTCGTCATCGGACAGGAAATCGCTGGCATAGACCAGCCCGTTGCCCACGCGATGCTGCAACGGGATCTGCCAGCGCCAGCCCGCATCATGCGCGATGGCGCGGGTGTACGGCACGGCCGGCCCGACGGCCCGCGTCTGCATCGCCAGCGCGCGGTTGGTCGGCAGCCAGTGGCTCCAGTCCTCCCACCCGGCCTGCATCTCGCCTTCGATCAGCAGCGCGCGAAAACCGGTGCAGTCCAGGAACAGGTCGCCTGCGACCCTGGCGCCATCCTCCAGCACCAGTGCGGCGATGTCGCCGCTGGCGCCGTCCCGCTCCACCCGGGCGATCCTGCCTTCGATGCGGACCAGCCCCTGCGCCTCCGCCTGTTCGCGCAGCGCCCTGGCATAGAGCCCGGCATCCAGGTGATAGGCGTAGTTCAGGGAGCCGTTCTCGTCCGTGGCGAAGCGTTCCGCCCGGGCGGCCTCGTGCTCCGCGCAGGCGGCGCTCAGCTCGCCACCGAAGCCTTGGGCGTGCGCCTCCAGCCACATGTGATGGAACTCCGCCATCCAGGTGCCGCGTCCCAGCGCGCCGAAGGAATGGATGTAGCTGTCGCCTTCCCGCGCCCAGCCTTCGAACTGGATGCCCAGCTTGAAGCTCGCCTTGGCAGCGCGCAAGAACGCGTTCTCGTCCAGCCCCAGCAGGGCGTGGAAGGCGCGGATCGTGGGGATGGTCGCTTCGCCCACGCCGATCGTGCCGATCTCGTCCGATTCCACCAGCGTCACCGCCACCTGCCCGCGCAGCTGGCGCGTCAGCGCCGCCGCCGCCAGCCAGCCGGCTGTGCCGCCGCCAGCGATCACCACTCGCGTCACGCCTTGCTCCCTCGTCATCGGTTCAGCTTCTGCAGCAGCCGCGCGCGCAGGCGGCGGGCGCCGGGTTCGTCCAGCGGCGCCAGCGCGCCCCGGGCATGCTCCGGCAGATGCGCGGCGGGCAGGTCGGGTGGACCCCAGACATAATAGTCGAACATGGCGCGCCACGCCTGTTTCTCGGCTTCCGGCCGGTCGCGCAGGCTGAGCAGGCCGTGCAGCAGCGTGTTCATCGGCGTATCGGCGAAGCGCGGCACCGGGTTCCACCAATAGTTGATCATGGCATTGAACGGGTCCAGCGCCGCCACATTGTGCCACCACAATGCGGGGTAGAACAGCACGTCGCCGGGCTCCATCTCCGCCACCTGCGCATGCGCCAGCGCCGTGGCGAAGCGGGGATAGCGCGCAAGGTCGGGTTCGCGCAGGTCGACCATGGACACGACCTGCCCGCCGGGCGTCGGCTCCAGCGGGCCGGGATACAGGTTCGCCACCTGGTCGGGCGGGAACAGGGTGAAGCGGCGCCGGCCGACCATGCAGCAGGCGATGTTGTTCGACATGTCGTAATGCGTGGCCGCGATCGTGCGGTTGCCGATCCAGATGCTGGCCACCGGTTCCGCGCCCAGTGTCGCCGCATCCAGCCGCGGGCCGTTCGCGGTGCGCAGGCCGGGCAGGAAGGTGTCGAGGTCGGCCGATCCCAGGTACAGCGCCGGCGCCGCCGGATCGTCGGCCGTGCTTGCCATACGCGCCAGATAGTCGGCCAGCGTCACCTGCTCCGCAGTGAAGTTCAGGCCGGTGATATCCGCGTTGTAGAAGAACCGCCCGCCGATTGCGGCCCCGCCTGTATAGCCGACCATGCGGTGACCGGCATCGAAACCGCGCAGATACTCCATCGCCGCCGCCGCACCGTCCTGCCCCGCGCGCACCAGCGGCCAGTCGCGACCGAAGCCTTGCAGGATCGTCGGCTCCCCCTGCGCCAGCAGGTCGGCGACCGGAATGACCTCCATCCCGGTGGCGTCGATCATGCGGACCGGACGCGGGGCGTCAGCCACGGGCGGCGTTCTTCAGCTCGATCAGCCGGGCCATGTTGCCCAGCGACGATTGCACCAGGAAGGCCAGCCGCAGCACGCCCGCGCGGTTCAGCCGCGCCAGCGTGTCGCCGTCCAGCGCCGCCAGCCGGTCGCCGGCGATCGTGTGATACTGGTTGAGCGCGATCTCGCGGCCGTCACCCAGCGTCACGGTGATCGCCACGGGCTCGATCAGGCCGGCCCCAGCCAGCGCGGCGAACATCGCCTCCGTCGCGGGCAGGCCTTCGCCGATCAGCTGCAGGCTGCGGGTGGCGCGCTGCAAGGCGGGCGCATGGCCCCCATGGGGCAGGAACAGCAGTTCGCCAAGGTCGCGGCCGATGCGCGGGTCGGCCAGGTCGACCAGGATCGTCGCCTCGCCATTGGCAGGGTTCACGGTGGCGGAAAACGGCCCGCGGGCCTGCACGGCCGGCACCGTGCGGCTGGTCCAGCGACCGTCGTGAAGAAACAGGTTTTCCCCGCGTTCCAGTCCCAGCAGCACCACGGCGTGCCAGGTGCCGGCATCGTCCTGCCGGAACAGGATGGGGAACTCGCGGGCCAGCGCCTCGAACTCGCCGGGCATGGCCAGCAGCTGGTTCACCGCGTCGCCGTGATCCGCGCCGTGGCGCCAGTCCACGCGCAGGTCGTGATGGTCGATCGTGTCGAGGGGGATGGGTGTGGTCATGGCCAAAGCTTACCGCAGGCGGGGCCGCTCGCAAGCAGCCCCGCCCCGGTTCAGCCGATCAGAAGCGGAAGCGCGCGCCCACGAAGTAACGCGGCTTCAGCTCCGACGCGAAGAACATCTGCCGTTCGCTGCGGCCGTAGGTGCGGACCGTCGCGCTCAGCAGGTTGATCGCCTCGAACGAGACCGAAACGTTCTCGGTCACGTCGTAGCTGGTGGCCAGGTCCAGCGTGCCGAACGCCTTGGTGAACACGGGGTTGCGGTTGGTGCCGCCCCGGTTCAGGCCCGACAGGAAGCTGTCGCGCCAGTTGTAGGCGATCCGGCCGGAGAAGCCGTACTTCTCGAAGATGCCGGTCACGTTCAGCGTGTCCGACAGGCCGATCAGCGCGAACTGGTCGACGCCGATCGGGGCACCGCGATCCGCACCCACGTCGCCATTGACGTTGGTGTAGGAGGCGGAGACGCCGAAGCCGCTATCCCCGAAGAAGTGCTGTCCCTGCACTTCGAAGCCGTAGATGTTGGCCGCCTGGTTGTTGATCGGCGTGGTCACCTGGAAGTCGAACAGCGGATCGGTGGCATTGGCGGTGACGTCGAACTGGGCCAGGATCGCATCGGCATAGGCCTGGTTGAGGTTCCCGTTGACGACGTTCGCCTGGAACTCCGCCGTGGCGGGCGCCAGCTGGCCATTGTACTTGTCCAGCAACGCGGTCAGCGTGAACAGCTGCACCTCGCTTGCATCCAGACCCAGTCGCTGCAGCTCGGTCAGCGCCGTGCCCGAACGGGTGCCGGGTGCGCCACTGGTGGGATCGCGCAGGCCGAACAGCGGCTGCACGACCGTGCCCGAACCCACGAAGTTGTTCACCCGCTTGGCAAAGAAGCCGAACGAGACGTAGCTCGACCGGTCGTAATACCACTCCAGCGACACGTCGATGTTGTCGGACAGCAGCGGACGCAGGCTGGGGTTGCCCGTTCCGCCCGTGGCCTGCCCGTCCAGCGCGATCGGCCGACCCGGTGCGCCTGCCGTGGTGGAGGCGAACAGGTTGCCGTAATCCGGCCGCGCCAGGGTGCGGCTGTAGGATACGCGGGCGACCACATCGTCCATCGGCTCCAGCTGGAAGTCGATCGACGGCAGCAGGTTGTTGTACTCGCCTTCCGCGACGATGTTCTGCAGATCGTTGCCGACCCGCACGCTGAAGTCGTTGTCGGACGTCCAGACGATGGCGGTCGGGATGGCCTGCTGCGCCACCGATTCCACCTTGGTGTTTTCCCACCGGACGCCGGCGGTGATCTTGGCATCACGCCCGCCGATGTCGAAGTTGAGGGTGGTCTGCGCATAGACCGCCAGGATCTTCTCCGACACTTCGTCGAACTGGTTGGCGGTGACGGACGGCTGGTTGCCGGTCGTCGGTGCCTGGATGCCGGCGACGAGCGGCTGGTTGTCCTGCGCATAGATCGGCGAGAACAGGTTCAGCAGGTCGACCGCATTGCCGCGGAACGAGATGTCGTTGTCGGTCGCGTTGAACTTGCTGTACTTGCAGCCCTGGCAGAACTGCTCGACCAGGTCGCCCGCAAGGGCGGCGATGTCGCCGGCCTGCGTGATGCCCCAGTTGCCCAGGATCTGCTCGGTCTGCTGCCGCTCGCTGGTCATCTTGGCGTCGATATAGGTTGCGCCCAGATCGAAGCGGTCGCCATCGCCGAAGTCCCAGCCCAGGTCGGCGCGCAGCTGGTTGACCCGCTGTTCCTGGCGGGAGGCGTTCGTGCGTCCGACCTGCGAGCCGAGATCGCCGATATCCAGCACGCCGTTGCGGTTGCCCGCCGCGTCGTTCAGCGTCCAGCGCTGCGACGGGATGTCACCCGTGTGATCGGCCGAATGGCCGTCCACCACCGGCGCGCCCATGCTGAACAGCGTGGAGCTGGCGCCATTGGGGGCATCGGGGTTCGTCTCGGACTTGGAATGGTTGCCGTCCAGGCTCAGCGTCAGGCCTTCGGCCAATTCGTAGGTGGCGTTCAGGCCATAGGATTGCAGCTCGCTCTTGGTGGCGCGGTACTGCTGTTCGAAGCCGATGTCCTTGGTGCCGTAGCGGCGGCCTTCCTCCAGGATCACGGCGGTGCGCACCACCGGGTCATCGTCGAACACGATCCGGTCGAAGGGCGTGTTGAACCAGTTGGTCTGGTCGTTGCGCGCCTCGCTTACGGCGTTCTGCGCATACAGCGCGTCACCGGTGATCGTCAGGCCCTCGACCGGGCGGAACTGCATGGTGAGCGAGCCATTGATGCGCTCGCGCTCGAAGGTGGAGTAGTTGTAGCGGCTGTCGTCGGGAATGCCGACCAGCTGGCTGACGTCGGTCGGCGCGTTCTCCACCACCGTGTCGGCGACGATGGTCGCCACGTCGGAGTAGGGCCGGATGTTCCAGCCATTGACCACGGAGCTGGCCGCGGCGCTCTTGCGCTTCTGGTAGGCGCCGAAGGCGGAAACACCGAAAGTGTCGGCCGGGTTGGACCAGCTGACCACGCCGGTCACTTCGGGCGTGACGCTGAAGCCGTCGCGGCTCGCATCATACAGCCCCTTGCCGCCGATCGAACCGCGCAGGCCTTCCGCCGCACCTTCCAGCGGACGCTGCGTGACCACGTTGATGGAGGCGCCGATGCCGCCGGTCGGCACCGCGGCGCGGCCGGTCTTGTACACTTCCAGCCGGGTCACGCCTTCCGACGCCAGGTTCTGGAAGTCGAACGAGCGGCTGGTGGCGCGGCCGAAATCGACGGAGGCGTCGCCGCCGACCGTGTTGACGTCGGTGGTCGCCAGCTGGCGGCCATTGATCGTCACCAGGTTGAAGGACGGACCGAAGCCGCGGACGGTGACCTGCGAACCTTCGCCGTTGCGGCGGTCGATCGACACGCCGGGGATGCGCTGCAGCGATTCGGCCAGGTTGGTGTCGGGGAACTTGCCGATATCCTCGGCAGAGATGGCATCGACCACGCCCACGGAATTGCGCTTGATCGCGGCGGCTGCCTCCAGGCTGGCGCGCACGCCGGTGACGATGATCTCGTCGCCGCTGGCCGGGCCGTCATCGCCGCGCGCGGCGGGGTTGCCGGTCGGCAGGGCGCCGACACCTTGCGTACCGGTCTCGGTCTCGCTGCCGGGCTGCGGATTGCTCGGCGATCCGGTCTGCTGCGCCACTGCCGGCGTCACGACAATCGCGGTAGATAGCGCTAACATGGACGCGGATAGTGTCAGCTTGGAAACAGCAAAAGCCCTCATGGGGTGGTCCTCTCCTCTCGCTCGCGCTTCAGGCGCCAGTCGGTATGGCCGTGTGGATCCGGCTTGGTTCGAGAGCTAGCTTCTATCGGGCGAGTGTCAACGACCTTTTCGGCAGCCTGATAACGTTACCCTGCAGTGATGCAGCAAAGCCACGCAATCGATTGCGGAACATCAATCCTTTGCATGCGCTTCTGCTGCCCGCTCCTGCGCCTGCCAGGCGGTGATCGCCGGATCGTCGCGCAGGATCTTCGCTTCCGGATCAATGACATGGCGCGCATCGGCCGATCCCAGATCCAGCATGCCGGTCCCATCCGCCATGGGCGCTACCAGCACGCGGTCGCCCACCTGCACCTCCACCGGCATGGTGAAGGGCAGCGCGCTCGCTGTCTCCCAGCGCAGGCGCAGGCGTGATCCCTGCCGCTCCTCCAGCAGCCGGGGCAGGGCTGCCTGCCGGACATAGGCGTCGAAGAACCAGTCCATCGGCCGGCCCGTCACTTCGCTGACGATCGTTGCGAAATCGGCGGTGGTGCGGCGCACCGGCGCGAAATTGCCGGGGGCGGGGTCGGGCCGGCCATAGACCAGCCGGCGCAGGCTTTCACGGAACGCCGTGTCGCCGATCAGCAGCCGTAGCGTGTGCGTGACCCAGCTGCCCTTGTAATAGATGTCGTTGCCCCAGCCACTCTCCGCATCCAGGTAATCGCCGGTCGCTGCCGGATCGCCCGCCGCCAGCGGCACCCGGCTCAGCACCCGCTTGCGATGGTCCCACAAGGCGACGTCATAGGCCATGCGCCCGTTCTTCCACAGCAGGTAGAGCGGCTGCATGTAGGTATCGAGCCCTTCATGCAGCCACATCTCGCCTTCGGTGGCGTTGGTCATCTGGTTGGCGAACCATTCATGGCCGAACTCGTGCTGCGCCAGCCAGTCATAGCCTTCGGGCGCGCGCTTGTAGCCATTGCCGTAGGCGTTGATGGTCTGGTGCTCCATGCCCAGGTGCGGCGTCTCCGCCAGGCCGACCTTCTCGTCACCCCAGGGATAGGGGCCGACCACGTCCTCGAAGAAGGCGAGATAATCCTGCATCCCGGCGAGCAGGTACTGCACATCCTCCGGCCGGTCGCCGGGCAGGTGCCAGTATTGCACGGGAATGGTGTTGCCATATGCGCTGCGATACTGCGCCTCGGCCAGCCGGTATGGCCCGATCTGCAGGGTGACGCCGTAATTGTTGGGCTGACGCGCCCGCCAATGCCAGGTCGCCCAGCCACCGGCGTGATCTTCGCCGATCAGCACGCCATTGCCCGCGGCGACCAGCCCGTCCGGCACCGTCACGCTCAGGTCCAGCAGTCCGATCCGCTTGGTCGGGTGGTCCAGGCATGGCCAGAACATGTCGCACCCTTCGCCCTGGATGGCGCTGGCGACCCACGGCTGGCCATCGGGCGTGCGCGCCCAGGTGAAGCCGCCATCCCAGGGGGCGCGTTTCGCCACATGGGGCGCGCCGTGCCAGGCGATGCGGATCTGCGCTCGCGACCCGGCGGCCAGTGCCCGGGGGAGGGTGATGGTGAGCAGCCCGGCGGGATTGCTCCAGGCGGCAGGTGCCAGCGCCTGCCCGTCCACGCTGATGCCGCTGATGGCGAAGCGCGGATCGAGGTCGAAGGCCAGCCGGTCCTGCGGCGTGTCGACGGTGACGGTGTAATCCGCCGTGCCGGCCAGGCTGCGGCTTGCCGGATCGACCGTGAAGCCCAGCGCCAGACGGGGCACCTCCATGCTGGCGCGTACGGGATCGAGCGGCAGCCCGCTCTGCGCGGTGCGTTCCGCCACGACATCCTGCGCGGCGATCGCAGGGGAAAGGAGCAGCAGGGCGGAGGCGAGGGCAGGCAGCTTCATCACCCGACCCTAGCGTATCCGCCACAACGAAAAAGGGGTGAGCCGCGGCCCACCCCCCTTCGTCAGCTGCAATGGCGGGCGATCAGTCCTGCTCGCCCTGCTCCTCCGTCGCGTCGGCCGGGCCCGCGGCCTTGGCGCCGCGACGCTTCTTGCCCGGCTTGGCGGCACCCGGCGCGGCCGGCGTCAGTTCGAAGGACAGCTTGTCGTCCTTCAGGCTGACATGCACCTCGCCCCCGCTGGCCAGCTTGCCGAACAGCAGCTCCTCCGCCAGCGGCTGCTTCACCTTGTCCTGGATCAGCCGGGCCATGGGCCGTGCACCCATCAGCTTGTCGTAGCCCTTGATCGCCAGCCATTCGCGCGCATCGGTGTCGAACTGAATATGCACGTTCTGGTCGGTCAGCTGCAGTTCCAGCTGCAGGATGTTCTTGTCGACCACGCGGCTGACGGTCTCCCGCTCCAGGTAATCGAACGGTACGATCGCATCCAGCCGGTTGCGGAATTCGGGGGCGAACATCTTCTTCACCGCCTCTTCCGCCGCCTCCACCCGGGTGCCGGCGCCGAAGCCGATCCCCTGCCTGGCCGCATCGGCGGCACCGGCATTGGTGGTCATGATCAGCACGACATTGCGGAAATCCACCGTCTTGCCGTGATGATCGGTCAGCCGGCCATTATCCATCACCTGCAGCAGGATGTTGAACAGGTCGGGATGCGCCTTCTCGATCTCGTCCAGCAGCAGCACGCAATGCGGATGCTGGTCGATGGCATCGGTCAGCAGCCCGCCCTGGTCATAGCCGACATAACCCGGAGGGGCACCGATCAGCCGGCTGACCGAGTGCCGCTCCATATATTCGGACATGTCGAACCGCTTCAGCTCGATCCCCATGACATTGGCCAGCTGGCGCGCGACCTCCGTCTTGCCGACGCCCGTGGGGCCGGAGAACAGGAAGGAGCCGATCGGCTTGTCCGCATCGCGCAGGCCCGCACGGGACAGCTTCATGGCGGTGGCAAGCACGTCGATCGCCTTGTCCTGCCCGAACACCACCCGCTTCAGGTCCTTGTCCAGGCTGGCGAGCACGGCCTTGTCGTCGGAACTGACGGACTTGGCCGGGATCCGCGCCATGGTGGCGATGACCTTCTCGATCTCCTTGGCGGTGATCGTGCGCCGGCGGCGGCTGGGCGGCACCAGCATCTGCATGGCGCCGACCTCGTCGATCACGTCGATCGCCTTGTCCGGCAGCTTGCGGTCGTTGATGTAGCGGGCACTCATTTCCACCGCGGTCTTGATCGCATCGGGCGTGTACTTGACCTTGTGGTGCTCCTCGAACGCGGACCGCAGGCCGCGCAGGATCTTGATCGTGTCCTCCACGCTCGGCTCGTTCACGTCGATCTTCTGGAACCTGCGCAGCAGCGCACGATCCTTCTCGAAGTGGTTGCGGAACTCCTTGTAGGTGGTCGACCCGATGCAGCGGATCGCGCCGCTGGACAGCGCCGGCTTCAGCAGGTTGGACGCATCCATCGCCCCGCCGCTGGTCGCGCCCGCGCCGATCACCGTGTGGATCTCGTCGATGAACAGCACCGCTTCCGGCATCTTCTCCAGCTCGGACACGACCTGCTTCAGCCGCTCCTCGAAATCGCCGCGGTACCGCGTGCCGGCCAGCAGCGCGCCCATGTCCAGGCTGTAGATGACCGCGTCCTGCAGCACCTCGGGCACCTCGCCCTCCACGATCTTGCGCGCCAGACCTTCGGCGATGGCGGTCTTGCCCACGCCGGGATCGCCCACATACAGCGGGTTGTTCTTGGACCGGCGGCACAGGATCTGGATCGTGCGGTCCACTTCGGGCCCGCGTCCGATCAGCGGGTCGACCTTGCCGTCCAGCGCCTTCTTGTTGAGGTTGACGGTGAACTGGTCGAGCGCGGATTCCTTCTTGTTCTTTTCCGGCTTCTCCTCGCCCTTGGCATCACGCTCCTGCCCGGTGCCGGTCGGCTGGCGGCCTTCGACCGGCTTGCCGCCCTTGCCGATGCCGTGGCTGATGAAGCTGACCGCATCCAGCCGGCTCATGTCCTGCTGCTGCAGGAAATACACGGCGTAGCTGTCCCGTTCGGAGAACAGCGCGACCAGCACGTTGGCGCCGGTCACGACATCCTTGCCGCTGGACTGCACATGCAGGATCGCGCGCTGGATCACCCGCTGGAACCCGGCGGTCGGCTGCGGGTCGGCGTCGTCCTCCGTCTTCAGGCTCTGATATTCCTGGTCCAGGTACTGGCGCACCACATTGCCCAGCTCGCCCAGCTCCACGCCGCAGGCCCGCATCACCTCCGATGCTTCCGGGTCGTTCACCAGTGCGAGCAGCAGGTGTTCCAGCGTCGCATATTCATGGCTCCGCTCGGTCGCGTTCTGCAGCGCCGTGTGAAGGGTCTTCTCGAGGTTCTGGGCGAAACTAGGCATAGAAGGGGTGCTTTCGTGCGTGGGTGCGGTCCGAAGGTCGGCGAAGGGAATGAAGCGGGCGTGAATTCCCCGGTCGGGGCCACCCGTGCCTGCGCGCGCACTCGCCTCTGGGCGCCGCGGGGTCGTTGTTGGTAATGCGGGATATGGGGCTCGGAAGCGCCGATGCAAAGTGGGCCGGGGCGGGGCCGCGCCCCATCAGTCTTCTCGTCTCTGGCTGAAGATCGATTCCGCCAGCCGCCGGTGATCGGCGGCCCTGTCGGCATGGGCCCGCACCCGCGCGATCTCCGCCTCCAGCGCGGTGATGCGCGCGGTCAGTTCATCCTGCGAGTAGGTGTCGAGCGGCTCGCCGGCCAGCTGGCTGGCATGCCCCAAGGGATGCCTGGGGCCGCGGAGCAGGGGGCTCTCGTCGTCCATTGCATCGCAGCATCCGCCTCCCTCCGCTTGCTGTCAATGGTGCGAATCCCTAGCTTTGTGAATTGACCCGCCACCAAGGAATGGCCGCGCATGAACCTGCAATTGCCTGAAAACATGACGGCTATCGCCATCGATCACGCCGCGGGCGGCGGGCCGGAGGCGCTGGTGCCCACGACCATGCCGGTGCCGCAGCCCGGCGCCGGGCAGGTGCTGATCCGGGTGGCCCATGCCGGCGTGAACCGGCCGGACGTGCTGCAGCGGCGCGGCATGTACCCGCCGCCGCCCGGTGCGTCCGAAATACCCGGGCTGGAGGTCGCCGGCACGATCGTGGCGCTGGGCGAAGGCGCCGATCCCGCGCTGCATGGTCAGCAGGTCTGCGCGCTGCTGTCAGGCGGCGGCTATGCCGAATATGTGCTGACCGACGCCGCGCTGTGCCTGCCCGTGCCCGCCGGCCTGTCGCTGGCGGAGGCGGCCGCGCTGCCGGAGACCCTCTTCACCGTGTGGCATAACGTCTTCCAGCGTGGCGCCGCGCAATCGGGGGAACGGCTGCTGGTGCATGGCGGCACCAGCGGCATCGGCACCATGGCGACGATGCTGGGCGCACTGAAGGGTCTGGAAGTGTTCGTCACCTGCGGCAGCGACGACAAATGCGCGGAGGCGCTGGAGATCGGCGCCGACCACGCGATCAACTACCGCGCCGCCGACTTCGTGGAGCGGGTGCTCAGCCTGACGGAGGATGCGGGCGTCCACCTGGTGCTGGACATGGTCGCCGGCAGCTACACGCAGCGCAACCTGGACTGCCTGGCCCCCGATGGCCGGCTGGTCACCATCGCCACGCTGGGCGGCGCGAAGGCGGAGGTGAACATGGCGGGCGTTATGGTGAAGCGGCACACCCTGACCGGCTCCACCCTGCGCGCCCGCCCGGCCGCGTTCAAGGCGGCGCTGGCGGCCGATGTGCTGGCGCAGGTCTGGCCTTTCGTGGCCGATGGATCCTTGCGTCCGGTAACCGACGAAAGCTTCCCGCTGGCCGACGCGGCAGGGGCGCACCGCCGGATGGAGGCGGGCGATCACATCGGCAAGATCGTGCTGGACGTGGCCACCTGAAACGTCGCGGTCACACAGTCCCGGAAGTGACCGCAAACTGGCCGCACGCTGTCACACAAGCGTGGCACCCCACGCCGCATGGACGATGCAGCGTGGGGGGCGACGATGTTCGATACCTATCTCGATGCCGATGTCGGCAATGCCGACGTGCTCAGGATGTTTCCGGCCCTGAACATCGATGGGGTGCCGGACCCGGTGGAGCCTGGAGACCGGCGCCGGTATCGCACCATCTGGATCAGCGACGTGCATCTGGGCACCCGCGGCTGCAATGCCGCCATGCTGCTCGACTTCCTTGACCGCACGGACAGCGACACGTTGTACCTGGTTGGCGACATCATCGACGGCTGGCGGCTCAAGAAGCGGTTCTTCTGGCCCGCCGCCCATAACGAGGTGGTGCGCCGCATCCTGGCCCGTGCACGGCGCGGCACCCGGGTCGTGTACATTCCCGGCAACCATGACGAGATGTTCCGCCAGTTCACCGGCATGAGCTTCGGCGGCGTGGATATCCGCCGCGCCGCGTTCCACACCACCGCAGACGGGCGCCGCCTGCTGGTGACGCATGGCGACGAGTTTGACGCGGTGATGCTGGCCCATCGCTGGCTCGCCTTCGTGGGCGACACCCTCTACGGCCTGACCATGGAGCTGAACCGCTGGACCAACGCGGTCCGCCGGCGGCTGGGCATGCCCTACTGGTCGCTCAGCAAGATGGCCAAGCACAAGGTCAAGAACGCGGTCGAGTTCATCTCCCGCTACGAGGAAGTGGTCGCCCGTGCCGCGCGCGACCGGGGCGTGGACGGGGTGGTCTGCGGCCATATCCACACGGCGGAGTTCCGCACGATCGACGGCGTCGAATACTGGAACGATGGCGACTGGGTCGAAGGTTGCAACGCGCTGGTCGAACATGCGGACGGCCGCATGGAGATCCTGCACTGGGCGGATGAAATGGCCGCCCGCGCCGGGGCGCAGGACAGCGCGCCCGGGCCTGCCACCATCACCCGGCTGCGCGCGGCCTGAGGCGGGGCGGGTGCGGATCGCACTGGTCACCGATGCCTGGGCGCCGCAGGTCAACGGCGTGGTCCGCACGCTGGCGGCGGTAACCGCGCAACTGCGCAGCCGGGGGCACGAGGTGGGGGTGATCTCGCCCGACATGTTCCGCTCCGTCCCGTGCCCGACCTATCCGGAAATCCGCCTGGCCATGACCGGCGCGGGGCGCGTCGGCCGCCTGCTGGACGAATTCGATCCGGACGCGCTGCACCTCAGCACCGAAGGGCCGCTGGGCTGGGCCGCGCGCGGCTGGTCGGTGCGGCGGGGGCGGGCGTTCACCACCGCCTACCACACGCAGTTCCCCGACTACCTGGCCCGCCGCACCGGCCTCGATGCGCGGCTGTTCTGGCCCTATGTGCGCCACTTCCACCGTCCGGCCGCCGGCATCATGGTGGCGACCGGCACGATTCGGGACCAGCTGCACGCGCACGGGCTGACGCAGGTGCGGCCCTGGGGCCGCGGCGTCGACCTGGCCGCCTTCGGTCCCGACGTCGCCCCGCCCGACCTGTTCTTCGACCTGCCGCGCCCGATCCAGCTCTATGTCGGGCGGGTCGCGCCGGAAAAGAACGTGGAGGCGTTCCTGGCCAACACCCATCCGGGCAGCAAGGTGGTGGTGGGCGACGGCCCCGCGCTGGCCCGGTTGCAGGCGCAGTTCCCGCACGCCCTGTTCCTGGGCAAGCAGAGCGGCGCGGCCCTGGCCGCCTGCTATGCCGGGGCAGATGTGCTGGTGTTTCCCAGCCGCACCGACACGTTCGGGCTGGTCATGATCGAGGCGCTGGCCTGCGGCACGCCGGTCGCCGCCTACCCGGTGGCGGGCCCGGTTGACGTGCTGACGCCCGCCAGCGGAGCTATGGCGACCCGGCTGGAGGATGCGATCGCCGCTGCCCTTGCGCTCGATCGCGGGGATTGCCTGGCCCATGGCCGCACCTTCACCTGGTCCGCCAGCGCCGACCAGTTCCTGCACGCGCTGGAGCCGGCCGCCGCGGCCCATGACGGCACGAAACGGCCTGCTTTCGCCTGATCTTCTTGCCGATCGCATCCATAGGGGCTACATCTGCTGCAATACGGCCGCTCCGCGATGGGGCGGCCCTTTGTTTATCGAGCGGAGAGCCGACGTGGCCCAGCCCACCCCCCTGATGCCCCATGCGACCGCCAGCTGGCTGGTCGACAACACCGCATTGAGCTTCGAGCAGATCTCGGAATTCTGCGGGCTGCACATCCTGGAAGTGCAGGCCATGGCGGACGATCTGACCAGCACGAAATATACCGGCCGCGATCCGGTGCATTCGGGCGAACTGACCCATGCGGAAATCGAGAAGGGCCAGGCCGACCCGGAATACCGGCTGAAGATGCATCGCGCGCCGGTGGATGTCAGCCGCACCAAGGGGCCGCGCTACACCCCCGTGTCGAAGCGGGCGGACAAGCCCGACGGCATCGCCTGGATCATCCGCAACCATCCGGAGATCAGCGATGCGCAGATCGGCAAGCTGATCGGCACCACCCGCACCACGATCACCGCGATCCGCGAACGCAACCACTGGAACATCAGCAACATCACGCCGAAGGATCCGGTGACGGTGGGCCTGTGTTCGCAGCGCGAACTGGACGCGGCCGTTGCCCGCGCGGGCAAGAACCTGCCGCAGGATGCCGAGACGGACGAGGGCGCCGAGCCTGCCGTGCAGCCGCGTGACGATCGCGCCATCCTGATCCAGGAACTGCGCGCCGAACGCGATGCCGCCAGCCGCGCCGCATCCGAAGCCGCGCAGGAGGCCGAGGCCGAGGCATGGCTGGAAGCACGCCGCACGGCCGACGCCGGCGAAGCCTGACATACCGGCCGGGGGCGGTCCGTGCCGCCCCCGCCTGCAATTACATGTACTTCATCTCGATGGTGATCGGCTTCACCTCGCCCGCGGCCACCGGGAAGGCGGTGCGGGTGTAGCTGGGCCGACCCAGGTTGAAGATGTTGATGGACGGGTTGTTGCTCATGCCCCCGCCATCCGTCCTCAGGTCGGTCCGGCCATTGCCGTTGATGTCATGCCGCACCGCAATGGCATAGGTGCCGGCGATCGGCACGGGCATGCACACCTGCATCCGGCCGGCGCGTGCGGGCAGCTGGATCCGGTTGACCCAGCGGCCGCGCTCCAGCCAGTCCGCCTTGATGCCGCGATACAGCTGTACCCGCAGCGTGCCGCCGTTCTGCTTTACGCCATCGATCGTGACATACACCGCCGGCCCGCGCCCCGCACGACAGGCGGCGGGATTGTGCGCGATCTCGTTGCGAAACTGCGCATGCGCAGGAACAGTCGTGCCGGCCAGCAGGGCAGCAGAAACGAACGCGGCAATGGATATGCGACGGGCAGGGCTGGAAGAGGTCAAGCTAAGGATTCCGTAAACAGCTGGCGTGATAGGCCCGCGCACAGATGGTATCGCGGCAGACCAAGGCTTGGTGAGCGGGTAGTTATTGCCGCAGGAGCGGTGAACTCGTGCTTAATCGTGTATTCTTCCTATGGGCAGGGCAAGCCGCGCGTTCTACGGTGCCGACGCGCGTGGCGTCTCCACACAGGCGCGACATGACAGGCGGAGCGAAAGGATTCGTGGACTCGAGTAACCGTTTTGCGACCTGGCCGGCCACCCTGCCGCATGTGACAGTGGTGATCCCGGCGTGGAACATGGGCCGTTACGTGGCGCGTTCCATTGCCAGCGCGCTGGCGCAGACCTGGCCCGCGCTGGACGTGCTGGTGGTGGATGACGGATCGACCGACGACACCCGCGCCATTGCGGAGGCGATTGCCGCACGCGATTCGCGGGTCACCGTGCACAGCTTCCCCAATGGCGGCGTGGCGCGGGCGCGCAACCGCGGCACCGAACTGGCCACGGGTACCTGGGTTGCCTTCCTGGATGCGGACGATCTGTGGCATCCGACCAAGATCGAAAAGCAGCTGACCGCGCTGCAGACCCATCCGCCGGAAGAAGGCTGGGTCGGCTGCTACGCCCTGTTCCGCATGGTGGACGATCACGACCGGGTGATCGCCAGCGGTTATGGCGCGGGCAAGCGCGGTTCGTTCTTCTACGATCACCTGCTGGTCAACCATGTGGGCAACGGCTCCAGCCTGCTGGTGCTGCGGGAAGCGGCGCTGGCGGTGGGGGGCTTCGATCCGTCCTATGCGGAGGCCAGGATCGGCGGCAGCGAGGACTTCGATTTCCAGCTGCGCCTGCTGATGCGCTACAAGCTGGAATATGTGCCCGAATATCTGGTTGGCTACCGGCTGCATGCGGCGCAGATGTCGGCCGACCAGACCCGGATGGCGCTGGGCCATATCGCGGTGGTGGAACGGTTCGTCCATGCGGCGCAGCTGGACGGGCGGCAGGCGCAGTTCGCGCTGGTGGCGGCCAACCGCAACGCGGCCGTGGCCTTTGCGCGCTCCGGCGACTGGGCCAATGCCCGCCGCGCCGCGCGCAAATTGTGGGGCGACGACCGCTCCGCCGCGCTGATGTTCGCGGCCGACCGGTTCAGCTTCGCCGCCCGCCGCGGCCTGGCGCGGCTGGGCCATCGCTGGGGCAGCCACGCCCGGCTGAAAAGCCGCAGCTGGGTGTTCGGGGAATGTGACCCGCTGCCCGGCATCCTGCCCGATGGTCGCCAGGCCCGCCCCGGATCGCCGCTCTACCCCGCCCCGCTCGACAGCCCGCAAGGCCCCCTGGCGGAGGACGAGGTGGAAGAGCCGGACGAGGACGAGGCCGAGGATTGAAGGGCTATCCTGCCTTTACCGCCCGCAGGGTGACCACCATCGGGTAGGCGGTGTCCGCCTGCTCCAGCCAGTCGGTCCGCACCTCCTCCTGCGCCAGGCCATGCAGGAAGCAGGTGGCGGCATAGACGTTGCCCTCGACCCGCAGCGTCATGTTCTCCGCCCCGAACAGGCCCTCGAACATGCGGGTGACGCTGGACCCGGTCAGCGACCAGAACCAGTTCGCGCCCCATTCGCCCCGGTCGACGCTGCTGGTGCCCGGCACCGTCAGCAGCAGCACGCCGCCCGGCTTCAGCGCCCGGTACAGTTCGGCCGCCGCGGCCGGCATGTCCCACACCAGCATCAGCGTCTGCGTCAGCACCATGCAGTCGAACGCATCGGCCGGCAGCAGACCGGGCTGGCCCAGATCGCCCACGATGGTCGCCTCCGGGTTCTCGGCGTGGGCGTGCAGCACGTCCTGCCGGGTGATCGCGGCGCCGCCGAACTGTTGCGAATAGGCGGCATCCCCCACCTCCAGCACGCGGCCGGTGATGTCGGCGCGGTGCCGGTCCAGAAACCGCTCGATATAGAAGCGGTCGATCGGCGTGCCCCGGTCATAGCCGAAGTTGGGGCTGATCGGCGTCGGCCGGTCCAGGTCGCCCAGATTGGCCCGGCCGGGCTGGGGCGTGCCGGTCAGCCGGCGCTTGACCCGGGCAAAGGCGGCCTGTGGCAGGATACGGCGCGCGGCCCAGGTGGCGGCGGCGATCAGCGATGCAGCGGGGGCGAGACGGGCCATGCGCCACCTTTGCCCGGCAATGCGCGCCGGCGATAGGCCCGCAATGTCCCGCCACGCGGCCAGCGCATAGGCGACCGCCCATTCCCGCCGCCCACGTGCCACCGCCGCGCGGCCCGCCGGGTCCGCCGGCTCATGCCGCGCCTGCACCGCCCACGCCGCCGCCAGCACCCGGGCCGGATCACCCGAAGCATTGGTGCCGTGGATGCGGTATTCCGCCATCAGCCGGACATGGCAGGCCACCGGCCAGCGCAGCGCCAGCCGCAGGAACAGGTCGTAATCCTCGCACTGCCGCAGGGCTTCGTCGAAGCCGCCGGCCTCCAGCAGCTTCGCCCGGTCGAACAGGGCACTGGCGATCATGCCCACGCAATTGGTGCGCAGGAAGGCGAGCCGCGCATCGGGTTCGCAGCGTACCAGCACCGCCGGGGTCAGCGGCCGCCACGCTGCATCCACCCGCCGGTGCGCACCATAGACGAAGGCGGCGGCGGGATGCGCCGTCCGGCACGCCGCCGCCGCGGCCAGCGCGCCGGGCAGCAGCCGGTCATCCGCATCCAGGAACAGCACGGCGTCCCCTGTCGCCGCCCGCGCGCCGCTGTTGCGCGCTGCCGAGGGGCCACGCGCCGCCGGGTGGCGCAGCACCCGCACGCCGGCGCGCTCCGCCACCGCCACGGTGTCGTCGGTGGAGCCGTCATCCACCACGATCACCTCCGCCGGCACGTCCTGCGCCGCCACGCTGGCGATCGCGTCGACCAGCCACGGCGCGGCATTGTACGCCGGAATGACGACGCTGATGCTCACCGCCGCACGCCTTCGCGCAGGCGCCAGGCCAGCCGGCCCAGCGCGGTGTAGCGGTAGGTCCCGGGCCGCAGCCGGTCACGCCACAGCCGCCGGCGCACGGCCCGCTCCACCACGCCGATGCCAGCCTGCCGCAACCAGTCGCGATACCAGTGCAGGAAGAACCGCCGGCGCGCGGCGTAATGCCCGCCGCCGATCATGCCCGCGACGGAACTGCCCGCATGGATGCGGTAATCCAGCCAGACCTCGTGCGAGAACCACACCGGCTGCGTGGCGAAGATCTTGCCGAAGGCGGCGCAATCCTCGAACGATCCGGTGAACTGGTCCTCGAACCCGCCCACGGCAGCAAGCGCATCCCGGCGGACCAGCACGTCGGACGGGCAGGGCGCCCCCGCCGCACCCACCGGATACAGCGCCAGGGCAGCCTCAGGCGGCTTGACCAGACGGTCCTGGACATGCCCGGTCGGGGTCAGCACGTCGGCGCGCCCCTCCCAGCTGCCCCAGTAATTGACCGTGCCCGCAAGCAGCGCGATCCGCGGCTCCGCGCTCACGATCGCCAGCTGCGCGGCCAGCTTGCCCGGGCGCCAGCGATCGTCGGCATCGATGAACGCCACCCATGGCGCCGTCGCATGGGCCAGCCCCAGATTGCGCGCCGCGCTCATCCCGCGATTGCCGCCGCCCGGATGTGCCAGGCAGCGGATGCGGCGGTCATCGGCGGCATAGAATCGCGCCAGCGCCGCGCTGCCATCGGTGGAGCCGTCATCCACCAGCAGCAGTTCCCAGTCGTGATGGTCCTGCCCCAGCACGCTGTCGATCGCCTCGCCCAGGAAGCGTTCGCCGTTCAGGAAGATGCAGATGATCGAGACGGCGGGCACGGCGCGGTTGTAGCCTGCCCGATGCCGTATCGCACCCCTGTTCCCGCTTGTTGCGCCCGGTCGCCAACGGTAAGCGATTCACGCATGAGCACCGCGCCGCTGATCTCGCCTTCCATGCTGTCCGCCGATTTCGCCCGGCTGGGGGAAGAGGTGCGCGCCATCGACGCGGCGGGTGCGGACTGGATCCACCTGGACGTGATGGATGGCCATTTCGTGCCCAACCTCACCTTCGGCCCGATGGTGGTGCAGGCGATGCGGCCCCACAGTGCCAAGACCTTCGACGTGCACCTGATGGTCAGCCCGGTGGATCTGTGGATCGAACCCTTCGCCAAGGCCGGGGCCGACTACATCACCGTGCATCCGGAAGCCGGCGCCCACACCCACCGCACGGTGCAGGCGATCCGCGCGGCGGGCGCGAAGCCCGGCATCTCGCTCAATCCCGCGACGCCCGCCAAGATGCTGGACTACCTGATCGACGACATCGACCTGGTGCTGGTGATGAGCGTCAATCCCGGCTTCGGCGGGCAGAGCTTCATCACCAGCCAGCTGAAGAAGATCGAGGCGATCCGCAAGATGATCGACCGGACCGGCCGCGATATCCGGCTGGAGGTCGATGGCGGGGTGAACCCCGTGACCGCGCGCCAGTGCGTGGCCGCCGGCGCGGATGTGCTGGTCGCCGGCAGCGCGGCCTTCGCCGGGGGGCCGGACCGCTATGCCGCCAACATTGCCGCATTGCGCGGGGACGGGCAGGCCTGACGCCATGACCGGGGAGGGCGGCGCAGGGCAGGGGCACGATCCGCGCAACCGTTTCCTGCGCCCGCGGGAGCCCGAACCCGACGAACCGGTCGCGGCGCCGGAACCCGTTGCCGAGGCGCCCGCGCCGAAGTTCAGGCGCCTGCGTCGGCCCAGGGCGGAGCCGGTGGCGGTGCCACTCCCCGAAGCGGCGGCGGCACCGGCACCCGAGCCCGAGCCGGCGCCAACACCACCGCCCCCGCCACCACCGGCGCCGCGTCCGATCCCCCGGCCCGCCCCGGCGGACCAGCCGCAGCTGGAGGATACGCTGCCGCCCGTTTCCTTCGTGCCGGAGGTGCATGCGGGGGAGAAGCTGCTGCGCGTGGCCTATCGCATGGGCCTGTCGGGCAGCACCCTGTCGCGCCCGTTCGGCCGGCCGCTGCGCCCGCGCCTGCTGGCCACGGTCGAAAGCCCGCTCGCCGGCAACCGCCCCGCCGGGATCGCGCTGCGTGCCGGGCACTTCCTGATCCATGGCGTGCGCACCCCGCTGGCGGAGGTCGACTTCGCTGCCGCCGCGCCGCTGCCGCCGCCACTGGAGCGCGCCGTGCACGGCTTCACCTGGTTGCGCGACCTGGCCGCCGGCGGCACCGCGCAGCAGGGCGCCGCGGTGGCGGAACGGATCCTGCGCGGCTGGCTGGACGCCAACCGGGGCACCAATCGCAAGGGCGCCGGCTGGAGGGTCGGCCATGCCGGCCACCGCCTGCTCGCCTGGCTGGTCCATGCGCCGCTGATCCTGTCCGGCACCGACAAGCCGTTCCGCGGCCGCGTGCTGGCCGCCATCGCCGACCATGCCGCCTGGCTGGACCGGCAGGCAGGCCGCGCGGACAATCCGCTGGAGGCGCTGGCCGGCTGGTGTGCGGTCACCGCCGCCGGCCTGCTGCTGCCCGACGGGCAGCCGCGCCGCCTGCATGGCGAGGCCGGGCTGGGCGAAGCGGTGGGCGAACTGGTCGGCCGCGATGGCGGCGTGCTGTCGCGCAGCCCGCTGGCGCAGATCGAGGCGATCGAACTGCTGGTCGAACTCGCCGCCTGCTACCGCGCGACGCGCCGCCCGCTGCCGCAGCACATTTCCGCCATGCTGCAATTGCTGGTGCCCCCGCTGCTGACCGTGCTGCACACCGATGGCGGGCTGGGCAGCTGGCAGGGCGCCGGCGCGGTTCCCGCATCGCGCATCGCCGCGCTGGTCAGCGCCAGCACGGTGCGCGCCCGTCCGCTGATCGACGCGCGGCAATGGGGCTACCAGCGGATCGAGGCCGGCATCAACGACCGGCAGCGCACCGTGCTGCTGATGGACGCCGCGCCGCCGCCGCTGGCGCGCCATTCGCTATACGGCTGCGCCTCCACCCTGGCGGTCGAATTGTCCGCCGGGCCGCATCGCATCGCCGTCAATTGCGGCGGCGCAGCCTTTGCCGGCGGGCAGGTGCCCACTCGGCTGGAACAGAACCTGCGCGCCACCGCGGCCCATTCCACGCTGGTGCTGGGCGATGCCAACAGCACCGCGGTGAAGGTGGCGGGCAAGCTGGGCGCGGGCGTCAGCGAGGTGGAGGTGGACCGCCGCCGCGCCACCCTGCCTGACGGGCGCGAGGCGGTGCAGGTGGAGGCGAGCCATGACGGTTATGGCGCGCGGCTGGGCCTGGTCCACCGCCGGATCGTGACGCTGAGCGATGACGGCACGCTGGTGCTGGGGGAAGACCGGCTGGAGCCGACGGGACGCAAGGGCCGCCGCGCCAAGGTGCCCTACGGCTTGCGCTTCCACCTGGGTCCGGGGATAGAGCCCGCGCTGCTGCCGGGCGGCGACGGGGCATTGCTGCCCCTGCCCGACGGCACGCAATGGGTGTTCCAGGCGCCCGGGCACCCGCTGATGGTGGATGAAAGCCTGTGGGTCGATGGCGAGGGCCAGCCCCATCCGGTGCAGCAGCTGGTGCTGGAAGGCGCGCTGGAAGGCGCGGGCACGCAGGGCGGGGCGGAGATCGCCTGGCGGTTTGAGAAAGTGAGAATGGCATGAGTGACGTGACGATCAGGCGGGCGCTGCTGTCCGTGTCGGACAAGACCGGGCTGGTGGAACTGGCCAGCCGCCTGGCCAAGGGCGGGGTGGAGCTGGTCTCCACCGGTGGCACCGCCCGCGCGCTGCGCGATGCCGGCCTGCCGGTGCTGGACGTGTCGGATGTGACCGGCTTCCCGGAGATGATGGATGGCCGGGTCAAGACGCTGCACCCGCTGATCCATGGCGGCCTGCTGGCCGTGCGCGACGATCCCGCCCATGCCGCCGCGATGGACGCGCACGATATCGGCGCGATCGACCTGCTGGTGGTCAATCTCTATCCGTTCGAGGCGACCGTGGCGCGCGGTGCCGAACGTGACGAGATCATCGAGAACATCGATATCGGCGGTCCGGCGATGGTCCGCTCGGCCTCCAAGAACCACGCCTTTGTCTCGATCGTCACCGATCCATCCGACTATGCCACGCTGCTGCAGGAACTGGCGGACCATGACGGCGCCACCACGCTGGCCTTCCGCCGGCGCATGGCGGCCAAGGCGTTCGCTGCCACCGCCGCCTATGACGGCATGATCAGCCAGTGGTTCGCCACCGCCGATCAGGGGCAGACCTTCCCCGACATGCTGGCGCTGCCCGCGCGCCGCTTGGCCGAACTGCGTTATGGCGAGAACCCGCACCAGCAGGCTGCGCTTTACGCGCCGCTGGGCGCCGCGACACCGGGACTGGCGCAGGCGGAGCAGGTGCAGGGCAAGGCGCTGTCCTACAACAACTACAACGATGCCGACGCCGCGCTGGAACTGGTGGCCGAATTCGCCGGCGGCGCGCCTGCGGTGGTGATCGTCAAGCATGCCAATCCGTGCGGCGTGGCGCAGGCGGACAGCCTGGCGGCGGCGTGGGAGGCGGCGCTCGCCTGCGATCCGGTGTCGGCCTTTGGCGGCATCGTCGCGGTCAACCGCCCGCTGGACGGCGTGACGGCGCAGGCCATCTGCCAGATCTTCACGGAAGTCGTGATCGCCCCCGCGGCGGATGCGGAGGCGCGCGCCGCCTTCGCCGCCAAGCGGAACCTGCGCATGCTGCTGGTGGACGAATTGCCGGATCCGCGCCGGGCCGGCCTGCTGGTCAAGCCGATCGCCGGCGGCCTGCTGGCGCAGACCCGCGATGGCGGCGCGATCACGGCCGAAGACCTGCAGGTGGTGACCGATCGTGCGCCGACGGACCGGGAACTGGCCGACTGCCTGTTCGCCTGGACCGTGGCGCGCCACGTGAAGTCCAACGCAATCGTCTATGCACGCGATGGCGTCACCGCCGGGATCGGTGCGGGGCAGATGAACCGCAAGGATTCCAGCCGCATCGCCGCCTTGCGCGCAGCCGAGATGGCGGAGATGGCCGGGTGGGACCGGTCGCGCACGATCGGCTCCGCCATGGCGTCCGACGCGTTCCTGCCCTTTGCCGACGGGATCGAGATGGCCGTGGCCGCCGGCGCCACCGCGATCATCCAGCCGGGCGGATCGATCCGCGATGCGGAGGTGATCGCCGCCGCCAACGAAGCGGGCATCGCCATGGTCTTCACCGGCATGCGCCACTTCCGCCACTGACACGAAGAACCCCCGCCCTCCGGTAAGAAGGGCGGGGGTCCCGGGATCGCGACGATCAGTTGCGCGCGGCGCGCACGTCCTCGGTGCTGATCGGGGTGATGCGGATCTCCACCCGGCGGTTGGTCGCGCGGCCTTCCGCCGTGCTGTTGTCGGCCACCGGATACTGCTCGCCATAGCCGACCGCCTCCAGCCGGGCGCGCGACACGCCGCGGCTGACCAGGTAGTTGGCGACCGATTCGGCCCGCCGGCGCGACAGGTCCAGATTGTAGGTGTCGCTGCCGGTCGAATCGGTGTGGCCCATCACGTCCACCAGGCTGTCGGGGTAGCGGATCATGCTCTGCGCCACGCTGTCCAACGCGCTGCGGAAGGACGGGCTGATGGTGGTGCTGTCCACCGCGAAGGTGACTTCGGGCAGGTTGACCAGGATGCCGCTGCCATCGGGCGTCTCGGTCACGTCCACGCCGGTACCGGCGGTCGCCTCGTCCAGCTCGCGGATCTGCTGGTCGATCGTGTTGCCGATCACCGCGCCGCCGATGCCGCCGATGCCGGCGCCCAGGATGCGCCCGGTCTTGCCGCCGATCAGCCCGCCCAGCAGGTAGCCGAGGCCCGCGCCGCCGGCGCCGCCTATCGCCGCGCGGCTGATGCTGCGCTCACCGGTGTTCGGGTCGGTCACGCAGCCGGACAGGCCCAGCAGCGATACGGCCGCCATGCTGGCGATCGCGACACGGGCGAAGCGCCGGTTGCGCGGGCGGGGCGGCTGGTTGTTGGTGATCATCGATGGTGCATCCTTGTCCTGTGGGTTCGCGGCATGGTTGATGCCATGCCGGGCCCTGCGCTTATGTGAACAAACATCATTGTCCGCCGTTCCGCCGCCTACCGGACGCAGGGGCCTCGACTCGGCCTGACGATCTGCTAGCGCTTGGGGTGAAATGTCTCCCTTCCCCTGGTCCGACTTCGCCCTCCTCATCGCCCTGATCCTGCTGAACGGCATCTTTGCCATGAGCGAGCTGGCGATCGTCTCCGCCCGGCCGGCGCAACTGCGCATGGCCGCCGACCGCGGCAGCAGCGCGGCCCGCACCGCGCTGGAGCTGGCGGCCGACCCCGGCAAGTTCCTGTCGACCGTGCAGATCGGCATCACGCTGGTCGGCATCGTCAACGGCGCCATCTCCGGCGCGGCGCTGGGCGGGCCGGTGGGCGAGCGGCTGGAGCTGCTGGGCGTGCCGGCCGACATGGCGGACAATGCCGGCTTCGCCCTGGTGATCGCGGTCACCACCTATCTCAGCCTGATCATCGGCGAGCTGGTGCCCAAGCAGTTCGCACTGCGCGCCTCCGTACCGGTGGCCATGCTGATGGCCCGCCCCATGGCGCTGATCGCCCGGGTCGCCGCGCCGTTCGTCTGGCTGCTCGACAAGTCCTCCTCCATCCTGCTGCGCGTGCTGGGCATGCGGGCCTCGGGCGAATCGGCGCTGACGGCGGAAGAGCTGCAGATGATGTTCACCGATGCCAGCCACCTGGGCGTGATCGGCGAACAGGAACGCACCATCCTGTCGGGCGTGATGCGCCTGAACGAACGCCCCGTGCGCGAACTGATGACCCCCCGGACGGAGCTGGACTGGATCGACCTCAACGCGGACGAGAACGGGATCCGCGCCACCATCGATGCCAGCCCCCATTCCCGCCTGCCGGTGGCGGACGCCACGCCCGACAAGGTGGTCGGCGTGGTCAAGGTGCGCGAAGTGCTGGCCCTGCTGCTGGCGGGCGAGACCGTCCGGCTGGACCAGGTGATGCGCAAGGCGGAGATCGTGCCCGACCAGCTGGACGCGATGGACGCGCTGGGCGTGCTGCAGGCCAGCGGCACCGGCATGGTGCTGGTGCATGACGAATACGGCCATTTCGAAGGCATCGTCACCCCCGCCGACCTGCTCAGCGCCATGGCCGGCGGCTTCGCCAGCCACCAGGACGAAGGCGACCAGCCCCTGCTGACGGAGCGGGCGGACGGGTCGCTGCTGGTGGCGGGGTCGATGTCGGCCGATGCGCTGGCCGAACGGCTGGGCATCGAACTGTCGGACACCCGCGAATTCGGCACGGCGGCCGGCTACATCCTGTGGCTGCTCAAACGCCTGCCGATCGAAGGCGAGACGTGCGAGGACCAGGGCTGGCGGTTCGAGGTGGTCGACATGGACGGCCGCCGGATCGACAAGCTGCTGGTCAGCCAGGTGGTCGCAGGCGAGGCGTAAGGCAGGGCTGCCGGCCCGGCCAGGCACACCCGCGCAAGCCCCCGGCCTGCGCGGGCGCGATCCTCAGTTCCCCTGCGGGGCAGTCGCCGGCTGGGTCGGCGCAGCCGGGATGGCCGCGCTGGCGTCCTGTCCGTCACCCTCGGGCGCGGCCAGGATGGACTGGGTGGCAGCACCCTTGTCCACGGTGTTGGTCTGCGTGTCGCCCACGCTGGAACGGATGCCGGCATCGGCCGCGCCGGCCGCCTGCACCGCGCGATATTCCACGCCGCTGCGCTGCGCCGCGCCGCCGAACAGGGCGGCCAGGGCCTGATCGCTGGTCGTGCCATCGACCGGACGCGGGGCGCCGGGGCTGGGGGGCACCAGCTGGAAATCCGGCGGCACGATCAGCGGGGCCTGCCGCTGCACGGCGAACTCGTCCGGCCGTTCCCGGTTCAGCAGGCCGGCATTGCCGCCGCCCCCGCATCCGGCCAGCGCCACGCCAAGAACGAGAGGAAGGGTCAGGCAAACACGCATCAGAAGGTCTCCGCGGAAGTGTCCGCTTGCCCCGCGCCGTGGCGGGGCTCGCGTGTCTCGCGCATGAACAATGCACGGACCAGAAGGATCAGGACGCCGATCGTGATCGCGGCGTCGGCCAGGTTGAAGATCAGGAACGGGCGAAAGCCCCAGACCTGGAAATCGGCGAAATCGACGACATAGCCATACAGGAACCGGTCGCGGATATTGCCCACCGCGCCGCCCAGCACCAGCGCCAGCGCGGCGATGTCGCCCAGCAGCCGCTCCCGCATCATCCACACGACGATGACCAGGGCGATCAGCCCGGTCACCGCCAGCAGCATCCAGCGGGCCTCGCTCGACTGTGCACTGAACAGGCCGAGCGAGATGCCGCGGTTCTCCGTCCAGGTCAGGTCGAAGAACGGCAGCAGGTCGATATGGCCGCGGGTCTGCAGCTCCAGCGGGCCGATCATCAGCCATTTGGTGAACTGGTCGGCCACGAACACCAGCACCGCCAGTACCAGGCCCAGCACCCGGTTGCGTGTCGCGTGGGTCATGCTGCGGTCTCCACCTGCGGCACCGCGTCGGCGCAGCGGCCGCACAGCGCGCCATCCTCCACCACTTCGGGCAGCAGCCGCCAGCACCGGCCGCACTTGGCATCATCCACCTTGCCGACCGTCACGCCATCGCCGTCGTGACGCGTCACCGCACCGCTGATGAACAGCTCCGCCAGCAGCGCATCGCTGACGCCGGCAGGCACGGCTGCCGCCGGCACGCGCACTTCGGCCTCCAGGCCGGACCGCACGATCTTCTCCCGCCGCAGCGGCTCGATCGCTTCCAGCACCTGCTCGCGCAGGCTGCGCAGCTGCGCCCAGTGCGCCTCGTCCGCCTCGGCCACCGGCACCTCCGGCCATTCCAGCAGATGCACGCTGTCCGCATCGGGGTAGCGCGTGCCCCACGCCTCTTCGGTGGTGAACACCAGCACCGGCGCCAGGTAGCGGATCAGCGCATGGAACAGCGTGTCCATCACCGTCCGGCAGGCCCGCCGCCGCAGGTCGCCCGGCGCGTCGCAGTACAGGCTGTCCTTGCGGATATCGAAGTAGAAGGCGGACAGCTCCTCGTTGCAGAACTCGCCCACGCTGCGGACATAGGTGTTGAAGTCGAACGCATCGACCGCCTCGCGCAGCGTGGCATCCAGCCGCCCCAGCCGCGCCAGCATGTAGCGTTCCAGCTCCGGCATCTGCTCCACCGGCAGCGCCTCGCCTGCGTCGAACCCGTCCAGCGCGCCCAGCAGATAACGCAGCGTGTTGCGCAGCTTGCGATAGCCGTCAGCCACGCCCTTCAGGATCTCGTCGCCGATGCGGTGATCCTCGGTATAGTCGACGCTCAGCGCCCACAGCCGGATGATGTCCGCGCCGTAATCGCGCATCAGGTCCAGCGGGCTGATCGTGTTGCCCTTGGACTTGGACATCTTCTCGCCCTTGCCGTCCATGGTGAACCCATGGGTCAGCACGGCCTTGTACGGGGCCCGGCCACGCGTGGCGCAGCTTTCCAGCAAGGACGACTGGAACCAGCCGCGATGCTGGTCCGACCCTTCCAGATACAGGTCCGCCGGCCATTGCAGCGCCGGCCAGCGCCCGCTCTCCAGCACGAAGGCATGGGTGCAGCCCGAATCGAACCACACATCCAGGATGTCGGTGATCTTCTCGTAATCGTCCGAATCGTATTCGCCGGTCAGGAACTCGCCCGCATACCAGGCATCCACGCCGCCCTCGCGCACCGCATCCACGATCGCTGCGTTCACGATGGGATCGGCCAGATACTCGCCGGTGCCGCGATGGACATACAGCGTGATCGGCACGCCCCAGGCGCGCTGGCGGCTGAGCACCCAGTCGGGCCGCCCTTCCACCATGCTGCCGATGCGGTTGCGGCCCTTTTCCGGCACCCAGCGCGTGTCGGCGATCGCCTGCACTGCCGTCTGGCGCAAGGTCGCCTGCGGCTGTGCCGCCGTGCCCAGCGCCACCGCACCGCCGATCCCGTCCAGCCCGGCCACCGGATAGTCGAACGGTGCCATCGCCTGATCCATCGGCACGAACCATTGCGGCGTGCAGCGGAAGATCAGCTTGGCCTTGGACCGCCAGCTATGCGGGTAGGAGTGCTTGTAGTCCGCGCTGGCGGACAGCAGGCAGCCTGTGTCGCCCAGGTCGGTGCAGACTGGGCCATCTGGCGCGTTGAACTTGGGATTGATGACCGAAGCCGCACCGCCCAGCCACGGCCAGTCCGCACGATAGCGGCCATCGGCCTCCACCACGAACTTGGGACCTATGCCGTATTCGCGGCACAGCTCGAAATCGTCTTCGCCATGGTCGGGCGACATGTGGACGAGGCCGGTGCCGCTGTCGGTGGTGACGAAGCTGCCGGGCAGCATCGGACGCAGGTCCGCGAAAAAGCCACCGAGATGGTGCATTGGGTGGCGCACCTTAGTGCCGGCGAGGTCGGAGCCTGTGACATGGGCGACCACGCGGTGCGTCTCAGCAACGCCAGTACCTGTGTTGCGTGCAAGAAAGCTCGGCAGAAGAGAGTCTGCGACAAGTAGGCGATGGTTCATCGCATCGTCGCTGAATGGCTGAGCACCGTTGGCGGTGAAGCTTACTTCCACCAAAACATACTCAACCTCCGGCCCGTAAGCCAAAGCCTGGTTCACCGGGATCGTCCACGGCGTCGTGGTCCAGATCACCGCATGGGCGCCGACCAGCTCCGCCACCGGCGATTCGACGATCTCGAACGCCACGTCGATCTGGGTGGAGGTGATGTCCTCATACTCCACCTCGGCCTCAGCCAGGGCGGTCTTCTCCACCGGGGACCACATCACCGGCTTGGCGCCGCGATACAGCAACCCGCTCTCGGCAAACTTCAGCAGTTCGCGCACGATGGTCGCCTCGGCGGCGTAATCCATCGTCAGGTACGGATGGTCCCAGTCGCCCATCCCGCCCAGCCGCTTAAGCTGCTCTCGCTGCACATCGACCCAGTTGGCGGCATAGGCGCGGCACTCGGCGCGGAACTCGTCCGCCGGGACCTCGTCCTTGTTCAGCTTCTTCTTGCGGTAGAGTTCCTCCACCTTCCACTCGATCGGCAGGCCGTGGCAGTCCCAGCCGGGCACGTAAGGCGCATCCTTGCCCAGCAGCGTCTGGGTGCGGATCACCATGTCCTTCAGCACATGGTTCAGCGCATGGCCGATATGCATGTCGCCATTGGCGTAAGGCGGGCCATCGTGGAGGATGAACTTCTCGGCACCGGCGCGCGCGGCGCGCAGCTGGCCATGCAGGTCCGCCGCCTGCCACCGGGCCAGAATTTCCGGTTCCTTCTGCGGCAGGCCGGCCTTCATGGGGAAGGCGGTCTTCGGCAGGAATACGGTGTCTCGATAGTCGCGCGGTTCGGTCATGCTGCCCGCGCCTTAGCCGCGCAGGGGCCGCACTGCAATTTCTGGCGTCACTCGCCGCCCCAGCGGTCGACTGCCGCACGGTGCAGCGCCGGCGCGCAGGCCAGCACGCCCCAGTCCTTGGGCTCGCGCTTGTTGAATCGCAACACCTGGCCATGCGCGTCGCTGACCGCCGCGCCCGCTTCCCGCGCGATCAGGGTGGCGGCGGCGATGTCCCATTCATGGCCCCAGCGCTGCGTCACCAGCAGGTCCGCGCGGTCGTCCGCCACCATGGCGATGCGCAGGGCGATGGAGTTGGGCTTGGCCACCGCCACCAAGTCGGCCTCGGCCTTCGGCAGCGAATCGATCGGGATGCGCGCGCCGGCCAGCTCCATCCGCGTGCTCGCCGCCAGCCGCCGGCCGTTCAGGAACGCGCCGGCGCCGGCGGTGGCGCTCCACGTTTCGTGCCGCGCCGGCGCCACCATGGTCGCCACCAGCGGCCGCCCGGCGCTGACCAGCGCGACCGACACGCACCAGCCGGGCCGACCGCGGATGAAGTCGCGCGTGCCGTCGATCGGATCGACCAGCCACACCAGGTCGCGCCCCAGCCGGTCGGGCGCGTCGACCGTCTCCTCGCTCAGCCAGCCGGCGGCGGGCAGCAGGGCGGTCAGTTCGCGCTTCAGGAAGGCGTCCACCATCAGGTCGGCATCGCTGACCGGGCCGGCCGCGCCCTTGCTCCAGTGGCGCAGCGCATGGCCGCCGCCGGGCCACTGGCCCAGGGCCATGGCCCCCGCTTGGCCGCAGATGGCTTCCAGACGCGCGCGATCGATCATGGGTGCGATGCAGCAATGGGGCGGGCTGTTAGCGTTTGCAACCCGCGGCCCCCTTCCTTATGCGCAGCCGCAAACCTCATTTCTGCAAGAGAAGGTCCGCCAGCATGAACCTCCACGAATACCAGGCCAAGGAACTCCTCGCCAAGTACGGCATCGGCATCCCCAAGGGCGTGCCGGCCATGAGCGTGGAGGAAGCCGTCGCCGGTGCGAAGTCGCTGCCCGGCCCGCTCTATGTCGTAAAGGCGCAGATCCATGCCGGCGGCCGCGGCAAGGGCAAGTTCAAGGAACTGGGCGAAGAGGCCAAGGGCGGCGTGCGCCTGGCCAAGAGCATCGAGGACGTGCAGCGCGACGCGGCCGACATGCTGGGCAACACGCTGGTGACCGTGCAGACCGGCGATGCCGGCAAGCAGGTCAACCGCCTGTACGTCACCGATGGCGTGGACATCGCCAAGGAGTATTACCTGTCGATGCTGGTGGACCGCGCGTCCGGCCGCGTCGCCATGGTGGTGTCCACCGAAGGCGGCATGGATATCGAGACCGTGGCGCATGACACGCCCGAACTGATCCACTCCATCACCATCGACCCGGCATCGGGCTTCCAGCCGCATCACGGCCGCGCCGTGGCCTTCGCGCTGAAGCTGGAAGGTGGCCTGGCCAAGGCCGCGCAGAAGCTGTCGAAGCAGCTGTACGACGCGTTCACCGCGCTCGACTGCGACATGCTGGAGATCAACCCGCTGGTCGAGACCAAGGATGGCGAGCTGCTGGTGCTCGACACCAAGATGAGCTTCGACTCGAACGCGCTGTACCGCCACCCCGACGTCGCCGCCCTGCGTGACGAGACGGAGGAGGATCCGATGGAGGTCGAGGCGTCGAAGTACGACCTCGCCTACATCAAGCTGGATGGCGACATCGGCTGCATGGTCAACGGCGCCGGCCTCGCCATGGCGACGATGGACATCATCAAGCTGAACGGCATGTTCCCGGCCAACTTCCTCGATGTCGGCGGCGGCGCCAACAAGGAGAAGGTGACGGCGGCGTTCAAGATCATCCTGGCCGATCCGGCGGTGAAGGGCATCCTGGTCAACATCTTCGGCGGCATCATGAAGTGCGACATCATTGCCGAAGGCATCGTCGCGGCGGCCAAGGAAGTGAACCTGTCCGTGCCGCTGGTGGTCCGCCTGGAAGGCACCAATGTGGAAAAGGGCAAGGAAATCCTGGCCAATAGCGGCCTGGCGATCGTCCCGGCCGACGATCTGGGCGACGCCGCCCGCAAGATCGTGGCGGAGGTCAAGCAGGCCGCCTGACCGGGCTACCTGCCGTTTGATACCGAGAAGGGGCGCCCGCAACGGCGCCCCTTTTCGTGGCGGATGCTACCCGCCGGCGGTCCGGCGGTACCGGAACACATATTCCTGTGTCGTGCCGTCATCGCCGCGCACCAGCACCGCGGACAGCAGCCCGTCGGGTCCGTCACGCCGCAGCGTCAGCCCGTCGAAATACAGCGCCCCATCCTCCGCCGCGACCAGCGGGAAGCTGACCACCTGCTCCTTGTCTTCCCACCCGGTCAGGTCGGCACCGAAATGCTTCAGGCGATACACCAGGCTCTCGCCCGCCTGCGCGATCTGCACCACTTCCATAAAGGCGACGCTGCCCGCGCCATCGGTCTGCACGAAATGGCCGGCGACGATCCCGCCCGCCGGCGCCGAATAGGTCTCGCTCGCCGGCGCGCCGTCGATCCCCTCGCCGACCCAGCTGCCCGCCAGCCAGCCGAGCTGCGCGACCTGCGCCGGCGGGGGCTGGTGGCCGGGCGGGGCGGAGCGGGTTTCCTGCGCCGTGGCAGGCCCGGCGGCCAGGGTGGCAAGCAGCAGCAAGGTGGCAGGCAGCAGGCGCATGGCATCCCTTCAAGCACACAGGCGGCGGATCATATCGCGCCTGCCCGACGCGTCCAGACCGCCAAGCAGAACTAATCGCCCCCACAGGCATTCCACCTCCCACAGTCTTGACGCGCCCACCCGCCTTGGCAAAGGCGTAAGGCCTGACAGCGGCTCGCAAGACCAGCCCGGCAAAAGGATGCCCGCGATGAAGATCCTCGTCCCCGTGAAGCGGGTGATCGACTACAATGTCCGCCCCCGCGTGAAGGCCGATGGCAGCGGCGTGGACCTGGCCAACGTGAAGATGAGCATGAACCCGTTCGACGAGATCGCCGTCGAACAGGCCGTGCGGCTGAAGGAAGCCGGCGGGGCGGAGGAGATCGTGGTCGTCTCCGTCGGCCCGGCCAAGGCGGCCGATACGCTGCGCTCCGCCATGGCGATGGGCGCCGATCGCGCCATCCTGGTGCAGACGGACGAGACGGTCGAACCGCTCGCCGTGGCCAAGATCCTGAAGGCCGTGTTCGAGGCCGAACAGCCCGGCCTGGTGATCCTGGGCAAGCAGGCGATCGACGATGATTGCAACCAGACCGGCCAGATGCTCGCCGCGCTGACCGGCCGCCCCCAGGGCACCTTCGCCAGCAAGCTGGAGATCGCGGGCGAGGAGGCGCTGGTGACGCGCGAGGTCGATGGCGGACTGGAGACGATCGCCCTGGCGCTGCCCGCCATCGTGACGGCCGACCTGCGCCTGAACGAGCCGCGCTATGCCAGCCTGCCCAACATCATGAAGGCGAAGAAGAAGCCGATCGACACGAAGGCGCCGGAGGATTTCGGCGTCGACGTCACCCCGCGCCTGCGCACCCTGAAGGTCAGCGAACCGCCGACCCGCGCCGCCGGCATCCTGGTCGGCTCGGTCGACGAACTGGTGGCGAAGATCAAGGATATGGGAGTGGTCGCATGAAGGCCCTGGTTCTCGCCGAGCATGGCGGCGGCACGCTGAAGGATTCCACCCTCGCCACCATCACCGCCGCCACGCAGCTGGGCGAAGTGACCGTGCTGGTCGCCGGGCAGGGTGCCGAAGCCAGCCAGGCCGCCGATGCCGCCGCGCAGGTCGCCGGCGTCGGCAAGGTACTGCTGGCCGACGATGCCGCCTACGGGCAGATGCTGGCGGAGAACGTCGCCGCGCTGATCGTGCCGCTGATGGACAGCCACGATGCGCTGCTGTGCCCCGCCACCTCCAACGGCAAGAACATCGCCCCGCGTGTCGCCGCCCTGCTGGACGTGATGCAGGTGTCGGACGTGCTCAGCATCGAGGGGGAGCGCACCTTCACCCGCCCGATCTACGCCGGCAACGCCATCGCCACCGTCGAAAGCACGGAGGCCAAGCTGGTCCTGACCGTGCGCGGCACCAGCTTCGCCAAGGCGGAAGCCACCGGCGGCAGCGCCCCGGTCGAATCCCTCACCGGTGCAGGCGATGCCGGCCTGTCCCGCTTCGTCGGGTGCGAGGACAGCGCCAGCGACCGGCCCGAACTGACCAGCGCCGGCGTGGTCGTGTCGGGCGGCCGCGCGCTGAAGGATGCGGAAACGTTCGCGGCGATCATCACGCCCCTGGCGGACCGGCTGCACGCCGCCATCGGCGCCAGCCGCGCGGCGGTGGATGCGGGCTATATCGGCAACGACCACCAGGTCGGGCAGACCGGCAAGATCGTCGCCCCGCAGCTCTACATCGCGGTCGGCATCTCCGGCGCGATCCAGCACCTGGCCGGCATGAAGGACGCGCACACCATCATCGCCATCAACAAGGATCCGGATGCGCCGATCTTCCAGGTCGCCGACATCGGCCTGGTGGCCGATATCTTCACGGCAGTGCCGGAACTGACGAGCAAGCTGTAGGCGTGCCGGGGCGGACCGGACATCCGCCCCGGACAGCTGGCCGGGCGCTCAATCCGCCCCGAACAGGTCCCGCGTGAATACCTTGTCCGCCACGTCGCGGATCTCCTCGCTCAGCCGGTTGGCGATGATCACGTCGCAGCCCGCCTTGAACGCCTCCAGGTCCCGCTCGATGCGCGAACCGAAGAACAGGTCTTCGGCCATCGCCGGCTCGAAGATCACGACCTCGATCCCCTTGGCCTTGATCCGCTTCATGATGCCCTGGACGGAGGACTGGCGGAAATTGTCCGAATCCGCCTTCATCACCAGCCGGTAGACGCCCACGCGGCGGGGCCGGCGGGCGATGATCTGCTCCGCCAGGAAATCCTTGCGGGTGCCGTTCGCCTCCACGATCGCGCGGATCAGGTTCTGCGGCACATCCGAATAATTCGCCAGCAGCTGCTTGGTGTCCTTGGGCAGGCAGTACCCGCCATATCCGAAGCTGGGATTGTTGTAGTGCGTGCCGATCCGGGGATCGAGGCCGACCCCTTCGATGATCTGCCGCGTGTCCATGCCGCCGGCGATGGCGTAGGAATCCAGCTCGTTGAAGAACGCCACCCGCATGGCGAGGTAGGTGTTGGCGAACAGCTTGATCGCTTCCGCCTCCCGGCTGTCGGTGAACAGCACTTCCACGTCCTGCTTCTCCGCCCCCTGCCGCAGCAGTTCGGCGAAGATGCGTGCCCGTTCCGACCGCTCGCCCACGATGATCCGGCTGGGATGCAGGTTGTCGTGCAGCGCGCGCCCTTCGCGCAGGAATTCGGGGCTGAAGATCACTTGGCTTGTGCCCAGCCGCGCGCGGACATCGTCCACGAAGCCGACCGGGATGGTCGACTTGACCACGATCGTGGCCGCCGGGTTGGTCTTCGCCGCCAAGGCGATCACCGCCTCCACCGATGCCGTGTTGAACTTGTTGGTCGCCACATCGTAATCGGTCGGCGTGGCCACGATCACGTAATCGGCGTCGGCCAGCGCTGCCGCGGCATCCAGCGTCGCGCTCAGGTCCAGCGCCCGGTTGGCCAGGAAGTCCTGCAGTTCCGGGTCCACGATTGGCGATTGCCGGTCGTTCAGCATGTCGACCCGCTCCGCCACCAGATCGACCGCCACCACCGTGTTGTGCTGCGCCAGCAGCACGGCGTTGGACAGTCCCACATACCCCAGACCAAACACCGCGATCTTCATTGCGCGCCTTTTCCCCTGCCACCCCAGCGGCAGCTTTGCGCGGGCTATAGGGGCGGGAATGGAATGGCGAAAGCCTGCCCGATCCTGCTCGATCGGGGGAGGGGCACTGCCGCCTGTCCTACACGCCCCCATCTGCATAATAGGCCCGATTCGCCCGCCCACGCCCCAGCACAGGGAACCCGCGAATCATGCAAGCTGCACACCGCCACGATGGCTGGACGCCCGACCGCACCGCCCGCTTCCTCGACACGCTCTCGCACAAGGGCAATGTCAGCCGCGCCGCCGCCGCCATCGGCCTCTCGCGGGAGACTGCCTATTGCCGGCGCCGGCGCGATCCGCTGTTCGCCCGCGCCTGGGCGGCCGCCATGCTGCTGGCGCGGGAGGAAGGCGGGCACATCCTGGCCGATCGCGCGCTGGAAGGCGTGGAGGAGGAGGTGTGGTTCCGCGGCGAACTGGTCGGCACCCGTCGCCGCTACGACAACCGCCTGCTGCTCGCCCACATCGCCCGGCTCGACCGGCTCGCGCTGGACGAAACTGCCACGGCCGACGCCGCCCGGTTCGACGAGCTGGTCGCCTGCCTCGCCGGCGCGCAGCCGCCTGCTTCGCTTGCAGGCGCAAATGACGACCTCCCGCCCGACCGCGTCACCGTCACCGATCGTGCCGCCGGGCAGGAAGCCGACCGGCAGGAAGAGGAAGCCGCCGGCGGCTTCGGCGAGGACGAGTGGGAGCGTGAACGGCGCGAGGCGGCCGAGCGGATAGAGCAGGCGCGCACGGACGCGGGCGCAGCATGGGACCGCTGGATCAGCGCCGCCCGCGCTCATGTGGATGCGCTGCTGACGCCACCCGGACCCGCCACCGGCACTGTGTCAGATGTGTCAGCTTCAGCCCTGCCGACCTCACCCACCCCAGCCACCCCGCTCATCTTGAGCCTGTTGAAGGACGCGGGTGCCCCGCGATCGGTGCTTGCCAATGCCCCGCCTCCGCTGCCACATTCGCGAGCATGATCCTGCCGGGCGCGGCCGGCCAGCCACCGATCCGCCCGAACCGGCACATGCGCCGTGCACACAGATCCTCGTGAAAAGGGCTCGACGTTGATCCGTCAGACGCTGCCTGCCGCCATCCTCGTCACCGCCCTCGGCACGCTGGCGGCGCCGTCTGCCCGCGCCGCCGAACTGGTGCTGACCAATGCGCCCGGCAGCAACTGGATCGTCAACGGCACGGCCGATAGCTGCCAGATCCTGCGGGACCTTGGCGACGGGGAGGACCGGGTCAGCCTGCTGATCACGCAATGGTCGCCGGGCCAGTCCTTCTTCATGACCGTGGCCGGACGGCCGCTCCGCCGGTTCTCCGCCGACCGGCCGGTCACGCTGCAGTTCGGCGACGCGGCCGGCCCGCTGGGTGCGCGCCCCGCGTCGGTCGTGAAGGGCAGCATGGGCGGCAGCAAGGATGCGCTGATCTTCAGCAGCGCCCGGCTCACGCGCTGGGCAGACGACGATCCGGCGGATGGTGCGGGACCGGCCGATGCCGCGCGCGCGGACATTCCACCGGAATTCCGGATGGCTGCTCCCAAGCTGCCGCTGGCCGCGGTGGGGCTCGCCGACCGGATCGAGCTGGCGCAGGAACGGACGACCCTGCGGCTGCAGCCTAGCCGGCTGGGCGATGCACTGGCCTTGCTGGACAATTGCTCCACGCAGCGGCTGGCGGAATGGGGCTGGACCCGGATGGCCATCGCACCATGATCCAGCAGCCCGAACCGCTGAACTTCGCGACGCTTTCGGCGCGGGTCAGCCGCTTCTATCCGGCCGCTGCCGCCAGGCGTGGCGAGCAGGGCGACCTGCACATGCGCTTGCTGGTGGACGAGGCGGGCACGGCCACCGACTGCACCGTCACCGCCGCCAGCCAGGTCAGCCGGATCACCACCAATGCCTGCGAACACTTTACGCAGGAGGCGCTGTTCCTCCCCGCACTCGACGCCGCCGGCCGGCCGATGAAGTCGTTCTACGCCACCTCCATCCTGTTCCGGATGCAGCCGCGGCGATAGGGCGCGGACCCGATCCGATCGTGAACCATACCATGAGGACGAACATGCCGGATGCAGCCTGCAAGCATGGTCACCTGGTGACCCGCGCCCTTCCGCTCGCCGCCGCGGCGTCGGCTTCCGCAATGATGGCAGTTCCTGCCACCGCCGCCGAACTGGTGCTGACCGGTGCGCCGGGCAGCAGCTGGGTGGTCGATAATGGAGAGGAATCGTGCCAGCTCAGCCGCACCTTTGGCGAGGGCGAAAACCAGGTCAGACTGGTGCTCACGCAGTGGGCTCCGGGCAAGTCGTTCGCCGTCATGCTGGCGGGGCGTCCGCTGGCTCGGTTCCATGGCACGGTCGAACTTGGCTTCGCCGGTGCCGGGACCGCGCTCGCCAGCAGGCGCGCCGATTATGAAAGAGGTACGCTCAGCGGGGGTGAGGATGCCCTGATCTTCAGCACCGTCTTTCTTGCCCGACCCCTCGGAAAAGATGGAGGAGTCATTGCGGTCACCCCGGAAGGGACTCCCGACTTGGCATCGCCATACGGTGGCGCTGCGCCCATGCTCCCGCCGGGCGCGATCACCATGGCCGATCGCATCGAACTGACGAAAGGGCGTGAGACATTGCGGCTGGAGCCGAGCCAGCTGGACAATGCGCTGAGCGTGCTTGATGCCTGTTCGCAAAGCCACCTGCCCGAATGGGGTCTGGATGCCGCCGCGCACCGTACCATGACCCGCGCGCCACAGGCGCCAGACTTCTCGCGCGCAGCGCGAGCGATCCAGCAGAGTTACCCCAGCGCAGCGATCGCGCGTGGCGAACAGGCCAATTTGCATGTGCGGGTGCTGGTGGACGAGACCGGGGCAGCCGGGGATTGCACGGCCGTTGCGGCCACCCGGACCAACATAACCACGACCGCCTGCCGCCATCTTACACGCGACATCCGGTTCCTTCCCGCTCTCGATGCGGCAGGTAACCCGATGAAGTCGTTTCACACGGTCAACATCCTGTTCCGCATCGACTGAGAGCGAGAGCTATCCCCGCCGCAGCACTCGCACCGGCGCCTCACCCAGCAGCGTCTCCCGCACCGGCACGAAGCCCAGCCGTGCCGCCAGCGCCAGCGATGGAAGGTTGTCGGGGTCGATCAGCGCCACGATCGGCCGTGGGCCATGCGCGGCGTCGAACCACTCCAGCACCACCTGCGCGGCCTCCCGCGCCAGGCCGCGGCCGGTGTGCCGCTGGCCCAGGATCCAGCCGGCTTCGGGCATGTTGTCCGCATCCGGGCCCAGCCCGCGCCAGGCATGGAACACGCCCACCTGCCCGATCAGTTCGCCGCCGTCGCGCAGCCGCACGGCAAACCCGCCATAGCCATAGAGCGGCCAGCTGCCGGCATTGCGCAGCAGCCGGGTGAACTGCTCGGGCGGGCTCTGCACTCCGCCCAGATGGCGGGTCGTTTCCGGGTCGGAGACGATCTCCATCAGCCCCGGCAGGTCGGCGGCGGCCGGGACGTCCAGCACCAGCCGTGCGGTCGTCAGGCGGGTCATGCCGCCCGTCACAGCGCCTGCGTGATCGCGTGCAGCGTCAGGCCGACCAGCCCGCCCACCAGCGTGCCGTTGATGCGGATGAACTGCAGGTCGCGGCCCACCGCGCCCTCGATCCGCGCGGTCACGGTGTTGGCGTCCCAGCGCTTCACCGTGTCGGACACCAGCGCGACGATGCCCCCGCCATAGCGGCTGGCCACACCCACCGCTGTGCGCCGGGCGAACCGGTTGACCTGCAGCTGCAGCCGGGGGTCCTCGCTCAGGCCGCGGCCCAGTTCGGCCAGGGTGGTGTCGAGCGAACCGCTGCCGGCCGGGTCCCGCGCGGCGGCGATCAGGCCGGTGCGCAGCCGCTCCCACACGCCCATCCACCATTCGGCCGCCGCCGGATTGGCCAGGACGCGCGCCTTGGCCGCCTCCACCTTCGCCCGGGTGGCGGGATCGTGCACCAGGTCGTGCGCCAGCTTCGCCAGGCTGTCATCCACCTTGGCACGCAAGGGGTGGTCGGGATCGATCAGCAGTTCGGCCAGCATCCGGTACAGCCCGTCGACCACGCTGCTGCCCAGCTTCTCGTCCAGCCCGGTCCAGCGGATCACCGACCCGGCCCGGTCGCTGACCATGCGCCGCACCAGGGCCTCGTTCCCTTCCAGCACGCCGCCCAGCCAGCGGATCAGCATGTCCATCAGCGGCCGGTGGCGCCCCCCGGCGATCATCGCGCCCAGCGCGTGGCCGATCATCGGCGACAGTTCCAGCCGCCCGGCCTGCTTCGCCAGCACATGCCGTACCTGCTCGCCCAGTGCCTGTGGGTCGAGCGATTCCAGCACGTCGGCCAGCAGCCCGGCCACGCCGGCACGCAGGCCCGCGCCACGTTCCGCCCGGGGGCGCTGCAGGAACTCGCCCAGCATCCGCGCCGGATTGGCGCCGTGCAGCCGGCGGGCGATCACCGCAGGGGTCAGGAAATTGGTGCGCAGGAAGCCCGCCATCGTGTCGGCGATGCGATCCTTGTTGCGCGGGATGATCGCGGTGTGCGGGATCGGCAGGCCCAGCGGATGGCGGAACAGCGCGGTGACCGCGAACCAGTCCGCCAGGCCGCCCACCATCGCCGCCTCGGCAAAGGCGGACAGCCAGCCCCAGGCGGGATGGCCACCCGCCCGTTCCATCAGATGGGCAAGCGCGAACAAGCCCGCCATCGCCACCAGCAGGGCGGTGGCGGTAGCGCGCATCCGGCGGGCGCGATCGGCGGGCAGGGGGCTATTCCGCAGGTTGCGCCGCCCGGCCGGCGGCGGTGTCGTCGCCGGGACTGTAAGTGAGGAAGCGGTTGCGCATCCACGGCCCCAGCCGCTTCTCCAGCCCGTCCGCCAGGCTGAAGCCGGCCGGCACGATGATCAGCGTCAGCAGGGTGGACAGCAGCAGGCCGCCGATCACCACCGTGCCCATCGGCGCACGCCACGCGCCGTCGCCGCCCAGCGACAGGGCGGTGGGGATCATGCCCGCGGTCATCGCCACGGTGGTCATGATGATCGGCTGCGCACGCTTGTGCCCGGCTTCCATGATCGCCGCCTGCTTGTCGCCGCCGGCCTCCATCTCCTCGATCGCGAAGTCGATCAGCAGGATGGAGTTCTTGCCCACGATGCCGAACAGCATCAGCATGCCGATGAACACCGGCAGGCTCATCGGCTGGCCGATCGCGGTCAGCAGCAGCAGCCCGCCCAGCGGCGCCAGGGCCAGCGACGCCATGTTGACCAGCGGGGACACCAGCCGGCGATACAGCAGCACGAGCACCGCGAAGACCAGCAGGATGCCGCTGACCAGCGCGATGGCGAAGTTGCTGATCATGTCCGCCTGCCATTCGTCCGATCCGACGGGCGCGTTGGACACGCCGGTCGGCAGGTTCTGCATGATCGGCAGGCGATCGATCACCGGCTTCACGTCACCGCTGGCAAAGCCGGGCGCGATGTCGGCGCTGACGAAGACGCGGCGGTCCTGGTTGACGCGCTCGATCGCGGTTGGTCCGGCGCCGAAGGAGATGTCGGCCACGCGTTCCAGCGGCACCGACCCGCCGCCGGCGGTTGGCACGGGCAGGTTCCGGATGTTGCTGATGTCGCGCCGGTCGGTCTCGTTCAGCCGCACCCGGATCGGCACCTGCCGGTTCGACAGGCTGAAGCGGGCGGCGTTCTGGTCGATATCGCCCAGCGTGGCGATGCGGATCGCCTGGCTCAGCGCGCTGGTGGTGACGCCCAGGCTGGCGGCCAGATCCTCCCGCGGGGTGACGATCAGTTCGGGGCGCTGCAGGTCCGCCTCCACCCGCGGGGCGATCACGCCCGGCACGCCGCGCATCTGTTCGGCCAGCTTGGCGGCGGCCTGTTCCAGCACGGTCGTGTCGGAGCCGGACAGCATCACGTTGATCGCCCGTCCGCTGCCACCACCGCCGCCGCCCTGCGGATCCTGGAAGTTGACGCGCGCATCGGGGAACTGCTGCAGCGCCGGGGCCAGTTCCCGCTCGAACTCCAGGCTGGTACGCGCCCGGTCCTCCCGGAACACCAGCCGCACGGAGCCTTCGCCTTCGCGCACGATGCCCATCGCCAGCAGCACTTCGGGCTCTTCCCGCATCCGGTTGGCGATTGAATCGATCACCGATTCGGTCTGGCGCAGTGTGGTGCCGGGCACCATCGTCACGCTGATGCGGGAGAAGTCGCTGTCGGAATTTGGGAAGAACTGCGACGGCAGGTTCATCCCCAGCAATCCGGTCATCACCAGCGCGGCGGCGCCGGTGCCGATCATCCACACCCGGTGATCCATCATCCGCGCGCCGAAGCGCCCGCGACGGTGGAGATACCAGTCGCGGAAGCCGTGACCGAACATACGCGCCAACATGTCGGTGCCCAGCAGCATCAGCCGCGCCGCCAGCCAGCCGGCGAGGCCCGCCGCTGCCAGCAGCAGCCCCAGGCCCGCGATCAGCACGACAAAGGCCAGCGTCCGCGCCAGGACATCCGGCAGGAAGCCGAACAGGCCGACCCACGCCTTCATGTCCACCAGCCCCGGCGCGGCGGCGACCGCGCCGCCGATCACCGCCCCGGCCCCGGCCAGGAAGGCCAGGCCGACCAGGCCGAACAGCAGGGCCGCGATCGGCAACCAGCGGCGGTGGAACTCGCCCGTCGGGCCCAGCGCACGCAGCCGCCGGTCCGCGCTCGTGCGGTCGATCGACCAGGCGAGGGCCCGCATGTACACGTCCATCCAGCGGCCGCCGCCATGTTCGGCATGGCCTTCCGCCTTCAGGAAATAGGCCGCGATCATCGGCGTGATCATGCGCGCGACCAGCAGCGAGATCAGCACGGACACGACCACCGTCAGCCCGAAATTCTTGAAGAACTGTCCGGCGATGCCCGGCATCAGGCCGACCGGCAGGAACACCGCGACGATCGACATGGTGGTGGCGACCACCGCCAGCCCGATCTCGTCCGCCGCGTCGATGCTGGCCTGGAACGCGCTCTTGCCCATGCGCATGTGGCGCACGATGTTCTCGATCTCCACGATCGCATCATCCACCAGCACGCCGGCCACCAGGCCCAGGGCGAGCAGGGACAGGCTGTTCAGTGTGAACCCGAGCATGTCCATGAACCAGAAGGTCGGGATGGCCGAAAGCGGAATGGCCAGCGCCGCGATCACCGTGGCGCGCCAGTCGCGCAGGAAGATCAGGACCACGATCACCGCCAGCACCGCGCCTTCGATCATGGCGTTGATGGAGCTGTCATATTGCTGGCGGGTGTAGTCGACTTCGGTGAACAGGCGGGTGAAGCGGATGCCGGGATTTTCGGTCTGCAGCGCCTTCAGCACCTCCGCCGCGCCATCATAGACGGACACGTCGGATTCGCCGCGCGCACGGGTGATGCCGAAGGTGACGACCTGCCGGCCGTTGATCTTGGCCAGGCTGCTGATCTCGCCATAGGCATCGCTGACGCGGGCGATGTCCGACAGCTTGACGGTACGCCCGTCACCCAGCGCGATCTGCGTCTGCGAGAGTTCGAACACGTCCTGCGCATTGCCAAGCACGCGCACCGACTGGCGCGATCCGGCGATCTCGGCCTCGCCACCGGCGGCGTTGAGGTTCAGCTGACGCAGCGCGGCATTGACCTGCGATGCGGTGACGCCCAGCCCCTGCAGCCGTTGCGGATCCAGGATCACCAGGATCTCGCGGTCGACGCCGCCATTGCGGCTGACCTCCGCCAGGCCCGGCACGGTCAGCAGCCGCTTGGTCACGGTATCGTCGATGAACCAGGACAGCTGCTCGATCGTCATGTCGTCGGCCGCGACGCCGAAGAACACGATCGGCTCGCTGCTGGTCTGCTGGCGGTAGATCTGCGGTTCCAGAATCCCGTCGGGCAGCTCGCCACGGATCTGGTCGATATTGGCCTTCACCTCGTTCACGGCCTGGGCGATGTCGGTGCCGAGCGCGAACTCGATGGAGGTGACGCTGGCGCCCTCCTCCGCGGTGGAATAGATGTTCTCCACCCCGTCCAGCGTCTGCACCGCGGCCTCGACCCGCTGCGTGATCTGGTTCTCGATTTCCGTCGGGGCGGCGCCCGGCTGGCTGATGACGCTGATCACCACCGGCAGTTCGATGTCCGGGTTGTTCTGCACGTCCATGGACATGAAGGCGACGATGCCCGCCAGCATCAGGCCCATGAAGGCCAGGATCGGGACCAGCGGATTGCGGATCGACCAGGCGGAGATGTTGCGGAAGCCCATGGGTGGAAATGCCTCAGCTGGCCGGCTGCGGGGCCGCGGCGGGCCGCGGAGCGGCGGGACGTTGCAGCACCGGGCGCACGGTGTCGCCTTCGCTGAGGAAACCGCCGGCGCGCAGCACGATCCGTTCGCTGCCGTCCAGCCCTTCGGCGATGGCGATGCCCTGGCCTGTCACCGTCCCCAGCCGGACCGGGCGGCGGGCGACCTTGTCGTCGCGACCCACCACATAGACGAAGCTGCTGCCATCGGGCGCGGTCTGGATCGCGCTTTCCGGCAGCAGCGGGGCGACCAGCGCCCCGGCATTGATGCGGACGGTGGCAAAGCCGCCGGGGCGCAGCGCCTCGTCATAGTCCAGCGCGATGCGCGCGGTGCCCTGCCGGTTGGTCTGGTCGATGATCGGCGAGACCTGCCACACCTGTCCGGTGAAGCGTTCCTGCGTGCCCACCGGCGAGACTTCGGCGGGCACGCCTGCGCGCATCTGCGCCAGTTCGCCCTCGCCCAGCCGCGCCAGCACTTCCATCTCGCCACCGCGGGCGATGGTGAACAGGGCCTCCGCCCCGCCGCTGACCACCTGCCCCAGTTCGACGTTGCGGGCCAGCACCAGGCCGGCGGCCGGGGCCACGATGTTCAGCCGGGCGTTGCGCGCCTGCGCTTCACGATATTGCGCCTGCGCCACGCGCACCTGTGCGCGGGAAGCATCGCGGGTGGCGGTCAGCTGGTCGATATTGGCCTGGCTGATGAAGCCGCGATCGACCAGCAGGTTGGCGCGTTCCAGGTTGGACTGCGCCAGCCGCAGATCGGCCTGTGCCACGTCGATCTGGGCCTGCAGGCTGCGCGCCTGCTCCGTCTGCACCGAGCGGTCGATCACCGCCAGCACCTGCCCCTGACGCACCCAGTCGCCCGCTTCCACGGGGATGGACACGACATTGCCGCCTTCGCCCACGACGCCGACCGGCATGGGGCGGCGGGCGGCGAGGGTGCCGGTGGCGGTAATGGTGCCGGCGACGGAACTGCGGCCGGGGGAGATCACGGTGACGGACTGCGCCACGTCCTGCGGCGCGAAGTCCGTATTTGCCCCGCCATGGTTGAGCAGGAAGACAAGCGCCGCCAGCAGGGCGACGATCGCGCCGCCCGCGATCAGCAGGCGACGACGGATGCGGCGCGCGCGGACGTCATCGTCTTCCGCGACAACCGGCGCGCCATCATCTCCGCCGATCACGCCCGGATCGCGCGGCGATCCTTGCAGGACCGGATCTGCCGCCGCGCCAAATTCCTGCGGCCTGGGTTCGTATCTCATCTGCGCCATCAGCCTCTTGCAACGGCTTTGCCGGTGGCCCGGCCATGCGGGTCGCCACGGGCCATTGCCAAGGTCGCGGGTGTAGTCACCTCCGCAACTTGTAGCAATGCACCTTCCATCAAGGCCCCACCACGTCCGACGAACGCTTGTGCCGGCACGTGCCGGCCGGGCGCAACAAAAAGGGCGGGGTCGCCACTGGCGCCCCGCCCAAACTTCGGCATCCGCCCGGACAGGCCGGGCCGGATCGGCCGAACCGTGTGTTAGCGCACCCGGCCGCGCTGGACCAGGTTGACGATCGCCAGCAGCACGATGGCGCCGACGATGGCGATGATGAACCCGGTGATGTTGAAGGTCTGGATGGTGCCTTCCACGCCGAACAGGGCGCCGGCCAGCACGTTGCCGATCAGCGCGCCGATGATGCCGACGACGATGTTCCAGAAGATCCCCATGGACGCATCACGGTTCATGACCATGCTGGCCAGCCAGCCCGCGACACCGCCGACGATGATAGCAACAATCCAACCCATGCCCTGTCTCCTTGTTCTTCCCCTGCGGCGCAGGGGCTTCATACAGGCGACAAACGGAGGCTTGCTCCATGCGTTCCCCGCGACCGGCGGAGCCTGAGCCGCGACGGGCGGAAGACGGGCTGTTCAGTAGCGCAGCTGGCGTTGATATTGATCGCGATAATGCTTGATCCGGGTCACCCGCAGGCCGCGCATTCCCGACCGGTCGAAACCGCGCTGCCAGCCGGCAAACTCCTCCAGCGTGAGGCCATAACGGTCCAGCACCTGCTCGATCGTCAGCAGCCCGCCATTCACCGCAGCGACCACTTCCGCCTTGCGCCGGATCACCCAGCGGGTGGTGTCGGGCGGGGGCAGGTCCGCCACGGTCATGGGCAGGCCCAGCGGGCCGATCACGGACGGGGCGGTATCGCCCGCCGCCCGTTCGCCATCGCTGCTGCCGCCGCCGACCCGGGTACCCGCCTCCGTCTTCATCGATTCCGACCTCTCGTTCCTGTTGCGGCGGGCAACATGGGCGCAGGCCCCTTGGCGCGGGCTGAAGGGCTTGGGTTAACGGCGCGTTGGGGAACGGCACCCCCGTTCGGCCTGCCTGCTGGTTCTCCGGCGATCATCCGCCCGGTGCTACGCCGGCTTTGGCAAACAGAGGGTTAAGCGCCGCCGTGGCCAAACACGGCCCGTTGCTGTATGGGGCCGGGCATCATGACGACCCTTCTGGCCCCCGATGCTGCACGCCTGTTCGACCTGCCGCGCGAGCCCGCCCGATGCCGCATCGTGGTGGCGATGTCGGGCGGGGTGGACAGCTCCGTTGTGGCGGGTCTGGCCGCGGCGACGGGGGCGGAGGTGGTCGGCATCACCCTGCAGCTGTACGATCACGGCGCCGCCACCGGGCGCAAGGGCGCCTGCTGCGCGGGCGACGACATCCGCGATGCGCGCGCCGTGGCCGACCGGCTGGGCATCGCGCATTACGTGTTCGATCACGAAAGCTCCTTCCGCGAGCAGGTCGTGGAACGCTTCGCCGACGATTACCTGACCGGGCGCACGCCGATCCCCTGCATCCGCTGCAACATGGGGCCCAAGTTCACCGACCTGCTGACCATGGCGCGCGAACTGGGGGCCGATTGCCTGGCGACCGGTCATTATGTGCGCCGGGTGATGGGCGCCGCCGGGCCTGAACTATACCGCGCGGCCGATCCGGCGCGCGACCAGTCCTATTTCCTGTACGGCACCACGGCGGAGCAGCTGGTCTTCCTGCGCTTCCCGCTGGGCGATCTGCCCAAGGCCGAGGTGCGGCGCATGGCGGAGGAGATGCGACTGGCCGTGGCGGGCAAGCCCGACAGCCAGGATATCTGCTTCGTGCCCGACGGCGATTATGCCCGGGTGGTGACGAAGGTGCGGCCCGAAGGCGTGGCGCCCGGCGCGATCGTCCATGCCGAGACGGGCGAACCGCTGGGCCGGCACGAGGGCGTGATCCACTTCACCGTGGGCCAGCGCCGCGGGCTGGAGATCGGCGGCCAGCCGGAACCCCTCTATGTGGTTGGGATCGACGCCGCCCGCGCCGAAGTGCGCGTGGGGCCGCGGCGATTGCTGGCAGTCGGCGCCGCGCGGCTGGAGGATACGGTACGGATCGGCCCGCTGCCCGCCGCCACGCCCGACCAGCCATTCCACGCCAAGGTGCGGTCGATGGCCAAGCCTGTGCCGGTCACGCTGCAGGGGCCGCTGGGCGACGGTGCGGCGGTGACCATCCGCTTTCACGCGCCCGAACATGGCGTGGCGCCGGGGCAGGCGGCGGTGCTGTATGCCGGTGACCGGGTGCTGGGCGGCGGCTGGATCGAGGGGACCGAGCGGGTCTAGGGCTGCGCCCACGGCTCCAGCACGCAGCCGGGCCCCTGGGCATAGGTGGCGGTCTGCCGCGCCAGCAGCGGCACGGTGGCGGTGACGCTGCGGGCATCCTCGTCCTCGCTCAGGAACACCATCGCCATGCCGGGTTCGAAGTCGCGGGTGCAGTCGGACAGCGCCCGCCCGCCGATGTGGCGGCAGGAACAGGCGGTGCGCGCGCCGAAGCTGGCAGCCGTGGTGGCGTAGGCGTCCAGCGTGGGCCAGGCGAACCACAGGCCGCCGATGGCCAGCACCAGCGCCGCCAGCACGGCGCGCGGCCAGAAGCGGGGCCGTTGCCCGAGTGGGTTTGCCGTTGCCAATCGCCTGCCCCTGCCGGATGAGACGCGCCATGCCGCGTCGCCGCCCCTCTATCGCCGTCACCCTGCTGCTGCCAGCCCTGCTGGCCGCCTGCGGCAGCGAGGCACCCACCGGTCCGCCGCCACCATCGGCGGAGGCGCTGGCGGCGGTTGCGCCCCGGCCCGGTGCCGACCGCGCGCCGCTGGCGCGCGCAGTGGATGCGCTGTTCACGGCGGAGGGGATCGGGGAGACCCGCGCGCTGCTGGTGCTGCACGATGGCCAGGTGGTGGCGCAGCGCTATGCCGAAGGGTTCGGGCCGGACAGCCGCTTCGTCGGCTGGTCCATGTCCAAGACGGTGACCGCGCTGCTGATCGGCCTGCTGGTGGCGGACGGCAAGCTGGCGCTGGACGCGCCCGCCCCGGTGCCGTTGTGGCAGCGCGCCGGCGATCCGCGGGGCGAGATCACGGTCCGTCACCTGCTGCAGATGCGCAGCGGGCTGCGTCATCAGGAGAATGCCGACCCGGTATACGAATCGGCGGAGGTGCGGATGATGTTCGGCGACGGACGCGACGACATGGCCGCCTGGGCAGAGGCGCAGGTGCTGCAGCATGCGCCGGGCAGCACCTTTACCTACTCCACGCCCACCAGCGTGATCCTGGCCGACATCGCCGCGCGGGTGCTGGCGCCCGGGGGCAGCCCGGCGGAGCGGCGGCAGGCGGTTGCGCAGTACCTGCAGACCCGGCTTGCCGCGCCGCTCGACCTGCGCGGGCTGACCGCGGAGCATGACCGGCAGGGCACGATGGTCGGCGGGGCGATGGTGTGGGCGACGGCGGCAGACTGGGGCCGGCTGGGCGAACTGCTGCGGCAGGACGGCAACGCCGCCGACGGCACGCCGGTGCTGCCACGCGGCTGGGTGGAACTCATGCGAACGCCGAGCCCGGCAGCGCCCGATTATGGCGGCGCGCTGTGGCTCAACCGGCCGAGCGGGGGCGACCGGCAGGTCCTGTTTGCCACACGCGGCCCCGCCGACGCCTTCGCGCTGGTCGGTCATCTGGGGCAGTATGTGCTGGTCGCGCCCGGGCAGGGGCTGACCGTGGTGCGGCTGGGCAAGACCGATGCGCCGGACCGCCCGGCGCTGGTCGACAGGCTGGCCGATCTGGTGGCGGTGTACCGGTAAGCCTCAGGGCAAGGTAAACTGCCCCTCCACCACCGTCACGCACGGTCCGCCCAGCCAGGCACGGTCACCGTCCAGCCGGCATGTGACGTCGCCGCCCCGGGCGGAGGCCTGATGTGCGGTGAAGCTGTCACGGCCCAGGCGCGGTGCCCAGAAGGCGGCCAGCACCGCATGGGCGCTGCCGGTGACGGGATCCTCCGGAACGCCGACACCCGGCACGAACACCCGGCTGACCACATCCGTCGCCGTGCCCGGCGCGGTGCAGATGAACTGGTGGTCCGGCCCCAGCCGCGCCAGCCCGGCCATGTCGGGCGCCAGCGCGCGCACCGCCGCCTCGTCCGCGAACAGGAACAGGTTGTAGCCGTCGGCCCGCCGCCACACGCCCTGCGGCTCCGCCCCCAGCAGCGCGACGACCTCCGGCCATTCCGCCGGCTCCACCGGGATCGCCGGCAGACCCAGGGCATATACGGTGCCGTCGCGGCGCACCTCCAGCAGGCCGGCGCGGCGGGTGCGGAAGGTCACGCCGCTGCCGCCATCGCGCCCCAGCAGCGCATGGCCGCTGGCCAGCGTGGCATGGCCGCACAGTTGCACCTCGCCGCCGGGCGCGAACCAGCGCAGCTCCCAATCGGCCGCCTCGCTGGCATCGCGCAGCACGAAGGCGGTTTCGGCAAACATGTTCTCCGCCGCGATCTGCTGCATGACATCGTCGGGCAGCCATTCGGCCAGCTCGATCACGGCGGCCTGGTTGCCGGCAAAAGCCCGGGCGGCAAAGGCATCGACGTGCCAGTAGGGGACGGTCCGGGTCTGGGTCATGGATGCCTCACGGATAGAGCAACGAGCTGGTCCAGTGGCCATCGGCCAGGCGGGTGAACTGGCGCCGTTCGTGCAGCCGGGCGGCGCGATCCTGCCAGAACTCGATGGTGGCGGGTGCCAGGCGGAAGCCGGTCCAGTGCGGCGGGCGGGGCACGGGGGCGCCATTTAGCGATTGTTCCAGCGTCTCCACCCGGTCCATGTAGGTCTGCCGGTCGGCCAGCGGGCGCGACTGGTCCGACGCGGCGCTGCCCAGCTGGGAGGCGCGACTGCGCGAGGCGAAATAGGCATCCGCTTCGGCCGGGCTCACCTCTTCCAGCACCCCCTCGATCCGGATCTGGCGGCGAAGCGACTTCCAGTGGAACAGCAATGCGGCACACGGATTGGCGCCGATCTCCCCGCCCTTGCGGCTGTGCGCATTGGTGTAGAACACGAAGCCGTCCGCATCATGCCCCTTCAGCAGCACCATGCGGACCGAAGGCTGGCCATCCGACGTGGCGGTTGCCAGCGCCATCGCGTTGGGATCGTTCGGCTCCGTGGTGTGCGCTTCGGCGAACCATCCGGCGAACAGGGCAAAGGGATCGGTGTCAGGGATGGCATCGGGCTGGTCGGTCATGGCCGGCATCCTAGACCGGTGGACGCGGCTGGCAAAGCTGCTTGCCCAATCCCATTGCCTTACCTAGCTAACACACCATGGCAGCAGATCCTTATTCCATCCTTGGCGTGTCCCGTTCGGCCAGCGAGGCGGAGATCAAGTCCGCCTATCGCAAGCTGGCCAAGGAACTGCATCCCGACCGCAATGCCGACAATCCCAAGGCGGCGCAGCGTTTCTCGGAAATCACCAATGCGTACGACCTGCTGGGCGACAAGGACAAGCGCGCCCGGTTCGACCGGGGGGAGATCGACGGGGACGGCAACCCGGCCTCGCCCTTCGGCGCGGGTGGCGGCGGCGGATTCGGCGGTGGCGGGTTCGGCGGTGCGGCCGGCATGGGCCGGGGCGGCGGCGGCGCGCGCGGGTTCGAAGGCTTCGCCGGGCAGGACGCCGATCTGGGCGACATCTTCGAAGGGCTGTTCGGTGGCCGTGGCGGACCCGGTGCGGGCGCGGCGGGGATGGGCGGCATGGGTGGCATGGGCGGAGGCGCCGGCCGGCGTGCGCCGCAGCGCGGGGCCAATGTCGGCTACCGCCTGAAGGTGCCGTTCGTCGATGCCGCCACGCTGGAGCCGCAGCGCATCGCGCTGGCCGATGGCGCGACCATCGATCTGAAGCTGCCCGCGGGGGTGGAGGATGGCAGCCAGCTGCGCCTGAAGGGCAAGGGCGAGCGTGGCCCGGGCGGACCAGGCGACGCGACCGTCACCATCGAAGTGCAGCCGCACGCCTTCTTCGTCCGCGATGGCGACGATGTGCGGCTGGACCTGCCGATCACGCTGGACGAGGCGGTGACGGGGGCCAAGGTGAAGGTGCCCACCGTGGACGGCCCGGTGATGCTGACCGTCGCACCGGGCAGCGGCGGCGGCAAGGTGCTGCGCCTGAAGGGCCGCGGCTTCACCCGCAAGGCCGGCGGCCGGGGCGACCAGCTGGTGACGCTGAACGTGGCGCTGCCGGCCGACCTGACCGAACTGGCGGAGCGGCTGGAGGGGTGGAGCGATCCTACGCCCGTGCGGGCAAAGCTGGGGGTCTAGCGGCCTGCCGGGGCGCGCCGGTCCTCGCCTGCGGTCTTGACCATGAATTGACCCATCTTCTGGCGATCGGTTGAGGACAGGTCGAAGGCGAGATCGAACAGCTGCGTGCTATCCTGGAGATCGAGCCGGGCCGCCTCGGCCGCCTGTTCTTCGGCCAGGGCGGACAGCACGGCGCGATCCGGATTCTCGCGGGAAAGCTCTTCTCCGATCGCCCGATAAAGTTGGGTGGAGCGTGCATGCCGGTCGACGGTGGTTCTTCTGAGATAGTCGGCAGTCAGCAGCTCCTGCCCCTCCGGCGACAGGCCCATCAGCGTGGCCATGGTTACAGCCATGCTCGTGGCGGCTCTCTCCGCCAGCTCGGTTGATGGCTGTGCCGCCAGTACGGTGCCTGCGCTGGCGCACAGGGCAAGGGCCACGATGGTTCGTCTGAGATGGATCATGGTGCGAACCTACGGTCTTCCGTGTTGCTGGCAAGCGGTCCGGCGCGGCTAGGAACAACCTATCATGATGCTTCTGTTGCTGGCGGACAGCCCGCGGCTGCCCGCCATGTAAGGCGGATCAGGCCCGCGCTTCCTCCACGCCGGTGCTGTTGTGGCGCAGCGCGGTCAGCACGGTGTCCACGATCTGCGGGGCGTTGAGGCCAGCGAGGTCGTACTGCTTGTCCGGCGCGTCGTGATCCTGGAACAGGTCGGGCAGCCGCATGGTGCGGATCTTCAGGCCGGCATCGGTCAGCCCCAGATCGCTGGCCAGCGTCAGCACATGCGCACCCAGGCCGCCGATGGAGCCTTCCTCCACCGTCACGACCACTTCATGCGTGGCCATCAGCTTGCGGATCAGGTCGGTATCGAGCGGCTTGGCGAAGCGCAGGTCGGCGACCGTGGTCGACAGGCCCCTGGCCTCCAGCTGGTCGGCCGCCTTCAGCGCCTCCGCCAGGCGGGTGCCGAGCGAGAGCAGCGCGATCTTGCTGCCCTGCTTCACGATTCGGCCCTTGCCGATCTCCAGCCGCTCGGGCGTTTCCGGCATGGCGACGCCGGTGCCATTGCCGCGGGGATAGCGGAAGGCGATCGGCCCGCTGTCATGCAGCGCGGCGGTGTAGGTCATGTGCGCCAGCTCCGCCTCGTCCGCCGCGGCCATCACGACCATGTTGGGCAGGGTGGCGAGATAGGTGACGTCGAAGCTGCCGGCATGGGTGGCGCCATCCGCGCCTACCAGCCCGGCACGGTCGATGGCGAAGCGCACCGGCAGGTTCTGGATCGCGACGTCATGCACCACCTGGTCGAACGCCCGCTGCAGGAAGGTGGAGTAGATCGCGCAGAACGGCCGCATGCCCTGCGCCGCCAGTCCGGCGGCGAAGGTTACCGCATGCTGTTCGGCGATGCCGACATCGAAGGTGCGTTCCGGATGCTGCGCGCTGAACTTGTCCACCCCGGTGCCGCCCGGCATGGCGGCGGTGATGGCGCAGATGCGCGGATCGGTTTCCGCCAGCTTCGCCAGCGTTTCGCCGAACACGTTCTGGTAGGCGGGCGGGCCGCCGGCGCTCTTCTTCTGTTCGCCGGTGATGACGTCGAACTTCTGCACGCCGTGATACTTGTCCGCCGCGCTTTCGGCCGGGGCATAACCCTTGCCCTTCTGCGTGACGACATGGACCAGGCACGGCCCCTCGGCCGCGTCGCGGACATTCTCCAGCACGGGGATCAGCTGATCCAGATCATGCCCGTCGATCGGGCCGACATAATAGAAGCCCAGCTCCTCGAACAATGTCCCGCCCATGGCCATGCCGCGGGCATATTCGTCCGTCAGCTTGGCCGCGCGGTGCAGCGGCTGCGGCAGCTTGCGGGCGACCTTCTTGGCCAGGTCGCGCAGGCCCAGGAACCGGCCGTCGCTGACCAGCCGGGCAAGATAGCCCGACAGCCCGCCCACCGGCGGGGCGATCGACATGTCGTTGTCGTTCAGGATCACCACCAGCCGGTTGCCGGCGGCCTCGGCATTGTTCATCGCCTCGTAGGCCATGCCTGCGCTCATCGCGCCATCGCCGATCACCGCAATGGCCTTGCCGGCGGAGCCGGTCAGCTTGTTGGCGACCGCAAAGCCGAGGCCGGCGGAGATGGAGGTGGAGGAATGCGCCGCGCCGAACGGGTCGTACTCGCTCTCCGACCGCTTGGTGAAGCCGCTGAGGCCGCCGCCCTGGCGCAGGGTGCGGATCCGGTCGCGCCGGCCGGTCAGGATCTTGTGCGGGTAGGCCTGGTGGCCGACATCCCAGATCAGCCGGTCGGTCGGGGTGTCGAACACGTAATGGATGGCGACGGTCAGTTCCACGACGCCGAGGCCGGAGCCCAGATGGCCGCCGGTAGAGCCGACCGCGTCGATCATCTCCTGCCGCAACTCGTCCGCCAGCTGGGGCAGCTGCTTGGTCTGGAGGCGGCGCAGATCGGCGGGGAGGTTGACCTGATCGAGCAGGGGGGTGGAAGGACCGTTCATCTTTGGTGACTTACACAGACGCAGCCAGCATGTCGATTATCGCCAACGGTTTGGCGCGAACATCATTTACCCTGCACAGGATCTGCACAGCCCGCGCAATTCCACCACCGGACGCACATCGGCAAAGCCGGCCTTGCTGCCCGCATCGCGCAACGCGCCGGTCAGCCGGTCGTCGTCCAGATGGGTAGCCGCACCGCAATCGTCGCAGATCAGGTAGATGCAGTCGTGCCGGCAACCCGGATGGGTGTTGGCGATGAAGGCGTTGGCGCTTTCGATCCGGTTGGCGAGGTTGGTGCGCACGAACAGGTCGAGGATGCGGTAGATGGAATTGGCAGCCACGCGCTTGCCGCGCTGGTTGCCGACCTCTTCCGCGATGTCATAGGCGCTGACGGGGCGGGCCTGTGCGGCGAGGGCGGCGAACACGCTGGCGCGCATGGCGGTCCATTGTTCGCCGGCGCGGGTCAGCGCGGCTTCCGCCTCCGCCGCCAGATCGGCGCCGCTATGTTCGTGATGCGCATGTCTTGCCATGCCCGGCGATATAGGCGGCGATCAGCCGCTGCGGAAGGTCGCGCGGTAATGGTCGGGGAACATGCTGCGCAGCGCGGCCACCTTGGGTGCATCCCACCGCTGGATGTAGCCATGCTGCGGATTGCGGCGGGCGAAGTCCTGATGCTCGCCCTCCGCCTCGAAGAACTGGCGCGCGGGCTCTATGCGGGTGACGATCGGCCGGTTCCACACGCCGCTCTGCCGCATCTGCGCCAGGTAGGCGGTGGCGACCTCGCGCTGTTCGGTGCTGACCGGGATCAGCGCGGCGCGATACTGGCTGCCGCGGTCAGGCCCCTGCCGGTCTGTCAGGGTCGGGTCGGCCACCACGGAGAAGAAGATCCGCAGCAGCTGGTCATAGCGGACCTGCGCCGGGTCGTACGTGACACGCACCGTCTCGGCATGGCCGCTCAGCCCGCTGGACACGCGATCGTAGCTGGCCGTCGCCGCATTGCCGCCGTGATAGCCGCTGACCGCGCTGGTCACGCCCTTCACATGGCTGAACACCGCCTCCACGCCCCAGAAGCAGCCGCCGGCGAAATAAGCGGTCTTCAGGTTGCCCTGTTCACGGGCGGGGCGGGCGGCGGCGGGCGCGTCGAAGGTGGCGTCGGCCGCCACCGCCGGTGCGCAGGCCACCAGCGCCGCCGCCGCGAGGAGCGGCGAAAGGCGGGCGGAGAGGCGGCGGGTCACGGTCATGTCAGACGGTGGCGATCGTCACCAGCATGGTGGTGGCAGTGATGCCGAAGCCGGCGAGGAAGGACAGGACGGCTGCATTCTTGAACAGGGACATGGCAGTTGGACTCCAGTGGCGTTCGCCGATGCGTGCCTGATGCACGCCCGGCTTTTGCCCGATACTGAATGCGAGTGTTGGCTGCGGTTCAGCCAGTTTTCGCGCATGGTCGCCGGGTCGTGCCTATCTGGGCTGCGGTCCTGCATGTCGCCACGCAGGTTTTCCATACTCATCAGTATGGAATGTTGTCAAGCGGGTGAAATCAGCCCGGCCACAGCTGCCACAGCGGATTGGCGGGGTCGGCCAGCAGGCGCGCGGTCATCGCCAGGCTGACCACCACCAGCAGCGGGCGCACGCCGCGCCCACCATGGCGGATCGCCAGGAAGGCACCCAGCTGATTGCCGGCCACGTTGGCCGCCGCCATCGCCAGGCCCAGCACCCACAGCACATGGCCGCCGGCGATCATCGCGGCAAGGGCGGACAGGTTGGTGGCCAGGTTGATCAGCTTGGTATTGGCGATGGCCCGCACCAGCCCCAGGCCACCCAGCGCGACCAGCGCCAGCGTCAGGAACGATCCGGTGCCGGGGCCGAAGAATCCGTCATAGAAGCCGATCAGTCCGCATACCGCCGACAGTCCGACGCGGCCGAGACGCGCCTTGCGATCGACGTCGCCCATCGGCGGGGCCAGCCAGAAATACAGTGCCATCGCGATCAGCAGCAGCGGTACCAGCGCAGCCAGGAAGGTCGGGTCGATGTGCTGCACGGTAATCGCGCCCGCCGCGCTGCCGCCAAAGGCGGCGGCCACCGGCCCGGCAAAGGCGCGCAGGTTCACATGGCCCGCGCGGGCGTAGGCGATCACGGCGGAGCCGGTGCCGAGCGTGCTCATCAGCTTGCCAGTGGCCAGCGCCGGGACCGGTGGCAGGCCGGCAGCCAGCATGGCGGGGATCGTCAGCAGCCCGCCGCCGCCCGCCATCGCGTCCACCGTACCCGCCAGGAACGCCACCGCGACCAGCAGCGCGAACACCTCTGCCGCCAGCTCCACCTAGCGGGCGCTCAGCAGGGTGCGCGCGCGGGCGCAATCTTCGTCCATCTGCGCGATCAGTGCATCGAGCGTGTCGAACTTCGCCTCCGGCCGCAGGAAATGGTGCAGCTCCACCTCCAGCTCGCGGCCATACAGATCGCCGGCAAAGTCGAACAGGAACGGCTCCAGCAGCTCCACCGGCGGATCGAATTGCGGACGGATGCCGAGATTGGCCGCACCCTGCCACGCCCCCCCGGTCGCGATGTCGCGCACCATCACGGCATAGATCCCGTAGCGGGGGCGCAGATAGGCACCCATGTCCATGTTGGCGGTGGGATAGCCGATCGTGCGGCCACGCTTGTCGCCATGCTGCACCTGGGCGCGGACGGCAAAGGGGCGGGTCAGCAATGCGGTGGCCATCTCGCACTCGCCGGCCTTCAGCGCATCGCGGATGCGGCTGGAGCTGACGGTCAGACCGGCGGCGGTGACCGGCGCCACCGCGCGGGCGGCGATGCCATGGCGCGCGCCTTCGTCGGCCAGCGTGGCGATGCTGCCGCCGCGGCCCTGGCCGAAGGTGAAGTCCTGCCCGGTGACCACGCCGGCCGCGCCCATGCGTGCCGCCAGCAGCTCGCCCACGAAATCGATGGCAGACATGGCGGCGAGCTCCGCATCGAAGGCGAACACCAGCATGGCATCGGCCCCGGCGGCGGCAAACAGTTCCTGCCGCTGGTCCAGCGTGGTCAGGCGGAAGGGCGGCACATGCGGGGCGAAATGGCGCACCGGATGCGGATCGAAGGTGGCCACGATCGCCGGCCGGCCTTCGCTGCGCGCCCATTCCACCGCCTCGGCCACCACGCGCTGGTGCCCCAGGTGGAACCCGTCGAAATTGCCCAGCGCCACCACGCCGCCGCGCAGGGATGCGGGCAGGACGTCGCGATGCGTGCAGCGGATCATGGCTTCCGCCGTTCGTAGGTGACGAAGGCGTAGGCGGGCCAGCCGTCGGCGGCCGGATGCGGCTCGCGCGCGACCTCAGCCCAGCCGGGACCGGGCGCGGGCATCCGCACCTCGCCGCCGGTCTGTTCGTCGACTTCGGTGATCTCCTGCCGGGTGGCGCGCGGTTCGAACAGGGCGAAGATCTCCGCCCCGCCGATCACTGCCACGTCGCCCGGGCCAGCCAGGGTGAGCGCCGCCTCGACATCATGCGCCACCTCGGCACCGGTCGCCTGCCAGTCCGTCTGGCGCGTCAGCACGATATGGCGGCGGCCCGGCAGCAGGCCCGGCAGGCTGTCGAAGGTCTTGCGGCCCATCACCATCGGCAGGCCGGTGGTCAGCCGGCGGAAGCGCTGCAGGTCAGCGCGGATCTTCCACGGCACGTCGCCATGCAGCGCGATGGTCCCGTCCGCCGCCCGTGCCACCACGAAGATGATCTGCCGTCCTGCCATGTCAGCCGATGCGGGTCACATGGCCCATCTTGCGCCCGTCCCGCGCATCGCCCTTGCCGTACAGGTGCAGCTGCGCGGCCCCGTCCGCCAGCAGGCCGACCGGGTCGGCCACGTCGTCGCCCAGCAGGTTGCGCATGATGACGGGCAGCGCACGCGTCGCGGTGTCGCCCAGCGGCAGGCCGCAGATGGCGCGGATATGGTTGGCGAACTGGCTGGTGACCGCGCCTTCGGACGTCCAGTGACCGGAATTGTGCACGCGGGGCGCCATCTCGTTGAACACGGGGCCGTCCGCGCCGGCGAAGAACTCGCAGGTCAGCACGCCGACATAGTCCAGCTGCTTGGCCACCTGCACGGCCAGCTCCCGCGCCTGCGCCACCTGCCCTTCGATCAGCGGCCCGGCGGGCAGGGTGGAGGTGGCCAGGATGCCGCCTTCATGGACGTTGTGCGTCGAGTCCCAGAACCGCACTGCGCCATCGCGCCCGCGGACCAGGATGACGGAGAACTCCGCCGCGAACCGCACCAGCCCCTCATAGACATAGCCGCCTGCCGACAGGTCGAGCGCGGCGACATCCTCGGGCGTGTTGAGCCGCCACTGCCCCTTGCCGTCATACCCCTCGCGCCGGGTCTTCAGGATGCCGGGCAGGCCGATCGCATGCAGCGCGACGCCGAGATCGTCGGCATCATCGACCGGGCAGTACGGCGCCGGGCGGCCACCCAGACCTTCCACGAAGTCCTTTTCGCGCAGGCGGTCCTGCGCGATCTCCAGTGCGGCGAGGCCGGGGGCGAGGTGGTCGGCGGGCAGCAGGCCCAGCGGGTCCACCGGCACGTTCTCGAATTCGTAGGTGACCACGTCGCAGGCGGCGGAGAAGCGGGCCAGCGCGGCCTCGTCATCCCAGGCGGCCTCGGTCGCCTCGGCGCAGACCTCCGCCGCGACATTGTCGCCCGGCGGGGCATAGACGTGGCAGCGATAGCCCAGCTGGGCGGCCGCCAGCGCCAGCATCCGGCCCAGCTGCCCGCCGCCAAGAATGCCGATGGTGGAACCGGGAAGGACGAGGGCCATCGTCAGGCAGCGCTCTCGTCGACCGGCTGTTCGGCCACCCGGTCGGTCTGCGCGGTGCGCCAGGCGATCAGACGCTCGGCCAGCGCGGGGTCGCCCAGCGCCAGGATGGACGCGGCCAGCAGGCCGGCATTGGTCGCCCCGGCCGGGCCGATCGCCAGGGTGCCGGTGGGAATGCCGGCGGGCATCTGCACGATCGACAGCAGGCTATCGAGGCCGCTGAGCGCGCGCGACTGCACCGGTACGCCCAGCACCGGCAGATGCGTCAGCGCCGCGACCATGCCCGGCAGGTGCGCCGCGCCGCCGGCGCCGGCCACGATCACGCGGAAGCCCTGCTCGTGCGCGGTCTTGCCGAACTGGTGCAGCCGGTCGGGCGTGCGGTGGGCAGAGATGATCCGCGCCGTGTGCCGCACCTGAAGGGCATCCAGCACCTCGGCGGCGCAGCGCATCGTCGCCCAGTCGGACTGGCTGCCCATGATGATCGCAACGGGTGGCAGTGCAGAGGGCGCGTCCGCCATCAGATATCCTTCAGGTACCGCCGCTCGCCCGGCTGCATGGCATCGTCGAACTGGTAGATGATCGGCTGGCCGGTGGGGATCTCCAGCCCGGTGATGTCGTCGTCGGAGATGCCGGACAGGTGCTTCACCAGGGCGCGCAGCGAATTGCCGTGGGCGCTGATGATGACCGTCTCGCCCGCCGCCAGCTGCGGCAGGATCGTGCTTTCCCAGTATGGCAGCACGCGTTCGATGGTCAGCTTCAGGCTTTCGGTCACCGGCACGTCGAGCCCGGCATAGCGGGCGTCGCTGGCCAGGTCGAACGGACCGCCATCCTCCATCGGGGGCGGCGGCACGTCGAAGCTGCGGCGCCAGACATGCACCTGCTCCTCGCCATGCTTCGCGGCGGTCTCCGCCTTGTTCAGGCCGGTCAGCCCGCCATAATGCCGCTCGTTCAGGCGCCAGTCCTTCACCTCCGGGATCCACAGCCGGCCGCAGGCTTCCAGCGCCAGGTGCAGCGTGCGGATCGCACGCAGCTGCACACTGGTGAAGGCGGTGGTCGGCAGGATGCCGCGCTCCGCCAGCAGGCGCCCTGCGGCGATGGCCTCCGCCACGCCGTGTTCGGTCAGGTCCACATCCCACCAGCCGGTGAAGCGGTTCTCCAGATTCCACTGGCTCTGGCCGTGGCGGACAAGGATCAGCGTGGGCATGGTCGCAAGGCTCCGGGTCGGAGGGGCAGGAGAGGTGCGCGCCCTAGCGGGGCGGGGCGAGTTTGGAAAGATGCCCGCCCGAATCCTGCGGCGCATCCGCCTCCTCCGGCGCGGTGCCCCCGGCAAGCGCCCGCCCCTGCGCCTTGCGGCGGCGCAGATTGGCGCGCAGCTGCGCGGCCAGGCGTTCCTCGCGGGTGGGACGGGCAGTTTCGTTCATCGCCCGGATGCTTGGCCGGTGCCGCCGTGCTTGACAAGTGCCGGGCGCCCGGCCAATGGCGCGCCCTTGCCGCGGCACCTGCAGAATCAGGCGTCGCCGGCTTGCCGGATGGTCTGCTGCTGTAGCTCAGTGGTAGAGCGCACCCTTGGTAAGGGTGAGGTCGGGAGTTCAATCCTCCCTAGCAGCACCATCGGCCCCCTGCGCAAATCGTTGCAGAACAGAGGCTTGTCCCGCGGCGGGACCGGATGTGGCGGTGGACATCCATCCCTCACGCATTACATACTGGCTGTTATGGAAAAAACGGCAATCCGGGGGCGTCCACGCGAGTTCGACACGGACGAGGCCCTGGCCGCGGCGCTGCGCGTGTTCTGGAGCAAGGGCTATGACGCTGCCTCCCTGACCGACCTGACTGAGGCGATGGGCATCACCCGCCCCAGCCTGTATGCCGCCTTCGGCAACAAGGAAGCGTTGTTCAAGCAGGCGCTCGACCTCTACGAGTCCGAGAAGCTGGCCTATGTCCAGCGCGCGCTGGAGGCCCCGACCGCGCGCGGCGTGGCGGAGCGGCTGCTGTATGGCAACATTGCCAACATCACCACCGACTGCCCGGGCTGCCTGGGGGTGATCGCCAGCATGACCTGCAATGGCGACCAGTCCTCCATTCGCGACGACGTCCATCACCGGGCCGAAGCCTCGCGCCAGGCGATCATGGCCCGCGTCCAGCGAGCGATCGACGAGGGCGATTTCGACGTGCCGGTCGAGGCGGAGGGCATCACCCGGTACCTGTCCGCAGTGTTCCAGGGCATTGCCGTACAGGCCGGGCAGGGTGTCCCGCGCGAGGAGCTGGAGAAGATCGCGGCCGCCACGCTGGCCATGTGGCCGGGGCGCTGACCAGAAAATATCGGTCGGTACAAAAAGGCTCTTGCGTCTGAACGGCGCATTACATACTTAGCGGTATAGAACGGTGCGACGCCGGTCGGGGGTGATCCATGCTGGGTCCGCCTGATCGTACCCGGCTGTTCGCTGCTGCCGTATGTTTTTTCGAAAAGTGCTGCCCTCGACCACCCGCAGGCCCCTGGCTCGCGGGAGCGTGGGCCTGCGCCCGCTATCCGCGAGAGAGCCATGACCGACATGACCCCCATCCCGATCAGCGACCTGCCCGCTGACGTCGCGCCCCGTCCGGCAGCCCGCCGGCCACGCGCCCGCATGCTGGGCTGGGCCGCCACGATCCTGACCGTGCTGGTGCTGGGCTGGTGGCTGCTGGGCGGACGCGAGGCGCCGGCTGCGGCCCCGCTGGAGCCGGTGGTGACCGTCGCCGCGCCGCTGCAGCGGCAGGTCACGCTGTGGGACGATTATATCGGCCGCTTCGAGCCCAGCCGCAGCGTGGAGCTGCGTCCGCGCGTCTCCGGCCAGGTGACCGCCGTGCACTTCACGGATGGCCAGTTCGTCAATGCCGGGCAGCCGCTTTTCACCATCGATCCACGCCCCTACCGCGCCGCGCTGGCCGAAGCGGAGGCCGGCGTCGCCACCGCCCGCAGCGACCTGTCGCTGGCGGAGGCCGACCTCGCCCGCGCGCAGCGGCTGGTGGAGGAGGACGCTGTATCGCGCAGCGAGATCGACTCGCTGCGCGCCCGCGTCACCGCCACCCGCGCTTCGGTCGAGGCGGCCCGTGCCCGCGTCCGCAGCCGCGCGCTGGATATCGAGTTCACCGTGGTGCGCGCGCCGATCGCCGGGCGCATCTCCGACCGGCGGATCGATGCCGGCAATCTGGTGGCTGCGGGCGATGGGCCCGGCGCCACGCTGCTGACCACGATCAACGCCACCGATCCGCTCTATTTCAGCTTTGACGGGTCAGAAGGTTCCTTCCTCAAGGGTCGGCGTGATGGGCTCGCCAATGGCGCCTCTGTGGAGATCCGGCTGCAGGACGAGGTCGAGTTCAGCCGCCGCGGCACGCTGGACTTCACCGACAATGGCCTGGATCCCCGCTCCGGCACGATCCGTGCCCGTGCGGTGGTGCGCAATCCCGACAACTTCCTGGCCCCCGGCATGTTCGGCAACATGCGCATGGCCAGCGGCGGGGCGGTGGATGCCCTGCTGGTGCCCGACACCGCCGTGCAGACCGACCAGACGCGCAAGCTGCTGCTGGTGGTCGGCCCGGACGGCACCGTGGCGGCCAAGCCGGTCGAACTCGGCCCGATCGTGGGTGGCCTGCGCGTGGTGCGCAGTGGCCTGGCGCCCGGCGACCGGGTGGTGATCGACGGCACGCAGATGGCGATCCCCGGCGGCAAGGTCACGACCCGGCCCGGCCGGATCGCGGCACCCTCCGCCGTGGCAGCCGCCAGCTAAGCCGCCAGCGCGAACCTACTCTTTTTCAGGAGCGCTCCATGCGCCTGTCCCGTTTCTTCATCGACCGGCCGATCTTTGCCGTTGTCGTCGCCGTCATCATCACGCTGGTGGGTGCCATCAGCTACTTCTTCCTGCCGGTCAGCCAGTATCCGGAGGTCGTGCCCCCCACCGTGCAGGTGACCGCGACCTATCCCGGCGCCTCGGCCGAGACGGTGGCGGAAACCGTCGCCAACCCGATCGAGCAGGAGATCAACGGCGTCGACGGGATGCTGTACCTGTCCAGCGAATCGACCGGCGACGGGCGCGTGACGATCACCGTCACCTTCCAGCAGGGTACCGATCTGGATGAAGCGCAGGTGCTGGTGCAGAACCGCGTCGCCATCGCCACGCCGCGCCTGCCGGCGGAAGTGCAGCGGCTGGGTATCGTCACCCGCAAGACCACGCCGGATTTCCTGCTGCTGATCAACCTGGTGTCGCCCGACGGCTCGCTCGACCGCGCCTACATGTCCAATTACGCACAGACCCGCATCCGCGACCGGCTGGCCCGGGTGGAGGGCGTGGGCGACGTGCAGCTGTTCGGCCAGCGCGAACTGGCGATGCGGGTGTGGATCGATCCCGGCCGTGCCGCGGCACTGGACCTGGCGGCGGGCGACATCGTCGACGCCCTGCGCGCGCAGAACGTGCAGGTCGCCGCCGGCCAGATCGGCCAGTCGCCCAGCCCGGACAGCGCGTTCCAGCTGAACGTGGAGACTCAGGGGCGCTTCACCGACCCGGCGCAGTTCGGCAATGTGGTGATCCGCACCGATGCCGAAGGCCGTCAGGTCCGCGTGCGTGATGTCGCGCGGGTGGAGATCGGCGCGCAGGATTACAGCACCAGCGCCTATCTGGGGAACGACGATTCCGTCATCATCCCCGTCCTGCAGCAGCCGGGCAGCAATGCCTTGGCCAGCGCGGAACAGGTGCTGTCCGAAATGGAGGCGCTCGCCGCCGACTTCCCGCCGGGGCTGGAATATCGCGTCGTCTACAACCCCACCGAATTCATCCAGGAATCGGTCGACGCGGTGGTGCATACGCTGATCGAGGCGGTCATTCTGGTGGTGCTGGTCATCATCGTGTTCCTGCAGAAGTGGCGCGCCAGCCTGATCCCGGTGCTGGCGATCCCGGTCAGCCTTGTGGGCACCTTCGCGGTGCTGGCGATGCTGGGCTATTCGCTGAACAACCTGTCGCTGTTCGGGCTGGTGCTGGCGATCGGCATCGTGGTCGACGACGCAATCGTGGTGGTCGAGAATGTGGAGCGCAACCTGGCGGACGGCATGTCGCCGCTGGAGGCGGCACGCCGGTCGATGGACGAGGTCGGCGCCGCGCTGATCGCAATCGTGCTGGTGCTGTGCGCCGTGTTCGTGCCGACGCTGTTCATCGGCGACCTGTCGGGCGCGTTCTACCAGCAGTTCGCCGTGACCATCTCGGCCGCGACGGTAATCTCGCTGGTCGTGTCGCTGACGCTGTCACCGGCCCTGTCGGCACTGCTGCTGCGCCCCCACGCGCATCTCGGTCCGCAGGCGCCGCGCTGGCGCCGGGCGATCGAGCGCGCCGGGGACACCTTCAACACCGGCTTCGACCGTTTCAGCGCCGCCTATGGCCGCTGGACCGCGCGGCTCGTCGCCATGCCGCGCCGGGTGATGGCGGCCTATGTCCTGCTGATCGGCCTGACCGGCTTTGCCCTGTCGGCCACGCCTACCGGCTTCGTGCCGCAGCAGGACCAGGGCTATTTCCTGACCGTGATCCAGCTGCCGCCGGGTTCCGCTACCAGCCGCACCGATGCGGTGATGAAGGACATCGCCGGGCGCATGCTGAAGATACCCGGCATCAGCAACACCGTGATGCTGTCCGGTTTCGACGGGACGTCCGAAACGCAGAGCGCCAGTTCCGCCGCCGCCTACTGGGTACTCGATGATTTCGAGGAGCGCGCCGGCAAGGGGCAGACGGTGGATGCGCTGATGGCCGAGGCGATGAAGGCCACCGCCGACATCCGCGGCGCCCGGCTGATGGTGGTCAAGCCGCCGATCATCCGCGGCATCGGTTCCGCCGGCGGCTTCCGCATGATGGTGCAGGACCGCAACGGCGTGGGCTATCGCGAGCTGGAGAAGATGGCCAACGCCGTGATCGCCCAGGCCAACCAGCAGGAGGGGATGGCCGGCGTCTATACCTTCTTCAACACCGCGACCCCCCGCGTGCGCGCCGACATCGACCGGGACAAGGCACAGATCCTGGGCGTGGCGCCGGCCCGGGTGTTCGAGACGCTGAGCGTCTATCTCGGATCGTCCTTCGTGAACGACTTCAACCTGCTGGGCCGCACCTTCCGCGTCACCGCGCAGGCCGACGCACCGTTCCGCGACAATGCCGCCGACGTCGCCAACCTGCAGACCCGCAGCGACAATGGCGCGATGGTGCCGCTGGGCTCCGTCGCGACGCTGAGCGACACGACCGGGCCATATCGCGTGACGCGCTACAACCTGTCGCCGGCCGTGGCGGTGGATGGCGACACCGCGCCGGGCTTCTCCTCCGGCCAGTCGCTCGCCACGATGGAAGGGGTGACCGACACCACGCTGACCAGCGGCTACGACTATGAATGGACCGGCATTGCCTACCAGCAACGGTTTGCCGGCAACACGGCGGTGGTGGTGTTCGCGCTGGCCGTGCTGCTCGTCTTCCTGGTGCTGGCGGCGCAGTATGAAAGCCTGGTGATGCCGCTGGCGATCATCATGATCGTGCCGATGTGCCTGCTGGCGGCGATGATCGGCATCAACCTGCGCGGCATGGACAACAATGTGCTGACGCAGATCGGGCTGGTCGTGCTGATCGCGCTGGCGGCGAAGAACGCGATCCTGATCGTGGAATTCGCCCGGCAGGGGGAAGATCACGGCCTGACTCCCGTGCAGGCCGCGGTGGAGGCCGCGATCACCCGCCTGCGCCCGATCCTGATGACCAGCTTTGCCTTCATCCTGGGATCGGTCCCGCTGGTGATCGCCACCGGGGCGGGCGCGGAACTGCGGCAGGCGCTGGGGACGGCGGTGTGCTTCGGCATGCTGGGCGTCACCGGCTTCGGCCTGGTCTTCACCCCGACCTTCTATGTCGTGTGCCGCGCGCTGGGCGACCGCCTGGCCACGATGCGCCGCCCCAGTGGCAGCAGCCATGCGCTGCAGCCTGCCGAATAGGTGCCTGTCATGAACCTACCCAACCTCGCCTTCGCCTCGATCACCGCGCTGGCCCTGTCGGCCTGCGCAGTGGGGCCGGACTTCGCCGCACCCACCCCCCGCCCCGCGGAGTCCGGCCCGTTCCTTTCTGCCGCCAGCCCGGCGTTCACGCCGGCGCCGCTGCCCGCCGACTGGTGGCGGATGTATGACGACCCGGTGCTGGACGGGTTGGTGGCCGACGCACTGGCAGCCAATACCGACCTGCGGCAGGCCGTCGCCCGCATCGCCCGCGCCCGTGCCGGCCTGCGAGGGGTGGGCGCGGACCGCCTGCCTTCGACACAGGTGGGTGCCAGCGGCACCTACAACCGCATACCGGAGATCCAGACCCTGCCGGGCCTCGATCGGGAGCAATGGTCGGTCGATGCCGGGCTGGACGTCGCCTACGAGGTCGACCTGTTCGGCCGGGTAAGCCGCGGGGTGGAGGCGGCGCGCGCCGACGTGGCCGCCGCAGACGCCGATGCCGACGCCGTGCGGGTGATCGTGGTGGCGGAAACCACCCGCGCCTATGCCGATGCTGCGGGCACCGCGGCGCGGATCGCGGTGGCGCGCGACATCGTGGAACTGCTCGACCAGTCGCTTGGCCTGACGCAGCGCCGCTATGACGAAGGGTTCGAGACCGGCCTCGCTGTCGCCCGCATCGCCACCCTGCGCGAACAGCGCGCGGCGGAGATCCCGGCGCTGGAGGCGATCCGCGCCGGCGCGCTGTTCCGGCTCGCCACCCTGACCGGCCGCGCACCCGCCGAACTGCCGCCGATTGCCGGCACCCGCTCGATGGTGCTGGAGATCACGCAGGCCCTGCCGGTGGGCGATGGCGCGCAATTGCTGGCCCGCCGGCCGGACATCCGCGCCGCCGAGCGCCGGCTGGCGGCCGACACCGCCCGCATCGGCGTCGCCACGGCGGACCTGTATCCGCGCATCAGCCTGGGCGCGCAGATCGGTTCGACCGGGCCGGACATCGCCGACATCTTCACCGGCGGTCCGCTGCGCTGGCTGCTCGGCCCGCTGCTCAGCTGGACGTTCCCCAACAACGAGGCGGTGCGCGCGCGGATCGATGCGGCGGAGGCGGGCACGCAGGAACGGCTGGCCGCATTCGACGGCACGGTGCTGACCGCCTTGCGCGAGACGGAAACCGCGCTGGCCAACTATGCCGGTGCGATCGACCGGCGCCGGGCCCTGCAGCAGGCGACCGTGCAGGCCGAGCGCGCCGCCGCCATCGTGCGGGCGCAGCAGCGCGAAGGGCGGATCAACTCGCTGGAACGGCTGGATGCGGAGCGCACGCTGGCGGAGACGCGCGCCAGTCTGGCGGCGCAGGACGTGCTGGTCTCCACGGGCCAGATCGACCTGTTCCGCGCGCTGGGCGGCGGCTGGTCCGCCACGTAGCGACAGCGCTTGCCGCTCGTGGGTGTATCACGCATACACCACACCCATGGAAGACGCTTCGCCATATGCCGATGAGCCGCTGACCCCGCTCGACCCGGGCTACGTCCGGATGGTGCGGCTGCTGACCGGGCTGGCGCTCGCGGCGCCGGTGATCGGCGCAATCGTGCTGGAGGCAGAGCAGGTGCTGCCGCCGGGCGCAGTGGCAGTGCCGGTGGTGCTGGCGGCGGGATGGCTGCTGCTGCGACTGCCGCTGCGGCGCTGGCGCGCGCGCGGCTATGTGTACGGGGCGGATGCGCTGCGCGTGGTGCGCGGGCTGTGGTGGCGGCGGGACATCACCGTGCCGTTCGGCCGGGTGCAGCACCTGGACGTGACGCAGGGCCCGCTGGAGCGGCTGTTCGGCCTCGGTACACTGGTGCTGCACACCGCGGGCAATCACAACAGCAGCGTGGCGCTGCCGGGCCTGGCCCATCCGCAGGCCCTGGCCATGCGCGACACGATCCGCGCCCATGTGGCGCTGCACTCGCAGTGAACGAGGGGCCTGACTGGCGGCGCACGGCGCCGGTCGGCATGGTCGCCGGCGTGCTGGCCAGCCTGCCGCGTGCCGCATTGTCGATCATCGCGGCGCTGATCGGGGTGCGCAATATCGGCGATCCGGCGATCGTGGTGCTGGTACTGGTGGCGGTGTCCGGGATCGCGCTCGGCTGGGTGGTGCTGGGCTGGCGGCATCACCGCTACCTGATCGGCCCCGACGATCTGCGGATCGAGCAGGGCATCCTGTCGCGCCAGGTGCGCGCGATCCCCTATGATCGGATCCACGACGTTGCCCTGCGCGAACCATTGGCCGCGCGGCTGTTCGGGCTGGTGGAGGTCGCGTTCGATACCGGCACCGGCGGCAAGGACGAGGCAAAACTGGCCTTCGTCACCCGGGCCGAGGGCGCCGCCTTGCGCGACACCGTGCGCGCGCGGCGCAGCGGTGTGGCGGCGGATGCGCCGGTGATTGCGGAAGTTACGCCTGCCGTGAGCGAGACCCGGACCCTGTTCGCGCTGACACCGGGCCGGCTGCTGCTGTTCGGCCTGTTCGAATTCTCGCTGGTGGTGTTCGCCGTGCTGGCGGGCGCGGCGCAGCAGTTCGACTTCCTGCTGCCCGACCTTGACTGGCGCGAATGGCGGGAGCTTGGCGGCCAGCCGCTGCAATGGCTGCTCGGCCTCGGCCTGGCGGTGCAGGTGATCGCCGCCGTGCTGGGGCTGCTGCTGCTGATCCCGATCGGGCTGCTGACCGGAGTGGTACGGACGGCCCTGCGCGACTGGGGGTTCCGGCTGGAGGAGACCAGCCGCGGCCTGCGCCGGCGGCGCGGACTGCTGACCCGCAGCGATGTGGTGATGCCCCTGGAGCGGGTGCAGGCGCTGGTGCTGGGCACCGGCCTGCCGCGCCGCCGGTGGGGCTGGCACTCCTTGCGCGCGATCAGCCTGGCGCAGGACAGCAAGGACCAGAGCCATGTGTTGGTGCCGTTCGCACAAGCGGCGGAGATCGCGCCGGTCGCAGCGCTGACCGGACTGCCGCTGCCGGGCGACGGCGTGGACTGGCGGCGCGCCTCCGCCCGCTGGCGGTCGGACCGGATGGTGCTGGCGGCGCTGCTGCCGCTGCTGGCGGGCGCGGGGCTGCTGCTGCTGCCGCTGGACCTGCCTGCCGGGACGGCGCTGGTGCCGGCAGTGATCCTGTGGCTGCTGGCGGCAGTGCTGGCGTTCCGGCAATATTACCTGTGGCGGCACAACCGCCATGCGCTGACCGGCGACCTGCTCTGTTCGCGTGAGGGCTGGCTGTCGCCCCACCTGGTGGTCGCCACGCCGGTGAAGCTGCAATCGGTGGAACTGCGGCAGGGGCCACTGGCGCGGCTGGGCGACTATGCCGACCTGCATCTGGGACTGGCGGGCGGCACGCTGGCATTGCACGGCCTGCCGCTGCCCGAGGCGCAGGCAATGCGCGCGGCAATGGTGGCGCGAATGGCGGCGGTCGACTTCACCGCCGCCAATCTGGCGCGCACCTAGCTGGGGATCGGGGCGCGCAGGTCGGCCCATTCGGGATGGCGGCGGAACGCGGCCTCGACATAGGAGCAGGCCGGCTCGATCGTGAAGCCTTCTGCCTTGGCATCGGCGACCAGCGCCTCCACCAGCTGCATGGCGATGCCGCCGCCGCGCGCTTCCGGCGGGACAAAGGTGTGGTCGGCCACGCGGGAGCTGCCGCGCGCGCGCCAGGTCAGCTCTGCCGGGCGGGCGGATCCGGGCACCGCGACCTGATAGGCGCCATGGGTGGTCTCGTCGGTGCGGGTAATGTCTGCGGCGGACATGCCGGTTCTCCTTCTTGCGCCTGATCCCCTTCAAAGCCATGGCGCAGGGATGCAGTTCCTGTCCGACAACACCGCCGCCGTGCATCCGCGTATCTGGGATGCGCTGCGCGCTGCCGATGCGCCGGACGCGCCCTATGATGGCGACGCGCTGAGCGCAGCGCTGGACGACGCCTTCGGTGCGCTGTTCGGGCGCGAGGTCGCCGTGTTGTGGACCGCCACCGGTACCGCCGCCAACTGCCTGGCGCTGGCGCCGATGGTGCCGCCGCATGGCGCGGTGCTGTGCCATGCCGAAGCGCATGTGGAGAATGACGAGGGCGGGGCGCCCGGCTTCTTCCTGCATGGCGCCAAGCTGATGCTGGTCGACGGGCCCGATGCCAAGCTGACGCCGGAGGCGCTGACCGCGCGGCTGGCGGCGATCCCGCAAGGCGTCCACTGGGTGCAGCCCCACGCCATCACCATTACGCAAGCGACCGAACTGGGCTGCGTTTATCGGCCGGAGGAGCTGGCCGCCCTGTCGGCGCTGGCGCGCGGGCGCGGGCTGTACCTGCACATGGACGGCGCGCGGTTCGCCAATGCCGCGGCCTTCCTCCACGCCGATGCGGCGACCACCTGCGGCGACATGGATGCGCTCAGCTTCGGCTGCATCAAGAATGGCGGCATGAGCGCGGAGGCGATCGTGTTCTTCGACGCTGGCCTGGCCGATGTGGCGCGCCGCCGGCGCAAGCAGGCGGGCCAGCTGCAATCGAAGGGCCGGTTCCTGGCGGCGCAGCTGCTGGCCATGCTGGACGGCGATCTGTGGCTGGCCAATGGCCGTGCCGCCAACGCCGCCGCGGCGGAGATCGCCGGCAGCGTGGGCGAACGGCTGCTGCACCCGGTGGAGGCGAACGAACTGTTCGTGCGACTGTCGGATGCGGAGCGGCAGGCGCTGCGCGACCAGGGTTTCGGGTTCTACGACTGGGGCGCCGATGCGGCCCGCTTCGTCACCGCCTGGGACACCCGGCAGGAGGACGCGACGGCCCTGGCCCGCGCACTGGCACAGCTGTGAGCCTGGAAATCGGCAGCAAGCCCGGCCATGCGCTGCTGCGCCCCGACATCGCGCTGCCGTTCCTGGCGGTGGCGCTGATCTGGGGGTCGACCTGGTTCGTCATCAAGGACGGGCTGGCGCTAGCCCCGCCCAGCTGGTCGGTCGCCTACCGCTTCGGCATCGCCACCGTCGGCATGTTCGTGCTGGCGGCGGTCAGCAACCGGCGCAGCGGCCGGCGCGGCTTCTCCATGACAGCGGGCGGGCACCTGATAGCGGTCCTGCTGGGACTGTTCCAGTTCTTCGGCAATTTCAACTTCGTCTACCGGGCCGAGATCCACCTGACATCCGGCATCGTGGCGGTGCTGTTCGGCCTGCTGATGGTGCCGAATGCCATCCTGGGCCGGCTGTTCCTGAAGCAGCCGATCACCGGCCGCTTCGTGGCGGGATCGCTGCTGGGCATCGCCGGCATCGTGCTGCTGCTGGTGCATGAGGCGGCGGTCGCGCCACCGACCGGGCAGGTGGCGCTGGGCATCGCGCTGACGGTGGGGGCGATCCTGTCCGCCAGCACGGCCAATGTGCTGCAGGCGACCGGCACCGCCAAGCGGCGCCCGCTGCTGCTGCTGCTGGCCTGGGCGATGCTGTGGGGCACGCTGGCGAACACGGTGCTGGCCTGGACCTTGAACGGCCCGCCAGTGCTGCCGACCAGTCCGCGCTACTGGGGCGGGGTGGCGTACCTGGCATTGATCGGGTCGGTGGTGACCTTCCCGCTCTATTTCCGGCTGATCCGCGACCTGGGTCCAGGCCGTGCAGCCTATAATGGCGTGATGGTGCCGGTCGTGGCCATGGCCCTGTCGACCCTGTTCGAAGGCTATGTCTGGTCGCCCCTGGCTGTCGGTGGCGCCGCGCTGACGATGGTGGGGCTGATCGTGGCGCTGCGCGGACGCGCGGCGCCGATGCGTCAGCCGCCGGCCGAGATACAGCCCAGCAGCCCGCTGCGATAATCGGGAAAGGCCGGCCGCCAGCCGAGCACGCGGCGCGCGCGGCCGTTGGCCACCCGGCGGTTCTCCGCATAGAACCCTCGCGCCATCGGTGACAGCTGCGCCTCCTCCAGCGTCTGCATCGGCGGCGGATCGCGACCGAGCAGGCGACAGGCTTCCTCGATCACCGCATTCTGGCTGGCGGGCAGGTCGTCCGCCAGATTGTAGGCGCCCGGCGGCCCCGCCAGCGCCGCCAGCACGCCGCTGGCGATGTCCGCCACATGTACCCGGCTGAACACCTGATCCGGCAGGTCGATGCGGTGGGCCTTGCCATCGCGCACCCGCTCCAGCGCGCTGCGGCCCGGGCCGTAGATCCCCGGCAGCCGCAGCACCCGTGCCTCCAGCGCCAGCCAGGCGGCATCCGCCGCGCTGCGATCGGTGCGGCGCCCGGTTCCGGTGGGCGCCGTTTCGTCCACCCAGGCACCTCCCGCATCGCCATAGACCCCGGTGGAGGACAGATAGGCCAGCGTCTTGCCCGCCAGCAGCGCGCCGTAGCGGTCCAGCACCGGATCGCGGCCAGCGGCCGGCGGGACGCTGGACAGCACATGGCTGGCCGGCGCCAGCGCGCGGTCGACCGAGGCGGCGTCATCGAACGCCATGTCGCCCGCGCTGCCGGTGGCGCCGACCTGCCAGCCGGCGGCTTGCGCGGCGGTCCTGACGAAACCCGCAGAATATCCCAGACCGAAGATGAACAGATAGGCCATATGCACGTTCTAACGCCACAAGGCGGCAACGCGCACGCCCGAAGTCGAAGAAAGCCGCCCGTCATGGATATCGCCCGCACTCCTTCCACGCCCGATGGCAACCCGCATCTGGCCGACGCGCCGCCCCTGCCGCCGACACCGCCGATGATCCTGCGGGAGGATTACCGCCCGTTCGGATGGCTGGTGCCCAATGTGCGGCTGGACTTCACCCTTGGCCTGGCGGAGACCACCGTGCGCGCGGACCTGCAGGTGGCCCGCAACCCGGCGGCCGACAGCACCCCCGTGCTGCGCCTGAACGGCGACGGGCTGAACCCGCTCGAGGTGCTGGTCGACGGGGCGGTGATGAACAGCTGGGTGATGGAAGGCCCGGACCTGCTGGTCACCCTGCCGGACGACGCGCACACGGTCACCATCACCACCCGGATCGATCCTGCGGCCAACAGCCAGCTGATGGGCCTGTATGCCAGCGGCGGCATGCTGTGCACCCAGTGCGAGGCCGAGGGCTTCCGCCGCATCACCTTCTTCCCCGACCGGCCGGATGTCCTGTCCACCTATCGCGTGCGGATGACGGGGCCACGGGCCGACTTCCCCGTGCTGCTGTCCAATGGCGACCTGGTCGGCAGCGGCGACGGGGCGGATGGCACCCATTGGGCCGAGTGGCACGACCCCTGGCCGAAGCCGTCCTACCTGTTCGCGCTGGTGGCGGGTGACCTGATGGTGCAGCGCGACAGCTTCACCACGATGAACGGGCGCGAGGTCGATCTGGGCATCTATGTCCGGGCGGAGGACGAAGGCCGCACCGATCACGCCATGCAGTCGCTCAAGCGGTCGATGAAGTGGGACGAGGAGGTGTTCGGGCGCGAATACGACCTCGGCATCTTCAACATCGTCGCGGTCAGCGATTTCAACATGGGGGCGATGGAGAACAAGGGGCTGAACGTCTTCAACACGAAATATGTGCTGGCCGACCCCGATACCGCCACCGATGGCGATTACGACGCGGTCGAAGGCGTGATCGCGCATGAATATTTCCACAACTGGTCGGGCAACCGGATCACCTGTCGTGACTGGTTCCAGCTGAGCCTGAAGGAAGGCTTCACAGTACTGCGCGACCAGCTGTTCAGCCAGGACATGGGCTCCGCCCCGGTCAAGCGGATCGAGGATGTGCGCGTGCTGCGGTCCGTCCAGTTCCCGGAGGATTCGGGGCCGCTGTCGCATCCGATCCGGCCCGATTCCTTCCGCGAGATCAGCAATTTCTACACCGCCACCGTGTACAACAAGGGGGCGGAAGTGATCCGCATGATGCGGACCATGGCCGGGCCGGAACGGTTCCGTGCCGGATGCGACCTGTACTTCCAGCGCCATGATGGCGAGGCCGCGACATGCGAGGACTTCGTGCGCGCGATGGAGGACGGGGCCGGGCTGGACCTGCGCCAGTTCCGCCGCTGGTACAGCCAGGCTGGAACGCCGCAGGTGCGTGTGGCCGTTGCGTCGGTCGAGGGCGGGGTGGAGCTGACCCTGTCGCAGACCACCCCCGCGACGCCCGGGCAGGAGGGCAAGCAGGCTGTGCCGATCCCGCTGAAACTGGCGCTGCACGATCGGGCGACCGGCACGCTGGGCGAGGAAACGCTGCTGATGCTGACCGGGGCGGAGCAGCGCGTGACCCTGCCGCATGATGGCGACGCGCCGGTCCTGTCGGTCAATCGCGGCTTTTCCGCCCCCGTGGTGATCCGCCGCGACCTGGCGCCGGACGACCTGGTGTTCCTGGCCGCGCGCGACGACGATCCCTTCGCCCGGTACGAGGCGATGCAGGACCTGGTGGTCGGCCACCTGCTGTCCGCCGTGCGCGGCGAGGCGCCAGAGAAATGGGGGGCGGAAGGGGGGCGGGCGGCGATCCGCGACGTGCTGGCCACCGTGCTGGCGGATGATGGCATCGACGACCTGATGCGCGGCGAACTGCTGATCCTGCCGGGCGAGACCTACCTCGCCGAACAGCTGCCCGTGGCCGATCCCGGCCGCATCCACACCGCGCGGGAGGCGTTGAAGGGCTGGCTCGGGCAGGCGCTGGAGGGCGAGTTCCTGGCGTTGCATCACCGTGCCAGCCGGGTGGGCAACGGCTTCGATGCGGAGGCCAAGGGCGCGCGCAAGGTCAAGACGCAGGCGCTGGTGTTCCTGGCGGCCGGCAACCCGGGGCTGGCGGCGGAGCTGGCGACGGCGCAGTATGACGCTTCGTGCGAACCCGGCGGCACCATGACCGACCGGCAGGGTGGGCTGCTGGTGCTGGCCGGGCTGGACTCGCCCGCACGCACCGCACGGCTGCTCGACTTCTACAACCGGCATCAGGACAATCCGCTGGTGATCGACAAGTGGTTTTCGCTGCAGGCACAGTCGCTGCACCGCAATGCGCTGGCCCATGTGCAGGCGCTGGCGCAGCACCCCGACTTCACCCTGCGCAATCCCAACCGCGCCCGGTCGCTGTTCATGGCATTCGTCGGCAATGCCAATGCCTTTCACGCGCCCGGTGGGGAGGGATACCGCATGATCGCCGACACGGTGCTGGCGCTGGATCCGCTGAACCCGCAGACCGCCGCCCGCTTCGTGCCGCCGCTGGGCCGCTGGCGCCGGATCGAGCCGGGTCGTGCGGCACTGATGCGGGAGCAGCTGGAGCGGATCGCCGCCGCACCGCGCCTGTCGCGCGACACGTTCGAACAGGTGAGCCGCTCCCTTGGCTGAGGACCTGCTCACCGCCGACGTGCTGGCCGGCGTGCCGCACGGGTTCTCCACCGCAGCGGCCGGCGACATGGGGCTGCGCGGCCTGCCAGCCGGCGACCCGGCGCTTGAACCCGTGCTGGCGAACCGCGCCCGCATCGCCGATGCGGTGCTGCCCGGGGCGGGGCTGGTGGGGGTGTACCAGGTGCATGGCGCCACCTGTGTGGAGGCCGGCGCATGGGCCGACGACGCCCGGCCGCAGGCCGATGCGCTGGTGACGGACCGGCCCGGCATGCTGCTGGGCATCCTGACCGCCGATTGCGCTCCTGTGCTGCTGGCGGACCGGGCGGCGGGCGTGATCGGCGCCGCGCATGCCGGCTGGAAGGGTGCGGTCGGCGGCGTGGTTGAGGAGACGCTTGCCGCCATGGAGCGGCTGGGCGCGCGCCGCACCGACATCGCCGCCGCGATCGGGCCCGCCATCGGCCAGGCCAGCTATGAAGTCGACGCACCGTTCCGCACCCGCTTCATCGAGGACGAGGCGCGCTTCTTCGCGCCCGGCGCGCGGGTCGGCCATTGGCAGTTCGACCTGTCCGGCTTCGTTGCAGCCCGGCTGGCGGCCGGCGGGGTGCGGCAGGTGGCGGTGCTGCCCTGCGACACCTACCGGCAGGCGGACCGGTTCTTCTCCTTCCGCAGGGCGACGCATCAGGGAAAGGCGGATTACGGGCGGCAGCTGTCGCTGATCGGCCTGCCCGACCGCCGCCGATCGGTGCGCGCCCACATCGTTTGATCGCAAAACGTGCCTGTGCCAAATCACTGTTGGCACTCACCCGCCCCTCCGCTAGGCATGGGGCAATGCCGTGCCTGGGCCGTACCCGCGAAAGCGGATAACAGCGCGGCGGGAAGAACAAGGGACAGGTTGCGCGCGGATCGGCTCCGGCGCGGGCGACCAACAGGGTAGAGTGATGGCAAGCACCACGGGCGCCGCCCCCGATGACGCGATGACCACCGTCGGGAATCCTGGCGATGGCGATGCCGGCACGCACCCCGTGCGCCGGCGTGATTTCATCAACATCGCCGCAGTCTCCGCCGCCGGCGTGGGCGGGCTGGCGGTGTTGTATCCACTGGTCAGCCAGATGGCCCCGTCCAAGGACGTGCTGGCCGAATCGACGACGGAGCTTGACCTGTCGGCGATCCAGCCGGGCCAGGCGATCAAGGCGGTGTTCCGCAAGCAGCCGGTGTTCGTGCGCAATCTGACCCCGCAGGAGATCGCCACCGCCAACGAGGTAGCCGTGGATTCGCTGCGCGATCCCGAAACCCTGACCGAACGCACCAAGGAAGGCCACGGCAACTGGCTGATCACCATGGGCGTGTGCACCCATCTGGGCTGCGTCCCGCTGGGCGCGGGCGAGGGCGAGAACAAGGGCGAGTTCGGCGGCTATTTCTGCCCGTGCCACGGATCGCACTACGACACTGCGGGCCGCATCCGCAAAGGGCCGGCGCCCGCCAACCTGGTGGTGCCGGAATATGAATTCACCAGCGACACGACCGTCGTGATCGGCTGAGCAGGGAGGGACCACCACCATGAGCTTTCCCTGGGCCAAGGCCTACGAACCCAAGGCGCCGCTGATGCGCTTCCTGGACGAGCGTCTGCCATTGCCGCGCTTCGTCTACAACGCGGTGGGCGCCGGTTACCCGGTGCCGCGCAACCTCAGCTACTTCTGGAATTTCGGCATTCTGGCGGGCTTCTGCCTGATGCTGCAGATCGTCACCGGCATCGTGCTGGCGATGCACTATTCCGCCAACGCGCTGGTCGCCTTCAACTCGGTCGAGCACATCATGCGCGACGTGAACTGGGGCTGGATGCTGCGTTACGCGCACGCCAACGGAGCCAGCTTCTTCTTCGTGGTGGTGTACATCCACATCTTCCGCGGGCTGTTCTACTCGTCCTACAAGGCCCCGCGCGAGATGATCTGGCTGCTGGGCGTGGTCATCTTCCTGCTGATGATGGCGACCGCCTTCATGGGTTACGTCCTGCCCTGGGGCCAGATGAGCTTCTGGGGTGCCAAGGTCATCACCGGCCTGTTCGGCGCGATCCCGCTGGTGGGCGAACCGCTGCAGGTGTGGCTGCTGGGCGGCTACGCCCCGGACAATGCCGCGCTGAACCGCTTCTATTCGCTGCACTTCCTGCTGCCCTTCGTGATCGCCGGCGTGGTGATCCTGCACATCTGGGCGCTGCACATCCCGGGGTCTAGCAACCCGACGGGCGTGGAGGTGAAGAGCGAGTCCGACACCGTGCCGTTCCACCCGTACTACACGGCGAAGGACGGGTTCGGGCTGGGCGTGTTCCTGCTGATCTACTGCCTGTTCGTGTTCTTCCTGCCGAACAATCTGGGTCATCCGGACAACTACATCCCGGCCAATCCGCTCTCCACCCCGGCGCATATCGTGCCCGAATGGTATTTCTGGCCGTTCTACGCGATCCTGCGCGCCTTCACCTCGGACTTCCTGCTGCCGGCGAAGCTGTGGGGCGTGCTGGCCATGTTCAGCGCAATCCTGTGCTGGTTCTTCCTGCCCTGGCTGGACCGTTCGCCGGTCCGGTCCGGACATTACCGGCCGCTGTTCCGCAAGTTCTTCTGGTTCGGGCTGATCCCGTGCATGGCGGTGCTGTTCTATTGCGGCGGCGCCCCGGCGGAGGAGCCGTTCGTGATGCTCAGCCAGATCGCCACGGCGTACTACTTCCTCCATTTCCTGGTGATCCTGCCGATCGTCAGCCTGGTGGAACGGCCGGAGCCGCTGCCATACTCCATCACCGATGCCGTGCTGGGCACGCCCGAGAATGACGGGACGGTGAAGGGCCACATGATTCAGGGCGAAAACGCCCGGCCTGCCGTCTGACCTGGCGCGAAGAGGGAACACACACATGACGCGCCTGATCAGCATCCTGGTCGGCCTGGGCTTCACCTTCGTGGTGCTGCTGGCCTTTGTCATCGGAGCCTGGACCTTTGCGACCGAGGAGGTCACGCCGACCGCCGAGCACGAGTTCCACGTGGCGCCGCGCCACGCCAGCTACCAGTTCGACGGTGCCCTGGGCACCTGGGACTACCAGCAGCTGCAGCGCGGATATCAGGTCTACAAGGAGGTCTGCTCCGCCTGCCATTCGCTGAAGCTGGTCGGCTTCCGCAACCTGGCGGAGCTGGGCTACACCGAGGCTGAGGTGAAGGCCGAGGCGGCGAGCTGGCAGGTGCCGGGCGTCGATCCGGTCACCGGAGAGGCCAGCACCCGTCCGGGCACCGCGACCGACTACTTCCCGTCGCCATACCCCAACGATGTGGCGGCCGCCGCGGCCAACAACAACGCCGTGCCGCCCGACCTGTCGCTGATGACCAAGGCGCGTCACCACGGCACGGAATATGTCCGTTCGCTGCTGACCGGCTATCGCAATCCGAACACCTTCTCTGTCGACGGCGTGCGCCTGAAGGAGGAGTTCCCGGACTTCGAGACGCCGCCGGCGCTGCACTTCAACCCGTATTTCGCCAACCTCAACATCGCCATGGCCCCGCCGCTGACCGCCAACGGCCAGGTCACCTATGCCGATGGCACCGATCCCACGATCGAGCAGATGGCGACGGACGTGTCCGCCTTCCTGACCTGGACCGCAGAACCGACGCTGGTGCGGCGCAAGCAGACCGGCTGGCCGGTACTGGGCTTCCTGCTGTTTGCCACCGTGCTGGCCTGGTATGCGAAGAAGCAGGTGTGGGCACCGGTGAAGCCGAAGAAGCGCAAGGGCGACAACCCGGCGTGATGGCCGGCATGCGGGGACCGGAACGGCTGCAGGCGCTCGTCCACACCGTTCCGGACTTTCCCGCGCCCGGCGTCCTGTTCCGCGACCTGTCCCCGCTGCTGGCGGACAGCGCCAGTTTTGCCCACGCGATCGAACTGCTGGCGGACCAGGCCATCACCGCCGGGCCGCTGCCCGACCTGATCGCCGGCATGGAAGCGCGCGGGTTCATCTTCGGGGCGGCGCTGGCCGCGCATCTGGGCACCGGCTTCGTGCCGCTGCGAAAGGCCGGCAAGCTGCCGCCGCCGGTGATCGCCACCGACTACACGCTGGAATATGGCACCGCCCGGCTGGAGATGTCCGCGCTGGCGGTGCAGCCGGGCCAGCGCGTGCTGCTGGTCGACGATCTGCTGGCGACCGGCGGCACCGCACTGGCCGGGGCGCAGCTGCTGCGGCACGCGGGCGCGACGGTCACCGAGGCCCTCTTCGTGATCGCGCTCGATGATCTCGGGGGCCATGCCGCCCTGCTTGACCAGGGCATTACGACCACCGCCTTGCTGGCCTGCTGAGCCCTGCCGAGACCCGGTATCTCCTTGGTACGGCACCTTTGCCCGCCTGAGGCATTCCCGATATTGGAATTTGTTAACACCACGGGGTCATGGAACATCAGGCACTTGTAATCGCGCTGGTCGGGGTGCTCGGCATCGGCGCCCAGTGGGTGGCATGGCGCACCGGCTGGCCGGCCATCGTGCTGATGCTGGCGGCGGGCTTCATCGCCGGGCCGGGCCTGCACCTGATCGATCCCCGCGCGGCCTTCGGCGACCTGCTGGAGCCGCTGGTGTCGATCGGCGTGGCGCTGATCCTGTTCGAAGGCGGCCTCAGCCTGGAATACCGTGAACTGCGCAAGGTGGGCGATGCCGTCTGGCGGCTGGTCATCTTCGGCGTGCCGCTGGGCTGGCTGTTCGGCAGCCTGGCCCTGTATTACATCGCCGGCCTGGTCTGGCCCGTCGCCATCCTGTTCGCCGGCATCCTGGTGGTGACCGGCCCCACGGTCGTGATGCCGTTGCTGCGGCAGGGCAGTGTGCAGCAGCGTCCCGCCGGCGTGCTGAAGTGGGAAGCGATCGTCAACGATCCGGTCGGCGCGCTGTGTGCCGTGATCGCCTACGAATATTTCCGGCTTGCCCAGGATGGCACCGGCCTCGTGCAGGTCGTCGGTCCGCTGCTGCTCGCCGCGGCCTTGGCCGGCGCCATCGGCTATGGCGCGGCGCGGGCGATCGCCTGGGCGTTCCCGCGCGGGCTGGTTCCCGAATACCTCAAGGCCCCGGTCCTGCTGGTGGCAGTGGTCGGCGTGTTCGTCGGCTGCAATCTGATCGCGCACGAGGCCGGGCTGATGGCGGTGACCGTGATGGGCATCGCGCTGGCCAACATGCCGACCGCGGGCCTCCGCTCGATCCATCATTTCAAGCAGAACGTGGCGGTGCTGCTGGTGTCGGGCCTGTTCATCCTGCTGTCGGCCAGCCTCAACGTGAACGAACTGGCCGTGTTCGAATGGCGCTTCGGTGCGTACCTGCTGGCGCTGCTGTTCCTGGTGCGCCCCGCCACGGTGCTGCTCAGCCTGCTGGGCAGTTCGGTGCCGTGGAACGAGCGGCTGTTCCTCGCGTGGATCGCCCCCCGCGGCATCGTGCTGGTGGCGATTTCCGGCCTGTTCGCGCTGCGCCTGAACGAGCTCGGCTATGCCGACGGGTCCATCCTGATCAGCCTGAGCTTCGCCATCGTGGTGGTGACGATCATCGCGCACGGCTTCACGCTGAACCCGGTGGCCAAGCTGCTGCGGATCAAGGGCGAGACGCGGCCCGGCCTGCTGATCGTGGGCGCCACGGCCTGGACGGTGGCGCTGGGCAAGCAGATGCACGACCTGGGCACGCCGGTGCTGCTGGTGGATGCCAACTGGGCCCGGCTAAAGCCCGCGCGTGCGGCCGGCCTGCCGACCTACCATGGCGAGATCCTGCACGAGGCGACGGAGGACAAGCTGGATCTCAGCCCGTTCCAGGTGCTGGTCGCCGCCACCGACAACGAGGCGTACAACACGCTGGTCTGTTCCGAGTTCGCGCCGGAGATCGGCACAGACCGCGTGTACCAGCTGGGCGATCTGGTGGACGAGGAGGATCATCGCGCGCTGCCTGCGTCCCTGCGCGGCCGGGCGCTGTTCGCCGATGCCATCACGCCCGAGCAGCTCGCCGCATGGCAGGGGGAGGGATGGGTGTTCCGCCGCACGCGCCTGTCCGACCAGTTCGGCGTGGCGGAGGCGCGCGAGGCGCTGCCGGACGGCGCACAGACATTGCTGCTGCTGCGCGCCAGCGGCCAGATGCGCTTCTTCACCCATGCCGCCGCGCCGGAGCCGCAGGGCGGCGACACCATCATCTCCTTCGGCCCGCCGCGTCAGCGGACCCCGGAGGACGCCGCCGCCCGCCGCACGGGTCGCAAGGATCAAATCGTATCGGCGGAAGGAGCCGCATGATGACCACCATCACCATCAGAACCGCCCTGCTGGCCACCGGATTGCTTGGCACCACGCTGCTCGCCGGCTGCGATGACCCGCGCCCGGACCCTGCGGCAACGGAGACGCCGGTTGCGGGAGAGCCGCCGGTGATCAGCGTTCCGACCGCCAGCCCCAGCCCGACGGGCGCCTCCATCATCCGGCCCGAGGTCGTGCCCGAACCGGTCGTGGAGGTTGCGTCGGAGCCGGTGGAGCTGACCATCGGTTTTCCGGAAGGATCGACCCTGACCCCGGACGCGCAGCAGCAGCTGGCGACCGTGCTGCAATCGGACGCGCTCGCCGAAGGCTGGCCGATCGTGGTGCGTGGCCACAGCGACAGCGACGGCACCAGCGCGGCCAACCTCGCCACCTCGCGGCGCCGGGCGCAGGCCGTGGCGGACTGGCTGATGGCCAATGGCGTGGACAAGGCGCGGATCAGCGTGATCGCGCTGGGCGCACAGAACCCGGTAGCGCCCAATGCCCAGGCTGATGGCACCCCCAGCGAGGCGGGCCGGGCACGCAACCGCCGGGTGGAGATCACGATCGCGGCGCCTGCGGACAAAGCCCTGCCGGCTGAACCGGAGAGTGGCCGCGGGCCCACCGTGGCGGAGCGGCTCGGCCGGGATTAGCAGCGCAGGATCGACCAAGCGCTTGCGATCGGCCGCGACCGGTGGCATTTGCGCGTGGCCCGAGCGGGTATAGCTTAGTGGTAAAGCTCCAGCCTTCCAAGCTGGCTATGCGGGTTCGATTCCCGCTACCCGCTCCATTCCCCCATTCCGATCACCTGTTTGACACCATTGCGGCATTGTACGACAATTCCGGTCGTTGATGGTGATGAGAGGGGTGGATCGATGGCACGCATGGCCAGGCTGGACCGGCTGCTGACGCTGGTCGGCGCGCTGAACGACACGGCCGAGGGGCTGACGCTGGACGAGATGGCGGAAGCGATCGGCAGCGACCGCCGCACGGCGGAGCGGCTGCGCGACGTGATCCGGCTGCATTTCGAGCTGGAGGAGGAGCTGGTCGACCGCCGCAAGCGGTTCCGCATCCGTGGTACGCTGCGCCGGGTCTATACCCGCCCCAACGCCGCCGAGCTGGCCGCCTTGCAGGCCGCGGCGGAGGGTGCCCGGCGGGCCGGCGCGACCCATGCGCCGCTGCTGGAAACGCTGGGTGCCAAGGTGCGCGCGGCGCTGGACGACCGGGAGAAGCGCCGACTGGATCCCGACCTGGAACCGCTCGCCCGGCTGCAGCGGCAGTTCGTGCCCGCCGGACCGCTGGCCACCGGCGATCCCGCATCGCTGACGCAGGTGCAGGGCGCGATCATGGCCGGGCAATGCCTGGAGTTCGACTATCTGCGCGAGGGCTGGGAGGAGCCGCGCTGGCGCCGGGTGATCCCGATGGGGCTGATCCACGGCCCGGTCACCTACCTGATCGGGCAGATGCCCGGGCGTGACCAGCCGCCGGTGCCTTACCGCCTCGACCGGATGAGCGATGCGCGGATCGGCAACGAGCCGGGCTGCCCGGCCGAGGACTGGGACCTGGATGCCTGGATGGCGGGCAGCTTCGGCATCTGGCGGGAGGAGGGACATGACGTGGTCCTGCGCGTCTCCCCTGGCGCGATGGCGCGGGGGCGTGCCTGGCGGTTTCATCCCGGACAGGTGGTGGAGCAGGATGGCGACGAACTGGTCGTGCGGTTCCATGCCGGCGGCCTGCGTGAGATCGCCGACCACCTGTTCACCTGGGGCGGCGAGGTCCGGATCGAAGCGCCGGAGGAACTGCGCGCCGTGATGCGGGACCGGTTGGTCGCCGCCGCGGCCAGCGTCTAGTATTCCGCGCTGATCCGGACGCCGTAGCTTGCCGGGCGCGCGGGTTGGGCGATGTCGGCACTGGTGAAGAAGTTGCGGGTCAGGTCGTATTCGCGGCCAAGGATATTGCGCCCCCACAGCGCCACCCGCCACGATCCGTCATCCGGAGCCAGCGCCAGCTCGGCATTGACCACGAAGTAGGCCGGGATGTCGTAGGTCTGGCCCAGCCACGAAGGATAGCGGCTGCGCCAGGTCAGCGTGCTCGCCGGTGTCAGGGTCAGCCCGCCCAGCGGCATCTCCCAGGCGATCTGCGCGCCGGCAGACCAGCGCGGGAAGGGGATCGTCTCCCCGTCACGGTCCACGAACACCGCCTGCCCGGCGGCGCGGCTGGCGGGGACATCCAGATCCTCGAACTCCAGGTAGCGGCCATGCTTGAACCCGGCGAAGGGCGCCAGCAGCAGCCCGGGAAGTGGGGTCAGCGCCAGCTCCACTTCTGCGCCGGCGATGCGCGACCGGTCGGCATTGGTGAACCGCCCCACTGGACCGTTCACGCCATAGACCGCCGACAGCACCTGCTGGTCGCGGTAATCGTACCAGAACGCCGCCGCATTGACCTGGGCCCACGGGGTCGGTTCGCTCTTGATGCCGATCTCGTACGCATACAGCGTCTCCGGCGCGAAGGGTTCGATCCCGCTGCGATTGCCGGTGTTGTAGGTGGTGAAGCCACCCGACTTCACCCCCCGGCTGATCGAGGCGTAGAGCAGCAGGTCGTCGACCGGCGTCCATTCCAGCGCCAGCTTCCCGGTCAGCGGCCGCATCCGTGTGCCGACATCGGTCGGCGCCAGCGCCTGCGCCCCGCCGAAGGCGGTGCCGAACCCCTGCAGGTCGCGCGTCTCCTCCTCGTAGCGCAGGCCGGCGACCAGCTTCCATTGCGGCGACAGCGCCAGTTCGGCCTGCCCGAACAGCGCCAGCGACTCGACCTCCTGCGCGTAGGTCACGCGGGCATAGGTGCCGTACACGTCGATGAAGTCGCTGAAGAAACGCTCGTCCAGCTGCTGCTGCGACCAGTATGCGCCCGCCGTCCAGGCCAGCGCGCCGGTGCTGCCGGACAGGCGCAGCTCCTGCGACCAGACCTCGGCCTCGCTGCCGAAGAAGGTGTCCGCCTCGACACTGGCGCTGGCATCCCAGTCGCCGAACTGCTGCCGGTGCAGCCGGTCGAAGCTGGTCAGGCTGGTCAGCGTAATCCCGCCAAGATCGTAGCTGAGGCGTGCGGAGGCGCCACGGGTTTCGTTGTCGACACCCGGCACCGCACCGAGCGGCAGGCCGGTGTCGGCGGCCAGGCGCGGCGAGATGCCCCAGCCGGTGGCGAAGCGGTCCCGGTCCGCCGGGATCAGCGGACCGGCGCCGGCGCGGGTGGGCAGGTCGTCCAGCAGGTACAGGCCGACCGCTTCCGATCGGTCGCGGCCCCAGTGCAGGTCGAGCAGGGCATCGAAGCCGCCCGCAGGGCGGATCGCCAGCAGCGCGCGCGCGCCCAGCCGGTCGGCGTCGCCCAGCGCCCGTCCGGTGTCGCGGTTGTACTGGTAGGCGCCACCCTGCTGCACCGCACCGGCCACCCGCACCGCGACACCGTCAGTCAACGGCGCATTCAGGTGCGCTTCCCCCAGCAGCGCGCCGAAGCGGCCCAGCTCCAGCGTGGCGCCGCTGCCCAGGGCACCGGTCGGCCGATTGGTCACGAAGTTGACCGCGCCGCCGGTGGTGTTGCGGCCGTACAGCGTGCCCTGCGGTCCGCGCAGCACCTCCACCCGGGCGATGTCGAACAGCAGGCCCTGGGTCATCGCCGGGATCGGCTGGGCGATCTCGTTCACATAGACGCCCACGCTGGGCGCATTGTTCGTGGCATAGTCCTGGAAGCCGACACCGCGCAGGCGGAACTGCGGCGCACCGCCGCCGAAGGCCGGCTCGATCTCCAGGCTGGGCGTGGCATCGGCCAGACCGTTGACATTGGTGATGCCGCGCTGCGCCAGCACCGCCTCGTCGATCACGCTGAGCGTGATGCCGACATCCTGGGCCGCCTGCTCGCGCCGCTGTGCGGTCACCAGGATCGGCTCGCCCTCCGCTTCCTCCGCCAGGGCCGGGGTGGTGAGAGCGAGCAAGGTGACAGCAGGCAACAGGTTCTTCATGGCGCCGGGCACATAGCCCCCCTGCTGCACCTGCACACCCCGGCTGCGTGATTTGCTTGCGAAGGAGTGGCAGTTTCGCCACGGCAGCGCGATGCAGCGCATGACATGGGATCGCCGGACGATGCTGGCCGCGGGCGGCGGGGCAATGGGCCTGCTGCTGGCGGGGCCGCTCCGCGCGCAGGGGGAGGCAGGTCGGACCGGCCCGCGCAATCTCATCACCGATGTCGCCGGTCTCACCGTGGGGCAGGCCGATGATCCGCGCATCCGTACCGGCACCACCGTGATCCTGGGCGACGGCCTGCTGCAGGCCGCGATCGACGTGCGCGGCGGCGGGCCGGGCACGCGAGAAAGCGACGTGATGGATGCGCATAACCTGGTCCACGCGGTCAATGCCGTGACCCTGTCGGGCGGGTCGTCCTACGGCCTCGCCGCCGCCGATGGCGTCGCGGCGGAGCTTGGCGCGCGGGGCATCGGCTATGGCGGACTGGCGAGCGCCGGTGTGCCGGTTTCGCCCATCGTGACGGGCGCGATTCTGTATGACCTGGCCAATGGCGGGGACAAGGCCTGGGGCGCACAGCCGCCCTACGGCGATCTCGGCCGCCGCGCGCTGGCTGCCGCCGGCGCGGAGTTCGCGCTGGGCACGGCAGGGGCCGGCTATGGCGCAATGGCGGGCGGGCTGAAGGGCGGCATCGGGTCAGCCTCGACGCTGGCGAGCGGCGGCTTCACCGTGGGCGCGATCGTGGCGGTCAATTCGCTCGGTTCCGTCGTGGCGCCGGGCACGCGCCATTTCTGGGCCAGCCCGTTCGAGCTGGATGGCGAGTTCGGCGGCCTGCCGCCCCGGGCCTTGCGCGCCAACCCGGAGGAGTGGGGCCTGTCCAAGCTGGCGCGGGCGCGGGAGAACACCACCATCGCCTGCGTCGCGACCGACCTGGCGCTGACCACCACGGAGCTGAAGCGGATGGCGATCATGGCGCAGGACGGCCTCGCCCGCGCGATCCGCCCGGTGCACACGCCGTTTGATGGCGACGTGGTGTTCGCGCTGTCGACCGCCCGGCAGGAGGCCCCGGCAGAGGAGATGGCGCGCCACCTGGCGGTGCTGCAGGCCGGCACCATCGCCGCCGATACGCTGGCCCGTGCCGTGGCGCGTGGCGTGTTCGCCGCCACCCCGCCGCCCGGCGCGGAGGTCACCTGCTGGCGCGACCTCGCCGACCAATGATGCGCGGCTGGCCGGTGCTGATGGGGCTGGTCCTGCCGCTGGCGCTGATCCTGGCGAGCGCCCTGCTGGTGCCGGATGATGCGCCGCGCCTGCTGGGCATCAGCCTGGCCAACTGGTGCCTGTTCGCCTGTGCGCCGATCACCGCGGTGCTGCTCGCGGTTTGCCATCGCCGGGGCCCGCCCGCGTGACGCTTGCAGTCTTTCTCGCGATCATGGCCCTGTCGCTCGGGATCGCATTGTGGTCGCGCCGCGGGCACGGGCAGCAGGGCGCGCGCGCCTTCTTCACCGCGTCCGGCCAGTTCGGCGCAGTGCTGTTCTTCTTCCTGTCGGTGGGGGAGACATACTCCATTGCCAGCATGCTGGGCTTTCCCGGCGGGGTCTATGCCGGCGGCGACGCCTTCGTGCTGTGGTTCTTCGGCTACATCCTGCTGGCCTGCTGCTGCCTGTTCTTCCTGGGGCCATGGATCTGGCGGGCGGGAAGGCTGTATGGCAGCGCGACCATCCCCGACTTCTTCCGCGACCACTGGAACAGCCGCGCGCTGGAGCTGCTGGTCGCGGTCACCTCCATCATCCTGCTGCTGCCGATCGGCACCATGCAGTTCACCGGCCTCAGGCTGGTGCTGGGCGGCCTGGCGCCGGAGGCGCGGCCGCTGCTGCTGACCGGCGCGGCGGGGCTGCTGTGCTTCGCCTATGTGGTGATCGCCGGCCTGCGCGCCTCCGCCTTCGTCGCGGTGCTGAAGGACGTGCTGATGATGGGATCGATCCTGCTGGTGGGCGGGCTCGCCATCGCCGACTGGCAGGCGGTGCCGACCGTGGCGCAGGCCGCTGCGCCCGCCGTCGCCGCCACGCCGCCGGACATGGTGTTCGCCATTTCCACCATCCTGCTGCAGGCGGTCGGCTTCACCATGATCCCGCAGAACTGGGCCTTCCTGTTCTCCGCCCGGGACCCGCAGGCGATCCGCCGGGCGCAGGTGGCGGCGCCGCTCTACATGCTGATGTTCCCGCTGCTGATGGCGACCGCCACCTATGCGCAGGGGCACGGCATCGTGCCGGCGCAGCCCGACTACGTGTTCCTGGCGGTTGCGGAAGTGCTGCTGCATCCCGCCGCCACGGGTATGGTGATGGCCGCCGTCGCGCTGTCGGGGCTGGTGATCCTGTCCAGCGTCTGCCTGGCGATCGGCCCGCTGGTCACCCGCAACCTGGCACCGGGGCTGAGCAGCGCAGGCCAGCAGCGCTGGAGCCGCTGGGTCGTGGCGGCCTTCCTGCTGCTCAGCCTGCTGAGTGCGGAGGGCGGGGGCACGCTGATGGCCCGGCTGAACAACCTGTTCTATTTCGGGGTGGTGCAGACCCTGCCCGGCTTCATCGCAGCCCTGCTGCTGCCCCGCGTGCCGGTGGCGGCGGTGATCGGCGGGATCGTCGTGGGCGACGGCGTGGTGCTGGCGCTATGGCTGGGCGAAGTGCCGGTGGGCGGGCTGAACCTGGGCGTGATCGGCCTTGCCGCCAACATCGCCGTGCTGGCGGGGGTCACGCTGCTGCGCCCGCGGGTGGACGGGCGCAGCGTGGTGGCGGCGATGAAGGCGGGCGGCTAGCCGAACTTGCCCGCATATTGCGGCACGACCGTTTCGGCCGGCGGGCGGCTGAGGTCGGTATTCGCCACCTCGTCCGTATGGACGTGGAAGTGCACCAGGTTTGCCGGGCCGAAATGGGTGGTGATCGCCGCATCGGTCGCGTCACGCCCGCGCGCCATCACGATCCGGCCCACGCGCGGGCGGTTGTGGCGCGCGTCGAACGTGTACCAGCGGCCGCCGATATAAGCCTCGAACCAGGCGGAGAAGTCCATCGGGGCGTCGATCGGGTCCACCCCGATATCGCCAAGATAGCCGGTGCAGTACCGTGCCGGGATGTTGATCTCCCGGCACAGCGTCACCGCCAGATGCGCGAAGTCACGGCACACGCCGACCTGTTCGTGCCAGGCATCGGACCCGGAACGCGTGTTGCGCGCATGGTGATACCCGAACTCGACGCGGTTGTGCGCCAGCGCCACCAGCGCCTGCACCTTGTCCCACCCGCTGGCGAGGTGCGACGTTGCGCCCCACGCCTCCTGCGTCAGCCGGCCGACCTCGCAATAGCGGCTGCCCAGCAGGTAGACGAGCACATCGTCCGGCAGCTCCGACACCGGGTGCTGCACCGCATCGGGCACCACGGGGTCGGCCGTATCCGGCACCTCGATCACGAAATCGCCGCGCACCCAGGTGTCGCCCGGCGGCAGCACGCAGCGGGTGGCGTGATTGCCGAACCCGTCGCGGAAATGGTGCAGCTGGATCTCCGGCTCCGTCACGATCCGCTGCAGCGTGCGCAGCTGCGGCTCGTGTTCCGGCAGGACGCTGAGCAGCAGATTGGTCGGGATCGGCTGCCAGGTGCGGAAGCAGATGTCGAAACCGGTGCGGATCAGCATGGGCGAACCCCCCTGTATGTGTTGACGGCAACCACGCGCATGGGCTTCTCCTGCCGGAATGACCGAACCAGTGCTTTGCCCGGCAGACCCCGCCCCCGTCACCCTGATCGGACCGCCTCTCGCGCCCGGGCCCCTGGTGTTCCTGGGCGATCATGCCGGGGCGCTGATCCCGCGATCCCTGGGCACGCTGGGCGTGGGGGAGGCGGATCGGCGCCGGCACATCGCGCTGGACATAGGGATCGGGCAATTGGGGCGGCTGCTGGCTGAACACTTTGGTGCAACGTTTGTTTCACAGACCTATTCACGGCTGGTGGTGGACTGCAATCGTGCCCCGTTCAGCCCCGGCGCCATGCCGGAGGTGAGCGACGGCACGGCGATCCCGGGCAACACGGATCTGGCGGAAACCGTGCGCGCCGATCGGGTGGCGGCGATCCACGAACCCTACCATCAGGCGATCGCCGATCTGCTGGCCGGCCGGCGTGCGGCAGGCCTGCCGACCATTCTGGTCGCGCTGCACAGCTTCACGCCGGTATATGCGGGCAAGGCGCGGCCGTGGCAGGCGGGGGTGATCCATGGCGGGCCGGGGTCGGATTATGGCCGCCGGGTGCTGGCGGGCCTGCAAGGGGTGCAGGACCTGACCGTGGGTGACAATCTGCCCTATGCCTTCGACGACACGGATTACACGATCCCGCGTCACGCCTTCCCCAACGCCTTGCAATGGCTGGAAATAGAGATCCGGCAGGACCTGCTGGGCACGCCCGATCAGGTCGCGGAGGTCGCCCGCTGGCTCGCCCCCGTGCTGCGCGACGCGATGGAAGGCTAGGCAGCGCCGCAGCGCACCATTACAAGCACGCCCGATGGCTTCCGAACCGCGCCCCCACGCTCCGCACCGTATCGTGTTCGCCAATGAAAAAGGCGGCACCGGCAAGTCGACCACCGCGGTCCATGTGGCCGTGGCGCTGGCCTATGGCGGGGCGCGGGTGGCGACGATCGACCTGGATCACCGCCAGCGCACGCTGCACCGCTATTTCGAGAATCGCATCGACACCGAACGCCGGCGCGAGATCGAACTGCCCGGCGCCCGCTTCGACGTGTTCGCCCCCACCGGCGACGATGCCGCCGACATTGCCGCGCTGGAAGCGCGCGTGGCGGAGCTGGGGCAGGGCATGGACGTGGTGCTGTTCGACACCGCGGGCCGCGACGATCCGCTGGCCCGCCATGCCGCGGCGCAGGCCGACACGCTGGTCACGCCGATGAACGACAGCTTCGTCGATTTCGACCTGATCGGGCAGGTGGACGCCGAAACCTTCAAGGTCCGGCGGCTGAGCTTCTATGCCGAACTGATCTGGGACGCGCGCAAGAAGCGCGCGATGCGCCAGCTGGAGGACGGGGAACGCCGGCGGGAGATGGACTGGCTGGTGGTGCGCAACCGCGTGCAGCGGCTGGACGCCCGCAACCAGAAGCGCATCGACCAGGCCCTGTTCGAACTGTCGCAGCGGGTCGGCTTCCGGGTGGCGCATGGCCTGTCCGAACGGGTGATCTATCGCGAACTGTTCCCCAGCGGGCTGACCCTGCTGGACAAGGGGCATCTGGGCGAACTGGGCACCAGCCATCTGGTCGCGCGGCAGGAACTGCGCACGCTGGTCGCGGCACTGAACCTGCCGCGCTTCACCCCGGTGGCGGGCACGTCTGCCGGCTCCGGCGCCGCCGCGCCCGATTACCAGGCCGCCTGAGCGTGGCGAAATTCCTGATCATCGCCGTGCTGGCCGTGCTGGTATGGTGGATGGTCACCGGCCGCTGGCCCTGGCAGCCCAAGCCGACCCGCCTGCAGCGCCAGCTGGAACGCGCGCGCAAGCTGCTGGCTGTACCCGCAGGCGCCACCCGCCCCGACATCCAGGCGGCACATCGCCGGCTGATCGCCACCGTTCACCCCGACCGGGGCGGCAGCGCCGCCATGGTCCACCGCGCCAACGAGGCGCGCGACCTGCTGGTCGCGCAACTGCCCGCCGACACCCGCATTCCATCGTCCAAGGAGGACCAATGAGCCACCAGTTCCACTCCACCGTGCTGCGCGAATATGACATTCGCGGGATCATCGGCGAAACGCTGGGGGCGGACGATGCCCGCGCCATCGGTCGCGGCTTCGGCACGCTGCTGCGCCGCGCCGGCGGCAAGCTGGTGGCGGTCGGCTATGACGGCCGCGTCAGCAGCCCGATGCTGGAACATGCGCTGGTCGAAGGCCTCACCGCCAGCGGCTGCGACGTGCGCAAGGTCGGCATGGGCCCGACGCCGATGCTGTATTACGCCGAAGCGTCAGACGAACAGGTTGATGGCGGCATTCAGATAACCGGCAGCCACAACCCCGCCAATTATAACGGCTTCAAGATGGTATTTAAGGGGCGTCCGTTCTTCGGGGAGGACATCCAGACCATCGGCCGCATGGCGGCGGAAGGTGATTGGGATGACGGAACGGGCGAAGTGCACGCGCTGGATGTCATGGACGCCTACATAGAGCGCCTGCTGACCGGCCTCGAAGGTGTGGACCCGGAACAGCTCGGCAAGCTGCGCATCGGCTGGGACGCGGGCAACGGCGCCGCCGGCCCCGCGCTGGAGCTGCTCGCCGCCCGCCTGCCGGGCGAGCATCACCTGCTGTTCACCGAAGTTGATGGCAATTTCCCCAATCATCATCCCGACCCCACCGTGCCGGAAAACCTTAACGATCTGGCTAAGCTGGTCGCGGAGAAGAACCTCGATTTCGGTGTGGCTTTCGACGGCGACGGCGACCGGATCGGCGCGATCGACGGCCAGGGCCGGATCATCTGGGGCGACCAGCTGCTGATGATCTATGCCGAGGACCTGCTGCAGCGCCGCCCGGGCGTGACGATCATCGCCGACGTGAAGGCCAGCCGCGCGCTGTTCGACCGGGTGGCGGAGCTGGGCGGCAAGCCGCTGATGTGGAAGACCGGCCACAGCCTGATTAAGTCCAAAATGAAGGAAACTGGCTCTCCGCTGGCTGGCGAGATGAGCGGGCACGTGTTCTTCGCCGACACCTATTACGGCTACGACGACGCGCTCTATGCCGGCATCCGCCTGATCGCGGCGTCCGCGCGGCTGGGCAAGTCGGTGACGGAGCTGAAGAGCGCCATGCCGGCCATGCTCAACACGCCGGAAATGCGCTTCCAGGTGGATGAAAGCCGCAAGTTCGCCGCCATCCAGGAGGTCAAGGACCGGCTGGCGGGCGCCACGGATGTCGACGTCAACGACACCGATGGCGTGCGCGTGACCAATGACGATGGCTGGTGGCTGCTGCGCGCCAGCAACACGCAGGACGTGCTGGTCGCCCGTGCCGAAAGCTACACCCAGGAAGGGCTGGACAAGCTGATGGGCCAGATCGACGAGCAGCTCGCCGCCAGCGGCCTGGAGCGCGGCCCGCAGGCCGGGCACTGATGCTGCGACGCCTCCTGCCGGCATTCGGCGCCATCGCCCTCCTGCCCGTTACCCCGGTGGCGGCGCAGCAGGCCGGGGCCGCCGATGGGGCGGCCGACGCCGTGATGCTTTCGGCCATGCGGGGCATGTTCCCGACAGAGCCGCTGACGGCGGAGCAGGAGGCGCGCCTGCCGGCGGCGCAGCCGCTGGCGGACAAGGTGGTGCCGGACGGCGTCTATGCCCGTGTCATGGACGACATGCTGCGCGCCATGATGGGGCCGATGGCCGACCTGTTCAGCAGCACCGGAATGAGTGCGGAGACGCTGTCGCTGCGGCTGGGCATGACGGCGGAGCATCTCGGCAAGCTGAGCGAGGCCGAGCGGCTGGAGGTCACCGCGCTGCTCGATCCTGCCTATGACCAGCGCGGACGCGTGGCGATGAACGCGATGATCGATCCCCTGCGTGACATCATCGTGGCGGTGGAGCCCGGGCTGCGCAGCGGCATCGCCCGCGCCTACGCCGCGCGCTTCGATGCGGCGGAGCTGGCCGCGATCGGTGCCTTCTTCGACACGCCGGTGGGCGCGCGGTTCGCCGGCGAGCTGCTGCCGCTGTTCTCCGATCCGCAGGTGATGAGCGCCAGCATGGAAATGCTGCCCCAGGTGATGGAGCGGATGCCGCAGATGACGGAAGCGATGGTCGCCGCGATGACCGACCTGCCGCCCGAACGCGGCTTTGCCGATCTCAACAACCGGCAACGGGCCCGGCTGGCACAGCTGCTGGGCGTGGACATGGCGGCGCTGAAGAACGGCATGGTCCCACCGCCGGTGATTGTCCCCGTACCTTAACATCTGTCAGCATCGGAACACCCTCCGCCGCCCACCCGTTGGGCGCACGAAGGATACCGGGGCAACCATGCTGATCGCTGATGACGTCGCCGACTTACGGCGAGAGGAACTGTTCGCGCAGATCGCGGAAGCCGGGTTCCCCTGCGTGGGTGCCAAGTCGGCGCTTGCCCGCGGCACGCTGAAGGTGATCGTCGGCCATTCGCTGGAAAGCGCGTGGGACGATGTGCACATCCATTCGGAGCTGCTGGAATGGGCCAAGGGCTGGCGCGCCGACCCGGAAGGGCTGCGCTCGCTGGCGGTGGTCTATGACACCCCGACCGATCTGACGGAGGAGCAGTTCGAGGCGGCGCTGTGGGAACGGCTGCAATCGCTGACCGACAAGGACCAGTGGCGCGGCCAAACCTACGACCACCGCGTCAGTTCTGACCCATCCGATCCGCATTTCTCCCTCAGCTTCGGCGGAGAGGCATTCTTCGTGGTCGGCCTGCATCCCGGTGCCAGCCGCCCGGCGCGGCGGTTCCGCCATCCGACGCTGGTGTTCAACCTGCACGAGCAGTTCGAACACCTGCGGGAGCAGGGTCGGTACGAGAAGATGCGCAAGACCATCCTCGACCGGGATGTGAAGCTGGCAGGATCGATCAACCCGATGCTGTCCCGCTATGGCGAGACGAGCGAGGCGCGGCAATATTCCGGCCGGCAGGTGGGCGAGGACTGGACCTGCCCGTTTCACGACAAACGCAGCGACTCGGCCCCGGAATGAGCCTGCACGTCATTCCGCCCCGCAGCGGCGCCGCATTCATCTTACGCGCCGGCCAGCTGCTGAAGGTGATTGATCCGATGGGGGTGCAGGTGTCCGACCTGCTGGCCTTCAACGCGGCCGATGTGCGCGAGGTGATCAGCAACGGGCGCACCTTCGACTACGAGGAGACGATCGCGCTCACCACCGGTCACCGGCTGTGGTCCAACCGATCGAACGTGCTGCTGGAGATCGTGGAGGACAGTGTCGGCCAGCATGATTTCCTGCTGACCCCGTGCAGCGAGGCGACCTTCCGCCACTTCTACCCCGACCAGCCTGTCCATCGCGGATGCTTCGGCAATCTGGCGGAGGCGCTGGCGCCCTATGGCGTCGAGCCGGACGCGATCCCCACTGCCTTCAACCTGTTCATGAACGTGCCGGTGGCGCCCGATGGCGCGCTGCAGGTCGATCCGCCGGTGTCCGCGCCGGGCGACTTCATCGTGCTAAGGGCAGCGATGGACTGTGTCATCGGGCTGACTGCCTGTTCCGCCTATGCCTCCAACGGCGGCAGCTTCAAGCCGATCCATTACCAGCTGCTCGACTGACCCTCAGCGCGCGATCAGCGTGCCGTCCTGGCCGGCGATCGCCGCCGTGCCGCGCACCGCGTTCTTGGCCTGGTACAGTGCCTGATCCGCCCGCAGCAGCAGGCTGGCACGATCCGCGCAGTCGGGCGCCAGCCAGGCGGCACCTAGTGTGCCCGAGACGGCGATCGGCGCCCGCGCACCCGGACATTCCACATCCTGCCGCAGTTCGGTCAGCAGGCGGCGCATCGTGCCCGGCAGGTCGGCCAGCAGCTCCGGCTCGGTCAGCAGCAGCACGAATTCATCGCCGCCCATCCGGCCGGCGAAGGATCCCGCCAGCCAGGCTGCGCGCAATGCCTCGCCCGCGCGGCGCAGCACCTCGTCCCCCGTCGCATGGCCGCACTGGTCGTTCACCGCCTTGAAGTGGTCCAGATCCACCAGCACCAGCGCCAGTGGCGCGCCCTCGGCCACGCAGCGGGCGATGGTCTGGTCCAGCAGGGCGTTGCACCGCTTGCGCGAACCCAGCAGGGTCAACTCGTCCGTGTCGGCCGCATGGCGCAGCGCGGTTTCCAGTTCGTGCCGGTCGGTGATGTCCTTGAACACGCCGAACATGGCCACCGGCTCGCCATCCTGCAGTTCCATCTCGCCCAGCGACCGCACCCGCCGTTCCTGCTGCAAGGCGGTGAGCATCGTCAGTTCCACGTCGAAGCCGCGGCCGGTGCGTACCGTCTCGTCCACCGCGTCCTGCAACCGCATGCGGTCGGCCGGCGGGAAGAAGTCGAATGCCTGATCCACGGTGACGACGCTGCCCGCCGGCAACTGGTAGATGGCATACAGCTGCGGCGACCACTCGACCTGCCCGTCGGCCAGGGTGAAGCGCCACGAGCCGATCTGCGCCAGCCGCTCGGCCTGGTGCAGCTGGCGGTGCAACCGGTCCTTTTCCACCAGCGCCTGCTTGTACTGCGCAGCCAGATGCCGCGCGCGTGCCTCGGCGAGGCGGGCGGCCAGCATCGTCTCCAGCACCTGGCCCAGCGTTTCCAGCACCCGCAGATCGTGCGGATCCGCCACCCGCGCCTGGCTGTCGATCGCGCACAGCGTGCCGACCGGCACCGGCGCACGGTCCGGCCGGGTGGTGATCCGCAGCGGCACGCCGGCATAGAAGCGGATGTTGGGATCGCCCTTCACCAGCGGATTGTCGCGGAATTGCGGATCGGCCCGCGCGTCGGGCACGATCAGCGGATTATTCAGCCGGACCGGCACCCGGCAGAAGGACTGTTCCAGCGGCGTGTCGGATATCTGCAGGCCGTAACGGGCCTTGAACCATTGCCGCTGCGTATCGATCAGGGAGACCAGCGCGATCGGGCAACCCAGCAGTTCGGCCGCCAGCTGGGCCACCATGTCGAATTCGCGCTCGGGCGGCGTGTCGAGGATTTCCAGCGCGTCCAGCGCCTGCATCCGCTCTTCGGCGCGCGGATCTGTGGGTAAGGTATCAGTCGCCACCATCCCCGGCCCTTAGCATAGGCAGCACCCGCCAGCGCCGTCCGCCATCGTGTGCCACCATACGCAAAGGGGCCCGCCAGATGGCGAGCCCCTGCTTTGTCGGTCGTGAACGGCGCGTCAGGCCAGCGGAAGGTCCGTGGCGCTGCGGCCCAGCGTGGAGTCGCGGCTGCTGCCCGTGCTTCCCGTGCTGCCGGTGGCCTGCACGCGCAGATTGTTCTGCACATGCTTCACGCCCGACAGGTCGTCGACCAGGTCTTCCGCGTGGCGCTTCTGCTGGCGGCTGGTCACCGTGCCGTCCAGCGTCACCTCGCCATCCTGCACCGTCACCTGGATCTGCCGGCCGTCCACGTCGCGATCATGGGTGATCGTGTCGCACACATCCTCCAGGATGCGCTGGTCGGACCTTGTGTAGTTCGCCGGGCCGGAGCCGCGATGATCCTGATCGCGCCGACGGGCGGCATCACGATCGCCGAACCAGCTGGCGACCTCGTCGCCCGCACGGTCGAAGAAACCGCGGTCATCGTTCCCGCGACCGGAGCGCGAGCCGTTGTCGTAGCGGTCGCGCGACGGCGCCGCGCCGAAGCTGCCCGAGCCGCTGCTGGCGCCATACGGGCCGTAGCTGTCATAGCTGGTGCCCGGCGCACGGTTCTGCCGCGGGCCGGAGAAATCGTGGCCGCCGAAATCATTGCCGGTGAAGCTCTCGAAGCCGCGGTTCTCGCGGTTGGTCGGCCGGCTGGCGCCGAAGCCACCCCGTGAATAGCCGTCATCCGAAGTGTCATAGCCGCGCGACTGGTCGCCGCTGCCGAAGCTGCCGCCCTGGCGATTGCCGTAGCCCTGGCGGTTGTTGTAGCCTTGGCTGCTGCCATAGTCCCGGCCACCCTGCGAACTGCTGCTGCTGCCATAGCGGCCGCGCCCGCTGCCGCCGAAATCGTCATTGTCGTCCCGTCCGCGGCCTTCGCCCATCTGGCTATAGGAACGGTTCTCGTCGCCGTAGGAATAGTCGCGGTCGCTGAACTGTTCGTTCTGGCGGGTGTCGCGGTCGCGGCGGCCGTACTGATTGCGGTCCATGCTTGCTCTCCATCTTTCTCGTTGCCCGGCAACGCAGGGCGTGGCCGGGATACAAGGACATAACGTTCCGCAAGTCCGGACGGTTGCCGCGCTTGGCCGCAGCGGGGAACCGCTTGGACGAACGGAAGGCAGGGGCCATATCGTGGCGATGCCCGACACCCCCCTGCCGCCGGAGATCGCCAGCTGGTTCGCTGGTCGCCAGTGGCGTGTGCGGCGGCACCAGGCCGGAATGTATGCCGCGGCGCAGTCCGGCGACCATGCGCTGCTGGTGGCCGATACCGGCGCGGGCAAGACACTGGCCGGCTTCCTGCCCACGCTGGCCGCCTTCTGCCCGTCACAGGGTTCGTCGCCCGAAGGGCTGCACACGCTGTACGTCTCGCCATTGAAGGCCCTGGCGCATGACGTGCAGCGCAACCTGATGACGCCCGTGGCCGAGATGGGCCTGCCGCTGACGGTGGAGACACGCAGCGGCGACACCCCGTCCGACCGCAAGAAGCGGCAGCGGGCCAAGCCGCCGAACGTGCTGCTGACCACGCCCGAAAGCCTCAGCCTGCTGCTGTCCTATCCCGACAGCTTCCAGCTGTTCGCCGGCCTCCGCCGCATCGTCATCGACGAGGTCCACGCCTTCGCCACCGACAAGCGCGGCGACCTGCTGGCGCTGGCGCTATCCCGGCTGCAGGCGATCGCGCCCGGCCTGCAGCGCGCGGCCCTGTCCGCCACCCTGGCCGACCCGGAGGCGTTCCGCAGCTGGCTGGCGCCGTGGGGCGAGGTGGATCGGGTGCGGCTGGTGGAGGGGGAGCCGGGCGCGCCGGCGGAGGTGGAGATCCTGCTGCCGCAGGATGCGCGGGTGCCGTGGGGCGGCCACGCCGCGATCTGGGCCATCCCGCAGCTGTACGAACGTATCCGCGAGAACCGCACCACGCTGATCTTCGCCAACACCCGCTTCCTGGCGGAGTACATCTTCCAGCATCTGTGGGACGCGAACGAGGATACGCTGCCGATCGGCATCCATCACGGATCGCTGAGCAAGGAAGCGCGCCGCAAGGTGGAAGGGGCGATGGCGGCCGGCCGGCTGCGCGCGCTGGTCTGCACCGCCAGCCTGGACCTGGGCGTGGACTGGGGCGACATCGACTGCGTGGTGCAGATGGGCGCGCCCAAGGGATCCAGCAGGCTGCTGCAGCGGATCGGCCGTGCCAATCACCGGCTCGACCAGTCCTCCCGCGCATTGCTGGTGCCCGGCAACCGGTTCGAGTTCCTGGAGGCGACCGCCGCCAAGGAGGCGGTCGACCAGGGGCAGCGCGATGGCGAGGATTTCCGCCCCGGCGCGCTGGACGTGCTGGCGCAGCACGTGATGGGCTGCGCCTGCGCCGCCCCGTTCGATGGCGCGGCGTTGCTGGCGGAGGTGCGCTCCACCCTGTCCTACGCCTGGGTGGACGGGATCGTGTGGGACCGTGTGCTCGCCTATGTCGCCACCGGCGGGTACGCGCTGAAGGCCTATGACAAGTTCCGCCGCATCACGCAGGAGGCGGACGGCAGCTGGCGGCTGACTCACCCCGAACAGGCCGCGCGCCACCGGCTGAACGCCGGCATCATCGTCGATTCGCAGATGCTGGAGGTCCGCTTCGGCAGCAAGAACCGGCCGGGTCGCTCGCTCGGCAAGGTTGAGGAACGCTTCGCCGCCGCCCTGCGCCCGGGTGACACCTTCCAGTTCGCCGGCGTGAATGTGGAGGTGGTGCAGGTGCACGACATGGAACTGCTGGTGCGCGCCAGCAGCAAGGCGGCGATGATCCCGTCCTATGGCGGCCTGCGCCTGCCGCTGACCACCCATCTGGCGGACCGCGTGCGGGAAATGCTGGTGGATCGCGCCAGCTGGGCCCGCTTCCCCGACGACGTGCGCGAATGGCTGGAGGTGCAGGACTGGCGCAGCGAGATGCCGGGGCCGGACACGCTGCTGGTGGAAAGCTTCCCCCATGCCAAGCGCGAGTACACCGTCTATTATACCTTCATCGGGTGGAACGCGAACCAGTCGCTGGGCATGCTGATCACCAAGCGGATGGAGGAGCGCGGGCTGATGCCCGGCGGCTTCGTCGCCAACGATTATTCGCTGGCGGTGTGGGGTTACAAGCCGGTGGATGACCCCGCGCCGCTGCTGTCGCCCGACATCCTGACCGACGAGTTCGTGGACTGGGTCACGCAATCGCACCTGCTGCGCCGCGCCTTCCGCGAAGTGGCGGTGATCGGCGGGCTGGTGGAACGGCAGCAGCCCGGCAATCGCAAGACCGGCCGGCAGGTGACCTTTTCCACCGACCTGATCTACGACGTGCTGCGCAAGTACGAGCCCGACCACCTGCTGATCGAGGCGGCATGGGCCGATGCCCGCGCGCGCATGACCGATGTAGGCCGGCTGGGCGACCTGCTCGACACCGCCGCTGCGCAGCTCAACCATGTCCGGCTGGAACGGGTGAGCCCACTGGCCGTGCCGGTCATGGTCATGATCGGGCGCGAGGCCCTGCCACAGGGATCGGCCGATGACGACCTGCTGCTGGAGGCAGAGGCGCTGGCTGGCGAGGCGATGCGCGGGGATTGAGCGGGCCGGGTCCCGGAGCTCTTGTGATGTCCGCCCCGTCCGGACTACCAAGCGCGCATGCATTCGAGTTGCCGGGCAGTACCAGTTCCGCGCCGGAGCGTCGTACCGTCCGGTCAGCCTGACGGAATACGTCACCGCCTGCTACGCCGTTTACGCGGCGATCCCCGCGGAACAGCTGACGCCGTTTCCGGAGTTCAGGGCGCAGGTCGACCACATCGCCACGCTGCTGTGATCCCTGCGCCCTGATCCTACAGCCAGGCGAAGGCGCGGTTCAGGCGGGATGCGCCGTCGGCGGCGAACCAGGCACCATGGGCGAACACCACCTTGTCCGGCGCCAGCGCCACCATGGTACGGATGTCGCCCTTCGCCTGCTGACCGCCCAGCAGGATCGCGGTGCGCACATGCAGCGCCGGGCGGGCGACCGTCGCCCGCGCCAGCCGCGCCGCCGCCGCGGTGACCGGCGGCAGCCGGGCGGGATCCAGGTTCTCGATCAGGTCGGTCAGCACCAGCGTCCGGCTCGGCTCGTGGAAGAACCACGCCTCGTGCAGGCCCATACCACGCACCAAGCCCTGGCGGATCTCGCCCGACCATTCGGCCGGTGCCGTGTCGCCCAGATCACGATCCAGCCGGATGCCGGACTTGCGCACCTGCACCCGGTCGCGCAGCCCCCGCACCGCCCAGGTGACCGCCCCGGGGAAGGCGCGCTGCCATTCGCCAAGATATTGCCAGTGCGCGGTGGTGGGGGCCAGCAGATGGCGCACCCGGCCCAGCCCGGCGATTGCCTGCGCCAGAGCGGGCGAATGGCGGATGGGGGAGTGCAGCAGCACGGTACCGTCGGTCAGCCGGATCACCGTCATCCGCACCGGCACCGTCAGGCCCATGGCCGTGATCGGCTCTCCATCGACAATCCAGATGTCCTCCCCGATGCTCTTCAGCGTGTTGGTGGGGTGAAAGGCGCGGGTGCCGCGGCGGGCCCCGTGCCGTGCCCGGCCGATGGCCCAGGCGCCGGCGGCCAGTGCGCCCAGCCCGGCAAGGGCCAGCGGGGCGCCGATCTTCAGGTCACGTGTCATGAACTCTCCTGCACAGCCGGCATGCCGGCCCTGTCGATACAACAAGTTAGCGCGGGCCAGTTGGTTTCCCCGAGACACCGGCAAGCGTGCGCGGCATCGGACGGGTTGCCAGCGGGAACCAGGCGCGGGCCATGCGGCTTGCGCTGACAGGACCCCCGTTCCGGAGACCGATCGTGGCATATGAATTGTGGTACTGGCCCGGCCTGCCGGGACGCGGCGAATTCGTCCGGCTGGCCCTGGAGGCGGCGGGCCAGCCCTATGCCGACAAGGGGTGCGAGGCCGGGGCCGAGGCGCTGATGCAGGATCTGCAGGGCCGCAGCGGTATCCGGCCCTTCGCCCCGCCCTACCTGGTCGATACGGACATGGCGGATGGCGGCGGTACGCTGGTGATCGGGCAGGTGGCGCACATCGTCACCTATCTGGCGCACAAGCATGATTTCGCCGGCGACACCTTCCCGCTGCAGCTGGAACTGACGCAGCTGCAGCTCGACATCACGGACATGGTGGCGGAGGTCCACGCCACGCATCACCCGCTCGCCAACGCGCTGTACTATGACGACCAGAAGGACGCCGCCGCCCGCCGCGCAGCGGAGTTCCGGGCGGAACGGATGCCCAAGTTCCTGGACCACTTCGAAGAAGCGCTGTCGGCTGCCGGCGGCCCGTTCATGACGGGCGCCGCCTGGAGCCACGTCGATACCAGCCTGTTCCAGCTGCTCGAAGGGCTCGATTATGCCTTCCCGCAGCGGATGGCGGCCTTGCGCGGCGACTATCCCGCGCTCGCCCGCATGCGCGCGGCGGTGGCGGCGCTGCCGGGTGTGGCCGCCTATCTTGCCTCCGACCGGCGGCAGGCCTTCAACGAGGACGGCATCTTCCGCCATTATCCCGAACTCGACGCTGCGGGGTAGCATCGGCGCCTTGCCGGTTGCGGTGGATGGCGTCGATCGGCTATGGCGCGGCCAATCGCATGGACCCGGTGCAAGACCGGGTGGCTATTCCGGCCGCCGATCCGCCGGATAACATCGCACTGACAGACCGATGAGAAGCTGCGCCGCGAAGGCGTGGTGTGCCCGGTCATGGAACCGCAATGTCCTTCGATTTTCCAACGTACCGCCGTGAATGGTTCACGGACCTCACGGCCGCGCGCCGCGACGTCATGGCCGGCATCGTCGTCGCCCTCGCACTGATCCCAGAGGCGATCGGTTTTTCCATCATCGCCGGGGTCGATCCGCGGGTCGGCCTGTATGCCTCCGTCACGATCGCCATGGTCATCGCCTTCATCGGCGGGCGGCCGGGCATGATCTCCGCCGCAACGGCCGCCGTGGCCGTGCTGGTGACGCCGCTGGTGCGCGATCATGGGGTGGATTACCTGTTCGCCGCCACGATCCTGATGGGCCTGATCCAGATCGCCGCCGGTGCCGCGCGGCTGCATCTGCTGATGCAGTTCGTCTCCCGCTCCGTCATCACCGGCTTCGTCAATGCACTGGCGATCCTGGTGCTGCTGGCGCAACTGCCGCAGCTGACGGATGTCAGCTGGCATACCTATGCGCTGGTCGCGGGCGGGCTGGCGATCATCTACCTGCTGCCGCGCCTCACCACCGCCGTCCCGTCGACGTTGGTCGCGGTCGTGGTGCTGAGCGTGCTGTCCATCACCCTGGCGCTGCCGGTGACCCGGGTGGGCGACATGGGCCTGCTGCCCGACGGTCTGCCGGTGCTGACCCTGCCGCAGGTGCCGCTGACGTGGGAGACGCTGCGGATCATCGCCCCCTACTCGCTGGCGATGGCTGCCGTGGGCCTGCTCGAATCATTGCTGACCGCGCAGATCCTGGACGACATGACCGACACGGACAGCGACAAGCAGCGCGAGTGCGCCGGGCAGGGCGGGGCCAACATCGTGGCCGCGCTGCTGGGCGGCATGGGCGGCTGCGCGGTGATCGGCCAGTCGATCATCAACGTCACTTCCGGCGGGCGAGGGCGCCTTTCGACCTTCGCGACCGGCGCCTTCCTGCTGTTCCTGCTGACGGTGCTGGGCCCGCTGGTCGGGCAGGTGCCGATGGCGGCGCTCGTGGCGGTGATGATCATGGTGTCGATCGGCGCCTTCAGCTGGAACTCCATTCCCAACCTCCGCCGCCATCCGCCGACCTCGTCGATCGTGATGCTGACCACGGTGGTGGTGGTGGTCGGCACCCGCGACCTGTCGCTGGGCGTGCTGGCGGGCGTGCTGCTGTCGGGCATCTTCTTCGCCGGCAAGGTGCAGCGGATGTTCGCGGTGGAGCGGGAGCAGGCAGGCACGGGCGTAACCTATCGCGTCACCGGGCAGATCTTCTTCGCCTCCGCCGACAGGTTTACCCGCGCCTTCGCCACGGAAGCTGCCGTGCCGGTCACCATCGACGTGTCCGCCGCGCATTTCTGGGACATTTCCGCCGTGGGTGCGCTGGACAGGATCGTCGCCCGGCTGCGGCGGGACGGGGCGACAGTGCAGGTGATCGGCTACAACCGGGCCAGCGCCGACATAGTCGACCGCTTCGCCCTGCACGACCGCACCGGGGTGGAACTGGGCGCCACGCCGCACTGACAGGTCGCGCCGGCCTCAGCGACGCAGGCGGCGCCACGCCATGCGCGGCAGGCGGCCGTCGATCGCGGCCAGCCCTGCCGCCAGGAAAGCCAGGCCGGCACCATGGCGGGGCTGCAGCACCTCGCCCAGGAACAGCGCGCCCAGCGCGATGGCGGTGACGGGGATCAGGAAGGTGACGAGCAGGAGATTGGTCGCGCCCGCCGTCGCCAGCAGACGGTAATAGAGGACAAAGGCGAGCGCGGTGGACAGCAGCACCAGCCCCGCCAGCGCGCCCCATACTGCCGGGGCGGGCGGCGGCAGGCGCCAGGGCATGTCCACCAGCAGCACAGGCAGCAGCAGCACCGCGGCGGAACAGGCAAGCTGGCCGCAGGCGGCCGAGATCGGCGCGACTCCCAGCGCCTTCATCTGCCGGCCCTGAATGCCCGCCAGCGCATAGCAGAGCGTCGCCAGCAGGCAGGCACCTTGCGCCAGCGCTGCACCGCCCAGGCCCGCCAGCGCGTCGCCGCCGATCATCAGCACCACGCCGGCAAAACCGAGCGCCACGCCCGCCAGCCGGCCGGGCGTCGCCCGCTCGTCCGTGGTGGACAGATGCGCCACCAGCACGCCCCATAGCGGGGTGGTGGCGTTGAGGATGGAAGCCAGGCCGCTGGCGATCTGCGTCTGGCTCCAGGTCAGCAGGGTGAAGGGCACCACATTGTTCAGCAGCGCGATGGCGCCGAGCACGCGCCACACCCGCCAGCCGCGCGGCAGCGCGCCCCCGGTCACGCGCAGGACGGCGAACAGGACCAGGCTGCCCAGCGCAACGCGGGCGAGCACCAGCGTCAGCGGCGGCAGGCCACGGAGCGCGACCCCGATGAAGAAGAACGACCCGCCCCACAACACGGACAGAATCGCCAGCAGGCCCCATTCACGCGGGCCCATGGTGCGGCTGATCGGCATGGCGGCGTCCTCCGCAGACGGATGGCAGGCACAAAAAAGGGGCGGTGTGACCCGCCCCTCAATCAGGCGATCCAGCAGGACCGCATTGTCATCGACCGGTTCAGGTCTTGTCGAATTCGCGGAACTGTTCGTTGCCCACGAAGCCGAACTTGCTGACGCCCGAAACCTTGATGAGGTTCAGGACCTTGGCCGACTGCTCATAGCTGGCGAGGCCTTCGGGCTCGAACTGCAGTTCCGGCTCGACCGAGAAGTTGAGCGTGTCCTGCAGGTTGCCGACCAGCTGGCCTTCGTTGATGGCTACGCCGTTCCACAGGATCTCGCCCGCCTGGGTCAGCACGATCTTGTTCTTGATCGGGTCGACGGTGGTCTGCGGTGCATCGCTGGGCACCGGCAGATCGATATCGGTCGAGTGCGTGGCCACCGGAATGGTGATGATGAACATGATGAGGAGCACGAGCAGGACGTCGATCAACGGCGTCATGTTCATATCCATCATCGGGGCGCCGTCGTCCTTGCCGCCGGACATCGCCATGGTGTGTTACTCCTTGCTACGCCCGATCAACCGTTGGGATCGACCGGGTTGGAAATGAAGCCCACGGTCGGATAGCCGGCCGCCTGCACGTTGTAGATGGCGCCCGCCACGCAGCGCCACGGCGCATCCTTGTCACCGCGGATATGCACCTGCGGGATCAGGTCAGGATCGGCCCGCAGGGCCTCCGGACCGCCAGCGCGCTGCACGATCCGGTCCAGCTTGGCGAAGGCCTGGTCGTACAGTTCCTGCGACGTGACCAGGGTGATGTTATTGATGTACACGCGGCATTCGCCTTCGCGGACAGCACCGGTGAACCCGCTGCGCTGCGTCCCGGCCGTGCGGCCATCGGCATCGGTGGTGGTGACCGTCAGCAGCAGGTTCTCGACCTTGTCCTTGGATTCGACCGATTCGATGATCGGCACCTCCAGCTGTTCGACCGTCTGGATGGCGACGGGAACGGCGATAAGGAAGATGATCAGGAGAACCAGCATCACGTCCACCAGGGGCGTGGTGTTGATTTCCGACATCGGCGTCGAGCCGCCGCCACCTGATGAAATTGCCATCTGTGTGTTCCTGTCTGGTATTTAGGACTTCCCGGCGGGACGGGCGGCCCGCACGCCGTCCGCCCCGCATCGGGTCATTCGATGGACCGCGTGTCAGACCTTCGGCGCGGCCGTCGTCGTCGTCGCGGTGGTCGGCTTGGTGGCGGTGGAGGACACCGGAGCCTTGATGGCAGCAGCCGGAGCAGCAGCCTTGGTGGTGGCCAGGGCCGGCTTCACCGCGCCTCGCGAGGTGATGTTGGCCAGGATGTCCGTCGAGAAGCCGCTCAGCATCTCGGCGATGCGCTTGTTGCGCGACTGCAGCCAGTTGTAGGCGAGCACGGCCGGCACGGCGACCAGCAGGCCGATGGCGGTCATGATCAGTGCTTCACCGACCGGGCCAGCGACCTTGTCGATGGAGGCCGAACCGGCGAGGCCGATGTTGATCAGCGCGCGATAGATGCCGATAACCGTACCCAGCAGGCCGACGAACGGCGAGGTGGCGCCCACAGTGGCGAGGAACGGCAGGCCGCCCGCCAGCTTGGAGTTGATGGCCGCTTCCGAACGGGCCAGCGAACCGTGCATCCAGTCATGCGCTTCCAGCGAATCCGTCATCTTGCTGTGCTGCGCCTCTGCCGCCAGGGCATCGTCCACAACCTGGCGCCATGCGCTGTTCTTGTCGAGCTTGCTGGCGCCTTCCGAAAGGCTGTTCGCACGCCAGAAGTTGGCGCGGACCGTCTTGTACTGGCTGATGATCTTGTTCTGCTCGAGCAGCTTGGTGATCAGGATGTAGAACGAGCCGACGGACATGATGACCAGGACGGTCAGGATGCTCCAGGCGATCACGCCGCCCTGTTCCATGGCTTCGAGGAAGCCGAACTGGTTGGCCGGTTCGCCGCCGGCGGCGGCCAGAATGTCGATAAGCATGCGGGTGGTCCTTTGTCTCTAAGAACTGAACAGGTGAACTAGCGGTCGAGCTGGTAGACGATGGTCGTCGACGTCGTATCGGTCGTCGGATTGCCGGCATCGTCCAGCGCCGGGTTGTAGCGCGCATACCGGGTCATGCCGTCGCACGCTGCCTCGTCCAGGACGGACGAGCCGCTGGAGTTCGAGACGGAGCACGAGGTGACGCGGCCATTCGCACCGATCTGGACGCGGACGCCCACCCGGCCTTCGACCTCGTCACGGATCGCCCGCGACGGATAGTTTTCCTGGATCCGGGCAGCCCAGCGGCCCTGGCCGTCAGGCGTGGCGCCACGGGCACGGGACGGAGCAGCCGGCGGTGCCGGAGGTGCCGGCGGTGTCACCGGACCCCGGGGGGGTGCGATAACGCGCGGCGGCGACGGCGGCGGAATGACCGTGGTCGTGTTGATCGTCGGCGGCGTCGGCGCGATATTCACCGGCGGCGCCGGGGCGACCGGCGGGGGTGCCGTTACCGGCACGGGTTCATCCGGCGGCGGTGGCGGTGGCTCTTCCGGCGGCGGTGGCGGCGGTTCCTCGATATCCACTGTGGTCACGCGCTCGACCACCGACTTGACAGCCGAATAGGCAAGGCCGGTGATGAGGGCATAACCAATGGCCAGATGGATAAGGACAACGATGACAATCGCAACCATGCGACTGCCGCTCATCTGTTGGTCAGCGTAAGCCATCCAGTCCCTTCACTCCGTTTCAATCAATTCCGTGCCAGGGCACGGAACGGTTCGGCTCATAGATGTCGCCGGGTGAGTGTCACCCGGCGCCGGCAACGGTTGGTTGTGGATTCGCATCCTGCCAGCCGCAGCAAAGCTTTGTCCAGCGTGAAGGTTCGCCCGGCCGAAACCGGTACGTTTCACAAACCTCCGAAGGACTGCGGGAACCCATGCTTTTCGATGCTGTTTGGGCCCCTGCGATCAGGTCTTAACCAGCACTTCGGGCTTGAGCAAACGCTTTTGGCGGTTCAACCCCGATTCACCATTGGAAAGCTGCGATGGCCGCCGATACTTTGCTGACAAAGCATCGTTGCTGGGAAAAGGTGTTTGGCAATGCAAATGTTAGTGCGCGCATCCGCGCTTCGTAATTTCCCGTCCATGGCGGCGGCGCTGGTCGCGGCGCTGGCGATCGGAGTCGCACCGGCCGTGGCGCAGGGTGCCCGGCCGGCTGCGGCCAGTGCCCAAGGGGCGCGGGCGGCCGATGCCCCCCGGAATGGTTCCGCACCCGCGCTGCCGACCGGCCCGGCCAGCAGCCTGACCTACCCCGACATCGCCGGTCTGGTGGAAGATGCCGGGATCGTGGCGGTGGTGCAGGTTCGGCGGCAGGCGGTGGTGGATGCCGCGCGCGCGCCGGGCCTCGCCGCCGGACGCGCCCGGCTGTACCTGGAAACGACAACGCAGGCGCTGCTGGCCGCCCCGACCCCCGTGGGGCAGGAGCTCAGCTTCCTGGCCGACGTGCCGCTGACCGACCGGGGCCGCGTGCCCAAGCTGCGCAAGCAGCGCTTCGTGATCTTCGCCGACACCGTGCCTGGCCGCGCGGGGCAGCTGCAGCTGGTGCAGCCCGATGCCATGATGCCGGCGGACCCCGCGTTCGAGGCGCGCCTGCGGCAGGTCATCACCCAGTTTGCGGATGGCGATGTGCCGCCGCCGGTCACCGGCGTGCGCCACGTGCTCTACACCCCCGGCAATCTGGCGGGCGAATCGGAAACGCAGATGATCGTGGAGACCGCCACCGGCGTGCCGGCGAGCATTTCGGTGATTCGCCGGCCCAACATGGCGCCGCAATGGGGCGTGTCATGGAGCGAGATCATCGACCAGTCGGCAACGCCGCCGGCCCCGGATACGCCGGGCTGGTATCGCCTGGCCTGCGGGCTTCCGCGCGAACTGGCGAACGACGCCTTCCTGACCGGGCCGGGTAGCGACCGGCAGCGTGCGCGGGCCGATTACCAGGTGGTACTGGACGCGCTGGGCCCCTGCACCCGCACGCGGACCTGACCGCGCGGGCGGGCGGCAGGCGACTAGCCAAGCGCCGCCCCCTCGCCTAACCCGGCCGGCCGCGGCGCCAGGGGGGTGGGCCGCGACAGGAGGATCGATACACCATGGCCGCAGCACCGCTTCGCATCGCACTTGCTGGTCTTGGCACGGTGGGCGGCGGCGTGATCCGCCTGCTCACCGCCAATGGCGCGCTGATTGCCCGCCGCGCCGGGCGCCCGATCGAGATCGTCGCCGTGTCTGCCCGTGACCGGGCGCGCGACCGCGGCGTGGACCTGTCCCCCTACCAGTGGGAAGACGACCTGGCCCTGCTGGCCGGCCGGCCGGACGTGGACGTGGTGGTGGAGCTGATCGGCGGCAGCGACGGGCCGGCACTGGCCCTGGCGCGCCGCACGCTGGGCTTGGGCAAGGGACTGGTGACCGCCAACAAGGCGATGATCGCGCATCACGGCATGGAGCTGGCCGGCATGTCCGAAGCCGCCAATGACGGCCGCGGCGCGCCCCTGAAGTTCGAAGCCGCGGTGGCCGGCGGCATCCCGGTGATCAAGGGCCTGCGCGAAGGCGCGGCAGCCAATGCGCTGACCCGCATCTATGGGATCCTGAACGGCACCTGCAATTACATCCTGTCCACCATGGAGGATACCGGCCGCGACTTCGGCGACGTGCTGAAGGAAGCGCAGGCGCTGGGCTATGCCGAGGCCGATCCCGCCTTCGACATCGAAGGGACGGATGCCGCGCACAAGCTGGCGATCCTGGCCGCGATCGGCTTCGGTGCGGGCGTGGCGTTCGACCAGGTGGAGGTGGAGGGCATCACCCGCATCCGCGCGGCCGACATCGCCCGGGCCGATGCGCTGGGCTATGTCATCCGGCTGATCGGCATGGCCGAGTGCGAGGAAGGCGGCACGCGCCTGTTCCAGCGGGTCCAGCCCTGCCTGGTGCCGCGCAGCCACCCGCTGGCAGCTGTCGACGGCGCCACCAACGCGGTGGTGGCGGAAGGCAATTTCAGCGGCCGGCTGCTGTTCCAGGGCGCCGGCGCGGGTGATGGCCCGACCGCCAGCGCGGTGGTCGCCGACCTGATCGACATCGCCCGGGGCGATACCGGCCCGCCCTTCAGCGTGCCGGTCGCGGAGCTGGAGCAGATGGCCGCCGCCGACGGCGCCACCCGCCGGGGCCGTGCCTATCTGCGCTTCATCGTGGCCGACCGGCCGGGCGTGCTGGCGGAGATCACCGCGGCGATGCGCGATGCCGGCGTGTCCATCGAAAGCCTGATCCAGCAGGGCCAGGCGGACGAGGGCGGCGAGGTGCTGGTGGCGATGGTCACGCATGACGGGCCGGAACGCGGCGTGGTCCATGCGCTGGAGCTGCTGCGCGAATCGCCCAGCCTGGCACGGCCGCCGCTGGTGCTGCGCTTGCTGGACTGAGCGCCTAGTTTCCTGCGTATCGTGCGGCGTCCGATCCGGGCGGCGCCTCGGGTATCGCCTTCAGGTCGATCAGCAGGGCGGGCTCCCCCGGGCAGGGCGGGATGAAGCAGCCGCGCGCCGCCACATTGGTGGACGGGCCGGCGAAGTCGGGCGCCTGCGGGATAGGGTCGGGCGGCATCGTCCCGTTGGCGATCGCCTGCGCCGTGGGGGACAGGCCCATGCCGCCGGTCCATTCTTCCAGCTGGCGGCAGACCACGATCACGTCGCCGCTGCTTTCCGGGCAGGGTTCGGGCCGGGGCGGGCGGGTGGTGTAGCGGGCGGCCGCAGTGGCCAGCGCCTGTTCGGCGGTCAGCGGCGGGGCGGCACCGTCCTGCGCCTGCACGCTGACGGGCGCGGCCAGCAGCAGCAGCGCGAGCAGCCGCGTGGGCGACAGGGTCCGGGGCACTCCTCGCATCGGCCATGTTCCCTTCCGCGCCATCCTCGTCATTGCGCCGTCCGGCGGGCGGCGCAAGCCATTCTCGGCACGGGCTGCACCGCCCGCGCCAGTCAGTCGCCCGGCACAATCCGGGCCGGTCCCGCGTTTCGGCCGCGGGCGGGGCAGGAGTGTGTCATGAGCGATACGGCCAAGCGCGACGATCCCGATCTGTGGGACAAGGTCAAGGACGAGGTCACCGCCGGCGACAAGGGCGGGAAGAAGGGCCAGTGGTCCGCCCGCAAGGCGCAGCTGGCGGTGCAGGAATACAAGCACGAAGGCGGCGGATACATCGGCCAGAAGGACGAGGACAACAGCCTGCACCAGTGGTCCGAGGAGGAGTGGGGCACCAGGTCCGGCGGGAAAAGCGGCGAGACCGGCGAACGCTATTTGCCCAAGGCGGCCCGCGCGGCGCTGTCGGACGAGGAATATGCCCGCACCACCGCCAAGAAGCGGCGCGACACGAAGCAGGGCAAGCAGTTCTCCGCCCAGCCGGATGACGTCGCGCACAAGACCGCCAGATATCGTGACGGTCATGCCGGCGAGTCGACAAAGGCGGAGCTGATGGCGGAGGCCCGCAAGCGCGATATCAAGGGCCGGTCGAAGATGAACAAGGCGCAGCTGGCCGATGCGCTGAAATAGATCGCGGGCGAATCAGCGATTTGCACGGCCGGACACTTGGTGCCTGCCGCTCTGTATTGACCGGATGCAAGGCGGGGCGCAGCCTTTCTTCCACGGGGTGGAGGGGGCAGCGCGATGGCCGGACCGATGGAGCAGGACGCAGCCGCGGGCACGACGCCCGGATCACCCCGCGGCAGGGCAATCGTCCTGTTTTCCGACGGCACCGGCAACAGCAGCGCCAAGCTGTTCAAGACCAATGTGTGGCGCATGTACGAGGCGGTCGACCTGGGCCCCGCCGCGCCCGGCAAGCGCAAGCAGATCGCCTTCTACGACAATGGCGTGGGCACCTCTGCCCTGCGGCCGCTGGCCATGCTGGCGGGGATCTTCGGCTTCGGCCTGCGCCGCAACATCCTGGAAATCTACCGCTATGCCTGCCGCAACTACCGGGCGGCGGCCGGACAGGAACGGGGCGCGGAGCCGCTGCCGGGCGGGGACGCGATCTACGGCTTCGGCTTCAGCCGCGGGGCGTTCACCATGCGGCTGGTCATCGCGCTGATCGCCAGCCAGGGGCTGGTGGCGGCGCGGGACGAGGCGGACCTCGCCCGGCTCAGCCGCGATGCGTACCGCACGTTCCGCGCCGACTTCCTGCCGCGCAAGCTGCAATGGCCGACGCGGCTGTATCGCACGGCCCGCGCGGCCGTGTCGCGGCACTGGCGGCGCTGGCGCAACCAGTCGGTCTACGATCCGGCGATGAACTACCGCCCGGACATGCCGTTCGTGGGCGTGTGGGACACGGTGGCGGCCTATGGCGGGCCGATCGTGGAGATCACCCGGGGGATCGACAACTGGCTGTATGCCCTGTCCATGCCCGATTACTGCCTCAATCCGCGCGTCGGCTGCGCGCGGCATGCGCTGGCGATCGACGATGCGCGCGATGCGTTCCACCCGCTGCTGTGGGACGAGGTGAACGAGGACCGGCTGGTCGCCGAGGGTGCCGTCGCGCCGGACCGGATGCGACAGGTCTGGTTCACGGGCATGCATGCCGATGTGGGCGGCGGCTACCCGGACGAAAGCCTCAGCTTCGTGTCGTTCCTGTGGATGATGGAGGAAGCGAACAAGGCCGGGCTGCGCACGCTGGAGATCATCACCGAACGGTTCCGGGCGCTGGCCAGCAGTGCCGGCCCGCTGCATGACAGCCGTGCCGGGACCGGCGCCTACTACCGCTACCAGCCGCGCAATATCGAGGCGTGGCTGGACGGGCCGGGCATCCGCTCCATCATCGCGGACCCGGACCACCGTGATGCCGCCGGTGCGCAGCGGGGCCTGCTGAAGCGGGTGCGCGTGCATGAAAGCGTCGTCGCGCGGATCGCCGACGGCACGGACCGCTACGCCCCGATCAACCTGCCCGCGCAGGTCATCCTGATGCCCGAAGGCCACGGCGAGACCGTGGCCCAGCCCGACAGCGAGAGCCTGCATCCGCCGCCGGCGTCCCGGCAGATGCCCGCGCCGATGGTGGCGCCCGCGATCCGCCGCCGGCTGGAACAGCCCGATCTTGGCGCGGCGCGGGCGGCCGCGATGCAGGCGGTGTGGGACAAGGTGTGGCTGCGGCGGGTCGCCTATTTCCTGACGCTGACCGCCACGCTGCTGCTGGTATCCATGCCGCTGTGGGTGGATCATGTCGTCAACCCGCCGGTGCTGGCCGATGGCCGGACCTGGGTCGGCGGCATCATCCGGATGCTGACGCTGGTCACGCCCGGCATGGCGCACGGGCTGATCGATACGGCCGCCGACAACGCCTTCTGGTTCCTGCTGCTGGTCGCCGCGATCGGGCTGCTGATGGTGTGGAGCGGCCGGCTGGAGCGGCGGATGCGGCAGCAGGCGCGGGTGGTCTGGCGCGCGATGCTGAAGGTGGATGGCCCTGGCCCCGAACGGACGGACCCATCCTGGATGGAGCGGCTGCGCACCTCCGGCAAGTATCGCGGCGCCTTCCGCCTGCTGAAATGGCACATCCTGCCAGCGCTGACCGCGCTGGCGCTGCTGGTGCTGCTCGGCTGGCTGCTGGTCGGCCTGTCCGCCCAGCTGTTGCTGCCGGAGCTGGAACGCGGGGAGGCGCTGTGCCCGCGCCGCTCGGCCACGCAGCCATTGCAGGTGGCCACGCTCGACCTGCCGACCGCCGTGCCATGCCGCAGCAGCGGCTTCGTGGTGCGGAGCCAGGCGCGATATGTGGTGGAGCTGGACGTGACCGAACCCTGGTCCGATGGCGGCGTGGCGGCCACGCCGCTGGGGCTGTCGGCCGGCGATCTGGGGCTGGCGGGCTATGTCGGCGTGCCGCTGCGCCGGGTGATCGGCGCCAACTACCTGCAACCGATCATGGCGATCCGCCGCGGCCCCGGCCGGCTGCAGCTGGCGGACCGCGTGCATATGGAGCCGCTGGTGCTGGAGCAGAGCGTGACCCGGCCCAACCGGTGGGGCGGCAGCTTCGTCGCGCCGCGCGGCGGGGAACTGATGCTGTTCGCGAACGAGGCGGTGCTGCCGTTCGGCCTGCCGGTCGATCATTTCTACGCCGGTCGCGCCCACGGCAATGCGGGCGTGGCGCGCATCACGATCCGGCTGGTCAATCCGGCAATGCCGGCCCCGCCGGAGGGGAGGCCCGGGGAGGGGCCGTGATGTCCGTGCAGGTTGCAATCGTGTGACGCTGGGCTAGACGCCCGCCCGACGCAGCAATCCTGGATCGGTCCGAACCCATGAAGATTCTCGCTGGCAATGCCAATCTGCCGCTCGCCCGCGCGATCGCCGGCTATCTGGAACTTCCGCTGACCGATGCCAGCGTCCGCCGCTTCGCCGACGAGGAGATCTTCGTCGAGATCAACGAGAACGTGCGGGGCGAGGACGTGTTCATCGTGCAGTCGACCAGCTACCCGGCGAACGACAATCTGATGGAACTGCTGATCGGGATCGACGCGCTCCGCCGCGCCTCCGCCCGGCGGATCACCGCGGTGCTGCCCTATTTCGGTTATGCCAGGCAGGACCGCAAGCCGGGGCCGCGGACCCCGATCAGCGCCAAGCTGGTGGCCAACCTGATCACGGAAGCCGGCGCCAATCGCGTGCTGTCCGTCGACCTGCATGCCGGGCAGATCCAGGGCTTTTTCGATATTCCGACCGACAATCTCTATGCCGCGCCGGTGATGGCGGCGGACATCCTGGCGCGGTATGGCAGCCAGGACCTGATGGTGGTGTCGCCCGACGTGGGCGGCGTGGTGCGCGCCCGCGCGCTGGCCAAGCGGCTGGACAATGCCGCGCTGGCGATCGTCGACAAGCGGCGCGAGCGGCCCGGCGAATCCGAGGTGATGAACATCATCGGCGAGGTCGCGGGCCGCAATTGCGTGCTGATCGACGACATCGTCGATTCCGGTGGCACGCTGTGCAACGCGGCGCAGGCGCTGATGAGTGCCGGCGCAAAGAGCGTGGCGGCCTATATCACCCACGGCGTGCTGTCCGGCGGCGCGGTTGCCCGGGTGGCGGGCAGCGCCCTGACCGAGCTGGTCATCACCGACACCATCCTGCCGACGGAGGCCGCGCGCGAGTGCGACCGCATCCGCGTGCTGACCGTCGCCCCGCTGATCGGCGAGGCCATGCGCCGCATCGCCGACGAGAGCAGCGTCTCCAGCCTGTTCGACTGAGATGAGACTCACCGCCGAACTCGCCCTCGCACACCGGCTGGCGGATGCCGCCGGAGACGCGATCCGGCCGCATTTCCGCACCGGCCTGGATGCGGAGCGCAAGGGCGATGCCAGCCCCGTGACCATCGCCGACCGCGCAGCGGAGGAGGCGATGCGGCGGATCCTGACGGCGGAGGTGCCGCAGGACGGCGTGCATGGGGAGGAATTCGGCACCAGCGAGGGCCGGTCCGGCCGGCAATGGGTGCTCGACCCGATCGACGGCACCGCCAGCTTCCTGGTGGGGCGCGCGACCTTCGGCACGCTGATCGCGCTGCTGGTAAAGGGCTTCCCGGTGCTGGGCATCATCGACCAGCCGATCCAGCGCGAACGCTGGGTGGGCGTGACCGGCCAGCCGACCACGCTGAACGGCGTGGCCGTCCGCACGCGCCCGTGCCGCGAACTGTCGGGTGCGACGATCGCCACCACCGGGCCGCATTATTTCACCGCCGACGAAGGCGACACCTTCATGGCGCTGGCGCAGAAGACCGACCACCGCCGGATGATCATGGGCGGCGACTGCTACAATTACGGCCTGCTCGCCGCCGGGCATCTGGACCTGGTGTGCGAGGCCGGGCTGAAGCTGCACGACTTCGCCGCGCTGGTTCCGGTGGTGGAGGGCGCCGGCGGCCTGATGTGCGACTGGAACGGGGAGCCGCTGCATGGCGGTTCGGCCGGGCACGTCCTGGCGCTGGGCGATCCCGCGCGACTGGAGGATGTGCTGGAGGCTATGGGGGGCGGGGACGGTCACGACCACTGAGCGGCAGTCTGCCCTGTCCTTCGCTCGGGGACGATAGCAGAGGCATCGATCCGGTGATCGGCACCGCTGCCTTGCCCGGGCGTTGCTGCCGGTATGAGCGACCGGACCATCCTCGTGACAGGCGGCGGCAGCGGCATCGGCCGGGGCACCGCCTTGCATTTCGGTGGCCTAGGGTGGCGCGTCGTCGCGCTGGACCGGGACGAGGCGGCGCTGGCGGAGCTCGCCTCCCTGCTGCCCGCGGAGGCCTGCCTGACAATCACCGCCGATTGCGGGCAGGAGGCCGATGTCATCGCCGCCTTCCGGCAGGTCGACGCGTGGCTGGGCGGGGCGCCGCTGACCTGCCTGGTCAACAATAGCGGCATCGCCGATCCCGCATGCGGCCCGCTGGAGGATCTGGCGCTGGCCGACTGGCAGCGGTGGATCGATGCCAGCCTAACCGCCGCCTTCCTGTGCAGCCGGCAGGCCTTGCCGCTGCTGCGGCGGGCGGCACCGGATCAGGCGGGCGCCAGCATCGTCAACATTTCCTCCACCCGCGCGCTGCAATCGGAACCGGATACCTATGCCTATGCGGCGGCGAAGGGCGGGCTGGATGCGCTGACCCATGCCATGGCGGTGTCGCTGGGGCCGCAGGTGCGGGTCAATGCCGTGCTGCCCGGCTGGATCGAGACCGGACCGTGGCAGAAGGCGACGGAGCGCAAGGCGCCCGACCACAGCGCGGCAGATCGCGAGCAGCATCCCGCCGGCCGGGTCGGCGAGGTGGCCGATATTGCCCGCGCGATCGAATATCTGGCGACCGCCGGCTTCGTCACCGGGCAGCAGCTGGTGGTGGATGGCGGCATGACACGAAGGATGATCTACGCATGAGCGCACTGTTCCTGTACGGCGTGCTGCGCGCCGATGCCGCCGGCGACAATGCCGGACCGCTGCTGGCCGGCCTCGGCCCCGGCTGGTCGGCCACCGTTCCCAGTGCATTGTGGGCTCTGCCCGATCCCCGCGGCTGGTATCCCGCGCTGCTGCCTGGCGAGGGCACGGTGCAGGGCATGCTGCACGAGGCGGGCGACGTAGACCTGACGGCGGTGGACGCGGCCAAGGCGGCGGAATATCGCCGCTCCGCCGTGACGGTCACCAGCGAGAGCGGCGAGGCGCCAGCGACGGCGTGGCTCTATACCGCCGACTTGCCCGCCGGCGCGGAGCCGGTGCCCGATGGCGACTTTGCCGAATGGCTGGCGGAGACGGGCCACACGGCTTTTGCGGCAGAGGGTTGCGAATCTGCGCGGGCAGGGCTAATGGCCCGCGCTTCACCGACACGTGAATCGCCGCCGGCCTGGCCACAAGGGCTGCCAAGGCCGGTGTAGACGTGTCCCGAACATGGAGACCAAAATGCCCAAGATGAAGACCAAGAGCGGGGTCAAGAAGCGTTTCAAGATCACCGCTACCGGCAAGATCAAGCATGGCGTCGCAGGCAAGCGGCACCGGCTGATCAGCCACAACGCCAAGTATATCCGCCAGAACCGCGGCACCTCTGTCCTGTCCGATTCGGATGTGCAGACGGTGAAGAAGTGGGCCCCGTACGGGCTCGGCTGAGCGCGTTGCAGCTGATCAGAGGAAGCTAGAACCATGTCACGTATCAAGCGCGGCACCACGACGCGTGCCAAGCACAAGCGTTTGCTGGACCAGGCCAAGGGTTACCGCGGCCGTCGCAAGAACACCATCCGCGTCGCGCGGCAGGCGGTCGAGAAGGCCGGCCAGTACGCGTACCGCGATCGCAAGATCAAGAAGCGCAACTTCCGCGCGCTGTGGATCACCCGCATCAACGCGGCGGTCCGGGCCGAAGGCCTGACCTATTCGCAGTTCATGCACGGCGTGAAGCTGGCCGGGATCGAGCTGGACCGCAAGGTCATGGCCGACCTCGCCATGAACGAAGGCACGTCCTTCGGCGCGATCATCGCGCAGGCCAAGGCAGCGCTGCCGGCGGCCTGATCGCCGACGCATTGCCGCCGGACAACAGGGCGCGGATGGCACAGGCCGTCCGCGCCTTTGTCTTATGGCGGACCGGTCCTTCAATGGGACAAACCCGCCGGTTCAGCGTGCTTGCCAAGCCCCCCTGTTTGTCGGACCATGCCGCCTGAAGCCGGAAAGCAGGGGGCTGGTTCCGGCGAGAACAGGGTCGCAAGGGCTATGGGTGGCGGCGCTTCGGTGCATGTGCGCTATTTTCGGCTCAGCGAGCCGCTGCTGCCCTATTTCACGTCGTTGTACCTGTTCGACATCACGGTTCCGGCGGGCGAACGGATCACCGACTGCCTGTTCCCGGAATGGGCGGCGTTGCGGTTCAGGCCGGGTACCCCGTTCCGTGCGGCGCTGGGCAAGGACCCGCTGCGCCCGACCTGGCCATTCGGCGTGACCGGCCCGACCAGCCATGTGCTGCATTTCGACACGGTGAGCTGCCTGGCCTGGGGGCTGGGGCTGCAACCGGCAGGCTGGGCGCGGTTCATCGATGCGCCGGCAGGCAATTTTGCCAACCGCCTGTTCGACGGCATGACCGATCCGGCCTTCGCGGCTTTCGCCCCGTTGCTCGATATCGTGAGCGCCCCGGGCCACACAGCGGATCAGACGGCTGCCAGGATCACCGCGCATCTGGAGCGCCTGCCGCTGGGCAGCCATGCCAAGAAGGCGGAGCAGGTGGCTGCGGTGCATGCGGCGCTGCGCGATCCGGCGACGGCGAACGTGTACCAGATTGCGGAGCAGGTGGGCGTCAGCACGCGTACGCTGGAGCGGATCTGCGGCCGCTGGTTCGGCTTTCCTGCCAAGCAGGAGCTGCGCCGCCAGCGGTTCCTGCGCAGCATGGCGCGCTTCATGATGTCGGGATACCGTTCGTGGAGCGAGGCGCTGGACGAACGCTATTACGACCAGGCGCAGTTCGTGCGCGATTTCCGCGCCTTCATGCACATGACCCCCAGCGAATATGCGGAAATGCCGCACCCGGTAATGCACCAGATCATGGCGCAGCGGCTGGTGGATCAGGGGGTGGTGTCCTGCGCGGAGATGCAGGAGCTGAAGGACGCGACCGCGCCGGTGGCAGTGGCCGCGCGCAATTAGAGGCTTGGGCGCGCGGCGGCGGGGCGTTACAGCGCCGGCCCGATGACCGACACCGACAATCTCGATACCGCCCGCACCGAGGCGATCGCCCAGATCGACGCCGCGGCCGATCTTTCCGCGCTGGAGGCGATCCGCGTCGCGCTGCTGGGCAAGCAGGGCAGCATCTCCGCCCTGATGAAGACGCTGGGCGCCATGGCGCCGGAGGAGCGGCAGGCCCGCGCCCCCGCGATCCAGGCGCTGCGCACCGGGGCCAGCGATGCGATCGCCGCGCGCAAGGCGGCGCTGGAAGGCGCGGCGCTGGAGGCGCAGCTGGCGGCCGAGGCGCTGGACCTGACGCTGCCCGCGCCCGAGGCTCCGCGTGGCAGCGTGCATCCCGTCAGTCAGGTGATGGACGAGCTGGCCGAGATCTTCGCCGATCTGGGCTTCGCCGTCGCCACCGGGCCGGAGATCGAGGATGACTGGTACAATTTCACCGCGCTGAACATGCCCGAAAGCCACCCGGCCCGGGCCATGCACGACACGTTCTACTTCCCGGACACGGCGCCGAAGGGCGGCCGGATGCTGCTGCGCACCCATACCAGCCCGGTGCAGGTGCGCACGATGCTGGATGCGGTGAAGGACCATCCGGGGGGCGCGCCCCTGCGGATCATCGCGCCCGGCCGCGTCTATCGCAGCGACAGTGATGCCACCCATACGCCGATGTTCCACCAGATCGAAGGGCTGGTGATCGACCGCGACATCCACCTGGGCCATCTGAAGTGGACGCTGGAAACCTTCCTTAAGGCGTTCTTCGAGCGGGATGACATCGTTCTGCGCCTGCGCCCCAGCTACTTCCCGTTCACCGAACCGAGCGTGGAGGTCGATGTCGGCTTCGCGCTGGTCAACGGCAAGCGCGTGCTGGGTGGCAGCGGCGATGCGGCGGGCCATGGCTGGATGGAGCTGCTGGGCAGCGGCATGGTCAACCGCCGGGTGCTGGAGGCGAGCGGGCTCGACCCCGACGAATGGCAGGGCTTCGCCTTCGGCGTGGGCGTCGATCGCCTGGCCATGCTGAAATACGGGATGGACGATCTGCGCGCCTTCTTCGACGGCGATGTCCGCTGGCTGGGTCATTACGGCTTCAGCGCGTTCGACCAGCCCACCTTGTCCGCCGGCGTGGGAGCACGCGCATGAAGTTCTCCGCCGAATGGCTGGCACGCCACCTCGACACCGATGCCACGACTGCCGAGATCGCCGCGAAGCTCAACGAACTGGGCATCGAGGTCGAAGGCGTGGACGATCCCGCGCGGGCGCTGGAAGGCTTCCGCGTGGCGGAGGTGCTGACCGCCGCGCCGCACCCGCAGGCCGACCGGCTGCAGGTGCTGAGCGTCGACACGGGCGAGGGTGCGCCGTTGCAGGTGGTGTGCGGCGCAGCCAATGCCCGCGCCGGCATGAAGGGCGTGCTGGGCCTGCCCGGGGCTACGGTGCCGGCCAACGGCATGGTGCTGCGCAAGAGCGCCATCCGTGGTGTCGAGAGCAACGGCATGATGTGCTCCGTCCGGGAGCTGCAGTTGGGCGACGAGCATGAGGGCATCATCGAGCTGCCCGCCGATGCGCCCGTGGGCATGCCGGTGGCCGAATACTTCCGGTCGTCGCCGGTGTTCGACGTGTCGATCACTCCCAACCGGCCCGATTGCATGGGCGTGCACGGCATCGCCCGCGACCTGGCGGCAGCCGGGTTGGGAACACTGAAGGATGCGCCGATCCCGGCGATCGCGGGCAGCTTCCCGTGCCCGGTGACCATCCGCACGAACGATCCGGCCGGATGCCCGGCCTTTTTCGGCCGGGTGATCCGCGGCGTGAAGAATGGTCCGTCACCCAGCTGGCTGCAGCAGGCGCTGATCAGTGCCGGGCAGCGGCCGATCAGCGCGCTGGTGGACGTGACCAACTACCTGTCGCTCGGCTTCGGCCGGCCGGCGCATGTCTATGATCTGGCGAAGCTGACGGGGCCGGTAGTGGCGCGGCGGGCGACGGACGGCGAAGAGGTGCTGGCGCTGAACGGCAAGACCTACCGCCTGGACCCGTCGATGCTGGTGATCGCGGACGATGCCGGGGTGCACGACATCGCCGGGATCATGGGCGGCGAGGAGTCGAGCGTGACCGACGGCACGACCGACGTGCTGCTGGAGATCGCGTATTTCGATCCGGAGAGCATCGGCGCCACGGGCCGCAAGCTGGGACTCGCCAGCGATGCGCGCACAAGGTTCGAGCGCGGGGTGGACCCGGCCTTCCTGGAAGACGGCCTGGAACTGCTGACCGGCATGATCATCGAGTTCTGCGGCGGCGAGGCGTCGGAGGTGGTGCGTGCGGGCACGCCGCCACTGGACACGGCCGTGATCGGCTTCGATCCGCAGCTGACGCAGCGGCTGGGCGGCGTGGCCGTGCCGGACGGCGAGCAGCGCACGATCCTGGAGCGGCTGGGCTTCGCCGTGGCGGCGGACTGGACCGTGACCGCGCCGACCTGGCGACCCGACATCATCGGCCCGGCCGATCTGGTGGAGGAAGTGGTGCGGGTCCATGGCATCGACCGGATCGAGAGCGTGGCCCTGCCCCGCGCCGACGGCGTCGCCCGCCCGACCGCCACCCCGGCGCAGCTGACCGAACGGCGGGTGCGCCGCGCGGCGGCGGCGCGGGGACTGATGGAGGCGGTGACCTGGTCCTTCCTGCCCGCGAGTGCGGCAGAGCCGTTCGTCACCGAGGGCGAGACGCCGTGGGTGCTGGACAATCCGATCAGCGAGGACCTGAAGGTCATGCGCCCGTCGCTGCTGCCCGGCCTGCTGCTGGCGGCGGGGCGCAACATGGCACGCGGTGCGGCAGCCCTGCGATTGTTCGAGATCGGCCGCCGCTACGGCCGCAGTGCCGACGGTAGCAGCGCGGAACGGCTGACGCTGGGCGTGGTGCTGGCGGGCGAGCGCACGCCGCGTGGCTGGGCCAGCGGCAAGGCGGCCGGCTTCGATGCGTTCAATGCCAAGGCGGAGGCGCTGGCGCTGCTGGCGGAGGCTGGCGCGCCGGTCGACAAGCTGCAGGTGATGGGCGAGGCGGGTGCGCAGTTCCATCCCGGCCAGTCGGGCACGCTGCGGCTCGGTCCCAAGGTGGTGCTGGCCCGCTTCGGCGCGCTGCATCCCGCTACGCTGAAGGCGTTCGATCTGACGGGTGCGGTGATGGCGGTGGAGCTGTTCCTGGATGCGATCCCGCCGCGCAAGAGCGCCGGCTTCGCCAAGCCGGCCTACAGCCCGCCGCCGCTGCAGCCGGTGCTGCGCGACTATGCCTTCCTGGTACCGGTCACGCTGCCGGCGGGCGACCTGCTGCGCGCCGTGAAAGGCGCGGACAAGGGCAACATCGTGGATGTGCGGCTGTTCGACGATTTCCGCGGGGCCGGCGTGCCGGAGGGGCAGAAGTCGCTCGCGGTGGAGGTGCTGCTGCAGCCGCAGGGCGAAAGCTATACCGAGGCCGTGCTGACCGGGATCAGTGACAAGGTGGTGGCGGCGGCGGCCAAGCTGGGCGCCACCCTGCGCGGGTAAGCCAAAGTGGACGCGGCGCCCCGGTCACGGTAGGGGCGCCGGCCATGTCCAATCGCCGCACCTTTGCCATCATCTCCCACCCCGACGCCGGCAAGACCACGCTGACGGAGAAGCTGCTGCTGAGCGGCGGCGCGATCCATCTGGCGGGCGAGGTCAAGGCGCGCGGGCAGGCGCGGCGTGCGCGGTCCGACTGGATGAAGATCGAGCAGCAGCGCGGCATCTCCGTCACGTCCAGCGTGATGACCTTCGCGCGCGAGTTCGACGGGCAGGGGGAGATCACCTTCAATCTGCTGGACACGCCGGGGCACGAGGATTTCAGCGAGGATACCTATCGCACGCTGACGGCGGTGGATTCCGCGGTGATGGTGATCGATGCCGCCAAGGGCATCGAGCCGCAGACGCGCAAGCTGTTCGAAGTGTGCCGGATGCGCAACGTGCCGATCATCACCTTCATCAACAAGGTGGATCGCGAGGGGCGCCCCGGCTTCGAGCTGCTGGACGAGGTGGCCGATGCGCTGGCGCTGGATGTCAGCCCGCAAGGGTGGCCGCTGGGCATGGGCGGGCTGTTCCAGGGCGTGCTGGATTTCAGCACCGGCGCGGTCGCCCGGCCCGAGGGGCCGAGCCGCGAGTTCCTGGGCACGCGGGAGGCGGATGCGCCGATCCCTGCCGAGCTGGCCGAGGAGATCGAGCTGGCGCAGGGCGGCTATCCCGAGTTCGACGAGGTCGCCTACCGCAGCGGCGACCTGACGCCGGTCTACTGGGGATCGGCGCTGAAGAATTTCGGGGTGGAGGAGCTGATCGGCGCCATCGCCCGCCATGCTCCGCCGCCGCGCCCGCAGCCGGCCGATGGCGGCGCGATCGGTCCGGAGCGGCCGGACGTGACCGGCTTCATCTTCAAGGTGCAGGCCAACATGGACCCGCAGCATCGCGACCGCATCGCCTTCATGCGGATGGTGTCCGGCACGTTCCGGCGCGGCATGAAGCTGGTGCCGAGCGGACTGGGCAAGCCGATCGCGGTGCATTCGCCGATCCTGTTCTTCGCGCAGGACCGGGAACTGGCCGACACGGCGGAGGCCGGCGACATCATCGGCATCCCCAATCACGGCACGTTGCGGGTGGGCGACAGCCTGAGCGAGCGCAACGATGTGCGCTTCACCGGCCTGCCGAACTTCGCGCCGGAGATCCTGCGCCGGGTGGCGCTGGTGGACCCGACCAAGACCAAGCAGTTGCGGAAGGCGCTGGACGATCTGAGCGAGGAGGGCGTGATCCAGGTATTCTACCCGGAGATCGGCGCGCAGTGGATCGTGGGCGTGGTCGGCCAGCTGCAGCTGGAGGTGCTGGTGAGCCGGCTGGAGGCCGAATACAAGGTCGCCGCCATGCTGGAGCCGTCCCCCTTCGCCACCGCGCGGTGGATCAAGGGGCCGGTGGAGGCGCAGGAGGCGTTTGCCGGGTTCAACCGCGCCAACCTGGCGCGGGATCGCGACGGCGACATGGTGTTCATGGCGAAAAGCCCGTGGGACATCGGTTACCAGCAGGAAAAGAACCCGGAGCTGACATTCAGCGCCACCAAGGAGCGGTAGGCGCGTTGGTGTGGCGATGCGGCTGACCTTCGCCAGTTACAACATCCACAAGGGCGTGGGGCGTGACCGCCGCCGCGACCCGGAGCGCATCCTGACCGTCCTGCACGAGATCGGCGCCGACGTGGTCGCGCTGCAGGAGGCGGATCGCCGGTATGGCCAGCGCGAGACGGTGCTGGATCGCGCCCTGCTGGACGAACATCACTGGCAGGTGGTGCCGGTGGCCATGCGGCCGCTGTCCGTGGGCTGGCACGGCAATGCCATGCTGGTGCGGCGCGGGATCGAGGTGGAAGGCGGCGAGGCGCTGGTGCTGCCCACGCTGGAGCCGCGCGGCTGCATCCTGGGACAGCTGGCCTGTGACGGGCACCGGTTCCAGGTGGCGGGCATGCATCTGGACCTGTCCGGGCTGCTGCGCCGCAAGCAGATCGCCGCTGCCTGTGTCGCGGCGGAGGCCGCGGGGCTGCCGACGGTGATGATGGGCGACCTGAACGAATGGTCCCCGCGCAAGGGGGCGCTGACGGCGTTCGGCGCAGGATACCAGGTGCTGGATTGCGGGCGCAGCTTTCCCAGCGGGCGGCCACTGGCCTCGCTGGACCGGATCGTCCATTCGGCGGAGTGGCAATGCGCGGGGGTACGGGTGCATCGCAGCCCCGCCAGCGCGGTGGCGAGCGACCATCTGCCGGTGGTGGCGGAACTGGAGCTGACAGGCCGGTAAGCTGCCCATTTTTTGGGCAGATGCTTACAGTTTTGTTGCACCGCACCCTGCGGGTGCTGCGGGGGCGCTTGCCGCGCCCCTGTTAACGCCTGCTTTTCCCAACTGGCACGGTTCTTGAGTACCTGTTTGCGGAGCCGGGGAATGTCCGGTGGGGAAGCAGGGGTCCGTGATGAAATTCATCATCGCCATAATAAAGCCGTTCAAGCTCGACGAAGTGCGCGAGGCGCTCAGCGCCATCGGTGTCGCGGGCATGACCGTGTCGGAAGTGAAGGGGTTCGGTCGCCAGAAGGGCCAGACCGAAATCTACCGCGGCGCGGAATATTCGACCAACATGCTGCCCAAGGTGAAGCTGGAGATCGCGGCGAGCGACGCGCTGGCCGCGCAGGTGGTGGAAACCATCCAGCAGACCGCCAGCACCGACAGCATCGGCGACGGCAAGATCTTCGTGCTGGACCTGGCCTCCACCACGCGCATCCGCACCGGCGAAACCGGCGAGAACGCGCTGTGACCGGCATGACGAGGGGGACGGACATGATCCGCAAGATTGTGATGGGGGCGGGTGCGCTGGGCACCGGCCTGTTTGGCGCCACGGCAGCCTTCGCGCAGGACGCGGCGCTGCAGGCGAACGACGCCGTGGAACCGGTGGTGGCGACGGTGAACAAGGGCGACACCGCCTGGATGATCACCGCCACCGTGCTGGTGATGATGATGATCGTGCCCGGTCTGGCGCTGTTCTATGGCGGCCTGGTCCGCACCAAGAACATGCTGTCCGTGCTGACGCAGATCCTGGCGGTCGCCAGCCTGGCGATGGTGCTGTGGGTCATGTACGGTTACGGGCTGGCCTTCGGCGGCGACGCGAACCAGTTCATCTCCGCCGGCAAGTTCTTCCTGGCCGGCGTGACCCCGGACAGCAACGTGGCGACCTTCAGCGAAGGGGTCGAGATCCCCGAATTCGTGTTCATCGCCTTCCAGATGACCTTTGCCGCGATCACGGTGAGCCTGGTTGTCGGCGGCCTGGTGGAACGGATGAAGTTCTCCGCGCTGATGGTGTTCGCGCTGGTGTGGCTGACGATCGTGTATTTCCCGATCGCGCACATGGTCTGGTACGCCGGCGCCACGCCGGAAGCGACCGGCCTGATCTTCGGCTGGGGCGCGCTGGACTTCGCCGGCGGCACGGTGGTGCACATCAATGCGGGCATCTCCGCCTTGGTGGGCGCGATCATCCTGGGTCCCCGGCTCGGCTACAAGACCGAGATCATGGCGCCGCATTCGCTGACCATGACGCTGATCGGCACCGGCCTGCTGTGGTGCGGCTGGTTCGGCTTCAACGCGGGTTCCGCGCTGGAGGCCAACGGTTCCGCCGGGCTGGCGCTGATCAACACCCTGGTCGCCACGGCGGCGGGCGTGCTGTTCTGGATGCTGACCGAGCGGGCGTTGGGCCACAAGGGATCGCTGCTGGGTGCCTGTTCCGGCGCGATCGCCGGGCTGGTGGCGGTGACGCCGGCGGCGGGCAATTCCGGACCGTTCGGCGCCATCCTGCTGGGTGCGGTCGCCGCGGTGCTGTGCGCCCTGTTCGTGGTGAGCCTGAAGCCGAAGCTGAAGTTCGACGACAGCCTGGACGCATTCGGCATCCACGGCATCGGCGGGATCATCGGTTCCGTCGGCACCGCGTTCACCATGCTGCCGGGCCTGGGTGGCCCGGGTGCTGCCGATTACGACCTGGGCAGCCAGCTTGGCATCCAGATTGCCGCGGTGCTGGTGGCCATCGTGTGGGCGGCCGTGGGTGCGGCCATCGCCTTCACCATCGCCAGGCTGGTGACCGGCCTGCGGGTGTCGCCTGAGGTGGAGCGCGAAGGCCTCGACCTGGGTGAGCATGGCGAGCGGGCTTACAACTACTGACCGGATCGGTGGCCGGGAGCGCCAGTGTGGCAGGTTCCCGGCCACCCCAATACGTTCCTCCTGCGAACGCACCTGAACGGGCCGGAGCCTCGCTCCGGCCCCTTTTTTGTGCCTCAAGGCACGAAATTGCGTGGCAAACGTGCAACAGTAGGGCGAAAACCTGATTGCAGCGCAGCATCACGCCGGAACGAATATTCCTGTCATTCCTTGGGGTTCATGCTCGGCGGGACGATGTTCCACCGGTCCGGGATGGCTGCTGCACCCGCACGGCTGTTGCGATGTACTGATCAAAGTACCTATAGGGCGGGTGCGCAGGTAGATAAGGGGAATACACTTATGAAGAAAGTTATGCTGGGGTTGGCTCTGGCATCGGTAATGGCCGCACCGGCCATTGCCCGTGATGGACAGGGCTATGTCGGCGTGCAGGGCGGTATCGCACTGCCGAGCGACGTGGACGTGGACGCCGGTACCGTCGATGATGCCTACTCCGTCGAGATGGACGAAGGCTTCGACGTGGGCGGCTTCGCCGGTTACGATTTCGGTCCGGTCCGTGCCGAGCTGGAAGGCTTCTGGCTGCAGGCTGATCCGGATTCCGTGACCACCACGAGCACCCTGGGCCTGCCCTTCAACGCCACTGGCACGCAGTTCGGCACCGCCGATACCCGCGGCCACCTGCGCGTTGCCGCAGCCATGCTGAACGCGATGTTCGACATCGGCGGCGAAGATGGCGTCGGCCTGTCGTTCGGTGGCGGCTTCGGTCGTGCATGGTCGAAGTTCCAGCTGTCTGCCAATGGCCCGGACATCCTGCCTTCGCAGACCGACAATGACTGGGCCTACCAGGGTCTCGTCCAGCTGCGCGTTCCCGTCAGCGAGCGCGTCGATGTCGGCGTGAAGTACCGCTACCTGAACACCAACAACTTCGACGCTGTCGACGGCCGTGGCAATGCTTCGTCCTTCGACGTCGAATCGCACTCGGCTCTGCTGACGCTGACGGCGAACCTGGGTGGTGCGGAAGCTCTGCCGCCGCCGCCGCCGCCGCCGCCGCCGCCGCCGCCGCCGCCCCCGCCGCCGCCGCCGCCGCCGCCGCCGCCGGTCGCCCAGTGCAACCGTGGCCCCTACATCGTGTTCTTCGATTGGGACAAGGCGGACATCACGCCGGAAGCCGCGACCATCCTGGACAGCGCCGTCACGGCCTATGGCAATTGCGCCAACGTGCCGATCATGCTGGCGGGTTACACCGACACGTCGGGTTCCACCCAGTACAACCTGGGTCTGGCCGGTCGTCGTAACGCGTCCGTCCGTACCTATCTGTCCGGCAAGGGCATCCCGGCCGCTCGCATCACCAGCGAAGCGTTCGGCGAAGCCAACCTGCGCGTTCCGACCGCCGACGGCGTTCGCGAGCTGCAGAACCGCCGCGTCGAGATCAGCTACGGGCCGGGTTCGGGCCGCTAAGCCCGACACCTGCCACGAGCAGACAGAAGGGGCCGGGGGAGCAATCCTCCGGCCCTTTTTGCGTGCGCGGTCCGCAGTTCGTCGTGTCCCGGGTCGGTCAATGGCAAACCTGACCGACGCATGATGCGTGGCAGTCTCGCCACCCGCCGGTATAGGGTGGCGTCCCGCGATCAAGTTGACCCATCGTCATGCACACCGAACAGAGCCTGCTGCGGATATCGATCACGGCGACGATCGTCAGCGCCGCCGCAGGCGTGCTGGTCGGACTGGTGGCAGGATCCTCCGCCATCCTGTTCGAAGGCGTGTACGGCATCGTCGATGCGGCGATGACGATGCTGGCGCTGCTGGTGGCCAAGCTGATCGCGGCGTCGAATGCGGCCGATGCGACCGGACGCAATTTCAGCCAGAGGTTCACCTTCGGGTTCTGGCACCTGGAACCGATCGTGCTGGGCCTGAACGGGGTGCTGCTGAGCGGGGCGGCGATCTATGCCTTGCTGAATGCGGTGGGCGTGATCCTGGCGGGCGGGCGTGCGCTCGCCTTCGACCTGGCGATCATCTACGCCGGTCTGGGCACGGTGCTGGACGTGGTCATGGCGGTCATCGTCACGCGGCGGAACCGTGATATCCGGTCCGACCTCGTGGCGCTGGATGCCCGGGCGTGGATGATGAGCGCCGCGCTGGGCGGCGCGCTGTTCGTGGCATTTCTGGTCGGGAGCGTGGTGGAGGATACGCGCCACGCCTGGCTGGTGCCTTATGTCGATCCGGCGGCGCTGGTGCTGATCTGCCTCGTGATCATTCCCGTGCCGTTTGCCACCGTGCGACGGGCCTTGTCGGAGATCCTGCTGGTGACCCCGCCGGACCTGAAGGAGGAGGTCGACAGCATCGCCCGGATGACCGTGGAACGGCTGGGATTCATCTCCTACCACGCCTTTGTCGCGCGGGTCGGGCGTGGGATGCAGGTCGAGCTGAACTTCGTGGTGCCGACGAACCAGCCTGCCAAGCGGCTGGAGGAATGGGACGCCCTGCGCGACTGGATCGGCGAGGCGTTCGGAAATGACAGCCCCAACCTGTGGCTGACGATCACCTTCACCACCGATCCGGACTGGGCCTGGTAGCGCCTGCCCGGTTGTCACGCAGCCACAGAGAACCAAAACGGTTATTTAGTGTTGACATCGTCACGCTGTTTGGTTAGTGAAGAGGAACATCGCGAAAGACCGATTCGGAACGGCCCTGCCGCGGGCCGCACGTCTCCACCGGTTTCGCCTGATCCTCGATCTACCCCAAACAAAGGGTTGCTGCATGACACGAGCCGGAGACGGCGCGCAGGACGCGCGCCGCACAAGCACGACGCCCCGCTGGCAGGCCAGGTTCCTGACCGCGCTGAGCGACACTTCGAGCGTGGAGCAGGCTGCCGACATGGCCGGCATCAGCCTGGAGCATGTTCACAAGCTGCGTCGCGACGACGCCGGCTTTGCCGCCCTGTGGCAGGACGCGCTGAACGAAGGATATGACCGGCTGGAGCTGGACCTGCTGTACCGCCTGCGCAGCGGCCGCATCGAGGAGCAGGACGAGACGGGCGCCAAGCGCAAGTTCGACATCGCAACCGGCTTCCGCATTCTGTCCGCCCACCGCCAGCGGCAGCAGGCGGAGGGGCGGGGGCATTCGGAATATGGCACGGAGGCCGACGTGATCGCTTCGATCGATGCGCGGCTGGATGCCTTTCGCGCCCGGCGCGAACAGGATCATGCCGCGCTGGCCGCAGCCGCGGCGGCGTTGCAGGTGAGCGATGAGCGCGCCTGACGATCGCGCCGAGCGGGAGCGCAAGGATCACTGGCGCGCGCTGAGCAACGAGGAGTTCGATACGCTGCTGGCCGGGTTCGACCCGTGCCAGCGCACGATGCTGCTGTATCACTGGCGTCTGCATGCCCGGGCGGAGCAGCTGACGCCGCCGGGCAACTGGCGGCTGTGGCTGATCATGGCCGGGCGCGGGTTCGGCAAGAGCCGGGCTGGCGCCGAATGGGTGCGGCAGGTGGCCGGCAACGATCCCAATGCACGGATCGCGCTGATCGGCGCCAACCTGCCGGAGGTCCGCTCCATGATGGTGGAGGGCGACAACGGCCTGCTGGCCTGTTGCCCGCCGCACTGGCCGATGCCGCAGTTCGAATCGTCGTTGCGGCGGATCAGCTTCCCGAACGGAGCGCAGGCCTATCTGTATTCGGCCGGGGAGCCGGACAGCCTGCGCGGGCCGCAACATTCCCACGCCTGGTGTGACGAGATCGGCAAGTGGGACAATTCGGCGGAGCGCGCGATCATGGCGTGGGACAATCTGCAGCTCGGCCTGCGGCTGGGCGTGAACCCGCAGGTGGTGGCGACCACCACCCCACGGGCGGTGCCGCTGGTGCGGCGCCTGGTGAACCAGGCGAGCAAGGCCGGCGGCGTGCTGACCCGCGGGCGGACGCAGGACAATGCCCACAACCTGCCCCCGAGTTTCCTGCAGACCATCACCGAACAATATGGCGGCACCACGCTGGGTCGCCAGGAAATGGATGGCGAGCTGCTGGCGGAGGTGGAAGGCGCGCTGTGGAACCGGGCGCTGCTCGAGCGCCAGCGGGTCGCGGTGGCGGCCGAACCGATCGTGCGCGTGGTGGTGGCGGTGGACCCGCCGGCCAGCGCGCGGGGCGACGAGTGCGGTATCGTGGTGGCAGGCCTGACGGAATCGAAACGTGCCGTGGTGCTGGCCGATGCCAGCGTCCCGCAGCCCAGCCCGGAGCGGTGGGCGCGGGCCGTTGCCGACGCCGTGGCCCACTGGAAGGCCGACCGGGTGGTGGCGGAATCCAATCAGGGCGGCGACATGGTGGCCAGCGTCCTGCGGGCTGCCGACTTCCACATGCCGGTGCAGCTGGTCCATGCCAGCCGCAGCAAGGTCGCCCGGGCAGAGCCGGTCGCCGCCTTGTACGAAGCGAACAAGGTGCATCATGTCGGCAGTTTCCCGCAGCTGGAGGACCAGCTGTGCGGGATACTGGCCGGCGGCACCTATGAGGGGCCGGGCCGCAGCCCCGACCGGGCGGATGCCCTGGTGTGGGCGATGCACGAGCTGATGCTGCTGCAGAAGCCGGGACCGCGCATCACGCGGATGTAGCCGGTCCGGCCCATAGACGAGACCGAACGAGCCGGCCCTTCCAGCAGGAAGGCGCCGGTTTTTCTTTGCCACAAGGATCAGAGCCATGTCTCTTTTCGAAAGCCTGCGCACCGCCTTCAAGGCGGGCGGGGGATCGCGCGTGCCGCTGGCGCATGGCTTCGTGCCGCCATATGCGCTGGCCTTGGGCGCGCAGCCGACCCGGGTCGGCTTTGAATATCGCCGCGGGGTGCGCGAGGCGTTCCTGGACAATCCGGTGGCGCAGCGCGCGGTGCGGATCGTCGCCGATGGCGTCGGCGCCGCGCCGCTGACGGTCGGCGATCCGCGGGCCCGCCGCCTGATAGAGGCGCATTCGGCCGGGCAGTCGCTGCTGGAAACGCTGGCCGCGCAGCTGGTGCTGCATGGCAACGCCTTCGTGCAGGTGATGCGCGACGAGAGCGGCCTGCCGACGGAGCTGTTTGCGCTGCGGCCCGAGCGGATCGCGGTGATCGCCGGCACGGATGGCTGGCCGGTCGCCTATGACTATCAGGTCGGCGGCAGCACGGTGCGGCTGCCGGTGGAGGATGCCGATGGCTGGCCCGCGGTGATCCACCTGAAGAGCTTCCATCCGACCGACGACCATTACGGCGCCGGCTGCCTGTCCGCCGCCGAGCAGGCGGTGCAGATCCACAATGCCGCGGCGGCGTGGAACCGGGCGCTGCTGGAGAATGCGGCCCGGCCATCGGGCGCGCTGGTCTATGCCAATGGCGATTCCGCCGGGCTCAGCCCCGATCAGTTCGACCGGTTGAAGGAGGAACTGGCGAGCGCCTTTTCCGGCAGCAACAATGCCGGACGGCCGATGCTGCTGGAGGGCGGGTTGCAATGGCAGAGCCTGTCGCTGTCCCCCGCGGAGATGGATTTCGCCGAGCTGAAGGCGGCGGCGGCACGGGACATCGCGCTGGCATTCGGCGTGCCGCCGATGCTGCTGGGCCTGCCGGGTGACAATACCTACGCCAATTATCGCGAGGCCAGCAAGGCGTTGTGGCGGCTGACGCTGCTGCCGCTGGCGGGCAAGATCCTGGCCGGACTGGCCGAAGGGCTCGCCCCGTGGTTCCCGCAACTGAGTCTGGCGGTCGATCTGGACCGGGTGCCGGCGCTGGCGGAGGATCGCGAGCGCCTGTGGACGCAGGTGAGCGGCGCCGACTTCCTGGATGCGGACGAGAAGCGCAGCCTGCTGGGCCTGCCGCCGCGTGCCGGGGGGTCACAGCCATGATGACGCGGCGCGAGGACATGCTGGCCGGGCTGATCGCCCAGGCCGGCGGGCAGGGCACCGACCTGGTGACGCTGCGCGCGATCGTGGAGGAAGCCAGCGAGCTGGGCGCCGAGCGCGTGCTGCAGCGGCTGAACCTGGGCGATGACCGGGCGCAGGGCGACATCGACGAGTTGCGCGATCTGCTGAGCGCGTGGCGCGCGGCCAAGTCCAGCGTGTGGAAGGCGGTGATCGAATGGCTGGTGCGCGGTGCCATGGCCCTGCTGCTGATCGGCATCGCCGTGCGGCTGAACGTGCCGGAGATGCTGAGATGAGGCGCGCCGCGACCCCCGTCCGCTTCGCCGGCTATGCCGCGCTGTTCGACATCCCGGATGGCGCGCGTGACGTGATCCGTCCCGGTGCCTTCGCCCGCACGCTGGCGGAACGGCGGGATCCGGTGCCGCTGTACTGGCAGCACCGGCCACACCAGCGGATCGGCACGGTCGAGATGCTGGCGGAAGATGCACGCGGGCTGCGCGTGATCGCCGCGATCGACAACGCCGCCAGCCGGGCCGCGGCGGAGCTGCGCAGCCGTACGGTGAGCGGGCTGTCCTTCGGCTACTTCGCGCGTGCCTTTTCCCCCTTTCCGGCCGGACGGCTGCTGGAGGACATCGACCTGTTCGAAGTCAGCCTCGTCACCCGACCGCTCCAGCCGGGAGCGCGGGTTCACCTGATCGGGTGAATCCGTCGACATCGCCATGTGCCGGTCCGGTTCCCCCCTGCCGGACCGGCACATGGTGCCTGCCCCCCAACTGTTTCCCTGTTCCAACCCCCTGCCGGGCATCGCCCGGTTCTTACGGAGACCTTGCCATGACCATGACCCTCCCCGTCGCCGGCCTGCGCATCACCCGTGACCTGCGCGCCGCCGAGGCCGCGCTGGACGAAGCGCTGATGAAGCACAACACGCTGTTCGCCACGCTGCTGAGCGCCCGGCAGGACATTGAGGAGACCGGTCCGTTCACCGGCCACGAAGTCCTGCTGCGCCTGATCAAGTCGCAGCAGACCCTGCTGGCCGCCGGTGGCGACCTGGCCCGCGTCCATGGCGGACTGAGCGAGATGGGCCGCGAGATGGGCGCTGTCGTGCACGACTGCCCGCCGAACGAGCCGATGGGCTCCGTCGACGAGGAAGACGAAGTGCGCGCCATCGCCGCCTGAGCGCCGGCAGGCTGACGGGGTCGGGACAGCGGATCGTCCCGGCCCCTGGGCCATCCCCCGAGAGAATACATTTCCCGCCTGCACCCCCGGTGCCGGCGGGTTTTTCATGCAAGCGAAAGGCACATGCCCCATGAACCCCGAAACCGAGCAGGACGTGCTGGCCGCGTCCTTTGACATCGTCGCGCGGCAGGACCGCACCGATGAAGCGATCGCCCAGCTGCGGACCGCGCTGGACGAAGCCAAGGCGCGGATCGCGCGCATCGGCCGGGCCGGCGTGTCGCGCGTGGCGCTGGCCGCGGGCGGCGACCGCACGGTCGAGGTCAAGGGCTTCGTCGACGGCTATCTGCGGCAGGGCCGCGAGACCGAGCTGAAGGGCATGAACAGCCTGACCGGCCCGGAAGGCGGCTTTGCCGTGCCGGCCGAAGTGGACGTTGCGATCGCCGCCACGGTGAAGGCGATCAGCCCGATCCGCCAGGTGGCGCAGGTGGTGCAGGTCGGCAGCGCCGGCTATCGCAAGCTGGTGAGCACCGGCGGCGCGGCGAGCGGCTGGGTCAGCGAACTGGCGCCGCGGCCGGGCACCGACACGTCCAGCTTCAAGGAAATCAACCCGCCCAGTGGCGAGCTGTATGCCAATCCGGCGGCGAGCCAGACCATGCTGGACGATGCGGCATTCGACCTGGAAAGCTGGCTGACGGGCGAGATCGCGGTGGAATTCGCGCGGGCCGAAGGCGCGGCCTTCGTGAACGGGACAGGCGTGGATCAGCCACTGGGCATCCTGCGCGTGCCGACCAGCACGAAGGGTGACGATATGCGCCCGTTCGGCGAGTTGCAGTACCTGACGTCCGGCGCGGATGACGGGTTCGACACCGGTCCCGACCTGAAGCTGGTGGACATGGTCCATGCGCTGCGTGCCAGCCTGCGACAGGGCGCGTGCTGGCTGATGAACAGCCGCACGCTGGCCGATATCCGCAAGCTGAAGACGGCCGACGGCGCCTTCATCTGGCAGCCCGGCCTGTCGGACGGACAGCCCGACCGGTTGCTGGGCTATCCGGTGATCGAGGCGGAGGACATGCCGGACATCGATATCGGCGAATTCCCGATCGCCTTCGGCAATTTCCAGGCCGGGTATCTGATCACCGAGCGGACCGCGACCAGCATCCTGCGCGATCCGTTCACCAACAAGCCGTTCGTCCACTTCTATGCCACCAAGCGCGTCGGCGGCCAGGTGCTGGATACGAACGCGATCAAGCTGCTGCGCATCGAGGCGTAAGCCGCTGCCGGCCGGACGCGTGCAGGGGCAACCCGCGCGCATCCGGCCGGTCCCCATTCCTATAGACATGGAGACCGCCATGCAGCGGGCAATCGTCACGCCGGCCGACATGGCGGGCGCGGCTCTCAGCGAGCTCAAATCCTGGCTCGCGATCACCACCACGCGCGACGACCCCGGTCTGCTCACGCTGCTGCAGGCGGCGCTGGACATGTGCGAGGCCTTTACCGGGCTGATGCCACTGGTGGCCGAATGCACCGAAGTGCTGGCACCGGCGCCGACTTGGCAGGTGTTGCGCACCCGCCCGGTGCAGGCGATCCGCAGCCTCGCCCGGCGCGATCCGGCAGGCGCCTGGCGCGATCTGCCTGCCGCCGAATACGCCGTCGACCTGCTGGCGGATGGCGGCGGGCGCGTGCGTGTTCCGGAGCGGACCGGCAACGGTGCGCTGCGGGTGGCGTTCACCGCCGGCCTGGCCGCTGAGTGGGCCAGCCTGCCGGCAACGTTGCGCCATGGCATCGTGCGACTGGCGGCCGACCAGTACGAACAGCGCGGAACGATAACCGCGCGTACTGCGCCGCCCGCCTGCGTGGTGGCGCTGTGGCAGCCCTGGCGCCGGATGCGGCTGGCATGAGCGGCGCGGAAGCCGCCCTGGAACGACTGGCGACCAAGGCGGAGCGGATCGCGCTGGCCCGGGCCGAAAGCCTGGTGCGCGACCGGCACAGCCGGTCCGCACCGCTGGAGCCAAGATCGCTGCGGCCTCTGACCGCAGATCACAACTGACAGGAGAGCCGGATGGAAAGCCTGTTGCGCATCGCGCTGATCGACTGGCTGCGCGCGGATGCGGTGCTGGCCCCCGCCGTGAACATCGTGGCCGAGGAGCACCCGGTGCAGGCCAGCGTGCCGTGGATCGGCGTGACGGCGAGCGCCAGCACCGACTGGAGCACCAAGACCGAACGTGGCCGCGAGGTACGGCTGACGCTGGAATACCTGACCCGCGGCGACGACCCGGCGGAAGCTGCGGCGATCGTCGCCGCGATCGAGGCCTGCGTCGAAGGCCTGCCGCGTCGCCAGCCCGGCTTCCACGTGGCCGGCATCGCCTTCCTGCGGGCGCGGGCCGCGCAGCGGGCGCGGCACGGCCGGGCGGTGCTGCTGGAGTACCGGTTCCGCATCCTGGCCACTGCCTGACCGCATCTTTTCCGAGGAGTTTGACCATGAGTGCACAGAAGGGTTCCGCCTTCCTGCTGAAGATCGGCGCGGATGGCGACGCAAGCGAGTATCGCACGGTGGCGGGCCTGCGCACCACGCAGCTGTCCATCAGCGGCGACGCCGTGGTGGTGACGCACAAGCAGTCGGGCGGGTGGCGCGACCTGCTGTCCGGCGCCGGATCGCGTCACGTCTCCGTCAGCGCGGCAGGCATCTTCCTGGGCAGCGAGGCGGAAGGCGCGATCCGTGCCCATGCGCTGGCCGGCACGGTTGCGCCTTACGAGCTGTCGTTCGAGGACGGCGAGAAGCTGCGTGGCCAGTTCCTGGTGCAGCGGCTGGACTATGCCGGCGATTTCAATGGCGAGCGCAACTACACGCTGCAGCTGGAAAGCAGTGGCGCGGTGGTGCCCGCGTGACTGCCGCCTCCTTCTCCAACCCCGTACGTGGCGAAGCCTCGCTGGTGATCGCCGGCGAGGCACGGCTGCTGCGCCCGAGCTTTGCCGCGCTGGTCGCGGCCGAAGAGGAGCTCGGTTCGCTGTTCGCGCTGGTCGAGCGGGCGGGCGCGGGCGCGCTGCGCCTTGAGGAGATGGTGGCATTGTTCTGGCATTGCCTGGCCGATCGACCGACGATTTCGCGGGAGGCGGTCGGCCAGGCAGTCGTGGCGCAGGGGCTGGCGGGATGCGCCAGGCCCCTGGGCATGTTGCTGCGGCAGATCCTGCAGGGTGGCTGAGTGCCCCTGCTTCATGGATCGGGCCGCGCGACTGGCCGGGGTGATCCCGGCGATGGTGGGGTGGCGGCCGGATGATTTCTGGTCCGCCACCCCGGCGGAAGTGGCCGCCATCCTGCACCCGCCTGAGCTGGCCGGCACGGGCGATGGCCTGAGCCGCGCCGAACTGAACCGCCTGATGGAGCGCGATGGTCATGGATGATGAGATCGAGACGCTGATGATCGACGTGCGTGCCAATACCAGCGGCCTGCGGGCCGACCTGGACAGCCTGCGTGGCACGCTGGACAGCGCGCTGGGCGTGGCGGGCGAGGAGGCCGGTGCGCGGCTGGAGCGCGGATTGCTGGGCGCGATCCGCCGCGGCAGCCTGGGCTTCGACGAGCTGAAGCGCGTGGCCCTGGGCGCGATTGACGAGATCGCCGCCGGCGCGATGCAGCGCGGCATCGGCGCGGCACTGGGCGGCGTCTCCGGTGGTGGCAGCGGCCAGGGCGGCATGACTGGCCTGCTGGCGGGCGTCGCCGGGGCGCTGCTCGGCCTGCCGGGGCGCGCCACCGGCGGACCGGTCGCGCCGGGGCGCCCCTACTGGGTGGGGGAGAGAGGGCCGGAGGTGTTCGTGCCGACCGCCGCCGGCCGGATCGAGCCGGCCGCCACGGCCCCGCGCGAAGTGCGCGTCTCCATCCAGTTGCAGCAGCCGCATGGCGGCGGCGATGCCCCGGCCGCGTTGCGCCGGTCTTCGCGGCAGGTCGCCAGTTCGATCCGGCGGTCCTTGCGCGATATCTGACACGAAGGACGTTTCACCATGGCATTCTGGCTGGCTGAGCAGCGCAACGGGCAGCGCACCGACTGGGTGCAGCGGTTCGATCCCCGGTTCTGGACGGTGGATTTCCCGCGTCCGGTGATGGCGAGCATCGTCACGACAGCACCCGATGCTTTGCGCGTGACGACCGAGTTCCATCATCGCGACGCGTTGATCGGGCTGATCTGGGACAGCACGGACCGGTACGACCATCCGCTGACCGGCTATGCCACCGACAGGGATTATGCGCGCACCACGCTCAGCTTCCGCTGGCGCAGTGCGGGTGTGTTGCCGCTGGATGCGGTGCACGGGCCGACCCTGGTGATCGAAGGACGCGATGCGGATGGGGCGGAGGTCACCTGGCATGTGCGGCTGTGGAACCATGCGGAGGGGGCGCCCGACGATGCGGTCGTGACGCTGCCTTTCTCGGCACTGCGCGACGGGTGGGCGCCGGAGGCGGATGCGCCGGCGATCCATCCGCAGGCAATCGAGCGGATGTTCATCACGCTGGTGCCGCCAGGCTATGACCCGGCAGATACGGGCCTGCTGCCGGAACGGGCGGAGGGCTGGGTGGAGCTGAGCGGGATCAGCTGCACCGGCGACCGGCCGCTGGTGCAGATCGGCGATGTCATGCTGCCGCCGCATGGCGAGCATGCGTGCAGTGCCTATGACGATTGCTACAACCTGACGCCGGCGCGATTGCTGCGCGGGGTGCGGGCGCTCGGCTATCGTGGGCCGCTGGTCCACTACATGGGCATGAGCCACTTCTTCCGGCTCGTGCCGGATGCGGGCGGCGCGCTGCTGGTGGCGGGTGACGGGGCGCTGAGCGCCTGCGCCGAGGCATGGCATCGCGATTTCTTCGCGCGGTGCAAGGCGATAGACTTCGCGCCGATCGCTTCCCTGTCCTATGAAGTGCTGGCGGCGCATTGCCCGCCGGACTGGCAGCAGCGGTTCGCTGACGGCGCGCCGGGGCTGACCGGGTGGAGCCCGCCTTCGGCGCTGCTGTCCCCGGCGAACGGCTCAGCCATGGCGTGGCTCCGGGCGGCGGCGCGGCGCGTGGTCGCGGTGATGAGGGCGGCCGACCTGCCGGTATCGTTCCAGATCGGCGAGCCATGGTGGTGGGCGCTGCCGGACGGGCGCGTGGCGCTGTACGATGCCGCCGCCCGCGCCGCCTTCAGCGATGCGGCGCCGGCGATCACCGATCTGCGCAAGCCGCTGACGGCGGAGCAGGTGGCGGTGCTGGACCGTGCCGGCGAGACACTGGCGGCATCGACCCTGGCCCTGCGCGATGCGGTGCGGGATGCCGCTGGCGGTGCGGCGGAGGTGATGCTGCTGCTGTTCACCCCGACGATCCTGGCCGACGCACAGCCGGAACTGCGGCGGGCGAACTGTCCGGTCGGCTGGGCCTGGCCGGCCTTCGACCGGCTGCAGCTGGAAGATTACGACTGGCTGACCGACGGGCACGAGGCCGATCGGCTGGTCGCCTACGACGCGGTGGCCGAACGGCTGGCCTACCCGCTGGCGGCACAGGACTATCTGGCCGGCTTCGTGTTGCGGGCCGAGGATGCGGCGGTGCAATGGCCGCAGATCGACCAGGGCGTGGACGAGGCGCGGCTGCGCGGCGTGCCGCGGCGGTTCGTCTGGGCCGTGCCGCAGATCACTCGGGACGGTTACACGCGGCTGCGGCCTGCGGAGGAGGACGACATGCAGGCTTTCGACGATCTGCCATACCCGCTGCCGCTGGGCCAGGATGCGGGGGTCAGCGCGGAGTTCTCCACCTCCGTGTCGCTGACGGCATCGGGCCATGAACGGCGGGCGAGCCACTGGCAGGACGCACGGCTGCATTTCGATGTCGGCTCCGGTATCCGCTCCGACGCGGAGCTGGGCACGCTGATCGCCTTCTTCCGGGCACGGCGTGGAGCGGCGCGTGGCTTCCGGCTGCGCGATCCCTTCGATCACAGCACCAACGGCATGACCGGCGTGCCGACGCCATTCGACCAGCCGATCGGCATGGGTGACGGCAAGACGGCACGGTTCCGACTGGTGAAGAGCTATGCCGGGCCGGAGGCGCAGCAAAGGGTGATCACTCGGCCGGTGACCGGCAGCGTGGCCGTCAGCGTGGGCGGCGTGGCGGTCGATGGCTGGCGGCTGGAGCCGGGCGGCTGGCTGGTGCTGCAAACGGCGCCACCGGCGGGTGCCGAGGTGCGGGCCGGCTTCCTGTTCGACGTGCCGGTGCGCTTTGCCAGCGACCGGCTGGACATCGTGGGTGCGGCCTTCGCCGCTGGCGAGGCGCCATCGGTGCCGCTGGTCGAAGTGCGGGAGGCGACATGATGCGCAGGTTCTTTGCCACCGAGCTGGAGGGCGTGGCCACGTTCTGGCGCATCGAGCGGCGCGATGGCGTGACGGTGGGTCTGACCAACCATGATCGCGACCTGTGCTTCGACGGAGTGCGGCATCAGGCGAGCCCCGGCATGGTGCCGAGCGCGATCCGCCGCACACGCGACCTGTCACCCGACAGCGCCGAGGTGGCCGGGGCGCTGTGCGCGTCCGGCCTGTGCGGAGATGCGCTGGCGGCGGGCCGGTTCGATGGCGCATCCTTCGTCATCGGGCTGGTGGATTGGGAAACGCTGGAGCGGGAAGTGCTGTTCCGCGGCTGCCTGGGCGAGGCGGTGCAGGCCGGTGGTACGTTCCAGGTGGAGTTGCAGGGCGCCAAGGCGCTGCTGGATGTCGACCTGGTACCGAGGACCAGCCCGACCTGCCGCGCGGAGTTCTGCGGACCGGGCTGCAACCTGTCGCCTGCACGGTTCACCCACGAAGCCCGCATCGTGACGTGCGATGCGGAAGCGGGCCGGATCGTGCTGGCCGGCGAGGCGGATGCGGACCGGCTTGCCGGCGGCTGGCTGCGCTGGGTCGACGGGCCGCATGCAGGCGAGATCATGCCGGTCGTCGGCGTGGAGGATGGCGCGGTGCTGGTGGACCAGCCTGCCATGGCTGAGGCGCCGCCGGGGACCGGGGTGATCCTGCGCGAAGGCTGCGACCGGACGATCGCCGCCTGCCACGCACGCTTCGCCAATGCGGTGAACTTCCGCGGCGAGCCGTTCCTCCCCGGCAACGATCTGGTTACCCGCCATGCAGGGATGATGCGGTGAGTGGCGACAGGATTGCCGCCGCCGCCGCCGACCTGATCGGTGCACGCTTCAAGCTGAATGGTCGTGACCCGCAGACCGGGCTGGACTGCGTGGGCGTGGTCCTGGCGGCGCTGGCGGTGACCGGCCGCACAGCGCCGCCCCTGCCGCCCTATTCCATGCGCCGCACGCAACTGACGCCCTTTGATCGCCTGGCGACGGGGCAGGGCCTGCGCGCGGTGGACGGACGCAGCGAGGCCGGCGATGTGCTGGTGTTCCGTACGGGGCCTGCGCAATGGCATGCAGCGATCGCGCTGCCTTGCGGGCAGATCGTGCATGCCCATGCCGCGCTGCGCCGGGTGGTTGGCAGCCCCGTTCCGCCGGACTGGACGATCGTGCGTCACTGGCGCCTTTAACCTGACAGGTTCATCATCATGGCTACTCTGGTTCTCACCGCACTCGGCACGGCCGTGGGCGGCCCGTTGGGCGGCGCGGCCGGCGCGATTCTGGGGCAGCAGCTCGATCACTCGATGGCGACGCCGGCAGCGAATGGGGGATCGCGGCTGCAGGATCTGACCGCCACGACATCCGCCTATGGCCAGCCGATCGCGCGACATTTCGGGCAGGTGAGGTCGACCGGCACGATCATCTGGGCGACGGACCTGATCGAACAGAGCGAAACATTGGGCGGCGGCAAGGGCCGGCCGTCCACCACCGGCTACAGCTATGCCGCGTCCCTGGCCGTGGCGCTGTCGAGTCGGCCGATCGTCGGGCTCGGGCGGATCTGGGCGGACGGGCACCTGCTGCGCGGCGCGGCCGGCGACCTGAAGGTCGCCGGGGCCCTGCGCGTGTATCGCGGGCATGGTGACCAGCAGCCGGATCCGCTGATCGCGGCGGATATCGGCCCGGCATGTCCGGCTTTTCGCGGACTGGCCTATTGCGTATTCGAAGGGCTGCAACTCGCATCCTTCGGCAATCGCATCCCTGCGCTGACCTTTGAGGTTATTGCTGACCAGGGCGATGTCTCGCTGGCCGAGATGGTGGCGCCGACCGGCGCAAATGCCATCCGGCCGCTGCAAGGGCTGTCGGGCTGGAGCGATGGCGGCGGCGGTCTGTCCGGGCAGCTGACGGAGTTCGATGCCCTTTACCCGCTGTCATACCGGCTTGGCGATCGGCTGGAGATAGCAGCACACGGTCAGGACGCAACGCTGGTGCTGCCGGAAGCGGCGGTGATCGACCGTGCCGCGGGGGATGAGGGTCTGATCGTTACTGGGCAGGCGCGGCGGACCGCAACTGCGGCGATGCCGGCGGGCATCCGCTATTTCGATCGTGCTCGCGACTATCAGATCGGCACGCAACTCGGCACCGGGGCGCTGCCCGGCAGCCATGCGCTGCTGGATTTTCCCGGGGTGCTGGATGCCGGGAATGCACGCCTGCTGGCGAGCCGTCTGGCGCAGTGTGCGCGTGCGCGCAGCGTTCGTGCAAGCTGGCGTTCGGCCGAGCTGGACCCGGCGATCGTGCCCGGCGCCATCGTGCGGATGCCAGGACGCACCGGGGACTGGCTGGTGGAAAGCTGGGAACTGGATGCGCATGGCGTGGCGCTGGAGCTGAGCCAGGTGCCGACAATGCTGACCCACGGCGTAACGGCCGATGCCGGTTCCGCCTTGCCCCAGCCGGATCTGGTCGGAGGGTCCACGATCCTGGCCGCTCTGGAACTGCCACCGGCATCCGTCGGGGTTTCCGCCTGGCAGATCCATGCTGCGGTGTCGTCCGAGAGCGTAGGCTGGGCGGGTGCTACCCTGTACGGGGAGCAGGACGGCAATCTGGTGCTCGCCGGCCATGCACAGCGGCCACGCAGCACCGTGGGACGGCTGGTGACACCGCTGCCGCCTTCGCCCGGAGTGCTGCTGGAGCGCGGGGCCGAACTGGAGGTGGCGATCCCGGCCGATCTTTGGCTGGGTAGCGTGGCCGCCGATGCACTGGCTGGCGGGGCCAATCGGGCAATGATCGGCGACGAAGTGGTGCAGTTCGTCACAGCCAGCCGGCTGGAGGCGGGACGCTGGCGTCTGCGCGGGCTGTTGCGCGGCCGTGGTGGCACGGAGCGGGCGGCCGGTAGTGGGCATGCTGCAGGAAGCCGGTTCGTGCTGCTGGACGATACGCTGGTGCCGATGGACATGAGCCGCATGGCAACCGGGGCGGACATGCAGGTGGCCGCGATCGGCCTGCTGGATGATGAGCCGGTGATGGCCGGGCTCGCCAATGTGCAAGGCTCCGTCCGGCCGCTTGCCCCGGTGCATGCCCGCAAGCGCAGGCTGGTCGATGGAGGCCTGGCGTTCAGCTGGACCCGGCGTGTCAGCGGCGCGTGGGAGTGGCCGGACATGCCGGGCATTGCCACGCCACAGCGTTACCAGATCGGCATCGGAACGGGCGGGACAGCGGCGAGCAGCTGGCTGGTCGAAGAGCCCCGGCTCGAGCTGACTGCGGCCATGCTGGCCGAATTGAGTGCGCGATATGCTGGGCAGCCGCTGTGGCTGCGCGAGGTCGGCGGGGATGTCCTGTCCGACCCGGTGCCGCTGATGATTCTTTGACTGGAGTAAACCGATGTCGGACCTGCTGAACTTTGCGGCGACGAGTGCACGCCATGGCCTGCCGCTGATCTTCCCCGGGCAGGTGCAGAAGGAGTTCTTCGTCAACGAAGCGCATGCCCTCGTGGATGCGCTGCTGCATCCCGTGGTGCTGGGCACGGCGACGTCCCCGCCAGCCGAGGCGGCGGACGGCGATTGCTGGATCGTGGGGGCGGAGCCCGGGTCCGCATGGGCGGGGCAGACGGACATGCTGGCATGCCGACAGGCGGGCACCTGGCTGTTTGCCGCGCCTTGCGATGGCCTGCGCGTCCATGACCGGACCAGCGGGGCGGACCTGCGTTACTGCGATGGTCGCTGGCGCGGAGCTGCCACGGTCCGTGCGCCGCAGGGTGGCGAGGTCGTGGACAGCGAGGCGCGCAAGGCTGTTGGCCAACTGATCACAGCGCTGACCGATGCCGGCCTGCTGCCGCGGGCAGGTCAGGCGGCGTAAGGGGTCGGGTCGATCAGCTGCGCGTCGGCAAAGCCCTTCCGGCGCAGGCGGCAGCTGTCGCAGGTGCCGCAGGCGATGCCATCAGGCGTCGGATCGTAGCAGGACCAGCTCATGCCCGGATCGAGCCCGAGCGCAGCGGCCTCCTGCGCGATGCGGGCCTTGCCCCAGTGCTGCAGCGGAGTGTGGATGGTAACGCCATGCCCTTCCACCCCGGCCTTTGTCGCCAGATTGGCCGTGGCGACGAAGCTGCTGATGAATTCCGGCCGGCAATCGGGATAGCCGGAATAATCCAGCGCATTGACGCCGATGAAGATGTCGCGGGCGCCCAGCGCTTCGGCCCAGCCCATGGCGAGCGACAGGAATATCATGTTGCGCGCGGGCACGTAGGTGACGGGAATATCGTCATCCACCCCGCTCGCCCCGGTCTTGGGCACTGCGATATCGCTGGTCAGGGCGGAGCCGCCAAACTGGCTCAGGTCCAGCGGCAGCACGACATGCGCGGCAACCTGCAGCTCTTGTGCAATCCGGGCGGCCGCCGACAGCTCTACCCGGTGCCGTTGATTATAATCCACGGTCAGCGCATGGACGGCATAGCCGCCCTGCCTGGCCAAGCCGGCGGCAACCATCGAATCCAGCCCGCCGGACAGCAGGACCACGGCCTTGGGCATGTCGCTCATCCGGGTCAGTCCTGGATGGCGAACTGGCGGGCGCAGAAGGCGCAATCGACCAGGATGACGCCGTCCTCGTTCTGCATCTCGCGTCGATCTTCCTTGGAGAAGCGGGACAGGATGCTGTCGTAATGCTCCAGCGAGCACCGGCAGCCTTTCTGCAGCACCGTGGTCTCGTGCACCATGACGGTGTCCTCGTCCGGGAACAGGCGCCGCAGGGCGGAGCGCAGGCCGGGCTCCTCCAGCAAGGCATCGTCGCGATCATCGGTGGTCCTGGCGAGCTGCGCGATGCAGGACCAGCCAAAGTCGCTGTCCAGGGTGTCCAGCCGGGTTCGGCCTTCCTCGCCATCGGGCAGATATTGCAGTAGCATGCCGGCGGCGGCAGGTTCGTCGCCATCGAGGTTGATGGCGGTCTGCAGGACGGTGGGAATCTGTTCGCTCTGGATGAAGTACTGGCGCACGACCTGTGTCATCGAGGCGCCGCGCAGTTCGACCAGGCCTTGGTAACGTTCCTTGCTGGCGGCCATGTCGAAGGTCACGACCAGGCGACCATCGCCGAACAGGCGCGCGAGATCTGGCAGGCGATCCTGCTGCAGGATGGCATCGTCACGGAACTGGACATAGCCGCGCACGCGCGAGTCGAGGAAATCGCACACCAGCAGTTCCACCACGCCGGAGGTGGACTGGGCCTGGATCGTCAACTGCCCGCTGCTTTTCTGGATCAGGCTGCCCATCAGGGTAGTGATGACCAGCGCCTCCGACAGCAGCAGGCGGATGACGGGAGGATAGTCGTGTGCCTGAAGGATTTCTGACAGGGCAGGCCCGATACGGGCGATCCGGCCCCGCACGCTTTTGTCGGGCAGGCTGAAGGTCAGGACCTGGTCGACATCATAAGTGGCGGTGAATTCGATTTGCATGGCGGCCATATAAGGTCTGCGGGGCTGGTGCAAAGGGTGCCAGGAAGGCCGCCTTTGCACCGCACACCGTGATCAGTTCAGCAGGCCTTGGCACCACAGGAGTACGGACTTCTGCGCGTGGATCCGGTTCTCGGCCTCGTCAAACACCAGCGATCGCGTGCTTTCGAACACGTCGACGCTGACTTCCTCGCCGACATGGGCGGGCAGGCAATGCAGGAACACCGCGTCCCGCCGCGCGACGGCAAACAGTGCATCGTTCACCTGGAACGGGGCGAGGGCTGCCAGTTTTTCTTCCTGGTGCGCCTGCCCCATCGAGACCCAGGTGTCGGTGACCAGAACGTCCGCCTCGCGCGCGGCAGTCAGCGGATCGGCGGTAACGGTGACGTTTGCTCCGGCTGCCTGGGCCGCGGAGATGGTTGTCGCGTTCGGCAGGTAGCCGGCAGGCGTGGCGATGCGCAGGTCGAAGCGGAACAGGCCTGCTGCCTCGATCAGGGAATGCAGCACGTTATTGCAATCGCCGAACCAGGCGACCTGCAAGCCAGCCAAGGAGCGGCCGCGTTCGTGCAAGGTGAGCAGATCGGCCATGATCTGGCACGGATGCGAAAGATCAGTCAGTCCGTTGATCACCGGCACCGTCGCATGATGCGCCAGTTCCAGCAGCTTGGCATGATCATCGGTGCGGATCATGATGGCATCCGCCATGCGGCTGAGCACCCGTGCCGTGTCGGCAATCGATTCGCCGCGGCCAAGCTGCGTGCTGGACGAGTCCAGCACGATGGCTGCGCCGCCGAGCTGGCGCATGGCGACGTCGAAGCTCACCCGGGTACGGGTGGAGCTTTTCTCGAACACCATGGCAAGTACGTGGCCATCAAGCGGGCGATCGGGGTCGGCGGCACCCTTCGGCAGCCCGGTCCGGGCATCCTTGCGGTTGGCGGCAACCGCGACCATCCGCTGCAGCGCCGTCGGATCGATATCCTTCAGATCGAGGAAGTGCTGATACCTCATCAGGCAACCTGCGACATCGGGAAGCTGGCGGCGCCGGCGGACAGCTTGGCAAAGAATTCCTCGATCTCCGCATCACCGATCACCAGCGGGGGCAGCAGGCGCAGCGTGTTGTCGCCCGCAGCGACGGTGAGGAGCTGATGATGGTCACGCAGATGCTGCATGAAGGCGCGCGGTTCGGTCCGGAGGCGCAGGCCGAGCATCAGGCCGCGGCCGCGGACCTCCTCGAACAGATCGGGATAGTTGCCGATGAACTGGTTCAGGCGTGTCTTCAGCCGATCGCTCAAGGTGCGCACATGCTCAAGGAAGACGGGGTCGCTCACTACATCCAGTACGGCGTTGCCCGCTGCCATGGCGAGCGGGTTGCCGCCATAGGTGGAGCCGTGAGTGCCGAAGGTCATGCCGCGCGCCGCCTTCTCCGTCGCCAGACAGGCGCCGAGAGGAAAGCCCCCGCCGATTCCCTTGGCGGTCGCGAGAATATCCGGCTGAAGGCCGAACTGTTCGTGCAGGTACATGGTCCCGGTGCGGGCCACGCCCGTCTGGACCTCGTCCAGCACCAGCATCAGATCGTGCTCGTCGGCCAGTTCGCGCAATCCTTGCAGGAACGGCTGCGACGCCAGCCGGATGCCGCCTTCGCCCTGCATCGGTTCTACCAGGAAACCGGCGGTTTGGGGTCCGATAGCTGCAGCCGCAGCTTGCAGATCTCCAAATTCGACATAGCGGAACCCTGGTAGCAGCGGCGCGAAACCGCTGTGCATCTTGGCCTGATCAGAGGCGCTGATCGTGGCCATGGTGCGCCCGTGAAAGGCATTGTTGAAGGTGATCAGCTCGAACCGGTTCGGGTCGCCGCCATGCTGGTGATAGGCGCGCGCAGTCTTGATCGCACATTCGACCGCCTCGGCACCGGAATTGGTGAAGAAGACGGTGTCGGCAAAGGTCAGGTCGACCAGGCGCTGCGCCAGCCGCTCGCCTTGCGGGCTGCCATACAGGTTGGACACGTGCATCAGCGTGGCGGCCTGCTGCTGGATGGCGCCGATCAGGCCGGGATGGGAGTGGCCCAGCAGATTGACCGCGATGCCGGCTGCAAAGTCGAGATAACGCGTGCCGTCTTCACCGATCAGGTGACAGTGATCGCCGCGCACCGGACGCACGGCGCATCTGGGATACACGGGCATCAGCGGGGTAATGGTCATCAACCTGGATCCTGGGCTGGCTCTGAAAGAATGATGGCGGCTCTCCCATGAAGGAAGAGCCGCCAGTAATGTACGCGGTTGTGACAGCAGGGAAGCAAGCGCTGGTCAGCCGACCAGCACCCGACTCACCCTTGCGCAGGCACCAGGTTCACCGCGGAGAACTTGCCACGTCGGTCGATCTCGAGATCGAACTCGAAGCGATCACCTTCGTTGATGCCGGGCAGGCCCGACCGTTCCACCGCGCTGATGTGGACGAAGGCATCTTCCTTGCCATCATCCCGCGTGATGAAGCCAAAGCCCTTCATCGCGTTGAAGAACTTGACGGTGCCCGAAGCACGCTCGCCTGTCAGCTGGCGCTGCTGCTGCGCGCTTTCCTGCGCCGGTTGTTCCGTGACAGGGATGATGTCGCCGCTGATCTGCAGGTCGGCAGCAGAGATCTTGCCGCCGCGATCGACCAGGTTGAAAGCAACTTCCTGTCCTTCGGCAAGGCTGGTCAGGCCAGCGCGCTCGACCTGGCTGATGTGGACGAACACGTCCGCACCACCTTCGTCACGCTGGATGAAGCCGAAGCCCTTCTGCGCGTTGAAGAACTTGACCTTGCCCTGGCCAGCTCCGACAACCTGTGCAGGCATGCCGCCAGCGCCGCCGCCTGCTCCGCCACCGGGACGAGGACCGCGCGGGCCGCCGAAGCCGCCACCACCACCGCCGCCGCCGAAGCCGCCACCGCCGCTGCGACCGCCGCCGCCGTAGCCGCCGCGCGACCCGCCGCTGTCACCGAATCGGTCACCGCCGCCGCCGCCACCGAAGCGATCACCGCCACCGCCCTGCCATCCATCATCGCCGAAGCGCGAGGGAGAGCCGCCGCCGAACGGGTCGAAGCTTTCTTCGCCGAAGCCATCCCGCTTGTCGCGTCCCCGGCCGCGACGACCTTTTTCATACCCCATGTACCGAACTTACCCTTGCTTTCCGTCCGTGACTGCCCGGCGGATAGAATTGTCACCGGCGGGCAGCGTCGCATATGCTCCGCCACTCCACCCGACCGCTATAGCTTACAAACAGGGGCGGTGCGAAGCATTAAAATGACCCGTGCGCCGAGCGGGTCGCGTCGTTCTTGACTTGCCTGCCTGCGGCCAAGTGCGCATCAGGGCTACATGCCCTATCTTGAACTGTTGACCGATCCCGCCGCCTGGCTGGCATTGCTGACCCTGATCGCTCTCGAGGTGGTACTGGGAATCGACAATCTGGTGTTCATCGCCATCCTGTCGAATCGGCTGCCGGCGCACCAGCAGCAGTTCGCCCGCCGACTCGGGCTTGGTCTCGCCTTGGGCATGCGTATCGCATTGCTGCTGCTGATCGGCTGGATCGTCACCTTGCAGGAACCGCTGTTCGATCTTGGTCTGGCTGGCGCTCCCGGCTACAATGGCCAGCCATCGTTCGAGACAGCCTTTTCCGGGCGTGACCTGATACTTCTGGCTGGTGGCCTGTTCCTGTTGTGGAAGGCGACAACGGAGATCCATCACAACATGGAGCCGGAGCAGCGCGGAGAAACCTTGCCCGGCGCTGCGAAAGCGGTGACCCAGCTGACCTTGCGCGCGGCGATCGCACAGATCGTGGCGCTGGACGTGGTGTTCTCCATCGATTCGATCCTGACCGCGGTCGGCATGACGGACGAGGTGCCGATCATGGTAACGGCGGTGATCATCACCGTCAGTATCATGCTCGTCGCGGCAGACCCGCTGTCACGCTTCATCGAGGACAATCCCACCCTGATCATGCTGGCCTTGTCGTTCCTGGTCATGATCGGGCTGGTGCTGATCGCCGACGGGTTCGGCTTCCACGTACCCAAGGGCTACATCTATGCGGCCATGGGTTTCTCGGTCATGGTGGAGCTGTTGAACATGGTGAAGCGGAGGCGGGGTACCGTCTTCGGCACGAAGGATTGAGGCAGGACCGATGAGCAAGTTAGTCGAAGTGGAGACAGGCTTTGCCGTCAGCCCGCAGCTTGAGCCGGGCGACCTGGATCAGGCGGCGGCGCAAGGCTACAGGCTGATCGTCAACAACCGGCCCGATGACGAGGAGAGCGGGCAGCCGGATGGCGCTAGCCTGGCGGATCAAGCCAAGCGCCTGGGGCTCGACTGGGTCGATATTCCGGTGACGCATGCGGGGTTCTCGGCCAGCCAGGTCGAGCGGCTGACCGCGGCGCTCGGGCAGGCGGACGGACCGGTACTGGCCTATTGTCGATCCGGCACGCGCTCCACCATGCTGTGGGCGCTGGCCCAGGCTCGCGCCGGGCGTCATCCGGCTGAGCTGCAGGACCGTGCATCCGCGGCTGGCTATGATCTTGCAGGGCTGCGGCCGTTGCTGGATCAGCAATACGCGGCCGCAGCCGCCCGCTGATTGCAGTGGGCGGGCCGGCTCAGATGATGCCCACCGCCTTGCCGGCCCGCTGGAACATGCCGAGGATGGTCTCGACTTCATCCTCGCTGTGCTCGGCACAGAGCGAACAGCGCAGCAGCGTCATGTTGGCGGGCGTGGCTGGCGGCCGGGCAAGATTGACGTAGAGCCCCTCGCGCAACAGCGCTTCCCACATCATCGCGCCCCGCTCCAAGTCCGGCATGATCACGGCCACGATGGCGCTCTGCGTTTCGGAAGTGCCGAGGCGAAAACCCTGTTCCAGCAGCCCTGTATGCAGGGTACGCGAATTGCGCCACAGCCGCGCGCGCTTGTCCGCGCCGTGCATCAGCTTGCGGATGCTGGTCGCCGCCGTCGCCACCACGGAAGGCGGGAGGCTGGCGGTGAAGACATAAGGACGGCAGACCAGGCGCAGGATCTCGAACTTGGGATGGTTGCTGACGCAGAAGCCGCCAACCGTGCCCACGCTCTTGCTGAAGGTGCCGATCACGAAATCGACCTGGTCCAGCACGCCCTGATCTTCGGCTACGCCGCGGCCGTTCGGGCCGATGAAGCCCATGGAGTGGGCCTCGTCCACCAGCACCATGGCGCCGTACTTCTTGGCGACGGCGATCATTTCCCTGAGCGGGGCGATGTCGCCCAGCATGGAATAGACGCCCTCGAGGATGACCAGCTTGCCGGCCCCTTCCGGGATGCGGCGCAGGCGCTTCTCCATGGCGTCGATGTCATTGTGCTTGAACGGCACGACCTCGGCATTGCCCAGTGCACAGCCGTCCCAGATGCTGGCATGGCTGTCGATGTCGAGGACGATGTAGTCGCCCTTTCCGGCCATCGTGCTGATGATGCCGAGATTGGCTTGGTAGCCGGTGGAAAACACCATGGCATGATCCATGCCGTAGAACTCGCGCAGCGCGTCCTCGCATTCACGATGGCCCTGGTAGGTACCGTTCAGCACGCGGCTGCCGGTGGTGCCGCTGCCATATTCCGCCAGTGCCTGCGTGCCGGCGGCGATCACGTCCGGGTCGAAGGTCATGCCCATGTAATTGTAGGTGCCCAGCAGGATCGTGTCCCGCCCGCTGCAAATGGCGCGTGTCGGGCTGAGCACCTTTTCCATCACCAGGTTGAACGGATCGGTGACGCCGCTGTCCAGCAGAGCGGTGCGCATGCCGATCACGCCATCAAACTTGCTGAACAGATCGGGGCCCGCGCCCGCCAGCACCTCGGGCCGGTCGGCCTCGCTCACACCCTCGCTCATCAGGCGTCGTTCCCTGCCAGGGTGCCGACCGCGGTGACGAGCTGGCCGTAATTCTCGATCTCGGCCTGCTGGTTCATGCTGATGATGACGTCGAACTCGTCCTCGATCTCGGCGACGAAATCCATCACTGTCAGGCTGTCGAATTCCAGATCGCCGGCAAAGGTCGTTGCATCGGTGATGGCGACATCCTTCTTGTTGAAAGGTTCGATCAGCGTTCTGATACGGCTGTCGATGGCGGCGCGGTCCATGGCATGTCTTTCGCTAGCTTGATGGGCTGGGCAAAGCGGCGGGCGCGGTCCATGTCAAGCATGGCCGTGACGTGCCCCGCCTCGACAAGCGTGTTGCGATACCCCATCTGGCCCGCACCTGAACCACGGGAGCGGGTCTCATGCTGCGCACATCATCACCTGAACCGCACGACCCGGCCGAGCTGGCGCTGGGCGCACTTGCCTGGTTGCTGGGCGACAGCCTGCGGGCGCAACGCTTCCTGGATCTGACCGGCCTGACGCCCGATGCCCTGCGCACGTCCATCGCCGAATGCCCTACACAGGCCGCGGTGCTGGATTTCCTTTCCGCGCACGAGCCGGATCTGGAAGGGGCGGCCGATGCGCTGGGCATCATGCCGGAACAGCTAGCCGGCGCGCGGCGGCGACTGCCCTGCTGATGCCGCGTCCACTGGTCATTTCCGATTGCGACGAGGTGTTGCTGCACATGGTGCGGCATTTCCGCGATTGGCTGGACGCCGAGCACGGCGTCACCTTCGACCTGACGGGTGCCTCCTTCGCGCAGTCCATGCGGCGTGACGCCGCGGTACTGAAAGAAGCGGAGATGTGGCTGCTGCTGAACGACTTCTTCGATACCGAAATGCCGCGCCAGACTCCCATCGAAGGTGCGCTGGAGGCGATCGCCGAGTTGCAGCGCGAGGCGGACGTGGTCATCCTCACCAATCTGCAGGACCGCTTCGGCGCAGCCCGGACCGCGCAGCTGCGGGCCTTCGGCGTGGATGTGCCGGTCTTCACCAATCAGGGGCCGAAGGGCGCCCGCATCCGGCAGATCATGGACGAGCATGGCGCGCCTCGCGCCGTTTTCATCGACGATCTGGCGCAGCACCATGCCTCTGCTGCCGAACATGCGCCGCTTGTCGGCCGGCTGCATTTCTGCGGCGAGCCGGCGATTGCGGGGCAAGTGCCCTGTGCGTTGAGTGCCGGCCATGCGCATGCCCGGATCGACAACTGGGCCGACGCAGTGCCATGGCTGCTGGACAATCTTCACCGGAAGGAGCCTGCATGACCATCCACGCCCGCATCGCCGAACTCGGCCTGACGCTACCCACGGCCGCCGCACCGGTGGCATCCTATGTGCCACTGGTGGTGGTCGGCAACATGGTCCACCTGTCGGGGCAGCTGCCCTTCATTGATGGCCAGCTGGTGACCGGCCGGTTGGGGGAGAGCATCGCGACGGAGCAGGGCGGCGATGCCGCGCGTGCCTGCGGGCTGATGATCCTGGCGCAGCTGGACGCCGCCGGCCTGCTGGACCGGGTGGATCGTGTGGTGAAGCTGGGCGCATTCGTCAGCTCGACTCCGGATTTCACCGACCAGCCCAAGGTCGCCAATGGTGCATCGGACCTGATGGTGGCGGTGTTCGGCGAAGCAGGCAAACATGCCCGCAGCGCGGTCGGGGTGCCGGCCCTGCCGCTCGGCGCCGCAGTAGAGGTCGATGCGATCTTCGCCTTGCGCGACTGATCAGCGGTCTCGCAATCCGGGCGGGCAGTCCCCAGTTTCGATCATGCATGCCTGACCTGGTCGCCCGCCTCGCCCCCAGCTTCACCTCTATCGATGCCGACCGGTGGGATTCACTGGCCGGGGCCAACCCGTTTACCCGTCATGCCTTTCTCACCTCGCTGGAAGAATCAGGCAGCATCGGTCCGGGCACTGGCTGGAGCCCGGCGCCGATCCTGCTGGAGGATGGCGAGGGCACGCTGCTGGGTGCGCTCCCGTCGTGCCTGAAAGCGCACAGTCAGGGCGAGTACGTGTTCGATCACGCTTGGGCCGATGCATGGGAGCGGGCTGGCGGCGATTACTACCCCAAGCTGCAGATCGCCGCGCCGTTCACGCCCGCCACCGGCCCGCGACTGTTGGTGCGCGATGACGCCTATGCCGCTCCACTGCTGCGCGCGGCGGAGCAATTGTGCATGCAGAACGACATCTCGGGTGCGCACGCCACCTTTGTGGAGCCGGCGCAGTTGCCACTGTTCGAGCAGGCGGGCTGGCTGGGGCGCAGCGATATCCAGTTTCACTGGACGAACCGCGGCTATTCCACCTTCGATGACTTCCTGGGAGAGCTTTCCAGTGCCAAGCGCAAGAACCTGCGCAAGGAACGGGCCAAGGCGCAGGAGGGCGTCACCATCCAGGCGCTCACCGGGGACGAGATCACCGAAGCGCATTGGGACGCCTTCTGGGTGTTCTATCAGGATACAGGCGCTCGCAAGTGGGGCCAGCCCTACCTGACCCGAGAGGCCTTCAGCCTTCTGGGGCAGCGAATGGGCGAGCATGTCCTGCTGCTGTTCGCGCTGGTAGAGGGTCAGCCGATCGCCGGCGCGTTGAACTTCATCGGTCCGGATGCGCTGTATGGGCGGTACTGGGGGTGCGTCGTGGACAAGCCGTTCCTGCATTTCGAACTGTGCTATTATCAGGCAATCGATCATGCCATTTCCCGCGGCCTTACCCGGGTGGAGGCAGGGGCACAGGGCGGGCACAAGCTGGCGCGCGGTTACGAGCCGGTGCAGACCTGGTCGATGCACTTCATCGCCGATCCCGGTTTTCGCCGCGCCATTGCCGATTATCTGGAGCACGAGCGGGCCGGTATCGCAGCCGACCAGCTGGTGCTGGATGCCCGCACTCCCTTCCGCAAGGCTTGATCCCCTTGCCGGAAATTACCCGCTTTGCCCCCAGCCCCAATGGCGTGCTGCATCTGGGTCATGCCTACAGCGCGATCAGGGCCCATGATCTCGCCGGTGCGAACGGCGCCTTCCTGCTGCGCATCGAGGATATCGATGGCGAGCGTTCCCGCGTGGACCTGGCGAGCGGATTTCGGGCAGATCTCGCTTGGCTGGGCCTGGCATGGGCTGAAGTGCCGCAGCAATCGGCGCGCCTCGACAGCTATCGCGCCGCGGCCGAACGGCTCCGCGGCGAAGGGCTGCTTTATCCCTGTACCTGTACCCGCGCGCAGATTGCGCAGGCTGCCGGCACGATCGGTGCGGATGGGCCAGTCTACCCCGGTACCTGCCGCAATGGCGTGACCGATCCATCCGCCCCCGCCGCGTGGCGGCTGGACGTGGCGGAGGGGCTCCGCCGCACGGGCCCGCTGACCTGGCACGATGCGCTGGCGGGAGAGCAGCAGGCACGGCCCGACCTGCTCGGCGACGTCGTGCTGGTGCGCAAGGACGCGGCCACGCCCGCCAGCTACCATCTTGCCGCCACGCTGGACGATGCTGCCGACGGTGTCACCCTGGTGACCCGGGGCCTGGACCTGTTCGCCGCCACCCATGTCCATCGACTGCTGCAGGCGCTGCTCGACCTGCCGGTGCCGCGCTGGCATCATCATGGCCTGCTGGCGGAAGCGGATGGGCGCAAGCTGGCAAAGCGGCGCGGCTCCCCGGCGCTGAGCGACCTGCGGCATGCCGGGGAGGACGGGCCGGCGCTTGCCGCGGATCTGCGCGCCGGCCGCTTTCCGGCTGGCCTCCATCTGGCGCGAAGCGTAGGGTGCTATTCATGAATACATTTCTGGTCATCGTGATCATCATCCTGGCCGTGCTGGTGGTCGTATCCATGGTGCGCGGGATCGTCGCTTTCATGCAGACGACCAAGATCGACCTGGAGAGTGGCGATTCCACCAACCTGGTCGAGTTGCAGGAGCGGCAGAACAAGATGATGTTCAACCGCATCAAGTATCAGGCGCTAGCGATCGTCGTGGTGGCGCTGCTGCTGCTGTTCAACCGCTAGGCTTGCCCCCGCGCGACCCGCCGCTAGGGTGCGGCGCGACGGCTGGCAGGAGACAAGCGTGGACACGATCGGCATCATCGGGGCGGGGCAGATGGGCGCAGGGATCGCGCAGGTCGCGGCCGTCAGCGGCGCGCGCGTGTTCCTGGCCGACCGCGACCTGGCCATCGCCGACAAGGCCCGGACCGGTATCGGCAAGCGGCTGGCGCGGCTGGTGGACAGGGACCAGCTGAGCACCGAAGCCGCCGCCGCAGCGCTGGAGCGCATCACCCCCACCGCCGACTATGCCCCCATGGCGCAGGCCGCGCTCATCATTGAGGCCGCGACCGAGAACGAGAGCATCAAGCACGCCATCTTCGCCGAAGCGGCCAAGGTGCTGGCGCCCGATGCTGTGCTGGCCAGTAACACTTCCTCCATCTCCATCACCCGCATGGCGGCCAGCGTGCCCGATCCTGCCCGCTTCATCGGCCTGCACTTCTTCAATCCGGTGCCGGTGATGCAGCTGGTGGAACTGATCCCGGGCCTCGCCACCGATCCGCAGGTGGTCGCGCAGATGCGCGCCTTTGCGGAGAAGCTCGGCAAACAGGTGGTGCTGAGCCAGGATGCGCCCGGCTTCATCATAAATCGCGTGCTGATGCCGATGATCAACGAAGCGGTGTTCGTGCTGGGCAACGGCACAGCGGGCATCGCGGATATCGACATCGGCTGCCGGCTCGGCCTCAATCATCCGATGGGACCGCTGGAACTGGCCGACTTTATCGGGCTCGACACCTGTCTGGAGATCATGCGCGTGCTGTTCACCGGCACCGGCGACACCAAGTACCGGCCGGCGCCGCTGCTGGTGCAATATGTCGATGCCGGATGGCTGGGGAAGAAGACCGGACGCGGCTTCTACGACTGGTCGGGCGACGAGAAGGTGCCCACCCGCTGAAGGGAGGGAACGTGCGATGGCCGGTCCGGGTTGTCCCCTCACAAAGGAGACCTACCATGATCGACCGTCTCACCGGCGAAGACGCACCTGAACTGGCCAATAGCGAGCAGGATGACGAAAGCGAGCAGACCCATACGGTTGCCGACGAGGCGCTGGAGGGCGAAGGTCGTGCCGCCAGCCCGCTCGACAGCAGGAAGTCCGATAATGACAGCGACCTGATGGATGATTCCACGCAGGATCTGGTCGATCACATGCGCGACATGGAACAGTCGGGCCGGATCGACATGAGCGCCTATCTTGGCGAGGACAATCACGACGACAATGAGGACAAGTACGGGGACGACAGCAAGGTCGACCCCGATCTGCCAAGCGACGACAGCTAGTCCCGCCCCGACCTATTCCCCCGCCAGGCGCCGTAATTCGTAAAGCAGATCGAGCGCGTCGCGGGGGGACAGGGTGTCGATATCAAGGCTGCCGAGCCGTTCGCGCAAGGCGTCGGATCGTTCCTCCGCCGCCTCCAGCGCGGCCGCGAAGAGGGGCAGTTCGCCCAGACCAGCTGCCAGCCCCCCGGTTTCCGCACGGCCCTTTTCCAGCCGCGCCAGCACGCCCTTGGCGCGCTTCAATACCGGCGCTGGAACGCCTGCCAGACGGGCAACGGCAATGCCGTAGGACCGGTCCGCTGCTCCTTGCGCGACTTCGTGCAGCAGGACCAGATCGCCCTTCCACTCCCGTGCGCGTACATGATGCAGGCTCAGCGCCTCGCAGCTTTCGGCCAGCCGGGCGAGTTCGTGGTAGTGCGTCGCAAACAGGCAGCGGCTGCGGTTGGTGGCGTGGATCGCCTCCGCCACGGCCCAGGCCAGCGCCAGCCCGTCATAGGTCGATGTGCCGCGGCCGACCTCGTCCAGGATCACGAAGCTGCGTTCCGTCGCCTGGGACAGGATCGCGGCGGTTTCCACCATCTCGACCATGAAGGTCGATCGTCCGCGCGCCAGATTGTCAGCTGCGCCGACCCGGCTGAACAGCCGGTCGATCAGCCCGATGCGGGCCGAGGATGCGGGTACGAAGCTGCCAGCCTGGGCCAGCACCGCGATCAGCGCATTCTGCCGCAGGAACGTGGACTTGCCGCCCATGTTCGGCCCGCCGATCAGCCAGAGCCGATCGTCGGGCACCAGCTGGCAATCATTGGCGACGAACCGCTCGCCTGCCTTGGCAAGCGCTTCCTCCACCACCGGGTGTCGTCCACCGATGATCGTCAGGCACGGCTCGTCGGCCAGCCCGGGCCTGGCCCAGCCGCCTTCGCCCGCGCGCTCCGCGAGGCCGGCGGCGACATCGATCCGAGCGAGGGCGGCCGCGGTTCCGGCGATTGCCTCGCGCGCGGCGCAGGCCCGCTCGATCAGCTCTTCGAAATGCGCCTCCTCCGCCGCCAGCGCGCGACCGCCGGCCTCGGCGATGCGGCTGGCTTCCTCGTGCAGGGTCAGCGAATTGAAGCGCATCGCATTGGCCGTGGTCTGCCGGTGCGTGAAGCTGCCCTCGCCATGCAGCAGCACTTCGCCATGTCTGGCCGGCACCTCGATGAAATAGCCGAGCACGCCGTTGTGCCGGATTTTCAGCGCACCGATCCCGGTTTCCGTACGGTAACGGGCCTCCAGCGCAGCGATGGCCCGGCGCGCATCGCCTGACGTGTCACGCAGGGCGTCCAGCGCCGGATCATAGCCGGGCGCGATAAAGCCGCCGCTGCCACGCTCCGTCGGGGGCGTGGCGACCAGCGCGCGGGCCAGCAGATCGGTCAGGGCATCATGCCCCGCCAGCGCCGGCAGCAATTGCCGCAGCAGCACGGGATGGTCGGGCCGCGGACTCAACAGCCCGGCGATCCACGCGGCCTCGCACAAGCCATCGCGCAGCTGGCCCAGATCACGTGGAGATCCGCGACCGGCGACGATCCGGCCAAGCGACCGGCCGATATCGGGCAGCGACCGCAGCGCCACGCGCAGGTCTGCGCGGATCAGCGGATCGGCATGGAACCATTGCACCAGGTCCAGCCGGGCCTCGATCCCGGGCCGCTGCGCCAGCGGGGCGGACAGGTCGTCGCACAGCAACCGCGCACCGGCCCCGGTGACGCAGCGGTCCACTGCGGCCAGCAATGATCCTGCCCGTCCGCCGCCCTGCGCCTCCGTCAGCTCCAGCGAGGCGCGGGTCGCGGCATCCATGAACAAGGCGCCTGTCGCGGCGCGTGCCGTCGGGGGCAGCAGCAGTGGCAAGGTACCGCGCCCGACATGGTCGAGATAGGCCAGCAACCCGCCGGCTGCCGCGAGCATCGGCCGGGTGAAGCTGCCCCAGCCATCCAGCGTCGCCACGCCATGCGCCGCGCACAGCAACCGCTCGCCCGTCTCGCTGGTGAAGCTGCTACGCGGCCGGGCGATTGCGCCCGCCGGGGCGTCCTCCATGCCTTCGGTCACCAGCACCTCGCTCGCCGCCAGGCGGGCCAGCGTGGCCGGCAGGTCGGCGGCGGCGCATTCCTCCAGCTCCATCCGGCCGGTCGATATGTCGATGCTGGCCAGTCCCAGTCGGTCCCGCACCGGGGCCAGCGCGACCAGCAGGTTGGCCCGCCGCGGCTCCAGCAGGGCCTCCTCCGTCAGCGTGCCGGCGGTGACGAAGCGGATGATCTGGCGCGCCACCAGCGCCTTGGATCCGCGGCGCTTCTTCGCTTCCTCCGGCGTCTCGACCTGTTCCGCGATCGCCACCCGGTTGCCCGCGCGGATCAGGCGCGCAAGGTAGCTTTCCGCCGCATGGACCGGCACGCCGCACATCGGGATCGGCGCGCCGTCATGCTCGCCGCGCGTGGTCAGGGCGATGTCGAGCACCTGCGCGGCAATGCGGGCGTCATCGAAGAACAGCTCGAAGAAATCGCCCATGCGATAGAACAGCAGGCAATCGCCGGCCTCCGCCTTCAGGGCGAGGTATTGCGCCATCATGGGGGTGGGGGTGTCGGCCATCGCGTGCCGCTACAGCGTCCGGGCCGCTGCGGAAAGGGTCAGCGCTGTTCGATGATCGGGTGGTGCTTGTCCAGATGGCGGCGGATGATGCGCAGGTTGCGGGTGTTGGACCGGAACAGCCAGTCGAACAGGTCGCCCGCCACCGGCACCGCCCCTACGGTGGTATCCAGCGCCAGATTGCCGGCCATGCGCGCCAGTTGCCAGCGCGACATGCCCAGGTTGCGCGCCTCCCAGATCAGGTACGATCCCATGGCGGCGGCAACCAGGTCGCCCGCCACCGGCACCAGCCCGATGATCGCGTCCAGCCCGATCGGCCGGTTGATGCCGGGCACGGTGAAGGCCCGCTCCAGCAGATGTTCCAGCGCCTCCACCCGCGCGCGCACCGCCTGCGGGTCACGTCCGCCGCTCAGCGGATTGATACGGGGCATCGGGCGGGGGCGCTGGATTTCCATCGACCCTATCTGATGATCTCTGCCAATGGCGGCAAGGGGTGGAAGCCCCAGGCGTTGGGGGCAAAGCCCGTGATGCTGCTGCGCACCTGCGCCCAGCGGATCGGCTGGCCGAACGGAATGAAGACATTCGCCTGGGCGAGCGCCTGTTCCGCCTCCGCCAGCAGGCGTGTGCGACCGGCTGTGTCGGATGCGGCCTGCGCCTGGGCGACCAGGGCATCCGCGGCCGACACGCACAGCCCGCCGGCGCGCTGAACGCCACAGTCGAACTGGTGCAGGAACCATTCGGGTGCCCCGTACCGTGCCACCCGGTCGACCAGCATCAGGTCGGCATCCGGCGCGTCGGCCGCCACCCGCTCCAGCCGGATGCCGGAGGTCGCCAGTTGCGCGGCGAGGGTGTCGAACAGCCGGTCGAGCCCCGGCGCCCGGCGCAGTGCGAGTGTCAGGCGCGGTGCCTGCCCGCCATTGGCCGCACTCCAGCGCGCGATCCGCAGCGCGGCGGCTGCCTGCCGCTGCGCGATGGGCACGGCGGCCCAGCGTTCGCCCACCAGCCCCGGATCGGCGGGCAGGTCGGGTGCCACCATGCGGTTCGTCGGGGTCCAGCCGCCAATCCCGAACGGTTCGATCAGGGCAGCCCGGTCCACCGCCAGCGCCACTGTCTCGCGCCCCGCATCCGTCGCCAGCAGACCTTCGGCATGCCGCACATGCAGGCCGAACAGCCCCAGCACCGGGTCAAGCCGCACCGTGCCACGCGACAGCGGGCCGGTGTTGGCCAGCGGCCAGTCCGCGATCCCGGCGCCCAGCACCAGATCGATCGATCCTTCGTCAAAACCGGCCAGCGCCTGCTGGATGGTCATGGGTCGCAGCAGCAGCGGCCGGACATGATCGGACCAGTCGGCCTGTTCGGGCAGGCCGCGCGCGGCCGGCGGACGCATGACCAGCACCGCGGCCCGGCCTTGCTGTTCCAGCACCATGTCGCCGGTACCGCCGCCTTCATGCACCAGCACCAGCTCCGGTTGTGCCAGCAGGTGCAGCAGATACGGCGTGGGCGCGGCCAGCCGGATCTCGACCACACGGCCGGCCATTGCCCGCACATCGGCTACGGATCTGAGGTCCAGTCCCAACGGGGTGCCGTCCAGCCGCCGCAGGGCGCTGCGCAGCCGCCGCCGGACGCTTTCCGCCGTCAGGTCGCTGCCATCCGGCCATTCCCCGTCACGCAGGCGGAAGATGAAGGACAGCCCGTCCTCCGTCACGATCCAGCGGTCGGCCAGTGCCGGCACGACCTCGCCCGCGGCGTTCAGCGTCACCAGCCCGGTCTCGGTGGCGGCCCGCATGTGCGATGCGGCAGAGGTCAGGCGCAGGTCACGCGCGGGATCGGGATTGTCGACGGTCGCACCGCCATCCACGAAGGCGATGTCCAGTGCGCCTTCCGCAGGGCCGCCGCAGGCGGACAGCAGCGGAGCGGCCGCCAGCAGCAGCAGTGCGGCAATAGGGGGAAGGGCACGCGCCATGCCGAACCGCTTAAGCGGGCGCTGCGGCCGGTTCAACCACCCGCCACCTGCCGGCGGGTCAGGCGGTGTCAGACGCGGCGCAGCTTGGTGGGATCGATCGTGGGCGTGACGGACGCAGGCGTGCGGGTGTAGCGCGGGCTTTCCAGTTCGTCCGCCTTGCCGGCAACCGGCACGCGCACCACCGACGGATCGATCTCCTGCGCGAAGGCGATGCCGAACCGTCCATCCTGCCGCCACGCGACGGCACCGCGAACCCAGCCCAGGTTGCGCAGTTCCACGCTGATGGCGGTGCCGCGCACCACGTCGACCTGGCCTTCCGCCATCATGCCGCCGGCAGACAGGTTGCGGACCCGGACCTGATGCTCCGTTCCGTCCTCCTCCACGCGGAGACGGGCGAGCAGGAACATGCTGTCCCGTTGCACCTGGCGTGTGTCGACATTGGTCATCGCGATTTCATGCTCCCTAAGCGCCCGGTACGGAGGTCCAGGCCGGGCTGTGCCTGCCTCCGATCATTCGCCCCCAATGATACCGTGCGCCTCCCGCGCATCAATGGCAGGGATATAGTTAACCTTTGGTCAATGCGCCATGCGCGCAGACCGCGATTGACGTCGAATCGACCGCGAAGGCAGCTGTTGTGCCTTTCCTGGCCAATCCGGGCACCCGGCGGTCAGTCGTCGCGGCTGATCTTTTCGCGCCGTTCATGCGCCTGCTGTGCTTCCACCGTCATGGTCGCGATAGGCCGGGCGATCAGCCGGTTGATGCCGATCGGCTCCCCCGTCACCTCGCACCAGCCATAATCGCCCTCGTCGATCCGGCGCATGGCGGAATCGATCTTGGCGATCAGCTTGCGCTGCCGGTCGCGGGTGCGCAGTTCGATGCCCCAGTCCGTCTCGCTGCTGGCGCGATCGGTCAGGTCGGCTTCCCGCATGGGGCCGTCCTGCAGCGATTGCAGCGTGTTCTCGGACGCGCTGAGGATCGAGCGCTTCCATTCCAGCAGCAGCACGCGGAAGTAGTTCAGCTGTTGCGGCGACATGTATTCTTCGTGGTCGCCGGGCGCATAGTCCCGGTCCAAGGCGCGCTTGGCCTTGGCAAGAATGTCGATGTCGTCGCCCGAAATCGAGGCCATTCGCGTCCACTCCGCCCAGCCTGCCGGCATGCCGTCCGCATGCCACTGTCCGACCGGGGGAGGGCGCCCGCGACATGGCCCCGCCTGATCCCGTGTCCCGGCCGGTGCAGGCTGGCGCGCCTATAAGCGGGGCCATTTGGTCGCACAAGCGACAATGCGGGTCAGGGCACACCGGCATTTCCCCGAACCGGCTGTGGATAAACTGTTCACACCTTTGTGGATTGCCGGTGTGTAACACCCTTGACGCTTTGCGGCGCAAATGATCCTTTCGGAGCCGTCAGGGAGGACACCGTCACGTGTTCAAGGCTGAACTGATCGATCGCGCCAATGCGTTCCGCACGCCGGAACGCGGGCTGCGCGCGCTGGAAAGCTGCCCGGCGCTGGTGCTGAACGCCGATTACACGCCGCTGTCCTACTACCCGCTCAGCCTGTGGCCGTGGCAGACCGCGATCAAGGCGGTGTTCCTGGAACGGGTGGACATCGTCGCCTCATATGACCGGCACGTGCATTCGCCTTCGCTCGACATGAAGATCCCCAGCGTCATCGCGCTGCGGCAATTCGTCAGGCCGTCGGAGTTTCCGGCCTTCACCCGCTTCAACCTGTTCCTGCGCGACCGGTTCGCCTGCCAGTATTGCGGCAGTTCCAGGCACCTGACCTTCGACCATGTGGTCCCGCGGCGGCTGGGCGGTCGCACCACCTGGGAAAACATCAGCACGGCCTGCGCGCCATGCAACATGAAGAAAGGCGGGCGCACGCCGGCGCAGGCCGGCATGGCGCTGCGGCTGCGGCCCCACCGGCCCACCAACTGGCAGCTGCAGCAGCATGGCCGCTCCTTCCCGCCCGGCCACCTGCACGACACCTGGCGGGACTGGCTGTACTGGGATGTGGAGCTGGAGGAATAGCGTCCAAGCCGCAGCACCCTTCCCCCGGGCGGACGGGCGCGCTACGGACCTGGGGCGAATGGAGAGATACCTTGCCCGACACCACCAATAACAGCTTCACCGCGCGCGAGGCGCTGTTCTACCATTCCACGATCCGGCCGGGCAAGATCGAGATCATCGCCAGCAAGCCGATGGCGACGCAGCGCGACCTGTCGCTCGCCTACTCCCCCGGCGTGGCCGTCCCGGTGGAGGCGATCGCCGCCGATCCGGCCTGCGCCGCGCTGTACACCGCCCGGTCCAACCTGGTGGCGGTGATCTCCAACGGCACGGCGATCCTCGGGCTGGGCAATCTGGGCGCACTCGCCAGCAAGCCGGTGATGGAAGGCAAGGCGGTGCTGTTCAAGCGCTTCGCCGATGTGGATGCGATCGATATCGAGCTGGATACCGAGGATCCGGAAGCGTTCATCAACGCCGTCGCGCTGATGGAGCCGACCTTCGGCGGCATCAACCTGGAAGACATCAAGGCCCCCGAGTGCTTCATCATCGAGCAGGCCCTGCGCGAGCGGATGAAGATCCCGGTGATGCACGATGACCAGCATGGCACCGCCATCATCGCCACCGCCGGCCTGCTGAACGCCTGCCACCTGACCGGGCGCGAGCTGAAGGACGTGAAGATGGTGGTGAACGGCGCTGGCGCCGCCGCTATCGCCTGTGCCGCCCTGATCAAGGGGATGGGCGTGCGGCACGATAATGTCACCATGCTCGATCTCGATGGCGTGATCTATCGCGGTCGCACGCAGTCGATGGACCAGTGGAAGAGCGCGCACGCGATCGACACAGAAGCGCGCACGCTGGAGGAGGCGCTGAAGGGCGCCGATATCTTCCTGGGCCTGTCCGCCGCCGGTGCGCTGAAGCCCGAATGGGTCGCCGACATGGCGCCCAAGCCGATCATCTTCGCCATGGCCAATCCGGAACCGGAGATCCGCCCCGAAGCCGCCAAGGCCGTGCGCCCGGATGCGATCATCGCCACCGGCCGGTCGGACTATCCCAACCAGGTCAACAACGTACTGGGCTTTCCCTTCATCTTCCGCGGCGCGCTGGACGTGCAGGCGACCACCATCAATGAAGAGATGAAGATCGCCGCGGCCGAGGCCATCGCCGCCCTGGCGCGCGACCAGGTGCCGGAGGAGGTTGCCGCCGCCTATGGCCGCAACCACCGGTTCGGCACCGAGTACATCATCCCGGCACCGTTCGATCCGCGCCTGATGGAAACGGTCAGCGCAGCCGTCGCCAAGGCGGCGATGGACAGCGGCGTGGCCAAGGCGCCGATCGCCGATCTGGAGGCGTACAAGGTCTCGCTGAAGGCGCGGCTGAACCCCACCACCTCCATCCTGACCAAGGTATACGAAGACGCGCAGAAGAACCCCAAGCGGGTGATCTTCGCCGAGGCGGAGGAGGAGGTCGTGCTGCGCGCCGCCATCCAGTTCCGCGATTTCGGCTATGGCACGCCCGTGCTGGTCGGCCGCACGCAGGCGGTGCGCGACAAGCTGCTGGAGCTGGGCGTGCCGTTCCCCGACCAGTACGAGATCGAGAACAGCGCCACCTCCGCCCATGTGCCTGCCATGGTGGAGCATCTGTATGCCCGGCTGCAGCGCCGCGGCTATACCGAGCGCGACGTGCGCCGGCTGGTGAACCAGGACCGCAACGTCTTCGCCTCCGCGCTGGTGGCGCTGGGCGTGGGCGACGCCATGATCACCGGCACCACGCGCCCCTTCGCGCAGACGATCCGCGAAGTGCAGCTGGTGATCGGCGCGAAGCCCGGCCACCTGCCGTTCGGCGTGCATGCGATGATCGGCAAGAACACCACCGTGTTCCTGGCCGACACCACCATCAACGAACGGCCCGATGCGGCGCAACTGGCGCATATCGCAACGGAAACGGCCGCCTTTGCCCGCAGGATGGGGCACGAGCCCCGCGTGGCGTTCCTGTCCTATTCCACCTTCGGCAACCCGGCCGGCAAGTGGCTGGAAAGCATCCGCGATGCGGTGCAGATCCTGGACAAGGAACAGCCAAACTTCGAATATGAAGGCGAGATGGCGCCCGATGCTGCGCTCAACCCCAAGGTCATGGCGCAATATCCGTTCAGCCGCCTGTCCGCCCCTGCCAACGTGCTGATCATGCCAGGCCTGCAATCGGCCAATCTGTCGGCCAAGCTGCTGCGCGAACTGGGCGGCAATGCCACGATCGGGCCGGTGCTGCTGGGCATGGAGAAGCCGGTGCAGATCGCCCCGATGACCGCCATCGCCCCCGACGTGCTGACCCTGGCCGTGCTGGCCGCGGCCGGCGTGACCGGGTGATGCCTCCGCTACAGCGCGCTCAGGCAGTGAGCGCGCTGTAGACCCCGTAGGCGCTGGTGAGCGTCAGGATGATGCCGACCAGCACCATCAGCTTCTTGGCCGGCACGCGCTTGGCCACCAGCGCGCCGAAGGGTGCGGCCACCACGCCGCCGATCAGCAGCCCGGCCACCGGGTTCAGGAAGGCCGCATCGAACCCTTCGGTGCCCAGGTGGAACAGGAAGCTGGCCGAGATGGTGACGGTCAGGAAGAACTCCGTCGCGTTCACCGTGCCTATCGTGGTGCGCGGGGGCGATCCCTGGATCAGCAGGTTGGACGTCACCACCGGTCCCCAGCCGCCGCCACCGGCCGCATCCAGGAACCCGCCGGCCAAGCCCAGCGGCTCCACGATGCGCGGCTCCTTGGGCTTCAGCGGGAAGCCCAGCCCGCGATACAGCAGGTACAGGCCGATCGCTGTCAGGTAGGCCATGATGAACGGCCGCGTGACCGCCGCATCCAGCGATGTCAGCACATAGGCGCCCAGTGCGCCGCCGATCACACCGGGGATCAGCAGCCTGCCGAACAGCTTCCAGTTGATGTTCCGGTGCAGCGCATGGCTGATGCCCGACACGCCCGTGGTGAAGGTTTCCACGATGTGCGTGCCGGCGGATGCCGTTGCCGGCGGCACGCCCAGGACGCTGATCAGCAGCGTGGAGGAGATGACGCCGAAGGCCATGCCCAGCGCGCCATCCACCAGCTGCGCGGCAAACCCGACCGCAATGAAGGGCAGCAGGGTCGAAAAGTCGAGAACACTGAAATCCATTGTCTACCACGCTGGGGATGTTTGCGCCTGTGTGATGGCGCGACCAGCGGCGGGGAAGGAAGTTTTTCTTGGGGCCGGTCGCGGGAACGAAATTTCGGCGCCGGCTCAGGCGAAGTAGATCGCCTTGGTTTCGGTATAGCCTGCCAGCCCTTCGACCCCGCCCTCGCGCCCGATGCCGGACTGCTTGAAGCCGCCGAACGGCATCTCGATGTCCACGATCATTCCGTTGATGGTCACCGATCCGGCACGATACTGGCGCGCGATGGCGTAGCCGTGCTCCGGATCGGCGGTGTAGACCGCGCCGTGCAGGCCATACTCTGTGGCATTCGCCTTGGCGATCATGTCCGCCTCGTCGGCATAGGTGATGAAGGAGACGACCGGCCCGAAGATCTCTTCCTGAAAAATTGCCATGCCGGGCTCGACATCAGTGAAGATCGTCGGCTCGATGAAGAAGCCGCGATCAAGGTGGGTGGGCCGCCCGCCGCCGCGATGCAGCGTGGCGCCTTCCGCCTGGCCGCGGTCGATATAGCTCTGCACCCGCTCCAGCTGCCGGGCCATCGCCAGCGGCCCCATGCCGGTGCCGGCGGCAAACGGATCACCCAGCTGCACCTGCCCGACCATCCCGGCATAGGCGTCCACGATCTCCTCCTTGCGGCTGGCAGGCACCAGCACGCGGGTCAGCGAGAAGCAGACCTGCCCGGTGATCGGCATGGAATAAGGCACCAGGCTGGGCAGCACGGTCGCGATGTCCGCATCCGGCAGGATCATCGCCGCGCTCTTGCCGCCCAGCTCCAGCCCGACCCGCGCCAGCCGCTCTGCCGCCACGCCGGCGATGTGCCGCCCGGCCGCGGTGGATCCGGTGAAGCTGATCTTGTCCACGCCCGGATGGCGGACCAGGTGGTCGCCGATCTCGCGGCCGCCCGGCAGCAGGTTGAACACGCCCGCGGGCAGGCCGGCCTCGGCCAGGCATTCGGCCAGGATATGCGCATCGATCGGCGTCTCCGGGCTCGGCTTGGCCACCATCGTGCAGCCCGCCGCCAGCGCGGCTGCCACCTTGTAGGTCAGCAGCACCAGCGGGGCGTTCCACGGTGTGACCGCCAGGCACACGCCCGCCGGCTCCGCCACCACGCGCACCTTGCCACCGGCAGAGCGCGTGCGTTCCTCCACGAAGGGGTAGGTGCGGGTCAGCCCGGCATAATAGTCGAACAGGCCGGGCACCTGGTGGCTGGCCTTGCTCGTGAAGCCCAGCACGGCACCGACCTGCCCGGTCCACGCTTCGGCCAACTCCGGCATCCGGGCGCGCAGCAGGCCTGCAACGCGGGTGAGGTACGCACCACGTTCCTCCGGCGCCATGCGCGGCCACGGGCCGTCATCGAAGGCGCGCCGCGCCGCCGCCACCGCTGCATCGGCATCCTCTGCCGACGGCTCGACATAGCTCAGCAATACCTCTTCGGTATGCGGGGCGATTACCTGGTTCTGCACCGTGCCCGTCGCCGCGCGCCAGTCGCCATCGATGAACAGCTGCCGTGCGCCCCTGCCGGTGATGCCGGCGATGGTCCTGGTCAGATGCTCCACGATTGTTCTCCCGCATAGCCGTCGTTTGCACGCCTTGTGCGCCCCATGGCAGCCAGGCTCAAGCGCAATCCCGAGGCTTACAGATGTTGCAACATATCACGTTCTAGGCCAGAGGCGCGGCCGTACCCCGCCATGAAAAGAGCCTGCATGACCGAACCTGCCGCCCCTATCCTGATCCAGGACCTGCACCTTGCCTATGGCGCCCACCGGGTGCTGGATGGCCTGTCGCTGGCGGTGCCGGCCGCCAGCATCACGGCGCTGCTGGGCGGCAACGGGGCAGGCAAGTCGACGACACTGGCCGCGCTGCTCGGCTTCGTGCGCGCGGGCAGCGGCCGGATCGCGGTGAACGGGATCGATCCCGGCGCCGACCCGGACGGCGCGCGCCGGCAGATCGCCTATCTGCCGGAGAATGTCGCCCTCTACGAACATCTGACCGCGGTGGAGAATGCCGACTACCTGCTCGCCCTGTCCGGGGAACGGCATGAGCGCGGCGCCATCACCGATGCCCTGACCGGTGCCGGCCTGCAGGATCGCGCATGGGACCAGCGGCTGGGCGGCTTTTCCAAGGGGATGCGGCAGAAGGTCGCCATCGCGGTCGCGCTGCTGCGGCAGGTGCCGGTGCTGCTGCTGGACGAGCCGACCTCCGGCCTGGATCCGCGCGCCACCGCCGATTTCAACGCGCTGGTCAGCGCGGTGCGCGACCGCGGCACCGCGGTGCTGATGGTGACGCACGACCTGCTCTCCGCCGCCGACGTGGCCGACCGCATCGCCTTCCTGGAGGCCGGCCGCGTCGCGCATGAGGCGGACGCCAGCGGCCCCGACCGGTTCGACGTGCGTGCCCTGCATGCCCGGTTCCAGGCCGGCGGGCAGGTGGCTGCATGAACCGGGTCCGCCTGATCGCAGGTGACGAGCTGCGACTGATGGTGCGCAACCGCGTGGCGGTGATCGCCTTCGTGCTGCTGGTGCTGCTGACGCTGGTGGCGGTCGCCAGCAGCTGGGCCCACCAGCGCGCCAATGCCGACCTGCGCGCGCGTCATGCCGCCGCGGCCGACGCTGCCTTCGATGCGCAACCGGACCGGCACCCGCATCGCGTGGTCCATTACGGGCACTTCATCTTCCGCCCGCTCGGCCCGCTGGCGGCGTTCGATCCGGGCGTGGACAGTTTCACCGGCAACAGCATGTTTCTGGAAGGGCATCGGCAGAACACCGCCAATTTCGGGGATGTGCGGCAAAGTTCGCTGCTGGTCCGCTTCGGCCAGCTGACCCCGGCCTTCGTGCTGCAGGTGGTCGCACCGCTGCTGCTGGTCTTTCTCGGCTATGGCGCACTGGCGCGGGAAAGCGAGCGGGGCACGCTGCGCCTGCTGATGCTGCAGGGCGCGAGCCGGGGACAGGTCGTGCGCGGCAAGCTGCTGGCGCTGGGCATCGTCGCGGTGCTGGCGGGCCTGCCGGCGATGATCGGTTTCGCCCTGATCGCCGGCCAGCCCGGTGCGCTGGCCCTGCCGATGCTGACCATCGCCGCCGGCTATTTCGCCTATCTTGCGCTGTGGGTCGTGCTGATCCTGGCCGTCTCCGCCCTCGTGCGCCGCAGCCGCGATGCGCTGCTGGTGCTGGTGGCGCTGTGGGCGGTCGTCACCGTGCTGCTGCCGCGCATCATGCCGGATGTGGCGGGCGCCGCCGTGCCCCTGCGGAACCGCCTGCAGACCGACGTCGCCATCGCCCGCGACCTGCGCCAGATGGGCGACAGCCACAATCCGGACGATCCGCACTTCGCCGCCTTCAGGCAACAGGTGCTCGACCGCTACGGCGTCACCCGGATCGAGGACCTGCCCGTCAACTACAAGGGGCTGGTCGGCATGGAGGGCGAGCGGCTGACCACCGCCCTGTTCGATCGCTATGCCGGGGACAGCTACGCCGCACAGGACCGGCAGAACGCCCTGGTGCGGGCTGCCGGCATCGTCAGCCCAGCCATTGCCATCCGCACCCTGTCCATGGCGGCGGCAGGTACCGACTTCGCCGGCCACCGCCGCTTCCTGGAACAGGCAGAGGCTTACCGATACGACCTAGTGCAGCGGCTGAACCGACTGCAGGCCGAAGGCGTCAGCTATGCGGACGATACCGCGATCGACCCGGCCGCCGACCGCCGCAAGCGGGTGGAGGCCGGCAACTGGGACGCCATGCCCGATTTCCGCTTCGTCGGCCCGAGCGGCAGCGCGCTGGCCCGCGCGGCGCTGCCCGGCCTGCTGGTCGTCGTTGGCTGGCTGGCCGCAGCGGCCCTGCTGCTCGCCTTTGCCACGCGCCGGCTGGGAGATCGCCGATGAACCTGCTGCTGCACGAACTGCGCCTGCTGCTGCGCCAGAAGCTGACGGTGATCGCGCTGGCTCTGCTGGCGGGGCTGACGATCGCCGCACTGGTCGCCGGCACCGCGGAGGTCGCCCGCCAGCGCGCCGCCATCGCCGCCATCCCGGCCGCGCAGGCGGAGGATATCGGCGCGATCGCCGACTATGTCGTGCGGACCAAAGATGCGGGCAGCGCCGCCTACTATTCCTTCCATCCCACCTGGGATGCACCCGGCCCGCTGGCCTTTGCCGCCCTAGGCATGCGCGATGTCGCGCCCTTCATCCTGCGGGTCCGCGCGCTGGGGCTGGAGGCGCAGATCTATGATGGCGACACCTTCAACCCCGAACTGGCGCTGCCCGGCCGGTTCGACTGGGCCTTCGTGCTGGTGTTCCTGGCTCCGCTGTTCGTGATTGCCCTGTTTCACGATCTGGTTTCGGCCGAGCGGGAGGCCGGCCGGCAGCGCACGCTCGAAGCGCTTCCGCGCGGCGGCAAGGCGGTGTGGCGGCGACGCACCGGGCTGCGGCTGGGGCTGTTGTGGACGATCCTGGGAGCGCCCTTCGCGCTGGCTGCCATCATGCAGGGGGCGGGCATCGGTGCGATCGCGATCGTGCTGCTGGTGACCGCCGCGTACCTGCTGTTCTGGATCGGCATCGCCGCGCTGGTCGGCCGGCTGCGCTGGAGCTCGACCGCCAATGCCGCTGCGCTGGCCGGGCTGTGGCTGGTGCTGGTGCTGGTGCTGCCGACGCTGGCCCATGTGGTGATCAACCGCGCCATTCCGGTGGCGCAGGGGGCGGAGATCGTGCTTGCGCAGCGTGAGGCGGTCAACCGCGCGTGGGACATCCCGCGACAGGACACGATGGACCGCTTCTACGCCAACCATCCCGCATGGGCTGGTTCGGCGCCGCTGGGGCCGGAGTTCCACTACAAATGGTACCTCGCGTTTCACCAGAACGGGGACGAGAGCGTCGCGCCGCAGGTGCGGGCCTACCGCGCCGGACTGGAAGGGCGTGATGCCGCTGGCCAGGGCCTGGGCTGGGTGCTGCCGCCGGTCGGCGTGCAGGCGCTGCTGACCCGGCTGGCCGACACCGACCTGGCCGCGCAGCTCGCCTATCAGGACCGCATCCGCGCCTTTCACGAGCGGCTGCGCAAGTTCTACTACGGCTACCTGTTCACCGACCGCCCGTTCGACCGGGGCGATTTCGACCGGGCGCCCGCGTGGCAGGACACCCGCGATGACTGAGAACCCGTTCATCGCCATGTTCCGCGATCCTGCCCGGACGGCCGCCTATATCGACGGTCCGCGACGGTTCACGCCGGGGCTGGAGGCGCTGCACCGGATGACCGCGATCCTGCTGGCCGAACGCGCCGGGCCGCAGGCGCATGTGCTGGTGCTGGGCGCAGGCGGCGGGCTGGAACTGGCTGCGCTGGCGCAGGCACAGCCGGGCTGGCGCTTCACCGGGGTCGATCCCGCCGGGCCGATGCTGGACCTCGCCCGGCAGACCATGGGCGCGGATGCAGCCCGGGCGGAGCTGATCGAAGGCACGATCGAGGCCGCCCCCGCCGGCCCATTCGATGCCGCGACCTGCCTGCTGACGCTGCACTTCCTGGAACGGGAGGAGCGGACCGAAACCCTGCGGCGGATGCGCGCGCGCATGAAGCCCGGTGCCCCGCTGGTGGTGGCGCATGCCAGCTTCCCGCAGGACGAACCCGCCCGGACCCGCTGGCTGACCCGCTATGCCGCCTTTGCCACCAGCATGGGCGTCGATCCCGCCATGGCGGAGCAGGCGCGCGCCGCGGTCGCCGCCACCCTGCCGGCGATCGATCCCGCGGGCGACGAGGCCTGCCTGCGCGACGCCGGCTTCGGCGGCATCGAACAGTTCTACGCCGCCTTCACCTGGCGCGGCTGGGTCGCCTGCGCCTGACGCGGGGCTACTTGCGACGGTAGCGGAAGTACCAGACCTCGTGCCCCAGTCTGCGGGCCTTGGCCTCGTACCGCGTCTCGCACCAGCCGCCGGGGCGCTGCTGGAAGCTCTGCGGACCGTCCGCCAGCCATTCGAACTGGTGCCAGTGCCGGCGCATCACCATCAGCGCGTGCCGCAGGTAGACCGGGTGATCGGTGCCGAAGCGGAACTCGCCACCGGGGCGCAGCTTGGCGGCGATCAGGTCCAGCGGGCCGTCATTCATCATCCGCCGCTTGGCATGGCGCGCCTTGGGCCATGGGTCGGGATGCAGCAGATAGGCAAAGGACAGCGTGCCGTCTGGAATGCGGGCCAGCACCTCCAGCGCATCGCCATGATGCAGCCGCACATTGGCCAGCGCGCCATCCTCCACATGGACCAGCGCGGCGGCGACGCCGTTCAGGAACGGCTCCGCGCCGATGAAGCGGTGATCGGGCAGCAGGTCCGCGCGATAGGCCAGGTGCTCGCCCGCTCCGAAGCCGATCTCGAAATGCAGCGGCCCGTCGCTGCCGAACAGCGCCTGTGCCGTGACCGGGCCATCGTCCGGGATCGCCAGCCGGGGCAGCAGCGTCTCGACCAGCTGCAGCTGGCGGTCGCGCAGCGCCTTGCCCTTCGATCGGCCATAGAGGCGGTTCAGCGTGGTGGGGTCACCGGATTTGTGGGCAGTCATGGCGCGGGTGCCGGTAACGGCCCGCATCGGCACAGGCAAGCACCCCGCCACCAGCCAAGATGCTGGCGCGCCGCCGCACTTCATGGCAGGGACGCCGCCCATGTGGCAGCTGTTTGCCTTTCCCCTGTGCCCCTTCAGTCGCAAGGTCCGCCTCGCGCTGAGCGAGAAGGGCGTGGCGTACGAGATCCTGCGCGAGCATCCGTGGGATCCGTCGGACCTGTTCGGCCATGTGAACCATGCCCGGCGGACCCCGGCGTTGTGGCTGGAGGAAAAGAACCTCGCGCTGGCCGACAGCCAGGCGATCTGCGAATATTTCGAGGAGACGGTGGAGCGCAGCCCGCTGATCCTGGGCACCGCCGCCGCCCGGGCGGAGATCCGCCGGCTGGTCGCCCTGTTCGACGAGGTGCTGTTCGCCGACGTGGTCAGCCCGCTGCTTCACGAGAAGATGACCAAGCGGATAGTGCTGCGCCAGCCGCCTGATTCGCAGGCGCTGCGCCAGGCGATGCGCGCCGCGCACGAGCATCTCGATTATATCGACTGGCTGGTCGATACCCGCCGGTGGCTGGCGGGCGCACAGTTGAGCCTGGCCGACTTCGCCGCTGCCGCGCAATTGTCGGTCGCGGACTATCTCGGCGGGCTGGACTGGACCGGCCATGATGGCGCACACGGATGGTACCGGGTGATCAAGAGCCGCCCCAGCTTCCGGCCGTTGCTGCTGGAGAAGATGGAAGGCGTGCCGGGCGCCAGTCACTACGCCGACGTCAACGCCTGAGGGTACAATCCCCGCAGGTCAGGCCGGACTAACCGCTTACAATTCGGCCCCTTCGATGCTATATAGATTACATCGCAGGTAAACGCTCGTGTAGGCGCCTGCGGCTGAGAGACACGTCGTGCTCCCGCTTACGTCGAGGAGCCCGACATGGACCTGAACCAGCTTTATTTCGATCATCAGCTCATGTTGATCAGGGCCGACCGGGCGCCGTCGTGTGCCAGCCGGAACGCATCACGGATCGACGCGTCGCTGCTGGCGGCGCGGATCGGCACGATGCAGCGCGGGCTCAAGGCGGCTGCGGCCCTCTCCTGGGAAGGGCTGGCCGCTGTTCCGGCACATCCGCAAGGCTGCCCGGCATGAGCGATCCCGTAGAAACCCCGACGCCCAAGCGTGGCCCCGTACGCTTCCGCCGGGCCGATGCCCCGCGGCTGCAGCCGGACGATGCGCGCCGCCAGGGGGAGATCACGCGGATCGCCTTCCAGCGGCTCGGCCGCGAAGGGGCGATCGCCTTCCTCAACAGCGACAATGCCGAGCTGGGCACCCGCCCGCTCGATCTGGCGACCAGCAGTGCGCAGGGCTTCGCCAGTGTCGAGGCCGCGCTTGGCCGTTTGCCCGTTCCTGCGGCGACGGAGGCCTGACATGATGCACGAATCCACCCGCCAGACCGGCATGCCTGATGGCGGGCAGCTGTCTGCCGACCGGCATTTCATGGAACAGACCGGACACGGCTTCCCGTCCAACGACCAGGCCGGGTGCGGTGTCATCCTCAGCGAGATCGGCGAGGCGCATCAGGGGCACTTTGCCATCTTCCGGGTGCAGTCGACCAGCCTGACCTCCACCCAGTTTGCGGGCGGAGACTGGCGCTGGCGCCTGACGGATCCGGACGGTGCGATCCTCGTCGAGGCAGGCGGCTACCGCAGCGAAGCCCATTGCCGGGAGGCCGTGGCCATCCTGCAGGCGCGCGCCGCTCGCGCGACCGTCGCCTGAACACGCAACGATAATCACGCTTCAGGAGACGGGTCTTGGCCAAGGGTCAGAAGAAATCCAATCGCGAGGTCCGCAAGCCCAAGGTTGAGAAGCCCAAGGTGAACGCGTCCGAGCCCACGGTGAAGCCTGGCACGGTGCGGGGCCTCGAGAACTTTCGTAACAAGTAAGGCCTTTTGTGACCGGGTGCCTTTTGCTGCACCTGCGAAATGACGCCTTGAACATCTGCGCCTTACCATCCATTTACCATCCAGTTGGATGGTTAGGAGCAGATGGTGAGCAACGTTCAGGAGCTGCGGCCCCGGCCGGATAGCGAAAAGATCACGATCAACCTGGGCTATGTCGATCTCGGGCATATCGACCTGCTGGTGCGTGACGGCTTCTACTCCAACCGTTCCGATTTCATCCGCACCGCCGTCCGCAACCAGCTGGAACGGCACCGCGAGGCGGCCGAGAAGTCGACCGTCCGCAAGCAGCTCGACCTCGGCATCAGCCATTTCACCCGCACCCAGCTGGAGGCAGTCCGTGATGCGGGCGAGACGCTCGACATCCGGGTGCTGGGGCTGGCGACGATCGACACCGACGTAACCCCCGATCTCGCGCGCGCCGCGATCGCATCCCTCACAGTTCTGGGCGCATTCCACGCCAGTGCTGCCGTCAAGGCCGCGCTGGCCGATCGCCTCAAGTGACCTCTTTCAAGGACAATCCCATGGCATTGAGCGATTCGATGGCGGAGGTGCTTCGCCTCACCCGGTCCGGCAAGCTGATGGAGGCGACCGCTCTGCTGCAGGGCGGTCCCGGCGCAGGCACGTCAGACGGTACACCGGCTGCAGCCGGCCGCAACGATGCCCTGATCGATCTGGTGTCGGATGGTGGCGTCTGGCGGGCGAAGCCGTCACCGGCGTCCGCCAGTGCCACGCCAGGCCCGGACAAGGCGGCGGCCGCCGCCACCGGGCAGGGCCGCTTCGAGGAGCAGTCCTGGAGCGGGCGCGAGGGCACCATCGGCTACAGGCTGTATCATCCCGCCAACGCCATGGCCGGCATGCCGCTGGTGGTGATGCTGCACGGCTGCACGCAATCGCCGGAGGACTTCGCCCGCGGCACCGGCATGAATGCCCTGGCGGACGAGCTGGGCTTCTTCGTCGCCTATCCCCGGCAGACCGCCAGCGCCAATGCGCAGAAGTGCTGGAACTGGTTCAAGCCGGGCGACCAGCAGCGTGACAGGGGCGAGCCGGCCCTGCTGGCCGGCATCACGCGCCACGTCATTGCCGATCACGCGATCGATCCGGCCCGCGTCTATGTCGCCGGCCTGTCCGCCGGCGGCGCGGCGGCGGCGATCATGGCGGCGGAATACCCCGACATCTACGCGGCCGTCGGCATCCATTCCGGCCTTGGATGCGGGGCCGCGAAGGATTTGCCCAGCGCGCTGATGGCAATGCAGCGCGGCGGCCCGGCACGCCGGCAGGAACGGTTCGTGCCCGTCATCACCTTCCACGGCGACCGCGACACGACCGTGCACGAGGCGAACAGCCAGCAGATCATCGCCGCGGCTTCCGCCGCCGCCGGGGTGACGCTGACAGTCAGGGTGGAGGAGGGCCGCAGCCCGTCCGGACGCAGCTTCACGCGCAGCGTCAGCGTTGATCCGGCCGGCGCGGAGCTGATCGAGCAATGGACGGTCGAGGGATCCGGTCATGCCTGGTCCGGCGGTGACGCGTCCGGCTCCTACACCGATCCCAGCGGGCCGGAGGCGTCACGCGAGATGATGCGGTTCTTCCTGACGCACCGGCGCTGAGGTCACCAGCGCGGCGGCAGCTGCGCGGCGGTGATCGCCACCGCCAGCGCATCCGCCGCATCGGCGCCCACGATCGCGGCGCCCGGCAGCAGCACGCGCAGCATGGCCTGCACCTGCGCCTTTTCCGCCGCGCCGGTGCCAACCACCGCCTGCTTCACGCTGCGCGCCGCATGTTCGGTCACGGGCAGGGCGGCCGCGCCACATGCCGCCAGCACCGCGCCGCGCGCCTGTGCCAGCTTCAGCGTGGATTGCCCGTTCTTGTTGACGAACACCTCCTCCACTGCGGCGCGGTCCGGCTGGTGCTCGGCAATCACCGCCGCCACCGCGGCATAGAGCGCGGCCAGCCGGTCGGACAGCGCACCGCCAGCCGGGCTGGGCACCTGGCCATTGGCCACATGGCTCAGCCGCGACCCCTCGCAGCGCACCACCCCCCAGCCGGTGCAGGACAGCGAGGGATCGAGGCCCAGGATCAGTGGCAAGTCAGCCCAGCGATTCCATCACCGCGTCGGACAGCTCGTAATTGCCCCACACCGTCTGGACGTCGTCATCCTCTTCCAGCGTGTCGATCAGCTTGAGCAGCGTGCCCGCATCGTCCTCCGCCACATCGACGCTGAGGCCCGGCTTCCACGCCAGCTTCACGCTTTCGGGCTCGCCCAGCGCCTTCTCCAGCGCGCCGGCCACCTCGTGCAGCGACTCCATCGCGGTCCAGATCGTGTGGCCGTCCTCGCTGCTTTCCACATCGTCGGCGCCTGCCTCGATCGCGGCTTCCAGCACCTGCTCCTCGCCGCCGGCGGTGGCCGGGTACTCGATCAGGCCCTTGCGCTCGAACCCGTGCGCGACCGCGCCCGATGCGGCCAGGTTGCCGCCATTCTTGCTGAAGGCGGTGCGCACATTGGTGGCGGTGCGGTTGCGGTTGTCGGTCAGCGCCTCGACGATGATGGCGACCCCGCCCGGGCCATAGCCTTCATAGCGGATCTCCTCGTAATCCTCGCCTCCGGCCGCCGCGGCCTTGTCGATCGCGCGCTGGATGTTGTCCTTGGGCATGGACACCGCCTTGGCGTTGTTCACCGCCAGCCGCAGGCGCGGGTTCATGTCAGGATCGGGCATGCCCGACTTCGCCGCCACGGTGATCTCGCGGCTGAGCTTGGAGAACTGGGCGGAGCGTTTTTTGTCCTGCGCGCCCTTGCGGTGCATGATGTTCTTGAACTTGGAATGGCCGGCCATGAGAACCCCGGAAGAATGACTGTCCTGGGGCCGCCACCTGCCGCCCCGAAGGGCAGGCCCTTACACCTGACAGGCGCGGAAGGGCAACCGGCGGACCGCCCGCCGCGGCCCGCCCGCGCTCAGTTGCCGTCGGCCGCCACCTGCGTGCCACCCGCGCAATGGCCGAAGGCGGCATCCAGATAGCTGGCGAGGCGGAGGCCCGCCTTGGTCAGCTGCTGATGCACAAGCGGGCGCGTGCGGAAGATATATGCGCTGTCGATCATCCCCTTTTCGGTTTCCGAGGATACCTCCGGATAGATCTGGCCATGCAGGCCGCGCGATTCGTCCGCCCAGGCGACCGGATCGGTGCCGGACCAGGCGATCGCCTGCTCGCTGGTGATGTTGCGTTCCAGGAAGTCGGCCCACTCGCTCCACGACATCTGCTCCAGGTCGATCAGCGCATTGTCCCAGACCGAGTGCAGGTTCATGTCCTCGCCCCGCATCGTGACGATCGCGTCGTTGCCGCCCCGGTCGGTCGCGTTGCCGGCATGCAGCGGCTGGTTCAGGTCGCCGACGAAATGCACGATCATGCGCAGCGCGGCGCGGCGATCCTCCAGCGGGGCGGAGCGGTCCAGCACCGTCGCGCGCGACTGGGCCAGGGCGGAAACCGCATCACCTTCCGGCGGCGCTCCGGTCGCGGCATAGCCCTGCCCGTCAGGAATGGTCACGAAATGCCACGGGAATGTCCGGTCATGCCAGTGCGGGTCCGGCGACAGGCGCATGTAATCGGGCCAGTTGGCGGCATCGGCCAGCGTCTCCGTGCCCAGCAGGTCGCGGATCTCCAGCCGGGTCTGCCCGCAGACGAACCGGTCCCCCAGCTCGGCCACGACCCGGTGGCCGGTCGGCCCCCACGCCTGTGCGGTGCCGGGCATGACCAGCGCCAGGCCCAGGCAAAGTGCAGGAAGAAGGCGCTTCATTGTCAGTCCTTGATACAGGGGGCTGTCGGCCAGCGCCGCAATCCGGTCAGATCCGGACCGCCGTGCCGCTGGCGCTGACCATCAGCATGGACCCGGTATCGCCGATCACCTCGTAGTCAAGATCGACGCCGACCACCGCATTGGCACCCAGCCGGGCGGCCTCCTCCTGCAATTCGGCGATCGCCTGCTGCCGCGCATCCTTCAGCACCCGTTCGTAGGATCCGGCCCGCCCGCCCACGATGTCGCGGATGCTGGCGAACAGGTCGCGGAACATGTTGGCGCCGATGATCGCCTCTCCGGTGACCACGCCCAGGTAATCGCGCACCGGGCGCCCTTCTACCGTGGGCGTGGTGGTGACGATCATGGCCGTCGGGCTTTCCGGCCTGTCGTCGCGCGCCGCCCGGCTGCCGTCGGTGGACCAGGGACTAACCATTGATCACGCTCCCGCCATTGGGATGCAGCACCTGGCCGGACATGTAGCTGGAATCCTCGCACGCCAGGAACAGGAAGGCGGGCGCGACCTCGTTGGGCTGGCCTGCGCGGCCCATCGGCGTGTTCTGGCCGAAGGTGGGGATCTTTTCCGGCGGGGCGCCGCCGGCCGGGTTCAGCGGGGTCCAGATCGGCCCGGGCGCCACCGCGTTCACCCGGATCCCCTCGCCCACGAGGTTCTCGGACAGGGACCGGGTGAAGGCGGTGATCGCCCCCTTGGTGCTGGAATAGTCCAGCAGGCCGGCGCTGCCCTGGTACATGGTGACGCTGGTGCAGTTCACGATCGTCGCGCCGCTCTGCAGATGCGGGCGCGCCGCCTGCACCATGTAGAACATGGAGAAGATGTTGGTCTGGAACGTGCGCTGCAGCTGTTCCGGGGTGATGTCGGTGATGTCCTGGTCCGGGTGCTGTTCGCCGGCATTGTTGACCAGCACGTCCAGCCGGCCCCAGCGGTCGATCACCGCGCGCACGAAACCGCTGGCATGGCGCTGGTCGCCCAGGTCGCCGGCCGACAGCATGACCTCGGCCCCTTCGGCCTTGCACAGGGCCTCGGTGTGGTGGGCATCGGCATGTTCGTTGAGATAGGCGATGGCGACATTGGCGCCTTCGCGCGCGAACAGGATCGCCACCGCCCGGCCGATACCCGAATCGCCGCCGGTGACGATCGCCACCTTGCCCCGCAGCCGGCCTGAACCGGGATAGCGGGGCATGAACTCGGGCTTGGGGCTGAGCTCGCCTTCATTACCCGGCAGTCCCGGCTCTTCCGGGATGGGGGCGATGTAGGCTTGCCCGGTGACGGGCGGCTGGGGGGTGCTCATGGCGGCGGCTCCGTGGCTGAAGGATCGTTCCCCCTTCAAACCAATGCCGCGCGCCAAGCGTTCCTACCCCTCGATCAGCCCAGGCCCAGCGCCGTCTTGTAGGTATCCAGCACCATTTCCATCTCGCGGCGGTCGTCGGGCTTCATCTTACGCAGCCGCACGATCTGGCGCATGATCTTGGCATCGTAACCCACGGCCTTCGCCTCGGCATAGACGTCGCGGATGTCGTCACTGATGCCCTTCTTCTCTTCCTCCAGACGCTCCACCCGCTCGATCAGCAGGCGCAGGCGGTCGTCGGTGTTCTCGGCCATGAAGGGGTGCTCCGTCAGATTCGTGGGAAAGGCGCGGCTGATAGCCAGCAAGTGCCGGTCGGTGAAGGGGCAAGCGCCCGCTCAGTGCCCGCCCGCGTTCAGCGCCACGCTCGCGTCCATCCGCGCCAGCTGCTCCGGCGTGGCGGGTGTGGTGTGGTTCGCCTTCCATTCGGCGGACGGCATGCCGTGGATCAGCGTGCGCGCCGCCTCCTTGTCACCCGGAAAGCCGCCATCGCGGATCCAGTCGCCCAGGCAGTTGCGGCAGAACCCCGCCAGGCCCATCAGGTCGATGTTCTGCGCATCGGTGCGATGGCGCAGGTGGCGCACCAGCCGACGGAACGCGGCGGCGGCGACCGCATCGGGCAGGGTGTCCAGTTCGTCGGCCGGTTCAGTATTAACCACGATGTGCTTCGTCCTTGTGTTGTCGTGTTTCATTGCCATAGCCTTGGCCCATGACGACGACCCCCAGTCCCAGCAAGCTTGGCCCGCGCGCTCGCAAGGTCAAGATCCTCGCCACGATCGGGCCCTCCAGCCGCGATCCCGACATGCTGCGCCGCCTGGTGCGCGCGGGCGCCGATGCGTTCCGCGTGAACCTGTCCCACGGCGACCACGAAACCCACGCCGCCTCCATCGCCGCGATCCGCGCGCTGGAAAAGGAACTGCACCGCCCGCTGACCATCCTGTGCGACCTGCAGGGACCCAAGCTGCGCGTCGGCGCCTTTGCCGAAGGGCGCGCGCTGATCCCGCATGGCGGCCGCTTCGTGCTGGACCGGGACCCGACCTTGGGTGACGCCACCCGCGTGCAGCTGCCGCATCCCGAACTGTTCGGCCTGATGTCCAAGGGGCAGCGGCTGCTGATCAATGACGGCAAGATCCGCCTGCGGGTGGTGGAAGCCACCGAGCAGCAGATCGTCTGCACGGCCGAGGTCGGCGGCGTCATTTCCGACCGCAAGGGCGTGAACGTGCCCGATGCGGAGATCCCGATCCCGGCGCTGACGGAAAAGGACCGGCGCGACCTGGCCTTTGCCATGGAACAGAATGCCGACTGGATCGGCCTGTCCTTCGTGCAGCGGCCGGAGGATCTGGCCGAGGCGCGCAAGCTGATGGGCGGGCGCGGCGCGCTGTGCGCCAAGATCGAGAAGCCGCAGGCGATCAAGCGCCTGGCCGAGATCATCGAGCTGTCGGACGGCGTGATGGTCGCCCGCGGCGACCTGGGCGTGGAGCTGAACCCCGAAGAGGTTCCGCCGCTGCAGAAGAAGATCGTCAACGCCACCCGCCTGCTGGGCAAGCCGGTGATCGTGGCGACGCAGATGCTGGAAAGCATGATCGAAAGCCCCGCGCCGACCCGTGCGGAGGTGTCGGACGTGGCCAATGCCGTCTATGATGGCGCCGATTGCGTGATGCTCAGCGCCGAAACCGCCGCCGGCCAGTGGCCGGAAGAGGCCGTGCTGATGATGGATGCCATCGCCCGCCAGGTGGAACGCGACGACGGCTATCGCCAGCGGGTGCGGATGCTCGACACGCCGCCCGATCCGACGACGGCCGATGCGCTGGCCCACGCATGCATGACCATTGCCGACACGGTCAGCATCGGCGCCATCGCCGTGTTCACCAGCACCGGCGTCTCCGCCCGCCGCGTCGCGCGCGAACGGCCGAGCGTGCCGGTGATGGTGCTGACCCCGTCCATGGCGGTGGCCCGCCGGGTGGCGCTGCTGTGGGGCGCGCATCCCGTGGCAACCAAGGATATCGGCAGTTTCGAGGAGATGATCGCCAAGGGCAAGCGCATGGCGCTGCGCCACGGCATGGGCGGCAAGGACAGCAAGCTGATCGTGCTGGCAGGCGTGCCCTTCGGCATGGCCGGCGCGACCAACCTGCTGCATGTCGTGACGCTGAAGGGTGACGAGCTGGAACAGCACACGGCCCGGTCCGGCAGCTGATCCGGTCAGCCGGGCGCCGCCGGCCTGCAGGCCAGCGGCGTGCCGGCGCGGATCGCCTGCCCCTCCGCCAAGTCCGGCACGAACCGGGCATCGCCGGGCAGGAACATCAGGATGGTGGAGCCATGCTCGAACCAGCCCATCTCCGCGCCCCTAGCCACCGGCACCGCCAGCGCCTGCCGCTCCGCCCCGCCGTCGCGCAGCAGGGCCGGCGTATCCAGGAAGGTCAGCCGGATGCTGGCCACCAGGATCGCCGCCACCGGCACTAGCAGCACCGCCGTGCCATCCGCCAGCCGCGCCTCGATCACCGCGCGCTCGTTGCGACAGAACAATCGCTCCACCCGCTTCAGTGCGATCGGATTGACGTTCCAGCAATCGCCCGAGCGATAGGTCACGCCTTCCACCATCAGGTCGGCCGGGGCGTGGAAGCGGTGATACATGCCTGCGGTCAGCCGCAGGGTGACGAACCAGCCATCGGCGAACCGTTCGGCCAGTGCCGGGTCGGGCAGCAGCTCGTCCAGCCGGTACGGATAACCCTTCACCTGCCACGCGACGCCATCCGCCACCCGCCCATGCGCGCCGACGATGGCATCACAGGGGCTGGCGATCAGCGCCGGATCGGAGGGGAAGGGCCTGGCTCCGAGCTGCAAGGCCCGCGTGAAACCTTCGCCCAGCGAGCGGAAGCTGGTCGTTCGCGTATCCGAAAGATCCACATGCGCGAAGAATCGCCACGCAGCCAGCGCAGGCCATGCGATCAGCGGGTGCTCGCTGCGGGCAATGCGCCCCACCAGCTGCGTCGCCCAGCGGCGGGGCAGGCGGTTGGTCAGCAGGAAATTGAGGTCTTCCTGCAGCAGCAGGCCCATCAGGCGCTGTCGCAATGTCATGGCCGTGTCACCCGGATGCGGTGAAAGCGGCCATGCATCCGATCCTTGCCGCCCTGCTGGGCTCCACCGCCGCGCTGGCTCTCGACAAGGGACGCCGGCGCCTCGCGCTGTCGCGCGCCAAGCATCCCTCGCTGGGCGGACATGTCCGCATGGCCAAGCGGGTCGCGGGGCAGATCCCGGGCTTCGCGCAACCGGCCGACCGCTTCTTCGCCGCCGATGGCGCGGCGGAGGATGTCGCGCGGCGGCGGCAGGCCGGGTTCGACCGGCTGGCTGCATTGTACCGGCAGCGGTTCGCCCGCACGCTGGAACTGACGCGCGAGGTGCGGCCCGGCCTGTCCGACCTGCAATTCACCGGCAGCTACCGCGTCCCGTTCCCCTTCGCCGCCCTCGTGCGCGAGCAGCTGGGCACCGGCGCCTTCCTGCAGCGGAGCGAAGGACCGGAGGTGATCGATCTGGACGGCAACCGCCTGATCGACCTGACCGGCAGCTATGGCGTCAACCTGTTCGGCTACGAATTCTACAAGCAGTGCATCGCCGAAGGGGCGGCAGCGGTGGCCGAGCTGGGCCCGGTGCTGGGCGCCTACCACCCGCTGCTGGCCGACAATGTCCGCCGGCTGCGCGCGCTTTCCGGCATGGACGAGGTGTCGTTCCACATGTCCGGTACCGAAGCGGTGATGCAGGCCGTACGACTGGCGCAGTATCATACCGGCGCCCAGCGGATCGTGCGCTTCGCCGGTGCCTATCACGGCTGGTGGGGCGATGTGCAGCCCGGCATCGGCAATCCCGTGCCGGCCGACCGCACGCTGACCCTGGCCGACATGTCCGAGCGCACGCTGCACGTCCTCGCCACCAGGCGCGACATCGCCTGCGTGCTGGTGAACCCGTTGCAGGCGCTGCATCCCAACAAGGCGGCGGCGTCGGACAACCAGCTGGTCGACAGCGCCGGGCGCAGCGCGGGCGCGGACCTGCCCGCCTATCGCGCCTGGCTGCACCGGCTGGCGGAGGTCTGCCGGGGCAACGGCATCGTGCTGATCTTCGACGAGGTGTTCCTGGGCTTCCGCCTGGCACCCGGCGGCGCGGCCGAGTATTTCGGCGTGCGCCCGGATCTGGTCACCTATGGCAAGACGCTGGGCGGCGGGCTGCCGGTGGGCGTGCTGGCGGGCCGCGCCGCGCTGATGAAGCGCTGGCGCGATGATCGCCCGCTGGACATCTGCTTCGCCCGGGGCACCTTCAACGCGCACCCCTATGTCATGGGAGCGATGGACGCCTTCCTGCGCCGGCTTGAAACACCGGAGGTGAGCGAACTGTATCACGGGCTGGATGCCCGCTGGAATGCGCGGGCCACGGCGATGAACGCGGCGCTGACCAGGGCAGGCGTGCCCGTGCAGGTCGCCCATCTGCAGACGATCTGGACCGTGCTGTACACGCGACCCGCGGCCTATAACTGGATGCTGCAATATTACCTCCGCGCCGAAGGGCTGGCGCTCAGCTGGGTTGGCACCGGGCGGCTGATCTTCAGCCTGGACATCGACGATGCCATGTTTGCCGAGATCACCCGCCGCTTCGTCGCCGCCGCCTGTGCGATGGCGGCGGATGGCTGGTGGGACACGCCCGCCGGCCTGACCGACAAGGGCCTGCGCCGCGGCGTGCTGGGCGCGGCGCTGGCGACCCGGCTGCGGCGCTGATCAGGCGGGGCTGCCGTCCGGATAGTCCATCCGCTCGCCCTTCAACAATCGGCGGGGCGCCCCCTTGTACAGGCGGAAGTCACTGAACGGATCGGTCACGATCTTGGTCGCCCAGACCAGGCCGGTCTCTACGTCGCGAATGAAGAACAGGTGCACGCTGCGGAACGCGATCGCGCCCACGCCCAGCACCAGCCAGCCGATCCCGACATGACGCAGATAGCCTTCGACGCCATCCGCCGGCAGCAACGCGCCCCACAGGGTCGGCTGCAGCAGCAGCACCAGCGGCACCGCCAGCCACAGGCTCATCAGCACCCATTTGCGCTGGAGGTTGTAGCCGATCTTGATCTCTTCCTTGTGATCGTGCGTCGCCGCATTCACGTGGTCGTAGCCCTTGGGCTCGAAGAAGAAATGCCCCGCCTGCCGGCTGGTCATCGCCACGCCCCAAGCCAGCAGGCTGGCGACCGCCGGGTCCACCCACAGGATCGCATAGGCCACCATGAAGGTGCAGGCGCTGACGAAGTGCAGGGTCTGGTTGACCAGGCTGTGGTGGTAGAACCGGTGGTCGTCCCACCGCTGCTCGGCAAGCTGCTCACGAAAACCGGTCATCGGGCGTGATCCTCGGGGCTGATCTTCTGGTAACGGACAAGGGAGAAGTGGCCCAGCGGCGGCAGCGGGCGGTTCTCGGCCAGGCGGATGTCGGGCCGGGTGGCGGCCCAGTTCTCGTACCGGCTCCACGGAAATTCCGTGCGGAAGCCCAGGCGGCTGGTCAGCGGCATCAGCGTGCGTTCGATCGCGCCGCGCAGGCCGTGCCCCGCGCCCACGCGGGTGGTGATGATGATCTCGCCCCCCGGCCGGCAGATCCGGGCAAATTCGTCCAGCGCGCGTTCCGGGTGCGGACAACCGGTGATGACATATTGCGCGACCACCGCATCGAAGCTGTCATCGGCGAAGTGCAGCGCCTCCGCATCGGCGACGACGACCTGCTCCACATGGGTCAACTGCTCGGCCCGCACCCGGGCGCGGGCCTTGTCCAGCATGGCATCGGACAGGTCGACCGCCACGATGCGCAGGTCGCGCGAATATTGGGGCAGGGAGATGCCGGTGCCCACGCCCACCTCGATGATGCGGCCGCCAACCCGGTCGGCGGCGACGATCGCGGCGGAGCGGCCGGTGCGGAAGACCGGGCCGAACACCAGATCATAGACCGGGGCCCATCGGTCATAGGCGCGGGCGACGCCCGCCGTGCTCATCTGCGTGGTCATGCCGGTGCTTCCCGCGTTGTGACCGGCCTGTCATCGCAGGGCCAGATGACGCTTGCAGGACAGCACGGTGACAGTTCCGCGAACCGGCGCGGCGCGCTGGTTCGCCGATCCGGCGGGGCATGGGCCGCAACATCGGCGTCACATGCTGGCGATATGGGGATCGCTGGAGCGGGCGAAGGGATTCGAACCCTCGACCCCAACCTTGGCAAGGTTGTGCTCTACCACTGAGCTACGCCCGCTCTCTGGCGCGTCACCGTTCCGTGCGAAAACCGCGTGGCCCGGTGGGGAGGCGCGCCACTATCAAAGGGTCGCCACCCCTGCAAGCGCAAAAACGCAACCGTGGCCGACAGGCTGTTCGCCCTTGGCAAATTGCCGCCACGGGCCACATAGGTCGGCAGCATATCTTTCAGCGGCAGGGAGCGGCAATCTTGGCAAGCATGGGCCTCAGCATCGACGAACAGAAGGCAGTGGACCGGTTCCGGCAGGACGTGGTCGAACCCAGTCGCGACAAGCTGGTGATCCTGGATTTCTGGGCCGAATGGTGCGGACCGTGCAAGGCGCTGACCCCGGTGCTGGAGAAGATCGCCGCGGAGTATGCGGACAAGGGCGTGGTGCTGGCCAAGCTAAACGTGGACGAGGAACAGTTCATCGCCAGCCAGTTCCAGGTGCGCTCCATCCCCACGGTCTATGCCATGTTCCAGGGGCAGCCGGTGGCGGACCTGACGCCGGCGCGCACGGAAAGCCAGCTGCGGACAGCGCTGGACGCGCTGCTGGCGCAGCTGCCGGTGGTAGCCGGTGATGGCGAGGCAGAGGCGCCCGACATCGCGCCGCTGGTGGCCATGGGCGAGCAGGTGCTGGCCGAAGGCGATGCGGAGCGGGCCGCCGGCATCTTCATGCAGATCGCGGACATGGCGCCGGAGGATGCCGGCGTGCAGTCGGGCCTGATCCGCGCACTGGTCGCGTCTGGCCATGTGGAGGAGGCGCGCACCGCGCTGGACGCGTTGCCCGACAGCGTGCGCAAGGACCCGCTGGTGGCGCAGGCCGCCGCTGCGCTGGAACTGGCGGGTAGCGGCGTCGACCAGGGTGAGCTGGGGACCCTGCGCGCCGCCGCGGCGGAGCGGCCGGCCGACATGGAGGCACAGTTTGCCTGGGCGCAGGGCGCCTTTGCCGCGGGCCTGCGCGACGATGCGGCCGACACGCTGCTGCGCATGATCGCCGCCGAACCCGGCTGGAACGGTGGCGCGGCCAAGGCCAAGCTGCTGCAGATCTTCGAGGCGGTCGGCCTGGAAGATGCCTGGGCATCGGCCACGCGCCGACGCCTGTCGCTGTTGCTGTTCGGCTGAGCGGCCGCGGGATGAGCGCGCTCCGCCTGCCGATCTTCCCGCTGGCCGGGGCCATCCTGTTTCCGGGATTGCAGCTGCCGCTGCATATCTTCGAGCCGCGCTACCGCGACCTGGTAGGCACCGCACTGGCCAAGGACCGGCGCATTGCCATGATCCAGCCGCGCGCCATTGCCGACGGATCGTCCCTGTTCGACATCGGTTGTGTCGGCCGGATCGACGATGTCGAGGCGCTGCCCGATGGCCGTTACAACATCGTGCTGGAAGGCGAATCGCGCTTCCGCCTGCTGCGCGAGCTGGATGTCACCACGACCTTCCGCCAGGTGGAGGCGGAGCTGATCCCCGATGCCACGGACGAGGCGCTGAGCAGTGTGGAGCGCGCCGCCTTCGAGCAGGAGGCGCGCCACTTCGCCGACAGCCAGGGCTATCAGGTCGACTGGCAATCGCTGGAGCGGCTGGACGATGCCAGCCTGATCAACGGCGTGAGCCAGATCGCGCCGTTCGATTCGGCCGCCAAGCAGGCGCTGCTGGAGGCGGGCGACCTGGCGGAGCGGTGCGAATTGCTGATCCAGCTGATGCAGTTCTTCGGACGCAGCGATCCCGACGAAAGCCGGGTGACGTTGCAGTAGATCGACAGGCCCGGATCAGAACGCGCCGTTCAGCCCGTCAATCACATACTGCGCGGCCAGCGCTGCCAGCAGCACGCCCAGCAGCCGCGTCAGCACCGCTTCGAACCGCGGGCCGACCGCCTTCATCAGCGGGCCGGCCGCCAGCAGCGCGCCCAGCGTCATCGCCAGCACCAGCGCCAGTGCAGCCAGCACCACCAGCGTGCCCTGCACCCCGCTGGCATTGCTCTGCAGCAGCATCACGGTGGCGATGGCGCCCGGCCCGGCCAGCATCGGCATGGCCATGGGGAAGATCGACACGTCCTCCTGCGCGGGATCGGCCAGCACCTGTTCGGCCCGCTGTTCGCGGCGCTGCGTGCGCTTCTCGAACACCATGTCCAGCGCGATCAGGAACAACATGATGCCGCCGGCGATGCGGAAGGCATCCAGCCCGATATGCAGCGCCGACAACAGCCGTTGCCCGAGCAGGGCGAAGAACAGCAGGATCGCGCCCGCCACTACACAGGCGCGGATGGCCATGGCCCGCTTGTGCGCGGCGTCGAACCGCGCGGTCAGGCCGGCATAGATCGGGGCGCAGCCCGGTGGGTCGATCACCACGAACAGCGTGGCGAAGGCAGATATGAACAGGTCGAACAGCATTCAGGCCCCTCCTGCCGCACCCAGGGGCTGGGTGTGCACCTGCTCCCACCCGCTCGCCGCCTGCCACCAGGCGGTGACGGCATCGGGGGCGACGCTCCAGCGCAGCGTGCCGTCGCGTGACAGGCCGGGCTGCCGGTCGGCCGCATCGTCGCGCCCGTAATGGGACCGGGGTCGACCATTCTGCTGCGGACAGGGCGCGACGCGGGCGCGGATCATGTTCATCGCCTCCACCACGATGGCATCGTCCGCCGCATCGGCCGTGGCTTGCGCCGCCTCCGCCCGGCGGGTGCGGGTCAGTTCCGCATCCGGCTGCCACACGGTCACGCTCCAGCGGAAATCCCGGCCCTGCCGTTCCCACATGCGGGTGAAGCGGCTCCAGTTGCCGGCGGCATCATGGCCGATCCCGGTGACCACGACGGCCGATCCGTCGCAGCTGGCCCAGGCCTCGCGGGCCTGCCAGCGGTCGGGCGTCGCGGGGCTGGCGCGGCCCGCCAGCCAGCCGGCGGCCGGCACGGCGGCGTCGTTCCAGGCGATCCGTGCGTCGCCCGTGGCGCGGGCGGCCAGCGCCGGCCATTGCCCGTCTTCGCGCGCGGCGCGGGCAAGCGCGATCTCGGCGGCGATGATGCTGGTCGGCTGGGCCATCGGCCGCAGCGGCGGGCCACGCCGCGCCTCCGCCACCGCGCGGCGGCTCAATCCGTCGCTCTGCCGGCTGCCGCCACCCATGCACGCGGTCAGCGCCAGCGCCGGGGCGAGCAACAGCGCCGCCCGCCGCACGATCATGCGGCGGCCATCTGACTGTAGGCCAGGTTCTGCAGCACGATGTTGATGATGTTCAGCACCACGATCAGCACCAGCGGGGAAAAATCGATCGCCCCGGTGTTGGGCAGGATGCGGCGGATGGGCGACAGGATCGGGTCGAGCAGCGCGCTGACCGAGGTCCAGATCGCCGCGACCCAGCTGGTGCGCATGGATACGACATTGAACGATACCAGCAGGCTCAACACGAACTGCACGATCACCAGGATGATGATGATGTTGATCAGGTAACCGACGATCTGCGACAGGGTGAGTAACAGCACGATGGGATCTTTCTGCTGCTCAGGCGGGCCAGGTCAACTGGACGGGCCCGAGCGTTCGGTGGGTTCGATGAAGCTGGAGGAACGGACCGTCCAGCGCAGCTGCGTGGGCGTGGCGCCGTCGACATCGTTGACGCGCTTCAGCTCCAGCGTGCCGGAAACAGGCGCGGTGCCGGGCGTGGCGGCATCGGTCAGCGTGCCTTCCACGGTGCAATATAGCGAGCCGGCGGCGCCTTCCTCCACCGGGTCGCCCCAGGTGAAGGCCGGCTGCTGGTAGCTGCCGAAGACGCTCTGCAGCCGGGCGCCGTCGATCACCGGGTCGGCCCAGGCCAGCGCCGCCTGCTCCCACTCGCCGGCGGCAAGGGCATCGCCATAGAAGCGCACGACATCCATGCAGGTGCGGCTGGACAGGGCCGGGAACTCGGCCACCTGCGGCGGCAGCGCGGCGGGCGTCGCCAGCGGATCTTCCAGGGTGTCGCGCAGGGTTTGCGGCGCCGCGCTGCCGGTCGGCTGCGGCGCGGGTGCCTCGCCGCCGCAAGCGGCCAGCAGGGCAAGAACGGGCAGGAGGCTGGCGCGCATGTCAGGCATTCGCCCGGATCAGCGTGCCGGCGCCGCGCGAGGTGAAGAATTCCAGCAGCATGGCATGGGGCACGCGGCCATCCAGCACCACCGCGGCCTCGCATCCCGCCTCCACCGCATGGACGCAGGTTTCCAGCTTGGGGATCATGCCGCCGCTGATCGCGCCTTCGGCGGTCAGCCGGGCGATGTCGGTCGGCGTCAGGTTGCTGACCAGCTGCTTGTCCGCGTCCAGCACGCCGGCCACGTCCGTCAGCAGGAACAGCCGTGCCGCCCCCAGCGCCGCGGCCAGCGCGCCGGCCATGGTGTCGGCATTGATGTTGTAGGTTTCCCCGTCCAGCCCGGCGCCGATCGGCGCCACGACCGGGATCATCCCGGCGCTGCTGGCGGTTTCCAAGATCGCGGTGTCGATCACCTGCGGTTCGCCCACGAAGCCAAGGTCGATCGCCTGTTCGATCAGGCTGTCAGGGTCCTTTCTGGTGCGGGTCAGTTTGGCTGCGGTGACCATGTTGCCGTCCTTGCCGGAAATGCCCAGCGCCTTGCCCCCGGCGCGCGCGATCCAGCCGACCAGTTCCTTGTTGATGGCACCCGACAGGACCATCTCGGCCACCTCCGCCGTGGCGCGATCGGTCACGCGCAGGCCGTCGATGAAGCGCGTTTCCACGCCCAGCTTCTTCAGCATGGCACCGATCTGCGGGCCGCCGCCATGCACCACCACCGGGTTGATGCCGACCGTCTTCAGCAGCACGACATCATGGGCGAAGGCCCGCGCCATGGCGGGATCGCCCATGGCATGGCCGCCATATTTCACCACGAAGCTGCGCCCCGCATAGCGTTGCAGATACGGCAGCGCCTCGATCAGCACTTCCGCCTTGGCCAGCATCTGCCGTTCGGTATCCGCGTTCATGCGCGTTGCCTTAGAACGCCCCCCAACAAACGGCAACGGCCCTCGCAGCCGGCCGAACGCACCCTTGGCGCGGCGTTCATTGCGGCTTAACGGGCAGGGGTGCTTGTTGGCGTGGCCGTGTAAATGGTGATGATTATGGGGGTTTCTGGAAAGCCGATGACCGCGCAAATGTTCGCTCGCGGGCGCTTCGGCGCCGCCCTGCTGGCCCTTGCGGCGCTGGTGGCCGCGCCGCTGGCCTCGCTGCCCGCCGCCGCGCAGGGTGTCACCACCATCGACCCAGATGCCGCGATCGACGGCGACCTGAACGGGTCGCCACCGGCCACGCAGGACTACCCCACCTATAATGGCGAACTGGCCCCGGCCGACGGGATCAGCTCCCCGCCACCGCCGGTTGAACAGGCGCCGGCCGTGACCAGCCCCTACGCGTCGGAGGCAGCCACCCAGGCGGCGGTGAATCCGCAGGTCGCCGGCGCGCAGGGCGACACCTACCAGGAAGACGACCTGATCGGTGCGGCCGAAGGGCTGTTCGGCAAGGGCGCCGAAGGGCTCGCCCGGCTGATCCAGGACATCCTGTCCAAGCAGGGCGAACCCAACGCCTATGTCGTCGGGCGCGAGGCGAGCGCGGCCTTCATCGTCGGCGCGCGCTATGGTTCGGGCACGCTGTTCCACAAGGTCGAAGGGCAGAAGACGGTGTACTGGACCGGCCCCTCGGTCGGCTTCGATGCGGGTGCCAATGCCGGCAACACCTTCGTGCTGGTGTACAACCTGTTCGACAGCGAGGAGCTGTATTCCCGCTTCCCCGCAGGCGAAGGCCAGGTCTATCTCGCCGGCGGCTTCACCGCATCCTACCTGCGGAAGGGCAATGTGGTGCTGATCCCCATCCGCGTGGGCGCCGGCCTGCGGCTGGGCGTCAATGTCGGCTACATGAAGTTTACCCGCGACCAGACCTGGATGCCGTTCTAGTCGCGTTGTCGGCGCGATCTGCGCAACAAAGTGACTTGCGGGCAGGGGGCTGCGGGGGCATGTGCGCACCCGCTATGCTGAACCGCCTGACACAACAATCGCCCGATGCGCTGCTGGCGCTGATCAAGCTGCATGATGCCGATCCCGCGCCCGACAAGATCGACCTAGGCGTCGGCGTGTTCCGCACGGAGAGCGGCGCCACGCCGGTCTTCGGCGCGATCAAGGCGGCGGAGCGGCGGCTGGTCGAAGGGCAGGACAGCAAGGCCTATCTTGGCCCTGAGGGCGACATGGGCTTCGTCCACCGCCTGATCCCGCACATCTTCGGCAAGAGCGACAAGCCGGACCGGCTGGACGGCATGCAGACGCCGGGCGGCACCGGCGCTGTGCGGCTGGCGCTGGCGCTGGCCAAGCGGGCGGGCGCGACCCGCGTGCTGATGGGGACGCCCTCCTGGCCGAACCACGCGCAGATCGTGGCCGATCTGGGCCTGGAACTGGTCCCCTTCAATCACGCCACCGCCGAGGGCGCGGCCGATATCGAGGCGCTGCTGGCGGCGCTGGCGACTGCGGGCGAAGGCGCCGCGGTGCTGCTGCATGGCTGCTGCCACAACCCGACCGGCGTCGACTACACGCCGGGCGAGTGGGACCGGATCGTGGCGGCGCTGGCGAACGGCGTGGTGCTGCCGATCGTCGACCTGGCCTATCAGGGGCTGGGCGCGGGCATGGCGGAGGACGCCTATGGCGCCCGCGCCGTGCTGGCAGGTGTGGCGGAGGCGCTGGTCGCCTATAGCTGCGACAAGAATTTCGGCCTGTATCGCGACCGGGTGGGTGCGTTGTACTGGCAGGGCCAGGATGCGGATGCCGCGACCCGGATCATGAGCAATGGCCATGCGCTGGCCCGCGCCAACTGGTCCATGCCGCCCGATCACGGCGCCGCCGCCGTGCGGCTGGTGCTGGAGGATGCCGCGCTCACCGCCGACTGGCTGGCTGAGCTGGAAGGCATGCGCCGGCGCATCCGCGGGGTGCGCGACGCACTGGCGGCGCATGGTACTGCCGGCACGCTGGACCTGACGCCCTATGGCCGGCAGCAGGGCATGTTCGCCATGCTGCCGCTGACGCCGGCGCAGATCGCGGCGCTCCGGTCCGAGCATTCGATCTACATGGCGGGCAGCGGGCGGATCAACATCGCCGGGCTGACTCCGGGCAATCTGGGCAAGTTCACGGACGCGCTGGCGGCGATCACGGCGTAGGTTGCGCCGGGCCAGGGACGCCCGCGCACCGCTCAGGACCGGTTGCGCAGGGCCTCCAGCCGCTGCAGGTACCGCGCCACCGTGTCGATCTCCAGATTGACCGTGGAGCCCGCCGCCAGTCCGCTCAGGGTCGTGACCTCGCCCGTATGGGGGATGATGTTCAGCGTGAAGTCGGCCGCGCCGTCGGGTTGGTCCTCCACCGCATTCACCGTGAGTGACACGCCATCCACGCTGATGGAGCCCTTGGGCGCGATGAACGGGGCCAGGGCGGCAGGCGCGCGGATGGTCAGGCGGGTGGACCCGCCGACCGGATCGGCGGCAATCACCTGACCGGTCGCGTCGACATGGCCGGACACGATGTGCCCGCCCAGTTCGTCCCCTACACGCAGCGACGGTTCCAGGTTCAGCCGGCGCCCCTGTTCCCACATCCCCGGCGCGGTACGGCTGACGCTTTCGGCCGACAGGTCGATGGCAAACCACGCGTCGCCGGCCGCGCCGCCGCGATCCACCACCGTCAGGCACACGCCCGAACAGGCGATGGAAGCGCCGATGGCGATGGTGGCGGGATCCCATGGGCAGGCGATGGTCAGGCGCAGATCGCCCAGCGTTTCCGCCTGGGTGATGGTGCCGATGGCGGTGACGATGCCGGTGAACATGGGTGACCCCTAACGTGTGCGGGTGAAGATTTCGAGCGTGTCGGGTGCGAAGTGGCGGCGATCGGTCAGCCGCCAGCGATCATGCGCCTGCCACAGCCCGGCCAGCTGCAGATCCGCCAGCGCCGGCTTGCCGCCGCCCAGCAGCACCGGTGCGCGGTAGAGCAGCAGCCGGTCGACCAGATCGGCGCGCAGGAAGGCCGCCGCCGCTTGCGCCCCGCCTTCGACGAACAGGTACTGCACGCCCGGCAGATCGTGGATCGCCTGCGGATCGGGCAGGGCGATCCAGCCATCGGGCACCGCGCCACCGGTCAGCACCAGCCGGCGGGGCGCGCGATCTTCCAGGCCCGGCAGGCGCACGTCCAGTGCCGGCGCATCGGCGCGCAGCGTACCGCCACCCACCAGGATCGCATCGGCCCGCGCGCGTTCGCGGTGCGTGTGGGCCCGGGCGGCCGGGCCGGTGATCCACCGGCTGGTGCCGTCCGCCAGCGCGATGCAGCCATCCAGCGAGGTAGCCAGTTTCAGCGTCACATGCGGCCGGCCCAACGCGGCCTGCGCCAGGTAGCCCGCCAGGCTGCCGGCGCAGCGTGCGTCACCCGCACCCTCCGCCACGATGCCCGCGCCGCGCAGCCGCGCCTTGCCGCGACCGGCGGTGCGATCGTCCGGATCGGTCACGCCGATCACCACCCGCGCGATCCCGGCCGCGACCACCAGATCGGTGCAGGCGGGGCCGCGGGTGGACTGGTGAGCGCAGGGTTCCAGCGTGACATACAGCGTCGCACCGCGCGCTTGCCCGCCGGCCTGAGCCAGCGCCATTGCCTCCGCATGGGGGCGCCCGCCGGCTTGCGTCCAGCCGCGCCCGACCACCATGCCGTCCTTCACCAGCAGCGCAGCCACCGCCGGGTTCGGGCGACTCAGTGGCCGGCTACGCTCCGCCAGTGCGGCGGCGGCGGCGAGCCAGCGATCGTCGGAATCAGTCGGCAGGTTGCGCGCCATCTCGGGCAGGCGCAGCAGCGGGAGCAGGCGCAGCAGCCGCTTCCTGCTTGGCGATCTGGCGCTCCATCGCGTCCACATCGACAAAGGTCGCGCGGCCCAGCTCGCGGTACAGGTTCTTGCGGATCTCCTCCCGCCGGGCCAGCCGCGCGGCCAACTCGTCCTGCCGTTGCTGGTTGGCCAGATTGCTCGCGGCGATCTCGTCATCCGTCCGGTCGGGCGCGAAACTGGTGATCCAGGTGACCTGCGGCGGGCGCGGCTCGATCCGCTGGTTTTCGGGCACGAACATCATGAAGATGAAGAACGTCGCCGCGATCGACACACCCAGCACCTTCCAGCGGTGAGGTGCCGGCTGGCGCCATTCCTGCGCGAAATCCTGTACCGCGGTGCGCGGTGATATGCGTCGCCAGAAGTTCATGCTGCGGGAGATAGGGGCTGCAGGGCCCGAGCGCCAGTTCCTACCCGAATGCGGCGTACAGGCTGCGGCCGTGTGCCTTCAGCCAGCGATCCGCGGCCGGCAGGTCGGCATCATAAATCCGCGCCAGCGCCGCGTGAAAGGCGGGCGAGTGGTCGAAGTGCAGAAGGTGGGCCACCTCATGCGCCACCACCGAGCGGCGCACAGGGTCGGGCGCCTGTATCAGCCGCCAGTTGATCCGAACCGTGCCGCCGCTGGAACAGCTGCCCCAGCGGCGCTGCGCGCGCGACAGCCGCAGGGCCGGCGCGGCCACGCCGGCACGGGCGCAATAATGGGCAAGGTCGTCCGCCAGCAGCGCTTCCGCCTCGGTCGCCAGCCACCGGGCCAGGCGCGGGGTCAGCGTCTCCACCGGGCCGCCGCAGCGCAAGGACCCCCCGATGATGGCAGGCGTGCGAGGATGGGCGGCATGCCAGTCGATCGGCAGCGCCGTGCCGCGATGGAGCAGCGTGCCGCCCGGCGCAGGCGGTGCGTGGTGCGGCACGCGGGCCAGCTGCTGCGCCAGCCAGCCGCGCCGGCTGCGGGCAAAGGACACCGCCTCCGCGATGCGCACCCCGCGCGGCATCGTGATGCGCACCTCCGACCCGTCGGGCGCCAAGCGCATGGTCAGGCGGGTGGCACGGGCATGCGCGCGGATGGCCAGCGGCAGTTCCCGCTCCCCCACAACGATCGTTGCAGGCTTCGGCTCGGCCCGGCGCAGCCAGCCGATCACCGGACGAAGAACACCGGCGGCGTGTCGTCCGCCTCCTCGTCATCATCGTCGTCCCACTCGTCGCCCTTGTTCCAGTCGACGATGTGCTGTTCCAGCGGGCCGGCATCGTCCTCCGCGATGACCCGCCCGGCGACGCTGATGCCGGCCTGGTGCATGGCGGCACTGTCGCCTGTCAGCAGCGGGTGCCAATCCGGCAGCGGGTCGCCATCGGCGCGCAGGCGATAGGCGCAGCTGGGCGGCAGCCAGGTCAGCTTGCCGACCAGGTCGGCGGTCAGGCGGATGCAGTCGGGGACAAAGGCGCGGCGGTTGCGGTAATCGCTGCAGCGGCCGGTGCCGGTGTCGAGCAGGCGACAGGCGACATTGGTCTCGATCACCGCGCCGCTATCCTCGTCCTCCAGCTTGTGCAGGCAGCAGCGCCCGCAGCCGTCGCACAGGGATTCCCATTCCGCCCGGGTCAGGCTGGTGAGCGGCAGCTCCCAGAAGCGCGGCCTCAGCTCACCCATCGGTCCAGCTCCGCTGCAACGGCCTCGGGGTTCTGCTCGACCGGCAGCAGCGCAATGGCCTCGCCGTCGGGTCCGAACAGATAGGCGCCGCGGGTGTGATCCATCAGGTAGCCCCCGTCGGCCGAAGGTTCGCCGCGTTGGTAATAGACCGCGAACTTCTTTGCCGCGTCGGCGATCTGCGCCTCCGTGCCGGTCAGGCCCAGCAGATCGGGGGAGAAGGCATCGGTGAACTCGGTCACGACTTCGGGAGTGTCGCGCGCCGGATCGATCGTGATGAACAATGGCTGCACCCTGGCAGCGCGTGCCGGGTCCTGCTGCTTGAAGGCGGTGTAGCCCTTCATCATGAAGTTCACGTCGTTGGGGCAAACGTCCGGGCAGTAGGCGTAGCCGAAATAGACCATGCGGTACTTGCCTTCGAAATCGCTCCAGCGGACGGTCTGGCCGTCTTCTCCGGTCAGTTGGAACGGGCCGCCGATCCCGGTCCCGGCCAGCGGCGGCTCCACTGCACCGCCACAGGCGGGCAGCAGCAGCAGCGCGGCGAGCGGCAGGGCCGCACGGCGAAGGGCGGGCACAATCATGGCAGTACGGTTCATGCTCTGCTAACACCCGGCAAACAAGGGATGAGTCAAGGGTTGCAGGCTTTGCCCGCCCCCAAGGAGATAGGGCGTGACGGTTGCGGTGAACAGGGTGTTGAAGGGTGTGCGTGGCGGACTGACGGGGCTGGCGGCCGCATTGCTGGTGCCCGCCGGGATCGCGGCGGTCGGCATGCCCGCGGCGGCGCAGAACTATTCCCCCGGCTACCAGTTTCTGGACGCGGTGAAGAAGAAGGACGGCGCCAAGGTCATCCAGATGCTGGACGAGCCCGGCGGCTCCACCATCATCAATTCGCGCGACATCAGCGACGGGCACAATGCGCTGCACATCGCCGTGGAGCGGCGCGACGTGACCTGGATCAACTTCCTGACCGGGCGCGGCGCCAACACCAACCTCGCCAACAATCGCGGCGTCACCCCGCTGTTGCGCGCCGTGCAGATCGGCTTCGACGAAGGCGTGGCGGCACTGGTGCGCGCCGGTGCCCGGGTGGACGAGCAGAACCAGGCAGGCGAAACCCCGCTGATGTCCGCCGTGCACCAGCGCGATACCGGGCTGATGCGCGTCCTGCTGGAGGCCGGCGCCGATCCGGACCGGGTGGACAATTCCGGCCGTTCCGCCCGCGACTATGCCGCGCTGGACGGCAACAACAGCGTCACGCTGGCGGAGATCGACCGCAGCGCCAAGCCGGCGGGCGAGCGCGAGGGCGCCGCCCGGTCATACGGGCCGAGCTTCTGATGGCCGACACCATCGACCTGGTCGCAGGCCCGACCATGACCGACATGACGCTGGACGAGCTGCGCATCGCGCTGGCCCCGATCATCGCCGACATGGCGGCGTTCGATGGATGGAGCGATGCGGCGCTGCTGGGGGCAGCCGACATCGCCGGTGTCGATCCGGCGGTCGCGCGGCTGGCCTTTCCCGGTGGCGCAATCGACATGATTGCCGGCTGGATCGCCTCGATCGATGCGGCCATGCAGGCGGCCTTAACGGCGGAGGCGCTGGCGGCGATGAAGGTACGCGCCCGCATCCGCGCGCTGCTGCTGTTCCGGCTGGAGGCGATGGGGCGCCAGCGTGAAGCCTTGCGCCGGGCGCTGGCGATCCAGGCCTTGCCGCAGAATGCGGCGCAGGCCCTCCGGACCGGCTGGCACAGTGCCGACCTGATGTGGCGCATGGCAGGGGATACCGCCACCGACTACAACCACTACACCAAACGGGCGACGCTGCTGGCGGTCTATGCCAGCACGCTGGCGGTGTTCGTGGAGGATGACAGCGAGGAGCAGGCAGACACGCAGGCCTTTCTGGATCGGCGGCTGGACAACGTGATGCAGTTCGAGAAGCTGAAGTCGCAATTGCTGCGCCCGCGTGAGCGGTTCGACGTGGCGCGGTTCCTGGGCCGGCTGCGCTACCCGGCGCGCTGACCTATAGCACCGGCAGCAGGATCACCGACCAGCCGATCACGGCAAGCGCCGCGACGACGCCCACACGCGCGATGCCCGGCCAGCGATCGGGCCGGGTGTTCAGCGGCGAACCGGTCACGGTATGCGCATCCATGCGGGTGGCGGCGACCAGGCGGTTGTGCGGGCTCATGGTTTGTTAACCTTTGCTGACAGGCATCCTTCATTAACCATAACGGCAGATTAACCATTTGGTTTCTGGCTGCTTCCCCAAAGACTTATATGACGTCCGCGCTTTGCGCGAATGCGTTGCAAGAAGCGCCGCCATCTGCCACTTGCGCACCGCATGGAGCATTCCCCGCAGATGATCGGTCTGGATGTCATCGCCCGGGGACAGACGGCCCGGATCGTGGCCGTGGACTGGGTCGCCTTCGTGCCGGAGGAGGCCAAGCGTCTGCAGGCACTGGGGGTGGAGCCGGGCGCGATGGTCAGCGTGGCGCATCGTGGCATCTTCGCCGGTCGTGATCCCCTGGCGCTGCGCATCGGGCGCATGGTGGTGGCGGTCCGCCGGGTGCATGCCCGCGCAATCAGCGTGACACCCGAAGGTCCGGCATGAGCATACCCCGCACGATGGCGCTGGTCGGCAATCCAAATGCCGGCAAGAGTGCGCTGTTCAACGCACTGACCGGCGCGCGGCAGAAGATCGCCAATTATCCGGGCGTCACCGTGGAGCGCAAGGCAGGGCGGCTGGTGCTGCCCTCCGGCGAGCCGGTGGAGCTGCTCGACCTGCCCGGCAGCTACGCGCTGGATGCCGCCAGTCCGGACGAGGAGGTGACGCGCCGCGTGGTCATGGGCGAGCAGCCCGGCCAGGCGCGGCCGCAGGTGCTGGTGCTGGTGCTCGACGCAGCGAACCTGGAACAGCATCTGGTGTTCGCGCAGGAGGTGATCGCCCTGGGCCGCCCGGTGGTGGTGGCCCTGAACATGATCGACATGGCGGAACGGGACGGACTGGTGCTGGACCCGGCTGCGTTGCAGTCGGCGCTGGGCGTGCCGGTCGTGCCGACCGTGGCCGTGCGCAAGCGCGGACTGGCGGAACTGCTTGCCGCGCTGGAGCAGGCCGGGCGCGACGGTGTGACCGCTCCGCCGCCGGCCGTCGCGCAGCAGCTGACCGGCACGGAACGCCGGCTGTCGGCGCGGATGATGGCGCAGCGGGCCGTGCTGGCCGAAAGCGGCGCGCATCGGCTGCATACCAGGCTGGACAGCGTGCTGCTGCACCCATGGGCCGGGCCGCCGATCCTGTTCGCGCTGCTGTTCGTGATGTTCCAGGCGGTGTTCGCCTGGGCCACGCCGTTCGCCGATGCGCTGGAAGGCGTTGTCGGCTGGCTGACCGGCCTGGCCGAGGCGTTCATCCCCGCGGGCCTGCCGCGCGACCTGCTGACGCAGGGCGTGCTGGCGGGCGTGGGGTCGGTGGTCGTGTTCCTGCCGCAGATCGTCATCCTGTTCGCCTTCATCCTGCTGATGGAGCAATCGGGATACATGGCGCGTGCCGCCTATATCATGGACCGGATGATGGCCGGCGTAGGCCTGTCGGGGCGCAGCTTCATTCCGCTGCTGTCGTCCTTTGCCTGCGCCATTCCCGGCATCATGGCGACACGCGCGATCGCCGATCCGAAGGATCGGCTGACCACCATCATGATCGCCCCGCTGATGACCTGTTCGGCCCGGCTGCCGGTCTATGCCGTGATCATCGCCGCCTTCATTCCGGCGCGTAACATCGGCGGCGGCATCGGGTTGCAGGGCACGGTACTGTTCGCGCTGTATGTGGCCGGCATCGTCGGCGCGCTGGTGGTGGCCTGGGTGATGCGGCGCAGCGTGGCGAAGGGCGGCGCCAGCGGCTTCATCATGGAGATGCCGCGTTACCAGTGGCCGTCGCTGCGCGACATCACCATCGGCCTGTGGCAGCGCGCCTGGGTGTTCCTGCGCCGGGCCGGCACTATCATCTTCACGGTGACGGTGGCGCTGTGGCTGCTGCTCAGCTTCCCGCAGGCTGGGCCGGGGGAGGACCAGGTGGATGCCAGCATCGCCGGGCACATCGCCAACGGCCTGGCCGTGGTGGTGGAGCCGATCGGCTTCAACCGCGACATGGCGCTGGCGCTGATCCCGGCCATGGCCGCGCGCGAGGTGGCGGTGTCGTCGCTCGCCACCACCTACGCCGTCGCGGCGGAGGACGAGGACAGCACGGCGGTCGCGCTGGAACAGCAGCTGGCCGCGCGCTGGACCCTGCCGATGGCGCTGGCCTTCCTGGCGTGGTTCGTGTTTGCGCCGCAATGTCTGTCGACTATTGCAGTGACTCGGCGGGAGACCAACGGCTGGAAGTGGCCGATTGTCATGCTGCTGTACCTTTTCGTGCTGGCCTACGTCGCGGCCGGCATCACCTATTGGCTCGCGCTTGCCGCCGGGCTCTGACTGAAGGATTGGAAGAACAATGGCGGGCAGCCTGAACAAGGTCATGATCATCGGCAATCTGGGCCAGGACCCGGAGGTTCGGTCGTTCCAGAATGGCGGCAAGGTATGCAATCTGCGCATCGCCACCACCGAAAGCTGGAAGGACAAGGACGGCTCCAAGCAGGAGCGCACCGAATGGCATACCGTGGCGATCTTCTCCGAAGGGCTGGTCAACGTCGCCGAGCGCTTCCTGCGCAAGGGCAGCAAGGTGTTCGTCGAAGGCCAGCTGCAGACCCGCAAGTGGCAGGACCAGTCCGGCGCTGACCGCTATTCCACCGAGATCGTGCTGCGCGGCTTCAACGGCACGCTGACCATGCTGGACGGCCCCGGTGGCGCGCAGGGCGGCGGCGGCGGCGGTGGCGGCGGCGGTGGCCAGCGATCGGGCGGCGGTGGCGGCGGCGACTATGGTCGCGGCGGCGGATCGTCCGGCCGTGGCGGCGGCGGGGGCGACGAATGGGGCCAGACGCCGGCCAGCGGCGGCAAGGGCGGCGGCGGTGGCTATGCCGACGACCTGGACGACGACATCCCGTTCTGATCGAAGTGGCGCCCCTTCCGGATCGACCGGGAGGGGGCGCCGGGATCAGCCCAGCTCGATCACCGTCTTGCCGAAACTGTCCGGCCCGGCGGCATGGGCGTAGGCATCGGGTGCCTGCGTGAAGGCGAACGAGCGCCCGATCATCGGCCGGATGCCGTTCACCTCCACCGCGGCGTTCAGGCGCCGGGCCATCGCGGTCGATCCCACGAAGATGCCGCGCATGGTGGCCGCGCTCATCATCAGGCCGCGCGGGTTCGGGCCGCCTTCCGGCTCCAGCACGCCGATGAAGGCGAGTTCGCCATGGGTGCGCAGCGCGGCCATGGACTGTTCCGCCGTGCCGGCGCCACCGACCTCGACCACCTTGTCGACCCCGCCCAGTTCCTTCGCCCAGGCGCCCCATTCGGGGGTGGTGCGGTAGTTGACTGTGCGGTCCGCACCCCAGTTGCGCATCTTCGCCAGCTTCGCATCCTGGCTGGAGGTGGCGAACACTTCGCACCCGCCGGCCTTGGCGATGGCCAGCGTCAGGGTGGAGACGCCGCCAGTGCCCAGCACCAGCACCCGCATCCCCGGCAGCAGTGCGCGCGGCCCTTCATACAGTGCGTTCCATGCGGTCACGCCGGCGCAGGGCAGGCAGGCGGCCTCCGCGAAGGACAGGCTGGGCGCCATCGGCACCACGCCGGTGGCGGGCAGCACGACATATTCCGCCAGCACGCCCGGCGCACGGCCATCGCCCAGCGCCACGTGGGTCACCGGCGCGCCATCCGTCCAGTGGGGGAAGAACGAGGTCTGCACCCGGTCGCCTTCCTTCAGGTCGGCGACGCCGGCGCCCACGCCTGCGATCTCGCCCGCCCCGTCGGACAGCGGAATGGCATCGGCCTGCAGCCCGCCACCCATATACTTGCCGGCGGCCACCATCAGGTCGCGATAGTTCAGCGACCATGCGCGGAGGCGTACCAGCACCTCGCCGGGCCCGGGCCGGGGTTGCTCCAGTTCGCGCAAGCGCAGTTGATCGAAGCCGGTCGCATTGGCGGGCAGCATCCAGGCACGCATGTTCGGTCCTTCTTGTGGTGTCGTATCCTATCTGGGCGTTGCCGCGCCCGATCCAAGCACATCGCTGAACGGCATTGCGCCGGCAGGTTCCGCTCGCTTATGGCGCGCCCATGACCTGCAAGCTCCCCTCCCGCGCCGACCATGTCGGCTCCTTCCTGCGTCCCCGGTCCGTGATCGAGGCGCGCGACCGGCGGGCCGCGGGCGAGATCGACCGCGCCGCGCTGCGCCAGATCGAGGACGAGGCGATCGCGGAGCTGGTCCGCTGGCAGGAGGGTCTGGGCCTGCAGGCGATCACCGACGGCGAGTATCGCCGATACTTCTTCCACACCGATTTCCTGCTGCAGCTGGATGGCGTGGAGGAGCAGGGCGGCATCGCCAAGGCGTTCAAGAACGACACGGGCACCGATGTGCAGTTCGCCCCGCCCAAGATGGTGGTGACCGGCAAGGTCGCGCATCGCCAGCCGATCCAGCTGGCCGACTACACCTACCTGGCGGGGCAGACCACGCGCACGCCGAAGGTGTCGATCCCCAGCCCCACCATGCTGCACTTCCGCGCCGGGCGCGACGGCATCCCGGCCGATGTCTATCCGGACATGGAGGACTTCTACGCCGACGTCGCCGCCGCCTACCGTGCGGAGGTCGCCAGCCTGGCGGAAGCTGGCTGCCGCTACATCCAGATGGACGACACCAACCTGGCCTATCTGTGTGACGACAGTCATCGCGCGGACGCCAAGGCGCGCGGGATCGACCCCGACGCGACGCCGCGCCGCTACGCCCAGCTGATCAATGACAGCTTCGCCGGCGCGCCCGACGACATGATCCGCGCGGTGCATCTGTGCCGCGGCAATTTCCGCAGCAGCTGGGCCGCGGAAGGCGGCTACGAGCCGGTGGCGGAGATCATGTTCAACGAGCTGGCGGTGGACGCCTTCTTCCTGGAATATGACGATCCGCGTTCCGGCGACTTCGCGCCCTTGCGCTTCCTGCCCAAGGGCAAGACGGTGGTGCTGGGCCTGGTCACCACCAAGCTGGGCGAGCTGGAAAGCCGCGAGGACGTGCTGCTGCGGATCGAGGAAGCGGCGAAGTTCGTCGATATCGACCAGCTGGCGCTCAGCCCGCAGTGCGGCTTTGCCTCCACCGTGCACGGCAACGACCTGTCGGTGGAGCAGCAGGCAGCCAAGATCCGGCTGGTGGTGGATGTGGCGGCAGAGGTGTGGGGCAGCTGAACCGAAGCGGGACGGCGCCCGTAAAGGCCCGCCCCGCGCGTCCGTTCACCGGGCCATTTGGGTCGGGTTCGGCCAACTGAACGGTTCATATATGTGAATCGATCGGAGCCGGCGGTGTTCCGCATTGTATGCCGTCAGACAGACCGGACCTGCCACACCGGGGATCGGCATTGCCGCGAACGGGCCTTCCCCTTACGCTGTTGTACAGTCCTGGCCTGTGACCAGGATCACAAAGGGGGGAATGTCTATGCTCGATTACATGGTGCTGCCGTTCAAACGCTATGCCCAGTTCACCGGCCGGGCGCGGCGGATGGAGTTCTGGTCGTTCGCGTTGCTGATCACGATCGTCAACACGGTACTGCTCGGCATCATGTTCGCCAGCACGCCGGGGCTGTTCGACACTGCCACGCCGGAAGATCCGTTCGCCATGTACGGGGCGATGTTCAGCGGCGTGGGCGTGCTGATCCTGCTGTGGTTCCTGGCCACCTTCATCCCGTCGATCGCCGTATCCGTGCGGCGCCTGCACGACCGGAACATGAGCGGCTGGTGGTATCTGGGCTTCGTGGTCGCGTCGCTGATCCCGTTCGTCGGCCTGATCGCCAGCATCGCCATGCTGGTGATCATGTTCCTGCCCGGCACCCCGGGCGAAAACCGTTTCGGCCCCGACCCGAAGCTGGACGTGGCGGCAGCGTACTGACCGGTCAGACCTCCTCCGCCCAGTAAAGCCGGCGGGGGTTGTCGACCAGCAGCTTGCGCTGCAGCTGCTCCGTCGGAGCGATGCGCGGGATCATGTCGGTCAGGTGGCCATCATCGGGCACCGCATCCTGCATGTTGGGGTGCGGCCAGTCCGTGCCCCAGATGCAGCGGTCGGGATACTCTTCCACCAGCGGGCGCACGGCCGCGGCGAAGGCATCCCACGGGTCGCCGGACGGGTCGAGCCGATCGGGGCAGGTGGGCTTGAAGTGGATGTCCGGCCGGCTGTCCAGCAGGCGGCGGAAGGCCAGCAAGTCCGGTCCGTCAGGGCCTTGGGTCACATCCGGCCGGCCCATGTGATCGACCACGATCGGCACGGGGATCGCATCCATGAACGGGCGCAGCTCTTCCAGGATGTCGGCCTCGAAATAGATCACCACGTGCCAGCCGGCGGGCAGGCGGCTGGCGACCTCCAGGAACCGGTCCTTGGGCGCATTGTCGACCAGCCGCTTGAGGAAGTTGAAGCGGATGCCGCGCATGCCGCCCGCGTGCAGCGCCGCCAGTTCCTCCGCGCCGATCGCCGGATCGACCACCGCCACGCCGCGCGCCATGCCGTCGGAGCGCGCGATGGCGTCCAGCGTGGCGGCATTGTCGGTTCCATGGCAGCTGGCCTGCACGATCACGTTGCGGGAGAAGCCAAGGTGATCGCGCAGGGCGAACAGCATCTCCGGCCCGGCATCTTCGGGCAGGTACTTGGCCTTGGGGCTGAACGGGAACCGGTCCTGCGGGCCGAACACATGGCAGTGCGCGTCCACTGCGCCGGGGGGCGGGGTGAAGCGCGGCTTGCCCGGGCTGGGGTGCCAGCTGGTGATGCGGTCAGACATAGACGGTTCCATCCATCAGCTTGCGCGCGGTGCGCAGCAGGGCCGCGCTGGCGACGGCGCCATCCGCGTCCAGTTCCAGCACGCAGGTCATCTCGCCCGTCGGGTGTTCGACGGAGAGCGTCTTCTTGGTGCCGTCCGGAATGCTGGCGACCTCCGCTGCGGGCGAGCCGTCCAGCAGGCAGGCGGTGGCAATGGTCACCGCGCCCAGCACGCCGATCGTGGCATGGGCCCGCTTGGGGATGAAGCTGCGCACGGTCATCGCACCGCCATGCTGTGGCGGGGCGACCAGCATCATCTTGGGCACCGACTTGTCCGCCACAGCCCCGAGGTTCATCCGCTCGCCCGCGGCCAGCCGGATCGCCTCGATCTTCTCGCGCAGCGGCTGCATGGCGTCGGACTCCAGCTCCTCGCGGCTCTCGGTGCCGGTGGCGCCCACATCCTCCGCCTTGAACACGATGCAGGGCATGCCGTTATCGATCAGGGTGCAGGGCACGCCCTCGATCACGTCCACCACATTGCCGGTCGGCAACAGCGCGCCGCAGCTGGAACCGGCCGTGTCGCGGAACTCCAGCGGGACCGGCGCATGGCTGCCGGGTACGCCGTCGATCCGTGCATCGCCGGCATAGGTCACCGTTCCGCCGGGTGTCTGCACGGTGGCGATGGCCGTCTGGCCGGTATTCTCCATGTGGATCGCCACCCGCGTCTCGTTGCCGGCAGCCGCAACCAGCCTGCGCTCGATAGCGAAGGGGCCGACGCCGGCCAGCATGTTGCCGCAGTTCTGCTGGTCGCTGACGAGCGCCTGATCCACGAACACCTGCAGGAACAGGTAATCGACATCCACGCCTTCACGCTCCGAAGCAGCGACCACCGCGACCTTGCTGGTCAGCGGGTCCGCGCCGCCCATGCCATCGATCTGCCGCGCATCGGGGCTGCCCATCACCCGCAGCAGGAAGGCGTCGCGCGCCGCCGGATCGGCGGGCAGGTCCTCCGCCAGGAAGAACGCGCCCTTGGACGTGCCGCCGCGCATCCACATGACGGGTGCCTCGCGCTGCACGGTCAGATCCACTTCAGGCCCATGTCGGTCAGTTTCTGGCGGAAGCCGTACATGTCCAGGCCCAGCTCGCCCCCGGCCAGCCGCTGGCGCTTGGCCCCTTCGTTCGCCTCGCGCGCCTGCGCGGCCTTCAGCACCTCGGGCGCATCTTCCCGCCGGACGACGCAGACGCCGTCATCGTCGGCCACGATCACGTCGCCCGCGCGGATGAAGGCGCCGGCGCAGACCACGTCCACGTTCACGCTGCCCAGCGATGCCTTGATCGTCCCTTGCGCGAAGACCCGCTTGGCCCAGACGGGGAAGCCCATTTCGGTCAGGTCGCGCACGTCGCGGATGCCGGCGTCGATGATCAGCCCGCGCACGCCGCGGGCCTGCGCGCTGGTCGCCAGCAGGTCGCCGAAATAGCCGTCCTCGCACGGGGAGGTGGGCGCGATCACCAGCACGTCACCGTCGCGGCACTGCTCGATCGCGGCATGGACCATGTAATTGTCGCCCGGCGGCACGGAGATGGTGACGGCCGACGCACCGATGCGCGCACCGGCATAGATCGGCCGCATGTAGCTGGCGAGCAGGCCGGTGCGTCCTTGCGACTCATGCACGGTGGCGACACCGCAGGCGCCCAGTGCGGCGACGATTTCGGCATCTGCACGTTGGATGTTCTGGACGACGACACCTGCCATGGGCGACTCTCCTGCCTTTATGTTCGCGCCTGGCGGGGTGGACCCGGGCAGGTCGCCCCGTCAAGCCATCTTTGCTATATGATATTGCAATAACTTGTAAGCACTGCCCGCATCCGATAAACGCCCGAGCAAGAGGATCATGAGTCTGACGGCAACCAACCCACCGCGCATTGCGCTGATCGGCTTCGGCGAGGCCGGATCGCGCTTTGCCCGCGCTGGCAGCTGGGCGGGCCATGCGCATGGCTGGGATATGCTGCCCGGGCGACGGGCGCTGATGCAGCCGCTGGGCGTGACACCGGCGCCGGATGCAGCCGCCGCGCTGGCCGGGGCGGAGATCGTGCTGTCCCTGGTCACCGCGGACAGTGCGCTGCCTGCAGCCCAGGACTATGCCGCGCTGCTGCCCGCCGGGGCGCTGTGGTGCGACATGAATTCGGTCGCGCCCGGCACCAAGCGGGCCGCCGCTGCTGCGGTCGAGGCTGCTGGCGGGCGTTACGTCGATGTGGCGGTGATGGCGCCCGTGGGGCAGGACTTGGCCGTGCCGCTGCTGCTGGCCGGAGCGGCGGCGGAGGCGGCCGACGCAGGGCTGGCCGCACTGGGCTTCACCCGGCGGCAGGTTGTCGGGGCGGAGATCGGCCGGGCATCGGCCATCAAGATGATCCGCTCCGTGATGGTGAAGGGGCTGGAGGCGCTGAGTCATGAATGCGCCGCCGCGGCCGATGCCGCGGGCGTGTTCACCGAGGTGATGGCATCACTCGATGCGTCGGAGAAGGCGCTGTCCTGGACGGAGCGGGTGGCGTATAATCGCGAACGGATGGCCACCCACGGCTTGCGCCGGGCGGCGGAGATGGAAGAAGCCACCCGCACCCTGGACGCATTGGGAGTGGAGCCGGTGATGACGCGCGGGACCGTGCTTTCGCAACGCCGCGCCGCAACGACAGACACCAGAACAGAAGAGGGGGGATCGGCCGCATGACACTGATCATCGACTGCCACGGCCACTATACCGTCCTGCCCAAGGGGCACGACCAGTGGCGCGAGGCGCAGGTCGCCGCTTTCAAGGAGGGGAGCGCTCCGCCGCCATACCCCGCGATCAGCGATGACGAGGTGCGCCAGACGATCGAGGACAACCAGCTGCGCCTGATCAGGGAGCGCGGTGCGGACCTGACCATCTTCTCCCCCCGCGCCAGCGCCATGGCGCATCATGTGGGCGACCAGCGGGTCAGCGCCGCTTGGGCGCGGCATTGCAACGATCTCATCTGGCGCGTGACGCAGCTTTACCCGGATACGTTCACCGGCGTGTGCATGCTGCCGCAGAGCCCACAGGCGGATCTGGCGGAGTCGGTCACCGAACTGCGCCGCTGCGTCACGGAACTGGGCTTCATCGGCTGCAACCTGAACCCCGATCCCGGTGGCGGGCACTTCACCCATCCACCGCTGACGGACCCGTACTGGTTCCCGATCTACGAGGCGATGGTGGAGCTGGACGTGCCGGCGATGATCCACGTGTCCGGCAGCTGCAACCCGGCGATGCATGCCACCGGCGGGTTCTACATCGCCGCGGACACGGTCGCCTTCATGCAACTGCTGCAGGGGGACCTGTTCAGCCGCTTCCCGACCCTGCGCTTCATCATCCCGCATGGCGGCGGCGCCGTGCCGTTCCACTGGGGCCGCTATCGCGGGCTGGCGGACATGCTGAAGCAGCCGACGCTGGACCAGCACCTGATGAACAACGTGTTCTTCGACACCTGCGTCTACCACCAGCCGGGCATCGACCTGCTGGCCAAGGTGATCGAGAGCAAGAACATCCTGTTCGGCAGCGAGATGGTCGGCGCGGTGCGCGGCATCGACCCGGAGACGGGGCAGTATTTCGACGACACCAAGCGCTACGTCGATGCGCTCGACATCACGGCGGAGCAGCGTCACGCGATCTTCGAAGGCAATGCTCGCCGGGTGTTCCCGCGGCTGGATGCGCAATTGCAGGCGCGCGGATTGTGACGGGCGTCACCGCCACCGGCTTCGCACCGTGCGAACAGCCCGCCCGCTACCTGCAGCAGCTGGTCAAGCACTGGAGCCACAAGATGGCCGCCAGCTGGGATGCGGACGGGCAGACCGCCGCATTTCCGTTCGGCGAGCACGACAATGCCGTGATGCATGCGCAACCCGCCGGCATTGCCATTACCCTGGTCACGCCCGATGAAAGCCGCAACGAACAGCTGCGCGGCGTGATCGAGCGGCATCTCGACCGCTTCGCCTTCCGCGAGGCGCCGCTCAGCTATGTTTGGGAGAACAAGCCATGACACAGACCATGCCGCGCGATGTGGCCGCCTACCTCGCCGAGTTCGACGACATCCCCGGCACCCGCGTCTATACCGCGCGCCGGGCGCGGCAGGGATACCACCTGAACCAGTTCGCCATGAGCCTGATGAAGGAAGACAACCGCGCACGCTTCCTGGCGGACCAGCGCGCCTATCTGGACGAATGGCAGCTGTCGGACGAGATCAAGGATGCGGTGATCGCACGCGATTACAATTTGCTGCTGGACCTGGGCGGCAACATCTATTTCCTGGCCAAGCTGTTCTCCACCGACAAGCTGAGTTTCCAGGATGCGGTCAGCACCATGACCGGCATGACCAAGGACGAATATTTCGCGATGATGGTCGGCGGCGGGCGCTCGCCCCATGGCAACCGCTCGATCAAGGGAGGGTACTGAACCATGGCACGCATCACCCACGGGCTGAGCACCAGCCATATCCCCGCAATCGGCGCGATGGTCGATCAGGGCCGGACCGACGAACCCTACTGGCAGCCGATCTTCGAAGGGTACCAGTGGACCAAGGACTATGTCGCGCAGGAGAAGCCCGACGTGGTGATCCTGGTCTATAACGACCACGCATCCGCCTTCGACATGAAGTTCATTCCCACCTTCGCCATCGGCTGCTCCGACGAGTTCAGGCCGGCGGACGAGGGCTGGGGTCCGCGCCCGGTGCCGCCGGTGCCCGGGCATCCGGACCTGGCCTGGCACATCGCGCAAAGCTGCATCCTGGACGAGTTCGACATCACCATCATCAACGAGATGGAGGTCGATCACGGCCTGACCGTGCCGATGGACGTGTTCTTCGACAGCAAGGACAACAAGACGCCGGCACAATGGCCGGTCAAGGTCGTGCCGGTGGCGGTCAACGTCGTCACCTATCCCCCGCCATCGGGCAATCGCTGCTGGATGCTGGGCGAGGCGATCGCGCGGGCGGTGGAAAGCTACCCGGAGGATCTGAACGTCCATATCTGGGGTACCGGCGGCATGAGCCACCAGCTGCAGGGTCCGCGCGCCGGGCTGATCAACAAGGAATGGGACCAGCGTTTCCTGGACCTGATGACCAGCGATCCGCAGAAGCTGCGCACGATCGAGCATATCGAATATCTGCGCGAGACCGGGTCCGAAGGGATCGAGATGGTCATGTGGCTGATCATGCGCGGCGCGTTGCAGGGCAAGGTGACGGAACTGCACCGCCATTATCATGTGCCCTGTTCCAACACGGCGCTGGGCCACATCGTGCTGAAGAACGAGGTCGCGGAAACGGTCGTCGCCTGACCCGTTGCCCACGAAACTTACAGGAGTTCCCCCCATGCGTATCGCCCTGATCGGCGCCGGTGCCTTTGGCGAAAAGCATCTCGACGGCCTCCGGAAAATCGACGGGGTGGAGATCGCCTCCGTCATCAGCCGCCGGGCCGAGCAGGCGGCGGAGGTCGCCGCGAAGTATGGCGCGCCCCATTCCGGCACCGAGCTCGGCGAGGCGCTGGCCTTGCCGGACGTCGACGCGGTGATCCTGTGCACGCCCACCCAGATGCACGCCGAACAGGCGATCCAGTGCATGGAGGCGGGCAAGCATGTGCAGGTGGAAATCCCGCTGTCCGACAGCTGGGGCGATGCGCAGGCCGTGGCGGACAAGGCGCAGGCGACCGGCCGCGTCTGCATGGTCGGCCACACCCGCCGCTTCAATCCCAGCCATCAGTACGTGCACAACCGCATCGTGGCAGGCGAGTTCGCCGTGCAGCAGATGGATGTGCAGACCTATTTCTTCCGTCGCAAGAACATGAACGCCAAGGGCGAGGCGCGCAGCTGGACCGACCACCTGCTGTGGCACCATGCGGCGCACACGATCGACCTGTTCGCCTATCAGGCGGGCCGCATCGTCGCCGCCAATGCGATCCAGGGGCCGAAGCACCCGGAACTGGGCATCGCGATGGACATGTCGATCCAGCTGAAGAGCGAAACCGGCGCGATCTGCACCCTGTCGCTGTCGTTCAACAATGACGGGCCGCTGGGCACCTTCTTCCGCTACATCGGCGACAGCGCCACCTACATCGCCCGCTACGACGACCTGGTGACCGGGCGCGAGGAACCGGTGGACCTGGCCGGCGTGGCGGTCAGCAACAATGGCATCGAGCTGCAGGACCGCGAATTCGTGGCCGCGATCCGCGAAGGGCGCGAGCCGAACAGCTCGGTCGCGCAGGTGCTGGATTGCTACCGCGTGATCGGCGAACTGGCGCAGCAGCTGGAAGCGCAGGACGGATGGTCGTGATCCGTTTGCTGGCGGGGCGCCAGGTCCATCCGATCGGGCTGGGCTGCATGAACCTGTCCTGGGCGTATGGCACGCCACCGGCGGAGGAGGACAAGGTCCGCCTGCTGAACCGCGCGCTGGACCTGGGCTGCAACCACCTCGACACGGCCAACATCTACGGCAAGGGCACCAACGAGGAGTTGCTGGCCCGTGCGCTTAAGGCCCGGCGTGGCGAGTTCCTGCTGGCGAGCAAGACCGGCATCGTGGTCGAAGGGGCCAATCGCGGGATCGACTGCCGCCCGGCGGCCATGCACCAGTCCATCGAGGACAGCCTGGCACGGTTGCAGACCGACCATATCGACCTGTTCTACATGCACCGGTTCGATCGCAAGGTGCCGGTTGCCGACATGGTCGGCGCGCTGGCGGAAGCGATCGCCGCCGGCAAGATCGGCGCTTATGGCGTATCCGAATGGAGCGCAGCGCATGTCCGCGAGGCGCATGCCGTGCACCCGATGGCCGCGGTGCAGACCGAATATTCGCTGTGGACCCGCAATGTCGAACTGGGGGTCAAGGATGCCTGCACGGAGCTCGGCATCGCGCTGGTCGCCTTCAGCCCGCTGGGCCGCGGGGCGTTTGGCGCGGAACTGGCCGATCCCTCCACGCTCGAGGACGGCGACCTGCGCCGGTCGATGCCGCGCTTCTCGGCGGAGAACTGGCCGGAGAACTTGCGCCTGATCCGGGGCTTGGCGGCGCTGGCGCAGGAGGCGGGCCTCACACCCGCACAGCTGGCGCTGCGTTGGGTACTGCAGCAGGGCGAGCATGTGCATGCGATCCCCGGCACCACCAGCATCGCCCACCTGGAGCAGAACCACGCCGCCGCGACGATCGCCGTGGCGGAGGAGATCGTGACGGAGGCGGGGGTGCTCATCAGCCAGCTGACCGTGCGCGGGCACCGGTATCATGACGCGATCCGGGGCACGATCGACACGGAAGAGTTTCCGGCGGAGACGGACGCTGGCTGACAGGAGCGGCTGACGGCCACCTGGGTCGCGCAGGTCACGGGAGAGCGGGCATGTTCGAAGGCAGCTGTCATTGCGAAAGGGTGCGGTTCCAGGCGCCGACGCCCGAACAGGTCACCCGGTGCAACTGCACCTATTGCGACCGAGTCGGGGCCCGGTGGGCCTATTGCCCGCCCGACCAGTTCACGTTGCTGGGCACCGGGCGCGACCTGATCACCTAGCACCGACCGATGGCGCGCATTTCAGCTGTGCCACCTGCGGCATGGTCACGCATGGCCGCTCGCCCGACCATGAGCAGCCCGATGTCGAGAAGATGAGCTACAACGTCCGGATGAACGTCGATTTCGATCGTGATGCGATCACCATCATCGACGTGGACGGCCGCCACCAATGGTGAGCGGCAGGCGCTGACCTGCCGCCGCCCGGTCACAGCGCCCGTTCGTACAGCGCCAGCAGCGCGGTCCAGGCGCGTTCCGCCTCCGCTTCCGCGTAGGCCGGGCTGTCGGCCACGGTCCAGCCATGGTCGCCGGCGAACACCTCCACGATCGCCGGACGCCCGGCAGCCTGCGCTGCCTGCCGCAGCGTGTCCTTGTCGCCGGGCGCCTTGGCATCGTCATCCTGCGCGATCGCGATGAGGAACTGCGCCTGCGTGTCGTCCAGCACCGCATGCGGGCTGGTTGGCGCATCGGTGACCAGACCGCCGCCATGGAAGCTGGCCGCTGCCTTCACCCGCGTCGGCGCTGCGGCGGCGGTCCACACCGTGTATGGGCCACCCATGCAATAGCCCTGCGTGCCGATGCCAGCGTTCGTGTCGACCTGCGGCTGCCCGTCGAGCCATGCGACCACATCGCGCGCGGTGCGCGTCACGCCGGCGGCATCGTTCTTCGCCCGCCATGGCGCCACGGTGGCGAAGCCGGCCTCCATGATCGCGGCAAAATCGGCGAATTGCGGGGCGGGCCGGTCCCGGAAATAGGGGTTCAGCACCAGCACGGCGAAGCCCTGCGTCGCCAGCCGCCGGGCCATCATCTCGAATACCGGGCGCAGGCCTGCGATATCGGGCCACAGGATCACCGCCGGGTGACGACCGTCGCGCGGGTGGACCCAGAACGCATCCATCGTCGCGCCGTCGGCGGGAAAGGTCACCTTGCGCTCCGCCAGGCCGGCCGCCGCGCCCGCATTTGGGGTGGCGCAGGCCGCCAGGGCGCCAAGGCCGGCAAACGCGCCGAACTGCCGCCGGCTGAGACCGGCGCGCATCGTCGTCACATGATCCTGCTCGCACATCGTATCAAACTCCTGCTGGGCCTCTACCGTGTCCTAGCGGCATCGGCGCGGGCGGCAAAGGAGCGGCATGACAGCGCGCCCCTTGTTGCAACGCGTCATCGCGGCTAAGGGCGCGGCGATCCATTCTCTTCCGAAAGCCTTACGCACCATGTCCCTGCGCAACGTGGCGATCATCGCCCACGTCGACCACGGCAAGACAACTCTTGTCGACCAGCTGTTCCGCCAGTCCGGCACCTTCCGCGAGAATCAGCGCGTGGAAGAACGGGCCATGGATTCGAACGACCTGGAAAAGGAACGCGGGATCACCATCCTGGCGAAGCCGACCTCCATCGAGTGGCGCAACCACCGCATCAACATCGTCGACACCCCGGGTCACGCCGATTTCGGCGCCGAGGTGGAGCGCATCCTGTCCATGGTGGATGGCGTGATCCTGCTGGTGGACGCGGCCGAAGGGCCGATGCCGCAGACCAAGTTCGTCACCGGCAAGGCGCTGGGCCTGGGCCTGAAGCCGATCGTGGTGGTCAACAAGATCGACCGCTCCGACGCCCGCGCGACCGAGGTGCTGGACGAGGTGTTCGACCTGTTCGTGACGCTGGATGCCAATGACGAGCAGCTCGACTTCCCTGTGCTCTACGCCTCCGGCCGCAACGGCTATGCCGGCGTGAGCGAGGACGTGCGCGAGGGCGACCTGGTGCCGCTGTTCGAGAAGATCGTGAGCCACGTGCCCGCGCCCGACCTGGACGAGGACGGTGCCTTCGCCATGCTGGCGACCCTGCTGGACCGCGACCCGTTCCTGGGCCGCATCCTGACCGGCCGCGTGGAAAGCGGCCGCCTGGAAGTCGGCATGCCGATCAAGGCGCTGGACGTGTTCGGCAAGCAGGTCGAGACCGGCCGTGCGACCAAGATCTTCTCCTATGAAGGCCTGGACCGCGTGCCCGTGCTGCATGCCAAGGCGGGCGACATCGTCGCCATTGCCGGCCTGACCGTGGCGACCGTGTCCAACACGCTGTGCGATCCGACCGTCTCCGTGCCGGTCCATGCGCAGCCGATCGATCCGCCGACGCTGTCCATGAGCTTCGCCGTGAACGACAGCCCCTATGCGGGCCGCGAGGGTGACAAGGTGCAGAGCCGCGTGATTCGCGACCGGCTGGAGCGTGAGGCGGAAACCAACGTCGCCATCCGCCTGACCGAGAGCGCCGAGAAGGACGCCTTCGAGGTGGCCGGCCGCGGCGAGCTGCAGCTGGGCGTGCTGATCGAGAACATGCGCCGCGAAGGGTTCGAGCTGTCGATCAGCCGTCCGCGCGTGCTGTTCAAGGGCGAGGGCGCCAACCGCGAGGAGCCGTACGAGACCGTCGTGATCGACGTGGACGAGGAGTTCAGCGGCACGGTTGTCGAGAAGATGGCGGCCCGCAAGGGCGAGATGACCGACATGCGCCCGTCCGGCGCCGGCAAGACGCGCATCACCTTCTCCGCCCCCAGCCGCGGCCTGATCGGCTATCACGGCGAATTCCTGTCCGACACGCGCGGCACCGGGATCATGAACCGGCTGTTCGAGAAGTACGGGCCCTACAAGGGTCCGATCAGCGGCCGCCAGAACGGCGTGCTGATCTCCATGGAGCAGGGTGAGGCCGTACCCTACGCGCTGAACGCCCTGGAAGAACGCGGCGTGCTGTTCATCAACCCGGGTGAGAAGCTGTACGAAGGCATGATCATCGGCGAGAATGCGAAGCCGCAGGATCTGGAGGTGAACCCCCTCAAGTCCAAGCAGCTGACCAACTTCCGGTCGACCGGCAAGGACGATGCCGTCCGCCTGACGCCGCCGCGCAAGATGACGCTGGAGCAGGCCATCGCCTACATCCAGGATGACGAGCTGGTGGAAGTGACGCCGCAGAGCGTGCGCCTGCGCAAGCGCTACCTCGACCCGAACCAGCGCAAGCGGGCGTCCCGCTCGGGCAACTGACCTGTCGGCAGGCGGGGGCGTGTTTCGCTTCCCCCGCCTGCCCGCCCTCGCTACCATCCCGCCAGACGGGAAAGGAAGAGGGCCGGAATGCTGTACGTAGTTCTCGCCGCGCTGGTCGCGGTCCTGCTGATCTTCCTGGCGATGGGCGTGCGCGTCGTGCGCCAAGGCCATGTCTACACGGTCGAGCGGCTGGGCAAGTTCACCCTGGCCGCCGAGCCCGGCCTTCATCTGATCATCCCGTTTGTCGATCGCATCGGGTACAAGATCAACGTGATGGAACAGGTGCTCGACATTCCGGGCCAGGAAATCATCACCCGTGACAACGCGATGGTCGGCGTCGATGCCGTGGTGTTCTTCCAGGTGCTGGACGCAGCCAAGGCCGCCTACGAGGTGCGCGGCGTCAATCTTGCCATCATGGCCATCGTCACCACCAACCTGCGCACCGTGATGGGCTCCATGGACCTGGACGAGACTCTCTCCAGACGGGACGAGATCAATGCCCGGCTGCTGTCTGTGGTGGACCATGCGACCAGCCCCTGGGGCGTGAAGATCACCCGCGTCGAGATCAAGGACATCCGCCCGCCGATCGACATCAGCGAAGCCATGGCCCGGCAGATGAAGGCCGAGCGGCTGAAGCGCGCCGAAATCCTGGAGGCCGAGGGCGACCGCGCCAGCCGTATCCTGCGCGCCGAGGGCGAGAAGCAGTCCGCCATCCTGTCCGCCGAAGGCAAGCGCGAGGCCGCTTTCCGCCAGGCCGAGGCGCGCGAGCGCGGGGCCGAAGCGGAGGCGAACGCCACGCGGATGGTCTCCGACGCGATCGGCGAATCGGGTGCGCAGGCGATCAACTACTTCGTGGCGCAGGAATATACCCGCGCCATCGCCAAGTTTGCCGATTCGCCAAACGCCAAGACCATCCTGTTCCCGATCGAAGCGACGCAGCTGATGGGCACGCTGGGCGGCATCGGCGAGCTGGCGAAGGAGGTGCTTGGCAAGGATGCACCGCAAGGTGTGCAGCCCGGCGCACCCGTGCCGCCGCGCGCGGCCGCCGGCTCCGCCGTGCCGGTGGTGCGCGGCTGATGGATGGACTTGGCGGGATCGAGGCCCACTGGGCATGGATCACGCTGGGCCTGGTGCTGGCCGGCACGGAGATGCTGGTACCCGGCGTCTACCTGATCTGGCTGGCGCTGGCGGCCCTTGCCACGGGCGTGCTGACGGCGGTGGTGGAGCCAAGCCTGCCGGTGCAGATCATCGACTTCGTGGCGCTGTCGCTGATCGCCGTCTTCTCCGCCCGCCGGTTCCTGCAGAGCCGCCCGCTGGAAGGCCCCGACCCGCTGCTCAATCGCCGGGGCATGCAGATGGTGGGGCAGAGCGCGCTGGTGGTGCAGGCGATCGCGCACGGGCAGGGCCGGGTGCGGCTGGGTGACGGCGAGTGGCTGGCCGAAGGGCCCGACATGGCGGAGGGGCAGCGTGTCCGCGTGGTCGCGACGCGCGGCACCGTGCTGCTGGTGGAGGCGCTGGCGCTGCCGGACGGGTCGGGCAGCGCCAGCGGGCTCTGATCAGCCGGCTTCGGTCTTGACCCCGAAGCGCCCCGCCTTGCGATAGCGCAGCATCCAGCGATCCAGGAACAGGCTGAGCGGGTGCGGGGTCACACCCAGTTCGCCGATCCCGGGCAGCGTGCCGCCGGCAACGCTGCCACGCTGCAGCAGCTTCCACTGATCGGGGCCCATCGGGCTGCCCGGCAGGCGGGCGAACAGGCCGGCCAGACCGTCCGGCACGGCCCAGAAGCGGCGATCACGCCCTTGCGCGGCGGCCAGGCGCCGATTGATCTCGCCCATGGTCACCACGTCTGGACCGGCCAGTTCGTAGGTCTTGCCGCCATGCGCCTGCGGATCGGCCAGCGCCGCCGTGATCGCGGCGGCGGCATCGTCCACCCACAGCGGTTGCAGCCGTGCATCGCTGCCGAACACCGGCAGGACCGGGAACTGGCTGATCAGGCGGGCGAACATGTTGATGAAATTGTCGTCTTCCCCGAACAGGACGGACGGACGCAGGATCGTGGCGTCGGGGAAGGCGGCCAGCACCTGCCGCTCGCCATCACCCTTCGTGCGGGCATAGGTGCTGTCGGACTGGGCATCAGCGCCGATCGCGGAGACATAGGTGAAGGCGGTGGCGCCCTGCTGCGCGGCATAGGCGGCAGCCATACCGGCGCCATCGGCCTGCAGTTCCTGCGCCTTGGCGCCGAACGTGCCGACCAGATAGACCACCATGTCCGCGCCCTGCAGCACGTTGGCGATGCTGTCGCGCTTCGTCACGTCGCAGCGGGCGAACTGCAGCTGCCCGAGACCCGCCAGCGGCTTCAGGTTGAAGGCCCCTTCCGGGCTGCGGCTCGCCACGCGCAGGCGCGCGCCGCGGCGCAGCAGATCTTGCGCCACATGGATGCCGAGGAAGCCGCCGCCGCCGATGAGCACCGCCAGGCGGTTTTCGAAAATGTCGTTCTGCGCCATGCCTGATCCATTGTTCGCGCCCGCGAAGGGCGCCACCAATCCGTACGGGTGCCATGCCGCAAGCCCTGCTTTGCTGCAAGCATGCAGGAAAGTTGATTTGGGGCGTTGACGGGCCTGTGAAGCGCGGCTAGTGCCCCCCTCCTACCCAGCGCCCCGGCAGCAATGACCGAGGCGCCCGTGCCCAGATGGCGGAATTGGTAGACGCACCAGCTTCAGGTGCTGGCGCTCGCAAGGGCGTGGAGGTTCGAGTCCTCTTCTGGGCACCATTCTTCTCTCCGCAAGGCGGCGAGGTTCCATAGCAAAGCATAAGTCGCGCAAGCGGCCGCCGCTGCGGCGGGCCAGCCGCACGGCACCGCCATCAGCCGGCTGGTGCGTGCAATGTTGCACCTGCACACGCTGCGGGTTGTCAGGTGACAATATACCATTATGAGGCCGGTTCTGCCGCGTGTCACGTGCGGCCCATGCTTCCACGCCTGATACCGGACACACCCTGATGCGCCTTTTTCGCCTGCTTCTCGCCAGTTCGCTCACCGTGCTGGCCGTCACGGCGCGGGCCGAGGACGGCGCGGCTGAGTCGCAGGAGACCGGCGCGTCGATCACCGTCACCGGCGTGCGGCAGGCCTATCGCGGCGATTTCGCCGTCAGCGAAATTCCGCAGAGCATCGGCGAGATCGAGGCGGAGACCCTGCAGGACAATTCGATCACCCGCCTGACCGATGCGCTGGATCTCAACGCATCCGTATCACGCCAGAACACGCTGGGCGGATTGTGGGATGCGTTCGCCGTGCGCGGCTTCGCCGGGGACGAGAACCTGCCGACCGGCTACCTCGTCAACGGTTTCAATGGCGGGCGCGGCTTTGGCGGACAGCGTGATTCGGCGGGCGTGCAGCGGATCGAGGTGCTGAAGGGTCCGGCCGCGGCGCTGCTGGGGCGGGGCGAGCCGGGCGGCACGGTCAATCTCGTCACCAAGCAGGCGGTGCTGGGCGATACCTTCGGCACGGCCGCCATCCAGGCGGGCAGCTTCGGGACCGGCCGCGTGGAAGCCGACGCCAATGTCGCGGTGACCGGCGACGTCACTGCGCGCCTGATCGGCTATTTCGAGGATGGCGGCAGTTTCCGCGACACGATCGCACAGGAACGCTGGGGCCTGCTGCCCTCCTTCGGCATCGGGCTGGGGTCCGCCACGCGCATCACCTATGATTTCGAATGGACCCGCGTGTCGCAGCCGTTCGACCGCGGCATCGTGGTGCTGGATGGCGACTTCGGAACTGTGCCGCGCAGCCGCTTCCTGGGCGAGCCAGGCGATGGCGACACGGTGGCGCGGGCGACCGGGCACCAGTTGCGGGTGCAGCACGATTTCAGCGACCGCTGGAGCCTGCTGATCGGCGGAAGCCACCGCGACACGCTGCTGACCGGCGCATCCTCCGACGCAGAGACCGTGGCATCGCGCCAGGCGATCTATCGCGATGGCCGCAGCCTGTCGCGCCAGCGGCGCACCCGCCGCTACGATTCGGAACAATCGGTCATCCGGGCCGAGATCACCGGCGATTTCGACACCGGCCCCCTGCGCCATCGCCTGCTGGTCGGGGCCGATCACGATGTGTTCACCAACGACCAGACGTTCAGCCGCTTCCGCCCGCCGCTCCTGTCGGGCAACCCCGGGGTGCAGGCCGGCAATATCATCGACATCCAGCAGCCGGCCTATGGCCGCTTCCCGCTGCCAGCCACGGCGATCATCACCGACCGGGTCGATACGCAGCGCTCCACCGGGCTGTTCGTCCAGGACCAGGTCAGCCTGACCGACCGGCTCCAGGTCCGCATCGGCGGTCGGTACGATGCCTATTCCCTGCGCACCGACAATGACGTCACCCGCACCAGCAGCGAGCGGCAGGACAGCCGCTTCAGCCCGCAGGCCGGCATTGTCTATCGCCTGGCGGATCCGGTCACGCTCTATGCCGCCTATGGCGAAGGCTTCCGCGCCAATATCGGCACCGATGCCGCGGGCGTGATCTTCGCGCCGGAAACCTCCCGTTCGATCGAGGCGGGCCTGAAGCTGACCGCGCTGGGCGGGGCGTTCTCCGGCACGCTGTCCGTGTTCCAGCTGGACAAGTCGAACGTGCTGGCGAGCGACGCGAACAATCCGGGTTTCTCGGTCGCGATCGGCAAGGCGCGCAGCCGCGGGGTGGAGCTGGACGTAACAGGCCGGCTGCCGGGCGATGTCGAACTGCTGCTGAGCTATGCCCATATCGATGCGGAGGCACGATCCAGCGTGCTGGACCCGAACTTCTCCTTCCAGGTGAATCCCGGCGATCCGCTGATCAACATCCCCGACCACACGGCCAACCTGCAGCTGGCGAAGGATTTCGCGCTCGCCGGGCGCGATGCGCGGATCGGCGGCGGAATGCAGTATGTGGGCGAGCGCGCGGGCGAGACGGGCACCGACTTCACCTTGCCCGATCATGCGCTGGCCCGCCTGTTCGCGCAGGTGGAGCCGGTCGACGGGATGACGCTGTACGGGACGGTCACGAACCTGTTCGACAAGCACTGGTACGCCAATTCCTACCACCCGCTGTGGGTTCAGCCGGGGGCGCCGCGGACGTTCACCGTCGGTGTGCGGGCCAGGTTCTGAACGGGATGACCATGCCTCTCCTCCGCCGCCCTGCGCTCCTCGCCGCGGCGCTGCTCGCCTCGTCCGGCGTCGCCGCGCAGGACGAGGCCGGCACGCTGCCTGCCACCGTGCTGCCGCCAGCGCCGGCATGGAGCGGGGCGAGCGAGGCGCTGATCGCGGCGTCCGGCGATCCGTGGATCACCCCGGCGGAGGCGACCGGCTTCACCACGACGTCGCGCTTTGCCGAGGTCGAGGCCTTCCTGCGGCGGCTGGATGCCGCGTCCCCGCTACTGACGCTGGGCAGCTATGGCCGCAGCGGCGAAGGGCGGGACCTGCTGATGGTGCGGGCCAGCACCGGCCCCGCCGCGCACGGCGCGACCAAGCCGGTTGTGCTGATCCAGGCAGGCATCCATGCGGGCGAGATCGACGGCAAGGATGCCGGGCTGATGCTGCTGCGGGACATTGCCGGCGGACGTGCGGCCGGGCTGCTGGATACGATCGACCTCGTGTTCGTGCCGATCTACAATCCCGACGGGCACGAGCTGATGAGCGGGTGGAACTTCCTGCACATCAACGGCCCGGTGGCGAAGGGGGCGGAGGCGAACGCCCGCAATCTCAATCTCAACCGCGACTATGCCAAGGCCGATGCGCCGGAAACGCGGGCAATGATCGGCCTGCTGCGGCGGCTGGATCCCATCCTGTATGTCGATGCGCATGTCAGCGCCGGGTTCGACATGGGGTACGACATCACCTTCACCTATGCCGGCTGGGGCACCTACGCCCGCCACCGCAACACGGCGGACTGGCTGCAGGACCGGTTCGGCCCGGCGGTGATGCGGGCACTGGAGGATGGGGGGCACCTGCCGATCATCTATCCCAGCCCGGTCGACACCAGGAACCCGCAGGCGGGCATCCGCTACAGCCCGGAAGGGCCGCGCTATTCCACCGGCTATGGCGACTTCATCTCGGTCCCGACCGTGCTGGTGGAGAACCATTCGCTGAAACCGTACCGCCAGCGCGTGCTGGGCACCCGCGTCCTGTTCGAGGCGGCCCTGCGGATCGCCGCGCGGGATGCGCCGCGCATCATCGCCGCCAAGGCCGCGGACCGCGCCAGCCGGCCTTCTCGGCTGCTGACCCGCTGGCGCCCGGCGGCCGAACCGATCGGCCATGTCGAGAACTTCCGCGGCGTCGCGTTCGACAGCTATGTCTCGCCGGCATCGGGGCGGGAGGAGCAGCGCTGGCTGGGGCGTCCGGTCACTTTCCGCATGCCGATCATCGGGCAGGAGGAGGTCGAGAGCGTGATCCTGCCGCGCGCCTGGTGGATACCGGCGGCCGAGACCCCCGTGATCGACCGGCTGCGGCTGCACGGCATCGCGTTCGAGGTGATCGACGCACCGCGCACCCTGCTGCTGGACCGGGTGACCTTGGTCGATCCGGTGCCGCAACCGGCCTATGAAGGACGTTTCCCCCTGCAGGCAACCATGCAGCACCGGCAGGGGCAGGAAGTGATGCCGGCCGGCTCAATCCGCGTGCCCTACGACCAGCCTAACGGGCTGCTTGCGGCCGCGCTGCTGGAGCCGGAGAGCAGCGACAGCTTCCTGGCCTGGGGCTTCTTCCCGCAATTGCTGACCCCGCCCAAGACCAGCGAGGACTTCGTGCTGGCACCGCTGGCCGACCGGCTGCTGGAGCGTGACCCCGGACTGCGCGCCGCGTTCGAGCGCCGGCTGGCGGCCGATCCCGCCTTTGCCGCCGATGGCGATGCGCGGCTGCACTGGATCATGGACAATGGCCCGCACGCCGATCCGTGGCATCACCTCTACCCCGTGCGGCGGGAGCCGTAGCCGACTGCTCTCAGGCCGGTGATGCCTTCAGCCAGTCGCGCAGCAGCATGGTCACCTCGCCGGGCCGCTCCATCGGCGGCAGGTGGCCGCAATGGCGCAGCAGGTGGAAGCGGGCACCGGGAATGCGCTCCGCCAGCTGGCGGGCATCTTCGGGCAGGCAGATGCGGTCGCGGTCGCCCACGGCCACCAGCGCCGGCACGCGCACCGCGTCGATCGCGGGGCCGATATCCGGCCGTTCCAGCAAGGCGCGCTGCTGCCGGGCGAACACGTCCGGTCCCACGCGCTCGGCCATGGCCTGCACCGGACCGCTGATGATCGAGGTCAGCGCCGGGTCGGCATGCGGCGCGGTGGCCAACGTGCCCTGTTCCGCCATGGTGCGCGGGCGGGACTGCATGCTGGCGCGCGTGCCGAACAGGGCAATGCGGGCGATCCGTTCGGGCGCCAGCCGGATCATCTCCAGCGCGACATAGCCACCCAGGCTGACGCCGGCGACGGCGAAGCGGGGCGGGGCATGGGCCAGCACCCGCTGCGCCATGCCCGCCAGCGTGTCGTCCACGCTCAGGTCGCCCAGCTGCGGATGGCTGAGATCGCCAAGGTCCAGCACTTGCCGCGACCATAGCTGCCCGTCACAGCCCAGCGCCGGCAGCAGGATCAGCGGGATACGGTTGATCATCATGGCAGGGGCTCCTTGGCGGTGGTTCGGAAGAAGATGGGCGCGGCGACCAGCACCATGATCACGCGCGCCAGATGGTGGATCACCACCACGCCGGGCTCCAGCGCCAGGCCCAGCGCCACCAGGCTCATTTCGGCAAGGCCGCCGGGCGAGTAGGCGAGCGCGAGCAGCGCTAGGTCGAGGCCGGTCAGGCGGGCGATGCCGGTGGCGAAGACGAAGGTCAGGCCCAGCAGGATGATCGTCGATCCTGCCGCCAGCGCCAGGATGCGGGCGAAGCTGCGCAGGTCCAGGCCGGCAAAGCGGCAGCCGATCGTGGCGCCGATCCCCACCTGCGCCGCCGCCAGCAGCCAGCCGGGCATGCGGAAGTCGGTCACGCCGGACATGTGCAAGGCCGCGCTCACCACCAGCGGCCCCAGCAGGTGCCAGGCCGGCAGGCGCAGCACGCGGCCGAGCAGCAGGCCGACGACGATGCTGCCGCCGCCCCACAGCAGCAGCGCCAGGTCGGCGGTCGCAGCTCCCGCTGTCGCGCTCGCCGCCGCGGCGGCGCCGGTGGTGGCGGGCGCGGCATGGAACAGGCGGATGATGAAGGGCAGGGTGAACACCACCAGGAAGATGCGCGCCCCATGGACCAGCCCAACGGTGCGCTCGTCCGCGCCCCGTTCGCCGCCCAGCAGCACCATTTCCGCCACGCCGCCCGGCATCCCGGCGAACCATGCGGTCGCCGGATCGAAGCCGGCCACGCGGCGGAACCAGGTCACGCACAGCAGCGCGGACACGGCCAGGAACAGTGGCAACATCAGCAGCGGCAGCCAGAACTGCTGCACCAGCGCGAACAGGCCGGGGTGGAACGTGCTGCCCAGCACCACGCCCACCACCGCCGCCATGGGCCGCCTTGTGGCGGAACTGGCGGCGACCGGCAGGCCCACGATGCTGGCGATGGCGCAGCCGGCCATCGACCCCAGCACCCATGGCAGCGGCGCATCTATCGCCAGGAACAGCGCGCCGCCGACCGCCCCGATGGCGAGGGCGAGGGCGAAACGCAGGGCAGGCTGCAGCATCTTCGGTCAGCCCGCGAACGGGAAGGCCAGCACCGCCATGCCCACCAGCGTCATCACCACGCAGACCAGCGTGGCCGGGATCAGCGTGAAGCGCTGATGGTCCGCCAGGTCGATCCCCGCCAGACTGACCAGCAGGTAGGTGGACGGCACCAGCGGGCTGAGCAGGTGGACCGGCTGGCCCATCAGGGATGCCCGCGCGATCGCCATCGGCGACACGCCGTAATGCGAACCCGCCTCCGCCAGGATCGGCAGCATTCCGAAGTAGAACGCGTCGTTGCTGATGAAGAAGGTGAAGGGCAGGCTCAGCGCCGCGGTGATCGGCGCCATGTATGGGCCCATGGCGGGCGGGATGAAGTCCACCACCTGCTGGCTCATCGCCTCCACCATGCCGGTACCGGACAGGATGCCGGTGAAGATGCCGGCGGCGAAGATCAGCGACACGACCGACAGCACGTTGCCGGCATGGGCCGCGATCCGCTCCTTCTGCTCCGCCACCTGCGGGTAGTTGATGATCATGGCGATGGCGAAGGCCAGCATCATCAGCACGGACAGCGGCATGATGCCGGACACCAGCCCTGCCAGCAGGGTGATGGTCAGCGTCGCGTTGACCCAGCGCAGGTGCGGGCGGCGTGCCTCGGGGAACTGCGATACGGCCATGCCGGTGAAGGTGGTCGGCTCGTTCGTCTTCACATGGCCCAGCCGGTGGCGTTCCTTGCGCCCGAACCACACGGCCAGGCCGATCAGGAAGGCGAGGCCGGCGATCATGCCGGGGATCAGCGGCAGGAACACGGTGGCCGGATCCAGCTCCAGCGCGCTGGCGGCACGGGCGGTCGGCCCGCCCCACGGCGTCAGGTTCATGATGCCGCTGGTGCTCATCAGCAGGCAGCACAGATACAGCCGGTTCATGTCGTACCGCTTGTACAGCGGCAGCAGCGCGGCGATCGTGATGATGTAGGTCGTCGACCCGTCACCATCCAGGCTGACCAGCGCGCACAGGACCACCGTGCCGATCAGGATCAGCAGCGGATCGCCATGCACCACCCGCAGCAGCCGGTTGACCAGCGGGTCGAACAGGCCGGTGTCGGTCATGATGGAAAAGAACAGGATGGCGAACAGCAGCATCACGCCCGTGGGCGCCAGGTTGCGGATCCCCTCGATCATCATGTCGCCGATGCCCGCGGCAAAGCCGGCGATCAGCGCGAAGATGGTGGGCACGACGATCAGCGCGACCAGCGGGGTCATCCGCTTGGTCATGATCAGCGTCATGAAGGTGGCCACCATCAGGAAGCCGTACAGGGCCAGGGTCATGGGTTGAGTCCTCGGGCTGGAATGGGGAGGGTCATCAGAAGGTGACGCCGACGCGGGCGCTGACGGTGTTGCCGTTGTCGCTGCCCGCGGCCGGGCCGGTGGGCGCTTCGGTGGCCCAGTGGATCGCGTTCAGCTGCAGTCGGGTGAAGCTGTTGAGGTACCAGTTGGCGCCGATCGTCGCGGCCCAGCCGCGCCCGCCGGTGGCGATGTCGGTGAAGTCCAGATCCTCGTATCGCGCGGTCAGCTCGATCGCGCCCGGACCGCCTTCGAAGATCGGCCGCCGGACGCTGGGCTGGCCGAAGCTGCCGAGGCGCGGATTGTACGGCGGCAGGTCGCCCGTCACGAACCAGCCGCCCGACAGGCTCCAGGCCTGGCTGGTGAAGTCCGGCCGCCCACCGTCCAGCCGCGCATGGCGCTGGCCGGCTTCGGCCATGACCCACACCGGCCCGGCATAGCCGCCCAGCTCGGCACCATAGCCGGTGGTGCCGGTGCCACCCAGCAGCGGCCCGGTGGACACCCGCAGCGCGCCATTGAAGCGGCCGCCGATCACCGTGTTGCGGGTCAGCGTCCCGGCCAGCGGGTTCAGCGATTCGTCGAAGCCCCACAGGCCCAGATGCAGCACGCCGCGTGGCCCCTTGACCGGATTCCAGTGGACCCGGCCCAGCGCGGTGCGGCTGTCGCTCACCGCCTGTGCGCCGTCTACCCGGTCACCCGTGACGGTCAGGGAGGCATGGCCGGTCTTCCAGAACAGCCGGGGCATGATGCCGATACCGTAGAAGCCACGCTGCGGAATGATCGCGGTCGCCACCACCGTGCGTTCCATGAAGGGGGTGGAATCCGATCCGGTCGAACCTTCGAAACTGCGGTCGTTGAACAGGTGCCCGGCGCGCACATCGTAATCCAGGCCGGTGCCGATCCGGTCGCGCCAGCCGATGAAGGCGGTGACGATATCGACCTCGTTTTCCGAGAAGTCGGCCTCGAACTGGTAGAAGAACTGCGTGCCGACGCCGCCTTCGACACCCAGCCGCAGGGCGCGCATGCCGGTGGTGGTGATGTTGCGCCCGTCGATGTCGGAGCCGAAGGTGCTGCTGACATCGGTCAGGATGCGGCCGCGCGGCTTGTAGGTGAACACGCCGTCCGCCGAATGGAACACCGGCAGGCCCGAGCCCCACTCGGTGGTGACGCCGGCCGCATTGGCCGCCTCCACCTGCGCCACGTTCCGTTCCGCCGGGCCGGGCGGCACGATCTGCGGCGCGAAGGGGCGGGTCACGGCGACCACCGGACCGTCCGCAGCCGGGGCAGGGGTCGGGGTGTCCTGCGCCGCCACAACGACCGGTGCGGTCGCAGGCACGGCCTGCTGCGCTTCCAGCCGGTCCAGCCGGGTGCGCAAGGTGGCGATCTCCGCAGCCTGTGCGCGGACCAGCGCCTCCAGCTCGGCAGGGCTCGGCGCCTGGGCCAGGGCAGGGGTAGCGGCGATCAGCGCGGCCAGCGCGATTGTTGTGCGAAACACTTTGGTCATGAGCCTGCCCCTCCGGCAAGAATGGCATCCCATTCGCCCAGCACGCGCCGGCGCTTCACGGGATCAAGATTGACGAACAGTTGCGGGCCACCGCGAATGGCGCGTGGCCGGGCGACCGCGAGGGCGCCCTTGGCCATGTCGGTGCGCACGGGCGGCAGCCATTCGCGGGCGAGCAGCGACTGTCCCTCGCGCGACAGCATCCAGTCCAGGAACAGCCGGGCGGCATTGGGATGCGGGGCGTCGCGGGCGATGAACGCCATGCGCGAGGCGACCAGCGTGTAGTCCTGCGGGAACACCACCCCCAGCCGCTCGTCCGCCTCCGCCCGTTCCGATGCGTAAGGGCCGACCACGTTGTAGGCGATCGCGGCGCGCCCCTCGGCCACTGCATCCACCATCTGCGCGGTGGTGGCGGCCAGCACCGGATCGTTGACCGCCAGCGCCCGCCACAGGGCGTAGGTGTCGCGAGTGGCGGCCAGATCCTGCGTCAGGTAAAGATAGCCGACATCCGACTGCGCCGGATCGTAGGTCGTGACCTGGCCACGCAGCGCCGGATCGCCGCTGGCGAGCAGCTGTTGCAGCGCGCGATGGGTCTGCGGAACGCGGTCGGGCGCGATCGCCTGCCGGTTGTAGACCAGCACCACCGGTTCCGCCGTGATGCCGTAACCCATGTCCTTCCACAGCGCTTCGGCCGGCAGGGCCGGCTTGTGCGGACTGGCATAGGGCTGTGCGTGGCCGTCATTGATCAGCCGGGCCTGCAGATCCATGGCGGAGGACCAGACGATATCGACACCCGGCTGCGCCGCCGCGGCATCCGCCAGGAAGCGACGGTGCAGGATGCTCGACTGCAGATCCTCGTACACCACCTGTACCTGCGGATGCTGCCGGCGGAAGTCGGCGATCAGCGGCGCCACGGCGTCCGCATCGGCATTGCCCAGGATGCGCACGGCGCCTTCGCGGCGCGCCTCTGCCTGCACGCTGGCGGCGGAGGGCGGCTGCAGCCACAGCCAGGTCGCGCCGCCCAGCAGGACGGCGCACAGGACAATGCCGGCGATGATCGATCTGCCCATGGGCCAAGCTCCTCTCGCTCACCGCATCTGTTGTCGGCTAAGCTGATGAAGGGCAGTTACATCGCGAAACTGTCATCGACCTTTCACGGGAGTTAACTGTTTGCGCATCCTGATCGTGGAGGACGACGCCCCGCTGGCGCGCAGCATCGCCGCGCTGCTGCGCCCGGCCGGCCACGCGATCGACCATGTGGCAACCGGCGCCGATGCGCTGATGGTGGCGGGGGACGAGCCTTACGGCCTGATCATCCTGGACGTCGGCCTGCCCGATACCGATGGCTTCGCGGTGCTGGAGGCGCTGCGCCGCCGGGGGGAGCGGGTGCCGATCCTGATGCTGACCGCGCGCGACGCACTGGATGACCGGGTGCGCGGACTGGATCTCGGCGCCGACGATTATCTGCGGAAGCCGTTTGCACCTGAGGAACTGGAGGCACGGGTACGTGCGCTCGGCCGGCGGCGCGGGGGCGATCCGATGCCGCAGATCGTGGTTGGTGCGCTGGTGATCGACCGATCGATGGGCGAGGTGCGCGCCGACGGCCGGGTGCTGGACCTGCGTCGCCGCGAGTGGGCCGTGCTGGAGGCGCTGGCTTCGCGCGCCGGGCAGATCGTGCCGCGCGACGTCCTGCTCGCCGAGGTGTTCGGCTTCGACGAGCCGGTCGGCGGCAATGCGCTGGAGGTCAACATCACGCGGCTGCGCGCCAAGCTGCCCCCGGACGGCCCGGCGATCCGCACCGTGCGCGGGCTCGGCTACCTGCTCGATGCCGGCTGAGGCGCATTCCGGATCACGGGGGCGCACGCTGGCGCTGCGCACGCGGCTGCTGGCGGCGATGCTGGTGCCGCTGCTGGCGGTGGCGATCCTGCTGGGCCTGGCCGGCGCGACGCTGATCGCCGACGTGGTGCGGCGCGCCAACGACCGGGTGATGGGTGGCGCGCTGGGCGCGATCGCCGACACGGTGCAGGTGGAAGGCGGCGCGGTCACGCTGGACCTGCCGCCCGCCGCCTTCGCCATGCTGGAGAATGCGGAGCGGGACAACATCTACTATCGCGTGGCGGTGGGCGACACGCTGCTGACCGGCTACCCCGACCTGTCGCCGCCGGACATCGCCGCACTGACGGCCGAGGCACCCCGCTATCGCTACGCCCGTTTCCGCGGGCAGGACGTGCGTATCGCGGAGGTACGGCGCGCGCTGCCCGGCATCGCCGCGCCGGTGATCGTGCAGGTGGCGGAGACGCTGGACAGCCGCAAGGCGCTGCGCCGGCGCCTGATCGCCGCGCTGGTCGCGGGCGAGCTGGTGCTGGTGGGCGTCGCCAGCCTGCTGATCCGCCCGGCGCTGAGCTGGAGCCTGCGGCCGCTGGCCACACTGCGCGGGGCGGTCGCCGCGCGCGACACCCGCGCCACGCCCGACCTGTCCCCGCTGGAAGCCGGCCCGCTGCCGGAGGAGCTGCGGCCGCTGGCCGAGGCGTTCGATCACCTGCTGGCGCGGCTGGATGCGGCCACGGCCGGGATGCGCCGCTTCACCGCCGATGCCTCCCACCAGATGCGCACCCCGCTCAGCGTGCTGAAGGTGCAGGTCGCGCTGGCCCGGCGCGGCGATCCGGATGCGCTGCGCGAAATCGCCGATGCGGCCGACCGGCTGGAACGGCTGGTGACGCAGCTGCTGGCGCTGGCCCGCGCGGAGGAGGCCGGTGCCCTGCCGCCGCTGGAGGATGTCGACCTGCGCGAGGTGGCGATCGCGGTGATCAACCGGCGCATCGGCCAGGCGATTGAGGCGGGGGTGGAGCTGGACCTGGTCGCCGCCCCCGGCACGTTCGTGGTGCCCGGGCATCGCACGCTGCTGTTCGAGATCGTGTCCAACCTGCTCGACAATGCCATCCGCTACAACCGGGCGGGCGGGCTGGCGGTGCTCACGATCGAGCGCACGGACGCGGAAACCACCATCGCTGTCGCCGATGACGGGCCCGGCCTGCCGGCAGCGGACCTTGCCCGCGCCGGGCAGCGGTTCGTGCGGCTGGCCAGCAGTGCCGGACGGGAGGGCAGCGGGCTGGGCCTCGCCATCGTGCGCTCGGCAGCGCAGCGGCTGGGCGCGGAGCTGGCAATCATCAACACCGATCCCGGGCTGCGCGTGACGCTGGCCTTCCCGCAGGTGCCGGGTCGGCAATTCATCGAAACCGATCCTCCGTCGTAGTGGTAAATGTCGCAGGACAGCGCGGCGCGTGCGGCCAAACCGCCATTCTGGTGAGCGAGGAGGAGGAGGCGATCGGCTATGCCGAGTTGCAGGACCGGCCGGGCCAGCCTGCCTGGCGAGCCGGGCAGGAACGGGACGGAGGCGGTGGTCACCTCCGCCGTGTCGCAGGCCTTCCCGATCCCCGATGCAGCGCTGGGCGGCTATACCTATGCGCTGGAGATCGCGACCGGCATCATCGGTTCGCAGGCGCGCTGGCGCACCATGCCGTGGCTGGTGTTCCTGTTCGGGCTGATGATCGCGCCGCTGGGCGTCGTGTCGATCACCTTTGTCATCATCCAGCCGGTGGTGATCGGCACCTGGGCCACGCTGACGCTGGTGGGCGCGGCGGCCATGCTGGTGCAGATCCCGTACTCGCTGGACGAGCTGCTGGAGACCTTGCAGTTCGTCCGCCGCCGCGCGCAGGCGGGTCGCCCCTGGCTGCGCGTGTTCCTGTCCGGCGACACGGACGGGGGCAAGCGGGAGCCCGTCCGTGACGAGTTCGACTGCGGCGCGGGCACGGTGCTGGCGGACATGTGGGGTGGGGGCGTGAACCTGCCGTGGAACCTGGCGCTGGCAGGGCTGATACCGCCAGGCGGCGCGCTGCTGGTGACGCCGGTCCTGTTCGATGCGGGGTCGGCGCACACGGTAGCCAGCATCGTGGCCGGTGCTGCGCTGATCGCGCTGAGCCTGCGGCACGGCGCGGTGCGCGAACATCATGGCAGCTGGGACCGGCGCATCGCCTGATCTTATTGTCGGCGGTTGTCCCTGTGCGGGAACGGGTGCGCGTTTCGCGGCTTGCCGGTAAATGGGGGCCACTCGGCGCGATGCGGTCGCGCGTATTCCATCCCTGATGTCGTGCGGCGCCGTTCTGGCGTTGTCCGGCTGCGTCGCCGGGCCGGATTTCGTGCGGCCACCCCCGCCGGCCACTCCGGCCTACACGGCGCAAGCCGTCCCGCCGGTCACTGTCGGCAGCGACGGCCCTGGCGGCGAAGCGCAATATTTCCTTCACGGGCAGGACCTGCCGGCCGGCTGGTGGCACTGGTTCGGATCGCCGCAGATCGTCGCCCTGGTGGAGCAAGGCTTCGCCAACTCCCCCAACCTCGCCGCAGCGCGCGCCCGGTTGCGCGGGGCGGAGGCGCAGCTGCGCGCGCAGCGCGGCGTGCTGCTGCCGGAAGTCGGCGGTACCGGCAGCTTCTCCTATGGTGGCGGCGGGGCCCAAGGCGCGCGGCAACGCGCCGGATCAGGCGGCGGCACCGCGCCGGCACCTGCCGATCCGGGTGCAGGCGAAGGTGACGGCGGAGGTGATGCCGGCGGAGCCGGAGGAGGCGGCGCGGGCGACGCCTTCACCATCTACACCGTCGGTGCGTCCATCACCTATGATCTCGACCTCGCCGGCCGCAACCGCCGCCTGGTGGAGGCGGCCGCCGCCACCTACGAACAGCAGGTGCAGGAACTGCAGGCGGCCTATCTCGCGCTGGTCGGCAACATTGTCAGCTTCGCGCTGGATGCCGCCAGCCTGCGCGCGCAGATCGACACGCGCGAGGAACTGCTGACAACGCAGGAGGCGCGGCTCGAGCTGCTGCGCATCCGCGTGGCCGAAGGGGAGGATGCCCGCGCCGACCTGATAACGCAGGAGGCCAGCATCGCCGGCCTGCGCGCCACCGTGCCCCCGCTGCGCGCGCAGGCGGCAGCGGCGGAAAACCGGCTGGCCCTGCTGACCGGGGTCGCACCGGCGGAGGCCACGATCCCCGCCATCGCGCTGGAAAACCTGCAACTGCCGCGGGCCGTGCCGATCAGCCTGCCTTCCACCCTGGTGCGCCGCCGCCCTGACATCCTGGCGGCGGAGGCGGTGCTGGCAGGCGCCAGCGCGCAGATCGGTGTCGCCACCGCCGACCTGTATCCCAACCTGACGCTGGATGCGGCCTTCGGCCTGGCCGGCGGCGCCAGCGGGCTGATGCTGGTAGCGCCCGATCCGGTGTTCGACCTCAATGCCAACCTGCTCGCCCCGCTGTTCGACGGCGGCCGGCGACGGGCCAGTCGGGACGTCGCCGTCGCGGTCTACCAGGAATCGCTGGCACTGTATCGCGAACAGGTGCTGACCGCCTTCACCGAGGTGGCCGACGGCATCCGCGCGCTGGAAAGCAATGCCGATGCCTTGGCGCAGCAGCGGATCGCGCTGGCGGCTGCGAGCGAGAGCCTGGAGCTGGCGCAGTTTCAGCTGGAGGAAGGCGCGATCAGCATCATCGACCTGCTGACCGTGCAGCAGACCTACCAGGATGCGCGCTTCGCCTACATCGGGGCGATCGCCGACCGGTTCCAGAGCACGGCGGCGCTGTTCGCCGCGCTCGGCCCCGGTCCGCTGACGCAGGATCAGGTCGCCGGGATTACCGCCCGCGAATATCTGGACGGAACGCGCGCCGCGCTGATGGACGGCCGCGTGCCGGAAGAGGGGCTATGACCGACCACATCATTGATGGGCGGCCCGCGCTGCCCGCGCCGGAAGACCGGCTGGCCCTGCCCGCACCGGACGGCGGACCTGCCGGACACGAACCGGAACGGGAGCGTCCGTTCTGGCGCCGGCCGATGGTATGGCTGGCGCTTGGCATACTGGTCCTGCTGGCGCTGCTTTCCGCCTTCTGCGCGGGTCGGGGTGGCGAAGAGGAGGGCGGCGGCGGACCGCCGGTGGCATCGGTCAGCGCGGCCCCGGCACAGGCGCTCACCTGGGAAGACCGGCTGGCTGCGGTGGGCACGGTGGCTGCGGTGCAGGGGGTCGACGTGACCTCGCCCATCGAAGGTATCGTGGTGTCCATCGACTTCGCCAATGGCGGCAGTACGGGCGCCGGGCGTACGCTGGTGCGGCTGGACACCACCACCGAACGTGCGCAGCAGGCGGCGCTTGCCGCGCAGGCCGAACAGGCACGGCTTGCCTATGACCGCGCGCGCCGCCTGATCGAACGCGGCGCAGTGGCGCAGGCGGATGTCGAGCAGCGCCGCGCCGAATGGCAGTCGCTGGTGGCGCAGGTGCGCGAGATCGGCACCATCATCGAGAAGAAGCGCGTCGATGCGCCCTTCGCCGGCACGCTGGGCATCCGGCAGGTCAGCCTGGGCCAGTATGTCAGCCCCGGCACGCCCATCGTGTCGCTGCAGCAGCTGTCGCCGGTCTTCGTGAACTTCCCGCTGCCCGAACGCAGCTTCACCCGCATCCGCGAAGGGCAGGAGGTGACGCTGACCAGCGAGGCGTTCGGCGATCGCAGCTTCACCGGCCGGGTCACCGCCATCGATCCGGACCTGCAGGCGGATACCCGCGCGGTCCAGGTGCAGGCAACCGTGCGCAACGCCGATCGCGCGCTGCGTCCCGGCATGTTCGCCGATGTCACCGTCAACCTCCCCGGATCGCGGCAGGTGGTCGCGGTGCCGACCACCGCCATCACCCGCAATTCCTATGGCGACCTGGTCTATGTCGTGCATCGGCTGACCCCGCAGGAACAGCAGCAGATGCAGGCCGAGGCGGAGCAGGAGGCGGAAGCACAGAAGGGCGGCTTCCTGTCCGGCCTGTTCGGTGGCGGCGGTGACGAGAAGCAGGCAGCCGGTGGCGAGGAAGGGCAACATCGTGGCGAGCAGGGCCAGCCGCCGCCGCAGGTGGTCGCCCGTGCGGTGTTCGTGGAGGTCGGCGAGACCCGCGGCCTGCTGACGGAGATCACCAGGGGCCTGAAGCCCGGCATGCAGGTCGTCACCGCCGGGCAGCTGAAGCTGGAGAACGATGCGCCGATCCGCGTCACCCGCGGCAATGCGTCGCAAGGTGCGCAGCCGGTGCCCGACCGGCCATGATGGCCTTCCTCACCCGCTTCGTCGAACGGCCGGTGCTGGCCAGCGTGGTCAGCCTGGTGATCCTGCTGCTGGGCCTGCAGGCGATCACCTCGCTCAGCACGCGCGAATACCCGGAGATCACGCAGGCCACCATCAACATCAACACGCCCTATACCGGCGCCGATGCGGAACTGGTGCGTGGCTTCATTACCACGCCGCTGGAACAGGCGATCTCCGAAGCGGAGGGGATCGACTACCTGCAATCGACCAGCACGCAGGGGCAGTCCTCCATCCAGGCCTTCCTGGAACTGAACTACGACCCCAACGATGCGGTCGCGCAGATCCTGACCAAGATCAACCAGGTCTCCAACCAGCTGCCGCCGGAGGCGGAGAACTCGGTCGTCTACGTCACCAGCGAGGCCGAGACGGATGCGATGTACATCGCCTTCCAGAGCGAGGCGCTGAGCCCGGCGGAGATGACCGATTATCTCAACCGCGCGATCCGCCCGCAGATCGAGACGGTGGACGGCATCCAGCAGGCGCGGATCCAGGGTTCCACCAACCTGGCGCTGCGCGTCTGGCTCGATCCCCGGCGCATGGCCGCGCTGGATGTCGCTCCGTCGGACGTGCAGGCGGCACTGGCCAGCAACAATTACCTGTCCGCGGTGGGGGAAACCAAGGGATCGACCTTCACCCTGCCGCTAACCGCGGGCACCGACATCGACAGCGTGGATGCCTTCCGCCAGCTGATCGTGCGGCAGACCGGCGACGCCCTGATCCGGCTGGAGGATATCGCCCGGGTGGAGCTGGGGGCGGAGGATTACGGCAGTTCCACCTTCATCAGCGGCAAGCCCGCCGTGTTCATGGAGGTGGAGGTCGCGCCCGACGCCAACCTGCTGACCACCATCTCCGAGGTGAACGAGCTGTTCCCCCGGATTCAGGCGGACCTGCCCGCCGGGATGACCGGCACCATCGTCTATGACGCGACGGTGGCGGTGAACGCCAATATCGACGAGGTGATCTCCGCCCTGTGGCAGGCGCTGCTGATCGTGACGGTGGTGATCCTGCTGTTCCTGGGATCGTGGCGATCCGCGCTGGTGCCGGTGATCGCCATGCCGCTGTCCATCGTGGGCGCGTTCTTCCTGATGAGCCTGCTGGGCTATTCCATCAACCTGCTGACCCTGCTGGCGCTGATCCTGGCGATCGGCACGGTGGTGGATGACGGGGTGGTGATCGTGGAGAACGCGATGCGCCATATCGAGGAAGGCGCCGATCCGGAGGAAGCGGCCAAGCGCACCGTGAAGGAACTCGCCTCCTCCATCGTGGCGATGAATGTGGTGGTGCTGGCGGTGTTCCTGCCGGTGGGCCTGATCGGCGGGCTGACCGGCAGCCTGTTCACGGAATTCGCCTACACCGTTGCCGGTGCCACGCTGATGTCCGGCATCGTGGGCCTGACCCTGTCGCCCATGATGTGCGCGCAGGTGCTGCGCGCCAGCAGCAACGAGAAGAAGGGCGTGGCCAGGTGGGTGGACAAGGGCTTCCGCAAGACGGCGGATGGCTATGCCCGCGTGCTGGGCAAGGCGCTGGACCTGCGCTGGTTCGTGATCGGCTTCGGCGTGGTGGTGCTGGCCAGCTGCTGGTTCCTGTTCAGTGCCGCGCAGTCCGAACTCGCCCCGCCGGAGGATGACGGCTTCCTGATCATCCAGGCCAGCGGCGACCCCAATGGCTCGCTCGACCAGCTGGAACGCTGGACCGCGCAGCTGGGCAAGATCGTCGGCAGCTACGATTCGGTGAGGCTGGCCTTTGTCACCAACGGCGCGGAATCGCCCGACAGCGCCTTTGCCGGCGCGGTCATGAAGGACTGGGCGGATCGCGAACAGTCGCAGCAGGAGCTGCAGCCGCAGCTGACCGAGGCGGTCAGTCAGGTCGCCGGGCTGGAAGCCACCGTGATCGAGCCGCCGACGTTGCCGGGCGGGGGCGGCGGGCCGCCGATCCAGTTCGTGATCGGATCGATCGAGGACCCGCGCGCGATCTTCGAACAGTCCGAACAGATCCTGACAGCGGCGCGCGCCAGCGGGCTGTTCCAGTTCATCGACAGCGACCTGACCTTCGACCGCGCGCAGGGCAATGTTGCGATCGACCGGGAAAAGGCCAGCGCACTGGGCGTGGACATCGCCACGCTGGGGCAGGACCTGTCCACCCTGCTGGCCGGCGGCTACGTCAACTTCTTCAGCTTGGACGAGCGGTCCTATCGAGTGATTCCGCAGGTCGACCGCTCCTTCCGGCTGACACCGGAGCAGTTGGACGATTATTACGTGCGGGCCAACCCATCTGCGGCGATGGGCGGCACGACCGGCGGTGCCACCGTTGCCGCGCCCGGAGGACAGTCGACGGCGGTGGCCGGTGCTCCTGCGCCGAACGCGCGCGCGACCGGCCAGCTGGTGCCGCTATCGGCCTTCGCCACGGTCGATACGGAGATCCGCCCCAACGCGCTCAGCCGCTTCAACCAGCTGAACGCGGCAATCCTGTCGGGCGTGCCGGCGCCCGGCGTCTCGCTGGGAGAGGCGATCGGCTTCCTGGAGGAGCAGGCCGCCAACCTGCCGCAGGGCTACACCGTCGATTATGCCGGCGTGTCGCGCCAGTTCACGCAGGAGGGATCGAACATCGGCCTCGCTTTCGGCCTCGCGGTGATCCTGGTGTTCCTGACGCTGGCGGCGCAATATGAAAGCTTCCGCGATCCGGCCGTGATGCTGGTCAGCGTGCCGATGAGCCTGGCGGGCGCGCTGCTGTTCTTCGCGCTGGGAGTGGTCAGTTCCAATATCTACACGCAGATCGGGCTGCTGGCGCTGACCGGATCGATCATCCGCCATGGCATCCTGCTGGTGGAATTCGCCAACCAGATCCAGGAGGACGAGGGCGTCGACCGGAGGCAGGCGATGGAGAAGGCGGCGGCGCTGCGGCTGCGTTCGATCCTGATGACCACCATCGCCACGCTGATCGGGCTGGTGCCGCTGCTGGTGTGGTCCAGCGGGCCGGGCGCGAACAGCCGCTTCGCCATCAGCTTCGTGCTGGGGGTGGGCATGGCGATCGGGACCTTGTTCACCCTGTTCGTGGTGCCCGCGCTGTACACCGTGGTGGCGACGAAGCGTGGCGACGAGGCAGACAAGCCGAAGCAGGACGACGCGCCGGAGAAACAGCCAGCGACCGCCTGAAGATCTTCGCGGATGGTGTGGGGGCCGCCTCGGGCGGTGGTGGGCGCGGCAGGGATTGAACCTGCGACCCCACCCGTGTGAAGGGTGTGCTCTACCACTGAGCTACGCGCCCGGCACTGGCCGCCGGAATGTCGGCTGCCCATGACAGGGGCGGGCCTTTGCCAGAGGCCCGCCCGTCATGCAAGACCTACCGCGCCAGAAAAGCGCGCATCATCGCCAGCAGGCCTGCCTCGTCAGCGCGGGCCGGCCGTGTCGGCGCCGCGAGCGCCGGACATTCCAGGCAGCGAGCCTGCACGCCTTGCGCGCCGAACAGCCGGGTGAGGTCGGCCAGCGCGCGGCCCAGCTGATCGCTTTCGCTGCTGGCGATGGCGGCGAACAGGTCCGGCGCAATGGCGCGGGTGCGTCCGCTCGGCTGCATCATGCCGGCCACCAGCGGGCCATAGCCGGTCTGTTCCTGTTCCAGGAAGGCCGGCGCCCAGGTCCCGTCCGCCAGCTTGGCACGACCCGCCACCCAGCCGAGCGCATCATCCAGATTGCCGAACTGGTCCACCAGCCCCAGCTGGCGTGCGGTGCCGCCATCCCAGACGCGGCCCTGGCCCAGCTCGTCGGCGCGGGCGCGGTCGATCCCGCGCGCTTCCGCCACCAGGCCCAGGAACCTGTCATAGGTGGAACTGACCGTCGCCTGCAGCAGTGCATCGGCCGCCGGGGTGAAGCCGGAAATCGGATCGGGCTGGCCCGACAGCGGCGTGGTCCGCACGCCGTCGCTGGTCACGCCGAAGCGGGCCAGCGCATCCTCGAAGGTGGGGATCACGCCGAACACGCCGATGGAGCCGGTGACCGTCGATGGCGTGGCGAAGATGCGGTCGCCCGTCGTGGCTACCCAGTATCCGCCGCTGGCCGCGATGTTCGCCATGGAGATGGCGACGGGGATGCCGCGCGCCTTGTGGCGCAGCACCGCGCGGCGGATCGCCTCCGACCCGCTGACGCTGCCGCCCGGCGAATCGACCCGCACCACCAGCCCGGCCAGGTTGTCGTCCAAGGCATCGTCCAGTGCGGCCACGATCCGCTCGGCCCCGGCGGAGCCCGGCCCGGCGGTACCGTCGGTGATCTCGCCGGCGATCGTGATCACGCCGATGCGGCTCGGCCCCGAACCCATGAAGGACGCGGTCGGTGTCTCCGGCCCCAGCTCCGCCAGCCACGCATCCAGCGTGGTGTGGGCAAAGGCGCCCGGCGCCTTGTCGAGCGGATCCGTGCCCGCGCGCGCCGCCACATGCTTCCCCCAGTCATCCAGCGTCCCGGCCTTGTCGGCCAGTCCGGCGGCGATGGCGGCGCGGGCGGTGTCGCCATTGTTCGCCTGGATCAGCGCGACGACGTCATGCGATGCGCGGGTCAGCTGAGCCCGGGGGCGCGCGGCTGAGACGTTCTCCTGCCAGCGGGCGAAGATGGTGGAATAAAGCTCTGTCGCGTTGCGGCGCGCGGGCTCGGACATGGCGCCCAGCTCCCATGGCTCCACCGCGCTCTTGTACGTGCCCACGCGGTACACGCGGGCATTGATGCCCAGCCGGTCCAGCGCCGGCCCGTAATACAGGTTCTGCCCGCCGGGTCCGCGCACCACCGCGCCGCCCATCGGATCGACCCAGACCTCGCTGGAATGGGCGGCCAGCAGCAGCGTGTCGTCGGTATAGGCCAGGGCGTAGGTCGTGACCGGCTTGCCCGTCTTGCGGAACCGGTCGATCGCTTCGGCCAGCTCCAGCATGTGCACCTGCCCGCCGCCAAGGAAGGTGGACAGGTCGAGCGCCAGCAGCTTGATCCGGGTATCGCCGGCGGCGGCGTCGATCGCGCGCACCAGGTCGCGCGCCGCATATTCGCGGGTCGGCGCGGCGGAGGGCAGCAGCAGGTTGAACGGATCGGCCGGAGCCACCTCCTCCACCACAGTGCCGTCAAGCTGCAGCAGCAGCGCGCCGTCGCGCACCGCATCGGCGCTGGGCCGGGCGGACAGGGCCGCGAACAGGACGGTGAAGAACAGCAGCATGAACACCAGCACCAGGGCATCCTTGATGCCGACCAGCAGGTGCCAGACCTTGCGTGCGAAACTCATCTTGTGTCCTGTCCAGTTGGCGGCATCTTCCTCCCTGTAGTGGGCTGCCGGGCCTGTTGCCAACAGCGATGGCGGCCATGCGGCTTGAGGGGCGGGCATCGCTGCGATAGGCGCACCCTTCGATGACCATCGAACTCCCCCATCGCGCCCGCTACCCCGCAGGTGCGCTCGCCTTCCCGCATCGCGGCCTTCTCGGCATTGCGCAGCTGCAGACGCATGAGATCCTGTTCCTGCTGGACGAGGCGGAACAGTGGGTGGCGCTGAACCGGCGCCCGGCCAAGCACAGCGACCAGCTGGCCGGCCTGACGATCATCAACGCCTTCTTCGAGAACTCCACCCGCACGCTGCTGTCGTTCGAGATCGCGGGCAAGCGGCTGGGGGCGGACGTGGTCAACATGCATGCCGCGCAATCCAGCGTGAAGAAGGGCGAGACGCTGATCGACACCGCCATGACGCTGAATGCGATGCGCGCCGATGCCATCGTGATCCGGCATGGCAGTTCCGGCGCGGTGCGGCTGATCGCGGACCGGGTCGCCTGCCCGGTGCTGAATGCGGGCGACGGGCAGCACGAACATCCCACGCAGGCGCTGCTGGACGCGCTGGCGCTGCGCCATGCCCTGCGCGAGGCAGGGCGGGCGAGCAGCGACGGGATGGTCAACGGGCTGGTGGTGACGATCTGCGGCGACATCCGCCACAGCCGCGTCGCGCGGTCGAACATCCTGTGCCTGCAGGCGCTGGGCGCGGTGGTGCGGGTATGCGCGCCGCCGGCGCTGATGCCGGCGGAGATCACGCAGATGGGCGTGGAGGTGTTCCACCACTTCGATGCCGCACTGGACGGGGCGGAGGTGGTGATGATGCTGCGCCTGCAGAACGAGCGGATGGACGGACAGTTCATCCCGTCCCCGCGTGAGTATCGCCATCTGTACGGCCTCACGCCGGAGCGGCTGGCCCGCGCCGCGCCGGGCGCGCTGGTGATGCATCCCGGGCCGATGAACCGCGGGGTGGAAATCGACAGCACCGTGGCGGATCTGGCGGGCCGCTCGCTGATCACCGCGCAGGTGGAGATGGGCGTCGCCATCCGCATGGCCTGCCTGGAAGTGCTGACCCGCCGCGCGCGGCAGGTGGAGGGCTGGGCATGAAGGTGCGGTCCCTCACCATCACTGGCGGCCGGCTGGTGCTGCCCGGCGGCGTGCGACCGGGCGGCTTGCGCTGCGTGGACGGCTTCATCACCAGCGTGGGCGACGTCGCGCCGCAGGATGGCGATGAAGTGGTCGATGCCCGTGGTGCGCTGGTGGCGCCGGGGCTGGTCGATTACGGCACGTTCGCCATCGACAAGCCGGCGTTCCATTTCGGCGGCATCACCCGCGCCGCGCTGATGCCCGACCAGAGCCCGCCGCTGGATCACCCGGCGCGGGTCCGCTTCGCGGCACAGAGCGGCAAGCCCGACTTCTGGGTCCACCCGCTCGCCGCCGCCAGCGTGGGCCTGGCGGGGGAGCAGATGGCGGAACTGGCGCTGATGCGCGACGCCGGTGCTCGCGGGGTCGCCACCGGGCGGCGCTGGATCGCCGATTCCGGCGCCATGCTGCGGCTGCTGCAATATGCCGCCATGCTGGACATGGTGGTGGTCGCTCATGCGGAGGATGGCGGCCTCGCCGGAAATGCAGTCGCCACCGATGGCGATATCGCCACCCGCCTGGGCCTGCCCAGTGCACCGGCGGAGGCGGAGGCGCTGGCAATCGCGCGAGATATCGCGCTGGCGGGGCTGGCGGGGGCGCGGCTGCATTTCCGGCAGGTGACGACCCGCGCCGGGCTGGCGCTGGTGCGGGACGCCAAGGCGCGTGGCCTGGCGGTGACCGCCGGGGTGACGCCGGCGCACTTCATGCTGTCTGATCTCGCGACCAAGGACTTCCGCACCTTCGCCCGCCTGTCGCCGCCCTTGCGCAGCGAGGCGGATCGGCAGGCGGTGATCGCCGGCATAGGTGACGGCACGATCGACGTGATCGCATCCGGCCACGATCCGCGCGGGGCCGAGGACAAGCGCCTGCCCTTCGCCGATGCGGCGCCGGGCATGGCGGGCGCCGAGACCCTGCTGCCCTGCGTGCTGACGCTGGTGCGCGACGGCGTGATCGGTCTGGAGCGCGCCTTCGACCTCCTGGCCCGCATGCCGGCGCAGCTGCTAGGCGTGCCGGCGGGCGAGCTGCGGGTGGGGGCGGAGGCGGACGTGGCGCTGATCGACCCCGAAAAGCCGTGGATCGTCGATTCGGGCCGCATGGCCGCGGCTGCCGGCAACACGCCGTTCGATCGCCAGCCGGTACAGGGCCGGGTGCTGGCGCTGTGGAAGGGCGGGGTCAGGGCGGCGAGCTGAGCCTTACCAGCGCGCGCCGGCCCAGTGTGGCCGGCGCCATGCCAAGGCATGCCGCGGTTGCGGGGCAGCTGGCGGCGCGATGTCGAGCATCAACGCCACCCGCTCCGGCGTGGGACCGGCGCTGGCAGCGCGTGCCCATTTCTCCATCCGGGCGGGCAGGTGGCCGGGCGGCACGTCGATCGCCGCCAGCGCCCGTGCCTCGCCCCAGCGACCCGCCATGGCGAAGGCAAAGGCGAGGTTCTGCCGAAGCACGGCGCTGCCTGGCTGTTCCTCTACCGCCAGCAGCAGCAGGCGGATTGCAACCCCTGTCTCCCCGGCCAGGGCCAGCGCCAGTCCACGATCGCTCGCCGGCAGCGCTGCCCCGTCCGCCAGCAGCAACTGCGCCGCTTCCTCGTGCCGCCAGCTGCCGGCCAGGGCCAGTGCGTGGCCGAGCAGCGTGGCCGGCGCGTCATCACCCAGTGCCCGTGCCGCCGCGAAGCCATCGGCGGCGGCGGCGAAGTGCCCGGCACCAAGCTGTGCCCGTGCGCGCATTGCCGAGGACGCCGGTTCGGGCAGCACGACAGCCGGCGCCGCGACGTGATGGTGGCGCGGTCCGGTGCAGGCGCCCGGCAGGGCGGCCGCGAGCAGGACAGGGAGAAATGGCAGGCGGGGCAGGGGCATGTCGCCCGTGTTCGCAGCTGGGAGTGAAGGTGCGGTAAACCCCGGATCCGCATCAGACCCGTGCAAACTTGCAAGCGTTTCGCAGAAAAGGGTTGCTACTGCGATATGCTCTCATTAGCCTATGCACATCAGACGGAATCGTGAGCTTCCATGTATATCTGCATCTGCAATGCCATCCGAGAGACCGAGTTCAGGACCGCTGCGCTTGGCGCCGGCTGCGATGCCGCCGGCGTGTACGAGCGGTTGGGGAAGCGCCCGCAATGCGGCCAATGCCTTGATGATGCGGAGGATTTGCTGGGCGATTACCGGTCTGCGTGCATGAGCCGCAAGATCGCTGCCTAGCCAGTAAGTGACAATCACTCTCAAACATCGGATTTAATTCGGTTTTTTCGATCAACAGGGTTGCCTCCGATGCGGCATCGATCCATCTGTTGCGCTCTGATTCCGCAGGAGCCGCGACATGAAGGGTGACGCCATCGTCATCGAGTACCTCAACAAGGCACTCACCAACGAACTCACCGCCATCAACCAGTACTGGCTGCACTATCGCGTGCTGAACCACTGGGGCGTGCAGCGTCTGGCCGAGCATGAGCGGCACGAGAGCATCGACGAGATGAAGCATGCCGACTGGCTGTCGGAGCGGATCCTGTTCCTGGACGGGCTGCCCAACTTCCAGCAGTTGCATCGGCTGAAGGTCGGCGAGACCGTGGAAGAGATCCTGCGTGCCGACCTGGCGCTGGAGGAAGAAGCCATTCCCCTGCTGCGCGAGGCGATCGAGCATTGCGAGAAGGTGCGCGACTACGGCAGCCGCGAGTTGTTCAAGCGCATTCTGGAAAGCGAGGAAGAGCATGTCGATTTTCTGGAGACCCAGTTCGACATGATCGAGCGGATGGGCCTGCACAATTATGTGCAGCTCAACAGCCGGCCGGCGCCCGAGATGGTGACCAATTCCGGCGATCATTGATCACTTTGCGGGGCGGTGCATCGTGCGCGCCCCGCACCCGGCCGGAAACCGACCCGCGCTCTCTCGTTGACACCGTGTGCCCGGCAGGCGGGTCGCGAGGAGAGCCGATGACCGATATTCCCGCCGTTTCCCGCCGGTCCTTCATCGGCACCGCGGCCACTGGCCTGGGGGGTGCGATGCTGGCCGGACAGGCCGCCGCGCAGGCGATCCCCGCAACCGCCACCGGCCGGCCGGAGCCGCAGCTGGAACTGGAGCCGCCGCTGCCGCAGGCGCAGCAGCTGGGCTGGGCGGTGGTCGGGCTGGGCCATTATGCGCAGCAATACGTCATGCCGGCACTGGGGCGTGCGCGCCGTTCCCGCGCCGTGGCGCTGGTATCGGGCAATGCCGATAAGGCGCGGGGTGTGGCAGAGCGGTACGGCATCGGCCGGGATGCCATCTACGATTATGCCGCCATGGCGCGGATCGGACGCAACGATGACGTCGCCGTCGTCTATGTCGTCACCCCCAATTCCACCCATGCCGACCTGACGGTGCGCGCGCTGGAGGCGGGCAAGCATGTGATGGTCGAGAAGCCGATGGCCAACAGCCCGGCGGAGTGCCAGCGCATGATCGATGCCGCACGCGCGGCGGATCGCCGGCTGATGGTCGCGTATCGCGCGCATTGGGAGCCGCACAATGTGCGCGCCAAGGAGATGCTGGATGCGGGCGAACTCGGCCAGGTGTGGTTCGCCACGTCCGACCATCACCGCCCGCTCGACCCGTCCCGCCCACGCGACCAGTGGCGCGCGCAGGCGGCGATTGCAGGCGGCGGGTCGCTGGTGGACATCGGCATCTATTCGCTGAACGGGCTGATCTGGCTGCTGGGCGAGGAACCTGCCCGCGTGTCCGCCACCATCTTCTCTCCACCGGGCGACCCGCGCTTTGCCGAGGTGGAGAACATCATGACCGCGCAGCTGGAGTTTCCGTCCGGCCGACGTGCGACGATCTCTTCAGGCTATGATGCGGACAAGAAGCGGATCGATCTCTGGGGTGACAAGGCGGTCGCCGTGCTGGATCCGGCCACGGCCTACAGCGGCAACACGCTGACGGTGACCAATGCGAAGGAAAGCCGCGAGATACTGACAGGCGAACGGACCAGCGCGGAGCAGTTCACGGGCGAGATCGATCATTTCAGCCAGATCATCACCGAAGGCGGTGAGGTGGCGACGCCGGGCGAGATGGGCCTGCGCGACGTCCGCATCATCGAGGCGCTGTACCGGTCGGCCGCCGAGCGGGGCAGCTGGATCGAGCTGGCGCCGGACGGCACGATGCGTCCGGCCTGACTCTGCTGCCCGGCTGCGGAAGCTGATGTCTGCAGCTAGTCGTTCGCGAACGGGTTCTTCGGGCTGCGCAGCGACAGGCGGACCGGCACCGCGCCGAACCCGAGTTCGCGGCGGATGCCGTTCACCAGATACCGTTCGTAGCTGGTGGGCAGTTCGCTGAGCCGGGTGCCGAAGATCACGAAGCGGGGCGGGCGGGTGCCGACCTGCGTGATGTAGCGCAGCTTGATCCGCTTGCCGCCCGGCGCCGGAGGCGGATTGGCCTCCATCGCATCGTCGAACCAGCGGTTCAGCAGCGCGGTGGACACGCGCCGGCTCCAGTCCTCCCGCACCTTGAAGGCGGCGGCCATCAGCTGGTCCGTGCCTTTGCCGGTAAGGGCGGACACCGCCACCAGCGGCACGCCGCGCAGCTGCGCCAGCCCCTCCTCCAGCGCTTCGCGGATGCCGTTGAACAGCCCGCTGGCATCCTCCGCCACGTCCCACTTGTTGATGGCGATGATTAACGCGCGCCCTTCGTCGATCACCATGCTGGCGATCTTCAGGTCCTGCACCTCCAGCCCGCGGGTCGCGTCGAGCAGCAGGACGACGACTTCCGCGAAATCGACCGCGCGGCGGGCATCGGCGACGCTGAGCTTCTCCAGCTTGTCGTCCACCTTGGCCTTCTTGCGCATGCCGGCGGTGTCGATCAGCTTGACCGCACGGGTCAGGCCGGCGGTGCGGTCCTGCCATTGCCAGTCGACCGCAATGGAATCGCGGGTGATTCCGGCTTCCGGCCCGGTCAGCAGCCGGTCCTCGCCCAGCAGGCGATTGATCAGCGTGCTCTTGCCGGCATTCGGGCGGCCGACGATGGCGAGCTGCAGCGGCGCGGCGGGGTCCGCATCCTCCGCCGGCTCCGCCATGTCGGGCGCGTCCCAGCCTTCGACGATCGGCTGCAGCGCCTCGAACAGGTCGGCCATGCCCTCGCCATGTTCGGCCGAGATGGCGACCGGCTCACCCAGGCCGAGCGAATAGCTTTCGATGATGCCGTCCTGCCCGGAACGGCCTTCGACCTTGTTGACGACCAGCACCACCGGCACCTTCTGCGCCCGCAGCCAGCGGCCGATCTCCTCGTCCAGCGGGGTCAGGCCGGCGCGCGAATCGATCACGAACAGGGCGCCCTGCGCGCCGACCAGGCTCGCCTCGGTCTGGTTGCGCATGCGGCCGGGCAGGGTGGCCTCGTCCTCGTCCTCCCACCCGGCGGTGTCGATGATCTGGAACCTCATCCGCGCCAGCGACACGTCGCCGATCCGCCGGTCGCGCGTGACGCCGGGCTGGTCGTCGACCAGCGCCAGCTTGCGGCCGACCAGGCGGTTGAACAGGGTCGACTTGCCGACGTTGGGTCGGCCGATGATCACCACTTGCGGCAGGACTTTGGACATAGTGCCGCAGGTGGAGCGTCACCGGCCGCTTGGCAAGGGAAAGGCGGCTGTCACCATTCGCCGGTATTGGGCATGCTGGCCCATGGTTCGGCCGGGGCGAGCGGCGGTCCTTCCTGCAGGATCTCGATGGAGATGCCGTCCGGCGTGCGGACGAACGCCATGTTGCCATCGCGTGGCGGTCGGTTGATCGTGACGCCGGCGTCGGCCAGCGTCTGGCAGGTCTCGTAGACATTCGCCACGCGGTAGGCGAGGTGGCCGAAATTGCGGCCACCGGTGTAGCGTTCCGCCGGGCTGCCGTCCACCGGCGGCCAGTTGTAGGTCAGTTCGACCTCGGCCACACCGGCCTGCCCGGGGGCGGCCAGGAAGATCAGCGTGAACCGGCCCTGCTCGCTTTCGGTGCGCTTGACCTCTTCCAGTCCCAGCAGCTGAAAGAAGGCGATGGTCGCATCAGGATCTGTGACGCGGATCATGGTGTGCAGGTAACGGGCCAAGGCTTGCAGCTCCTCGTGGCGATGGATCGGCTCAGCAGATAGGGAGGGCTGCGCCCTGCGCAATGCGAAAAGGCCCGCACCGTCGCCGGTGCGGGCCTCCCCCCTGTCAGTCCGTCCGTCCGGTCAGAACCCGGCGGACAGCGTGAACACGACTTGTGCGCCGGCGATGTTCGAGCCGTCCTTGGTGCTCGAGAAGTTGGGCAGCAGATACTCGTAATCTTCGTATTGCAGGTTGGTGTCGGTGTACGCCACGCCCAGCGTAAGCGGGCCGACGGCGGCGTTCAGGCCGATCAGCCAGTCGAAATACTCGCCGGTCGGCGCCAGGCTGGTGCCGTTCGGGCCCAGGCCGGGATTGCCGTTGGAATAGCCGGCATGCGCCTTGGCGGTCACCGGGGTGTTGGGGATGGCGGTGCTGAGGTCGGTCCAGATATACAGATTGTCCTCGCTCTCCCCGTCGCTGTCCGGATGGTTCGAGACATTGGCCAGCGCACCCTGTTCCGGGGCATAGGCCACGCCCACCAGCGCGGAGAGCGGGCCGTAATCGCCCGACAGCTTCACGTAGGGTTCGGCGAAGTCGGTATCGTCGAAGCCGCCCGGATACATGTACCAGGTCAGGCCGACATCCAGCGTCGCACCGCTGTCACCCAGCGGCATGGCGTAGCCGCCGAACAGGTCGAGTTCCATGTTGGCGCCGCCAAAGGTGCCCCAGCCCGCCAGGTTGGACGCCCAGGTCCCGGCATAGACGCCCGATGCGTGGCTGACGGTGATGCCGCCCTGGATGGCCATCTCCTCGTCCGTCTGCGACACGCCGCGGAAGCGATAGTCGGACACGAGCCCGACGGAACCGGCAACGGTCAGGTCGCTGGGCGGATCGATCGCGTCCTGCGCGACGGCCGGCGCAGCGGCCAGGGCCGCCGTTGCGAGAAGGGTAGAAGCGGCCAGGCCGCGGAGAGACATGAACATCAATGGATCCCTTTGATCGTGTGATCGAACGGCTCCACCTGCGCAGCACGATCCGCCTTCTCCTTTGCGGGAGGCGGTATTCATCGCTGTGATCGCAACGTGCGCATTTTTGCCGCACTGCACAAGCAGTCACGGCAGCGGGGCGCGCGAATCCTGCGCGGGCTGTGTTCCCTCGGCAACATAGGCGTGAAATCCGCAACATTCCTGTTGTCAGGCGGTTCATAACTCATCAGCTAGGCGCAACTTTCAAACGATGTTCGCTTCTCTGAAACAGCTCCTCAACCGTGCGCCGCAGGCGGGCCGGCCTGCCATCCCGGCGGGACAGCGGGTCTATGCCGTGGGCGACATCCACGGCGAACTGTCCCTGTTCGACGCGCTGCTAGCCCAGATCGCGGCGGACGATGCCGCGTCTGCCCCGGCCCGGACCACGATCGTGCTGCTGGGCGACCTGATCGACCGTGGCCCCGACAGTGCCGGGGTGATCGCACGCGCACGGGCGCTGCAGGGCGGGGGCGACGTCCGGATCCTGGCCGGCAATCACGAGGAGATGTTCCTGCTGAGCCTGACCGACCGGGAGGTGTTCCGGTCGCTGCTGCGGCATGGTGGGCGCGAATGCGCGCTGAGCTTCGGCGTGGACCGGGCCGCGTTTCAGGCGGCCGAACTGGACGAGGCACAGGCGCTGGTGCGCGAGGCCGTGCCGGCCGACGTGATCGCCTGGCTGCAAGGCCTGGAGGACATGGTCACCATTGGCGATTACCTGTTCGTTCATGCCGGGATCAATCCGGCGGTGCCTTTGGCGGAGCAGCAGACGAAGGATCTGCGCTGGATCCGGGAGCCGTTCCTGTCACATGGCAAGCCCCATCCGCTGATGGTGGTGCATGGGCACACGATCGTCGACGCGCCGGAGGAGCGGACCAACCGTATCGGCATCGATACCGGCGCTTATCGCACGGGCCGGCTGACCGCCTTGCGGCTGGAGGGGACCACCCGCCGCTTCATGGAAGCCGCGATCGACTGATCGCCGGCTGCCGGGGTCAGGGTGGTGCCAGGGGGCCTGTAAGCCGGGTTCTGTCCTCGCAGACGCGAGGGGCAGCCATTCATCTGGGCGGCCGGTTGCCCGGCGCGCTCTAGCAACCAACCCGGGTCTCTCGGGGCGAAACACCCCTGCCTGCAAGCAGGTGCGAGACCCCTATTCGGTCTTGCTCCGGGTGGGGTTTGCCGTCGCGGGCGCCGTTGCCGGAACCCCGGTGCGCTCTTGCCGCACCCTTTCACCCTTGCCTGTTGATGCCCGCACGAGGCGGTCACCCCATCGGCGGTCTGCTCTCTGTGGCACTGTCCCTCACGCCGGTTGCCCGGCGCGGGCGGGCGTTACCCGCCACCCTTGTTTCGTGGAGCCCGGACTTTCCTCGACGCATCAGCGCCGCGGCTGCCCAGCCCCCTGGCGCCGCGCATTCAGCATGTGCGGGCGCAAAGGGCAAGGGCGGACTGCCTTACTGACAGGCGAGGCATTCCTCGTAATCGGTCTGTCCGTCTGCCCCCAGTTCGAACTTGGCGAGGTCGGGCGTGTTGTCCGCCTCCACGCCGCCGCTGCCGGCGAAACCGGCGCGCTGCATGCTCTTGCTGCGCAGGTAGTAGAGCGACTTGATGCCCTTCTCCCATGCCTGGAAGTGCAGCATCATCAGGTCCCATTTGTCGACATCGGCCGGGATGTAGAGGTTGAGGCTCTGCGCCTGGTCGATGAAGGGCGTGCGGTCGGCGGCGAATTCCAGCAGCCAGCGCTGGTCGATCTCGAAGCTGGTCTTGAAGGTCGCCTTTTCCTCGACCGTCAGAAAGTCGAGGTGCTGGACCGAGCCGTTCTTCTCCAGAATCGTGTTCCACACGGCCGTCGAGTCCTTGGACTTGGCCTGCAGCACCCGCTCCAGATAGGGGTTCTTGACCACGAAGCTGCCCGACAGCGTCTTGTGCGTGTAGATGTTGGCCGGGATCGGTTCGATGCAGGCGCTGGTGCCGCCGCAGATGATGGAGATCGACGCGGTCGGCGCAATCGCCATCTTGCAGCTGAACCGCTCCATCACGCCGACATCCTCGGCATCGGGGCAGGGACCGCGTTCCTTGGCCAGGAACATCGATGCCTCGTTCGCCTTGGCATTGATGTGCTGGAACATCTTCATGTTCCAGGCCTTCGCCATCGCGCTTTCGAAGGCGATGTTCTTCTTCTGCAGGAAGGAATGGAAGCCCATCACGCCCATGCCGACGCTGCGTTCGCGCATGGCGGAGTAGCGCGCCCGGGCCATCTCTTCCGGCGCGCGGTCGATGTAGTCCTGCAGGACATTGTCGAGGAAGCGCATCACGTCCTCGATGAAGGTCTTGTCGCCCTGCCACTCGTCCCAGGTTTCCAAGTTGAGCGAGGACAGGCAGCAGACGGCCGTGCGGTCATTGCCCAGATGGTCGCGCCCGGTCGGCAGGGTAATTTCCGAACACAGGTTGGAGGTCGAGACCTTCAGGCCCAGTTCGCGATGGTGGCGCGGCATCATCCGGTTCACCGTATCGGCGAACACGATATAGGGCTCGCCAGTCTGCAGGCGGGTTTCCACCAGCTTCTGGAACAGCGAGCGGGCATGGACCGTGGCGCGGACGGAGCCGTCCTTGGGGCTCTTCAGTTCCCAGTCGGCGCCGGACCGGACTGCTTCCATGAAGGCATCGGTCAGCAGCACGCCGTGATGCAGGTTCAGCGCCTTGCGGTTGAAGTCGCCGCTCGGCTTGCGAATCTCCAGGAACTCCTCGATCTCCGGGTGGGAGACATCGAGGTAGCACGCGGCGGAGCCGCGACGCAGGCTGCCTTGGCTGATCGCCAGCGTCAGCGAGTCCATCACACGAACGAAGGGAATGATGCCGCTGGTTTTGCCGTTCAGGCCGACCGGCTCCCCGATGCCGCGCACATTGCCCCAATAGGTGCCGATGCCGCCGCCGCGCGATGCCAGCCAGACGTTCTCGTTCCAGGTGCTGACAATGCCTTCCAGGCTGTCGGGCACGGAGTTGAGGTAGCAGCTGATCGGCAGGCCGCGCCCGGTGCCGCCATTGGACAGGACGGGCGTGGCCGGCATGAACCACAGCTTGGAGATGTAGTCATACAGCCGGCGGGCATGCGCCTGGTCATCGGCATAGGCGTCGGCCACGCGGGCGAACAGGTCCTGGTAGGATTCGCCCGGCAGCAGGTAGCGGTCGGTCAGCGTATCCTTGCCGAATTCTGTCAGCAGCGCATCGCGCGACGGATCGGTGGGAATGTCGAAGCGGCGCGCATTGATGGTCTTGGAATCTTCCACCGGCGGGGTTGCCACCGCCGCCGCAAGCACGGCCGCGGCCATCGCTGCCGTGTCCGGCTTTTCCATCACTGCCGTATCGCTGTCGCTCTCGTGAGCCATGGCCGCCTCGTCGCTGTTCCTGAAATCCATCGCCGGCATGATCCTGTGCTGAAACCCAAGGATGGGCACCTGCACGAGTCGGCTGGAACCCCCAGCCTAACCCTTGCCGACACCCTGCGGGGAAAAACTTATCCCCGATCTGTCCACTGGTCTGCGCTGCCCAGAGGCGCGTCGACCACAACCCCTTGTGGCCATCTGTGATTCGAGGCGCAAGCTGTGGCTTGTGAATATCCGCCGGCCTTCCGGGGTGTCCGACCTGGGCAACACAGTGCGACGCGCCGGAATTGCGTCACTCGCGGGTGATGCAAGCGGGCAGTTGGGGCCGCAAAAATATTTGTCGGAGCGGGTGGCAGCGGGCGTGCGTTGAACCGGCAGAGCGATGCACGAGGAGCCGAAGATGCAGCCCCCCAAGGTGAACAGCAAGCTGGATGCGGACGAACTGACGCGCGACGCGCAGGCGGCCGGCGTCGCCGGCGACCAGCGCACGGACGAGAAGCGCGACATTGCGGCACCCGCCAGCGAAGATGATGTGGCAACTGACGGGGCGAAGGACATCGCCGATGCGCAGGAGCAGGTGGTCGGTCGTGGACTGACCCGCCTGCCGCCGGGCTGACGGTTCAACCTGGCCGGGTTGAACGACCCGCCCGGACGGCGCATCAGCCGCACATGAGCGTCGTGGTCTACCTGTGTGCCGCAGTGGCGGAAATTGCCGGATGCTTTGCCTTCTGGGCATGGCTGCGGCTCGACCGCTCGCCGCTGTGGCTGATGCCGGGCGCCGCCAGCCTGTGCCTCTTCGCCTGGCTGCTCACGCTGGTGGACGCCGACCAGGCGGGCCGCGCCTTTGCCGCGTATGGCGGGATCTACATCCTGTCGGCGCTGGTCTGGATGGCGCTGGTGGAAGGCGTGCGACCGGACCGCTGGGACATGCTGGGCGGGACCGTATGCCTGGCAGGCGCAGCGATCATCCTGTGGGGCCCCCGCGCGGCCTGAGGCGCTAGGGCACCAGCACGGTATCCAGCGCCTCGGCATCGGTCTGGGGATAGTCGAGTGTGTAGTGCAGCCCGCGGCTTTCGTGGCGCTTCAGGGCGGAGCGGACGATCAGGTCGGCGCATTGCAGCAGGTTGCGCAGTTCGATCAGATCGGTGGTCACGCGGAAGTGGCCGTAATAATCCTCCACCTCCTCGGTCAGCAGCTTGATGCGGTGGGCGGCGCGCTCCAGCCGCTTGGTGGTGCGCACAATACCGACATAGTTCCACATGAACCGGCGGATCTCCGTCCAGTTCTGCTTGATGATCACCTCCTCGTCCGAATCGGTGACGCGGCTGGCATCCCACGGGCGGATCGAGGGCGGAGCCGCGAAGCTGTCCCACCGGGCCAGGATGTCCTTCGCCGCGGCTTCGCCGAACACGAAGCATTCCAGCAGCGAATTGCTGGCGAGCCGGTTGGCGCCGTGCAGTCCGCTTTCGGTACACTCGCCCGCGGCATACAGCCCCGGCAGGTCGGTGCGGCCGGCCAGGTCGACCAGCACGCCGCCGCAGGTGTAATGCTGCGCCGGCACCACCGGGATCGGCTGCATCGTCATGTCGATGCCGAGGCCCGCCAGCTTCTCGTGGATGTTGGGGAAATGTTCGCGCACGAAGTCGGCCGGCATGTGGCTGATGTCCAGATGCACGTAGTCGAGCCCGAAACGCTTGATCTCCGCATCGATCGCCCGCGCAACCACATCGCGTGGGGCCAGTTCCATGCGCTCCGCGTCGTAGAACTCCATGAAGCGCTTGCCGGTGCGCGGATTGATCAGCCGGCCACCTTCGCCGCGTACCGCCTCGGTGATCAGGAAATTCTTTACGTCCAGATGGTACAGGCAGGTCGGGTGGAACTGCATCATCTCCATGTTGGAGACGCGCGCACCGGCCCGCCAGGCCATGGCGATCCCGTCGCCCGTGGCGCCGCGCGGCGCGGTGGAGAACTGGTAGACGCGGCCGGCGCCGCCGCTGGCCAGGACCGTGGCGCGGGCGACATGCGCCTCCACCGCTCCGCTGCCGGCATCCAGCGCATAGACGCCCCACACGCGGCCCGACCCGCAATAGCGCGCCTCGTGCCGGCCGGTAATCAGGTCGATGCAGGTCCGGTCCGGCAGCAGGGTGATGTTGGGGTGGGCCTCCGCCGCCTTCAGCAGCGCGGCCTGCACCGCCCAGCCGGTGGCATCGGCCACATGCACGATGCGGCGGTGCGAATGGCCGCCTTCCCGCGTAAGGTGCAGCGCGCCGGCCAGGTCGTTGCTGTCCCGGTTGAACGGCACGCCCAGTTCGCGCAGCTGCTCGATCGCCTGCGGGGCCTGGGAGATGACGTACTCGACCGTCTCGCGCCGGTTGAGCCCGGCACCCGCGACCATCGTGTCGCGCACATGGTTCTCGAACGTGTCGCCCGCATCCAGCACCGCGGCGATGCCGCCCTGCGCCCAGGCGGTGGAGCCGCTGGTGAGCGGTCCCTTGGCGAGCACGGCAACCCGGCAGTGGGTGGCGAGGCTCAGCGCCGCGGTCAGCCCCGCCGCGCCGGAGCCGATGATCAGGACGTCATGCTCGTGCCGGGTGCTTGTCATGGCCGTGGCTCATGGCGGCAGGGTCGGCGTCGCGCAAGCGGATCGCTGTCTGTCAGGGCGCTGTCGGAACCAGCTGCGCCGCCTGCCGGGCCAGGGTGACGAACTGCCGGCGCAGATCGTCGCGCGCCATTGGCTCAGCCAGATCGGCGCTGCTGGCCAGCGTCCAGCCGCGCAGGTAGGGATCGCCGCGCAACGTCTGGCCATAGCCGGCGACCGCAATGGCCAAGGCGAGATCCCCCGTCGGCGCCGTTGCCCGGCGCACGGTGCGCGCCGGCAGAGCGCGCTCCAGCAGCAGCGATTCGTCGCCATCCGGCAGCTTGTAGCGCAGCCGCACCACTGCCATCTCGCCGCTGCGGCTGCCCTCCGCGGCAGCCGGGCGGTTGGCGGCGTAGCGGCGCTCGGGGATCCAGCCCTGCACGCCCGCCGGCACGATCTCGTACAGGGCGGTGACCTGGTGGCCGGCGCCGATCTCGCCGGCATCCACCGCATCGTTGGCAAAATCCTGTTCGGCCAGCGCCCGGTTTTCGTAGCCCAGCAGCCGGTATTCGGCGACATGGGCCGGGTTGAACTCGACCTGGATCTTCACGTCCTTGGCGATGGTGAACAGGGTCGAGGCCAGCTCGTCATCCAACACCTTGGCGGCCTCTGCCGGACTGTCGATGTAGAAGTAGTTGCCGTTTCCGTGGTCGGCGATCTGCTCCATCATCGCCTCGTTCAGATTGCCGGTGCCGAAGCCCAGCGCGGTCAGGCTGATGCCGCCTTCACGCTCGCGTGCCACGGTATCGACCAGGGCCTCGCCATCCACGACGCCCACATTGAAGTCGCCATCGGTCGCCAGCAGGATGCGGTTGACGCCGCCTTCGCGGAAGGCGCGTCGCGCCTCGTCATAGGCGAGAGCGAGGGCTGCTCCGCCGGCCGTGGAGCCGCGGGCGGACAGCCCTTCGATCGCCATCAGCACCGATTCCTTGTCTCCGGTGGAGGGCAGCACCACGCGGGTGAAGCCGGAATAGGCGACGATCGCGACGCGGTCCTCGGGCCCGAGCCTTTCCGCTGTCAGAGCTAAGGCGCATTTTACCAGTGGAAGCTTGTTCATGCTCAGCATGGAGCCGGAGGTATCGACCAGGAAGACGAGGTTGGCCGGTGGGCGTTCGTCCTGCGGCAGGTCGTAGCCGGCGAGGCCGATGCGCAGGATGCGGGTGGCATCGTTCCACGGGGTGACGGCCATGTCGGTGGTGATGGTGAACGGTTCCGCCTGGCTGGACGGACGCGGGTAATCGTAGCGGAAGTAGTTCAGCATCTCCTCCGTCCGCACCGCGGCGGAGGGCGGCAGGCGGCCTTCGCCCAGCATGCGCCGGACGTTGGCATAGCTGCCGGTATCGACATCGACGGAGAAGGTGGAGACGGGCTGCTCCGCCACGGCGACCACCTGCGCCACCTTCTCGCCGGCATAACGTTCGCGGTCGGCCGCAACGTTCACCGGCGGGATGGCGCTGGAGCTGACGATCGACGGAGCAGGGGCGATCCTCATCGGCGGAGCGGGTGCCGTCGGCGAAGCTGGTGGCGGAGGAGGTGGTGGCGGTGGTGGCGGAGGCGGAGGTGGTGGCGCTGATGGTGCCGGCGGGGTCGCGGGCCTGGAGGTAGTGCCAAGCGCGGTGCCGTCGGTCCTGCGTACGCCGCTCGTGCGCTGGATCGGCCGATTGTCCAGCGGTGCCGTCAGGTACGGCTCGCAGATCTGGGCTGCGCTGCGGATCTGCGCCGCCGGCTGTGCCACCAGCGGCGGCGAGCCCGTCATCATGAGCGCCGTCACCGCCAGCGCGCCTGTCAGCTGCCTTGCCCGCATGTCCGTTCCCTCCGCCCCATTGTCCTGCGCGGGAGGATCGCACCGGCAGACGGCGCCTGCAATGCGTGATTTGCGCCGCTGGCTGCGCGGCTACGTCGCCTGCTGCTGCATGGTCAGCTGCACGAACACGTCCTCCAGGTCCGCCTCGCGCGTGGTCACGTCCTGGATGGTGTGGCCTTCGCGCTGCAGCACCGACAGCACCTGGCCGGCGCTGGTCTGGTCGCGGTCATAGGTGATCTCCAGCGTGCGCGGGTCGATCAGCACTGCCTTGGCCAGCAGCGGATCCGTCGGCGGCGCGAGGAGGTCGCGATCCAGCGTGACGCGCACGATCTTGTCCCGCGCCATCGCGATCAGCTCGCGCGTCGGCTGATTGGTGACCAGCGTGCCGTTGTTGATGATGGCGATGCGGTCGCACAGCTGCTCCGCCTCCTCCAGGTAATGGGTGGTCAGCACCACCGTCACGCCCTGGCCGTTCAGCTCGCTCACCAGTTCCCACAATTGCCGGCGCAGCTCGACGTCCACGCCGGCGGTCGGCTCGTCCAGCACCAGGATGGGCGGAGCATGGACCATGGCCTTGGCGATCAGCAGCCGCCGCTTCATCCCGCCCGACAACGACCGGGCATAGGCGTCGCGCTTGTCGTGCAGGTGGACCGCGCGCAGCAGCGCTTCCGACCGGCGCAGCGTCTTCGCGACGCCATACATGCCGGCCTGGTTCTCCAGCACCTCGAACGGGGTGAAGAAGGGATCGAACACGATCTCCTGCGGGACGATCCCGATGCACAGCTTGCCGTTGCGGTGGTCGCGATCGATGTCGTGGCCCCAGATGCGCACGGTCCCGCCGGTCTTGTTCACCAGCCCGGCCATGATGTTGATCATGGTGGACTTGCCCGCGCCGTTCGGCCCCAGCAGGCCGAAGATGCCGCCGGTCGGCACATCCAGGCTGACGCCCTGCAGCGCGTGCTTGGCCGGCTGGTTCTTCTGCGCGGCATAGGTTTTCACCAGGTCGCGGATTTCGATTGCGGCTTCGGACATGGCGGCGATGTGGCGGAGGTCCCAGCCTCTTGCAAGGCGGCGTGTCTTGCAAGGGGGCAGGTGCCGGGATATGCGCGGACGCATGGACAACGCACCCGAGACAACGATCGTCGAAACCCGCCGTGTCTGGTGCGACGGTTCGGGGGACATCCGGTCCGGCCCCGGTTTCCGCTCCGCATCGCTGGGTCATCCGCGCGTCTACATGCAGATCGATGAAACGGGCTTCGTCGATTGCGGATATTGCGACCGCCGTTTCATCCTGGCCGATGGCCCCGCCGCGCAGGAGCGCGACCGGCATGAGCTGGGTCTGGGCGACATCACGGAAACCGGGCCGGGGCTGGACGTGTCGCGCGTCGACCATTGAAAGGTTAAGGTCAGCCCCGGTTAACGCGCTGATCGTTAAGTCTTCGATCAACCGGAGACTCAATGATGCGTTTCATTGCCCCTATCCTTGCCGCAGCCCTGGCGCTTGGCGGCACTGCAATGCCTCTCGCCGCGCAGGATGATGCACCGCCGCGCGGTACCCGTGCGGAGCGCAACGAGGCGCGCCTGGCGCAACGGCTGGAAGGCCGCACCGCCGGCGAGATGGTCAGCTGCGTCTACGCCCCCAATTCCAACCGGCTGGAGACGATCGAAGGCGTCGGCTTCGTCTATGATGGTGGCAACACCCTGTATGTCGCTCGCCCGCGTGATCCATCCGTTCTGGGACCAAACGACATCGTGCTGGTCCGCCGCTACGGCGGCGGGCAGCTGTGCCGGCAGGACCTGATGCAGACTGTCGACCGGCTGAGCGGCATGCTGAGCGGGATTGTAGCCATCGACGGTTTCGTGCCTTACACCAAGCCGGGTGACAGCTGAGTTCAAACCGTTATCGAACACCCGGGCGCAGCGGCGCTGGGCGGCGGAACTGGAGCATTTCTGGTTCCGCCGCCTGAACCCCGGCCAGTGGTTCGACCCTGACGATGCGGTCGACGCCGAGTTGCGGCGCCGTTTCGCGCCCGATCTCGCCGCGCTGTGGACGCAGGCCCCGCACAGCTTCCTGACCGATCCGCACACCGCGCTGGCCGCCGTGCTGCTGTTCGACCAGCTGCCCCGCAACCTGTTCCGCGGCACGTCGACGGCCTTCGCCTTCGACCCGCTGGCACAGCGGATCACGCATGGCGCACTGGCGCGCGGTTTCGACCGGGTGTTGCGGCCGGAACAACGCGTGTTCCTGGCCATGCCGCTGATGCATAGCGAGCAGATCGCCGACCAGCTGCGATCGCTCCGCTTCTTCACCCGGCTGGGCCTGCCCGCCAATCGCGCCTTCGCCGTCGATCATTACCGCATGATCGCCCGCTTCGGCCGCTTTCCCCACCGGAACGACGCCCTGGGCCGCACCAGCACCCCGGCGGAGCAGCGCGCGGTAGAGCAGGGGTTTGCATGGTGAGGGCCGCCGCCACTTAGGGGCAGCAATCGCCGGCCATATCTGCTAGGGGGCCGCACGGCCACGTTGGCCGATCCCAATCAGGAGCACTGCATACATGGCCGGTTTCAAGGCCCCCGACTTCCAGGACCGAGCCGCCGCTTCGCGTGCGGCCAAAGAGAGCGCGCTGGAAAAGCTGCGCACCAAGGCACCGATCGATCCCGAGGAGCAGGCCCGCCTGCGCGAGGTCGCGGCCGCCAAGGAAGCTGCCGCCGCAGAGAAGAGCGCCGCCCGCCAGCTGAAGCTGGCCGAGGAGAAGGCCGAGCGGCAGGCGAAGAAGGAAGCTGCCGCCATCGCCAACGCTCCCAAGCCGCAGAAGACGGCCGAGGAGAAGAAGGCCGAGCGTGACGCAAAGTATGCGGCGAGGAAAGCCCGCAAGAAGTGATCCCGCGCGAGGAGATCGGCGTGGCGGAGGTCCCCGGTGGTCCTCCGCTGCGGCTGGTTCGCCACGGCCGCGACTTCATCATCATGCTCGACCGCAACGAGCTGATGAGCAGCCGGATGAGCGGGTCGGAGGCGGCGCTCGGTACCATGACGCTGGACCGGCTGGGCTCGCCGGCGAATGCGAAGCTGCTGATCGGTGGCTATGGAATGGGGTTTACCCTGCGTGCCGTGCTCGCCCGCCTCGGGCCGAAAGGCCGCACGATGGTGGCGGAACTGGTGCCGGGCATCATCGACTGGGCCCGTGGGCCGATGCAGGAGCTGGCCGCCGGCTGCCTGGACGATCCGCGCGTCACCCTGCGGATGAACGATGTGGGTTGGGAGATCGTCTCGGCCCGGGCTGAGTACGATGCCATCCTGCTGGACGTGGACAACGGGCCCGACGGGCTGACCCGCCCGGCCAACAATGCGCTGTATACCCCCGATGGTCTGCGGGCCGCACGAAGGGCGCTGCGCCCGGGCGGCATCCTGGCGGTGTGGTCCGCGGGGACCGACCCTGCCTTCACCCGGCGACTGAACAGCGCCGGCTTCGAGGTCGAGGAACGGCGCGTGCGGGCGCGGGAGAACGGCAAGGGCCCGCAGCACCATCTGTGGTTCGCGACCTCGCCGTAGCTCAGAACAGGATCGCCCCACCGATGGCGACGCGGATGTCGGGCGTCGCGTGGTTGAGGCCCGCCGCTGCCAGTAGATCCAGCTGTGTCCGCTTCGTCGGCTGCCAGGCCAGCGACTGCGCCGCCAGCACATGGGTTGCGCCTTCCATCGGGTCGTCGTTGCGCTCGACCGACACTTCGCTGGTCCAGGTCACCGCATCCGACAACTGGTAGCCCAGGCCGATGATGCCGCTGGCATTCAGGTGCCGGCCGTCGCCGTCCTCGTCTGCGAGCGCCGCCAGCTGGCCGGTGAAGGCGAGGTTGAGCGATCCGGTAAGATCATAGGTGACCGGCACCATCGCGCCCGCGCCCCAGTCCCCGCCGCCGATCGGCGCGCCACCCACCGGCAGGATCACGAACGGTTCGATGCCGAAGGACAGGCCGTCACCGGCCGGATTGCGCAGGTTCTGCCGCACGGCCAGCCGGACATCGCCCACCGCACTGTCCCGGCTGACCTCGCGTGTGCCGTTCTGCCGGACACGCTGCGCGCCGAAGGCGGTCCAGCCGATCTGCACTTCCGTTTGCGGACCGACGCCGATCCTGGCCAGCAGGTCGGCGACAATGAACTGGTCCTCGCGTTCGTCGGCCGTGTCGTCGCGCTGCCAGTCGAGGACGGAATATTCGAACTGCACATGGCCCGGATCGGTCGTGCAGGCCGAGGCACCGAGGCTGGGCCGGTTGGGGCAGAAGCGCAGCTCATCACCATCCTGCGCTGCGGCCGGCAGGGCCCACAGGATGCCCGCGGCGAACAGGCCGGCGCGCCATGCCTGCCTGGCTGACACCACTATTCCCACTCGATCGTGCCGGGCGGCTTGCTGGTATAATCGTAGACGACGCGGTTGATGCCGCGCACCTCGTTGACGATGCGGGTGGCGACGCGGCCCAGAAACTGCCCGTCGAACGGGTACACGTCGGCGGTCATGCCGTCGGTGCTGGTGACCGCGCGCAGGGCGCAGACCGAATCGTAGGTGCGGCTGTCGCCCATGACGCCCACGGTCTTCACCGGCAGCAGCACGGCAAACGCCTGCCAGATTGCATCGTAGAGGCCGGCATTGCGGATCTCCTCCAGATAGATGGCGTCGGCCTTGCGCAGGATGTCGCAGCGGTCCTTGGTCACTTCGCCCGGGATGCGGATGGCAAGGCCGGGACCGGGGAAGGGGTGGCGGCCGACAAAGGCGGGCGGCAGACCCAGCTCCCGGCCCAGTTCGCGCACTTCGTCCTTGAACAGTTCGCGCAAGGGTTCGACCAGCGCCATGTTCATCCGCTCGGGCAGGCCGCCGACATTGTGGTGGCTCTTGATCGTCACCGACGGACCGCCGGTGAAGCTGACGCTCTCGATCACGTCGGGGTAGAGCGTGCCCTGCGCCAGGAAATCGGCGCCGCCGATCTTCTTCGCCTCGGCATCGAACACGTCGATGAAGGTCTTGCCGATGAACTTGCGCTTGGCCTCCGGGTCGGTGAGGCCGGCGAGGCCATCCATGAACAGCTCTTCGGCATCCACGTGGACCAGCGGGATGTTGTAATGGTTGCGGAACAGGCCGACGACCTGCTCCGCCTCGCCCATGCGCATCAGGCCGTGATCGACGAACACGCAGGTCAGCTGGTCGCCGATCGCCTCGTGGATCAGCACCGCCGCGACCGCGGAATCGACGCCGCCGGACAGGCCGCAGATCACGCGGGCATCGCCCACCTGCGCGCGGATGTCCTCGATCTTGGCGCGGCGGAACTCGGCCATGGTCCAGTCGCCGGCGAGGCCGCAGACATGGCGCACGAAATTGGCCAGCAGCCTGCCGCCATCGGGCGTGTGGAATACTTCCGGGTGGAACTGGGTGCCGTAATAGCGGCGTTCGTCGTCGGCGATCAGCGCGAAGGGTGCGCCGTCGCTGGTGGCGACGATGCGGAAGCCGTCGGCGAAGCGGGTGACCTTGTCGCCATGGCTCATCCACACCTGGTGCCGCTCGCCCACCTGCCACAATCCGTCGAACAGGACGCAGGGTTCGGTCACGGTCAGGAAGGCGCGGCCGAACTCGCCACCTTCGCCGGTTTCGTGCCCGGGCCGCACCTCGCCGCCAAGCTGGTGCGTCATCACCTGCTGGCCGTAGCAGATGCCCAGGATCGGCAGGCCGCTGTCGAACAGTACCTGCGGCGCGCGCGGGCTGCCTTCCGCCGGCACGCTGGCCGGGCTGCCGGACAGGATGATGCCCTTGGGCCGCAGTCGGTGGAACGCCTCCTCCGCGGTCGTGTAGGGTGCGATCTCCGAATAGACGCCGGCTTCGCGCACGCGGCGGGCGATCAGCTGGGTCACCTGGCTGCCAAAATCGACGATCAGGATGGTATCGGGCTGGGATTCGGCGATGCTGCTCATGCCCGGCGGTTAGGCGCAGCATTCCGCCTCTGTCCAGCATGGAAGCCAGTGATGGCGCGACAGGGTGAACGGCGCTCTACGCATCATCGCGTAGCTGAGTTGCAAAGCTTGCAACAGCAGTTCGCCTCTTCGCATTTGAGTATGCCGGCGACCTGCCCCAGATACACCATCGACAAGCAGGCATTTCGGAAGGCGCGCAGAAACGCCGGATGGAACAAAAGCTTACATCAGATCCAGGTGTCAGCCGTATCGGCGGCGGCATCTCCAAGCAGGAGACACGTATCATGGCCAAGTTCTTCAAGCGTATGCTTACCGCCTACATCCTCAGCGCCGGTGCGTATCGTCACCCGATGATGTGGCCGCACTGATCGACTTTCAGGCGACTACATGACACGCGGCCGTCCCGTTCGGGGCGGCCGTTTGCGTTTGGGGTCACACCTTCTGCCGAAAGCTGTGGAACGGGTGGCTCCGTGCTTTCCTATGCTGCGTCAGATTCCTATATGATGGGCATGAGCGACAGCGAGAATACCAAGCAGCCCAACGGCTACGACGCGGATCAGATCAGGGTGCTGAAGGGGCTGGATGCCGTGCGCAAGCGGCCCGGCATGTATATCGGCGACACCGACGATGGCTCCGGCCTGCACCATATGGTGTTCGAGGTGTCGGACAATGCCATCGACGAGGCACTGGCCGGCCATTGCGACCTGGTGCTGATCGAGCTCAATCCCGACGGCTCCGTCAGCGTGACCGACAATGGTCGCGGGATCCCGGTGGACATCCACAAGGAAGAAGGCGTCAGCGCGGCGGAGGTCATCATGACCCAGCTGCATGCCGGCGGTAAGTTCGACAACACCAACGATGACAACGCCTACAAGGTATCGGGCGGCCTGCACGGCGTGGGTGTTTCGGTGGTGAACGCCCTGTCGGAATGGCTGGAACTGACCGTTTGGCGCAACGGCCGCGAATACTGGATGCGGTTCGAACATGGCGATGCCGTGGCGCCGCTGGAGGAGCGCGGCGACGTGCCCGCCGGGCAGAAGGGGACCAAGGTCACCTTCCTGCCGTCGACCGACACCTTCAAGAACGTGACAGAGTTCGATTTCGACAAGCTGGAGCACCGCTACCGCGAGCTCGCCTTCCTCAATTCCGGCGTACGCATCAACCTGCGCGACAAGCGGCACGAGGTGCCGCTGGAGCATGATCTGTATTATGAAGGCGGTATCGCGGCCTTCGTGAAGTACCTGGACCGCAACAAGCAGCCCCTGATGCCCGAGCCGATCGCCATCTCGGCGGAAAAGGACGGCATCGGCATCGACGTCTCGCTGGAATGGAATGATTCCTACTACGAGAACGTGCTCGCCTTCACAAACAACATCCCGCAGCGCGATGGCGGCACGCATCTGGCCGCCTTCCGCGCGGCGCTGACGCGCACGCTGAACGGCTATGCCGCGTCGTCCGGCCTGATGAAGAAGGAAAAGGTGACGCTGTCGGGCGAGGACATGCGCGAAGGGCTGACCGCGATCGTCAGCGTGAAGCTGCCGGATCCCAAGTTCTCCAGCCAGACCAAGGACAAGCTGGTCAGTTCCGAAGTGCGCCAGCCGCTGGAATCGCTGATGGGCGACAAGATGGCGGAATGGCTGCAGGAACATCCTGCCCATGCCAGGGAAATCATCGGCAAGGTGATCGACGCCGCCGCCGCGCGCGAGGCGGCGAAGCGCGCGCGCGAGCTGACGCGGCGCAAGGGGGTGATGGACATCGCCAGCCTGCCCGGCAAGCTGGCCGATTGCCAGGAACGCGATCCCAGCAAGTGCGAACTGTTCCTGGTGGAGGGTGACTCCGCTGGCGGCTCCGCCAAGCAGGGACGTGACCGGCACGTGCAGGCGATCCTGCCGCTCAAGGGCAAGATCCTCAACGTGGAGCGGGCGCGGTTCGACCGGATCATCTCGTCAAAGGAAGTCGGCACACTCATCCAGGCGATGGGGACCGGCGTGCGCGATGAATTCAACCTGGAGAAGCTGCGCTACCACAAGATCGTCATCATGACGGACGCCGACGTGGACGGCGCGCATATCCGCACGCTGCTGCTGACCTTCTTCCACCGGCAGATGCCGGAGATCGTCAAGGCCGGGCACCTGTTCATCGCCCAGCCGCCCTTGTACAAGGTCGCGAAGAACCGGTCGGAGGTCTATCTGAAGGACCAGGCCGCGCTGGACCGCTACCTGATCGAAGGCGGGCTGCAGGGCCGGGTGCTGGAAAGCGCCGGCGGTGCGCGCAGCGGACAGGACCTGACCGCACTGGTGGAACATGCGCTGCGCATGAAGAACCTGATGGCCTTCGTGCCGCGTCGCTACGATCCGTCGGTGGTGGAGGCGATGGCGCTGGCCGGCGCGCTGGATCCGGAGGCGGATGGCGCCACCCGGGCTGCGGCATTGCAGCGGGCAGCCGCACAGATGCAGCTGAGCGACGTGGAGGCGGCCTGGTCCGCCAGCGAGCGCGAGGACGGCACGATCCGCTTCGACCGCGTGTGGCGCGGGGTCACCGACGCGCACCTGATCGAAGCCGGCTTCATCGGCAGCGCCGAAGCGCGCAAGCTGCACCGGCTGGCGGGCGAACATGCGGACGCCTATGACTCGCCCTCGCGCCTGACCAAGAGCAATGCCGGTGCGGCCGCGCCGGAGCCCGAAGCTGTCGAGCCCGACACGGACGAGCCGGGTGCTGTCGAGGCGGTGCCGACGCGGCCGGTCGACGGCGCGATCACCCGCCCCAGCCAGTTGCTGGCAGCGGTGCTGGAGACGGGGCGCAAGGGCCTGTCGGTCCAGCGTTACAAGGGGCTGGGCGAGATGAATGCCGATCAGCTGTGGGAGACCACGCTCGACCCCGAGAACCGCGCATTGCTGCAGGTGAAGGTGGAGGATGCCGATGTGACGGACGAGATCTTCACCCGGCTGATGGGCGATGTGGTCGAGCCCCGGCGTGAGTTCATCCAGCAGAATGCGTTGAACGTCGCCAATCTGGACGTGTGATCGCACGCCGCCCCGAGGCGGCGCACAGGATCCGGAGGGCTGATCGGGTTGCCTGCTTCACCAGCATCATGCGGGGCACATCCTGCCATGATGCTGGTAAGGCCAATATGCCCGCTTGGTTGACCTGATCCGCGCTTGCTGTAGGTCCGTGCGCACAGTCGGACGATACCGGGCCATTCCTCGCCGTAGCCCGGGTCCGGGCGACAGCGGAGGAACGATGATGGCAGCTCTCACCCGATCGCGGAGCGCGATGCTGCTCGGCATAGCCCCTGTGGCATTCCTCTGCAGCGGAACCACGATCGCGCAGGACAGGCAGCAGGTCGTGCTGTTTGATGGCGAAAGCGTCGCCAGCGTGGTCCACGATCCCGCGCGTCCGCTGGCACTGGCGGCGACCATGCTCGCCGGTGACCTGCAATCGGTCACCAACCAGGCGGCAGGCACCTTCACCAGCATTGAGGATTGCGGCATGACCTGCGTGGTCATCGCCGCGAAGGATTCCCCGCTGCTGGCGGCGGTAGCGCAGGATACCGGGCTGGATGCGGCGCAGCTGGGGGATCAATGGGAGCAATATGTCCGCGTGGCGCTGCCGTCGCGCACCGTTGCCGGCCGCACCTATCTGGTGATCGCCGGCTCCGACACACGGGGCGCGATCTGGGGCACGGTGGACCTGACGCGCGAGATGGGTGTCTCGGCATGGGAATGGTGGGCCGACGTCGCGCCGACCAGGGTCGATCGGCTGGTGGTGGACGGCGGTAGCCGGCTGTCGAAGGCACCATCGGTGCAATATCGCGGCATCTTCCTGAATGACGAGGATTGGGGCCTGCAACCCTGGGCCGCCCGGACCTTCGAGGCGGAGGTCGGCGACATCGGTCCGAAGACGTACGGCCGGATCTTCCAGCTGATGTGGCGGCTGAAGGCGAACCTGATCTGGCCTGCGATGCATGACAGCACCACGCCGTTCTACCAGATCGCCGGCAATGCGGATGCCGCCCGCGATCATGCGATTGTGGTGGGCACGTCCCATGCCGAACCGATGATGCGCAACAATGTGCGCGAATGGGATGATGCGCGCGGCGAGTTCAACTTCTTCACCAACCGGGCAGCGATGCTCGATTATTGGCGCGACCGGGCCGAAGAGGTGCGCGGGTTCGAGAACATCTATTCCGTAGGCCTGCGCGGCAAGCACGATTCCGCGATGGAAGGCGCCGCCACGCCTGAAATCGCGCGCGACACGATGGCGGAGGTGATCGGCCTGCAGCGTGACCTGCTGGCGGAGGCGCAGGGCACGCCGGCCACGCAGATCCCGCAGGCGCTGACCCTCTACAAGGAGGTGCTCGACCTCTACGGCATGGGGCTGAAGGTACCCGAGGATGTCACGCTGGTCTGGCCGGAGAACAATTACGGCTACATCAACCAGCTGCCCACCCCGGCCGAGCAGGCGCGCAGCGGCGGCTCCGGCGTGTATTACCACATCTCCTACTGGGGGCGGCCGCACGATTACCTGTGGCTGGCGACCACGCACCCAGCGTTGATCCGCGAGCAGCTGGATCGCGCGTGGCAGATGCAGGCGCGCAGGATCTGGGTGGTCAATGTCGGCGACATCAAGCCCGGCGAGTACCTGACGCAGTATTTCCTCGACCTCGCCTTCGACGACGACCAGCTGAAGCTGGCGCCGCGTGCGCATCTGGAGCGCTGGATGGGCGAGCAGTTCGGGGCGGAGCTGGGGCCGGAAGCCGCCGCTATTCTGACCCGGTATTACGATCTCGCCTTCGAACGGCGCCCTGAATTCATGGGCTTCAATCAGGTAGAGCCGACCCGCCCGGTGCTGATCGGCGACTACATCCGGTCTGGCGGGGCGGAGGCGCAGCAGCGCATCGACGTTTACGCAGGGCTACGCGCGCAGGCCGAGGCGCTGGCTGCGCGGGTGCCCGCCGAGCGGCAGGACGCGTTCTTCCAGCTGGTCCTGTACCCCGTCCGGGGCGCCGCCAGCATCAACGAGCGCAACCTGAAGCTAGACCTGGCCGCGCTGTACACCCGGCAGGGCCGGCCGGTGGCGAACCAGCTGTCGGTCGAGGCGCAGGCGGCCCATGTGCGCATCGTCAGCGACACGGCGCAATACAATGCGCTGGGCGACGGCAAGTGGGCGGGCATGATGGACCTGGCGCCCCGTCGCCTGCCCGTCTTCGCCGAGCCGTCCTACCCGCAGGCCCGCTTTGCCGAGCGTGCCGGCTGCGCGGTCGATGCGTCGGAGCTGACCTTCGTGCAGGGGCGCCCGGCGGTGCATGCCCTGACCATCTACGGCTGGGGCGAGGATGCCGCCTGGACGCTTGCCGGCCAGACCGGCATCGTGCCCGGCCTCGCCAGCGGGCGGCTGGCGGCGGGCAACGGTTACCAGCAGCGGGTGAGCGTCAGCTATGACGGGCAAGCCGCCGCGCCGGTGTTCGGCAAGGTGACATGCGGCGGCAAGGACCTCGCCATAAGCGGCCGCATTGTCACCGCGACAGGCCCGGATGCGCCGGTCGAGATCGAGCGGACCATCACGCTCGTCCGGCCGGAGGGCGGCGAGCCGTCACCTGACTGGGAATGGATCGACGGGCTGGGCTCTTCCGGCAGGGCGCTGCGCTCAAGGCTGGCACTGGCATCGCGCGAAGGTCCGGCCGGCACGGCGGCGCTGGGCTACCGGTTCGAGACCGGCGCAGCGGGGGATGCGGTGCTGCATGTCGTTGGCCTGCCGGTCCATCCGCTGACATCGGCCAACGGCTTGCGGCTGGCGGTGCAGGTGGATGACCAGCCGCTGGTGGTGCTGGACTTCGAGACCCATGGCCGCAGTGACGAGTGGAAGCGCAACGTGCTGAGCAACAGTGCGCGCCGCACGATTGCGCTGCCGCACCTGGCGCCCGGCCTGCACAGTATCCGGGTGCACGCGCTGGACCCGGGATTCCTGCTAGACCGGCTGGAAGTGCGGCTGGATGGCGCCCCTGATCGCTATGGAGCACCGCCCCTGCGCTGACCGGACAAAGCCTTTTGGCGCGGCGGATGGGCGGCAACTGGCGCCCGATCTTTCCCTTGCCATCTGGTCCGATCCGTTCAGGATCGGCGCAAACCGTACTTGGGAGAGACGTGAATGATCAGTCGCCGCCATCTGCTGGGGAGCGCTGCGGCAATGTCGCTGGCCGTGCAGTTCAGCCCCGTGCTCGCGGCCACGCCTGGACGCGAGCAGATCCTGCAGACCATGCGCCGTGCCACCCGCTTCATGGTCGAGGATCTGGCGACCAATGGCGGCTACGTCTGGTCCTACCTGCCGGACCGGTCCCGGCGCTGGGGCGAGATCGAGGCTTCGCCCACCATGATCTGGGTCCAGCCGCCTGGCACCGCGACCATGGGCCACCTCTACCTGGATGCCTATCACGCGACCGGCGACGAATATTACTACACCGCGGCCGAGCAGGTCGCGGGCGCGCTGATGGCCGGGCAGCACCGGTCGGGCGGGTGGAACTACTTCATCAATTTCGACAGCCCGGCCGCCACCAAGCACTGGTACGAGACGGTGGGCAAAAATGCCTGGCGGATGGAGGAATTCCAGCACTATTCCGACAATGCCACCTTTGATGACATGGGCACGGCGGAAGCGTCGCAGTTCCTGCTGCGGCTGTTCGCCGAGAAACGCGATGCCAGGTATCGCCCGGCGCTCGACAAGGCGATCAGCTTCGTTCTCGACAGCCAGTATCCGATCGGCGGCTGGCCGCAGCGCTGGCCCTACGATCCCTCATACCCCGATTATCAGCGTTTCATCACCTTCAACGACGACGTCGCGGCAGAGAACGTCAACTTCCTCCTGATGATCTACCAGGTGCTCGGCGATGCGCGGGTGCTCGACCCGATCGTGCGCGGCATGAACCTGTATCTGGTGACGCATCAGGGGGCACCGCAGCCGGGCTGGGCGCTGCAGTACACGCCTGACCTGCGCCCGGCGGGTGCGCGCACCTACGAGCCCAATGCGCTGCATACCGGCACCACGGTGAGCAATGTCCGCAAGCTGATGGATTTCTATCGTCTGACGGGCGAGACCAAGTTCCTGGCCCGCATCCCGGAAACGCTGGACTGGCTGGAGACCCTGCGGCTGGCCGAACCTGTACGGGGGCGCAATTACCCGACCTTCATCGAATTCGGGACCAACCGGCCGATCTTCGTCCATCGCCGCGGTTCGAACGTGGTCAATGGCGAGTATTACTGGGACTACAGCCCGGAGGCGACGCTGGGCCATTATTCGGGCTCGCAGAACTTCGACCTTGCCGCGCTGCGGCAGGAGTTCGAGACGCTACGCGCCACACCGGCGGCCGAGCTGGTGGCGAGCTCGCCGCTCGCTGGGTCCAGCCCGGCGCCGCTGCCGCGCTATTTCGTCAGCGGCGGCCATACCGGATCGGACCTCAATGCCGGCGAGCGGGACGCCAGCATCGAACAGCTCATCCGCTCGCTGAACCGGGAAGGCTGGTGGCCGACGCAGCTGACCGCGACCAGCAACCCATACAGCGGCAGCGGCCCGGCCGACCCGGTGGCGGGCGATTACCGCACCACCCATGTGGGTGACGTGTCCGACACTTCGCCCTACACCACCGATCAGCCGGTGACCGGCATCTCGACCTCGGCCTATATCGCCAACATGGCGCACCTGATCGCGGCGCTGGATCCGGAGTGACGCACATGAACAGGCTTCTTCCGATCGCCGTCGTCCTGGCCGCAGGCGCCTGCTCCCCGACCGATACGGCCGAACGGGAGGACGGCGCTGCCGCCGCGCGCCCGGCCGCCGTCGGCAGCGTCGCCACCAGCGGGAAGACGGATGTTCCGGTGGCCGGAGTGCCGGCGCCGGTGCTCGCCGCTGCCCGTGCCGCGCGCGAAGGTGTCACGATCACCGAGGCCGAGGCGGAGACGCGTGACGGGCGCCGTTACTTCGACATCGGCGGCACGCTTCCCGACGGCACCGAGATCGAGTTCGACATCATGGACGATGGCGGAACCTGGCGGGTCGTGGAAACGCAGCGTGACATCGCCTTCGCCGCCGTTCCGGAACCGGTGCGCACCGCCCACTCCGCCGGGTTCACGCCCGGCCGGGTGATCGAGAGCACCCAGGCGGACGGAATCGTGATCTTTGAACTGTTCGGCGAGGAAGGCGGCAACCCGGAGGGTCGCAAGGTGGAGATCAAGTGGGACGGTCGCCGCGCCGAAGTCCTGCAGGAGGAATGGGCGCACTAGGCCCGGGCGTGCCGCGGTGCGCCGCATGGGCCTGCGCGCGCGTCAGCAGGGCATCCAGATCGGCCCGGCTTATGTCGAAGCTTTCGTGCATCTCGTCCAGCGCGGCGTCGATGTCCGTCGCTTGCAGCCCTGGTACGGGGCCGGTGGGGGCAGATGGCGGCGGGACATGGGGGTAGGATCGGGCCGTCGCCCGGTGGATCATAAGCGCCAGCGCGACCAGCGCGATCGAATTGATGCCCACGGGTGCGAAGGCGAAGGCATAGCCGGCGTCATGCACCCCCGATCCGCCGATCACCGCAGTCAGCGCCGCCGCGCCACCCGGCGGGTGCAGGCAGCGCAGCAGCGACATCACCAGGATCGCAGCCCCCACGGCCAGGCCCGCGGCCAGTGCCGCCTGCGGCACCAGATGGAAGGCGGTAACGCCGATCAGCGTGGAGATGATGTTCCCGCCCACCACCGGCCATGGCTGCGCCAGCGGGCTGCTGGGCACGGCGAACACCAGCACGGCCGATGCACCCAGCGGGGCGACAATGATCGGGATGTTGGCGGCTGCGCCGATCGGCAGGCCGGCGCACACCACCATGGTCAGGCCGATGCCGATCGCGGCACCGATACAGGCGAGCAGGCGCTCTCCTGTATGCGCGCCGGCGAGCAAGGGGTTGAACAGGGACATGCGGCCCGCTCCTAGGCGAGCGCGGCCCGGCGGTGCAAGCAAGTTGCAGGCCGGGGGTCCGATCGGCAGGTCCGGAACAGGAGCTGCTGCTCGTAGGCCAGCCGGCAGGCGCCGCAAGGCGGTAGGAACCGAAAGGCGTTGCGGTAAGTTGAGACCTTGAAGAAACGATTGTGCGGTTGCGAACCAGGCAAAGGCACATCGGATCAGCAAAGCATATTGGTTTGACAGTTCCTTGTGCTTCCGCACCAGCCGTCCTTGATCCCAGGCGAAATCCATGATGCAATGCAGCATGGGCCGGTTGGTCGGCATTCTGGTGGGAGGCGCAGGCACGCTCCGGGGATTGTAGCTATGGGTGATGGTGAGCGCCTGATTGCCGGGCAGGTCCAGTCTATCTTTTCGGCATTGCGGGGCGCCGGACGCAAGGAGGGACCGGACATGGCGCACCACGCGCATCGCTCGCTGCGTCGTATTGCGCTGATCGGGAATTTCGTGCCGCGCAAGTGCGGCATCGCCACCTTCACCGGCGACGTGTTCGACAAGTTGCGCGAGTTCCATCCGCGCATCCAGGTCGATGTCTATGCGCTGGACGATCCGGCCAGTCCGCTCGCCTACCAGAACATCGCCGGCACCATCGCCTGGAACGATCCCGACAGCTACGCACAGGCTGCCCGGCGCATCAACGAGAGCGGTGTGGATGCAGTCTGGCTGCAGCACGAGTTCGGTATTTTCGGTGGCCAGGACGGCGACATGGTCAGCGGTTTCGTGGACCGCATCGCTGCGCCGCTGATCCTCACGCCGCACACGGTGCTGGCGGAACCGTCCACCCGTCAGCATGCCATCCTGAAACACCTGGTCACCCGCGCGAGCCGTATCATGGTGATGAGTGGCCATTCGCGTGACCTGCTGGCCAGCGTCTATGGCGCACCGCATGACATCCTGCAGGTCGTGCCCCATGGCGCGCCCGACCGCCCGTTCGGCCGCAACCGCACGTTCAAGGAGCAGCTGGGTCTGGAAGGACGCAAGGTCATGATGACCTTCGGCCTGCTCGGCCCGGGCAAGGGGCTGGAGAAGGTGATCGAGGCACTGCCCGCGATCGTGGAGCGTCATCCCGAGGTGGTGTACCGCATCGTCGGCGCCACCCACCCCAATCTGGTGGCGCGGGAAGGCGAGGCCTATCGCGAGCGCCTGATGGCGCGGGCCGACGAACTGGGCGTCGCCGACCACCTGCTGTGGGACAACCGCTTCCTGGAAACGGACGAGCTGCTGGACCAGCTGGAAGCGTGCGATATCTACGTCACGCCCTATCCTGGATTGCAGCAGTCCACCTCCGGCACGCTGAGCTATGCCGTGGCGCTGGGCAAGGCGGTGGTGTCCACGCCATATCTCCACGCTCGCGAACTGCTGAGCGACGATGCCGGCATCCTGATCGAGCCGGGCAGCGCACCCGCCATTGCGCAGGCGGTCAATCACCTGCTGGACGATCCGGAAGAGCTGCTGGCGCTGCAGCGACGGGCCTATGCCCGAGGACGGGAGACGATCTGGCCCCGCTTCGCCGATGGCGCTGCCGCCCTGGTCGAAGCCTCGGTCGCGCCGATGGGCCGCATTCCACCGGCCACGGCCACGCCCGGCCTGTCCGGCGTACTGTCGATGAGCGACGGCACCGGCATGTTCCAGCATGCGATCGGCATCGTGCCCGACCGCCGGCACGGCTATTGCCTGGACGACAATGCCCGGGCGCTGATGCTGATGAACCTGGCCGAGGGCCTCGACCCGGCGGAGCAGCAGAAATGGTCGATGACCTATGCCAGCTTCGTACATCACGCTTGGAACCCGGATCTGGGCGTCTTCCGCAACTTCATGCGCTTCGATCGTAGCTGGTGCGAAGATGCCGGCTCCGAGGATTCAAACGGCCGCGCGCTATGGGCGCTGGGTCATACGCTTGAGCATGCGCCGACTGCAGACATGCGCGAATGGGCGCTGTGGATGTTCGACACCGCGCTGCCACACGCCCGCAAGCTGCCCAGCCCGCGCTCCGTCGCGTTCACCATGCTCGGCGCCGCGTGCTCGTTGCGCGCCCGTCCCGATCACAAGGAATCGCGCGCGACCCTGGCGGAAGGGGCCGATTTCCTGCATCGGCTGCTCGGCGGTGCGCGCCGGCCGGATTGGGCCTGGTTCGAGGCCGTGCTGGGATATGACAATCCGCGGCTGTCGCAGGCCCTGATCGAGGCCGGTATGCTGCTGGACCACAGCGAGTGGGTCGAGGCCGGGGTGGAAACGCTGCTCTGGATTGCCGGGCAGCAGGTTGCAGCCAGCGGCCACTTTCGCCCGATCGGGTCCGACAGCTTCGGGACCGAGCATGGCCATCTGCCGTTCGATCAGCAGCCGCTGGAGGCGCAGGCCGCGATCGAGGCGGCGCGGGCCGCGTATGATGCGACCGGCGACGCGCGCTGGATCGACCATGCCCATTGCGCCCGCAACTGGTTCTTCGGTGCCAATGATCGCGGGGTGGTGCTGGCGGATCTGGCGACCGGCCGTTGCCGTGACGGGATCAATCCCCGCGGCGCCAATGCGAATTGCGGGGCGGAGTCCATCCTCGCCTTCCAATTGGCGCATTATTCCGTTCTAGCGCTCGCCGAAGCGCAGCAGCGCGATTCGATTGGAGATGAGAGTGGGTTTCGAGGGCGTCTGGCCGAACAGTCCTTTGCAAATCCTGGATGAAAGGCTGCATGCCGATCCGTCACGCGTAGTCCTGCGCCCCTTCCATCTGGGCTGGTCGGCGTGGAATGCGCCCGGTGGCCGGGCGCTGAAGCTGGTGGAAGACATCAGCGCCCTGTCAGACGCCGAGGTCGAGGCGGAATATGCCCGTGTCCGGCGCGACTTCGTGGCACGGCACTGGCAGACGGAGAAGATGTTCGAGGAACGCTTCGCCGATGTGCAGGAGACCTTGCCTGCCCAGTGCTGCGACTTCTCGCTGACGCGGCGCAGGCTGGTCGGCGCGTTTTTCTGCCACGAATATTCCTACGCCGCCGCGGCGCTGATGAACCCGTCGATCGTGCCGCATCCAGACCAGAGCGGCATGGCCAATGGTGCCTGCCGGTTCGTGATGACCCTGCGCGCAGTGGGCGAAGGGCACATCAGTTCGATCGCCTTCCGCGAAGGCATCGCGGAGGCCGACGGGAATTTCACGCTGTGGCCGCAAAGCACCTTTGCGACCAGTGTGGAGCTGGACGATGCGACGCTGACCGACAGCGATGCCGGCGTCACTGTGCATCGGCATTTTGACAGCAGCCTCAGCAATACGGTGATCTTCCCCATCACCGAACAGCAGCGCAACGGTCTGGAAGATCTGCGCATGGTGCGCTTCGACCATGGCGATGGCGAGTTCGAGTGGATCGGCACCTACACCGCCTATTCCGGCAGCACGATCCGGTCCGAACTGCTGCGCACCTGCGACTTCCGCCGCTTCCTGCTGGAACCGATCAGCGGCCGTGCGGGCCGCAACAAGGGCATGGCGCTGTTCCCGGAGAAGATCGGCGGGCGGTACGCCATGGTCAGCCGGCAGGACGGCAAGAACCTGTTCCTGCTGACGTCGGACCGGCTGGATCGCTGGGATGACGAGGGCACCCTGCTGATGGAGCCGCAATTCCCGTGGGAGTTCGTGCAGATCGGCAATTGCGGCAGTCCGATCAGGACGGACGAGGGCTGGCTGCTGTTCACCCATGGCGTGGGTGCCATGCGCAAATATTGCCTGGGCGCCGCGCTGCTGGATCTGGACGATCCGTCCAAGGTGATCGGCCGCACCCGCGAACCGGTGCTGAGCGCGGTCGATGCCGACCGGTCGGGCTATGTCCCGAATGTGGTCTATACCTGCGGCGTGCTGAAGGTAGGCGAGCGGCTGCTGGTGCCGTATGGCATATCGGACAGTGCGGTGGGCTTTGCCACGGTCGAGATCGATGAGTTGCTGCGCCTGATGCGCTGATACAGAGGGTCCGGGATGCTGCTGCCTACAAAGACTGTCGAGAAGCCATGGGGCATGGACACGCTGCCTGCCCCGTTCTCCGCGCCGGACGGCAAGCGGATCGGGGAGATCTGGTTCGAGCCGCCGGCGCAGCTGCCTCAGCTGCTGGTGAAGTACATCTTCGCCAGCGAGAAGCTGTCGATCCAGGTCCATCCGTCCGACACGCAGACCGAGGCGAAAGGCCTGGGCAAGCAGGGCAAGGAAGAATGCTGGCTGGTGATCGACGCGGAGGAGGACGCCACGCTCGGCATCGGTTTCGACCACCAGCTGACGGCCGACGAACTGCGCGCCGCATCGGAAGACGGGTCGATCGAGGACCTGATGGTATGGCACCGGGTGCAGCCGGGCGACTTCTTCTACATCCCCGCCAATACCGTTCATGCGATCGGGGGCGGGGTGTCGATCATCGAGATCCAGCAGAACAGCGACATCACCTATCGCCTGTTCGATTATGGCCGTCCGCGCGAACTGCACCTGGATGATGGTGTGGCCGTGTCGCAGGCGGGGGTGCACGACCCGGCCAATCGCCGGCACTTGCCCGAAAGCGGCGACGTGGCCCTAGTCGACGGCCCTTACTTCCGGCTGGACCGGGTGGATGGCGCCCCCGATCCCGCGACCGCGGCACGCTATTCCGGCCCGGTCCTGGTGATTCCGCGTGAAGGCACGGCACAGGTCGATGGCGAAGCGGTCGAACCAGGCAGCTGCGCGCTGGCGCTCTCGATCGATGCCGTGACCTTCGCTGCCGATGGCAGCTGCCTGATCACCCAGCCGCTGGTCTAGCGTCCCTTCCACTCCGCGGTGCGCTTCTCGATGAAGGCGGCCATGCCTTCGGCCTTGTCCTCGGTCCCGGCGAGCAGGTGGAACAGGCGACGTTCCAGCACCAGCCCGTCCTCCAGCGGCAGGTTGGCCGCGGCGTGGACCGCCTCCTTGGCGGCCAGCACCGCAAGCGGCGGCATGGCGGCGATGGTGCGCGCGGTCTCCAGCGCGGCGTCCATCAGGCCATCTGCCGGCACCACGCGCGCTACCACGCCGGCGCCTTGCGCCTCGGCCGCATCCATCATCCGGCCGGTCAGGATCAGCTCCATGGCCCTGGCCTGTCCTACCGCACGGGCAAGGCGCTGGGTCCCGCCCATGCCGGGGATGGTGCCGAGCTTGATCTCCGGCTGGCCGAACCTGGCGGTGTCGGCGGCGATGATCAGGTCGGCCATCATCGCCAGCTCGCACCCGCCGCCAAGGGCAAAGCCGTTGACCGCGGCGATCCACGGCTTGCGGACGGCCCGCACCAGATGGCTCTGCCAGCGGGACAACCCGTCCGCAGCGTAGAACTGGGCCGCGGAGGTCGCGGCCAGTTCCTTGATGTCGGCGCCGGCAGCGAAGGCCTTGCCCTCTCCGGTCACCACCGCGCAGCGCTGGCCGTCGTCGGCCTGAAAGGCGGCAAAGGCGGCGATCAGCTCCTCCAGCACGGCGGAGGACAGCGCGTTCAGCGCTTCCGGCCGGTTCAGGGTCACGATCGTGACGCCTCCGTCGGTGGCAACCTTGATTGTCCGGTACTCGCTCATGCGCGGCTCCATGCTTGCCCTGCCATCCGCCCTTGCCTAGAGCCCGCGCCTTCCCCGTGTCGAGGTGCATAATGGCAGCCTACTCCAAGTCCCATGCGCTGATGCGCCGCGGTGCCGACTTCCTCGGCAGCGAACATGCGATCCTGTGCGGGGCGATGAGCTGGGTGTCGGAGCGTAACCTGGTGTCCGCCATCAGCAATGCCGGCGGCTTCGGCGTGATCGCCTGCGGGGCGATGAACCCCGAACTGCTCGACAAGGAAATCGCCGCCACCAAGGCGCTGACCGACCGCCCCTTCGGCGTGAACCTGATCACCATGCACCCGCAGCTGACCGACCTGATTGCGGTATGCGCGCGCCACGACGTGACGCATGTGGTGCTGGCCGGCGGCATTCCGCCCAAGGGCAGCGTGGAGGCGATCAAGGCATTCGGCGGCAAGGTCATCGTGTTCGCGCCCACGCTGGCGCTGGCGAAGAAGCTGCTGCGCAGCGGCGGGGATGCGCTGGTGATCGAGGGGATGGAGGCGGGCGGCCATATCGGCCCGGTCTCCACCAGCGTGCTGGCGCAGGAATTCCTGCCTGCCCTGGCGGAAGATCACCTGGTGTTCGTCGCCGGCGGGATCGGCCGGGGGGAGGCGATTGCCGGCTATCTGGAGATGGGCGCGGTCGGCGTGCAGCTGGGCACCCGCTTCGCCTGCGCTACCGAGAGCATCGCCCATCCCGCGTTCAAGAAGGCGTTCTTCCGCGCCAGCGCGCGCGATGCGGTGGCCAGCGTGCAGGTCGATGCGCGTCTGCCGGTGATCCCCGTGCGCGCGCTGCGCAACAAGGGCACGGAGGTGTTCACCGCCAAGCAGCGCGAGGTCGCCGGCATGCTGGATGGCGAGGCGCTGGAGATGGCCGAGGCGCAGCTGCAGATCGAGCACTACTGGGCCGGCGCGCTGCGCCGCGCGGTTATCGACGGCGATGTCGAGAATGGCAGCCTGATGGCCGGGCAGTCGGTCGGCATGGTCACGCAGGAGGAGCCGGTGCAGGCGATCATGGACGGCCTGATGGCACAGTGCGAGGCGGCGCTGCAGCGCCGCTGAGCGCCGGAACCAAATACCTCCTGTCGCGCTTGCGACTCACATTCCAAGGAGGTCTTTGATGATCGGCAAGATGATTGGCGCCGCCCTCGGCGCCCGGGTGGCGGAAAAGGCACGTGGCGGCATCGGCGGCACTGGTGGTGCACTGGTCGGCGCGCTGGCCGTGCCGCTGTTGCGGCGCGTCGGCCCGGTCGGGCTGATCGCACTGGCAGCAGGGGGCTACGCCGCCAGCAAGCTGACCGGCAAGCGTTGAGCCTGAGATAAAGGAGAGGAAGGGCGGTACCCGCGAGGGTGCCGTCCTTTTTTCTTGCCCGAAGGCCTGCCTGCCGGCGTGGAACCGGCGCCTCGCTGCCGGGTAGATGTGGGCAAATAGCTGGAGTTCCTGCCGATGGCCGCCAATCCCCTTCCCGCCAGCCGTACGCTTGACGACATGCGCGGCACCGCCGGCGGGCTCGTCGCGGGACTGGCCGCCTCTTGGACGATGGACCGGTTCCAGACTGCGGTCATCCCGCTGTTCCAGCCCTCCGGCCCGCAGCACGGGGACAAGACACCCGCACCGGAAAAGGCGGCCAACGCTGTCGCCCGGCTGGTCAGCGGACACGATGTGGACAAGCGCGAGCGTCCGGCCGCCGGCAGCGCTGTGCATTACCTGGTCGGCGGCCTGTCGGGCGCGGCCTATGGCCTGCTGGCGGAGCGGTATCGTCCGGCCAGCATGGGCGGCGGCGCGCTGTTCGGCATTGCCAGCGCCACCCTGATCGACCAGATCGCCGTGCCGTTGACCGGCTTGGCCCGGCCGCCGTGGCAATATTCATTGCGCACGCATGTCTATGCCTATGTCTCCCACGTGGTATTCGGCATGGTAACGGAAGCAGTGCGCCGGTCGCTGCGCGGCACGCCGGGCAAGCAGGATTATACGCCGTTGCCGCTGGAGGAGGCGGCCCTGCCATTCGCGCTGGGCATGGCCAACGGACAGCGGACGATGACGCCACCGGCCATCACCAGCCTGGCGGCGGCGACCGGCGCGTTGAAGCTGGACGGCAGCAAGCTGGCCTTCATGGCCCATCCGCTGACCGCAGCCCTGTTCGTGGCAGGAGCGGCGGCCGAATATTACGTGGACGTACAGCCGGGAACGCCCGATCGGACCAGTGCCATGGGGCTGGGTGGACGCATGGCGGGCGCAGCGCTGTCGGCAGCTGTGATCGCCCGGCCGGAGCAGCGGCGGAATGCTGCGGTGATCGGCGCCGCAGGCGCTGTCGCCGGGGCCCTGATCGGTTATCGCGTGCGGGCCTTCGCTTCGCGCGCGCTGGGGCGTGACCTGCCGGTCGGCGTGGCGGAGGATGTGCTGTGTCTGGCCGGGGCGGTGGCGATCACCGGCTTTGTCACCCTCAAGCGCCGGCGCGAGGCGCGCGAGCGGCGGCGTGAAGCGGCAAAGGCGGCGCGGCTTACGGCTTCCGCAAGGCTGCAAGCGCAGCGAACGGACCACCTTCCCGGGGAGCATTGAGCCCGGCCTCGTCACGCACGCGATCGGCATCCGGCCCACAGGCATAGGGGTCGATCGCCAGTGCCAGGCTTTGTGCGACGGCCTCGCCTATGTCGAAGCTGCCGCCGGAGTAGAACAGCTGGTCGAGATCCGCCTCCTCCAGTTCGAGCTCCTCCGCCTCGATCACCGGCTCCGGCACGAAGACCAGGCGCAGTTCCTCGTCGACCGTGACCGGCAGATCGTTGCCGGAAATGGCGCAGCTCTGCACGATGGCGGCCTGCAGGCGACCGGTGGCGGTGACCTGCTCGCCGTCGGGCTCCAGCGCGAGTTCGGCGCGCAGCCGGTCGACGGAGACCAGCGCAAACCTGCGGGCCAGTGCGACACATTCCGCCTCGTTCGCCTCGACCAGCACCGGCCGCGTGGTGATCAGCCGCGGATCCACCATGCGGGACAGCTCAGGAGGGCCGGCATCACTCATCGGGGCAGCTCCGCCGCCAGGATCGTATCGGCATCGTACCCGCCCAGCTCCGCATTCCAGGTCCGCAGCAAGTCCGCGATGGTGGCGCTTTCCGCGCCATCGGACAGCGTGATGTTGCGGCGCGCGGCATCTTCCAGCAGGACAGGTTCGGCATCTGCGGCAAGTGCATCACGGAAGGCACCCAGCCGTCCGCCCAGCGCCGCGACCAGCTTGCCGATCCGCTTGCCCACGACCAGATCGCCCACCCCGGTCTCGCGCAGCTGGCGGTCCATGTCCTCCACGAACAGCTCGGTCAGGTGAACGCCGTGTTCGGCCGGGGCGTCCAAGGCTTCCAGCCGCAGCAGCACCAGTGCCAGGATCGCGGCGATCATGTCGAAACGGCCGCTGACACTGTCCGCCACCTGCCCGACCGCATACCAGCGTGGGTCACGGGATGTGCCGACGATGCGGTGCCATAACGGTCGAAGGCTGTCTCGCGGGTCGGGGCGGTGGCGGAATAGCCGGGCCAGGGCAGATTGGCGGGCAGTCATGGCAGCGCCTGTGGCTCCTATTCACCAGCGGTTCAATGCTGCCTGCGCAACGCAGGGCGCGTGTTGCACAAGGGCAGGGCGGCTCGTATGGCCGCTCTGGCGATATAGGCGAGATCGCGTTTGACGGAAGGCACGAACAGGCAGGTTATGGCGGTTCTTACACGAATTGGGCTCCTGCTGGTGCTGGCAGCGGCAGCAACGGGCTGCAGCTCCATCCGCAATCATCGCGGCTACATCACCGATCCGGTGCTGATCGGATCGGTGCAGCCGGGCGTGGACAACCGCGTCTCGGTGGAACGCACGCTGGGCCAGCCGACCTTCACCAGCCAGTTCGGGGAGCCGGTGTGGTACTACATCGGCAGCAACACCGCGCAGGCGCCGTTCACCGATCCGCGCATCGTGGAACATACGGTGCTGGCGGTGACCTTCGATGCGGCCGGCAACGTCGCCACCGCGCGCCAGACCGGCGTGGACCAGGTCGTGCGGCTCAGCCCCGACGGGGCGGCCACGCCCACCCTGGGCAAGGAGCGCAGCTTCCTGGAGGATCTGTTCGGCAACATCGGCCAGGTCGGCGCGGCCGGCATGGGCGGGCAGCAGCCGGGCGGTGCACCGGGCCAGTAAGCTGGGTCCCGCGTGCAGCGGGCTTGCTTGAAGCATTCCGGCGCAGCCCCATATGCCGCGCCATGGACGAGAGCAGGGCGAGCCACGGCCTGATACAGTGGCATGGGACAACCATCATCGGCGTGAGGCGGAACGGCAGGACCGTGATCGCCGGCGACGGTCAGGTGTCCATGGGCAACACCATCATGAAGCCGAACGCGCGCAAGGTGCGCCGGATCGGCGCGGCGGGACCAGGTGGCGAGGCGAAGGTGATCGCCGGCTTCGCCGGTGCGACCGCCGATGCCTTCACGCTGTTCGACCGGCTGGAGCGCAAGCTGGAGCAATATAGCGGCCAGCTCCTGCGCGCCGCGGTGGAGCTGGCGAAGGACTGGCGGACGGACAAGTATCTGCGCAACCTGGAAGCGCTGATGATCGTCGCCGATGCCGACACGCTGCTGGTGCTGACCGGCAATGGCGACGTGCTGGAGCCGGAGGGCGACATCGCCGCGATCGGCTCGGGCGGCAATTACGCGCTGGCCGCCGCGCGGGCGTTGTCCGATTACGAACAGGATGCCGAGGTGATCGCCCGCCGCGCCATGGCCGTCGCGGCCGAAGTCTGCGTCTTCACCAACGACCGCGTGACGGTCGAGACCATCTGATTGACTGAACGGACATCATGGACAACCTGACCCCCAAGGCCATCGTCGCCGCGCTGGACGAGCACATCATCGGCCAGGCCGATGCCAAGCGCGCCGTTGCCGTTGCCCTGCGCAACCGCTGGCGCCGGCAGCGCCTGTCGGACGAGCTGCGCGACGAGGTGACGCCCAAGAACATCCTGATGATCGGCCCCACCGGCTGCGGCAAGACGGAGATCAGCCGCCGGCTGGCCAAGCTGGCCGACGCGCCGTTCGTGAAGGTGGAGGCGACCAAGTTCACGGAAGTCGGCTATGTCGGGCGTGACGTGGAGCAGATCGCCCGCGACTTGGTGGAGGAAGCGATCCGCCTGGAGAAGGAGCGCCGGCGCGACTCCGTGCGCGATGCCGCCAGCAAGGCCGCGATGGAGCGGCTGCTGAATGCCCTGGTGGGTGACAGCGCCAGCGAGGCAACGCGGGAGAGCTTCCGCCGCCGCATCATCGAGAATGCGATGAACGGGGTCGAGGTCGAGATCGAGGTGGAGGAAACCCCTGCCATGCCGATGGAGATCCCCGGCATGGGCGGCAATGTCGGCATGATCAATCTGGGCGACATGATGGGCAAGGCGTTCGGCAAGACGCCGATGAAGCGCCGCAAGCTGCTGGTGCCCGATGCCTGGGACAAGCTGGTGGACGAAGAATCCGAGAAGCGGATGGACCAGGACGATGTCGCCCGGGTCGCCATCACTGCCGCGGAAACCAACGGCATCGTGTTCCTTGACGAGATCGACAAGATCGCGGTGTCCGACGTGCGTGGCGGATCGGTCAGCCGCGAGGGCGTGCAGCGCGACCTGCTGCCGCTGATCGAGGGCACCACCGTGTCCACCAAGTATGGGCCGATGAAGACGGACCACGTGCTGTTCATCGCCAGCGGGGCCTTCCATATCGCCAAGCCGTCCGACATGCTGCCGGAACTGCAGGGCCGCCTGCCGATCCGGGTGGAGCTGAAGGCGCTGACGGAGGCGGACTTCGTGGCGATCCTGTCCGACACGCGGGCCAATCTGGTGGCGCAATATTGCGCTTTGCTGGGGACCGAGCAGGTGACCGTGGAGATCACCCCCGACGCCGTGGGCGAGATCGCCCGCATCGCCGCACAGGTGAACGAGAGTGTCGAGAATATCGGCGCGCGCCGGCTGCAGACCGTGATGGAGAAGCTGTTCGAGGAGCTGAGCTTCGAGGCGGAGGAACGCACGGGACAGACCGTCGTCATCGACGCGGCCTATGTGCGCGAGAAGCTGGGCGAGCTGGCCGGCAATGCGGATCTGAGCAAGTACATCCTGTGACCGGGTGAGGTGATGCGTGGCGGCCACACCGGGTGGCTGCCACAAATCGGTAACCTTGCTGCCCCGCAAGTGTCATCCACGCTGCCTAGCGGCCCCTGTCAGAGAACAGGGGAATACGCACATGAACTTCATCCGCCCGCTGCTGGCCACCAGCGGCCTCGCCCTCGCGACACTCGCCACGCCGGTCATGGCTGGCGAGGTCGCCGGCATGGTCGTCGATGGCAGCAACACGATCGCGCTTCGCTCCGCCAATGTGCGGATTGCGGAACTGGGGCGGGAAGCGGTGACGAGCGCGGACGGATCGTTCCTGTTCGCGGGCGTGCCCGCCGGCACCTACACGGTGGTGGCCAACTATGTCGGCGCGCCGGCGCAGGAACTCTCGATCACCGTGCCGGCCACCGGCACCGCCCGGGCCGACTTCGCCCTTGGCGCCGAAAGCGGCGCGATCCTGGTCTATGGCTATGGTGCCAACCAGGCGAGCGCCCTGTCGCGCAAGCGGGAGAACGACCGGATCAGCGACGTGCTGACCCGCGATGCGATCGGCCAGTTCCCCGACCAGAACGTGGCGGAATCGATCCGCCGCCTGCCCGGCGTCAACGTGCTGAACGACCAGGGGGAGGGCCGCTTCGTGTCCGTGCGCGGCCTTGATCCCAACCTCAACGCCACCACGCTGAACGGCGTCCGCCTGCCGTCGCCAGAGGGTGACATCCGCTCGGTCGCGCTGGATGTCATTTCCTCCGACCTGATCCAGAGCGTGGAGATCACCAAGTCGCTGACGCCGGACATGGACGCCGACACGATCGGCGCCTCCATCGATATCGAGACCACCAGCGCCTTCAACCGGCTGCGCGATGCGTTGAACGTCTCGCTCGAAGGCAGCTACAACGAATATGTGGGCGAGGTCACGCCCAAGGCGGCGGTCGACTTCGCCACCCGCGTCACACCCGATTTCGGCATTTCCGGCGGCGTGTCCTATTATCAGCGCCGGTTCGAGACGGACAATGTCGAGGCCGAGGACTGGGTGGAGGGCGATGACGGCGCCGTCTATGCCGAGGGGCTGGAATATCGCGATTACGACGTGCAGCGCGAACGGGTCAGCGCCTCGCTGAACCTGGACCTGCGCGCCACTGACACGACCATGCTGTATGCCCGCGGCCTGTACAGCCAGTTCGAGGACCAGGAGTACCGCCGCCGCACCATCTTCGGGACCGGCAATGCGCTGGCGACCGCCAACGGTTCTACTGGCGTGACCTTCCGCGATCGCGATGCGACCAATCCGGATGACGAATACGAGATCACGGTCGAGCGCGACCTGAAGGACCGGTTCGAGACACAGCGCATCCGCACGCTGGTGGTGGGCGGCGAGACCGATACCGACACGTGGCACGTGGAGTATTCGGGCAGCTGGGCCCGCTCCACCGAACGGGAGAACGGCTCCGTCGACCCGATCACCTTCGCGCGCGATTTCGCGGGTGAAGGGCTGGCGGTGAATGCCGATTACAGCGACCGCCGCGTGCCGATCTATTCCGCCGTGGCTGGTCCGGCAGATTTCCTCGATCCCGCGACCTACGAACTGGACGAGGCGCAGATCACCAGCCTGTCCGATGCAGAGGACACCGAATGGGCCGGGCGTCTGGACGTTGCGCGCAGCTTCCAGACAGGCAGCGGCAGCTTCACCGTGCAGGCGGGTGGCAAGATGCGCTGGCGCGACAAGCGTTACGACAACCAGACCGATCACATCGAAGGCGCTGACCTGACGCTGGCCGACCTGCAGGGCCGGCAGACCTATCGCCTGATCGACATGGGCCCGGTGGTCGACAAGCTGTCCGCGCGCCGGTTCCTGGCTGCCAATGGCGACCAGTTCGAGGTGGAGCCGGTCGATACCGCGTTCGACAGTGCGGCATCCGACTACTCGATCAAGGAAGATATCGCCGCCGGGTACCTGCTGGGACGGTGGGACAGCGATACGCTGCGCGTGATCGGCGGTGTGCGCTACGAGCGGACGGACAATGTGCTGCGCGGCAACACCGTGACGCTGATCGAAGGCGAGGATGGCGATACCGTCAACGTCGCCCCCGTGCTGTTCCAGCGCGATTACGATCACTGGCTGCCCAGCCTCAACGTCCGGTGGGAAGCAGCGGACGAGCTGGTGCTCCGCGCGGCCGGATACCGCTCGCTGGTGCGTCCGAACCTCGGCGATCTGGCTCCGCGCTTCGAAATCGAGGAATCCGACCGCGGTGAGCGTGAAGGTTCGATCGGCAATCCGGAACTGCGGCCTTATTCCGCCTGGAACGCTGATGCTTCCGCCGAATGGTACATGACCAGCAATGGCGCGCTGACCGTCGCTGCCTTCTACAAGGATGTGCGTGATTACATCGTCGACGTGACGGTGCAGGATGTCGAGCTGTTCGGCGTGGCCGTGGACGAGGCCACGGTGCCGGTGAATGCCGACAGCGCGACGATCTACGGCGTGGAGGTCGGCTTCTCGCAACAATGGACGATGCTGCCGGGCATCCTGGACGGTCTGATCACACAGCTCAACTATACCTGGACCGATGCGACGGTGGACCTGCCGGTCGATGGCGATCTGGCCGACCTGCGGCAGATCACGCTGCCCGCGACCAGCCGGCACACCTTCAACGCCGCCCTTGGCTACGACAAGGGACCGGTGTCCTTCCGCCTCGCCGGCACCTATCGGGACAAGTACCTGGACGAGTTCGGCCCCACGGCCGATCAGGACCGGATCGTCGACGACCACTTCCAGGTGGACCTGACCCTGCGGTATCGCGCGACCGACCGCATCCAGCTGTTCTACGACTGGATCAACATCAACAACGCCAAGTACTTCGCGTACAACACTGTCGCGGGCCGGCAGAACCTGCTGCAGTACGAGGAATATAACTGGACCATGAAGGCCGGCGCGCGGGTGAGCTTCTGATGCGCGCGCTGTTGCCCCTGCTGCTCGCCGGCGCATCGCTGGCGGGCTGTGCCACCACCCCCGCGATCACCGGCCTGGCCCCGGTGCCCGTCACCGCCACCGGCGAGACGGCGCCCGTCGGCACCGGCAATGCCGATGCGGCGGACGATCCGGCGATCTGGCGCAATGCCGCGGATCCGGCCGCCAGCCTGATCGTCGCCACCGACAAGAAGGCGGGCCTGTATGTCTATGGCCTGGATGGCACTGTGCGCAGCTTCTTCGATGCCGGGCGGGTCAACAATGTCGACCTGGTGGACATGGGCGCGCAAGGCATCATCGTCATCGCCAGCGACCGCAACGACGTGACCGCCGCCAAGGCGCAGCTGTTCCGGCTCGATCCCGCCAGCGCCACCCTGACCAGGCTGGCCATCCTGCCGGTCGGGGCGGGGGAGGCATACGGCATGTGCGCCACCGGGCGGGACGGCACCTTGCTGATCTACTCCCCGGTCAAGGAAGGCGCGATCTACGAACAGCGGATCGCGCTGGGCACGACGCCGACTGCCGAAGGTTTGCGCACCCTGCGCGTGGCAACCCAGCCGGAGGGCTGCATCGTCGATCATCGCGACGGCACGCTGTATGTCGGGGAGGAGGATGCCGGCATTTGGCGCTTCCGAACAGGAGCAGCCACCGGCGAGATGGTTGCCGCCGTGGACAACCGCTACCTCGTCGCCGATGTCGAAGGACTGGGCCTGGTGCCCGCAGGGGCCAATGGCGGCTGGCTGGTTGCAAGCAGCCAGGGCGACAATGCCTATGCCGTCTTCCGCCTGCCCGACATGGCTCCGCTGGGTCGGTTTGCCGTGGTGCCGGGCGCGATCGGTGGCAGCGAGGAAACCGACGGGCTGGAGGTGATCGCCGGAGATTTCGGGCCTGATTACCCGGAGGGCCTGTTTGTGGCGCAGGACGGGCACAACCAGCCCGCGGCACAGAACTTCAAGCTGGTATCCTGGGCGGCGATCAAGGCCGCGCTGGGTATCTGATCGACCTTCGGAAACGATTTATCGCGCCATGCGCTGACTCCGCCATAGAGGAGCTCAACACATGGCAGCACGCGCCTACTGGCAGGGCCAGATTCGTCTGGCCCTCGTGTCGATCCCGGTGGAGATCTACTCCGCGGTGAAGAGCGGGGCGAAGATCAGTTTCAACCAGATCCACGAACCCACCGGAAAGCGGGTCCATTACGAGAAAGTGGTGGAAGGCGTCGGTCCGATCGACCTGGACGAGATCATCAAGGGCTACGAGATCTCCAAAGGCAATTACGTCCTGCTGGATGACGAGGAGATCGAGAGCGTCAAGATCGAGAGCCGCAAGACGCTGGAACTGGTCCAGTTCGTCGAGGCGCACGAGATCGATCCCCTCTATTTCGAGAAGCCGTATTACGTCGCCCCGCAGGACGATCTGGCGGAGGAAGCCTTCGTGGTGCTGCGCGAGGCGCTGCGCCGGGCCGGCAAGGTCGCGCTGGGGCAGCTGTCGATCCGCGGCAAGGAGCAGCTGGTGGCCATCAAGCCCTGCGGCAAGGGTCTGCTGATGGAGACCCTGCGCTATGCCGACGAGGTGCGCGGCGGGCAGTCCTTCTTCAGCGAGATCGATGATGTGAAGCCCGATGCGGAACTGCTGGACCTCGCCACCACGCTGATCGACAAGAAGACCGCGCCCTTCGATGCCAAGGCGTTTCACGACAATTATGCCGATGCCCTGATGCGGCTGATCGAGAAGAAGGCGAAGTCGAAGACCGGCAAGAAGATCGTGGAAGACCCAGACGATGGTGCAACGGCCAGCAAGTCCAACGTGATCGACCTGATGGCCGCGCTGAAGAAGTCGGTCGGTAGCGGCGCCCCGGCCAAGGAAACTACGGCGGAGAAGAAGCCCGCGGCCAAGAAGGCGCCGGCCAAGAAGAGCACTGCCGCCGCCAAGAAGCCGGCCACGCCGCGTACCCGCAAGAGCGCCTGAGCCGTGGCGGCGGTCAGATCGCGCAAGAAGGCGGGCCCGCCGAAGGATGCAGCGGCGGACCTGCTGGCGGAGTACAACCGCAAGCGCGATTTCACCCGCACGGCCGAGCCTGCCGGCAAGCAGGCCGATGATGGCGCCGGCAATCGCTTCATCGTGCAGAAGCACGACGCCACCCGGCTGCACTGGGACCTGCGGCTGAAGGTGGACGGCGTGTTGAAAAGCTGGGCGGTCACGCGCGGCCCTTCGCCCGATCCATCCGACAAGCGGCTGGCCGTGCGGACCGAGGATCACCCACTGTCCTACGCCGAGTTCGAGGGGGTGATCCCCAAGGGTGAATATGGCGGCGGCACGGTGATGCTGTGGGACCGCGGGACCTGGGCGCCGATCGCCGGCAAGAGCGCGGCCGACCTGAAGGACGGCCACCTGCACTTCACGGTCCAGGGCGAGCGGATGCAGGGCGAATGGCTGCTGATCCGGCTGAAGCCCCGCCCGGGCGAGAAGCGCGAGAACTGGCTGCTGCGCAAGATCGCCGACGCCCATGCGCAGGAAGGGGATGTGCTGGTGGAACGCTGCCTCACCAGCGTCCTGACCGGCCGCTCCATGGCGGAGATCGCCGCCGACACGGCTGGTGAATATTCGCTGGCGGGCAAGAAGGGTGACGCCTTCACGGCCGAGATGACCCAGGCGGCGAAGCGGAACGCAACAAAGGCGCGGCCAGCGCCGAAGCGCAAGGCCGCGGCCGGCAAGCTGCCTGCCTTCCGCCCGCCGCAACTCGCCACGCTCGTGGACAGCGTGCCGGCCGGCAATGGCTGGCTGCACGAGATCAAGTTCGACGGCTACCGCGCGCTGATTGCCGCGGCCGGGCAGAAGGTTGCGGTTCACACCCGCAACGGCAAGGACTGGACAGACAAGTTCGCCCCGCTGGTGGCGCACCTGCAGGCGCTTGACCTGCCGCCCTGCCTCATCGACGGGGAGATCGTCGCCTATGGCAAGGACGGCAATCCCGATTTCTCCAGCCTGCAGGCCGTGCTGAAACGCGGCCACGGGTCGCAGACGGACAAGGATGCGCTGTCCTTCCACGCATTCGATCTGCTGGAGCTGGAGGACGAGGATCTGTCCGGGCTCACCAATATCGAGCGCAAGGAACGGCTGGAGGCGCTGCTCGCCACCGCCACCCCGCCGATCCATCTGGCCGACCATGTGATCGGCGCAGGCGAGAAGCTGTTCGGGGCGATGTGCAAGGCCGGGCAGGAAGGGATCATCTCCAAGCGGATCGACGCCAAGTACAGCGGCGCACGCAGCAAGGCGTGGGTGAAGGTCAAATGCACCCGGCGGCAGGAATTCGTGATCATCGGCTGGAAGAAGTCGACCGCCAGGGCGCGCCCCTTCGCCAGTCTGCTGATGGCGCAGAACGAAGGGGGCAAGCTGGTCTACAAGGGCAATGTCGGCACCGGTTTTGGCGCCGACACGCTGGCGGACCTGGCGGATCGCATGGCGAAGCTGGTGCGCAAGACCGCGCCGGCGGAATTGGACCGGGTCGCCAGCCGTGGCGTGACCTGGGTGGAGCCGGAGCTGGTGGCGGAGATCGCCTTTGCCGAGTTCACCGCCGATGGCAGCGTGCGCCACGGCAGCTTCCTGGGCCTGCGCGGTGACAAGCCCGCGGTCGAGGTAGTTCCGGAAGTGGCGGAGCCAGCGCCCGATGCGCAGGCCGAACTGGAGGCCGTGACCATCTCCAGCCGGGATCGGGTGATCTTCCCCGAGTCTGGCCAGACCAAGGGTCAGCTGGCCGATTATTATGCCACGGTCGCCCCGCTGCTGCTGCCCTTCGCCGCCGCGCGCCCGATCAGCCTGGTCCGCTGTCCGCAGGGCCGCGCCAAAAAGTGCTTCTTCCAGAAGCATGACAGCGGCAGCTTCGGCGGCCATGTCCATCATGTGCCGATCCGCGAAAAGGATGGCGGCAGCGAGGATTACCTCTATACCGAGGATGCCGCAGGGCTGCTCGCCTGCGTGCAGATGGGCACGATCGAGTTCCATGGCTGGGGCAGCCGGGTGGCCGACGTGGAGGCGCCTGACAGGATGGTGTTCGACCTCGACCCGGATGAGGGGCTCGATTTCGAGGCGGTCAAGCTGGCCGCGACGGACATCCGCGACCGGCTGGCCGATATCGGTCTCGCCAGCTTTGCCATGCTGTCCGGCGGCAAGGGCGTGCATGTGGTGGTGCCGCTCACCACCGGCCATTCTTGGGACGCGCACAAGGATTTCAGCAAACGCTTCGCGGAGGCACTGAGCATGGCGGAGCCGGAGCGGTTCACCGCGAACATGAGCAAGGCCAAGCGCACCGGACGGATCTTCATCGATTACCTGCGCAACCAGCGCGGCAGCACCGCGGTGATGCCCTATTCGGCGCGCGCCCGGGCCGGTGCGCCGGTGGCGGTGCCGATCGCCTGGGCAGAGCTGGCCGGCTTTGCCGATGCGCATCCGTTCTCCATCAGCGATACCAAGAAACTGCTGACCCGGGCACGAGCCAAGGCGCTGGCCGGCTGGGGTCATGCGGAACAGGCATTGCCGGCCATATAGTTGACGCATAACGGCAATATCGGGATCGGCAGGCGCACAAGCCGCTCGACCTGTCGCACATCATTCGGATCGATCATGACCCTTCCTACCGACCGCCGCCGCTTCCTTGCCGCCACCGGCAGCGCCTTTGCCGCGCTGGCCGCCAGCGGGTGCATGCGCACGCCGCTCAACGCTGCCGCAATGCGGCCCGGTCTTGGTTTTGGCGCGTTGCAGCCGGACCCGGCGGGCATCCTCGATCTGCCGCAGGGCTTCACCTATCGGGTGATCTCCAGCCTGGGCGATGCAATGCATGACGGGTTTACCGTGCCCGACCGGGCAGACGGCATGGGCTGTTTCGACCTGGGCGATGGCCGCATTGCGCTGGTGCGCAATCACGAACTGATGCCCACCAACGATGGCGGCGGCGTCGTCGGCAAGGCCTTTGACACGCAGGCGCGCAGTCTGGTGCCGCTGCCCGGCGGCACGACGACACTGGTGCTGGATGCCGCCACGCTGGAACTGCAGGGGCAGCACCGCTCGCTTGCCGGGACGATCCGCAACTGCGCAGGCGGCACCACGCCATGGGGCAGCTGGCTGACCTGCGAGGAGAACGTCGCCCGCGCTGATGGCAAGATCAACCAGGATCATGGCTGGGTCTTCGAAGTCCCTGCCACTGCGACCGGGCTGGTCGATCCGGTTCCGCTGAAGGCAATGGGGCGCTTCAATCACGAGGCGGCGGCAGTCGATCCGGCGACCGGCATCGTCTACCTGACGGAGGACATGAAGGACAGCCTGCTGTATCGCTTCATCCCCCGGACCCCAGGGCGGCTGGCGGATGGCGGGCGGTTGCAGGCGCTGGCATTGGCCGACGGCCCGGCCGACACCCGCAACTGGGACGGGCGGACCGGTGCTGTGCGCGGGCAGGCGCGCGCGGTCCGCTGGATCGAGCTGGACGACGTGGAGAGCCCGAACGACGATCTGCGCCTGCGCGGCGCGGCGGCGGGCGCCGCGATCTTCGCCCGGGGCGAGGGCATCCATATGGGCGAGGGCGAACTGTTCTTCTGCTGCACCAGCGGCGGCGCGGCCGGGCTGGGCCAGATCTTCCGCCTGCGCCCCTCCGCAAGCGGCAATGCCGATCGGCTGGACCTGTTCTTCGAGTCAGAGGGCAAGGACCAGTTCGACTATGGCGACAACCTGACGGTCGGGCCCAACGGCCATCTGGTGGTGTGCGAGGACCAGTATACCGAAACGGTGGCCAATCACCTGCGTGGCATCACGCCGGAGGGCGAGGCCTATCCGATTGCGCTGCTGCGCCAGCAGACCGAACTGGCGGGGGCCTGCTTCTCGCCCGACGGCAGGACGCTATTCGTGAACTTCTACAGTCCGGCTCGCACGATCGCCATCACCGGGCCGTGGATGGCCTGACTGGACGAAGGTCGTGGCGGCCTACAGCGTCGCCACGATCCTCAACACCCGCTCGGCCCATTGCGGCCGGCAGATCAGCACGTCGGGCAAATAGGTATCCCGGTTGTTGTAGCGCAGCGGCGAGCCGTCGATGCGTGAACAATGCAGCCCGTGTGCGGCGGCGACCGCGACGGGTGCGCAATTGTCCCACTCATATTGTCCGCCCGAATGCAGGTAGATGTCAGCTTGCCCACGGACCACCGCCATTGCCTTGGCCCCGGCGCTGCCCATCGGCATCAGCTCGCCACCGAGCTGTTCGGCGATGGCCAGCGCCTCGGGCGCGGGACGGCTGCGGCTGATCAGCAGGCGGGGCGGGCCGGCATGGGCGGACAGTGGCGTGACATCGTGCGAGGTCAGGACCGTGCCGCCATCGCAATCCGGCAGCGCCACGGCGCCGGCGACCGCCACGCCGTCCACCGCCAGGCCGACATGCACCGCCCAGTCGGCGCGGCATTCGCCATATTCGCGGGTGCCGTCGATCGGATCGACGATCCATACCCGCGACTTGCCCAGCCGTTCGGGCGTGTCGCGGCGTTCCTCGGATAGCAGGCCGTCATCGGGCCGCAATCGGCTCAGTGCCTCCACCAGGAAGGTGTTGACCGTGCAATCCCCGGTGCAGCCCAGCGCCTTGCCATCCAGCAGCGCGGCGGCGCGCACTTCCTGCCCGATCCGCCCGGCGGCGGCCGCCAGCCGGGCGGCCAGGGCCGCATCCTCGGCCAGGGTCAAAGGGTCGGGCTCCATTCACCCAGCACCTGCGCCACGATGATCTCGGCCGCCTGTTCGGGCGTGCTGCGGGTGGTGTCGATGCGAATGTCGGGCCGCTCGGGCGCCTCGTACGGGCTGCTGATGCCGGTGAAGTTGGGCAGCTTGCCTTCCCGCGCCTGACGGTACAGCCCCTTCGTATCCCGCGCCTCTGCCACCTGCAGCGGGGTGTCGACGAAGATCTCCACGAAGCTGCCATTCGGGATCATGCTGCGAACCAGCTCGCGTTCGGCGCGGAACGGGCTGATGAAAGCGGTCAGCACGATCAGCCCGGCATCCGTCATCAGCCGGGCGACCTCGCCCACGCGGCGGATGTTCTCGATCCGGTCGGCCTCGCTGAAACCCAGATCCTTGTTCAGCCCATGCCGCACATTGTCGCCATCCAGCAGGAATGTGTGCCGGCCGGCGGCATGCAGCTTGCGTTCCACCATGTTGGCGATGGTCGACTTGCCGCTGCCGGACAGGCCGGTGAACCACAGCACCTGCGGCTGCTGGCCCTTCAGCGCGGCGCGGGCCGCCCGGTCCACATCCAGCGCCTGCCAGTGGATGTTCTGCGCCCGGCGCAGCGCATTCTGCAGCAGGCCGGCCGCCACCGTGGCGTTGGTCAGCTTGTCGATCAGGATGAAGCCGCCCAGCGCCCGGCTGTCGGCATAGGGTTCGAACACCAGCGGCCGGTCTGTCGTGACCTCCGCCACGCCGATCCCGTTCAGCGACAGGGTGGGCGCGGCCAGATGCTCTAGCGAGTTGACGTCGATCTCGTACCGCGGGGCCGCTACGCTGGCGCTGACGGTCTGTGTGCCCAGCTTCAGCCAGTAGGCGCGGCCGGGGATCATCGCTTCCTCGCCCATCCACACGATGCTGGCCTTGAACTGGTCGGCGGCTTCCGGCGGATCCTCCGCCGCCGCGATCACGTCGCCTCGGCTGCAATCGACCTCGTCGGCCAGCGTCAGGGTTACGGACTGGCCGGCGACCGCCTGCTCCAGCGGGCCGTCGAACGTCTCGATCGCCTTGATCGTTGTGGTGCGGCCCGACGGCACGATGCGCACGGCGTCACCCGCACGCACCACGCCACTGGCGATCTGCCCGGCGAAGCCGCGGAAATCCAGGTTGGGGCGGTTGACCCATTGCACCGGCATGCGGAAGGCGCGCTCCTGCGCGACGTCGTTGCCGACCTCCACCGTCTCCAGGTGCTGCATCAGGCTGGGCCCGGCATACCACGGCGTGCTGGCGGACGGCGCTGCGGTGATGTTGTCGCCGCGGAAGCCGCTGAGCGGGATGGCGGTGAACTCTTCCACCCCGATGCTGGCGGCAAAGGCGCGGTAATCGGCCACGATGGCATCGAAGGTGGCCTGGTCGTATCCGACAAGGTCCATCTTGTTCACCGCCAGCACCAGATGGCGGATGCCCAGCAGCTGGCACAGGAAGGAATGGCGGCGGGTCTGCACCAGCATGCCCTTGCGCGCATCCACCAGGATCACGGCCAGATCGGCGGTGGAAGCACCGGTCACCATGTTGCGGGTGTACTGTTCATGCCCCGGCGTGTCGGCGACGATGAACTTGCGCCGCTCCGTCGAGAAGAAGCGATACGCGACATCGATGGTGATGCCCTGTTCCCGCTCCGCCGCCAGGCCGTCCACCAGCAGGGCGAAGTCGATCTCCCGCCCCTGCGTGCCGACGCGGGCGCTGTCCGCCTCCAGCGCGGCCAGCTGATCCTCGAAGATCATCTTGCTGTCGTACAGCAGCCGGCCGATCAGGGTGGACTTGCCGTCATCCACGCTCCCGCAGGTGATGAAGCGCAACAGGCCCTTGTTCTGGTGCTGCTGCAGATAGGCGTCGATGTCCTCCGCGATCAGCGCATCGGGGCGGTAGGCACGGTCTTCGGAATGGAGGGCCATCAGAAATATCCCTCCTGCTTCTTCTTCTCCATGCCGGCACCGCCTTCATCCTTGTCGATGGCGCGGCCCTGGCGTTCGCTGGTGGTGGTCAGCAGCATTTCCTGCACCACCTCCGGCAGGGTCGCCGCCGCGCTCTCCACCGCGCCGGTCAGCGGGTAGCAGCCCAGCGTGCGGAACCTGACGGAGCGCATCACCGGCTCCTCCCCCGGGCGCAGGGGGAAGCGGTCGTCATCCACCATCAGCAGCATGCCGTCGCGTTCCACGGTCGGGCGCGGCGCGGCGAGATAAAGGGGTACGATGTTGATCCCCTCGGCCATGATATATTGCCAGATGTCCAGCTCGGTCCAGTTGCTCAGCGGAAACACCCGGATGCTCTCGCCCCGGTGCTTGCGCGCATTGTACAGGTTCCACAGCTCCGGCCGCTGGTTCTTCGGGTCCCAGCCATGGCTGGCCGTGCGGAAGGAGAAGATGCGCTCCTTCGCGCGGCTCTTTTCCTCGTCCCGCCGGGCACCACCGAAGGCTGCGTCGAAGCCGTACTTGTCCAGCGCCTGCTTCAACCCTTGCGTCTTCCACATGTCCGTATGCAGCGGGCCATGGTCGAACGGGTTGATGCCACGCTCCATCGCCTCCGGATTGTGGTGGACCAGCAGGTCCATGCCGGCATCCTGCGCCGCCTGTTCGCGCAGCGCGTACATCGCCTGGAACTTCCAAGTCGTGTCCACATGCAGGAGCGGAAAGGGCGGCGGGGCAGGGTAGAACGCTTTCCGCGCAAGGTGCAGCATCACCGCGCTGTCCTTGCCCACGGAATACAGCATCACGGGCCGCTGCGCCTCGGCAACGACCTCGCGCATGATGTGGATCGATTCGGCTTCGAGCCGTTGGAGATGTGTCAGACCCAGCATGATGGGGGCCGAAGTGCCGTCTGCCGCCCTTTTGCACAAGGCGGGCGGGCGGGCAGATTTTCTTGGGTGGGCGCAAGCCGGCCGGATCAGACCCGGTGCGGCGTCCACTCCTCTCCTGCCGGCAGGGGTGCGAAGATGGCGTCAAGCGCCGCGCCGATGGCAGGTGGTTGCCACAGGGCATCGCCGGTCTTGTCCACCAGCACGGCACGCACGCCTTCCGCAAAGTCCGGTCGGGCAATCATGCGGAGCGCAATCCGGTGTTCCAGCGCCATCTCGGCCGCGAAATCGGGCACATCCGCGGCGAAGAGGCGCAGGGCGACCGTGGCGCTGGTGGGGCAGCGGGCGTCCACCGCCGCCAGTTCCTTTGCCGCCCAGCGGCTGCCGTCTGCGGCCAGTGTGGCGCGGACGGCAGCCAGCGTGCTGCCGGCGAACAGGTGCTCGATCGCTTCCGCATTGCCTTCAAGCCGCGCCGGCGGCGGTGTGGTGGCGAGCCGTTCCAGCACCTGCTCGATCGTGGCGGGATCGGCGCTGATCGCCGCCTTGGCCTCCTCCAGCGCATTGTCCGGCAGGTAATGCGTGGCGAGCCCGGCCCACAGGCACTCCGCCCCGTCCAGCCGGGCGCCGGTCAGCGCCAGGAACGGGCCGACATGATGCAGCAGGCGCGGCAGGTACCAGCCGGCGCCGACATCGGGGAACAGGCCGATCGAACCCTCCGGCATGGCCAGCAGCGTGTTGGGCGTGGCCACGCGATACAGGCAGGGCAGCGCCAGCCCGACGCCGCCGCCCATCGTCACCCCGTCCATGAAGCAGACCAGCACCTTGGGGCAGGTGAACAGCAGGTGGTTCAGGCGGTATTCGTGCCCGAAGAACGCCCGCGCCGCGTTGCCGCCATCGCGCAGCACGGACTGCCGGACCCAGGCGACGTCGCCGCCGGCGCAGAAGCCGCGCACCTGCGGCGCATGGTCCAGAATGATGGTGGTCAGCGAATCGTCATGCCACCAACCCAGCAGCGCGCCGGTCATGACGTCGCACATCGGCGGCGTCAGCGCGTTCAGCGCGGTGCGGCGCGCCAGCCGGATACGGCCGACCGCGCCCTCACGCCAGACCTGGACGTCGTTGATCGTCGCAGGGCCGATGGTGTCAGCCACAGCTGATCCGGGTGATCGCCATCCGCTCGTCATAGGACACGGTCAGCCGGTCCTCGCGAAAATCCATCGTCATCGCAGAGTTCGGCGGCGCCCAGCGCAGGGTCTTTGCGCCCGATCCGCGCCGCAGCCGTTCGCCCATCTCCGCATCGACCCGCTGGCCGACCATCCCCTGCAGGTCGGTCGCGTCGCACGGCGCGTCGTCACGCCGGTGCGCCACTTCCTCGCGCACATTGTCCCAATGCGTCTTGCACCCGGTCAGCGACAGGGTCGCCAGCAGGATCAGGGGAATCCGGGTCGTCATCAATCGTTCTCCTTTGGCAGCCTCAACGGGCGACTGGCGCCCCGGCTCCCCTCTGCTAACGCTTTGGCACGGGAGAAGGAGCACGCACAATGGCAGGCCTGTGGTTCGACGAGTTGCATGTGGGGCAGGTCTTCGCCCACGCGATCCGCCGTACGGTGACGGAGACGGACAACCTGCTGTTCTCCACCATGACGCACAATCCGGCGCAATTGCACCTGGATGCCGAATACATGGCCGGCACCGAGTTCGGGCAGGTGCTGGTCAATTCGGTGTTCGTGCTGGGCCTGATGGTGGGCGTGTCGGTCGGCGATACCACGCTGGGCACCGCCGTCGCCAATCTGGGGTGGGACGAAGTGCGCTTCCCCAGGCCGGTCTTCATCGGTGATACGCTCAGGATCGAGACAGAGGTGCTGGAACTGCGCCCCAGCCGATCACGGCCGGACCAGGGCATCGTCACCTTCGCGCACCGGGCGTTCAACCAGCGGGACGAACTGGTGGCGCAATGCCGCCGCAGCGGGCTGCAGAGGTGCCGACCGCCGGCAAGCTAGGATTCAGGCCGCGAGCCAGGCACGGGCGAGCCGCTCCGCCTCCGTCGCAATGCGTCCATCGCCCAGAGCCACGGCCAGCAACAGGCGCAGCTTGCGGACGCTGAGCGGGCCGGCGGGGATCGCCCCCAGATCGGCCAGCGCCGCGCCGGAGGCGTAGGACGGCGCGGTGCCGCCGGCGATGCAATGCGTGCCGATCCCGAGCAGCACGCCGGCGGCCCGGGCGCGTTCCAGCGCCGGCAGCACGGCGGCAGGCACGTTGCCCCGGCCGAAACCCTGCACCACGATGCCGCGCGTGCCTGCCTCCACCAGCAGGTCGACCTGCCGGCCGGTGCTGCCCAGCGCCAGCGCGACGATCTCGACCGTGGCATCCGGCTCTACCCGGGCGAAGGCCGGGCGTCGCAGGGGCAGGGATCGCAGGCGCATGCCCTGATCGTCCACCCGGCCGATCTCGGCACCGGGCGGACCGAACGCCTCGGGCGCGCTGCTGTCCAGCTTCAGCGCGTACGCGGCCGGCAGGATGCGGCCGCCGAACACGATGACGCTGCCGATCCCGCGCGCAGCCGGCTCCGTCGCGACGGCCAGCGCGTCCCGCAGGTTGGCCATGCCATCCGCACCGGGTGCGCCAGGTGCCCGCTGTGCGCCGGTGAACACCACCGGCTTGGCGCCGCCATGGAACAGGTCGGTGAGGAAGGCGACATCCTCCATCGTGTCCGTGCCATGGGCCACGACCGTGCCGGCCAGCGCCGGATCGCCTTCGACCGCTGCCGCCAGGTCGATGACGCGCAAGGCGTCGCCGAAGCCCATGTCCTCGCTCAGGCCGGCATAGGCCTGCCGCTCCGTCAGGGCATGAGGCAGCGGCGGCAGGGCGGCGGCCAGTCCGGCGCTGCCCACCCGGCCGACCAGCACGCCGCGATCGTCCGGCACGGAGGCGATGGTGCCGCCGGCATCGATCAGCAGCACTCCGGGCCTGGCATTCATGGGCACTCACCTCCTGAGGGGACGGCGAGGCCCATGGCGGCAAAGCGTGCCGGTCTCAAGCTCTGCCTCAAGGGTTGCCGCCGCCGCCATGCGCCCCGACGGCGGTGCCAGTGGAGTAGGTCGTCTCGTCGCTCGCCAGCATGACGAACAGCGCACCCAGCTCCGCCGGCTGGCCGGCGCGGCCCAGCGGTGTGTCCTGTCCGAACTCGCCCATCGTGCCGGGGATCTGCCCGCCGCAGACCTGCAGCGGGGTCCAGATCGGACCCGGGCTGACCGCGTTTACGCGAATGCCCTTCTTCGCCAGCTGCTTGGCCATGCCCTTGGTCAGGTTCAGGATCGCGGCCTTGGTGCTGGCATAATCGATCAGCTCCTCGCCCGGATCGTAGGAGTTCTGGCTGATCGTGTTGATGATCACCGCGCCCGGCGGCAGGCTGGGCACCGCCGCCTTGCTGAAGCGGAACACGTGATAGACATTGGTCTCGTAGGTGCGGACGAACTGCTCGTCGCTGATCTCCAGGATGTCGGCCTTGCTCTGCTGGTAGGCGGCGTTGTTCACCAGGATATCCAGCCCGCCCAGCGATTCGATCGCCTTGGCCACGGTCTGCTCGCAGGCGGCCTGCGTGCGGATGTCGGCCGGCAGCAGCACGGCGCGGCGACCGGCCTGCTCGATCAGCTGCTTTACCTCCTGCGCGTCCGGTTCCTCGGTGGGGTAGTAGTTGATCGCCACGTCGGCGCCTTCGCGGGCGAAGGCGATCGCCGCCGCCCGGCCGATGCCGCTGTCGCCGCCGGTGATCAGCGCCTTTCGGCCCGCCAGCTTGCCCGATCCACGATAGCTGCTTTCGCCGTGATCGGGGCGCGGGGTCATGCGGCTGGCCAGCCCCGGCCATTCCTGCTGCTGTTCGGGGAAGGGTTCGCGCGTATAGGCGCTGCGCGGGTCGCGCAGCGGGCGTCGCGCGGCCGTGCCGCCACCGTCCTGCGCGGCCGCCGGTGCGGCGAACGCGCCTGCAGCCAAGCCCATCGCTGCACCGCCCAGAATTGTCCTGCGCGTGGTCTCGTAGTCGTTCATCACCGGCTCCGCTCTGTCGTCCATCCGGCAGGGTTAACGACGAGCGGAGCCGATGTGTCCGGTCAGCTTGCGCCGGTCATCTGCGGCACCACGGTCCGCACGATGCTGGCATCCAGTTCCTCGAACTGGTGCAGCCCGATCGTGTCGTACAGCTCCTGTCGGGTCTGCATCCGGTCGACCATCTCGTGCGTGCCGCCATGCTGGCGGATGGAGGCGTACAGGTCCGCCACCGCCTTGTTGGCGATCCGCAGGCTGGAGACAGGCCAGATCACCATCTTGTAACCCATCTGCTCGAACTCGGTCGCGGTGAAGAACGGGGTCTTGCCGAACTCGGTCATGTTGGCGAGCAGCGGCACGTCGGGCACTGCCGCTGCGAACTTCTCGAACATCTCGCGCGTGTTCAGCGCTTCGGGGAAGATGGCGTCCGCACCCGCCTGCACATACAGCCTTGCTCGCTCTACCGCAGCGTCGAACCCTTCCACGCCGGCGGCATCGGTGCGCGCCACGATCACCATGTCGCGCCGCGCCTTGGCGGCGGCGGCGACCTTGGCGGCCATGTCGTGCGGGCTGACCAGGTTCTTGCCGTTCAGGTGCCCGCACTTCTTGGGCAGGATCTGGTCCTCCAGATGCACCGCGCCGGCACCCGCATCCTCGAAGGTGCGGACCATGTGCATGACATTCAGCGCCTCGCCATAGCCGGTATCGCCATCCACCAGCAGCGGCAGGCCCGATGCGCGGGTGATCTGGCGGATGAAGAACGCGACCTCGTCCACCGTGATGATGCCGAGATCCGGCAGACCCATGCTGGCCGTCATCGCCGCGCCGGACAGGTACAGGCCGTCAAAGCCGGCGTTGCGCGCCTGGATCGCCGCCTGCCCGTTATGCGCGCCGGGCAGCTGGTAGATGCCGGGACGTTCCAGCCCCGCGCGGAAGCGCTTGCCGGCGGGTTCGGTCGGGAGGTCGGAGGCGAGGAGATAGGGCATCATACGTCCTTGGATTGTTTGTGCGGCATCAGCGCGCACGCCGTTTTCTGATGATCGTTCCCAGGGCTGCGACACCAATCAGCGGCAGCGTCAGCGCAGCCAGGATGATCAATCCGGCCGCCGCCATGTTTCCGACGGCGCCGTCGCCATTCCAGAGCATCACCGGGATCTGCGCGAAGCTGATCGCCAGACCGATCAGCCAGGCCGCCCGTCCGATCACCAGACCCGCTGCCAGCGCAATGGCGAGGGCGACCAGGTAGGCGATGCCGTAAGCCGGCGAGTCCCACGGTTCCGCAGCGCCGGAAACCATGCTTACGCCCTGCCAGTAGACGGCGCTCACGCCGAACACGATCGCCGCCGCTGCTACGTTCCGCACCCGCTTACCCCCGCTCTGCCAACGGCACCCAGGCCAGATCTTCCGGCCCGATGTAGTTTGCGCTGGGGCGGATGATCTTGTTGTCCTCGCGCTGCTCGATCGCGTGCGCCGCCCAGCCGCTGGTGCGGGCGATGACGAACAGGGGCGTGAACATGGCGGTCGGTATACCCATCAGGTGGTAGGAGACGGCGCTGAACCAGTCGAGGTTCGGGAACATCTTCTTGGTGTCCATCATCACCGTCTCGATCCGCTCCGCGATGTCGAACTGGGTGGTGCTGCCGGCTTCGTCGGCCAGCGACTTCGCGACCCGCTTGATCACTTCGTTGCGCGGGTCGCTGACGGTATAGACCGGATGGCCGAAGCCGATGATGACCTCCCTGGCCTCCATCCGGGCGCGGATGTCGGCCTCCGCCTCGTCGGCCGTGGCGTAACGCTTCTGGATCTCGAAGGCGACTTCGTTGGCGCCGCCATGCTTGGGGCCGCGCAGCGCGCCGATCGCGCCGGTGATGGCCGAATGCATGTCGCTGCCCGTGCCGGCGATCACCCGCGCGGCGAAGGTGGAGGCGTTGAACTCGTGTTCAGCATAGAGGATCAGGCTGGTGTGCATGGCGCGCACATGGCTCTCGGACGCCGGACGCCCACGCAGCAGGTGCAGGAAGTGGCCGGCGATGCTGTCGTCGTCCGTATGGACCTTGATCTCGCGGCCATTGTGGCTCCAGTGATACCAGTACAGCAGCATGGAGCCGAGCGAGGCCATCAGCCGGTCGGCGATGTCGCGCGCGCCGGGGGTGTTGTGGTCATCCTTCTCCGGCAGGGCGCAGCCCAGCGCGGAGACGCCGGTGCGCATCACGTCCATTGGATGCGCGGCAGCGGGGAGGGCGGCCAGCGCCTCGCGCACGGCCAGCGGCAGCCCGCGCATCGCCTTCAGCTTCAGCTTGTAGGCATGCAGTTCGGGCCTGGTCGGCAGACGGCCATGGACCAGCAGGTGGGCAATCTCCTCGAACTCCGCCTCTTCGGCGAAGTCCAGGATGTCATAGCCGCGATAATGCAGGTCGTTGCCGGTGCGGCCGACCGTGCACAGCGCCGTGTTGCCCGCCGTGACGCCGGACAGCGCGACGGATTTCTTGGGCTTGAAGGGGGTGGTTTCGGTCATCCTCTGGTCCGTTCTTGTTGTGTTATCGTGTTCAGAAACTGTCAGCCGGAACGTGCACGCGGCCATCCATCAGGATGCGTGCGCTGCGGCTCATCACCGCCTTGGTCACGGTCCAGCGCCCGTCAACCTGCTGCGCTTCCGCGCCAACGCGCAGGATGCCGGAAGGATGGCCAAAGCGTACGTAGGTCCGTTCCCCGCCGCCGGCCGCTTCGCTGACCAGCGTGCCCGGCACCGCGGCGGCGGCGGCAATGGCGACGGAGGCGGTGCCCATCATGGCATGGTGCAGCTTTCCCATGGACAGGGCCCGCACGGCCAGGTCGATCTCTTCCGCCGCCACCACGCGCCCGCTGGCGGTGGTGTAGGCCGCGGGCGGGGCCACGAAGGCGATCTTGGGCGTGTGCTGCCTCTTCAGCGCCTCCTCGGCGTGTGTGATCAGGCCCATCTTCAGGGCGCCGATCGTGCGCAGCACCTCGAACCGGTGCAGCGCCTGTGAATCGCTATTCACCGCGTCGCGCAATTCGGTACCGGTATGGCCGATATCGGCGGCACGGACGAAGATGGTGGGGATTCCGGCATTGATCAGCGTGGCCTGCAGCCTGCCTCCGGCGACGATCTCCGCCGGCACGTCCAGCGTGTCGACCAGATTGCCGGTCGGGAACATCGCGCCCTCGCCATCCGCCGGGTCCATGAATTCCAGCACGATCTCGGCGGCCGGGAAGGTCACGCCGTCCAGTTCGAAGGCGCCGGTTTCCTGCACCGCGCCATCCGCCACCGGCACATGGGCGATGATCGTCTTGCCGATGTTGGCCTGCCACAACCGCACGGTGCAGATGCCGTCCACCGCATTGGCCGGATCGACATGGCCGGCATGAATGGCAAAGGCGCCGGCGGCAGTGGACAGGTTTCCGCAATTGCCGGACCAGTCCACGAAATCGCTGTCGATCGACACCTGGCCATACAGGTAATCCACGTCATGACCCGGTACGGTCGCCGGGCCGACGATCACGCATTTGCTGGTGCTGGAGGTCGCCCCGCCCATGCCGTCGATCTGCGCGCCATACGGGTCGGGGCTGCCGATCACCCGCTGGAACAGCCGGTCGCGCGGGCGGCCGGGGACGCGGCAGGGTTCCGGCAGATCCTCCAGCCGGAAGAACACGCCCTTGCTGGTGCCCCCGCGCATGTAGGTGGCGGAGATGGCGACCTGCGGTGCCACGCTCATGCCGCCTCCGCCGCCAGGAAGTCCTCCGCGAAGCGTTGCAGCACACCGCCGGCCTCGTAGATCGAGACCTCCTCGGCGGTGTCGAGCCGGCAGAGGACCGGCACCTCCTCCACGCTGCCGTCACGGCGGCGGATCACCAGCACCAGTTCCGCGCCCGCCTGCGGATCGCCATGCACGTCATAGGTCTCCGTCCCGTCCAGCTTCAGGCCCAGACGGGTGGTGCCGTGCGTGAATTCCAGCGGCAGCACGCCCATGCCAATCAGGTTGGTGCGATGGATCCGTTCGAATCCCTCGGCCACGATTGCCTCTACCCCGGCCAGCCGGACGCCCTTGGCCGCCCAGTCGCGCGACGAGCCCTGCCCGTAATCGGCGCCGGCGATGATGATCAGCGGCTGCCGGCGGGTCAGGTAGGTCTCGATCGCCTCCCACATCCGCATCACCGTGCCTTCGGGCTCGACGCGCGCCAGCGATCCCTTGCGCACCTCGCCATCGACCAGCGCCATCTCGTTCACCAACTGCGGGTTGGCGAAGGTGGCGCGCATTGCGGTCAGGTGGTCGCCGCGATGGGTGGCGTAGGAATTGTAGTCCTCCTCCGGCACGCCCATGCTGGTCAGGTACTCTCCCGCCGCACTGGTCGGCAGGATCGCGTTGGAGGGGGACAGGTGATCGGTGGTGATGTTGTCGGGCAGGATCGCCAGTGGCCGCATGCCATTCAGCGTGCGCGGGCTGGCGGCCAGCGCGCCCAGACCGGCCGTGTCCCAGTAAGGCGGCCGGCGGATATAGGTCGACTGCGGACGCCAGTCATATAGCGGGGACACCGCCTCGTGGCCGTGCAGGTCGCGCGCGAACATCGGATCGTACACGTCGCGGAACTGCGATGCCTTCACATGCTCCCCGACCACGGCATCGATCTCCGCATCGGTCGGCCAGATGTCCTTGAGCCGGACGTCCTGACCGTCCGGCGTGGTGCCCAGCACATCCTGCTCGATGTCGAAGCGGATCGTGCCGGCGATGGCATAGGCCACCACCAGCGGCGGGGAGGCGAGGAACGCCTGCCGCGCATAGGGATGGATACGACCGTCGAAATTGCGGTTGCCGGACAGGACGGCAGTGGTGTGCAGGTCGCGCTCCACGATCTCGCGCTGGATCGCGGGGTCGAGCGCGCCGGACATGCCGTTGCAGGTTGTGCAGGCAAAGCCGACAATGCCGAAGCCCATCCGCTCCAGCTCCTCCAGCAGGCCGGCTTCCTCCAGATACAGGCTGGGGACACGCGATCCGGGGGCGAAGGAGGTCTTGACCCATGGCTTGCGCTGCAGGCCCAGCGCATTGGCCTTCTGCGCCACCAGTCCGGCCGCGACCACATTGCGCGGATTGCTGGTGTTGGTGCAGCTCGTGATGGCGGCGATGATGACCGCGCCATCGGGCATCAGCCCTGCCTGCTCCTGCGCGATCGCGCCGGCCAGATCGTGCGCGATGCCGCGATCGTGCAATGCCGCGGTCGGCAGGCGCTTGTGCGGGTTGGAGGGGCCAGCCAGGTTGCGCTCGACGGTCGACAGGTCGAACTCCAGCACCCGGCTGTATTCGGCCGTTTCCAGCGCATCGGCCCACAGGCCGGTGGCCTTGGCGTAGGTTTCCACCAGCCGCACCTGTTCGGGCGCGCGATTGGTCAGCAGCAGGTAGTCGATGGTCTGGCGGTCGATGAAGAACATGGCGGCGGTGGCGCCATATTCGGGGCACATGTTGCTGATGGTGGCGCGGTCGCCGATCGACAGGCTTTCGGCTCCCTCGCCGAAAAATTCCAGCCAGGCGCCGACCACGCGCTCGTGCCGCAGGAACTCGGTGATGGCGAGCACGATGTCGGTTGCCGTGATCCCCTCCGCGCGTCGCCCGGTCAGGCGCACGCCGACGCTGTCCGGCAGGCGCATCATGGACGGACGGCCCAGCATCACCGTCTCCGCCTCCAGCCCGCCCACGCCGACCGCGATCACGCCCAGGGCGTCCACATGCGGGGTGTGGCTGTCCGTGCCGACGCAGGTGTCGGGGAAGGCCACGCCGTCGCGCACCTGCACGACCGGGCTCATCCGTTCCAGGTTGATCTGGTGCATGATGCCATTGCCGGCCGGGATCACGTCGACATTGTCGAATGCGGTCTTGCACCATTCGATGAAATGGAACCGGTCCGCATTGCGGCGGTCCTCGATCTCCCGGTTGCGCAGGAACGCGTCCGGATCATGGCCGCCATGCTCCACTGCCAGGCTGTGGTCGACGATCAGCTGCGTGGGCACGACCGGATTGACCTTGGCGGGATCGCCGCCCTGCTCGGCGATGGCGTCGCGCAGGCCGGCAAGGTCGACCAGCGCGGTCTGACCCAGGATGTCGTGGCAGACGACGCGCGCCGGGTACCACGGGAAATCGCGATCCCGCCGTCCCTCCGCAATCTGCTGCAGATAGCCCGGCAGCTCCGCCGGATCGGCCCGGCGTACCAGCTGTTCGGCCAGCACCCGCGCGACATAGGGGAGGCGGTCATAGGCCCCCGGCCGGATCGCTTCGACCGCGGCGCGCACGTCGATGAAGTGGAGGTCGGTGCCGAGCAGGGGTTTGCGGTAACTGTCCATGCACCAATCCTTTTTCACGCCAAGAGCTTGCAGGCAAACACCATTTGGGCAGCTTGCCGCTGTTGCGCCAGAGGTCTACGCGCCGGGCGCGCTATCAGGAGGGCAAACTTATGAAGACCCGTGCCGCCGTGGCTTTCGCGGCCAAGCAGCCGCTGGAGATCGTCGAGCTGGACCTGGAAGGTCCGCAGGCCGGCGAGGTGCTGGTGGAAATTATGGCAACCGGCATCTGCCACACGGACGCCTACACGCTGGACGGGTTCGACAGCGAAGGCATCTTCCCCTCCGTGCTGGGGCATGAGGGCGCGGGCATCGTGCGCGAGGTTGGCGTCGGCGTCACCAGCGTGGTGCCGGGCGACCACGTGATCCCGCTGTACACGCCGGAATGCCGCCAGTGTAAGTCCTGCCTCAGCGGCAAGACCAACCTGTGCACCGCCATCCGCGCGACGCAAGGCAAGGGCCTGATGCCGGACGGCACGACCCGCTTCAGCTACAAGGGGCAGCCGATCTTCCACTATATGGGCTGTTCCACCTTTTCGAACTTTACCGTTTTGCCGGAAATAGCGGTGGCGAAGATCCGCACCGACGCGCCGTTCCAGTCGAGCTGCTATGTCGGGTGCGGCGTCACCACCGGCGTCGGCGCGGTGGTGAACACGGCCAAGGTGCAGGTGGGCGACAATGTGGTGGTGTTCGGCCTGGGCGGAATCGGGCTGAACGTGATCCAGGGCGCGCGGCTTGCCGGCGCGAACATGATCGTCGGCGTGGACATCAATCCCGACCGAGAGGAATGGGGCCGCCGGTTCGGCATGACCCACTTCCTGAACACGAAGGGACTGTCGCGCGAGGAGACTGTCGCCAAGGTGGTCGAACTGACCGATGGCGGCGCCGATTATACCTTCGACTGCACCGGCAATACCGAGGTGATGCGCACCGCGCTGGAGGCCTGCCATCGCGGCTGGGGCACCTCGATCGTGATCGGCGTGGCCGAAGCGGGCAAGGAGATCGCTACCCGTCCGTTCCAGCTGGTGACCGGCCGTAACTGGCGCGGCACTGCCTTCGGCGGCGCAAAGGGCCGCACCGACGTGCCGAAGATCGTGGACTGGTACATGGATGGCAAGATCGAGATCGACCCGATGATCACGCATGTCCTGACACTGGAGGAGATCAACAGGGGATTCGACCTGATGCACGCGGGCGAGAGCATCCGCAGCGTGGTGGTCTACTGATTCGAACGCGTGGCAGACGGTGCGCCGGAACCATCCGGCGCACTGTCGTCAGGCCGCGTCAGTTCGATGATGTGATCCCTGCATCCCGGAACGGGATGGTGCCGCTTACAGGACTCGAACCTGTGACCCCATCATTACGAATGATGTGCTCTACCAACTGAGCTAAAGCGGCGTCCCCGGATCAGAGGGGTATGGAGGCCCGAGCCGGAATCGAACCGGCGTAAACGGATTTGCAGTCCGGTGCGTAACCACTCCGCCATCGGGCCGGAATGCGCGCACCTAGCGAAAGCTGCGGGGGAGCGCAACGGCCATTCGCCATCAAGATGACATCATCATGCTCATCGCCTGGCGCGTCATGGGTGCAGGGCCCTCCTGCACCTCCAGCCGGTAGCCGCCGGTGCTCGCCGTGCGGACCAGATCGGCGCAGCCGGCCAGCGCCAGCTTGCCGCGAAGCCGCGACACATGGACCTCCACGCTGTTGGTGTCCGGCTCGTGATGGATGCGCCATACATCCTGCAACAGGGTGCGACGGGTGACGGGCGTGCCGGGCTCCTCCGCCAGGCGCCACAGCAGGCCGAATTCACGCGGGTGCAGGCCCAGCCAGGTGGGCCCCCGGCGCGCATCGCGATGCAGCAGGTCGAGCAGCAGCGGCCCGACATTCACCGCCCGTGGCAGGGCGCCCGCCGCCGCCGCCACACGGCGGGCTCGTGTTTCCAGTTCGGCGAGGCCGATGGCGGGCTCCACCACATCGCCATAACCGCGCGCCAGCAGGCGGGCGCGGGTGTCGCTGTCCTTTATGCCCAGCACGATCGAACGCCGGGTGGCCGACGGATCGATCGTGTCGAGCGGCAGATGCGGTCCATCGTGCAGGGTGACATGGCTGCATGGCGGCTGTCCGTCATCGCAGCAGCGGCACAGCTGCCAGCCTCGCCTTCGCAGATCCCATCGATGCGGGAGGTCGCCCGCTTGCCTGTTCCAGCAGAACCATTCCACGATGCGCCCCTTGTCAGCCCGAACCACAGGAGGGGGGAGCGCACCAGCATTGCCGGACGGTGGCAAGTGCGCCAGCCGCCCGGCCCGCCATCATGCAGCGGAGCTGTTCACTCCCATGCTCTGTAGATAGCGACGGACATTCCGTGCCGCCTGTCGCAGACGCTGTTCGTTCTCCACCAGACCGATCCGCACGAAACCCTCGCCATCCTCGCCATAGCCCACCCCCGGCGCCACGGCGACGCCGGCATGGGTCAGCAGCTGCTTGGCGAATTCCATGCTGCCCAGATGGCGTAGGGCCGGCGGCAGCGGGGCCCACGCGAACATGGAGGCGGGCGGGGCGGGGATATCCCACCCGGCGCGACCGAAGCTTTCCACCAGCACGTCGCGCCGCTTGTGATACAGCAGGCGATTGTTCTCCACGATGTCCTGCGGCCCGTTCAGCGCTGCGCAGGCGGCGGCCTGCAGCGGTGTGAAGGCGCCATAATCGATGTAGGACTTCACCCGCGTCAGGGCCGCGATCAGCGTCTGGTTGCCGACGGCGAAGCCGATCCGCCAGCCGGCCATGCTGAAGGTCTTGGACAGGCTGGTGAATTCCACCGCCACATCCTTGGCGCCCGGCACCTGCAGGATGGATGGGGTGGGCTGGCCGTTATAATACAGTTCGGAATAGGCGAGGTCCGACAGGACCCACACCTTGTTCTCCCGCGCCCAGTCCACCAGCCGGGCATAGAATGCCAGATCGACGATCTCCGACGTGGGATTGCTGGGATAGTTCACCACCAGCACCGTGGGGCGCGGACTGGTGAAGCGCATCGCCTTGTCCAGCGCATCCCAGTAGCGTTCGTCCGGCGTGGTCGGGACCGCGCGGATCGTGGCCCCGGCGATGATGAAGCCGAAGGTATGGATCGGGTAGCTGGGGTTGGGTGCCAGGATCGTGTCGCCCGGCGCGGTGATCGCGGTGGCGAGGCTGGCGAGCCCTTCCTTGGACCCCAGCGTCACCACCACCTCCGTCTCCGGATCGAGATCCACGCCGAACCGCCGCTGGTAGTAGGCTGCCTGAGCGCGGCGCAGGCCCGGGATGCCCTTGGACTGCGAATAGCCATGCGCGTCCGGCTTCTGCGCAGCTTCGCACAGCTTGTCGATGACGTGCTGCGGCGGCGGCAGGTCCGGGTTGCCCATGCCGAGATCGATGATGTCCTTTCCTTCCGCCCGCGCGGCGGCCCGCATCGCGTTCACTTCGGCGATGACATAGGGCGGCAGTCGCTTGATGCGGTAGAATTCGGTGTCCATGGTCTCTGCAACATAGTGATCGGCGCCGGGGCGGTGCGCGCAAGATGGTTGCCCCATCGGATCATGTGCCGGAACCGGCAGGCAGGCGCAATGCGGATGCTTGCACTACGTGTGGCCATGCTATGCACGTGGCAAAAGGAGAGGATGTTATGGGCGACACGCTGCCCCGTACCGCGGCCGAACTGGTGACCGACATGCTGCAGGCCCAGGCCGAGCTGGCGCGGCAGGCCATGCAGACCTTCCTGCCCGGCATCGACAACCCGGTACCCCCGGGTGAGGCGATCGCGGAACAGAGCGCCGCGATGCAGCGCCTGCAGGCATTGTGGCTCGACTTCCTGCGCCAGCAGCGGCCGCTGACGGCGCCAGGTCAGCCGGAAGGCGAGAGCCCGGTGCCTCTGTTCGCCGACCCCGCCCGCTGGTTGCAGCTGGTGCGGGAATGGGCGCGGCAGCTGCCTTTCCTCGACCCTGACCGGCAGCAGCAGCTCACCGCCAGGCTGACCGGATTGTGGGAAGACCTGTCGCGCCAGTTCGCTGCCGCTGCCGACCAGGGGGCGCCCGTGCAGCTGCCGCGCGCGGACCGGCGGTTCGCCGCACCCGAGTGGCGCGAGCAGCCGGCCTTCGCCATGCTGCACCAATCCTATCTGTTGCTGCGCGAGTTCCTGCTCGAGTCGATCGACGAGGCGCCCGGCCTTGCCGATGGCGAGCGCGAATCGGTGCGCTTCGCCACCGGCACCATGCTGGATGCGCTGAGCCCGGCCAATTTCCCGCTGACCAATCCGCAGGTCCTGCAACGCACGCTGGAGACCGGAGGCGAGAATCTGCGGCGCGGCATGGAGCGGCTGGCCGCCGATCTGGAACGGGGCCAGCTGACGCATACCGACAGCAGCGTCTTTCGCCTGGGCGAGACGATCGCCGCCACGCCCGGCCAGGTGGTGCACGAGACGGAGCTGTACCAGCTGATCCAGTACACGCCGACGACGCCGGACGTGCTGGCGACGCCGCTGGTGATCTTCCCGCCGTGGATCAACCGGTTCTACATCCTGGACCTCAACCCGAAGAAGAGCTTCGTGCGATGGGCCGTGGCACAGGGCCTGACCGTGTTCATGGTCAGCTGGCGGTCGGCGGATGAAAGCCTGACCCATGTGGAATGGGACCATTATGTCCGTGCGCAGATCGAGGTGATCGAGCATGTGCGGGCGCGGCTGGCCGTTCCGGCGGTGCATACGGTCGGGTACTGCGTTGCCGGTACCACGCTGGCCGCGACATTGGCGGTGCTTGCCCGGCGCGGGCAGAGCGAGCAGGTCGCCAGCGCCACCTTCCTGACCGCGCAGGTCGATTTCGAGGCCGCCGGCGAGCTGAAGCTGTTCATCGACCAGACGCAGATGGAAGTGATCCGCCAGGCCAGCAAGTCCGGCTACATGGATGGCCGCTATCTTGCCGCCACGTTCAACCTGCTGCGCGCGCCCGACCTGATCTGGAACACGGTCGTGAATCACTACCTGCTGGCGGAGGATTACCCGGCCTTCGACCTGCTGCACTGGAACGGTGACGTCACCAACCTCCCGGCGTTGTGGCACGAATCATACCTGCGCAACCTGTACCGCGACAATCTGCTGGTCGTGCCCGACCGGCTGGAGGCGGATGGCACGCCGATCGATCTGACCCGGATCACCGTGCCGGTCTATGTCCAGGCAGGACGGGAGGACCATATCGCGCCGCCGGCCAGCGTGTTCCGCATGCTGGCGCATGTGGCTGGCCCCACCCGCTTCGTGCTGGCGGGCAGCGGGCATATTGCCGGCGTGGTGAACCCGCCCGAATCGGGCAAGTACCAGTTCTGGATCGACGGCCCGGTGACAGGATCGCTGGAGGAATTCGTGTCCGGTGCGACGGAAGTGCCCGGCAGCTGGTGGAACGACTGGGCCACATGGATCACGGCAATCGCACCCGAGCGGGTGGCTGCAGAGGGCAGCCGCGATCCGGCGGAAGGCGGGCTGGAAGCTGCGCCCGGGCGGTATGTCGCCATGCGCTAGGTATTCTTAAGCTAAGCAAATGGTGCATTGCACAATCTGCTTGACTGGTAACGTTAAATCTCTATTTTGTGCAGTGCAACACAAGGTTGCTCCGCAAAGTTCCGTTGTTACCTCCGGGTGGAAGCGAACATGAACGACCAAGGCAAGTCGCAGGGCGAACCTGCTTTTCCCGTCATGGCGGACCCGGCACCGGCCGACCCGCAGACCGACATCGGGGATGGTCCCGTGGCGGTGCCTGCGGCCGAACCGCTGCCGGCCTCGATTGTCGAAGCCGCTGCCCCGCCGGCTATCAGCCCCTTCCGGGGCGTGCAGGGCGACAATCCCGTGAAACGCACGATTGCACAGCTCAAGGACAAGATCATGGCCACTGCCCCCAGCAACGAAGACATCCAGCAGTTCAACGACTCCGTCACCACGTCCGTGACGCAGGCGATGAACGACGCGCAGGGCAAGGCCCGCGAAGCTTACGAGAAGGGCACCGTCGCCGCCGGCGAGGCGACCGAGTTTGCCAAGGGCAATGTCGAAGCGCTGGTCGAAAGCAGCCGTATCCTGTCGGAAGGCCTGCAGACCATCGGCAAGACCTATGCCGAGGAAGCCAAGTCTGCTTACGAGCAGATGACCGCCGACATGAAGGAAGTGGCCACGATCAAGAGCCCGACCGAGCTGTTCCAGCTACAGGGCAAGATCATGCGCCGCAACTTTGATTCGCTGGTGGCGGCAAGCTCGCGCAACACCGAAGCGATGATGAAGCTGGCCAACGAAGCGTTCGAGCCGATCTCCGGCCGGATGAGCGTTGCCGCGGACAAGATCGGCAAGCCCGTCTGATCCAGGCGCGTGATTCGCTGAACATGGCTGGGGCCGGGTGCATCGTCATCCGGCCCCTTGCTGTATGTGCATCCGGCGCCTGCCAGGCCGCCCCGGCACAATTTGCCGGTGCTTGCATCTTGAAGCAGGCGGGCGTGATGCGATATTCCTGCCCCATGCGCAGCAACAACTCACCCGCGGCCGGGCACCGACCGGTGTCATACCCTGCTGCCCCCGCGGCGGCGGCTGACGCGCCTGTCCGGTGCGATCCGGTGTCGCAGGACGAGTATGGCGACGATGATGCCGGGAACGGCGCGGGTGATGGTCAGGTGGGCCTCGCCACACGGACGCGGACCCGTCCCAAGAAGCCCAGCCCGTACAAGGTGCTGCTGCTGAACGACGACTACACGCCGATGGAGTTCGTCGTGATGGTGTTGAAGCGCTTCTTCCGCATGGACATGGAACAGGCCACCAGGGTGATGCTGCACGTGCACCAGAAAGGTGTGGGTGTCTGCGGCATCTTCCCGTATGAGGTGGCCGAAACCAAGGTCGTCCAGGTGATGGATTTCGCACGGGAGAACCAGCACCCGCTGCAATGCACGCTGGAGAAGGCCTGACCTGAGCTGCCCAGCGGCATGACGGGACCGGCCCAAGATCTTGACCTTTATCACCGCCATCGACCGCTACATCTTCCGGCTCACCATCGTGCCGATGCTGGGGGTATTCGTGCTCGCCGCATCGCTGCTGATGCTGGAAAAGATGCTGCGCCTGTTCGAATTCGTCTCCACCGAAGGCGGGCCGATCAGCGTGGTGTTCCGCATGATGGTCAACCTGGTGCCGGAATATGCCGGTCTGGCCATTCCCTTGGGGCTGATGCTGGGCGTGCTGCTGGCCTTCCGCAAGCTGGCTACCTCCAGCGAGCTGGACGTCATGCGGGCGGTCGGCTGGAGCTATACCCGCCTGTTGCGCGTGCCATATCTGATCACGCTGGTGCTGGTGGCGGTCAACTTCGCCATCGTCGGCTATCTCCAGCCCCTGGCGCGATATGGCTATGAGGAGCTGGACTTCGAACTGCGCTCCGGCGCGTTGGGCGCATCCATCAAGGTGGGCGAGTTCGTCACGCTGGAGGATCGCGTCGCGCTGCGCGTGGAAGGCAGCCGGGATGACGGACGGCAGCTGAGCGGCATTTTCGCCCGGGTGGCGGAGCAGGGACCTAAGGGGCAGGTGCTGGCGATCTCCGCCCGGCAAGGACAGTTCCTCGCCAATCGCGAGAACCGCAACACCATCATCCTGCGGCTGCTGGATGGTACCATCGTGCACGACATTCCGGGTCAGCCCAGCCGCGTGCTGTCCTTCAGCCAGCATGATCTGCCGATCGACCTGCCGGCAATCGAGCGGTTCCGCCAGCGTGGCGAGGAGAGCCGCGAATATCTGTTGCCCGAACTCGCCCGCATGGGCTGGAGCAGCGACAGCAGCGCCGCTGTCCGTGCCGACAGCCAGGCCGACTTCAATTACCGCATGGTTGAGGTGGTCATGATGTTCATGCTGCCGCTGCTGGCGGTGGCGCTGGCGATCCCGCCGAAACGCTCCACCTCTGCGCTGGGCGTGTTCATCTCCATCATCCTGGTGGTCGCCTACCACAAGGTGAACCAGTACGGGCAGGACATTGCGGAACTGGGCCGGGCCAACCCGCTGCTGGCGCTGTGGGGTCCCTTTGCCGTGTTCTCCGCCATGATTGGCTGGATGTATTACCAAGTGGCGTTCGTGCCTGGCGGCCAGGCGATCGGCGCGCTGGAGGCGGGCTATGCCAAGGTGACGAAGTGGGTGGGGCGCCTGTTCCGACGGGGGCGGCGGTCCCAGCGCGCGGAAATCGAGGATCCGGACGGTCCGCATGCCGAGCCGGAGCCGCTGACGAATGGAAGCGGGGCGCCGCGTGCTGTTTGACTTCCTGCCTTCCCGCCGAATCACGTGGTATCTGGCGAAGACCTTCGTCAGCCGCATCGTGGCGGTGCTGGCCATGCTGGTGCTGGTGCTGATGATGCTGGACCTGCTGGGCACCAGCGGCAAGATCCTGTCTGCGCCCGGCAATACGCAAAGCGACCTGTGGCGCTACGTCGGCCTGCGCCTGCCGCAGCTGGTGGCACAGTTCCTGCCCTATTCCGCCTTGCTCGCCACGATCATCACCCTGCTGGCGCTGAACCAGAACAGCGAAGTGACCGCGATGAAGGCCGCCGGCATGTCCGCGCACCAGATCCTGGCGCCCCTGCTGCTGGCGGCCGGGCTGATCTCGCTGGCATCGTTCCTGTTCAACGAACTGGTGGTGACCCGCGCCACGGCGCAGCTGGCGGTGTGGGAAGCGGTCGATTTTGGCCCGGTGCCCGACGACCCGACGGTCAGGGCCAACGTCTATTTGAACGACGGGCCAGACGTGCTGCTGGCCACTACCGTTTCCGGGCGCGGTGCCGCCACGGTGATGCAGGGAATCACCTTCTACGAGCGGGATGACAGCCTGATGATCCGGCGGCGCATCCTGGCGGACAGCGCCCGCTATACCGGCAAGGGATGGCTCCTGACGCGACCTCAGGTGTTCGAGGTCGACAATGCGACCGGTGCGCCCGCGCCTGCCGCAATGGTGGTGGCGCCGGGGCTCACGCCCGATCGGCTGGACATTCGCGCCGTCAACCCGGATGCGGAGCCGCTGGGGCAATTGTCGCGCTCCATCGCCGCGCTGGATGCCGCCGGACGTGACACGTCCGAGCTGCGCGGACGCTGGTGGCACAAGATTTCCGGGCCGCTCGCCGCCTTGCTGATGCCGTTGCTGGGTGCGGTGGCGGGGTTCGGCCTTGCACGATCGGGTGGCCTGTTCGTGCGGGCGATCATCGGCATGGCACTGGGCTTCGCCTATTTCGTGGTCGACAATGCGGCGCTCGCCATGGGCAGTTTCGGCGGTTATCCGCCATTGCTGGCCGCCTGGGCACCCTTCGTGCTGTTCGCCCTGATCGGCGAAACCGTCCTGATCCGGACCGAGGAGTAGGGCACGCCGGCCAAGATTGCGGCAGGCTGCCATAATCCCGCTTGCACCGCCACATTCCTGCCATTATTTGGGGGTTGCTCGCGCCGCTGCGAGTTTCTCTTGGGGCATCGGTCTGACCGGGCCCACCATAGGAGTCTGGTTTATGAAGATGATTGCACTGGCCGCTTCGGCCGCCGCCCTGATCGCCCTGTCCGCTTGCGCTGAAGAGCCGGCCGAGGACACCACGGTTGTCGAAGAGACCACCGTGACCGAGCCCATGATGACCGACACCGCGATGATGACCGACACCGCGATGATGACCGACACGGCCATGATGACCGACACGGCGATGACCGACACCACCGTGACCACCGAGACCTCGACCTCGATGTAATCGGATTGTTCGGCGTCGTCTGCTTTGCGGACGACGGCGGACATGCGGTTGTGATCACGTGACGTGATTGCGACAACACGCGCCGCGCGGCTTTCGGGCCGGCGGCGCGTTTTGCGTTCAGTGCCAGGTTCTGGCATGGGGTGCCTTCAAGTGTAACCCATGTGTCACGACCCGTTCAGGTGTCGAAGGCTACAGAATGCCCGTCCCTTGCAAGCGGGCGTGCGGAGGCGCATCTGCTGCCCCGAGCGCCCCGTAGTGCGGGACCCGCGCAAACAGGTACAGGATGACTTCAGTGTCGCACAACGCCACCGCGAAGGCGGACCAGTCCGATCTGCCGTTCTGGAAGCGGAGCCACTACCTCGACAGGATGGACCTGCGGGGCCTGGTGCACGCCTACTTCCAGCATTACACGATCATCGCCTATCTGGCGCTGGCCGCGCTGTGTGTGGCAGCCTTCGTGTGGCGCCCGGCAGCGGCGCTGCCGACGGTCATCGCCTTTGCCGCCGGTGTGGCGGTGTACCCGCTCGTCTGGCACCTGCTGCACCAATATGTGCTTCACGGTAAGTGGATGTGGCGGCACAAGTGGCTGGCCCCGACGTGGAAGCGCATCCATTACGACCACCATCAGGACCCCAACAACCTGTCCGTGCTGTTCGGTGCGCTGCATACCACGCTGCCGACCATCGCGATCGCGACCTTGCCGGTCGGCTGGCTGATCGGCGGCTTTGGCGGGGCGATGGCGGCGCTGTGCGCTGGTCTGCTGACCACCTGCTATTACGAGTTCATGCACTGCATCCAGCATCTGGCGTTCAAGCCGAAGTGGAAGTGGGTGCAGCACATGAAGCAGCGCCATAACGAGCACCATTATTTCGACGAGACCGGCAATTTCGGCATCACGAACTATGGTTGGGATCGGCTGCTGGGCACCTATTACGAGAAGAAGGACCGGCCCAAGCGGTCGGCGACCGTGTTCAACCTCGGCTATGACGAGACGATCGCGGAACAGTGGCCCTACGTGAAGGACCTGTCCGGCGGTATCGCCAGCGGCCATCCGCGTCGCCGCGTGATGGGCAAGGAAGGCTTCGATCCGGCGAAGCAGGCTGACGGGGCAGAGAACGGGCAGCAGGCTTCGGCCTGAATCTGTCAGCGGTCCAGCAAGGGGGGCAGGCCGATGGAAGTGACGATTGCGCCGGTCGCAGGCCGACGGGAACTTGGCCTGTTCATTGAGCTGGCATATCGCCTGAACGCCGGTGACCCCAACTGGGTGCCACCGCTGCGCAGCGACATGGTGGAACTGCTGACTCCCGGCCGCAATCCGTTCCATGAACATGCGCGGATGCAGCTGTTCCTGGCGCGGCGAGGCCGTCAGGTGGTCGGGCGCATCTCTGCCCACATCGACGAGCAGGCGCTGGCGCAGCCTGTCGAGCAGGGCCTTGGGCCAGGCACCGGCAACTGGGGCCTGCTGGAGGCTGAGGACGAAGGCATCGCCCGCAGCCTGATCGCCACGGCCGAGGAATGGCTGCGTATCCAGGGTATGACCCGCGTGCTTGCCCCGATCAGCCTGTCTATCTGGGAAGAGCCCGGCCTGCTGGTGCGCGGCCACGATCATCCACCCACGATGATGATGGGGCACCATCCGGCCGAGCATCAGGGCTGGATCGAAGGCGCCGGATACGAAGCGGCCAAGTCGCTGCTCACCTACGACCTGCCGATCGACAAGGGGCTTCCCCCGTTGATCGACCGGATTGTGGCCTCGGGCGAGCGCAGCAGCCGGATCACGCTGCGCACGGTGGACCCGAAGAACTTCGCGCGTGACGCAGAGATTGCGATCGACATCCTGAACGATGCCTGGTCCGGAAACTGGGGGTTCGTGCCGTTCACCGATGCCGAAAAGGCTTACGGCGCCAAGAAGCTGAAGCCGATCACGCTGGAACGCACCAACATGATCGCCGAAGTGGATGGCGAGCCGGTCGCCTTCATGCTTGCCTGGCCCGATCTCAACGAACAGCTGATCGGCATGAAGGGGCGGCTGTTCCCGTTCAACTGGGCAAAGCTGCTGTGGTGGCTGCGCAAGCCCCAGGTCCGCACCTTCCGCGTCCCGCTGATGGGCGTGCGCAAGCGGCTGCAGAACAGCCGCATGGCTAGCCAGATCGCTTTCATGATGATCGAGTATATTCGCCGCGTGGCCGTGGGCGAACATGGCGCCAGCCGTGGCGAGATCGGCTGGGTGCTGGATGACAATGGCGGCATGATCGCCATTGCCGATGCGATCGGCGGCAAGGTCAATCGCGAATACCGCGTCTACCAGAAGACGCTCTGACCCTGGCGCCGGCGGCGCGGAACGCAGTGGGGCAGGGCGGGTTCAAATGGCAGGGGCCGCCATGGCCCCGCCCCTCTTGCTTGCTGGACCGCCATGATCCGCCAGAACACCCCTGCCGATGCCAATCGCCCTTTGGGCCGCGTGCTGGTGGTGGAGGATGATGCGGTGCTGGCCCTTGCCATAGAGGACGCCCTGCTGACGGTGGGCGCCACCGAAGTGGTGATCTGCCCCAGCATCGCCTGCACCATGCTGGCGCTGGAGGAGGCGGAGGCCGATTGCCTGGTGCTGGATGTGCATCTTGCAGACCGCAACGATGGGTGGGCACTGGCGGAGCTGGTGGACCAGCTCGGTCCGCGGCGGCCGACGATTGCCTTCTCCACCGGATCGCCGGAACTGATCCCGCCGGCCATTGCTGAGATGGGACTGGTGTTCGAAAAGCCGTACGACCCGCTCGAACTCGCCCGGGCGCTGGCCAGCGGGCGTCCGCGCGGCTTCTTCGCACGGCTGCGGGACGCAATCGGCTGAACTCGCGTCGAGGAGTGTTGTGCCTCCGCTCCTGCGATCACCCTACGAAAAAAGGCCCCCGCTCTGTTCAGGAGCGGGGGCCCTCGGGATCGTGTCACCTGCCGCTTGGACGGGAGGGGGGGTCTCGGCGGTGACAAGGCGATAATGAGCGGTAAAGACAGAGGTTCCGGCCTGCTGGCAGATTTTTTCGCCGGTTTGCCCGGGCTTTGATCAAGGCGGGTTCTCCGGTGGCTTGCGCAGGCGGATGGAACAATGCCACAGCCTTGTCGTTGTTCACCGACGAGTTTCATCGGGAAGGGGTTTGAATGTCCATCGGGGCTGAAGTAGCTGCTCATCTACCGTTTCTACGCCGTTATGCGCGTGCCCTGACGGGGTCGCAGAGCACCGGCGACGCCTTTGTCCAGGCCACGCTGGAGGCCGCGCTGGCCGACGAGGATCTGGCGCAGTCCCTGTCCGGCGGCCGCGTGCCGCTCTACGCCGCCTTCAACAAGGTGTGGTCCAGCGCCTACATGGAGATCGGTGAGGAAAGCGCCGGCGGCCTGCATGAACGTGCCGCGCAAGATCAGCTTAAGAAGATCACGCCGATCAACCGGCAGGCGCTGCTGCTGACCACCGTGGAGGATTTCTCCGCGGCCGAAGCGGCCGAGATCATGGGCGTGTCGGCTGATGATGTGAGCCGCCTGGTGGCCGACGCGGTCGAGGAGATCGAACGCGAATCCACCACCAGCGTCCTGATCATCGAGGACGAGCCGCTGATCTCCATGCAGCTGGAGGATCTGGTCCGGTCGCTGGGTCACGACATCTGCGGCACGGCCGCTACCCGCACACAGGCGCAGGAAGTCGTTGCCGAAAAGACGCCGGGCCTCGTTCTCGCGGACATCCAGCTGGCCGACGGGTCTTCCGGCCTAGATGCGGTGGACGATATCCTGCAATCCGTCAGCGTACCGGTGATCTTCATCACCGCCTATCCGGAACGGCTGCTGACCGGCGACCGAACCGAGCCGACCTATCTCATCACCAAGCCGTTCCACGAAGATACGGTCCGCGCGGCGATCAGCCAGGCCCTGTTCTTCGGCTCCGCTCGCCCGCTGGGCTGATCCGTCCGCTTGCCGGGCCCGTGACCATGGTGGCAATTGTCATCATGGTCGCCCGGCACTAGGGCAGCGTGCATGACCGACCTTGTCGTCAACGGCCGGCCGCTGCGCTTCGCCATGGATCCCGCTGCTCCGCTGCTATGGGCATTGCGGGATGCGGCGAACCTGACGGGCACCAAATATGGCTGCGGCGTCGGCGATTGTGGCGCGTGCACCGTGCTGGTGGATGGCGCCGCGCTTCGATCCTGCCTCGTCAGCCTGGCCGATGCCGAGGGGCGTGAGGTCGTCACGATCGAGGGCCTGTCACACGACCGCAGCCATCCCGTGCAACAGGCGCTGGCGGCACAGGGCGCGATCCAGTGTGGCTTCTGCACCCCCGGCATTGCCCTCGCCGCCGCAGCGCTGCTGGCGCGCAATCCGGATCCTTCGCCGGCCGAGATCGGCACGGCGATCCCCAATCTGTGCCGCTGCGGTGTCTATCCGCGCCTGATCGCCGCCGTGCAGCAGGCAGCCCGTGTCGGGCGGCGAGCAGAGCGGGTGGAGGGTGTCCCTCCGCCCGGCATCGAACCGGCCGATGCGGTCCGCGCCGTGCCTGCCCTCAGTCAGCCAAGGCACTGAGAAGGTGGGAACGGATGATCCGCGATTGCGTAACCGAACCGTCACGCTTGCAAATGGTAGACACATTTGCCAGTCCCCTTGCCTGATCCGCCAGCCTGTCGGCGGCGGCGATACGGACCAACCAACGGAGTGGCCCCCACGCGATGAATGGCAGTGAATTGGCCGGGGAGCGTAACCGCTCCAGGCTTGTGCGGCGCATGGGGCAGGCGCTGGGACCCGCGGGGGTGTTCTTTCGCGGCTTCCTGGAACATCCGCGTATGGTCGGCTCGATCATTCCGTCCAGCCGGTGGACGATCAACCGCATGCTGTCGCCGGTCGACTGGGACCGGTGCAAGCTGTTCGTCGAATACGGGCCGGGTGTCGGGACCTTCTGCGGGCCGGTGCTTGACCGCCTGCCGCGTGGGGGCGAGCTGCTGGTGATCGACACCAACCCGCTGTTCATCGACTATCTGCGCCAGAACTATCGTGACAGCCGCTTCCATGCCGTGCTCGGCTCTGCGGCTGATGTGGAGGCGCATGTGGCCAGCATCGGCCACGATGGTGCCGATTTCGTCCTGTCTGGACTGCCGTTTTCCACTCTGCCGGAGGGCGTGGCGCCGGCGATCGCGGCGGCGACGCACCGTGTGGTGCGGCCGGGCGGTGCCTTCCTGACCTATCAGTTCAGCACCACCGCGCGCGACTTCACCGCGCAGCATTTTCCGCGGGTGGAGACACATTTCGTGTGGCGCAACGTGCCGCCCTGCCTGCTGGCCTGGGGCTGGCAGGACGAGGTGGACGCGGCGACGGAAGCGGCCCGGGCCACCGCCGCCGCCTGATACGGCTTACAGCTGGGGTGGTGCCGTGGCCGTCACCCCCGGCTCGGCCAGCTGGCGGTGGATGGCCGCCTGCACGGCGGTGAAGACGGTGGTCGCAATCGCCGCCAGCAGGCCGGTAACGACCCCGCCCACGATCAGTGTGCCTGCCTGACCCAGCATCATGCCCAGCGCGCCGACCACCAGGCCGACCACCAGCGCCACAACGATATAGGCGATCGTCAGGAGCACGAAGAACAGCAGCAGCCGCCCCACATTGCCGCGCGTTTCCGCCCAGCTGCGGCGCAGCGCGGTCAGCGGATTGCGCACCTGCTCGATCGCGACGACCGGCTGCAGCAGCGACAGGCGGATCATCGTGTAGACCAAGCCGACCCCGACGATCAGCCACGCCACGGCGCCGATGATCGGCGTCGCCAGGGTGGCCACGGTCGCCACCACGAAGGCCAGGATGACGGCAAGGGCCACCAGCAGGTACGCGCCCACGATCGGCAGCAATCCGCCGAAGCCGCGACGGATGGCCTCCCCCACGGTTGGCCGGCGCTGATCGCGCAGCAGCACCAGCAGGGCCAGCGTGCCCGCGATCTGGGCAATGGCGACCAGAGCGATCAGCCAGGTGTAATCGAGGTAGATTTCCGCGATCTGCCGCTGCATCGCCTCTGGGTCGGTTGCCGTCAGCACATCCTGCAGCGGCGGCATGACGAAGCCCTGCAGCACCGACGGCAGGAAGAAGAAGATGCCAGCCACCACCAGCAGCACCTCCCGATTGGCGGTCACCATCGCCACCGCCTCGCTCCAGGCAGCGCTCATGTCGAACTTCATGCGTGATCCTTCCGGCCGTGGCCCCATGCAGCGGCCTTGATAAGCGCGAAGGGACAGGGCAGGCAATCGCCCGTGACGCAAGCTGTGCAACATGACTGGCCCGGGCGGGCGATCGAATGGCGGCGATCCTCCACCCCCGTGCCGTATCGCGAGGCGCTGGCGGCGCAGGAGGCGCGCAACGCCGCCGTGCATGATGGCACCGCGGACGAACTGATCTGGCTGCTGGAACATCCGCCAGTCTATACTGCCGGCACCAGCGCCGATGCTGCGGACCTTATCGATCCGCGCTTCGACGTGGTACAGACAGGGCGCGGAGGGCGCTACACCTATCACGGACCGGGCATGCGCATCTGCTACCTGCTGCTCGACCTGGGACAGCGGGGCCGTGACGTGCGCTGCTTCGTCCACGGGCTGGAACGCTGGGTGATCACCACCCTGGGCGACCTGGGCGTGGAAGCCTGGGCCGTGCCGGAGCGGGTCGGCATCTGGACCCGCGACGTGGACGGGCGCGAGGCGAAGATCGGCGCGATCGGCGTGCGGGTGCGGCGCTGGGTCAGCATGCACGGCTTTGCGGTCAATCTGGATCCCGACCTCTCGCATTTCGGCGGCATCGTGCCTTGCGGCATTGCCGAATATGGCGTGACCAGCCTGGCCCGGCTGGGCGTGCGGGTATCGGGAGCGGAGTGGGATGCGGCCTTGCAGGCCCGCGCCGGCGAGTTCCTGGAACGGCTGGAAGGCAAGGAGGCGACATGCACGGCAGGTTGAAGACAGGTCTGGTGGCCGGCGCCATGGCGCTGCTGGCGGCCTGTGGCGGCAACGAGGCCGCGGACGAGCCGGTGGCCGGCGGCGGAGAGGTGCTGGAAGGCACCGCCAGCGATGCGATGCTGCCGCTGGCGACCGTCACCTCGCAGCCGCCCCTCGCCCCGCCGGAGCCTGACACCAGCGCCCGTGCTCCCGCGGGAAGGCCGGCCGTCCAGGCCAGTGCCGCGCCAGGCGCGATGCCGAGCGCCGGGCCTTCCGCCGTGCCCACTACCGCCAGCAGCGGCGCCGCAACGGACTGAGCGCGCTGGCGCTACTTCGCGCCCCAGCGCGCCAGCAGTGCATCGCGCTCCGCCGCGCTGATCGGCAGCACGGTACCGTGCCGGGCGCCTGCCGGCAGCGCGAAGCTGGCCGGCGTGGTCCAGCGGATGTCGCCCTCCAGCGATTGCGTGGCCAGCGGCACCAGCCCGATATCGCGAAACCGGTCGACAAACAGGATGTAACGATATCCGCTCCGGTCCCCGGGATTGGTACGCAGGATGGCCGGACCTTCGACCTCCGTCGTACCGGCATCCTGCCCGATGCAGCGATCCGCCAGCAGCCAGCGATTGCCACCGGCGCCGAGATCGGTCGAGCGGTCGAGGATGATGTCGCCCGACGGGCAGCCGCTCGCTTCGGTCGCCTTGGTGAAGCGGAAGAAGGTGTTTCCTTCGTGCAGCACGGTGGCATCGATCAGACCCTTGTCCGGCGTCAGTTCGGGCCGGTCGGCCGCCTTGAACCATGGCTGCGGCGGACTGAAGGTGTGAAAATCGCGCGTGCTGGCGAACAGCATCTGCGCGCCATGGCCGTCGCCCTGCGTGCGGGCATCGTCGGTGAACAGGGTCGATGCCCAATAGACGACGTAGACACCTCTCGCCGGATCCCAGGTCGCCTCCGGCGCCCAGGTCATGCCGGCCTGCGGCAGGTTGACCTGCACATGCCGCTGCTCGCCCCAGTGGACAAGGTCGGTCGATTCCCAGATTTCCAGGTGGTGGCTGCCGCGGCTGGTCGCATCGTCCCAGCCGGTGCGCGCGGCCGACAGGTCGGTCGCCAACAGGAAGAAGCGATCCCCTTGCGCGGAGCGGAGAATGAACGGATCGCGCAGGCCCAGCGTGCCCTTGGTCGATTGCAGCACCGGCCGCCCGTCGTTCAGCGGGCGCCAGTGCAGCGCATCATTGCCTTCGCTGACGGCAAAGTGGATCGCCTCCTTCTCCAGCCCGCTGCCGGTGAAGTAGACGAACAGGTAGGCGACCATCTCGGCCGAGGGCGCCGCCGCCACCGGCGCTGCAGGTGGCGTGTGCAGGCAGCCCGGCAGCAGCAGGGCCAGCAGGACGGCGATGGCCGACCGGTGCACGGCCTTGTGGAGGCGCGGCACCGGTCGGGGCTGTCGCATCAGAACTTGACGTTCACGCCGGCGGTGAAGGTCCGGCCGAAGCGCAGCTGGAACAGCGTGTCTTCGCGCACGCTGTCGATATACAGCCGGTTCTGCTCGTCCGTGAGGTTCTGCGCCTCCAGGATCAGGCCGACATTCTCGTTGATGGCGTAGGACGCGCTGGCATCGACGAACAGGGTGGGCGAATTGCCCTGCAGATCGCTGCCCTGCGATGCCGGAATGCCGCGCACGAAGCTGTCGCGCCAGTTGGCGGTGCTGCGGATGCTGAACGTGCCATCATCGTAATACAGCGTGCCGGATGCGGTGTTGCGCGACAGGCCGATCAGATCGTTGGTCGTGCTGTTGATGCAATTGCCGCCCTGGCTGGCGAGGCAGTATTCGATCTCCGACGTGACGTGGGTGTAGTTGGCCAGCACGCCGACACTCTCCAGGAAGCCGGTGGCGAAGGCGCTGAACGGCACCTGCGCGTTGACCTCGACACCCTTCAGCGGGCCGCCATCGGTGTTGGTCGGGCGGGACACGTTGAACAGCTCGCTCGGTACGGTGCCGCTGTTTGCCAGCAGCGCATCGGGCAGGCCCAGATCGCTGAACGGGATCTGGCTGTTGATGGTCTGGATGAAGCTGCCGATGTCCTTGTAGAAGAACGCGGCCGACAGCAGCGCACCCGGGGCCCAGTACCATTCCACCGCCGCATCGAAGGTGTTGGCGCGGATCGGCTCCAGGAACGGATTGTTCACATTGCCGACACGGGTGACCGGATTGACGCCGCTGGTGGGCGCCAGTTGCTGCAGTTCGGGGCGCGACATCACCTTGGCGGCGGACAGGCGCAGCAGCAGGCCGTCGGTCGGCTCGAACACCAGGTTGGCGGACGGCAGCCAGTCGTCATAGTCCCGCTCGGCCTGGGCCAGCTGGCCGATGACGTTGGTCGGGCTGGTGGTGCCGGCCGGGGGCGGGATCGGGATGTAGCCGGACGAGGTCTGGTCGGTGCGTACATAGCGGACGCCGATGTCGCCGCGCAGGCCGATGCCCAGCAGGTCGGTCGCATCGAAGGTGGCCATGGCGTAACCGCTGATAACCTCCTCGCGGATGCGCGTGTCGCCGGCGCCGCATTCGACACCGCACAGGCGCACCCCTTCCACCCCGAACACTTCGGAGAAGCGGTCCGGATCGATCGCCGTCCAGCTGTCGGGCGCACCATTGCCCCACAACTTGCCGACACCTTCGATCTGGCGCGTCAGGTCAGCCAGGTTCACGCCGCCGGGCAGCGGGCGCACGGTCACGTCGGACAGGTAGGGCGAGTAGAACCGGCCACGGAACTCGCTCTCCCGGTACTGCCCGCCGACCTTGAAGGAGACTGCATCGCTCGCCTCCCAGTCCAGGTTCAGTTCGGCTGTCTTGTTGTCGATCGTATTGCGCAGCGGGCGGCCCTGCAGGCTGAAGCCGCCCAGCACGGTGCCGTCCGACCGGGTCGGTGCGTAGGTGAAATTGGCCGGGTTCGACACGTCGAAGCCGAAGCCGAGGGTCGGGATCACGTCGTCATCGCGGAAATCGATGGAGAAATTGTCCGAATCGATCACGTCGATGAAGGTCTGCAGCCGGCTCGGGCCATCCAGCCGGCTTTCGCTGATGCCGAACAGGCCGGTCAACTCCAGCGTGTCGCCCAGCCGCTGGCGAATGTTGAGGTTCGCCTGCTGGAAGGTGGTGGTGAACTTGTCCACCAACCCTTCGGAACGGACGTCCACGCCGTCGAACAGGCCGTAGACCAGCGATCCGTTCTCGTCGAACTCGACATCGCGGACCGACACCATCGGCTGGCCATTGTTGCTGATGGACCGGGCAAAGGACAGGCCGGCGATGTAGTTGTCGCGCCGCTCCACCTCGAACTCGGACAGCAGCAGGTCCAGCGAGATGTCCGTATCGGAACTGGGCTGGTACTGCAGCGTCAGGGTACCGGCGATGCGCTGCTGGTCCTGTTCCGAGTTCACATAGCGCGGGATGCGCGGGAAGTACGCGCCGCTGCCGGGAACATTCGGGGCGTCCGGCCGGCGCAGATTGATGATGGTGTTGTACGCGGCCAGCGATCCGGTGCGCGGATTGCCGGTGCTGCAATTCGCCGCGTCGGAGCCGCGGGCGGGGGTGTTGGGGCTGAGGACAGGGAAGCCGATCGGGGTGCAGAAGGGCTGCACGCCGATAGGGCCGGTCCCGTCCGGGTCGAAGCCGTTCACGTTGGACGGCAGCAGGTCGACCGCGGCATAGCCGACTTCGCGCAGGTTGCGGCGCTGGTACGCGGCGGAGAACAGCACGCCGAAATCGCCGAACTTGCGCGACACCAGCATGGATGCGCGCGGGTCGACCTGGTCGGCGACCTCGTTGTACACGCCGCGGGCAGTGGCGGAGAACACGAAGTCCTCGGTATTGTCGAACGGCCGCGGGGCCGTCAGATCGACCGTAGCGCCCAGGGAGCCTTCCTCCACGTCGGCAGACGGCGTCTTGCGCACGGTCAGCCGGCTGAAGATCTCGGTCGGGAAGGTGTTGAAGTCGAAGCTGCGGCCGGTGTTGCCGGCACCGAAGATGTCGGAGCTGCCGGTCTGGCTAGTGCCTTCCATCCCGTTGATCCGCACGCGGGTAAACTGCGCACCCAGGCCGCGGACGGAGATGTTGCGACCTTCGCCGCCGTCGCCGCGGGCCAGCGCCACGCCGGGGATCCGCTGCATGGATTCGGCCAGGTTGCTGTCAGGGAACTTGCCGATATCCTCGGCCACGATGCTGTCGATCGCCGCGGTCTCGTTGCGCTTCAGCGCCAGCGCGCTGGTGAGCGAAGCGCGAAATCCGGTAACGACGATTTCCTCGCCACCGCCCGGCGGAGTGGTCGGCTCTGCCTGCTCGTCAGCGGCACGGCCGGCCGCGGCAGCGTCTTGCGCCAAAGCAGGTGCCGCACACAGCGAAGCGGCGGCAATCGCCAGCAGCGACACGGCTGCGGACGCAAAACGACTGGCATGATGCATGAAAAAGCCTCCCCACATGTGCGTTCCCATTATTTGGAACGTTGTCGCACTATGTATCAGGACTTGTCATACGAGTAAAGATGCCGCCTGTTCATTCGGCACGTGCCAACAGGCGTCGGGCGAGGACCAGATGCGGCTGGTCGAGCATCCGCCCGTCAAGCTGCACCGCGCCCGCGCCGGGGTCAGCCGCGAATGCGGCGATGATTGCGCGGGCTTCGGCCAGCTGCCCGGCGGTGGGAGTGAAGGCGGCATTGATGATCGCCACCTGATCGGGGTGGATCGCCAGCATCCCGGCGAACCCGTCGGCGTAGGACGCGGCGGCCACGCGGGCGAGGCCGGCAAGATCGCGGAAATCCGCGAACAGCGTGTCCACCGGTGCCACGCCTGCCGCATGGGCGGTCAGCAGCACCTGCGCACGGATCAGGCGGAAAGCATCGGTCCAGAACCCGCGCTCGTCACGCTTGCGCGTGGCGCCCAGCACGGTCGACAGATCCTCCGCCCCCCAGGTCAGCCCGGCCAGGCGGGGCGGGGTGGCAGCGGCATAGAGGGGGATGGTCAGCGCCGCAGCGGCCGTCTCGCTGACCAGGGGCAGGATGCCGATCGCGGCGTCGGTGCCCGCGCCATCGGTGATCGCGGCGGCAAGCTGCGCCACCTCCACCGGCCCGGCCGCCTTGGGCAGCATGATGCCGGCGGGCCGGGCGGGCAGCACTGCGGCAAGGTCATCCTGCCACAGGTCGGAGGAAAGGGGATTGATGCGGACCCAGGCGTTCGGATGGTCCGCCAGCCATTCCGAAGCCAGGCCCCGCGCCCGCGCCTTGTTCGGCGGGGCCACGGCATCTTCCAGGTCGACGATCACCACGTCCGCGCCGCATGTCGCGACCTTGGCCAGCTTGCGCTCGCTGTCGCCCGGGGCGAACAGCCATGATCGTGTCGTCGTCGGACCGGTCTGTACGTGTGTCATCGCCGGCATCTATCAGCGAAGCGCGAGGGCGAACAAGGCGTGGCGTGCCTCAACCTCCTGCAGGTCCGGCCCTTCCAGCTCCAGCCGCGCCTGCTCCAGCAGCCGGTCGCCCTCGCGCTGTAGCAACCCGGTTCGTCCTTCATCATCGATGGCGCCGGCGGCATTGCGCAGCGAATCGAGCATCACCAGCGCGGCGGGCCGGCTGGTCGCCACCGCGGAGCGCATCACGCCGAAGCCGCGCGCCAGATAATGCGCGAAATCGTCCGCCAGGGGTATGACGCTGCGGTCTTCGGGCGCCTCCTCCGCCACCACCTTGCGCAGGTCACGCTGCGCCAGGTCGGCCGTGGCCGCGCCGACCCAGTGCAGCGCGGTGATGGCGGTGAAGGGGTCGTTGATCCCCGGCGAGAGCGCCCGCAGGCCGATCTCCACCAGCTCGTCCAGCAGGAACTGCGGATCCTGCGCCGGGGTGCGGGCGGAACCGATGGTCAGGGAGTGGCGCACGGCATCGGCGATCGCGTCATCCCCCGGGCCGTCGACCACCCGCGCCAGCACCATGCCCGCGTGGATGAAGTCGCCGGTCCTGACCTCCATGGCCAGACAGCTGCCATGCTTGCGGGCGGCCTGTGCCAGATCGTCGAAGTCGATGAACTGGATGTACCCGGCGCGCCGGGCACGCACCGGTGCGCCGGATCGGGTGTCCCGCCCTTCCTCCCCGCCGCCAAGGCGCGGGTGCAGCTCGGCAATCTCGTCCAGCAGCGCCTGCCCGATGCCGCGCAGCACCGTGTTGATCCGGATCGAATCGGGGATGTGGTTCAGGAAATAGACCAGCACGCCGACGGACAGCGCCATCAGGCCGAACGCGACCAGCAGCGACAGCTGCGGCACGAAGCCGGGCAGGGCGGTGGCCGCGGCATTCTGTGCGCTGGTGGTCGCCTCGTCCGCTGCCCGAACGGATCGCAGCACGACCAGCGCGTACACAAAGGTGCCGATGAAGGTCGCCAGGCTCAACTGGTTGCCGCGGTCCTGCATAAAATTGGTCAGCAGACGCGGGCCATAGCTGCCGCTGGCATAGGCGACCGCGGCGATGGTGATGGAAAACACCGTTGCTGCCACTCCGATCATCGAGCTGGCGATCAGCGACAGCATGGTGCTCGCGCTGTCCGGGCGCGCGGGCACGATCAGGTCCTGGCCGTTCAGCAACTCCGCAAAGCCGGCCTGATCCAGCGCCAGCATGCCGAACGCCAGCGCTGTTGCGCCAACGGCGAACAGCGTGGGGAAGAACCAGTAATTGCCGGTCAGCCGGGACCATAGCCAGCGCATTTCGCTCATGCGCCGGATAACGCGCGAGCGGGGCAGGCGGGCATGCCGCGCCTGTGCAGCAGATTGCCGGTGCCTTATGGCGGTCCCATGCAGCAGGCGCAGACCACCTTCACGATCCCGACGAACGGCACCGGCTTCACCGATCTGACGCCACAGGTCGCCCGCTGGCTGGCCGGCACCGGCATCGCCACCGGCCTCGTCAGCCTGCTATGCCGGCATACCAGCGCCGGATTGCTGATTACGGAGAACGCCTCCCCCGCAGTGCGACGCGACCTTGCGCGCTGGCTGGCCCGGCTGGCGCCGGAGGGCAGCGGCTACGAGCATGACGAGGAAGGACCGGACGACATGCCCGCCCATCTGCGCAGCCTGCTGACCGGGCCGTCGCTGACGATCCCGGTTGCGGACGGGCGCATGCTGCTGGGCACTTGGCAGGGGCTGTACCTGGCGGAGCATCGCCATGCGCCGCACCGCCGGCAGGTGGTGGCGCATGTGGTCGGCGAGGGTTAGCTCTTCAGCTTCCACCCGCTGCGCAGCAGGGCATAGGCGATCGCCCCCAGCACGATGTTGAGCACGCCCACGCCGATCGCCGCGCCCATCACCGCGCCATTGGTGTCGCCGATGTCGCTGATGCCCAGGAAGCCGAAGCGGAAACCGCTGATCATGTAGAAGAACGGGTTGAGCCGGCTGATCGTCTGGAACGCCGGCGCCAGGTCATGCACCACGTAGAAGGTGCCGGACAGCAGCGTCAGCGGCGCGACCACGAAGTTGGTCACCGCGGCGTTGTGGTCGAACTTTTCCGCCCACATGCTGGTCAGCAGGCCGCCCAGCGCCAGCATGGTCGAGCCCATCAGGCCGAACCACACGATCGCCCAAGGGTGCGCGGCGGACAGCGACACGCCCGGCCACAGCGCCATCGCCAGCGCCAGGGCGCAGCCGACCATCACCGCGCGGGTCAGCGCGGCGGCGATGATCCCGATCATCAGCTCCGCCTCGCTGAGCGGGGGCATCAGCATGTCGATGATCGTGCCCTGCAGCTTGCCCGCCAGCAGGGAAAAGCCCGAATTGGCAAAGGCGTTCTGCATCATGCCCATCATGATCAGGCCCGGCGCCACGAAACTGGCAAAGGGCACGCCCAGCACCAGCCGGTCGCCCCGGCCCATGGCGACGGTGAACACGATCAGGAACAGCAGGGTGGTGACGGCCGGTGCCCAGACAGTCTGTGTCTGCACCTTGAGAAACCGGCGCACCTCCTTCATATAGAGTGCCCACAGCCCGATCCGGTTGATACCGGTGATCCGGGGCTGTCCCATCGGCGGGAAGTTTCCTGCCGGCAGGGCGGCTGCGGTGGCGGGGTCGGGCTTCCGTTCCCCCTGGGCGGCGTTCCGGATGGTATCGGCCATGGGCCCGGCGCCTATCGGCCCCGGCGGCGCATGGCAAGCACCGGTGGAGCAACGGGGATCGTGGCAGGCTGTGTCCTGCCCTGACGACACACGATTACAGACGGCGGATTGACGATGAGCTGGACCGAAGAACGCATCAGTACCCTGACCCGCATGTGGGAAGGCGGGTCCACCGCCAGCCAGATCGCGGACGAGCTGGGCGGCGTGTCGCGCAATGCGGTGATCGGCAAGGCGCATCGCCTGGGACTGAAGTCACGCCCTTCGCCCGTGAAGGCGAACGAGAAGACTGGCGAAAAGGCGGTCGAGGCCAAGCCTGCCGAGGCGGTGACCACCGAAGCGGAGGCCCCTGCGGCCAAGGCCCGGGAGGTCGCGGCGGATCGCGCAGTCCAGCCGCAGGCGGCCCCCGTCGCCGCGCCGCGCGCCTCTGCGCCGGTGCCCACGCCCTCTGCCCGGCCGCAAGCTGTCGAGGATGATGACGAGGAGGAGGTCGACGCCGCCCCCGTCACGCCCGCGGCACCCACGCCACGCATCGTATCGGTCGGGCCGGGTGGTTTCCTGCGGCAGGGGCCGGGTGATCAGCAGGCACCCATTCCGCCTGCCCCGCCGCGGCGGCTGGTGCCGGCCAAGCCGAGCGCGGACATCGCCGACAAGACCAGCCTGCTGGACCTGAACGATCGCGTGTGCCGCTGGCCGATGGGTCATCCGGGCGAGGCCGACTTCCACTTCTGCGGCGACAAGGTGAACCCCGGTTTCCCCTATTGCGTGCAACATTGCGGCCGGGCCTATCAGGCACAGCTGCCCCGTGGTGCGCGCCGTCCACCCCCGCCGCTGCCCTTCGGCGGTCCGCGCGTCCGCTGACCCGCGCCCCGGGGCGGCTCCGGCTGCCCCGGGGCGGTAGCGGTTTCTGCGTATCAGCGCGGCGTGCAGGCTAGGGGGCTTCCCTGAATGGTGCGCAAGATCGCGCTTACCTAGAATGGTGCCAACGGGGACAGGGGCACCAGCATGGGTCACATCGCACATCAGGATTTCAGCGCGACAGGGGCCTTCGCCAGCGTGGCGGTATTGGGCCTGGACAATCTGCAATCGCTGGGCGATCTGACCCGCTTCCTGCAACATTATCTCGATTGCGAGCTGGCGCTGGTCAGCCTGCCGGATGCGGACGGCGCCTGGGCCCTGCGCGGCGGGATCGACATGCCGGTTCCCGCGACCATGCGCGATCCGGGCGGCCTCGCCGACCCGCTTGCCGCGCGGGCCTGCGGCATGCAGTTCTTTGCCGGCCTGCCTTTGCGCGACCGGGCCGGGCGCCGCATCGGCACCCTGGCGGCCATGGACGGCGCGCAACGGCCGCTTTCCGGCGAGGAACTGGGCGTCCTGCAGCAGCTGGCCGGTGTCGCGGCCGGCCTGTGCATGACGGGCCAACCTGACTGACGCTTGCCCGCGGTACTTTTCGCCGGCGCGAAACCGCCATGGCGGACGGGCGTTGGCCAGGCATCATGCCCATCGACATCTCCGCCCGGTTCAGCTTCAGCCTGCACGATCCTTGCGATGTGCTGCTGCAGTTCGAGGCCGCCGCCATCCCCGAACAGACAATCCTGTCCTGCGACTGCCAGATGAGCGAGGCGATTCATCTCGCCCGCATTCCGGCGCAGGACAATATCGGCCAGCGGATCTGGCTGCGTAGCGAAGGGCTGTACGAGGTCGACTATCGTGCCCGCGTCCAGGTCAACCGCATGCTGGCCGACCTGTCGGAACTGGAGCGGCTGGAGCCGCACGATCTGCCGGGCGAAGCGGTGCAATATCTGTTCGACAGCCGGTATTGCCCTGCTGACCGTTTCCAGCCTTTCGTGGAGGCGGAGTTCGGCCATCTGACCGGTGGTCCGCGCATGGTGGCGATGCGCGACTGGGTGGCGCAGAACTTCTCCTACGTGCCGGGCAGCAGCGATGCGACCACCACCGCCATGGATTCCTTCGTGGAGCGCCGCGGCATCTGTCGCGACTATGCCCATGTGATGATCACGCTGGCCCGCGCCAGCGCGGTGCCGGCGCGGTTCGTCAGCTGCTATGCCCCCGGCGTGACGCCGCAGGACTTCCATGCCGTGGCCGAGGTGTTCCTGGCCGATCCCAGCATCCCGGGTGGCGGCGCGTGGCACATCCTGGATGCGACCGCGATGGCCGATCCGGCGCAGACCGTGAAGATCGGCGTGGGCCGTGACGCGGCCGATGTCAGCTTCATGACGACATTCGGCGCCGCCCAGTTCGAGGACAAGACCGTAGCGGTGACCGCACCCGACTGACGGATTGTTGCGTCCACAGCCGGGTTGCGGGACTATGCAATCGATTGCATAGATGATCGGTGCGGCATTGCGCATCGCAGCACGGGGCTGTAGCGCAACCGCCAGCACGGGAGACGCGGATGCACGCCAGAACAGCCATCGGGGCAATATCGCGATGAAGGCGGCTGCCGAAACACTTGTGCTGTTTGGCGCCACCGGCGACCTTGCGCAGCGCATGCTGCTGCCATCGCTCTGCGCGCTGGATGCGGACGGGCTGCTGCACGAACAGTTGCGGATCGTGTGTACTGCGCGGTCCGAGATGGATGATGCCGCGTTCCGCAACCTGGCGCGCGAAGCGATCGGGAAGTTCCTGCCCGAACCGCGACGCGGCGATGTGGAAGCCTTCCTCGGCCGGCTGACCTACCAGGCGCTGGATGCGACCACGCCGGAAGGGTACCATGCACTGGCCGACAAGGTCCGGCAGGACGGTAACGGCGATGTCGCGATCTTCCTGTCCACCGCACCCAGCCTGTTCGAAGCGACGATCAAGGGCCTGGCCGATTGCGGGCTCAACGGTAACGGCGCGCGGATCGGGCTGGAAAAGCCGCTGGGCCATGATCTGGCCAGCAGCCGCGACATCAACGATGCCGTGGCCGCCGCCTTCCCCGAAGAACGCGTGTTCCGCATCGATCATTATCTGGGCAAGGAAACCGTCCAGAACCTGATCGCGTTGCGCTTCGGCAACATCATGTTCGAACCGTTGTGGAACGCCCAGCACATCGAACATGTGCAGATCACCGTCGGCGAGACGGTGGGGCTGGAGAGCCGGGCGGAGTTCTACGACCAGACCGGCGCGCTGCGCGACATGGTGCAGAACCACATGCTGCAATTGCTGGCGCTGGTGGCGATGGAGCTGCCCGTGACCTTCGATGCCGGCGCCGTGCGGGACGAGAAGGTCAAGGTGCTGCGCGCGCTGCGGCCGGTCGCCGCGGGCGAGAGCGTGACGGGGCAGTATCGCGGCGGCGCGTCCAGCGGCAAGATCGTGCCCGGATATGACGAGGAACTGGGCAAGGACAGCGACACCGAGACCTTTGTCGCGATCAAGGCCCATGTGGACAACTGGCGCTGGAAGGGCGTGCCGTTCTACCTGCGCACGGGCAAGCGCATGCCGGAGCGGGTGACGGAGATCGTGATCCAGTTCCGCCCCGTGCCGCACTCCATCTTCGCCGGCGCCAAGCTGAAGGCCAACCGGCTGGTCATCGGCATCCAGCCTGAAGAGGACGTCACCCTGACGCTGATGGCCAAGGTGCCGGGCCTGGGGCAGGGCATGGCACTGCGCGAGATCCCGCTGGACATCTCCATGCCCGACGCGCTGAGCGGGCTGGAACGGCGCATGGCGTACGAACGGCTGCTGCTGGACCTGATCCATGGCGACCAGACCCTGTTCGTGCGGAGGGACGAGGTGGAGGCGCAATGGGCCTGGATCGACCGCATCCGCAGCCGCTGGCATGAAGAGGGCTTGACCCCCAAGACCTACAGCGCGGGAAACTGGGGGCCGAGCGCGGCGATCGCCCTGGCCGAACGCGATGGAGTGAGCTGGCATGAGTAACCTGCATCCCGCAATCCAGCGCGTGACCGACCGCGTGATCGAACGGTCCCGGGCCAGCCGTGCCGCCTATCTGGCGCTGATGCGCGAGGAGGGGGACAGGCACCGCGACCGCAATGTGGCGCTGCCCTGTTCCAACCTCGCCCACGGCTTCGCCGCCGCGGGGGAGGACAAGGCGAGCATCGCCACCATGCGCGGGCCGAACATCGGCATCATCACCGCCTACAACGACACCATTTCCTCGCATCAGCCCTACGCCGCCTATCCGCCGCAGATGAAGATCTGGGCGCGGGAGGTGGGCGCCACCTGCCAGGTCGCCGGCGCGACCCCCGCCATGTGCGACGGCGTGACGCAGGGTACGGACGGCATGGAACTGTCGCTGTTCAGCCGCGACGTGATCGCGCTGTCCACCGCCGTCAGCCTCAGCCATGCGATGTATGACAGCGTGGCGCATCTGGGCATGTGCGACAAGATCGTGCCCGGCCTCCTGATGGGCGGCCTGCGCTTCGGCTGGCTGCCGCAGCTGTTCATCTCGGCCGGGGCCATGCCGACGGGGATCGCCAACAAGGAAAAGCAGCGGATCCGCCAGCTTTACGCCGAGGGCAAGGCGACGCGCGCGGAGCTGCTGGAGAGCGAGTCCAGGAGCTATCATTCGCCGGGCGTGTGCACCTTCTACGGCACCGCCAATTCCAACCTGATGATGCTGGAGATGATGGGCCTGCAGATGCCCGGCGCGGCCTACATCAATCCGGGCACGCCGCTGCGCCAGGCGCTGGTGCGCGCCTCCACCCAGCGGCTGGCCGAGATCGGCCGCGATGGCGGCGATTATCGCCCGCTGGCCGAATGCGTGGACGAACGTTCGGTGGTGAATGCCGTGGTCGGCCTGCTGGCCACCGGGGGTTCGACCAATCACGCGCTGCACATTCCCGCCTTCGCCCGCGCTGCCGGCGTCCTGATCGACTGGGACGACATGGCCGAGCTGAGCCGGGCCGTGCCCCTGCTGGTGCGCGCCTATCCCAATGGCGCAAAGGACGTGAACCAGTTCCAGAACGCCGGCGGGCTGGGCTTCGTGGTGCGGGAGTTGCTCGATGCGGGCCTGCTCCACCGCGACATCATGACGACATTCGGCGACGATCTGGGCGCCTTCGCCCAGGAGCCATGGCTCGACGACGAGACGCTGGCCTGGCGCGATCCCGGCCCGTCCGGCGACGAGGAGGTCCTGCGCCCGCACAGCGCGCCGTTCCAGCCGGAAGGCGGCATGGTGCTGGTGCAGGGCAATCTGGGCCGCGGCTGCTTCAAGACCAGCGCGGTCGATCCGTCCCGCTGGACGGTGGAGGCGCCGTGTCGCGTGTTCCACACCCAGAAGGCCGTGGCGGATGCCTTCGCTGCCGGGGAGCTGGAGCGCGACGTGGTGGTCGTGGTCCGTTTCCAGGGCCCGCGCGCCAACGGCATGCCCGAACTGCACAAGCTGACCCCGGTGCTGGGGGTGCTGCAGGATCGGGGCTTCAACGTGGCGCTGGTCACCGACGGGCGGATGAGCGGCGCCAGCGGCAAGGTACCCGCGGCGATCCATGTCAGCCCGGAGGCGCTGGGTGGTGGCCCGCTGGCGCGCCTGCGCGACGGCGACATCGTGCGGCTGTCGGCGGAGGATGGCACGCTCGGCACCACGGCCGACCTGTCGCTGCGCGAGGATGCGCCCACGCCCCCGTCCGAGAGCGGCACCGGGCGCGAGCTGTTCGCCATGTTCCGCCACGGGGCGGACGAGGCGGAGAAGGGCGGTACCGCCATGCTGGCGATGGCCGGGCTGTAGGCAGATGACGGAGCTTGTCGCAGTCGATATCGGCGGCACCAATGCGCGCTTCGCGCTGGCCCGGCTGCAGGCGGATGGCCGCATCGTGCTGGACGAACCGGTGACGCTGGGCACCAGCGACTTCGCCAGCCTGCAGACCGCGTGGGAGGAGTTCGAGCGGCGGATCGGCCGGCAGGCGCCGCGCGCCGCTGCCATCGCCATCGCCGGCCCGGTCAATGGCGGCACCGTGCGCATGACCAACAACAGCTGGGTGCTGCATACGGGCGCGCTGGACGAACAGCTGGGCATCGACCGGGTCACCGTGATCAACGATTTCGGTGCGGTTGCCCATGCGGTGGCGCGGGCCGATGCGGACCAGTTCGTCACGGTCTGCGGGCCGGAGGCGGATCTGCCCACGAGCGGCACGGTCAGCGTGATTGGTCCGGGCACCGGGCTGGGGGTGGCGCATTTCCTGCGGCTGCCAGGCGGCGGTTACCATGTGCAGTCGACCGAGGGCGGCCATATCGACTTTGCGCCGATGGACCATATCGACGACCTGATCCTGCAACGGCTGCGGGCCCGCCACCGGCGTGTGTCGGTGGAGCGCGTCGTGGCCGGGCCGGGCATCTGCGAGATCTACCAGACGCTCGCCACGCTGGAGCGGCGCGATCCGCAGGATCTGGACGACCGCACCATCTGGACCCGCGCGCTGGAGCGCAGCGACAGCCTGGCGGTGGCGGCGCTGGACCGGTTCTGCCTGTCGCTGGGCAGCGTGGCGGGCGATTTCGCGCTGGCCCATGGCAGCAGCGCGGTGGTGATCGCCGGCGGCCTGGGCTTGCGGCTGCGCCAGCTGCTGCCGACCAGCGGCTTTGCCGAACGGTTCCGTTTCAAGGGACGTTACGAACAGATGATGGCCGGCATCCCGGTCAGGCTGATTGTCCATCCGCAGCCCGGCCTGTTCGGCGCCGTGGCCGCATTCCAGTCCCAGTACCCACAGCAGGAGCAGCAACAGGCATGACCCCGATCGAACAGGTGATGCGCACCGCCCCGGTGATCCCGGTGCTGGTGATCGACGATGTGGCCGAGGCCGAGCCGCTGGCCCGGGCGCTGGTGGCCGGCGGGTTGACCGTACTGGAGGTGACGTTGCGCACCCCGGCCGCGCTGGATGCGATCCGCGCCATGAAGAAGGTGCCGGGCGCGATCGTCGGCGCGGGCACCGTGACCAACGAGAAGCAGCTGGACGAGGCGATCGGCGCGGGCGCGGAATTCATCGTCAGCCCCGGTCTGACCAAGCCGCTGGGCAAGGCGGCGATCCGCAGCGGCGTGCCGTTCCTGCCCGGCATCGCCAATGCCGGCGACATCATGCGCGGGCTGGATCTGGGGCTCAGCGAGTTCAAGTTCTTCCCCGCCATGGCGGCCGGCGGCATCCCCGCGCTGAAGGCGCTGGCGGCTCCGTTCGGCCAGGTGCGGTTCTGCCCCACCGGCGGCATCACGCTGGACAACGCGCCCGAATGGCTGGCGCTGGATCCGGTGCTGTGCGTCGGCGGCAGCTGGGTCGCCCCGCGCGGCGGCACCCCCGAACAGATCGAGCAGCTGGCGAAGGACGCCGCGGCCCTGCCCCGCTGAGGGTGACTGACGAAAGGAACATCGGATGAAGACAGTTGGCGCGCTGACCGCACGATTGCAGGAACTGCACGGGCGCACGGCGGAAACGCCCCTGTTCAATCCGGTGTTCCAGCTGTCGCTGGACCTGTCACGGTTGCTGGAAGGCGACGGGTTGTCGCTGGATGATTGCGACGCGCTGGTCGGCGAACTGGAATGCGCCGCGCTGCTCCGCCGGGCGGAACGGCTGCGCCAGCTGGTCGCGCCAGTGTCACCGGCCACCAACGACAAGGCACTGGCCGACAGTCTGGAGCAGGACGACTTCGCAGCCTTCTGCGCGCAATGGGAGCAGCCGCAGCTGCACGCCGTGTTCACCGCGCATCCCACCTTCCTGCTGACCCCGGCCCAGGCGCAGGCCGTGGCCGCCGCCGCCAGCCAAGATGGCGCGATCGGGGACGACAGCTGCGTCGCCCCCTCCACGCGGAAGCCGGTGACGCTGGGAATCGAGCACGACCAGGTGATGGCCGCCATGGCCCACGGGCAGGATGCGCGCGACACGATCACCGCCCGCCTGCTGACCCATGCGCAGGCCTGCTGGCCGGACCGTTGGCAGGACTTCAAGCCGTTGCCGTTCCGCTTCGCCAGCTGGGTCGGATACGACATGGATGGCCGCACGGACATCACCTGGTCGGCCTCCATCGGCTTCCGCCTGGCGGAAAAGGCGGCGCGCCTGGCGCGCTACCGCGACCAGCTGGCCGCGATCGACGCGGGCCATCCGCTGCTGATGGAGCTGGCACCGGCGGCAGACTACGCCGGAGCCCGCGCAGCCGACTTCGCGGGCGACCTGACCGATCCGGCGGCCCTGTCGCTGGCCGCCAACCGCCTGACCGCGCACGATCCGCGCAAGCTGCTGTCGCTGCAGCCCTGCATAGACCGGCTGGAGAGCGAGGCGGCCGCGGTGGGCGGCGCGCGTTCGGTGCAGCTGAAGGTGCTGGCCGCCGCGATGCGGGCGGACGGGCTGGGCATGGGCTGGATCCATTTCCGGGTGAATGCCAAGCAGCTGCACAACGGCCTGCGCCGCCGGCTTGACCCGGACGGGCTGCTCGACCTGTCCAGCAAGGGCGCGATCGTGCACCTGCGCCGCGCCATTGCCGCGGTGGAGCCGTTGCGCGCCAATTTCGCCGCGCTCGCGATCGAGAGCAGTACCGCGATCCGCCAGTTCCTGGCCATGGTGCAGATCCTGCACCACATCGATGCCGACGCGCCCATCCGTATGCTCGTGGCCGAATGCGAGGAGCCGGCGACCGTGCTGGCCGCGCTGTATTTTGCCAAGCTGTTCGGCATCGCCGACAAGGTCGATGTCTCCCCCCTGTTCGAGACCGAGACCGCGCTCGAACATGGCGGCCGGCTGCTGGACGCGCTGCTGCAGGAGGAGGAGTACTGCGCCTATGCTCGCCAGCGTGGGCGGGTGGCGATCCAGACCGGCTTCTCCGACGCCGGCCGGTTCGTGGGCCAGGTGCCGGCCAGCCTCGCGATCGAGCGGCTGCAGGGGCGGCTGGCGGCGGCGATGGCCGCCAACGGCATGGAAGATGTCGCCGCGCTGGTGTTCGACACCCATGGCGAGAGCATGGGCCGCGGCGCGCATCCCGTTTCGCTGGCGGACCGGGTCAGCTGGCCGCTGAGCCACTGGGCGCGCGGGCGGTTCGCCGCCGCCGGCATCCGGCTGGAGCCGGAGGTCAGCTTCCAGGGCGGTGACGGCTACCTGTTCTTCGCCACGCCCGAACTGGCGCTGGCCACGCTGACCCGCCTGGCCGAGTTGCGCCCGGCCGAGGGCGACGAGGAAGCGGCGGAGGACGACCCGTTCTACCGCCGCACCGACCTGTCGCTCGATTTCTACCGCGCGGTGCGCGACCACCAGCACGAACATCTGGAAAGCCGGACCTACGCCCGCGCGGTCACCGCCTTCGGCCTGGGCCTGCTGAACCCCACCGGCAGCCGGGTCAGCCGGCGGCAGAGCGACATCAACGCCGATCGCGAGATGTCGCTGCGGCAGATCCGCGCGATCCCCCACAATGCCATCCTGCAGCAGCTGGGCTATCCGGTGAACGTGATCGCCGGCATCGGCAGTGCGGCGGACGGCAGCGATCCCGATCTGACGGAGATGCTGGCCGGCAGTGCCCGCGCGGCGCAGATCCTGCGGCTGGTGCGCAGCGCCAACGCGCTCGCCAGCATCAAGACGGTGGCCGCCTATGGCGAGCTGTTCAACTCCGCCTACTGGGCCAGCCGGCCCTATCGCGGGCTGGAAGATCACCTGACGGGGCCATGCGCCGCGCTGGCCGAATATCTGGTGAAGGATGACCGGGTGGGCACGTTCCGCCGCCTCGCCAGCCGCCTGCGGGTCGATGCGGTCAAGCTGCACCAGCTGGAGCTCGCCCTGCCCCCGGTGGCAGAAGCCGCCGACACCGGCGCGGAGCGGGAGGCCACGCGCCGCGCGATCGGCGCGCTGCAGGCGCTGCGGCTGGCGCTGTTCCAGCACATGTTCCTGCGGGTGATGTCCATCCCCGCCTTCAGCCGGGCCAACGATGTCAGCCGGGAGGACGTGCTGGAGATGGTGTTCACCCTGCGGGTGGACGAGGCGCTGGCGCAGCTGCGGCGTGCCTTCCCCACCAGCTTTCCCAAGCCGTCCGACTTCAACCTGGCGGAACCGGCCGACTATCCGGAGGGCGACGATGCCGGCTACGCCTCCATCGGGCGCGACTTCATCGAGCCGATCGACCGGGCCTATGCCCTCTCGCTGCGGATCGGCACCGCCATCGCCAACCATTTCGGGGCGCATGGCTGACCGGGGCGGCGCTAGCCGGCGCGGGGCGGCTCGGTACTGAACAGCCAGCCGTCGGTGGTGCTGCGGGCGAGCACGCCGGCGACATTGCCGCTGCCGCCTGCCTCCAGCCGATCCAGCAGGCGGGCCACATCACCACCACGCGGGGTCTGTCCCAGGCTGGTGATGACCCGGGTGGCCACCGCCAGGCGGATCGCGCGCGGTGCCAGCGGGCGGTAGCGGAGCGCTCCGTCCAGCTGCTCGATGCGTTCGTCCCATTCCCGCGCGGCAGCCCAGTCGAGCGCGGCCGCCGCTTCCCCGAGATGGCCTGCACTGGCAGCGACGGCGACCGGGTCGAGCCACTCCATCGCCGCGATTGCCTGACGGACACGCACGCGGTCGAACCGCGGGTCGGCATTGCTGGGATCGTCTGCCGGGCGCAGGTCGTGCCGTGCCACCACCTCTGCCAGCTCCCGCCGCCGGAAGCCGAGCAGTGGCCGCAACAGGGGCAGGGTGGAGCCGGGCACCAGCCCCGCTGCCCGCACGCCGGCGAGGCCGGGCAGGCCGCTCCCCCGGTTCAGCCGCATCAGCAGCGTCTCTGCCTGGTCGTCCGCGTGATGTGCGGTGGCAATCGCGGCGAGGGCATGTCGGGCCGCCCAGCCGGCCAGCGCGGCGTAGCGCGCCGCACGCGCCGCGGCCTGCACATTGCCGGGGGCGGGGGTCACGCGCAGGACAGCGCACGGGATCGCACGGGCGCTGCAAATCTCCTCCACCGCCGCGCACTCGGCGGCGGCCTCGGCCCGCAATCCGTGATCCACAGTGGCAACGGCAAAGCTGCCGGGCCGCACCGCCTGCATCAGCAGCAGCAGCGCCAGCGAGTCCGCACCGCCGCTGACCGCCAGGCCGATTGGCCCGGCGGAAGCAGGATGCAGCCGGGCGAGACTGGCGGCAAGGCGTGCCGCCAGACCGGCCTCAGCTGCTGCAGCGGACCCGGCTGCGGTTGCGGTCATACTGCTCCTTCAAGCGTCCGGTGGCGAGGGCGGGATAGCCGTCGCCGAACTCCGCCAGCGCGATGCAGGCGCGGTTGGTGTCGTTGATCGCGATCATCGATTCGGCGAGATAGAGCAGGCTGTCGGGTGCCCGGTCGGCCTGCTTGTTCGCCTGGTAGTTCTCGAAGAAGTGCGTCGCCGCCTCACGCGGCTGGCCATTGTCGAGATAGGCGCGGCCCAGCAGGTTGCGGCCCCAGTTGGTGCGGGCATGGCTGGGGTAGCGCTGCAGGAACAGTGCCAGCTGCTGCTGCGCCTCCGGGTAGAAGCCGGCCTGCCACAGGCGGAAGCCGTAGCTGTATTCGTCATCCCCGGCATCGTCGGTCTGCGGCTTGGCGATGGCCTGCACCGCCGCCACCCGTTCCGGGCTGGGCGCGGCGGCCCGCGTCTGGCCGGACGAGGCCGGCGCGGCGGCGGCGCTGGGCGGCGGCGTCGGGGTGCTGGCGGGCGGGGTTGCACCGGGCGCCGGGATCACGCCGATGGCGGGGGCGGGCACGGTGGCGGCGGGGGCAGCCTCCATCGCCTGCAGCCGCTGTTCCAGCTGCTGCAACTGGTAGGCGGTTTCCTCGCTGCGGGCGGTGACGCGGGCCATCTGCGTTTCCATCGCGTCCAGCCGGACCAGGATGTCGGTCACGGCGGTCGGCGCCGGTCCGGCCGGGGCGGGCGTGGCACCCGGCGCCGGCGTGGACGTATCGACCTCCGGCGTGAAGTAGCGTCCGTCGCCACCGGGGAACACGGCGCGCTGCACCGCGCGCAGCTCGCTTTCGAGCCGCCGCAGGCGTGCGTCGGTGCCGTCCTGCGCCTGTGCGCCCGCAGGCACCAGCGCCGTGCCGAGCAGGGCCAGCACGATCGCTGCCCGTGTGCGGCTGTTCATCGCCAAGATGTATTCCTTCCCTTGCAATCGTGTCCCGGCTGATAGCCGTCCCCGCCGAATGGCGGCTGAACGGTCGCCGCCTTACTGTGCTGCCGCTGGCCGCGACGAGACCGCGGACGGTACGAAGCCGGCCGGCGGGCTGGCGCCTGCTGCCGGCGCCACGGCGGCGCCGGGCGTGGCCGTTGCCGCAGGCTGTCCGCGCGCGAGCAGCGCCTGCGCCGTGATCGGCACATCGCGCATGATGCCCTGCGTCTCCGCCAGCCGGGGCACTTCGCGCCCGCCGATGGTGATGCGCAGCGCATCCGGCCGCCCGGTCCACAGCAGCGGCCCCTGCGCATCGGCCGGTACCTGGTATTGTTCGTTCAGCGCCATCTGCTTCTGCATCAGCTGGCGCCCCCCGGCATCGTAGAACTTGACCCACACGCCCGCTTCCAGGGCGGTGAACACGACCGGGCCGGCCGGCGCGGCGGCGGCCGGCTGGCCACCGGGCGCGGTTGCCTGCTGCCGGGCCAGCGCAGCCTGGCGGGCGGCGTCTTCCCGCTGCTGCTGTTCCACCAGGCTGGGCAGCTCGGCCGCCGGGGCGAACAGGGTGCGCATGAAGAAGAACCCGCCCAGCAGCAGCAGCACCACCGCCGCCAGCGCCAGCCAGGCCAGCCCGCGGCTGGGCACGCGCGCCGGATCGCCGGGTTCGAAGGACGGTGCGCCGTCCTGTTCGCGCGCCTCGATCATCTCGGCTCGCACGCGATCCGCGATGATGTCCGGGTCCAGGCCCAGCAGCTTGGCATAGGAGCGCGCGAAGCCGGTGGCATAGGTCCTGCCCGGCAGGGTGTTGAAGGCGCCGCTTTCGATCGTGACCAGATGCCGCTGCGGGATGCGGGTTTCGGTGGCCACCTGTTCCAGCGACAGCCCGCGCGCCTCGCGTCCCGCGCGCAGCTCGGGCCCGACGCCGCCGGTTGCGGTGCCTTCCGGCTGTTCGTTCATCGCCACATCATTCCCGATCCTGGATGCGGACGGTTATGGTCCGTCCGGTTGCTGCCTGCGCCGGCAAGTGACGAAAACAGCCGGTGCAAGTCAAGCCGCAAGGCGGCGCTGCCCGTGTTAATGCCTGTCGTCAATCGACCTCGATGCCGCGTTCCTCGGCCCACCGGGCCATCACGCCGCGCAGGTCGGCGGGCGGTGCGGCCAGCCAGCCCTGCATGGCCTCGCCCGCTTCGGCCAGATCGATCCGGCGGACCAGCTCCTTGATCGGGCCAACCGCGGCCGGCGTTATCGACAGGCGCCTGATGCCGAGTGCCAGCAGGGCCAGCGCCTCCAGCCGGCGGCCGCCCATCTCGCCGCATACGCCCAGCCGCACCGGGCTGCCGCGCACGGTGCCCACGACACGCTGCAGGAAACGCAGGATGGCGGGGCTCAGCCAGTCATACCGTTCGGCAAGGCGCGGATCGGCCCGGTCGGCGGCGAACAGGAACTGCGTCAGGTCGTTGGTGCCGATCGACACGAAGCTGAGGCGTGGCAGCAGCGTGTCCAGCGTTTCGGCCAGCGAGGGCACTTCCAGCATCACGCCATACAGGATCTCGTCTGGCAGGCGGTGGCGATGGCGCCTGAAATGCGCGATCTGCTGTTCGAACACCGCCTTTGCCGCGTCGAACTCCCACGGTTCCGAAACCATCGGGAACATGACCTGCAAGGATCGCCCGGCGGCGGCTTCCAGCAGGGCGCGGGCCTGCACCTTCAGCAGCCCGTTGCGTTCCAGCGCCAGGCGCAGCGCGCGCCAGCCCATCGCCGGGTTCTCCTCCGCCGCGCCGCGTTCCGCGTCGCGCAGATAGGGCAGCACCTTGTCGCCGCCGATATCCACCGTGCGGAAGATCACCGGGCGGTGTCCTGCGCCTTCCAGCACGTCGCGATACAGCCGCGTCTGCCGCTCGCGCGAGGGCAGGGTGTCGGCCACCATGAACTGGAACTCGGTGCGGAACAGGCCGATGCCGTCGGCGCCCGTCAGGCCCAGCATGGGGGTGTCGTCCACTAGGCCGGCATTCATCATCACCTCGATCCGCTGGCCATCCCGGCTGATCGGTTCGACGTCCCGCTGGGCGGCATAGGCGGCCTGCTTTTCCCGGCTGCGGGCGAGGCGCGCCTCGAACCCTTCCAGCGCGGCGGGTCCGGGGCGGATGATCACCTGCGCGCTGTCGCCATCCAGCAGCAGCTGGTCGCCATCGCGCATCAGCGCGCGGGCATTGCGCACACGGCCGATCACCGGCACGCCCATGGCGCGCGCCACGATCACCACGTGGGCGGTCAGCGATCCTTCCTCCAGCACCACGCCCTTCAGGCGACGCTTGTCATATTCCAGCAGCTCCGCCGGGCCCAGGTTCTTGGCGATCAGGATCGTGTCCTGCCGCAGGCCCGTGCGCGCCGCGGTGCCCAGCTGGCCGGACACGATGCGCAGCAGCCGGTTCGCCAGATCCTCCAGATCGTGCATCCGTTCGGCCAGCAGGGGATCGCGGATCTCGCGCATGCGCTGCCGGGTGCGCTGCTGCACCCGCTCGATCGCGGCCTCCGCCGTCAGGCCGTTGTCGATCGCCTCGTTGATGCGTCGGCTCCAGCCTTCGTCATAGGCGAACATCTTGTAGGTTTCGAGGACATGCCAGTGCTCCTCTCCCACGCCGAACTCGGCATGGGTGGCCATCTGGTCGATCTGCTCGCGCATCTTGTCGAACGCCTGGTAGACGCGGTGCCGTTCGGCCTCCGTGTCGTCGGCCACCGTCTGTTCGATCACGATGCGCGGCTGATGGAATACCGCCTGGCCGCAGCCCAGCCCCTTTACCAGCTGCAGCCCGGTCAGCACTTCCTGGCCGACCTGCGCCGCCGATCGCCCGCCCAGGCTTTCCTCGTCCACCAGACCGGCATTGGTGATCAGTTCCGCCAGCACCATGGCGACGGTCTGCAGCGCCTCGATCTCCACCTCGACATAGCGGCGCGGCTCCACATGCTGCACCGTCAGCACGCCGATCGCCCGTTCGCGCCGCACGATCGGCACGCCGGCGAAGGAGTGGAACTTCTCCTCGCCCGTTTCCGGCACATACTGGAATTCGGGGTGGGTGGCGGCCTCCGCCAGGTTCAGCGTCTGCGTGTTCTGGGCGATGGTGCCCGTCAGCCCCTCGCCGATGCCCAGCCGGGTCACATGCACCGCGCTCTGGTTCAGGCCGCGGGTGGCGAACAGCTCCAGCATGCCTTCGCGCAGCAGGTAGATCGAGCAGACTTCGCTATCCAGCGAGTCGCCGATGATGTCGACCACCTGGTTCAGCTTGCCCTGGGCGTGCAGGCGCGACGCCATCAGCTCGTGCAGCCGGGTCAGGATCGTGCGGGCGGCGGCTGTAGCTGTCATCGTGGATCGGCCTAAACGATCCCGCACGCTTTGGGAATGTTGCGGGGCCCCGGCAGAGCCAGGAAAGTTTACGCCACTACTTTGCTGGCTAAGTTCGGGCCGGGCAGCCCGGCGGGGAGTGGCCCTCCGCGATGGTGCCGGGCCGGTTCGGTCGACCGGGCGCCTGCGCCGTCGCGGAAGGCAGCGTGCCTTTCAGTTCGGCGGGGGTACGATCATGAATGCGCGATGGCTTCCTTGATCTTCAGCTTCTGCCGCTTCAGCGTCTGGATCATCGCGCTGTCGGGTTCGGGGCGGTTCATCTCGGCATGGAGCTGCTGCTCCAACCCGTCATGCTTGGCCTGTAGTGCGATGACGTGCGAAGATTCCATCAAGGGTTCTCCTTTCGCTGTTGAACGCCATGGGCAGGGGGCCCCGATGGCGGCGCGACTCAGGACTGCAACATCCCAGCCGCGCGATTGTCATCAAAACACAATAATCGTAGGGCGGCAAACCGGCTGTGCGGCAGAATGGCCGTGGGTCGGGACGGACCATGCCGCGCGGGCGCGATGAAGGGACTGCGGTGAACGAGGAGGAATTGCAGCGCAGGCTGGTGGCGCTGAAGATCGAGCATCGCGACCTGGATGCGGCGATCGACGCGCTGAGCAGCACCGGCGGCGATCAGCTGCAGATCGCCCGGCTTAAGCGCAAGAAGCTGAAGCTGCGCGACCAGATCGCGATCATCGACGATTACCTGATCCCCGACATCATCGCCTGATGGCGCTGCTCCCGAAGCCCTGGCCCGTCGGCCTGGTCGAGCAGGTGGAGCCGCTGGTGCGCCGCGTGCTGGCCCCCAACGGTTCCGCCTGGACCTATACCGGCACGCAGACCTTCCTGGTGGGTGACGGGCGCGGACTGGCGGTGATCGATCCGGGACCCGACGATGCGGCCCATCTTGATGCGCTGCTGCGCGCCATCGGCCCGGCCCCGGTGGTGGCGATCCTCTGCACCCACACGCACCGCGACCATTCGCCGGCCGCCGCGCCGCTCGCCGCTGCAACGGGTGCGCCGGTGATCGGCTGCGCGCCCCTGCGTACCAGCGGCGGGGACGCGGTGACGGATGCGCCGTTCGACCTCGACTACACGCCCGATCGCGTGCTGGCGGACGGGGAGGCGCTGGCCGGCCCAGGCTGGACGCTGACGGCGATCGCCACGCCCGGCCATGCCTCAAACCATTTGTGCTTCGCGCTGGAGGGCACGGGCATCCTGTTCACCGGCGACCATGTGATGGGCTGGGCCACCAGCGTCGTCGCCCCGCCCGACGGTGACATGGCCGATTACCTCGCCAGCCTGGAACGTCTGCACGATCGGGAGGATCGCATCTACTATCCCGCCCACGGCCCGGCGGTGACCCGGCCGCGCCAGCTGGTGCGCGGCATGATCGGCCATCGCCGGCAGCGGGAGGCGCAGATCCTGCGGCTGCTGGCGGAGGATACGGCCGAGCTGCCGGCGCTGGTGGAACAGATGTATCGCGGCCTCGCGCCCGCCCTGATCGGGGCCGCGCAGCAATCGGTGTGGGCGCATCTCGTCGATCTGGAACGGCGCGGGCTGGTGGGCCGTTCAGGACCATCATGGATCATCGCCCCCTAACGGATACCGCCACGCGCTCAGGCGCGGACCTTCACCCGCCTGTTCAGCGGCAGCACTCGCTGGCGCGAGTGCAGGCCCTGCCGTGGCTGCTGTTCATCATGGTGCTGGCGCTGGCAGTGTGGCTGGGCTGGCGCGCCTTCGGGCCGCAGGACAATGGCGATCCCCTGGCCACCAGCCTGGTCGCGTTTGAGAAGCAGAACCGGCTGACCGTGTTCTCCGCCCAACTCTCGCCCGTGGTGGCGAGCGAGGACAGCCGCCTGTTCGGCGCGCTGCGCAGCCGGCAAGTGGCGGTGATCCCGGCACGGGTCGACTACACGCTGGACCTGTCCGCCATGGACCGCAAGCGCATGAGCTGGAACGACGCCAGCGACACGCTGGACGTGCAGCTGCCCGCGCTGACCATCGGCCGGCCCAACCTTGACGAGGGCCGCGCGCAATATCTGCGCGAAGGGCTGTGGATCACCCGCACCGCGCAGGATGAACTCACCCGCAAGAACACCGCCCTCGCCGAACGGCAGGCGGTGGAGCAGGCGGCCAATCCGGTGCTGCTGACCCTGGCCCGCGGTGCCGCCAAGGATGCCATCCGCCAGAACCTGGCCATCCCGCTGCAGGTCGCCGGCTTCGGCAATGTCACGGTGAACGTCCGGTTCGACGGCGAAGCCCCGGCACCAGCCCCGGCTCCGGCAGCCCCCGCGCCCGCCAACTGAGCCACTGGTGAGACTGCGAACAATGCTGTAGCATACCTGCCGGAAGCGCGCTGCCTGTGGGGGGATGGACGCGCACCGGTCGCACACTGTCACTCTCTGGCAAGGATGCGACCATGGCTACCCTGTCATCCGATCCCGTGCACCGGCGCCCTGCCTGGGCGACAGATACATCCTTCTTCCTGGGCATGGCCATCGCCATGGCCGCGATCAACGTCACCGCCTTCTCGTTCTTCGCGGCGATGGGCATGTCCAGCTTCCGCGCACCGCTATACATCCATGCCCATGCGGTGCTGTTCATGGGCTGGGTGGTGCTGTTCGTGACGCAGGCCTGGCTGGCGGCGAGCGGGCGCGTGACGCTGCACCGGCCGCTCGGCTGGCTGGCGGTGGGCTGGGCGCTGGTGATGGTGGTGGTCGGCACGACGACGACGATCTTCTCGGTGCAGCGTGGCTTCGTGCCGTTCTTCTTCACGCCGGCGCAGTTCCTGGTGCTCAACCCGCTGAGCGTGCTGGTGTTCGCCGGCCTGCTGATCGCCGGCTTCGTGCGGCGGCGCGACCGGCTGTGGCATCCCCGGCTGATCCTGTGCGCCATGGCCGCGATCATGGGGCCTGCCTTCGGTCGCCTGCTGCCCGCACCCCTGTTCATGTATTCGATGGTCTGGGCGATCTTCGTGGCGATGATCGCCTTTCCCCTGATCGGCGCGGCGCGCGACCGGATCAGGCGGGGGCGGGTGCATCCCGCATGGCTGGTCGGCCTGGTGGCGCTGATGCTGATGCAGCTGGGTGTCGTGACGATCGGCCGCAGCGCATGGGCCGCCGGCCTGCACGCGCAGGTGACCGCCGGCACGCCCGGCGCGGCGATGGCCGCGGACGACTATCCGCCGCCGCCGTTCCCCGTCGCGCCCTGAGCACGGCCAAGCCGCATTGCCGCCCGTGCCCGCGCACCCTATCTGCCGGGCATGAGCCTCCTGACCCCCATGCCCACCGGCACCGATTTGCGCGCCGAGATCGACCGCCTGCGCAAGGAGCGCAACGCCGTGATCCTGGCGCATTACTACCAGAAGCCGGAGCTGCAGGACCTGGCCGATTTCGTCGGCGATTCGCTGGAGCTGAGCCGCAAGGCGGCGGACACCGATGCCGAGGTGATCGCATTCTGCGGGGTCAAGTTCATGGCGGAAACCGCCAAGATCCTATCCCCCGACAAGATCGTGGTACTGCCCGACATGGAAGCCGGCTGCAGCCTGGAGGATTCCTGTCCGCCGGAAAAGTTCGCCGCCTTCCGCGCGCAGCATCCGGACCACATCGCGCTGACCTACATCAACTGCTCGACAGAGGTGAAGGCGCTGTCCGACATCATCGTCACCTCTTCCAGTGCGGAGACGATCCTGTCGCAGATCCCGCGTGACCAGCCGGTGATCTTCGGGCCCGACCGGCACCTGGGCGGATACCTCAACCGCAAGTTCGACCGCGAGATGCTGCTGTGGCCGGGTGTGTGCATCGTGCACGAGGCCTTCAGCGAGCGGGAGCTGCTGAAGCTGAAGGAGCAGCACCCGGACGCGCCCGTCGCGGCACACCCGGAATGTCCGCCGCACATCGTCGACCATGCCGACATCGTGGGTTCGACCAGTGCGATCCTGCAATATGCCAAGACCTTCGCCGGCGACACGCTGATCGTGGCGACGGAGCCGCACATCATCCACCAGATGCAGAAGGCGCTGCCGCACAAGACCTTCATCGGCGCGCCGGGGGCGGACGGCAACTGCAACTGCAACATCTGCCCCTACATGGCGCTCAACAATCTGGAGAAGCTCTACCTCTGCCTGCGCGACCTGACGCCGCGGGTGGAGATCGAGGAAGGCCTGCGGATCAAGGCGAAGCGCAGCCTCGACCGCATGCTCGACATGGCCAGCGGCACGATCGGCCTGGGTGATCTGGGCCGCATGGGCGTGCCGCTGCCGTAACCGGCCGGCGCGGCGCCGGCCGCTGCGTTCCGAACCCCGTCGTGGCGAGCTGCCTGCCCTCGGTCAGGCGTCAGCCACAGACCCGGGCGCCCGCCGGCACTGTTCGAGTTCTTCCCGCAGCGTCCGCACCAGCTCCGCAGCCGGCATCGGCCGCGCCAGCGGCGCACCCTGACCGGCCCATTGTGCCCCGTACCCATGCTCGCCCTGTGCCCTGGCCGCAGCATGCAGCGCCTTTCCTGCGTCATAGGCGATGGGGTAGTCGGGCGGCCGATGGTCCCGGATCTTCCGGTCCAGCGCCGTGAACCGGTTGGCGAGGGCACGTGCCGGTCGCCCCGAAATGGCCGCGGTCAGCACCGTGTGGCGACCACCCGGCCCGGTGAGTGCGGCCCGATAGGATCCGTCCGCGGCTGATTCCGGGCAGGGCACGAACGCCGTCCCGAGCTGGGCCGCAACTGCGCCCAGGTCCAGCGCGGCCGCGATGCCGGCCCCGTCCATCATGCCGCCGGCAGCGATGACCGGCATGCCGGTGTCCCGTACCAGCAATCGGGTCAGCACCTGCGTGGTCAGGGCATCGTCCGGCGCATGGGGATCGAACACCCCGCGATGTCCGCCGGCCTCGATCCCCTGCGCCACGATCGCGTCGATCCCCGCCTGCTTGATGGCGGCGGCTTCTTCCAGGCTGGTGGCGGTGGCCATCAGGTAGATCCCGCGCGAACGCAGCGCCGACAGGACATCGCCCGAAGGCAGGCCGAAGTGGAAGCTGACGACCGGCGGCGCCAGATCAAGCAGCATCTGCAACATGGCGGGATCGTCGGCAAAGCTGCGGTAGATGGTCCGCAGCACCGCCGGCGGCTCCGCGCCGAAGCTGGCGAATACGGGCGCGAGCTGTTCCAGCCAGGCGGCTTCGCGGGCGGCATCCGCCGTGGGCGTTGCATGGACGAACAGGTTCACATTGAACGGTCGGCTTGTCCGTCTGCGCACCTCCTCGATCATGGCGCGCGCACCGGCCGCATCCGTGGCCCCGACCCCGATCGACCCCAGGGCCCCCGCATCCGAGACCGCCGCCGCCAGCGCTGGAGTCGACACGCCGGCCATGGGCGCCTGGATCAACGGCACCGTGAGCCGGAAGCGATCAACGATGGACATGGCTTCGACCCCCTGGTGACGACGGCACCTTATGGGCTGGTCGGCCCCTCACGTAAAAGGCTGTTCCGCGGGCAGACCAGGCCGCTACCCGCCTCCTGCCGCCCGCGCCTGCACCGCGTCCGCCGGATTGTCGGTGAACACCGCATCCACGCCCGCCTTCGCCAGCATCGCCCACCGCGCGGCAAGATCACCCGGCGCCGCCGGATCGTCGCCCCGGCGCAAGGCGGGCGGCAGGAACTGGTTCTCCCGCCGCAGGGTCCAGCCATGTACCGCCAGGCCCGCCGCATGGGCGGCGGCTACCAGCGGGGCAGGGGTGCCGTCGGGTTGCAGCAGCAGCGACAGCTCGCCGCCCAGCACGTCGGCATGGCGCGCCATCTCGGTCAGTCCGCCCGCCGTCAGCATCGCGGCATAGGGCAGGTCGGGCCGGTCGGCGGGTGCGCCCTCGGCGCTGACCAGCTGCACCAGTCGCAGACCGGTCAATCCGTCCAGCCGCGCGATCGGGCCGACCTCGAAACACTGGATCAGCGCGGCGTCTTCGGCATCGACATAGCCGGCGGCGGCCAGCTCCGCCGCAGCCAGCGCCGCGATGTCATGCCCCTGCGTCAGCAGGAAGGTCGGATGCTTGATCTCCGGCACCAGGCCGATCGTGCGCCCGGTCTCCGCCTCGCGCGCGCGGACGAGGGCGATGATCTCGGCCAAGGTGGGCACCTGGTACAGCCCGTCGAACCGCACATTGGCCGGGCGCAGCTGCGGGATCCGCTCGCGCGCGCGCAGGGTGCGCAGCTCCGCGAGGGTGAAATCCTCGACGAACCAGCCGGTCAGCGCCGCGCCGTCGATCACCTTGGTGGTGCGGCGATCCGCGAACTCCGCCCGCTCGGCCACGTCGGTCGTGCCGCCGATCTCGTTCTCGTGCCGGGCGACCAGCACGCCGTCGCGCGTGACCACCAGGTCGGGTTCGATGAAGTCGGCGCCGGCATCGATCGCGCGGTCATAGGCGGCCAGCGTGTGCTCCGGCCGTTCGCCGCTGGCGCCGCGATGGGCGATGACCAGCGGTGTTGCTGCCATGCCTTGTGCCTGCGCGGCGCCGGGCAGAAGGGGACTTGCAGCCAGGACCATTGCCAATATCCTCATCTGTCACCGGTGTCAGAAAAGGCCCGCTCCCATTCGGCGGGATCGAAGCCGACCAGCACCTTGCCGCCATGCATCACCACCGGCCGGCGGATCAGCGAAGGCTGCTCCGTCATCAGGCCCAGCACCTTGCCGTCGGACAGATCGGCACGCGCAGCCTCGTCCAGCTTGCGGAAGGTGGTGCCGCGCCGGTTCAGCAGCGCATCCCAGCCGACATGCGATGCCAGGTCCGTCAGCAGCGCCGGCGAGGCGCCTTCGCGCTTGTAGTCGTGAAAGGTGTAGGCGATTCCGCGCCCGTCCAGCCAGGCCCGGGCGCGCTTGACCGTGTCGCAATTGGGAATGCCGTACAGAACCATCATTCGCCCTCCTGCCCGGCCGATATGGCCCCCGCGTGACACTGGCAATCTCGGGGACGATACGAAGGGGGCGGGCATTGAACCATTTTCCTACAGCATGCCGCCCGGCCTATCACCATCCGATGCCCGGATGCCACGCCCTGTCCGCCGCGACACGCACCCTGACCGCCGCGACAGGCGGCCGGCCCATGGTCACGGGACCGTCGCGCACGGTGACGGATCGGGCGCTGATGGCGACGGCATTCGCCGCCATGGCGACATCGGCGCTGTCCGGGCGCGACAGGGTCGGCCCGCAAGGTGACACCCACCGTGGGCAAGGTCACGTCCGGTGCCGGCAGGGTGACGGCCATGCCGGCCAAGGTGGCGGGCTACAGCGTCACCGCCGTAACCCCCCACCCGGCCGCAGGGCCGGGTCAGGCGTCCGCCTTGACCCGGTTGGCGAAGCTCTTGCGCAGCTTGGCCAGCTTGGGGGGGATCACCGCCTGGCAATACGGATTGCGCTGGCCTTCGCCGTCCCAGTACTCCTGGTGGTAATCCTCCGCCGGGTACCATTCCGCCGGGCCTTCCAGCGTGGTCACCGCCATGGTGCCGTGCCCGGCATTCCAGCGCCCGATCGCGGCCTCCGCCTCGGCGCGCTGGGCATCGTCCAGCGGGAAGATCGCGCTGCGATACTGGGTGCCGACATCGCCGCCCTGCCGGTTCAGCTGCGACGGATCATGCGTTTCCATGAACATGTCCAGCAGCTGCGCATAGGACAGCACGTCCGGGTCGTAGGTCACCCGGATCGCCTCCGCATGGCCAGTCGTGCCGCTGCATACCGCCTTGTAGGTGGGGTCGGGCACGGTGCCGCCGATATAGCCGCTTTCCACTTCGCTGACCCCGATCACGTCGCGGAACACCGCCTCCGTGCACCAGAAGCAGCCGCCCGCCACGATCGCTGTCTCGCTCATTGTCTCGTCTCCTTGCATCTCCCGGGCAGATGGGGGGTGCCAAGCCGCTTGTCATCCGCCCGGCGACGCGTAGTTTCGCCGGCAACGCCTTTGGGGAGCCGCTACATGAAGAACCTGATGCTTGCCGCACTTGCCGGCCTGATGCTGCCGGCGCTGCCCGCCGCCGCGCAAGTTGCACCGGCGATGGAACAGGTGCTGGCCGATCCCCGCCGGGCCGACGATACCGCGCGCGACACGTGGCGCCACCCGGCCGAGACGCTGGCCTTCTTCCAGGTCGCGCCGGGCATGAGCGTGGTCGACTTCATGCCCGCCACCGGCTGGTTCTCCCGCGTGCTGATCCCGTATCTGGGGCCGCAGGGTACCTATATCGGCCTCAATCCCCGCGTCCCCGCCGACGCGACCGGCTACATGGCGACGATGCGCGACACCGCCACGAAGCTGCCGCAGGACGCCGCCGGCTGGATGGGCCAAGCGGCCGGCGCCCGCGTCGTCGGCGCCAACCTCGACACCATCCCGGCCGAGCTGGACGGCACGGTGGACCGGGTGCTGATCTTCCGCGAACTGCACAACATCCGCCGCAACGACTGGACGCACCAGCTGCTGAGCACCGCCCGCCGGCTGCTGAAGCCCGACGGCATGATCGGTATCGAGCAGCACCGGGCCAAGGCCGATGCACCCGCCGAATATACGCAAGGGTCCATGGGCTACCTGCGGGAGAAGGACGTGATCGCGCTGATGGACACCTACGGCTTCGACCTGGTCGGCCAGAGCGAGGTCAATGCCAACCCGAACGACCCCGCCAACTGGGATGGCGGCGTGTGGACGCTGCCGCCCGGCTACCGCGGCGCGGGCGAGGATGCGGCACGGCGGGCCGAGCTGGATGCGATCGGCGAAAGCGACCGCATGACCATGCTGTTCCGCAAGCGGGCCTGATGGCGATGCGCGCCGTGCTGCCAGCCCTTGCCGCCGCGCTGCTGCTGACCGGCTGCGTGGTCGGCAACACCACCAACACCGCCCCGGCACAGCTGGCCGACGCGACCGTGCTGGATGCGATCGAGACGGAGATGGACCGTACGGCGGCAGGCTGGAACAGCGGCGACATGGCGCTGTTCCTGTCCGTCTACTCGCCCTCGCGCCAGACCAGCTTCGTGACCGACAAGGGGCTGCTGCGCGGCGTGCCGGCGATGGAGGCGATGTACCGGCAGGCCTACGACTTCGACGATGCGGCGAAGCGCGGCACGCTGTCGTTCGAACGGCTGGACTTCCGCCCGCTCGGCCCGTCCCATGCGCTCTACATCGCCCGCTACACGGTGGCGGTGCCGGGTGCACAGCCGGTCAGCGGGGTGACCAGCCTGGTATGGGAACGCTACGCCGAAGGCTGGCGGATCATCGCCGATCACAGCGGCTGACTTGCCCGGACCTGCCGCCGCGACTACCTGCGCGCCCATGACCAGCATCACCGTCGCCGCCCTGCAGCTGCAGCTCGACCTGGAAGCCGAAGAGGACAATATCGCCGCCGTCTCCGCCCTGGTGGAGCAGGCCGCGGCGGCCGGCGCGCAGGTGGTGCTGCCGCCCGAACTGTTCGCCGGCGGCTATTTCTGCCGGGAGGAGGACGAGCGCTTCTTCGCCATGGCGCGCCCGACGGCGGAACATCCCAGCGTGCAGGCGATGCAGCAGCTGGCCGCGAAGCTGAAGGTGGCGATCCCGACCAGCTTCTTCGAGCGAGACGGGCATCACTATTACAACACCATGGCCATGATCGATGCGGAGGGGCAGATCATGGGCACCTACCGCAAGAGCCACATCCCCGACGGGCCGGGCTACGAGGAGAAGTACTACTTCCGTCCCGGCAATACCGGCTTCAGGGTGTGGGATGTCTTCGGCACCCGCATCGGCGTCGGCATCTGCTGGGACCAGTGGTACCCGGAGACCGCCCGCTGCATGGCGCTGATGGGCGCGGAACTGCTGTTCTACCCCACCGCGATCGGCAGCGAGCCCTATGATGCCAGCTTCGACACCAGCCGCATGTGGCGCCGGGCGATGGTCGGCCACGCGGTCAGCAACTGCATGCCGGTGATCGCCGCCAACCGCATCGGCTGCGAAGCCGGGCAGACCTTCTACGGCCATTCCTTCATCACCGACGAGTGGGGCGATCTGGTCGCCTCCTACGAGCGGGAGGAGACCGGCGTGCTGGTGGCGGAGCTGGACCTTGCCCGGGCGGCGAAGCACCGGGCCGGCATGGGCTTCTTCCGCGACCGGAGGCCGCAGCTGTACGGCCGGATCGCGGAGGACCTCTGACCCACACCTATCTTCTCGCGCTCGGTTCCAACCAGCGCCATGCGCAGCTGGGCAGCCCGCGTGCCGTGCTGGCTGCGGCGATGGAGGAAGTTGCGGCGCTGGGCACGGTGATCGCCCGCTCCGCCGTGATCGACAGCGCGCCGGTCGGTCCGTCGCAGCGGCACTATGCCAATGCGGCGCTGGTGCTGGAAACAGAACGCATTCCGCCGGCGCTGCTGATGGTGCTGCAGGCGATGGAGCAGGATTTCGGCCGGGTGCGCCGGGGCCGGGAGTGGGGCGCCCGCGTGCTGGACCTGGACATCGTGCTGTGGAGTGGCGGGACCTGGAGCACGCCCGGCCTCACGATCCCGCACCCGCTGTTCCGGACGCGTGCCTTTGTGCTGGCACCGGCGCTGGCGATCGCGGCCGGCTGGCGCGATCCGGCCAGCGGTCTGACCCTGCGCCACCTGCACGCCCGCTTGACCCGCCCCCGCCCCCTGCCTAGGTGACCGCAGCCGCCCAAGCGGAGCGGGCCCTTAGCTCAGTCGGTAGAGCAACTGACTTTTAATCAGTAGGTCGCTGGTTCGAACCCAGCAGGGCTCACCATTCCGGATGCTGGGGCGCAAGGCCACGATGACGCCGACCGACGAACAGCAGGCCATTCTTGACCGGCCGCCTACCGGCACGATCAAGGTGCTGGCCGGCGCCGGCTGCGGCAAGACATCGACCCTGGTGCAATATGCCGCGCGCTGGCCGGGCCGGGGCCTGTACCTGGCCTTCAACAGCGCTATCGCGCGAGAGGCGGCAGCCAGGTTCCCGCGCAATATCGAGGCGCGCACCGCCCACTCCTTCGCATTCCGCCAGCTCGGGTTCAGCCGGGGCAAGCCGGAGCTGGTGAACCGCTATCTCGACAGGCACCTGGACCCGTTCGAGGCGCTGATCCGGCCGGTGCCGGGCGTGCCGCAGGCCAGGCTGCGCAGCCTGATCCTGGGTACGATCGACCGGTTCCTGATCGACGAGGGCACCCGCATCAGCCATCGCCATTGCGATCTGGCGGACAAGACCCAGAACCGGGCCGTGCGCGAGATTGCGGGGGCGATCACGCTGAAGCTGCTGAAGTTCGCGGACCATGACCTGCCGATCACGCACGACACGTACCTGAAGCAGTTCGAGATGAAGCAGCGCATCGCGGGGTTCGACTACCTGCTGCTGGACGAGGCGCAGGATCTGAACCCGGTGCTGATCTCCATCGCGCGCAAGGCCGGCCTGCCCACGATCGTGGTCGGCGATCCGTACCAGTCGATCTACCGCTTCCGCGGTGCGGTCGACGCGATGGACGCCTTCGATGCGGAGGAACTGACGCTGACGCAGAGCTGGCGCTTCGGGCAGGCGATCGCGCAGGTGGCCAACGCCATTCTGCGGCACAGTTCGAAGCCGCCGCGGCACCGGCTGACCGGCAACCCGGCGATCACCACCACCATCACCCGCTATGGCGGGCGGGTGGCGATGCAGCCGGGCACCGCGATCCTGGCGCGCACCAATGCCCGCCTGTTCCAGAGCCTGGCCGGGATCGACCGGCCGTTCCACCTGGTGGGCGGCATCCGCGACTTGCACCGGCAGCTGACCTCCGCCCACGCGCTGGCGCAGGGGCAGCGGCACAGGGTTGCGGACGAATCGATCGCCCGCTTCTCCAGCTGGCGGAACTTGGAATATGCCGCCGATCATGGCGATGGCGAGATGCGCCGGGTGCGCGACATCGTCGACCAGCATGGCCCTAGGCTGGCGACCCTGCTGGAGCGGCTGAACGGCCTGCACCGTGATGCCGAGGCGGATGCCCAGATCGTCGTTTCCACCGCCCACAAGGCCAAGGGGCGCGAGTGGGACAATGTTGTCGTGCTGGACGACTTCGACCCGCCGGCGGACCTTGCCGCGCGCCGGCGGGGTGATGCGAAGAAGACGGTCGATACCGACCAGCAGATCAACCTGCTCTATGTCGCCTGCACCCGTGCACGGCGGCGCCTGTACCTGGCGCCGCCGCTGCACGATGCGCTGGCCTGACGGCTACTTGCCCCAGTTCTCGTAAGCGTCGAGCGCGCGCTGCGGCTGCGTGACCCACCAGCTGTAGCCATTGCGGCGCCCTTCGGAGATGTTGTTCACATCGTCGTGGATGGTGCGGTCCTTGTCACCGAAGATAGGCTGCCCGTTGTTGACGTCGTAATTGCGCGACCAGAGCGGCCCGGCACCTGCGCGGGGGAACAGCTTCCGTCCTTCATTGCCGACACGCTCCCACGCATAATCGCGCACCGCCGCCGATCGCAGCCAGGCGACGCCCCCTTCGATCGCGGCACGCATTTCCGGGCTTGGATCGGGCCGGCTCATCAGGAATTCCAGAATGTCCGTAGTCTCGCCGCTGGCAATGGAGCGGGGTTCGTAATTGCGGGCGGAGATCGGCTCCAGCGTCAGCGGGTCGACCTGCTGCGGCCAGCCCAGCAAGGCGCCGTCGCGCCGCACCTGCGCCGCCAGGATCACCTCGATCCCCTTGGCGGTGGCCGTTGCCGACCGGGCACGCAGATATTGCGGCACGAAGGCGTATTGTGGCTGCGTGGCCACCTCGCCCAGCAAGGTTGCCGCCCTGGCCACGGCATTGTCGTTGAAGGTGATGCCGTCGTGGAAGCCGCCTTCCAGCGGCCAGTTCTGCGGCCAGCCCCCGTTCGGGTACTGCGCGGCCAGCAGATACTGCACGCCCCGCACGAAGCTTTCGCGGTATTTGTCGCCCTCGTCCCCGGGCAGCGCGGCGGCGACCTGCTGCAGGAAGCGCATCTCCGTGGTCGTGGCCTCGTTGTCCAGCGAGCCGACAAAGGTCCAGAACCGGTCATGCGGGGCGTCGAAATTGCCCGGGTCCTGCGTCATGGTCTCCGCATCATTGGCATAGCGCTGGCCCGGCAGGCGCGGCGGGCCGGCGCGGTTCTGGTTCTTGCTCCATCCGCCGGCCGGCGTCTGGAAGCTGACGATGGTGTCGGCGACCTGCCGCGCTTCCGCAGTGCCGTACCATTCGGCCGGGCGATCGATCGGCATGTTGTAGGCAGATGGGCCGACCGCCTGCGGCGGCGGGGGCGGTTCCTGCCCGGGCTCCAGTTCATTCACCAGCGATTGCCGGTCGACCTGCATCTGCAACTGCGAGCGCAGGACGTAATCGCGCCATACGGGCTGCTGATCGTCGGGCAGGGTGCCGATCCGGTCCAGCGTCAGCGACAGCGCCGGCGTGTTGATGGCGATGACCTTGCCATGCGCCGCGCCCCCCGTCAGGGCGGAAGCGGCCAGGCACAGGGCGAGCAGGGTGCGTGTCTTCAAGGCGGTCTTCTCCACATGGCCGTCCGGCGTGCGAGCGGTTGTCCCGCTACTTGTCCGATCGGATCCCGGCGGTGCGGACCCGAAACAAAGACCACCGGTGTCAATCAGGGTCTTACATGTCATATAACTTGATGCAATAGTGTCTGCCGTATTCAGGATGCGGCAAGCGACCGTGCAGGAACAAGGGACCAGGATGCCGGAAACAGAAGCGAGCCCGCGCACGATGTGGCACCGCATGGCCAGGCTGGTGGCGTGGCCTGCCGTGCTGCTGCTGGCCGTGCCGGCCATCGCACAGCCGATCGACCGGCAGGCGCTGGTGCAGCGGCACGACGTGGTGCTGACCGAAATCGACCCGCATGCGCCGGTCATGCTGGGCAATGGCGAGCTGGGCTTCACCGCCGACATCACCGGCCTGCAGACCTTTCCCGAGCGCTACTCGGAACTGGTGCCGCTGCTGACCATGGCGCAATGGGGCTGGCACAGCTTCCCCGAAGGCGCGGCCGAGGAGAAGGCCGGGCTGGTGCAGGTGCCCGTGCCGGGGCGGGGCGAGCAGCCCTATGCCTGGATGCGCAGCTGGGCCGATGCGGAAACCAATCCCGCGCTGAACTGGCTGCGGGCCAATCCGCACCGGATCGCGCTGGGGCGCATCGCCATGGTGGTGGACGGCGCCGCACCGGACTTCGCCCAGGTGAGCGGGACGCACCAGCAGCTGGACCTGTGGACCGGCACGCTGACCAGCCGCTTCGCCTATGCCGGGCAGCCGGTCACGGTGGTGACCCGCGTGCTGCCGAGCCGGGACGTGATCGCGGTGGAGGTGACCTCGCCGCTGGTCGAGGCTGGCCGGCTGGCGTTGTCGGTGCACTACCCGGGGGTGGACCCGCAGATCAATCCCGACCCGGCGCGCTGGGACGGTGGCGGCACGACGGAACTGGTCAGCGTGACCCCGCAGCGCGTGCATCTTCGGCGCGACCTCGATGCCACCCGCTACTGGTCCGCCGTGGAAAGTGACGGGGCGCTGGCGATGGACGGGGATGCCGGCGTGCTGGCGACCGGCACGGGCACGGTGCTGCGCCTGCAGGTGGCGTTCGACCAGACGGCCGAGGCCGCACCCTTGCCGTCCTTCGCGCACGGCACCGACGCGGTGGCCGGGCACTGGCGCAGCTTCTGGACCGGTGGCGGTGCGGTGGACTTCACCGGCAGCACCGATCCGCGTGCGGCGGAGCTGGAGCGGCGGGTGGTGCTGTCGCAGTACCTGTCCGCCATCAATGGTGCCGGCACCCTGCCGCCGCAGGAGGAGGGGCTGTTCTCCAACAGCTGGTTCGGCAAGTTCCACCTGGAGATGCATCCATGGCACGCCGCGTGGCAGGCCATGTGGGGCCATGCCGACATGCTGGAGCGCAGCCTGCCCTGGTATGTCGCGCATCTGCCGCGCGCCCGGGAGGAAGCCGCGCGGCACGGGGTAGCCGGCGCCTGGTGGCCCAAGATGGTCGGCCCGGAAGGGCGCAACAGCCCCAGCCTGGTGTCCCCGTTCCTGATGTGGCAGCAGCCGCACCCGATCCTGCTGGCCGAGCTGGTGCGCCGCGCGCGGACCGGACCCGGCGAGGAGGCCGGGGTACTGGGGCAGTATGGCGAAGTTGTGGAGGCGAGCGCGGACCTGCTGGCGTCCTGGCCGCTGGAGAAGGACGGACGACGCAATCTCGGCCCGCCGCTGATCCCGGCGCAGGAGAACTACGATCCGCTGACCACGGTCAATCCGACGTTCGAACTGGCCTATTTCCGCTGGGCGCTGACGGTGGCGCAGGACTGGCGGACACGGCAGGGCCTGCCGCCCAAGCCTGAATGGACCGAGGCACTGCGCCGGCTGGCGCCGCTGCCGATGAAGGACGGGCTGTACCTGCCGGCGGAGAGTGAGCCCGACTTCTGGCAGATCGCGGCATCGGCCGCGTGCAGCGGCGCGGCCGATGCCGCGCAGTGCAAAAACCGTGACCACCCGTCCTTCATGATGGCCTATGGCTTCATTCCCGGGGAGCAGGTCGACCAGGACGCCATGCGTCGCACCCTGTCCGCCATCAGCGCGCACTGGGATCTGCGGCAGACCTGGGGCTGGGACTTTCCGATGCTGGCCATGGCGGCCGCGCGGCTGGGCCGGCCGGAGGAGGCGGTCGACTGGCTGTTTGCGGAGCGAAAGAACAACCAGTGGGGCGTGACCGGCATGACGCCGCGGGTGCATCTGGATGCACATGCGGAGGATCTGGTGCCGGTGTCCGGCGGGGCCGGCGGAGTGGCAATGGCCACCAATTCGGACGGTGCCGGCTATCGCCGCGCCGCGGAAACCTACTTCCCGTCCAACGGCGCGCTGCTGTGGGCGGTGGGATTGATGGCCGCCGGGTGGGACGGCGCCGAGGGGCATGCCCCCGGCTTCCCCGCAGACGGCTGGACCGTGCGGGCCGAAGGCATCGCCCCCGCACCATGATGGAGAAGACGCATGATTGACGGCCAGACACGGCGCGGCCTGCTGAAGGGCCTTGCGGCCGGCACGGTGGCGGCAGGCGCCCTGCGCGCGGGCGCGGCGATGGCCCAGGCCGAGGCGCCGCCGCCCGTAGCCGGCGGCCTGGCGCCGCGTGACTGGATCGACCCGGCGACCGGCTACCGCATCCGCCGGCTGAGCCCCGACGGGGGCGGCGGCAAGCTGTACTTCTACAAGAACAGCTTCACGCCCGAAGGCGACCTGATGGTGATGAGCACGCCTGAGGGGATCTCGGTGGTCTCCCCGGCGACAGGCGCGCTGCGCGTGTTGGTGGCGGACCCGCATGCCGACCTGATGTTCACCGCCCGCACCAATCGCGACGTCTATTACAGCGTCAGCGAGCCGGGCGAGGCGCAGCCGATGGATCGTCCGCGCACGATCTATGCCATCTCCGCCGATGGCGGCGAGGCCCGCCGGATCGGGCGGATCGACAATGGCCAGATCAATGCCGCCAATGCAGATGACACGCTGATGCTGGGCTTCGTCGCCTATGGCTCGCAGCCGTTGCAGCCCGGCGTCGCCGATCCGCGCAACCGGCGCTTCGACCAGGCGGAATATGCAGCGGTCGGCCCGGACGGCAAGCCGCTCAACTTCGCACGGGCGAAAGGCGTGCGCATGCTGGAGCGGTGGGCCGCACGCTATCCGATGGAGATCTTCACGCTGGACATCCGCACCGGCGAGCGGCGGGTGCTGCACAGCACCACCGAATGGATCGGCCACACGCAGTTTTCACCGACCGATCCGCGGCGGATCATCTTCTGCCATGAAGGGCCGTGGCACCGGGTCGACCGGATGTGGACGATGAAGACCGACGGCACCGACCTGCGCCGCACGCACGAGCGGACGATGAATTTCGAGATTTTCGGCCATGAATGGTTCGGGCCTGACGGGAAGGAGGTATTCTACGACCTGCAGACCCCGCGTGGCCAGGTGTTTTGGGTCGCCTCCGTCAACCTGGAAACCGGGCAACGCATCTGGCGCCGGGTCGAGCGCAATGATTGGGGCGTGCACTTCAACCAGTCACCCGACGGCACGCTGTTCGCCAGCGATGGCGGCGACGCCGACATGGTGGCGCATGCGGAAGACGGCAAATGGCTGGCGCTGCTGCGGCCCGAGACGGTGCCGGATGCGGATACGGAAAGCGACAAGGCGGAATTGGTCACCGCACAGGTGATGCGCCCCACCCGGCTGGTGGACATGCGCGCGCATGATTACCGGCTGGAGCCGAACCTGACCTTCACGCCGGATGGTCGCTCCATCATCTTCTGTTCGAACATGCACGGCAGCAACCACGTCTATGTGGTGGATCTGGCTCGCGCAGCCTGACGGTCGGCAGCTGCTCTGTCATACAAGCGGGCACCATTCGTCCCTGTTGCGGGTCAGTCGCCTGCTAACGATCTGCGTAACCGGCATTTTTTGTGGCGAACTGCCTTGCCACCGGTGTCAAGTTATCATACATCTCCGGCAAGACCAGCCCGGCAGGCTGGCGTTCGGAGTAGCGATTTGATGCCTGAAGTTCTCACCACACGGGCCCGTCTGGGCCTGCGTACCTCTGCGTTCGCGATGATGATCGGTGCCATGCCGGCGCTGGCGCAGGTCGCGCCACTGCCCGGCGGTACCAGTGCCGAGCCGGCTGCGACTGCGGACACGGTCACCGACCCGTTCTCGGGCGAGGTGCAGGGTGCGGATGATGCCGATGCCGCGACCACCGATGGCGAGATCGTCGTGACCGGCTTCCGTGGCAGCCTGGATCGCGCGCTGAACATCAAGCGCAACGAGGCCGGTGCGGTCGATACCATCCTGGCCGAGGACATGGCCGATTTCCCCGACCTGAACCTGGCGGAATCGATCCAGCGCCTGCCGGGCGTGACGATCGAGCGTGACGGCGGGCAGGGCCGCACGATCAGCGTGCGTGGGCTAGGTGCCGATTTCACCCGCGTGCGGATCAACGGGCTGGAGGCACAGGCGGCCGCGGGCGGCAATCGCAGCCGCGGCTTCGACTTCTCGATCTTCGCGTCCGAACTGTTCAACTCCATTACCGTGCGCAAGACGCAGTCGGCGGAGATCGAGGAAGGATCGCTCGGTGCGACGGTCGACCTGCAGACCGGCCGCGCGCTGGACTTCGGTGCCGGCATCCATGGCGCGGTGGCGGGGCAGGCGTCCTATAACGATCTGTCCGAAAAGACCCTCCCGCGGCTTGCCGGCCTGCTCAGCTGGGCCAATGATGACGAGACCTTTGGTGCGCTGGTCTCCGTCGCCTATAGCGAGCGGCGCCCGACCAGCGAGAGCTTCAACACCACCCGCTGGCAGAGCGGCAATCCGGCGCAGGCCTATGGTGCGGGCAACAACTTCGCCGGTTGCGTGACCTGCACCACGGCCGAGCAGCGGTCCGAAGTGCTGTCCGCCTTCTATCCGCGTATCCCGCGCTACACGATCGGCTCGTTCTCGGAAGACCGGCTGGGCCTGACCGGATCGCTGCAATGGAAGCCGACGGAGGATACCGAGATCATCCTCGACGGGCTGTATTCCCGCTTCAACCAGGAGGCGGAGAGCCCCAACATTGAAGCGATCAGCTTCAGCCGCGCGGCCGGCGGCGTGCGCGAGACGGTGCTGCGCGAGTACGAGATCGACCGGGAGAAGAACACGCTGTCCTATGGCGTGTTCGACAATGTCGACGTCCGCAGCGAGAATGGCTTCAGCCGCGACGAGAGCCGTTTCCTGCAGGTGTCGCTGAACGCGCGCCATGCCTTCACCGACCGTTTCCGCGGTTTCCTGAAGCTGGGTTCATCCCACTCCAAGCTGCGTACCCCGCTGTCGGTGTCCTACATGTTCGACGCGTTGAACGTGGACGGCTTCACCTACGATTTCCGCGGCAACGACCGCCTGCCGCAGATCTCCTATGGCTTCGACGTGACCGATGGCCGCAACTTCACACTGACCGAGTGGCGACGCAGCACCGGCGGTGCGGATTACCGGCTGAAGACCGCCGCCGGCCGGCTGGAATATGACCTGACCGACGATCTGACGATCAAGGCGGGCGCCGAGTACCGGACCTACGGCTTCGACACGTTCGGCTTCCAGCAGGCGGTCTCCGCCCTGACCGGCGCCGACCGGGCCACCGACGTCACGAACCTCGGCAAGATCGAGACTATTGCCGGCGGCCTCGACATCCCGGCGGGGACCGATCTGAACTACATCGTGCCCGACATCTTCGCGATCAACGATGTGCTGACCCGTTACAACGACCCGCTGATCCCGGCCTTCAACGGCACGCGGGAGGTGCAGGAAGAGGATACGGGCGCCTTCGCCCAGGTCGATTTCGACACGCTGGTCGGTGGGCTGACGGTGCGCGGCAATGTGGGCCTGCGCTACGCCCACACCCAGACGACCTCGTCCGGCTTCCTGGGTGCGGATGGCGGCGTGGCGGAGCCGGAATATGTGGATGTGGACAACGGCTACAGCAACTGGCTGCCATCCTTCAACCTGGCGGTCGAACCGGCAGAGGACCTGGTGGTCCGGCTCGGTGCGGCCAAGGTGATCTCGCGCCCGTCGCTGGGAGACCTGACGCCAGGTGGCACCCTGTCCATCCCGACGCGCCGCGTTACCTACGGCAATCCGCTGCTGGCCCCGTTCCAAGCAACGAATTACGACGCTTCTGTCGAATGGTATTTCGCACCGGAGGCTCTGCTGGCGGCGGCGGTGTTCTACAAGAAGGTCGACAGCTTCATCAACACGGCCGATCCCGAGATGGTGCCGTGGCGCAGCCTGGGTCTGCCCGACAGCCTGCTGGCCGGCACCCCCGCCTCGCCGGACGAGGACTTCGAGGTGATCCGCCGCGTCAATGGCGAGGGCGGCACACTGAAGGGGATCGAACTGCAGTACCAGCAGCCGTTCACCTTCCTGCCGGGCGTGCTGAACAACACCGGCTTCATCGGCAACGTGACCTTCATCGATTCCGACGTGAATTATGGCGCTTCGGGCCGCAACCGGCTGACGGGCCAGTCCAACCTCATCTACAACGCCACGCTGTATTACGAGGATGACAGGTTCAGCGCCCGTGCCTCCGCCGCCTATCGCGACGATTACCTCGTCAGCTTCCCGGGCGGCAACGGCAACAGCGAGGAGGGCGTGAACGCCACGCTGAACATCGACGCCTCCATCTCCTACGAGGTGACGGACGGCGTGCGCCTGTCGGTCGAGGCGATCAATTTGACGGACGAGTACAGCGACCGCTACGTCGATGCGACCAACAGGGTGTCCAACTACCGGCATTTCGGGCGTGAGTTCCTGATCGGCGCGCGGGCATCGTTCTGACGACAACAAGGGAGGGCATGGTGATGCGGGCGAGCCGTCAACGCAGGTTCCGGATGCTGGGTGCGATCCTGCTGGCCGGGGCCATGGCGCAAGGCGCGCAGGCGGCGCTGCTACCCGGGGTGGAGGCTGCCTGGCTGGAGCCGCTGCCCCGTCCTGCGCTGGACACCACCGGCGCCCGCCTGCCCACGCGGGCGGAGGCGCTGGCCGCGGCCGAGTATGTCAATGCGGCGCAGATCGCCGATATGGCGCGCCAGCCCATCCCGCTGTCGACCGGCGGCGCGCTCGACAGCATGGCGCCGAACTGGGTGGCGGCAATCTACTACACCGGCGCCGCACGGCTGGCCCGCGTGTCCGACCGGCCGGAAACGCTCCGCTTCCTGACCATGGTGGCGGACCACTACAATTATGCGGTGCGCGGCGCGAAGTCCGGCCCGACCATGCTGAACGCCGACGATATCGCCGTGGGTGACTTGTACGAGGAACTGTATTCCCGCCGTCGGATCGAAGGCACGTTGCTGCCACTGCAGCAGCGGCTCGACTGGCAGGTGCCGCACCTTGCCCGGGCGGACAATGCCGAGGGCGCGGGCCCGCTAATCTGGTGGTGGTGCGACGCGCTGTACATGGCGCCGCCGGTGCTGGCGCGCATGTCGGCGATCACCGGCAATCCGAAGTACCTGCTTGCCGCCGACAAGGAATGGCGCCGCACCGCCGCGCGCCTGTGGGTGCCGGAGGACCGGCTGTTCCTGCGTGACGAGCGATTCATCGGTCGTACGGAAGCGAACGGCCAGCCGATCTACTGGTCACGCGGCAATGGCTGGGTGCTGGGCGGGCTGGCCCGCTTCATCGAGGCGATGCCGGCAGATTTTGCCGGGCGCGACTACTATCTCGACCTGTTCCGCCAGCTGGCCGGCCGGGTGGTCGAGCTGCAGCGACCGGATGGCTTGTGGCCGGCCAGCCTGCTGGCGCCGGACGCCTATCCGGAGGCGGAAACCTCCGGCTCCGCGCTGTTCACCTATGCGCTGGCGTGGGGCGTCAATCATGGCGTGCTGGACCGCAAGGCGGTCACGCCGCATGTGCAGCGGGGGTTCGCCGCGCTGAACCGCAACATCCTGCCGAACGGGCAGCTGGGCTCGGCGCAACGCACCGGCGACCAGCCGGTCCATACCGCGCCCGAACATACCGGGCCGTACGCCAACGGCGCGTACATCCTGGCTGCGCTGGAGATGGCCGACATGGCCGGTGGCGGGCAGCAGCCGCTGCCCCGGCCGGAGCCGGCGCGCGACAGCGCCGAATGGATCGCCGCGACCATGCCGACACCGCCCGCACCGCGCACGGTGGTCGGCGATGCGGAAGTCGCCCGGCGTCAGGCCGAGATGCAGGCGACGCAGGCGCTCGCCTACGACCCTGTGGCGACCGGCCGTCCGCAAGCGGTGGAGCCGCTCGCTCCGCCTCCGGAGGCAGAGCAGCGCCCGCGCGCCGTGGCCCGCTTCGCACCCGACCGTCTGGATGACCTGTTGTGGGAGAACGACCTGGTCGCGCACCGCATCTACGGTCCGGCGCTGCAGGTGAAGGAGGCGCCGTCCGGCTCCGGCATCGATGCGTGGGCCAAGCGGGTCCGCTACCCCTTTATGGACCGGCAGCTGAAGTTTCCCAATTACCACATCGACCGTGGGGAAGGGCTCGACTTCTACGATGTCGGCCGTTCGCGCGGGACCGGCGGGCTGGGGATCTGGCACGACAACAAGCTGTGGACCAGCCGCAACTTCGCGACCTACGACATCGTGGAGACCGGCGGCGACGTGGCGCGGTTCACCGCGACCTACCAGCCATGGCCGGTCGACGTGATCCGCAACGTGGCGGAAACGCGCGAGTTCACGCTGCCGCTAGGCTCGCACTTTACCCGGATGCGCTCCACAATCAGCTCCAGCGACAATGAGACGCTGGTCGTCGGGATCGGCATCGGCAAGGCCAATGGCACGGGCGTGCTGCGCACCGACAAGGCGACCGGCCGGATGACCTTCTGGGAAACGGAGGATGCCGAGCATGGCGCGCTGGGCATCGCCATCGCCGTGGATCCGGCAATGGTGGTCGGCTTCACGCAGGACGCGGAAAACTACCTCGTGCTGGTCCGGGTCGAGCCGGGCAAGCCGTTCACCTACTACATGGGGTCCGCCTGGAACCGCGGCGGCGACGTGCCGGACCAGGCCGCATGGGAAGCAATGGTGGCGCGCGAGAGCTTCGCCTTCTGATCCCCCGTCCGGCGGCGCCTTGCGGGGCGCCGCCGGCCGTCTCAGCGCAGCTGGCAGACGTCCAGCACGTCCATGTCCTCGTAATCGAGGTTCTCTCCGGCCATGGCCCATACGAAGCTGTAATTGCGCGTGCCGGAGCCCATGTGGACGGACCAGGGCGGGCTGATCACCACGTCCTCGTCCCCCATCACGATGTGGCGGAGGTCTTCCGGCTGGCCCATGAAGTGGAACACGCGCCCGTCATCCTCCAGGTCGAAATAGAGATAGATCTCCGACCGGCGCTCATGGATGTGCGGCGGCATGGTGTTCCAAACGCTGCCCGGCTCCAGCCGGGTGAGGCCAAGGCACAGGGAGGCACTCTGCACGGTGTGCGGCAGGATCAGCTGGTGGATGGTGCGCGCATTGGCCGTTTCCAGGCTGCCGCGGTGCATGGTGGCGGCATCGTCCAGCGTCACGCGGCGCAGCGGGAAGGCGGCATGGGCCGGCACGCTCAGCAGGTAGAAGCGCGCGCCCTCGCCGGAGAAGCGGACGTCCTGCGTCCCCATCGGCACGTACAGCGCATCGTAGCGGTCCAGCGTCACCGCCGTGCCATCCACGATCACCTCGCCCGTGCCCCGGCCGATATTGACCACGCTCAGCTCCCGCCGCTCCAGCAGCGGATGGCCGGCAGCGCTGGGCGGTTCGCTGTGGCGCGGCAGGTCCAGCACGCCCGTGCCGGGCACCGCGCCACCGATGATGAAGCGCTCCCCATGGGAGTAGGTCAGCACGATCTCGCGGTCACGGAACAGGCCGGACACCAGGTAACGGTCGCGCAGGTCCTGCTGGCTCGCCCCGTCCATCATCTCGGGATGGGTGGCGTAGAAAGTCTTCTCGAACAAGGATGCTGTCTCCTGCCGGAAGGCCCCGGCGCTGCGCTCATGTCCGGCCCGCTGCCAGCCTGAAGCGGCAGTTACGGAGCGGAATATCAGGTGCCTCTCCCCCGACGGTAAAAGTTATCATACATCTTCATGGCGCTGTCAAACGGGACGATCACCCGACAGGCAGGTCGCCGCTCAGTTCCGAATGGCGCGACAGGCTTTCGGTCATGTGATGGCGGGCCGCCTCGCGCGCGCCGGTGATGTCCATGCGCACGATCGCGGCCAGGATCGCATCATGCTCGGCGCGCACCTTGGCCACATATTCGTCATGCGCCTCGCCCGGCTGGTCACGCAGGTACAGGTTGCGCGGCGGAACCAGGCGCACGCCCAGGAAGTCGATGAAGCGCGCGAAGTAGTCGTTCTTGGTCGCCCGCGCGATCGCCAGGTGGAACTGCGCGTCAGCCAGGGCGGAGGCGGCGGGATCATGGCTGACCTCCGCCATCTGGCGGAGCGCAGCGCGCATCGCGTCGATGTCCGGCTGGTCCCTGCGGGCGGCGGCGAGGCCGGCCATCTCCGCCTCGATCGCCAGGCGCATTTCCAGTAACTTCAGGATATCGCTCAGTTCGCCCAGCTCCTCGCGGGTGACCTGAAAGGCGCGGTAGCGGGCACCCGGCGCCACATAGACGCCCGATCCCTGCCGCGACTCCGCAAAACCCTGCGCCTCCAGCCGGGCGACGGCTTCCCGCACCACCGTACGGCTGACCTCCTGCGTGGTGGCGATGTCCTTCTGCGAAGGCAGCCGCGATCCGGGCGGGATGGTACCGTCGATGATCTCGGTCTTCAGCTTGTCGTAGAGCGTGTCGGCAAGCGAAGCGGCCTTGGCCATGGAGGGATCCTTGTGCAGCGGCGCGCCCCGCGCCGGGTACGTTCCCTACCGCATCGCACGCCGTCCGAACAATGCCTCTTGCGCTTGTCATACCAGTGGGTGCTCCATAGAACGCGCACGGGCGCTGCCTGGCCGGCGCCCAGCGATGCCCTGCGAGGATGTGACCGATGCCCGACCTGCCGATGAACCGCCGCCGCGTTGCCCAGGCGATCGCATCGTTGCCGCTCTGGCCGGGGCTGGCGCGTGCCGCCGAAAGCGGCGGCAACGCCCGGCTGCCGATCACCGCCGGTGGCGCGGTCGCCGATGGCAGCACGGTCAACACCGCCGCCATCCAGCAGGTGATCGATCGGCTGGCTTCGTCGGGCGGCGGGACCGCCGTGGTGCCCGCCGGCATCTTCGTCAGCGGGGCGCTGGATCTGCGTCCCGGGGTGCATCTCCATCTGGAGGAGGGCGCGGTGCTGCGCTGTTCCACCGACATGGTGCATTTCCCGGCGCGACGGACCCGCATCGAAGGCCATTTCGAGGAAAGCTTCACGCCTGCGCTGATCAACGCGGCCGGATGTAACGGCCTGCGGATCACCGGCCCCGGCGTGCTGGACGGGGCCGGCCGGCCGATCTGGGACCGGTTCTGGGAAGTGCGCAACGCGGCGCCCGTGCCGTGGGAGTTCCCAAACCTGGGCGTGCCCCGGGCGCGGCTGGCGCTGATCCAGGAAAGCACGGATGTGCTGGTGGAAGGCGTCACCTTCCGCGATTCGCAGTTCTGGAACCTGCATCTATACAAGTGCCGCGGCGTGACCGTGCGCAACGCCAGTTTCGAAGTGCCGGACGACTACAAGCAGGCCCCCAGCAGCGATGGCGTCGATATCGACAGCTGCCAGGATGTGACGGTCGAAGGCTGCCACTTCTCCGTCACCGACGACTGCATCGCCTGCAAGGGCTCCAAGGGGGTGAATGCCCTGGCCGACAAGGATAGCCCGCCGGTCGAGCGCGTGCGGGTGCGCGGCTGCACCTTCCGCCGCGGCCACCATGCGCTGGCCTGCGGCAGCGAGGCGACCATCGTGCGCGACGTGGTGGTGGAGGACTGCCGGGTGACCGGCGACATGGTGCTGCTGCGGCTGAAGCTGCGCCCGGATACGCCGCAACTGTACGAGAACATCCACCTGCGCGGCATCGTGCTGGACAACGCGGAGGGCGAGATCATCTCGCTGGTGCCGTGGAGCCAGTACACCGACCTGCAGGGCCAGGCGCCGCCGCAATCGGCGGTCCGCAACGTCGTCCTGTCGGGCATCACCGGCCGCTTCGGTGCGTTCGGCGCGATCCGCCCCGACCTGGCGCAGACCGATCTGTCCGGGATCGTGTTCCGGGACATCGAGGTCCAGCTGGGCAACGACACGCCGGAGATTGCCGTGGGCGACAGCGACGGAGCGGTCACTTTCGACAATGTGGTGCTGAACGGATCGCCACGCCGCGTGGGATAAGCTGCGATTCCCGGCTTGACCTGCGCGCCCGCCCCGTTATTGGGGCGCCTCCATTGCCCCGTCGTCTAAAGGTAAGACAACGGACTCTGACTCCGTTAATCGAGGTTCGAATCCTCGCGGGGCATCCATTACCTGACCGCATCCAGCGCTGTTCCCACTGACCCACCGGCCAAGAACAGGCCGGCTGGCGAGGTCGCACGAGGATCGGCATGGCACGCGACCAATCGGATACAGGTGCGGGAATCGGCCCGGATGCAGGCGAGAATCCTGCGACGCGCGCGGTGGATGAAGCCGCGCTGGGCGACCGCAAGTTCTACCGTGCGGAGCAGGAGGCGGATTTCGCCGACCAGCAGCCGCAGCATACCCCGCAGACAGCCCACCCCGCCTATCGCCTCGCGTTCCGCGACACCGACTTCCTGCTGCGCGACGAACTGCGCCCGGTCCGCTTCCAGCTGGAGCTGATGAAGACCGAGATGCTGCTGGACGAGGCGCGCGTCGGGTCGACGCTGGTGATGTACGGCTCCGCCCGCATCCCGCCGCCGGAAGCGACCGAGATCGCCTTGGCCGGCGCCAAGGACCTGCCCGTGGACGAGCGCGAGGTAGTGGAACGGCTGGCCGCCAAGGCCAAGTTCTACACCGAAGCCTATCGCCTGGCGCGGCGGGTGACGGAGCTGTCGATCATCGAGGACGGCCGGCGGCAGTTCGTCGTCTGCTCGGGCGGCGGGCCGTCGATCATGGAGGCGGCGAACAAGGGCGCATCCGACGCGGGCGGCGAATCGATCGGCCTGAACATCGTGCTGCCGCACGAGCAGGCGCCCAACCCCTATGTCACGCCTTATCTGGCCTTCCAGTTCCACTACTTCGCGCTGCGCAAGATGCACTTCCTGCTCCGTGCCAAGGCGGTGGCTGTGTTCCCCGGCGGGTTCGGCACCTTTGACGAGTTCTTCGAACTGCTGACCCTGATCCAGACGGGCAAGATGAAGCCGATCCCCGTGCTGCTGTTCGGGCGGGAGTTCTGGACCAGCGTGATCGATTTCGACGCACTGGCGCGCGAGGGCGTGATATCCCGCCGCGATCTCGACCTGATCACCTGGTGCGAGACGGCGGAAGAGGGCTGGGCCAAGATCTCCGACTTCTATCGCCTGGACCGCTGATCTCGAGCCTCAATCTTGACCTCTGCCCGGTGCGCGGCTAAGCGCGCCGCTTTCCTGCGGGCCTTGGCTTGCAGCGATTCTGTAACCGACACCCATGCTTATCCGGCCCGCGCCCGCGCGCCGGCAGGAACACAAGGACGAACATGGCCAATACGCCGCAAGCCCGCAAGCGCATCCGTCGCAACGAGAACCGTGCCGAAATCAACGGTGCACGCGTCAGCCGCATCCGCAGCTTCGTGAAGAAGGTCGAGACGGCGCTGGCGACCGGCGACCGGGCCGCTGCCCAGACCGCCCTGCACGAAGCACAGCCAGAACTGGCACGTGGCGTGGCGCGTGGCGTGGTCCACAAGAACACCGCGGCACGCAAGATGAGCCGCCTCAGCAAGCGCGTCGCTGCGCTCTGAGCCAGTGATTCGGCGCTGCGCGGTCACCGCGATCGGCGCTGTCACGGAACGGAAATGGAACGAGGTCGGTGGGCAACCACCGGCCTTTTTTCTTGCGCGTGACCGGGCCGATCGGTGGTCTCCCGCGACTCCGCACAAATCCGCGATTCGCGTAAGTGTCACACTTAAAACCGTGGAAAAACAAGACATTGAACGCAGGCCTGCGGGTTAGCAGGTGGTCAATGGGCAATTTTTGCATTTATTTGACCGGGCGCTCTTGCCCGTTCCGGCGCCCGCTTCATAACGGGGCCACAAGGCCGCGGCGGTGCTGTGGTCTGATCATGGGAATCACTGTTCCGGTCCCCCGTCGCTGCACATGCGGTTCGCGGGAGGGGCGGAGCTTTGCCCGGGGCGGGACCGGGCCATGATCGGGGATGTGCGTGACACAAGGAACGGTAGCAGCAATGATCAGGATGGGACCGCAGACGGGCCGTTTCGCAAGGGACGGGGCCGATCTGACAGCGGCCGAGCGGGATGCGGTGCAGGACGCCGAGGCGGTGGCGCTGGCCGCCGACTGGGCCGACATCGTGTCCGGCCTGCGCAAGGACCTGGGCCATCAGCTGTTCACCCAGTGGATCCGCCCGATCGAGCTGGGCCCGCTGTGCAAGGCCACCGGCACGCTGGACCTGTACCTGCCGACCGAGTTTTCCGCCAACTGGGTGCAGGACCGCCTGCAGGACCGGTTGGCGCTGGCATGGAAGATCGCCCGGGCAGAGGTGCGGACCGTGCGCATCGCCGTGCATCCCGGCCGCCGCAAGCCGGTCGACCTGGACCTGCGCACCGGCGAGGACGGCCTGGGCCACCGCGCCGCCAATGACGGTCCGCGTCCCGCGGATACAGGCGCGGAGCCGCTGTCGGCGCCCGTCGGCCTCGATCCCACGCTGACCTTCGCCGCCTTCGTCACCGGCACCGCCAACATCCTGGCCCGCAATGCGGCGGAGCGGATGGCCGCGGCCGAGCAGCCGCAGTTCTCCCCCCTCTACCTCAAGGCCGCGACCGGGCAGGGCAAGACGCACCTGCTGCACGCGATCGGCCATGCGTTCACCCAGACGCATCCGCGCGGCCGGATCTTCTACTGCTCAGCCGAGCGGTTCATGGTCGACTTCGTGCAGGCGCTGAAGAGCGGCGAGATGATCGCCTTCAAGGGCCGGCTGCGCGGTTTCGACCTGCTGCTGGTGGACGATCTGCAGTTCATCATCGGCAAGGCCAGCGCGCAGGAGGAACTGCTCTACACGATCGATGCGCTGCTGGCCGAAGGCAAGCGCCTGGTGTTCGCCGCCGACCGCGCGCCGCAGGCGCTCGACGGTGTCGAGCCGCGCCTGCTGAGCCGCCTGTCCATGGGCCTGGTCGCCGACATCCAGCCCGCCGACATCGAGCTGCGCCGGCAGATCCTGCATTCCAAGCTGGCCCGCTTCGCGCCATTGTCCGTCCCGGAGGACGTGATCGAGTTTCTCGCCCGCACGATCAGCCGCAATGTGCGCGAGCTGGTGGGCGGACTGCACAAGCTGATCGCCTATGCCCAGCTGACCGGCCAGGAAGTGTCGCTGCTGCTGGCCGAGGACCAGCTGACCGACATCCTGTCCGCCAACCGCAAGCGGATCACCATCGACGAGATCCAGCGCACGGTGTGCTCGTTCTACCGGATCGATCGCAGCGAGATGGCCAGCAAGCGGCGTGCGCGGGCGGTGGTGCGGCCGCGGCAGGTGGCGATGTACCTGGCCAAGGTGCTGACGCCGCGCTCCTACCCTGAGATCGGCCGCAAGTTCGGCGGGCGCGACCATTCCACCGTGATTCACGCCGTGCGCCTGATCGAGGATCTGCGGCAGCGCGATTCGGAGATGGACGGCGATGTGCGCAGCCTGCTGCGCCAGCTGGAAGATTGAGCGCGTTCGGCTAAGGCAGCCGCATGCTTGCCCCTGACCGCCTGGAGCGCTTCGCGCGTCATATCGTCTTGCCCGAACTCGGCGGAGTGGGGCAGCAGCGGCTGGCGGATGCGCGGGTCGTGCTGGTGGGGCTCGGCGGGATCGGCAGCCCGGCGCTGCAATATCTGGCGGGCGCAGGCATCGGCCATCTGCTGCTGGTGGATGACGACCGCGTCGACGCCAGCAACCTGCAGCGTCAGACGATCTACACCGAACGTGACATCGGCCATCTGAAGGTCGTCGGTGCCAAGCGGTGGACCACCAATTTCGATGCCGCGCTCGACATCCAGCTCAGCGACGAGCGGATCAGCACCGGCAATGCCGCAGGCCTGGTGGCCGGCGCCGACCTGGTGCTGGACGGGTGCGACAATTTCGCGACGCGCCTGGCCGTGTCCGATGCCTGCGTGGCCGCCGGCGTACCGCTGCTGTCGGCCGCCGTGGGGCGGTTCCAGGGGCAGGTGGCGGCATTCGCTGGCGCACCGTGCTACCGCTGCTTCGTGGGTGATGCCTTCGATGCGGAGGATTGCGATACCTGCGCCGCCGACGGCATGCTGGGCGCCATGGCCGGCTGGGTCGGCACCTTCGCCGCGATGCAGGCGGTGCGCATCCTGACGGGCACGATGGGCGATCCGCAGTGGGGCCGGCTGCATCTGCTGGACGGCCTCGCCCCCGGCATGCGTCACATCACCATCGCCGCCGACCCGGCCTGCGCGGCTTGCGGATCAGTCGGCTAGCAGCTCTTCCACCCAGGCCGGCACCAGCGCGCTGGCGGGGCCGAGGCGCGTTTCATCGAACAGGCGCGATCCCAGCGACCGGTCGAGGTTGAGCTCCAGTGTCCCGGCCCTGGCCTCCGTCGCGGCCTGCACGAAGCCGGCCGCGGGATAGACCGCACCCGACGTGCCGATGGACACGAACAGGTCCGCCCGGGTCACCGCCGCAAGGATCCGCTCCATCTGGTAGGGCATCTCCCCGAACCAGACGATGTCCGGCCGCAGGGCTGCCATACCGCAGGCGGGGCAGGGCGGATTGTCGCCCAGCGGTTCGCGCCAGGGATGCCGCGCATCGCAGGCCATGCACCACGCGCTCAGCGCCTCGCCATGCATGTGCAGCACGCGGGTCGCGCCGGCGCGTTCGTGCAGGTCGTCGATGTTCTGCGTGACGATCAGCAGGTCGCCCGGCCATTCCCGATCCAGCCGTGCCAGCGCCCGGTGCGCGGCATTTGGCTGTGCCGCCAGCACGGCGCTGCGGCGCATGTCGTAGAACCGCTGCACCAGCACCGGATCGCGGGCGAAGGCTTCGGGCGTGGCGACATCCTCCACCCGGTGCTCCTCCCACAGGCCGTCCTCCGCGCGAAAGGTGGCTAGGCCGGACTCGGCGCTGATCCCCGCACCGGTCAGGATCACGATATTGCGTGAAGACGTCATGCCGCCCATGAAGCACGCCGAAGGGAGACAGGGCAATGGCGCGGATCGGCATCATCGGCAGCGAGGGACGCATGGGCGAGGCGCTGCGGCGCGCAATCGCGGCGGCCGGGTTCGAGCTGGCGGGCGGTGCCGACCGGGGCGATGATCCTGCGCGGCTGGCCGATGCCAGCGATGCGCTGGTCGACTTCTCCGCCCCCGCCGCGCTGGAGGGGACCATTCATGCCGCTGTCGGGGCCGGCGTGCCGATCCTGATCGGGACGACCGGGCTGGATGCCGTGCATCACGCGATGATCGACAGCGCGGCGGGCGCGATCCCCGTCCTGCAGACCGGCAACACCTCGTTCGGTATCACGCTGCTGGCGCATCTGGTGGAGGAGGCTGCCGCGCGGCTGGGGCAGGAGTGGGACCTGGAAGTGCTGGAGATGCACCATCGCATGAAGGTCGATGCCCCCAGCGGTACCGCGCTGCTGCTGGGGGAGGCGGCAGCCGCGGGGCGCGGCATTGCCTTGACCGAACATAGCGAGCGGGGACGCGACGGGCATACCGGCGTGCGTGCGCCCGGCGCGATCGGCTTCGCCAGCTTGCGCGGCGGAACCGTCGCGGGCGAGCACAGCGTGATCCTGGCCGGCGAGCAGGAGCGGATCGTGCTGAGCCACATGGCGGAGGATCGCATGATCTTCGCCCATGGCGCGATCCGTGCCGCTGCCTGGCTGATCGGCCGCGCCCCCGGCCGCTACACGATGGGGCAGGTGCTGGGCCTTTGACGCGGGAGCAGATCTTCGAGTTCTTCCGCCGCCTGGCGGAGGGCGACCCGGATCCGCAGACCGAGCTGGCATACGGCAACACCTTCCAGTTGCTGGTTGCCGTGGTGCTGAGCGCGCAGGCGACCGATGCGGGGGTGAACAAGGCGACCCGCGCCCTGTTCGAGGAGGTGCACACGCCCGAGGACATGCTGGCGCTGGGCGAGGACGGGCTGAAGGCGCATATCCGCACGATCGGCCTGTTCAATGCCAAGGCCGCCAACGTGATGATCCTGTCGCAGCAACTGGTGGAACGACACGGTGGAGAGGTGCCGCAGACGCTGGACGCACTGACCGCGCTGGCGGGCGTCGGCCGCAAGACTGCCAATGTGGTGCTGAACTGTGCTTTCGGGGCGGAGACCTTCGCCGTCGACACCCATGTGTTCCGCGTCGGCAACCGCACCGGTCTTGCACGGGGCAAGACCCCGGAGGCAGTGGAGGCCAAGCTGCACCGGCGGGTGCCGCAGCCGTTCCGCCGCAACGCGCATCACTGGCTGATCCTGCATGGCCGCTACACCTGCAAGGCGCGGACGCCCGAATGCTGGCGCTGCCCGGTCGTCGACCTGTGCGCGTTCCGCCCCAAGGTGCTGGAACGGCCGGCACGGCGACCCGTTGACAGGAAAGTGGCGCCGACGGCCTGAGCACGCGCCCTTTGCTGGAAGGATCGCCCATGCGTGCGTTCGCTCTTGTCCTGCCGGTCCTGCTGTCGGCCTGCACTGCGGCGAAGGATCGCGCACCGGGCACGATCGCCGATGCCGATCAGGTACCGGCCGCCCGCGTGGTCGGCCCGGCGCAGCGTTGCCTGCCGACCAGCCGGATCCAGAACACCCGGGTGGAGGGATCGCAGGTGATCGACTTCCTCGCGCTGGGTGGCGAGACCTGGCGCACCACCCTGCGTGCGCCATGCCCCGGCCTGGCCTTCGAGGAGCGCTTTTCCTACGAGACCAGCATCGGCCAGCTGTGCCGCACCGACACGATCCAGGTGCTCCGGGCCGGGGGGACGGGCCTTGTCCCCGGTGTCCGGTGCCAGCTGGGCGACTTCGTGCCGGTGGAACTGGTCGAAGGGCGCCCGGACAACGCCCCGGACTGATCGGCGCTGGCCGGCTGACCGGCGGGCGGGCCTGGTATGGCCGGGTCCGGCTTGGCCGCGGACGTGTTTGGCGCTATGGCCACCGGTCTGCGACAAGCCCGATGAACACCAGCACGACAGACCTGACCGGCGGCGAACGCCTGCCTTTGACGCCCGCCGAATCGGCGCGGCTGACTGCGCGCATCACCTGGCTGTCGGTTGGCGTCGGGGCCAGCCTGATGCTGCTGAAGGCGGGTGCCTGGTGGGTCAGCGGCTCGATCGCGCTGCTCGCCTCCGCCGCCGACTCGGCGCTGGACTTCGTGGCGGCGCTGGTCACCTTCTGGGCGGTGCGGGTGGCGGTGCTGCCCGCCGATGCCGAACACCGGTACGGCCACGGCAAGGCGGAAGCCTTCGCCAGCCTGCTGCAGGCCGGCCTTGTCTTCGCCTCCGCCGCGCTGATCGGGCAGCAGGCGGTGGACCAGCTGATGGACCCGCGCGGCATCACCGCGGAGGGGCTGGGCATCGGGGTGATGGCCGTTTCCATGATGCTGACGCTGGCCCTGGTCCGCGCACAGGCCCAGGTCATCGCCCGGACCAAGTCCGTCGCGATCAAGGGCGACCGGGCTCACTACCTGGCCGATCTTGTGTCCAACGCGGCGGCCATCGCCGGCCTGGCGCTGGCGCACTGGTCGGGCGATGCGCGTTGGGATGCCGTGGCCGCCCTGCTGGTTGCGCTGTGGCTGGTGAAGGGCGCGGTCGAGGTGCTGCGTGCCGCGGCGAACGAGCTGCTCGATCGGGAGGTGGAGGAGGACGAGCGCCAGGCGCTGCTGCAGCTGGCGCTGGACGACCCGCAGGTGCTGGGCGTCCATCAGTTCCGCTCCCGCCGAGCGGGTCCGACGCTCCACGTGCAAATGCACATGGAGCTGGAGCCTGCGCAGTCGCTGGCCGAGGCGCACGAGATCGTGGAAGGGGCCGAGCGGCGCATCCTGACGGCGTTCCCCGGTACCGACCTCGTGATCCATGCCGATCCCTTCGGCATGTCGGAGGACCACGACCATGATTTCGATGGTCTGCAGGTTGGCCACGCGGCCGACCGGGTGGTCAATCCAAAGGCAAGATTGCCGCAGGTCTAGCGCCGGCGAACAGCCCTAGCGGACCGTTGCCGCGACCCAGCCCGGGTGCAGCCAGCAGCCCGTCGCGCACGAAGATGCGCGCCTGGGCGATCGCCTCCTCCAGCGGCAGGCCGCGTCCCAGCAGCGTGGCGATGGCACTGGCCAGCGTGCAGCCTGTGCCATGCGTATGGCGGGTCTCGATCCGCGTGTCCTGCCAGACGCGGTCGGGCTGCCCCGGGCGGACCAGACGGTCCTCCACGATCGCACCCGGCGCATCACCGCCCTTTGCCAGATAGACGATCCCGCGCCGTGCCATCCCGGCCGCCCCGCCCAGGGCCGCGAGTTCGGGCACGTTGGGCGTGGTCACGGTGGCCAGCAGCATCAGCCGCTCGAACGCCTCGACCGTGGCCGGGTCGGCCAGTGCCGCGCCGGTGGTCGCCACCATGACCGGGTCGAACACCACGGGTAGGCCGCTGCCTTCTAGCCGGTCGGCCACCGCATGGGCGATGGCGGGGCTGCCCAGCATGCCGATCTTCACGGCATCCGCGCCGATATCGTCCAGGCAGCTGGCGATCTGCGCCGCCACGAAGGGGGCAGGCACCACCTCCACGCCCTGCACACCGACCGTGTTCTGCGCCGTCAGTGCGGTGATCGCGCTCATCACATAGCCGCCCAGCAGCGTGATCGTCTTGAGATCAGCCTGGATGCCTGCGCCGCCCGAACTGTCGGACCCGGCGATGGTGAGAATGCGCGGGGGCATCATGCCGGATCGTGGCGGCGCTGCGCGGAGGGCGGATGCGCATCCAGCCAGCGCTTGGCGCGGGTCGGCCGGTCAACCAGCTCGCCCGCGCAATTGGGGCAGCGCTCGTCCAGTGCATCGGCGCACTCCGCGCAGAAGGTGCATTCCAGCGAACAGATGAAGGCGCCGGGCGACTGCGGCGGCAGGTCCGCGCCGCAGCGTTCGCAGTCGGGACGCATCTCCAGGCTCATGCGGCGGCGGCCTTCACCGCGGCACAGATCGCGTCCACCACCTGCTCCACCGCGCGGCCGTCGTCGCCTTCGGCCATGACGCGGATCTTGGGCTCCGTACCCGACTTCCGGATCAGCACGCGGCCCTGTCCGGCCAGCTGCTCCTCGCCCGCGCGGATCGCGGCCTGCACCGCCGGGTCCGCCAGCGGGTTGCCCGCGGCATAGGTCACGTTCTTCAACAGCTGCGGCACGGGATCGAACAGATGCAGCAGACGGCTGGCCTTCTGCCCGGTCTGGACCAGCGCACCCAGCACCTGCAGCGCGGCAATGCAGCCATCGCCCGTGGTGGCATGGTCGGTCAGGATCATGTGGCCGGACTGCTCCCCACCGACATTGTAGCCACCGCTGCGCATCGCCTCCAGCACGTGGCGGTCGCCCACCTTGGTGCGGATCAGCTCCAGATCGTGCTGCGCCAGCAGCCGTTCCAGACCCAGGTTGCTCATCACCGTGGCCACGACGCCGCCGCCGCGCAGGCTGCCGGCCTGCTGCAGGCGCAGGCCGATCAGCGCCATGATCTGGTCACCATCCACCGCCACGCCGCGCTCGTCGATCACGATCAGCCGGTCGGCATCGCCGTCCAGCGCGATGCCGATATCGGCCCGCTCGGCGATCACCCGCTGGCGGATCGCGTCCAGGCTGGTGGAGCCGACGCCGTCATTGATGTTGAGGCCGTTGGGCGCGACGCCCATTGCCACCACGTCCGCACCCAGTTCCCAGAACGCCTCGGGTGCGACGGTGTAGGCCGCGCCATGTGCGCAATCGACCACGATCTTCAGCCCGTCCAGCCGAACGTCGGATGGCAGCGACTGCTTGATCGCGTGGATGTAGCGGCCGCGCGCATCCTCGATCCGGCGGGCACGGCCGATCGCGTCGCCCGTCGCCAGCGGCTGTTCCTGGCCCATGGCGGCCTCGATCGCGGCTTCGTCCGCATCGGACAGCTTGAAGCCGTCCGGCCCGAACAGCTTGATGCCGTTATCCGCAAACGGGTTGTGGCTGGCGGAGATCATCACGCCCAGATCGGCGCGCATTTCCCGCGCCAGCAGCGCCACGGCCGGGGTCGGCAGCGGGCCGGTCATGATCACGTCCATGCCTACGCTGGTGAAGCCCGCGGCCAGCGCGGTCTCCATCATGTAGCCGGACAGGCGGGTATCCTTGCCGATCACCACCCGGTGTCGGTGGCTGCCGCGCAGGAAGTGGCGGCCGGCGGCCTGCCCCACCTTCATCGCGGTGGCGGCGTTCAGTAATTGCCCGTTCGCCCGCCCACGGATACCGTCTGTGCCGAAATATGCGCGTTCCATGCCCTGCCATGCCAAAAAGGGGTTGTCTGCCATCCACCGCCATGGCGCTTGCGCGCGCCATTGTCACGCCTACAGGATGTGGGAATGCCCGCCGAAGATGCCCGCGAGACCCCGCCCGCGACCCACCCCGACGCCGCCAGTTCCGTGGCCGGGCCCACCCTGCGCCTCCCGGCAGGATGGACCTTTGCCGCGCTGATCGGCGGCTGGGCGCTCGGCTGGGTGCTGGCGGACAGTGCGGCAGCCGGGCCGTTGCAGGCCTTTGCGGGCCCGATCGGCAGCCTGTGGCTCAGCGCCTTGCAGATGACCATCATCCCGCTGGTCGCCGGCCTGCTGGTGACCGGCATCACCGGCATGGTCGCCACGGCCCGGGTCGGCCCGATCGCGCGGCGCACGCTGCTGGCGTTCTGGGGCGTGCTGGCGGGCGGCACGCTGATGGCGGCGTTGCTGACGCCGATGCTGCTGCAGGCGTTTCCGATCCCGGCCTCGGCCGGCGGCGCGCTGCTGGCGGGGGGCGTGACCCAGCCGCAGGAAGTGCCGAGCATCGGCGACTTCTTTACCTCGCTCGTCACCCCCAACGTCGTCGCGGCGGCGGCGGATACCGCCATGCTGCCGCTGATCGTGTTCTTCGTGGCGCTGGCCTTTGCCATCACGCGTCTGCCGGCCGCCCGGCGAACTCCGCTGATCGACCTGTTCGCGGGGCTGGGCGATGCCATGCTGGTGATCATCGGCTGGGTGCTGTGGCTGGCGCCGGTCGGCGTGCTGGCGCTGGCGATCGGCGTGGGCCTGCGCAGCGGCGGCGGCGCGCTGGCGGCGGTGGCGCACTACATCGTGGTGGTATCCTCCATGGGCCTGATCGTCATGCTGGCCGGGTACCTGCTGGCGGTGGCGGGCGGGCGCATCCCGCTGGGCCGTTTCGCCCGCGCGATGATCCCGGCGCAGACGGTGGCGCTGTCGACGCAGAGCTCGCTCGCCAGCCTCCCCGCCATGCTGGGATCGTGCCGCGACCTGGGCCTGCGCGAAACCAGCGGCGACTTCGTTCTGCCGCTGGCGGTTGCCCTGTTCCGCGCCACCGGGCCGGCGATGAACCTGGCGGTGGCGATCTATGTGGCGCAGCTGGCGGGGGTGGAACTGACGCCGCTGATGCTGTGCGTCGGCTTTGCCGTGGCCCTGCTCACCACCATCGGTTCGGTCAGCCTGCCCGGTGCGGTCAGCTTCGTCACCGCGATCGGCCCGATCGCGATCGCGATGGGCGTGCCGGTGGAGCCGCTGGCGCTGCTGGTGGCGGTAGAGATGGTGCCCGACCTGATCCGCACGGTGGGCAACGTCACCATGGACGTGGCCGTCACCGCCTTTGTCGACCGGACGGACCGGGACCGCTAGACGCCTTCGTCCGCCGGCAGCACCTCGGTGGAGAACAGCGGCTCCCCGAACAGGAAGCCGACGATGTTGGGGCGGCCCAGATGGTCGAACAGGGCGGTCAGCGCCAGCAGGATGGGGACGGACAGCAGCGAACCGGGCACACCCCAGATCCAGGTGAAGTAGCTGAGCGCCAGCAGGATCATCACCGGGTTCATGGTGAAGCGCGCGCCCAGGATCGCCGGCGTAACCACATTCGCTTCAACCGCATGCAGCCCCAGATAGGCGGCGGCCGGGATCATCCCCATCAGGGGCACCTCCGCCGTGCCCAGGCCGAACAACGCCAGCAGCGCGGTCATCGCCAGCGGGCCGATATAGGGGATGAAGTTCAGCAGCGTCGCCAGCCCGCCCCACATCACCGGCGCGCCCAGCCCCAGGATCCAGGCACCCAGCGCCACCACCACGCCCACGCCCAGATTGATGATCGAGACGGTCAGGATGTAGGCCGCGACCCGGTCCTGCACATCGCGCATCACCCGCGCTGCCTTCAGGCTGGCGCCGAAATGCTGCCGGTCCAGCAGCAGACGACGGCGCAGGCGCACGCGCGCCTCGATCATGAAGAACGCCATCAGGAAGGTCAGCAGCACCTCCAGCAGCACGGATGGCGTCGCGAAGGCGAGTTCTTCCAGCATGGAGGGGCCGGCCAGCACCACCTGCTGGCCCTCGGCCTCGCCGATGATCCGCGCTATCCGGTCGTTCAGCTGGGAGACCCACGCCAGATTGCCCTGGAAATGGCGAAAATGCTCACCCACCCGCTCCACCATTGCAGGCGCGGTCTCGAACAGGGAAACAGCCGGGCGCAGTACCGCGGTCAGCGCCGTGGCGACCACGGCGAAGAACAGCAGCAGTGCGGCAAAGCTCGCCAGCGGATTGGGCAGGCCGAACAGCGCCAGCCGGTCCGCCACCGGCGACAGCACGATGGTCAGCATGATGGCGGTGACCAGCGGCAGGAACACCACCGAGCCGATCGAAAGGACGAAAGGCAGTGCCAGGAACAGCCCGGTCGCCAGCAGCACCACCAGCGCGGAGATCAGCCGCAATTCCTGCGCGGCAAAGGTCATCCGGGTGCCGGTGCCGTCCTCACCGGTCACGCGCGTCGTGTCCGGCGGCTCGGGCAGCAGCGGATCGGTGCCGATCATGCCACCCTCCGTGCCTGCGGCTACTTGGTGGGAACGGCGTGGCCGCGACCGGCGGCGACTTCGTCCAGTTCTTCCAGGATCGCGCGATGGGCGGTGGGATCGTTCACCGACCGGTCGGGAATTGCCCCGTCCTCGATCATGGCGGTCAGCGCGGCACGCGCGCGGCCAACCCGGCTCTTGATGGTGCCTACCGCACAACCGCAGATCGACGCGGCTTCCTCGTAGGAGAAGCCCCCGGCGCCTACCAGCAGCAGCGCCTCGCGCCGCTCCGGCGGCAGGGTCAGCAGCGCACGGTGCATGTCGGACAGGTGGATCGGCTCCTCCTGCCCGGCCGGCGCGGTCAGGATGCGCTCTGCCGCAGTCTCGTCATACTCGCCGCGAAACCGGTTGCGGCGCATGTCGGTCAGATAGGCGTTGCGCAGGATGACGAAGGTCCAGGCGCGCATCGAGGTGCCGGGCTCGAACCGGTCCTGCGCCGCCCAGGCCTTCAGCAATGTTTCCTGCACCAGATCGTCGGCCATGTCGGGCCGTCCGCACAGGCCGCGGGCAAAGGCGCGCAGATGCGGCACCACGCCCGTCAGCTCGCGCTTGAAGGCGCTCTTGTCCTCGGCGCTGCGTTGCGGCGCAGCCGGTCGTTCCTGCGCGCTCATCGGCTCGTGTCATCGAGCTTGGAGAGCAGGTCCATGAAGCTGTCGGGGATCGGTTCGTCCACCACCTGATCATACAGGCGCTTCAGGCCGGTGGCCCATTCCGGACCGCTCCCGCCATCGTTAGAGCCCATGCGTGTCACCGCGTGCGTCGCGGTACGGCCCGCCATCAGCGAGTCTTTCTTCTCAGCGCCAACCATGCTTGATATTCACCCGCCCCACCAAAGGATCAACCCCAATGCCCCATGTGCCTGTCACCTCCGCCACCTGACGGACATGCGCAAGCGCAATCGGCGGAACAAACTTTCCGCTGACGGTGTGGAACGGAATGGCATCGATCCGGTTCCCATATGCGCCGGGGGTGATGGACGGCCGCGTGCCGTGCCGCGCGACGTCCCGAACATGACGTGCCTCCTGCGCATGAACAGGCGGCTTGCAAGGATTGCCAACGCGGTGCGATGATCGGTTTGTGGAACAGCACCATCGCGTACCTGCAGCAGCGGCTCGGCCCCGGTAACGGGGCGCGAGGGCCGCTCCTGTCGTCCGACGCGCGCCGGCAGGCCGCGCGACGCTGGCTGATCCGCTTCCCCCGGGCCGTGCCGCTTGCCATCTTCCTGCTGATCGGCGCCATCACCATCGTCGCGGTTGTCTCGGTCCAGAAGGGCGAGCAGGGCCGCGAGGCCGCGCAGCTGCGCGTCAGGGCCGGCTCCATTGCCGCGGCCCTTGAACGCCGGGCCAATGCCAGCAGCGCCTATCTTCGCGCCGGCGCGGCCCTGATGGCCAGCATGGAAGATGCCGCCTCGGCCCAGCGGTTCCGCCGCTTCGTCAGCGAGTTGCGCCTGGATGCGGATTATCGCGGCGCGGAAGGGATCGGCTGGGCCCAGGTGGTGCAGCGTGCCGAGCTGCCGGCCTTCCGGGAGGTGCTGGCATCGCAGGCGCCGGGCGTCACCGACATCACGCCCCGACTGGCCCATGATCAGGTGTTCGCCATTCCGGTGACCTTCCTGCAGCCCGATACCGAACGCAATCGCCGGGCACTGGGCTTCGACATGTATTCCGATCCGATCCGGCGCGCTGCCATGCTGGAGGCGGAGCGAACGGCCCGCCCGACCGCCAGCGACAAGGTTGTGCTGCGGCAGGAACAGTCCGGCTCCATCGCGCCCGGCTTCCTGATCTACATGCCGGTGTTCGAAGGAACGGTTGGCGGTCGCCGCCTGCGCGGTTTCATCTACAGCCCGTTCAATGCCGACGACTTCCTGGAAAGCGCGATGGAGCTGGAGGATGGCAGCGTCACCAGCGTGCGGCTGTATGACGGGACGGCTACCCCCGACCGCCTGATGGCCGAAAGCGGCCCGGATGATGATGGCGGGGACCAGGTGACCGAGCTGATGTCGATCGCCAACAATTCGTGGGTGCTGCAGGTCAGCACCGCGAAGGAGCGTGGCCTGTCTGGGCTGTCCATGGCCATCATCATCTTCGGCCTGGTGATCGCCACCATGCTGGTGCAGCTGGTGCGGCTGCTGACGAAGCAGGCGCTGCAGGACGAGAAGCGCCTGCAATGGTTCGAGGAGCAGTCCTCCATCCGCATGTCGCTGACGCGCGAGCTGAACCACCGGGTCAAGAACACCCTGGCCAACGTCCTGTCGATCATCGCGCTGACCCGTCGCCGCGCGACGCAGCTCGACGAATTCGCCGACGGGCTGGATGGCCGGATCCGGGCGCTGTCCGCCACGCATGACCTGCTGACGCAATCCGAATGGGGCACCACCCCGGTGCGCGCGGTGATGGAGGCGGAGCTGCTGCCCTATGCCGATGCCAGCGATCACGAGATCGACCTGGCGGGCCCGGATGTCGCACTGGCACCGAACGAGGCGCTGTCGCTGGGTCTTGCCACGCACGAACTGGCGACCAACGCCGCCAAGTATGGCGCGCTCAGCCGGGCCGGCGGCAAGGTGACGCTGCACTGGCGGCTGATCTCCGATTCGCTGATCCGCATCGACTGGCAGGAAAGCGGCGGCCCGCCTGTGGCGCAGCAGCGCAAGCGCGGCTTTGGCTCCGACCTGATCGAGCGCATCGTCGCCGCCGAGCTGAAGAACCCGGTCAAGCTGACCTTCGATCCGGAGGGCGTGCGCTGCATGCTGACCATCCCGGTCCGGCAGCCGAAAGAGTTCGAGATGCGCGCCCGTGCGGCGGCCATGCGGCCCCAGGCACGCCGGGACAGCTGAGCGGCTGGACCTGCCAGATCCCGGCAGATAGAGCCTTGTCCGTGATCCACCCGACCTCGCGCCTGACGGGCGCCGCACATGCGCTCGCGACCCTGGTGCTGGCCACCTTCTGCCTGCTGCTGACAGCGTGCTCGCTATCGGCAGAACGGGACGGTGCCGAAGGTCCGGTGGTCTTGGCCGCCGCCAGTCTGCAGGAGGCGCTGACCGACGCGGGCCAAGCATGGGCCGCCGCCGGGCACCCGTCACCTCGCCTGTCCTTCGCCGGCTCGGGCGCGCTGGCGCGGCAGGTGGAGGCAGGCGCCCCGGCCGACCTGTTCATCTCCGCGGACGAGCAATGGATGGATTACCTGGCAACGCGCGGCCTGCTGCGTGCCGGCAGCCGGCGCATAATCGCCACCGGCGAACTGGTGCTGGTGGCCCGGCCTGGCAGCGCCGCCACCGCGATTGTCGCGCTGCGTGATGGCCGGCTGGCACTGGCCGATCCGGACGCGGTGCCGGCCGGCCGCTATGCCAGGGCGGCATTGCAGGCGACGGGATGGTGGGCCCGGGTCGCCCCGCGCATCGTTCCGGCGGAGAACGTCCGGGCCGCGCTGGCGCTGGTCGAACGGGGCGAGGTGCCGCTGGGCATCATCTATGCCAGCGATGCGCGCACCTCTCCGGCTGTCAGGGTGATCCACCGCTTCGCGCCCGCCGACCATCCGCCGATCCGCTATCCCGCGGCGGTGCCGAACACCGCCACGAACCCTGATGCCGCCGCCTTTCTCGACTTCCTGGCCTCCGCGGAGGGGCAGCGCATCCTGGCGGCGCGCGGCTTGGGCCCGGCGGGCGGGTAGGTTGGGGCTCACGGCTGCCGAATGGACGGTGATCGGACTGTCGCTGCGCGTCAGCCTGACCGCGGTGGTGCTGACGCTGCCGGTCGCCTGGCTGCTCGCCTGGCTGCTCGCCCGCCGGCGCTTCCCCGGCCGGGTGCTGCTGGACGCGCTGGTCCATCTGCCGCTGGTCCTGCCCCCGGTGGTGACCGGCTGGCTGCTGCTGCTGCTGTTCGGTCGCGCCGGCCCGATCGGCAACTGGCTGGAGGCCGCCTTCGGTATCACGCTGGTGTTCCGCTGGACTGGCGCGGCGCTGGCCGCCGCGATCATGGCGCTGCCGCTGATGGTGCGGGCCATGCGCCTGTCGATCGAGGGGGTGGATCGCCGGCTGGTGGAGGCAGCGCGCACGCTAGGCGCCTCCCGGTTGCGGGCGCTGCTCACGATTACCCTGCCGCTCAGCGCGCCGGGGATTGCGGCAGGCACGATGCTGGGGTTCGCGCGCAGCCTGGGGGAGTTTGGCGCCACCATCACCTTTGCCAGCAACATCGCGGGCGAGACTCGCACCCTGCCGCTGGCGATCTATTCCGGGCTGCAACTGCCCGGCGGCGATGGCGCCGTGGCGCGGCTGGCGACCATCTCCATCATCCTGTCGGTGGGGGCGCTGGTCGCGTCCGAATGGCTGGTACGACGCGGCGGCAACGGGCAGGCCCATGCATTTTGAAGTCACGCTCCGCCACCCGTTGGGTGCGCTCGGGGCCGGCATCCGGCTGCAGTCCGATGCTGCCCTCTGCGCCATCACGGGGGCATCGGGCACGGGCAAGACGACGATCGCCAACTGCATCGCGGGGCTGCGGCGCCCGGCCGCCGGGCGGATCGTGGTCGACGGGCAGGTCCTGTTCGACAGCGCGGCCGGCATCGACCTGCCGCCGAATCGGCGCCGCGCCGGCTATGTCTTCCAGGATGCCCGGCTGTTCCCGCATCTGAGCGTTGCCGGCAATCTTGCCTATGGCGCGCGGCTGGCGCGCGCAGACGATGGCTGGATCGGGCAGGGCGAGGTCGTGGAACTGCTGGGCATCGGGCATCTGCTGGACCGCCGGCCGGCCACCCTGTCCGGCGGGGAGGTGCGCCGGGTAGCGATCGGCCGGGCCTTGCTGTCGGGTCCACGCTTCCTGCTGCTGGACGAGCCGACCGCATCGCTGGACGGTGCGCGTGTGGCGGCGTTGCTGGATCTGATCGAACGCATCCGCGATACCCTGCCGGTGCCCATACTGCTGATCAGCCATGCGGCGGCGGAGGTGGAGCGGCTGGCCGGCCATGTGCTGCATCTGGCGACACCCGACCAGCCCCCGGTGCTTGACTCCCGCACGGCCTTTGCGTAACCGCCCGCGCCTGTCCGGCTGCCATATCGATTGGCGGCCGCCTGCTGTTTTGCAAGATCGGGGTTATTCGAGATGAAGCGCACTTTCCAGCCGAGCAACCTTGTGCGTGCGCGCCGTCATGGCTTCTTCGCGCGCAAGGCGACCCCGGGCGGTCGCAAGATCCTGGCCGCGCGTCGCCGTCGCGGCCGCAAGGTGCTCTGCGCCTGAACGGGGACGGGCGGGGCGCGCAGCCCCGCTCCATCAGCGTATTGACGCGGCGCGCGGATTTTGTCGCCGCCAACCGGGGCCTGCGTGTTGCGCGCCCCGGTTTCGTGCTGCTCAGCCGTCCGAATGGCGGGCAGGGCATCCGCTATGGTATCACCGTCACCAAGAAGATCGGCAATGCGGTGGTGCGCAACCGCATGAAGCGCCGCTTCCGCGAATTGCTGCGCGCGGCGTTGCCCGATGCGGGCCTCGCCGACCATGATCATGTGCTGATCGGTCGCGACGGCGGGGTGGAGCGGGACTTTGCCCAGCTGGGCGTCGAACTCGCCATCGCCCTCGACCGGGCGACTGCCGGCAAGGGTGATCCGCCCCGCAAATCGCGCACGAAGCCGCGCCGGTGAGCGGCCTGCCGGCCCGGCTGCTGATCCTGCTGGCGCGCGGCTGGCAGCTCGGCCCGTCGGCGATCCTGCCGCCCACCTGTCGTTTCCAGCCATCGTGCAGCCAGTATGCAATCGAGGCGCTGGGACGCCACGGCGCGATCAAGGGTGGATGGCTGGCGGCCAAGCGGCTAATGCGCTGCCATCCCTTGGGGGGGTCACGGCCACGATCCGGTGCCCTGAGGCACTGCAAGGGCCCGATCGCCACCACCATAAGTGAAAGCGATTCAACGTCTTGGACAACCAGCGTAACCTGATCATCGCCGTCCTGCTGAGCCTTGTGCTGCTGCTCGGCTTCGATTTCGCGATGGGCCGGATCTATCCCGATGCGCCCGCTCCGGTCACCCCGACCGCCGACACGCCGGTCCAGCGCGCCGCCGTCAACGCGGGCGTGCCTGAGCCGACCACCGGCGAGATGCGGGTGCAGGACGTCCAGACCGCCGTCGCCAGTGCCGATCGCGTGCGGATCGATGCGCCCGAGGTGGCCGGGTCCATCAACCCGGTCGGCGCTCGGATCGACGACATCACGCTCAAGACCCACCGCGATACGGTGGAGCGCGACAGCGGCCCGGTGCGCCTGTTCGCGCCCGGCGGGACACCGACGCAGCAATTCGCACAGTTCGGCTGGGTCGGCGAAGGCGTCGCGGTGCCTTCCGCCAATACGGTGTGGCAGGCGAGTGGCGGGCCGCTCGCGCCCGGCCGCCCTGTCACGCTGACCTGGAACAACGGGCAGGGACAGGTCTTCACGATCCGCTTCGACATCGATGAATTCTACATGCTGACCGTGCGCCAGACGATCGGCAATGCCGGCGCCGGCCCGGTGGCCGTGCGGCCCTATGCCTTCATCAACCGCACCAGCCGTACCGCCAGTGCCAGCACCTGGAACGTGCATTCGGGTCCGATCGGCCTGTTCAACGGCTCCGTCGATTTCTCCTGGAACTATGACGATGTGGACGAGGCCGGCACGGCGGATCCGGCAGGCACCACCGGCTGGATCGGGTTCACCGACATCTACTGGCTGTCGACCCTGATCCCGCAGGATGGCGCGCGCGTCACCGGGACATTCCGGTCGCTGGGCAATGCCGATTACCGCGCAGACCTGATCTACGATCCTGTCACGCTGACCCCCGGGCAGCAGGCCAGCCGCACCACACGGCTGTTCGCCGGTGCCAAGGAAAGCGAGGTGCTGGATCATTACGAGGATGGCGGCATCACCAATTTCGGCCTGGCGATCGACTGGGGCTGGTTCCGCTGGTTCATGAAGCCGATCTTCTGGCTGCTGCGGACCCTGTTCGACGCGACCGGCAATTTCGGCGTGGCCATCATCCTGCTGACCGTGATCATCCGCGGGCTGATGTTCCCGGTGGCGCAGAAGCAGTTTGCCAGCATGGCGCAGATGCGCGCCGTGCAGCCCAAGATGAAGGCGCTGCAGGAACGCTACAAGGATGACCGCGCGCAGCTGCAGCAGGAAATCGGCAAGCTGTACCGGGCCGAAGGGGTCAACCCGCTGGCCGGCTGCCTGCCCATCTTCCTGCAGATCCCGATCTTCTTTGCGCTGTACAAGGTGCTGCTGATCGCGATCGAGATGCGCCACAAGCCGTTCGTGCTGTGGATCCGCGATCTGTCCGCACCCGATCCGGCGACCATCCTGAACGGCTTCGGCCTGCTGCCGTTCGATCCGCCCAGCTTCCTTGCGATCGGCGTGCTCGCGGTGCTGCTCGGCATCACCATGTGGCTGCAGTTCAAGCTGAACCCGCAGGCGATGGATCCAACGCAGCAGCAGATCTTCATGATCATGCCATGGGTGCTGATGTTCGTGATGGCGCCATTCGCCGCCGGCCTGCTGATCTACTGGATCACCAGCAACATCCTGACCCTGGCGCAGCAGCGCTACCTCTACGCCCGCAACCCGCAGCTGAAGGAGGCGATGGCGCGTGATCGCGCGGAGAAGGCGCTGGCGGCCGAGGCGAAGAAGGGCTCCTGATGGAACAGCTGGTCCCCCCTGAACTGCCGCCCGAACTGGTCGAGCAGGCGCGCCGCCTGTTTGCCGGGAAGGTGGACTTCCTGCTCTCGGCCCCGCAGCTGCAATTCCTGCCGGAGCCGGACTTCCCCGAAGTGGCGTTCGGCGGGCGGTCCAATGTGGGCAAGAGCAGCCTGATCAATGCGGTCACCGGCCGCAAGTCGATCGCGCGCGCCTCCGTCACGCCGGGCCGCACGCAGGAGCTGAACTTCTTCGAAGTCGGCGATCCGGTGCAGCTGCGGCTGGTGGACATGCCCGGCTACGGCTTTGCCAAGGCCCCGGTGAAGGTGGTGGAACGCTGGAAGGAGCTGGTCCGCACCTTCCTGATGGGTCGCACCGTGCTGCGCCGCACGATGGTGCTGATCGACAGCCGCCACGGCGTGAAGCCGCCCGATCTGGAAATGATGAAGATGCTGGACGAGGCCGCTGTCGGTTACCGGCTGGTGCTGACCAAGGCGGACAAGGTCAAGGCCAGCGAGCTGGAGGCGACCCGCGCGGCAGTCGCGGCGGAGGCGCGCAAGCATTCGGCTGCCTACCCGCAGCTGCACGTCACCAGCGCGGAAAAGGGCATGGGCATCGCCGAACTGCGCGCCGCCATCCTGGCGGACGCCATGCAGCGCTGAACCGCCGGGTTCAGTGCGCGCGCGCCGCGGCTGGCGCGAAGTAGGGCGCCCGCGGTTCCGCCACGAAGCCGGACCGTGGACCCTGCCGGCCGGTCGTCGGCCATTCGGCGCCCTGGGTCCGTTGGCCACCCAGCAGCATCTCCAGACTGATCCGGTGCAGTCCTTCCACACTGGCCTTGGCAGCGCTCTTGCCGTGGGCCAGCGCGGCCACGATCGCGTCCGGGTCGACTTCGGGCCGCTCCGCCGGCAGGTGCAGCAGCACCGCGGCCGCGCGGATCAGCGGGAAGAAGCGCTGCTCGCCATACCGGTCCTTGCCGCGGAACCCGCCCGCGATGCGGTGCTCGGGGCTGTAATGCGCCTCCGCCCGCAGGCGGAAGGCGTGCAGCAGCCGGCGCGTGACCAGGTCGGCGGCTGCCTCTTCCAGCGGAAAGCAGGCAAAGAAATCGTCGCCGCCCACATGGCTGACGAAGCCGCCATGATCGCGGCCTGCGGCCTTCAGCACATCGGCGAAATGCAGGATGACCCGGTCGCCCTCGGCAAAGCCGTAAGCGTCGTTGAACGCCTTGAAATTGTCGAAGTCGAAGAAGATCACCGTGTGCGGCGTGCCCACGCCGGAGCGGGACAGATACCGGCGGATGGAGGCGTTGCCCGGCAGCGCGGTCAGCGGGTTGCGGTCGCGCGCATCGGCCACCGCGCGCTCGCTGGTCAGTTGCAGGACGTTGTGGCTGCTCATCATGCCGGCCAGTCGCCCGTCCTGTGTCAGCACCAGCCCGCGTGCGTCGGGGGCGACCATGTAGCTTTCCACGATCGCCTCGATCGCGGCGGTCGCTTCCGCCACCGGGCACGGCCGGATCAGGTCCGCCACGCTGCGCCGCAAGCCGCGGTTCTCGATCAGCGCGGCGCCGAAATCGCTGAACAGGTATGTGCGCAGGTCGCGCTCGAACACCGCACCCAGCACCCGGCCGGCCTCGTCGACCACCGGCAGCAGGCCCAGCTGCACACCCTGGCGGAACCGGCCCACGACATCGGTCAGCGTGTCGTGGGCTGACAGCGGCTCCACGGCCATCATCAGGTCGGCGATCCGCGGCGGTATGGCGGCTCCGCGTCCCAGCCGCTTGGCCAGGGTGACAGAGCCGGTCGCCCCCGGCATGGCAGCGGCGCCGCCGATCAGATCACCTTCCGCCATGTTGCAGCCCAGTTCGCGCAGCATCCGGAAATCCGCTTCCGTCGTCACTCCGGTGGCGATGGCCGGCACACCCAGCGCATGACCGAGCCCGATCAGCTTGGCGACGACCGCCTGCGCCCGCGTGTTGCCGGCGATGCCGGTGGTGAAATGCGGATCCAGCGTCAGGTAATCAGGGCTGGCGCCCGACAGGCACTCCATCTCCCCGCAGCCGCAGCCGAAGCCGGCCAGCGCCACCCGCAGGTTGCACTCCGCCAGCCGATGGACCAGTGCCGGGGACAGCTTCTGCTGCGCACCCGACAGCTCCAGCACCAGGTCGCCGGCAGGCAGGCCGTGCCGCACGGCCAGCGCTGCCAGCCGGGCGGGCACGGTGGCATCATCCAGGCTGCGGGGATCGAGCGGGCAGAACAGCCGGGTGCCGGGCGCCAGCCCTGCCGCCACGAACCGGTCGATCGCCTGCTGCAGCCACGCGCCGACAGGCAGGCCCGGCGCGGGTGGCCGCGCTGCGAAGCCATGGACGGCCAGGGTGCCCATGCCGGCAACGGGCCGGAATGCTATGCCTGCCTTGCCCGTGTCGGCCGATGGCGCATCGCCCTGCGCAGATACCGCAATATCCATAAAGCCCCCGCTGGCCCACCCGCCACGTCCATACCTCCGGTGCGGTAAAGAGGGTGTTAGCGCACGACCAGAAACGCGCCGCGCTGCAACATCCGTTCGATAATGCCGTGCTTCGGGTAACTGTTCCACCTCGACAAGCGGCGATGCGGGTGATTAGGAGGTGTGGCACCGACCGGGCTGACCCGGGCGGGTGCGCACAGGTTGCGCGGGGGCGCGAATTGCAGCGGAGGCCTGCGTGAAGCTGATCATCGGCAACAGGAATTATTCCAGCTGGTCGCTGCGCGGCTGGCTGGCCGCGCGCCAGGCTGGCCTGCCGTTCGAGGAGCTGACCGTTCATATCGACGGCGACGACTGGCAGGCGACCAAGCGCCTGGATGGCGAGTTCCAGCCCTCCGCCGGCAAGGTGCCTGTCCTGTGGGACGATGACGTGGTCGTATGGGACTCGCTCGCCATCCTGGAATATCTCAGCGACAAGGTCGGGCGCGAACGGTTCTGGCCCAAGGATCCCGCGGCCCGCGGCATGGCGCGGGCGATGGTCGCCGAAATGCACAGCGGATATCTGCCGCTGCGCCGGCTGTGCCCGATGAACATCCGCCGCCGCATCACCGGCCTGACCCTGACGGACGAGGCACGGGAGAACATCGTGCGCATCCTGGGCCTGTGGGCGGAGGCACGTGCGCGCTTCGGCGCCGGCGGACCGTTCCTGTTCGGATCGTTCAGCGCGGCGGACATCTTCTACGCGCCGGTGATCAGCCGCTTCATCACCTACGGCATCGGCGTGCCCGGCTTTGCGCAGGCGTACATGCAGGCGGTGTGGGATCATGCCTGGATGCAGGAATGGATCGCCGCGGCCGAGGCGGAGGAATGGGTCATCGAACAGTTCGAGGTGGCTTGACCACCCTGCCTGCCGCCCCGGAGCTTGCCGCCCGCCTGCTTGCCTGCGCCAGCGTGACGCCGGCGCGCGGGCCGGTGTTCGACGCACTGGAATCCATGCTCGTGCCGCTGGGCTTCACCTGTCATCGCTTCATCGCCGGTAACGCGGTGGAGAACTGCCTCGCCATTCGCCCGGGTCCGCCCGGAAGCCGGCACTTCGCCTTTGCCGGTCATCTCGACGTGGTGCCTGCGGGCGAGGGCTGGTCCGGTGATGCCTTCGTGCCGGAAGTGCGCGGACCGCTGCTGTATGGCCGCGGCGCGGTGGACATGAAGGGTGCGATTGCCTGCTTCGTTGCCGCCTGCGCCAGCATCCCGGCAGACGCCGGCACCATCAGCCTGATCATCACGGGGGACGAGGAGGGCGAGGCCATTCATGGCACCCGCGCCCTGATCGCCTGGATGAGCGAACGTGCGATCCGCCCGGACCTGTGCCTGGTCGGCGAACCCACCAGCGTCCATCGCCTGGGCGACACGATGAAGATCGGCCGGCGCGGATCGGTCAATCTCTGGCTGGAGGTCGCCGGGCGGGAAGGGCATGTTGCCTATCCCCATCTGGCGGACAATCCCGCACCCCGGCTGGTCGCCCTGCTGGCCGAACTGGACGCGCTGGTGCTGGACGGCGGGACCGACTGGTTCCAGCCGTCCAACCTGGAGATCACGGAGATCGCCATCGGCAATCCGGCGACCAACGTGATCCCGGGCCGGGCAAGCGCGCGCATCTCCATCCGCTTCAACGATTTGCATACCGGGCAGGCGCTGGCCGACCGCGTTGCCGCCATCGCCGCGCGACATGGCGGCACGGCCCGCGCCGTCATCTCCGGCGAACCGTTCCTGACCGCGCCCGGCGCCTTCTCGCAACTGGTGGCCGATGCCGTGCAGGCGGAAGTCGGGCTGGTGCCGGAAGCCTCCACCAGCGGCGGCACATCCGATGCCCGGTTCCTGACCGCGCTGTGCCCGGTGATCGAGCTGGGCCTGAACAACGCCACCATGCACAAGCGGGACGAAGCGGTCGCGCTGGACGACCTGCATGCGCTGACCAACATCTACCGCCGCGTCGCCGCGGCAGCCCTCGAACCTGGAGTTGCAGCATGAGCACCGACGCCGAACAGATCGCGGCCGAAGCCGCCCCGATCGGCCACGGGAAGCTGCAATGGCGCATCCTGCTCGGCTTCGTCCTGGGGCTGGCGGCGGGGCTGGCGGCGTACACGCTGACGCCGGGCGCCGCCTGGATCGAGAACGTGGTGACCTATGTCACCGGCCCGATCGGACAGGTGTTCCTGCGGCTGCTGTTCATGCTGGTGATACCACTGCTGTTCAGCGCGCTGGTGATCGGCGTGGCCGAGATGGGCGAGATCCGCGCGCTGAAGAAGATCGGCCTGCGGACGCTGGTCTATACGATCATTGTCTCCTCCATCTCCGTGGCCTTGGCGCTGCTGCTGGTCAACGTGCTGCGCCCGGGTGACGGCGTGGACCCGGTCGCCGCGCGCGAGCTGCTGGCGCAGGGCGGGCAGGGCGCGGCCAGCATCGTCGCCGCCAGTTCCGAAACGCAGCCGGGCATCGCCCAGCTGATCGCCATCGTCCCCAGCAACATCATCGCCGCCATGGCGGACAACGACATCCTGGCCGTGATGTTCTTCGCACTGGTGTTCGGCATCGGCATGCTGCTGGTGCAGACCCGCCGCACCGCATCGCTGAAGGACGGAATCGAGGGCCTGTTCGAGATTGCCATGCGGCTGATCGGCATCGTCATCCAGTTGGCGCCGATCGCGATCTTCTGCTTCATGTTCAATCTGTCCGCCCAGTTCGGCTGGGACCTGCTGTTCAAGCTGGCGGCCTATGTCGCGGTGGTAGTGCTGGCGCTCGGCCTGCAGATGTTCGGCGTGTTCTCCGCCATCCTGAAATTCGTCGCCAGGAAGAGCCCCGTCGCCTTCTTCCGGGAGACGCGGGAGGCCAGCATCATGGCCTTTTCCACTGCCAGCTCCAACGCCACGCTGCCCACCGCGCTCCGGATCGCGGATACCGAGCTGAAGCTGCCGCCGCGCGTCGCCCGCTTCGTGCTGACCATCGGCGCCACCGCCAACCAGAACGGCACCGCCATGTTCGAAGGCGTCACGGTGCTGTTCCTGGCGCAGTTCTTCGGCGTGGACCTGAACCTGGGCGACCAGCTGTTCGTGATGCTGGTGGCGATCCTGGCCGGCATCGGCACGGCCGGCGTGCCCGGCGGATCGCTGCCGGTGGTCGCGCTGATCCTGGCCAGCGTCGGCGTGCCGCCCGAAGGCATCGGCCTGATCCTGGGCGTCGACCGCTTCCTGGACATGTGCCGCACGGCGTTGAACGTGGTGGGCGACCTGGTCGCCGCGCAGGTGATCTCCACCCTGTCGGAGAAGGACGTGGTGCCGGCCTAGCGCTGGCAGCGGGAACAGAACCAGGTGCTGCGCCCGCCTTGCGCGATGCGGGTGATGGTGGCGCCGTCATCCCGCAGGCATGGTTCGCCCTCCCGATCATAGACGGTGAACGAACTGGCGAAGTAGCCCAGCTGGCCATCGGGATGGGCATAGTCGCGCAGCGATGATCCGCCCTGTTCGATGGCCAGCTCCAGCACCGCGCGGATCGCCGGCACCAGCCGCACCAGCGCCGCCCGCGACACGGCGCCTGCGGCCTTGCGCGGATCGATCCGCGCCCGGTGCAGCGCCTCGCACACATAGATGTTGCCCAGCCCCGCGACGATGCGCTGATCCAGCAGCAGCAGCTTGATCGCCTGCTTGCGGCCGGCAAACGCCGCATGCAGGTGCGCTGCGGTCAGTTCGGGGCCGAGCGGTTCCGGCCCCATCGCGGCAAAGGCGGGATAGTCCGCCAGCAAGGGCGTATCGGCCAGCGACACGAAGCCGAACCGGCGCGGATCGCACAGCGCCAGCAGGTGATCGCCGGTGGCCAGGAGCAGATGGTCATGCTTGCCGACCTCATCGGGATCGATCCGCCAGCGCCCGCTCATCCCCAGGTGGAAGATCATCGTGCGATCCCGGTCCGTGTGGATCAGCCCGTATTTGGCCCGCCGTCCCAGCCCGGTGACCGTCGCGCCGGTCAGCGCCTGCACCAGGTCGGGCGGGAACGGGAAGCGCATGTCCGGGCGGCGCGGCTCCACCCGTTCCAGCCGGGCGCCTTCCAGCACGCGGGACAGTCCCCGCATCGTGGTCTCGACTTCTGGCAGTTCCGGCATGACCTGCAGATAGGCGCCGCCCCGCCTGTCGCCAAGCCGCGCCGCAGGCGCTACGGCGCGCATCATGCCCGCCGCCGCATCGCCCGCCGCCCGCCGCCAGTGGCAAGCCTTCGCCCTGCTGGGGCTGGTCATGGTGCTGTGGGCGGGCAATTCCATCGTCGCGCGGGCGTTCCGGCTGGACATCCCGCCCTTTACCCTGGCGCTGGGCCGCTGGGTGATCGCTTCGGCCATCATCTTGCCGTTCGCATGGAAGGAGCTGCGGCGGGACCGGGGCGCGCTGCTGGCCAGCTGGCCGGTCGTGCTGCTGCTGGGCCTGCTGGGCATCGGCGCGTTCAACGCGCTGCTCTATACCGGTCTGCAATATTCCACCGCCACCAACGCGCTGCTGCTGCAGGCGATGACGCCGGCGCTGGTGACGGTGCTGGATCGGGTGCTGTTCGGAACCCGCACCACGCTGCTGCGGCTGGCGGGCATCGCCGCCTCCATCGTCGGCGTCGGCATGATCGTGTTCAAGGGCGACCTGGCCGCCGCCATGCGGCTGGCGCTGGGCCGGGCGGACCTGCTGCTGCTGGGATCGGCGCTGGTCTGGTCGTTCTACACCCTGCTGCTGCGGTTCAAGCCGGCGGTGGCCGGCACCAGCCTGGTCGCCGTGACCTTCCTGATCGGTGTCGTCACCATGGCGCCACTCGCCGCGTGGGAGGCGGTGCGCGGGCTGGCCGTCACCTGGTCGGGCGGGGTGGTGGCCGCGTTCCTGTATGTGGGGATCCTGCCCTCGCTCGTGTCCTACCTGATCTACAACTGGGCAGCCGGTGTGGTGGGGGCCGCGCGCGCGACGCAGACGCTGACGCTGATGCCGCTGTTCGGCGCCTTCCTGTCGGCGGGGCTGCTGGGGGAGGAGCTGCACTCCTACCACTTCGCCGGCATGGCCGCGATCGTGGCGGGCATTGCCCTGTCGGCGCTCGGCTCGCGTCAATCCGCCGCTGGCGCCGGGGGCGCGGCGCCGCTAGAGGACAGGGCATGATCGACAATACTTCGGCAGAACAGGTTTCCTTCGGCTATCAGGATGTCGCGCCGGAGGAGAAGACCCGGCGCGTCGGCGCCGTGTTCAGCAACGTGGCCGCCAAATACGACGTGATGAACGACGCCATGAGCGTGGGCATGCACCGGCTGTGGAAGGACCGTTTCGTGCGCCGGGTGAAACCGCGCAGCGGCGAGGCGATCCTGGACATGGCGGGCGGCACCGGCGACATCGCCTTCCGCCTGGCCGCCGGCGGCGGCTCGGTCACGGTGGCGGACATCAACCAGGACATGCTGGATGTCGGGATCGAGCGCGCGGTGGAACGCGGGATCGACACGCTGGTCTGGTCGCGGCAGGACGCATCGCAGCTGACCTACCCCGACAAGGTGTTCGACGCCTACACCATCGCGTTCGGCATCCGCAACGTGACGGACGTGCAGGCCGGGCTGGACGAGGCGTACCGGGTGCTGCGCTATGGCGGACGGTTCTTCTGCCTGGAATTTTCCACCACCACCTGGCCCGGCTTCAAGGAAGCCTACGACCTGTATTCGCACCAGCTGGTGCCGCGCATCGGGCAGGCGATCGCCGGCGATGCGGAAAGCTACCGCTACCTGGTCGAATCGATCCGCCGCTTCCCTTCCATGCCGGAATTTGAAGCCATGATCCGCAAGGCCGGCTTCGTGCGCACCAAGGTGGAGCCGATCCTGGGCGGCGCCGTGGCGATCCATTCCGGCTGGAAGGCCTGATCAACTTCGCATGACCGCACCTGCCACGCATATCCTGCGCCTGCTGGGCTGGGGCCGCACGCTCGCCCGCCATGGCGCACTGCGCGGGATCGAGCGCAATCCCAACACGCCTGCGCCGGTGCGCCGGCTGGTGCGCATCGCCCGGCTGGGCACGCGCCAGCAGGCCGCGCCCGACTACGCCGCCGCCTTCCGCGCGATCGGCCCGGCGGCGATCAAGCTGGGCCAGTCGCTCGCCACCCGGCCGGACATCGTGGGCGACGAGGCGGCGAACAATCTGCTCAGCCTGCAGGACAACCTGCCGCCCGTGCCGTTCGACGGTATCCGGGCAGCGATCGAATCGAGCTTCGAGGCGCCGCTCGACCGGCTGTTCGCCTCCGTCGATCCGGTCCCGGTCGGCGCCGCCTCCATCGCGCAGGTGCACAAGGGCGTCACGCTGGATGGCCGGACCGTGGCGATCAAGGTCCTGCGCCCCGGCGTGCGGGAGCGGCTGGCGCGGGACATCGACACGTATGAATGGGCCGCCGCCCATCTGGAGGCGCTGGGCGGGGAAGCCGGCCGCCTGCGCCCGCGCCTGACCATCGCCAATTTCAAGCGCTGGACCAATCGCGAGCTCGACCTGCGCCGCGAAGCCGCCAGCGCCAGCGAACTGGCGGAGGCGATGCGCGGGTTCGCCGGTTACAACGTACCCACGATCGAGTGGGACCGGACCAATGGCCGGGTGATGACGGTCGAATGGATCGACGGCATCAAGATCGCCGACATCGCCGCCCTGCGCGCCGCCGGCCACGACATGCCGGACCTTGCCCGCCGGCTGGTGCTCGCATTCCTGACGCAGGCGATCAGCGGCGGGTTCTTCCACGCCGACATGCACCAGGGCAACCTGTTCGTGCGCGCCGATGGCGGCATCGTGGCGATCGATTTCGGCATCATGGGCCGGATCGACAAGCGCGCCCGGCAATGGCTGGCAGAGATCCTCTATGGCCTCACCACCGGCAATTACCGGCGCGTGGCGGAGATCCATTTCGAGGCGCAATATGTCCCCGCCCACCACTCGGTGGAGGAGTTCGCCACCGCGCTGCGCGCCGTGGGCGAGCCGATGCGCGGCAAGCCGGTCAGCGAACTCAGCGTCGGCCAGATGCTGGACGGGCTGTTCGCCATCACCCGCGACTTCGACATGCAGACCCAGCCGCATCTGCTGCTGCTGCAGAAGACCATGGTGATGGTCGAAGGCATCGCCACCCAGCTCGATCCCGGCATCAACATGTGGGACGTGGCCGCGCCCTTCGTGCGCAGCTGGATTCGTGACGAGCTGGGGCCGGAGGCGGCGCTGGCCGATCGCCTGCGCACCGATGCCGACACGCTGCTGCGCCTGCCCGGCCTGATCCGCCGCATGGAGGAACGCTACCCGCCGAAGGGCGGCGCGCCCGATCCGCCGCCGCTGGCCAAGGTCGACCTGATCTGGGAACGGCGCGGGCAGGGCAAGGGCCGGTTCTGGCCCGGCTACCTCCTCGCGGCCGCCACGGGCGGTGTGCTGGTCTGGGCGGGCACCCTGCTGGGCTGGATCGGCTGATGCTGGGTACCGTCATCGGGCCGCGCGTCCGGCCGCTCACCCCCCTCGGCCGGGTGGAGGCGCTCGGCCGCCCCTTCCGTGCCCTGCGCCCCGGTCCGGCGCTGATCGGGCTGGTCCTGCTGGCACTGGCGCTGGTGTGGAGCGGTGTCGGCACGCAGCGGTTCGACGAGGTGAAGCAGGCGCGCGCGGCGGAGATCGTCAAGAAACGCGCCGCCGGCCGCAAGGGCGATCTGGCCCTGTACCAGCGCATCAACGACCGGGTCGCCAAAGGCGAGGCCTACCACACGGTCGCGCTGGATGAGCAGCGCAACAACCATTACCCCACGCGCCCCTTCGTCACCGTGCGCATGCCCACGCTCGCCTGGTCCTCCCTGCTGCTGGGAACGACTGGCTGGAAGTGGCTGGGCCTCGGCCTGCTGGCCGCCACGGCGCTGGCCTGGGCGGCGCAACTGCGCCGCCTCGCCGCCGCGCCGGAACGGCTGGCGGCGATGGCGCTGACCGTGGCCGCCGGCTGGCAGGCGACGCTGCCCATGATCGGCCTGAAGCATGACGTGGTCGCGGGCCTGCTGCTTTCCCTCGGCTTCGCGCTGTACCGGCCCAATCGCTGGTGGCCGGCCTGGATCGCGGTGCTGCTCGCGGTGCTGGTGCGCGAACTGGCGCTGCCCTTCGTGCTGGTCTGGGCCGTCATGGCGCTCGCCGGCCGACGCTGGGGGGAATTCCGCGCCGTGCTGCTGTTGCTGGCAGTGTGCGTCGCCGCCATCGCGCTGCACGCCTCCGCCGTGCATGGCGCGCAGCTGCCGAACGATCCACGCTCGCCCGGCTGGACGGAGATGCAGGGCCTGCCACTGGTCTGGGGCAGCTTCGCCGATGTCACCCCGCTGAAGAACGGCCCTGCCTGGCTCGCCGGGCCGATCGCGCTGCTGGCACTGGTCGGCTGGGCGGGGATCGGCGGCCGCACCGGGCTGTTCGCGCTGCTGTGGTTCGGTGGCATGAGCATCGCCGTCGCCCTGTTTGCCCGTTCCAACACATTCTACTGGGTGCTGTTGATGCTGCCCGGCTATTTCATCGGCCTGGCGCTGGCGCCACGCGCACTGGCGGACTGGGTGCAGGCGGCGCTCGGCCATCGGCCTACGCGCCACGGCACGCTGATCGGCGCATGAGCGTGCAGCGCCGCGTCCTCCTGATCGTCGGCGGCGGGATCGCGGCGTATAAATCCTGCGAGCTGGTGCGGCAGCTGGCGCGGCGCGACGTGGCCGTCACCTGCGTGCTGACCGATGCCGGGGCCGAGTTCGTCACCCCCATGACGCTGGCCACCCTGTCGGGCAACCGCGTCCACACGTCACTGTGGGATGCGGGCGAGGAGGCGGAGATCGGCCATATCCAGCTCAGCCGCGCGGCCGACCTGGTGGTGGTGTGCCCCGCCACGGCGGACCTGCTGGCCAAGATGGCCGGTGGCATCGCCGGCGATCTTGCCACCACGCTGCTGCTGGCGACCGACACGCCGGTGCTGGCGGTGCCGGCCATGAACGTGCGCATGTGGCAGCACCCCGCCACGCAACGTAACCTCGCCACCTTGCGGGCCGATGGCGTGATGGTGATGGATCCGGACGAAGGGCCGATGGCCTGCGGCGAGTACGGCCCCGGCCGCCTGCCCGAACCCGAGCAGATCGCGGCGGAGATCGCGCGCCTGCTGCCCGACCCGCTCGCCGGCCAGCCCGACTTCGCACCCGCCAGTCCGCGCCCGCTGCATGGCCGCCACCTGCTGGTCACCGCGGGGCCGACGCATGAGGCGATCGACCCGGTGCGCTACATCGCCAACCGGTCCAGCGGGCGGCAGGGCTTCGCCATCGCCGCCGCTGCGGCCGAGGCCGGCGCGCGCGTGACGCTGGTGTCCGGCCCGGTTGCGCTGCCGACCCCGGTGGGCGTGGACCGGATCGACGTGGAGAGCGCGGCCGAGATGCAGGCCGCGGTGATTGCGGCGTTGCCGGCGGATGTGGCGGTGATGGTCGCTGCCGTCGCGGACTGGCGTCCGGTCGCTGCCGCCGGAAGGAAACTGCCGAAGAGCGCGCTGACGGACGAGGGCATCCGCCTAGCCCCGAACGCCGACATCCTGGCCGATCTCGGCCGCCATCCGCAGCGCCCCCGCCTGCTGGTCGGCTTTGCGGCCGAAACCGGCGATCCGCGCGCCAGCGCGGCGGAGAAGCTGGTGCGCAAGGGCGCCGACTGGATCGTCGCAAATGATGTTTCGGGCGACGTGATGGGCGGCACCGCCAACCAGATCCACCTCGTCACCACCGATGGTGCCGAAAGCTGGCCGCATCTGCCCAAGGAGGAGGTCGCTCGCCGCCTCGTCGCGCGCATGGCACAGGCCTTGCAGAATCATGGCAATGACTGACCCGGTTTCGGTCCGGATCCTGCGCCTGCCGCACGGTGCCGGCCTGGCGCTGCCGGCCTATGCCACCGCCGGTGCCGCCGGGATGGACGTGCTGGCGGCCGAGGACGTGACCCTTGCCCCTGGTGCCCGCCATGCGGTCGCCACCGGCCTCGCGCTGGCGATCCCGCCGGGCTTCGAGATCCAGGTCCGTCCCCGCTCCGGCCTGGCGCTGAAGCATGGCATCAGCGTGCCCAACACCCCTGGCACCATCGACAGCGACTATCGCGGCGAGCTGAAGGTGATCCTGATCAATCACGGCAGCGAACCCTTCGCCATCGCACGCGGCGACCGCGTGGCGCAGCTGGTGCTGGCACCGGTGGTGCAGGCCGCGTGGGACGAGGTCGAGGCGCTGGATACGACGGAGCGCGGCGCCGGCGGCTTCGGCTCGACCGGCGGCCATGCCCGTCTCTGACAGCTGATCATGCCGTCTTCCCATGATGCCATCGTCCTGGGCGCCGGCGCCGCAGGGCTGATGTGCGCCGGCGTGGCGGGGCAGCGCGGACGGCGGGTGCTGGTGCTCGACCATGCGGAGCGGCCGGGCAACAAGATCCTGATTTCCGGCGGGGGCCGCTGCAACTTCACCAACATCGCCACCGCGCCCGATCGCTTCCTTTCGGCCAACCCGCATTTCGCCCGCTCCGCGCTGGCGCGCTACACCGCCGCCGATTTTGTCGCCCTGGTCGATCGCCATGGCATCACCTGGCACGAGAAGACGCTGGGGCAGCTGTTCTGCGACGGCTCCGCCCGGCAGATCGTGGACCTGCTGCTGGACGAATGTGCCGCTGCCGGGGCGCACGGGGGCCAGGTCGATGTGCAATGCGGGCAGGCGATCACCGACGTCATCCATGCCGACGGCATGTTCCGCGTCACCGCCGGCGGGCAGCACTGGCAGGCGCCGGCGCTGGTGGTCGCGACCGGCGGGCCGTCGATCCCCAAGCTGGGTGCGACCGGCTTCGCCTATGATCTGGCGCGCCGGTTCGGGCTGAAGGTGGTGGAGCCGCGCCCCGCGCTGGTGCCGCTGACCCTGCCGGGGGAGGAGCTGATGTTCCGGCAATTGTCCGGCATCGCCGCGCCGGTCGCTGCAACGGCCGGCAAGGCCAGCTTCCGGGAGGCGGCCCTGTTCACCCATCGTGGCCTGTCCGGCCCGGCGATCCTGCAGGTGTCGTCCTACTGGCGGCGTGGCCAGCCGGTGGTGATCGACTTCCTGCCGGAGGCTGGCACCGGCTGGCTGCGACAGGCCAAGCGCGACATGCCGCGCCAGACCCTGCCGCGCCTGCTGGCGCGGCACCTGCCCGAACGGCTGGCGGAGGCGCTGGCGGAGCGACTCGGACTTGGCGGCGAGCTGGTCGGCATGGCCGATGCGAAGTTGGCCGCGGCGGAGGATCGGCTGGCGGGCTGGCGCTTCACGCCCAATGGCAGCGAAGGCTATGCCAAGGCGGAGGTGACCGCGGGCGGTGTCGCCACCACCGGCCTGTCCGGGCAGACCATGGCGGCGCGCCATCTGCCGGGCCTGCACTTCATCGGGGAGGCGGTGGATGTCACCGGCTGGCTGGGCGGCTACAATTTCCAGTGGGCCTGGGCCAGCGGCTGGGCGGCGGCGCAGGCACTGTAACGCAAGACGGCGGCCCATCGCTGGACCGCCGTCTGTCTCATCTCGCTCGAAACCTGGGCTCAGCGCGAACGCTGCACCGGCTGGTTTTCCGGCGCGATGGAGATGCGCAGCGTCTCGCCCGAATTGCCGGGGAAGTCGGTGAACATCGCCTCTACCAAGTTGGGGACCAGATATTGCAGGCGGTTGCTGGTCGACACGGCCTGGGCCTTGCCCTCGAACAGGCGCTGGCCATCGGCCACGCGGTCGATCTTCACGTCGATGCCGCTGGTGAAGACAGTGTAGCTGCGGACATCGGGACCGCCGCCCCAGCCGCCACCCCAGCCACCGCCGAAGAAGCCCGGGTTCCAGCCATAGCCCCATGGGCCGCCACCGAAGCGGCTGAAGCGGCCATACCCGCCATAGCCACCGAAGCCGCCGCCCCAGGCACCCCACGGGCCCAGACCCGGCGTGGTGCGGATGCGTTCCCGCCCGTTGTCGACGCCATAATCGAAGCGGACCAGCAGCGTGGCGCTGTCGGCGCTGGGCGCCGGGGCATAACCAAGCTGCTGCATCTCCTGCGCCACCCAGTTGGAATAGGTGGCGAATTCCAGGCTGTTGGCCAGCTGCGGGTCTTCGGGCACGACGGCGAAGGTCTGGCCCTGCGGGGCCGGCAACTGCGCCTGGAAGCGGGATACATCTGCGCGGAACGGGCTGGCACAGGCGGCGACACCCAGCAGCAGCAGCGGCACGGTGGCCAGCTTGGCAGTGCGGGAATACTTGGACAGGAACGACATGCAGTCTTCTCCAGCGATGCTGGGCCGGAACGGTCAGGCCCGATCAGCGACCCGCCTGTATATAATGCTGCCCAGTCTTTATACGATAGGCCGGGCTATAGGCGCGACGCTGTGAACGCTGATTGAACGCGTTTGCCGTCTAAGTGGTTGCGGAGTAACGAAAAGTTTATTGACGGGAGCTGATCGCCCGAGCGTTCAGCGCACCATCCCCAGCGCGCTGTAGGCCTGCTCCAGCGTGGGCTTCGCCAGTTCGCGGGCACGGGCGGCACCGTCGGCCAGCACCTGCGCCAGCGCCGTGCGATCGTCCAGCAGCTGCGTGAACCGGACGGTAATCGGCGCCAGCACCTCCACCAGCAGCTCGCCCAGCTTCGGCTTGAACGCGCCGAAACCCTGGCCCGCATGCTCGGCCAGCACCTGGTCGACGGTCTGATCCGTCAGCGCGGCATGGATGGTCAGCAGGTTCAGCGCCTCCGGCCGGCCGGCCAGACCTGCCGGCTCGCCAGGCAGCGGCTCGGGATCGGTCTTGGCCTTCTTGACCTTCTTCATGATCTCGTCCGCCGAATCGGTCAGGTTGATCCGGCTCAGGTCCGACGGATCGGACTTGCTCATCTTGGCGGTTCCGTCGCGCAGGCTCATGATCCGTGCCGCTGCGGGCGGGATGATCGGGTCCGGCAGGGTGAAGACCGGCTGGTCCTCCGTCGCGAAGTCGTTGTTGAACTTCTGCGCGATGTCGCGCGCCAGCTCCAGATGCTGCTTCTGGTCCTCGCCCACCGGCACATGCGTCGCCTGGTACAGCAGCACGTCGGCGGCCTGCAGCACGGGATAGGTGAACAGCGCCACGCTGGCGCCCTCGCGGTTCTTGCCGGACTTGTCCTTGAACTGCGTCATGCGGCTCAGCCAGCCCATCCGGGCGGTGCCGTTGAGCAGCCACTGCAGCTCCGCATGCTGGGGCACCTGCGCCTGGTTGAACAGGATGGAACGCGCCGGATCGATCCCGCAGGCCACCAGCGCCGCCGCCAGCTCCAGCGTGCCCGCGCGCAGCGCGGCGGGGTCGTGCGGCATGGAGATGGCGTGCATGTCCGCCAGGAAGAACAGGCATTCCGCCCCGTCCGGCAGCTCGTCCTGCATGCGCACCCAGTTGCGGATGGCGCCGAGATAATTGCCGAGATGAAGCTGCCCGGTGGGCTGGATGCCGGAGACGATACGCATGGGCACGGCCCCTAGCACATCACTCGGCAAGATCGACCGGTTTCGCGGGACGCCGCCGTCGCAGCTGCCCCAGCAGGTCGCGGTCGATCGCGCCGGCCGCATACGCCACGCCGAAGAACACCACCACACCGGCGCCGACCAGCACCGCCAGCGACAGCACCCGTTCCACCACCGTTCCACCGAAATAAGGGGCCAGCAACGGCATCAGCAGCCAGAGCACCGCACTCATCACCCCGGTCGCCAGCAATTGCCGCGCGATGCGCGAGCCCAGCCGGGCGGTGAAGCGGAACCAGCCGCGCAGCTGCAGCACCGCATACAGCACCGCCACGTTCAGCGTCGCGGTGAAGGCGGTGGCCGCCGCCAGCCCCACGATGCCGTATCGCGGCACCACGTAGAAGTTCAGCGCGATGTTCACCGCCAGCGTGGCGGCCGCGCTCCACACCGGAGTGCGCGTATCCTCCCGGCTGAAGAAGGCGGGCTGGAACACCTTCACCAGCACATAGGCGGGCAGGCCGCAGACCAGAGCTACCACGATGTCCGCCATGATCGCGCCGCTCGCCAGCGTCATCTTGCCACCCACGAAGAACGCGGTGACGAAGGCCGGCGCGCAGATCGCGAGCGCGGCGGCGGCGGGTAGCGTCAGCAGCGTCGCCACCTCCACCGCATTGGCCTGCAGCCGCTGCGCCTCGCGCATGTCCCCGCCCTGGATATGGCGCGCCAGCATCGGCAGGATCGCGGTGCCCAGCGCGATGCCGAAGATGCCCAGCGGCATCTGGTTCAGCCGGTCCGCCAGCTTCAGCAGCGTGAGCGATCCCTGCGGCAGGCTCGTGGCGAAGAACGTGTCGACCAGCTGGCTGATCTGGTAGATCCCCGCGCCGAAGGTGGCCGGCAGGATCAGCATGCCCAGCCGCCGCACGTCGGGCGTGAAGCGGGGGCGCGTCACCCGCAGCCGCACGCCGGCCCGGCGCGTGGCCCACGCCATGTAGGCCAGCTGCGCCACGCCCGCCGCCGCCAGTGCGCACGCCAGGGCCCAGGCCACCGACACGTCGCTGCCGGTCCGCTGCCGCCAGAAATAGCCGGTGACCACGCCCGCGATCAGCACCAGGTTCAGCAGCACCGGCACGAAGGCGCCCGGCGCGAAGCGGCTGCGCGCGTTCAGCAGGCCGGACAGCATCGCCACCAGGCTGACCAGCAGCAGATAGGGGAAGGTGACCCGCGACAGCGTCACCGCCAGCTCGAACTTGCCGGGCACCGCCTGATACTCGCGCGCCAGCAGCCAGACGATCCCCGGCATGGCCAGCATCGCCAGCGCGGAAAAGCCCAGCAGCACCCACACGAACACGGACAGCACGTCACCCGCGAAGCGGTCGGCCGCCTCCTCGCCGCTGGCGCCGTCCTCGGTGCCATGCAGCCGGCGGGTGTACATCGGGACGAAGGCTACGGAGAACGCGCCTTCGGCAAACAGCCGGCGGAAGGTGTTGGGCAGGGTGAAGGCCAGCTGCCAGGCATCTGCCGCCAGCCCCGCGCCCAGCACGCGGGCCACCAGCATGTCGCGGATGAAGCCGAACACCCGGCTGACCGCGGTCAGCCCGCCGATCGTACCGACATTCCTGACCAGGCTCATGAAAAGACCGGGCTCATGGAAAGACTGGGCTCATGCGCCGGCCCTGCCGTTCAGGCGATCAGGCCTCGCCCGCCGGCTCGCCCGCCAGCTGCTCGGCCTGCAGACGCTGCTGCTGCAATTGCTGCAGGTACAGGCCCTGGAAGTCGATCGGGTCCAGCAGCAGCGGCTGGAAACCGGCATCGCGCACCGCATCGGCAATCACGCGGCGGGCGAAGGGGAACAGGATGCGCGGTGCCTCGGCATACGAAAAGGCGTGGCGCTGGTCGTCGCTCATGTTGCGCATGCCCACCAGCCCGCAATAGGCCAGCTCCACCATGTAGGCGGTGCCCTGGCTGCTCTTGGCGGAGGTGGTGATCTTCAGTTCGACTTCGGTGAACTCGTCGCTGATCTGGCGCGCGGCGATGTTGAACTGCACGTCCAGCTGCGGCTGCTCCGTCCACTGGAAGCTTTCGGGCGCGCGCGGGTTCTCGACCGACAGGTCCTTGACATACTGCGTCACCAGCCCGGCGATCGGCCCGTCATCATGGCCGTTGGCGCCACTGGCGCCGTTGCCGCCCATGATGTTGTCGAGGTTGGTGAGGACGTCGCCTTGGTCGGCCATGATGAAAATGCTTTCGGTCGCTAAGATGAAACAGGCGCCGGCGCGTAGCATCGCCCCTCGATCGCTGCAACGGGCGCCATCCCGTCTGCCACCGGGGCCGTTGTGCCGCCTTGCGCGTTGCGGATTTGTGTTGTGTGCCTATTTTTGGCAGGACAGCAGGTAACTCAGGACGACACGCATGCCCGTGCCGGTCCGCAGCGGGACAAACACGTGATCGAGATCGTCATCCTCGCCATGATCGCAGCCTTTCTGGGGCTGCGGCTGTATTCCGTGCTGGGCCGCCGGGCCGAGCATGAGGAGGAGCCGGTGCCGACCCGTTTCGAACGGCCCGAAGGCACCGCCCCGCGCGCGGTGCCCGCACCGTCGCAGCCCGATATGGCCCGCCGCCCGGGCGAGGTGCAGCGCGAGATCCCCGGGGTGTCGCCCGCCATCGAAGGCGCGCTGCGGCAGATCGCCGCGGCCGACCGCCGGTTCGACATGGCGCAGTTCCTTGGCGGTGCGCGGGGCGCCTACCGCATGGTGCTGGAGGCGTTCTGGCGCGGCGATCGCGAGGAACTGCGCAGCCTGTGCGACGATGACGTCTACGCCAGCTTCGCCGCTGCGATCGACGCGCGGGAGGCTGCGGGCGAGACGCTGGAGAACCGGCTGGTCCGGATCGAGAACGTGCAGATCGAAGGCGCCAGCCTGGATGGCCGCATCGCCCGCATCGCGGTCCTGTTCGTGGCCGACGTCGCCGCTGTGACGCGCGACCGGGATGGTCATGTCATCGCCGGCTCGCTGGTCGACGCGATCGAGGCGCGCGACATCTGGACCTTCAGCCGCGATGTGTCCTCCGCCGATCCCGACTGGCTGCTGGACGAGACGGACGAGGGCTGATCCGCTCCGTCCGTTCACGCGCACCGACACCCATGCCCCGCCCGCCGCGCGGTCTTTCCGCCGACGAGCAGGCACTCTGGAGCCGGCTGGCGCGCAGCGTGACGCCGTTGCCCGGCCGTGCCCTGCCGCCGGAGCCCGCCCCGGCCGCCGCGCCGCCGCCGGTACCGGCCAAGGCCGCCCGCAAACCCGCGGCGCGCGTCATCCCCGCCCCGCCGCAGCCGGACAAGGGCCGCGTACCCCCTCTGGCCCAGCAGGTAGGGCTTGATTCCAGCTGGGAGCGGCGTCTGGCCAAGGCTGCGATCGCGCCCGACTTCACCATCGACCTGCACGGCCACACGCTGGATCAGGCCTATGACCGGCTGCACCTGGGTCTGGGGCAGGCGCGGGTGATGGGGGCACGGCTGGTGCTGCTGGTCACCGGTCGCCCGCGTCCGGTCGAGGCGGCCGATCGCGGCACCCGGCGCGGCGCGATCCGTGCCAAGGTGCTCGACTGGCTCGCTGCCGGGCCGCACGCCAGCGATGTGGTGGCGATCCGCGCCGCGCATCGCCGGCATGGCGGTGATGGCGCACTCTACCTGGTGCTGCGCCGCTCGCGGTGAAGCGTGCCAGGCGGGCGAGTGCGGCGCCAGCCAGACCGGGCTGGCAACATCCGTCGCGCCTCCGCCACCCATTGCCGCAATCGATCAGACCGATCGGATTGTTGCATTGGCGAAGGATGGTGCAGCGCACTATCTCCTGGATAGACACAGTCACCAACAACATCGGAGCATCGCAACCCATGGGTATCATCGGCAGCACCATCAAGCCGTTCAAGGCGACCGCCTATCAGGAAGGCCGCGAGTTCTTCGACGTGACGGATGCCGACATCGCCAACAAGTGGGCGATCTTCTTCTTCTACCCGGCCGATTTCACCTTCGTGTGCCCGACCGAACTGGAAGACCTGAACGAGCATTACCCGCAGCTGCAGAAGCTGGGCGTGGAAGTGTTCGGCGTGTCGACCGACACCCACTTCGCGCACAAGGCCTGGCACGACACGTCCGAGAAGATCGGCAAGATCAAGTATGCCTTCCTGGGCGACCAGCTGCACACGCTGTCCAAGAACTTCGGCGTGCTGCGCGAGGAAAGCGGCTTGGCTGATCGCGCGACCTTCGTGATCGATCCCGATGGCGTGATCCAGATCATGGAGATCACCTCGGAAGGCGTGGGCCGCAACGCGAACGAACTGGTCCGCAAGATTCGCGCCGCGCAGTATGTCCGCAACAATCCGGGTCAGGTCTGCCCGGCCGCGTGGGAAGAAGGCGAAGATACGCTGGCCCCCTCGCTGGATCTGGTCGGCAAGCTCTGACCTGACACCGACCGATAAACCCCGAGCCTAGCATCGGGTCGCGTGGCCCGGGGTCTCCTGCTCTCTCCCCCTTCCGAGCAGGATGCCCCGGGCCTTCGCGTCTGCAGTACTCACCCCCGCACAGGAGTTTCCCCATGCTCGACGCCACCATGACGCAGCAGCTGCGGCAATATCTGGGCAATCTGCGCGAGCCGATCGAGCTCGTCGCCTCGCTGGACGACGGCAAGCGCAGCGCCGACACGCGCGCCTTGCTGACCGAGATCGCGGCCCTGTCCGACCTCGTGACCGCCAGCTTCGATGGCGACGATGCGCGTCGGCCTTCCTTCATCATCCGTCGCGCGGGCGATGCCGCCAAGTGGGTCCGCTTCGCCGGCCTGCCGATGGGGCATGAATTCACTTCGCTCGTGCTGGCGCTGCTGTGGGCCGGCGGCCACCCGCCCAAGGTGTCGGACGAGGTGCTGCAGCAGATCGCCGCGCTGGAGGGTGAATACGCCTTCGAGATGTACTTCAGCCTCAGCTGCCACAACTGCCCGGACGTGGTGCAGGCACTGACGCTGATGGCGCTGTACAACCCGCACATCACCGCCACCCTGGTGGAAGGCGGCTCGTTCCAGGCTGAGGTGGACGAGCGCGGCGTGATGGCCGTGCCCGCCACCTTCCTGAATGGCGAGATGTTCGCCAGCGGGAAGATGAGCGTGGAGGAGATCCTCGCCAAGCTGGACGGCAATGCCGGCGCGCGCGCCGCCGCCAGGCTGGCCGACAAGACCCCGTTCGAGGTGCTGGTGGTCGGCGGAGGCCCCGCCGGTGCGGCGGCCGCGGTCTATACCGCGCGCAAGGGCTTCGCCACCGGCGTGGCGGCCGAACGCTTCGGCGGGCAGGTGCTGGACACGCTGGGGATCGAGAACTTCATCTCCACCTCCTACACCGAAGGGCCCAAGCTGGCCGCCCAGCTGGAGGCGCATGTCCGCGAATATCCGGTGGACATCATGAACCTGCAGACCGCGACCAGGCTGATCCCGGCCGACCGGCCCGGCGGCATGCACGAGGTGGTGTTCGACAACGGTGCATCGCTGAAGGCGCGATCCATCATCCTGTCCACCGGCGCACGCTGGCGCAATCTTGGCGTGCCGGGCGAGCAGGAGTACCGCAACAAGGGCGTGGCCTATTGCCCGCACTGCGACGGCCCGCTGTTCAAGGGCAAGCGCGTGGCGGTGATCGGCGGCGGCAATTCCGGCGTGGAGGCGGCAATCGACCTCGCCAACATCGTCGGCCACGTCACGCTGGTGGAATTCGACACGAAGCTGCGGGCGGACCAGGTGCTGGTCGACAAGCTGCGCTCCATGCGCAACGTCGATATCCTGGTGAACGCCCAGACCACGGAGGTGACCGGCGACGGCGCCCGGGTGGACGGGCTGCGCTACAAGGACCGCGCCACCGGCGCCGAACAGCATGTCGCGCTGGAAGGCGTGTTCGTGCAGATCGGCCTGGTGCCCAACACCGAATGGCTGAAGGATTGCGGGCTGGAACTGTCGAAGCACGGCGAGATCGTGATCGACGGCCATGCCGCCACCAACCTGCCCGGCGTGTTCGCGGCGGGCGACTGCACCACGGTGCCGTACAAGCAGATCATCATCGCCATGGGCGAAGGCAGCAAGGCGGCGCTGTCCGCCTTCGACTACCTGATCCGCAACGAGGCGGTGGAAGAGATCGCGCAGGCCTTCGAAGCCGCCTGATCGCAGGGCGGATGGTCGCAGGGCAGGGCGCGTCGTGGCTTCGGCTGCGGCGCGCCTTTACCTGTCATCGCTTTCCTCGTTCAATCTGTTCGGAACGAACCGTTTGGCGGTGACACGTTTGGCGCATAGTCTCCTCGCCATAAGGCAAGGAGAGATGCCATGGACATGAAGACCGGCGAGATGACGGGCGGCTGCCCGTTCAACGACAACGTCAAGCCACGCACGCTGCTCGGGCGGACCAACCGTGACTGGTGGCCCGATTCGCTGCCGCTGGAAATCCTGCATTATGGCGGCCTCTCGCCCGACCCGATGGGCAGCGACTTCGTGTACAGCGAGGCATTCAGGCAGCTCGACTACGCCGCGCTGAAGGCCGACATCCTGGCATTGATGACCGATTCCAAGCCCTGGTGGCCGGCGGATTACGGCCATTACGGCCCGTTCTTCATCCGCATGGCCTGGCACGCGGCGGGCACCTACCGCACGGCGGATGGCCGCGGCGGGGCCAATAGCGGGCAGCAGCGGTTCGAGCCGCTCAACTCCTGGCCCGACAACGGCAACCTCGACAAGGCGCGGCGCTTGCTGTGGCCGATCAAGCAGAAGTACGGCAAGCACATCAGCTGGGCCGACCTGTTCATCCTGACCGGCAACGTGGCCATCGAATCGATGGGCGGGCCGGTGTTCGGCTTCGGCGGCGGCCGGGCCGACGTGTTCGAGGCGGAGCGTGACGTCTACTGGGGCTCGGAAGAGACCATGGTCGGCCATGCGGACAACAAGACGCGCATCCTGCCGGAGGAGGAACTCGACCTCGAGACTCCGCTCGCCGCGATCCAGATGGGCCTCATCTACGTCAATCCCGAAGGGCGCGGCGGCAACATGGACCCGCTGCAATCCGCGCACGACATCAAGGTCACGTTCGAGCGGATGGCGATGAACCCGGAGGAGACGGTGGCGCTCACCGCCGGCGGCCACACCTTCGGCAAGGCGCACGGCGCGGGCGATGCCAGCCTGGTCGACAAGTCGCCCGGCGAGGCGGAGATCCACCTGCAGGGCCTGGGTTGGACCAGCAAGTTCGAGACCGGCAACGGCGCGCACACCATCACCAGCGGGATCGAGGGCGCGTGGGTCAACACGCCCACCGAATGGAGCGAGAACTACTTCCGCCTGCTGCTCGATTACGATTACGAGATCGTCGAAAGCCCCGCCGGCGCACGCCAGTGGCAGCCGATCAACCAGCGGGAGGAGGACATGGCGCCGGACGCGCATGATCCGTCCCGCAAGGTGCCGACCATGATGACGACGGCCGACATGGCGATGAAGATGGACCCGGAATTCCGCGCAATCTCCGAAAGGTTCCGCAACGATCACGAGGCATTCAAGGATGCCTTCGCCCGCGCCTGGTTCAAGCTGACCCATCGCGACATGGGGCCCAAGGTCCGCTACCTCGGTCCCGAAGTGCCGGAAGAGGACCTGATCTGGCAGGACCCGGTCCCCGCCGGCACGATGCCGTCCGACGCTGATGTCGCCGCCTTCAGGCAGGCGATCCTGGGCGCCGGGTTCACGGTCGGGCAGCTGGTCCGCACGGCATGGGCCTCCGCCTCGACCTACCGCCGGTCCGACCATCGCGGCGGCGCCAACGGGGCGCGCATCCGGCTGGAGCCGCAGCGTGGCTGGGCGGTCAACGAACCGGAGGAGCTGTCGCAGGTCCTGGCCGGCATCGATGCGGTGCGTGGATCGCTGTCGATGGCCGATGCCATCGTCCTCGCCGGCACCGCCGCGGTGGAGAAGGCGGCACGGGACGCCGGGTTCGCTGTGGATGTGCCGTTCAAGGGCGGCCGTGGCGATGCGACGCAGGACTGGACCGATGCCGAAAGCTTCGCCGTGATGGAGCCGCTGGCCGATGGCTTCCGCAACTACCTGAAGACGCGGCAATCGGTAAAGACGGAGGAGCTGCTGCTCGATCGTGCCTCGCTGCTCGGCCTCTCCGGCCCCGAGATGACGGTGCTGGTGGGCGGGCTGCGGGTGCTCGGCGCCAATCACGGGGACAAGCCGGAAGGCGTGTTCACCACCCGCAAGGGGCAGCTGACGAACGACTTCTTCGTCAACCTGCTCGACATGGACACCATGTGGGAGCTGGTCGATTCCACCAGCGACGAGGAGTTCATCGGCTATGATCGCGGCGGCCGGCAGGAGAAGTGGCGCGCCACCCGCACGGACCTGATCTTCGGCTCCAACTCGCAGCTGCGCGCCACGGCCGAGGTCTATGCCGAACGCGGCAACGAGGAGAAGTTCGTGCGCGACTTCATCAAGGCTTGGTGCAAGGTGATGGATGCCGACCGCTTCGACGTGGAAAGCCGCCCTGTGGGCGATCGCCGCGTCTGATCTGATGCCGATACCTGACTTCCCCCTGCCCCGTAACGGGGAGGGGGCGAGGCCCTAGACGGGGTCGCGGGAACCGGTCCCGTCCTCTGGCAGGGCGGGGCTGGTTTTCGCATGGGACCGCATCTCCGCGATCCGGCTCCGCACCATGGGCATGGTCAGCATCGTGCTGCCCAGCGCCATCAGCAGCAGCGCGGTGAAGGTGTCGGCGGTGATGATCTGCCGGTCCAGCAGGATGTTGGCGAAGATGATCATGATCAGCGCCTTGGTCTGCAGCAGCCAGCCGATCGTCAGCCCTTCGCCCTTCGGCCAGCCGAGCAGCCGCCCGGCCAGCCCCACGCCCGCCAGCTTGCCGCCGACCGACGCCACCAGCAGCAGGCCGGCCGCCGCAAACACCGTCCATCCGCCCATGCCCCATTCGGTGCGCAGGCCGGTGGACAGGAAGAACACCGGCATCAGCGCCAGCAGCACGAAGCCGCGGAACCGGTCCATCGCCGCCTGGTCGAACAGCCGGGCATCCAGCACCATGCCCGACAGGAAGGCACCGACCATGAAGTGCAGGCCCGCCCAGTCGCCGGCAAAGCCGCAGGCGGCCAGCCAGATCAGGCTGAGTGCCCAGCGATCCGCCGCGCTGACCCGTGCCATCAGCCAGCGTACCGCCAGCGCAGCGGGCACGAACCCGATCAGGAACGCGCCCTGCCGGCCCACCCGCTCCCAATCCAGCAGGATCAGCGCCAGCACGCCCCAGATCGCTACGTCGTCCAGGCTGGCATAGCGCAGTACGCGCTGGCCCAGCGGCGCGCGCAGGATGTCCAGCCGTTCCAGGAACAGCACCAGGATCGGCAACGCGGTGACGGCGCACGCCATGCCGATGCCCAGCACCACCTGCCAGTCCGCCCCCGCCGGCCCGCGCCAGCCGGGCGCCTGCAGCAGCAGCAGCGCCGCCCCGCTGCCCGCCAGCAGCGGCACGGCCAGCGCGAGGCCCGCGGTGACGCCCGTTTCCGTCCGTCGGCGCCAGGCCTCCACGATGTCCAGCTCGATGCCGGCGACCCACACGAACATCATCACCGCCCACATCGCAACGCCGTTCAGGGAAGTGATCGTGGCAGGGGTGAAGATCGTGGCGTAAGCCGCCGGCCAGGCCACGCCCAGCACGCCCGGCCCCAGCAGGATGCCGCCGACGATCTGCACCACCACCAGCGGTGCCCAGCCATCGGTCCGCCCCAGCCGCCAGACCAGCCATGGCAGCGCATAGATCACCAGCATGGCCAGCAGGAATGCTTCAGCGGCATTCATGTGCATTCTATCTTCCCCCGTCTCCGCGCGCTGTAGAGCAGTGGAGGTGATCTAGGGAAGGGGCCCTAGCGCGCGACGGCGAAGAACATCGTTCCCATCGTGCTGTCGCAGCTGCCCGAGATGGAGCGTTCGCCCGGGGCGATCCGGCCGGAGCAATCGCCGCTCGATCCGTTGGCCTGGTTGCGGAAGCTGTATTGCAGCTGCTGACCGGCGATCGTGCCTTCGCCCTGCGCGATAAGCTGCCCGGCGGCATAACCTTCGATGGCCACATCCGTCCCGTCCTGCATGATGCGGTAGGTAAAACCGTCGGGATCACGCCACAGGCCGTCGATCTGCGGCACGGTCGCGACCAGCCGTGCCGGCTCCGGCGGGTCGGGTTCGGCTGGCGGATCGTCTGTCCGCTGCGCGTCCGGCACGTCGGCGTCGTCCGGGCGCGGGACAGGGGTGACCGGCCCGGACTGTTGCGGGCCGGCCGTGTCGTCCGGCACCGGTACGACGGTCGTCTCGCGTTGCAGCAGCACCGCCGCCACCACCCCGGCCAGTCCGAACACCAGCATGCCGAACACCAGCAGCCGCGTCCGTTCACCGGCATTGCGGAACAGCAGCACCGCCACGCCGCCGGCAATCAGGATGACGAGCGAAATGACGCCCAGCGCGCTGCTCGCGGCGGCGCCGATGATCTTGTCCCAGGGCATCTGCGCGGCGCTTGCTTCCATCGACTCGCGCCTGCCCCCTGCTTCACCCCATCTGTGCGCGGTGTAGCAACTTGTGGTCGGCGAGCACCAGCGCCATCATCGCCTCCACCACCGGCACCCCGCGGATGCCGACGCACGGATCATGCCGCCCCTTGGTGGCCAGCTGCGTCGCCTCACCGTCGCGCGTGATCGTGTCCTGCGGGATCAGGATCGAACTGGTCGGCTTGAACGCGACGCGCACCACCACCGGCTGCCCCGTGGCGATCCCGCCGGCGATGCCGCCCGCATGATTGGCGGTGAACTCGACACCATCAACCCCGGGCCGCATCGGATCGGCATTGTCCTCGCCCCGCAGCGCAGCGGCGGCCATGCCTTCGCCGATCTCCACGCCCTTGACCGCATTGATCCCCATCATCCCCGCCGCCAGATCCGCATCCAGCTTGGCATAAAGCGGCGCGCCCCAGCCCGCCGGCACGCCGGTGGCCACGCATTCGACCAGCGCGCCCAGGCTCGACCCGTCCTTGCGGGCCGCATCCACCAATCCCTCCCAGCGCGCGGCGGCGACAGGGTCGGGGCAGAAGAACGGGTTGCGGCCGATCTCCGCCGCATCGAAGTTCGCCGGATCGACCGCATCGCCGCCGATCGCGCTGACCCAGGCCGTGATTGTCACTTCCGGGATCACCAGCCGCGCCACGGCGCCCGCCGCCACCCGCGCCGCGGTCTCCCGCGCGCTGGACCGCCCGCCGCCGCGATAATCGCGCAGGCCGTACTTCGCGTCATAGGCATAATCGGCATGGCCGGGGCGGTATGCCTTGGCGACCTCGCCATAATCCTTGGACCGCTGGTCGGTGTTCTCGATCATCAGGCTGATCGGCGTGCCGGTGGTCTGCCCCTCGAACGTGCCGGACAGGATCCGCACCTCGTCTGCCTCGCGCCGCTGCGTGGTGAAGCGGCTGGTGCCGGGCTTGCGTGCATCTAGGAAGGGCTGGATGTCCGCTTCGCTCAGGCGCAGCCCCGGCGGGCACCCGTCGACCACCGCGCCCAGCGCCGGCCCGTGGCTCTCGCCCCAGGTGGTGAACCGCAAGACCCGCCCGAATGTGTTCCAGCTCATGGCACGCGCTATCGCCAGAATGACGGCATCTGTCCATGGCCGGCAACATGGCGAAACTTTCCTACTCGCCGCCGATCTGGCAGGTGGGCGCCATGCAGCTTTCCCCCGCTTCCCACCGTGACACTGCCGGCGCTCACCGCGACACTCGCGTCGCCTGTCGCGACATCGCGCACCGGCAAGGCGACACATCGGTTCGCCATCGCGACACCAGCCCGCGCCCGGGCGACACCTGCGGCCGCCACCGTGACGCCTTCCCGCGCCATGGTGCCGGCCGCCCCCGGCAAGGTGGCGCGTTCCGGGCGGTCTACAGTGCAACCTGTGTCACCCCCCCGGCGGGGGGCGGGCGATGATCGCCCGCCTTTCCGGCCGGCTGCTGGAGACCGGGCTCGACTGGGCGATCATCGATGTCGGCGGGGTCGGCTACATGGTCCATTGCTCCAGCCGCACCCTGTCCGCGCTGGGCCATGTGGGGGAGGCGTGTACCGTGCATACCGACCTGCAGGTGTCGGAAACCGACCTGCGCCTGCTCGGCTTCGCCAAGGGGGAGGAACGGGACTGGTTCCGTCTGCTGACCCATGTGCAGGGCGTGGGGTCGAAGGTCGCGCTGGCGATCCTCTCCGCCCTCGCGCCGGCCGAGCTGCGCGATGCCTGCGCCGCTGGTGATGCGGCCAGCGTGTCGCGGGCCCAGGGCGTGGGGCCGAAGCTGGCGGCGCGCATCGTCAACGAACTGAAGGACAAGGCCGGCGCCATGCCCGGTGGCGGCGGCGTCGCGGCGATGGCGGCGGCCACGCCGGGCAGCCTCAGCGGCGATGCGGTCAGCGCGCTGCAGAACCTCGGCTTCAAGCCAGCGGTCGCGGCCGGCGCCGTGGCCCGCGCGCAGGAGGAGCTGGGCGAGGACGCCGACCTCAACACGCTGGTCCGCGTGGCGCTGAAGCTGGCGGCAGGATGAGCGGAGCAGGATCATGAGCACCAATCCCGAACTGTCGCCCGCCCGTCAGCCGGAGGATGTCGACGCTGCGCTGCGGCCCAAGAGCCTGCGCGACTTCACCGGGCAGGAAGCCGCGCGGGAGAACCTGCGCGTCTTCATCGAATCGGCGAAGGGGCGGGGGGAAGCGATGGACCATGTCCTGTTCTTCGGCCCGCCGGGTCTGGGCAAGACCACGCTGGCGCAGATCGTGGCCAAGGAACTGGGCGTGGGCTTCCGCGCCACCAGCGGCCCGGTGATCGCCAAGGCGGGCGACCTGGCGGCGCTGCTGACCAATCTCGAACCGCATGACGTGCTGTTCATCGACGAGATCCACCGCCTGAATCCTGTGGTCGAGGAGGTGCTCTATCCGGCTATGGAGGATCGCGCGCTCGACCTGATCATCGGCGAAGGGCCCTCGGCGCGCAGCGTGCGCATCGACCTGCCGCCCTTTACCCTGATCGGCGCCACCACGCGGCAGGGGCTGCTGACCACCCCCTTGCGCGACCGCTTCGGCATCCCGCTGCGACTGGTGTTCTATACCGAAGGCGAACTGACCCGGGTGGTCAGCCGCGCCGCCGGCCTGCTCGGCCTCGTCATCGACCCGGACGGCGCGCGGGAGATCGCCCGCCGCAGCCGCGGCACGCCGCGCGTCGCCGGCCGTCTGCTGCGCCGCGTGCGCGACTTCGCCCATGTGGCGGGCCGCGACGTGGTGACGCGGACCCTGGCGGACGAGGCGCTGACCCGGCTGGAGGTCGACAGCCTCGGCCTCGATGCGATGGACCGCCGCTACCTCCAGATGATCGCCGGTATCTACAAGGGCGGGCCGGTGGGGGTGGAGACGCTCGCCGCCGGCCTGGCCGAACCGCGCGACACGATCGAGGAGGTGGTGGAGCCGTTCCTGATCCAGCTCGGCCTCGTCGCCCGCACCGCGCGCGGGCGGTGCCTGAACGATGGCGGGTGGAAGCATCTCGGCCTCTCGCCACCCAGCGGACCGCAGGGCGGGCTGTTCGACGAGGCGGAATAGAAAAGGGCGGCCCCGTCGCCAGGGCCGCCCTCTCTTTCTCAGGTCCGGTAAGGCTTACGCAGCCAGGTTGCGCAGCACGTACTGCAGAATGCCGCCGTTCTGGTAATACTCGAACTCGTTGGCGGTATCGATGCGGCACTTGGCGGTGAAGGTGAAGGTCTCGCCCGTGGCGCGGGTCACCTGGACTTCCACGTCCTGCAGCGGCTTCAGCGTGGCCAGGCCCAGGATGGTGAAGCTGTCATTGCCCGTCAGGCCCAGCGTCTCGCGCGTGTCGCCATTCTGGAACTGCAGCGGCAGCACGCCCATGCCCACCAGGTTGGAGCGGTGGATACGCTCGAAGCTTTCCACGATCACCGCGCGCACACCCAGCAGCACGGTACCCTTGGCCGCCCAGTCGCGGCTGGAGCCGGTGCCGTATTCCTTGCCGCCGATCACCACCAGCGGGGTGTTGTCCGCCTTGTGCTTCTGCGCAGCGTCATAGATCGCCATGACCTCCGTGCCGTAGCGGGTCATGCCGCCCTCGATCCCGGGCACCATCTCGTTGCGGATGCGGATGTTGGCAAAGGTGCCGCGCATCATCACCTCGTGATGGCCACGACGCGAGCCGTAAGAGTTGAAATCCTTGCGCTCCACCCCGTGCTCCATCAGCCAGCGGCCTGCCGGGCTGTCGGCCTTGATCGAACCCGCCGGGCTGATGTGGTCGGTGGTGATCGAATCGCCCAGGATCGCCAGCGGCTTCGCCTCAACGATGTCGGTCACCGGCGCCGGGGTCATGTCCATGCCCTCGAAATAGGGCGGGTTGGCGACGTAGGTCGAATCGGCGCGCCACGAATAGGTTTCCGATCCGGTAACGTCGATCGCCTGCCAGTGCTCGTCACCCTTGTAGACGTCGGCATAACGGGCCTGGAACATCTGGCGATCGACGCTGGCGGTCATCAGTTCGGCAACTTCCAGATTGGTGGGCCAGATGTCCTTCAGGAACACGTCCTGCCCGTTGCTGCCGGTGCCGATCGGAGTGGTGATGAAGTCGCTGATCACCGTGCCCTTCAGCGCGTAGGCAACCACCAGCGGCGGGCTGGCGAGGAAGTTGGCGCGCACGTCCGGCGATACGCGCCCTTCGAAGTTGCGGTTGCCGGAGATCACGGCGCTGGCGACCAGGCCGTTCTCGTTGATCGCCTTGCTGATCGGTTCGGCCAGCGGGCCGGAATTGCCGATGCAGGTGGTGCAGCCATAACCGACCAGGTTGAAGCCGATATTGTCGAGATGGGTCTGCAACCCGGCCTTGTTCAGGTAGTCGGTGACGACCTGCGAGCCCGGCGCCAGGCTGGTCTTGACCCAAGGCTTGGGCTTCAGGCCCAGCTCGTCCGCCTTCTTGGCGACGAGACCGGCGGCGACCAGCACGGACGGGTTGGAGGTGTTGGTGCAGCTGGTGATGGCGGCGATCATCACGTCGCCATCGCCGATGTCGAAATCCTTGCCTTCCACCGGCACGCGCCGGGCCGACTTCTTGTAGGTTTCGGCCATGTCACGGTTGAACACGTCATCGACGTCCGGCAGCGCGACCCAGTCCTGCGGACGCTTGGGGCCGGCGAGCGAAGGGACGACGGTCGCCAGGTCCAGTTCCAGCGTGGAGGAGAACACCGGATCCTCGGCATCCGGCAGCATCCAGAAGCCCTGTTCCTTGGCATAGGCTTCGACCAGCGCGATCTGCTCTTCCTCGCGCCCGGTCAGGCGCAGATAGTCCAGCGTCTTGTCGTCGATGCCGAAGAAGCCGCAGGTGGCGCCATATTCCGGCGCCATGTTGGCCAGCGTCGCGCGATCGGCCAGCGACAGCGAAGCGAGGCCGGGGCCGAAATATTCCACGAACCGGCCGACCACGCCATGCTTGCGCAGCATGGAGGTGCAGGTCAGCACCAGATCGGTGGCGGTGACGCCTTCCATCAGTTCGCCGGTGAACTTGAAGCCGACCACTTCGGGGATCAGCATGGACACGGGCTGGCCAAGCATCGCGGCCTCCGCCTCGATCCCGCCGACGCCCCAGCCCAGCACGCCCAGGCCGTTGACCATGGTGGTGTGGCTGTCGGTGCCGACGCAGGTGTCGGGATAGGCGACCAGCTGGCCGTCCTGGTCCTCGCTCGACCAGACGGTCTTGGCGATGTTCTCCAGATTGACCTGGTGGCAGATGCCGGTGCCCGGGGGCACGGCATAGAAGTTGTCGAGCGACTTGGAGCCCCACTTGAGGAAGTCGTAACGCTCCATGTTGCGTTCGTACTCGATCTCCATGTTCTGTTCGAACGCCCGGGGGTGGCCGAACTCGTCCACCATGACGGAGTGATCGATCACCAGGTTGACCGGCACCTGCGGATTGATCTTGCTGGTATCGCCGCCCAGCTTCACGATCGCATCGCGCATGGCGGCCAGATCGACCACGCAGGGGACGCCGGTGAAGTCCTGCAGCAGCACGCGGGCCGGGCGGTACTGGATTTCCTTGCCGGTGGTCGGGTTCTTCTGCCAGTCGGCGATCGCCTGGATGTCACCGACCGAAACGGTGAAGCCCGCATCTTCGAACCGGAGCAGGTTTTCCAGCAGCACCTTCATGGAGAAGGGCAGGCGAGAGATGTCGCCGATCTTTTCCGACGCCTTGGCGAAGGAATAATAGGCGTAGCTCTTGTCACCCACAGCCAGTGTGCTGCGGGTATCGAGCGAGTTCTTGCCGACCTGGGTCATGGCGGATTGGTCCCTTTCGCTGTTCCGTTGCGGCGGCACGCGAAATGGGCCAGCCGTTTCCGGCTGGCAGTTGCGCGTTCGCAGGCGCAAGGTCAAGCGCCGCCACGCGGAACTGGCGCGGGTGGACGCCAGTTCTTCCGATATGTCGCACCCAAAATACCGATTCCCGGCGATAGTGCAACGCGGTTGCAACAACGCGCGGCTCGCCACATGGAGCGGGATCTGCGATGATGACGATAAATGGCCGCTGCCGGCACGGGATTCACATGCCAGCAAGCGAACTGATGTAGGGTTTTCTCCGATTTGACGAACAGGGACAAGGCAATGCGCGTTTCATCCAAGGTCTTCCGCCCCGCGATGGGTTCGGCACTGGCGCTCGCGCTGGTGGCGCCGGTCTTCGCGCAGGAGCGCGCGCCGGAGTCGCTGCTGCCCCCTGCGGCGACGTCGCAGACGACCCCGCCCCGCAACGCCCGGAACGATGCCACCGTCATTCCCTTGCCGACCAACGGCAGCGTGGTGCAGCCGCTGACCCTGCCGCCGACGCCGCAATATGCAGCGGTCATGCAGTGGAACGCGAGCGCCGCGGGCAAGCTGCTGGAGGCGATCGAGGGGATCGGTGCCGAGGGGCTGGACCCGGCCGACTACCAGGCGGAAGCCTTGCGCAGCGCCATCGCCGCCGGTGAAGGTGCAGCGCTGGATGCGCAGGCGAGCCGGGCGTTCACCTGGTTGGTCGAGGATATGCGCGACGGCCGCACGCCGATGGACGCGCGCCGTCAATGGTTCGTGGTCGATCCCGACCCTGACCTGCTGCCGACCGGGCAGGTGATGCAGCAGGCGCTGGCGAGCGGGGACATTGCCGGAGCACTGCAGGGGCTCGCTCCCACGCATCCCGACTATCAGGCGCTGAAGGATGCGCTGGCCGAGACGCCGCGCGCCTCTACCTCGCGGCGTAACCTGATCCGCGCCAACATGGACCGCTGGCGGTGGCTGGCGCGTGACCTGGGCAGCCAGTACCTGCTGACCAACGTGCCCGAGTTCCAGCTGCGCATGACGGTGAACAACCGCATCATCCGGTCCTATCGCACGATCGTGGGCAAGCCTGGCCGTACCGCTACGCCGCAGCTGGCCGAAACGGTGGAAGGCGTGATCTTCAACCCGACCTGGACGGTGCCGCAATCCATCGTGCGCGGTGAAGGGCTGGGCAACCGGGTGATTGGCAATCCCGGCTGGGCGCGTGCCAACGGCTATCGCGGCACCCGGGCGGACAACGGCTTCATCACGGTGGTGCAGCAACCCGGGCCGGGCAATTCACTGGGCATGATGAAGCTGGACATGCCTAATCCGCACGCCATCTTCCTGCACGATACGCCCAACCGCAACCTGTTCAACAACGAGCAGCGTGCGCTGAGCCATGGCTGCATCCGGACGGAGCGGGCGCTGGAACTGGCGATGACCATCGCCATCCTGGGACAGGGCGCCAGCAAGGAGGAAGCGGTGGAGATCGCGCGGTCGGGCGAATATACCCGTGTTCCGGTCAGCCGCTCCATGCCGGTCTACATCACCTACTTCACCATGGCCCGCGACATTGATGGCGAGCTCAGGACCTTCAACGACATCTACGGTCGTGACGCCCCGGTGCTGGCCGCGCTGAAGGCGCCGCGCGTGCAGCAGCGGGACCGGGTCACGGACGAGGAATTGATCGTGATCGAGGATGACCTGCAGACGACCTGAGGCAGGCGGGGCGGATGTCGTCCATGCACGACATCCGCCCGTCCCGAAGCTGTCGAAAGGCGAGCCTAGGTAATATCGCCTATCTTCCGGAGCGCCTCAGCTGATGCCGAGGCTGTCCGCGAAGAGCAGGCGGCCGCCCGACAGGTTCCACAGTGCTTCATTGAAATCGTTCGGGTCCATGGCGAAGCAGCCATTCGACCGACCCATCCGGCCATAGCTGGCGACGTGATCGGCCGTGGCATATTGCGCCGGGTGCATCACGATGGCCCGGGGCAGGGCATTGAGGTTGGTGGGGTCCAGCCCGCCGAGGCGGATGGAGGTGCCATAACGGCCCTTGTACCACTCCCAGGTCACATAGGCACCGCGGCTGGTGCAGTTGGACCCTTCGATATCCGAATAATAGTTGAGGTAGCCGTCGTGCTCCGGGTCTGAGCCGGTGCCGTGGCAGACGCGGAACGACCGTACCGTGCCATTCTCCAGATTGGCGAAGTGAAAACGCGGCACGGCGGAATGGACCGCAAAATCCGCGATGCCGGCGATGTCGCGCCGCCACAGCACGGCGCCGGCACGCTCCACCTCCCGCCGAGCAATATCCAGGATGGCGATATCGCGCGGGCTGGCGCTGCTCGCCTGCGCGAAGACACGCGCCGGCAACGCTGCCACGCCGGCGGCGGCGGCGGCCAGCGCCCCGGTCAGTAGTCCCCGTCGATCCACATGTGCGACCATGCCCTGCGATAGCAGCCGGAGTCTAGCCGCGGGGTGAACAGGGCGTCCCGGACGGGAGGCATTCCGCCGCGATATGCGTTGGAGGCGGGAGAGGAGAGTCGATGATGAGATGGACGAACATGCTGTTCCTGCTGCCTCTTGGCGCATGCAGCACTGCGGCATTGCCACCAGCGGCATCGGCGCAATTGCCGGCAGAGGCAATGGCGCCCCAGGCGCCGCTCATGCCGACCCGCATCCTTGATCGCGCGGCCGCCGACCGGTTGCTGGCGGCCGATGGCGCCACGCTGCAATGGATCGGCTGGGACACACGCGGCGTGGTGCGCGTGGTGGAGGAGAACGGGACGATCCGGCTGGACGCGGCGCAGGACCAGCCCGACGGGCCTGGGCGCATGTCGGTGTCGGGCACGGTAGAGGAGATCGGGGCCGACTATTTCGTCCTGAACGGCACCATTCGCATCACCGACACGCCCGACGCCGGCCGGCAATGCAGCGCGGACAAGCTGTGGCATTTTGCGGTGACGCAGAACCGCCCCTACTGGCGCCTGCGCGAGTTCGAGTGGTGCGACGGTCTGACCGACTACATCGACATCTACATGGCCAAGGCAGGATAGCGCGCATTCTCCTGCGCCATCGCCAGCATGGTGCGGGCGTGGCGCTGGCCGATCACCATCGGATCCGGACCGTAGCCACCGCCCAGTGCGCTGGCGACCGGCAGGCCGCGCCCCCGCGCCTGCGCTAGCACATAGCGATCGCGCGCCTGCAGGCCTTCATCGCTGAGAGCCAGTCGACCCAGCCGGTCGTCCCGATGGGGATCGACGCCGGCCTGGTAGAGCACGATGTCCGGCGCGAACTCGTCCAGCACCGCGGGCAGCACCTGCGCCAGAGTGGCGAGATAGGCTGCGTCCTCCACCCCGTCAGGCAGGGGCACGTCCAGCGTCGAGCGGGCCTTGCGGGCGGGGAAGTTCTTCTCGGCATGGAACGAAAGGGTGAACACGTCGTCGCGGCCCGCCATGAGGCTGGCGGTGCCGTCCCCCTGGTGCACGTCGAGATCGACGATCAGTACGCGCTGTGCGTCGCCTTCGGCCAGCAGGCGGTTGGCGGTGACGGCCAGATCGTTGAACACGCAATAGCCGGCACCCGTGTCGTGCAGCGCATGATGGCTGCCAGCGGCGCTGTTCGCGGCATAGCCGTGCCGCCGGGCGAGCTGCGCCGCCAGCCAGGTACCGCCGCTGGTATGCGCACCACGGCTGGCGATGTGGGGCGTTACCGGGAAGCCGATGCGCCGTTCCTTGATCGCCGGCACGGCAGCGGCAAACACCTCCGCCACATAGGCCGGATCATGCACTGCCTCCAGCCAGGCGCGGGGCATGGGCTGGGGCGCGTGTTCGGTGATCGGATGACCGGATTCGCGCAGGGCGACCATCACCGCCTTGTATTTGTCGAACCGGAACGTCCCCCGCGTCGGCGCAGGGGCCATGTAGTCGACATGATGAACGACGTGTAGCAAGGCCGCCGGCGCTACTCCGCCGCCTCGCGCGGCGTGGCCAGCGCGTCGGCGACCGCGTCCGCGGTCAGAGAGGCACCCGGCATCGCACCGCCGGGCAGCACCTCGGCCGGGACGTTCGACGACTGGCCGGCATCGCTTGCCTCGGCCTCGATCTCGGCCGCCTTGTTCTCCACCAGCTGCACGATGTGGTCCAGCATGGCATCGCTGTCGACCGTGTGGCTGGTGAGGCCGGACAGGTAGACCATGTGCTTGCCCGCGCCACCGCCGGTGATGCCGATATCGGTCTCCCGCGCCTCGCCCGGTCCGTTTACGACGCAGCCCAGCACGGACAGGCTGAGCGGCGTCTTGATGTGCGACAGCCGTTCCTCCAGCGCGGTGACGGTGCGGATCACGTCGAAGCCCTGCCGTGCGCAGGACGGGCAGCTGACGACGCGCACGCCGCGGGTGCGCAGGCCCAGCGTCTTCAGCATCTCGAACCCGACGCGCACTTCCTGCTCAGGCTCGGCCGAGAGGCTGACGCGGATCGTGTCGCCGATCCCGGCCCACAGCAGGTTGCCCATGCCGACCGAGCTCTTCACCGTGCCGCCGATCAGGCCACCGGCTTCGGTGATGCCCAGGTGCAACGGGCAGTCGACCGCGTCGGCCAGCGCCATGTAGGCGGCGACCGCCAGGAACACGTCCGACGCCTTCACCGCCACCTTGTATTCGTGGAAGTCGTGGTCCTGCAGCAGCTTGATATGGTCCAGCGCGGATTCCACCAGCGCCTCCGGGCAGGGCTCCGCGTACTTCTCCAGCAGGTGCCGTTCCAGCGATCCGGCATTGACGCCGATGCGGATGGAGCAGCCATTGGCCTTGGCCGCGCGGACGACCTCGCCCACCCGCTCCGCACCGCCGATATTGCCGGGGTTGATCCGCAGGCAGGCCGCGCCCGCATCCGCCGCTTCCAGCGCCCGCTTGTAGTGGAAGTGGATGTCGGCGACGAGCGGCACGTTGGATCCGCGCACGATCTCGCGGAAGGCGCGGGCGGAATCGGTGTCGGGGCACGACACACGGACGATATCCGCCCCGGCCTCCTCGCAGCGACGGATCTGGTCGATCGTGGCGGCCACATCGGTGGTGGGCGTGTTGGTCATGGTCTGGACGCTGATCGGGGCGTCGCCGCCCACGGGCACGCGGCCGACCATGATCTGCCGGCTCTTGCGGCGCTCGATATCGCGCCAGGGTCGTACGGAGGACATGGGAACCTCTATAGGCATTGTGGATGACGGGTCCAAGGCATTCGCGCCATGCGTGGGCTCTGCCGCATTGCCTTATGTTCATTCATCGGCAAAACGGCCCGTGGGACATCAAGGGACGCGGGGAACAGACAATGGAAGCGCATGGCGGCGGCATGATGCTGCGCGAAGGGCTGATCCTGCTGGGCTTCGCCCTCGGCTTCGTGCTGCTGTTCCGCAGGGCCGGGCTGGGTGCCACGCTGGGCTACCTGATCGCCGGCGTCGCGGTCGGGCCGCAGGTGCTGGGCTGGGCGGGCGAGGCGGAGGCGATCAACAGCTTCGCCGAACTGGGCATCGTCATGCTGCTGTTCATCGTCGGGCTGGAACTGAACCCCGGCCGGCTGTGGCGGATGCGGAACGAGATCTTCGGTCTGGGCCTGCTGCAGGTGCTGGTCTGCGGGCTGGCACTGGCGCTGCTGATCGGGCTGGTCACCGGCATCTCGTGGCCAGCCGCGCTGGCGCTGGGCCTGCCGCTGGGCCTCAGCTCCACCGCGCAGGTGTTGCCCATGCTGCAAAGCTCCGGGCGGCTGCGCACCCCCAGCGGGGAGCGGGCCTTCGCCGTGCTGCTGTTTCAGGACCTGTCGATCATCCCGCTGATCACGATCGTCGCGGCGCTGAGCCGCAATCCGGCAGACCAGGGCGGCCCGCCAGGCTGGCAGCTGATCCTGATGACGCTGGCGGCAATCGTCGGCCTGATCCTGGCCGGGCGGTTTCTGATCCGCCCCATGTTCCGCCTGATCGCCGGCTTGGGCGAGCGCGAGATGTTCGTCGTCGCCGGGCTGTTCACGGTGGTGGCCAGCGCGGCCGTAATGGAGGCACTGGGCCTGTCCACCGCACTGGGCGCCTTCATCGCGGGCGTCATGCTGGCCGACACGCCCTATCGCCACGAGCTGGAGAACAGCGTGGAGCCGTTCCGCTCCATCCTGCTGGGCCTGTTCTTCATCTCCGTCGGCATGATGCTGGACCTTGGCGCCATCGCCGAACGGCCGTTGTTCGTGGTCGGCATGGCCGTCGGTCTGGTCGCGGTGAAGGCCGGGGTCATCACGGTACTGGGCCTGGGCTTCCGCATGACCTGGCGTGCCGCGGTGGGATTGGGCCTGCTGCTGAGCCAGGGCGGCGAGTTCGGCTTCGTGCTGTTCGCGCAGGCGACCAGCGCGCTGCTGATCACGCCGGAAGCGGCCAGCCTGTTCGGCGCGATCGTGACGCTGTCCATGGCGACGACCCCGTTCCTGATGCAGGTCATGCGCCGCTTCGCCGAGGAGCCCAAGGCCCTGGACGAGCGGGATGGCCCCGGCGGGCAGGCAGCGGCCGGTGCGCTGGTCGTCGGCTATGGCCGGTTCGGCCAGACGGTGGCGCAGACCCTGCTGGCGGGCGGGGTGACGGTCACGCTGATCGACACCGATGTGGAGATCATCGACGTCGCCAAGGAATTCGGCGCCACCGTCTATTTCGGGGACGGCACCCGGCTGGATCTGCTGCGGCAGGCCGGAGCCGAGGAGGTGCAGCTGATCCTGTTCTGCATCGACGACGACCAGGCCACGCCCGACCTGATCGATGCGGTGCATGACGCCTTCCCGCAGGCCGCGATCTATGTCCGCGCATTCGACCGGCGCAGCGTGATCCGCCTGCATGGTCACCCCACGGCGGCGGTGGTGCGCGAGGTGCTCGGCTCCGCCATCATCATGGCGCGCCTGGCACTGGCCAAGCTGGGCCTGGGCAACGAGGAGATCGACCAGGCGGAGGCGTCCTATCGCAAGATGGACCGCAAGCGGCTGCAATTGCAGCTGGAAGCGGGCGACATCCGCGCCGCCGGAGCGATGGACCTGATCATCACCGAAAGCGGGAAGTAATCGCACGGCACGGCTGCGGATGCGCAAGGGGGTTACACCGAACGGCGGATTTGTCGCCGCACGTCGAGCCAGGCGAACGGGTCATCCAGCCAGCCGGGCAGGCCCGCGCCGAGCACGCGGTCGAGCCGGTGCACCGCGCTCAACAGCCTGGAATCATCCGGTTTTCGCCAGATGGTGCGTGCCCGGCCGCGATGCAGCGCGATGTGGAACGGCCCGGCGAGCGCCAGCTGGTGTGCCTCCGCCGGTGTGAACTTCCAGCGGGGCTGCTGTTTTCCCCGCACCGCGGTGTCCCATGCGGCCCTGAAGGAGCCGGCACCGGGATGCTTGCGCAGGCGATAGGCCGACTCGCGGGTGAGGCCGAGCAGCTGTGCGGCCTTCCGCACACAGGCGGTTTCCGCCAGCAGCGCGATGAAACGGGCCTGCCGCGCCGGCGTCCAGCCATCCTTGCGGGTGCGCAGCGGCACAGGCAGGAAGGCGGGCAGCTTGAGATAAGGCGCCCATGGCTTGTGGCGGGGGCGTTTGGTCGAGTTGCGGCGGTTGCTCATGCGCGAGGGCGTAGGCGCGCGGGGCGGATGTAGGAAAATGGTTATGGGCGGAATGGTGGCGGCTTCCGCCCCAGAAGCAGACGTCACGAATTCCTGCTACGATCCTCGCGATGAGCAGCTTCACCGAACTCGAGACGGCCGTGCTTGGAACCATCTTCGCAGAAACTCCAACGCTGGCACCGGGGCTTAGGCGTCAACTTACTCGCGCCACCGTTACGAAGCGGGTCGATACCGAGCACGGTTTCTTCACCGACATAGCCGTGCCGAGTGATGTTCCACCGGTCGATGCGCCGGACGTTCTCGGGCACTCAACACATGCCCATGTGGCGGGTGTAGAACATGGATTTGGGTTTGTTCTCTTCATGAACGAGGGCAGGCTACATCTTCTAGAAGGCTATGCTTTCGGGCCTGACGTCGCGTCATTGGACCTCTACAACCTCTCCTTCGAGGTATACTGCTCGCCGATCAACTGCACCGAGTAGATGTCCGCATTCCACCCAAACGCACCCAACCGTCTAGCCCAGCGCCCGCTCGTACAGGAACTCGTCGTCGCAGGTCTGGCCGACCCAGAAGTGGGTGTCGCCGACATGCGTGAAGCCGTGCCGGCGGTAGAAGGCCTGCGCGCCGTGATTGCCGCTATAGACCGACAGCTGGATGGCATCGGCACCCCAGCCTTCCGCCTCGCTTACGCTCCAGTCGAGCAGACGGGCGCCCAGGCCTTGGCTGGTCGTGTGCCCGGCGCAGTAGAGCTGGCTCAGCAGCACGGGCCGCTGCGGTTGCGGTGCCGGGCGATCGGGGAAGTGGCCGCCCATGATGATCAGCGCATAAGCGAGGATCTCGCCCCCATCCTCCACCAGCGCGACACGCGTGTCGGGGTCGGCGAGGGCGGCGGCATACTTGCCGACGGAGCGGCTCTCGGCATGAAACTGCGCGAGATCGGCCGGGGGGTAGAGATGCGCAAAGGCGGCATCGAAGGCCTTGCCGGCAAAGGCCGCCAGCGCGGCGGCGTCGGCGGGGATGGCGCGGCGGAGATCTGTCATGCGGGCAGCACCAGTTCCAGGCATTGGGAGAACTCGTCGGCAACATAGCCGGCGAACGGCGGGCACGAGACGAAGCCGTGCTTGCGGTATAGCGCCACCGCCGGATGGAACGGTTCGGTGCGGCCGGTCTCCAGCCCCAGCCAGGTGAGGCCGCGTCCGCGTGCCTCGGCCACTAGGTGCAGCAGGAGTGCCTGCCCGGCGCCGCGTCCGCGCCACGCCGGGTTGGCGCGCATCGACTTCAGCTCGCCACGGGCAGCATCCAGTTGCCGCAGTGCGCCCACGGCGGCGAGCGCCTCGCCATCCCACGCGCTGTAGAAGGCGACATCGGGGTGGCGCAGCCGCTCGACAGGCATGGCGTGGACCGACCCGGATGGGGACCAGCGATGCATCTCGTCCAGGTGGAACCGCAGCAGGGTGGTGACCGGCTCGCCCGTCAGATCATCGGGCACGATGCGATAGGTGGGGAGGGAGGCGGGCTGCACCGCTCAGCCGCGCACGCGCGCCTGGCGGTAACTGCCCAGGATGCGCAGTTCCCGCGCATGGAAGGCGAGCTCCTCCAGCGCACGGTCCACCGCCGGGTCGCCCGGGGCACCGATGATGTCGGCAAAGAACATGGTGGCGGAAAAGCTGGCGCCTTCCTGGTAGCTTTCCAGCTTGGTGATGTTGACCCCGTTGGTGGCGAACGCGCCCAGCGCCTTGTACAGCGCGGCGGGCACGTTGCGGACCTGGAACACGAAGGTTGTCATGGCGGTGGCGCCGGCCAGTGCATCGGGCGTCAGCGTCGCCGGGTCGGGCTGTTCGGCCGCCAGCACGACGAAGCGGGTCATGTTGTCGGACGCATCCTCAATCCGGTCGGCAATCACCTGCAGGCCGTACAGGTCCGCCGCGAGCGCCGGCGCGACTGCGGCGATCGCGGGATCGCGCTGTTCGGCGACGAAGGCTGCGGCACCCGCCGTATCGGCATGGCTCAGCGGCACGATGCCGCGATCCCGCAGGTAGCGGCGCGTCTGGCCCAGCGCCTGCGGGTGGCTGTAGGCGGCGGTGAAGGGGCCGGGGCCGGTGGCGAGCAAGGCATGGTGCACCACCATGAAGTGTTCGGCCACGATGGCGAGGCCGCTGCCCGGCAGCAGGAAGTGGATATCGGCCACCCGCCCGTGCTGGCTGTTCTCGATCGGGATGATGGCGCTGGCCGCACGCCCGCTGGAGACCGCCTCCAGCGCATCCTCGAACGAGAAGCAGGGCAGCGGCAGGCAGCCGGGATCCCATTCGATCGCCGCCTTGTGCGAATTGGCGCCGGGTGCGCCCTGGAAGGCGATGGCGCGGCCGGGCTCCCCGGCGGCGGCGCGGGTCATCTGATCGACAAGGGCGAGTGCCGGGGCGGCGAAACTTTCCATGGATCGGCGCGCTAATGGCAGGTGCTGCGCCGGACAAGTGCAAAGGCGGATGAGGCAAATGACCCCATATGCCGTACCGGTCTTGCGTGGGCGGCGCCGGGTAATTAGACCGGCATGAAACTGTTTGGGCCAGGACCGGATGACTGATCGACTGAATACCATCTTTGGGTGGGTCTTGTTTGCCGGGATCGTGGCGCTGGGCCTGTCGGTTGTCAGCGCCCTGTATTTTCGGGCCGACCACCCTGAACGCCCCGAGAAGCTGGGCTATGTGATCGAAGGCGCGGAAGAGGAAGGCGGCGAAGAGGGGCCGGATCTGGCCACTCTGCTGGCCACGGCGACGCCGGAAGCCGGCGAGGCGGTCTTTGCCAAGTGCACCGCGTGCCACACGATCGCGCAGGGTGGCCCCAACCAGATCGGCCCCAATCTGTGGGCCGTGCTGGGCAAGCCGATCGGCAAGCATGCGGCGGGCTTCGCCTATTCCAGCGATCTGTCGGGCAATGGCGGCGAGTGGACCTACGAGGCGATGAACGAATGGCTCGCCTCTCCGCGCGCCTTCGCCAGCGGCACCAAGATGAGCTTCGCAGGCCTGTCCAAGGCGGAAGATCGCGCCAACGTGATCCGCTACCTGTACGAAAATGGCGGCGGGCCGCCGCTGCCCACGCCTGCCGCAGCCACGGAAGAGGCGCCGGCAGAGGATGCGCAGCCGGACGACGCCAATGCCGGTGCGCCACCTGCCGACAGCCCCGCCGCTGCCGGTGCGGTGGCGTCCGAGGAACCGTCGGACGACGGGAGTGACAATATCGGCCGCAACTGACCGGTTGCATGAAGTCAGGATCAGGCGGCCCGCATCAGTGATGCGGGCCGTTTCGTATCAGTCTTGCCCCTTGAATCCCTGCGCGATCACATACCATTCGGAGCTGCCCTTGCGGCTGGCGGGCGGCTTGGCATGTTTGACGGTGCGGAAATGGCGCTTCAGCAAGGTGAGCAGCTCCGCATCGGTGCCGCCAGCCAGCACCTTGGCGACAAAGGCGCCGTCCGGCGCCAGCACGCTGATCGCGAAATCGGCAGCAGTCTCTACCAGGCCCATCGTGCGCAGGTGATCGGTCTGGCGGTGGCCAACCGTGTTGGCCGCCATGTCCGACAGGACCAGATCGGGCGGTCCGTCCAGCGCCGCCATCAGCGCGGCGGGTGCCGCATCCGCCATGAAGTCCATCTGCAGGATGGTGACGCCCTCGATCGGCTCCACCTCCAGCAGGTCGATGCCGACGATCGCCGCACGGGGCGAGACCTTGCGCACCACCTGGCTCCAGCCGCCGGGCGCGATGCCAAGGTCGACCACGCGCCGGGCGCCTTTCAGCAGCGGGAACTTCTCGTCCAGTTCGATCAGCTTGTAGGCGGCGCGGCTGCGATAGCCTTCCGCCTTGGCCTGCTTGACGTAAGGGTCGTTCAGCTGGCGCTCCAGCCAGCGGACCGACGATGCCGTGCGCCCGCGCGCGGTCTTCACGCGGCGGTCCGCGTCCTGTCCGGATCTGCTCATATTGTCCTCACCTGCGCCCGATGCGGCGCAATGCCGCCTGCGCCATCGATCCTTCGACATCGGCCGACATCAGGGATCGCAGGATGCCTTCGCGGATACCGCGATCGGCCACGCCCAGTCGCGGCGCCGGCCAGATGTCGAGAATGGCATCCAGGATGGCGCAACCGGCCACGACCAGATCGGCCCGATCGCTGCCGATGCATGGCAGGGTGCGCCGCTCGGCCGGGCTCATGCCCGACAGCCGCGTGGTGATCTGGCGCATGGCGGCGCTGGGCACGACCAGCCCGTCCACGGCGCGCCGGTCATACTGCGGCAGGGCGAGATGCAGGCTGGCCAGCGTGGTCACGGTGCCGCTGGTGCCCAGCAGGCGCAGGTCGGGCGTGCGATGGACGGCGATGCGCTGCGCGAAATCGGCAAAGCTGTCCGCCACCATGCCGCGCATGGCCGCATAGCGTTCCAGCAGCGCCGGCGTGCCATCCGGCTCCGCCCCCATGGTCTCCGTCAGCGAGACGACACCCCAGGGCACGCTCTGCCAGTCGACGATGCGCGGCACCGGCGCGCCGGGTTCGATCAGGACCAGTTCGGTCGATCCGCCACCGATGTCGAAGATCACCGCGGGGCCGATCCCGCTTTCCAGCAGGATGTGGCACCCCAGCACGGCCAGCCGCGCCTCTTCCTGGGCGGAGATGATGTCGAGCAGGATGCCGGTCTCCTGACGGACCCGCTCGATGAAGGCCGCGCCGTTGGTGGCTCGGCGACAGGCTTCGGTGGCGACCGAGCGGGCGAGGTGGACGTTGCGGCGGCGCAGCTTCTCGGCGCAGATGCGCAGCGCGGCGACGGCACGGTCCATCGCGGCCTCGCTCAGCTGGCCACTCTGGGCAAGACCCTCGCCCAGCCGCACCACGCGGCTGAAGGCATCGATGACGGTGAAGTTCTCGCCTTGTGGCCGGGCGATCAGCAGACGGCAATTGTTGGTGCCGAGGTCGATCGCGGCATAGGCCTGCCGCGCGCCCTCCTGACGGGGCAGCTCCGCTGCGGCGGACATCAGCTCGCCTCCATCCATTTCGCTGTCAGATCCGGCGGTGCGCAGATGAGCGGCAGGCCGGTGACGACCGCTGCCCCTGTCTCCCGTCCGGGGCCCGGCCTCCGCCCGCGCCGACCCCCCGTGCTGCACTGCCGGCGGAGAAGTATCCGCCATTATGTCATTCGCCTTATCGTTCTTGCCGACCGCGATCGGCACCTGACAGGAAGGCTAGCGAATGGATGGGGTGGGAGCAAGGGCAGGAGGGTATGGCCAAGCTGGCCCGCCGTCCTGCCAGCGGGATCAGAGTGCCTGCGGGCTCGACACCGCGGACCGATCCGGCTCCGGCATCGGGTCGGGCGTGAACCGGCGTGTGAAGCGCGCCTTGGCGGTTTCCAGCTGCTGCGCATGGAACTGGTCGATCGCCCGCTGCTCCGCCGCGCGCTGCTCCGCCTCCGTCATGTCGCGGAAGTCGATATAGGCGAGAAAGAAGTTGTCGGCCGAGCCATGCATGTCGCAGGCGATGGCTGCCGGGCCAGCAAGGGCGGTGGTCAGGGCCAGGGCAGACAGGGCCAAGGTGGACAAGGTTGCGCGCATCGTCAGACCTCCCGTGCGTTGGTCATCTGGTAGAACACGCCGCTTTCATCCTGCCCCGTCAGGACCAGCGTGCCTTCGAAGGTGGCGACACCGTTCTTGACCGCGACCGGACCGCCGGTGCGCACTTCGATGAACTGGTCGGGTGCCGGGTTCAGGTGGAACGGGCAGTCGGGCGGATAGGCCAGCAGCACGAAATGGGTCTGCCTGGCGCTGTTCTGCAGCGGCATCATGTAGCCCGCAACCTTGATCCGGCGACCCCCGAGGGCGCGCACGGACTGCGGAAATTTCGGCTTGCTGTAGATCACCCCACCGGAGGTCCGCTGGTCCTCCTCCGTGGATTCCAGCAGCGCCCATGATGTGCCGCCGGGCGGTGTGCGCGCGGGCTGCCACACCGATTCGGACGGGCGCAGGGCAGGGCTTCGCTGCGCCTGGGCCGGCGCGATGGCCGAACCGAGGGCAAGGGCGACAAAGCCGATGGCAAGAGACAGTCTCATGATGAAAACTCTGCTGGTTTGTGCCATATGGCAGCCTGTTTCGACTACAAAACTGCCTTGTGGCCAACAATAAGTCAATCTTTCTGCCCGGCTCAGGCTGATGCACCGTTGCAATGGTGGTGATAATGTCACATCGTGCTGACGGTTCGCTGAACGGGAAAACAGATGATCGACGCTGACACAGCTATGACGGGCCATGCGCATGGCTGATGGTGCCGAGGCCCCGCTAGTTGCCGGACCGGTGCTGGAAATAGCGTTCCTGCGGCACGATTACGGCAGTGCCACGGTGCTGCATGATTTCTCCTTTGCTGCCACCAGGGGCCAGCACAGCCTGCTGCTGGGACCGTCCGGCAGCGGCAAGACCACGCTGATCAACCTGATCGCCGGCCTGCTGACGGTGCAGCATGGCACCATCCGGATTGCGGGCGAGACGATGGCGGGCCTGCCCGGCGTGCGTGACGATCTGCGCCGCCGGCGGATCGGCATCATCTTCCAGACCCTGCGCCTGGTGGAGGCGTTATCCGTCACCGCCAATCTGCGGCTGGCGCAGCGGCTGGCCGGGCGTGAGCGGGACGATGCGGAGATCGGCCGCTTGCTGGACGAGGTGGGACTGGGCCATCGGGCCCATGCGCGTCCGCGTGCCCTGAGCCAGGGGGAGGCGCAGCGTGCCGCCGTAGCCCGGGCGCTGGTCGGCCGGCCGGACCTGCTGATCGCGGACGAGCCCACATCCGCACTGGACGATGGCAATGCGGAGCGGATCGCCCGCCTGCTGGTCGGCACCGCCGATGCGCATGGCTCCACGCTGCTGATCGCCACCCATGACGCGCGGCTGAAGGCCCATATCCCCCATGCGCTGGTGCTGGCGCCGATCGTGCAGGAGGTGGCGTGATGTTCGGGCTGGCTGTTGCCTATCTGCGCGATCGCGCGCTGACCACGCTGCTGAACGTCCTGCTGCTGGCGCTGGCCGTGGCGACGCTGGCGATCCTGCTGCTGTTCTCCAGCCAGATCGGCAACCGGTTCGAACGGGATGCCGCCGGGGTCGAGCTGGTGGTCGGTGCCAAGGGTTCGCCGCTGCAGCTGATCCTGTCGAGCCTGTATCAGGTGGATGCGCCAACCGGGAACATTCCGCTGGAAAGCCTGGCCTTGCTGCGTGGCAACCGGGCGGTGGCGCAGGCGATACCGCTGGCGCTGGGGGACCAGTTCCAGGGTTTCCGGATCGTCGGCACGGAGCCCGCCTATGCCGAGCTGTACGGCGCCGGGATCGCGGAAGGGCGGATGTTTGCCGATCATCAGGAGGCGGTGATCGGGGCGGAGGTTGCGCGAGCGACGGGCATGGGCCTGGGACAGCGCTTCGTGGGCAGCCACGGCCTGTCAGCCGGCGGCACCGAGCATGCGCACGCGCCCTTCATGGCAGTGGGTATCCTGCAGCCGACCGGTACGGTGATCGACCGGCTGGTGCTGGTGGATGTGCCGTCTGTGTGGGACGCGCACGGCATCCAGCATGAGGAAGAAGCCACGCATGACGCGCATGAGGATCATGCCGACGAGGAGAGCCACGAGGCCCATGGCGGCCAGAGCGGCATGGCGCCGGAGATCACCGCGGTTCTGGTGAAGTACCGCAGCGCCTTCGGTGCGGTCAGCGTGCCCGGCATCATCAATCGCCAGACCGATCTGCAGGCGGCGGTGCCCGCGGTCGAGACAGCGCGGCTGCTCGGGCTGCTGGGGGCAGGTGTGGATGGTGCGCGCATCTTCGCCTGGCTGCTGGCAGCAACAGGCGGGCTGTCGATCTTTGTCGCGCTGCTGCAGGCGGCCAATGCGCGCGAAGGCGAACTGGCGCTGCTGCGGGTCATGGGGGCGAGCCGGGCGCAGCTGTTCGGCACGATCGTGATCGAGGCGCTGCTGATCGCGGTGGCCGGCTGCGCGGTCGGTCTGGCGGTGGGCCATGGCGTGCTGGCGCTGGCAATCGGATCGTTCGACACGCTGCGCGAGGTGGGCATCAGCGCCTCCGTGCTGCACCCCGGCGAGCTGGCGATCGTGGCGGCGGTGCTGGGCATCGCCCTGCTGGCGGCGCTGATCCCTGCGGCCCGCGTGGCGCGGACCGATCTGGCGGTGACGCTGGCGCGGGCGCGCTAGCTCCGGCGCGCCCGCGGTTCAGCGCGCCGTGTCGAACCGGCGGGCGAGAGTCACGAACAGGCCGATCAGCAGCGGCACCAGCGCCAGCGACAGCACCACCTTGGCCAGCGCCTGCCCGGCGATCAGCGCGCCGATCGGGCGCACGCCATAGAACGCGACGGTGATGAAGATCAGCGTGTCCACGACCTGGCTGACCACCGCGGCCACCGCGCCCGCCACCAGCCCGAACCGGCCGGTGCGCGCCGCCAGGCGGGCGAACAGCACCACGTTCAGCGTCATCGATACACCATAGGCGATGATGCCGGCGACCATCAGCCGGGCGCTCTGCCCCAGCACGATGGGAAAGGCTTCCTTCGCAGGCTCGTACATGCCGGCGTCGGTGGGCAGCTGGATGACGACCCAGGTCAGCGCGATGGCCGTGGCGAGCGGGATGAAGCCGAAGCGCACCAGCTGGCTGCCGGCCGCGCGGCCATAGACCCGGGTCACCGCGCTCGAGATCGCGACCAGCAACAGGAAGGGCAGGATGCCCGCCTCCACCGCCAGCGGGCCAAGCGCGATCTGTTTCGAACCCAGCACCCCAGCGATGCAGGTCATGCCCCCGTAGAGCAGTGCCATGGCGAACAGCGGCAGGGGAATCGATGCGGGCGGCATGGTGTCGATCGGCTTCATCCCCGTCCCTATCCGTCAGCGCGCCTGAAAAGGAAAGTGTGGACCCGCGCCGCCCGATCGGGGAAGAGGGCGCTTTCCAAGGCAGCAGAAGCGGGGCCGATGCCTTCCATCCTGATCAACCTTGTCGGGATCGTCGTGATCCTGATGATCGCACTGGTCCTGTCCACCAACCGGCGGGCGATCCGTCTGCGCGTGGTCGGACCTGCCTTCGCGCTGCAGGCGGTGATCGCGTTCCTGGTGCTGTATACGCCGTGGGGCAGGGCCGCCATTGCCGGAGCGGCGGGTGCGGTATCGCGGCTGCTGGCCTATGCCGGAGAGGGCACCGCCTTCCTGTTCGGGCGGGACAATCCGCTGGCCAACACCTTCGCCCTTGGCGCGCTGCCGGTGATCGTGTTCTTCGCCGCACTGGTTTCCATCCTCTACCACATCGGGATCATGCAGCTGGTGGTGCGCTGGGTCGGCGGGGCGATCGGGTGGGTCACCGGCATCACCCAGGTCGAGGCGCTGGCCGCGGCGGCCAACATCTTCGTCGGCCAGTCGGAAAGCCCGCTGGTGGTCCGCCCCTATCTGGCAGGCATGGCCCCGTCCGGCCTGTTCACCCTGATGAGCGTGGGCATGGCGGGCGTCGCCGGCACGATCCTGGCGGCCTATGCCGGCCTGCTGGGCGATGCCTATCTGCCGTTCCTGCTGGCAGGCGCGGTTATGGCCGCGCCCGGCGGCATCCTGATGGCCAAGATCATGATGCCGGACGAAGGCACGCCCGCGCATCTGGTGCAGGACGTGGTCCTGCCGCGCGGCCGCGTCAGCGCCGAAGGACCGGCGGCGATCACCGAAGGCGACACCCCGCACGAGGTCAAGGCAGCGCGGGTGGAGGACCACAAGGCCGCCAACATCATCGAGGCCGCGGCACAAGGCGCGCAGACCGGCGTGAAGCTGGCGGTGGCGGTGGGCGCCATGGTGCTGGCGTTCGTGGCGCTGACCGCGCTGCTGAATGGACTGGTCGGGTGGGCCGCCAGCCTGCTGGGCTATGCCGACGTGACCTTCCAGAGCCTGCTGGGCACGCTGTTCGCGCCCGTCATGTTCCTGCTCGGCATCCCCTGGCAGGAGGCGCAGATCGCCGGCGGGCTGTTCGGCACCAAGATCGTGCTGAACGAATTCATCGCCTTCAGCGCGCTGCAGGACATGGCGCCGGGCGCGCTGAGCGACCGCAGCCGGGCGATCGCCATCTTCAGCCTGTGCGGCTTTGCCAATTTCAGCTCCATCGCGATCCAGATGGCGGTGACCGGCGGGCTGGCCCCCAACCAGCGGCCGCTGATTGCCCGGATGGGGCTGCGTGCGCTGGCGGCGGGATCGCTGGCCAACCTGATGAGCGCGGCGCTTGCGGGGCTGTTCATCAGCTGACCTGTGCATGGCGGGCGGCGCCCGGCGGCGCTACTCCGCCGCCAGCACCGGCTCGATCGCCTCTGCCGCCTGACGTTGCCACATATCGGCGTACAGGCCGTCATGCCGCAGCAATTGCGCATGCGTACCCTGCTCCTCCAGCCGCCCTTCATGCAGCACGTTGATGATGTCGGCATCAGCGATGGTGGACAGCCGGTGTGCGATGGCAATGCTGGTCCGGTCGGCCGACACATTGCGCAGGGTGGCCAGGATCGCCTGTTCCGTGCGCGTGTCCAGCGCGCTCGTCGCCTCGTCCAGCAGCAGGATCGGCGGATCCTTCAGCAGGGTGCGGGCGATCGCAACGCGCTGCTTCTCCCCGCCGGAGAGCTTCAGGCCACGCTCGCCCACTTCGGTGTCGAGCCCCTGCGGCAAGCCGGCGATGAACCGGTCGATCGCCGCACCCCGCGCCGCGTCCATGACCTCCGCATCCGAGGCGCCGCTGCGGCCATAGGCGATGTTGTAGCCGATCGTGTCGTTGAACAGCACGCTGTCCTGCGGGACGATGCCGATCCGCTGGCGCAGGGAGGCTTGCGTGACATGCCGGATATCCTGCCCGTCGATCAGGATGCGGCCGGATGACGGATCGTAGAAGCGGAACAGCAGGCGGCCGATGGTGGACTTGCCCGCACCGGACGGGCCGACGATCGCCACCTGCGCGCCTGCCGGTACCTCGAAGCTGAGGCCGTGGAGGATCTCGCGGTCCGGATCGTAGCCGAACCGGACATTGTCGAACACCACGGTCGGCCGCCGCACCAGCAGGGCCGGGGCGCCGGGCAGGTCGGCGACCTCCACCGGCGTGTCGATCAGGCGGAACATCTGCGCCATGTCGATCAGCCCCTGTCGGATCGTGCGATAGACCCAGCCCAGTACGTCCAGCGGGCGGAAGAGCTGCAGCAGATAGGTATTCACCAGCACCAGATCGCCGACCGACAGCGCGCCGCGGCTCCAGCCATAGACCGTCCATGCCATGGCGCCGGCCATCATCAGGTTGGTGACGCCTGCCTGCAGGATGTTGAGCAGCGCCAGCGAATTCTCGCTCTTTATCGCGGCCTCGGCATATTGCTGCGTTGCCGAGCCGAAGCGCTCTCGCTCGCGATCCTCGGCGCCGAAATATTTCACCGTCTCGTAGTTCAGCAGCGAATCGACCGCGCGCGACAGCGCCAGCCCGTCCAGCTCGTTCATCCGGGCACGCAGGGTGGTGCGCCATTCGGTGACGATGCGGGTCAGCCAGATATAGGTGACCACGGTGATCGCGGTGGCGACCACCATGCCCACGCCGAACTTCGTGTAGAAGATCACGCTGACCACCAGCAGTTCCACGATCGTCGGCGCGATGTTGAACAGCAGGAAGAAGACCATCGAGTTGATGGACTTGGTCCCGCGTTCGACCACCTTGGTGACTTCGCCTGTCCGGCGGGACAGGTGGAAGCGCAGGGACAAGGCATGGAGCCGGGCGAATACGTCCTGTGTCAGGTCCCGGACGGCATCCTGGCCGACACGTTCGAAGATCACGTTGCGGATATTGTCGAAGGCGATCGAGGCCAGGCGCCCGGCGGCGTAAGCCACCACCAGGCCGAGGGCGACCCACAGGCCGGGTTCGGCGCTGTCGGCCGACATCGCATCGACTGCACCGGCATAGGCGAAGGGCAGGGCGAGCACGATCGCCTTGGCCATGATGACGAACACACCCGCCCCGATGATGCGCCAGCGCAGGTCGGGGCGGCCGGCGGGCCAGAGATACGGCAGGAAGCGGCGCACGGTGCGCCAGTCGGCCGGGTCGGCGCGACGTGTCTCGGGGGATGGCTGGTTCATTGCAGCCGGATGTGGGGAGCGGTCGAGCAGGTGGAAAGCGCAAGGGCAGCACGAAGAATCACCTAGACGGCTCGATTCTCGACATCATCGCCTGCCCGGTGGCCGGACCCGGCAGGATCAGGCAGCCGCAAAATGGCAGTTTTCCTGCATTTTGCCACATCATTACAATTAAATTGCAGAAGGCCGTTGACCGGTCCGGACCTGCCCCATATATGCCGTTTCACCGACGGGGCGCTGCCGGTTTTGACCGGCGCCGAACAGTTGGTCGCCAACTTGGACGGACAATCTGACACTCGGTGAAGATCGGGTAGGATGGTTGTTCGCTGCAAGGTATTTGGTGGTTCTTTGACATTGTTGATTTTGATGAAGGGACATGTGGGCGACGGCGCCTGCTGCCGGGGGTTTTAAGGCTCCGGTTGGCAGTAACCAGGTCGTTGCCGGGTTCTGGTGCTCACCACGGGCATCGGGATCTTGAGCATGTTCATTCGTATCCATTACGTTTGA
>NZ_JTDN01000001.1:7500-2089745 GCF_000802385.1 Croceibacterium mercuriale | reverse complement strand
AGGTGACGCGGGGTGGAGCAGCCCGGTAGCTCGTCAGGCTCATAACCTGAAGGTCGTTGGTTCAAATCCAACCCCCGCAACCACCGACACAAAACTATCCTCACCACTGCGCCGGCCCTTGCCGTTGTCGTTGATCGCATAACCGACCAGCTTGCCGCCGCGCATCCGTCAAGGGTCGCCGAGCAGGAGATGCAATGCCGGACCGGCAGCGCTCAGCGCCATGTTGCCGGCAGGCGTCCCGACCTGCCCCGCGATATCGCAAGGCCAACTTGCAGCACTCGCCGCCCGCTCACCTGCTCCATCGAATATCCAAGCGACCTTTCATCAATTCTTGAGAGAACAGCTTTGCCAACGCAAGAGTATGCAGGTTAGGTTGCAGGACCGACACCATCGCATGTTCCAGCGGTTCGCGCCGGATCGACACGAGGTTCTTGCAAGTGCCTCGTTCACGGGCACCGGCGCAGCCATAGTAGTCCTTCCCTGCGAAGGTGAAGTTGGACCCGCAGCAATCGCATTTGATGCTCCGGAAAGCAGATGCTTGCGCCACCGCTGTGCCGATGGTGCTGCGTTCTGCGTGGCCTTACGGCTGCGCGGCGACATTTTCCAGCGCACCACATTCCAAATTGCATCGTCGACGATCAGCAACGCGGGCACCTCGTTGCGTAAAGCGCCGATTAACCGCCCTGTTTGGTGGTTCTGTCACCGAACCGACGCGGTCATTGCTCCCCTCCGGCGGGTTAGTCATTCCGGTAATCGACGTTGACCACCCGTTCGATCATCCGGAATGATAAAGGGCCACATTAGGGCGCTGCGGGGCAGATTGTACTGGTTCCAGTAATCGTCATTGTAGTTGCCTGTCGCCACCGCTGTGAGCGGACCCATCTGGCCGTTAACCGTCCCCACGGACACGCAGCCGCTGCGATCCAAATGCAAGTTCGCTGAGAAAGGCGGAACCCGGGGCGAACTTCAGCACATAATTGCCCTGAACTTGCGTGCCTAATGAACAGTCGCCCATCCTCGAGCGAGAGCTAACGTCGAAATTCAGACTTGGGTATTGATCCGCGCGAGACTGGCACGCCGCAGGATCGTGACGCTGTAGATTGCCGGGAGATCTCCCGGCCCATTCACGGTAGAAGGAAAGTTTTGCAGCTTCCAAGCGCAATCGGGTGTTTTCCTTCCCGACCAGACCATTCAGCTTCAGCTGAACAATGTCGGCAAGGTCCGCACACGGGGCGTAGAGGTGGAATTGCAGGCCCGCCCGATTGAAGCGCTGCTGCTAGACGGCGGTTTCAGCTTCACCGCAATGCGCAGCGCTATACCGGGCAGACGGTCGCGTTGAGCTGTTTGCCGGTCGCGGGATCAACCACCGGAATACAGGACCTGTCAGGCGAGCGGCTGAGCAACGCGCCGCGTGGAAGTTCAATCTTGGCGGTACCTATACGGTCGAGATGCCGTTTGACGGCTTCATGCAGGGAGATGTCAGCTACCAGAGCTAGGGCAATTTCGACCTGCTGAACAACCCAGTGCTGGTGAAAGACTCGTATGCGTTGGTCAATGCCAGCATTGGCATCGACCAGAACGAGCGCGGCAATCTGCGCATTGCGCTGTTCGAACAATGTCTTCGACAAGCATTTCGCCAGCGCGCTGGGCATCTCGTCCGGCGGTACGCCCGGCGTGCTGCGCAGACCTCCACCCGCAATGCCCGCCGCTATGCGGGCATCCACGTGCGGCTGGGTTTCTGATCCGCCACCCATCCACCATCACCGCTCCATCTGGAAAGGCTGATCTTTGGCTATGACGTGATGCACGGCTTCCGCACGATCTTCCCGGTGCCGCTGGCCAATGCGGCGTCATGGGATCCGGCGCTGGTGGAACGTGCGCAGGCGGTCGCCGCGGCGGCGGCGCGCTTCGTCGGCATCCGCTGGGCCTTTGCGCCGATGATCGATGTCGCGCGGCATGCCCGATGGGCCGGATCCTGGAAGGCGCGGGCGAGGATCCGTTTCTCGATCTCGCCATGGCGGCGGCGCAGGTGCGTGGCTTCCAAGGCCCCGTGATCGGCGCGCCCGGCCATATCATCTCTGGCCCGAAGCACTTCGCCCGCTACGCCGCCGCCGATGGCGGACGCGATTATGACAGCGTGCAACTGTCGGATGCGCAACTGTACAATGTCATCCTGCCACCTTTCGCTGCTGCAGTGGCGGCGGGGCGGGCAATATCATGAGTTCCTACACCGACCTCAACGACCTTCCGGCAGCGGCCAATCCCTGGCTGCTGAACGATGTGCTGCGCGGACAAATGGAGTTTGATGGCTGGGTCGTGTCGGATGCCAATGACGTCAAGAATCTCGTCACCCAGCACTTCGCCCGTGACGAAGGCGATGCCGCCGTGTGGGCGCTAACCGCCGGCAATAATATGGAGATGGCTTTCGGCCCCGCTGCGTCCGCCACTACGGTCGCCCGCTCCGTCACGGGAGGACGACCGCCCGTCGCCGTACTCGACACCGCGGCCCACCGCATCCTGACGACGAGGTTCGCCATGGGTCTGTTCGAAAATGCGTTTGTGGACGAGGCGCGCGCGACCGGCGTCCTCGCCGATCCGGCACACCGGAACGTGGCGCAGGAGGCGGCCGAACGCGCGCTTGTTTTGCTGAAGAACGACGAAGCCGCACTTCCTTGCAGGCCGGGGCGCATCGCCGGGTGGCGGTAATCGGCCCGTCCGCCAATTCCAGGCGGGACATGGTGGGCCCATGTGCCTTCCAGTATGACCTGCCGGAAACCGTCACGCTGTTCGAAGGCATTCGCGATCGCCTGGGCAGCGTCATCACCGTGGAGACGGCGCCGGGTGTGCAGATGAAGCGCAATGTGCCCTCCATCTTCGAGACGATCACCATCCCGGGCGCAGCGAAGCCTGAACCACGCTGGAGCGAGGCGCAGGCGGCTGCGGAGTTCGAGCACGCCTCCGCTCTCGCCGGCTCTGCTGATCTGGTCGTGCTGACACTGGCGAGGCGGAGGACATGAGCGGCGAGAGTGCCTCGCGCGCAGAACTGCGGTTGCCCGGCGACCAGCTGCGCCTGCTTGAGACCGTGCTCGCGGCTGGCAAGCCGGTAGCGGTGGTGACGATGAGCGGCCGCCCGGTCGAACTCGGCCCGGTGCTGGACCGGGTCCCGGCGGTGCTGCATGTCTGATATTCCGGCACGCGTGGCGGGACCACAGTGGCGCGCGCCCTATCCGGCGATATCAATCCGGGCGGCAAGCTGCCGGTGACCTGGCCACGCACCGTCGGGCAGGTGCCACTCTACTACGCACACAATCGTTCCCACTGGCCGCAGGATCAGGACCGGCGCTATGCGGATCTGCCCTCCACCCCGCAATTCGTGTTTGGACACGGGCTCAGCTACACCAGCTTCAGCATCTCCGCGCCAGATGTGGGGTCAGGGACGCTGGAGGGCGGCGGCCGCCTGATCGTCAGCACCACCGTTTGTAACACCGGGCAGCGCGCTGGTGACGAGGTCGTGCAGCTGTACATCCACCAGCAGGCCGGCCGCGCATCGCGTCCTGTGCGCGAGCTGAAGGGCTTCCAGCGCGTCTCTACGGCCACGACGAAGGTGTGCCTGGTCGCGCACGTCGCTGAGCTGTTGCTTCAGCGAAAACTCAAGGCTCGATCGGCGACCGATCAGGTTGCGCATCCCGCCGTGCAAAACGCAGGAGGGTGTACCCGAGCCCGCCAGATACGAGCGAGCCGGCCAGTACTCCGATCTTCGCCTCGGCTTGGAGAAGCGGATCATCCGGGAAAGCGAGGAGCGTAATGAAGATGCTCATCGTGAAACCGATGCCACAGAGCAGCGCCACGCCAAGCATCTGCAGCCGGCCAGCATGTGCCGGAGCGTCAGCGAACCCCAACCGGATCGCCAGCGTGGAGAAGCCGTAGACACCGGCGACCTTGCCGACCAGCAGACCCGCTGCAACGCCGAGTGTGACTGGTGCGGCAAATGCACCTGCCGGCAAGCCCAGTATCGGCACTCCGGCATTTGCCAGGCCGAAGATGGGCACGATCAGGAACCCGACGGGAAGATGCAGCGCATGTTCCAGGCGGTGAAGCGGACTGATGGCATCCATGTCCCCGTCCGATCGGCTCGGGGTGAGCGTGATCGGAATGGTGAAGGCGAGGATGACCCCGGCAAGGGTCGCATGGATGCCTGATCGTAGCACCAGGAGCCAGAGCACCAGCCCGACCAGAAGGTATGGCGTCAGTCGCCGAACACCGAGCCAATTGAAGGCAACCAGCACCGCGACGGCAAAGCTTGCGCCGGCGAGGTCAGGCAGCGAGAGCTCGGCTGTGTAGAACAGCGCGATGATGACCACTGCGCCCAAATCATCGATAATGGCCAGCGCAGCCAGGAAGATGCGCAGTGATGCGGGCACTCGATTGCCGAGCAGCGCTATCACCCCAAGCGCGAAGGCAATATCGGTCGCCGCCGGGATTGCCCAACCGCCTGCAGTAGGACCTCGATTGAAGGCTAGGTACACAAGCGCTGGCGTGATCATCCCGCCCAAGGCAGCAATGCCGGGCAGGGTGCGGCGCGGCCAAGTTGACAACTGGCCATCCAGCACCTCGCGTTTAATCTCCAGGCCCACGAGAAGGAAGAATACGGCCATCAAGCCATCATTGATCCAGTGCCCGAGCGACAACGGCCCGACATAGGCATGAAGCGCCGTCTCATAGCTTGGTCCAAGCGGCGAGTTGGCGATGAGCAAGGCGGCCATGGCCGAAGCCATCAGCACGATCCCGGAGGAAGACTGCGCTTCGAGAAAGCGGCGAATAGCGCTCGGGCGCGCATGGGCGTTGTGGTTCATTGGCAGGTGACCGGTCAGAGGAGATCGTCGCTGGCGGCCCGACCAGCGCAAGAACCTGTCTGCTGCGACAAGATCGGCAGCAGACACCCAAGGACGGCTATGGCATCTCGATCCTGGCCGAGCAACCCAAGAGCAAGGTCGCCGTCTTGTGCAAGCGGCGCGCACCGTTGCCGACCCGCCTTTCGGTAAGCCGTGCTCTTGCACTGCTTTGGAGTCCTGACGGCGCTAGTCGCTGCCGGAGTGGCGCCCCTCATACCGTACGAACTGAGCCTGACCATAGGCGGCAAGGCCGTCGACAACATCCTGACCATTCTTGCATCAAGCATGCTGGCGGTGACCACCTTTGCGCTGTCCGCCTCGGTTATGGCCTACAGCTCGGCAACCAGCATGGTAATGCCCCGTGCGACGCAGTTGCTGGTAGAAGATGCGTTCACGCAACATGCCCTGTCCACCTTCTTCGGCACCTTTCTTTTCAGCATCGTGGGGGATCATCGCATTGACGACGGGTCTTTACGGCGCCGAAGGACGGGTTGTTCTCTTCTTCGTATCATCGTGATCGTCGTGATCGTCGTGATCATCTTTGGGCAAGGCGCGCGTGCCGATCAGTCGACTTCCTTGATAACGGGACGGCAGGGGCTTGTTGACCTGAAGGCACCAAGGTCTGACACTGGTACCGTGACCCGTGTGCAAGGTGTTACACGGCTGCTGTTAGTGTCTATCACTTTGGAAAGAAACGGCTTCTCCTCGACCAGCCGCCTCTAGTTCGACCCAATATCGCGCCCTTCCAGCGGACCGCGTCGTGCACGCGGCGGCTGGTCTCCGGCTGGCCAACCCTCCCTTTGCCGCCGACGGTCGCCATCAACCTCCTCGGTTTGATCATGGAAGAGGATCTGTTGTGTCGGGAAGGGGAGGTCGATGCCGTTTTCGGCAGCCGCTTGCCAGATCGCGAGGATCACTCGAGCGCGCAGGTGGACGATGTTCGTCCGCTTGGAATCGCTCCACCAACGCGCCCGCAAAGTGACCGAGCTCGCATCCAGACCCCACGGCAGTACTTCAGGACCAGGCTCCGCCCCAACTCCGTCAATCCCGGCGATAGCCTCTTCAAAGATGCGGATGGCGCGATCGGGCTTGTCGCCATATCCGATGCCTATGTCGAACTGATCCCGCCGGGTTTCGAAAGCGGTATTGACGATTACCGGCGATGTATAGACATCGGAGTTGGGAATGATCACGCGCCGGCCGTCATAGGTCTTGATGAGCGTAGCCCGGCTCTGGATATGCTCGACAGTTCCTTCGAATTCCTTGACAACGATCTGGTCGCCCCTGCGATAGGGACGGTTGATCAGCAACAGGATGCCGGCAAGCAGGTTTTGCAGGATGTCCTTGAAAGCGAACCCGATCGCGACCGAACCGATGCCCAGGCTCGAGATGATAGTCGCCGGTTTGACGCTGGGGAAGACAATGACCGATGCGATAAGCAGCGATGCCGCTACGATCAGGCCGAAAACCAACAAGGCGAGCACCCCTCCCAGATCAACCAGACCCTTTCGGTGCAATGCCTTGCGCACGCCATTTGCAACGATCTTGGCGAGGAACCATGCAACGGCGACAAAGACGATTCCTCCCAGGATATTTGGCAGCTGGAGGAAGAAGTCGTTTGATACGACATGTAACTTTGCCACGATGAGGTCGAGCGGGTCTTTTACCGGCGGCGGCGTGACGGATTGCATCTGTCACGAACGGGCAGGATCCAGGGCTTGTTCCAGTGGCTCGCCTGGAGTCACGATCGGTCACAACTTCTGGTGGTCGTAAATTCGCGGCTATCCTGTTTAAAGACGCGAGAAAAGGATCTCGACGCGCAAACCCGGCGCATTGTCATCCAGCTTCAGCGAGGCGCGGTGCACCCGCGCCGCGGCCGCGACGATGCTCAATCCCAGGCCGCTGCCGGGCTGCGAACGGCTGGGGTCAAGCCTTGTGAAGCGTTGCAGGGCCTGCGCGCGCTGGGCTTCGGGAATGCCCGGGCCATTGTCGGCAATCACCAGCCGAATGGCACCTTCAATGCTCTCCAACGCAACCGTCACGCCTCCACCTGCCGGCGTGTACTTGATCGCATTGTCGATGAGGTTGGTGACCATCTGCGCCAGAAGCGAGCGGGAGCCCGGCAACTGGGCCGGTTCGATCCGCGAAACCAGTTCCATGTCCCGCTCGGCCGCGACAGGGTCGTACAGTTCCAGTGCTTCGGCAACGATCACGTCGAGCCGGACCGGAGCGAGATGGGCCACGGCGGTCGCCTCGACCCGCGCCAGGCCGAGCACATCTTCGATCAGTTGCAGGATTGTCTCGAGATCCTGGCGGCTATCCGCCATAACGTCGTGCATGCGCCCTGCGTCGGCTTGTTCAAGGTCCGCCACTTCCAGGCGCGCGCGCACTCGGGTCAGCGGCGTCTTGAGATCATGGGCCAGCCCCTCGGTCGCTGCTCGGAGCGAGCCGACCAGTCGCTCGACCTCCTCGAAGGCGCGGTTCATGGTCAGGGCTAGCCGGTCGTACTCGTCCCCTCGTTCCGACACCGGCAGCCGTTCCTCTAGCCGCCCCTGCAGGAAGCTCTCGCCCGTGGCCGACGCGGCATCGACGAAGGCCAGCCCGCGGCGGCTGTACCAGAAGCCGAGCGCCAGCCCCAGCGCACCCGTTGCCAGCAGCGACCAGACGAGGGACGAGAGATACTGGTCGCGCAGTGCCTGGCGCTCGTCCGAAAGATTGCCGACCAGCAGTCGAAAGCCCTCGGGCAGCACGATTGCCCGTGCCTCGACCCGGCGTTCGCGCCAACCCTCACCGGTACTCGCCACCTTCGTTGTAAAGCTGTGATAACCCGGCTGTTCGACATCTACTGGCCATTCCAGCAGATTGCCGACCAGCGGCTCTCCATTGGAGGTGGCCAGCAGGTAGAAGAACTCGTTGACGCGTGGCACGTCCTGCTGCCGGCGGATCGCCATCGCGATGCCTCTGACCCCGTCGGCGCGGTAACGCGCGAGGAGGCTCGCCGCCTCGTCGTCGACCAGCGCGTGCGTTCGCGCTTCCAACAGCCGCGTTGTCTGCATGTACTGCACCGTCAGCGCCACCCCGGTCGCAAGGAGCGCGATCAGGGTGATCCACAATGCGCCGCGCAGGGCCGCACTATGCAGCAGATGCCTTCGGTCAGACGGCATCGAGCCGGTAGCCCGCACCACGGATGGTGCTGATCATGCCCGGCTCCCCCGGAGCATCGATCTTGCCGCGCAGCCGACTGACATGCACGTCGATGACATTGGTGCCAGGATTGAAGCTGTAGTCCCAGATTGCGTCAGTCAGCATGGTGCGCGTTACCACCTGCCCCGCATGGCGCATGAGATATTCCAGCAGCTGGAATTCCTTGTTCAGCAGCTCGATCCGGCGCCCGTCGCGGCGAGCGATGCGTGCAAGCATATCCAGCGTAAGCGAACCAACCTGCAAGGTGGTCTGCGCGGCATTCTCGCTCCCGCGTCGGCGCACGATCGCCTCCAGCCGCGCGATCAGTTCCTGGAAGGAGAAGGGCTTGGCCAGGTAATCGTCGCCGCCGGCCCGCAATCCGGCGACCTTGTCATCGACTTGGCTCAGCGCGGAGAGCAGCAGGACCGGCGTGCGGCTGCCTTGGGCTCGCAAGGCCGTGAGTACCGCTAGTCCGTCCAGTCCCGGCAGGTTGCGATCGAGGATGATGGCATCGTGCTGGCCCGCCAGGGCGCCGGCAAGCCCATCCACGCCGTTGTCCAGATGGTCGCAGGAATGGCCAAGCTCCTTCAGTCCGCGCGTGAGATGTTCGGCGGTCTGCCGGTCATCCTCGATCAGTAGCAGTTTCATCAATCGGCAGCTCCGGACACCATGCGTAGCAATGCTGACGTCTTATGCCACAGTGGATTTCCCCGCCTCAGGATCGGGCGGCGGCGTCGCTGCCGATCCTGAGGTTGAGTGCATAATGGCGCCGATCCCGCAGCACCTGGACCGGCACGCGGCTTCCCGACGACGCGTCTGCTACCGCGCGGGCAAGGTCGCCGCCATCCTTGATGGTCTTGCCAGCAAACCGCTGGACCACGTCGCCCGGCTGGATGCCGGACAGCGCCGCGGGCCCCCCCTGCTCGACCTGGGCGATCAGCGCACCGCCGCCCTGCTCGACGCCCTGTTCCTCGGCCAGTTCGCTGGTGAAGTCCTGCAAGGCTACGCCGATCCGTCCGCGTTCGATGCTGCCATGTTCGACGATCTGGGTTGCCACTGTACGGGCAAGCTGCGCCGGGATGGCAAAGCCAATGCCGACATTGCCGCCGGATGGCGAGAAGATCGCGGTGTTGACGCCGACCACCCGTCCGTTCGCATCGAACAACGGGCCGCCCGAATTGCCCGAATTGATCGCTGCATCGACCTGCAGGAAGTCGTCGTAGGGACCAGCCCCGATCTCCCGGCTGCGGGCCGAGACAATTCCGGCGGTCACCGTGTTGCCAAGGCCGAATGGACTGCCGACGGCGAACACGCTGTCGCCGACGCGGGTGGCGTCGCTGTCGCCCCACGGCACCGCCTGGAAGCCACCTGTGCCTTCGATGCGGATGACCGCAAGGTCGGTCTTCTCGTCACGGCCCAGCACCTGGCCCGGAAGTTCGCGGCCGTCGCTCAACTGCACAGTCACGGTGTCCGCACCTTGGACCACATGCGCGTTCGTCACCACTATACCAGACGCATCAATGATGAAGCCGGAGCCGAGCGCACCGCGGGGTGCCTCCTGCCGGGGCTCGGGATTGCCGAAGAAGCGTCGCAGCATCTCTTCCTGCTGACTGCGCGGGTCGGACGGACCGCTCAGACGCATCGCCTGGTTCTCGGGCTTGACCTGGATCTGCACCACGCTTGTTCCGACCGCTGCGACCATGTCGGCAAGAGACGCGTGGACGCCGGCACGTGCCACAGAGGCGGCTTGCGGTTCGGCCAGTCGCCCGACGGGCGCCGGGTCACTGGCTGTGAGGGCCATGCCGCCCGTGGCTGCTGCTGCTGCGGTACCGCAGAGCAGGAGCGCGGCAACGGCGGGACGGAAGGAAATTTTGTTGAAGGAGTTCATCGGTAAGCTGGAGCCTCGGTAATTTTTTGCTGAACTCTCCCTACGCCCCGTTCCTGTCGTCAGCATGGGGCGATCATGACATCGATTTCACGATCACTTACAGTTTTCGGAACGTGGCCTAGCTGATTGGGCGGTGAAATCCGCAAACAGGCCTTCAAGCGCCCGATGGTCTCGCGACAGCCAGCGCCAACGGTCTCGACCCGAATCAATGTCCGAATCTGAGAGACCTTGCAGCGGGGCTCAACGACCACTTTGGGGTCTTCTACTTGGCGTGGCATTCGCAGCTATCGCCATCTCTCCCCTTGGCGCCGTCTCGTGCGAAGCGTTTGAACAAGCTATGCGACGGGCGATACTTCACCGCTTGAGCCGCTTGCCCAGCCGGCAGCCGCTGGCGATGGCGCTGGTGTGCCTCGGCCCAGCCCTGCAACCCGCTGGCCACGTGCAACGGGAAGGCTCGGACGACGATCTTGCGCCGCTGTCCGTCTCATGTTGCCTTGCTCTCCTCATAGGAGCCGAAGCGGTCCGTTTGATCGTGCCGAAGAGACCCGCTTCTTCCAGCGCCTCGCACGTGGCGGAGCGGTGCGGCGCCATGCCGATCGGCACATTCCCCTTCGGCAGCACCCGGCGCCTGCGCTTGCGGGAGGTGACGAGCAACACCTTCAGCTCTCCGCCGTGATTGAGCCTGTATGGAATCGCGGCTGACTGCATCATTGCAGCGATGTAAACTCCGGCATCAGAAGGAGTTGAAGCACGGTCGTCATTGGCCTGGGAACGGTTCAACAGCAGATCACGGCAGAACTGGCAACCGCCCGGCTGCTGGCAGCGAATGGGCGCACGGCCCATCGCTGCTGCTGCCGCTCAGTCCTGGTCGCGTTCGATCTTGGTCAGGCGGCCGGTGCGCGGATCGGCATGGAAGTCATAGCGTACGGCGTCCTTCACCATTTCGCCTTCCCAGTGGCCGTCATCGGCCTCGATCTCGATCACACGGTATCCTTGCGCGGCAATGGCGCGGGTGACTTGCTCCACCTGCATCCAGTTGCGCCCCGGCGTGTCGGCGCGGGCCGGCATGGTGGTGGCGAGCCCCCCGCTTACCAGGGCTGCGGCGCCGATCAGGGCAAGGGCAGCGGGCAGGGCGTTGGAACGTGCGGTCTTCATGGCATGTGTCTCCTTTGCTGTGATGCCCCTTGTGCCAGCCCCTTGCTGACAGGCTTCATGTGCCCGGCGTCAGGGTAGTGTCAGCGACGAGGCGCTATGGCGCTTGGATGCGCCTCATCCGCTTCCTGCTTCCGCTGCTTCTTGCCACCCCCTTCGTCGCCGCGCCTGCCAATGCCGGTGATCCGGACGAGGCCGCGCGCATCCGCGCCGCCGTGGCGCGCGGGCAAGTGCTGCCACTGCCGCGCATCCTGGCGCTTGCCCGGACGCGCGTGCCGGGCGACATGCTGAAGGTGGAACTGGAGGAGGAGGACGGGCGCATCGCTTACGAGATCAAGATTCTTACTCCCGCCGGCCGCATCCGCGAGGTGACGCTGGACGCCCGCACCGGCCGCGTGCTGGAGGTGGAGGACGACTGACATGCGCGTGTTGCTGGTGGAGGACGAACCTGCGGTAGGCGCGGATCTCGCCGCCGCGCTCGGCGACGCGGGCTTCGTGGTCGAATGGGTGCGCGACGGTGCAGAGGCCGCGTTCCTGGGCGATACGGAGGATTATGCCGCCGCAGTGCTCGATCTCGGTCTGCCAGGGCTGGACGGGCTCTCCGTGCTGCGTGGCTGGCGCGAGGGCGGGCGCAGTTTTCCCGTGCTGGTGCTGACAGCGCGGGCCGATTGGACGGAGAAGGTCATCGGGATCGAGGCCGGAGCTGACGATTACCTGGCCAAGCCGTTTGCAATGGGCGAGTTGATCGCGCGGCTGCGCGGGCTGATGCGCCGGGTCGCCGGGCACCTGTCAGCCACTGTCACCATCGGTCGGTTGCGGCTGGATACCACGCGAATGTGCGCCTTTGTCGACGACCGCAGCGTGCGCCTGTCGGCACTGGAATATCGATTTCTGGAGGTGTTGGCGCATCAGCCCGGCCGGCCGGTGGCTGTGCATGCCATCGCCGAACAGATCTATGGCACCGCCGATAGTGGCGACACCAACGCGATCGAGGCGCTGGTGACCCGCCTGCGGCGCAAGATCGGCAGCGAGCTGGTCGAGACCCGCCGTGGCCTAGGCTACTTGCTGCCGGATGGCAGTGCGTGACCACCCGCTCCATCCGCGCCCGCCTGTTGCTCGGCGGGGGCCTGGCCATCCTGCTGGCGCTGGTGCTGGCGGGCGCCGGTCTCAACTGGCTGTTCCAGCGGCATATCGAGCGGCGGGAGGTGCAATCGCTGGAGGCGAAGGCGCTGGAACTGCTGCCTGCGCTGCGGCTTGATGCCGTCGGTCGACCGCTGGCCGATGCGCAGCCAACCGACGGCCGTTTTGCCCGGCCTGCCAGTGGCCTCTACTGGCAGGCAAGCACATCAGCGGGGCTGATCCGCTCGTCATCCTTGTGGGACCAGCAATTGCCCGTGCCGCGGGCGGTTGCGGGCACTAACTGGCGCCTGCGCCGGGTGGACGGGCCGTTCGGCCATCGCCTGTTCGTGATCGCGCGGGCCATTCGCCCTGACGCTTCGGGTCGGGTGGTAGTCGTCCAGTTCGCCACCGATGACGATGCTTCCGCTGCGACGATGCATGAGTTTCGGCGGGAGGCCGCGTTGGCGCTGCTGCTGCTATGGCTGCTGCTGATGGGTGCTGCCGCCGTGCAGATCGCCCTCGGTCTGGCTCCCTTGCGTCGGGTACAGGCGCAGCTGCAGGCGTTGCGTCGCAACTCCGGCGCTCGGTTGTCGACCGACCACCCGCGCGAGGTTGCACCGCTGGTCGATGCGATCAACGCGCTGGCTGATGCACGCGCCGCCGATCTGGAACGCGCCCGCCATCGTGCCGCCGACCTCGCGCACAGCCTCAAGACTCCACTGGCCGCGATGGCCGCGCAGAGCCGCCGCGCCCGGGCGGAAGGCGCGCCGCAGGCCGCCGCCGCGATGGACAGCACCATCGCCATGGCCGGTGCCGCTCTGGAAGCCGAGCTGGCACGGGCCAGGGGCGCGCTGGCCCGCGATGCCGGAGTGGGGCCGACCGAGTTGCTGCCGGTGGCCGAAGCGGTGATCGCAGTGCTGGAGCGGACCGAGCGCGGCGGCCGCCTTGTCTTCACAGTGGAGGTGCCGGCCGCCCTGTCGCTGCCGGTCGCCACCGCCGAATTGACCGAGCTGCTGGGCGCCCTGCTGGAGAACGCCGCGCGCCATGCCCGCCGTGCCGTGCGCATCCGGGCCGGCGAAGCGGATGACACGCTGGTGTTGCAGATTGACGATGATGGTCCCGGCATGGCGGAGCCCGACATGGCCCGTGCGCTGCAGCGCGGCCGCCGGCTCGACGAAGCAGGGCCGGGCCACGGACTTGGACTGGCGATCGTCACCGATCTGGTGGAGGCGAGTGGCGGCGCGTTGACCCTGGCGCAGGCGGATCAAGGTGGCTTGCGCGTATTGATCCGCTGGAGTCATCGCCACGATGCTGGATATAGGCCGCGCCAATGACCAATGACCCCACTGCCCACCATACTTGCGTCCACGCCTCTGCGGCCGGGTCGATGCGGCTGCTCCTGTGGGTTTCCGTGCCGGCGCTGCTGCTGTTTGCGCTGGTGGCGTGGCAGGTCGGCGTCGGCTCCGATCTTGCATTTGACGCCGCGCTGCTTTCGTATCTCCGGGAAGGCGCCGACCCTGCTGTGCCGCACGGGCCCGCCTGGCTGCTGAAGGTGGCTCGGGATATAACTGCTTTGGGCGGGGGCCCGGTCCTGACGCTCATAACGGTACTGGCGGTCGGCTACCTGGTTGCGCGGGGACGCAGGTGGCCTGCGCTGATCCTCGCGGCGGCAAGCTCGAGCGGAGCATGGCTCAACAGCGCCCTGAAAGACGCCTTTGTCCGCGAGCGGCCCGATGTTGTTCCTCACTTGCTGGAGGTGAGCTCAGCCAGCTTCCCCAGCGCCCATGCGATGAACTCGGCGGTGGTATATCTCACGCTTGCGATGCTTCTGGCGATCACCGAGTGGCGTGCGCCAGTCCGCTCGTATCTGGTCAGCGTTGCGATGCTACTGACCACGATCGTCGGCGCGACGCGGATCTACCTGGGCGTCCACTGGCCATCGGACGTGCTGGCCGGATGGTCTATCGGTGCCGCATGGGCGGCTGCCTGGTCGGCTGCGGCGATCGTGATCCAGCGGCGAGCGAAAGCAGCCAGAGCGCCTTGATCCAGCCCTGCCGCGACGCATCGATTGGCAGAAAAGTGAGGTGAATGGATGTCCGATGGCGCGCAACCTGGACGCCGATCTCGCCTTCTACGAAGGTACCGCGCTGCTGGGCGTGACGGCGCAATGGGTTCTCTGGCACCTTGTTGAACAAGGGCGAACGCAACACGCCCGGCCGCCAGATGGCGGAGCACGAGCGCGCGCCGCTGATGCTGGTAGAAGCGCATGTGGACGCCAGAGGAGCGCAGCGCCCTCTTTACCTCGACCTGGCAGACATGGTCCATTTACCCGAAGGCTGCTACATGCGGGATTGTACCAAGATGGCAGGAGAGGTGATGACGTTCGCTATCAGACATCGTAGCGAGCGCGCCGTGAGCAACCTGCCCACCCCCAGCCGCTTGCCGCCACGCAAGCGCTGGATCGAACAGCTCCCCGTTGCGCGCGACCGCCCCCTCCTCGGTGCCGCGGCGACACTCGCTCTGGTAGGTGCGGCATTCCTGCTCAGGCTGGTCGCCGATCCGCTGCTGCCATCCGGCTTTCCATACGTGACCTTCTTCCCGGCGGTGATCGTCACGTCATTCTTCTTCGGGGTGCGGCTGGGCAGTGTCAGCGCGCTGCTGTGCGGGCTGCTGGCCTGGTACGTCTTCATTCCCCCCACCTATGGCTTCGCGCTGACGCAAGGGGCAGGGTTCGCGCTCGCCTTCTACGTGTTCGTCGTCGCGACCGATCTTGCGCTGGTCCACTGGATGCAGGCGGCCAACAGCCAGCTTGCTAGCGAACGCGAGACGAGCCGGCAGCTCGCGGAGATGCGCGAGATGCTGTTCCACGAACTGCAGCACAGGGTGTCCAACAATCTGCAGGTCGCGGCAGCCCTGTTGACGATGCAGAAGCGCCAGCTGACCGATGTCGATGCGAGGGCAGCGATGGACGAGGCCGGCGCCCGTCTGGCGCTGGTCGGGCGCATCAGCCGGCAGCTCTACGACCCATCGGGCGCAGCGCAGCCGCTGGTACCGTTCCTGGCAGAACTGTGTCGCGGCGTGATCGATGCGAGCGGCCGGATCGACGTGGACCTGCAGGTGCTGGGAAACCAGCGCCTACGCCTCGAACCCGACGCGGCGGTGCCGACAGCCCTGATCGTTGCGGAAGCGGTGGCCAACGCGATCGAGCATGGCTTCGGCGATGGCCGTGCAGGCCGGATCGTCGTGGAGGTCGAGCGCGGCGTGGAGGGAGGTCTGGGCGTGATGGTCCGTAATGACGGGTCCGGTCTGCCTGCGAACTTCGACCTGGCGGCAAGCACTAGCCTGGGGCTGCGGATCGCATCGACATTGGCACAGGGACAGTCGGGCAGCTTTCGCCTGGAAGGGCTGGAAGGCACGACCACGGCGACCCTGTCTCTCCCGGCCCACCTCCTGACCAGCGATGGCTGAGCGGCGCGGCGGAGCCATGGGTACGCTGCACAACAGCCGGCCCGTTTGTACGCGATGATGCAGCTTCATCGGGCAGGCCTGTGGGTGATAGCCGCGAGTGTGGCGTTTGCGGGAGCTGTCGCTGGAGCGCAGACGCTCGGCGCCATGCCGGTATCGGGAGATCCATGGAGCGGGTCCTATGATCTGCGATGGGCTGCAGGTACCCCGGCAGCCGCAGCGGGCGGTTCGGCACGCGCGATCCTGCGCAGGGCGGTCGATGCCGATCCGGGGGGCGTCACGCCGGAGGAGGGCGCCGATCTGGCGCGGTGGAGCCTGAGCACCGGTGAAGATAGAGAGGACCAGCCCCTGCTCCGCCGCTTCACCTCTCGCGAATATCGTGAGCTGGACTGGACCGCCCTGCATGCAGCCGGCGCCATCGAGTGTCTGGAAGGCGCCAGAATGTTTATCTGCCGCACCACGCCTGATGCTCGCATCATGGTTGGGGAGGGGGAAGGTGGCAGGCGTGAGACCTTGCCCACCCGCACGGGCATGTTCGGCGTGGCGCTGCATGCCGGCACCTTCGAGCTGGAGGCCACGGCGGCAGCTGCGGAACCGAGGTCGCCGCGTGACCCGTTGGCCATACCTATCGAGGAGATCGAAGGGGAGAGGGCCCCCGAGGTGAGCGAGTGCCTGGACGCTGCCGTCAGCTCGAACGCGATGGGCGCCTGCGTCAATCTCGAACTGCGGGCGCAGGATACACGTCTCAACGATGTCTATCGCGCGCTCATGCGCCAGTTTGACGATGCGGGCAAGGCGCGCCTCCGGGCCGACGAGCGCGCCTGGATCCAAGCACGCGATGCCGGTTGCGAGGAAGATTTGATGGGCGGTACCGGCGATCTGTACGATCGGCCGAACTGCCTACTGAACGAGACGGTTCGTCGGCGCCTGGTGCTGGAAAGCATGCTCGATACGCGAGAAGGGCCATGAGCCTGATCATACAGTGTTGACCGAATTGATCTGGCGCACAGGCCAGTGCGCTTGAGCAGCCTGTATCGGCCGGGATTTCGGCGTCGCTGGCCGGACCCCTGGCGTAGCCGAGAGCTGGTGCCTCGCAGCTTGAGGACATCATCCACGATGACGCGCTGACACGCCTTGTAAGAAAACCATGCCGAGCAGGCGCTTACGTGCTTTGCTTCCCTTTGCGCGGCTTGGGCATCGGCAGTTCCGCCGCTGGGGTGCGCAGCATGTCACCTAGGGACTTGATATTGTCCCAACGATCGGCCTCGATTGGCAGGTGCGGCTTGACCCCTGAATAGCGCGGCGCCTCCGACACCGGCTCGGCATGGAGGCGACCGGATGCCGTCGGCTTCGTAGAAAACTGATCGTCGCAGATCGAGCCAATCATCTTGCCGTCGACGTAGATGCCGTGTTCGCCGACCATCGGCTTGATCGACACCGCGCCGGCGAACGTCGTCTTTTCGAGCAGGCAGTCGACTGTCTGTTGGTGCGTTGCCATGCCGCCGATTCAACAGACGTGCGTCGCCGCCTAGGGGGGCCGGCCATCGTCTGCGTCGCCGGGTGGCATGAACGAGCGTCCGGTTCTGGAAAGCGGCTCATCTGCGCGAAATGGCCGTAACGGGGTCACGCAGCTTCATCGTAGCGCTTCCGGATCCCCGTCGAGCGGCCCTGGTCAGCCAATGCCGACAAGCGCCCGGTGACAATCAGAACGTTGTCAGCAGCGAAGCACAAGAAGAGCTTGCATGAACGTTATACTGTAACATAGATGGCGCTCACGGAAGGGTGGAGCACGTCATTGCAGTATCGACACATCAGCCGAGGCGCAGCCGCGCTTCTGGCAACGACCGCGTTTGTGGCGGGAGCGGCCGCTCCGGCCTGGGCGCAAGATAGCAACGGCACGCCGAAAACCGCGAGCGAAGCACAACCGGTTCGCGCGCCATCAGGCAACATCATCGTCACCAGCCAGGCGTTCGAGACCAAGCGCACTGCCTTGCCGGTGCAGGTCCTGTCGGGCGACGAACTGGTCCATCGCCGGCAGGGCGGCCTGGGCGAGACATTGGCCGGCCTGCCCGGTGTGCATCTTGACAGTTTCGGTGGAGGTGCGTCGCGACCGGTGATCCGTGGCCAGACCCTGCCGCGGATCGAGATCCTGTCGGACGGCGCCAACCTGTTCGACGTGTCCTCGATCTCGCCCGATCACGCGATCACCACCGATCCGCTGCTGCTGGATGCGATCGAGATCCAGCGTGGGCCGGCGGCGATCCGCTATGGCGGCAATGCAACCAACGGCGCGATCAACCTGATCGACAGCAAGGTGCCCAAGGTCATGCCTGAGGGCGGGATGAGCGGCGCGGCCGAAATCCGCTACGGCACCGGCGATCACGAGAAGTCGGGCGTGGGTCGCTTCACCGTTGGCCTGGGCAGTAACGTCGCGATCCATGCGGAAGGCGCGCTGCGCCGGGCCGACAATTACGATGTGCCCGACTCCTTCGGCACAGACCGGTTGCGGGACTCCTTCGCCGAGAGCGGCAGCTATGCGTTCGGCGCGTCGTGGATTACCTTTAAGGGGTATTTCGGCGCCGCCTATTCCCGGGTCGACAATGAATATGGCCTGCCGGGACATAGCCATGCCAACAGCGCCTGCCACGGCGACTATTACTTCGACCGGCTTGAATTTCACTGCCGTCCGCATGGCAGCATTGGCTACAACGTCACCACGCCGGACGAGCTGACCGCCTTCATCCGCCTGCGCAGCGAGCGGGTTGATGTCCGCGGCGACTATGACGACCTGCTGCCAGGCCTGGCGCATCTGCGCCTGCGCGGCTCCTACACCGATTACAACCATGACGAGATCGACGGGTCGACCCTGTTCGCCCGTTTCACCAACGAGGTGTGGGATGGGCGAATGGAGCTGACCCATCAGCCCCTGTTCGGCTTTACCGGCACGCTGGGCGTCCAGTATACCGACGCCACGTTCAGCGGGCTGGACCTCAACGCCATTCACCGGCCGCCCACAGATCGTGTGGGCTTTTCCGGAACGCTCCAGCGGAAGACAGAGAATGTCGGCGTGTTCCTCAGCGAGGCGCGTAGCCTCGGCAACGTCGATGTTGAGATCGCCGCGCGCAAGGACTGGCGCACGATCAGGACGCCCATTCCCGGCCCGTTCTTCGCCAATCTCACGCCCCAGAACGAGGCCTACTATATCGGGGCCTACGGACCGGACTGGCGCCCGGCGTTGGAGGCTGACCAGCGAACCTACTGGTCCGAAGGCAACCCTGATCTGAAGCACGATCCGTTTTCGGCGTCGTTCGGGGTCACCTGGAACGTGCAGCCCAGCGTCGCCCTGGCGCTGGCGCTAGCCCATACGGAGCGCGGGCCCAGCGTGCGCGAACTGTTCGCCGATGGAGTGAACCTGGCGACCAACAGCTACGAACTGGGCCTGACCAAATCGCCGGCGGACTTCCTGTGGGACGAGTTCCCGATCGATTTCGCGCCGAGCATGCCGGACCTGATGGAGGAAACGGACTCGATCAACCTGACCTTGCGCAAGGTGGGCGGCCCGCTGGAGTTCGAGGTCGGCCTGTTCTACCAGGATGTCAGCGACTACATCTTTGCTCGCTTGATCCAGAGCAATGACGAAAACGGCGTGCGCGCCAACATGCTCGCCTACACCGCTGCGGATGGGGAGTTCAGCGGCATTGACGGGCAGGTCAGCTACCAGTTCGCCCCGGCGCACCGGCTGACGCTGTTCGGAGACTACGTGGATACCGAGCTCAAGAGCATGGACGACAACCTGCCGCGCATCTCTCCCGGACGATTGGGCGCGCGATATGATCTCATGGCCGGATCGATCTCGGGCGGCGTGGAGTATTATCATACGTTCGAGCAGGACAAGGTGGCATCCTACGAGACGGCCACCTCTGGCTACGACATGGTCAACGCCACCCTGGCCTACAGCTTCGATACTGGTCGAATACAGGGTTTCGAACTTTATCTGCGCGGCTCCAACCTGCTCAACGAACTGGCTTTCGTGCATACCTCGTTCGTCAGGGACCAGTCGCCGCTGCGGGGGCGCAACGTGGTGATCGGCGCGCGATACGCCTTCTGAACATCGGACGTTATCGATCAGGTTCTATAATGGGAGATGGATAGGAGTTGCACGTTCCTTGGCCTGATGAACGAGTGAGCGGAATTGGGAAGCGAGCAGCTAGCCACGAACGTCGCGAACGGGCCACCACCTCGATTGACAGCGCCAAGTTGCTAGAGGCTCGTTGCCAAAGCGTACCGCTTGCCGCATGTTGCACGTGCGAACATGCGGATTGTCATCATCGACGATACGGGTGCGCGGGCGTCCGTCCTGGAGGACGGCCTGCGCGAAGCCGGCCATGACGACATTCATGTCGTGCCGCCGGTCGGCGCCTTCGTCAGCCGTATCGAACGGCTGGTTCCGGACGTCGTGCTGATGGATCTGGGCAGCCCCAGCCGCGACACGCTGGAGGAGATGCTGCTGGTCAGCCGGGCGCTCGCCCGCCCAATCGCGATGTTTGTGGACCAGTCAGACGAACAGATGATCTCCGCCGCGATCGATGCCGGCGTGTCCGCCTATGTGGTGGATGGGCTGCGCAAGGATCGGGTCAAGCCGATCCTGGACCTGGCCGTGCGCCGGTTCACCGCCTTTGCGCGGATGCAGGCAGAGCTGACGGATGCGCGCACCCAGCTGGCCGACCGCAAGGTGATCGACCGGGCGAAGGCAATCCTGATGCAGCAGCGTGGTCTGGCCGAGCCGGAAGCCTATGCCCTGCTACGCTCCGCCGCGATGAATCAGAACAAGCGCATGGCGGAGGTAGCGGAGGCGCTGATCACCGCGCATGACCTGCTGGGAGGCGCCAGGTGAGCCACACGATCCGTGCAGCCTTCCTGCCGCTGACCGACAGCGCGGTGCTGGTCGCCGCGCGCGAACGTGGCTTCGCGGCCGATCTAGGCATCGACCTGCAACTGGTCCGCACCGAAAGCTGGGCCACCCTGCGCGACCGGCTGGTGTTCGGCCAGGTGCAGGCAGCGCAGATGTTGGCGCCGCTCGCCGTGGCAGTAACTCTCGGACTGGGCGGGATGCCGACGCAGCTGGCCGCGCCGTTCAGGCTGAACGTCAACGGCAATGCCGTGGTGATGCGCGCCGATTTTGCCGCCGCGCTGGACCCGGACATCGCCGCGCGGCTGAACGATCCGCTGGCCACCGCGCATGATTTCGCCACCGCCATCGGCCTGTATCGCCGCAAGCCGCAGATCGGCATCGTGCATCGTTTCTCCAGCCATGCGCTGATGTTGCGCTACTGGTTGGCGAGCGCCGGGATCGACCCCGATCGCGACGTGGCGCTACGCGTGCTGCCACCGTCGCTGATGCTGGAGGCGATGCGCGGCGGGGAGATCGACGGTTTCACCGCCGGCGATCCCTGGCCCGCCGCCGCCATAGCCGAGGGGCTGGCTGAAGCAGTCGCGCTGGGCGCGCGCATCTGGCAGCGCGGGGTGGAAAAGGTGCTGGCCTTTCGCGCCGACTGGCTGGCCGATCATGCGGACGTCGCCGATCGGCTGCTGCTGGCGCTGTCGCGTGCCGCCGCGTGGTGCGACATGCCGGAGAACCGGGCCGAGCTGGCTGCCTTGCTGGCCCGCCCAGACTATGTCGACATGCCGGCCGCGCTGATCGGGCAATCGCTTGCCGGGCAGTTCGCGCCCCGCATGGGTGCGGCACCATTGCCGGTCGAGGATCTGATCCTGTTTTATCGCGAGGCGGCCAATTTCCCGTGGCGCAGCCAGGCGCTGTGGATCTGGTCGCAGCTGGTCCGCTGGGGCCAGGCGGTGCCCGGAGCAGAGGGACAGGCAGCGGCAGGCGCTGTGTTCCGACCGGACGTCTACCGCCGCGCGCTGGCGGGCAGCGGGGCGGTAATGCCGGGCGCCAGCGCCAAGCTGGAAGGCGCGGTCTCCATCCCCACCGGGGTGGGCGCGCATGGCGGCGCGCTGCTGCTGGGGCCGGACCGCTTCTTCGACGGGCGGGTCTTCGATCCCGAGGCGATCAACACCTATCTGGCCGGGTTCTAGCGAAGAATTGCTTGCAAAGGGCCAGTGGCTGGGTGATTGTGTCCCGGCTCGTGCAACGATGTGCGAACAAACAGGCTGACCTCCCCAGGGGCGGGGCACGGACAGCACCAGCAAAAAGCAGCAAAGCCGCTGACCGTATGGGCATCAACATGCCTGTACGGCCGCGGCTTTTTTCGTGTCCACGATCCGGCGTGCCGCGCCGGATGCCTGGGGGAACAACATCATGGCAACCGCTTATCTGGCCGGCACCGATCGCCCGCCGTCAACTGCGCCCGCCGCCAAGCAGGCCGCCGACAGCTTCTGGCGCAGCGGGCACACGCCCACGCTGATCGCCGCCTTCCTGTATTTCGACTTCGCCTTCATGGTGTGGGTTATCCTTGGGCCGCTGGCACCGGACATTGCCGCGGCCCTGTCGCTCAGCCCGGCGCAGAAGGGGTTGATGGTCGCCACGCCGACCCTGATGGGCGCAGCTCTGCGGGTGGTGAACGGGTTGCTGGTGGACCGGATCGGTCCCAAGCGGTCGGGCGCGATTGGTCAACTGATCGTGATCGGCGGCCTGCTGAGCGCCTGGACGCTGGGAGTGGACTCCTTCGGCGGCACGCTGGTGCTGGGCGTGATCCTGGGCTTTGCCGGAGCCAGCTTCGCCATCGCCCTGCCGCTCGCCAGCCGGTGGTACCCGGCCGAACACCAGGGTAAGGCGATGGGCCTAGCCGGCATGGGTAATTCCGGCACGGTGCTCGCCGCCTTGTTCGCGCCGACTCTGGCCAAGCTGTTCGGCTGGAACGCGGTCCTGGGCCTCGCGTGCATTCCGCTGTCGATCGTTTTCGTCATGTACATGATCATGGCGAAGGACGCGCCAGGCCAGCCAGCGGCCAAGCCTATCGCCGCCCATTTCACACCGTTGAAGACGGGTGACGCGTGGTGGCTCATGGGCTTTTACGCGGTCACCTTCGGCGGCTTCTCCGGGCTCGCCTCCTCGCTGACGATCTACTTCACCGACAGGTTCGCGCTGACCACGGTGGCGGCTGGATATTGCACGGCGGCCTGCGTGTTCGCGGGATCGCTTGTGCGGCCGATGGGCGGTGCGCTGGCGGACCGGGTGGGCGGCATTCGCGCGCTGCTGGTGGTGTTCGCCGTCGCCGCGATCGCGCTGGCCGGTGTCAGCATCGCCAGCACGTTGGTATCAGCGCTGGCGCTGTTCGTGCTGGCGATGCTGGCGCTGGGCACAGGCAATGGTGCGGTGTTCCAGCTGGTGCCGCAGCGTTTCGGACAGGAGATCGGGGTGATGACCGGGCTTGTCGGCATGGCCGGCGGCGTAGGCGGGTTCTGGCTCGCATCGTCGCTGGGCGTGGCGCGGCAGTTCACCGGCAGCTTCGCGGGTGGTTTCCTGGTGTTCGCCGCGCTGGCCGTGCTGGCGCTGGGCGGGCTGCTGGCGGTGAAGGCGGGCTGGCGCGCGCGCTGGTCTACCGCAGCGCGGATCTGATGCGGGCCATCGGCCTGCTGGCGGCGGGCACGATGCTTGCCGCCAGTCCTGCGGCCGCGCAGGACATCACTCCGCTGCTGGAAGTCCGGACGCGGTATGAGCATGTCGAGCAGGCCGAGCTGCCGCAGGACGCCGATGCGCTGGTACTGCGGGTGCGGGCAGGCGCGACGGTCACCAGCGGGCCGATCGGCGTGCTGGTGGAGGGGCAGGCACTGTGGGCGCCGGTGGACCGCTACAATGAGGGCCTGCACGGCCCTGCCACCCGGCCGCTGGTGGCCGATCCGGAGAACTTCGCCCTCTACCGCGCTCAAGTGCAGTATCGCAGCGACCTGCTGGTGTTGACTGCCGGGCGGCAACGCATCGCGCTGGATGACGAGCGGTTCATCGGCAATGTCGCCTTCCGCGCCAATGCCCAGACGTTCGACGCGGCTCGCGCTGAGATCGCTCCCGCAACGGGCCTGAAGGCGGACCTGACCTATGCGTGGAGCGTGCGGACCATCTGGGGCTTCGACGGGCGCGGCGCTCGGCCACAGGCGGTGGGTGGGGACAAGGTCCTCGCCAATCTCGCCTGGACCTCTCCTATCGGGAAAGTAACCGCTTTTGGCTATCTGCTCGACCAGGACGAGACGGCGTTGCAGCGGCAGTCGAGTCAGAGCTACGGCGTGCGGCTGACGGGCGCGCAGCCGGTCGGCGGCGGGTGGGCGCTGGCCTACCAGCTGTCCCATGCGCGGCAGGCGGACTGGCGCGGCAGTCCCGAGGATTACCGCGCCCGCTACTGGCTGGCGGATGCCGCGCTGGAAGGCGGCGGCTGGCGGCTGGGTGGCGGGTACGAGCTGCTGGGGGCGGATGATGGCACGCCACTGACCAGCTTCCAGACGCCGTCAGGTACCAACTTCAAGTTCCAGGGCTGGGCCGACAGGTTCCTGACCACGCCGGCCGATGGCGTGCAGGACGTCTACCTGCAGGCCGGCCGCACGTGGAAGAAGGCCGGCGCGGCGGACGTGCTGGCATTGCAGGCGGCATGGCACTGGTATCGCAGCGACCGGCAGGACCGGGCCTATGGCCGCGAGCTGAACCTGCTGGCCAGCGCCAGCTTCGGCCGGAACGCGCTGTCGGCCCGCTACGCGCATTATGACGCGCAGGCTTTCGGCAGCGATGCGGACCGGTTCTGGCTGCAATATGACTGGGTGCTGTGAACCGGCAGCATGTCGCGTCGGCAAACAAAATTTCTGCTTATGCTTGAGTATCGATTTGGATCGTTCTAAAACCACATGGAAGAGAGCAAGGACGCTCTCGATATCAGCGCCGCGACGATCCGCTGCAGGATCGCCAAGGCACCGTTGATGGCAAGGCCGCCATCCAGGCTCCGGGTTGAACCGGGGCCCGGATGGCGGCCTTTTTTCGTTCTTGGAGCACAGCCGATGGACTTGCAGACCGGCCTCGAACCGGCCCTCCTGGTGGATGGTGATGGCGACCTCGCACTCGCCACCAGGCCTGACCGCCGCCACCTGGTCGTGATCGGCAATGGCATGGCCGGTTGCCGCGCGGTGGAGGAGCTGCTGGCGCGCGACGGCGGCAACTGGCGCGTCACGATCTTTGGGGCCGAGCCGCATGTGAACTACAACCGGATCATGCTGTCGCCGGTGCTGGCTGGCGAGAAGAGTTTTGACGAGATCGTCATCAACCCGCGCGACTGGTACGACGACAACGCCATCGACCTGGTCACCAGCGATCCCGTGATCGCCATCGACCGGGACGCGCGGACCGTCATCAGCCGGTCCGGCCGCACGGTTGGCTATGACCGCCTGCTGATCGCCACCGGGTCCGACCCGTTCATCATCCCGGTGCCGGGGCATGATCTGCCCGGTGTCATCAGCTTCCGTGACATGAACGATGTCGACACGATGCTGGCGGCCAGCGCCGCGGGCGGGTCCGCTGTGGTGATCGGTGGCGGGTTGCTGGGGCTGGAGGCGGCGCACGGGCTGGCGCTGCGCGGAATGCAGGTGACAGTGCTGCACCTGATGCCGACCCTGATGGAGCGCCAGCTGGATGAGGCGGCCGGCTGGCTGCTGAAATCGGCGCTGGAGGCGCGCGGGCAGGTCGTCCTGACCGGGGCCGACACCGCCGCGATCTATGGCGAGGGCCGCGTGGAAGGCGTGCGGCTGAAGGACGGGCGCGAGATCCCGGCCAGCCTGGTGGTGATGGCGGTCGGCATCCGCCCGGCGGTGAAGCTGGCGCGTGAGTGCGGGCTGGCAGTCGGGCGCGGCATCCAGGTGGACGACCACATGGTCACCAGCGATGCCAATGTGCTGGCGGTGGGCGAATGCGTGGAGCACGACGGACAGGTCTATGGCCTGGTCGCGCCGCTGTGGGACATGTGTCGCAGCCTGGCCGATGGCCTGATCGGCACGACCAACCCCTACCGCGGTTCCGTCACCTCCACCAAGCTGAAGGTATCAGGCATCGACGTGTTCTCCGCCGGGGACTTTTCCGGCGGGGAAGGGTGCGAGGACATCGTGCTGCGCGATGCGGCGCGCGGGATCTACAAGCGGGTGGTGCTGCGGGCCGACCGGGTGATTGGCGCGGTGCTGTATGGCGATACCGCCGATGGCAGCTGGTATTTCGACCTGCTGAAGAAGGGCACCGATATCGCGGACCTGCGCGATGTGCTGATCTACGGCCAGGCCTTCGCCGCCGGAGGCGGCCCCGCGGACCCTAGCGCAGCCGTTGCGGCCCTGCCGGCAGATGCGGAGATCTGCGGCTGCAACGGCGTCACGAAAGGCCAGGTGGTGGATTGCATCGAGGCGGGCGCCGCCAGCCTGGATGCCGTCCGCCAGACCTGCAAGGCATCGGCCAGCTGCGGTTCGTGCACCGGCCTGGTGGAAACGCTGCTGGCGTTGACCCTGGGCGCGGACGCGGTGGAGAGCGGGCCGAAGACCATGTGCGGCTGCACCAGCTTCGGCCATGACGATGTGCGGCGCGAGATCGTGGCGCAGGGCATGCGCTCCATACCGGAGGTGATGCAGCTGCTGCACTGGTCCACCCCCGATGGCTGTTCCAGCTGCCGCCCGGCGCTGAACTACTACCTGCTGTGCGCGGCGCCGGGCGAGTACCGGGACGACCAGCAAAGCCGCTTCGTCAACGAACGCCTTCACGCCAACATCCAGAAGGACGGCACCTACTCGGTCGTGCCGCGCATGTGGGGCGGGCTCACCAACCCGCGCGAGCTGCGCGCCATCGCCGATGTGGTGGAAAAGTACGAGGCGCCGATGGTGAAGGTGACGGGTGGCCAGCGGCTCGACATCTTCGGCATCAAGAAGGAGGACCTCACCGCCGTCTGGGCCGACCTCAACGCCGCCGGCATGGTCAGCGGCCACGCCTATGGCAAGGCGCTGCGCACGGTGAAGACCTGCGTGGGCAGCGAATGGTGCCGCTTCGGCACGCAGGATTCCACCGGTCTGGGCGTCACCATCGAGCGGCTGAGCTGGGGCAGCTGGATGCCGCACAAGTTCAAGATCGCGGTCAGCGGCTGCCCGCGCAATTGCGCCGAGGCAACCATCAAGGATTTCGGCATCATCTGTGTGGACAGCGGATATGAACTGCATGTCGGCGGCAATGGCGGCATCAAGGTCCGCGTCACGGACCTGCTGTGCAAGGTGACGACCGAGGCCGAGGTACTGGAACACTGCGCCGCCTTCATCCAGCTCTACCGCGAGAAGGCCCGCTATCTGGAGCGGACCGCCCCGTGGATCGAGCGGGTGGGGTTGGGATATATCCAGGATTGCCTGCTGACAGACCCGGCGGAGCGCGTCGCATTGGCCGAACGGTTCCACCATTCGCAAAGCTTCTCGCAGGACGATCCCTGGCAACAGCGTGTCGCGGGCAGCGATGCCGACCTTCACCAGCAGCTCGAACCCGCGGAGTGATCCCGATGACCCCCATGATCGATATCGGCCCGGTCGATGCCATCCCGCTGCGCGGCAGCCGCTCCGTCACCCTGGATGGCCAGAACATCGCCGTGTTCCGCACCGGCGACGACCGCATCTTTGCGCTGGTCAATCGCTGCCCGCACAAGCACGGTCCGCTGAGCGAGGGCATCATCCACGGCCACGCGGTCGCCTGCCCGCTGCACAACTGGCGCATCAGCCTGGAAACGGGCGAGGCGCTGGGGGCGGACAAGGGCTGTACGCCCACCGTGGCGGTACAGGTGGAGGCGGGACGCATTCTGCTGGCCGCGCCGATCCGGGTCGCGGCCTGAAATGGATGCGCCCGTCCGCACCACCTGCGCCTATTGCGGGGTCGGCTGCGGCGTGCTGGCGCGCCGCATCGGGGATCGCGCGCTGGAGATCGCCGGCGATCCGCAGCACCCGGCCAACAGCGGCCGGCTGTGTTCCAAGGGCACGCATCTGGGCGAGACCGTCGGGCTGGAGGGGCGGCTGCTGCACCCGCTGATCGGCCGCGCCGGGGCGGGCAAGCGGGCAAGCTGGGACAAGGCGCTTGGGCTGGTGTCGAAGCGCTTCGCCGACACGATCCGGCAGCATGGGCCCGACAGCGTGGCCTTCTATGTCTCCGGCCAGTTGCTGACGGAGGATTATTATGTCGCCAACAAGCTGATGAAGGGCTTCATCGGCTCCGCCAATATCGACACCAATTCGCGGCTGTGCATGTCCAGCGCGGTCGCCGCGCAGACCCGCGCCTTTGGCGAGGATGTGGTGCCGGCCAGTTATGCCGATCTGGAGGCGGCGGACCTGCTGGTGCTGGTGGGGTCGAACACCGCCTGGTGCCATCCGGTGCTATACCAGCGGATGATGGCCGCGCGCGAGGAGCGCGGCACGAAGCTGGTGGTGATCGACCCGCGCCGCACCGAGACGGCGGAGGGTGCGGACCTGCACCTGCCGTTGAAGCCCGGCAGCGACGTGCTGCTGATGAACGGCCTGCTGGCGCATTGCGCCCGTGAAGGGCTGGTGGATGACAGTGTGCTGAGTGTGCCGGACGGCTTCTGGGAGGCACTGGCGAAGGGGCACGATCTGTGGAGCGTGGCAAAGGGTTGCGATCTGCCGCCGGCCGATGTGCAGCGCTTCTTCGACCTGTTCGCCGCGCACTCGCGCACGGTCACGATGTTCAGCCAGGGCGTGAACCAGTCGCTGCGCGGCACCGATGGCGGCAATGCGATCCTGAACCTGCACCTCGCCACCGGGCGCATCGGCCGGCCCGGCGCCTCGCCCTTCTCCATCACCGGGCAGCCCAATGCGATGGGCGGGCGCGAAGTGGGCGGTCTCGCCACCACGCTGGCGGCACATCGCGGGTTTACGCCGGACGATTGTGCCGACGTAGCCCGCTTCTGGGCCGCGCCGAACATCGCCAGCAAGCCGGGCCTGAAGGCAGTGGACCTGTTCCGCGCCGCGGGGGAAGGGCGGATCAAGGCGCTGTGGATCATGGCGACCAATCCGGCCGTCTCCATGCCCGATGCGGCCCGCGTGCGGGAGGCGTTGGCCGACTGCCCGTTCGTGGTCGTGTCCGACGTGATGGCGGAAACCGACACTTCGCTTCACGCCCATGTCCGCCTGCCCGCCGCCGCCTGGGGGGAGAAGGACGGCACGGTCACCAATTCCGAACGCCGCATCAGCCGGCAGCGCGCCGTGCTGCCGTTGCCGGGCGCGGCGCGGCCGGACTGGTGGATCGTCAGCGAGGTTGCCCGGCGTATGGGCTGGGGCGATGCCTTCGCCTACAATCATCCGGCGGAAATCTGGCGTGAACATGCGCGGCTGACCGCCTACCGCAATGCTGGCGCGCGGGTGCTGGACCTTGGCGCGCATGCCGCGCTGACCAACCGCGCTTATGACGCACTTGCGCCGGTCCGCTGGGGCGGCGAGCCGTTCGCGGCAGGCCGCTACCCCACGCCCGATGGGCGTGCGCGGCTGGTGCCGGTGGTGCAGCGAGAAGCGGATGCGCCGTTGCCGCGCTGGCCGATGGTGCTGAACACCGGCCGCTACCGCGACCAGTGGCATACGATGACGCGCACCGGCCTTAGCCCGAAACTGGCGCGTCATCGGGAGGAGCCGCTGGTGGAGGTGCATCCCGACGATGCCGCCGCCCTGGGCGTGGCGGATGGCGGCCTTGCCCGACTGGCGACGCCGCAAGGCGCCAGCCTGTTCCGCGTTGCGCTGGCAGATGGCCAGCGCCGGGGCGAGCTGTTCGCGCCGATCCACTGGACCGACCACACCGCCACCGGCGGGCGCACCGGCCTGCTGCCGCGCGACGGCACCGATCCCCATTCCGGCCAGCCCGGCTTCAAGCAGACGCCCGCCCGGCTGGAACCGGTCGCGCTGGGCTGGCGCGGCTTCCTGATCCGGCGCGGCGATGCGCCATTGCCGGCGATCCCGTGGGCCGTGCGGGTGGCGGTACCCGGCGGCGTATTGTTCGAATTGGCCGGCGATGGCGACCTGCCGGAAGCAAGCCTGCCAGCAGGGCACCGCATGGAGGCGAGTGATCCCGCTCGCGGCACACGGCGCATCGCCGTGCTGCAGGACGGCCGCCTTGCCGCGGCGCTGTTCGTCACCGCCACGGGCGAGCTGCCCCCGCGAGACTGGCTGGTGGCGCAGCTGGGGGCAGAGCATGGCCCGCTGGTGCTGGCCGGGCGCGCGCCGGGGCGGCAGGAAAGCCGCGGCCCGGTGGTCTGCGCCTGCCTGGATGTGGGCCTCCACACCATCGTTGCCGCGATCCGCAGCCAGCAGCTGGTGGATGTGCCCGCGATCGGCGCGGCACTGGGCGCAGGCACCAATTGCGGATCGTGCCGCCCGGCACTGGCCCGCATCCTGGCCGGACAGACATTGGAGACGGCGCATGGCTGACGACTTTCCCGCAGGTTCGGTCTGGCTGGTGGGCGCGGGGCCGGGCGATCCCGAACTGCTGACGCGCAAGGCCGAACGGCTGCTGGCAGCGGCGGAGGTGGTGTTCCACGACGCGCTGGTCGGCCCCGCCATCCTGGACCTTGCACCGCAGGCGCGGCTGATGCCGGTGGGCAAGCGATCGGGCCGGCACAGCAAGGACCAGGGCACGATCGACGCGCTGCTGGTGGAGGCGGCATCGAGCGGCGCGCGGGTGGTGCGGCTGAAGGGCGGCGATCCATCGATCTTCGGCCGCTCGATGGAGGAGCTGACCGCTTTGAGGCATGCCGGCATTCCCGTGCGGATCTGCCCCGGCATCACCGCCGCCAGCGCCACGGCGGCGTCCGCCGGCCTGTCGCTGTCGCTGCGCGGCATTGCCCGGCGGGTGCAGTTCGTCACCGCGCACACGCGCCGCGGTGCCGCACTGGACCTCGACTGGGCGGCGCTGGCACAGGCCGACGCCACGCTGGCGATCTATATGGGGCGGGAGGCAGCGGGCGAGGTCAGCCGCAACCTGATCGCGGCGGGTCTGGCCGGCAGCACGCCCGCGCTGATCGCCTGCAATGTCAGCCTGCCGGACGAGAAACTGCTGCGCACCCGGCTCGACCTGCTGCCGCTGGCGGTGAAGGCCCTTGCCGCCGACCTGCCCACGCTGATTCTGATCGGCGACGCGGTCGCGCTTGAGGTAGGAGCCTCATTGAGCGTCACGTGTCTAGGGCGGGGTCGCCTCGTTAAGGTCGATGCCGCTCGGTCATGGCCGCGGTAGGAAGCGCCTGACCCTCGCTACCAGCCCACACAGCCGTAAGCCTAAGCTACGAAGATGAACGAATGTCCGTCTCTGAGACGCGAGCAAAGCAGGCTAAACGTCCGCGTTGGGTCACGATGGAGCCTGATTGGAGTCGGCTGAGCCAGTATTTTTCTCGTTCTCTGACAGACGCGCCTCGATCCGGAGCAGTGTGTCGCGGATGTTGATCAGCACTTGTCGATCGTCGTCTACGGACAGGTGAATTCGCGAAGCCAGAGCGTCCCGCTGCTCAAGAATCTGATCGCGCAACGCTCGAGCGTCAAGCAACCCGACCAGATCTGCATCTGATTTGCTGCCTGATGATCCCGACTGGCCCGCGGTTTCGATGCGTAGCCGTAGCAAGCCAAACGCAGACAACAGCGGGCCTTCGCGGATCGATATGTCCTGGATCTTGTCGATCGGAATAGTCAGTTCGCGGCGAAACAATAGTCCCTTGCCTATCACAACATTCCGGTCGTTCACTTCGCATCGCAGCGTTGCATGATAGCGCTTGATCCAAGGTGGACCGATGAGCAACCAGAGTGGCAAAAGGGCAATGCCAACAACGGTCGCGGCGATCACGGCCGTCCAGTGGAAGAAAAGATATATCCGTAGTTTCTGGCTAAACGTACCGCGTAACAGGACCTTTTGGCAGAGACGGTCGGTTGTTGGTCCCAGCATTACGTCCCCACATCCAAGCTTCGCCTGATCATGCCTCGTGGCTCCAGCGATGAGAACCATTTCGTTGGTTTCGCCACTCGTGCGCTATCGCAATCTGCCTCTCCAAACCGCAACAGTTCCCTCTCCTCCCTGTCTTGCCGGCCATCAGCTAGATCAGAGCGCCGGAAAGCGGCCGTAAGATCGTGATGAATGAACGGCCGGAGTCGGGAGGTGGGAAGGGAACTCTGCATGGCTGCCTTGGGTGGGGTTCTCACCTGCTGGATCAGAGCTTCATGCTGGCCTGTCATCCGGCCAACACGATCTTGGTTCGGGACCAAGCGTCATTCAGTCCTCCCCTCGTCTGGCGTCTTGCAGTCCCGCGTCGAGTACATTCATTACCGCGATGGCCTCGGATGGCGGGACAGGGTTCGGACCTTCGCCGCGCAGTGCCGCTACAAGAGCACTCCAGAACAAGCGATAGTCGCCGGGTTCGTTGGCGATCTCACTTGCGACACCATTTGCATCTGTGAAAATGCCGGGCACCGGATCGTGCCCCCAGTCGCCCTGCGGCAACTTGCCCGCCACCGCCGCCGCCTCCTGTAAGTCGGTACCGTGTTTGATCCAGCTACCGCGCGTACCGTGAACCGCAAACCGTAGGCCGTGTTCGGCCGCGAGCTTGCTAGAATGAAGCAGGACACGAAGGCCGGGATAGCGCAGCACAGCGTGAAAATAGTCCGGAGCAGGAGCTCCGTCACGCAGGGTTGCGATGTCAGCGCTGATCCCGCTGGGCACCCCGAACAATTGTAGCGCCTGGTCAATCAGGTGGGGTCCGAGGTCCTGCCATGATCCTCCTTCGCGGGCTTCCTTCCAGGTTGCGGCCGGCTCGGGCCGCCAGCGATCGAAGTGGCTTTCGAACTGGACGATGTCGCCCAGCATGCCCTCACGCAGGAGTCGCTTCAGGGTGAGGAAGTCGGCATCCCAGCGCCGGTTATGGAAAATAGTGAGGAGCCGTCCTCGCGCTTCAGCTTCGCGCGCGACCTCGTGGGCATCGGCGAGCGTGGTCGCGAACGGCTTGTCGACCAGGACGTGCTTACCCGCGCGCAGGGCTGCCAAGGCATGGTCGGCATGCAGCGCGTCAGGGCTGCTGATTACCACCAGATCGATGCCCGGCTCCGCCAGCAGCGCGTCGATGCCGGAAACCACGAGGGCGCCAGGCAGATCGGCGTGCACCTTGGCCGAGTCGCGGGAGACCACTGCTCGCAACGACATTCCCGGGGTCACGCGGATATACGGCGCATGAAAGGCTCGGCCGCCGAGCCCGTAGCCGATCAGTCCGACGCCAATGTCAGCTAGCTGCTTCACTGCTTCACCATAGATCGAACGCGAGGTTGCATGCAAATGACCGAGCCGGCTCCACGTCACGCACCTTCAGCTAGCCCTACTGTTTGGCAGGCAGGCGGAAACGATCACATCGCACGCTGCGGCCTGTGGAATCAAGGCGGCTTGCGGCAGGACTGTCGCATATCACGAGCAGGTCGCGCATCGATTGCTACGAGGTCGTGGGACAGCCGCTATTTGGCGAGGTCACTGTGTATCCGGGATCCGGCCTGCTGTCGGTCGTGCCGGACTCGCTCGACCGGCACAGGGCCTGCTCTGGATGCAGGCGCGCGACTGCTCACCGTGTTAAATCGCTGTAGGCTCAAGATGAATAAGCGTCCGCTTCCTGGGAGCCCGTCGCCGAACGTCCGCACCGGGGTCATACAGCCGACGAGTAAACTGGGACCGGCTTTGATCTGATCACGCCAACTGGCAGGCGCGCCATCGCTGATGTCCCGGACGACACCTGGCAACCGGCTGGCGGCCAGGCGGCACAATCCAGTTCTGATGCTCGGCTTCGCGGCAATTTCCGCACGGAGGCTGCACTGGCGGCGCCGGGTCAGCCGTCCGGCTTCAGCGTGACGTTCACCGTCGCATCGCCAGTCATGATGGTGCCGGCCTCCGGCTCCTGTTCCGCGATCGGCCGCGTCTCGTCCGGCTGGGCCACTTCCGTCCCTTCTGCATCCACGACCTGGATCGCGATGTCGAGCGACAGTGCGAGCGAGCGGGCCACGCCCAGCGTCGTGTTCATCAGGCTGGGGATCACGCGCAGTTCGTCCACCCGGCCGGGGGCGGGGACAGGTACGATCTTGAAGGTGATCTTGGAACTGGCCGTAGCGCTGTAATTGTAGCGGTTCTGGAAACTGGCATCGACCGGCGTGACATAGGTCGTCGGCAGCTTGCGCACGGCCACACGCGAGATGTTGGCGATGCGGGCACTGGCCAGCAGTGACGGGTTGAGGACGGGCGGGACCGCCGCCGCCGCGGCCTGCCCTTGCATGCCGGCGCCGGAGATGCGCATGGCGACTGTCACCTCGCCGATGGTCTCGGGCAGGGCGTAGAAGGTCGGCCGATATCCGATCTCCCGCAGCAAGGCGATCATCTCGTCACCCCCGTCGCGGTACAGCTCCAGCGTCTGTTCGAGCGATCCGCGGTCCAGCGCCTCCTGCGCGGCGGCGACACCCTGGCCGACAGCGGCGATCACGTCGCCAAGGGGCGTGGCGACCGTTTCCCCCAGGAAGTCCGACAGTTCGTTCGGCATGGCCTATGTCCTTCCTTCAACCGGCAAACACGACGGTAATGGTGGCGCCGCGCGCCGCGCGGGTGCCGGCGGCGGGTGCCTGCATCACCGCCTGTCCGGGCGCCACGCCGCCATCCGCCGGCCCGCTGACCGGCGACAGCCGCAACCCCAGTGCGACCAGCACCTGCCGCACGGCGCTTTCGGTCAGGCCGCGCAGCGCAGGCACCACCACGTCGTCCACCGGGGCGGGCGTGCCCTGCTGCCCGAATTCGAAGTCGAATTCCGCCAGACCGCCGTGCATGTCGGTCTTTTCCAGATCGTCCTTGCCCAGGAACTGCACGGTCTGCGCGCCATTGGCGGCCACGCCCTTGATCTTCACTCGCACATTCGCGAGCGCCAGCCCGCCGGCTTCCGCCCCGATGGCGACCTGCGCCTGGCGGATCTGCCGGCCCAAATTTTCCGCCACGGCCTGCGTGCTGACGGTCTGCGCCTGCGGCGCCTTGAGCTGCTCGTTCTCCTTGCGCACCTGTTCCAGCTGGCGGCCCAGATCGACGGCCCGCCCCCGTTCGGTCGCCAGATCCCGTTCCACCACCCGCAAGCCGGCGATCTGCGCCTCCAGCTGCGGGATCTGCTGCACCTTCTGCTGCAATTGCAGGGCCACATTGTCTCGCGACTGCAGGTTGCTGCGGAGCTCGGTGATCTCCTTGTCCCGGGTGGCGAGCTGCACGTTCAGCAGGTCCAGCTGAGGCCGCAACGTGGCGGCGTTCAGCTCCGCCCGCTGCAGGTCAGCGCCAATACCGCGCGCGGCCACCCGCATCCCGGTTGCGGCGTTCGTGCGGATGGAGGCGGGCTGGGCGGCGATGGTGTGGTTGATGCGCGCAAAACGCACATCGACTGCCGCCGGGCTGACCGGATCACCCAGGTCGACCAGGTCACCGAACTCGATCGCCAACTCCCCTGTATCGCGATTGTAGGACAGCCGCCCGCCTTCCGACAGGACCGCATTGGCGGGCGCGCGCACCAGCCGCAATTGCGGGGCGCCGTCATCATCATCCTCTTCCAGCGGGCCGGACAGGCTGATGTTGCCATCATCGCCCGTTGCGCCGCTGGCGACGTTGATCCATTTGCCGGTCTTGAGCGAGAAGCTCTGCATCCGCAGCTGCAGCCCGGCGGCGGGCGCCCCGTCGGCGTTGCTGATGCGGGCGATGCCCAGCACGCTCTTCATGGCTTCGCCGCCGGGATGGAGGTGCTGGCCTTCGCCGCGCCAGCCTGCGCGGTCACCACGATGATCGCGCCTGCCGGCTCTTTCGGGTCGATCGACAGCAGTGTGCCGGCAGTGCCGTCCGCCCCGGTCACCAGCACCGCTTCCGCCAGCAGCGTGCCGCCCTGTGGCCGGTCGAACGCGACATTGTTGACGGCGGACAGCGCCTGCGATGCCCCGGGATCGATGTTCACTTCCACGCGCCGGTCGGCCAGCAGTTCGCCCGCGCTGTTGCCCAGCTGGATGCCGATCCGCAACGTCCTGCCATCCCCTTCCGCCTGTTGCGCCGTGACCAGCAGCCGCGCGACCGGCATCCCGTCACCCGGCGGCACCGCCACGAACCGGCCCGACAGCTTGCTGTCCAGCGACTGCGTGGAGCTGGACGAACTGCCGCCCGCCGGCTTGCTCAGCGCCACGCGGAAGATTGTCCGCCCGTCGGACTGGCGCACCGTCTCGATCCGGGTGTTGATCTCGAAATCCAGCCACGGGATCTGGTACGATGGCAGCGGACGACCATAGGCGTCCAGCGGCGGGCTTTCGTTCAGCGCCTCCTGCGCCTCGCGGAGGCCGGTGGCGAGCGCCAGCAGCGTATCCTCGATGGAGTCCTGCACGAAGCGGTCGGTGCTCATCGGTCCTCCTCCCGCCGCGCCTGCCGGCGTGCCAGGGCCCGGTCGCGCCGGTCATCGTCGCGGCGCTGTTCGTCCTGCACCGCGCGGCGCCTGCCCAGGCTGCGGTCGCGCTGGCGCTGCATGCGGTCCTGCAACTGGTCGATGGTGCCGGTATCCACGTTCAGCAGCCGCGCGGTCCGTTCGGTATAGCCACGCTGGTGCCGGTCCAGGTCGGCGCCGCCGATGCGATCGCGGCGGCGTTGCCAGTCATCCTCCACCACGCGGACCGCACGTTCGGGCGCCTTCGATGTGGTGGCAGCACGTTCGTAGGTCCGGTCCAGCTTGTCCGCACCCTTCAGCAGCCTGTCGACCCCGGTATCGGCCAGCGCCCGGTCGATCGCATCGGCGGCATCCCCCTTGCTTTCGCGACGCAGGCGGTCGCGCCGGGCATCGAGGTCGCGGGACTGCCGGGCGAGCGACGACACGCTCTCGCCGGCCTTTTCCCGCGCGGCCATGAACGTATCGCTTTCGCCGGGCGAGCGGCGCGTCGGCCGGGTACGCCGCCGCAGGGTCTCACCGACGGTCGGCCGCAACGGCAGAGGGGCGGTGACCGGCGGGCGCGGGGCGGGGCGGGGACCATCCAGCCGGGCGCTCGCCAGCGCCTTCTCCTCTGCCCGCTTCTCCTGCGCGGACCCGACGGCACGTCCGGCCTCCTGCTGACGGCTGCGGGCCCATGTCTCCAGTTCCGCCCTTCGTTCGGCCAACGGGCGTACTTCGTAGATGGACGCCAACCGCGGATCGCCGCCGCCGGTCACCTCGCGCATGCGCGCTTCCAGCAGGCGCCGTTCCTCCAGCAGGCGTCGCACCGGGTCGGGCAGTTCCGGCAGGCGCGGTGCGGCGGGGGCCGGCACCGCTGGCGCAGTTCGCGGCACGCCGATGGCGCTGCGCCAGTCACGCCCCGGCATGCGTGGCCTCACGTTGGTTGCGACGGTGCACGATCAATCCTCTTCCGGCGGCGCGATCATACGGCGGATGCGTTCCTCCAGGATCGCGGGCGGGGGCACGGGCACCAGCTTGGTGCGCATCAGCGAACTGCCCTCGGCCGAATACTGGTACTTGGATGCGAAGCTGGCACTGACCGCGCTGACGGACGCCTTGGCCGAGAAGAAGCCCAGGCTGCCCTTGGCCGACACCTTGGTCGACGAACGCTTTACCTCGACCGTCTGCGTCATGGAGATCGACATCTTCAGTTCGATCACCGTGTCCACGAACTGGTAGAAGGTGGGCGTGAAACCCAGTTCCAGCAGGCTGTATTTCGACCCGTCGTTGAATTCGACCAGGTACTTGCGTTCATTGTTGTCCGCAGGCGAGATGTCGTCATCATTCTCCGGCACGTCGTACCCGGCCATCATCCGCGCGATCTTCAGCGAGACGAGGTCCAGCTGGAACTGCGCCTCGGCAATGCCGACGCCCAGATTGCGCACCATCTCGGGAAATGGAACGGCGAGGAGTTCCTGTCCTACGCTCATCGGTCAGGTCCTTTCTCAGCCACCAGGGCTCGGGGAGGGAGCAGGCTTCGGCAGGGTTGCCGCGCGTCGCTCTGCCTCCATGTCCACGATCGCACGGATGCGTTCTTCCAGGATGGGCGGCGGAGGCACCGGGCTCAGCTTGGTGCGCAGCAGGCTCGACCCTTCCGCGGTGTAGCTGTACTTGCTGGAATAGCTGGCATCCACCTGACTGGTCGACACCTGCGTCGCCTGCGTGTTGCCGCGCGTGACCCCGAACAGCGATCCCGTGGGCCGGCCAAGGCGGATGGAGTTGCTGTTGGCCTTGTTCTCGGCCGTGCGGGTGTCGCGGCGGGCGCGGGTATATTCGCTCGAACGGGTGATCTTGATGGCGATCTTCACCTCGATGATCGTATCCACGAACTGGTAGAAGGTTGGCGTGAAGCCAAGTTCCAGCATGGACACGCGCGTGGGCACGCGGACCTGGCCATTCACCTCCTTGCCCTTCTGCGCCTCGACCGATTTCGCGATGGCGGCGCTGGCGCCTTCCTCGTCGCCGCCCGACAGCGCGTTGTCGGCCGCGATATAGGCGGCCGCTTCGGTGGAGGTCATGTAGGTGTGGCCGAAGAACACCCGGCTGTCGTCGAAGGTGTAGTCACCCTCTTCGTTGCGGATCGCCCGCAGGCCGCCCATCATCTCCGCAACCTCGATGGAGCTTTCGTCCAGCTTCAGCTGGGCCTCCGCGATGGCAAAGGCCATCTGACGGATCATGTCCCCCATGGGTACGTTCAGCAGTTCCTGTCCGATCGATGGCATGTCTCAGCCCTCCTTTCCTGTGAACTCCGGCGTCAATTCTTCTCGTTATGCCGCCGCAGCACGGCGGTAAGCTGGTCGGGCGGCGGCAGGGAGACGATGCGGGCCGCGATCGAGCTCTGCCCCTCGCTCCCGACCGAGAACTTGCGCGCGTAACCGACATCCACGCTGGCCGCGAACATGACGAAGCCGACGCCGCCCCCGCCGCTGACACTGACATCCACGCTGGTCTCGGTGGTTTCCGACATGGAGAAGGACAGCTTCGCCTCCACCGTCGCCTCGGTGAAGGCATAGAAGGACGGCGCGAAGCCCAGCGACAGCAGCGTGTGCTCCTCGTCGCCGATCATCACTTTGGTTTCCGCCATCGACTTGGCGATAGCGACGGAGTTGATGTCCATCGCGCTTTGCGCGCGGGCAATGGACAGGCCGAGTTGCTCGATGATCTGCGGCAGGGGTGCGCTCATCAACGATCGGGTGACGGCTGGCGTGTCGGCCATGGTTCAGCACCTCCCGATCATGACAGATATTCCTTGATCGTCGCCAGGAACTCGGGCGGAGCCGGCACCGCAACGATGCGCGCCGCGATGGAGGAATTGCCGGTGACGTTGGTCTCGTACTGCTTGGAATAACGTACATCCAGCGTCACCCCGACTGCCACCGTGGTGGTGCCGGTCTTCGTCTGCGTGATGGACTGGCTCTGCGTGCGGCTGAACTGGGTGGTGACGGTCACGTCGTCCGTGCCAGACAGCTGGATTTCCCGGCTTTCGCTGGTCAGCAGCGTCAACGTCCATTCCGCACCTTCGGGGCAAAGGTGGACCGTGGCACCGTTGACCCACGCCTTCAGCTTCGCCGCGGCGTTGGCATTGATGTCGGCCGCCAGGTTGATGGCGTAGCTTTCCGGCGCATGTTCGGCCTGCCCACCGGCCCCCGTGCCGCGCAAAGGGAAGTCCTGCCCGCTGGCGGAGACCTTGCGGCTGCTGCCGGTCAGCGTACCGCCTTGCGGGCGATAGACGTGGACGAAGCCGTTGGCACCGCTGGCAGGATTGGCCAGCTGGTCGGGCTTGACCTCCGCCTTGACGATCGGGTGCGCATCATCACCGCGCACCACCACGAACCAGTCGGTCACATCCTTGAACCGCATGTCGACGATGCGGTGATCTTCATCCTTGACGCTGTCCGGCTGGCCCAGATCGCGCCAGTGCTGTTCCCCCTTGCTGGGCAACAGCGTCATCTGGTCGGCCGGTGCCGCGTAATCCAGCATGCGCTGGTGGACATAGGCGCCGCGTGCCGTGCCCAGCTTCACGTTGTATGGGGGCGGCCCGCTGGTGTCGGTCATCCCCTCCAGCGTGATCGCGTGACCCGTTTTTTTCAGCCACCCGGCGAGATTTTGCAGCGAGGGGTTCTGCCAGCTTTTGTAGGCCGGATCGTGGTCGAACTCCTCCTGATCGAACTCGTGGAACACCTCCTGCAGTTTGCGCTTCGGCCCGCCCACGATGAAAGTGTCATAGCCAAGCCCCTTGATGGCGGCCGATACCTTCCCGGCATAGGCGGCGACATCGGCGGCGGGTTCGACGTCGACGCTGGTGCCGGATCTCAACGTGTAGGTTTCAGCGACTCCCGGATTGGCGGAGATGCGGATGATCGCCGCCGAATAGGTGCCGCCACCCAGAAAGGTGACGGTGTTGGGCGTCGTCACCACCTTTTCGGACGCCGGGGTAACGGACGGGTTCACCGGCGCACATTCATGCGTTGCCAGCGACCGTTCGATCCCGCTGGACTGGCTGCCTGCCAGGCGCTGGCGCAGGTCGGCGATGCGCGCGCGGGGGTCGGTGCCCTGCAGCTGATAATCCTGCCCGCCGACCTTCAGCGCGCCCTCGCTCTTCATCGCGATCTTCACCTCCGCCTGGCGGTGGCTGGTGCTGGTGGAACTGCCGGTTTCGCTGGAGCTGCTGGACGAATTGCTGCTGTCGTTGGAAGTTGAGCCGGTATCGACCTTCACGCCCAGGTTCAGGCCGATGCTCGTCTCCTCGATCTGCTTCAGGCTGATCTGCAACGCCACCGCCACGTCGGCATGCTGATAGTGGTAGAAGGATGGCGACAGGCCCAGATCCATCAGCGACCGGCCACCCAGGCCGTCACGCGGCTGCACGAAGTGGGCGATCTGCTCCACGCTGTTCTCGTCCAGCGCGCGCTGGGCGTCCGCGATCGACACGCCCAGCGCCTTGATGAAGTCCGAGACGCTGGCTTCCGTCAGGATCTCGCCGGGGGTCATGTCCTTGAGGTCGGGCATCGCGCGCTCCTGCCTAACGGCCTGCCAGCACGGCACGCAGATCGGGCGCGGCCATGTCTGGTGGCAAGGGGCGGGCCAGCCGCCGGTCGACATTGTCCTTGCGGATCACGAAGTAACCCAGTTCCCGCTGCAGGCTGCGCAGCCGGACCGGCGGGACGGCGAAGCCGCGCCGCAGCCAGTCGCTCAGCCGTTCCGCCAGCGGCAGGATGCCGGGCCCGGCTCGCGCGCCTGCGCGGGCCAGCACGGCCTGCGCTTCCGCCAGCTCGCCCGCCTGCAGCAACGCCACGCCCAGCCGTTCCAGGATCGCCCCATGATCCTTTGCCAGCAGGCTGTTGCCGTCGGACAGGTCGCCATAATGCGCATCGGCATCGCGGCAGAAGGTGATGATTTCGGGCAGATCGCCGGCCAGTTCCAGCGCCTCCAGCACGCATTGGGTGTAATGGCGAAAGAACACCTCCGGCGCCCTGGTGGCTACCGCCAGCCGGATCGCCTCGCGAAAGTGGCGCAGCGCCTGCGGGTAATCGCCCGCCAGCAGCGCCAGCTTGCCGCTTTCAGCGATGCCCCAATGGGCCATATGCAGCGCCTGGCCGGTGACAGGGTCAGGCATCGACCACCTCCGCCGTGCAGCCTGCCCGCTGCAGAGCCGCGGCCAGCAGCCGGGCCCGCGTCTCGAACATCGCCGGCGAGCTCCAAGGCGCCACTGCCGGCGGATCGACCCCGAACTGCGCCGCGGCCTGAGAAACCTGTGCCGCCGCGCCCAGCCTCGTCACGTGCACCCGCTCGGCAGCGAAAGTGGTCATCTCCCCCCGCGTGACCAGGCCGGCCGCGGCATAGGCCGATACCTTTTCCACCATCGCGTTGTGTGTCAGGCCATGTTCCAGGATCACCGGCGCCGCTGCCAGCACGTCATGATGGTAGGGGGCAGGAACCGCGCTCAGCCGATCCAGCGCGGCAAGATCGGGCTGTGCGTCCGCGCCATCCAGCCACAGCGCGAAGCGCAGGAAGGCACGGTCCACGATCCGGACATGACCGGTGCGGCCATAACGGTCCCACAGCGCGCGGGCCTGCCCATGCGTCAGGTCGAGCGGATCCAGCTCTGCCAGTTGCCGGCGGATCTCGTCCGCGGCCTTGTGGGAGATCGTCGCTGGCAACGCGGCAAAGCGCGCCTGCTGCTGTACGGAGCCGACCACCGCCACACCGTGCCCGACCAGCGCCGCCCGGAGCGCATCCAACGTCGCCTGGCTGACGGAGCCGAGGACAAGTCCCGGCGGCGTGACCAGCAGATCGATCGCCCGCGCCTCGTCACAGGCGCAGAACGCGGCCAGGATCGCGGGGACCTCCCGCGCAGCGTCGGCGTCGATCACATGGACGGCGACATCCATCAGTCGACCCGCATCCGTCTCGGCAACCAGATCGTCTGGCACCACTTCTATCTCGAGGCCGGTTTCCGCCAGCATGCGGGCCAGTTTCTCGGCGGCGGCCGGCTGCAATCCGCGCACCAGCCGCGACGGTGCCTGATAGATGGCGCGCAGTGTCGCATCGATCGGTAGCCCGAGACCATGGGCGATCGCCACCGCCATGCTCGGTCGCGCCTGCCCGACAGATCGCACCATGACGCAGGCGTTCACAGCATCCTCCCCAACCCAAGTATAGAACCTGAGTTTCAAGCACTTCTAACCAGCGCCTCCTCGAAAAGTGAGGCGCGCTGCTGTAGCTCGACTCAGTATTTACACCTGCATCACAAGACTCGCAAAGTTATTTGCTTAGAGATCTGAATCAGAATGCAAACGTTTGTTTGTGTTACGCTTTCCGCAGTGTTGCTGCGCCATTGACGTCGTTCGGTCATAGGCGCGACGCTTGATCGTTCACCGCGCCCACCGATAAATCCTGCCTTGGCAAAGGCGATCAAGGTCTCCGTCATTGCACTGCTCAGCGCACGATCCTTGGGCGTCCAAGCACGCGTGCGACGATACCGGTTAAAGCTTTCCCACGTGCCAGTCCTTCTACTGCTCCAAAGCCACAGAGCGCTTCATCACGTGTGAAGCCGAGCAGCAACGGCACGTCGTTCTGCTTGCCTTCAGCGAAGGTTGTCTCGACTGGTGACGTCAGCACATAGCCATCCTGGCTGGCCCCGATCGCGGGCGCGCCTGGTACGCGCGGCACGGTTAGCCGATCCACCGGCAGGTTGCGCATGTCTGCCAAGGTGTCAGCCTCGATGAGTTGCTGGAACTTGACGCCCTCTGCCGCTTGCTGAAGCGCACGGATTACAAACGGCCGATCGAACCAACGGAGGCTCCGCTCATGCCGACGGTCCGTTGAGACAATCCGTTTGCAAGAGGGCTTGCTTGTAGCGCCAGCACCGACATGAAGCCTGCCGACTGGCCGACAACGGTCACATTGTCGGGATCGCCACCGGACTGGCTGATGTTGTCACGAACCCAGCCCAGAGCCGCGATCTGATCAAGGAAGCCATAATTGCCAGATGTCTGGTGAGAAGATTCCCGTGACAGATCCGGATGAGCAAGGAAGCCGAGTACGCCATGACGATAGTTCAGATTCACGAACACGGCGCCATGCTGCGCGATCGTCCGGACGATGTAGGCACATCGGTCGAACCGCCGATCGCGGTACGCGGTCAGCGGGGGGATCGTGCGCGCGCGACCTGCTGACCACTAGGAGAAATACCTCGACAGCGTCGAAGCTGACACTGGCCGCCAGGTAGTCATCCAGCAGATCAAGATGCGCCATCGCTCGCACGACGTTGGCTTGCTGGATGATGCCGACGCCGCAGACAGACCAGTGCGGATCGCGCTCCACAACTTCGACCGTGTCGCCACGGCCACGTCGCGTGATGGCGGCGGTGAGTCCGCCTATGCCGCCGCCAATCGCGAGTATCTTCAACGCTTCCACGATGCCCCTCCGTGCGGCTCTTTGGCCGCGATCTGTCGGGACAAGGAGTAAGTGGATTTTGCCGGCTTAGAAAACCGATTGGTTTTGTGGTGGATGATTAGCTTTTTTTGTAGTCAACGGGGCTTACGCTTGAGCCAGGATCACGCTGCCGTGTTCACTACATGCGCGCTTTTGCGCTCCAGCCCGCGCAGCTCGGCGAGCCCGCGCAGTCGGCCCAGGAGCGAATAGCCCGGATTGTCTTGCGGCTTAGGTCATCCGGCATCTGATGTCCGTGATCCGGGTGCATCGGGATAATGCGGCCTTCACGGACGGACAATCGATGGATCGCTGTCACGACTGCTGGCGTGCCAGCACTTCCATCCAGATGGAGTCACGGTACGAAGAGTCGAGGTTGTCGCGTGGCAATGTCCCCTTCAATCAAAAGCAAAGGAACATCGGCAGATGCGTAACATGCGGCGTCACTTCTCCACGTCGGGTCTGACAAGCTTTGTCGCTTGGTCAGCTTTCGTCACGGTCTGGCCCGGCTTGATCCCCGTGCCAGTCGAAGCGCAGGAGGTCGATCGCACACCACAGTCGATCCTTTATGGGGTGTCGTATTATGACGAATACACGCCCGTTGATCGCATCGATGAGGACTTCCGCCTGATGAAAAAGGCGAACATCACGGTCGTCCGGATTGCGGAGTCGACGTGGGGGACGCTCGAACCGCAGCCGGGTGTCTTCGATTTTAGCCATGTTGACCGGATGCTTTCCGCGGCGCAGCGCTATGACATCAAGGTTATCGTCGGCACGCCAACCTACGCGATCCCGACATGGCTCGCACGTGAGTACCCTGATGTCCTGGTGACGAGGCCAGAGGGGCAGGCGAGGTTCGGCTATCGCCAGAACATGGACATCACCAACCCGGATTATCGCGCAGCGGCTCAGCGGGTCATCGAAAACCTGATTGCCCATGTCGCTGAACACCCGGCGGTGATCGGTTATCAGGTCGACAACGAAACGAAGGCTTACAACACCGCAGGTCCGAACTTGCAGGCTGCCTTCGTAACGGCGCTGCGGGCGAAGTGGGGGAGCCTTGACGAACTGAATGACGCCTGGGGCCTCGATTACTGGAGCAATCGGGTCAACCGGTGGGAAGACTTCCCATCGACAACCGGAACGATGAACGCGAGCGTCAAGAACGCCTTTGCCGAGTTCCAGAGAGGTCTCGTCACGGAGTTCCTCGCCTGGCAGACGGCGCTGGTGCGCAAGCACGCGCGCGACGACCAGTTCATCACCCAGAACTTTGACCTGGGCTGGCTACAAACGTCTTACGGTATCCAGCCCGAGGTCAACCACTGGTTGGCAGCGCGGCCGCTCGACGTCGCCGGCATCGACATCTACCACCCGTCGCAAGATGGCCTGACAGGTGTGGAGATTGCCTTCGGGGGTGATCTGGCACGTTCGCTGAAGGGTGGCGCAAACTACTACGTCATCGAGACCGAAGCGCAGGGGTGGCTGCAGTGGACACCCTATCCGGGTCAGCTGCGGCTACAAGCCTTCAGCCATCTCGCATCCGGCGCGAACATGGTTGCGTACTGGCACTGGGCCACAACGTCGAACGCGGTCGAGACGTACTGGCGCGGATTGCTGACCCAGGACTACCAACCGAACGAGATCTACCAGGCGGCGGCAGGGATCGGTGCTGACATCAGGCGCCTCGGGCCGACGCTTGCGGATATCGAAAAGAGCAATGACGTCGCCATCTATGTCAGCAATCGCGCGCAGAGCGCATTCGACTCGTTCAAGCTGCCAGGAAACATCGAATACAATCAGGTAATGCGACCCTTCTATGACGCGCTGTACAGAAGGAATATCGAGGCCGACATCATCTCGCCTGATGGCAACGTTGATCTGTCGAAGTACAAGATGATCGTCGTGCCGGCCCTGTATGCGGCAAGTGACGAGGAGATCGCCCGGCTTAACGCGTTTGCCGAAGCCGGCGGCCACCTGGTCTACACGTTCAAGAGCGGGTTCTCCGATGAGGATACCAAGGTGCGCTACGCATCGCAGCCCGGCGCAATCGCCCAAGCAGCAGGGGTGAGCTACCAGCTGTTCACCGAACCCAAGGAGGTCAGGATCACGCCCGGGGCCTACGGCCTCGCCGGAGCTGATCTGGAGGCGCGCTGGTGGATGGAGTTCCTGACCCCGACAACTGCCGAGGTGCTTGCCCGCTTCGAACACCATTCATGGCCTGATTACGCTGCGATCACCCGCAACGCTCATGGCAAGGGGGAGGTGACCTACATCGGCTTCATGCCGTCGGATGCGATGATCGAAGGCGTCCTGACCGACACTGCAACCCGCGCTGGCGTTGTCTGGCCAGAGACTGCCCGGTTTCCGCTCATCGTGCGTAGCGGCACCCTGACGAATGGCGACCGTGTCCGCTATCTGCTCAATTACTCGCGAGAGAGGCAGGATCTTCCTAAAGAGCTGGCCGATGGAACAGATCTTCTGACGGGTCAGACTGCCGCTTCCACGGTCGAGCCTTGGGGCGTGGCAATCCTGGAGAGTAGCCATTGAAGCTGATCGAGAACATGATGCTGAAGTCGTCACGGGTGTCATTGGTCAATTCTGAAGCGTACGACATTTCTGACTGATTGGCCGACTGTCGCATGTGCCCACGGTTACAAGGGGCCTGATACAGTCCACTTCTATTCTCCGAAGGTTAGACGCCGGTCACGTTGCTGCTAGGCTTTCGCGTATCGCCCAAGCCGTTCAGAGGCGCGACGAGCAGGACAGTCAGCTGTTCGGCGCATGTCAGGTCGGCGCTTGACAATGGGCGAGCTGCGATGACCGTCAGATTTTGCCGGAGGCGCGATGCGGACCCATGCACTGGGTGAGAAGCAGGGGCGCTTATGACCCCGCGCAGGGGTACGGCGAGCAAGAGGCTCACCGACCCACATTGATCCGGGACGCTATGACGTCACCCAGCCGAGCCTGGTTGTTCGCGGCCGTCACCTCGCGCGGAGCGCCATCCAATTCCAACCGCACTTGCATGCCACCATCGATGCCGCGTGGCAGCGTCAGGGCGATCTCGGTTGTGCGCGGCAACAGGTCCGCCGGGGCCGCCAGTGCCGGGAAGCGGGTACGCGCGAGCTCGTGGCCCGTGCTGTCGCTCGCAATCGCGGTGCCGGCCGGTGTGGGCTGCGCGCCAAGGGAGTGGGTCCGGACGCTCAGCCGGCGTCCGCGCAGCATCAGGTCGTCCGCCGACAGGCCGATGTCAGGACGGGTCGCGGGATCGTCATGCGGGCTGACCAGCGCGAAATCATACACCACGCTGACACCCGGCGGCAGGTCCAGCGCGGTGCCAACGCCGCGCTCCAGCGCCACCTGCTGTGTCGGGCCGGGCATGTCGGCCGCGCCGTCACCATCCGCATCGACGCCGCCCTGCATGGTCCAGGTGCCGGCTGGCAGCTCCGCTCCGATCAGCTGCGCCGCGATAGTGCGGGCAGACAGATTGTGCGCGGTCACGCGGAAGCGATCGCGGCCCTGCGGGAGGACCAGGATGCCGACATCTTCCGCCGCGAGCGGCTGGTCGAAGCGCCAGCCGACCAGATTGCCGGGGTAGGGCGCGTTGCGCCGATGCGCGACCCCGCCCAGCCGCGCGCGCTGCAGCAGCTCGCTGGGCAGGCTGACCCGGTCGGACCAGAAATGCGCCTCGGTCAGCACCGGCAGGCGCTGTGTGGTGGTGGCGACCTCCGCCTGCCACAGATCGGCCAGCAGGGCGGTATCGCCCGTCTGCTGCCAGCGCACGAAGCGGGCGAGGGCGGCATCGCCCACTCCGCCCAGATTGCGGTCCACCGCGCGACCATCCTTGCCGGCGCCGGCACCGGCGATGGTCTGTGCGATTGCAGCGCCATCGGGGACCCGTGCCAGCAGGTCGACATTGACGGCGGCGAGCGGGGCCACATCACCTTTCGCCAGGTTTCCCAGCAGCGGACGCAGGTAGCGGGCATCGCCTGTCCAGTCGTAAGCGGCCCAGAACAGATGGGACGCGTTGCCGACGCCGTTGCCCTGCGACCGATCGGTCACCCATTCGATCTCGGCCGGCAGGCGGAGGGTGCTGTCACGCTCTTCTCCGTGGGCCAGCCAGCCATCCAGCAGTGACAGCACTGTCTGCCGCACCGCCGGAGCACCGTTCCAGTTCACCAGCAGCAGCCCGGAATGGAAGAGGAGAAAGCCGAAGGGCCGTTGCCAGCCGAGCGTTCCCTCCCGGTAGATCTGCGAACCGCTGAAGTAGCTGCTCACCAGATGGCTGTGCCCGACCGGGTTCATCTCCACGAGCCGGTGATATTCGCGCGCGACCTGCATGGCGCGCTCGATCGCGGCGGGATCGCCCCACTCCATCTGCATCGCCTGCGCGACGGAGTTGATGCCTTCTTCGTAGGAATGCAGTTCATCGGTGGCGATGCGGCTGAGCCCGCCGGTCCACATGCCATTGGCATAGGTCGCATCCAGCAGCCGGCGGACGGAGGCGGCCAGTCTGTCGGGCTGCACGCCCATGGCGGCAAGCGGCACCCACTGGTTCACCAGGTCGGTATCGTCCGACAGCCCGCCGCCGAACTCGCCATTGTCCACCTGCCGCTCGTCGATCCACCAGTTCACGAAGCGGCGGAACAGCTTCAGCTGTTCGGTCTGCCAGTGTGCCCAGGCGGGCACGCCGGCGGGTGGCTGGGGTAGTGCGAGCGGCGCGTAGGGCTGTTCCGGGTTCTTCTCGACCCAGTAGGCGCGCGCGAGCGCATTGCCGGGATCGACGCGCAGCACATCCGAGATGTCCCGCTCGAACCGGGTCCACACGGGGAACAGCCGCTGGTTGGGCTGCTCCTCCACCAGGAAGGCAAGGTTGTCGCGCGCCTGCTCCAGCCGGTCGGCGACATGTTCGGCCTTGGCATCGGCCGCCGGCTTGAACACCAGGCGCAGGCGGGCACCTGCCAGCGCAGCCGCATCGAAGCCGGCGCTGCCTGCGCTGATCGAGAGCATCAGGCTGTGCTCGCCGGTCAGGATGCGGTCGCGCGTGTCGAGCCACAAGGTACGCGCCTCGCCCCGGTGGACGGAGACATTGATGTCCAGCAGGTCGCGCGCCGGCCACAGCGGATCGCGCACGCGGATGTTGAGCGGGATCAGCCCGCCTTGCATTGCCGGCCCGTCCAGCGCGGGCAAGTCGAGCGCGATGCCGTCCAGTCCTGCATCCATGTTCTGCCAGCCATAGGAGAACCGGCTGGGTGCCTCTCCCGGCGGCGGATCGCGGAAGTCCGCGGGCACCAGCACATGCACCACCGGTTGGGTTAGGGTGGTGCCGGCCTCACGCACATCGCGCGGCGCGCCGGCGGGCAGGGCGACAACGGTGCTGCGCTCAGCCGGCACGAACCGGCCGGCGATGAAGGCGCGGGTTTCGGCGAGCGCGGCATAGCGGCGCGGGTCGGCGCCGGGATCGATGCTGTAGCTGAGCGTCACCAGCCCCTGCGGCACCGCGCCGGGCGCGACATGATAGGCGGCGATCTCCTGGATCGGCGTCTCGGGCGTATCGTTCCGCCACCGGATGGTGCCGCCGTGCCGGTCCTGCGCCAGCTGCGTGGTGGTCCGCTCCACGCCCTCGCGCCGGCGCAGCAGCACGCCCGGTACATCGCCCGCCACCCGCTCGAGCGTGCCATGGGCGGCGCCGGTCAGCTCGATCCGGTTCCACGGCTCGTCCGGCAAGGCCAGGTCGTAGGTGCGACCACCTGCGGAATAGACGTTCCAGTCGGGCAGCTGGAAGTAATCGTCCCGGCCCGGCAGGCGAGAGCGGTTGTAGACGCCGGGCCAGGTCGTCTCCCGGATGCCGTCCGCCCCCCGCAGCATCTTTGCCTTCAGGTCCCGCGTATCGGCGAATTCGACCTTGCGGATGGCAGTGACCGGCGCGTCGAGCGGCGGGGGAGCTGCGTCCTGCCAGCCATGGCGCCGCAGCCAGTCGGCGCGGATCGCAGGATCATCCAGCGGCGGCAGGGCGGGTGTCTCGTTGCGCGCCAGCGCCGCGATCCCGGCATCATCCAGCATCCGGTCGTAGATGCGCAACTCGTCAAGATCGCCCGAGCGGCGGAAATTGTACATCGAGTGGACCTGGTACGGGCTGACGATCCGCTGGAACGGGCCGAACCCGAACAGCCCGGTGTCGTAGCGCGCCCGCCGGTCGGACGCGGCGACCTGCCGCCCGTCAATCCACAGCCGGACGCCGGCCTGCTCGTCCCAGGCGAAGGCCACATGCACCCAGGCGTCCGGCGAGGGCGCGGCCATAGGTGCGGACACACGGGTGCGGGCCAGGTTGGTATCCGTGACGAAGGCGTCGTAGCCTGCCCCGTTCCAGTCGATCCGCAGCCAGCTCATATCCCAGCTGGTGCCGTCCGCCGCGCCCACCCGGAACAAGGTCACCGGCGCCTCGCCCAACGGCGTGCGCGTGCGCAGGAAGAAGGACAATGTGCCGCGTTGGGCCTGGATGTTGCCCGGAGCCGACCAGGCGAGCGCCAGATCGTCATCCAGTGACAGCGCCGGCCCATGCGCGCCATCGGCCACGGTGGAAAGCCCGCGGGCAAAGATCGGCCGTGCTTCGCCGCCAGCGACCTGCGCGGTTCCTGCATCATCGGCGGAGACGGCGAACAGCAGGCCGGCGCCATCCTGCGCCCGAACGGCGGGCGTCAGCGCCACGGCGGCCAGCAGCAGGGCGATGCGAATTATCGGGATCATGGGCGTCTTGCGCATCATCAAGCTGTCGTCATCCTTGGCGGATGGCACCATCTCTACCCGCTCGCCGCCGGTCACGCGCATCAGCGGCTCCGCAGTTGTACCGCAGCCGGATCTACCGGCCCAGACGACCCGCTGCAGGCGGACAGGACCAGCATGGCCGTGCCAAGACATGCACGTGTCATCAGTTCCCGCACGCCAGCGCATCCTTCAGGCAGTTGATGTCCCGACCGGGCATCCGAGCCAGGGAAAATCCAGCCGTTTGTTGTGCATCTGCCAGGCGGTTGCAAGGCGCTTCATCGTCCGGACACCCGTCCAGGCATCCGGATCCGCTTGGGCAAGATGTCTGTTGGTGAACGCTTGCATCGATCAGCCGGCAGCTGCTGCTCACATCATCGCGCGTACAGTAGACTGATCGCCGGTCGCTGCATGTCGCAAGCCGGGTTGCCTGCGTATCTTTCAAGGAGCGCGCTGGTCACCCCGTTGGTCCAGCCAAAGCCGTCCTGCGTCGGATATTCACCGCCGCCGCCGGGCGTACGCTCCTCCACGTTGTATTTCTCCAGCATCTTGCCCGTCTCGGTGAATGTCCCGGCCACCGTGTCCAGCCAGCGTCGGGAAACTTCGCAGGCCAGCGCTTCCTGCCCTGATCGTTCGAGTCCGGCGATGGCGATCCACTGCAACGGCGCCCAGCCATTGGGTGCATCCCACTGCTCGCCGGTATGCAGCGGGGTCGTGCGCAAGCCTCCGGGGGCCAGCAGGGTGCGGGTGACGGTCTGCGCCACCGCTGCAGCCTGTTCCTTCGTCGCGGCGCCGGCGAAAAGCGGAAAGAGCATCGCTGCGGAGACGCGCGGTGTCGGCGCTTGGGACACGCGATCCCAGTCGGCGAAGCGGTCCTCCTCCGGCATCCAGAAATAGCGCTGAAGCGCTGCACGCCGCTCGCCGGCCATCTCGGTGTACGCGGCGGCACAGGCTTGATCGTCCTGGGCAGCGCAGCGCCCGGCGATCTCTTCTTCCATGATCAACATCAGACTGTTGAGGTCCACCGGCACGATGTCGGTCGTGCGGATCGTCGACAGGCGTTGCGGATCGGCAAGCCAGCGACTGCTGTAGTCCCAGCCGCTTTCCGCGCCGGCACGCAAGTGACGGTAGATCTCCGTTGCGGCGCGCGAGGGGTCCTCCTGCGCAGTGGTCAGATCCTCGACATAGGATTCATCCCGCGGCAGCGGGTGATCGTCCCAGTAACGGTTGAGCAGCACACCATCCGGCATGCGCACGACGCGCGCACAAGCACCTGTCGCGTCGAGGCACGATGTGCCCGCCATCCAGTAGGCATGCTCCTGCCGCAGCGCCGCCAGCCGGCGTGCCGCCAGCACCGGATCCTCATCGTGCGACAGGTCCAGCATCAGGGCGAAGAAGGGTGGCTGCGAGCGGCCCAGATAATAGGTGCGCATGCCGTTCGGAATGTGTCCAAACCGCTCGATGGTGGCGGTGAAGTTGTCCAGCATGGCTTCGATCAGCTGCTGCTGTCCGTCCACCGCCAGGCCCAGCATGGTGAAATAGCTGTCCCAGTAGTACATCTCGCGGAAGCGGCCGCCTGGCACCACGTAACGTTCGGTCATCGGCAGGAGCGATCCGCCCGGTGTCGGCTCATCGGGCTCGCGCACCAGCATGGGCCACAGGTTGCGAATGTGGCGACGCAGAGTGCTGAGGCCCCGGTCGTTCACCCCCGGGACTTTGAAGTTCGCCAGGACGAAGTCTTCGAGTGCCACCGGCGTGTCAGGCGCTGTGCGCCGGTAATCGGCCATGATCGCCGCCGGGTCACGGCGTGGCTCCGCATCGGCAAATGTCTTGCCGTCGGGAAAGATGCGCTCTGTCTGGATCTGCTGGAACAGCTCGCCATAGATAGCTGCGGGTGCTTCCTGCGCCTGCAGCGGGACCGCCGCCAGCGTCACAAGCACGAGCGCCGCACCAAGAATCGAACGGCAGATCTGCATACGCCAGGTTCCTCCACATCCGGCGTTGCCGCCTGACCCTTCTTAGGCCGGTTGGCGCCAGCTCGTCACCCGCGACGGCAATCCCGGCTTCTGTCTGAGGCTACTGCCACCGGCTTCCTGTCATCGCTATCGCCCACTTGGAGGTTGCCGTCAGGTACCCCGTTCACTGATGATCCCAGCGCCTCACCGATCAGGAACTCCAGCTTTCGAAGCTTGTTGCCGCCCTGCCGATGCCCATCAGATCGTCGCGCTTGACGTAGATCGGAGGGCCGGCGCTACAACCGAGAGCCTGTTCGCGGCGCGCAAGCCGCTGGATCAGGGTGCGTCCGGTCCTGCAGCGTGGCTCTCGGGACAATACCGGGCGTCATGGTTACGCCCGCAAACTTAGCGGCGGCCATCATGCTGCTGTTCGGCAGGATCGTGGGAGGCTCCTCGCCGTGCCGCCGCATGCATGGTCCCGATCCGGACGGGTAGGCCGGTTCCCCGCGTCCCGACCGCGGTGGTCGGGTGCCGCCGCCGCGACACGATGTCACGGCGGCGGCGCGGCTCGATCGTTACGGCTCCAGATTGTTGCTCTTGAGCGTGGTGCCATCGACGGCGAACTCTGCGTAACCGCTTTCCTTGATATCGTTGGTGGCGAGCCGCCCGTCGATGTCCAGCCGCAGCACATGCACGTCGCTGAACACGCCCGGCGACATCAGCCGCACGCCCGACCAGGCAAAGCTGCTGTAGATCTTGCCCATCGGGCCCTTCTGGGCCTCCATGAACGGCGCCAGGCCGGCAGCGTTCACCTGCGCAAGCGGGATGATGTAATCCGCCAGCTTGAACTCGGACGCGTCGCCCCCGGTGACCGTGATGTCGATCCGGCTCGGTGCCTCGAACTCGCCCGTCTGGACGTTCATGGACGTGCCGAGCAGCTTTCGCGCATCGGCAGGGTCCTGATACTGCACCGAGCAGACGGTCAGCTGCCCTTGCGGTTCGTCGTCGCTGCTGTCGATGGCCTCGCCCGAACTGAAGAAGGAGTTGATCTCGGCCACCTTGGCATCGGGGCCGAGATGCTGGGCGATGGCACGGAAACACACATCCGGTCCGTCAGCGATATTGAGCGCCGCGGCCCCTGCCACCTGGGGCCCGCCCTCCGCGCCCACCTGGGTGGCGGCGCCAGCGGCGGCATCGCTGGTGGCTTCGTTCCCCTCGCCGCAGGCGGACAGACCGAATGTTGCTGTGGCAACCAAGCATAGTGCGGCGGAACTTGATTTGAACATGGTGGCGTGAACCTCGGGTCGTGATGACCCCGCATCATAGTGCGCCAGTTCTCACGGTGTCGACCAGTAAGCGCGACGCCCCGGCCTGCGAGCTTCCTGCCACGCAGATCCGGCAGGGTAGGGCCGGAACTTCGTGGCAGAAAGCAGGGCCAGCTTGGTGGGTGTCGGTCATCGTCCTCGTGAGTGGAAATGACCACCGCCGATCACGACAAGCGCCTGGTGATGGATTGTGCCGCCTCGAGAGGGAGAGCCGCCGCGTCCGGGTGGTTTGTCGTGATCAGTTGCGACGTGACGACCGGTGCGCCGCAGAAGTCGAAGATGCCGTGCTCGATCTGCGTCTGCATCGCCTGACGGTATCCGCGTCTGGCATAGGTCGCTTTGTCGGCTCCGCCCAGTGCGACAAGGTGCACCTTCAGCTGATCGAGCTTCTTGACGATGCCAAGCTCGGCGTCCTCGTCGAATGCCCATCCGGATACGAAGACCCGGTCGATCCAGCCTTTGAGCAGCGCCGGCATCGACCACCAGTAGACCGGGTAGACCAGGATGAGGTGATCGGCCCGGTCGATCCGCCGCTGCTCTCTCAGCACATCATCCGGCGTGGGTCCGCCCGCAGCATAAGCTGCATGATCCGCCGGGCCGAAGATCGGGTTGAATCCCTCGCGCGCGAGATCGGCGATCTGTGCCGTGTGTCGGACGGCCTCAAGCGCCTGGACAATCGCAGCAGTGACGGCGCGGGTAAGAGAAGCGGCGGCCGGGTGTGCCATGACCACCAGCGAGTGGGTCCGGGGGCTCTCCTGCCCTTGGTCCGTCATGAGTATGGAAGCGTCATGATCTGTCCGCCCTCCTGCTCCAATCGTGCCAGATAGGCGGCGTGGTCGAGGACCTGATACGGGAAGAACAGTCCCGGCTGGGTGGCGGGTTTGCCGTCCAAGCCTGCCAGCCGTTCGAGCAACATGCTTGTCCCGAGCGCCGTCAGCGGCGCCGCTCCACCTGGATGAAACACGGCGTGTCGGCTGCGCAAGGGGGCACCCTGAGCGTCGGTACCGGTTAGTTCGATGATGATCTCGGTCGATTTCGCACCGCCCGCTCGCCGGCTCGAGCTGATACCGGTACCGATGGCGAATACGATATCGCTCGCCCCTGTCACGGCCGCGAGGCCGGCGATGTCGATGGACGAGAAGCCCGCAGCCTTGATTGCGGTTCCGTCGATCGCCCGGAATTCGCAGGCTGCATCGTCCCGCGTGCGCCAGACAAAGGCACCGTCCGATCTTGCAAGAACGGAGGGCATCACCCTGCCGAGGCGCTCGAAGTCTTCCGCGACCGCAGGGCCGCCCTGGTCATCCTCATCCACCAGCGCACCGATCCTGATGCTTTCGACCCGGGCGAAGGGTTCTGCACAAGCGAGCGTCGCGATGGTGGTGGCGCCGACCAGCCACTCATAGCCGAGCACAACCGCCGCGGCGTCCGGGCGCTGCATGTGGATCGCGATCTCGGGTGCAATCTCGTAGATGCCGGACGATATGCTGAGGTGCGGAACTCCGCGGGCATGGGCATAGCGCAATCCCGATAGCCGCTCGTCCGCGAAGAAGACCGCCACTGCACTGACAGGCCGATCGCCGAGGCCGAGATCCTCGGCGCGGGGGTCGATGACTACCGCCTCGGCATTGCCCAGAACGCTGGCCAACTGCTGCGCCCTGGCCGTGCTCCGACCACCGATCAGCAAGGGAAGTCCGGGATGCTGCGCCCGCAGAGCCTTGGCGGTGAGCCGACCGATCTCCCCGGAACCGCCCATGAGAAGGATAGGTGAGACAGACATTGACGCATCTCCTGCTGAAGCCAATAAGCTACGTTTCGTAGGAAGCAATAAGCTACTTTTGGTAGGTTTGGCAATCAGGTACTTCACGGTGTCCGGCACAAGCGACAATCTCCCCCAGGGCGGCCGCAGGCTTTCGAGGGCTGACCGCCGTCGTCAGCTGCTTGGCGCAGCCCTTGAAGTCATTCGGGCGGACGGTGCCGATCGTCTGACGCTGGGGCATCTTGCGACCTGTGCAGGTGTGTCGAAGCCGGTCGTCTATGACCATTTCGGCTCTCGATCCGGCCTGTTGATAGAGCTCTATCGCTGGATCGACACCGAACGCATCGATACGTTCCGCCTGGCCATGGCCGCCGCTCCCAAGGATCGTGAGGAGACGATAGCGTGCCTGGCCGATGCCTATATCCGCTGTGCGGCCGATCTTACCGGCGAGTTCCACATTGTCGGCGCGGCGCTGGCCGGAAGTTCGGAGAAAGCCGAAGTGTACGACGAACTGCTCGGCCACTCCGTTGCGATGTTCGTTTCCGTCCTCCGACCATTCTGCGACCTGTCCGGAAGCGCCGCCACTCGTCTCTGCACAGGTCTGGTCGGCGCGGGCGAAGCCCTGTCTGCCGCCATTGTCCGCGGCAAGATGGCCGAGGGTGATGCCATCGGGACATTCAGGGATATGATCGACAGTTCCCTGACCTGATCGCAGCAGGGTGTCCTCCGACGCGATCCACTCCGTCCAGGGCCGACCGATTGTATCAGGCGATCCAACCGCGCCAGCAGCGGTTTCGACGTCAGCCGCCTGTCCGGCGACCAGATCCACACCATCCTGAAAGACCTGACCTTGCAGGAGGAGTGCGCCGCAGCCTGACGCGCATGCACGGCCGGACTGACGGACCGGCAGCCGGCAGGATGCAGCCGTCAGGTGCTGCCCGGCGCGGTCGCGTCACGAGCCAGACCCCGAGGCTGACCAGGGCGAGCGCGGCCAGATTGTTCCAGCGCAGGATCGACTCGCCCAGGAAAACGGCGGACAGGCTGACGCCGAATACCGGCACCAGAAAGTTGAACGCGGCGATCATGCCGACGGGATTGTGCTTCAGCAGCAGACTCCACAGTGCAAATGCCACGGATGACAGCAGCGCCATGTAGAGCAGCAGGGCGCCGGATGCGAAGCCAAGGGCCGCCATGGACCCACCGGCCGTCAGTCCGCCCGCAGTCAGCAGCGCGCCGCCGATCAGCAGCTGCCAGCCCGTCATCACCAGCGGATCGATCCGGGCCGAGATGTGCTTCCCGTAGATTGAGGCAGCCGCCAGCACGAATGCAGCGATGGTGACGAACCCTTCTCCCAGCAGCGTGAAATCCAGCGTGAGGCGGCCCCCGGCGCCGAGATTGACCACGACGACGCCCAGGAACCCGATCATGCAGCCGAGCGCCTTGCGCGCACTCATCCGGTCGTCGGCATAGATCAGGTGCGCGATGCCGACGCTGAAGAACACGCCGGTAGCGTTCATGATGGACGATTTGACGCCGCTGGCATGGGCCAGGCCCACATAGAAGAAGACGTACTGGATTGCCGTCTGCGTCAGCCCCAGCAGGGCGACCCGGCCGGCATCGCGCACGCCCAGCGACAGGACCGGTCGGCCGATGGCGCCCGCCACCAGCAGCAGGATGGCCCCGGCCATGACGAAACGCCAGCCGGCGAACAGCACCTGGCTGGCGATATCCTCCGGCGGGATCAGCAGGAGGGCGTAGCCGCCTTTGATCGCGGGATAGGCGCTGCCCCACAGGAAGCAGCACAGGGTCGCCAGGGCGAACACGCCTGATCTTCGCTGGTAAAGCGCAGGGCTGTCCTCGTTATCCGCCACCAAGATGCCTGCCTTCCCGTCCGATCGAAGCATCATGAGGATGCAAGCCGCGCCCGTGCCGCGCCCCATCGCCCGGCGCAAGCGCGCACCTCCATGATTGTGACGGTCGCCCCGTGGCGGGTTCCCGTGTCCTCCTCCGATCCCCATCTTGGGCGCATGCATGAAGACCTGAACCGCCTCGGCCTGGTAGAGGAGGGCGAGATCGTCCTTGATGAGGCCGCATTGTCGCTGGCGCTGCCCGATCATCCGGGCACCGACCTCGCCCCGTACCACGACCTGCTCGATGCGATGGAGACGCGGCTGGATCTGGTCGGCGTCGAGGCAGAGACGCCTGCCGAGCGCGCCGAGGCCCTGGCCGCAGTCCTCGTCGGCGAGTTCGGATTTGCAGGCGATGCGGAGACCTATGACGATCCTGCCAATGCCGATCTGATCAGCGTCCTGGACCGTCGGCGCGGGCTGCCGGTGTCATTGTCCATCCTCTGGGTCGCGACTGCGCGACGGCTTGGCTGGAGCGCGGAGGTGCTCGATGTTCCAGGTCACGTGCTGGTCGCGATCGGCACGGAGGCGGCGCCGGTCATTGTCGATCCCTTCACCGGCGGCGTGCGTGTCGGGCCAGAGCGGCTGGCCGCGCTGCTGCAGACCGGTGGCGAGGTCGTGCACGTCGCTGCCATGCCGAACCGCGCCGTGCTTGTCCGCCTTCTTCAGAACCAGGCATCGCGGGCCGAACTGGCGGGCAAGGGGCGTCGAGCGCTTGAACTCTACATCCGCATGACGACCATGGCACCGGCCTATCCGCATGCATGGTGGGAACGAGCACGGCTCGAAATTGTCGATCAGCAGATCGCCGCTGCCCGTGCAAGCCTCAGCGCCATGCTTGAGATCACGCGCGATCCGGACCTGCGTCGCCGGGTGACGAACGCGTTGGACGCGCTGCCGACAGACTGAGCCTCCTCAGATCGGATCTAGGGCGGGACTTCGCGCACGCTCGGACCCGGCGACGTGCTGTTCATTCCGGCAGTACCGCATCGGTTCGATATCACGGGCGACCGAATGGTGCTGCGCGGCACGAAGCTGCATGTGAGCCAATAGGAGCATGGCACGGCCAAGCAGCTTTTCGAGCTGTGGTACTCGGCCGTGCTGGTCAGCGCCGGTCGTTGAGCAATCCGGTGATCAGGTCGCTCGTACCACGCAGCGAAACCCGATGTGCGAGGTGGAAGTATCGACAGTCTCGGGGTGACGGGCGGCTGGGCGATATCGTTGGCAGTAATTGGCGGCACACAGGTGCGATCCGCCCTTCAGGACCTTGCGGCCGATGCGGCGGCCAGGCTGCGCCGGATCGAAGCTGTCGCGCAGCCGTGCGCCCCGCGGATTGCTGATGGTGCAGCATGACCGGACAAGGTCGGAGGGGCTGCTCCACCAGTCCCGGGTCCATTCCCAGACATTGCCGATCATGTCGGACAACCCGTAGCCATTCGGCGGGAAGGTGCCGACGGGAGAGGTCCGCTCCCACCCGTCCAGCAGCTGGTTGTCGAACGGGAACCGACCCTGCCAGTAATTGGCCAGCATCGCGCCGTCAGGTGCCAGTTCGTCCCCCCAGGCGTAGTCGCGACCATCAATGCCGCCTTGCGCGGCAAACTCGAACTCCGCTTCGGTCGGCAGATCCTTGCCCGCCCATCTGGCATAAGCAACCGCGTCGCCATGAGCGATGTGGACCACCGGATGATTCCAGAGCTCCAGCGTGTCGAGATCGGATGATGGGCCGGCCGGATGGCGCCAGTCCGCGCCCAGCTCGAACCGCCACCATTGCGTCACGTCCCCCATGCCCACCGGCGCGGCCGGGCGATGGAACACCACCGATCCGGGATGTGCCATGTCGGGCGACATGCCGGGATAGTCGCGCGGATCGGGCGCAATCTCCGCCATCGTGCGATGGCCGGTGGCGGCGACGAAGCCGGCGAACTGCCGGTTGGTGACAGGTGCGGGATCGATCCAGAAGCCGTCCACCGCGACCCGTCGCGTCGGTGCTTCCTCCGGGTAGAAGCGGTCCGACCCCATGGTGAAGGTGCCGCCGGGAATCCAGATCATGCCTTCGGGCTCTGCCGCGAGCCGGCGCTTCGCTGAATTGCTGGTCGGCATCGTGGACGTCTCTCGTAACGCTGGCAGGTGCAAGCCGGACTGCCTGTTACACAAGCGGAACTGTTGTTGACCTGAATGCTGCATCGTTCAAGCTGCATCGTACCAAGTTGCGCCGAGGCGACCACGCCAGGTGTCATTGCAGACTAGACCGATTTTCGGGGGCATTGATGACATCGACCTTTTCGCGCGCCTGTCAGGTGCGCCGCAACCTTGTATCGCTGATCGCACTCGTCGCGGCAGGTGCGGGCGGCTGGCCGGGCACAGCCGGTGCCCGGGACGCCGTCACACCCGCGCCGGAGGCGGAGGAAGGCACGATCATCGTGACCGGCATCCGCTCCTCGCTGGAGCAGGCCGCGGATATCAAGCGCACCGCGACACAGGTGGTCGATTCCATCGTCGCCACCGATATCGGCAAGCTGCCCGATCCCACGGTGGCGGCGGCGTTGCAACGCGTGCCCGGTATCCAGGTGGTCAACGACCGCAACAACGAACTGGGCGGCGTCCGCATTCGCGGCCTCACCGACATCCTGACCACGGTGAACGGGCGGGAAGTGATGACCACGACCGGCCGCGACTTCGACCTGCAGGACATGCCGGCCGAAGCACTGAACCGGGTGGACGTGTTCAAGTCGCAGACGGTGGACCAGATCGAAGGCGGCGTGGCGGGGTCGATCGACCTGCGGCTGAACCGGCCCTTCTCCTTGGACGACCGGGTCTTCGTCCTGACCGCGCGTGGCAACTACGCGCAGAATGCCGATGCCGTGAACCCGCAGATCGGTGCGCTCGCCTCCGTGCGGACGGACACGCCGCTCGGCGAGATCGGCCTGCTGGTGAATGCAACCTGGTCGACCGCCGAAACGATCCGCGGGGCCAGCAACATGACGGAGCGGCGCTATTCCGGGCGGCCGCCGCTGAACCAGCCGGGCTACCTGATCCCGCAGGTGATCCAGAACATGCCCGATGTGGGCGAGGTCGATCGCGGCCAGATCAACGCCGCCCTGCAATGGCAGGCGACGCCGGAGCTGGAAGCCTATGTCGAGGGCTTCTACACCTATTTCGGCGCGACCACCGGCTTTGCCGGCTTCAATGCGCAGCCCTTTACCGACCGTACCCGCCTGGCGGAGGTGACCGCGGACGATTACTGCTTCGATGCGCGGGTGAACGCGGCCGGCACGAACCCGACCATCGTCAGCAATGCCGATGGCACCCGGACATTGCAGCCCTTCACCGTGGAGCGGGTGTGCAACATCACCAGCGCTCGGTTCGACAACATCGTCATCAACCAGAACAATAATTCGGAGGATCGCACGCAGGCAAACCGCCTGATCGCCGGCGGTCTGAAGTTCGCGACGGATCGCGCGACCGCCACGCTCGACGTCGCCTGGCAGACATCGGAGGAGGTGAACGAGACCTTCAATGCCGAGGTCGGGCAGCGCGTGCCTTCGGTGTTCATCGAGACCGATGTCGACAACGGCCCGGCCATGACCATCGATGCCGCGATTCCCCTCAGCGCGACCAACCTGTCGCTGCGCAACTCCATCAACCAGAACTACACCCGGGGGGATGGCGAGCTGTTCCAGGCGCGGCTGGATGGCGGTTACGAATTCGACAGCGTGCTGACGAAGCTGCGCGCCGGCATCCGCTTTGCCCGGCGGGAGGCCCGGTTCCAGAGCGTGCAGCAGACCAACACCGTGCAGTCGATCGGCTTCGGCAATATCGGCACGGCGACCGAGGCGAATGCCCGGCTCGTCTCCACCCTGCCGCTGTCTGCCGACTTCATCGGGGTAATCGGCGAAGCGCCGCGGCTGAATGGTGGGGCGGACTTCCTCGGCGCTGACTCCGCCTATCTACGCTCCGAACGCGGCCGCAACGAATTGCGGGCCCTGTTCAACCTGCCGCTGCAGGCACCCGCCTATGATCCGACGCGCGAGTTCGATGCGGAGGAGACGACCTATGCCGGCTATCTGGAGGGCACCTACGAGATCCCGCTGGGCGAGCTGACGCTGGACGGCGTGTTCGGCACCCGGCTGGTGCGGACCGACCGGACGATCTCCGGCTTCGAACGGGCAGGCACCATCTTCAACCAGGTGGAGGCGACCACCTCCGACACCGACGTCCTGCCCGCCTTCACCGCGCGGCTGCAGTTCCCGGCGGGGTTCCAGACCCGCTTCACCTATTCGCGCGCGATCCGCCGGCCGGACTTCGCTACCCTCAGCCCGACAGAGTCCCTGACGCTGGTGGGCAACGTCTTCCTGCTGAACAGTGGATCACGCGGCAATCCGGATCTGCGTCCGCAGAAATCCGACAGCTTCGACGTGACGGCGGAATATTACTTCGACAGCGGCTACGTCGCGGTCACCGGCTATTACCGGTCGATCAAGGACCGGGTCGTCACCGCCGCGACGCAGGAGGCGATCGCCGGGCTCAACTACCTGATCTCCAGCCCGCGCAATGTCGGCTCCGCCGACCTGAAGGGGGTCGAACTGAGCGCACAGTACTTCTTCGACTTCCTGCCCGGCATCCTGTCCGGCTTCGGCGCGCAGGGTGCCTTCACGCTGGCAGATACCGAGATCAAGGGAGACGATTCGCTGGCCGGATACGCCCTGGTCGGCGTGTCAAAGTACAATTACACGGCCGGGCTCCTGTACGACAAGGCCGGCCTCAGCGGCCGCCTGATCTGGACGCACCGGTCCGGCTACATCGACAGCGACAGCACCGGGGGCATCCAGTTGCGCCCGTTCGATCCGGCTCGCGTGAACGAGGCCTATGTGCCCGTGCTGCTGGCCAATACCCGTGCGGCCGGCCGGCTGGACTTCAGCGTCGGCTACGATGTCAGCGACAATCTGCGGCTGGATGTCGGCGGCACCAACATCCTGCGCAACCGCACCTCGATCTATCGCGGGGATCGGGCGATCAACTTCTCCCTGCTGGAGGACGAGACCGTCTACGCGCTGGGCGCGCGGGTGCGGTTCTGATGGCCGGGCGCAAGGGGATCGGCCGGCGCGCGCTGCTGCTGTCCACGCTACTGTTCGCCACGCTGCCGGGCCGTGCTCTGGCGCAGGCGGCACCGCCGCCGCCGGCCCGACCGGACATCGTGATCTTCATCGCCGACGATCTCGGCTACCTCGACGTGGCGCCCAATGGCAGCGCCGATGCGCGTACGCCCAACCTGTCCCGGCTGGCGTCCGAAGGGATCGGCTTCGACCGCGCCTTTGTCGCCTCGCCATCCTGCGCACCCAGCCGGGCCGCGCTGCTGACCGGCCTGATGCCGGCCCGCAACACGGCGGAGGCCAACCATGCGCGGCCCGATCCTGCCCTGCGCAAGCTGCCGTCCTACCTGCAGTCGCTGGGCTACCAGGTGGTCGCCTTCGGCAAGGTCGCGCATTACGAACAGACTGCCACCTACGGCTTCGACCACTCCGCCCGCGACACCTTCCACGACGACGGCGCCGTGCCGGAGGCGATCCGCTGGCTGAAGGCGCGGCGCGATCCCCGACCGCTGGCGCTGTTCGTCGGCAGCAACTGGCCGCATGTGCCCTGGCCGCAATCGGGTGACGGGATCGATCCCGCCACCCTGACGCTCCCGGCCCGCTCGGTCGATACACCCGCGACGCGGGGGGCGCGCGCATCCTACCACGCCGCCATCGCCCGGATGGATCAGGAACTGGGTGACGTGGTCGCGGCCACCGACGCAGTCTTGGGGCAGGACAGCGTGGTGCTGTTCACCGGCGACAACGGGGCGCAGTGGCCATTCGGCAAGTGGAACCTGTATGATGCGGGCACGCGCACCCCGCTGTTCGTGCGCTGGCGGGGCGTGACGCCGGCCGGAACCCGTACGCAGGCCATGGTCAGCTGGGTCGACATCCTGCCGACCCTGGTCGACGTGGCCGGTGGACCTGCACCGGAAGGGCTGGACGGGCAGTCCTTTGCCGCAGCCTTGCGCCCTGGCGGCAGCTTCGCCGGGCGGGAGGCGATCTTCACCACGCACAACAATGATGGCGACATCAACGTCTACCCGGCGCGTGCGGTGCGGACCGGCCGGTGGAAGTACATCGCCAACCTGGAACCCGGGCACGTGTTCACCACTCACACCGACCAGTATGCCCCCTTGGGCGGCGACGCCTACTTCACCAGCTGGCGGGAGGCGGCGCAGCACGATCCCGCTGCGCAGGCGATCGTGGACGCCTATTTCCGCCGCCCGGCGGAGGAGCTGTACGATCTGGAAAGCGATGCGGAGGAAACCCGCAACCTTGCCGCCGATCCGGCTCATGCCGGCACCGTGCGCCGGTTGCGCCGCATGCTGGCGGACTGGCGCCGCGAGCAGGGAGATAACCGCCCGGTCGCGGGTCGCCCGCATCTGGATGACAGCCCGGTTCCGCCCGGGCAGGGCGCCACGCCATGATCCGCCGCAGGCTCCGGCGCTGGCTGGGCATGGCGCTGGCGATGACCACGTTTGGCGGCGCGGCGCCCGCGGCTGCGCAGGACAGCCCGCCGCGGCGCCTCAACGTGCTGCTGATCCTGGTGGACGACCTGAAACCCGCCATCCATGCCTATGGCGATCCGGTCGCCATCACGCCCAACATCGACCGGCTGATCGCGCGCGGCACGCGGTTCGACCTGGCCTATGCCAATCAGGCGGTCTGCGCGCCAAGTCGCTTCAACCTGCTGACGGGCGCCCGCTCGACATCTTCCGGCATCTACGATTTCGGGATCAACCTGCGGGACGTCATGCCGCAGGCAGTCACCTTGCCTCAGTACTTCATGCGGGCAGGATACCACGCCGAAAGCATCGGCAAGGTGTTCCATACCGGCCACGGCACCGTGGGCGATCCGCAAAGCTGGTCCGTGCCGCCGCACAAGGATCATGTGATCGAGTATGTCTCCGCCGAGGCGCAGGCGATCGGCCGCACCAGGGAGGAGGCGCTGTTCGGCGACTTCGAGCTGCCCGATGGCGACGTATGGGACATCGCCGCCGCGCTTCCACGCGGGCTTGCCTGGGAACGGCCGGACGTGCCGGATGACGCCTATGCCGACGGTCGCAGCGCGCGCCATGCCGCCACCCGGCTGGCGGCGCTGGGGCAGAGCGACCGGCCCTTCTTCCTGGCGGTAGGCTTCGCCCGGCCACACCTGCCGTTCAGCGTACCGGCGCGATACTGGGACCTGTACGATCCCGCAGCTCTGCCCATGCCGATGCTGGACCACCTGCCCGAAGGCGCCCCGGCGCTGGCTGGCAAGACCGGCGGGGAGATCGCCGCCTACACTCCTGTGCCGCCGAACACGTCGGAGGCTGACTTCCCGGACGCACTGAAGCGGCAGCTGATCCACGGCTATTATGCGGGCGTCAGCTATGTCGATGCCCAGATCGGCGTGGTGCTGGATGCCCTGGCAAGTGCCGGTCTGGCCGAGGACACGATCGTCGTGCTGTGGGGCGATCACGGCTACCACCTGGGCGATCACGCCCTGTGGACCAAGCACACCAATTTCGAACAGGCGACGCGCATTCCGGTCGTGTTCGCCGGTCCGCAGGTCAGCGCCGGCGCCGCTACCGGACATCTGGCCGAGACCGTGGACATCTATCCCACGCTGGCGGCGCTCGCCGGCTTGCCCGCGCCGGCCGGGCCGCAGCCGATCGACGGGATCAACCTGGTACCGGTGCTGCGCCAGCCCGGCACCCGGCTGCGTGGCTACGCTTACCACACCTATCCCCGCCCGCATCACTGGGGTCAGGCAATCCGCACGGAGCGTTACCGCCTGGTCCGCTGGACGGACGATCGCACCGGCGAACGCATCCACGAGCTGTACGATCTCGTCGGCGATCCGCAGGAAACGCGGAACATGGCATCGTCAGAGCCTGCGATCGTTCGCCAGCTCGACGGCATCATCGACCGCCACCCCGCGCCTGCCCCGCTGCCAGTACGTGAATGATGGTGTCGTCATCACCGGAGCATGCGCGGCGTCTGGGCCATACGGTCATGTTGTGAGCGTCGTCACTTGAGCGTAGGTTAGATCCGGCGCAACAGGAGACCGGATCAATGCCTATCCACGTGAATGGCTCAGCGGTGTCAGTCCCGGACGATCCGCGCGTGTCCTTGCTGGACCTGTTGCGAGAGGGACTGCACCTGACCGGCACCAAGGTGGGCTGCAACCAGGGTGCGTGCGGGGCCTGCACCGTGCTGGTCGATGGCGAGCGGATACTCTCGTGCCTGGCGCTGGCCGTGCAATATGATGGCCGTGAGATCACCACGGTGGAAGGGCTGGCAGAAGGCGATACACTGCACCCGCTGCAGGCCGCGTTTGTCGATCACGACGGTTTCCAGTGCGGCTATTGCACGCCGGGGCAGATCTGCTCTGCGATCGGCATGGCGGGCGAGATCGAGCGCGGCATGCCGAGCCACGTGACGCAGGACTTGGCCACGGAGACCATCGCGATCAGCCGCGGCGAGTTCCAGGAGCGGATGAGCGGCAACCTATGCCGCTGCGGCGCGCATAACGGCATCATCGACGCGATCAGCGGGGTCTATGCGGGCGATCGAGGCGCGTTGGAGCGGTTCGCCCATGTCGCGGAGTCGGCCGAATGACTCCGTTCAGCTATGCACATGCCACCGACCTGGCGCAGGCGCTCGACCTCGCGACTGCGCCGGGCGCAAAGTTTCTGGGCGGCGGCACCAACCTGGTCGATCTGATGCGCGAGACGATCGAGCGGCCAGCCGCGCTGATCGATGTGACCGGCCTGTCGGACGGGATCGAGGAGCGCGAGGACGGCAGCCTGCTGATCGGCGCGGGAGTGAAGAACAGCGCGCTGGTGGCTCACCGGGCGGTACGTACGCGATATCCGGTGCTCGCCCGCGCGGTCCTGGCCGGTGCCAGCGCGCAGATCCGCAACATGGCGACCGTCGGCGGCAACCTGCTCCAGCGCACGCGCTGCACCTATTTCTACGACACCGAAGGATCCCGCTGCAACAAGCGTGAGCCCGGCCAGGGGTGCGATGCGATCGGTGGCTTCAATCGCATTCACGCGATCCTCGGCGCTTCGCACGCCTGCGTGGCGACGCACCCGTCCGACATGTGCGTGGCGCTCGCCGCGCTCGATGCGACGGTGCACATCAGCGGGGCGGGTGGCGAACGCAGCGTGGCGATCACCGACTTCCACCGCCTGCCGGGCGATCGGCCTGACATCGAGACGGTGCTCGAGCCCGGTGACCTGATCACGGCGATCACCTTGCCGGCGCAGAGGCTCGCCGCCAACTCCGCCTATCGCAAGGTCCGTGACCGGGCGAGCTATGCCTTTGCGCTGGTCTCCGTCGCCGCTGCGCTGGAGGTGAGCGACGGCCGCGTAAGGGACGTCCGTCTTGCGCTCGGCGGCGTGGCGCACAAGCCGTGGCGCGCGACACAGGCAGAAGGGCTGCTGCGGGGCGGACCGGCCACGCCCGGGGCGTTCCGCGCCGCTGCCGATGCCGAACTGGCGGATGCAAGGCCGCTTGGTGAAAACGGGTTCAAGATCGAACTGGCGGCGCGGACGATCACCGCCGTGCTGGCCGATCTGGCGGGAGCGGACGCATGAGCAACATCCTTCAGGACGCCAAGAACGCCGTGCAAGGCGTCGCCCAGATGGTGATGCAGAAGGCTGTCCAGCTTGCGCCCGACAGCTTCATTCCCGGCGGGCGGCCCGATCCGCTGATCCGCGAGCAGCACGGCAATGTCGGCAAGCCGCTGTCCCGCCTCGACGGTCCGCAGAAGGTACGCGGCGCGGCGCCGTTCGCCGCTGAGTTCGCGCTCGATCGCATGCTGTATGCGTCCGTCGCATTCAGCACCGTGGTCAGGGGTCGCATCAGCCGGATCGACATGGCCGCGGCCGAGGCCGCGCCGGGTGTGGCGCTGGTGATGACGCATCTCAACGCCCCACGGATGGCCAAGGTGCCGTTGCTGATGTCCAAGCCCAAGGCGGCCGGTGGCATCGATCTGCCGATCATGCAGGACGATCGCGTGCACTGGAGCGGGCAGCCGATCGCACTGGTGCTGGCCGAAACGCAGGAACAGGCCGATCATGCCCGGTCGTTGCTCCGCTTCGAATACGAGACCGAACCCGCCGTCACAGCGTTCGCCGCTGCCAAGGCGTTGGGTACGGAAACCGGCCAGTTCATGGGGCAGCCGCTGAAAATGGAGCGGGGCGATACTGCCAAGGGCCTCGCCCTAGCGCAGTACAAGGTCGATCGCACATACACGACGCCGCGTCACAGCCACAATGCGATCGAGCTGCATGCCTGTACGGTGGCGTGGGATGGCGACACCTTACGCGTCCACGACGCTTCGCAGATGGTTGCGCATACCGCCTGGAGCCTCGCCCAGGTGTTCGGGATCGAGGAGGGCCAGGTTCATGTCACTTCGCCGTTCGTCGGCGGCGGGTTCGGCGGCAAAGGCCTGTGGTGGCACCAGGTCCTCGCGGCCGCAGCCGCCAAGCTGACGGAGCGCCCGGTACGCCTGACGCTGTCGCGCGAGGGAGTTCACCGTGTGGTCGGGGGCCGCACCTGCACCGAGCAGCGTGTGGCAATCGGCGCGCGGGCGGATGGCACGTTCGACGCGCTGGTCCATACCGGCACCGTGGTCATCAGCCGGCATAATCCGATGCCCGAGCCTTTCATCCTGCCGGTGATGAGCGCCTATGCGAGCGGCAGCCTCAAATTCGACCTGGAGGTCGCGCATATCGACATGCTCGCCAACACCTTCATGCGGGCGCCGGGCGAGGCGGTGGGCACCTTTGCGCTGGAATGTGCAGTGGACGAACTGGCGGTCGAGATGGGCATGGACCCGATCGAACTGCGGCTGAAGAACGAGCCGGAGAAGGACCCGGTGACCGGCGCGCCACCATCGCAGCGCGACACGGCCAAGGCCTTTCGCGACGGTGCCGAGCGGTTCGGCTGGTCGAAGCGCGGCGCACCCGCCAGCCGGCGCGAGGGTGAATGGCAGATCGGGATGGGCGTCGCCACCGCGTGCTATCCCTATCATCGCATGCCTGGCGGTGCGGCGCGCATGACGCTGGGGCAGGATGGCAGCGTCGTGGTCGAGATCGCTGCGCACGAGATGGGCATGGGCACGATGACCGCGCATACCCAGGTGGTGGCCGACCGGCTCGGATTGCCGCTCGACAAGGTCGATTTCCGCTATGGCGACAGCTTTCAGCCGGGCATGGTGATGGCCGGCGGATCGCAACAGACCGCCTCCATCGGCTTCTCGATCATCGCCGCGCAGCGCGAACTGGTGACCGAGCTGCTCAAGCTGGCGGGGAACAGTTCACCGCTGGCCGGCCTCGCGGCGGATGAGGTTGGCGGCGTGAACCGTGGTCTCGGCAAGCTGGACGACCCGGACCGGCACGAAAGCTACGCGTCGATCCTGTCGCGGGCGCAGCGCGACGAACTGGTGGTGGAAGGCAGCGCGCCGCCGCCGATCGAAGTGCAGCACTGGTCGATGCACAGCCATGGTGCGATGTTCTGCGAAGTCGGTGTCAACGGCGTCACCGGCGAGGTGCGCGTGCAGCGTTTCCTCGGCTCGTTCGATTGCGGCCGCATCCTCAACCCCAAGACCGCCGCCAGCCAGTTCCGCGGCGGCATCATCATGGGGCTCGGTCTGGCGCTGATGGAAGAAACCCAATTCGACGAGCGGCTGGGACGCATCATGAATCCGAGTCTGGCCGAATATCACGTCCCCGTGCACATGGACGTACCCGAGATCGACGTGATCTGGACCGACATCCCTGATCCACATGCGCCGATGGGCGCACGCGGCATCGGCGAGATCGGCATTACCGGAGTTGGCGCGGCGGTCGCGAACGCGATCTTCAACGCGACCGGCAGGCGGGTTCGTGACCTGCCCATCACCCTGGACAAACTGCTCTGACGGGCCCTTGCAGCACGAACTCACGAGCACCCTTTCCGGCAAGGACGCCCGATGAACAGACGGCCGGCTTCGAGCGGGCGCAAGCCTACGCTTAAGATCCGCCGACCGCCGGCACCTCTCTGTCTGCCCTGAGGCCGCTCATGGTAGTTCCGAAGCGCCGCAATGTCGGTGAGAGGAAACCCGCAAGGCCGATACAGCCGCCGGCAGTGCCCATCATCACGAACAGCCAGCGTATGCCGACGAGTTCTCCTAGCGGTGCTGCCGCAGCCAGCCCGACAGGCGCGGCAAAGCCCATGATCGTGCTGAGCAGCGCCAGCACGCGGCCTTGCAGGTGATTGGGCACGGTGGTCTGGATCAGGGTCGTGAACGGCGCATTGCCCATGATGAAGGTAAGCCCGCTCAGCCCCCATGAGGCAGCCGCCAGCCAGAACAGGCTCGGTGGTGTCAGCGCCGTGAACGCCAGGGTGAAGCAGGAAAAGGCAAAGCCCCACAGGATCCACGTCACGAGACGCCTGGGTGCCAGTGCGGTGACGATCATGCCGCCGGCAATCATCCCCGCGCCACCGACGCTTTCCAGGATGGCAACTTCCTGAGCGCCGCCCGCGAAGTGCTCTGTCACCAGAAGAGGCAGCAGCGTGAAGGACGGCATGATCACCAGCACCACGCCCCCAAGCATGGCATAGATGCGCAGCAGCCCCGGGCTGCGCCGGACGAGGCGCACGCCTTCGCGGAACTCGACCCACATGCCGCGCGGTTGGTCGTTCGGCTGATGCTGCTGGGGGACGGTAAAGATCAGCAACGGCACGATGCCGGTCACCGCGGTCGCCACGTCGATCCACAAGGCCATGCCGATCGGCATGACACCGATGGCAAGAGCGCCAAGTGGCGCGGCCGCGACGGTCATGATGCCGAACATCGTCTGGTTCAGTCCTGCCGCCCGGGGAAGAAAGCCGGCGGGTACCAGCATCGCGGTGCTGGCGCTGGAAGCCGGTGCCTGGAACGCGGCCATTGCGCTGCGGACGGACATCATCGCATACGCGTGCCACAGCTCTATCCGGTCGGTCAGGAAGAGGGCGATCAGCACCATCATGCAAAGGGCGCTGGTCGCATCGGCGGCGATCATCAGCAGGCGGCGGCTGTACCGATCCGCGAAGGTGCCGCCGAGTGGCCCGAGCAAAGCCTGCGGCAACAATGCGGCCAGGCCGGCCGTCGCCAGTGCGCCAATGTCGCCGGTGGTCGCCGTGATCCACCAGACCAGCACGAACTGGGTCATGGCGGAGCCGATCAGCGACAGCGCCTGGCCGGTGAAGATCGACCAGTAGCGCAGCCGCCATCCTGCGCCCGGGTCGACGCCGGCGACGTTCGGCTGGGTCGAGACATGCTCGCCTGGCGTGTTCAACACGAGCGATGGTCCGGCATCATCATGAAAGTGGTGTCCGTATCGGAACTCCCGGCCGGAAAACAGATCGTTCGTCAGCCTCGGGCGCACCGGTCACAAGCTCGGCCATCCGGCGAACCGACGGATTACGTGGCCGGTGCCGACCCACATGAAAGCGATGCTCACCGAGACGAGCACTGACCGCCGGGCAAGATCGCCATGAGTCTGTGACTTCGTCCGCCTTCGGTTTGGCGCTAATCCGCCATTTACCATTAGGAAAGTGGCGCTCGCTAGCCCGGTTTGGTCGGCTACGATGCTCCTTACCTCGCAAGCGGTGAAGCTTCGGCAGCCGGGATCTGTTCTCGGGGGTTATTCAATGAAGCTTTATTCGCGCCTGCTCATCGGGGCGTCCACGCTGGCAACGTCGCTGGTTCCGATTGGCGCCGTTCATGCGCAGGATAGCGCGCCTACGGTGGTGGATGGCAACGGCTCCAAGGGCGAGATCGTCCAGGCAGGCGCATCGCGGAGCGTCGGTAACTCCGACCGGACCACCATCTTCACCAACTACTATACCGAAGGTGGTGCGGGCAGCGGTGGCGGTGCGGGCCTGGGCGGCGTGTTCTTCGTGGACCAGGGTGCCAGCCTGACGCTGCGCAACGTGGAACTGATCGGCAACACCGTGAAGGGCGGCGAAGGCGGCAGCCTCGCAACCGTGTCGCTTTCCGACATCACCATCAACCTGCCGTCGCTGGAGCTTGACGCCAAGGCCATCACCGCCCTCGGCGTGGCGGCGACTGTTGCCCGGAACGAGCAGAACCAGCTGGTCATCACCGGCGCCACCATGACCCACGCCAATCCGCTGATCAGCGCTGGCGCGAATGTTAGCTTTGGCGGTGCTGCCGCAAACGCCAGCATCGCCAGCATCGATGGAAAGAGCGTGACCTTCGACAAGCAGATCGTCATCGATCCGTCGGCGATCAACGCTGCAACGCTCGACACGGCAGCGTATGGCCCGGCAGGAGGCCCGGCCACCGGTGCGACCTCGCTCAACCTTTCCGGTACCCTTGATGCGGTGAAGGTGCAGGTCGGCATGGCGCTGGTCGGCGACGGCATCGCGGCCGGCACGACCATCACGAAGGTGACCTATGACGCGCAGAACAAGGCAACCGCGATTGAGCTGAGCAATGGCACGACCGCGCCGGTCGGCAATCTGCAGGTCGTCTCCATCACTCAGTTCCATGCAACGCGCTTCTCCGTGGCGGGCAGCAACAGCATCAAGCCGCTCGGCTCCCTGGCCGGGCTGACGGTCGGCATGACGGTGACCGGCGACGGCTTCCCGGCCGGCACCATCATCACGGAAATTGCCAGCGACGGGACCATCACCTTCTCCAATGCGGTGACGCCCGGTTCCGGTTTTGTCGCCAGCCTGCAGGGCGCTGCTGTCGGCTCGCAGGCGATCACCCTGGCGGCCGCCCGCAACGACCTGGCGGTAGGGATGGAGGTGAGCGGATCGGGCATTCCGACCGGCACCCGGATCACCGGGATCGACGGTGCCAGGATCACCCTCAGCAACGCGGTCACATCGGCCGCGGCGGCAGCGATAGCGGACAACACCTTCGTCGCCTCGTTCAGCAAGGTGATTTCCGGCACGGGCAACACCCTGACCGTGGCAAGCACCGACGGGCTGAAGGTCGGCGCGCTGCTTTCGGGTGGTGGGGTGCCTGCGTTTGCGGTGATCACCGGCATCGACCAGGCGCGCGGCACCGTCACCTACCGGATCGATCCGGGCGCGGCGGAACTCGCCAATGGGGGCGCCATGAACGGTCTGGTGACCAGCGCCTTCGGTGCCAACGGCGGCAATGGCAAGAACGGCAGCAGCTTCAATGCAATCATGGACGATGGCGAAGGGCGGTCGGGCACCAACGGCTACAAGGGCGGCAATTCGCTGACCGGCGCGGGTGGCGCAGGCGGCAACGGTGGCAGCGGATCGTCAGGCGTGGCGAGCAATACGGGCCTGGCCCTGTCGATCACGATGGCCACCAAGTCGGCCATCGCCTCCACGGCCGAGGCGGCGGCCGCTTCATCGCCGTTCACATTCCCGATCGCCGTCGCGAAGGGCATCTCGATCGCGCTCGACTGGGCTGATGTCGCCTACAACGCGGTCCTGCTGGGCAAGTGGGTATACGATCTCAACCAGGGTCAGGTCGCGTTCGGTGGTGATGGCGGCTCCGGCGGCAATGGCGGCAGCGGTGGCACCTTCTTCGGCGGCGGCGCCGGCGGCAATGGCGGCAATGGCGGCGACGGTGCGCGGTCCTATACCGATGGTGGAGAAGGCGGCGCCGGTGGCACCGGCGGTGCCGGCGGCTTCGGCGCGGGCGGCGGTGCGGGCGGCACGGGCGGCGTGGGCGGCGCCACCGGCGCGGCCAAGGACGGTGACGCGGGTGCGGGCGGCTCCGCCGGCTTTGGCGCCGGTGCCGGTTCGGACGGCGATGGCGCGAATGGCGGCGGCGGTTCCGGGTTCGGCGGCGCGATCTTCGTGCGCAGCGGCGGCACGCTGGTGATTGCGGGCAACTCCCTGTTCCAGAACAACGCCTCGCTGGCGGGTTCTTCCAACAATGGCGGGTCCGCGGGCAAGGCGATCGGCAGCGACCTGTTCATGATGAAGGGCAGCAACGTCACGCTGACGCCGGGCGCGGGCAACACGATCCGCTTCGAAGGGACCATCGCGGATGACAGCTCCGCCAGCTATGCCGGCGCGGCCTACGCGTCCGGCGCGGGCGCAGGCCTGCAGATCACCGGCGGCGGACTGGTGCAGCTGCTGGGTCAGAATACCTACACCGGTACCACCTATGTCGGCGGCGCCACGCTGCAGGCGGTCGACGGCGTCGGCCTGAACGCCAACAGCCATCTCACCTTCAACGGGGCCGGCACTATCGGCAACCTGACGTCGCAGAATGGCGGTGTCTGGATGGCAGGCGGCACCGTGGTCCGGCGCGTTGGCGGCTTGTCCCACCAGCTGAACTGGGACGGCAGCGGCGGCTTCGCAGCGGTCGATGCCAAGGGGCTGGTGCTCAACTTCGGATCGCTGAACGGCGCGCCGGGGCAGGCCCTGACCTGGGGCCAGAACGGCTTCGTCAAGGACGGTTCGACGCTCATCTTCGGGTCGGAATATGCGCAAGGCGCGGTCACCCTGGCCAATGCCGTCAACCTGAACGGCGGGACAGGACGCATCGCCGTGTACGACAACCAGGCGGTGACGGGCGACCATGCCCTGCTGGCCGGGGCGTTCAGCAATGGCGCGATGATCATCGGTGACACGCTGTATGGCGGCGCCGCCTATTTCACCGCGCAGAACAGCCTGAGGTCGCTCACCATCAACAATGGCCTGGTCAGCACCCGCTTTGGCGAGAGCACCGGGCGCCTGATGCAGGCCAGTGGTGGGTCGCTGCAGATGAACGGTGGCCGGCTGGAGCTCCATGGCGCGGAACGGCTGTCCGGTGCCTATCTGGGCGGCAAGGCCGAACTCGCCGCGTTTGCCTCTGTGGACGGCAATTACCTCGACAATCGCGCAAACGCAGCCTTCCATGCCGATGCCAGCTTCATCGACATCCATACGGGGCGCGAAGGGGCGACTGCCTTCTACGGCCAGCTCGACAATCGCTGGATGGTGAACGAAGGCCGGACGCTACTCGCGAAGGGTATGACGGGAGGCTACCTGTACAACGGGCCCGACGCCACGTTGATGAGCATGGGCGACATCACCAGCGACAGCTATACCTATAACAGTGGCCTGCTGGCGTTGGGCGGCGATCTGACGACCCCTTACCTGTACCAGTATGGCCGCCTGGCAATCCTGGGCGACATGGTCGGCGGATCGGAAAGTGCCACGACGCGCACCATCACGACGGCTGGCCTCGCAAGCAACAGCGATGCCAGGATCAGCCTTGGCGGGCTGACCGGGGAGGTGGCCAACACCCTGCGGCTGGATCTTGCCGGCGCTGGTGAATTCGCCGGTGTGATCAACGGCGCCGGTCAGCTGGTGAAGGCCGGCGTGGGCAAGCTGCTGCTGTCCAACGCCAATACCTTTACGGGTGGACTGACGATCGAGCAGGGCGGTGTCGAGACCACCCTGTCCGGCACCCTGGCGGACAGCCTGGCGATCGACGTCCGGGAACCCGGCACCTTCATCTGGGGCAGCGAGGACGCGGTTGCCAGCCTGAAGAATGCCGGCATCACCCGGATCCTCGCCTTCGCTAGCCTGGAGGAAGTGGCCAATAGCGGCCTGCTCGACCTGAGCGCGCCGATGGTCGTCAGCGGCACGCTGGCCAACGCAGACACCGGCTCCGTCAACATCGCAGGGAATGCGGGCGCCAAGGTGGGCCAGCTCGGCAACGCGGGCAGGCTGACGAATGCCGGCGAACTGCTGGTGCTGGGCGCGGCCGAGAACGCCGGCACGCTGTCGCTGGCAGCAGGATCGGTGAACCGCTTCGGCTCGCTCGCCAATACCGGCACCATCGCGAGCGACGCGTCCATGGTGGTGGTGGATGCCTTCGAGCAGACCGCAGGCAGCACCAGCGGCAGCGCGGACCTGCTGGTAGGCGGCGATTACCGCCAGACCGCCGGCAAGGTGACGCTGGGCACGACCCTGAAGGTCGGTGGTGCCGTGACGCTGAACGACGCCTTGTTGAACGCGGGTGAGGACGTGTCGGTTGCGGGCGACTTCATCGCCGGTTCCGCCGAATTTGCCACCCCGGCGGACCTGATGGTGGGTGGTGCCTACTCCCAGGTGAGTGGCGCGGCCGAAATCGGCGGCGATGTGACTGTCGGCTCCGGCATCGCGGTCGACGATGCCATCTTCGATGTCGGTGGCACCATCGGGACGGGCGGCGGCTATGCCCAGACCGGGGGCATAACGACTGCAGGTGCCGACTTCGGCATCGAGGGCGACGCACGAGTGCAGGACGGCCTGCTCACGGTGGCCGGCGATACGGCCGTGACGGGGAATTACATCCAGACCGGCAGCATCCTGCGCGCAGGCGGCCGGATGCAGGTCGGCGGCGTCTACGCTCAGACCGGCGGGGAAGCAGATATCGGCGGCTCGCTGATGGTACAGTCCAGCCTGACAGTGGATGGCGGTGCCCTGGCCGCAAAGGGCTCGATCGGTGCTGGTGGCGACTATGCGCAGTCTGGCGGCACCACGCTGACAGGTGCGGATTTCGGCACCGACGGCAATCTGCGGCTGAACGATGGTGTTCTGGTGGTGGCCGGTGAGGCGACCGTGCTGGGCAGCTATGCGCAGACACTCGGCAGGGTGACTGCGGGTGGCACCCTGAAGGTCGGCGACAGCTACACTCAGGAGGGTGGCGAAACCGCAATCGGCGGCGCTCTCCTGGTGCAGTCCGGCATGACGACGGACAATGCCGCGCTGAAGGTCGATGGTTCGCTGATGGCTGGCCGCGATTATGGGCAGACTGGCGGCACGACGACGGCTGGTGCGAACTTCGGCATTGGCGGCGACCTGCGGCTGAACGATGGCGCGCTCGAGATTGCTGGCGAAGCTGCTGTGTCGGGTGCCTATACGCAGATGCGCAGCAGGGTGACTGTGGGCGGTCAGATGGAAGTCGGCGGCACTTACGCCCAGACCGAAGGGGTCATGGCTGTCGGTCACGCGCTGGCGGTGCAGTCCAGCCTGAGAGTGGATGGCGGCACGCTGGCCGCGAACAGCTCGATCGGTGCTGGTGGCGACTACACGCAGATCGGCGGGACGACCACAACAGGCGCGGATTTCGGCACAGGCGGCAATCTGCGACTGGACGATGGTGTGCTAGCGATTGCCGGTGAGGCGATCGTGCTGGGCAGCTATGCGCAGACAATCGGCAAGGTGACTGCGGGTGGCGCCCTGAAGGTCGGTGACAGCTACGCCCAGGTGGGTGGCGAGACCGCGATCGGGGGCGCTCTCGTGGTGCAGTCCGGCATGACGACGGACAATGCCGCGCTGAAGGTCGGTGGTTCGCTGATGGCCGGTGGCGACTTTGCGCAGACCGGCGGGACGACCACGACAGGCGCGGATTTCGGCACCGGCGGGAATCTGCGACTCGACGACGGCGTGCTGGCGATTGCCGGTGATGCGGTCGTGGCCCGCTCCTACTCGCAGACGCTTGGCCGCCTGACGGCGGGCGGCATGCTGGAGGTAGGCGGCGCCTTTGCCCAGGCGGGCGGCACTGCGGACATTCGCGGAGCCCTCACCGTTGCTGACGGGCTGACGATCAACGATGCCACCCTCGGCGCAGGTGGTGCGATGATCGTCGGCAGCAACCTGCAGCAGGTGAATGGCCGCCTGGCCATTGCTGGTGATGCGGTGGTGCGCGGCACCCATGCCCAGACCGGCGGTGCGGCCACGATGGGCGGCGCGCTGGATGTCGGCGGCATGCTGACACTGGCCGATGCCGAGCTGATGGTGGGCGAGACCCTGCGCACCGGCGGCTTTGCCCAGGCTGGCGGCAGCACCACGATCGGCGGCGCGCTTGGCGTGAATGGCAGCCTGGCGCTGGCGGGTGGCACGGTTCGGTCCGGATCGGACGTGCTCGTGAGCTCCGGCTATCGGCAGGATGCGGGAACGTTGAGCGTGGCGGGCAACCTGCAGGTGGGTGGCGGCCTGACGCTGAACGGCGGCACCATTACCGTTGAAGGCGACATCGCCAGCGGGGCGCTGTCCGGCGCCGGCGGCAGCATCGTGCTGGCGCAGGGCGCAGCCATGGCGGTCGATCAGACGATTGACGGCATCTTTGCCGGCAACATCACCGGCGGCACGGCCAGCGTCATCAAGACCGGCGCAGCCACGTTGACGCTGGCAGGAGCGGCGGGCAGCTTCGCTCCGGCCCAGCTGTTCGTCACGGCCGGCACGGTGGCGGTCGGTGGTGCGGGCATCCTCGACTCCGCGCTGAAGGTCGATATTGCCGACAAGGCGGGCCTGACGTTGGTCAAGGGCAACCAGACCATCAACAATCTCAGCGGCTTCGGTACGCTGGCGCTGAACGGCAACAACCTGCTGCTGGCCAATGGCGGCAACTTCAACGGCACGGTCACGGGTAGCGGCAGCGTCTCGCTGACCAGCGGCGCCTTCGGCCTGTCCAACTCCGTCAACGTCCAGAACGGCAGCTTCATGGTGGAGAAGGGCAGCGAGCTGAGCGTCCGCCAGAGCGGCACGTTGCAGGCGAACAAGGTGCAGGTGAACGGCACGCTGGACGTCGTGGGTGTCGTCACGTCCGACACCACCACCGTCGATGGCGGTGCGCTGCATCTCGGCTCCGGTACCTCGGGCGGCATGATGGCCAGCAAGGCGCTGCAGGTGACCAATGGCGGGCGCCTGACCGGCAACGGCCAGGTCGCTGGTGTCACCACCATCGGCGGCAGCTCCACCGGCCTGCTCTCGCCCGGCAACTCGCCCGGTATCATGGGCTTTGCCGACCTGACGCTGGGCAGCCGGTCGACGGCGTTCATGGAGATCGAGGGGCCGAATGGTGCCGGCAATGCAGGCGGCCACGACCTGATCATCGTGTCGGGCAAGCTGACGCTGCAGGACGGGTCCACCCTGGCCCTTGCCAACAGCAGCGGCTTCGAACCCGCTCTGGGCCAGACGGTGCAGATCTTCGACGTCGCACCGGGAGCAGTCACGGGCCAGTTCGGAACGGTGACCAGCGCCTTCGGAAATCGCGTCGGCCTGAACCTGTCCAATGGAACCGTGATCGGGCTGGGCAATGCGGGAGGGAACGGCTTCATCGACGCTGCGACCGCCAATGCCAACCAGCGCGCGATGCTGAGCCAACTGCGGGTCGGCACGAATGGCGGGGTGGACCAGTATCGTGGCGGCCATCTGGTCCAGCAGGTTGCCGGCGCACTGGCGGCGCGGGATGCGGTGGCGCTGGCCGCCATCTTCGATCGCGCCTCGCCTGAAGCCTATGCCGGCCTTGCCGATCACCAGCGCCTGTCGGTGCTGAACGGCCTGGCCGATCTGGGCGGCTACACCCAGCTGGCCGACCGGGCGATCTATGCCACCGGCTCGATCGCCTATGACCAGGCGCGCAGCCGGAACGAGGCGGGCTTCACCCGCTTCCGGTCACGCGATACCCGCTTCACCGTGGGTTTCGCGGCGGAACTGGCGCTCGCCAAGCTGCAGGTGTCCTATACCCACAGCGATGGCGAGGTGACGTCCCGGTACCTGCAGGGCGAGGCCAGGGGCGACATCTTCGCCGCCGGTGTCTCCGCTCCGCTGGCGCTGGACGGTGCCTTCCGGGTGTCGGCGCGGGTCAGCCATGGCAGCTACCGCTATGATGGTGATCGCATCGCCAATGGTGGCTCCGCCTCGTTCAACGGGGTGGATGGCACGGCAACCGTCTATGGCGGCGGCTTCGAATATGTCACCAGCTCGCCCCGCGCCAACCTCGCCGCCTCGGCCGAGGTGCTGGGGGTGACCAGCCGGGTCGATGGCTTCGCCGAAGGGGGTGCCTTGCCGTTCGATGCGCTGAACGTGGCGCGCCAGCGCAACACATCCAGTGTGGTGCGGGCCCGGATCACGGGCGGCTACCGCCTGGCGCCGAACTGGCAGGCCTTCGTCAAGCTGGGCCTGGACCAGGATCTCAGCGACACGCCGCTGGGGGTGACTGCCAGCGTGATCTCGGAAGACGCGCCGTTCACGGTGGCCAATCCGGGCTTCACGGACACCCGTGCCCACATCGGTGGCGGCACCGCGGTGGATATCACGCCTGGCCTGCGCTGGAGCGTGGAAGGCGATGTGGGCAACGCCTCTCGCGTCGGTGCCCGCACCAGCGTGACCCTGCGTTTCTGAGGGATCGGGATCGGCTCACTTCTGCCTGGATGTGAGCCGATCCCCCCGGGGACAAGAAACAGCCTCGGACAGCAGCAAGCGAACGCCGATGGCTGGAACGACAAGGTGCAGCCGACCACTGGGGGCATCTCGGCTGGCGATCCTAGGCGAGGCCAGGTCGTCCGGCTTCCACGCTGCGCTGGTGCAGCACGCTCAGGGTCGCGCGCGGATCAGCCTTGTCGCTGATCGTCATGCAGCGCGCGTCCAGGCGGTCGGCCGTCATGTCGAAGCTCATGTAGCCGCGATGTTCGGAATCGAAGAAGGTGATCTGCGGATTGTTCGGCATCGCCCGGCGATAGAAGTCCTGTGGCGGGCCGCTGGAGGTGACCGAACTGACCACGAACTCGGCCGCGACGGGTGCTTCGCCTCTAACGTTCAGGCCGTCGACCGCGAACCGGTTGGCATCGAACCCGCGATAGAGATTGTTGCACCAGAACGAGTGGTAGTCGCCCGCCAGCGTAACCGGATTGGCGATGCCGCTCGATACCATCGTGTCCAGCAACCGGCGGCGTGCCGCGCCGAAGCCGTTCCAGGTGTCGGTCCAGATCACCGGACCTTCGGGCGTGTCGAACACCATCGGAGCGACCAGCAGGTTCTGCACCATCAGGTTCCAGCGCGCGCTGCTGCGCTGCCAGCCATCATACAGCCAGCGTTCCTGCTCGAAGCCCAAGAAGGTGCGCGCCGGATCCTCCAGGTCGGGGCAGTCGGGCGCGGTCATGTGCCCGCGGGCACTGTCCAGCCCGGCGGTGCAGGCGGGGGCGGAGCGGTACTGGCGGCCGTCCAGCAGGTCGAACTGCGCCAGATTGCCCCACTGCATCCGGCGGAAGATGGTCGTGCGCGCCCCCTGCCAGGTGCGCGACAGCCGCAGCGGCATGTTCTCCACGAAGGCGCGATAGGCATTGGCGCGACGCCAGGCGAAGGCGGTCGGGGGCAGGCGCTCCCCCTCCTGCGACCAGATGCCCGAATAGTCGTTCATGGTCTCGTGATCGTCCCAGATCGCCAGTGCCGGCGCCGCCGCGTGCAGGGCCTGCAGGTCCGGGTCTGCATGGTGCAGGGCATAGCGGCGGCGGTAATTGGCCAGGCTGTCCGCCACCGGCAGATCGCCATAGGACCGCACGCGCCCCTCGCCTGCGGGTCGGCCCACGCCTTCGTAGATGTAGTCGCCCAGGAACAGGGTGAAGCGGCTCTCCTCGTCCGCCGCCATATGGCGATAGGCCGAAAACCAGCCCTGTTCGTAATGCGAGCAGGTGGCGGCCGTGAACCGCACTGCCTTGACCTGTGCGTCTGGCAGCGGCGTGGTCCACGCCCGACCGACGGGGCTGTTCACGCCCAGGGCGTTGAAGCGGTACCAGTAAGGCCGGTCGGGCCTGAGCCCCGCCAGATCCACATGCACCGCGCCGCCCATCAGGTGGCGTGACACCGCTTCGCCCGCCTGCACGATCCGGCGGAATCCGTCATCTTCTGCGACTTCCCAGCGCACCGGCAGATTGTCGGGCGCGCCGCCCAGCCCGTCGGCCGCAGTGATATCGGGCGCGATCCGGGTCCAGATCACGAAACCGTCCGGCCACGGATCGCCGCTGGCGACCCCTTGCGTGAAGGGATCGCTGGCGGCGAGCGCACGTCCGCTGGTCAGCAGCGCCGGCACGCCGATGGCGGCACCCAGCAGGAAGGATCGGCGGCCAGTCGGGGTGTGCAGCAGGGTCATGGCAAGTGTCTCAGTAGCTGTAGTTCAGCCGGACGCCGAATGTGCGCACCGGATTGGTCGACACCGTGCGGGCCGAGATGAAGCGGTTGCGCGTTTCCTGCACCTGTTCGTCAAACAGGTTGCGCACCCACAGGGTCACCGCGAACGTCTCACCCGGCGGGGTCAGCGACAGGTTCGCATTCGCCAGCCAGTATGCCGGGATGGTGGAGGCATCGGACTCGCTCCACCGCTCGGACCGGTAGTTCCAGTTGACCTCCGGCGTCACGGTCCAGTCCGCCACCGGCACTGCCCAAGCGACCGAACCCTTGTAGTCGATCTTGGGCAGGTTCAGGCGTCGCCCGTTGTAATCCTCGTACTGGATGTTCGAGTACAGCCCGGTCGCCGGATCGATCGTGGCGGAGACGGGGGCCATGTACTCGTCGAACTCGCCCATCTTGTAGGCGAAGTTCTGCACGATGGTCAGCCCGTCCACCGGCACGGCGGACAGCTCCACCTCCGCACCGTACAGATGCGCGCGCGGCGCGTTGGTTATCCGGCCGACGCGCGATGCGCCGGTGTAGATCACGCCCTGCAGCTGGTAGTCGCGATAATCGTAGTAGAAGCCCGTCAGGTTCAGCTGGACCCGGTTGTCCAGCAGGTTGGACTTCAGCCCGGCCTCGTAGGCGACCAGCGTTTCCGGGTCGTAGGGATCGTTCTGCGACGGGATGCCGGTATTGTAGGTCGTGAATCCGCCCGACTTCACCCCGCGCGAGATGCTGGCGTACAGATGCGCCACCGCGCTGAACTGCCAGTCCAGTGCCGCACGGCCAGACCATTCGTCCATGTCCAGATCACGGTCCGACGTCGCGCGCAGCTGGTAGGCGGGGAAGATGATCTCCGTCCGGAAGCCGTTCAGGCTGCGCCGCTCATGCTCGAACCGCATGCCGCCGGAGAAGGTCAGCGTCGGCGCGATGTCGTACTCGATATTGCCGAACCCCGCAGTGGTCGAAACCTCCTGATTGTAGCTGGTCGAGAAGATGTTCCGGAGCGAGGCGGCTTGCGTGAAGTCGGACATGAAGCCGCCATCCACCGTCTCGAACGACTGGTACGCGCCGAACAGCCAGCGGAACGGGCGATCCTGGCGGCTGGCGAAGCGGATCTCGCCGCTTTCCACGTCGATGTCGTTGAAGAAATAGGTGCCCGCCTCGTTGGAGGAGGTTGCGTCCCAGTCGTTGAACTCGCGGCGGGTGAAGTCGCGATGGGCGACGATCGCGGTCAGCGTGCCCCAGTCCAGGTCGCTGTTCACGCGCAACTGCGCGCCCCAGCCTTCATTGTTGCGGAAGGGCTTCGCATCCGTGTCGACGCCCAGCAGTTCGGCAAAGGTGGTGGAGATGCCCCAGCCGGTCGCGCGGTGATCGGTATCGGCCGGATAGAACCGTCCGCTGGCATCGGTGAAATCGTTCAGCAGCTGCAGGCCGCGCCCGTCGGACTTGTCACGGCTGTAATCGCCCTGCAGGTCCACGGTGGTGATCGCGCTGGGCTCCCAGCGCAGCTTGGCGCGGACGGAGTTGCGGTCCCGGTCGCCCAGTTCCTCGCCCGTGTCGCGGTTGCGCTGCCAGGCGCCGCCCTGCTGGCTGGAGACGGCGATGCGCGCGCTCAGGGTGTTGCTGACCGGACCGGAAACATAGCCTTCACCGTCGAACTGGTCGAACCGGCCGTATGACAGGCTGGCCCCGACGCGCAGGTTGCGCGTGGGGGTGCCGGTGATGACGCTGATCGCGCCGCCGGTGGTGTTGCGGCCGTACAGCGTGCCCTGTGGGCCGCGCAGTACCTCGATCCGCTCGATGTCGAACAGCGCGCCCTGCGTCATCACGCCATAGGGCAGTGCGACCTCGTCCACATAGACACCGACGGTGTTGGTGTTGTTGGCGGCATAATCTGTGCCGCCCACGCCGCGCAGGCGGAACTGCGGCTGGCCACCGCCGAACTGCGCATCGACCTCCAGGCTGGGCACGCTGTTTTCCAGGTCGCTGACGGTCTGGATATTGCGTCGTTCCAGCTCTTCCCCGCCAATCACGGTGAGTGCGATGGGCACGTCCTGCGCGCTCTGCTCGCGGCGCTGGGCCGTTACGGTGATGACCTCCAGCCCGTCTGTGTTCGGGCTCGTGGCGGTGGCATCGGTGCTGGCCTGCGCAGTAGCAGGCAAGGCTGCCAGTACGAGAGCTACTACAGAGCAACCTAACAGTTGGTTATCGATCACGCGGAAACTTACCCCTTTGGTTCGAAAGGGCGCTTACGTGGGGTCCTTTACAGCTGCGTGACGGTAACGGGCCACCGGCAAGGTCAGGCCAAATACGATGCTCTCAGAACGTCATGCCATGTCAGCGCTTGGCCTGCCGTTCTCCACCACATAACTCGCTGCCGTGCCCATCCGTCCGTCAGGCCGATCAACCTGATCCAGCACCTTGATGTCAGCGATGCAGTGCCGCCCGTCAGCCCGGTAGAGCTGGTAGCCGCGCTGGTTGTTCAGCAATTGAAGGAGGGGATTATGGTCCGACGTGCGCCGCTGGTGTGCCTGCCGTTCAGAGCCGCTGCCGCCGGAGGTGACGGATGTCGCCAGGAATTCGGTGGCGATGGGCGGGGAGAGCGGATCGTCCGGGTTGCCGGGCAGGGTGCCCACCACATGCTGGTGCATGTCGCCGCTGCCGATCACCACATTCTTCAGACCGCGGCCGTCGATCAGGCCCGCCATCCTGTGCCGTGCCGCGCGGTACCCGTTCCAGTTGTCCACGCTGTAGACCGGCTCCGCCGCACCGTCATGGCGCACATCGAACGGCATCATCGGCACCTGTTGCGCGATGAAGTGCCAGCCCGGGCCGGCCGTCATGCCGAGTGCCAGCTATGCCCCCTGCTCCGCCCCCAGCATGGTCCGTGCTGCGTCATAATGTGGCTCGCAGACCAGGTCGCTGCCCCGCGTCTCGCACAGCTGGTTGCTGCGGTACGATCGCGTATCAAGCACATGCATCCGCATCAGCGTGCCGAAGTCGAACCGGCGAAAATAGCGGGCATCGCTGCCAGGTCGCATGGCCGGGCGCACCGGCATGTGTTCGTACCACGCCTGCAGCGCGGCCGCCTCGACGTTACCGACCAGGCAGGTCGATGCGATGCGGAACGCCAGCGCATACAGACTGGCGGGCCGCTACTGTTCGCAATAGGCCAGCAGCATGTCCGGTTGGCGTCAACGATAGCCCGCGGCCTGAAGCTCGAACAGTTCGGCATAGCGGCCACCGGCGGCAAGCAGATCGCCATGCGTGCCGGATGCTTCCACCCGTCCGTCGGCGAGCACGAGGATGCGGTCGGCCATGCGGACGCTGGAGAACCGGTGCGAGATCAGGATCGCGCTGCGTCCGGCGCTCAGTTCCTGGAAGCGCTGGAACACTTCGTACTCCGCCCGTGCATCGAGCGCGGCGGTCGGCTCATCGAGGATCAGGACCTCGGCATCGCGCATGTATGCGCGGGCGATGGCCATCTTCTGCCATTCACCGCCAGACAGGTCGACCCCGTTCCGGAACCGCTTGCCGATCATCTGGTCGTATCCGTTCGGCAGCTTGGCGACGACGCTGTCGGCGAGCGCGGCGGAGGCGGCGGCCGCGATCCGCGCGCGATCGTCACGCGCCTCGATCCGCCCGACGGCGATATTGTCGGCAGCCGGCAGGTTGTAGCGCACGAAGTCCTGGAAGATGACGCCGATCGCGGCGCGCAGACCCTCGAGAGCGTACGCGCGCAGGTCCCGCCCATCGAGCAGCACGCGACCTTCGACCGGGTCGTAGAGGCGGGCGAGCAGCTTCACGAGCGTGGTCTTGCCGGCACCGTTCTCGCCGACCAGCGCCACCACCTCGCCCGGCGCCAGGCTGAAGGACAGATGGCGCACCGCCCACCGCTCCGATCCCGGATAGCGGAAGCCGACATCCTCGAACACGAAGCCCTCCTGCATCGGCTGCGGGAAGGGCAGCGCGTCCTCGGGCGAGCGGATGCCGGGCTCTGTCCGCAGGAACGAGAAGAGATCGTCGATGTAAAGCGCCTGTCCGGCGGTCGAGGAAAAGCCGGTCAGCAGCCCTTCCAGCAATCCTCGCAGCCGCAGGAACGAGGCGGCAAGGAAGGTCAGGTCGCCGATCGTAAGGGCCCCGGTCACCGCGCCCCAGGCGATGTAGGCGTAGGCTGCGTAATAGGCGATCGTGCCCAGGGCGGCAAAGACAACGCCCCACACTGCGCGACGCAGCGCCAGCTGGCGGCTCGCATGGTAGGTCTCGCGCGAGATGGTGCGGTAGCGGTCGATCAGGAACTGGCTGAGCCCGAAGATCTTCACCTCCTTGGCGGTGTCCGCGCTGGCCGCGACCTGGCGGACATAGTCGAGCTCGCGCCGCTGCGGCGTGCGCACGTAGCTGAGCGCGTAACTCAACGCATTGAAGTGCGCTTCGCCGAGGAACGATGGGACCAGCGCGACGGCGAGCAGCACCATCAGCCACGGCGCATACACCACCAGGCCAGCGGCAAAGCTCGCCACCGTGATGATGTCCTGCGCCTGCCCGAACAGCTGCCCCATCAGCGACATGCGGCCGCTCGCCTGCATGCGGGCGCGATCCATCCGGTCCTGGAAGGCGGCGTCCTCGAAATCCGCAAGGTCGAGGGTGGCAGCGTGCTCCATCAGCCGCACGCTGGCGTCGTTGCTGACGCGATCGGAAAGCAGTCCGTCCACCAGCGACACGATCCGGCCGAGGAGGTCGGACGCGACCGCCAGCGCGAACTCGGCCAGCAGCAGCGCCTCCAACCGACCGAGCAGGCCGGAGCTCAGCCAGGCGGACAGGTCCGCTGGGGGCGCCGCGACCTGGGTCAGGGCCACGACCTCGTCGATGATCAGCTTGCCCACGAACAGCATCGCGACCGGCAGCAGCGCACGGACCAGCCGCACGGCCAGCGTGGTGGCGGTGAGCAGGCGGCTGGTGCGCCACACCATGGCCAGGAACGGCGGCAGGTTGCGCAGCGCACCCAGCCGCTCGCGCCAGGTGGTCGGCCGGGCCGGCATGCCGTTGCGACCCGGTCTTGCGCCCAGGGCCATCTATCGGGTCCCACGGGAATGGGCAGGGCGTGCGGAGGAGGGGCATGCGCCAGGCGAGGCAATGGGGTGCATGTCCGAGCGATACACGTCCGGACATGCCATTGTCAGGCCTGCGCTGCCGCGTCCTGCCGCAACCGGCGGTTCCGGACCGGGTTGCCCCGGACCGACAAACAAGGGTGCCGCGATCAGTCCAGCTGCCGGCGCATCCGCCTGGCCCGCGTCTGCGGGCTGGGGTGGGTCTGCAGCAAGGCCACGCCGCCCGCACCGCCGCTGAGCGCCGCCAGCTTGTCCATCGCCGATGGGCAGCCCTGCACGTCATAATTGTTGTTGCGCATGAAGGTCAGGGCATAATCGTCGGCAGCGGTCTCGTCCGCCTGCGAATATTGTGCGTCGATCACCTGGCCGACCAGCTTGCCCAGTTCGGAATCCGCAAGCTGACGAACGTCGCCGCTCGCCGTGCTGGCGATGCTCAAGGCGGCGTCCTGCTGCAGCGCGCTCTTCATGCGCTTCACGGAGTGCTCCAGCTTCACATGTCCGATCTCGTGGCCGATCACGCACTGGATCTCGTTGTCCTCGAAGCCATCCATCAGACCGGCCATGACGCGCACCGTGCCATCGCCCATGGCGAAGGCGTTGACGTCGGCCACCCGGTAGGCCTTGATGTCCAGATTGAGCCCGTCATAATTGTCGAGACCCGCGGTCAGCGCAGCCAGGCGCTGCGCGTAGGGATCGTCCGGCGGTGCCACCGGGTTCATGCGGTCCATCTCGTCGGACATCTGCCCGAACATGGCGACGATCTCCCCATCCGAGACGGTGACCGCGTCGGCAATCTTTTTGACCGAATTGAGGGCGTTCCCCAGATTGAACTGCGCCTGCAGCGGCACTGTTGTTGCAATCGCGGCAGTCAGCAGGACAACCTTGCAGAACGATACGGTTTTCGTCTTCAAGCTCACAAGGAACCTTTCTCAGTTCAACGTCCGAATTACGGCGGCTGTGATCGCCCGGGCATCATGACTGGTCAAGCCACTAAACTTGTCCGGGGCCGATGGCGGGACATATGCCCACCTCCACGTCCCATGCCGGGTGCTCCGGTCACCAGCCAGCCACCTGCGCCCATACCGCCGGTCCTGAGCCACCTCGAATGTCCGGTGCGACGGTTCTTGAACACGGTCACCAAGCGACATGAATTCTAGTCCGGAGGTCGCGGCGAGAAGGGCGGTCTGATCGGCGTGAAAGGCGCCTCGCCGCAGATCTGTCAGGCGCTGGCCAAGACGGTCCGTTGAACATGGCCACCCCTGCGGCTACTGCTGCCATGTTCCGGATCAATCGCCATCCCATGTCGAGCTGGCGAGACCCGGGCCTGCAGGTAGGAATGAATATGAAGTTCTTGATGGTGGCGGCTCTGGCACTCGTTTCTGCTGGGGCGGGGGCGATACAGGCGCAGGAACGCCCGGCCACATTGATGGCGACGCCCGGTCAGGATACGCCGCCAAAGGAATGGATCGACCAGACGACCGGCCACCGCATCGTCCGCATCTCCGATGAGGCTGGCAGCAGCAGCAACTATTTCAACGTCAACAGCTACACGCCCGACGGGCGGTGGATGGCGTACAGTTCGCCCAGCGGGATCATGGCACTGGACCTGGGCAGCTTCCAGTCGAAGCTGATCGTGCCGGGCGGCGTCAGCCTGCAGTTCGTCGGTCACAGGACGGGCGACGTATATTACATTACAGGCATCGAGCAGACGCAGGGGCACGACGCCAATTCGGCCCACACGCCGGGCGCTGCCGTACCAGTGCGCAACACCGCCCGCCGGGAGCCCCGAGCGATCATGGCGTACAGCTTCGCGACCGGCCAGTCGCGCATGATCACCACGCTCGACCCCGAATATTCCGTCGCCACGATCAATGCCGACGAGACGCTGTTCGCCGGAGCCCGGATCACGGGCGGTGCTGGCGTCGGCGAGAACCCCGGCAGCGTCATGGCCAATCGCGATCCGGCGGACGAAGTCGGACCGAACGGGGAGGACCTGACCTATGCCGAAGGGCGCGAGGTCCAGATCAACCGGCGGCTGACGATGAACATTCCGATGGAGATCTTCACGATCAACATCCGGACGGGCGAGAAGAAGACGGTCACGGCATCCACCGACTGGCTCAACCACCTGCAGTTCTCGCCCACCGATCCCAACCTGCTGCTCTACTGCCATGAAGGCAACTGGCACGTCGTCGATCGCATGTGGCTGGTACGCGTCGATCGTCCCGACACGCCCAAGCTGATCCATACGCGCACCATGAACATGGAAATCGCCGGCCATGAATGGTGGAGCCAGGATGGCTCGACCGTGTGGTACGACCTCCAGACCCCCCGTGGGGAGGATTTCTGGGTCGCCGGCTACAATGTCGAGACTGGCAAGCGGATGTGGAACCATCTCGATCGCAACAGCTGGGGCGTCCACTTCAACAGCAACCAGGACGACACGCTGTTCTCCAGCGATGGCGGCGATGCCGAGATGGCTGCACATGCGCCCGACGGGAAGTACATCTGGTTGCTCCGCCCGCGCGCAATTCCCGATGTGGCGGGGATCCATGCGGCCAACAGCGGCAGCCTGATCACGCCCGGCGTGCTCGATCCCGAGCAGCTGGTCGATCTGCGCAATCACGATTACCGGTCGGAGCCGAACGCAAGCTTCACGCCCGACGGCAAATGGCTCGTCTTCCGCTCCAACATGTGGGGCCCCGGGCACGTCTACGCAGTGGAGCTGGCCGGTCCTTCCGGCACCGGTGAAGCAGATGCGGTGCCGACAAGATAGGGCAGTCAGGCAGGGGACCTTGCTGGCAGCCGGGCACGTGAAAGGTTGCCCGGAACAGGGTTTGTTACAAACTGTTGCAGAGATGGGAGTATGATGTCGCGGTGACCTGCCGCGCGCGCCCGCAGTCGCAGGAGTGCCGAGATGACAAGAGTCCCATGGTCCGCGATCGCGCTGGGTGTAGTGATCGGGATCATCGGCGTGGTGCTTGCGATCGGCGGCGTCTGGCTGGCGGTGCTCGGCGGCTCGCTTTATTATCTCATCACCGGTGGCGCCATGACGGTGTCCGGCTGGTGGCTCCTGAAGGGGCAGCGGCGCGGCGGCTGGCTGTATGCCGGCATCGTTGCCGTCACCGTCCTCTGGGCCTTCTGGGAAACGGGAGGCCTCGCCTGGGCACTGGTGCCGCGTGTCATCGCGCCGCTTGTCCTGCTGTTCCTGCTGATCCCGGTCATGGCGATGCTGACGGCGCGGCCGGATCGCTGGCGCATGGCCGGCGTGACTGCGGGCATCCTGCTGCTGGCATGTGTTGGCGGCGGGTTCGCCTTCACCCACGGTTACGACACGCCGCCGACCGGACCGCTGCCGGCATCGCGGGCTCCGGGCATGACCGACCCGTCGCTGGTGGCCACGGGTGGCGACTGGCCCGCCTACGGTGGCACCAATGCCGCGCGCCGCTACAGCCCGCTCACGCAGATCACGCCGGAGAACGTCGGCGGGCTGGAGCGTGCCTGGCTGATCCATACGCGGGACCTGCCCTCCAGCGTGGCGGAGGGTACGTACGGCGCGGAGAATACCCCGCTGAAGATCGGCGACACGCTGTATATCTGCACGCCCAAGAACATCATGCTGGCGCTGGATGCGAGCACCGGGGCGGAACGGTGGCGGCATGACCCGAATGTGCCGGACGAGAACATTCCCTACACCGCCGCCTGCCGCGGCGTGGTCTATTACCAGGCCCCCGGCCTTGCTGCCGATGCGCCATGCGCGACCCGGATCATCGAGGGAACGCTGGACGCGCGGCTGATCGCGGTGGATGCGCGCACCGGCCGCCGATGCCCCGGCTTCGGCCAGAACGGCCAGACCAGCATCACCACCGGGATGGGCGATGTGCCGCCGGGTTACGTCTCCATCACGTCCCCGCCGACGCTGGTGCGCGGCGTGCTGGTGGTCGGCCACCAGGTCTTGGACGGGCAGGATCGCTGGGCGCCTTCGGGCGTGATCCAGGGCTTCGATGCCGTGACGGGGGAGCTTCGCTGGGCGTGGGACATGGTGAACCCGCAATGGGATGGCCTGCCGCCCGCCGGGCAGACCTTTGCCCGCGGCACGCCGAACATGTGGACCACCGCCAGCGGCGACGAGCAGCTCGGGCTGGTCTACCTGCCGATGGGCAATTCCGCCGGCGACTATTACAGCAAGAGCCGCCGCCCGGCGGAGAACGCCTATGCCACCTCCATCGTCGCGATGGATGTCGCAACCGGAAAGCCGCGCTGGAGCTTCCAGGCGGTGAAAAAGGATGTGTGGGATTACGACTTCGGCGGACAGGCGACGCTGATCGACTGGCCGGCGGCGAATGGTGGCGCTGCCGTGCCGGCGCTGCTGGTGCCCAGCAAGCAGGGAGACATCTATGTGCTGGACCGGCGGACCGGTCGTGCGCTGACGCCGATCGGCCAGATCCGCGTGCCCGGCGGCGGCGTGGAGCCGGACCAGCGCAGCCCCACGCAGATCGTTTCGCTCTGGCATACGCTGCGCAAGGAACCGCTGACCGAGCGGGATATGTGGGGCATGAGCCCCATCGACCAGATGGTGTGCCGCATCCAGTATCGCCGTGCATCCTATCAGGGCTTCTTCACGCCGCCCGAATCCGGGCAGCACTCCATCACCTATCCCGGCTACAATGGCGGGACCGACTGGGGCGGCGTGGCGGTGGACCCGGCGCGCGGGATCATCGTCGCCAATTACAACGACATGCCCAACTACACGACGCTGGTCCCGCGGGAGGAAGCCGACAAGCGCGGCTGGGCACCGCGTGACCAGGCGCGGGGTGATATCGGTGGGGCAGAAGGCGCGGGCGATCCGCAGGCCAACACGCCCTTCGCCGTGGACGTGAATGCCGGCTGGCGGCTGCCCTTTACCGGCATGCTGTGCAAGCAGCCGCCTTATGGCGGCATCCGCGCCATCGACATGCGCACCGGCAAGACGTTGTGGGATCGTGCCCTGGGCGAGGCGCGGACCAACGGGCCCTTCGGTGTGCCTTCGATGCTGCCGGTCCGCATCGGCACGCCCAACAATGGCGGCGCGGTGGTCACGGCCAGCGGTCTGGTGTTCATCGCCGCGGCGACGGACAACCTGATCCGGGCGATCGATCTCGATACCGGCAAGGTGCTGTGGCAGGATGTGCTGCCCGCGGGCGGACAGGCGACGCCGACCGTCTACGAGCAGAACGGCCGGCAATATGTCGTGATCTATGCCGGCGGGCACCACTTCATGGAAACGCCCGTGGGGGACGAGGTGATCGCCTACGCTCTGCCGCAGTAAGGCCCGAGCTTCGCCTCAGGGTTCTACCAGGCGCGACCAGGCCTCCGCCATCTCGCGTTCGGACGTGGGGACGTCGAACAGGATCCGCCGGGTCTTGAAGTCGATCGCGATGCGCCGGAGGAGCCGCAGCTCGCGCATGCCCAAAAACATCGCTGGCTGATCCTCCAGATCGAGCGCACGGAAGACCGGGGAGGGGGTGAAGACGATCGGTACGCTTGTCAGTCGCAATCGCCCGATCTCGGCGCTCTCGGCGATATGGATATGTCCGTAGGCGATGGCGCCATTGATGTCGGTGAGCTCCAGTCCCTCACGTTGTCGCGCCCGCAGGCGACGGGCCAGCGCCGCGTTGCCGACGCTCACCTCGGCACCGGTGTCGATCACCACGGAGGTGCGGATCCCCTCGATCCGGGTGTCTGTGATGATCAGCTGGCCGGATCGCGCGCGTGCGCGCACGACGATCTCGTAACCGCGGCTGCTCTTCGCCTCCTCGGGCGTGGCGATGGTCATGGTCCGGCGGGTGAAGTCGAACAGCACGCGCTGGCCTTGCAGCGCATCGACGCCGAGTACCCCGTCCGCGCCGCCGATATTCTGCCCTTCCACCAGCACGGCGCGCAGCTCGTCAGTCCGGCGCTGGCCGATCATCAGCCCGGTCATGGCGACGGTGTGCGTGGCGAGGCGGCTGGCCACGCCGATCAGCGTGACCGGTTGCCGATCGGACAGACCGAGCGCGTCCGCCATCTCGCGCGAGAGCACCGTCGCCTGAGAGCCGGTATCGATGAGGAAGTCGTAAGCGCCGGCATCGCCGATGGTCACGGCCACTGTCGGCCGGTCGTGGCGATCGTAACCGAGCGCCATCAGCTCGGTCGCGGGTGGCGGGGCGGGGGCCGCGGTGACCGGGTCCTGCGCAAAGGCAGGGACACCCACGCCGAGCATGAGCCCGGCGGTGAGCGCAAGAACGCGCATGATCCTCTCCTGCCCGGTCACATCGGCCGGGCTTGGCGCAAGGATATCACGCGCGGAGGCGCAGCCCTACAGCCAAGATCGGGTGTCTACAGGCGGGACCGGGCGCCGGCAGGTTGCGCCGCGGGCCACTAGGCGGATGCAATACGCAGTGCGAGAGCTGCGAGCGTGATGAGCAGGACAGGCACGGTCAGGGTCACACCGACGCGAAAATAGTAGCCCCAGCCGATGCGGACGCCCTTCTGGCCGAGCACATGAAGCCACAGCAGGGTCGCAAGCGAGCCGATCGGGGTGAGCTTGGGGCCAAGGTCACAACCGATCACGTTGGCGTAGATCATGGCCTCCCTGACCGCGACGGTCGCATTCGTTGCGTCGATCGACAGCGCGCCGACCAGCACGGTGGGCAGGTTGTTCATCACCGATGACAGCAGCGCGGCGATCACCCCCGTCCCCAGCGCCGCGCCCCAGACGCCGCCCTGTGCCGTCCGGTCGAGCAACACGGCCAGGCTGTCGGTCAGCCCTGCATTCCGCAGGCCATAGACGACCAGGTACATGCCGAGGGAAAAGATCACGACGTGCCACGGCGCACCGCGCAGCACCGTGCCGGTGTGGATCACTCCGCCTCGCCCGGCGATCACCAGCAACACGGCCGCTGCGGCGGCAGCCACGCCGCTGACCGGCACGCCGAGCGGGAAGAAGCCGGCGAGCAGCAGCCCCAGGACAATCCAGCCACCGCGAAAGGTTGCGGCATCGCGGATCGCCTCGTGCGGCGCCCGCAATGCACCCACATCATAGACGCGCGGAATGTCGCGGCCGAAGAACAGCAGCAGCGCGCCCAGCGTGGCAGCAACCGCCACCAGGTTCACCGGCATCATCACGCCGGCATATTCGGCGAAGCCCAGACCGAAGAAGTCGGCCGACACGATGTTGACGAGGTTGGATACGACCAGCGGCAGGCTGGCAGTGTCGGCAATGAAGCCGGCCGCCATGACAGAGGCGAGCGTCGCCTTCGTGCCATATCCCAGCGCCCGCAGCATGGCGATGACGATCGGCGTCAGGATCAGCGCGGCACCATCATTGGCGAACAATGCGGACACGGCGGCGCCGAGCAGGACGACCAGCGCGAACAGGCCCAACCCGTTGCCCCGTCCCCACCGGGCGACATGCAGCGCCGCCCATTCGAAGAAGCCCGCCTCGTCCAGCAGCAGGCTGATGATGATGATCGCCACGAAGGCGCCGGTCGCATTCCAGACGATGTCCCACACCACCGGCACATCCGACAGCGAGACCACGCCGGCAAGCAGCGCCACGATCGTGCCGGCTGTCGCGCTCCAGCCGATGCCGAGGCCCCGTGGCTGCCAGATGACCAGCGTGATCGTGGCGACGAAGATCAGGACCGCGGGCAGCATCAGGCGGTGGGCTGGCCCGCAGGAAGGAGATCAAGCACCGCCTCGGACGGACGGCACAGCTTCACACCCAGGGGCGATACGACCAGCGGGCGATTGATGAGGATCGGGTGCGCCACCATGGCATCGATCAGCGCGTCATCCGACAGCGATGGGTCGGCGAGGCCCAGCTCCGCATACTTCGTTTCCTTCTCCCGCAGCAGGGCGCGGGGCGCGATACCGGCGCGCACGATCAGGTCAGCCAGCAGGGCTCGGGAAGGCGGGGTTTTCAGGTACTCGACAACGTGCGGCTCGATGCCGGCATCGCGGATCATCGCCAGCGTGGTGCGCGATGTACCGCAGGCAGGATTGTGATAGATGACGATATCGACGGCCATTGCGCATCCTTTCAGCAGCAGGGGTAAGTTCGGCAATCGGCGGCGCGCGCCGGTCTGGCGAAACGGCGCAGCAAGCCCCGACCAGGAACGGCGTCGATCGTCTCCCGGTCCGTTCTAGCCTTGCACCGGGGCCGTACGGTTGTCAGCCTTTGCGCCCGAAACTTCATCGGTCAGCGTGTCGAAGGCGTTCTCCAGGAGCTCTACAAGCGTCCGTCGTTCGCCTTCCATGCCGAGTGCTTCCGTGGCCAGCCGGATAGCTCCGATCGCGACCATGGCAACAAGCCGGAGCGCCATGGCGCGCGGCGGGTCGGGCCATCGTTCGCGGAGTGCAGCGTCAAGCGTGCGCTCATGCTCGACATAGCTTGCCTGCTTGCGCGCCTGTACGGCGGGGCTAGACCGCATGAGCCGGTCGATCGCCACCATGTCGTCCGCCGGTATCTCGGCGCAGGTCGCGATCACTGCGCCACGAACAGCATCGAGGGGCAGGGCCGCGTCGCCTGCCTGGCGGATCCGCTCCGCGATCATCTCGCCCATGCCTTGCTGGAGCGAGAGGAGGATGTCGTCCTTCGACCTGAAATAATGGAAGAAGGTGCGGCGCGAGATCCCGGCCATCGCCGCGATCTCGTCCAGCGTCGTCGCATCGATACCCTTGTCTACGAACAGGCAGATCCCCGCATCGGTGATCCGCCGCCGGGTCTCCTGACGCTTGCGCTCGCGCAGGCCTGATAATGGCTGAGCCTCTTTTTCCGGCACGGTCATCACTTCACGCTTGATTATTGCACTGAGTGCAAGCTACTTGTTGCACTCAGTGCAGATAGCAGGAACGACGACGATGCGAAAGTGGACGCTTGAGGACATGCCCCGGCAGGATGGGCGAGTAGCGGTGGTGACCGGCACGGGCGGGCTCGGGCTGGAGGTGGCACTGGCGCTTTGCCGCGTCGGCGCAGAGGTCGTCATCGCCGGACGTGATCCGCGGAAAGGCGCCGAGGCGATCGCCCGGATCGAGGGACAGGTGCCGGCGGCACGTGCACGCTTCGAGCTGCTGGACCTCGCCTCGCTCGCATCGGTCATGCGCTTTGCCGAGCGGTTGCCGGCACAGGACAGCCATATCGATCTGCTCGTCAACAATGCAGGCGTGATGGTACCGCCGGCGCGGCAGCAGACTGCGGACGGCTTCGAGCTGCAGTTCGGTACCAATCACCTCGGGCATTTCGCACTGACCGGGCAGTTGCTGCCGCTGCTGCGTGCGGCCGGCGGCGCAAGGGTCGTTTCGGTGTCGAGCGTGGCGGCCCGATCGGGATCGACGGACTGGGACGACTGGAATGCCGAGGGCGGCTACTCTGCCATGCCGGTCTATGCGCGCTCCAAGATCGCCTGCCTCATGTTCGCGCTGGAACTTCAGCGCCGCAGTGCCGCGGCCGGGTGGGCCATCAGCAGCATCGCCGCCCATCCTGGCGTCGCGCGGACGGAACTGCTTCACAACGGACCGGGTCGCGGCAGCTTGCACAGCCGTGTGCGATCACTCCTGCCGTTCCTCTTCCAGCCCGCGGCCCAGGGCGCACTGCCCTTGCTGTTCGCGGCAACGTCGGCCGATGCCAGGCCGGGCGGCTATTACGCTCCCGACCGGCTTGGTGAGACCCGCGGCTATCCGGCGGATGCCAGGATTCCCCGGCAAGCGCTGGACCAGACCGCGGCCGAACGCCTGTGGGCAGTGTCGGAAGGCGCGACCGGCGTGCGGTACTGACCAGGCGGATGCAGGGCTGCGACCGTGCTGACGGAACGAGGCGTGAGCGCCTATCCAGCTTTCGGCACCAGCCGCAGCAGGCGTCCGTCCGTGCGATCTTCCGCCAGCCAGAGCGATCCGTCGGGCGCTTCCACCGCAGCGCGCATGCGCTCGGGGAAGTCATACCGCGCCCGTTCGGTGAACTGCGCGCCATCCCTGGCCAGGATCAGCAGCGACTGGGTGGGCATGGCCGGCACGATCGCCGCACCACGCCACTCCGGCCAGCGCGCGCCGGAATAGAACATGAGGTCGCCCGGTCCAATGATCGGATTCCAGCTGAGCACCGGCGGGCGGAACTCGGGCCGGGTCGCGTGGTCGGGGATCGGCGTGCCATCATAGCCGTCACCGTTGGAGACGATCGGCCAGCCATAATTGACGCCTCGCTCCACCAGGTTGAGCTCGTCGCCACCGGCGGGACCATGCTCCAGATCCCATAGCCGGCCATCGGGATCGAACGCCAGGCCCAGGATGTTGCGGTGGCCATAGCTCCAGATCTCGCGCGACACGCCGCCACGATCGGCGAACGGGTTGCCCTCGGCCGGCGTGCCGTCAAGGTTCAGCCGCAGGACCTTGCCCAGATTGGTCGCCAGATCCTGTGCCGGGGCACCCTGATCCCGCTCGCCTGACGCGAGATACAGGTACTTGCCATCCGGCGAGAAGGCGATCCGGTGGGAGTAGTGATTGCGGCCTTCCGTCTTGGGCTGCTGGCGCCAGATCACCTCAAGCCCGTCGATGCGGCATGACAGGGTACTGGCGCAGGTCAGCTGCCCGCGGCCCATCGCCGCAGCGCGTGTGTCGCCGTCTCCCGCCTCGGCCCAGGTCAGATAGATCGTCCGGCCCGACAGCACCGAGGAGCTTTCCCCGGGCAGGAAGGCGACGTCGCCCAGCCCGCCCTGCTTGCCATAATCCACCTCCGGCAGACCGGTCACCGTGCCGACCTGTCCGCCGGGCAGTGCCATGAACTTCAGCGTGCCGGGCTTCTCGGTCACGAACAGCGTCCGCGTGCCGGGCGCGAAGGCCAGCGCCCATGGCTGGTCGAACGCACCATGGGCCGTGACGGTGAACGGCGCGGTTGCCGCCATCTCCACCGGCTCCCCGCCGGCCACGCGCATCAGCGGCTCGGCAGATGCAGTGGCGCCCGGCGCGGCACCCTCCGGGGAACCTCCACAAGCCGCAAGGCCAGACAAGGCAGCCGCAAGGCACAGAGTTGTCATGAGTGTTCGCATGAAAGCCGATCCTTTGTGCATCTGCGGACTCGGCTGAGTAGGCGTCGGCCCGGGAGAAACTCCATTCTTGTGTTGTTCAATCACCCAAGCCTTGCAAGCTAATTTGTAGTACAGGTTTGACTTGACCGAACTTGCACCGCTAAAGTTCGCCGACCCGCTGCCCGCGGTCCGGAGATGTCTGGCGATGACCGTTACGCTGCCGTGTCACCTTTCAGCCATGTCCCTGCTGGCTATGCTGCTGACGACGGGGGCACAGGCGCAGGTCCAGGTCCAGGATGTTCCGGCCAGGGTACAGCGATCGACCGGGACCGAGCGCCTGATGCTGACCGGCACCGGACCCGACGACGCGGTAGACTGGGAGTTCACGATCGACGGCGGCATGCGGGCGGGCGAGCAGGCGACCATTCCGGTGCCCTCCAACTGGCAGCAGCAGGGATTCGGCAGCTATCAGTACGGCTATGTCCGCGGCCCTCGCGCGGAGGACAGTGCCGTCTATCGCCGTTCCATCGACGTGCCGGCGGACTGGGCCGGCAGGACCGTCCGCATCGTGTTCGATGGCGTGATGACCGATGCGCTGGTGCTGGTGAACGGCAAGCCCGCCGGTCCGGTGCACCAGGGCGGCTTCAACCGGTTCAGCCATGACGTGACGGCCCTGCTCACGCCGGGTGCCACGAACATGATCGAGGTGCGGGTGGACGAGGCCTCGGCCGCGCCGGCGACGGACGTGGCGGAGCGGTGGGGCGATTACTGGGTGTTCGGCGGCATCTACCGGCCTGCTTGGCTGGAGGCCACGCCGGTCGAGGCGATCGCGCACGTGGCCATCGCTGCCGAGGCGAACGGTGCCTTCCTTGCAGATGTCACCCTGGGTGCGCCGCGCACGGTCACCCGCCTCACCGCGCAGGTGATCGACGCGTCCGGCGCGCCGGTGGGTGCTGAGATGCGGGTCGACCTGCCGGCCGGCGGGGCCCCGCAGGCGCGACTGACCGGGCAGTTCGACCGGCCGCTGCTCTGGTCGGCGGAGACGCCGCATCTGCACGATGTGGATGTCACGCTCTGGCGTGGAGAAGAACGGGTGCACCATGTCCGCCGGCGGTTCGGCTTCCGGACGTTCGAGGTCCGGGCGGGCGACGGGCTCTACGTGAACGGGCAGCGGGTGATGCTCAAGGGCGTCAATCGCCACAGCTTCCGGGCCGATACCGGCCGCGCGCTTAGCCGTGCCGATGCCTATGCGGATGCGCGCATGCTGCGCGACCTGAACATGAACGCGGTACGCATGTCGCATTACGCGCCGGAAGAGGCCTTCCTCGAAGCGGCCGACGAGCTCGGCCTGTATGTCATGGACGAGCTGAGCGGATGGCAGAAGGCGCACGGCACCGAGGTCGGGCGCGAACTGGTGCGCGAGCTGGTGCAGCGTGACGTGAACCATCCCAGCATCCTGTTCTGGGCCAACGGCAACGAAGGCGGCTGGAACCGTGAACTGGATGCCGACTTCGCGTTGTACGATCCGCAGCGTCGCCCCGTGGTGCATCCGTGGGAGCTGTATGACGGTCTGCAGACCGACCATTACCCGCGCTATGACGAGCTCGAGGCGCATCTGGCGGGCAAGCACCTGGTACTTCCGACCGAGTTCCTCCACGGCCTGTACGATGGCGGGCACGGCGCCGGCCTCGACGATTACTGGAACGCGATGCTGGCGTCGCCCTTCGGTGCCGGTGGCTTCCTGTGGAACCTGGCGGATGAGGGCATTGCCCGCACCGATCAGGACGGCCGGATCGAAGTGGCCGCCAGCATGGGGCCGGACGGGCTGGTCGGTCCCCGGCACGAGCCCGAGCCGAGTTATCATACGATCAGGCAGGTCTGGTCCCCCGTGCAGGTCGCCACGCCGGAGCTGACGGCGGGGTTCGACGGGCGGCTGACGCTCGCCAACCGCCATGACTTCACCTCGCTCGATGCGGTGACGTTCGACTGGCGCTGGCTGCGCTTTGCCGGGCCGCAGGCGGCGGACAGTGCGCCGACGGTGCTGGCGCAAGGGTCGCTGACGGGCCCGTCGATCGCTCCGCATGGGGAAGGCGCGCTGCGCTTGCCGCTGCCGCGGGAATGGCGCGGAGCCGATGCGCTGGAGCTGGTGGCGCGCAAGGCGGACGGCGAAATTGCCCGATGGGTCTGGCCGACGGCGCATGCCGAAGTCGTACCTGCCTTGCAGGTCGCTGCGACAGGCGAGCCGCAGGTGGTGCGTGAAGGTGGGGAAGTGCGCCTCTCCGCCGGGCAGGCGGTGGCCCGGTTCGATGCGGCGACCGGCCTGCTGACGGCATTCGGCACAGGCCAGGATGCGACATTGGCCGACGGGCCGCGGCTGATTTTCGCCCGCCCTGCGACGAAGGAAGAGCCGGACTGGCGGGTACTGGAGGCGCTTGGCGGCGGCCTCTACCGCCCCGCCGCACCGGCTCCGGCGAACATGGCGGAGGTCGATCTGGGGCTGGGCGAGGATGATGGCTGGGGCGGCTTTACGCTCCAGATCTCGCCTGACAGCACAAACTGGCGCACGGTGTCGCAGGGCGCGCGGATCGCGCGGGACGGCAAGCTGTACCCGTTTCCCGCGCAGCATGTCGCCGCAATCCGCCTGATCGACCTGACCGGCTCCCGCGGCGTGCCGCAGGTCCGCTCCGTCCGTCTCGCCTATCAGGCGGAGCGGTTTCCGCAGAGTGCAGCTGCGCCGGTGGCCGTGCAGACAGGCACCGACATCGATGCTGCCACAGGCGAGCCGGTCGCGTGGCTGGAGGCGCCGGGCGCGGGCGGGCTGGAGCGGGCACGCTGGACGCTCGCCGGCGATGGCACGCTGACGCTCGACTACCGCTATACGCTGGACGGCCCGATGCTGTTTCACGGCGTCGGGTTCGGCAATGCCGCCGGCGCGCAGACCGTTGCCACTGCGTTGGCCCGTGGTCCGTGGCCCGTCTGGCAGAACCGCCTGCGCGGCCCGCAGCTGGGCGTCCACAGGATCGCCGCGCCCGGGGAGCAGGGTGTGCCCTCCGCCGATATGGCCGGCTACTTCGCCGATCCGCGCTGGCTGCGGCTTGCTGGCGGGAACGGTGCGTTGCTGATCCGCAATGACGGGCGCACGCCTTTCCTGCAACTGGGGGCGCGGCCATCGGACCTGCCGTCCACCAGCGCCGCATTTCCGTCCGGAGCGCTCGGGTTCCTTCATGCGATACCCGCAATGGGTGCCAAGTTTCAGCCAGCCGAACAGACGGGCCCGGCGGGCCAGCCGGCTCTGGCGCAGGGCAGCTACGCAGGCAGGCTGTCCTTCAATCTGATGCCCTGAACGCGCTGGTTGCAAATGCCGGCCGCTTGGCTGACGTGACGCGGCAAACGTGCAGAACCAACGTCGACGCCGGGTCAACCGGGGTGACAGGCCGGGGAGGATGAACATGAGGATCTTGCGGGCGAAATGTGCCCTTGTGCTTACCGCGGTGCTGCTGGCATCGCCTGTATTGGCGAACGATGTCGGAAAGCGCTTTCCGTCGGAAACCCGGACCATTGCGGATTCCGTGACAGGGGCACAGTTGCAGTTGCTGACGGACGGGGCACAAGGCGACGCCAAGCTTTACCAGACGCATCCGCAATGGGCCCATGATGGGGAGCATATCGTCTTCCGGTCCTCCGCCCGCTCGGCTGACGGCAACTCGCAAGCCTTTGCCGTCAACGAGCGGACCGGCACAATCACCCAGCTGACTGACGGGCCGGGGGTGATGACCGGATCGCTCAATGTCGCGCGACTGACGAACGAGCTGTTCTACCTGCGACAGGATCAGGGTGACCGCCGCTGGCGCATGTATGCGGTCGATCTGGACGCGGTGTTCGGCATGGCGACCACGAACGGCACAAGCCCCGGCGATCATGAGCGGCTGGTCGCGACCTTGCCCGAGGATTACCGCGACTCCGGCGGCTGGACCCTCGATGCGGACGAGCAGACTGCCTATTTCGGCGTGAACCTGTCAGACCCGCCCCCTCGGCCGCCGGGACAGCCGGTGCCGCAGGTGCCCGGCGGGGTACGTTCGCTGGACCTGCGGACCGGTGCCTGGACCAGGGTGATCGACAGTGAATTCCGCATGGGCCACGTGCAGGCCAACCCGTGGGTGCCGGGGGAAATCCTGTATTGCTGGGAAACCGGCGGCGATGCGCCCCAGCGGATGTGGATCGTCAACCGGGACGGTACCGGAAACCGCCCGCTCTATCCCGAGCAGAAGACCGACTGGGTGACGCACGAAGTCTTCTTGGATGCCGATCACGTCATGTTCAACGTGATGGGCCACAATGCGCCGCTGCGTCAGTACCCGTCCGGACTGATGGTCGCATCGCTGCGCGACGGCACAATTGAGAACCTGGGCCAGACCCGGTGGGAAGCCGGCCGCAGCTACTGGCACGGGAACGGCACCCCCGACGGCCGGCTGGCGCTGTCGGACGATTTCGACGGCAATCTCTGGCTGATCGATCGAGCAACAGGCGGCCGCCGCCTGCTGACGACGGGCCATGTCATGCGCCCGGACCATCTGCACGGCAATTTCAGCCCCGACGGGAAGCGTATCCTCGTCCAGTCCGGCATGCTGTCACAGGGCGAGAAGCTCGATCTCATGGTGCTGCCTGTCCCCGCCGAAATGCTGCCGCCGGAAGGCACCCCGCCAGCACCGTCGCGCTGATCATCGTTCAAGGAACCGCCACAATGCGCTTCACTGCTAGAGCATACGCCTTGGCCGCCGCTTCGGTCCTGGCCTTTGCCCACCTGTCCGCACCCGCAATCGCCCAGACCCAGCCGCCGATCGTCGAGCAGGTTGTCCCGCCCTTGCCGCCGGAGGGCCTGCGCTTCGACCCCGCACTTGTTCCGGATCGCGAGCAGGTGCTCGCAGTGCTGAACCATTCGGCTGCAGCGCAGATGGCGCAGCTGAAAGCCCATCCGACCCGTGTCGGTTCAGGCCGGTGGGGCGGGATCAACCCGAACTGGATCTCCGCCACCTACCTCATCGGTCTGGCCCGCCTGGCGCGGGAGGACGATAGCATCGGTGCGCGCGAGTATCTGCGCAACGTTGCGGAACACTACAATTTCGGGCTGCTGGGTGCCTGGTCGCCGCGCAACATGCTGGATGCGGACAACATCGCGATCGGCGATGTCTATCAAGAACTGTATGCCCGAAGCGGAGCCACGGGTGAGATCGCGCCGCTGCGCCAACGGCTGGATTACAACCTGCCCTACCTGCAGATGGAGCCTGAACCCGACAAGCTGGTGTGGTGGTGGTGCGACGCGTTGTTCATGGCGCCGCCGGTATTCGCCCGCATGGCACAGCAGATGCACGACCACTCCTACCTGCAGGCCATGGATACGCAGTACTGGCGCCTGTACGACCGCCTGTGGTCGGAAGAACATAGCCTGTTCTTCCGGGACGAGCGCTTCGTCACCCGGACGACGCGCAATGATCGCCCGGTGTTCTGGGGGCGCGGCAATGGCTGGGTGGTTGCCGGTCTGGCGCGGACGCTGGAGGTGATGCCGGCGAACTTCGCCAGCCGTGACCGCTACATCACGGTGTTCCGGACCATGATGGACAGCATCGCCAGGTTGCAGCGGGAGGAAGACGGGCTCTGGACCACCAGCCTGCTCGATCCGGAAGACCCGCCGGGTCCGGAGACGACGGGTTCAGCCTTCTACATCTATGCGATGGCCTGGGGCATCAACCACGGCATCCTGGATCGCGCGACCTACGAATCACGGGTGCTGCGCGGATGGGCCGGCCTGGCCAACCTCGTCCAGCCCAATGGCCTGCTCGGCTTTGCGCAGCGGGCGGGGGACCAGCCAGAACCCTCGCGAGCGAGCGATCATGCCCTGTATGGCACCGGAGGGCTGCTGCTGGCGGGGATCGAAGTGATGCATCTGGGCGAAGCCGTCCGCTCGCTGCCGGAGCCGGAACTGACCCGCGATCCTCCGCCCGAAGTGATCCGCCTGCCGATCGCGGCGCGACCGCGCCCGGCGAATGGTTCGGCGGAAGAGCTGGCCCACTGGACACGGGCGCAGGCAGAACGGCAGGCGATGATCGATCTCGGGTTTGATCCGCTGGTCGATGGCGTGGCCCTGAGCGACGCGCCGCCACCCCCGCCGCGTGCCGACGGGATCGTGCCGCCGCGCCTGACCCAGCGCCTGACGCCGCCGCCCGCGGCCGAGCAGGGCCCGCGCGCCAGTGTTGCCCATGCACCCTATCGGTTCGACGATCTGCTGTGGGAAAACGACCGTGTCGCTCACCGGATCTATGGCCCGGCGCTGGAGATGGAGGAGCCGCCCTCGGGCTCCGGCATCGATGCCTGGGGCAAGGACGTGCCCTATCCGTTCATGGAGCGGCAGCTGCAGTCGGGCAAGCAGCACGACTACCTCGGCGAAGGGATCGACTTCTACAATGTCGGCCAGTCTCGCGGAGCCGGTGCACTGGGAATCTGGCAGGACAACAAGCTGTGGACCTCCCGCAACTGGTCGGCTTACCGCATCCTGACCAACGGGCCGGACGTGGCCGATTTCGAAGTGGATTATGCGGCCTGGCCGGTCGGCGTCGGCCGCTCCGTATCTGAGACGCGGCGGTTCACCTTGCCGGTGGGCACCAACTTCACTCGGATCACCTCCACCCTCACCTCCGACAAGCCGGGGGAACTGCTGGTCGGTATCGGGATCCAGAAACGGCCGACGACCACGCCTGGCGCCGGCACCTACACCGCCGACCGGCAGGCGGGACGGTTCAGCATGTGGACGCCGGAAGACCCGGATCGCGGCGCGATGGGCGTGGCGCTGATGGTCGATCCGGGCATGATCGTCGACGTGCGGCAGGATGCCGACAATTACCTGGTGATCGTGCGGGTCCAGCCCGGGCAGCCGTTTGTCTATTATCTGGGCTCGGCCTGGAGCAAGGGTCATCAGGTGCACGACGCTGCAGGGTGGACACAGATGGTGATGGCCGAGCCGGCCGACATCTCCGCCGCGCGGTGACCGGATCGGCCCCCGTGCAGCTCCAGCCAGCGCAGCTTCCCGTTGCGCTGGCCATCATCGCCGGGCTCCCGTCCGGCCCGGGCAACGGGCAGGGCGCTGTCAGCCCTCGCCGCGCAGGCGGTAACCGATGCCGAGTTCGTTGGAGATGACGCTGCCGACTGGGCCGGGTGCCTCCAGCTTCTGGCGCAGATTGCGGATGACGATCCGCAGGTACTCGATGCGCGGATCATCGCCCACGCCCCAGGCGGCCGCGATGATCCGGTCATGCGTGACCACCCGCCCGACATGGCGTGCCAGCACCGCCAACACATCATGCTCCTTGCGGGTGAGGTGCACCTCCTGTCCGCCACGGCAGACCACGCGCCGGTCACGATCGATGACAAGATCGCCCGTGGTCAGGACCTTGGATGAGGCAGCCCCGGCGCCGCGATGGCGCAGCGCCACCCGCAGGCGGGCGAGCAGTTCCTCCGTGTCGAACGGCTTGGTGACGTAATCGTCGGCGCCCAAGTCGAGCGCCGACACCTTCTCGTCCGTCGCATCCCGGGCCGACACGACCACGATCACGCAATCGCCGCCGCTGCGCAGCAAGGGGATCAGCCCCAGTCCGTCGCGATCCGGCAGGCCCAGATCCAGCAGCACCGCGTCGGGACAGGTGGCCGCCGCCTGCGACAGCGCCTCCCGCGCGTTCATTGCCTCCGCCACGATGTAGCCGGCACGCTCCAGCGTGTTGCGGAGCAGGCGGCGGATCGCGATCTCGTCATCGACGACCAGGATCTTGGCGGGCATTCAGATGTCACCTTCAGGGGCGATGTCGCGCACGATGGACGATGGCGGGAACAGGAGCGTGAAGACGGCGCCGCGGCAATCCTGCCGGTTGCCGGCCTGCACCGCCAGCCCCATCGCCTCCGCAAAGGCCTTGACGATGGCGAGGCCCAGGCCGGTGCCGCCGACCGCCCGGTCTGACCCTTCGAGCCGGCGGAAGGTCTCGAACACCTCCGCCTCGCGCCCGGCGGGCAGGCCCAGGCCGCGGTCCAGCACCGCCAGATGCACCTGGCCGAACAGGTGCCGTCCTTCGATGACGATTTCCGTGCCCGGGTCGCCATAGCGCCCGGCATTGTCGAGCAGGTTCAGCAGGCAATGATGCAGCAGCTGCGGGTCGGCACGGACCAGCGGCAGGTTGGGCGGCACGTCCAGCCGTACGGCGTGGCCTTCCAGCGCGCGCCGCGCATCGTGCGCCGCGCCGGTGACCGCGTCGCTCAGGTCGATCGCCTCCATGTTGAACTTCAGCGCGCCAGCCTCCACCCGCGCCATGTCGAGCAGGTTGGCGACGAAACGGTTCAGCCGCAACGCCTCGCTCTCGATCGTGGCGACCAGCGGATCCTCGCCGCGCCGCCGCAATTCGGCCGCGGCGGCCAGGACGGAGGTGAGCGGCGTGCGCAGGTCGTGGCTGACCGACGACAGCAGCGCCACGCGCAGCCGGTCACGTTCGCGCACGGCATCCACGTCGCGCATCTCGCTTTCGAGGCGGAGCCGTTGCAGCACCAGCGCGGTCTGTTCCAGCAGGCTGCCCAGCAGCGTCATGCGGTCGGACCGGACCGGATCGCCGCCATCGTCCCGCGCGAAGCCCAGCACAGCCAGCATCCGCTCGCCCGCCTGCAGCGGCTGGAACTGCCAGTCGGATGCGGTCAGCGTGCCGGTACCGCGGCCGGCAGGTTGGCCGGTGTCCCACACCCATTGCGCGGCGGCGAGTTCCATCGTCTCCAGGCAGGCGCCCGCTTCGCTCTCGCCCTGCACCGTCAAGCCGGCGCCGGTCCGCTCCAGCATGACCACCCGCACGCCGAGCAGCTCGCTCAGCCGGGTGCAGGCGACCCGGGCGACCTCCAGCGGATCGCTCAGCCGGGTCAGCTGCCGGAGGTAACCCGCCAGCGCCGCGTTCGTGCGCGCGCTGATCGCGGCAAGATCGGCCTGCGCGCGCACCCGCGCGGTCAGCTGGCTGGTGACGATGGCCACGCCAAGCAGGACGAAGATGGAGATGATGTTTTCCGGGTTGCTGACGGTCAGCGTGAGGGTCGGCGGCAGGAAGAAAAAATTGTAGGCCAGGCTCGACAGGATGCCGGCATACAGCCCGGGCCGCAGGCCGAACAGGCTGGCCGCCGCCATCACCGGCAGCAGGTACAGCAAACCGACATTGCCGATATCGAGCACGCGGAACAGCGCGCTGCCCGCCGCGGTGACGGCGGCGACCATCAGCGTGATCCAGGCATAGCCCGCGCGGGTGCCCCATCCCCGACCCGGCACATGCGCCGCCGCCCGGCTCCACGCTGGCGGCGCCGCAGATGCCTCCGCCAGCGGCAGGACATGCACCGCCACGCCGGGCGTGCCGCGCACGAGCCGGTCGACCACCGATCCGTGCCGCAGTTCGAACCAGCGCGACCGGGCCGACTTGCCGACCACGATCTGGGTCGCGCGGATGTCGGCTGCATGGCGCGTCAGCCCGTCGACCACGTTCGCCGCCGGGATCGACGCGACCGTGGCGCCGAGCCGCGCGGCCAGGTTCAGGGCCGTGGCAACCTGCCGCGCTGCCGCGGCATCCAGCGTGCGGCTGCGCGGCGTCTCGACGTGGATCGCGGCCCAGCTGGCATGCGCGGCATCGGCGATGCGCTTGGCGGCGCGGACCAGCTCCTCCGCACCCGGCAATTCGCTGACTGCCACCAGGATCCGCTCGCTGCCGGCCCAGGTGCCGCCCAGCGCGTGCAGCCGCAGGTGGTCCAGCATCTGCGCATCGACCGCTTGCGCCGCCCGACGCAGTGCCAGTTCGCGCAAGGCAGACAGGTTGGACTTGGAGAAGAAGTGCGACAGGGCACGGGTCGCCTCCTGCGGCAGGTAGACCTTGCCCTCCTTCAGCCGCTCGATCAGCTCGTCGGGTGGGATGTCTACCACCTCGATCTCGGCCATCTCCAGGATGCTGTCCGGCACCGTCTCGCGCACGCGAACCCGGGTGAAGGAGGCGACCACGTCGTTCAGGCTCTCGACGTGCTGGATGTTGACCGTGGAATAGACATCGATCCCGGCGGCCAGCAGTTCCTCGACATCGCCGTACCGCTTGGGATGGCGGCTGCCGGGCGCATTGGTGTGGGCCAGCTCGTCGACCAGGGCCAGGCCGGGCCGGCGCGCCAGCAGCGCATCCAGGTCCATCTCGGTCAGGGTGCGCCCTTCATGCGCCATCGTGCGGCGCGGCAGGATCTCCAGCCCGCGGGTCAGCGCCTCCGTCTCGCGCCGGCCATGCGTCTCGACCACGCCGATCACGACGTCGGCGCCGGCCCGTTGCCGCGCGGCGCCTTCGGACAGCATCTCGAACGTCTTGCCCACGCCGGGCGCCGCGCCGAGGAAGATCTTCAGGCGGCCCCGGCCTTCCTGCGCCGCGGCGCGCAGGAAGGCTTCGGGGGCAGGGCGCCCGTCACTGTTGGCGCGTTCGCTCAACGCGGTCCGCCGAACCGGTCCAGCTGCATGTTCAGGGCCAGCACGTTCACGCGCGGTTCGCCCAAAATGCCAAGCAGCGGCTGGTCGATGCTGTGCTCGACCAGCGCGCGAACCTGCTCAGCCGGCAGACCGCGGGTGCGCGCCACGCGGGCCACCTGCGCCCGCGCGGCTGCTGGCGAGATGTCGGGATCGAGGCCCGATCCGCTGGCGGTGACGAGATCGGCCGGCACCGGCCCGCTTATGCCCGCTGCCCGCTGCCGGACCAGATCGGCCGACACGCGGTTGGCCAGTACCTGCGAGGCCGGACCGAGGTTGGAGCCGGACGAGGCAAGCCCGTCATAGCCGTCACCGGCGGCGGAGGGCCGCGTCTGGAAATAGCCGTCCGTGGTGAACGCTTGGCCCACGATGGCAGAGCCGATCGCGCGGCCAGACGCATCGCGCACCAGGCTGCCACTGGCCTGGTGGGGGAAGATCGCCTGTCCGATGCCGGTCATCGCAAGCGGATAGACCAGCCCCAGCAGAATCGCGAACAGGATCGTCAGCACGATGGCAGGACGCAGAGCGGTTGTGAAATCCTTGCCCATGGGGCTTCTCCTCAGGCCAGACCCAGGCCGGTGACGGCCAGGTCGATGATCTTGATGCCGATGAACGGCGCGACGAGGCCACCCAGGCCATAGATGGCGAGATTGCGCGCCAGCAGCGGTCCGGCACCCATGGGGCGATATGCCACTCCCTTCAGCGCCAGCGGCACCAGGCACGGGATGATCAGCGCGTTGAAGATGATGGCGGACAGGATCGCACTCTCCGGCGTGCCCAGGCCCATCACGTTCAGCACGCCAAGCTCCGGGTAGAGGACCACGAACATCGCCGGGATGATGGCGAAGTACTTGGCCACATCGTTGGCGACGGAGAAGGTGGTCAGCGCACCGCGTGTCATCAGCAACTGCTTGCCCAGGCCGACCACCTCGATCAGCTTGGTCGGGTCGCTGTCCAGGTCGACCATGTTGCCGGCCTCCCGCGCGGCCTGCGTGCCGGTGTTCATGGCGACGCCGACATCCGCCTGCGCCAGCGCCGGCGCATCGTTGGTGCCGTCGCCGCACATGGCGACCAGCCGCCCGCCCTGCTGTTCCTTGCGGATCAGGTCCAGCTTGTCCTCTGGCGTGGCCTGCGCCAGGAAGTCGTCCACGCCGGCCTCCGCCGCGATGGCGGCGGCGGTCAGGGGATTGTCGCCGGTGATCATCACCGTGCGGATGCCCATGGCCCGCAATTCGCCGAACCGCTCGCGGATGCCGGCCTTGACCACGTCCTTCAGGAACACGGCGCCCAGCAGCCGCCCGTCCTGCGCCACCGCCAGCGGCGTGCCGCCGGCCCGGGCGATCTCGTCGGTGATGCGGCGCAGTTCGGTGGCGGCGGCGGTCTGGTCCGCACCGCCATTGGCCCGCAGGATCGAATCCACCGCGCCCTTCTGGATCAGCGATCCGCCGGCCTTCACGCCCGAGATGCGGGTCTGCGCGGTGAAGGGGATGATCTCGGCACCGGCGGGAAGCGCGGTCGTGGCGATGGCGAACCTGTCCCGCGCCAGCAGCACGATGGAACGGCCTTCCGGTGTCTCGTCCGCCAGGCTGGCCAGCAGGGCGGCCGCAGCCAGTTCCTCGACGCTGGTGCCGGACACGGGGCGGAACTCAGCTGCCTGCCGGTCGCCGATGGTGATCGTGCCGGTCTTGTCGAGCAGCAGCACGTCGATATCGCCCGCCGCCTCCACCGCACGACCCGACTTGGCCAGCACGTTGAAGCGCACCAGCCGGTCCATGCCAGCGATGCCGATGGCCGACAGCAGCGCGGCGATCGTGGTCGGGATCAGCGTGATCAGCAGCGCCGCCAGGATGGCCACCGGGATCGCCCCGCCGGCATAGGATGCGAAGCCCGGAACCGTGCCGACCGCGATCAGGAAGATGATCGTCAGCCCGACCAGCAGCAGCGTCAGCGCAATCTCGTTCGGGGTCTTCTGCCGCTCCGCTCCTTCGACCAGGGCGATCATCCGGTCGAGGAAACCCTTGCCGGGCTCCACGGTGACCTTCACGCGGATCTCGTCGGAGATGACGCGCGTGCCGGCGGTCACGGCCGAACGGTCACCGCCGGCCTCCCGGATCACGGGCGCGCTTTCACCGGTGATCGCCGCCTCGTTGACGGAGGCCACGCCTGCCACGACGTCGCCGTCGGACGGGATCAGGTCGTTCGTCTCGACCAGCACGATGTCGCCGACCTTCAGCTGGCTGGCGGGCACGTCGTCGAACTCGCGTCCGCTGCCTGTCAGGCGCTTGGCGGTCAGCTCCGCCTTGGTCGCCCGCAAGGATGCCGCCTGCGCCTTGCCGCGGCCTTCCGCCAGCGCTTCGGCAAAGGTGCCGAACAGGACGGTCAGCCACAGCCAGACGGCGAGCTGCAGCTTGAAGCCGGTGGCAAGGTCGTCCTGGCCGATCACAAGCAGGATGGTCATCAGCACCGCGATCGTCGCGGTCACGAACATCACCGGATTTCGGATCAGTTCGCGGGGATCGAGCTTGCGGAACGCAGCGGTGATCGCCGGCCCCACAAGGTCGGTCGTGAACAGGCTCTTGCTCTGGGTCTTTGCCATGTCAGGCGCCCCTTCAGGACAATGTGCCGCGGATCATCGCGAGATGATCGGCGATGGGGCCGAGCGCGAGGCCCGGCAGGAAGGTGAGGCCGCCCAGGATCAGGATGATCCCGACCAGCAGTCCCACCCACAGCCCGCCCGTGGTCGGGAACGAGCCGGCGCTTTCCGGTGCGAGCTTCTTGGCGGCCAGGCTGCCGGCGATCGCCAGCATCGGCACGATCACGAAGAACCGGCCCAGCCACATCGCCACCCCCAGCAACCCGTTGTAGTAGGGCGTGTTGGCGGTGAGCCCGGCAAAGGCCGAGCCATTGTTCGCGACGGCGCTGGTGAAGGCGTACAGGATCTCCGAGAAGCCGTGCGGTCCTCTGTTGAGCGGCCCGGCAAGACCCTGTTCGAGCACCGATGACAGGGCGGTGAGGCCCAGGATCATCAGTGGCAGCACCGCGATCGCCAGCACGGCCAGCTTGACCTCGCGCGCCTCGATCTTCTTGCCGACATATTCCGGTGTCCGCCCGACCATCAGCCCGGCGACGAACACCGCCAGGATGGCGAACAGCAGGAAGCCGTAGATGCCTGCGCCCACCCCGCCGATCACGACCTCGCCCAGCTGCATGTTGAACAGCGGGATCATGCCGCCCAGCGCGGTGAAGCTGTCGTGCATGGCATTGACCGCGCCGCAGGATGCAGCGGTGGTGACGACGGAGAACAGCGCGGATGCGGCGATGCCGAAGCGCACCTCCTTGCCCTCCATGTTGCCGCCCGCAACACCCAGCTGGTGCAGCACCGGATTGCCGGCAGCTTCCGCCCAGTAGGCTACGGTCACACCGCCCAGGAACAGCACCAGCATCGCGGCCAGGATGGCCCAGCCCTGCCGGGTGTTGCCGACCGCCTTGCCGAAGCACCAGGTCAGGCCGACGCCGATCGCGAAGATCGACAGCATCTGGACCAGGTTGGTCAGTGCCGTCGGGTTCTCGAACGGATGCGCGCTGTTGGCGTTGAAGAAGCCGCCACCATTGGTGCCGAGCATCTTGATCGCTTCCTGGCTCGCCACCGGGCCGAGCAGGATCGACTGGTCCGCGCCTTCCAGCGTCTGCAGGTCGACAGCGCCGGCCAGCGTCTGCGGCACGCCGCTGCCGATGTAGAAGACCGTCAGCACCACGCAGAGCGGCAGCAGCAGGTACAGCGTGATCCGGGTCATGTCGGTCCAGTAATTGCCGACGCTGCCGGCTTCCCGCCGGGCGAAGCCGCGGAACAGGGCGAAGGCCAGCGCGATACCGGTCGCCGCGGACAGGAAATTGTGGATCGTCAGCCCCAGCATCTGGCTGAGGTTCGCCATCGTGCTCTCCCCGCCATAGCTCTGCCAGTTGGTGTTGGTGGTGAAGCTGATGGCGGTGTTGAACGACAGATGCTCGCCCACGGCGGGCAGGCCCTGCGGATTGCCGGGCAGGGCACCCTGCAGCCGCAGCACGGCATAGGTGAACAGCATCAGCACGGCATTGAACAGCAGCATGTGCACCGCGTAGCGGCGCCAGCCCTGCTCCTCCGCGGGATCGATGCCCGCCAGCCGGTAGAAGCCGCGTTCCACCGGGCCGAGCACCAGGTGCAGCGGCGTGCGCCGCCCTTCATACAGCGCGAACAGCCACAGGCCGACCGGCTTGGCGAGCGCCAGCAGGATGGCGACGAAGGCGAGGATCAGGCTCCATCCCTGGAATGTCATGAGTGCCGCCCCTTCAGAAGCGTTCGGGGCGGATCAGCACCGCCACCAGGTAGAGGAGAAGGCCGAGGGCCGTGATGGCGGCCAGCCAGAGATCGAGTGTCATGTCGCGTTCCTCACGCCCGGTCGCACAGGCGGACATAGGCCAGCGTCGCCGCCAGCAGCCCGCCCATGATCCCGATCCACAGCAGATCCTGCATGGTGCAATTCCTTTGTCAGAAAGATGCGGTGACGGTGACGAGGCCAGTGCTGCCGGCGATCGCGCCGTTGCCGTCCTGCCCGTCGCTGAAGCTCGGCTGCAGATACGCCGCGTCGCGCCCGCTGATGTCCGTGTCGACATAGGCGACGCCCACCGTCAGGTTGCGCCAGGTGGCGTCCAGACCCAGCGACCAGTCGAAATAGGCGCCGGTCGGCGCGAGGCTGGTGGCGTTGGGGCCAAGTCCGGGATTACCATCGGAGTACCCGAGATGCGCCTTGGCCGTCAGCGGCGTGCCGGCGATACCGGCGGCCGCATCGCCCCACAGATAGAGGTTGTCTTCCTTGTCGCCCGGATCGGTATAGACGCCGGCCGCCGCATCGGCGCCGCTTGCGTACCAGCGGCCCAATGCCTGCTGCTTCGGTGCGTAGGCTGCGCCCGCCAGCAGCGTCAGCGGACCGGTCGTGCCCGACAGCTTGATGTAAGGCTCGGCAAAGTCGGTCTCGTCCGCGCCGCCGGGGTACATGTACCAGGTCGCACCGACATCCAGCATGCCGCCGGCCAGCGGCACGCGGTAGCCGCCGATCAGGTCCAGTTCCATGTTGGCACCGCCGAACGTGCCCCAGCCGGCCAGGTTGGATGCCCAGACGCCGGCATACAGGCCGCTGTCATGCACGACGGTGATCCCGCCCTGCACGGCCACTTCCTTGTCGGTCTGCGAAACGCCGCGGAAGCGGTAGTCGGAGGCGAGCGTGGCCGATCCGCTGATGGTGATGGCCGGTGCCGGGCCGGACGAGTCCTGCGCCGCGACCGGAGCGGCCAGCGCGACAACGGTCGCGACCGGAACGATGAGCTTCATGAGTGCCCCTGTGACTGGTTGCCGCCGACAGCCGGGGCACCTTCAGGACCACGCGATTAGGCGCATCGGCCGTAGCTATTCGAGATCGATTCCCGCCTTTCGCATAGTGCTGGCATATGTTTGCTGCCGGCCCGATCGGTCGGGCATCGCCTTTCGCTGATCGTGCGTTGCCAACGGCCACGTCTCCGCCGATGATGGGGCATGACCGTGCCCCCCGCCCACGACAGCGCGCTTGAAGCCCGCATCGCCGCCGATCCCCGCTATGTCGCGCTGGTGCGCGATCGGCAGCGCTTCTCCTGGATCCTGACGGCGATCACCGTCATCGCCTATACCAGCTTCATCTCGCTGATCGCGTTCGACAAGCCGTTCATGGCGCGGCCGATCGGCAACGGGACGACCAGCATGGCGGTGGTGCTGGGCGTCGCGATGCTGATCGGGATCGTCGCCATCACGATCGTCTATGTCGTGCGGGCCAATGGCGAATTCGACCGGCGGCTGGCGGAACTGCTGGCGGAGCCGGCGGCGTGATGCGGCCGCTGGTGTGGTCGGCCGGGCTGCTGGCTCTGGTCGCGTTCGGCACCGGTGCGCTGGGCGCGGACCTGGCGCCGATCGGCAGTGTCGCGCGGCAGGGTCCGAACTGGACGGCCATCGCCATGTTTGCCGGCTTCGTCGCGGTGACCCTGTGGATCACCGCCGCTGCGGCCCGGCGCACCCGTTCCGTGTCCGACTTCTACACCGGCGGCGGCATCACCGGCTTCCAGAACGGCCTGGCCATGGCGGGCGACTACTGCTCGGCCGCGTCGTTCCTGGGCATCAGCGCGCAGATCTTCAACGACGGCTATGACGGGCTGATCTACGCGATCGGCTTCCTGGTAGGCTGGCCGATCGTCCTGTTCCTGATCGCGGAGAAGCTGCGCAATCTTGGCCGCTACACCTTTGCCGATGTGGTCTCGTACCGCTTCATGCAGGGTCCGGTGCGCAGCTTCTCGGCCGCCAGCACCCTGCTGGTCGTGTCGTTCTACCTCATCGCGCAGATGGTCGGGGCGGGGCAGCTGATCCAGCTGCTGTTCGGCCTGCCATATCTGTACGCCATCGTCGTCGTGGGCGGGCTGATGATGATCTATGTCCTGTTCGGCGGGATGCGCGCCACCTCGTGGGTGCAGATCATCAAGGCGGTGATGCTGCTGTGCGGGGCCACGCTGCTGGTCTTCGGGGTAATGGCGCATGTCGGCTTCTCGTTCGAGGCACTGTTCGCCACCGCGGTCGAGGTGAAGACCCGGGTGGCGCTCGACAGCGGCCTGTCGCCGGCGGAAGCGGCGGCGGAGGGGCGCACGATCATGGGGCCGGGCGGCTTCATCAAGGATCCGATCTCCGCCCTGTCCTTCGGCTTCGCGCTGATGCTGGGTACCGCCGGCCTGCCGCACATCCTGATGCGCTTCTTCACCGTCCCCGACGCGCGGGAGGCCCGCAAGTCGATCCTGTGGGCGACGGTGTGGATCGGCTATTTCTACCTGCTGACCTTCATCCTGGGGTTCGGCGCGATTGTGATGATCTCGTTCAATCCCGATTATGTCGATCCGGCTGGGCTGCTGCGCGGCGGCAACAACATGGCGGTGATGCACCTGGCCCATGCGATCGGCGGCAACCTGTTCCTGGGCTTCATCTCGGCCGTGGCGTTTGCGACGATCCTGGCCGTGGTTGCCGGGCTGACCCTGTCGGCCGCCTCGGCGGTGTCGCACGACATCTATGCCAGCGTCATCCGCAAGGGCGCGGCCGATCCGGTGAAGGAACTGCGCGTGTCGCGGATCACCACCGTCCTGCTGGGGCTGTCCGCGATTGTGCTGGGCATCGTGTTCGAGACGCAGAACGTCGCCTTCATGGTCAGTCTGGCGTTCGCGCTGGCCGCCTCTGGCAACTTCCCGGTGCTGATCATGTCGCTGCTGTGGAAGGACTGCACCACGAAGGGTGCAGCCTGGGGCGGCGGCCTGGGCCTGCTGACCGCCTTCGGGCTGACGGTGCTGTCCCCGGCCATCTGGGTGGAGGTGCTCGGCTTCGGCCAGGCGGTCTTCCCCTACAGCTCGCCGGCCTTGTTCTCGGTGCCGGTCGCGTTCCTTGCCATCTGGGTGATCTCCGTGCTGGACCGCTCGCCGCGCGCGGCGATCGACCGGGAGGGCTATGCCGGACAGCGGCTGCGGTCGGAGACCGGGATCGAGGTCCACGGCGCAGCCGCGCACTGATAGGGGGCCGTGGCCGGGTGCGGCTGATCGTCATCGTTCGAACAAGCTGGAACCCGATGCCATGATCCTGTCGCGCCGAACCATGCTGACGGGCAGCCTGGCCCTGCCGTTCCTGGGTGGCGCGGCACGGGCGGAACCGGTCGACGTGCGCCGCGCCGGGGCCAGGGGCGACGGCCGCACGCTGGATCACCACGCGATCAACCGGGCGATCGCCGATACGGCGGAGGCGGGCGGGGGCATCGTGATCCTGCCGGCCGGACGCTATCTCTGCTTCTCAATCCGCCTGCGCAGCAACATCGCGCTGCTGCTGGAGCCGGGCGCGGTGATCGTCGCCGCCGACCCGGCGCAGGACGGCGGCAGCTATGACCTGCCGGAGTTCAACCCGGACGACATCTACCAGGATTTCGGCCACAGCCACTGGCAGAACAGCCTGATCTGGGGTGACGGGCTGGAGAATGTCTCGATCATCGGCGGCGGCCTGATCGACGGCACACGCGGCCTGACCCGCCGCGGCCCCGGCGCGCGCTGGCAGGGCGGCGCCGGCAGCGGTCCCAATTCGCTGGGTCCGGCAAGCGTCCGCCCGCCGGAGGAGATGGACGCTGCCATCGCGCGCATGGCCGGGCTGGGCAACAAGGCGATCGCCCTGAAGAACTGCCGCAACGTGCTGCTGCGCGACGTCCGCGTGCTGAATGCCGGCCACTTCGCGCTGCTCGCCACCGGGGTACAGCAGCTGACTGTCGACAATCTGCTGGTCGACACCAATCGCGACGGACTGGACATCGACGCCTGCCGCAACGTCATCATCCGCAACTGCACCGTCAACACGCCGAACGACGATGCCATCGTGCTGAAAGCCAGTGCCGCGCTGCCCGACATCCGCCCGACCGAAAACGTCGCGATCAGCGACTGCATTGTCAGCGGGTTCGATCCCGGCACCGTGCTGGACGGCACCTATGGCCGCACGCAGACCCTTGCGCCGGACCGTGACGGCATGACCGGGCGGATCAAGCTGGGCACCGAAAGCACCGGCGGGTTCCGCAACATCACGATCACCAATTGCGTGCTCGAACGCAGCCGCGGCCTCGCGCTGGAAAGCGTCGACGGCGGCGTGCTGGAGAACGTCACGATCTCCAACCTGACCATGCGGGACGTGACCACCGCGCCGATCTTCCTGCGGCTGGGTGACCGGCGCCGCGCGCCGCCGGGTACCGGCGTGGCGCAGTTGCGCGGCGTGACGATCAGCAATGTGCAGGCGGCGGGCATCGATCCGGCCTTTGCCGCCACCATCGCCGGCCTGCCCGATGCGCCGGTGGAGGATGTGCAGCTGTCGGACATCCGCCTGCGCTATCGCGGCGGCGGCACGGCGGCGGATGCAGGCCGTACGATCCCGGAGGAACGCGCCACCTATCCCGAGCCCAGCATGTTCGGCCCCACACCCGCCTGGGGCCTGTATGTGCGCCACGCCAGGGGCTTGCGGATCGACGGGCTGGACCTTGCCACCGAGACACCGGACGCCCGCCCGGCGATGCAGCTGGAAGACGCGCACGACGTGTCGCTCAGCGGCCTTGGCGACCCGGGCCGGATCGTCCGCCGGGACAGTTCCGGGGTGCGGATCGCCCGCGACTGACGGTGCTCAGCGGCCTTGCGGCCTGATCACCCATTCGCCGGGCGGCGAGCCGGGCGTCCATCCGGTCAGGCCGGGGGCATCCACGCGGGGATCGTAGGCCAGGTCGCGCGTGGCCTGCATTTCCTGCGCCCGTCGTCGCGCCTCCGCATCCTGCGTCCGGGCTGCGCTGGACGGCGGACCGGATCGTTCCGCTCCTTCTGCCATGCGCGGCGCGCCGGGTGGCGGAACCGGCAGGGCCTGCATCGGCGCACCCAGGTTCATCATCTCCGCCCCGGCCAGCAGGTACGCACCGGTGCCGTACATGCCGACATCGTCCGGCGCGGTCGGCACTGGCTGGTCACCGGTCTTCTGCACCGCGCCCAGTTGCCCGTTCGGCAATATGTGGCGGTTCAGCCCGGCCCAGCCCTGCAGGACATGCGGCAGGTATTCGTCCCGTTCCAGGATGCCGTGGTTCACACCCCATGCCAGCGCATAGGTAAACAGGGCAGAGCCTGAAGTCTCCGGCTCGGGAAAGGCCGCCGTGTCCAGCAGGCTGGCGCGCCACAGCCCGTCCGGCTGCTGCAGGGGCGCGATCCGGGCGGCGATCTGCCGGAACTGCGCGACATACCGGTCCCGCGTCGGGTAATCGGCCGGCATGTGATCCAGCACGCGGGCAAGCCCCGCCAGCACCCAGCCATTGCCGCGCGACCAGAACACCTTGCCGCCCGCATCCGTGCGCCGCTCCACGAAGCGGGGATCGCGGAAGAACAGGTCCTCCGCCGGATCGAACAGCGCCGTGCTGGTGCGCCACCATTGTACGTCCATCGCATCGAGGTAGCGGCGGTCGCCGGTGATCGCGCTCATCCGCGACAGGACCGGGGGCGCCATGAACAGCGCGTCGCACCACCACCAGACCAGCCGCCGTGGCTGCGGTTCGGCGGCGAGATGCGGCAGGGAATAGTCCAGCCGCTGCTGCGTCGGCAGGATGTATCCGTCCTCCTGCCGCAGGGTGTAGAGCTCCTGATACAGCTCGCCGATCGCCTGATCATCGGCATTCAGCAGCCCCTTCGGGGAGCGGGTGCCGCGCATGGCGAAGTTGAAGTGATCGGCCACCGCGGTCAGGAACCGCATCGGCTCCGGCCGGGCAGACACGCGCGCGACGCGGGTCAGGCCGGTGTAGAAGGTGGCCGACACCCAGTTGGCGGTGATCTGGTCCACGCTGCGGCCCAGCACCTGGAACGGCTTGCGCTCCAGGTCGGCGATCTCGGCCAGGGCGGCATAGTCCAGCACTGCCAGCACCTGCGCCGGGTCCGGCACCCGATCCGGCGCGAACGCAAGGTCGGGTCGGGCGGGCAGGGTGATCGGCACCGGCGCCAGGGCTGCCGGGCGCGCCTGTCCGTCGGCGGATTGCGCGGCCGCCGCCTGCAACGGCAGCAGGGCGGCAAGGCAGGTCAGCATCACTCGCAAGGGCGCATGGCTGATCGGGATCGTGTTCAAGCAGCATCCTCCGCGGGATCGGGATATTCCGGCGACGCACGGTGCTCCCGCGCCATGCCTTCGTTCATCATGCGCACCACGTCCGGGTGCTCGGCGGCCAGGTTCCGGCTTTCCCACGGATCGGCCGACAGATCGAACAGCAGCGTGTCGCCGCCGCGTTGCAGCCGGATCGCCTTCCACTTGCCCAGTCGCGCCGCCTGGCGAAACTCGGGCGAGTAGAACTCCCAGTACATGAACCGGTCCGCCGGTATGATGTTCGCGTCACGCAGATGCGGCAGCAGGTCGATCCCGTCGGTCTGCGGCATCGCTGCGCCGGCGGCGGCGAGTGCGGTGGGCAGCAGATCGGGGAAGTAGACCGGCACGTCGCTGCGCGATCCCGGCGCGATGTGGCCGGGCCAGCGCACCAGGAACGGCACGCGCAGGCCCCCTTCGTACATGTCGCGCTTGTACCCGGTCAGCCCGCCATTGGAGTCGAAGGCATCGGCCATGCGCGTCTGGTAGGCGGCAGGTTCCGACCGCGGGCCATTGTCGGAGGAGAAGATGACGATCGTGTCCCCGTCGATCCCCGATGCCTGCAACTGCCCGAGCAGCCGGCCGATATTCGCATCCAGCCGGTCGACCATCGCGGCATAGGACTTCTCGTCATCCGGCCATGGCTGGTCCGCATACAGGCCGAAATCGGGCACGACATACGGGCTGTGGGGCGCATTGTACGCCACGTAGAGGAAGAACGGATCGGCCCGATGCCGCTGGATGAAGTCGATCGACTCGTCGGTGATCAGGTCCGTGTCGTAGATCTGCCTGGCCCCGTCCGCATTCTGCGGAATGTCGACCATCCGCGTGCCGTGCATCCGCTTGATCGGCCAGTAGCCTTCGGTCGTCGGCTCGGTCACCAGCCAGCCCTTGAACTCGTCGAAGCCGAACCTGGTCGGCACCGCATCCCGGTCATACCCGTCGAGGTGCCACTTGCCCATGATGCCGGTCGTGTAGCCGGCGGCCTTGAGGTGCTGGGCGACGGTCCGGTCGTCCGGCGTCAGGCTGGCACGGCGGATCTGCTGCTGCCCCTTGTAGCCGACATGGCCGGCCGCCAGTGCGAAATTGTCGCGGATCCGCGCATGGCCGGTATGCAGCCCGGTCAGCAGCGCGCCGCGCGATGGCGAGCAGACGGGCGCCCCGGCATAGCCTTGCGTGAACAGGCGTCCCTGCTGCGCCAGCCGGTCGATATTCGGGGTGCGGATCCTGGTCTGCCCGTGAACACCGACGTCGCCATAACCGAGGTCGTCGGCCAGGATGAAGATGATGTTCGGCCGCCGGCCGGCAGCCGGCGATGCCGCCAGCGCGGCACCGGAAACGACGGCCATGGCGGCACCTGCCAGAAAAGTTCGACGTATCATCGGCATCCTCATGTGGTCGTTCGTGCCAGCGTTCACTTACGAAAGCAAATTCCACTGGCGAGCAAGGACCGGCTCGGCCAGAACCGGGTGATGAGCATTCCGGACCAGCATCGGCGCGCAACCCTGTTGGCGCTGCTCGCCGCACCCTTCCTGCCCACCCTGGCCCGTGCGGCTGGCCCGGCGGATCGGCGGGTGGACATTCGCGACGCCGGGGCCCTGGCCGATGGCAGCACGATCAATACCACGGCGATCCAGTCGGCAATCGACCGGCTGGCCGGGCAGGACGGCGGGACGATCGTGGTGCCGGCGGGGGTATTCGTGTCCGGTGCGCTGTTCCTGAAGCCCGGCGTGCACCTGCATCTGGCAGAAGGCGCCGTGCTGCGCTGCGCCGCCGATGTGGCGACGCACTTTCCCGCCCGCCGCACCCGGATCGAAGGGCATGTGGAGGAACATTTCACCCCGGCCCTGATCAACGCCGCCGGCTGCCACGGCCTGCGGATCACGGGGCCGGGCACGCTGGACGGGGATGGCCGCGCGGTGTGGGACCTGTTCTGGCAGCTGCGGCGCGCCTCCGCCGATCCGCGCAACTTCCCCAACATTGGTATCCCCCGCGCGCGACTGGCGCTGATCGAGGGATCGCGCGACGTCCGGATCGAAGGGGTCACGTTCAGGGACTCGCAGTTCTGGAACCTGCACCTGCATGCCTGCCAGGATGTGGTGATCCGCGACTGCCGCTTCACCGTGCCCGACGATTACGAACGCGCACCCAGCACGGACGGCATCGACCTGGACAGCTGCCAACGGGTCACGGTGGAAGGATGCTACTTCTCCGTCACCGACGACTGCATCGCCGCCAAGGGGTCGCGCGGCCCGCTGGCGCTGGAGGATCGCAGTTCGCCACCGGTGGAACACATCCGGGTCCGCAATTGTGAATTCCGGCGTGGCGGCAGCGTGTTCACCTGCGGCAGCGAGGCGACGATCGTGCGCGACGTGCTGGTGGAGGATTGCCGTGTGACCGGCGACGTGCGGGTGCTGGTGCTGAAGCTGCGCACCGACACGCCGCAGCTGTACGAGGATATCGAACTCCGCCGGATCACCCTGGCCGCGGACGGTGGCCAGCTGTTCACCGTGCAGCCCTGGACGCAATATGCCCGGCTGGACGGCCATCCCCCGCCATCCTCCGCTGTGCGGAACATCAGGATGATCGGGGTGACCGGCCGTTACGGCGCCTTCGGATCGATCCGTCCGAACCCGGAGCAGACGGACATGTCCGACGTCCTGCTGAAGGACATCGACGTGCAACTGGCCCGCCGGACCTTCACGGTATCCGGCATGCGCAACCTGCGGCTGGAAAACGTCGTCGCGAACGGCGTGCCTGTTCGCGAGGCGTCGCCCGCCGCCGGCTGAGCGCCGCGCCTACTGGCCGCACTCTCCGTCGGTCCCGGCAGGGCGGGTCACCAGGTCCACGCCCTGCAGCAGGCCGGAGGGCTGGGGCGCGATGCGGTCCTGATCCTGCGGCTGGAAGCGTTCGCCATAGCGGGCATTGAGCAGGCGATGATCGGTGCGCGGCTGCCCGGCCAGATGGTTCATCATGGTGTTGGCCACCGCGATCTCGATCCGGTTCGTGCCCGCGCGCAGCGCCGGCGTGATGTCGATGCGGTAGGGCGGCGCCCACACGGCGCCGACCCGCTGGCCGTTGACCTGCACGATCGCGGCATCCCGCACCGGCGCGGCAATCTCCGCCTGCGGGCGCCCGCCCGGCGGCACCGGGGCGGGTCGGGCAGGGCCGAAATCGAGCAGGTAGCACACCTGCGGCTCCGGGGCGGTCACCGCCAGCTGCGTCCGGTATGTGCCGGTGCCGGAAAAGTGACCGAGCCCTTCGCGGGTTGCCCAGTCGCCCCACACATCCTGCGCAATCTGCTGCCCGTCGATCGCCAGCGTCCAACCGCCTGACAGCGTCCGCCGCTGCTCCGGCACCGCCGCGGCTTGCGTTGCGGTCGGCGCTGCTTCGCTGAAGACTAGGAAGCGCGACTGGTATGGCGCCAGCGTCAGCTCGACCGCCTCGCCGCCGCTCGCCGGCCAGCGGTTGCCTGTCATCGGGTCCCACCATTCGCCATTGGCGAAACGGCTGGCGAAGCGCGCAGTGGTGTGCACCGGCTGGTTGCCGCTGTTGGCGATGAAGAAGATGTCGCGATCCGCCGTGTTGCGGCGGATGAAGCCGATCGCCGGATCAGGCGCGGACAGGGTGAGGTCGGGTGTGCCGACCGCGCGCAGGGCGGCCGTGACCTGGGCCGGATCGACCATTGTCACTGCCCCGCTGGCGGTCAGGCGCCGGCTGATCGCCCGCACCTTCGCCGCTTCCGCCGCGCCGCGCAGGCCCCCGGCGGTCTGCGGCAGCGCGCCGATCGTCAGCAGCCGGCCGCCAGCGCCCACCCACTGCTCGATCCGGGCGTAGGCATCGGCGTCGATCCGCTGCACCCCGGGCAGCAGCAGCACGCGATGCGGCAGAGCGCGGTCCCGCAGCACACCGGTATCCACGAAGTCGACGCCGTGCCCGGCATCCAGGATGTCGCTCACCAGCGTGTCCGGCAGCATGCGCCGCACCGTGTCGTTGGCGGACGGGCGCGCGGGCAGCATCGCGGCGAACGCATCCTCGATCGGCAGGTACAACGCCACGCCATTGGCGGGCGCCCCCTGCCGCAGCAGCCACGAGGTACGCGCCAGGTAGCGGCTGACATCGCCCATCACCGGGTACCACGGATTGTGGTCGTTCAGCGCGGCGGCGGCATAGAACGACCAGCCGGGCTCCGCCTCGCCGGGCGGGCTGTAGGGCCAGCCATGGCCGATCAGCTGCGTCACCCCCTGCAGGAAGTGGCGGTCCGCCTCCATCTTCATGTCGAGCGGCGTCGCCGCCCAGGATGGCGAGTGCAGCCAGGTCCAGGTCTCGGACGAGACGACCGGCTTGTCGTAGAGATGGGCGGCGGAGGTCGCCCAGCGGGTGCTGCTGAACTCGCGCCATTCGTCGCCTTCGCCTTCGGGCAGGGCGACCAGTGCATTGCTGGACAGGGTGGCCGGCGGATAGCCATAGACCTGCGCCCGGAACTGCGTGCCTTGCGCCTTCGCCCAGGCATCCAGCGGCGCCAGGTAGTTCTCGTCCACCAGCTCCGACAGGGTCAGCGCCCAGTCGTGCCGCACCGCCGCGCTGTCGGGCCGCTGCAGGAACAGCTCGGGCAGATGCTCCAGCAGGTCATAGCCGCGCCGCCGCACGAACTCGGCCGGCAGATCGGGCGTCCAGCTGGCGCCATAGACCTCCAGGCTGTCCGAAAACAGCGCATGCGGGGGCGCGGCGCCGGCAAAGGCGGTCAGCAACGGGGTCACCACCTGTGCCAGGTGCAGCTCCAGCGCCGCCGGGTCCATATGGTCGAGCACGAAGCCTTCGCCGCCGATGCCCGGCCGCTTCACCTGCTGCCCGGTGCGGCCGGCGATGAACACCAGCGCCTCGCGCGCCTCGTCCGCCGGCTGCACCGCAGCGCGTGCGCCCTCATGGGCCAGCGGGGTCAGCGGGCGGTCGGCCGTCTTTTCCGCCGCCGCCGGGCCGATCATGGCGGACAGGATGTGCTCGCCCGCGCCGGTCGCCGGCAGGATCACCTCGCGCTGGCCCGGGGCGACGGCCACACGCACCAGCCGGATCTCGGACGAGGCGCGATCCGCCGGGATGTGCGGCCCACCATAGGGCCAGCCGCTGCCGCCGGTCACATCGACCCGCATGCCCTCCGCCCGCGCGGTCGTTGCCGCGTGCCGCAGATTGGCCAGGAATTCCGGCGACAGGTAGGGCTGGTTACGGCTCGGCTGGTCCGTCCGGTCCAGCTGCATGGGATAGACCGGCTGGATCTCCACCCCGCCGATGCCGCCGGCCTTCATGGCGCGCAGCTCCCGGTCGATCTCCTCCGGCGTGACGGCCGCGCCGAACCACCACCAGCGCATCATCGGCGCTGCCTCGGCCGGAGGCTCGGCGAAGCCCTGCCACAGGGCGTCCGGCCCGTCCTGCGCGCGCAGCATCGTGGCGCCGGCGAGCTGGCCCAGCGCCAGCAGCGGCAGGGCGACCAGGCGCGCAAGGCGCGTGTTTTCAGGCTTCATCGTGGTGCTCCCTCCATCGCGGTCATCCGCCGCCGATTGCGACTGGTGTCTTGAACCATAAACCCGCTTCTGTGAAACACGCTTTCATGAACACCACGCAAGTCGATCGCCGGACCTTTGTCGCCCTGCTAGGCGCTGCCATGACAACGCCGGTGGCGCTGCATGCCACGTCCGCCGCGGCGGCGCCGGTGCGGGAGGCGGCGGTGTCGCTGGCGGGCGAATGGCGGTTCGCGCTGGACCCGGCGGACGTGGGCACCGCCGATTACTGGTTCAACAAGACAATGCCGTCCGACCTGTCGATCCGCCTGCCCGGCATCCTGCAGACCCAGGGCTTCGGGGACGAGATCACGGCCGAGACGCAGTTTGTGGCCGCCCTGCCGCGCGACATGCGCTGGTACCTGCTGCCGCAATACGAACCGTACACGCAGCCGGGCAACGTCAAGGTGCCGTACCTGTCGCAGCCGGTGCGGCACTATCTGGGCGTCGCCTGGTACCAGCGCGATATCGAGGTGCCGGCGGAATGGGCGGACAAGCGCATCGTGCTGCACCTGGAACGGACCCGCTGGCGCACCGATGCCTGGATCGGCAACCGGCCGGTCGGCACCGACAGTTCGCTGGTCGCGCCGCACGAGTTCGACCTGGGCATCCTGCCCGCCGGCACCCACCGGCTGACGCTGCGGATCGACAACAGCATGCAGGAGCCGGTGTACCGCCCCGACGGCCATTCCGTGACCGATGGCGCGGGCGTGACGTGGAACGGCGTGGTCGGGCGGATCGAGCTGTCCGCCACGCCGACCGTGTGGATCGCGGATGCGCAGGTCTTTCCTGACCTGGCGAACAAGTCCGCGCAGGTGCGGGTGACGATCGGCAATGCAGGCGATGCCGGGGGATCTGGCATGGTGCGGATCGGGCGTGTCACGGCGCCGGTGCAGTGGACGCCGGAAGGTGGCGAGGCGACGGTCACCGTGCCGCTGCCCGACGCGCGGCCATGGTCGGAGTTCACGCCCCACCTGCAACACCTGACCGTCACGCTGGACAGCGCCGCAGGGGAGGACCGGCGCGAGCTCACCTTCGGCATGCGGGAGATCACGACCGAGGGGCACCGCATCCTGCTGAATGGCGAGGTGCTGGACCTGCGGGCAACGCACGATGCCGGCACCTTCCCGCTGACCGGCTACCCCGCGACCGATGTGGAAACGTGGAAGCGGATCATCGCCATCTGCCAGGGATGGGGCCTCAACGGCATGCGGTTCCACAGCTGGTGCCCGCCGGAGGCGGCGTTCACCGCCGCGGACGAGCTGGGCTTCTACCTGCAACCCGAATGCGGGATGTGGAACAATTTCGACCCCGGCGGACGGATGCTGGCACTGCTGCATGACGAGACGGAGCGGCTGATCCGGGCCTATGGCAACCACCCCTCCTTCGTCATGCTGGGCGGCGGCAACGAGCCGGCGGGGCAGTACCACGCGCAACTGCCGGAATGGGACGAGCGGTGGAAGGCGGCCGATCCGCGGCGGCTCTACACCGACGGGACCGGCCGCCACGCGCGCCCGCCGGCCGGGCCGGGCACGCCGTTCGCCGCCGACTTCCTGGTGATCGGCAGCGATGTGCGCGGCCCGCGCGGCTGGTTCGGCGAGGATTACGAGGAGGAGCTGCAGGGGCAGCTGGGCGGCGTGGCGCAGCCGGTGATCAGTCACGAGACCGGCCAATGGTGCGCCTATCCCGACTTCGCGGTGATCGACAAGTTCGCCGGGCAGGGCGACTATGCCGCATTCCACACCGGCATCGACACCGGCACCGCACCCTACATGATCCCCGGCAATATCGAGATCATGCGCGATCTCGCGGCCGAGCATGGCCTGCTGCCGCTGAACAGGGCGTTGGCCCACGCGTCGGGCCGGTTCCAGCTCGCCTGCTACAAGGAGGAGCTGGAGGCCAATCTGCGCACTCCGTCCCATTCGGGGTTCCAGATGCTCGACCTGCATGACTACCTGGGTCAGGGCGGCGCGCTGATCGGTCTGCTGGATGCGTTCTGGGAAGAGAAGAACTACGTCGCCGCGTCCGAATGGCGCGAGTTCTGCAGTGCCACCGTCCCGCTGGTGCGGCTGAAGGATCGCGTGTTCGGCAGCGACGCCAGGCTGGAGGCGGTGGCGGAGCTGTACCATCATGGCGAGCGGCCGCTCCGCTCCGTCCGGCCGCGCTGGCGGATTGTCGACGATACCGGCAAGGCGGTCCTGTCCGGCTCGCTTCCCGCCCGCACCGCGCCACGCGGCAAGGGCATCGCGCTCGGCACCATCAGCGCCGACCTGTCCGGCCTGAAGGCGCCCGCCGCGTACGAGCTGGTGCTGGAGCTGGCGGGCACGCCGTTCCGCAATCGCTGGCGCTTCTGGGTCTACCCTCCCGCCGTGCCGGCGCAGTCCGCGCAGGAGATCACCACCACCGCTTCGTGGGACGAGGCCCGTGTCGCACTCGCCGCGGGCAAGCGGGTCCTGTTCCTGTCGGGCAGTCCGGCGGAGCCCAATCCCGATCTGGCGCTCACCACCGTGCCGATCTTCTGGAACCGGCTGATGAATCCCAGCCGCGCCTGGATGCTGGGGCTGCTGAACGACCCCGCGCATCCCGCGCTCGCCAGCTTCCCGACCGATGCGCATTGCGACTGGCAGTGGGTCGACCTGATCGACGGCACGACGGCGATGAATGTGGAGGCGCTTGCCCCGGATCTGCGCCCGATCGTGGCGCCGATCGACGACTGGAACCGCAGCCTGCGCACGGCCATGCTGTTCGAGGCGCAGGTCGGGCCGGGCACCCTGATGGCCAGCGCGTTCGACCTGACGGATGGGGCGCTGGCGGAGCGGCCGGGCGGCCCCACGCTGCGCCGATCGATCCTGGACTACATGGCGTCCGACCGGTTCCGGCCCACCGCCATCCTGTCGCCGGAGGCGCTGGATGACTGGGCCACCCGGCGCCATGGCGCGCCGGCGACGATCATCGTGCCGCCGCAGACCGGCGACGTGGTGGATCCGGGGCAGGTCCGCCGGTAGGCGGGCCGTGGATCAGGCGATCGCTGCCGCCACCAGTGTCAGCAGGCCCAGGCCGGCGGACAATGGCGTGCGCAGCGACATCCACCAGGCGGGCGCGAGGCCCTGCGCCGTCAGCCGGTGATCGACCAGCAGGCTGGCGAGGAGCGACAGGCCGAGCAACAACAGCGACGGCACCGGCCAGCCAGCACCGATCGCCCATGGCACCGCCGTCGCCAGCGCGATCAGCGAGGGGGCGATGGCCGCCAGCCAGATCCAGGCCGGCGGCGCGCTCGTCTGGCGGGCGGCGAGGCCCCACCACAATCCGCCAAGAAAGCTCAGGATGAGCGCCGGATAGGCATAGGCGAGCGACAGCGCCGAGAAATGCCAGGCGGCCGGCCCGAACGCCATGGCCGCCACGGCCGCGGCCTGCGGCAGCAGGCCCGCATAGCCCAGCGTTCCGGGCAGCGCCGGCGGGCGGGACATGGCCTGCATCGACACGGGTTCCATGTGGCTTGCTCCTGCAACGGTTTGCGGGGGCCGGGCAGGCACAAGTCTGCCCGGTCCGACGTAGCAACGCGCCAGGTCGGCAGAGGTGGCCGATGATGCCGCAATGATTGTTGCGGCAGTGGCCGCCCCTACTTCGATCCCGGCGCCGCCGGCTTGACGTACCGGTCCAGCCAGTCGGTCATCTGCCACAAGGTTTCACCGGTGGACTCCATCGCCCGGTAGCCATGCCCCTCGTTCGGCAGCACGACATAGCGCACGGTCGCGCCATTGCCCTTCAGGGCCGCGTACATCCGTTCCGACTGAACCGGGAAGGTCCCGGAATTGTCGTCCGCCCCGCCATGGATCAGCAGGATCGGCTCCTTGATGCGGTCGGCATAGGTGAACGGGCTCATCTGCGTGTAGATGTCCGTCGCTTCCCAGTAACTGCGCTGCTCCGCCTGGAAGCCGAACGGCGTCAGCGTGCGGTTGTAGGCGCCCGAGCGGGCGATGCCGGCGCGGAACAGGTCGGTATGGGCCAGCAGGTTGGCGGTCATGAACGCGCCGTAGCTGTGCCCGCCCACGGCCATCCGCCCACGATCGCCCACGCCCATGGCGACCACCGCCTCCACTGCGGCCTCCGCATCGGCGCGCAGCTGTTCCACATAGGTGTCGTTCGCCTCGGCCCCGTCCACGCCGATGATCGGCATCGCCGGATCATCCAGCACGGCATAGCCCTGCGTCAGCATGAACAGGTGGCTGATCCCGCGCGGGCGGGTGAAGCGGTTGCCCGTGTCTACCGTCTGCCCGGCCACCGCCGGATCGGTGAACTCCGCCGGGTAGGCCCACAGGAGCGTCGGCAGCGGTCCGTCGCGCTGCGCGTCATAGCCGGCCGGCAGGTAGAGCGTGCCCGACAGCGGCAGACCGTCCGCCCGGTTGTAGGTGATCGTCTGCCGGGTCACCCCGGCAAAGACCGGCGCCGGGTCGGCGAAGTCGGTAACCGCGCGCGCATCCCCGCCACCAACCTGCCGTACCATGTAGTTGGGCGCCTGTTCCGCGCTCTCCCGCCGCGTCAGCACGCGCCCGCCGGTGTCGTCCAGCAGCGCCACGACCTCCTCGTAGAACGGCGCCTCCGCCGTCCACAGCCGCGTCTGTTCCCCACCAGCAACCGGCATGGTGCCCAGGAACGGGAACGCCCCGGCCTTGGTGGCACCTTCTCCCGCAACGAAGACGGCGTCACCGCTGGCGGTAAAGCGCATCACCGGCTTCCCCGCCGCATTGCCTTCTGTCAGCGGGAAGCCGGGATCGTTGTACTGTTCCTGGAAATTACGCGTCAGCAGCGGCGCGGCCTCGCCCGGCCGATCAGGCGCCACGGCATAGCGGTGTTCGGTCCGGGTGTTCCATTCGCGGTCCACCACCATCGCGAAATCGCCCGTGCCCCAGAATGTCGCGGCATAGCGCCGCTCCAGGTCCGCCAGCTTCGCCGGAGCGGCCGTGAACGGGGCGGCCTGCACGAACAGGCTGTCGTGGAACGGCACCTCGACATTCGGATCACCGCCATCCTGCGCTTCGGCCCACAGCAGCGTCGCGGGCGCATCCGCACGCCATTCCACGTCGCGTGGCCCGGTCACCACCGCGTCGAAGGCGATGGGCAGATTGTCGGCCAGCGGGCGGTCGACCAGCGTGCGCACCGCCGTCCCGTCGATCGCCGCCACGGCGATCTCGGTCGGGAAGGAGGGGGCGGGCAGCAGGTAGGAGAACGGCCGCTTCAGCCGCTCCGTCAGCAGGTACCGGCCATCGGGGCTGATGGAGAACCGGCGCCACAGCCCGGCCGGCAGGATCGCCGTGGCCCCGCTGCCGTCGGCGGCCACGCGGGTCAGGCTGCCGCTGAAGTAATGGTCGAACAGCGCCTCGTCGTGCGGGCCGGCGAGCAGATCCTGGTAGGTGCGCGCCGCGGCCTTGCGGCCGTTGCTTTCCTGCACCACCGGCCCGGCCGGCGTGTCGCTCGCAACCGGGGCCGGGCCGCGCTGCGCGTCCACCGTGCGGACCACCAGCCCGCTGCTATCCGGCAACCATTCATAGGCTGGGCCGGAAAAGGCCGCGTTCACGCCGCCGAGCACCGGGGCTGCCCGGCCATCCACCGTGGCGGTCCACAGTTGCAGTTCGGTCGGCAGCTGCACCAGCATGGCCAGGCGCTGCCCGTCGGGCGACCAGCTGGGCTGGGTGAAGCGGGCGTCTGCCGGCAGGGCGACGGTGACCTGCTGTCCGCTGTCGATGTCCTGCAGCGTCAGCGCATTCAGCCACTGCACCCGCATCTCCGCCTGGCCGTTGGTCGCCGGGTCGATCCGGTATCCGCCCAGCCGCAGGATCGGCCGGGACACGGCGGCGATCGACGGCAGGCTTTCGCGGCCCAGGATGGCCAGCATCCGGTGATCGGGGCTGACCGCCACGATCGGCGTCTGCGGTGCTTCCAGTATCTGCGCGATCGCGTCAGGCGCCCGATGGTAGATGGTCGTCTCCGTTGATTGAGGTGCTGCGGTCTGGGCCGCCGCCGGCAGGGACAGCGCGGTCGCGGCCAGCAGCAGGCAGGCAGTCGTGATTCGGCCCATGATCGCACTCCGGCTTTCGTGATTGTCGGCTGTGGCGCGATGGTGCCGCAGCCGTGGAACAGGCTGTGGCCTAAACCACCGATCACCGTCGGTGTGCAATGCGGAAAAGGCAGGCACAATCCGGCAGGCTGCACGTCGGGGGCAGATACGCTACAGCCCGCAGCCGCACACGAACCGCCGTGCCGCCCACAAGGATTTCCGACGATCTTCCACCTCATCTTCGCCACGCCGGTCCTGTACCTGCTGGTCCGCACCCTCTGGCCGCTGGGCCTGCCGCTGCCGGCGAAGATCGGCATCGCGGTGCTGATGCTGGTCGCCTCGCAGTACCATCTGTGGAGCCGGCTCTCCTCCGGCTCGGTCTTCGCTCCGGAATTCCCGCGCGCGGTCGTCATCCTGTTCAACTGGGCGCTGGGCACGATCCTGCTGCTCGCGGTCCTGCAGATCCTGCTGGATCTTGGTGCGCTCGTCGTGGCGGTGGTGCGATGGCAGGGCATCACGATGCCCGACAGCCTGCGTTACGCCGCAGCCGGGCTGGCGGCGATCCTGGCCGCGATCGGCGTGGCCAACGCGACCCGCGTACCGCCGCTCCGCGACGTGGAGATCGCCATTACCGGGCTGCCGCCGGAATTCGACGGCTATCGCGTGCTGCAGCTGACCGACTTGCACATCAGCCGCCTGTTCCCGGCAAGCTGGGCCAGTGCAACCGTTGCGCGCGCCAATGCCAGCGGGGCCGACCTGATCGTCGTCACCGGCGACTTCATCGACGGATCAGTGGCCATGCGGCGCACCGATGTGGAGCCGCTGCGTGACCTGCGCGCACCGGACGGGATCTACGCCATCCCCGGCAACCACGAATATTTCTTCAGCTATGACGAGTGGATGCGCCACCTGGCCGGGCTGGGCATGCGCATGCTGCCCAATGCCCATGCCGTGCTGATGCGGGACGATGCCCGGCTGGTCCTTGCCGGCGTGGCCGATCTTTCGGCCCCGCAGCATGGCCGCCCCGGTCCCGACCTCGCCGCCGCGCTGGCCGGTGCGCCGCCGGGGGTGCCGGTGGTGCTGCTGGATCACCAGCCCCGCCAAGCGCGGGCCGCCGCCGCGCGTGGCGTGGCGCTGCAGCTGTCGGGGCATACGCATGGCGGCATGGTGGTCGGATTGGACCGGCTGGTCGCGCCGGCCAATGGCGGGTTCGTGTCCGGCCGGTACCGGGTCGGCGACATGACGCTTTACGTCAGCAACGGCACCGCCCTGTGGCCCGGCTTCGCGCTGCGCCTGGGCCGCCCGTCCGAACTGACGCGGATCACCTTGCGGTCCCGTCCATAGCCGCGCCGGGCTTCCGCCGCGGGGGTAGCGCGGCACCCAGGCCGGATGCGGCGATCAGCATCATTCCGACGACGCTGAGCCAGTCCGGGATGTGCCCGAAGATCAGCCAGCCGAGCAGGCCGGCCCAGAACAGCTGCAGGTAACTGAGCGGCGCCAGGACGGAGGCGGTCGCGTGGCGATAGGCGGCCGTGAAGAGGTAGTGGCCCAGCCCGCCATACACCCCCAGGCTGAGGAACAGGACGAGCTCCAGCCCGGTAGCGAACTCGCCCTCCCACAGCCACAGCCCCATGATGCCGAAGATGACGGTGCCGACCAGTGCGGCGTAGAACAGCAGGGCGGTCGTCCGCTCCGTGCTGGCCAGCGTCCGCGACAGCAGCTGGTAGACGACATTCGCCACGACCGCTGCCAGGGCACAGGCGAGCCCGGTCAGTTCAAGGCCGCTGCCGGGCCGCGCGATCAGCAGCACGCCGGCGAAGCCGATCAGGGCGGTGGTCCAGCTGGTGGCCCCCACGCGCTCCCCGAGCAGCGGCCCCGCGACTACGACGACGAGCATCGGGGCAAGGAAGTTGATCGCGGTGGTTTCCGCCACCGGCATGCGCTGCAACGCCAGCCCGACCAGCAGCGAGGCGGCCGCCAGGCTTCACGCCCGCACCAGCACCAGCCCGGTGCGCTGCGTCTGCACCAGCAGCCGGCCGCGCACCGGGGCGACGATGGCCACCAGCAGCAGCCAGTTCACCAGGTAGCGCACGGCGACGATGATCGGCACGTCGTGCCGCATGGCCAGGTACTTGATGGTGGCGTCCATGCAGGCGAACAGCAGCACCCCGATGCAGCAGAACAGCACCGCCTGTGCGGAGCCGGGCAGGCGCAGGCGTTCGCGCCAGGCAGTGGGTGCGAGCATGGGCGAAAACATTTCCTGGAGGCAGCGGGAGAGCGGCGCAGCCCCGGCCTTGGCGAACAGTGCCGTGCCGATCAAGGCCGTTCGGTGCCGCGCCCCCTGGCCGGCACAATCGGTTTAGTTTTGGACCGATCGGCGGGCCGGCGCGTTAGCGGGGAGACCAAGGAGAAGCGATCCATGCAGCTGACGATCAATGGAACCGCGCACGAATTCACCGGCGACCCGCGGACCAGCCTGCTGGATTTCCTGCGCGACGGCTGCGGGCTGACCGGCACCAAGAAAGGCTGCGATCATGGCCAGTGCGGCGCCTGCACCGTGCTGGTGAACGGGCAGCGGGTGAATTCCTGCCTGACCCTGGCGATCATGCAGGATGGCCATGCGGTAACGACGATCGAGGGGATCGGCACCCCCGACGCGCTGGACCCGCTGCAGGCCGCCTTCGTCAGGCATGACGGTTACCAGTGCGGGTACTGCACGCCCGGGCAGATCTGTTCGGCCAAGGGGATGCTGGCGGAAGCCGCCAATGGCTGGGCCAGCTTTGTCAGCGACAATCTGGAAGGTCAGGTCGAGCTGTCGGCGGAGGAGATCCGGGAGCGGATGAGCGGCAATCTGTGCCGCTGCGGCGCGTACAGCAACATCGTGGATGCCATCACCGAAGCCATGCAGGCCGAAAAGGTCGGAGCTGCCTGATGCGCCCGTTCCAGTACATGCGGCCCGAAGGCCTCGATCATGCCGGCCAGCTGCTGCGGGACGGTGCCCGCCCGATCGCCGGCGGCACTAACCTGCTCGACCTGATGAAGCTGGAGGTGGAAGCGCCCGACCGGCTGGTCGACATCAACCGCCTGCCGCTGGGCGGGATTGCCCCGACCGACGATGGCGGCGTGCGGATCGGTGCGCTGGTCACCAACAGCGCCTGCGCCGCGGACCTTCAAATCCGGCGCGACTATCCGGTGCTGGCGCGCGCCATCCTGGCCGGAGCCACCTTCCAGCTGCGCAACATGGCCACGACCGGCGGCAATCTGTGCCAGCGGACGCGATGCTACTATTTCACCAATATCGACCAGCCGTGCAACAAGCGGCAGCCCGGCAGCGGCTGCGGCGCGATCGGCGGGCACAACCGCATCCATGCGATCCTGGGCGCCAGCGACGCCTGTATCGCCACCTATCCGGGCGACATGGCGGTCGCTCTGGCGGCGCTGCATGCCGATGTGGAGATCGAGCGGCCGGACGGCACCAGCCGCACGGTGCCGGTGCGCACGTTCCATCGCCTGCCCGGCGACACCCCGGACCTGGACAATGTGCTGGAGGCGGGGGAGGTGATCACGGCCGTGATCCTGCCGCCACCGGCCGGCGGCACGCAGCTGTACCGCAAGGTGCGCGACCGATCGTCCTACGCTTTCGCGCTGGTGTCCGTGGCGGCCGTGGTGCGGATGGACGGCGACACGATCGGCTCCGCCGCGCTCGCCTTCGGCGGGCTGGCGCACAAGCCGTGGCATGATCCACGGGTGGAGCAGCTGCTGGCTGGTCAGCGCCCGTCCGATGCCCTGTTCCACCAGGCCGCCGACCTGCTGCTGGAGGATGCCGAGGGGCAGGGCGAGAACGACTTCAAGATCCCGCTGACCCGCCGCACGCTGCTGGCAAGCTTGCGCGAAGCGACCGGAGGTGCCGCATGACCCGTTCCCTCACCATGGATCGTCCCGACGATCGCAACCGGCTGGACGCGATGGCGCAGGGCGTGATCGGCCAGCCGCTCGACCGGCCCGACGGCCCGGCAAAGGTGACCGGCACTGCCCGCTACGCCGCCGAGTACCAGATCGCCGGCTGCGTGGAGGGCGTGCTCGTCACCGCCACGATCAGCAAGGGCGACGTGACCGCGATCGACGAGGCATCGGTGCTGTCCATGCCCGGTGTCATCGCGGTGATCTCCGACGAACGGATGACGGCGCGCGCCGCACAGGGTGGCGCGGGCGAGGCACCGGTGCAGCAGGTTCGGCAGGTGCAATATTATGGCCAGCCGATTGCCGTCGTGGTCGCCGAAACCTTCGAACAGGCGCGCGACGCGGCCAAGCACCTGAAGGTGACCTATCGCGCGGACGATGCGGCCATCACCGATCCGCATTCCGCCGCCGCGCCGACCGAGACCTATGACGAGCCGATCGAACAGGGCGACCTGGCGCAGGCCATGGCGCAGGCTGCCCATGCGGTGGACGTGACCTACACCACCGAAGGCCACAACAGCGCGGCGATGGAGCCGCATGCCAGCATCGCGCAGTGGGATGGGCAGATGCTGACGTTGCATGCCAGCCTGCAGATGCTCGCATACAACCAGAAGGAGCTGGCTGACTCGCTCGACCTGCAGCCGGAGCAGGTGCGGCTGGTCTCGCCCTATGTCGGCGGCGGGTTCGGGTCGAAGCTGGGGATCAGCCCGGAAGGCGTGGCCGCCGCGGTGGCAGCGATGCAGCTGAACCGGCCAGTGCGCGTGGTCATGCTGCGCCAGCAGGTGTTCCAGTGCGTGATGCGCCGCTCCGAAACCGTGCAGCGGTTGCGGCTGGCGGCGGATGCCGAAGGTCGCCTGACCGGCTTCGGGCACGAGGCGCGGGTGTCCAACCTGCCGGAGGAGGAGTTCGCGGAGCCGGTGACGCAGGCAAGCGAGTTCCTGTATCCTGGAGAGAACCGCCGGCTCGCGATCGAGCTGGCCCGCGTCAACCTGATGACCGCCGGATCGGTCCGCGCCCCGGGCGAGGCGGTGGGGATGCAGGTGCTGGAATCGGCGATGGACGAACTGGCCAACGCCATGGGTCTGGACCCGGTCGAATTGCGCCTGCGCAACATTCCCGACAGGCATCCCAGCGAAGGCATCCCCTACAGCTCCCGCAAGCTGGCCGAATGCCTGAAGGCCGGCGCCGACCGCTTCGGCTGGAACGGGGCCGACCGGCGCCCGGCGCAGCGCCGCGAGGGTGAATGGTGGATCGGCACCGGCATGGCCAATGCCTGCCGCGTACACAACATCAACGAGGCGCAGGCGAGTGTCACCCTGATGGCGGACGGCACGGCGATCGTCGCCAGCGACATGACCGATATCGGCACCGGCACCTACGCCATCCTGGGGCAGATCGCGGGCGAGATGCTCGGCCTCGACCCCACGGATGTGCTGGTGCAGCTGGGCGATACGGACCTGCCGCCCGGCTCTGGATCCGGCGGCAGCTGGGGTGCGGCGTCCACCGGCTCTGCCGTGTTCGAGGCGTGCGAGGCGATCCGCGAGCACCTGGCCGAACGGCTGGGCACCACGGAGGCGGAGCTGACGCTGAAGGACGGCTTCGCTACCGCCGGCAACCGCCGGGTGGCACTGCCCGAACTGCTCGCCGGGGCCGAGGTGGAACGTACCGGCCACTTCAAGCCGGGCGAGATCACCGAGGCATTTGCCGCGGCCATGTACGGCGCCTTCTTCGCGGAGGTAGCAGTGAACGCCTATACCGGGGAGGTGCGCGTGCGCCGCTTCACCGGGGCCTTCAGCATGGGCCGGGTGCTGAACGCGAAGACCGCCACCTCGCAATGCATGGGCGGCATGGTCTGGGGCATCGGCAGCGCCCTGACGGAGGGGCTGACCTTCGACCCGCGCGACGGGCACATCGTCAATCCGGACCTTGCGGAGTACCACATCCCCGTGAACCTGGACGTGCCGCATCTGGACGTGGTGCTGGTGGACGAACGCGATCCTGCCGGCAGCCCGCTGCAGGCCAAGGGCGTGGGCGAGCTGGGCATCTGCGGCGCGGCGGGGGCAATCAACAATGCCATCCATCACGCCTGCGGCGTGCGGGTCCGCAGCTTCCCGATGACCCCGGACAAGCTGCTGGCGGAATTGCCGGACCCCTGATCGTGCAGGGGCCGGCGTTCAGGCGATCGTCCTACAGTGCGGCAAAGTCGATCTCTGCGTGGCGGTCGAGCGTGTCGGGTGCGGGCGGCATCGGGTACTTCAGGCCGGTGGCGCAGTTGAACAGCACCACCTGCTCGGTCTCGTCCACCTCGCCGGTCTTCAGCGCCTCGCGGTAGGCGGCCAGCGTCGCGCCCCCTTCGGGGCAGAGCAGCAGGCCTTCGCGCCGGGCGCAATCCTCGACCGCCTGCATGATGGCCGGGTCGCCGACGGCCAGCGCCTTGCCGCCGCTTTCGCGGACCGCCCGCAGGATCAGGAAGTCGCCGACGGCGCGCGGCACGCGGATCCCTGCGGCGACGGTGTGCGCATCCTCCCAGCGCTCGGCATGTTCCTCGCCCGCCTCGAATGCGCGCACGATCGGCGCGCAGCCCGACGCCTGAACGGCATACATGCGCGGCCGCTCCGGGCCGATCCAGCCGAGCTGCTCCAGTTCGTCGAACGCCTTCCACATGCCGATCAGGCCGGTGCCGCCGCCCGTGGGGTAGAAGATCGCGTCGGGCAGGCGCCAGCCGAGCTGCGCGGCCAGTTCCAGGCCCATCGTCTTCTTGCCTTCGATCCGGTACGGTTCCTTCAGGGTCGAGAAATCGAACCAGTGACCCTCGGCCGCGCCCTTGCCGACGATGGCGCCGCAATCGTCGATCAGCCCGTTGACCCGCCACACGCGCGCGCCCTGCATGGCGATCTCGCGCACGTTCACCTCCGGCGTGTCTTCCGGGCAGAAGACGATCGTCTCGATCCCGCAGCGGCTGGCATAGGCCGCGAGCGCGGCGCCGGCATTGCCGTTGGTCGGCATGGCGATGCGCTTCACGCCCAGCTCCCGCGCCATGGCGACGGCCATGACCAGCCCGCGTGCCTTGAAGCTGCCGGTGGGCAGCCGCCCCTCGTCCTTGACTAGGACGCGCGGCCCGCCGCTGGCGGGAATCGGAATGAGCGGGGTCTCGATCTCGCCCAGCGAGACGATGTTCTCCGTCCCGCGCACCGGCAGCAGTTCGCGCCAGCGCCACATGTCGGTCTGCCGCGTTTCCACCTCGTCACGCGACAGGCGGGCCCTGACCGCCGCAAGATCGTAGCGCACCAGCAAGGGCCGTCCGGCTCGGGACAGGCCATGCAGCCTGTCCGCATCGTAGCGTTCGCCCGAGATCGAGCATTCCAGATGCGTCACGAAGGTCGGGCGATCGGTCACGACGTTGTGGTTCATGATCTCGCCTATAGCGCCATGCCCGGCCCCCGGGGAACCGGATACGCCGGGCCGTGCGCGGCAAGGGGTGTGCCGGGGCATGCCACCGCCGGCGGCAGCACACCCCGGCCGGCCATTACCGTTCGTAGGCTTTTGGCAGGCTGCCCGGCTGCGCCTGGCGGTACCGGTCGCGCAGGCGGCTCATATGGGTGTCTAGCGATTGCTCCACCCCGTCGATGAACACCTGTTCCACGCCCGATTGCACCTCCAGCGGGTCACCGTCCCAGATCACCACGTCCGCCCGGCGCCCCGGCAGCAGGGAGCCGAACTCCGCGCCCATGCCGACGATCTCTGCCGGGGCGGAGGTGATGGTGGCGAAGGCAGCGCCCCAGTCCAGCCCGGTTGCGCCCGGCAGCTGTGCCAGGGCCACCAGGTTGCCGGCCTCCTGCGCGGTGTTGCGCGTGGTCCGCAGCGCCACCTTCACGCCGGCGGCCCGCAGCCGCCCGACATTGGAACGGGTCGCGGCCAGGCTTTCGAAGGTTTCCGGCAGGTCGGTCAGCGCGGTGGTGATCACCGGCACGCCCGCGGCGGCGATCTGCGGCGCCACCATCCATCCCTCATGCGCGCCGACCAGCACCAGCCTGATCGCCGGGAATTCCTGGTTGAAGCGCAGCACGGTCAGGATGTCGCTGGCACGGTTGACGTTGACGAACAGCGGCACGCTGCCGTCGACCACGGCCACCAGCGCCGCGGCGTCCAGCCGGGTCAGCTGGCGTTCGAACCCGTCATGGCCGGTCCGCAGCGCGGGGCTGAGCGCCTGCTGGTCGCGCCGGTACGCTTCCGCTTCGAACAGGGCGTTGCGCAGATAGGCGAAGACGCCCGGGCGACCGCCGCCGACATTGCGCCCGCCAACCTGCCCCAGCTCCGCATACTGGAAGGCGCGCGCCTGCATCAGCGCATCCATGTCGGTGCCCAGGTCGATGATCGCGCCTTGCCCGGCGAAGATCGAGTTCCCCGCGACCGGCCCCACGATCGCGCGGGTGTAGCCTTCTGCCCGGGTCACCTGCAGCGGCTGCGCCCGGGGATTGATCGCCGACGCCACGTCGATTGCGGCGGAGAAGGGCGACTTGCCGGGATCGGTGTCGTCCGTCTCCTCCACGCCGCTGACCTCCACCAGCCCGACCGGCGCCAGGCCGACGACCAGCCCGGGGGACACCCACTTGCCGGTGGCATCGATGGTGCGGGCACCGGCGGGCACCGCCACGCGGCTGCCGGCGGCGATCACCCGCCCGTCGCGCAGGATGACGGTGCCATTGGGGATCGGCTGCGATCCATCGCCGATCGCCACGGTGCCGCCGGTGATGGCGATGGTCTGTGCGCCCGCAGGCACGGCCAGCAGCAGCGCTGCGGCGCCCAGCAATGCGCGCTTCACTTCACATCTCCTTCGCCGACCTGGCCCAGTTCGAAATCGGATACCGGGCGGCGCGTGGGATCATCCGCATCATACAGCAGCGCGCCATCGATCCACACCTTCTCCGTCCGGGTGTAGGTGCTGAACGGGTTGCCGCTCCACAGCACGATATCAGCCATCTTTCCGGGTTGCAGGCTGCCGGTCTGTTCGGCGATGCCCAGCGCGGTGGCGGGGTTGAAGCTGAGCCAGGTCCATGCCTGTTCGTCGCTGATGTCGATGCCCATGCGGCGTCCGTCGCCCAGCGCCTTGCCGACCTCCTGGTTCAGCCGCTGGATGCCGTCCTGATCGTCCGAATGGATGGTGGCGCAGGCGCCCTGCGCCTCCAGCAGGGGCAGGTTCTCGTAGATGGCGTCGTAGGATTCCATCTTGAAACCCCACCAGTCCGCCCAGACGCTGGCGCAGGTGCCGTGTTCCTTCAGCAGGTCGGCGATCTTGTACGCCTCCACCGCGTGCTGGAAGCTGGTGACCTTGTAACCGAACTCCTCCGCCATATCGAGCACGACGGCCATCTCGTCTGCGCGGTAGCAATGGTTGTGGACCAGGATGTCGCCCTTCAGCACGCCGACCAGCGTGTCCATCTGCAGGTCGCGTTCCGGCACGTCGCCGCCTTCATCCGCGTACTTGTCCCATTCGGCCATGTATTCGCGGGCTTCCTGCCAGGTGGCCCGGTTGACCGCGACATTGCCCATGCGGGTGGACGGCATCTGGTTGCGGCTGCCGTAGACGCGCTTGGGGTTCTCCCCACAGGCCATCTTCAGCCCATAGGGCGCGCCCGGGAACTTCATCTCCTGCACCGTGCGGGCATAGACGTTCTTCACGGTGACCGACCGCCCGCCGAACAGGTTGGCGGAGCCAGGCAGGATCTGGATGGTGGTAACGCCGCCATTGGTCAGTGCGCGGGCGAAGCCGGGGTCCTGGGGCCAGACCGAATGTTCGGCCCAGACCTGCGCGGTCACGGGATCGGTCGCCTCGTTGCCGTCGGAATGCGCATCCACGGAAGGGGTGGGATAGTCGCCCAAATGGCTGTGGATGTCGATGATGCCCGGGGTGACGAACTTCCCCGTGCCGTCGATCACCACGGCGTCGGCCGGCGCGTTCACGTCCGTGCCGACCGCCACCACCTTGCCGTCGGCCAGCAGGACCGATCCACCATCGACCCGCCCGCCTTCGCCGTCGAAGATGGTGGCGTTGGTGATCAGCGTCGTGACCCCGGGATAAGGCTTGTAGGTGGACGGGAACGGATCGCCCGGGAAGGCGACCCGCTCAGCGGGGGAGGAGGAGGCGCTGCCGGTCCGCTCCGGCTGTCCGCAGGCGGCAAGCGCCAGCATCGCGGCGCCCGTAAGCCATCGTAATCTCATGGTAGTCCCCCTGCTGCGACACACCGGTGCGGCCTCCGCCTGCGCCCGGACGATCATGTGCCCATCTGATCACAAATCGGCGGCGGGGCAAACCGTAAGCGCAAGGGGAGCCTCGGCCTGTCGCATCCGGTCGAGGCCGCCGCACCTCTACGAAGCAGCGCCGCCAGGTCACCCGGTCGAGGCGAGGGTGTGCGCGACGATGGCGTTGGCGTGACCATGCCCCAGTCCATGTTCGTTCTTCAGCATGGCGACCAGTTCCATATGCTTGCGCGACGGATGATCGCGGACGATCTGCTGCCATTCGGCGACGGGGCGCCCGTACTTCTTCTCGATCGATGGAAAGTAGGATGCCGGTCCCTTGATGGTCTGGTCAGCCATGGTGGTACTCCCTTGAAGTCGGAGGAAAGGTCGGGCTGTCTCGTCAGCCGCGAAGCGACGGGTCGGATCAGTTGCTCTCGGCCAGGGCCTTCAGCTGGTCGGCCATCGTGCCCCAGCCTTCCTCGAACCCCATGTCGCGATGCTGCGCGAACGCCTCTTCCGTCCAGTGCCGGGCGGTCGCGCGGAAGATGCTGCGCCCGCCATCCGCTGTCACTTCGAAGATCCCGACCATGAACGGCCCGGCCGGGTGCCAGTCGGCGGTGAAGGCGTCCGTGAACACGAAGCGCCGGTTGGGCTCGAATGCCAGCACGACCCCCTCGTTCGGCATCTCCTCGCCATCGGGACCGTGCATGACGATCAGGCTCCGTCCACCGGGGCGCCATTCCAGCACCCGCGCTTCCGCTCGCCACGGCCTGGGGCAGAACCATTCCTCGATGCGGTCGGTCATGGTCGACCATACCTGTTCCACCGGGGCCTCAATCGTCCGCTCCACGCTCAATGCCAGACTGTCGGTCATTCGGCTTCTCCTTTGCAGATCATCATTATGTACGTCTTCAGATGGCGCACACTCTGGCGCGCAGTCGCCAGATCGCCCTGCGCCTTGGCGATCACGAAGGCGCCCTGCAGCACCACCTGGATGTGCATCGCCAGACTGTGCGCCTGCGCGGCACTGCCGGACCCAGGGCCGAGGACAGTGGCCAGATCGGCCTCCAGCGTGCGGGCATGGTCCTCGATCGCGCCCTGCGCGGCGCGGGCGATCATCGGGTGGGACTGGTGAACCTCTTGCGCCAGCGTTCCGGCCAGGCAGGTGAACGCATCCGTGTCCCCTTCGATCATGGCCTCGCGCAGGTCGAGATAGCCCAAGACGCGATCCAGCGCGTCCGATGCCGCATGGTATGCGGCGGCGGCGAAGAACGGCTCCGTCGTGGTGCTCCAGTGCTGGGCGGCGGCGATCCCCAGCGCCTCCTTGGAGGCGAAGTGGTGAAAGAACCCGCCCTTGGTCGTGTGGGCCATGGCGCACAGCTGGTCGATCGTGGTTGCGGCGAACCCCTGCCGCCGGACGAGCACCAGCGCAGCATCGAGGAGTCTTTGCCGCGCGTCAGAAGGGGTGCTTGCCTTTGCCATAGCTTCACATACCGACTGGTTGGTATGTCGTCAAGCGCAGCCATCGAATGGACGAGCGAATACGTCCTTCATCGGATTGTCCCGGAGAGTTCGCCGGATGATCCTCTGTGTCCCCGGAGCGGTGCGGCGCGTGAACGGCGGCCCCGGGCGAATTGCATTGACGCGCACGTGGCGTGGCGACAGCTTTCCGGGCCTCACGATGCGGCGATGGAGAGAGCATGATCAGGCAGGTAATCTCGGGCAGTCTGGTGCCATTGCTGGCGGCCCTGTCGCACCTGCCGGCGGCAGCCCAGACCATTCCCGTCGACGACAGCTACACGGTTTCCCGGCGTCTCGCGGCGAACGGGGCGGAGCATCCGGAGTTCCGCCTGCCCGTGCTGACCATGGTCGAGGGCCAGCAGATGCTGTTCGATCGGCTGTACAAGACGATCGGCGAGAGGGAACTGCACAGCGACATCTTCCTGCCGCCTGCGACGGCGAAGCTGGGGCAGGCGATCGTGCTGGTTCATGGCGGCGGCTGGCATGCGGGCAACAAGTCGAACTTCTACGCCATGGCCAGCCTGCTGGCGCAGCGCGGCTATGTCGTCGTCCTGCCCGAATTCCGCCTTGCACTCGAAGCCGGGTATCCGGCGGGCCTGCTCGACGTGAACGATGCCATCCGCTGGACCATGGCGCAGGCGGGCGAGTTCGGCATCGATCCGGCGCGAATCGCGATCGGCGGCGAATCCTCGGGCGGGCAGATGGCTTCGCTCCTCGCCTATACCGGCGGGTCGGCGCTGTTCAGCAGCGGACCGGACGATGCGCCCAGGGTCAACGCGTTGATCGATATCGATGGCGTGATCGACTTCACCGTGCCGCTGGCCCTCGCCAACGAGAACCGCAACGACGCCACCCCGGCGGCGCGATGGCTGGGCGGCTCGTGGGAGCAGGCGCCCGACCGCTGGCGCGAGGCGAGCGCGGCGACCCATGTCGGCCACCGCTCGCCGCCGACACTCATCATCAGTGGCGAGCAGGACCGGTTCACGGCGGGGATGGAGAAGGTCCTGCCGGTTCTCGACGCGCACGGCATACCCAATCGCCATGTCCACTTCGCGGACCAGCCGCATGCGTTCTGGCTGTTCGAGCCATATGCGAGCCAGATCGTGGCAGACATCGACGGCTTCCTGCGAAGCATCGCACCAGCCCCGGAGCCGCGCCCGTGAACGCCAGCGCACTCCTCCTCGCGCCGGTGCTGGCGCTTCTGGCCGTCTGCTCGCCCGCGGGTGCGCAGGACACGCTGGCCGGACTGGGTCACGTGCAGGGATATACCGGGATCGACTTTGATACGCGGGCGGAGCGATACGACATCCTGGTCGATGCCTCCCGGCCGGAGGACCCGGCCAGCGGACGGTATCGCACGATCCATGCAGCCTATGCAGCCGCCCCGGCCGGCATGCCCGGGCGGCCGACGATCATCGGCCTGATGCCTGACGTCTACCAGCTGAACGGGACCGAAGCCGATACCGGGCTGCACATCACCAAGCCCGACATCACCTTGCTGGGCCTGACGCAGGATCGGCGCAGCGTGGTGCTGGCGGACAATCGCGGCAACCGGCAGGGGGCGAGCAATAACGGCTTCTCGATGATGGTCGATGCGGATGGCTTCTCGGCGATCAACCTGACGATCCTCAACCATTGCAACCTGGACTATGAGTATCCGGGCGATTCTTCGAAAAACCTTGCCAGGCGCTCGGACGTGATCACGCAGGCGGTCGCCCTGCAGGCTCGCGGCGATCGCCACGTCTATTCGCACGTTGCGTTCCTCAGCCGGCTGGACACGCTGTTCAACATGACAGAGCGATCCTACTTCACCCATTCCTACCTTGAAGGAACCGACGACTATCTCGGCGCTCCCGGTGCCAGCGTCTGGGAAGATTCGGAGATCAACTTCATCGAAGGGGGCGGCATCCTCTTCGCCGGCGGCACGACCTTCATCCGCACCCGTTTCCGGGCGACCCGGACGATGCAGTTCTACAAGGTGCCGGTTGCCCCTGTTGCGCTGATCGAGTCGATCCTGCCCGACGTGCCAATCGCCTGGTTCGGCTGGCGCGCGCCGGAAACGACCAGCGAGCATTCGCTGACCTGGCACACGAAGACCGGGGCTGGCCAGCCGGTGACGATCGTCGACAGCATCGTCGGCGAACCCCGGCACACCATCGCGCGCGAGCTGACGGACGGGCAGGCCCAGGCCTTCCATCCGTGGAACCTGCTGCGCTGGACGGCGGAGGGCGTGGACGATGGCTGGGACCCGGCCGCTGCGCGTGCCAGCTACCAGGGGGCCGGGCCGCTGCCATTCCGTCTCCAGCTGACCGAAGGCGCCATCCGCCTGCGCACGGGCGAGGCCCCTGCCGAGATCTCCGCGCGCGTCTCGCCTCCCGGATCGACGCGGCACATCCGCTGGAACACCGCTTCCCCGCTCGTGACGCTCAGCGCCGCGGAGGGCGACAGCGTCGTCGTCACGGCCGCCAACCACACGGACGACACCCAGGTCGTGCCGATCGAGGTGCGCACGGACAACGGCTTCGTGAGCCGCGCCTTTGTCACCGTGGATCCGGCATATCGCCCGGCCCCGGTGCTGGCCGGGGCGCCGGTCATCCGGCCTGACGGGCCGCAGCGGATGCGGCTGGACTACACACTGGGCGGGCTGGACGGGCGAACGGACCGGTCGCCGGTCACCTGGCTTGCCTGTGCCGACGCGACCTGCACCCGGCCGGAGGTGGTCGCCGTGTCGCGCGGGGACGTCCCCTTGCAGGAGCTTGCCATCTCGCCCGGTCTGGCCGGCCGGTACATCATGGCGACAGTCGCACCCCGCCACGATCTCAGCCGGCCAGGTCCTGCGCAGCGTTCGGCTGCCGTCCGCACTGTATCCGCCGAGGAGGCCGCCATCGCCTCGGCCGACTTCCGCAGCCTGCCCGACAGCAGCGTTGCCGGGCGGTGGGAAGGCGACTGGCGGCTGACCGGCGCATGGTCGAGCGAAGCGCCGCTGGATGATCGCAGCTGGGGGCTGCGCGTCGGACGGGAGGACAGCACCCTGCTGTATGTCGGCCGCCCGTCCGCCGGGGACATGGATGTCAGCGTGGTGCTCGACACCGACAAGCTGGAAGGGCAGGGCTTCTCCATCCCCGGTGCGCCGCAGGATGATGGCCGCCCGCGCGCCGACATCCTGTTCAAGTACGATCCCGCGACCCGCAGCGGCTATGCCCTGCGCTTCTGGCGCAGCACGCGCTCAGCCACCGCTGTCGTGTTCCAGCTGTACCGGATCACCGACGGCCAGGGCACGCCGCTGGGCCCTGAGGATCAGCTGACCGGCGTGCTCAAGCCGCAGACCACCATCCGCATCTCTGTTCGCGGGGGCGATGTCACGGTCAGCGGCACCAACACGGCGGACACGGAGACCCTGAACCTGACGGGCACGATTGATCCGAACGGGTATGGCGGCGCGGGATTCTACTGGACCGCGTCCGGCTTCGGCGGCTCGGCCGTCCTGCGGGCGTTCGAGGTGGACTATCGACCCGATCCGTCCACGCGGTGATCTCCGGCCCGGCCCAGCGGTGCCGCCCGCCGCTGCTGCAGCAGCCAGAGGTACAGCGCGGGGGAGTCATAGGCCGGATCCCACGCGTTGTGACCCAGGTCGGGATAGATCGTCAGCCGTGAGCGCAGACCGCCACAGGCACGGATCGCGCGGGCCATGGCGAAGCTGCCTTCCGGCACCACCACATCGTCCCGATCGCCATGCAGCGCCCAGACCGGTACGTCGACCAGCGCGCAGCCGGTCGTCGGATCGCCGCGCCCGGCAACGGGTGCCAGGGCAGCAAAGCGGCCAGGCTCCAGCGCGCCCCAGCGCCAGGTGGCATGGCCACCCCGGCTGAGCCCGGTCAGGTAGATGCGGTCCCGATCGACCGGCAGCCGCGCGGTGACATGATCCACGATGGCGTCCAGCTTGCCGATGTCCCAGTCCTCCTCCGCCGGCAGCAGCGGGGACACCAGGATGAACGGGAAGTCCGGGTCACGGTCGGCGATCTTCGGCGGTCCATGCGCCTTGACCCGTGCGATGTCCGCGCCGCGCTCACCCGAACCGTGCAGGAAGATCAGCAGCGGCCAGCGCGCCGCCTGCTCCCGGTCGGCCGCTGCCGCCCGCGGGATGAACAGCTGGTAGGGGTAGCCGCCATCGGCCAGGGCCGGCTGCGGGACTTGTCCTGCCGTCAGCGGCGCCGGTGCCGCCCCGTTGGCGAGCGGGGCGACACAGGCGAACAGCGGCGCCAGCAAGGCCGGCAGCAGCAGCCGGCGGAGGCGTGACCAGCGGGCGGGGGCCTTCATCGCCGGATCCGCCTCAGACCAGGGTGAATTCGCCGGACACGCCATCCGCCTCGGCAGACGGGGCGATCCACAGCTGGAAGCGACCCGGCTCCACCGTGGGCTTCAGTTCGGTGCCGACGAACAGCAGGTCCGCCCGGCGCAAGGTGAACGACACTGCCTTGCTCTCTCCCGGGGCGAGCGCCACGCGGCGGAACGCCTTCAGCTCCCGCACGGGGCGGGTGATGCTGGCGGAAAGATCCCGGATGTAGAGCTGCACCACCTCTTCGGCAGCATGCCGGCCGCTGTTGGCGACCGTGGCGCTGACGGTCAGTTCGCCGTCCGGTGCCAGCCGGCCATTGCCGAGGTCCAGCCCGGAATAGGCGATCGCGCCATAGGTCAGGCCATGCCCGAACGGAAAGCGCGCGGCGTTGGGCCAGTCGCGGTACCGGGCCTTGTATTTCTGCAGATCGCCCGGCGGATTGGGGCGCCCGGTATTCTTGTGCGCATAATGATACGGCACTTGGCCGGTGGCGAAGGGGAAGGACACCGGCAGCCGCGCGGACGGGGCGACCTGGCCGAACAGCACATCGGCAATCGCCGGCCCGTCCTGCGATCCCAGGAACCAGGTGACCAGGATCGCCGGCGCATCCAGCACCGGCTGTTCCAGCGCCAGCGCCCGCCCGGTGCGCAGCAGGACCACGACCGGCTTGCCCGTTGCAGCTACGGCGCTGGCCAATGCCATCTGCGCCGCCGGCACCACGATCTCCGTCCGCGATTGCGCCTCCCCGGACATCCGCTGCGTCTCGCCTATGGCCAGCACCACCACATCCGCGTCCTGCGCCGCGGCCACCGCCTGATCGATGCCGCCATCCAGCGCCGCGTCGATGCCGGAGCCTTCGGTGACCGTGACCTGCGCAGCATCGGCGACCGCCGCCCGGACACCGGTGGCAAGATCGACCGCCTCGGCATCGGTGCCATAGACGTTCCACGGTCCGATCAGATCGTGCTGACCGGCCGCGAACGGGCCGATCAGGGCGATCCGCCGCCCGCTACGGGGCAGCGGCAGCAGGTTGCCATCGTTCTTCAGGAGCACGATCGAGCGGCTGCCCGCCTCCCGTGCCAGTGCCAGATTTCCGGGCGTCCGCACCCGGGTCCGCTCCCGATCCGGATCGATGCGCCGGAACGGATCGTCGAACAGGCCAAGCTGCACCTTCAGCGCCAGGACGCGGCGGACCGCCTGGTCCAGCCGCGCCATCGGCACCTCGCCCGCGGCCACCAGCCCGGGCAGATGCTCAATGTAGAACCCGCTGTGCATGCTCATGTCCACGCCCGCCATGAAGGCCAGCCGGGTCGCCTCTCGCGCATCGGCGGCGAAGCCGTGTGCGATCAGCTCCATGTCGCCGGTGTAGTCGGACACGACCAGCCCGCGGAAGTGCCACTCATCCCGCAGCACCTGCGTCAATAGCCATCTGTTGGCGGTGGCCGGCACGCCCGACAGTTCGTTGAACGATGCCATGGTGGTCGGCGCGCCGGCATCGAACGCGGCCTGGAACGGCGGAAAGTAGATCTCGCGCAGGGTGCGTTCGGACACGTCGACGGTGTTGTAGTCGAGCCCGGCCTCCGCCGCGCCATAGGCGGCGAAATGCTTGGCACAGGCGGCCACGGCATCGGCTGCATCCAGGCCGTTCTCGCCCTGGAAGCCGCGCACGCGGGCATCGGCCATGATGCGGTTGAGCAGGACATCCTCGCCCGACCCTTCGATACCGCGGCCCCAGCGCGCATCGCGCGCCACATCGACCATCGGCGCAAAGGTCCAGTCGATGCCGGCTGCTGCCGCCTCGGCCCCGGCGGCGCGGGCGGTGCGGCGCGCCAGTTCAGGATCGAAGCTGCCCGCTTCGGCCAGCGGCATCGGGAACACGGTGCGGAAGCCGTGGATGATGTCGGCGGCGAACAGCATCGGCACCTTCAGCCGCGTCTCGCGCGTGGCGGCGATCTGCATCTGCCGGGCCATCTCCGCCCCGTTCCCGTTGAACACGCCGCCGATCCGCCCGGCGCGCACCTCCGCCAGCTGCGCATCGAAACTGGTGGCGGAGCCTGCGGGATTGAGCGAGACCGCCGCCCCGCCCGCCCAGGCCGCGGCCATCAGCGTCAGCTGGCCAGCCTTTTCCTCGACCGACATCGTGGCGATCAGCGCCTCGACCGCAGAGGGCAGCGGGGTTCCGTCAAGCTCCTGCAGTGCGGCGCGGGCAGGGCTGGCCAGCCACGCCGCGGTGGCGCCGGCGCCCATCAGCACCGCACGCCGCGATGCCCGGTAATGTGTCATGTCCTGCTCCCCTGACGTGGCGTTCATTCCTTTGCCCTGATCGGAACAGCGAGTTCGGCCACGAAGGGTTCCGCCCTCGCACCCGGCCGCGGGAACATAGAGGCTGGCCGCGCGTCCTGCGGACATGCGTCGGCCAGCATGGGTTCATCCCCGGTGATGGGCGATGCAGGAACCATAAGAAAACGCAGCAGGGACAAACCATGAACAGCTTCAAGATGCGGATTGCGCTTGCCAGCATGACAGCGCTGGCTGGCGGGCTGACGCTCATCCCCACGATCGCCCACGCGCAGGTCGGGCAGGCCGCGCTGCGCGGCATCATCACCGCGCCGGAGGGCAATCCGGCGGTGGAGGTCACCGCCGTCGAGGTGAACAGCGGCATTCGCCGGGCCATCGCCGTGGCACCCGGGGGCGTGTACAATTTCGCCTCGCTGGGTGCGGGCACCTACCGGCTGGAGATCCGGACTCAGGACGGCACGACCCGCAGTTCCGATCCCTTCACCCTGAACGTGGGGCAGAATGCGGGGCTGGACATCGATCTGTCGGTCGGGCCCCCTGCACCGGCACAGGGCGCGGGGACGGAGGGCGTCGGGACCGATGGCGATACGGGCGCCGCGCCGACCACCGCCGGTAACGAGATCGTCGTCACCGCAGGGCGCATCCGCGAGCTGTCCGGCGGGCAGGTCGGCATCAACATCACCCAGCGCCTGATCGAGCAGCTGCCGCAGAACAACCGCAACTTCCTGGCCTTTGCCGACCTGGCGCCGGGTGTGCGGCTGGTGGAGCAGGGCGCTGACGGGCAGGTGTCGATCCAGGGTGGCGCGCAACGGTCCAACAGCGTCAACGTGTTCATCGATGGCATCAGCCAGAAGGACTACGTGCTGCGCAACGGCATCACCGGTCAGGATTCCACACCCGGCAACCCGTTCCCGCAACTGGCAATCGGCGAGTACCAGGTGCTGTCGTCGAACTACAAGGCGGAGTTCGACCAGGTCAGCTCCGTCGCGATCACCGCGACGACCAAGTCGGGCACCAACGAGTTCCATGGCGAAGGCTTCTTCGACTTCACCAACCAGGACCTGCGTTCGCGCCGGCCGATCGAGGTCTTCCCCACCCGGATCGACAAGGTCGAGACGGTCGACAAGCAGTTCGGCGTGGCGCTGGGCGGCCCGATCATCCAGGATGTCATGCACTTCTTCGCCAGTTACGAAGGCAAGCGGCAGGAACGCCCGGTCGATGTGACACCCGGCCAGGGTTTCGCCGTCAGCAACCTGCCGTCCGAGTACCAGGGCCTGTTCGGTGCCTTCACCAACCGCTTCAACGAAGACCTGTATTTCGGCAAGATCGACATCGTCCCCTCCGATGCGGACCTGCTGGAGTTCTCGGTCAAGTACCGTGACGAAAGCGGTTTCCAGCTGGGCACCGGGCTCAACACCGTGTCCACCGGCAACAACAACCGGGTAAAGGAATGGCGCGGCCTGGCCCGCTGGCAGCACACCGCCGACAGCTGGGTCAACGATTTCCGTGTCGCTTACGAAGACGTGATCTGGTCCCCCACGCCCACCAGCTTCGGCAATGGCCAGCTGTTCCAGGCCACGCAGCGCAATGGCAACACCACCAGCCGGTTCGACATCTTCCGCACCGGCGCCGGTGCCAACTTTCAGCGCAAGGGCCAGAACGGCTGGACCGTGCAGGACGACTTCACGTGGACCGGGTTCGAGAACCACACGATCAAGGCCGGCGTGAAGCTGCGCTGGATCAAGCTGCAGACCACCGAACAGAACCTGCTGAACCCGCTCTACACCTATGACGTGAACCTGTTCGGCCAGAACAGCTTCAACGACGACGTGCCCTACCGCCTGCAGTTCGGCGCGCCCGGCAGCTTCGGCACGCCGGAGGTGGAATCCGACAATTTCCAGTTCGGGATCTACCTGCAGGACGACTGGGATGTGAACGACAGGCTGACGCTGAATATCGGCCTGCGCTGGGATTACGAGAAGACGCCTGCCTATCTGGACTTCGTGACGCCGGACTCCAACCTGACGGCGGTGTCGGCGACCAATTACCCGAACCTGGGCAATGCGGGATACAACATCGCCGACTACATCAGCAGCGGCAACAACCGGGAGGCGTTCACCGGCGCGTTCCAGCCGCGCATCGGGTTTACCTACCGCCTCGACGAGGACGAGAACTGGACGGTGTTCGGCGGCTATGGCCGGTCATACGATCGCAACCAGTTCGACTTCCTGCAGCAGGAGCTCAGCTTCGGCGCGTTCCCGCAGCGGGACTTTCGCTTCCTGGGCAACAATTCGCTGACGGCAGAAGAATGCACGCCGTCGGCCACCTGCATCCCCTATGATCCGATCTACCTGACGGAAGAAGGGCGTCAGCGCCTGCTGAACGCCGCGGTCGGCGGCGGGCGCGAACTGCGGTTTATCGATAACGATCTGGACACGCCCTATTCCGACCAGTTCAGCCTGGGGCTGCGCACCCGGGTGGCGGATCCGGTCCAGCTGGAGTTCGGCTACACCCACATCTCCAGCCGCGACGGCTTCGTGTTCCTGCTGGGCAACCGCCGGCCGGACGGCACTTTCTTCTTCGACAATCCGGCCAGCACCACCGACACGCCGGGCGCGCCGTTCGGCTTCGCCCCGCCGGGTTACGGCTCGATCATCATCGGCACCAACGGCCTGGAGACCAATGCGGACAGCGGCTACGTCAAGGTGACGAAGCCTTATACCGGCAGCTCCCCGTGGAGCCTGGACGCGACGTATACCTTCACCGAGGCGGAGGAGAACCGGCAGTTCGGAGAGACTTTCTCGCTCGATTACGAATCCATCGACGATTACCCCTTCATGCGCTCCGTCGGGGTGCCGCGGCACCGCTTCGTGATGGCGGGCACGGCCGACGCCCCGTTCGGCTTCTCGGTTTCCGCCAAGTTCCAGATCGAATCCCCGCTGTACCAGGTGGCGTTCCGCGACACCTCCGTACCGTTCGAGCGGACGGTGGTCGGCAGCTTCCGCGACGGCAACGGGTCGCGCTGGGGCCGGCGTCAGCTCGACATGGCGATCACCAAATATGTGCCGCTATCCTTCATCAGCGACGAGACGGAGCTGCGCTTCCGCGTCGACATCATCAACGTGCTGAACGACCGCAACTATACCGAGTTCAACAACAATCCCGGCGACACGTCCCGCGATGATGGGTCGCCGTCGGTCTATGGAGAGCGGATCGGCTACAGCATCGGCGGCAATCCGCCGCGTACCGTGAAGCTGTCGGCAGGGTTCAGCTTCTGATCCCCTGAACAGCCGGGTACCCGCAGCAGCGCGGCCGCCCGGCTGTGTCTTTCCCGATCCTTGCCCCGGAGGAGCCATGCTCGCCCGCCGTCAGTTCGTAGCCTCCACCGCCATCGCGGCGCTTGTTGCCGGTTGCACGCGGGCTGGGGCGGGCCTGCCCGGGGGCGGTGCCCCGGCCGCAGCTGCCTCCGATCCGCTGGTGAGCGAGCTGCACCAACGTAGCTTCCGCTTCTTCTGGGACACCACCGACCCCGAGAACGGTCTGGCGCCCGACCGCTGGCCGACGCCGTCCTTCGCCTCGATCGCGGCAGTCGGCTACGCGCTGACCGCCTATCCGATCGGTGTGAGCAATGGCTGGATCACCCGCGAACAGGCACGGATCCGCACGCTGGCGACGCTGGAGTTCCTCGCAAGCGCGCCGCAGGGTGACAGCCAGAGCAGTGACAGCGGCTACAAGGGCTTCTTCTACCACTTCCTGGGCGTGACGGTCGGCCATCGGTTCGCCCGGTGCGAGCTGTCCACCGTCGACACGGCGCTGCTGCTGGGCGGAGTGCTGTTCGCCCAGAGCTGGTTCGATGGCGACCATCCGGAAGAAGCGCGGATCCGCAGCCTGGCCGAGCAGATCTATGCCCGCGTGGACTGGCGCTGGATCACGCCGCGCCCGCCCTTCGTGTCGATGGGGTGGCATCCGGAAAGCGGGTTCATCCCGCATGACTGGGACATCTACAACGAGGCGCTGCTGCTTTACGTGCTGGCGCTCGGCTCCCCCACTTATCCGCTGCCGCCGGAAACATGGAATGCCTGGACCGCGCGGTTCGATGCGCAGTGGACCGATGGATGGGGTGGCGAGCCGCACCTGCATTACGCCCCACTGTTCGTGCATCAGTACAGCCATGTCTGGATCGACTTTCGCGGGATCCAGGACGGCTACATGGCGGGCAAGGGCATCGATTATTTCGAGAACAGCCGCCGTGCGGTGCGGGCGCAGCGCGCCTATGCCAGCGCCAATCCCGGCGGGTGGGCCGGCTACGATGCGGAGGTCTGGGGCCTGACCGCATGCGACGGACCGGGCGACTTCGCCCAGGCCATCGACGGACGGGAGCGGCAGTTCTTCAGCTATTCCGCGCGCGGGCCGGGGGACCGGGATGATGGCACCATTGCCCCGACGGCCGCCGCCGGCTCCATCGCGTTCGAGCCGGAGCTGGCGACACAGGCCATCACCGCGATGCACCGGCGTTACGGTGCCGGCGTCTGGGGCGAATACGGCTTCCTGGATTCCTTCAACCCCACGCTGACCGCGACGAACCAGAAGTTGCAGCATGGCCGGATCGTGCCCGGCGTCGGCTGGGTGGACAGCGATTATCTGGGCATCGACCAGGGCCCGATCGTGGCGATGATCGAGAACATGCGCTCGGGCCTGGTGTGGGAGACCATGAAGCGCAATCCGCATATTCGGCGCGGCCTGCAACGGGCCGGCTTCACCGGCGGGTGGCTGGCATGAGGCGCACCGCATGGCTGATGGCGCCATTGCTGGCGATCGCTGCGCACGCGGGCGCGCAGGAGGCAACGGTGCTGGACGGGTTCGAGCAGCCCGGTGGCTGGGCGGCCAGCGCATCCGACGGGGTGGCAGCGGCGGTGGACGTCGCCGGGGGCGCGCTGGCGCTCCGTTACGATTTCCGGAACGTGTCGGGCTACGCCGTCGCCCGGCGCACCCTGCCGATCGCGTGGCCGGACAATTTCGTGCTGACGCTGAAGGTCCGCGGGACCGGAGGGATCAACGATCTGCAGATCAAGTTCACCGATGCCGATGGCAGCAATGTCTGGTGGATCCCGCGTCCGAATTTCCGCCCGTCGGCTGACTGGCAGACCCTGCGACTGCGCCCGCGCGATGTGGAGTTCGCCTGGGGGCCGACCGCGGACAAGCGCCTGCGGAGCACCCGGGCGGTCGAGATCGTGATGGTTCGTGGTCGCGATGGCGGGGCGGGCACGCTGGAGGTGGACGATCTGCGGCTGGAGCCCCTGCCGATGCCGGGGCCACTGGCCGAGCCGACCGCCAGCGATCCTGCCGTGCTGGACGGACGCCAGGAGACGGTGGCTTCGCTGACGGGCCCTCTGCTGGTGGACCTTGGCGGGCTTCGCGAACTCGGTGGACTGGCGCTGGACTGGGCGCCCGATTCTGCGTCTGCCTACACTGTCGAAGCGTCCGATGACCGCCGTGCATGGCGCCTGCTGCGCACGGTCGAGGACGGAGATGGTGCCCGCGACCTGCTGCCCATGCCGGACACGGAGGCGGCATGGCTGCGGATCGTTGCAGACCGGCCGGCACGGCTGGCCGAGCTTGCGGTGATGCCGCGCGAATGGTCGGACACGCCCAACGCGATCATCGCCGCTCTGGCGAAGGAGGCGCCGCATGGCACCTATCCGCGCGGCTTCACCGAGCAGAGCTACTGGACGCTGGTGGCCAGCGATGGCGGCGCGGTCAGCGGGTTGATCGGGGAGGATGGCGGGATCGAGATCGCCAAGGGCGGCTTCTCCATCGAACCCTTCATCATCGATGGCGAACAGGTGATCGGCTGGGCCGGGGTGGACAGCCGCCGGAGCCTGGAAGACGGCTATCTGCCGCTGCCCCATGTGACCTGGGCCGGGCCGGGCTGGACGCTGGACACGGCCCTGACCGCCGATCAGCACAGCCCGCGCCTGCTGGCCCGCTACCGCCTGACTAACACCGGCACCGCCCCGCGCAGCCTGACGCTTGCCCTGGCCGCGCGGCCGTTTCAGGTGAACCCGCCGGCACAGTTCCTGTCACAGCAGGGCGGCGTCAGCCCGATCGCCGGCATTGCATGGGATGGCAGCCGGCTGGCCGTGACCGCGCCGCCGGCTCTGGCCGGCGATCCGGCGGTCACCCGGCAGGTGGTGCCGCTGGTCGCCCCGCAGGATGTCGCCGCGCGCCCCTTCGATCACGGCGCGCTGGCATATCCGGCTGCGCCAGACGGAGCATCGGAGGTCAGCGACCCGGCGGCACTCGCGTCGGCGACCATGCGCTGGACCGTTGCGCTGGCTCCCGGGGAAAGCTTCGACCTGCCGGTCGTCCTGGGCGACGAGGTGCCGGCGGATGCCGCCGCCTTCGACGCGGCCATCGCCCGGACCGCCGATTACTGGCGCGGCACGCTGGGCGGGGTGGCGCTGTCGGTGCCAGCGGACAAGCAGGCGGTGGCCGACACGATCCGCACCGCGCTCGCCCATGTGCTGATGAGCCGCGAAGGGCCGGCGCTGAAGCCGGGTACGCGCTCCTACGACCGCAGCTGGATCCGTGACGGCGCGATGATGGGCGACACGCTGCTGCGCCTGGGGCGACCGGAGCCCGTGCGCGCCTACGCCGACTGGTACGGAACGAAGCTGTTCGACAATGGCAAGGTGCCATGTTGCGTCGATGCGCGCGGCCCCGACCCGGTGCCGGAGAATGACAGCCAGGGTGAGTATATCCATCTGGTCACGCAGCTCTACCGCTACACCAATGACAAGGGCGCGCTGGAGCGGGACTGGCCGCGCCTGGATGCGGCGCGCCGGTACATGGATGCGCAGCGCCTGTCCGAACGGACGCCGGCGAACCAGGTCCCCGGGCGACGGATGCTGTACGGCCTGCTGCCGCCTTCCATCAGCCACGAGGCCTATTCGGCCAAACCGCAATACAGCCTGTGGGACGATTTCTGGGGCCTGGCCGGATACAAGGACGCGGCGTTCGCGGCCGAGGTGCTGGGCAAGCCGGACGCCGCCGCCATCGCCGCGCAGCGCGACGAGTTTGCCGGCGACATCCATGCCGCCATCGGTGCGGCGGTGGAGCACTGGGACATCGACTACATCCCCGGTGCCACCAGCCTGGGCGATTTCGATGCGACCTCCACCACCATGGCGCTGGACCCCGCGGGCGAGCAGGCGCGGCTCGATCCCGCCCTGCTCGACGCCACTTTCACCCGGCAGGTCGAACGGGTGCTTGGTCGCCAGGCACCGGATGCGGAGTGGGCGGACTACACGCCCTATGAACTGCGCAACGTGTCGGCGCTGGTGCGGCTGGGACGGCGGGAAGAGGCCAATGCGCTGCTCGACGCCTACATGGCTGATCGCCGTCCGCCGGCCTGGAACGGGTGGGCGGAGGTGGTCGGCCGTGATCCGCGCGAGATCCGCTTCATCGGCGACATGCCGCACGCCTGGGTGGCGTCGGACTTCATCCGCGCGGCGCTCGACTTGTTTGCGTACGAGGATATCGGGGCCGGACGGGTGGTGCTGGCTGCGGGCCTGACGCCGGTGTGGCTGGCGGGGGAGGGTGTGCGGATCACCGGACTGCGCACCCGCTGGGGCACGGTCGATCTGACAGCGCGGGAGCGGGACGGTGCTTTCGAGATGACGGTCAGCGGCACCGCCGTGCCGCCGAACGGCCTGGCGGTGCCTTGGCCGCTTGGCGGCACGCCCGGCACAGCCACCGTGAACGGGGCGCCAACGCCCGCCAACAACGGAACCCTGATCCTGCCTGCGGGCGGGTCGACCATCCGCTGGGCACCCGCATCGCCATAACGGCACGGTCCGGCCGCGACGTTCAGGTCGGCCGTCAGTCGGCGGCGATGATGTGGGGCACGAAGCGGGACAGGTTGCGGGTGATGCGGCTGCTGTCCTCGCGCAGGCCGAGACCTGCCGCGCGATCGCCGATCACCCAGCTGCCGAGCACCGCATGTTGTCCGCCAGCCTCGAACAGCGGGGCATAATCCTGCACGATCCGCGCCGCATCCGCGTAATCGCCCGCCACCGCGTCCACCGCCACGCCGTTCTCCAGCAGCGTCACATTCTCGCCCTCGCGCGAGAAGAAGGGCTTGGACGCGGCCCGCGCCAGCCCGGCAGCGCGCGGATCCCCGTCGAAGAAGGCGGGCAGCAAATTCGGGTGACCCGGAAACCGCTCCCACAACAGCGGCAGCATCGCCTTGTTCGACAGGATCGCCTTCCACGGCGGCTCCACGAACAGGCCGGGCCGCAGATGCGCCGCGAACGGCTCGCGGAACATGTCCTCCCACGGATACAGCTTGAAGCAGCGGTCGATCGTCCGCTCCGCCATGTCGGTGAAGCGGCCCTGCGCATCGGTGCCGATGTCCCTGATGTCGATCAGGTCCACCTGGTGGCCGGCCTGCACCGCGCAATCCATCAGGTAGGTGACGGTGCCGCGATCCTCCTCGTTCGCCATCCAGCAGGCGAAGTGGAACAGCCGGTCGGCAGGGAAGGCGGCCGCGAACGCTTCCACCAGGCTTTCCTGCAGGTAGTTGAACTGGTCGGTCCCCTGCGGCAGGTGACCCGCATCGATCCGGTCGATCAGCCAGTTATGCTGGAAGAATGCCGCTTCGAAGATGGAGGTCGGCGTGTCGGCATTGTATTCCAGCAGGCGGGCCGGGCCGGTGCCATCATAGGCGAGGTCGAACCGGCCATACAGATGCGGGTCGCCCTGTCGCCAGCTTTCGCGCACCAGGTCGAAATGTTCGCGCGGAATGGCGAGCCGTTCCAGCGCAGCCTCGTCGCCGACCACGTCCTCCACCAGCGACAGCGCCATCTGGTGCAGTTCCTCCGTCGGCCCCTCGATATCCCGCTCGATCTGCTCCAGCGTGAAGACATAGGCGGCATCGTCCACCCAGTAGGGTTCGCCATACATCTCGTGGAAGCCGAAGCCGACCGCCTGGGCCTGATCCCGCCAGCCGGAGCGTTCGGGCAGGGTGATCCGTCGCATCAGCCGCCCCAGCCACCGCCGCCGCGGGACATGCCCCGGCCGCCGAAGCCGCTGCGGGCGACCGTGGTGGTGCCGACATTGACGGGTGCCATCCGCGTGGCGGCGATCCCGTCCCGGCCGGGAACTGCGGTGACCGCCTGCCCGCCGCGGCTGCGATAGATCGGCGACCCGTAATAGCCGGAGCCGCCATAATAGGAATTGCCCCCGCTCAACGCCCGGCCGACCAGGAAGCCGGCCAGCAACGGCGTGAACATGCTGCCTCCGCTGCTGGCGCGCTGGCAGCCATTGTCACCCCATTCCGCCTCGCACTGCGCCGCGTTGCTGTATTGCGGGGCGCTGCGCTCGTGCTCGGCCAAGGCGGCCGACTGGGTGGACTGGCAGAACGGCCGTTCATATCCGGCACTGACGCATTGCTCCACGCTGGAGAAGCGCAGCGGCTCTGCCGGCGGATCCTCGCAGCCCGACAGGGTGAGGCTGGCCACGGCCAGCCCGCCGAAGGCAAGGCGGGCACGATGGTGCGTGGCGAAACGGCGGCGTGGCAAGTCGCTCATTGGGGCAGGCTCCCGCTCAATAGGTCATGCAGGCGGCGTTGAGCAGTCCGACGATCAGCGCCAGGCCGCCGGCCCACAGGCCTGCGCCCATCTCGCCATCGGTGATCCGCCGCGCCAGGCCGGACTGCGTCAGGGTGGCGATGCCGAACGCGACCAGCTGGATGATCCCGCCGATTGCCGCCCACAGCATGAAATCGATCAGGCTGACCGAGTTGGCGGCGGCGGAGGCCAGCGGCAGGCTGAAGCCGATCAGCGCACCCAGATAGGCGACCGCGGCCGTCGCATTGCCGGCGCGGATCAGGCTGAGTTCCTTTTGCGGCGTCACCAGCGTGTACACCACGGCGAAGATCACCAGCATCGCCAGTCCGCTGCCGAAATAGGCGAGAAATGCGGGCAGACCCGCAACGTAACCGTACATGCACCTCTCCGTTGTCAGACCTTGCCGTCAGACCCGTTTGTCAGACCCGGCGGACATCCGCTGCGCCCAGGCCATATCCTATCATGAAGGCGATGGCTGCGCCCTGGCGCTGGCTGCCTTCGGCAAGGTCCTGCTCCAGGCTGATCAGCAGCATCTCCTCGCCCCGGCCCACCGGCCGCGCATACAGCATGCAGCGTTGATGGATCCTGCGCGGTTGCCCGCCATCCTCCACCGTTTCCACGAACTCCACCAGCGGGGCGTGTTCCGGCCCGCTGCCCCAGTAGCGGCGGAACAGGATGCCGTCCGCATCATATTCGGGCGCACCCACCAGGCCGCCGGGGCCGATCCAGCGGGCCCATTCGGCAGGCCCCGCCGGCACGACGCTGTCCCATGCGGCATACAGGCTGACGTCAGCGACCGTGTCCGGCCCGCCGCCGGGCGCGGCGATCACCTGCAGCAGGCGGTCATATTCGTCGTAATAGCGGGTCAGTTCGCTGGTGGCGTCCAGCATCGCGCTGCCCACTGCGGCGACGATGAAGGTGCCGTCGGTCGGGGGTCCCATCGCCGGCTCGCCGGACGCCAGCAGCGCCTGCAGTCCCAGCGTGTCGATCTCGATCGCGCCGCCCACCGCGCATTGCAGCGGGCCCAGTTCCCTGGGTGCGGCGTCGTCCCGCCGGCCACCGAACAGGTTGCGGATCATGCCGGCGCCACTGCCAGAAGTTCGCCGTAGCCTTGCAAGCGTCGTCTCCACAAACTGCCGGGCGCGGTGTCGCGTGTGCCCGGGACTGCGCCAGCCGGATGGTCGTGCCGGGCAGGGTGATTATGGCGGCCAACCTCCTGCCGGGCAAGGCCGGCGACAGGTCGCAGGCACTTTGCGCTCCGTCGGTGGCGTCCCTATAGAGGCGCTTCGCGGATCAACGAGCCGGAGGCATGCAGGTGAGAGCAGAGGATTGGCCAGTACCGGAAGGGGGCTGGGACGTTGCCAGCATGACCAGCCTGTTCGCATCGGACCCGGAGGAACTGGGCGATGTGGACGTGGACGTGGTGGAGGACAGCGAAGTCCTGGTGATCACGCTGAAGGAGCGGGGCGGCCTGTCCGTTCTGGCGGCGGCGAGCGGCGAACAGGTGCTGTGCAGCGTGCTGCTGGCAGAGGCCGCGTCGATCCCGCGGCGTGAGGCGTTCGAACGCACGCTGCTGTCGGTCCACAAGCTGATCCCGCTATCGACCTTCGGCATCACGGTGATCGATGGCGCGGAATGGTACGAGCTGTTCGGCGCATTGTCCTCCGCGTCCCCTGCGGCGGCGCTGGTCGAGGAGGTGGCCGTGCTGGCCGCCAACGCGATCGACGCGGCCGACTGGATCAGGGAATGGGTGGAAGCCGGCGGAGAGCCGGCCAGCATGGGAGATGCGGCATGAGTGTATGGGGCAAGCTGTTCACCGCCATGCGCGGCGGCGTGAACGAGAAGGCGGAAGCGGTGGCCGACAGCCAGGCGATGCGCATCCTGGATCAGGAACTGCGCGACGCCGATGCCGCCCTGCGCAAGGCACGCGGTGATCTGGCCGGCATGATGGCCACGGCCAAGCGGATCGAGAAGCGGATCGGGGATACCCGCGCCAAGGAGGAGCGGGACATCGCCAATGCCCGCGCCGCCATGGAAGCCGGCCGGGAAGACCTGGCCCGCGGACTGGCGGAGCGTGTGTCCACTGCGCGGACCGAACTGCACCGTGACGAGGCCGACCTTGTCAACATGCAGCAGCAGCAGGCGACGATGTTGCGCACCGTGCGCGAGACCGAGCAGCGGATCGGGGCGATGAAGCGCGAAGTGGAAAGCGTGAAGGCCACCGACTCCCTGCAGCGCGCGCAGAAATCGATCGCCAGCACCCATGCGGGCGTGAACTCCCGCATGGGCAGCGCCGTCGGCTCGCTGGAGCGGATCCGCGACAGGCAGGCGCACATGGCAGCGCGGCTGGAAGCCGGCGAGGAAATGGCCGCGCTGGAAAGCGGTGCCGATCTGGACCGGCAATTGCTGGAGGCAGGCATCGGTGGGCGTACCAGCAGCGCCGACGACATCCTGGCAGAACTGGCCGCCCCGCCGGCACAGAAGGCCCTGCCCGAACGGTAAGCACGATCGTCCCGGTGCAAGCCGGGACGACACGCCCCGACACGAGTATCAGCGCGCCAGCTTTTGCGCGTACAGCTTGCGCTCTTTCTCGAGCGCTTGCCCGACGACCTGCCGCTCACGCTCATGCCGCGTCTCGAGGTCGCGGCGTTCCCGGTCGAGCGCCCGCTGACGCTCCCGGATCTCAGCCAGTTCCTGCTGCTGGCGCTCCGTCGTTGCCGCCAATTCCCGTTCGGCCGCGTCCAGCCTGTCCCGCGAAGGTCGCGGTGCAGGCTTCGGCGCTGGCTCCGGCTTCGGCGGCGGTGCGCTTGTCCCCTTCGATGGTGAGCTCTTCCGCCCTGATGGATCCGCCGGAAGGGCGGCGATCTGCTCCTCGGCAGTCCCGCGCAGCCGCCGGATCACCTTGCCGGGATGCGCCAGCGGCTCGGCAGACAATGCGTCATCCGTGACCAGCTCGGCAACGCCGCGCGCAAACAGATCGGCATCGCTGCCCCACGCTGCCAGCGCGGCCTTCCTGCTCGGCGCGGCGACATAGGCATCATGAAAGCCGATCGGGGTCCGGAAGACGTTCAACTTCTGCTGGCGTGCCATGCCTCAACAACCGCCGACGTGGCCGACCGTGCCGCGCCCGCCAGGATCAGGCATTCGCCGGGCGGGATTGCGGAACAAGGATGCCACGATCCACCGCGTCGGACCCGGGATCGCACCGGGACGTTCGATTGTCGTTGTCCAAGGAGCAATGCGATGTTCGGCGTCATGGGAGCAACGGGGCACGTCGGCGCAGCCGTGGCGGACACGCTGCTGTCGATGGGCGAGGATGTCACCGTCATGACTCGTCAACCCGATCGCGCCGGTGCCTGGCGTGACAAGGGCGCGCGGGTCGTGGCCGCCGATGCCGAAGATCCCGCCTCGCTGGCGGCGGCCTTCAGGTCGGCGGATCGCGCCTTCCTGCTCAACCCGCCGGCGGACCCACGCGGAGATACGGACGCGGCCGAACGCCGCACCATTGCCAGCATCCTGTCCGCGCTGGACGGTTCCGGGCTGGAGAAGGTGGTCGCGGCCTCGACCTATGGTGCACAGCCGGGGGAGGGGCTTGGCGACCTGTCCACGCTGTGGCAGCTGGAGGAAGGATTGCGCGCCCGGCCGATCCCGGCCGCGATCAATCGCGGCGCCTACTACATGACCAACTGGCTCGGGTTCACCGATGCGGTCCGTCGGACCGGCATCCTGCCCAGCATGTTTCCGGCCGATGTCGAGATACCGATGGTTGCGCCGGCCGATCTGGGGCGGGCAGCGGCCGAGCGGCTGCTGCAACCGGTCCAAGACGAGGAAATCCTCTATGTCGAAGGCCCGGCCCGCTACACTCCGCGGGATGTCGCGGATGCCTTTGCGGGGGCGCTGGGGCGGGCAGTGCAGGTGGACGTCGCACCGCGCGAACAATGGCCGGCGATCTACCGGGATGCCGGCTTCTCGCCCGAAGCAGCCGCCGCTTATACCAGGATGACCGCAATCAGCCTGGACAGCGGCTTCGACAAGCCCGCCCGGCCGCTACGCGGTGCGACCGGCCTGAATGCCTTCATGGCCACAGTCGTGAGCCGCGATCCCTGAGGCGGATCAGTACGGTCCGCCCAACCCGGGTGGCGGACCGGTCTGCGACAATACTGCCCTGGCGAGTCAATCCACGGCCGGCTTCCGCATGAACTGCTCAGGCGTCAGCGCCGAGCGGGTGAAGCGGGCCGAAAGCACCGCCCCGTTGAAGTAGTCGCGGCGGTTGATCCGCGTGCCCACGGACGCGTAGCCGGGACCCTGCGGCTGGAACGCGATGTCCGCCTCCGCCTGCAGGACGCCATCGACATAGCTGCGATAGGTGCGCCCGTCATAGACCTGTGCGACATGGTGCCACTGCCCGATCGGGAAAGTCTTCTCCGGCACGATCAGCGCCTTGTTGTAGCCGGGACCGGTCGCGAAGGCATCGAGATACCAGCGGTCCCCGACCACGCGGATCTCGAACAGCATGCGCGGCCCGCTGGGCGGCACCGGGGAATATGTGCCGGCGGGCACATCGTCCGCCGCCTCCGCCAGATGCAGCCAGCGTTGCTCGAACGCGCCGCCATCCGGCCGGAAGATCGCCTCGATCGTGAACTCGCGCGCGCCGGCAAGTGGATGGGATTCGATGAACAGGGCATCGTCCTTGCCATCGAACTGCATCGCCGGCCCTGCTGCCGTTTGAATGACCTGCGGATCGCCCTCCACGCGCGTGGCGGCACCGCCGACGCGCCGCAGGTCATCGAACTGCCAGACGGTCGTTCCGGCAGCGGTCGGGGCGAGCTGCTTCGAAGGCGGAGCAACGCACCCGGCGAGCGCCAGCGCCAGCGCCGCACAAGACCAGAAAGAGCGTGTCAGCTTGTGCATGTCGATCCCATTGTTGCCACTGCCGGTCTCCGCGCCTGCAGGAAGCCTGCGCAGGAGCGGTGCACTCTGACACATCCATTCCCCGCATTCGAGTCCCCGAACGGCAAGCGCCTGCCCCGCTACATCGCCGCAAGCCTAGCCGCGACGAGCGGATGGGTGTAACCGGAGCGAACGCGTTTACGCCGGGCAGCCCGCCCGGGCGAAACCCGGATGGTGGAGCAACCGACATAGCACGCAAGCCGAATTACGACTTCGAACGCCGCGAGCGGGAGAGGAACAAGGCAGCCGAGGCTGCGAAGAAGGCCGCGGCCAAGGCGGAGAAGCGGGCGGCCGAGCAGGCAGCCCCTGAGGCCAAGGCCGAGCCCGATCCCGAGCGACCTGACGGATCGTGACCACGGCACAGCGATGACCGGTCTGTCAGATCCTGATCTGGCCGAACTCGGCTGGACGCCATTCTTCGGCGGACAGCTTGCTGCCGGACAGGACCGTGAAGGTCAGCCGGTCCGCGTCATGTCGGTCCATCGCGGACGAGTGACCGTGCAGGGCGAGGACTTTGCGGGCTCGATCCCCTCCACCGTGCCGGGGGGCGGGAGCGCCGAGGATCGGCCGACGGTGGGCGACTGGCTCCTTATGGACCGGGACACCAGCACGGTGGCCCGGATCCTCGACCGGACGAGCCTGTTCAAGCGGCCTGCCCCGGGCGATGATCGCCGGACCCAGCTGATCGCTGCCAATGTCGACACGCTCTTCATCGTCACCTCCTGCAACGAGGATTTCAACGTCGCGCGCATCGAACGCTATCTCGTGCTCGCGCGCGAGGTGGGCGTGCGTCCGGTGGTCGTGCTCACGAAGGCCGACCTGTCGACCGCGCCGGGTGATCTGGTCGATGCGGCACGCGCGCTGCAGGCGGGTCTGCGGGTGGAGCTGGTCGACGGGCGCGATCCGGCGAGCGCCGTCCGTCTGGCCGATTATTGCGGCCCCGGGCAGACCGTTGCGCTGGTGGGATCGTCGGGCGTCGGCAAGTCGACGCTGGTGAACACGCTGATCGGGTCGGACACCATCGCGACCCAGCCTGTGCGCGAGGAGGACGGCAAGGGACGCCATACGACCACCGTGCGGGAGATGCACCGCCTGGCAGGGGGTGGCTGGCTGGTGGACACACCGGGCATGCGGGAGTTGCAGATGTCGGAGGTGGCCGCCGGCGTGACCGAGGTGTTCGACGATGTCACGGATGTGGCGCTGGAATGCCGGTTCACGAACTGCACCCATATCGACCAGCCCGGATGCGCCATCCAGACCGCGATGGCGGCAGGGGAGCTCGATCCTGCCCGTGTCGAGCGGTGGCGCAAGCTGATGCAGGAAGATGTGGTGAACAGCGGGCTCGCCGTTGCCCGCCGCGCCCGCCAGGGCAAGGGCAGCAGCGGCCGGCGCTGAGCATCAGCTCTGCCGCGCGGTATCGGTCATGGCGTCGGCAAGCTCACGCGGGGAGGTGTCACGCATGCCCGGCAGCGACGTGGTCTGACGTTCGATCATGCGGTGGACCACCGGACCGGCGTCACCCACGTGCAGTGCAAGGATGTCGCGGGTGTTCTGCGCATCCTCCTGCGTGCGCCGCTGGTTGTGGCGCACGTAATCGAGCCAAGTCGCGACATGATAGCGTTCGACCCACAGGGCCTGCTCGCCAAGGTCGCGCAGCAGGGTCCAGTGCCGCGCCCCGTCACGCCGGCGGATGCGCCTGCGCTCGTGCATCACGTTGAGGAACTGCGGGATGTCGCCGGGTGCGATGCGATACTCGATCGTCACCACTACCGGCCCGCTACGTTCGTCGACCGAGACTGCGGTTTCCGGCTCCGCCCACTCCCGCAACGCCAGGTTGAGGTCGCGCGCGGCCGGTAGCGGGATCACCAGGCCAGCCAGGATCGTCAGCGCCTGCACGCCGGCCGCCATCAGCAGGGCGATCTGAACGCCCTGCGCATCGGCGATCGCGCCGAACAGCACCGCCCCGCCGGTCATGCCGCCGAACGCCGACATCTGGTACAGCGACAGCGCCCGCGCCACCACCCAGCGCGGGGCCGACAGCTGGACGGTCACGTTGAAGGTCGACAGCGCCAGGACCCAGCCGCCGCCTGCCAGCGCGAGTGCTGGCACTGTCAGCAGCATCGTCCCGCTGAGCCCGGCCACCACGCTGCCGGCGACCATCGCGCCGGCGGCGAGGCGGACGATCGTCTCCACGCTCATCCTGTCCCGCAGGCGGCGCACGATCAGCCCGCCGCCCACGGCGCCGATCCCGAACGCACCCAGCAGCACGCCATAGGTCAGCGAGTTGCCCACGATCACGTCCCGCGCGATCAGCGGCATCATCGCCGGCACCGCGCTGGCGCCGACACCGAAGACCAGCGCACGCACCAGCACGGTGCGGATGTCGGGCGACATGGCGACGTAGCGCACACCCGCCGTCATTGCGTGACCCAGCGTCTCGCGCGGCAGAACCCGCTCCGCCAGGACAGGCTTCCACCGGGTGAGCACGGCGATCAGTCCGACATAGCTGACGGCGTTGACGACAAAGGCCGCCGCGGCGCCTGCCGCCACGACGATGGCACCGCCAAGCGCCGGGCCGACGCTGCGCGCGATGTTGAAGCCCATGGAATTGAGCGCGACGGCACCCGGCAGAGCGGCCCGGGGCACCATGTCACCGACCGATGCCTGCCAGGCCGGGCCGTTCATCGCCGCGCCGCAGCCGATCAGGAAGGTGAAGCACAGCAGCAGCCAGGGCGTGATCCATCCCGCGAAGGCGACGGCCGCCAGGGTGATCGACACCAGCAGCATGAAACCCTGCGCGGCCAGCATGACGCGCCTGCGGTCGAGATTGTCCGCAACCGCGCCCGACCAGAGTGACAGCAGCAGGATGGGCAGTGCGGTGGAGGCCTGCACCAGGGCGACCATCTGGGATGACGGGGTAAGCGAGGTCATCAGCCACGATGCGCCGACCGACTGGATCAGGCCGCCGAAGTTGGACGCCATGCTCGCGATCCACACGGCGCGGAACACGGGAAAGGAGAGCGGGGAGTTCGGCGTAGGTTCGGCCATGCCCGGCAGATGCGCGTTCCGCCTGGCGATGCCAAGCCTGTAAGCCGCAACTGGCTCCCCGTAATCGGACGGGAAGCCAGCGGGCCGGATCACAGGGCGTAGCGGACGCCGAAGAAGAACTGCCGGCCGGTATGCGTATAGGCGTTCAGCCGGTTGCTGCTGTCGACATAGCTGTCATTGTACTGATCGGTCAGGTTCACCGCTTCGATGCTGATCTGGACGCGGTCGTTCAGATTGTACGATGCCTGAGCATCCACGTTGATCGTGCCCCGGACACCCTGGACATCATTGCTGTTCCCCGCCGGAACCGAGGTCAGATAGCCCGAGCGATAGGCGATCGATCCGCGGATGCTGAACTTGGTATCCTCGTAATACAGCGTCCCGTTCGCCGCATGGCGGGACAGGCCGACCAGCGTGGCATCCACGGTCGGCGCGCCCGGCGCGGTGGAGGTCAGGTATTCGATGCTGGAATCGACAAAGGTGTAGTTGGCCTGGACGCCGAAATTGGCCAGTGCGCCAGGCAGGAAGGTGAAGGGCTGCTGCACGTTCAGCTCCAGCCCCTTCAGCGGTCCGCCATCCGAATTGACCGGCTGAGTCACCTGGAAGACCTCATCCGGCGTGGCACCGGTGCCGGCCAGCAGCTCCAGCGGCAGGCCCAGCGTGTTGTAGGCGGCATCACGCCGCAGCGTTTGCACGAAGGTGTCGATGTCCTTGTAGAACAGGCCGATGGCAAAGATCGCGCCGCTTTGCGGATACCACTCCAGCGACAGGTCGAGATTGTTCGACTTGGTCGGGTTCAGGAAGGGGTTTCCGCTGGAATAGTTGCGGTTGGCGCCTTGCACGCTGACATTGCCGCCGGGCGACAGGCTGCCCAGGCCGGGTCGCGCGATGGTCTGCGCCGCGGCGAAGCGGGCAACCACCGTGGAGGAGACATCCGCCACCAGGTTCAGCGATGGCAGCACCATGTCGTAATTGCGCCCGATCGACACCTGTTCGAACCGGGTGCCGACCGCGGCGAAGGCAGTGCCGTCCTGCCGGGTGCGGAAATAGCGCAGGCCGACATTGCCGCGCAACGGCAGACCGGCTTCCACGTTGAAGTCGAGCTGGGCATAACCACCCCAGGTCTTCTCCTGCACGCTGTCATTGTTGCCGCGGGCCGAGCTGTTCTCCACCCCGAACAGCTGGAAGATGCCGGTGTTGCTGTAGATGTCGAACTGATCCGCGAACTTGTCCAGGTTGGGTGCCAGCCAGGACGACGGCACCCCGGCGGGCAGGTCCATGCCCCGGCCGAAGCCGGTGAACGTATAGGACAGGTCCGCCACCTGCTGCGGCGTCAGGGTCTGCACCAGCGTCTCGCTGGCGCGGCGCCGCTCCGTGGAATCGTAGCGGAAACGACGGTAATCCACACCGGCGCGCAGCGTCAGTTCCGGGATGATCTCGTACTCGCCAAAGACCTTGCCGGTCTCGAACCGGTTGCGCACCGTGCTGGGTCGGATGCGCACCTCGGATGTGCCGTTGAGGTGCGACCAGTTGGCGGGATCGGTGATGTCGAAGCCGTAGGTCAGCGTAGGCACGCGCCCGTTGCGGAAATCGTAGCTGAAGCCGTCACTGTCCACCCGGTCGAAGGTGACGGTGGTGGACACGGGCGAGCCGAACTTGCTGTCGGCATAGCCGGCGAGCGCGCCGATCTTCAGCCCGTTGCCGAAATCCTGGTCGATCGTGCCGGTGACCTGCAGGAACTCGGTGTTGAGCTCGTCGAAGCTTGTCTGGGTGCGCAGGTCGACATTGTCGAGCGCGGCAAAGACCAGGTTGTTGTCCTCGTCCACCTCGCCATCGCGGATGATGATGTTCGGCTTGCCGGTGCCGCCGCGGCTCAGGCCGATGGCCTGCAGCTGCGCTTCCTTGCGGGTGCCGTTCAGGCGCGAATAGAGCGCGTCCACGCCGACCACCATCTGATCGGTCACTTCGTATTGCAGCGCGCCGGTCACGCCGATGCGTTCGGATTCCACATCATAGCTGACATAGGAGGGGATCCGCGGATGGAAGATCGCCTCCGTCCCCCGCACAGCCAGGTCCGCACGGGTATAGCCCGGCAGCGTGGAGGCCGCGTTGAAGCCGCCATTGTCGCCGGCGGGTTCCCAGCGGGTGATGTTGGCGCCTTCCTCGATCAGGCGGCGCTTCTCGTATGCGGCGGAGACGAGCACACCCAGGCGCCCGTCCAGGAAGCGGTCGCTGGCCAGCAGCGACAGGCGCGGCGTAACCTTTTCCGCCAGGTCGTTGTAGCTCGCCTGAGCCGAAGCGACGAGGCGGGGACCGGTGAAGTCGAACGGTCGCGCGGTGCGCAGATCGACCGTCGCGCCGAGCGAGCCTTCCTCCACATCCGCGCTGGACGACTTGCGCACCACCAGCTCGTTGAAAAGGTCGGACGAGAAGATGTTGAAGTCGAAGCCGCGGCCGCGATTGGTGCCGCCGCTGTTGGCGGTGCCGCTGGAGGTGGTCAGCGCCTCCATGCCGTTGATGCGCACGCGGGTATATTCGGACCCGAGGCCGCGCACGGAGATGGAGCGGCCTTCGCCCTGCACGCGGGTGATCGCCACGCCGGGGATCCGCTGCAGCGATTCCGCCAGGTTCAGGTCGGGGAACTGGGCGATGTCCTCCGCCTTGATGGCGTCCACCACGCCGGAGCTGTTGCGCTTCAGGTTGATCGCGCTGGCCAGGCTCTGGCGGAAGCCGGTGACGACGATCTCCGCACCGGCACCGGGCGTGTCGGTCTGCGGCTGTGCATCGCTCGGCACCGCTGCGCTGCCGCTGGTCGGGCTTTCCTGGCCTGCGGCCGGGACAGTCGCCAGCAGCGTGCCCGCCAGCGCGCTTGCCAGCGCCGTGGACAGTGAAAGGATGCTCTTGTGGCGCCAATTGCCCGTCATGGCCAAACCTCTTCCGTGATGCGCGGCCTCTCTGGGGGCCGCTCCACCTTTTTGTTAGGCTGCGGGACGCCGCACTAACCAGCGCCAATCCGGCATTGATCAATGCACGCTGCGCACCGAACAGCGCGTCGCGAGGCGCCAAAGAGGAGCGTTCATGCCAAGGTTTGGCTTGATCATTCCGTTCTGGGACTTGGACGTGCGCGGTTACGGGCTCTAGCACCAGCAGATCAGGCACGACCGCGCATGACGGATCGGCCGCATCGGAGAGGTAGAGTTGATGGCGTCCACGGGCACACAGACACGAATCCGATACCGGATCATCGCCCTGATCTTCATCATCACGGTAATCAACTATGCCGACCGTGCGACCTTCTCCATCGCCGGGGAGCAGGCGTCGCAGGAGCTGGGCATCGGCGCGGTGCAGACCGGCTACATCCTGTCGGCATTCGCCTGGGCCTATGTGCTGGCGCAGATCCCCGGCGGGGCGCTGCTGGACCGGTTCGGGACCAAGCGGATCTATGCCGGGGCGATTGCCCTGTGGTCGCTGTTCACCGCCACGCAGGGCTTTGCCGGCTGGCTGCCGGGCGTGTCCGCCGTGACCATGCTGTTCGTGCTGCGCTTCATGGTGGGCGCGGCGGAGGCACCGTCATTCCCCGGCAATGCCCGGCTGGTCGCCGCCTGGTTCCCGGGTCCCGAGCGCGGCACCGCGTCGGCCATCTTCAACTCCGCGCAATATTTCAGCCTGGTGGTGTTCGCGCCGCTGATGGGCTGGCTGGCGCATGATTTCGGCTGGCGGTCGGTGTTCTTCGTCATGGGCGCACTCGGCCTGCTGGCCGCGCTGGCCTTTGCGCGGCTGATCCACTCGCCCGTGCGCCACCCGTCCATCAATGCGGCGGAGCTGGCCCATATCGAGGCGGGCGGCGGGCTGATCCGGATGGAGGATGCCCCGGCCGGATCGCGCGTGGCGACCTTCACCCGCAGGAACGTGGCGCAGCTGCTGTCCAACCGCATGATGCTGGGCATCTATCTGGGCCAGTATTCGATCAACGTGCTGACCTACTTCTTCGTCACCTGGTTCCCGATCTACCTGGTGCGCGATCGCGGCATGAGCATCCTGGAGGCCGGCTTCTCCGCCGCGGTGCCGGCGCTGTGCGGCTTCGTCGGCGGGGTCGCGGGCGGCTGGTTCTCCGACCGGCTGCTGCAGCGCACGGGATCCATCACCCTGGCGCGCAAGGCACCGCTGGTGGCGGGCATGCTGCTGGCCACGCTGATCATCGGCTGCGTCTATGCCGAGGAGGAGTGGCTGGTCATCACGCTGCTGTCGCTGGCCTTCTTCGGCAAGGGCGTGGCGTCGCTGGGCTGGGCGGTGATGTCCGACGTGGCCCCGCGCCAGCTGGCCGGGCTCGCGGGCGGCGTGTTCAACATGTTCGGCAATATCGCCGGCATCGTCACCCCCATCGTTATCGGCTACATCGTCGCGGCCACCGGATCGTTCGATGGCGCGCTGATCTTCGTGGGGGCGCACTGCCTGTTGACGATCTTCGCCTTCCTGGTGATCGTCGGCCCGATCCGCCGCCTGGAGCTTGCCTGATGCAGACCACCCGCCGCACGCTGCTGGGCACCGGCGCCGCCGCCCTGGCGCTCTCGGCCACGCCCATCCGCGCCGCGCGGCCGGAACTGCGGATCGACACGCCGATGGCGCCGCCGGACTGGGCCGTGCTGCAGCGGCGGCTGCTGGCGGACAATGCCCGTGCCTGCGCCGATTATTACCGCACCTACGTCGACGAGCGGGACTGGCTGAAGGTGTTCGTCCGCTGGGGTGCCAATGACGGGCCGGACGATGCGGCGGAGGCGACCAATGACTGGCTGCTGCTGCACGCGCTGGGTGGAGACGAGCAGATCCTGCATCTTTCGCAGCGGTTCTGGGAGGGGCATCTGCGCCAGTATGCCGCCGCCCGCACGGTGGAGACACCGGCGGCGCGCGAGGGCATGTACCATCGCGAGTTCACCACCCAGATCGACTGGCAGCATCATTCCGAAGGGCTGTCCTCCTTCAACCTGATGGGCCTGTCCGCGCCCGCCGACCGGCGGCTGCAACAGCGCACCCGGCGCTTTGCCGATTTCTACACCGGCGCCGATCCGGCCGTGCGGAACTACGATCCCCGCCATCGCGTGATCCGCAGCATGATGAATGGCAGCCGTGGGCCGATGATGCGGCCGGCGACTGCGCTCGACTGGGCGGGCGACCCGTTCGACACCACGAAATTCCACCTGGAGCATGGCGAGGGCAGCTACCAGGAGACGCTGGATCATTACCGCGAATATACCGACGTGGTCGGCGACAGTCCGCTGAACCTGCAGGCAACCACGCTGGGGCTGAACGCCTTCGCGCTGGGCGGTGGCGACCGGTTCCGGGAGTGGGCGCTGGACTATCTGGGCGCCTGGGTGGACCGGGCGCGGGCCAATGGCGATATCCTGCCCAGCAATGTGGGCCCCGATGGCGTGATCGGTTCCAGCGCGGGTGGCTGGTGGGGCGGGGTGTACGGCTGGGGTTTCTCCCCCGTCGTGCCGCAGACCGGCGTGCGGGAGGACCGCAACCGAGTGCCCCGGTCGATCACTGCCTTCATGAACGGCACGCTGCTGAGCGGCGACGCCGCCTTCATCGACCTGTGGCGGCGGCAGGTGGCGAAGCTGAACGATCTGGGCCGGGTGGTCGATGGCGAGTTTTCCACTCCCACCATGCACGGGGCGGATGGCTGGTACGGCTGGCGCCCTGGCCCCAATCGCCAGAATGCCGGCGAGATCTGGTACGTTACCCAGCGGGCAGATGACCGCGAGACGGCCGGAGCGGAGCCGTGGCTGGAATATCTCGATGGCCGCAATCCGGGGTATCCGCTGGAGGTGCTGAATGCCGATCTGGCGCGTGTCGCCGAACGTGACGCCCGCCGGCTGGCCGACGATACCAGTCCCGAAACCCGGCTGGCCGACTGGCCGCTCGACAAGAATCCGGCCAGCGTGAAGAGCCTGGTGCAGCTGATGACCGGCGGGCTGCACATCGCGCGCCCGTCATGGTCGCGCCAGTCGCCGGCACAGGGCGGCGTCGTGCTGCATTGCCGGCTGCGCTATTTCGATCCGGCCGGACGGCGCGCGGGCCTGCCCGCGGAATGTGCGGCGCTGGTCCATGCGATGCGCGATGATGCGGTGGAGGTGATACTGGTCAATCTGGGCACGCAGCCACGCTCGGTCGTGGTGCAGGGCGGGGCCTATGCCGAACACCGGCTGCAGGCCGTCACTGTCGACGGTACGCAACTGGCGGGCGGCGGGCGGGACGTGACGGTGCAGATTGCGCCCGGCTGCGGGGCCCGGCTGACCATCGCGATGCAGCGCTATGCCGACCGGCCGACCCTGTCCTTCCCGTGGGACCGGACCTAGCCGCCCGGCTTGATGTACGGCGCCACGGCGAACAGCAGCCGTTCCTCCCGGCGCGGATCGTTCTCTATCCGGCAGGTCGTGTCGAAGATCATCGTCCCGCGGCGCGCCAGATCGTAGGTCGGCCAGGTGGGCAGGGCGGGCGTGGCAGGATCGCCGGTGCGGGCAAAGGCGATGAAGCTGTCGGCCATGCGCCCCGCCAGCGCCCGCGCATCCGGCCCGTCGCCCGTCTGCCGGCCGGCAGACGCGGTGTTGTCGAACACCAGCGGGATATCCAGCGTGTGGTAGGCGCCCAGCACGCCGCCTGCCTCCGGCGAGGGCCAGTCCAGCTGGTACATCCAGGTCGGCGCACCGATGCGCGCGCGTGCCTCCGCCTGCATCAGGTGGCCGGGCCAGGATCGGCCGGCCGTACTGGCCGCCAGCAGGATCTGCCCGGGCGTGCGGTCGGGGTAGAAGGCGCGGTACCGGGCGATGACGTGATCGGGGGCGAGGTCCTTGACCATCTGGCCCATCAGCCGGTCGGGCAGGTTCTCCCACGTGGTGTCGCCGGCCAGCAGCGGCCCGCGCAGCCAGGCGCCGGTTTCGTCATGCGTGTTGCCCACGATCAGCGGAATGTGCGTCGCCTCCATCGGAGCGTCGGGCACGAAGGGGTGGCGCGGCAGCACGCCATGGTCCAGCGTGGAGACGAAGTTGATCTCCCCCTTGCCCTCCAGCGGATCGGTCGCTGCCATGGCCTCCACCAGCCGCCCGACCGGCACGGCCGCAAGTTCCGCATAATCGCTGACACCGGCCGCCGCCATGAAGGCGCGGGCGCGCCGGGTGGCGTTGTTGGGGCCGGCGGCGGTGACGTGCTGCCCGCTCATCGTGGCGACCCGGTGGATCAGCGGACGCGCCTCCGGCATGGCCATCAGCGTGATCGCCTTGCCACCGCCGCCTGACTGGCCGAACAGCATGACGCAATCCGGATCGCCGCCGAAGCCGGCGATGTTTGCCTTCACCCATTGCAGCGCCAGGACGATGTCCAGATTGCCGACATTGCCCGATTCTGCTGGCCCGCCCAGCTGCGCCAGGTAGCAGTAGCCCAAGCCCGCCAGCCGGTGGTTCAGGGTCACCACCACCACATCGCCCCGGCGCACGAGATTGCGGCCGTCGTACAGCGGGTCGGAACCCGAGCCATGGGCATGGGCGCCGCCATGCAGATAGACCATCACGGGCCGCCGTCTGCCATCCAGCGCCGGCGTCCACACGTTGAGGAACAGGCAGTCCTCCGATGTGGGCTCCGCCGCGCGGGTCTGCGGGGTAGCGGCGCCATAGTGGCGGGCGTCCGCAACATTGCTCCACGAAGCGGGCGGCACCGCCCGGCGGAACCGCGTCGCCGCGGTATCTGCGCCGTAGCGTACGCCGCGGAACACCAGCACGCCATCCTCGCGCAGGCCGCGGACACGGCCATGCACCGTGGGCGCCACCGGATCGCCACCGGAGGTGATACCTCGCTGCGCCAGCACCAGCGGAGCCGCAGCCAGCAGCCCGATCGCAGCGCGCCGGCGCATCAGCCGGCCACGCCCTCGCACAGGCGCCGCATCGGCTCCAGTGCCGGATTGGCATTGTCGCGCCGCCAGGCCATGTGCAGCTCGACCGGCTTTTCGGGCGTCGTCGCCAGGCGGCGGAACTGCACGTCCAGCATGTGCAGGCCAGCGGCCGATTCCGGCACGATCGCGGCCGCCAGCCCGGCATGGACCAGACCCAGCATGGAATGGATCTGGGTCACGTGCTGCACATAGTCCGGCATCACGCCGGCACCATCGAACAGCTGCAGCAGCATGTTGTGGAAGTAGCCGGCGCCCTGCCGGGAATACATGATCAGCGGTCGTCCGTCGAAATCGGCGGGGGCCAGGGTCGCCTGCCCCAGTCGCGCGTCGCCGGCGGGCAGCGCGGCGACCAGCGGTTCGTTGAGCACGCAGGTCGTCTCGAACTCCTGCCGGTCGACCGGCGGGCGGACGAAGCCGACATCGATCAGCCCGATCAGCAGGGCATCCACCTGATCGCCGGAGACCATCTCGCGCAGGTCCAGCTCCACATTGGGCAGCGATGCCCGCGCCTGCGCCACGATCTTGGGCACCAGATGATAGCCCGAGACGGCGGTGAAGCCGATCGATACCCGGCCCGCATCACCGCGGGCCACGCGCCGGGCCGACAAAGCGGCGCTTTCCGCCAGCCGCACGATGCGCCGCGCCTCGATCAGGAACACCTGGCCCGACGGCGTCAGGCTGACGGTGCGGCTGGTGCGTTCCAGCAGCGTGACGTTCAGGATCCGCTCGAGCAGCTGGATCTGCCGGCTGAGCGGGGACTGCGTCATGTTCAGCCGCTGCGCCGCGCGGCCGAAATGCAGTTCTTCCGCGGCGGCCACGAAACAGCGAAGCTGGCTGAGCTCGAACATCAGCCGACGCTAGGTTCACACCCGCGCCCCGGCAACGCCCTTGTCGTGCAGGGAGCTGCCTGTCGGGCGGCGGGAGGGGTCATCCGGCGGTCGCCATTACCGACGCGGTCGCCCGCTCCACCAGCGCCTGCAGTTCGGCGTGCTCTGCCTCGTCCAGATCGGTCAGCGGGGAGCGGACCGGGCCGGCATCGCGGCCGACCACGCGCATGCCCGCCTTCACGATCGACACGGCATAGCCGCGCCCGCGGTTGCGCAGGGTGATGTACGGCAGCACGAAATCGCGCAGCTGCTTCAGCACCTCCGCCCGGTCGTCCGCCCGGACCGAGCGGTAGAAGTGCAGCGCCCATTCCGGCATGAAGTTGAAGATGGCGGACGAATAGGTCGTCACGCCCATGGTCAGATACGGGGTGGCGAAGGTTTCTGCCGTCGGCAGCCCGCCGATATAGGTCAGCCGCTCGCCCATACGGGCATAGATGCGGGTCATCAGCTCGATATCACCGACGCCATCCTTGAAACCGACCAGATTGGGATTGGCATCGCACAGGCGGGCCAGTGTCTCGTCATCCACGATGGCGTTGTCGCGGTTGTAGACGATCACGCCCAGTCCGGTCGCCTTGCACACGGCATCGACGTGGCGAAACAGCCCCTCTTGCGATGCGCTCATCAGGTATGGCGGCAGCAGCAGCAGGCCATCGGCGCCGACCGCCTCGGCATCGCGCGCGATGCCGGTGGCGATGGCGGTGCCGTAGCCGCAGCCCGAGATCACCGGGATACGCCCGCCGGTTTCAGCGACGGCAGCCGCGACGACGTCGCGCACCTCGGCCGGGGTCAGCGAGAAGAACTCGCCCGTGCCGCCGGCGGCGAACAGGCCGGCCAGCTCATGCTCCAGCATCCAGGCGCAATGGGCGCGGTAAGGCCCTTCCAGGAATGCGCCATCAGCATCGAAATGGGTGACCGGGAAGGACAGCAGCCCGCCGCCGATGCGGCTGGCAATGTCGGTGTGGCTCAGATTCGGCATTGCAGCGGCTCTCCCATGATGCTGCCGGCCGGTATTCGTGCACACGGCAGCTACCCGTCGGCTATGCCGCGTCGCGCCCCGGCGCGTCCAAACCAAAGGCCGCGTCGGACGATGCAGAACTTGGCTTGATCGACCGGCGGCTGACTGCAAGCCACGCAACGGCGGGACCGATGTCTGCTGCCGAACGACGCTGCAGCCCGGCGGGTCTGGGTCTGCTCAGAAGATCCCCAGGAACTTCTTGCGGGGTGCGCGTTCGGTGGTGCCTTCATCGCCCTCGCCGACATCGTCACGACGCTCGCCATCGCGGGTGCGCTGCGCCTTGGCAGTGGCCCCGGCCAGGATCGGCCCGCACGCCGCCCCTTGCGCATCGCCAACATCGACAAAGGCCAGCAATGCCGCCGGTGGCGCGGCCAGCACTGCCAGCCCCAGGCCTACGCCCGCGCGGCCAAGAAGCTCCGGAGTTACCACCGTCAGCGCGGGCTCGGAGAAATAGCCGCCGATGCCCACTGGCGACTGGCCGGAGAACAGGCTGAACTTCTTGGCGTCGGCCCGGAAGGCCAGATCGATCTGCTCGCTACCGAAACTGAACCCGCCACGGCCGGTGATCACGTTCTTGCGGGTATCGATCAGGATCGGATCGGCTGCGGCGACGCCCCGGCGGACAGTGAAGGCGACCAGACCGCAATTGATGTTCACCGGATCCTGCAGCCGCTCCTCGAACATCTTCTGGACAAACGTTCCCAGATCAAGCTCGGACAGCTGGACATTGCGGGTCGTCAGATTGCCTTGCGGAATGACGAAGGCGATCCGCCCGCGGGAGGTCGCCAGCGAGTCATGCAGGGTGTCGCCATCGCCCTCCAGCTGCAGGCGGCCCCTGACGGTACCGCTGGTCCCCGCCTCCGCGACGCCGAAGCCGCCCAGCAGCTGCGCCATCGGCGTGGCACCCAGCCGGAAGTCGTAGGTAACGCGCGCAGGTCGCCTGCGCCAGTCGAAGCTCACATCCGACGTTACCGTGCCGCGCGCCATGGTGAACTGGAAGGGTGACAGGTTCAGCAGCCCATCGTCCAGCGCGACGGTGATTGCCACGTCGGTGACCGGCACGCTGTCCGATCGCAGTCGCGCAACCTTGTAACGGACATCGGCGTCGAACGCGCGCAGGCCTTCGGCCCGGAGCGTCGCGTCCGGCAACAGGCGCGCAGGTGCCGCACCGGTGGCCCTGGCTGCCGCGGCCACGCCGCGGCTGGCGACCAGATCGGGGTTGTAGCCGATGAAGGGCGCAACATCGACAATGTCGAGCACCTTGGTGGCGAGATCGGCATCGATATGGACGCGCTCCCCGCCATTATCGATGGTGAACGCCCCGGCGATGTCGCTGTCGCCGAAGCTGCCGGTCAGATCGCCGAAGCGGTACTGACTGTCCCGCTTCACCAGTGTCGTCTTGAGCTGGTAGGCACGGGTGCGCGGCACCACGATCCCCAGGATGCCGAGCAGTTCGGCCACGTTCCGCCCGCTTGCGGTCATCGCCAGCGGCACGCCCTCTATATCGGCAAGGCTGGGCAGCGTGCCGGACATCCTGATGCGGTTGTTGGCGGCAACCGCATCCAGGACAAGCCGGTTGCGGCCGCGTGCCACGGTCTCGTTCGGGGTCAGCAATGCGCCGCGCAGCGTGAACGGAGTCTGCCGGATCTGGCCATCGCCGGTGAAGCGCACCGCCTCGCCGATGCGGGCGTCCCGGGAACTGATAGACGAGAAATCGAGATCGGCGAGCAAGGCCAGACGCGGATCGCGGTAGCGCACCGCCGTCGACACCAGCTTCGTCCGTTCGATGATCGGCAGCTCGAACGGCTTGCCCTTGCCATCGCTGGAGAAGGTCCAGCTGTTGGTGGTGTGCGCATCGTTCCATTCCAGGTCGAGCGACGCGTCATCCAGGTCGAGCCAGCGAAGGCGCCGGCGGCCGAACAGCAGGGACAGCGGTGCGATCCGTGTGTCGATGCGACGGGCGCTGAACAGGTGCCGTTGTGTGGTCCAGCCAGGATTTCCGGCCGTCAGCCCTTCGGCGAACAGCTTGATGTCGAAAGGTGCGAAGTAGAGCTGGAAGTCACCGCGCACCTTGACCGGCCGGTCGATCAGGCTGGTCACGGTCCGCTCGAACGGGCCCTTCAGGAACCGTCCCTTCGTGATGAACAGCACCAGCCAGATCGTGGCGATGACGACAACCACGCCGATTGCGACATTGCGGGCGATCCGCAACGCCTTGCGACGCCGGGTGTCAGCGTCGCCGGCCGCGTCGGCGGGCGGCCCCATGACCTCTACCGGTTGTGCCCCGTCATCGTCGCTCACGCCGTGCACCCATCATGAAGCTGCATCCAGTCCGGGTCGATACATCGCACGACCTTGCCGTAGCATGGCCGTAACTCGCGGCGGTCAGTTGCGTGCCGCATTGTCTGCACGTCCAGGTTCGAAACATCGGTGAACGCCGATCGCCTGGAGAAAGCGTTGATCGTGACTGACGACCAGCAGCGCGCCATCGAACTCGCGCAAGGCATGTTCGAGCACCTCGATCGAGGCGATGTCCAGATGGTTGGTCGGTTCATCCAGGATCAGCAGCCATGGCGCATGCGCGCCCGCCATCACCACCGCCATGGCCGCGCGCAGGCGTTCGCCGCCGGACAGGGTGCCGACAATGCGGTCGGCATCCCGATTACGGAACGCGAAGCGGGCGCAGGCCGCATGCGCGGCTTCATCGCTCATGGCAGGATTTTGGGTACGCAGATTATCCAGCACCGTGTCCGCCGGGTCCAGCGGGCCGGCATGCTGGTCGACCATCGCGATGCGGCCGTCGGCCCGTCGCACCGTGCCGCGATCCGGTACCAGTTGTCCGGCCGCGACCTTCAGCAGCGTCGTCTTGCCCGATCCGTTCGAGCCGACCAGCGCGATCCGCTCCGGCCCGCGGATCGCCAGCGTCCACGGGCCCAGCCGGCGCTGCCCGACATTCACCTCCACCGCATCGAGCGTCAGCACATCGGCGGTCGATGGCACCCCGCTGGTCAGCAGGCTGATCGTGAGCGGAGTGAGCACCTCGACCCGGACGCGGGCATCCTGCAGCCGGTTACCCGCCTCGTCGACAAGGCGCGCGGTGATAGTGCGGGCGTGCCCGGCGCTGTTCTGGGCGCGCTCGGCTTTCATGCCTGACAGGATGCGGGGCTCCGACCCGGACGCGGCAAAGGCGCGGCCGGCCTTGTCGCGCCGGTCCTTGGCCTCCCGCGCTGCCTGTGCCGCCCGTTCGGTTGCCCGCAGAGCGGCTGCGCTGCGATCCAGCTCGGCTGTCGCCTGCATGCGCTCGGCCTCCCGCTGAGCCGTGAAGGCCGACCAGCCGCCGGTCACGATGTGCACGCCGACCGGGGTCAGTTCCACGATCCTGTCCATCCCTTCGAGCAATGCTCGGTCATGGCTGGCGATCAGCACGCCGCCGCGCCATTGTGCCACGAACTGGTGCACGGCGGCGCAGCCGGCCAGATCGAGATTGTTGGTCGGCTCGTCCAGCAGCAGCATGTCGGGCTGCTCCAGCGTCAGCCGCGCCAGCCCGACGCGCGTGCGCTCGCCGCCGGACAGCGTGCCGATCGAGCGATCAAGCGGCAGGTCGGGCAGGGCGACCTCCGCCAGCGCCTGCTCGATCCGCGGCATTAGGTTCCAGTCGGCCGAGGCGAAATCGGCGGGACTGCCGCCACCGGCCACGATCCGGTCGATCCGCGCGATCTCTTCCTCCACGCCGAGCGCCCGCGCGACGAAGTGCTCTTCCGGCCAGTGCTGCGCCAGGGTGCCGCTGGTGCCGACGCGCGCAACCGTGCCCTGCAGCGGCTCGGCCAGACCTGCGGCGATACGCAGCAGCGTCGACTTGCCCGAGCCGTTGCGTCCGACCAGGCCAACCCGCTCGGCGCCGATTGCCAGGGAAAGACCGCCGAACAGCCTGTATCCGTCAGGGGTGGCAGCCGTGATGTGGGACAAGGTCAGGAAGCTGGTCATCGGCTCAGGCTAGCACGGCAGCTTCTGTCGGGCTTGATCTGTGGATCAGCGCCCGGTGTTTTCGGCCTGCCGCAGCGCCTCTATCACTTGGTCCAGCGCGGCAGGGATCTCCGGTATCGTCGGTTCCTTCGGATGATCGACGGGCTGACCTTCGCGGCTAAGATAGATGGTGGCGAGTTCCTGATTGCTCCGCAGCTCATCATCCGTGGGACCGGTGCCAGCCATCCGCGCGCGCCGGCCGGAGCCGACGGGTTCATGCCGGGACGCCTGCGGCCGCTGGCTGGCGATGAGCGCCTGCTCCGCGCTCAGGGTCGCGGGCGCCGGGGCGGCAAAGTCACCGGCCCGCCTTTCCAGGGTATTGCGGCACTCCGCCCGGTCGGCGGATGGTTGCTGCGGATCGCAGCGGTCGGTGCCGGTGATCGGCGCCGTCGCCCGCGGTGCGCTGTCGGCGGCGCTGGAGGCCCCCACGGGCGCCGAGGAATCGCGCACCGGCACCGGTGCCGATGGGGGCAGTGGCGCAGCGTCGGGTTCCAGCTGTTCGACGCCCAGCGGCTGTGCCGATGCCGGGACCGCGAAATCGTCGATCCGCGCCGGATCGGCCCCGTCCTGTGCAGCGGCGGGGCCGGTGCAGGCGAGGGCTGCGGCAAATGACAGTGCCCGTCGCATCATCAGCGTCCCTGGGTAATCTGGATGACCTGATTGCCGGTCTGCGTGATGGCAAGATCGGCCAGATTGTCGCCGATCTGTGTCCAGCCAAGGCGGTTGTTGTCGCCGGTTTGCACCGCGCGCATGCTGTTGCCCGAGCCATGCTGTGCCAAAACCGCCTGGTTGTCCGAGCCGGACTGCTCCAGCCGCAGCACATTGCCGGTACCCGCCTGCGTGGCGAGGACTTCGTTGCCTGGCCCGGCGGCCGCCTGCTCGAGCAGCATCGTGTTGTCCGTCCCGTCCTGGCGCACGGTGGCGTCCTGCCCGGCCGAACCGCGCTGAAGCATTTCGAGCAGGTTCGCCTCCCCAGTCTGGGTGACATGCGCCCGGTTGCCGGAGTTCTGTGCCTGCGCCGTGCCGGAAGTTGCCAGCACGGCGCCGAGCAGCACCGGATGCCATGCCATGCGCGGGTTCACCGGCGGGTTCCCTGCCGTACGACCGCTCTGTTGCCAGCGCCCGATTGCGTGATTGCGGCCCGGTTGCACGGCCCGTCCTGCGTCACTTCGGCGCGCGCCGACTGGCCGCTCTGGTCGATCACCAGGCGATCGCCGGTGCCGGACTGCACCGCCACGCTGGCGTGGTCCGTGCCGGTCTGCGCGATGTGCACGGTCCCGTCGCCGGTGCGCGTCACCTCCGCCGTGTGGCCCGTGCCGCTGCGCACGATCATGGTGCTGCCGGCGGTGCGGCTGTCGGCAGCGTCGCTGCCATCCTGAGTCGTCATGCCCGGGTCCCTTTCACATGCGGTGCCGGGCGCTGTTGCCGCTGCGGCGAGCAGGGCCAGGCTGGTGAGGGCGATTGCCATTGAACGATCTCCCTTGAAAATGCCGGAAACCGGCGCCCTCCGCAAGGAGGACGCCGGTTCCGGTCAGGTATTGCCGCCTTAGTTCGCGGCGCCCTGCGTCACGACCGCATTGTTGAAGCTGCCAGTCTGGTTGATGGTGGAGCTATCGTTCGAGCCGAACTGGTTCACCGTCGCGGAGTGATCCAGGCCGGTCTGCGTCAGCAAGGACAGGTTGCCGTCGCCGAACTGGTTCACCAGAGCCAGATTGCCGGCACCATTCTGCGTCACGTCGCTTTCGTTGCCGTTGCCGTCCTGGGTGACGGTGGCGCTGTTCTCCGACGCGGCCAGTTCGATCAGCGAGTTGGTCTGACTGATGGAGCTGGTGTTGTCGTCACCCCCCTGGCTGCTGCTGGCAGTCATCAGCCGTGCGCTGTTGGTGGCATTGCCACCGAACTGGGCGATCGACGAGATGTTGTTGCTGCCACCCTGCTCGATCGTGGCGGACACCACCATCGGATCCGGGCCACCGGCCGGGTTCGGGGCGTTGTTCACCGACTGGCTGATATCGGCGGTGTTGAAGTCGCCGATCTGATCGATGAACGCGTTGGACAGCTGGCCGCCCTGGCTGACGATCGCGAGGTTGTCGCTGCCCCCCTGGGTGATGCCGGCCAGGCCGGCATTGTCGCCCGCCGAGTTGTCGAAGCCGGACTGCTCCACATCGGCGCGGTTGCGGTCGCCGGTCTGCAGCACGTTCAGGTCGCCCGAGCTGCCCGACTGGACTGCCAGCACGTCGTTGTCGTCACCATCCTGCGTGATCAGGGCCTGCTGGCCGTTGGTCTGGAAGGCGTTGCCGTTCGAACGGCCCTGCGACAGCTCGACATTATTGCCCTGGCCGGTCTGCGACAGGTCAGCGACCGAATTGACGGAGGTCTGCGTGACGGTGGCGATGTTGTCGCCACCGGCCTGCACCACTTCGGCCAGCCCGCCGGCATCGTCCTGCTGGGTCACGTCGGCCATGTTGCCCTGACCCAGCTGGTTCACGGATGCGATCGCTTCCGAGCCGTTCTGGATGATGTTGGCCGTCTGCGTGTTGCCGCTCTGGGTGATGGAGGCATCAGCGCGGCGCACCGTCTGCTGGATGCTGGCATCGTTGAACGCGCCGGACTGGTCCACGTCGGCAACCGACCGGTTGGCGCCGCCGGCGCCACCGCCAACGATTTCCTGCGTCACGATGGAGCCGTTGTTCTCGCCCACCTGATAGACATTCGCCGAAGCGAAGCTGCTCGGATCCTGATCCACGAAGGAGGTGTTGTTGTCACCGAACTGCTCCACGCCGGAGGCAGAGCTGTTCAGGGCATTGCCCACCTGCACGCTATTGCCAGCCTGCTCGATGACGGACTCGTTGCCGTCACCGGTCTGGCGGACCTCGGCGCCGGCAGCGGTGCCCGACTGGGTGACGGAGGACGTGTTGGCACCGAACTGCACGACTTCGACTTCGTTGCGATCGGCGCCGCTCTGGACGACGGTCGACACCGCGCCGTTGCCGCCCTGCGTGACACCCACGCGGTTGGCATTGGTGGCATTCACGCCGTTACCGGTCTGCGTCACCGTCGACGTCGCATCGGACCCGTTCTGGGTCGTCGCGTTCATGTTGTACTGACCGGCCTGGGTCAGCGTGCTCGTGTTGTCCTGCGCCAGCACCTGTCCGCCCGCGATCAGCGCGGCAACGGAAACGGTGGTGAGAATAAACTTCCTCATGATCAAACCCCTGCAATGTAACGATTGGTGGTGATGCGGCCCGATGGCGCCGTGCGGACGATCCGCGCGGACAGCCGAAGGCTTCGGCCTGTTGGCCAGGCTTCATTCTGACGATTTCCGGAGAGGGGTCTTGCGCCCGTTGACGCGCGCGGCCGGCCGACGAACGCGGCTTTTTGTGCGGCAGTGCGATGATCGATCACGGTTGTAAAAACCCTTCCGGAATTTCATAACCATGCCTGTCCTGCGCCAAGGCGAAGGGCAGACCTGGGTTGTGGCAAACAACTTCAGTTACCTGGCGCGTCGGAGCTGCAACTCCGGCGCGCCTTCGTCTTCATGCCCACTGGCGAAGCTGCAACTTCACCGATCGGCATGCCGGAGATGGTGGCCCCTTGCGGCGGCTGGTCCGGCACCAGCCACGCGGCCCATGGTCGCCATCCGGCGATCGAACCTGTAAATTCAGCTCAACGTGCGCCCCCTCCGCGATGGATGGCAGGGCGCCCGTTCTGCATCGGCCCCGCCGCCACCTGTTCGGCGACGACGTCCGGGCGCACGGTGCGCTGCGGTGACATGCGCGGCAGGGCGCTGAGGGCAGCAGTCATCTGCGCCTCGTCCACCTCGCCGTCACGCTCGCGCCGGAACTGGTCCAGCAAGGCGGAGCCGGCCTGCGGATCGGCGAAGTCCCATAGCTTCAGCTCGACCCCTTCCAGCACCAGCGAGTACACGGCCCGCTCGATCGCTTGCTGCAATGCCAGCTGGTCGGGTTCGTTGGTGGTGTAGCCGACCTCGGCCTGCAGCAATTCCTTATACGCGACATAGCGGAAGGCATTGGCCCCCACGGACCTGCTCGCGATCGTCTTGGATGCGGTGACCGATGATAGTACCTCGCCGGTGCGGACCGACACGGCCCGCAGATAGACGGTGACGGTATCCTGCCGGTATTCGGTGCTGCCACCGATGCCCAGGAAGGCTGCCCCGGCACCGCCGGTGACGGTGTTCGTGTCATACCCCACCACGCCGCCTTCCAGCAGCACGCCCGCGAACAGCAGCGAGGGCAGGGCCTGGGCGTTGACGGTCTGCTCCCCCAGATAACGCTGGCGCATCTCGTTGATGATCTGGCGTTCGTTCAGCAGGTTGCGCAGCGATTCGCGCTCCACCACGGTGAACCACTGCCGCTGGCCAGCATCCTGCAGCGCCTTGACCAGGATCGATCCGCCACCCTGGCTGACCGCGCGGGACAGGCTGGAGCCGACTTCGCTCGCCTTGTACTGCCCGGTCTGGTCGACGAAACCGTACACCGCGACGGCGACCGGCCGGCTGGGTGGGGGCAATTGCAGCAGCAACCGGCCTGCCTGGGTCCGTTCCGGAGTGAAGGCATCAGGCCGCGTTTCGGGAAACAGCGTCCGGCCATCATCCCCCACCGTGGAGCAGGCGCCGAGCGCCAGCAGCAGGGGGAGGGTACAGGCCCGGGCCAGGAGGGTGCGCAGGTTCATCGCCAGTCGACCGATCAGTTGATGTCCACGAAGGTCGGCACGATGATTTCGGTCGTCTCGCCCGTTTCGGTGTTGGTGATGGTCAGCGTGACCTCTGTCAGTCCGCGTACGAAGTTGATGGTCTGCCCGCCGAAGCTGATCGTGCCCTGTTCCTGCGGATTGTCGCCGAAGATGGCCGAAACGATCTGGGAGGACAGGGACGACAGCAGACGCGATTGCAGCTGGCGCGCGAAGATGTCGGCCTGCGATCCGGTGGATGAAGAGGCTGCCTTGGGATCGCGGTAGTCGTTCTGCGAATTGGCGATGCCGAGCAGATGCGCGGAATTGAATGCATTGCCGCCAAAACTGGGATCGACGGGTTCGTAGACGATGTCCTGGGAGTGTGCAGAAGAGATCGGTGCTAAGACGGCAAGTACCGCCAGCGCCGTTTTCACGGCGCAGGGCGCGATAACACGGAGCATTAGGTAACCCCCTCAAATCCTCAAGGTGACCGTGCCTGCACCTGAAGTCCTGTCCCGGCTTCATGGCCAGGTGATACTTCATCGGAGCGGAAGTCACTTTGTTAATGCGATGTTATGATTTGGTTCCAGCAGCGACCACCCACAATCTGGGGAGGTCATTCAAAAACACCAAGGTGTCCCGCAATGTGCCAGTTTATAAATTCACGCGTCACAGAACGCGCGGACCAGTTGCAGCAGCTGCATGCTGGACCGGACCCCGGTCTTGGCGTGGATCGTCTTGAAGTGGCTGCGCACCGTATGAACCGTCAATCCGAGGGATTTGGCGATGTCGCGTGGTGGCAGCATGTGGGCGAACAGGTCCAGCACCGCGCATTGTGCCGGGGTCAGGCGGAACTGCTCCGCCAGCCCGCTATGTGCCGCCTGCCGCAGCGGATGTGCCATCCGGTATGTTGTGATCAGCACCTGCTCGTCCGGCAGCTGCCGCAGCCAGCCCGCAATGATCACCCAGTTCGATCCCGAAGGATCGCCCAGTAGGATCTGGCGGCGCTCCGGCCCTTCCAGGCAAGTGCGCAGCCGGGCGACGCCGCCGCGCCAGTGCTGGTCGTCGAAACACAGCCGGCCAGCATGCAGGAACACCGGCGCCGGCGCGCGCAGCCAGCGTTCTGCTCCGGAACTGGTCCAGCGCACCTCGTTGCCTTCGCCGATCACGACCACAGGCGCATCATAAGTCTGCAGCACGTCCATTGCAGCAACGTCGGCGAAACGCTCGGGCCGAGTGGCATTCTCGCCGCTGATCATATGCCCGGCATCCGGATCGGAACACGGCAGCCCCCTGCTGTCTGGCATCCCGTTTCTTGCATCCTCTTGTTTTCTTGGCTGCCATCATCGCGAACCGAATGCAGAATTGCCAGCACCATCTGCTTCGTGCATGCCCCAATTTGGGGATTGTCTATCCACAAGTTGCTGATGCGCCATGTGCCCACACGATATGCTGCAGTGATTCTTTTCATGACTTTGCAGATGACATCGCGAGGCGACAGATCCGGTCGCCTTATTAACGGCGCCGGCTTAACTTTCAGTCAATGCGGGGACACGGGCTGAGCTGCTTTAGGCCATCCAGCCTATCCGGAGCCCGGCATCTCTCGCCTGGTGCTCCGGTCGCGATATCGGATCAGGACATTGCCGGCGGAGGCGCCGGCGGATGGTCGGGCAGGGGAATAAACTCCTGGTCGTCCGCATCGGGCAGCTTCATGCGCCCGGCCTTCCAGTCCTCGGCTGCCTGCTGCAGCCGGTCCTGGGAGGACGAGACGAAGTTCCAGTACAGGAACCGCTCGACCACGGGCTCGCCGCCCAGCACCATTACCGTTGCGGGTTCCGTCGCGCGGATCGACGAGGCGGCAGGACGCAGCACGGCCATCTGCCCGGCGACCACCCGGCGATCCCCCACCTCGATCGTGCCGCGCGCGACATAGACGGCGCGCTCCGCATGTCCGGCGGGGATTTCCGCATGGGCGCCGGCCTCCAGCTCCAGATGAGCATAGAACTGCGGCGAATGCGTTCGTGCAGCTGCGGCAAGGCCATGGGCAGCGCCGACGATGAGCTGGCCATGCACGCCCGCATCGCTCCAGGTCGGCAGGTCGGCGCCCTCGTGATGGGAGAAGGCCGGCGCGGTCTCCTCGTCCGCATCGGGCAGGGCGACCCAAGCCTGGATGCCATGCAGGTGATCACCGGTTGCGCGGGCTTTCTCGAACCGTTCGCTATGGGTGATGCCGCGCCCCGCCGTCATCCAGTTGACCTCCTGCGGACGGATCGACTGTTCGTAGCCCAGGCTGTCGCGATGCATGATCTCGCCAGAGAACAGATAGGTGACGGTCGACAGGCCGATATGCGGGTGCGGTCGCACGTCAACGCTACGGTCCACCCCGGCCTCCAGATCCATCGGCCCCATGTGATCAAAGAAGATGAAGGGGCCAACCATCCGCCGCTTGGCAAACGGCAGCACGCGTCCGACCTCCATGCCGCCGCCCAGGCTGCGGCGACGTTGTTCGATCATCATCTCGATCATGGTTTCGCCTCTCACGGTTTGCGCTCTGCTATCGTTCTGGAACTAGGCTGCCAGAGGCTGGTGGTCTAGCACATGCAGGATCGCAGACCTCCCTATCGGACAAAGGATGCCGGAATGACCCAGCAATGGCCCCGTCTCGATTACCTCGACTGGCAGGACACCTGTTCGGCTCTGCACCTGTACCTGCAGGTCGCTGGCAAGTACCGACTGGCGCATACCCCGTGGATCAACCATGCATGGCACGCGACGTTTTATGTCACGCCTGCCGGACTGACCTCCTCGCTGATACCGGATGGCCCGGGCCTGGAGATCCAGTTCGACTTCCACGAGCATCTGGTCGTCGGGATTGCCGTGGATGGCCGTCGGCGCTCGTTCGCACTGGGCCCGATGACAGTGGCCGCCTTTCGCGACCGCTTCGTCCAGCTGATCTCCGATCTGGGTGGTACGCCGCGCTTCGATGGTCGCCCGAACGAAGTGCCGGACCCGGTGCCGTTCGCGCAGGATCATCGTGATCGGCCCTATGATCGTGATGCCGTCGAACGGTTTCACCAGGCGCTGTTGGCGACGGATCGGGTGTTCAAGGCGTTCCGCACATCCTTCCTGGGCAAGGCGAGCCCGGTTCACCTGTTCTGGGGCAGCTTCGACCTGGCCGTCACACGGTTCTCGGGCCGGCGTGCACCGCTGCACGGCGGCGGCGTTCCCGCCCTGCCAAATGCGGTGGCGCAGGAAGCGTACGACCGGGAGGTTTCGTCCGCAGGGTTCTGGCCAGGCGGTGGCGGCATGGACGAGCCTGCCTTCTATGCCTACGCCTACCCGGCGCCGGATGGCTTCCGCGACGCGCCGGTCCGCCCTGATGCCGCCTTCTGGCACGAGGGCCTGTCGGAGTTCGTGCTGCCCTACGCGGCGGTGCAGGCGGCGGCGGATGGCGATGCGGCGCTGCTTGCCTTCCTTGAATCGACCTATGATGCGGCGGCAGGGCTGGGCGGATGGGACCGCGACCTGCTGGAGTGCCGACAGGGTCGGCCGGGGCAGGTGCGCCCGGCGGATGCCGAGGCGCCGTAGCAGCGCAGCCCGGTGCTCAGGCGGTGAGCTTCGCCGCGTAGAGCAGGCGGTTGGTGCCGAGATGATCGAACAGGGTGTCGATCTTCGTATCCCCGACAGCGAAGCAGCCCTGGCTGCGACCCAGCTTGCCGGTCGCGCCGACCACGTCCGGTTCGGCATACCATGCACCGTGGATCACAATCGCGCGATCCAGCGCGTTGCTGTTGCTGGCATCCAGTCCCGCCAGCCGCTGCGAACGGCCATGCTTGCCAGAATAGTAGTTCAGCGCGGCAAACGCGCCCTCGCTCGATGCGTTGGAGCCGTGATCGTTGGAGAGGCGCTTCGTCCAACCGCTGTGATCGGGATCGGAGCCGCTGCCATGCGTCACCAGCAGCGCCCGCTCGTCACCCGACAGCAGGTCCACCAGATACAGCCGCGGCTTCGAGGATGCAGCCGCGAAGTCGACCACCGCCATCCGGTCGCGCAGGATCGATGGGTCCTGCCGGTCGAGCGCCGCCTTCGCCGATGCCATCAGTTCAGGCGGCACGATCGACTGCACGGCCGGGGCCGCCGCAACCTTCGGCGGGACCGACGTGCGGAGCGCAGCCGCCGGGATCGAGCCTGATCCCTGTCCGCGCATCCCGCCTGCCAGCATGGAGGTTGCGGCAAACACGCCCCCTGCCAGCATCATCTGTCGTCTGCTGATATCCATCCGCCGGCCGGTGCCACATCATGCCGGGCTTGTCAGCGTCGGGCAGACCATGTGTGCCGCCGATGCGACGACTGGCGTCAACTATCGGATCGGAAAGGGTTTTTCTCGATCGGCCAAGGCGCCGCGCCCGGGTCATCCAACTCCGGCAAAGCGCAGCAGGTCGATCATCGTGAAGTCGTCGCCGGCTCTGACCGGATCGATCGTGGGCAGGAAAGGCTGCCAGTCGGGGTCTTGCGAGAGATAGGACGACCGATCGCCCTGCAACAGGCCGATGAACACCTCCGCCACGATGCGCGCGCCCACGGGGCCCAACCGCTCGCCATTCGCAAAGATCGCTGCCTCGCGCAGGATGTAGAACCAGAGCGGCGTGCGATCGTCGAAACCGAACGGCTTCAGATCGGCCAGATCGCCCTTCGACAGGATATCGAGCTGCATCGCCCGTGCGACACGCTGCCCGGACGGCAATGCGAAGGTGAGATGCCGCAGCAGGTTGCGCTGTGCCAGCGATGCCGGATTGCTCTTGGCGTCCGCCTTGCCGACGACTGAGCCGGGCAGGTGAAACAGGGCGGTGGACAGGGACGTGTCGATCTTCTTGTTGGGTCGCACGTTGCCGTCGCCGAAATCGAAAAAGGTCGGCCAGTCGATGAAACGCCGGGGGGCGCGGCACCCGCCCGACAGGTCGTCCGGATCAGTGGGACTGGATGGCGTGCCCTTGAAGATCATGGCGAAGAACGGCTGCCCGGCCTCACCGGTGAAGTTCAGCCGGTAGGATGGGCGCACCTGACTGTGCCCGAAGCGATAGGCAGCAACGGAGAACTCGACCGGGATGAACGGTTCGTTGTGCCACTTGTAGAACTTGCGACCGTTCTGCAGCACATCGTCCACCACGGCCCCACCGCATGTCTTGCGCAGGAATTCGTGCACCACGATCCACTGGTAATGCCAGCGGACGATACGCTGCGCCTCGGCAAAGATCTCGTGCGGGGCCTTCAGCTTGATCTTGGTGCGGGCATGATCCGCTGCCCTGTTGTGAAACTGCAGGAAGGCCAGCTGCAACTGGTTGATGATCGCGTTCTCGTCATTCCGCGGATCGGCGATCAGTGCCACGTTCTGGCTGTTGCGCGGCACGTCCCACTTGCCCGGCGTGCCCATCGGTTCGACCAGGAAGGTATAGCCGGTTGTCTGGTCGTAAAGATGCGGATGCACGCCCGGGCCCGCCCCGTAGACATTGTCGAGACCCAGGCTGGGGGTACGGAAGTTGGAGACATGTTCCGGATCCGCCTGCCGTTCCAGGCTGGAGGTCGGGTCGAAGGTCATGTCGTGATCCAGGAACTGCCCCAGGAAGGTCAGTCCCGCCGTCATCTGTGGATTGTCGGAATTCTTCTTCGAGAAAGCCGGATTGACGATGAGGTCCTTGGGCGTCTGGTCGAGATCGTCCTTCGCATCCATGATGCCACCGGCCTTGCCGATCTCCAGCAAGGCCTGGCGTACGTCCGGCGTATCGGCCGCGAAGGGGGGCAGTTCGCCGAACAGCCTGCCGAACCGCCCGGCATCGGCATATTGCGAGCGCGGGGGGACGATGTCGTGGGGATAGGTGCCGTGACGGGCCATGATCAGCTCCATGGTGGAATGGAATGCACGATACTCGACCTCGTGACGTCACGCGGGCAGACGTCTTCGAGGCTGCGGCCCTGTACGACGGATCATTACTCCGCTCACACTTAGATTGCTAGTAACTAAACGTCAGCATCTTCCTCTGTCTGCTGCAGAGTGCGACGCAGGACGTCAGCCGATGCGAGCAGAGCGTCCGTTTCAGCAGGGGTGAGTTCCGGCGTCAGGATCCGCTGGATGCCGGTGGCACCGATCAGGCAGGGAAGGCTCAGATAGATGCCATTGATGCCGTACTGCCCGGTGAGCAAGGTCGAGACCGGCAGCACCACGCGCTCGTCCCGGTGGATGGCTTCGCAGATGCGGACGATCGCGGTGGCAACTCCGTAGGACGTGAAGCCCTTGCCATGACCGATCGTGTATCCCGCGCGCATGACGTCATGCGCGACCGCTGCGCGATCGAACTCCTGGCCGGCCAGATAGGCGTCCAGATCCATGCCGCCGATGCGGACGGTCGAATAGGCCATGACCTCGCTGTCGCCATGCTCGCCCAGCACCTGCGCCGCGACCGCGCCGGGCGCGATGCCGAGCCGGTCGGCAATGCGTTTGCGGAACCGGTTGCTGTCCAGCAGCGTGCCGGTGCCGATGACGCGTTCGGCCGGCAGGCCGGACTCCGCCTGTGCCACCTGGGTCATCGCATCCGCCGGGTTCGACGCCACGACCACTACGCCATTGAAGCCCGCATGCATCGCCTGTCCCACGCAGTCCCGCACGATCACGGCACTGCGCCCCGCGACACTGGTCCGCGGTTCGCCGTCTTTCGGGGTGGCGCCGGCCGTGATGACCAGGATGGCTGCATCGCGGACGTCGCTGTAGTCACCCGCCCAGATCCGTCCAGGCCGGGCGATGGCATTGGCATCGGCGATGTCGGTGGCCTCCGCCGCGGCGTGCTCTGCCGACCGGTCGATCAGGACAATCTCCGAAACGATCCCGCGCAGCATCAGCGCGTAGGCGGCTGTCGCCCCCACATTGCCGGTCCCGATGATGGCGATACGCGATGTCACAGGCATGATCAGCTTCCTCGGTTCCGCACAACACACGCATGCGGTTCTTCCAGCCGAACGGCCGACACGAAGACACGGGTGCGGCCGGAGCCGATTTCAGCAGTCGGACGTTGTGCCACCGTACCTTGAGGAGAGTGACATGGCCGATCAAGTGAATGAAAACGGCACCGAAAAGCCGGCTGCGGGCGGTGCCGACCAGGCATCGAAGACGCAGCCAGCCGCACAGTCCGGCAATACGGGCAAGGGCGACGATGCCGAGGGCGTAACCAAAACCGACAAGGCAGAAGCCATGGAGGATGCGCAGCGGGAGGCCGCTGAGGAGCGCGAGGAAAACCGCGGCTACCAATAAGTCGCGACTTCCCTCGTTCTCAGCCGTGGTGGTCGGGAGGCGCGATCCGCTTTCCGGCCATTCCCGTAATAACGGGCGGTCAGGCGACGGGAATGGCCGTCTGGTATTTCGCGACCCGCAGCGCCAGGTGGGACGATGCGCCCGCGACCGAGGGATGCTTGACCAGCCGCTGCATCAGGAAGGTTTCGTAATCGGCAACGTCAGTTGCCACCACCCGCAACAGGTAGTCCCAATCGCCCGACATGGAGAAGCACTCCATGATCCGGGGCTCCGCCTGCACGAAGGTTTCGAACGCGGCGACGCTGTCCGCCTCGAACGTGCGCATGCGCACGTTGCACAGCATGTTCACGCCATGGCCCAGCTTTATCTGGTCGGCCAGCCGGATGGTCCGGCCAAGCACGCCAGCTTCCTCCAGCAGGCGAATCCGTCGCCAGCAGGATGGGCCGGTGCTGCCGACCCGTTCGGCCAGTTCCGCATTGCTCAGAGAGGCGTCCTGCTGGAGCAGGGTGATGATGCGCCGGTCAAGTGCATCCAGCTTGATCAATCCGTTCACTTTCCAAGCTGTTCGTGGCTTAATTTCTCATAATAGATACATGCTTAGCTTGCTTTTGAACAGCATTTTACCGCGGCTTGCCCGACAATGTCCGCATGGCACAAGTGACACACAATCCGCCGGAAGGCGCGGCGGCAGACTGGACGATCCCGCAGGACTGGTACCGCTACACGCCGCAGGAACATGCGATGTGGGATCATCTGTTCGCCCGGCAGGCGGCGATGCTCCCCGGCCGGGTCGTCCCGGAATTCATGGCCGGACTGGACATCCTGCGCATGACCCGGCCAGGCATCCCCGACTTCGCCGAACTGTCCGAGCGGCTGATGCAGGCGACTGGCTGGCAGGTTGTGGCGGTACCCGGGCTGGTGCCGGACCATGTCTTCTTCGACCATCTTGCCAACCGGCGGTTCGTTGCCGGGCGGTTCATCCGCACGCCCGAACAGATCGACTATCTGGAGGAGCCGGACATCTTCCATGATGTGTTCGGCCATGTGCCGCTGCTCGCGCATCCGGTGTTTGCCGACTACATGCAGGCCTATGGCGCGGGCGGCCTGCGCGCCAGCGGACTTGGCGCGATCGAGCGCCTGGCCCGGCTGTACTGGTACACGGTAGAGTTCGGACTGATCCGGCACGATGATGGCTTGCGACTGTTCGGCGCGGGCATCGTCTCGTCCTATGGCGAGTCGATCTTCGCGCTGGACGATCCGTCGCCCAACCGCCTGGGCTTCGATCTCAGGCGCCTGATGCGCACGCGCTATCGCATCGACGATTACCAGCAGACCTATTTCGTGATCGACAGCTTCGAGGATCTGCTGCGGCAGACCGCCGAGACCGATTTCGCGCCGATCTATGCCGAGCTGGCGGATCAGGCCGATCTCGATACGGCCACAATCGTAACCGAAGACCGCATCTACAATCGTGGAACCCAGGCCTATGCCCATGCGAAAGCAGGGACGGCCTGAATGCGCGCCGCGCAAGATAGAACAATCGAAAGGATGCCGACATGACTGACACACCGGGCCATTCGCCGGAAAATCCGCTGGGCCTGAACGGCTTCGAATTCGTCGAGTTTACCTCGCCCGATCCCGACGCCATGGCTGCACAGTTTGAACAGCTGGGCTTCGTCGCCACGCACCGGCACCCACGCAAGCAGATCACCCGGTACAAGCAGGGGCGCATCAACCTGATGCTCAACCGTGACGAAGGTGGCCGTGCCGCCGCCTTCCGTGCCGCCCACGGACCGTCCGCCAGCGCGATGGCCTTCCGCGTGGCCGACCCGGCGCAGGCGCTGGCCTGGGCACTGGAGCATGGCGCCCAGGCGACAGACGAGGACGATACCGTGATCCAGGGGATCGGCGGCTCCTCCCTCTACTTCATCCGTGATGGGGAAGACCTGTATGCCGACTGGTCCGAGATCGACGGCTGGCAGCAGGCGGAAGCGGAGAACAATGTCGGCCTCGACCTGCTGGACCACCTGACCCACAATGTCCGGCGCGGGCAGATGCAGGTCTGGAGCGCGTTCTACCGCGAGCTGTTCGGCTTCGAGGAGCAGAAGTATTTCGACATCAAGGGCCAGGCGACCGGCCTGTTCAGCCAGGCGATGATCGCGCCCGATCGGGCCATCCGCATCCCGCTGAACGAAAGCCAGGACGACCGCAGCCAGATCGAGGAGTTCATCCGGGAATATGGTGGCGAGGGTATCCAGCATCTGGCGCTGACCACCGACGACATCTTCACCACGGTGGAACAGCTGCGTGCCCGCGGCGTGAAGCTGCAGGACACGATCGAGACCTATTACGAACTGGTCGACAGCCGCGTGCCCGGTCATGGCGAGGATCTGGAACGGCTGCGGCGCAACCGGATCCTGATCGACGGCAATGTGGGGGAAGAAGGCATCCTGCTGCAGATCTTCACGGAAACCATGTTCGGGCCGATCTTCTTCGAGATTATCCAGCGCAAGGGCAATGAAGGCTTCGGCAACGGCAACTTCCAGGCGTTGTTCGAGTCCATCGAGCTCGACCAGATCCGCCGTGGCGTGATCGCCGTCGATGCCTGATCCGGTACAAGGGGCCGTGCTGGCGGGCGCCGGCAACCACCATGCGACGGAGGCGGTCGCCGGCGCCCTGCCGCAAGGGCGCAACTCGCCGCAGAAGGCGGCGTTCGGCCTTTATGCCGAGCAGTTCTCCGGCACCGCCTTCACCGCGCCCCGGGCTGAGAACCGGCGCAGCTGGCTCTACCGGATGCGCCCGACCGCGTCGCATGGGCCGTTTATGCCATATGGGCGGGACACGCTGATCCGCTCCGCCCCGTTCATGGAGGTGCCGCCATCGCCCAACCGGCTGCGCTGGGATCCGATCGCCTTGCCGGCCGATCCGGTCGACTTCATCGACGGGCTGGTGACCTGCGCCGGCAATGGCGACGTTGCCACGGGCGCGGGCTGCGCGATCCACCTTTATGCGGTGAGCGCCTCCATGGTGGACCGCGCCTTTGTCTCGACCGATGGCGAGCTGCTGATCGTGCCGCAGGAAGGCCGCCTGCGGCTGGTGACGGAGCAGGGCGTTCTCCTGGTGGAGCCGTTGCAGATCGCCCTGGTGCCGCGCGGCCTGCGGTTCAGGGTCGAACTGATCGACGGACCGGCGCGCGGCTATGTGTGCGAGAACTATGGCGCGCTCTTCCGCCTGCCCGAACTCGGCCCGATCGGCGCCAACGGTCTGGCCAGTGCACGCGATTTCGATGCGCCTGTCGCCGCGTTCGAGGATGCAGAAACGCCGTGCGAAATCGTGCAGAAGTTTCATGGCCGGCTGTGGACCACCACGCTGGATCATAGCCCGTTCGATGTGGTCGCCTGGCACGGCAACCTGGCGCCGTATCGGTATGACCTGCGGCGGTTCAACACGATCGGCACGGTCAGCTTCGACCATCCCGACCCGTCGATCTTCACCGTGCTGACCGCGCCGAGCGACACGCCGGGCACCGCCAACATAGACTTCGCGATCTTCCCGCCGCGCTGGATGGTGGCGGAGGACACGTTCCGGCCCCCGTGGTTCCACCGTAACGTCATGAGCGAGTTCATGGGCCTGATCGAGGGCGCGTACGATGCCAAGGTTGGCGGCTTTGCTCCCGGCGGTGCGTCGCTGCACAACAGCATGTCCGGCCACGGCCCGGATAAGGAAAGCCACGAACGCGCCGTTGCCGCCACCCTCTCGCCGCAGAAGATCGACGGGACCATGGCCTTCATGTTCGAGACCCGCCATGTTCTGACGCCGACCCGCTGGGCAGTGGAAACGGACCTGCTGCAGGATGATTACGACACCTGCTGGCAGGGTTTCCGCAAGGCGCAGCTGCCCGGCCGCGGAGAGGAGACGGCATGAACTGGTGGCACATGGACGAGACGCATGACCCGGCGCTGACCAGCTGGGTCCCGGATGCGGATGGCCATGCCGACTTTCCGATCCAGAACCTGCCGTTTGGAGTATTCTCGCCGGCGGATGGCCGCCCGCGCATCGGGGTGGCGATCGGTCCGATGATCCTGGATCTGGCCGCCTGTGCGCAGGCTGGTCTGCTGCCGTCCGCCACAGCGGGGCTGTGCACTGCCCATACGTTGAACGGACTTATGGCCGCGCCGGCACAGGCGCGTGTCGATCTGCGCCGGCGGCTGTCGCAGCTGTTGTCACAGCCGGGGGAGCGGGCCTCGCTCGAGAGCTGGCTCTATCCGGCCGACGGCTGCCGGCTGCATCTGCCCGCCACGATCGGCGACTATTCCGATTTCTATGTCGGCATCCATCATGCCAACAATGTCGGCCGGCAGTTCCGGCCCGACAATCCGTTGCTGCCCAACTATCGCTACGTGCCGATCGGCTATCACGGGCGCGCCTCTTCCATCCGACCTTCGGGCGAGCCGCTTGTCCGGCCTGCCGGGCAACGCAAGCCGCCCGAGGCAACAGAGCCGGTGTTCGGCCCCACGGCGCGGCTGGACTACGAGCTGGAGCTGGGCGTCTGGATCGGTGAGGGCAATCCGCTCGGCACGCCGATCCCGATCGATCGCGCCGGTGCGCATGTGGCGGGCATGTGCCTGCTGAACGACTGGTCCGCCCGGGACCTGCAGGCGTGGGAGTACCAGCCGCTCGGGCCGTTCCTCGCCAAGAACTTCCACTCCACCATTTCGCCCTGGGTAATCACGCGGGAGGCACTCGCGCCTTTCCGCATCGCCCAGCCACCGCGCCCGGCCGACGATCCCGCGCCCTTGCCCTATCTGCTCGATCCTGACGATCAGGCGCACGGCGCGTTGGCCATCATGCTGGAGGTGCTGCTGACCAGCGCCGCCATGCGCGAGGCCGGCATGGCGCCGCTGCGGCTCAGCCGCGGGCCAGCAAGCAACATGTACTGGACCGTGGGCCAGATCGTGACCCATCATGCATCGAACGGCTGCAACCTCAACCCGGGCGACCTGCTCGGCACCGGCACCATTTCCGCCGCTACCCGGGACGGGTTCGGCAGCCTGATGGAACTGAGCGTCGGCGGCAAGGAGCCGGTGGCGCTGCCGACCGGCGAGACGCGCACCTTCCTGGAAGATGGCGATGAGATTACCCTGCGGGCCAGCGCCGCGGCGGACGGGTTCGTGCCTATCGGCTTCGGCGAGTGCCGCGCACGGGTGCTGCCGGCGCCATGAGCGAGCTTGTCCTCCACGGCTACTGGCGATCAAGCGCGGCCTATCGCGTACGGATCGCGCTGAACCTCAAGAACATCCCGCACCGTCATGTCTCGCACGACCTCAGGATCGAGGCACAGCGCAGTCCGGCCTATCTGGCGATCGCGCCGCATGGCCTGATCCCGGCGGTGGAGCATGACGGGCGCACCATCATCGAAAGCGTGGCCATCCTGGAATGGCTGGAGGCGCGCTGGCCGGAACCGCCGCTGCTGCCAGACGATCCGGATGACGCTGCGATCGTCCGTGCCATGGCGGCCCTGATCGGCTGCGACATCCATCCGCTGCAGAACCTGCGCGTGCTGGATACGCTGCGCGCCGACTTCGATGCCACGACAGAAGAGGTCAGCGCATGGGCCGTGCGGTGGATCGAGGATGGCTTTGCCGCGCTAGAGACGCTGGTGGCGCAGCATGGCGGGACCTATGCTTTCGGCGATCGGCCCACCCTGGCGGACTGTTACCTGGTGCCGCAGCTGTTCAACGCGCAACGCTTCGGCGTCGATCTTGCCCCGTTCCCGCGGCTCGTGGCGGCCGGGGAGGCGACTTCCGCGCTTCCCGAAGTGGCGGCCGCGCACCCGTTGCAGCAAGCGGATGCCGACAGGTGAGCGAAGCCCGGGTGACGCCCGATGCCGTTCCCGCCGGTGTGCGGCTGTGTCCCGGTAACCAGCTGGCGGAGGGCACCGCCCGAAATTTCGTGCTGCAATTGCGGGCAGGGCGGTTCCACGGCTTTGTCGTCAGGCGTGACGGTGCGGTGCATGGCTATGTCGACCGCTGCCCGCATATGGGTCTGCCGCTGGCGCAACAGCTCGATCGGTACCTGGCTCCGGATGGCGGGCTCATCATGTGCAGCTGGCATGGAGCGCTGTTCCGCATCACCGACGGTACCTGCGTCGGCGGACCATGCGCCGGAGAGCGACTGGTGCCCTGGCCGGTCGCCATTCAGGACGACTGGATCATCACCGGCTGACGGAGTCATGGGCGAGAGGAAGGAACTCTAGCATTGCGGATCGTGATAACAGGAGCAGGCGGAGCGCTGGGCCGGGCGGTCGTTCAGGCGTTCGCCGATCGGGGCGATGCGGTGACGGCCATCGTTCGGCGGGAAGTTGCCGGCCTGCCACTTGCCGTCCGGCAGATTGCCGCCGGTGACCTGAACGATCCCGCTGGCGCGCGATCCGCGCTGGACGCCGCCGCCGCGGCCCTGGGCGGCGGCATCGACGCGCTGATCCATCTGGTCGGCGGCTTCGAATGGAGCACGGTCGAGCAGAGCCGTCCGGAGCTGTGGCGTCAGCTGTTCAGCGACAATGTGGAGACGACCCTCGGCACGATCCAGGCAGCCTTGCCGTGGATAGGCGATGGCGGTGCCATCCTGTGCGTCGGCGCAGCGTCCGCCCAGCCGGCAGGCGCGGGCATGGCACCTTATGCCACGGCGAAGTCGGGGGTCGCCCGGATCGTGGAGGCGCTGGCAGCCGAGCTGAAGCCGAGGAACATCCGCGTGAACGCCATATTGCCCGCAATCATCGACACGCCACGCAACCGCGCCGACATGCCGGATGCCGACTCCTCGGACTGGACCAGCCCGGCGGCCATCGCTGACGTCGCCCTGTTCTTGGCCAGCGCGCAGGCGCGCGCGATCAGCGGCGCACTGATCCCGGTGACGCATAATGGCTGACATCATCGCTCCCCTAACCCCCGAGCAACGCATCGCCGCACTCCACGCCATGCCGCACTGGACCTACGATCCGGACCGCCGCGCCTTTTATCGTGCGCTTAGGCTGGCGGATTTCGCTGAAGCCATCGGCCTGATGATGCGGATCGCTGTCGTGGCGGAGAAGGCAGACCATCATCCCGAATGGTTCAACGTCTACAACCGGCTGGAGATCTGGCTGACCACGCACGATGCAGGGGATGTGAGCCAGCGGGATATCGACCTGGCCCAGGCAATCGACGGCTTCGTGCCCATTGATCGGCATGGGTGATCCGGATGAACCGCATCCCGTCTGCCTTGCTCCAGAGCGAGTAATGCGCGGCTTGCCGGTGGCGATCCGCTGGCGCTAAGGCGCTGCCCGATGAAAACAGACGGCCAAGCTTCACGTACAGGATGGTTGCTGCGGCTGAGGGTCTACCTGGACGCATTCCGGCTCGCCCCGCGTCCCTTTGCCAAGGCGCTGTGGTGGCGGGTGCTGGGCAAGCGGGTGCGTGCACGTGGGCAGTTCGCACCCCTGCTAAGCGCCTCGCGCCACGCCTATGACGTCTGGATCGGGCAGGCATCCTTGCCGATCGGCAGCGATTCCGGTCCGCAGATCGTGGCGGTCGTGGGCCAGGGTCCGGGGCATGACGTAACCTGCGGCAGCTTGGCCCGGCAGGGTATTCCGGTCATCGCCGATGCCGCCGAGGCGGCTGACGGAAGCTGGTTGCTGCCCTTGACGCCCGGTGATCTGCTGGCGGATGGCGCGGCCGCAACTTACCGGGGAGCGGCGGCCACGGCTCGGGCCGACATCCTGTATGCCGATGACGATCTGCTGGACGGCAGGCGCCGGCGCACCCGGCCGCACTTCAAGCCGGACTGGAACGCTGAACTGTTCCGCCATCAGGATTTCATGAGTGGCGCCTGCATCCTGCGCTGTGATGCAGTCAGGAGATTCAGCGGCACCGTTCCTGTAGATCTGGCGAGGGCGGCGCTTGCGCTGTCGGGCCAGCCCCCGCAGCATGTGCCGCATATCCTGCATCACCGGCGCACGCGTCCGCTCACGGTCATTCCTCCGGTCGACAAGCCTGCGGCCGGCACCCCGCTGCCACCGGTCAGCGTGATCATACCGACGCGCAATCGCGCCGATCTGCTGAAGGTCTGCACCGACGGGCTGGCCCGCACCGATTACCCGTCCATGGAAATCATCATCGTCGACAACGGCAGCGACGATCCGGAAACGATTGCCTGGTTGCAAGAATGGGCTTCTCGCGCGCCCGACCGGCACCGGGTTCTGTCTGCACCGGGACCGTTCAACTATTCGGCGCTCAACAATCTTGCAGCCCGGCAGGCGACGGGCACGCTGCTGTGCCTGTTGAACAATGATATCGAGATCCTTGAGCCGAACTGGCTGGCGACCATGGTCCGGCAGGCCGTGCGCGAGGAGGTGGGCGCAGTCGGTGCCCGGCTGCTTTATCCCGATGGACGGATCCAGCATGCGGGCGTGGTGCTGGGTGTCGGCAACGCAGCCGGCCACGCGCATCGTTTCATGCGGCCGGAGGAGGAGGGCTACCACCACCGTCACTCGCTGCCGCACTTCGTTTCCGCGGTGACTGCCGCGTGCCTGGTGGTGCGGGGCGACCGCTTCGATGCTGTCGACGGCCTGGACGAAGCGAACTTCGCCGTCGCCTTCAACGATGTCGACCTGTGCCTGCGCCTGAACCGGAAGGGATGGCAGAGCCTCTACGAACCGCGCGCCACCCTGGTGCATCACGAATCCGTGTCACGCGGCCTTGATCGCGATCCGGTCGGCGCCGCGCGCTTTGCAGGCGAGATGGCCGCCTTGCAACGGATATGGGGCACGGCAACGCTGGTCGATCCCTGGCACCACCCACAGCTCAGCCGCGCGAGCGAGCGCTTCGCACTGGCCCTCTGAGATGCAGGACGATCGACGCCTTGCGCTGCCGCAAGTCACATTATGCGCGGTGAGCTCTGTCAACATCGCCGCGACGCTCGCAGCTGTCGAGGCGTGTCGCCGCCAGATCGCCTTTGCCGCGTGCAAGGTGCTGACGGACGCGAATGTCCCTGACGTCCACCGGGAGATCGAGATTGTTCCGATACCGGCGGTGAGATCATCCGCCGACTACTCCGATTTCCTGATGACCCACCTGGTCGATCATGTCGCAACACCGTTCTGCCTCGTGGTGCAATGGGACGGGCATGTGGTGGATGCCGGCCGTTGGGAGCCCGGGTTCCTCGACTACGATTATGTGGGTGCCAGCTGGCCGCAGTTCGATGACGGCCACGATGTCGGCAATGGCGGCTTCTCGCTGCGCAGCCGCCGGCTGATGGAGGCCTGCCGTGCGCCAGGCTTCGTGCCCGCACATCCGGAGGATGTGGCAATCTGCCGCAGCAATCGCGCATGGCTGGAGGGGCAAGGTCTGCGGTTCGCCCCGCGGGAGATTGCCGACCGCTTCTCGGCCGAACGGGCCGGCAACCCGGCTGCCACGTTCGGCTATCACGGCGCCTGGTTGATGCCGCGCACTCTGGGGGCGGTGCGGTTCTGGCAGCTTTATCGCACACTGGACGAAACCGGCAGCGTCGCGCATGACCGATGGGCCATCGTCGCCCAGGTGCTGCGTGGCCCAAAGGGTCTGCGCCGCGCATGGCGGATGCTGCTTGACCTGTCCGGCCGCAAGCAACGAGGTGGTGGCTGCGTCACCAACCAGGGCCTGCAAAGCGAATGAACAATCCCTTCCCCGGCGTGCCTCTGATCGAATCGCCGCTGTTTCCCCGATTGCGGGAGCAGATGGACCTGACGCCCGAAGAGGCACGGATCGCCACGGACCTGCACGATCGCGGTTACGCCGTGCTCGACTTCCCTGATCCGGAAATCGACGCACGGATGGAGCGTATCAAGGCACAGCTGGGTCCGCGCTACGGCATCGATTTTGCCGATCCCGGATCGGACAAGACAGCTGGCGAACGACGGGTGCAGGACGCCTGGAAGTTCGATGATGATGTGAGGGCCATTGCGGCCAATCAGGTGCTGCTGGACCTGCTGACCAAGCTGTATGGTCGCGCCGCCTTCCCGTTCCAGACGCTGAACTTCCCGGTCGGCACCCAGCAGGAGGCGCATACCGACGCCGTCCATTTCTCCAGCATGCCGGAACGGTTCATGTGCGGCGTGTGGCTGGCCATGGAGGATATCGCGCCCGAGGCCGGCCCGGTGTTTTACATTCCCGGATCGCACAAATGGCCGCAGCTCAGCAACGCGATGATCGCGCGCCGGGGATATGGCAGCGCGCTCAACTCCGCGCAGGATCCGTTTGCCGCAGGCTGGCGCGCCCTGGGCGAGGTGCATGGCGCGGCGGAGGAGCCATTCCTCGCGCGGAAAGGGCAGGCGCTGATCTGGACCGCCAATCTGCTGCATGGCGGCAGCCGGCAGACCGACCCGCACCTGACCCGCTGGTCGCAGGTCACGCATTACTATTTCGAAGATTGCATCTGGTACACGCCCGCTTTTTCGGACGAGGCGCTGGGTCGCCTGCAGATGCGTGAGCCGGTATCCATCGTCGATGGACGCAAGCGCACCAACAGCTGGCTGGGCGAGGAACTCGCGCCGGTACGGCCGCGTCGGCGCGGCATGCTGGGGCGGATGGCACGGCTTGCGGGGGGCAAGGCTGTCTGACGACGCCGGGTGGCGTCGAGGGCGCTAACCCTGACGAAACTTGATAAGACTAGAACTTCTGGATGGCGCTGACGGTTGGGGAAGATTAACCGACCGGCGCATGTGATTGATAAGAGGCGCGTGAAAGAGAATGTGTGGCATCATCGGTATTGTCGGCAAGGACGACGTGGCAGGCCGGTTGCTCGAAGGCCTCCGCCGGATGGAGTATCGCGGCTATGACAGTGCGGGCGTCTGCACGATCGACAACGGACAGCTCGTACGCCGTCGGGCCGAAGGCAAGCTGATCAATCTGGCAGGGGAACTCGCGAGGGAACCTGCCCCCGGTCATACCGGTATCGCCCACACCCGGTGGGCCACGCACGGCGCGCCTACAGCCGCCAACGCCCATCCGCATGCAACCGGCGAACTGGCGCTGGTGCATAACGGCATCATCGAGAATTTCAGGCCCCTGCGCGAGGCGCTCGAGACGCGCGGCCGCACGTTTGAAAGCCAGACCGACACCGAGGTTGTCGCGCACCTTGTCTCCGAAAAGGTGGAAGCGGGGGTCGCCCCCGAAGATGCGGTGAAGGCCGTGCTGCCGCAACTCCGCGGTGCCTTTGCGCTGGCGATTGCATTTCGCCGCTTCCCCGACATGCTGATCGGCGCCCGCCTCGGCTCGCCGCTGGTCGTGGGCTATGGTGAGGGGGAAACCTATCTTGGTTCCGATGCGCTGGCGCTCGCGTCGCTGACGCAGCGCATCACCTATCTGGAAGAAGGTGACTGGGTCGTCATCACGCGGGACGGTGCGCAGATCTACGACGCCACCAACAACCGGGTCGAGCGCGAGATCGTGACCTCGGGCGCATCCGCGGTGGCGATCGAGAAGGGCCACTTCCGGCATTTCATGCAGAAGGAAATCTTCGAGCAGCCCACCGTGGTCGCCCAGACGCTGCGTTCGTACCTGCGCCAGGTCGATCAGTCGCTGGCGCTGCCGCAGGTAGATTTCGATCTGTCCAGGATCAACCGCATCACCATCGTGGCCTGCGGCACCAGCTTCTATGCCGGGATGGTCGCCAAATACTGGATCGAAGCCTTCGCCCGCCTGCCGGTCGATATCGATGTCGCATCCGAGTTCCGGTATCGCAACCCTGTCCTGGAGCCGGGCGGACTCGCCCTGTTCATCTCGCAATCCGGCGAGACGGCGGACACGCTTGCCGCGCTGCGCCACTGCAAGGCGGCGGGCCAGACCATCGCCGTTGTCGTGAACGTACCGACCAGCACGATGGCGCGCGAGGCCGACCTGCTGCTGCCGACACATGCCGGACCCGAAGTCGGTGTCGCCTCCACCAAGGCATTCACGTGCCAATTGGCGGTGCTGGCTGCGCTGGCGGCGCATCTTGCCGTCAAGCGCGGCCGGATGGACCGGGAAGAGGAGATGGAGGTGGTCCAGCACCTGCTGGAGGTTCCGGCCAGCCTCAATGCCGCGCTGGAGCATGACGAAGAGATCGCCGCCATGGCGCACCACATCGCCCAGGCACGCGATGTGCTCTATCTCGGGCGCGGGCCGGACTACCCGCTGGCGCTGGAAGGCGCATTGAAGCTGAAGGAGATCAGCTACATCCATGCCGAAGGCTATGCGTCGGGCGAGATGAAGCATGGTCCCATCGCCCTCATCGACGAGGATGTGCCGGTGATTGTCCTGGCACCGTCGGGTCCGTTGTTCGAAAAGACGGTCAGCAACATGCACGAAGTCCGTGCGCGGGGTGGCAAGGTCATCCTGATCTCCGATGCGGAAGGTATCGCGGAAGCCGGCGAAGGCTGCATCGCGACAATCGAGATGTCGCAGGTCCACCCGCTGATTGCCCCGCTGGTCTATGCCGTGCCCGTGCAGTTGCTTGCCTATCACGTCGCCTGCCTGAAGGGGACGGATGTCGATCAGCCGCGTAATCTGGCCAAGAGTGTAACGGTCGAATAGGACATGCTGCTCCGATCTTCACGCGCAATGGTAACAGTGTCACGCATAGGGGGCGATGCGATACTGGATACTGATGACTCTTCCGGAGTGAAGAAATGAATGAACTCCAAGTTGATGACGTGGTTCATGAGCAGACAACACTGGACCCGAGTGTCCCTTTTCAGAAGATGCGTGGTCGGGATGATTTGCTGCGTGATATCTTCGATCAATTATGTTTGATCTGCTGTCCCAGCCTAATCTGCGACATTGGCGCCTTCAACGGAGACGAGAGCTACCGATTTGCTCACTTGATGCCAGAAAGTACTGTCTTTGCGTTTGAAGCAAGTCCACAAAACTACCAGCAATTCTACGTTGACAGTGCCAGGTTTGCGAGTGTTCCAAACTTTCACGTAAGTCACCGTGCGATAACCGATTACGATGGGGAGATCGCATTCAATGTCTTGGACGCAGACGAGGCGAACGACTGGCAGCGTGGCGCAAACTCGATTTTGCAACGTACCGATGGTGTCACGTCCAAGAGCGTGACCGTGCCCTGCTCGACGTTGGATGCGTCCTTTGGTGGCAACGTCATAGACCGCAACACGTTTGCACTCTGGATTGATGTCGAAGGTGCGTTGGACAAGGTTCTAGCAGGCGCTCAGAAGGTTCTATCCAAGACGCTATTTCTCAGGGCGGAGGTCGAGTGGAAAGAGTGCTGGGTTGGACAGAAACTTGCCTCCGAACTAAAGGAGATGATCGGTGCATATGGCTTTTCCCTGGTCGGCGACAGCCATGTTCCTCAAGCCTACGATCAGAGCGACGTCCTGTTCATCAACAACAACATTAAACACTTGCTGAGTTAACTCGGCTGGATCGGTCCTGCGCGCGATCAGATATGTTCTCTGGCAGGGCCTAGCTATGCATCAGAATCGTATGGCAGGCCAGTTACCGTCCACGTCGATACGCAAGGGTCGAGCCGTGTAGAACAAGATCATGACCTTCGATCGGCCCTAGACGTTCTTCCACGGAGTACGAATGTTTAACACCTTCAATAACCGCCCGCAGCTTTCCAAGAGCATCGAGAGGGTGCTGGCTAGGTATGATCAAAAGAGCGTCCGGCTCGTGAATGGTCATGACGGGTGGCTTTGGGATAGTCGGCAGGACGTCATGTACGCTCATCACAATGGTCCACTGGCCAATGTGCTGCACATCTTTCACAAAGAATGGCACGGAATCCGAGCCGCGGCCGGGTCACTGCCGGGGCGAAAGCTTGCAATCCCGGAGACGCGCCTCACCCAAGCCGATCTGAATGCTTTGGCGTTGGATATCCAGGATGCAAACCCCGAGCGCATCGTGCTTCATGGATTTTCCGACAATATGGCGGTTTTGATGCGGTCCTTCCGCTCCGCAGGTCTAACAGATCGGATTTTCCTAGTCTTCCACGGCTCGCCTGCTCAGTGGTGGAACGAGGCCGACCGAGCGGTCGCGTTAGAGATGATCGAAATGGCGCAAGACGGGTTCATGCGTGGTTTGCATATCATGAAGAATGGTATGGAGGTGCCGGGCGCACCCCTTTTTAGACCGCTGCTGTATAATCTGTCGCCTGTACATCGCGGCGAAATCGATGTGCCGCAGTCGGATCGTGTTTCCGCTTTTGTCCCCGGCTGGGGAACCTGGATCAAGAATGTCTTCGGCAGCGTCTACGGCGCAAGTCTGAGCGATCAGGTCGAGGAAGTGTGGGCGTTTGCTTCGGGACTCAAGCTGCCGAGCCCGCTCGACGACAAGTTAGTTATCCTGAAAGCCGGTAATCGCGAGGAGACCTTTAAACGGTATCAAACCTCTCATCTGACACTCAACGTGTCTCTGATTGACTGCCACCCGATGGTCAATGTCGAGAGTCAGTCATTGGGGCGACCCTGTGTCCGATCGAATCTCTATTTGGATCTTCTTGAAGATCACGAATATGTTAAGATTGTTAGTGTGGATCATAATAACTCGTCTTCTGCAGTAAAGGATGCAGTCGATAGAACTTTAGACGTCTCACAGGAAGAAATGTCGGATATGATCCTAGATTATCAAAGCAAGATTGATACACTTGGTGTTAAACGTTACATTGAATTTCTTGAGCTCTAAGGTATATTGCGCATGTCCAATGGAGCTATCGTCTTTGTTACGTTCGAACTATATCCCCTCACTGCGGGTGGTATCGGTCGCGCACTATATAATATGATCATGAGCGTTTCTGAGGATGAACGCAGGCGAATTGTAGTCGTTATTGTTGGTGAGAATGATTTTCCGACACGCATTCAGAATGCGTTGGATGGTGTGAAAGTCATCTTTGCCGACGTTAATGACGAGCACGGCCTTTTGGAGGGGGAGGCAGTTGCACCGCCGAGATGGGCCTATAGAAACTCCGATTGGCATTGGCGGTCCTACGTTGCCTTAAGGGTTTTGCGTGATTTACACCGGCGGAGCGGGATAGATTACATCGAGTTCACCGACTGGGGTGGTCTGGGATATTGCACGACACAGGAAAAGAAGCTTGGTCTGGGCTTTGCTGGTGTGGCTATTGCCGTCAGACTTCACGGACCGCACGGCGTGCTCCTCTGCACAGAACGCTATTCCTTGACTGAGAATGATCTTTGCATTTTTGATCTGGAGAGAAAGGCGCTTCGCGATTGCGATCTCGTCATTGCGCAAACCATGCCGTATTTCGAGAAAGTGCGCGAAGTCTTTGGGTTCGATCATGGCGAATGGTATGGGCGGCTCGTCTATTCGCCTCTGCCAGTCATTATCGATTCTGCGCCGAAGACAAGTTGGAGGTTGGGCGAGCGAACGAAGTGCATCACATTCACATCGAAGTTCCAGAACATCAAGAGGCCCGAGCTGTTTGTTCGCGGCGTTTCCCAGTTTCTTGCGTCCAAGGAAGGCGATGGTTGGGCGGCGGTGTACTGTGCGCGAATAGCTGATAGTGGATCGAAAGCGGCTGTCGTCGGTCGAACTCCGGCGGGTCTGAGATCACGTTTCGCGTTCAAGGGCGACATTCAAGGTGCAGAACGTGACGAGTTGATCGCCAGTTCTGTCGTGGTTGTCTCCAGTATTTGTGAGTCCTTCTGTTTGGCGGCCTTTGAGGCATCGCTATTAGGGGCACTGGTCATCTTGAATGAAGCCAATCCTTCCTTCGGCGATAGGACGTTGTGGAAGGATGGACATAACTGCCTCAAGTTCGACGGTACCGCGTCAGGACTTGCGGCGGCACTCAGGCGCGCATCGTCCAGCAGTGCAACTCTTCAACCTGTAGCCTTGGGCGCCTTCGAACGGCCTTGGCAGACAAGGGGGCGAACGCCTGAAGATCAGCCACAGATTGCGAAGGCTGAAGGTATTTCGGTGATAATCTATGGCGCGGATGATGTGGAGAAGCTCTTGTGCAGCATGCGAAATATCGCGGCTGTCGAACATGACCAGATCGAGTTGATTGTTGCACTGGCGGGGGAAGGTAGTGAACTGCGCGGTGTGTTGGAAGAGCAGATTACCGCGGCGAATGATCCGCTGGTTAGGCTTGTGTCGAACCCGGCAGATGACTCTCTTGGAGCAATCCTGAATCGAGCATGGGCGGAATGTTCTTCAGACCATGTGTTAATCATGCGCGCAGGTGACATGATTCATTCCAAGTTCCTGGCGAAGGTATCAGGCGCTTTCGGCGTAGATCCGTCGACCGCCGGAATCATCAGTCATATCGGCTTTTTTGATCGCGACGCCTTGCCGAACACCCAAGAGGCGATGAGCTGCTTCAAGTATCAGGTCGTGGTGGGAGAATCCTTCTTATCCGGGTATCTTAAAAACCACAGCGGCGCTGGACCGATCGCTGTCAGGAAGAGCTTACTCGGCGAAACTCCGTTTTCGGAGGAACTACAAGAGGATTTCATGTGGGCGCTCCACCACAGCCTGCGTTCCAGCGGAAGCAGGGTGGTCTGCTTGAATGACGTTTATGCATTTTGTGAAGCGACCACGGAGATTGCCGCATCGACCAGGGATATCCGGACTAAGACCCTCAGTCAGCACGAGATCATGCAGACTACTTCTTTGCCAACCGCGCGCAACGGATCTGGTTACCTAACAACAAGTTTCGCTTACGCTGTACTGGAGAATTTGGAAAGCATAAGGACGCAAGGCCAACAGCCAATAACAAGAGTTGGCAGTAACGAGCGAAATCAATTTGTGTCCCTTAAAAACAATGATCCTGATCGAACGGCGTTGCACAACCTCTTGGACAAGCCACGTTCTTTGTCGTGGAGCAACATAATCTTTTTTGGCGCAGGACTTTTTGGAAAGCGCACAAAAACGGCTGATGTTAGACTGCTCCGGAAATCTGCCGGGTTTGACGCGGGCTGGTACCTAGCGCAATATCCCGATGTGAAGGCTGCTGGCCTCGATCCGCTCGGACACTATCTGGACTTCGGCGCCGTTGAAGGGCGCCGCCCCAATCCACATTTTGACAGCGAAGCTTATCTGCAGGCCAACCCGGATGTGAGGGCGGCAGGCCTTAACCCACTGGTTCATTATATTCTTCATGGAAGGGAAGAAGCGCGTCCGCTACGCCACTAGCGCAAAAACGGTTAGTGAAACTAAGTAATCCCGTGTGCGCCGGGATATTGCTGATACGTGGAAGATTGTCCGTATGGTCAAACTGTGTCTTGTTGCCCCGGAACTCGCCCCGTTTACAGCTGGGGGGATTGGGGTGCTGCTAAGCAATCTCTTGCGCGAGTACGATATGGCCGGCGTCCAGTTTCACGTACTCGCGCTGAACGACTGGCAGGTGGATAATCGATCTTTCGAAGCCACGCTTCCGGGCGTGACATTGTGGCGCCTGGCCGATCTCGATGGCGCCATCGACCCCCTGCGGCACCCGCCCGAATGGGCGTTCACGACGCATCGGTGGCATTACCGTTCGTACCAGGTGGCGCAGGCCCTGGGCCGGCTGGCGTCACGTGGAGTCGTGTTCGATGTTGTCGAGTTCCCCGACTGGGGCGGGCTGGCGTTCTGTACCACGCAGGACAAGCTCCTCGGCAAGTGGAGCGACACGCAGATCGCGGTTCGCCTGCACAGCACGGATTCCATCCTGCGGGCCGGGCAACCGGTCGCCGGCAGCGCGGCGGCCGCGCATCTGGCCGATCTGGAGCGGAAGGCGCTGAACGACGCGGACATCATCGTCGCCCACCTCGACAGCATCGCCCAGGCGACGCGGGACCACTTCGGGTTCGATGATGCCTGGCGGGAAAAGGTCAGGATCGATGCCCCGCCGATCGCCATGAAGACGAGCGAGACTGCGATCGCCTTCGAGGAGGATACGCCGCTCTGCTTCCCGAGCAAGATCCAGACGCTGAAGCGACCGGACGTGTTCCTGAACGGCGCGATGGCGTTCCTCAACAGCACGCCGGACTATCGCGGCAACGTCGTGTTCATGGCGCATCCGGCGGATCCGCGCCTGGAACAGCATCTCCTGTCCCGCATCCCCAAGCACCTCAAGGATCGGATTTCCTTCTCCAGCAAGATGCCGCAGGCAGCCCGGGCTGCGCTGCTGGCCAAGGGGATATCCGTCTTTCCGTCCCCCTTCGAAAGCTTCTGCCTCGCCGCCTATGAGGCATCGGCCATGGGCGGCCTGGTCGCGCTGAATGGAACAAACCCTGCCTTTTCGGACCAGACCGAGTGGAAGGACGGAGAGAACTGCCTGAAGTTCGATGGCACCGCACTCAGCCTTGCCGACAGTCTCGGCCGGGCATGGCGGACGCGCCAGGTCATGCGCATGAAGCCGATGAAGCACGAGGCGACGCGGGATCCGTACTGGCGTTCGCTGAAGAAGATGCCTCAGGGCAGCCGCGGCAGAACCGATCCTGCCACGACGACAAAGATGCCGCTGGTTTCGGTGATCGTGCCTTACTTCAACATGGGTCGGTACATCGTCCGGACCCTGGAATCGATCCTAGCTTCGACGTACGTCAACCTCGAAGTCATCGTGGTGGATGATTGCTCCCCGGACGAGCACAGCCGCATGGTGCTGGAAAAGATCAAGGGCGCGGAGCGTTTCGGAACGGTGCGCGTGGTGTCCGCCCCTGCCAATGTCGGACTGTCGGGGGCGCGCAATCTGGGGATCCGGGCGGCCCGCGGCGAATACATCTTCACACTCGATTCCGACGATCTGATCCGGAGCGATTTCATCGAGCTTGGCGTCAAAGCGCTCGAGCGCAACCCGGCTTACTCCGTGGTCGTGCCGCAGACCGCCTTCATTGCCGACGAAGCATCCCCGGCCGAGATGAACATCATCGACCACGCCATCTTCATCGGCGAGGCGATGCGTGGCGGCAGTTTCGCAAACCGCTTCTCGACGGCAACCAGTCTGGGTCGCCGGGAGATATACAGCGAGTTCCCGTATGACGAGAACCTCACATCGTACGAGGACTGGGACTTCTATTCCCGCCTGGCATGGGCGGGCAAACGCTTCATCGTGACCAGCGAAATCTATTTCTATTATCGGCGGCGTGCCGGCTCGATGATCAACACCAACACTGCCGAGAAGCATCTGCGCAACCTGTCGATCCTGCGATCGAAGCAGAAGGTCGACCTTCCTGCCTTCGCGTTCGACATGAATGTCGTGACCGACGCGGAGGCCTACGCCGAGTTTCTGAGAATCCATGCGGCGCACGCGCAGGTCAGCGAAGCCTCGGTACCGAACGGGCCGGCGGCCCATCCGGTCGAACCGCGGATCAGAATGAACCCGGTCCCCCGTCCCCCGGAGAAGAAGTTTCTTGTTCTTCAGAAGCTGCGCCGGGAACGGGCCTTGCGCAAGGAGCTTCGGGAATTGCAGAGCGGACATTCGTTCGATCCGGCGTGGTACCTGGCTCACAATCCCGACGTCGCTCTGAGCGGCATGGATCCCGCCCGGCACTTCCTTGTCTTCGGTCGCTACGAAGGCCGGGCGCCGAACGGTTACGACCGCCCCTGACCTCTCATGAGGCCTCCCGGGATACTGCCCGGCAGGCCTCATGATAGAGGCGATGCAGCTGTGCGGCCTGTTCTTCGGAGCTGCGCCGTGGTGCGCTGCCTCGCACCGGCGATGCACGGTAGGTGGCGGGATCGGCGTCGATCCGGGCGAGCACCCGGATGAGAGCGCCGGCATCCGCAACATCGATGATGTGTCCGTTGCGCCCCTCATCCACGTCCTGGCCGATTGCACCGCGATCGGATGCGACCACCCACAGGCCGGCACTGAGCGCCTCGCGCGTGACCAGGCCGAAGCTTTCCGGCCATATCGATGGCGCGAGAAGCACGTCGAGCCGGCTGTAGAGCTGCGCCACCTGCGATTGCGGCACCGGCCCGACGATCGACACTGGAGTGTTGCCCCAGACCGTGTCGATCGACTGACCAGACGTCAACGCCGTGTCCATGATCGTCAGATGCAGATTGTCGAAGGCAGTCTGGCGGAGTGCCGCCTCGACCAGCGCTGCGCCCTTGTGCAAGGCGCGGCTGCCAAGATGCCCCAGGGCAATGCGCCCGTCGGCGCGCGCCTGACGCTGGACCGGTTCGATGTCAGGGGTGCCGTTCTCGATCACCTGCAACCGGGCAATACCGGCGTCGGCGTGGATCCGGGCGAACGGCGCGGAGACGCCGAGGTTCGCATGGGCATCGTTCAGCAAGGCAGCCAGACGCTGCCGCCTGGCCACCGATGCGACCGGATCGCCGGCCTCCGCGCAATCTCCGATCACGTCAGGGCCGGGCAGATGCAGGCCATCCCGATCGACAAGGAACTGATTGTCGGAGATCCACCAGGCATCGTGCAGGGTGACGATGTAAGGGATCCCCCTGCCGCGGGCGACCTCCACGATGGTTGCCGTAAGACGCTGGATGCAATGGAAATGGATCACGTCGGGGCGGAAGTGATCGAGCACCCGTTCGAACGGGTCGGCGTTCGCCGCATCGAACGGCGTCCATTCCATCGCGACGTCGCGGGCGACCGACAGGCGGTAGACCGCTATCCCGTTCTCCGCCTCCAGCCGCAGCCGCCCCGGCCTGGATGGACCTTCGTGGGAGCAGAAGACTGCGACTTCCAGGTCGGGATGATTGTGCAGGAAGTCACGCACATTGTCCTCCACCACTCTCGTCGCCCCGCCATAGCTTTGCGGGGCGAAGAACACGTTGCAGATGAGGACACGCAACCGGCGAGGCGAATGAGGCGTCGCGGTGGAGAGCGTCGGTGCAAACCGGCTGTGGAGAGTGTCGGCAGCAGCTCGCAGGCTGTAGTCCCGCAGCGCCTTGGCGCGGGCCGCGGCGCCGATCTGCTGGCGCAGCTGCGGCTGTGTGACCAGCCGGTGCAGGGCATCGTGCCACCGCGTCGGTGTCTCGGCGAACAGCCCGTCCACGTCCGGCTCGATCACCTCCTGATAGGTGCGGGTCGGGCTCATGACGGACGGCACCTGGAGGATGGCCGCCTCCAGCCATTTGATCTCGCTCTTGCAGTCGGCCATGATCCCGGGTTCGAGGACCGCAAGGTTGATGTCACAGCTGGCGAGGATCGACCAGTATGCCGCCAGATCAGGGGTGAACGGATAGGTCCGCACCCGGTCCTTCATCTCCCGAAGCGCCGGCATCAGCTGCAGATGGCCGACGATCACGAGCTCCACCTCCGGCTGAAGGTGCATCAGTTTCAGCAGGGCCGGCCCGACCAGCGTGTTGAAATCGGCATTGTGCGCCTTGGTCCCCGAACCATAGAACACGCGCACTTTCCCGGAGCGGGGCGCCGGATCGGAAGCGGCCATGCTTCGCAGCGGATGCGCGCCCATTGCGACAGCTTCGTCATTCCGGGGATCAAGGCCGTTTCGAAGGATCACGCCCGGTCCGGCCGGCTGATCCGCTTCCCGAGCCGACGAGACGACTTCCTGCATCTTCACGGCCAGCACCGTGGTTGACGCGATGTAGGAACTGCAGCTGGCAAGCGCATACCGGAACAAGGGCACACCGAACTGGAGGCCGGTATATTCGTTCAGTGAGATCTGCCCCTCGAACGTCTCGTAACGATCCGGGTAGCAGGCAGGATCGAAGATGAGATCGTCGATCTCGTAGAAGGTCTCGAGACCCATGGCATCGGCCACGAGGATCGCCTTCAGCACCTCCGGAACAGCTGCAACACGATAGAAGATCGCCGCCCGTGCGCCGACCAGGCTGTCCACGAAGCTGCCGACATCAGAATGGGAGAATATCCTGACGGGCAGTCCCGCCTGCGCGAACTGCATCGCCTTCTGCTCAACGCGGTAATGCGTGCACTGGCGAAGATCGTCATTGGCGAGAATGGCGACATGGCCGTCAGGCACTCCGCCGGTCTTCGCCGGCATGGCGCCCATCTGCAGATATGCCGTCCGGATGACGTCCAGCGCGCCGGCAAGCAGCACGTCCGCCTGCGCCCGAAGCGTCGCGCTGAATTCTTCGGCTGCAGCCTCGCGGTACAAGGCATGCGCCTGCGCGCTGGCATGCTCGAAATGAAGCTGGACCAGTTCTTCCAGCTTGTGGTCGAACGCATCCAGCTCCCGCCATCGCGGATGTGCCTTGCGGATCAAGGAAAAGGCGTCCGCGAAGTTCCGGCGCTGCGTGTGGATATCGATCGCACCCAGGAAGGCGGAGAAGGGCGCCCGCACCATGGTGCAGGCCTGGGCGTAGGCCTCCAGCGCCCGCCCTGTCTTGCCCGCCTGGCGCAGGGCGTCGCCAAGTAGGGTCAGCCGTTCGGCTGTCGGTTCGGTGAGGATGCATTGCTCCAGCAGCGGGATCGCCTTCCCATGCTGGCCTGCAGCCAACGCCCGCCGGGCGATCATCTGCAGCAGCCAGGCGGCGTCCCCGCCCAGCATCGGCTGGTCGCGAATGATGGCCTGGGCGGACTGGTCGAACAGCGCGATCAGCGCTCCGCTGCGGGTTGTTCCGCGTGGCAGGCGCGTGCGCTGCGCAAAGGTCTGCCAATCGAACGACGGCGGGAAAGGCGCGCCATGCAGATAAGGCTCCAGGTACCGTGTCTCGTTGGGCGCGATCCCCGCCGGAACGCCTTGGCAGAGCCATGTGCGGTAGACGTCCCCGTCGGGTGCATCGCGGGAGAACGGAACCAGCCGGTTCTCCCGGACGAAATCGACATCGAAGCGATAATCCAGGCTGATCGGCCACAGGCGGTCGATGCCCTCACGCTCGAACAGCTCCAGCGCCTCCGCCCGGCTGTGCGGATGGCGGTCCAGCTCGCCGCCGCACCAGGCAAGGAACTCGAGAGGCGAAAACAGCGCCTTCCACCGCTCCTCGGCGGGGATGACCTCTGCGGGCCGTCCGTTCCCCGGGAAGCGGCACGTCCGGCCTTCCTTGTGCCCATGGCGCAGATAATGATCGAAGAGATCGTCATCCGTGGTGAAGTGTTGCGCGACATCCTTGTTGAAATGGCGATAGGCCATCGCATCGAACCCGGCGCGCAGGTCGCCGGCCAGGGACTGCAGATAGGTCCATTGATTGGCGAAGCGTCCCTCGGCCTTGCCATGCCGCACATAGTGCCTGCGTGCCTGCTTGTGGGTCCTGATGCCCCTAAGATCCCCATAGTGATCCAGATAGAAATCGGGATCGAAGGCCGTCATGCGTCGGCGGCGCCTGAGGTTGCGGATCAGTATCTGGACGGTGTGCAAGAGCGCTCCCCCGCTGTCAGGGCCGTCTCCGCGGGCGGAGCGTCACAGGGCGGTGTAGATATCGACGGCAAGGTTGACGTCGTCATACGCCGTCGCCTCACCCTTGTTGATGATGACCGCACGGTTGCACAATTCGCGGACGACCTCGGTGCTGTGCGATGCTAGGACCATGGCCCGGTCGGCACGCTTCTCGAACAGCTCGTAATGGCACTTGCGGTGGAAGTTCTGATCACCGACCAAGATGATCTCGTCGATCAGGTAGCAGTCGAATTCGATCGCCAGCGACAGCGCAAAGGCAAGCCGCGCGCGCATACCCGAGGAATAGGTTTTTACCGGCATGGCCAACTGGCTGCCAAGCTCGGTAAAATCCTCCACGAAGGCACGCATATCGCCATAATCGCGCTGATAGATTCGCGAGATGAAGCGTGCATTGTCATAGCCGGTCAGGCTGCCCTGAAATCCGCCGGCGAAGCCAAGCGGCCACGACACGGACATGCCGTGGATGACCTTGCCCGATGTCGGCATCTCGACCCCGCCGATCAGCTTGATCAGCGTGCTCTTGCCCGCGCCATTCCTGCCCAGCAGCGCCACGCGTTCGCCGGGATTCACAACCAGGTTCACATCGTTGAGAACTTGCTTGCGCCTGGAGCCATGCTTGTAGCTCTTGCAGATGTTCTGGCAGGTAATCATTCGACAGTCAGCGTGCGACGGACCCGACGGCACAGAGTAAGGCCGATGAGAATAAGGATAACCGAGAAACCGATGGGATTCCAGATGTTGTAGTACGCTGTGACCTGGTTTCCCCAAATCCCCTCCCTCATCATCTCCATCCCATTTACGAACGGAGACCAGAGCAGGAACTCGCGCACACCCGGCGTCATCCATGACACCATATATGGCAGACCCGAGATCGGGATCATGATATAGGTTACCACCGGGATGAACTTTTCAAGCACCTCCGACATTTCGGACAATGGCGCAATTATCAGGCAGATTGCAAAGCAGAACAGCGAGTAGAGCGCCCAACCCGCAATGAAGAGCCCAATGTTTGCAGGTACCGGGAGCTCACCAAAACTTATCAGGACGATGGCTGCGAACAGGTAGGCCATCATGCAACCCAAGATTTCAATTGCAAACCGGGCGAGGATGAAATCCAACACCTTGATCTGGCGGTGATACAACAGGCTGCCATTCACCGTAAACGCAGCGACACTGCGGCCCACACCGTGACGAAACAAGGTGATAGGAATGTAGCCCGAAGCCACAAAGCCGATGACGCTGATCCCATGATCCTGCGGACCCTTGCCAAGACGCCACATCAGTCCGACGAGGCCGGCAAACAGTAGCGGCTCCACCATGATCCAAAGGAATCCAATGTTCTCGCGTCCGAAACGGGTGACCAGTTCGCGGATCATCAAGGCATGGATCACCCGTACCTGAACATCCCAAGCGGCACGCGCTCTGCCAAGATTAACGGAGGGCACGATCAATCCTTGGGAGCGTGCTCGAGAACGCCGATCATGAACATCCAGCCGATGAAGTAGAGGCTGAGGGCACAGGCCAGCACGACGATCACGCTGAGCAGGCGCTTGGGCAGCATCGGTTCGTCCGGCACGTTGGGATCGACCACCCGTTCCAGATAGAACTTCTGCCGCTGCGCCTCCGCGCGGGCCTGAACCAGCGCGGCGCTGGCCGCATTCAGGCTTTGCGTGGCGAATTCCTGCTCGACGATCAGATCCTCATATCCGCCCAGCTTCGACGCAATCCCGCCCTGTCCGCCGACGACGCGGCTGTCCTGAGACGCGATCTGGCCATTCAGTGACTGGATGCGCCGGCGCAGGGTCGGGATGGACGGGTTCTGCGGGGTGATCCGCTGCATCGTTTCGAGCTGCGCCTGAAGACCGGCACGCTCGGCAATCAGGGTATCGGCGATGGCCAGAACACCCGCCGCCTGCCGGGTAGGATCGATCAGCGACTGGGAGTTGCGGTATTGTGACAGCGCGATCCGGGCAGTCCTAGCACGCGCGGACGCCAGTTCGACCTGGCTCTGCGCCTCGGTAATCGCCGTCTCCTGCGCACGATCGTTGAGCCGGTTGACCAGTGCCTCGCTCAGATCGAGCAGGCGCAGGTTGATCTCGTACGCGTCTCGCGGGGCGAATGCCTCGACCCGTATCAGCGCCGTGCCTCCTTCGGAGTCGAACGTCGCCTCGACCCGCTTGCCGTAATATTTGAACAGGCTTTCGAAACTGTTGCTGCCGAAGGGCGTGGGCCATCTGGCGAGCGCGTCGGCATTGTCCGACGCGAACTTCGCACGAACGTCCGTCACCCGCTCCAGCTGTCTCAGCGCATCGCGCGACCGGACGAAGGTGAGAACTTCGTTGGTCTGCTCCTGTCCGCCGGACAGGCCCGTGGTCTGCACCAGATTGGCCAGCGTCGACATCTGCGAACGCTTCTCGTCCGGGCTCTTGATCACGAAACGGGATTCGGAGACGTAGACGTCGGAAGCGATCAGGCCGTAATACAGCGCCGCCAGCAGCGTCGGCCCGAGGACGAAGATGAGAAACCAGCGGCGCTTCTTCAGCCAGTCCGATATCGCTGGGCGGCGCTGACTCGTTTCGGACTCAACGGGAAACGAGGTGTTCACGTTCATGAATATGCTTTGCTACGGATGGGCGGGGATGCGCCCAGAGCGCTAGGCCAACATGAAGGCCGGTGCAAGCGCCGTGCAACCCGCTGGGATCCGGCGAGAACCCGGCTTGTCCATCTGCCGATCCCGATGTTAGGGCCCTGCCGCAGCCTCCGCGGCAACTTCAAGCATGGATCGAACATGATGACAAAGCATCCCGTTCTCGTCACGGGCGGGGCCGGTTATATCGGCAGTCACGCCGTCCTCGCGCTGAAGGATGCAGGGTGGCGCGTCGCGGTGATCGACAATCTCGTGACCGGCTTCAGGTTTGCCGTGCCCGAAGGCGTGGAGTTCTATGAAGGCGACATTGCGGACGCGGCGCTGCTCGAACGTATCTTCGGCGAGCAGGGGATGGGGCGGGGCACCGGGGCGATCATGCACTTCGCCGGCTCGGTCGTGGTGCCTGAGTCGGTCGGAAACCCGCTCAAATATTACAACAACAACACGGCCAAGAGCCGGGCGCTGATCGAATCCGCGGTCACCGCCGGGGTGCCGCACTTCATCTTCAGTTCGACCGCCGCGACCTACGGCATACCGGAGGTCTCGCCCGTCACCGAAGACACGCCGCAGGTGCCGATCAACCCCTACGGCATGTCCAAGCTGATGACGGAGGCGATGCTGGCCGATGTCGCCCGGGCGCATCCGTTCAATTCCTGCGTGCTGCGCTACTTCAATGTCGCGGGCGCCGATCCGCAGGGACGCACCGGTCAGTCGACCGCGGGCGCGACGCACCTGATCAAGGTCGCGGTCGAGGCGGCCCTGGGCAAGCGCGATCATGTCGGGGTGTTCGGCACCGACTTCGACACTCCGGATGGCACGGGGGTCCGCGACTACATCCATGTCTCCGATCTCGCCCATGCCCATGTGCTGGCGCTGGAGGCGATCATCGAAGAACCATCGCGTTCGCTGACGATGAACTGCGGCTACGGTCGCGGCTTCTCGGTACTGGAAGTGCTCGACTCGATCGATCGGGTGGCCGGCTGCCGGATCGAGCGTCGTCTGGAAAGCCGGCGGGCCGGCGACCCCGATGCGCTGATCTCGAACAACGATCGCATCATCTCCACCCTGCCGTGGACTCCGCGGTACGACGATCTGGACACGATCGTGCAGCATGCCCTCAACTGGGAACGCAGCCTCGGTGATCGTACCGGCGCATCCGGCGCCGCCATCCAGGCGCCCTGATCGAGGCTGATGCGCATCGGCATCGTCTGGTAAGTTGCCGCGTACGGCGGATCAAAGGCGCTCTTGTCCAGCCGTGAACGGGGGTGCTAGGGCGCTGCGCTGCGGCCGGGCGCCGCACATAATTCAGAGGTTCGGGTGTTTAGCGAAGTGAAGCAGTTCAGGATCGTCGGCAGCATGGCGCTGGCAGCAGCGCTTGCCGGCTGCGCTACGCTGCCGACCAGCGGCCCGACCGGAAACGACATCCGCGCTTCCGCGCTCGAGCCTGATACCGGCGCTGCGCCGATCCGCATCGTCGAAGTCGTGACTGCGGCCGACATTCCGCCAACCGCCTCGGCCGCCGCGTCGCTTGACGCCCTGCCGGACATCCCGCCGCCGCCTACCGACATGATCGGGCCCGGTGATGTGCTGGAGATCTCCATCTACGAAGCAGGGGTGACCCTGTTCGCGCCGAGCGGACCTGGTTCGGCGCAAGCCGCCGCGGCGCCCGGCGTGCAGCGGCAGGCCCTGCCGCCCAGCCGGGTCAACGATAGCGGCGAGATCACCATTCCCTATGCCGGCACCCTCCGCGTGATGGGCCGGACTGTTGCGGAGGCGGAGGAGATGATCCGCCTGTCGCTCCGCGGACTGTCGCAGAACCCGCAGGTGCGCGTGTCCCTGTCGGAGGCGCTGACCAACACCGTGATCGTCAGCGGCGAAGTGGCCCGGCCCGGACGGCTGGTCCTGCAGACCAACCGTGAGACACTGTCCGACGTCATTGCGCTCGCCGGTGGCTATCGCGGCACCACGCGGGATCTGGTGTTGCGCATCATGCGCCGTGGCGACAGCGTGGATATTCCGCTGAACGACGTGATCGAGGATCCCGGTCTCGATGTTCGCGCCTATCCGGGTGACAGGCTGATGCTGATCAACAGCCCGCGCACCTTCTCCGTTCTCGGCGCGCCCGGGCAGGTGAGCCGGGTTCCGTTCGCCACCTCGGCTGTGTCGCTGGCAGAAGCGGTGGCGAGCGTGGGCGGCGTCAATCCGGTGACCGGCGATCCGGCGGCCATCTTCCTGTTCCGCTACGTCACCGATGATGCCGGCGCTGAAGTGCCGGTGGTCTACCACCTCAACATGATGGAAACGCAGTCCTACTTCCTGGCTCAACGTTTCGCCATGCGGGACAAGGACGTGCTGTACTTCGGCAATGCGCGGGCCAATCAGCCCAGCAAGCTGGTACAGCTGATCAGCCAGCTGTTCTCCCCCATCCTGACCGTCACCAGCGCAGTTTCGGTGGTCCAGAACAGCAACTGAGCTGATCCGACGGAGGACATCGTATCCATCTCGAGGCACTCCGAACCGCCGGCGTGAAGCTGATCACGCCCCGCCGCCATGGCGACGATCGTGGCTACTTCGCGGAGACGTTCCGCGCGGATGTGTTCGCGGCCGAGATAGGCGCGTTCCAGTTCGTGCAGGACAATGAATCGCTCAGCAGCCGCGCCGGCACGATCCGCGGGCTGCACTTCCAGTCCGACCCGCATGCACAGGGCAAGCTGGTGCGCTGCACCGCGGGTGCGCTGTTCGATGTGGCGGTGGACATTCGCGTCGGCTCCCCGACCTATGCCCAGTGGGTGGGCGAGACGCTGACCCCGGCCAATGGCAGGCAGCTATGGGTGCCGCCCGGCTTCGCGCACGGCTTCTGCACGCTCGAGCCTGACACGGTCATCAGCTACAAGGTGACTGGTGGCTACTACAACGCGGCGTGCGACAAGGGCCTGGCCTGGAACGACCCGGCCATCGGCATCGAATGGCCGGACGTGGCCGATGCGGCGACCCTCTCGGCCAAGGATCACCAGCAGCCGGTGCTTGGCGATCTTCCCACCTATTTTACGTGGCAGAACTGACCATGCGCGTGATCGTCACCGGCGGGGCCGGCTTCATCGGCTCGGCTCTCGTGCGCCATCTGGTGCTGGACAAGGGCCATGACGTCCTGACCGTGGATGCGCTGACCTATGCGGGTTGCGAGGCATCGCTGAAGGCGGTCGCCGACAGCAAGCATCACACATTCCTGCATGCCGACATCCGCGACCGCGCGGCGATGGATACAGCGATTGCGGAGTTCCGCCCGGACCGGATCATGCACCTGGCCGCCGAAAGCCATGTCGACCGCTCGATTACCGGCGCGGCCGACTTCATCGGGACCAACGTGGTCGGCACCTTCACCCTGCTGGAGGCCGCGCGGCAGTACTGGAACACACTGGGCACATTCGCGAAGGCGGCGTTCCGCTTCCTCCATGTCTCGACCGACGAGGTCTATGGCTCGCTGGGCGACACCGGCCTGTTCCACGAGAGCACACCCTACGATCCCAGCAGCCCGTACTCGGCCAGCAAGGCGGCGTCGGACCATCTGGCGAAGGCGTGGCAGCGGACCTACGGCCTGCCGGTGGTGGTCTCGAACTGCTCCAACAATTACGGGCCGTACCACTTTCCGGAAAAGCTGATCCCGCTCACCATCCTCAATGCGCTCGAAGGACGCAAGCTGCCGGTCTACGGCAAGGGCGAGAATGTGCGCGACTGGCTGTATGTCGACGACCATGCCCGCGCGCTCGACCTGATCGCCGAGCGGGGCCGGGTCGGGGAGACCTACAATGTCGGCGGCCGCAACGAGCGCCGCAACATCGACGTCGTGCGCCGCATCTGCGCCGTGCTGGACGAGCTGGTGCCCACCGATACTCCGCGCGAGAACCTGATCGAGTTCGTCACCGATCGCCCCGGCCACGATGCGCGCTACGCCATCGATGCCACAAGGCTGGAGACGGAGCTGGGCTGGCGCGCGGCTGAGACCTTCGACAGCGGTATCGCCAAGACTGTGCGCTGGTATCTCGGCAATGCCTGGTGGTGGCAGCCCCTGCGCGACCAGTATGACGGCCAGCGCCTCGGGCTCGAGGCGAAGACCCCGGCATGAGGGTCGCGGTCACCGGCACCAGCGGGCAGGTCGTCACCAGCCTGCTGGAGCGCGGGCCTTTGGCCGGTCACGAGGTGATCGCGATCGGCCGCCCGGCGCTCGACCTGGCAGACCCCGCCACCATCCTGCCCGCACTGGAAGCAGCCCACCCTAATGCCATCGTCTCCGCCGCGGCGTGGACCGCAGTGGACAAGGCCGAGAGTGAGGCCGAGGCGGCCCACGCGGTCAATGCCACCGGCGCCGGTGCCGTGGCCGAAGCCGCCGCCCGGCTGGGCGTGCCGCTGGTGCACCTCTCGACCGACTACGTGTTCGACGGCATGCTCGACCGCCCGTGGCGCGAGGATGATCCGACCGGTCCGACCGGCGTCTATGGCGCCACCAAGCTGGCCGGCGAGCAGGCCGTGCTGGCCGCGCATCCTGACAGCGCGATCCTGCGCACCGCATGGGTCTACAGCCCGTTCGGCGCCAACTTCGTGGGCACCATGCTGCGGCTGGCCGGGACACGGGACGAGTTCGGCGTGGTCGGCGATCAGGTCGGCAATCCGACCAGCGCGCTCGACATCGCCGATGGCGTGCTGCGGGTCGCGGCCAACCTCGCCGCCGGCAGCGATCCGGCGCAGCGCGGCATCTTCCACATGACCGCCGCCGGCGAGGCGAGCTGGGCCGACTTCGCACGCGCCATCTTCGCCGCTTCGGCCGAACTTGGCGGCCCCACCGCTCGGGTGAATGCCATCACCACCGCCGACTATCCAACGCCGGCCACGCGCCCCGCCAACTCGCGGCTCGACTGCACCCGCATTGCCCAGGCGCACGGCGTCGCGCTGCCCCGCTGGCAGGATGCCCTGCCGCCGGTGGTCGCCCGCCTGCTCACTGCCCAGACCTGAAGGACTTCCCCATGAAAGGCATCATCCTCGCCGGCGGCAGCGGCTCGCGCCTCTACCCCATGACGCTCGCCACCTCGAAGCAGCTGATGAGCGTCTACGACAAGCCGATGATCTATTACCCGCTCAGCACGCTGATACTGGCCGGCATCCGCGAGGTGCTGATCATCTCCACCCCGCGCGACCTGCCGGCGTTCCGCGCGCTGCTGGGCGATGGCTCGCAATGGGGCATGCAGTTCGAATATGCCGAGCAGCCCAGCCCCGATGGGCTGGCGCAGGCCTACATCATCGGCGCCGACTTCGTGGGTGGGGAGCCATCCGCGCTGATCCTGGGCGACAACATCTTCTACGGCCACGGCATGCCCGAACTGCTGGCCGGCGCGCGTGCATCGCAGGCGGGTGCCACCGTGTTTGCCTACCATGTGACCGACCCGGAACGCTACGGCGTGGTCGAGTTCGACGACCGGCGCCGCGCCATCTCGATCGAGGAAAAGCCCGCCACGCCCCGCTCCAGCTATGCGGTGACCGGCCTGTACTTCTACGATGCACAGGTGGTCGATATCGCCGCCAATCTGGCGCCATCGCCGCGCGGCGAGCTGGAGATCACCGACGTCAACCGCGCCTATCTGCAGCGTGGCCAGCTGAACGTCCAGCTGATGGGCCGCGGCTATGCCTGGCTCGACACCGGCACGCCCGACAGCCTGCTGGACGCCGGCGTGTTCGTGCGCGTGCTGGAAAAGCGCCAAGGCTTCAAGATCGCCTGTCCGGAAGAGGTCGCCTTCCACCAGGGCTTCATCGACGCCGCCGGGCTGGAACGCTGCTGCGCCGCGCTCGGCAAGTCCGATTATGCCAGGTACCTCAGGCAGGTGATCGCCGAGGCGGGCTGAGCAACGGGGCCTTCGCCGAGGACCAGAATTTGCTCGCAACCGCCATCATCGTCCGGCACTGCCACAGTGTGCGGTGATGCCCGACGACCCTGGAGAACCAAGTGGCCTTATCGATCAGCAGCGAAGTCGCCGCGACGTTGGCGTCGCTGCAGCGGGTCCTGACTCCGGAGTTTCTGGCCGGCGTCGAGCCGGTGGCGCAGCACCTGGCCGAGCGTCTGCGCGGCGGGGGAAAGTTCCTGATCATGGGCAATGGTGGTTCTGCGGCGGATGCGCAGCACATCGCCGCCGAACTGGTCGGCCGCTACAAGGTCGAGCGGCCGGGCCTGCCCGCCATCGCGCTGACGACCGATACGTCGATCATCACCGCATGGAGCAACGACTACGCCTTCGACACGGTGTTCAGCCGGCAGGTCGAGACACTGGCAAGCCCGGGTGACATCGTCTGGGGTATTTCCACGTCGGGCAATTCCGCCAACCTGGTCGCCGCCTTCGCGGCGGCGCGGTCGATGGGGGTGACCACGTTCGGCCTGCTCGGCCGGGATGGCGGCAAGCTCGCCTGCCTCAGCGACCTGGCTATCATCGTGCCGCTGGCTGCCACCGACCGGATCCAGACCGCGCACATGCTGATCTATCACGCCATCTGTGCCTATCTCGATGAAGAGTTCCGCCCCTTCGCGGATCCTGTCGGGGCCTGTGCCGGTGCTTGACGCAGCCATTCGCGAACGGGTGGCCCGCCTCCACGTCGTCGTCGTCGGCGACGTCATGCTGGACGAGTACTGGTTCGGTGACGTGCGCCGCATCTCGCCCGAGGCGCCGGTGCCCGTCGTTCATGTCTCCCGGTCGGACGAACGGCCTGGCGGTGCCGCCAACGTGGCGCGCAACATCGTCTCGCTGGGTGGGCGCGCAACGCTGCTGGCGGTCGTCGGGGCGGATGCGACGGCCGATCGCCTCCGCCGCGCCCTTGACGGCGCCGGGGTGCGCCATCGCCTCAGCGTTGATCCCGCACTCCGCACGACGCTGAAGCTCAGGGTGCTGGGCCCGCACCAGCAGATGCTGCGCATCGATTTCGAGGAGCGTCCGTCCGCCCCGGCATTGCAGGCCAACTCGGCCGAGTACGAGCGGATCGTGGGTGAGGCCGACGTCGTGGTGCTCTCCGACTACGGGAAGGGTGCGCTCGCCCGCGCGGCCGGACTGGTCGCGTTCGCCCGCCGGCTCGGCAAGCCGGTGCTGGTCGATCCCAAGGGGCGGGATTACAGCGACTATGCCGGCGCCACGATGGTCACCCCCAATCGTGCCGAGATGTCCGAGGTGGTGGGATCATGGTCAGACCTGGCGGAGCTTGACGACAAGGCCGAGGGTCTGAGGGCGCAATTGCGGCTGGAGGCGCTGGTCGTCACGATGAGCGAACAGGGCATGCGGCTCTATTCACAGGACGGCGTCGTCCGGCAGCCAGCCCGCGCACAGGAAGTGTTCGATGTGTCGGGTGCGGGCGACACGGTCATCGCGGCGCTGGCGATCATGCACGGCGTCGGGGCGAGCTGGGAAGATGCGGTGGCCTTTGCCAATGCGGCAGGTGGTGTCGCGGTGGGCAAGCTGGGTACCTCCGTCGTCCAGTTCGACGAGGTCGCTGCGTTCCTGCAGGGGACGTCGTCGCCATGACCATCGCGGCCCGGATCATCGCCCGCCGCAATCTGCCGGCGGCCGTGGCGGCTCTGCCTCGCCCGCTGGTGTTCACGAACGGCGTCTTCGATCTGCTCCATCCCGGCCATGTCGAGTATCTGGAGAGTGCCCGTGCACTCGGGGGCTCGCTGCTGGTGGCGCTCAACAGCGATGCCTCGGCGCGGGGGCTGGGCAAGGGAGCGGACCGCCCGATCAATCCCGCGACCGACCGCGCCACCTTGCTGGCGGCGCTCGCATCCGTCAGCCTGGTGACCGTCTTCGATGAGCCGACGCCGGTGGCCCTGTTGCGGCAAGTCCGCCCGGACCTGTACGTGAAAGGCGGCGACTACGACATGGCAACGCTGGAAGAGACGCGCCTCGTGCGCTCCTGGGGCGGTGATGCGCAGGCCATCCCGTTCCGCGATGGCCATTCGACCACTGCCCTGCTTGAACGCATCCGCGCCCTGCAGGCATGAGCCGTTCTGCCCTGTTCCTCGACCGGGATGGCGTCATCAACGCCGATCACGGCTACGTCTTCCGCATTGCCGATTTCGAGCCGCTGCCCGGCGTGTTTGCGGCGCTGCGGCTGGCGGCGGCGCGCGGATATGCGCTGATCGTCATCACCAACCAGTCGGGTATCGGCCGGGGCTATTTCTCGCAAGCCGACTACGACATGCTGGAGGCGCATATGCGTCGCCTGTTCGCCGACGAAGGTATCGCATTCACCGGCATCTATCACTGCCCGCACCGCCCGGATGCGGGGTGCGACTGCCGCAAGCCACGCCCGGGCATGTTTCTGCGCGCCGCGTGCGAGCACGGGATCGATCTTGGCCGGTCGGTCATGGTGGGGGACAAGCCATCGGATGCCGAAGCCGCCCGTGCAGCCGGCGTGGGGACGATCGCGCTGGTCACGCCGGATCGTGGATTGCGCGAGATCGTGGCCGCCTTGCCAGTGCAGGACTGATGGTACCCGCCAGCGAAGGGCACCCATCTGCCGCGGTCGCGTTGTCGCCTCATGCCTGATGATGACAACAGCCGCTACCGCCCGATCCCCTCGGGCCGCCTCGCGCGGCTCGGCTCCTTCGGAAGGCTGGCCGGCGGGGTGGCCGGCGGCATGGTGGCGGAGGGCGCCCGGCGACTCGCCGCAGGTGAGCGCCCATCGCTGAGCACCATGATGCTGACGCCCGGCAATGCCACGCGCGTGGCCGATCGGCTGTCGCACCTGCGCGGCGCGGCGCTGAAGCTGGGGCAGATGATCTCCATGGATGCGGGCGACCTGCTGCCGCCGGAGCTTTCCGCCATCCTGGCCCGCGTGCGCGACCAGGCCTACCGCATGCCCCCGCAGCAGCTGGACGGCGTGCTGAAGGCGGAATGGGGCGCCGACTGGCGCCGCCGGTTCCGCCAGTTCGATGCCAGCCCGATCGCCGCCGCGTCCATCGGGCAGGTCCACCGCGCCACCTTGCCGGACGGGCGCGTGCTGGCGATCAAGGTGCAGTATCCCGGCATCGCTGCGAGCATCGACTCCGACGTGGACAATGTCGCCACCCTGCTGCGCGTCTCCGGCCTGCTGCCCGCGACCGTCGATCTCGCGCCGCTGCTGACGGAGGCCAAGCGCCAGCTGGCCGACGAAGCCGATTACCGGCGAGAGGGCGAGCAGATGCGCCTCTACCGCGAGCGGCTGGCTGGTGATGACCGCTATGTCGTGCCGGAACTGGAGGAAACGCTGACCACCGGCCGGGTGCTGGCGATGAGCTTCGTCGAGGGCCGTCCGATAGAGGCGCTGGCCGATGCCGGGCAGGACACCCGCGACCGGGCGATGACCGCGCTGGTCTCGCTGGTGCTGCGTGAGCTGTTCGCCTTCGGGGTGATGCAGACCGATCCCAACTTCGCCAACTATCGCTGGCAGCCGGAAAGCGGCCGGCTGGTGCTGCTGGATTTCGGTGCCACCCGCGCGGTGGATGCCGCCACGGTCACCGCCTATCGCCGGCTGATCCAGGCGGGGCTGGCGCGTGATCTGGATGCCGTGCGCCATATCGCGGTGCAAACCGGCTTCCTGGGGGCGGAGGCAGCGGCGGCGCACCAGCCGGCGGTCGACCGGATCATCGCCGCGATCGACGCGGCCCTGAACCGCCCCGGCCCGTTCGATTTTGGCGACCGCGCCTTCGTCCCGGTCGTGCGGGAGGAGGCCAGGGCCATGATCGCCGACCGTGCCACCTGGCATGTACCCGATGTCGAGACGCTGTTCGTGCAGCGCAAGGTCAGCGGCACGGCCCTGCTGGCGGCCCGGCTGAAGGCGCGGGTGGATGTGCGTGGTCTGGCAGAGGCGGCGGCTGCGGAACGGGGCGCATGATGGTCGGCGAGCTCCATGCCGGCGATCCCCGCGCGGCGGCGGCGGCCGGCACGGCGCGGTTCCTGGCGCAGGTCGACCCGGCCCGCCCGGTGGCGGTCGCCGCGCATTTCGATGCCGACGGGCTCTCCGCCGCGGCGATCCTCGTGCAGGCGCTGCGTGCCGCCGGGCGCCTGGCGGAACCGGTGATCGTCGGCAAGACCGAAACGCCATGGGACGGCACCTTCGCCGCGCGCCTGCTGGCGCTCGCCCCCGGCGGCCTTGTGCTCGCCGACCTCGGCACCCGGCCGGCTGCGGTGCTGCCCGACATGCCGACCCTCGTGATCGACCACCATCGCCCCACCGGCACGCCGCCCGCCGCCATCACGCTGAGCGGCCACGGGCTGGAGCCGGAGCCGACCAGCGCACTGATCGCCTGGTGGGCGGTAGGGGCGCTGGGCGACCAGGCCGACCTGCTGTGGCTCGCCGGGATTGGACTGGTCGGCGACATGGCGGAAGGGGCAGGCTTTGCCGAACTGGCAGACGCGCAGGCCCGCTGGGGCAAGACCGCGCTGCGCGATGCGACATCGCTGGTCAACGCGCCGCGCCGGACCGCCGCCGCCGATGCCGGCCCGGCCCTGCGACTGCTGCTCGCCTGTGACGGACCGAAAGGCATCACCAAAGGCGAAGGCCCGGACGCCGAGGCCTTGCGCGCCGCCAAGGTCGAGGTGCGCGAGGCGGTCGAGGCCGCCCGCCGCGTGGCCCCGCGTGTCGTGAGCGACGTGGCGCTGATCCGCTTCACCTCGCCCTGCCAGGTCCACCCGCTGATCGCGCAGCAGTGGCGCGGAAGACTGCGCGACAAGATCGTGATCGCGGCCAATGACGGTTACCGGCCGGGCTGGGTCCACTTCGCCGCGCGCAGCGCCAGCGGGCTGGACCTGCTGGGCTTCCTGGCGAAGCACCGGCCGGCCGGGGCAGACGGTCGCTATGGCAACGGCCATGCCCAGGCGACCGGCGGCGCCCTGCCGCTGCCTGTCTGGGACAGCTTCATCGCCGGACTGGGGTTCTGAGGCCGGCGCAAGTTCGCTTGCGCCGGCCCCGACGGTCACACCTTGGCGGCGGAGGAGCCACCTTCGGCATACAGGGCGGCGTAGCGGCGGGTGACCAGCGGCAGCGAATCGTCGATCCACTGTGCCATGTCCTGCTCCTCGCGCAGCGACAGCTTCAGCAGCGGCGTCGCCTGCGTGAAGCCGCCATCCTCCGCCATCACCAGCAGCGACTTGTAGGCCGCGATCTCGAAGTGCTCGAAGGCGTAATTGGCAAAACTGTTCTTCACGATCTCGTCACCCGCCACCGAATGGGTGATCGCTGCCATTCCGCCAGTCATGCTGAGGCCGATGTCCTTCAGCGTGGAGGAGGAGGTGCCGAGCCCTTCCAGCAGCTCGTCCAGCCGGGCGATCTGGCCGTTGGTTTCCTCGATATGCAGGCGCAGCCGGTCGGCCACCTCGGGGTAGTTCTCGATCCGCTCGACCTGCGGCGTCATGGTGGACAGCGCCTGCTTCTCCACCGCGTGGGCGTTGATCAGGCCGGTAACGAACAGCTCGCGAAGCGCGTCGGACTGGGTTGCCATGTTGTTTCCTCTCGCATTGGCGCCGACGGAACGGGCACCGCAGTGCTCTCATCGGCTCACGTTTCCAAGCCATGGCGTCCCAAGCGGTTCCACCGCTTGACGCTGGCGGCGGTCTTGCCGGCGCAGCCGGGCTGCCATAGGCATCAATCCCGCGCACAGGAGCCCGCTTATGGTCGAGATCATCCGCAACGCCCATGACGACCAGGTCGCCGGCTGGCTCTACCATCGGCTGGTCGCGGCCGAGCGCGCCGGGCCGGCGGACACCCGCGTGCCGCTGTGCCTGCCCGGTGGCTCCACCCCGCGTCCGGTGCTGGAAGCGCTGGCCGGCGCCCCGCTGGACTGGCGCCGCTTCGCCATCTGGCCAGGCGACGATCGCTGCGTGCCTGTCGATCACCCGGCCAGCAATGCCGGCATGATCGGCACGGCGCTGGGCATCGTGGGGGCCGAGGTGGTGCCGCTGACGGAGGATGCGACCCCGCCACGCTTCGCACTGACCTGGCTGGGCATGGGGGAGGATGGCCACGTCGCCAGCCTGTTCCCCGAAACCGATCCGCAGCCGGATGATCCGCAATCCATCCGCCGCATCACCCCCGATCCGCTGCCGCCGCATGCCCCGTTCGACCGCATCACCCTGACCCTGCCGGCGCTCCTCGCCACCGGGGAGCTGCTGTTCGTAATCCGCGGCGAACAGAAGCTGGCGCTGTTCGAGGGTGCTATGGCAGGGGAGATCGACCTGCCCGTCACCCGCCTGCTGCGCGGGGCGGAGGCGCAGGGCATTCCGGTCACCTGTTTCGCGTGATCTGTCCAGGGTGACTGGCCGGTGCTGATCCCGGCATCCCTCCATCGGCTGGCGCTGCGCGTCGGCCACGTCCTGCGCATCGTCCGGTGGCAGCTTGCCCGGCCTCGCATCCACGGGGTCAGCGTGATCGCGCGCGACGGGGAAGGGCGCGTGCTGCTGATCCGTCAGACCTACGGCCCGCGTCACTGGGTGCTGCCCGGCGGCGGCGTGCGCCGCAACGAGCCCGTCACCGACGCTGCCGCGCGGGAGTTCAAGGAGGAGCTGGGTTGCCCGGTGACCGATCTGTGCCTGCTGCAGGTGCGGGAGGAGCCGCTCCATGGCGCCACCAACGTCGTTCACCTGTTCACCGCCAGCCTGGCAGGTGAGCCCCGCCCCGATCGCCGCGAGGTCGGCGCCGCGCAACTGTTCGCGCTCGACGCCTTGCCGTCGGTCTCTCCCCGCACCCGCGCGCGGTTGCGGCTGCTGTGAAGCGACGCGCTACAGCAGCCGCAACTGCTCCGCCCGCGGCCGCTCCATCGGTTCCGGCTCCGGCACCTCGCCAAGCGCGCTCAGCGTCAGCCCCATCAGGCGGATCGGGCGGGGCAGGGGCAGCTGCTCGGCCAGCAGGGCGCGCGCGACCTCGGTGAACTGCTCCCGGCCCGTGACCGGCACGGACAGCGACCGGGCGCGGGTCATCAGCTGGAAATCGTTGTACTTCAGCTTCAGCGTGATGGTCCGCCCCTTCGCGCTCTTTTCCGCGATGCGGGTCCAGACGATGTCGATGATGCTTTCCAGCATGTCGCGCAGATCGTCCGGCGCGTGCAGGTCGGTGTTGAAGGTGCGCTCCCCGCCGATGGACTTGCGCTCCCGATGCGCGCGCACCGACCGATGGTCGATGCCGCGCGCGGCGTTGAACAGGTAATCGCCGAAACTGCCGAAATTGGTCCGCAGCCAGTCGACATCCTTCGTCGCCAGGTCCGCGCCGGTCTCCACGCCCAGGCGCGTCATCTTCTCCGCGCCGCGCGGACCGATGCCGTGGAACCGCCGCACCGGCAGCGCCGCCACGAAGGCCGCGCCTTCGCCCGGCTTGATGATGCACAGCCCGTCCGGCTTGTTCTGGTCGCTGGCCAGCTTGGCCAGGAACTTGTTGTACGACACGCCCGCGCTGGCGGTCAGCTGCGTCTGCTCGGCAATCAGTCGCCGGATCTCCCGCGCGATGGTGGTGGCCGACGCGATGCCCAGGTGATTGCGGGTCACGTCCAGGTAAGCCTCGTCCAGGCTCAGCGGCTCGATCAGATCGGTGAAGCGGGCGAAGATCGCGCGGATCTGCTGCGACACCTCGTGATAGACGTCGAACCGGGTTTTGCAGAAGATCAGGTCCGGGCACAGCCGCCGCGCGGTGGCGGATGGCATGGCGGACCGCACGCCGAACACCCGCGCCTCGTAACTCGCCGCCGCGACCACGCCGCGCCCGCTGCCGCCACCCACCGCCACCGGCTTGCCGCGCAACGTCGGATCGTCGCGCTGCTCCACGCTGGCGAAGAACGCATCCATGTCCACATGGATGATCTTGCGCAGGGTGTCGGCCACCGGGCCCGCTGCCGGCATGGGCATCGGTTCGGAAGCGGGCACCTCTGGCGCCGATTCGATCAGGGCCGGCTGGCTGTTCACTACCTGTTCCTAGCAGATCCTGTGCAGCCATGCTGCCAAGAAGTGTTTACCGCGCTGCAACATGGGTCTAGGCGCGGTCGATGGCCACCTCCGCCGCTACCCCCCACAACAAGATCATCGGCCAGCGGGAGCTGGTGGTGATCGTCGCCCTGCTGATGAGCCTCAACGCGCTCGCCATCGACGCCATGCTGCCCGCGCTGGGCCAGATGGCGGCGGAACTGAACGTGCAGGACGGCAACCGGCGGCAGCTGGTGGTGGCGGTGTACCTGCTGGCCAACGGTCTGGGCTGCCTGCTGCCGGGATCGCTGGCCGACCGCTTCGGACGCCGGCCGGTGCTGTTCGTCAGCCTGGCCGCCTATGCCGCCTGTTCGCTGCTGATCGCCGCGATCCATTCCTTCGAAGTGCTGCTGGCCTTGCGCGGCATCCAGGGCGTGCTGTGCGCGGGGCTGATGGTGGTGCCCACCGCGATCATCCGCGACCAGTATGAAGGCGACAAGATGGCCCGGCTGATGAGCCTGGTCAGCGCGGTGTTCATCACCGTGCCGGTAATCGCGCCCAGCCTGGGGCAGGGCGTGCTGCTGTTCGCCGGCTGGCGCTGGATCTTCATCCTGTTTGCCGTGGTGGCGGCGGTGACCGGCCTGTGGGTGTGGCTGCGCCTGCCCGAGACATTGCACCCGGAAAACCGCCAGCGGGTGGAGCTGCCGGTCGTGCTGCGCAACATGCGTACCGGCCTGCTGAACCGCGGCGCAATCGGCTACGTGCTCGGCGCCGGGCTGCTGGTCGGTGCGGTGTTCGGCTACGTCAACAGCGCGCAGCAATTGCTGGGCGAACATTTCGGCGTGGGCGAGTGGTTCCCGCTGGTGTTCGGCGGCACGGCGGCGATGATGGCGGTGTCCAACATCGTCAACTCCCGCATCGTGGAACGGTTCGGCGCGCGCCGCGTCAGCCATGCCGGTGTGCTGACCTTCATCGTGGTGTCCGCGGCGCAGGTCTGGGCGGCGCATTACCGCCCGGGCGAACTGGCGGTGTTCCTGCCGCTGATGGCCACCAACCTGATGCTGCTGGGCTTCCTGGGCGCCAATTTCGGTTCCATCGCCATGCAGCCCTTTGCCCGCATCGCCGGTGCGGCCAGCTCCGTGCAGACATTCTGCCGCATGTTCGGTGCGGCGGTCGTGGGCCTGCTGATCGGGCAGGCCTATGATGGCAGCGCGCGCCCGTTCGCCCATGCACTGCTGATGTGCAGCGTGTCGGCGTTGGTGCTGGTGCTGTTCAGCGAGAAGGGCCGCCTGTTCCGCCGCCTCAACCCGCCGCGGCAGCAGCAGCCGGCGGGGCCTCCGCCGGTCTGACCCGCACCAGCGGCGCATCCACCTGCACCTGCGCGCCGGTTGCCACCTGCAGGTCGGTGACCACGCCATCCGTCGGCGCGGTCAGCGCGTGTTCCATCTTCATCGCCTCCAGCACCAGCAGCCGTTGCCCGGCGACGACGGCTTGCCCGTCCGCCACATCGACCGCGATGACCCGCCCGGGCATCGGCGCCAGGATCGTCCCGTCGCCTGCCAGCAGCGCGCCGGCATCGAAGCGCGGCAGGCTGAACAGGAACGGCTGCGCATCACGCACCGCCAGCACGCCGTCACCGTCCCGCCCGCTGACCGGCGTGGCCGTGCCGCTGGCATAGACACACTCGGCCAGGTCCATTCGGCGCAGTTCGGTCGCGCCGCCCGGTCCATGATGCTGCACGCTGATCTGCATGGTGTCGGGCGCCGCCAGCCGCAGGCCGCCTGCCTGGTCCCACGGTCCCGCCAGCGGCTGCTCGCCCGTGCCGTAGAACGGCGCGAATAGGGCCAAGGCCGCGACCTGCCACTCATTGTCGCCCGGCCCGCCGCTGTCGGTCAGGGCTGCGCCCCGGTCCGCGATCAGGCCGGTGGTCGCCTGGCCCGTCTGCACCACCGGATCGCTCAGGCAGGCGAGCAGGAAGGCGGCATTGGTGCGCACCGGCCAGACACGCAGGTCGCGCAAGGCGGCGGCGAGGTGCTCATGCGCCTCCGCCCGGTCCTCGCCATGCGCCACCAGCTTGGCGATCATCGGGTCGTAGAACGGCGACACCGCATCGCCCTGTTCCACGCCTGTCTCGATTCGGATCGGCGTCTCGCCCCAGTCAAGCAGCTCCAGCGGGCCCGTTGCCGGCAGGAAGCCGCGCGCCGGATCCTCGGCATAGAGCCGCGCCTCCACCGCATGGCCGTGGATCGCCAGCTCGTCCTGCCCCAGCGGCAACGGCTCGCCGGCCGCCACGCGCAGCTGCCATTCCACCAGGTCGACGCCGGTGATCGCCTCCGTCACCGGATGCTCCACCTGCAGGCGGGTGTTCATCTCCATGAAGAACACCCGGTCGGCGGACAGGCCCCGGCTGCCATCGGCGATGAACTCGATCGTGCCGGCGCCGACATAGTCGACCGCCTGCGCCGCGCGCACCGCGGCATCGCAGATCGCGGCGCGGGTCGCCGCGTCCATGCCGGGGGCAGGGGCTTCCTCGATCACCTTCTGGTGCCGCCGCTGCAGCGAACAGTCGCGTTCGAACAGATGCACGACGTTGCCATGAGTGTCGCCGAACACCTGCACCTCGATATGGCGGGGCGCACTGATCCACTTTTCCAGCAGCACGCGCTCATTGCCGAAGGACGCGGCGGCCTCCCGCCGGCAGCTGTCCAGCGCCGCGGCGAAGTCGGCGCGGCTTTCCACCAGCCGCATCCCCTTGCCGCCACCGCCGGCCACAGCCTTGATCAGCACCGGCCAGCCGATCGCCTCCGCATGGTCCAGCAGGCTGGCGGCATCCTGGTCCGCCCCGTCATAGCCGGGCGTGACCGGCACCCCCGCGGCACGCATCCGCTGCTTGGCGGCGTCCTTCAACCCCATGGCGCGGATCGCTGACGGAGGCGCGCCCACCCAGACCAGCCCTGCGGCCATCACGGCCTCGGCGAACTCGGCATTCTCTGACAGGAAGCCATAGCCCGGATGCACCGCATCCGCCCCGGTCGCCAGCGCGGCCTCGATGATCCGCGCCCCCACCAGGTAGCTTGCGGCCGCAGGCGCCGGTCCGATCGACACCGCCTCGTCCGCCTCGCGCACATGCAAGGCGCGAGCATCCGCGTCGGAATGGACCGCGATCGTGCGCAGGCCCATGGCGCGGGCAGTGCGGATGATGCGGCAGGCGATCTCGCCACGGTTGGCGATCAGGACGGAACGGATCATGGCAGCCTCACCCAGTTTCTGTTGTAACTACGTACTATCCTCATCTGGCAGCGGAGTCATCGGCATCGGTGCGATCGGTCCCGCCATCCGCACCGCCAGCAGGATCTGCCCGCGCGCCGGCTGCGGCCATTGCGCCGGCGGCTCTCCGGGGGAGCGCAGCGCCTCGAACAGGGCGGTCAGCACATGGCGCAGCTTGGCCAGCTTGCCGATCCGCACCCGCCGGTCCCATGCCTTGGCGCCCCGGGCGCGTACCTTGCGACCGATCGCGCCATAGATGTTGGCCGCGGCCAGCACGGCCCAGCGCTGCCGGAAGGACAGGCTCGCCGCCCCGAACCGCGCCGATGCCTCGCGCTCCTCCGCCAGCGCGACCAGCTTCGCCACCAGCGCCACCAGCTGCGGGCGGAAGGCCGGCTTCATATGCTCGCCCGGCGGAATGTCCGCCTCCGCCAGCCACTCCATCGGCAGGTAGCAGCGGTCCCCCGCCGCATCCTCGCTGATGTCGCGCGCGATATTGCCCAGCTGGAAGGCGAGGCCGAGGTCACAGGCCCGGTCGAGCAGCTCGTCATCGTCCGGATCCACGCCCATGACCCGCGCCATCATTACGCCGACCGCACCGGCCACGTGGTAGCAGTAGCGCCACAGATCCATCTCGCTGCGAGGGCGCCAGCCGGCCAGGTCCAGCGCGAACCCCTCGATCACGTCGGCCGCCATCTCGGCCTTCAGCCCGGCCTCCAGCGCCACCTGCCCGAAGGCGTCGAACGCAGGTTCCGCCGTCGGCTGCCCCTCCAGCGCGCGCGCGGTCAGCACGCGGATGCCGGTGATCCGTTCATGCCCGTCAGTACCGGGCCGCAGGGTGAAGCCGCTGTCCTGCCCGTCGGCGATGTCATCGCACCGCCGGCACCAGGCATACAGCAGCCACGCCTTTTCCCGCGTGTCCCGGTCGAAGATCCGGCTGGCGGCGGCAAAGCTCTTGCTGCCCTTGCGGATGGCGCGGTGCGCCTCGGCCACCAGGTCGTCCCGCTCCCGCCCGCCGCCGATCTGGCGCGGGGTGGGGCGCAGGATGCGCGAAGGTGCCAGCATGCGCCGGGGCACCGTCAGCGGGCGGCGCGACGCGGGCCGCAGGGGCGGGGTGCTGCTCACAGCTCCTCCGCCGCCATGGCGAAGATCGGGCGGTGCGGCTGATAGGCGATCATGCGGTCCAGCAGCGGCTCCAGCTCGGTGTCCACCAGCATGATGTTCTGGTGCACGGAACGGACAAAGCCGGTCTCCGCCATGGTCCGGTTGAACGCCACCAGCCCGTCATAGAAGCCGAAGCTGTTCAGCAGCCCCACCGGCTTCGTGTGGTAGCCCAGCTGTGCCCAGCTCATCGCTTCCCACAATTCGTCCATCGTGCCGACCCCGCCGGGCAGGGTCAGGAACCCGTCCGACAGGTCGGTGAAGCGCAGCTTGCGCTCGTGCATGTTGGCCACCGTGATCAGCTCGGTACAGGCATGGTTGGCGACCTCCGCGGTGGCGGCCAGCGCCTCCGGGATCACGCCGATCACCTCGCCGCCGGCGGACAGCGCGCCTTCTGCCAGCGCCCCCATCAGCCCGCGCGTGCCCCCGCCATAGACCACGCCGATCCCGCGCTCCGCCAGGGCAGCGCCGGTGGCACGCGCCAGCGGGACATAGCGCGGATCTGCGGGAGTGGCGGAGCCGCAATAGACGGCAAGGCGGTTCATGGCGCTTCGGGTCCTTCGATCATGGTGAATGTGGCCGGGCGGCCTTTGGAACGGTAGTACTCGACCGCATCGTCGAACACCTGCTGCGCGCGGGCGAAGTCCAGGCCCAGCGTCGCCCGCGCCGCCGCGGCATTGCGCCAGGTGATCTCCAGCGGGGCGGTGTAGTAGGCCAGCAGCACGTCGAACAGCGCGTCGAGATTGGGGCCATGATCGTCCGGTGTTTCCGGATGCAGCGCCACCTGCGCGTGCAGGTCCGCCAGCGACCCCATCGTCGCGCCATCCAGCGTGAGTGCCGTCACGCCGCCAGGTCCGCCAGCATCAGCCCGGCCGTGGCCTTGGCGCTGCCTACCACGCCGGGGATACCCGCACCCGGATGGGTGCCCGCGCCCACCAGGTAGAAGTTGCGGATCACGTCGTCGCGATTGTGCCCCCGGAAGAACGCGCTCTGCGTCAGCATCGGCTCCAAGCTGAAGGCGCTGCCCAGATGCGCGTTCAGGTCGGCGGCGAAATCGGTCGGGGCGTAATGGAACTTGGTCACGATGCGGCTGTGGATGTCCGGGATCAGCCGGCGGCCGACCTCGTCCAGGATGCGCTTCTCCAGCTGCGGGCCGACCACCGACCAGTCGATGGCCAGCTTGCCCATGTGAGCGACCGGCACCAGCGCATAGAAGGTGCTCATGCCCGGCGGTGCCATCGCCGGGTCGGTCACGCTGGGATGATGCAGGTAGATGGAGAAATCTTCCGGCAGCACGCCATGGGTGTAGATATCGTCCAGCAGCCCTTTGTACCGGGGGCCGAACAGGATCATATGGTGCGGGATGCCGGGCCAGGTGCCCTCGACCCCGAAATGGACCACGAACAGGCTGGGGCTGAACCGCTTCTTCATCAGCTTGCGCCCTTCGCGCTGGCCGCGCTGGTTGCCGCTCAGCAGGTCGCGATAGGAATGGACGATGTCGCCATTGCTGGCCACCGCGTCGAACGTCTCGTTCCAGCCGCTGGCGCAGGTGACGTCGCTCGCCCGGTCGCCCATCGTGCCGATGGCGGTCACCGGATCGCCCAGCCGGACCACGCCGCCCAGCCGTTCGAAATGGCGGACCATGGCCGCGATCAGGCGGTTGGTGCCGCCGCGCGCCCACCACACGCCACCGTCCTTCTCCAGCTTGTGGATCAGGGCGTAGATGGAGCTGGTGGTCATCGGATTGCCGCCCACCAGCAGCGTGTGGAAGCTCAGCGCCTCGCGCAGCTTCTCGCTTTTGACGTAGCTGCTGACCACCGAATAGACGGAGCGCCACGCCTGGTGCTTCATCAGCGCGGGCGCGGCCTTGATCATGCTGGCGAAATCCAGGAACGGCACGCTGCCCAGCTTGACGTAGCCTTCCTGGAACACGCCCGCCGAATATTCCAGGAACCGGTCATATCCGGCGACATCGGCCGGATCCAGCTTGGCGATCTCCCGCTTCAGCGAGACCTCGTCGTTGGAATAGTCGAAATTACTGCCGTCGGGCCAGTTCAGGCGGTAGAACGGCATGACCGGCATCAGCTCGATGTCGCGGGCCATGTCATGCCCGCTGATGGCCCACAATTCCTGCAGGCAGGCGGGGTCGGTCACCACCGTCGGCCCGGCATCGAAGGTGAAGCCGTCGCGCTGCCAGAAATAGGCCCGCCCGCCCGGCTTGTCGCGCGCTTCCACCACGGTGGTGGCGATGCCCGCCGATTGCAGGCGGATGGCCAGTGCCAGTCCGCCAAACCCGGCACCGATGATGCAGGCGCGCTTCGCCTGGGGGTCGATCATGCACTATCCCTTTGTGTTTGCGCGCCAAGGTAAAGCGGCGGCCGGTCTTGTGCCAGTGCCCGCACTGCCGCGCCCACCGGCACTGGCGGCTTTCCGCTCAGCACCCGCACCCGGTCAGCCCAGGTGCTGCGCCCGGCATAGAACCGTTCGATCAGCGATGGCTTCAGGGCATAGAAACGCTCGAACACGCGATAACGCTCCGCCGGGGCGGCCGCCCCGAACAGCATTTTTCCCAGCAGACGATAAAAGCCCGTGCGGCGCCAGTGTTCGCGCCCGCGCTGCTCCAGCAGATCGGCCAGCGCGGTGCCCGTCAGGGCGGGTTTGTTGGCGAATGCCTCGGCCACGATCAGCGCCGTCTCGACCGCGAAGGGCAGGGTGTAGCTGGTCAGCGGATGGACCAGGCCCGCACCCGCCCCGGCACGCGCCACGCCCGGCACGCGCATTTCCGCCTGCCATGCGGCAAAGTCGCCCCCGGTGATCACCGGCAGCACGCCCGTCTCCTCGTGCGTCATCGTGCCGGTCCAGCCATGCGCGGCGGCATAGGCGTCGATCCGGCCGGACAGCAGCGCCCGGTCCAGCACCGGGCTGTCCTGATAATAGGTGTCCTCGATGAACACCGCGTCCGCCGCCATGGGCAGGACATAGACGAAGCGGTATCCGTCCACCTGGTCGACGGTCGCATCCATGATGATGGGCCGGGTCAGCCCATGCGGCCGCTCCAGCTGCAGGGTGCGCCCCATGAACACCTGCCACCCGCCCCTGAGGTGCCGGGTCGGCCGGAACCCGCGGCAGTCGATCACCGCACCGGCGGGCAGCCGCGCGCCGTCGGCCATGGTCACGCCGTCCGCCGCAACGTCTTGCGCCCGCTGTCCCGTGACCAGCGTGCCGGCCGGCAGCACAGCCGTCAGGTGGCTGGCAAAATCGTCGGAGCCGAGCGAGCGGTAATCGGTTTCCAGCACCCGGCCGCCATGCGGGAACGCGACCTCGTACCCGGCATGCCATTCGGCCTTGGTCAGCGGCGCCAGCAGCCTGGTGCCGGCCTCGTCCAGGTCGCTGGCGAACCAGCTCCACCGGTGATTGCCGCCGGGCTGCGCGCCTTCCTCGATCACCCGGATGTGCAGGTCGGGGCATCGCGTCGCCAGCGCCAGCGCGATCAGCCCGCCCGCCAGCCCGCCGCCGACGATCGCCACATCGCATCCATTGCTGCCCGCGGCTGTGCCCATGGCGCTGCCTTACCCGATCATCGCCCGCTGGCAATGCACGGTTCGCCGTATGGGCAGCAGGAACAGAGTAGCTGGACGTGCGTTTCGCGCCCATCATCCAGGGGCCTACAGACAACATGCGAAAGATCCTTACCGGCGCCGGCATTCTGGCCGCGCTGATTGCCATGCCCGCCGTCGCGCAGGACGTGGCCACCGCCTCCGGGCCGCTGCCGGCACCCGAGCAGGTGGACGCAGGCGTTCTCGACGGCGACTTCTTCATCATCGGCGCAGGTGTCGGTCTGGTGCCGACCTACGAAGGTTCGGACGATTATGTCGTGACCCCGGTGCCGGCGATCGCCGGCCGGCTGGGCGGCATCGGCATCGCCCCGCGTGCGGGCGGCGTCGCACTCGACCTGATCAGCGATTACGACACGGCTGGCAACGTGCAGTTCCAGCTCGGGCCGGTCGCCCGGCTGCGTTTCGGGCGGGACGGCGACGTCAAGGACGACATCGTCGAGCGGCTGGCTGACCAGGATCTGGCAGTCGAGGTCGGCGCCAATGCCGGCATCACCTTCTCGCAGGTGCTGCACCCGTATGACCGCCTGACTGTCAGTTCAGACGTCGTGTGGGACGTGGCCGGCGCGCATGACGGCATGGTGATCACGCCGGGCGTCAGCTACCTCACCCCGCTCAGCCGCGGCATCTTCGCGGCGCTGAACGTCAGCACCGAATGGGTCGATGATTCCTACGCCGACTACTATTATGGCGTGACCCCGGGCGATGCGGCGATCACCGGTCTGCCGGTCTATGACGCGGATGGCGGCTTCAAGTCGGCCGGCGTCAACCTGGTCGCCGGGTTCGATCTCAACGGCGACATCACCGATGGCGGCCTCGCGATCGTCGGTCTCGCCAGCTACAACCGGCTGTTCGGCTCGGCGGAGGACACGCCGTTCACCAGCATCCGCGGCAGCGCGGACCAGTGGGTCGGCGGGATCGGTCTGGCCTACACGTTCTGACGCTTGCATGCCCGGGGGGTGCGGCCTATCCTGGTTGCACCCTCGGGGAGCCTGCCATGGCTGAGAGGTGGGGCTGGCATCCCACGACCCGTCGAACCTGAACCCGTTAATACGGGCGGAGGGAAGGGCGGCGGCACAGGCGCAATCCGGCTTTCCGCACCTTTTCTCCGAAGAAACGGAGAGCGTGCATGGCCGACATCAATTCCCCGCTGGAAATCGGCGTAACGACCGGCCCGATCCGCGGATCGCGCAAGATCCATGTCGGCCCGCATCGCGTCGCAATGCGCGAGATCGTGCTGGAACCCTCCTGCGGCGAACCGCCGGTGCGGGTCTACGACACCTCCGGCCCCTACACCGACCCCGCCGCCACCATCGACATCGCCACCGGCCTGCCCCTGTTGCGCCGCCCCTGGCAGATGGCCCGCGGCGACGTGGAGGCGTATGACGCGCGCGAGGTGCAGCCGGAGGATAACGGCCTCAAGGGCCCTGACCGCTCCGCTGGCGTGCCCGCCTACCCCAACACCATCCGCCGCCCCTTGCGCGCGAAAGCCGGCGGCAACATCAGCCAGATGCACTACGCCCGCCGCGGCATCATCACGCCTGAGATGGAGTACGTTGCCGAGCGCGAGAATTTGGGCCGCGAATTCGTCCGCAAGGAAATGGACGGCAACAGCTGGGGTGCCGAGATTCCCGAATACGTCACCCCCGAGTTCGTCCGGGACGAACTCGCCCGTGGCCGCGCCATCATCCCGTCGAACGTCAACCACCCCGAATGCGAACCGATGGCGATCGGCCGCAACTTCCTGGTCAAGATCAACGCCAATATCGGCAACAGCGCGGTGGCGTCCGATGTCGCGGCGGAGGTGGACAAGCTCGTCTGGTCGATCCGCTGGGGCGCCGACACCGTCATGGACCTTAGCACCGGGCGCAACATCCACGACACCCGCGAATGGATCATCCGCAACAGCCCGGTCCCCATCGGCACCGTCCCCATCTATCAGGCGCTGGAAAAGGTCGGCGGCATTGCGGAGGACCTGACCTGGGAGATCTTCCGCGACACGTTGATCGAACAGGCGGAGCAGGGCGTCGACTACTTCACCATCCATGCCGGCGTGCGCCTGCCCTACATCCCGATGACTGCGAAACGCGTCACCGGCATCGTGTCGCGCGGCGGGTCGATCATGGCCAAGTGGTGCCTGTCCCACCACCGCGAGAGCTTCCTGTACGAACATTTCGACGAGATCACCGAGATCTGCGCCGCCTACGACATTGCCTACTCGCTGGGCGACGGACTGCGCCCCGGCTCCATCGCCGACGCCAATGACGAGGCGCAGTTCGCCGAACTCTACACGCTGGGCGAACTGACGAAGCGCGCCTGGGCGCAGGACGTGCAGGTCATGATCGAAGGGCCGGGCCATGTCCCGATGCACAAGATAAAGGAGAACATGACCAAGCAGCTGGAAGCCTGCGGGGAGGCGCCGTTCTACACCCTCGGGCCCCTCGTCACCGACATCGCGCCGGGTTACGACCACATCACCAGCGGCATCGGCGCGGCGCAGATCGGCTGGTACGGCACCGCCATGCTCTGCTACGTCACGCCCAAGGAGCACCTGGGCCTGCCCGATCGCGACGATGTGAAGGTCGGCGTCGTCACCTACAAGCTGGCCGCCCATGCCGCCGACCTGGCGAAGGGCCACCCGGCGGCGCAGGTGCGTGACGATGCGCTCAGCCGCGCCCGGTTCGAGTTCCGCTGGCGCGACCAGTTCAATCTCAGCCTCGATCCGGAAACGGCGGAACAGTACCACGACCAGACCCTGCCGGCCGAAGGCGCCAAGACGGCGCATTTCTGCTCCATGTGCGGGCCGAAGTTCTGCTCCATGAAGATCACGCAGGAAGTGCGCGACTTCGCGGCGAAGCAGAACGCCCCGATCCAGACCTTCGTGGCGGTGGAGGAGGCGGAAGCCGGCATGGCCGCGATGAGCGAGAAGTACCGCGAAGGCGGCAACGAGCTCTATATCGGCGCCAACGGGCGCGAGCAGGACTGACCGGGGCAGCGGGGGGGGCCGCGAACGGCCGCCCCCGCCCCCCTCACGCCATCAGTTGGTGGCGAGCGTCGCCGTCGGCAGCGCGGCCAGCTGCGCGGCCGTCATGCTGGTCTGTACATCCGTGTCGTTGCCGTCGGCCCGCGTGCTCAGCCCGGCCAACGGCACCATCACGTAGCGATCGGGGTTGCTGTCCTCGATCTCGACCAGCAGGCCTTCGACGGTGCTGCCGCTGCGGCGCACCTGCGCGACATCGCCCAGCTCCGTGCCGTCGGCGGTGACGAGGTCGGCATCCAGCAACTGCCGCTCGGTCAGGCCCAGCGCCACCTGCGCATCGCCGGATGCGGCGGCGCTGGCATCGGCCTGACGCTCGACCGTGTCCTCCATCGCATCCGCCTGCTTCTCGGCTTCGGACTGACACGCCGCCACGCTCAGGGCGAGCGACGACAGGGCGGCAAGGGTGGCGAACTTCATGGCAAAGGCTCCTCTGCGCTGTTGTGGGATACAGGGCGAACGAGGACGCGCCGCGTTGGTTTCCCTGTACGCCGCCACGGCAGGGGCACTGCAGACCCGCGGCCATTGACGGACCGGCGCGCAGGACGCAGGTTTCGGCCGGGTTCCTGGACGGGGGCAGCGAGTGGCATGACGGGGCCGGCGGATGCGATCAGGATTGACCCGGTGACGGCCCTGCCTCCGCCGCCTGACGCTGGGCCGGTCGCCCGGCGGGGCGGGGTGCGGGATCGCGCCGACCGCAGCCTGCTTGCGCCCACCACCTTCGACCGGGTGCTCGCCGCCGGGGCAGCAGTGCTGCTGCTGGCGGTGCTGGTCGCCCTGGCCCGCGGCTTCGGCCAATGGGCGCAGCTCCCGGCGGCGCTGTGGGTCCACATCCTCACCATCCTCGTCGCGCTGGCGCTCACGCCGGTCATGCTGCTGCGTCCGCGCGGCGACCGGCGCCATCGCCGGCTGGGCTGGGTCTGGGCCGCCGCCCTGTTCCTTACCGCTGCCGTCAGCTTCCTGGTGCGGACCGCACCCGATGGCGGGTTCAGCGTCATCCACCTGCTGTCGGCCTTCACCCTGTTGCAGGTGCCGCTGATCATCTGGACCGCGCGCACGCACCGCTGGGCACGCCATCGCAGCGCAGTCCGCGGGATGGTGACGGGCGCCCTGCTGATCGCGGGTTTCTTCACCTTCCCGTTCGGCCGGCTGATGGGCACCTGGCTGTTCGGATAAGCGCCGCGCTTTACATCGGCGGCATTGGCGGCAAACACACGCCATGGCCGATCTTTACCTCAAGGCGCTGGAATCCGAGCGCAAGGCCCTGTGGGCGACCTGTCGCCTCAAGGGCCTCCCCAAGACCTCCCTCGAGCGCATGCGCATCGTGGAACTGGACCGCCTGCTTGCTGCGCATAAGGGGAAGACGAAGGGGTAGGTCGCGCTGGCGGCCCGGCTTGTAACATATCAAAAAAGATATATAAGGCTTGGACAGTCGAATTCCTCGATGACACCGCGTTAGCAGAACTCGAAGCCATGCCGGCCACATCAAGGCGCGCGTTGCCCGCATCGTGGACCTGATCGAAGGACATGGGCTGGAGCGTGTCGGCGAGCCTCACATCAAGCATCTCCAGGGCAAGCTCTGGGAAATGCGGATGAAGGGGCGCGATGGCATCGCTCGCTCGCTTTATGTAACTGCCACCGGCCGGCGCGTGGTCGTGCTGCGGAGCTTCGCCAAGAAGACGCAGAAGACCCCGCGCCGGGAGATCAGTCTGGCCCTCGAACGGGCGAAGGAGGTCGAATGAGCCGCAGATCCATCCCCGCAAAGGCAGCCGTTGCCGAGTGGCGCAAGGATCCAGCCTTCACCCGCGAATACGAAGCACTGGCGGATGAGTTCGCCCTTGCCGCTCAGCTCATCGAAGCCCGCGCCCGCGCCGGTCTGACGCAAGCGCAATTGGCTGAGCGGATGGGAACGAGCCAGAGCGCCGTGGCCCGACTGGAGAGTGGCAAGGCGCTGCCATCAGTGGCGACGCTGGAGAAGCTCGCAGCGGCGACGGGGAGCAGGCTGCGGATTGCTCTGGAAGCGAGATAACTCTCGCGTCACCCCTTTTCCAACGCGTCATCAAGTTCATGAAGACGGCTCTCGATCTGCGAAACTAGACGATAGATGCCGGTCAACTCGGGCATCAGGTGCTTGGTCTCGTCTTTGCCGGCAAAGGTGCCAAAGTACTTTGTCGTTGGAGAGTTAAACCACATGCGCGCAATCGTTTTCCGATTGTTGTCATCCAGCAATATCGCGCAATATGACTTGCTGTCCCGGATGGTGATCCGCTTCGGGTCCACGAGACGGGAGGCAATTGCCTGGACGATATGGTACCCACTCAATTCCTCTTGAGTGGTGATAATTGCCTCTTCCGGAATCTCGGACGTTGCCTCTTCTGGCTCTGCCATCGCGGGTGTTGTCGCGTTCAGCGCTGACGAGAGGCGCTCATTGACTCTGTCCCGAATAATTGAGGCAATGGTATTTGGGATCAGGCGCGCAATCATCTCCTTGCTGGCAGGTGTCAGTCGTCCCTCAACAACCCGTCCAGCGAACATACGGGTCAATTCTTCCGAAGGCTCTGAAAACTCTTGCTCGACTGCTTTCCGGAGAAGGGACTGGAGCTTCAGGTTGCCAGCCTCCTGAATGATCTGCTCAACATCGAAGCCGGTCTTGGCGAACTTTTCCAACGTCCGAACGTCGGATGGTTTTATCGCATCCATGCTAAAGATGAAGAACGGGCGTTCATCCATCTTGTTTGGTTTTTCTACATCGGAGTAAAACTGGTAGTTAACGCCGTTGGTGAGAATGGCCAACCGGGCATCAGTCACGCTGAAGTAGCGAAATAGCTGGGAAGCATGATGAACGTTCAAATCGGCTGAAGCCGGTTTGCACTCGATTAGAATGTTAACTGCACCATTGTTGCAAATGGCGTAATCAACCTTCTCGCCCTTTTTGATGCCGACGTCTGCTGTGAACTCTGGAACAACCTCTTTAGGGTTGAAAACGTCGTATCCGAGTGATTGTAGAAAGGGCATCACCAAAGCGGTCTTTGCCGCCTCTTCTGTCAGCAGCACCTCGCGATGTTCGATCGTGCGCTTTTGCAATTCAGCCAGCCGCGTAGCAAGGTCCATAATTTTCCCTTTGTTGCCAATGCAGGATGACGAGGTGGTTACCTTGGGGCAAGCATGATTATTGCCTCACTTCCTCTTCGCGCGCCAAGACTGGCGCATACAACGCCGCCGCAAACTTGCACCGCATCTTGCACAAGCCAAAGCACTCGCCGGTCTCGATCCGGCATGATGGCGATTGATTCCGGCACATCCTCCTCGTCTGCGGCATACTCGCACAGGCGCTCCCAATCGTGTGTACGCGACAAGACCATACCCGGAGGCACGCCAGGGCGCGATGCTTGCTCGCGGACCTTCAGCAAACCGTTTTCCTACACGCCGCCAATCTGCCCAAAGCGCGCCCATGACCACGCCCCCGCCTGGCGCCCCTTCGCCAGCCGCACCGCCCCGCACCCGCCACCCCGATCCGCACCCGCACGACCAGTACCGCTGGACGCCAGCCAAGGCGCTCGCCTTCCTCGATGACCTCGCCCGGCACGGCAATGTCGCGCGGGCCGCGCGCAGCGTCGGCATGACCCGGCAATCGGCCTATCGCCTGCGCGACCGCTCGCTGACCATGGCGCAGGCCTGGCCGCGGGCGCTCGCCGCCGGGATGGAGCGGGCCGCGCTGGTGCCCAGTCGGGCGGAGACGCGGCAAGCCGCCACGCGTCGCCGGCAGGCGGATGCGCGATGGTTCGCGCAAGGACTGCCGTGGCTGCAAGGGGACGACACCGCGCGGCAGGGCGACCGCATCCCGTCCCGAGGTGACGCCGCGCTCCGGCAAAGTGACGCGTCCGGCAGGAACAGCGACAGCCATGGCGCGCAAGGCGTCAGCGTGTGACCGTCAAGGCGACACCAGCGCCGGCACGGTGTCGCCAGGCGGGATCAAGCAGACGGGAAATCCGGCCAAGCCGACGCGCAGGGGTGCAACCTGTGTCACCCCGTCAGCGCGTGCAACCGCTCCGCCAGCGCAGTATCCATCAGCGCCGCATCGTCCCGCAGGCCGCGCAGCACCGCCGCCATCTCGGCGTCGCCCAGATGCTCCGCCAGCGCCAGCGCGGTCTCGTGGCTGACCCGCTGCGCCTGCTTGCCCTTGCGCAGCGCGCCCACCAGCGCGACGTCGCGCCAGCGGCCGCGTGCCTCCGTTTCGGTGTCGCGCCCGGCATCGTCCAGGATCGCGCGCAGCCAGATATTGTCCGCACCGCCCGCCGCCGCGCCCAGCCCGGTCAGCAGGTCGATCAGCGCCCCCGCCTCGCGCGCCGCGGCACGCACATCGGCCACGATCAGCATCCGCAGCGCATCGTCATTCACTGCGTCGGCCAGCCCGTCGCCCCGCTCCGCCAGCGCGCGCGCGGCATCGGCCATGTCCTGCAGCGCCTCGACCAGCAGCCCCCGGGCACTATCGACCTGCGGCATCCCCGGCGCTCCTATCTGGTATGGCCCCGGTCGCGATCCACCAGCAGCTGGAACAGGATCGCGCGGATCTCGCCATCCACGATGCCGTCGATCCGTTCCGGCCGCCACCGCCGCTGGAACGCCTCCACGACCTTGTGGCTGTCGGTGATGTCGTATCCGAACCGCTCCAGCGCCAGCATGAAGGCGCCGTCATTGTCGAACGGATCGCCCAGGTCCAGCCGGTCGGGCCGGGGCAGGCACAGGCGGTGGGCGGCCAGCCGGTCCCACGGGAACAGCTCGCCCGGATCGATCTTGCGGGTGGGGGCGACGTCCGAATGGGCGACTACGTTGGCGCGCGGAATGTCATGCGCCTGCACGATCCGCGCCAGCAGCGGCAGCAGCGCGTCGATCTGCGCCGGCGCGAAGGGGCGGTACCCGCCGGCATGGCCCGGATGCTCCAGCTCGATCCCGATGCTGGCGGAATTGACGTTGCGGATGCCGCGCCAGAAGCTGGCCCCGGCATGCCAGGCGCGCTTGTCCTCTGCCACCAGCCGGGTGACCTCGCCCGCCTCGCTGATCAGGTAATGCGCGCTGACCTCGGCCGCCGGATCGGTCAGGCGGGCCAGCGCCGCATCGAACGGCATCTCGGTATAATGCAGCACCACCATGGCGATGGCGCCGGTGCGCTCGTTCCAGTTGGGGGAGGGGATCTCCCGCTGGACAAGCTCGTCCTCAGTCATCGGCCCAGTCGTCCGCCGGTACCTCGGTCGACGCACCGATGGTGGCGCCCATCACCAGCACGCCATCGCCCTGCGCCTGCTGCACAGTGCCGCCATGCGCCTGTGCCAGCTGGCGCACCAGCGCCGCCGGGGCGGTGCGGGCGGACAGCTGGTGCGGGGGCAGGGTGCCGTCCAGCGCGCGGCCGATGTCGCGGTCCATCGCGATGCGCGCGCCTTCCGCCCGGATGGCGATCTCCACCTCGCTGCCGCGCCGCTCCGCCGCGATGGCCAGCACCCCGCCACGCACCAGCGTGTCCAGGCCGATCGCCGCCATGTTCAGCAGCAGCTTGGCCGCCGGGCCCGGCAGCGTCTCCGCCGCGATGCCCCAGTCCAGCGCCACGTCGCGCCCGCTGGCGGCCAGCGCGGTGATCAGCTCCCGCATCTCGGCCACCGGCATCTCCTGCACGCTGGAGCCGGCCGCGCCGAAGGCGTAGCGGAAGAAGGTCAGCTTGTCCGCCGCCACCCGCGCACTCTGCGCCAGCAGCTGCGTGCAGCTGTCGCGCATGGCCGGGTCGTTCTCGTGTTCCAGCAGCTCCAGCCCGTTGCCGAAGGCGGCGACCGGGCTGACAAGATCGTGACACAGGCGGGAGCAGAGCAGGGCGGCGAGATCGGGTTGGGCGTTCATCATTGCCGCCCTTAGCTTTCCGTGACCGAACAGGGAAGCGGCGCAAAGCCCGGCTCGTCGTCCCGCCACCAGCATACGTCGCACCCCGCGACGATCGCCCACACCCGCCCGTCTCCCGCCGCCTGCGCCTGGTCGGTGGCGGACGGCCGCGCCTCGCCAACCGGGTGCGAGTGGTAGTAACCCAGCACCTGCGGCCCGCCCGCCCGCGCCGCCCGGTGCGCGGCAATCAGCGCCGCCGGGTCGATCTCGAACCGGTGCCACGGCTCCGCCGCCACATTGGCCGCCGGCACCGCCTGCGTGATCGCACCGCCCCGGCCCAGCAGCAGGCCGCAGCATTCCAGCGGATGCGCGGCGGCCGCCTCCGCCCGCAGCATCGCCAGCACGGCGCTTGTGACCGTCCATTCCATGCGGCACAGCCATAGCCATGGACGACGCGGACACAATCACCGGCACGCTGGCGGGCGGCCAGCGGCTGGACAAGGCGCTGGCGGAGGCGAGCGGCCTGTCGCGCGAACGGGTCAAGGCGCTGCTGGCCGAAGGCGCGATCACCGTGAACGACGCACCCGCTACCTCGCCCACCGCCAGACCCGCCGCCGGCACCGCCTTCGCCATCCGCCTGCCCCCGGCCACCGACCCGCACGCCGCCCCGCAGGCCATCCCGCTCACCATCGTGCACGAGGATGCCGACCTGCTGGTGGTGGACAAGCCCGCCGGCATGGTCGTCCATCCCGCCGCCGGCAATCCGGACGGCACGCTGGTCAACGCCCTGCTGCACCATTGCGCGGGGCAGCTGTCGGGCATCGGCGGCGTCGCCCGGCCCGGCATCGTCCACCGGATCGACAAGGATACCTCCGGCCTGCTGGTCGTGGCCAAGAGCGACCGCGCGCACGAAGGCCTCGCCCGCCAGTTCGCCGACCATTCCATCATCCGTGCCTACCTGGCCGTCACCACCGGCCACCCGCAGCCGCCCGCCGGCACGATCGTCACGCGGCTGGGTCGTTCCGATGCCGACCGCAAGAAGATGGCTGTGCTGCCCAAGGATTCCTCGCGCGGCAAACACGCCGTCACCCACTACAAGACCCTGGAACGGCTGCACGGCGCCGCCCTGATCGAGTGCCGGCTGGAAACCGGTCGCACCCACCAGGTCCGGGTTCACCTGCTGTCAATCGGTCATCCGCTATTGGGGGATCCGTTATATGGACGTGCCAACGCCACCACCCGCCCGATCCTGCGCAGCCTCGGCTTCGCGCGCCAGGCACTGCACGCGCAGCAGCTCGGCTTCGTCCATCCGGTCAGCGGCGAGTCGCTGCATTTCAGCAGCCCGCTGCCGCCCGACATGCGCCGACTAATCGACGAATGCGGTCAATAAGATCGACGAAACGAAGGGTGATTTCAGGATCGGTCGGTATATAAGACCGTTGAGGACATAAGTGGCTGGGTCCTGCCGGATGCCCGATCGGGGTCCGCGAACCAAACAGCCGACAAAGGTTACAGGAAACTGGATACATGAGCGAGCAACGCAAGCTGACAGTGCCGGCACTCGGGGGCGAACAGAGCCTCAACCGCTACCTGTCGCAGATCAAGAAATTCCCGGTGCTGAAGCCCGAGCAGGAATACATGCTCGCCAAGCGCTATCAGGAACATGAGGATCGGGAGGCCGCCGCGCAACTGGTGACCAGCCACCTGCGCCTAGTGGCCAAGATCGCCATGGGTTACCGCGGCTACGGCCTGCCGGTCAGCGACCTGATCTCCGAAGGCAATGTCGGTCTGATGCAGGGCGTCAAGAAGTTCGAGCCCGATCGCGGCTTCCGCCTGGCGACCTACGCCATGTGGTGGATCAAGGCGTCCATCCAGGAATACATCCTGCGCAGCTGGTCGCTGGTCAAGATGGGCACCACCGCCGCGCAGAAGAAGCTGTTCTTCAACCTGCGCCGCATGAAGAAGCAGCTGGAGGCCTACGAGGATTCCGACATGCACCCGGACGACGTCGCCAAGATCGCGACCGACCTGGGCGTGCCGGAGCAGGAGGTCATCAACATGAACCGCCGCATGCTGATGGGCGGCGATGCCTCGCTGAACGTCTCCATGCGCGCGGATGAGGAAGGCGGCGGCCAGTGGCAGGACTGGCTGACCGACGACCGCCCGCTGCAGGACCACGTCGTGGCCGAGGCGCAGGAATCCTCCGTCCGCCATGCCATGCTGGTGGAGGCGATGGACGGGCTGAACGATCGGGAGAAGCACATCCTGACCGAACGCCGCCTGACCGACGATCCGCAGACCCTGGAGGAGCTGAGCCAGGTCTACGACGTCAGCCGCGAACGCATTCGCCAGATCGAGGTGCGCGCCTTCGAGAAGGTGCAGAAGGCCATGCAGCGGATCGCCGGCGAGAAGCTGATGCCCGCGATGGCCTGAGGCTTGGTTTCAGTGCTGAGGTTATGAGAGGGCGGCCTGCGAGGGCCGCCCTTTTTCTAAGATGTGGCGCTGATCCTATCAGCCTAGAATTGGGTTGAGGTAGAACTCTGCCTTAAAGCGATGCAAAATTATCCGATAGCGACCATCAATCGATGCTTGGTCGTTGCTGCTGCGGTTCATCAGTTCGAACTGCGTGAGTTCTGGATCACGGGCAGGGTCTTCGGGTGAAAGGCGGCGGTTGATCTCGCGCAGCCGCTGGAACCGCCTGAGGAAGGCTCGAAGGCTAAGCAATTCTTTATGGTCGAGTTGACCTGCTAGCAAATAGATAATTGGTATTTGTGCTTGAGCGGCGAGCAGCGGATCTTTCGAACGAAACAAGGGAGCGAGCCGGTCCAAGGCCTGCTCGACGCGGTCTGCCGAGTGAGAGATGTCTACATTCTCCGTGTCCTCGATCGCCTCCACAAATCCGCCGATCGCGAGATCCACCTCTTCGGCTCGGCTTTTAGCGGTCGCGCGCATGCGCGCCGGGTCAGCCACAAGTCGGTCAAGCTGAGTCTTTTTTGTATCGAATGCACCTCCGGCGTGTTCCAGAAGCAAAAGTTTAGCAGCAGCGTTGGCGTCCTGTCCACGAAGCGTAGTAAACCGTACTTTCTCGCGGAAGAATGAGTGTTCCACTAGCCGTCGGATAAGGTCAGGTACCGTACCTAGCATGGCATTGCGCTTTTCAGCGCCGGTGAGCGGGCTGCTTGTGTTTAGCCGGAGGAATAGTTCGTTGATGTTTTTTTCGTCAGAAGTGACAACTCCCATTACAGTTAGGCGAAAATTGGCAAAGCGCTCTGCTATATCCGGATGGTCCCGCACGAGCTTGCTATAGTCTAGGCCACCAAGATTGCGGGCCGGTTGGTCAAAGAGGACAAACTGTCGCGAAAGTGTTAGTCGCCCTGAAAAGAACGCAAAAAGCGCTTGTAAACGCTGCTTTCCGTCGATGACAGCATACGGAAGCCCTTTCATATCAAGCGTGCGTTCACTCCGCGTGAAGTCGGCCAGATAAACCTTAGGTATATCAAAACCGTTTAGCACGGTATCGATCAAGCGTTGTTGAGTTGCTACCCCCCAGATAGAACCCTTACGCTGGTAGACTGGCGCGAAGTCGATGCTCCGCTCCTCAAACCACCAGTCTCTAAGGCTTCGGGGTTCGATCTCCCGAACAATCATGCTCATTTTAAAAACCCGCGCCGGTTTCGGATCTCTCGGCTAAGACCGTCTAGGTCAGGATACACGACCGAGTCTGAGATGCCCATATTGAAGAGGTGGGAGAAGATTTCTCTCTTGCTCGGGCCGGTCACGACTATTTTTCTCAACACATTATCGTTCATAAGATTGAGGGATACTTGATCCTCCATTGAAGATGTGTCGCGGCCATAAAGTATGAATGAACCTCGCTGGGCGACAATGCGGGGGGTGTTATGAACTCCGTAGATTGCGCAGGGCGTCGTAATCTCGATTCCCTCGACTGTGGGCGCTGGTAGAAGTCCCTGAATATCTTTTGCGTAAGCTCCAAGAACGCGAGCCGCATTAACCCGATTAGGAAACGTTTTTCTATTTAACTCTATAGGGTTGATTACCCACACGGCAGCGTCGAGTTCGCTTCCAGGATCCTCGTCGCGCGCATTCTCCGTAGCAAAAAATAGCGCAGTAAAAGGATTTTCGGTCCAATCCAGAAGTCGGGTTGGAACTCTGTAGTGCTGCATAACAAACAAAAGTTCGAGATCCGAAGCCGGGATGCTTGGCTTAAATGGCGGAGCCTGATGCCGGTAATCGTTGAGCAACTGCCACTCTAGGTCGATCAAGTCTGTAGCCTGAGTTAAAGTGGGATGCCGAAATAGTCCGGGTCTAAGATCGTGACGGACATCACGCGCGCCGCGAAACCAGATGGTGCGGCCCTCGGCAGCAAGGATGCTAACTTCATCCGCAAATTCGCGCAGCGACGTAACTGTTCGGTGTACGCCATCCTCCGCCTTCTGCTCCTGTGCCTCGGTCAAATGACATCTCTCCCGCGGTACAATAACGGACCTCTGTCTCGCGACAAACACTGCCCCGTTAACACGCTCTTCGTCTAGCCAAGTTTGTGGACTTTCTCAAACAATGACGCCGATCTCATCATCCCGATGAACGGCAGCCGTGTTTCGTTATGCTCACACTACGCAAAGGGTCTAGTAAGGTCTTAATTGCAATTCGATGCCCGGTTGTCAGATCCGCGACAAAGCTCGCTTTAAATGCAGGCGACCCAATCTCACCCGCAAACCACTTTCCTACACCCCCCTCCCATACCTACCGCCTCCGGCGATGAGCAACCGCCGCAACACTGCCCGCCCTCGGTGCGCCGCCAGCCGCCCGGGCCAGAGGCCCTGGCAGCCTTACCTCAGGCTCCCGCCCTTCCTCCCCGTGCCCGTCCGCACCCGGCGCGACGGGTGGACGGCGGAGCGGCAGGCGCGGTTCATCACCTTGCTGGCGCAGGGCGGCTGCGTGCGTAGCGCGGCTCAGGTGCTCGGCCTGTCGCGGGAGAGCGCCTGGCGCCTGCGCCACAGTGACGCGCGCCACGCTGCAAGGTTACACGGGTGATCGGCAACGCGACACCGGCTGCTGCGGTGCGTGACACCGCCATGTGGCAAGGTGACGCTGCCGCTGCGCAGGGTCACGCCGGATGGCGGCAAGGTGACACCGCCGCCGTGCAGGGTCACACCGGACGGCGGCAAGGTGACACCGGATGCCGCCAGCGTGACGCGAAATCGGGCAAGCCGACGCGAATGGGCGTCACCTGTGTCACCCCTGCCGGGTGCGGCTCTCCTTGCGGGCCGGCAGCAGCAGGAACAGGTTCGCGCGCACCGCGCCACCCACCACACCGCCGAGCAGGGTCGCACACCCGGCGCCCTCCGGACCTGCACGCCGACCCAGGCTCAGGCCCTGAGCGTCGCCCCGCCATCCACATACAGATCGGCCATGGTGATGTGGCCGGCGCGGTCGCTCAGCAGGAACAGCACGGTCTCCGCAATGTCCTCCGGCGTGGCGAGCTTGCCCAGCGGAATGCCGGTCTTGTACGCCTCCAGGCTGCCCGCGATCACCCGCGCGGCGCCCTGGTCGTCCGCCCACATGTCGGTCTGCATCGGCGTCAGGGTCGATCCGGGCGCCACATGGTTGCAGCGGATGCCGTGCGGCGCCAGCTCCAGCCCCAGGCAGCGGGTGAACATCGCCGCCGCCGCCTTGGACGCGGCATAGGCGGCCATGTTCTGCCGCGGAATGCCCGCCGCGTTGCTGCCGACGGTAACGATGCTGCCTGTGCCACGAGGCGCCATCACCCGCCCCAGCGCCCGGCCCAGGTGGAACACGCCGTCGGTGTTGACGGCAAAGGTCCGGCGCCATTCGTCATCCGTGAGGTCCAGCACCGGGGCGGTGGACAGCACGCCGGCGACATTCACCCCCAGCGCGACCGGCCCCCACTCGTGCTCGACCTTGGCCACCAGCGCATCCACCGCGCCGCTGTCGGTCACGTCCAGCACCGCCGCATCCGCGCCGTCGGGCCGGGCAAGGTCGGTCGCCATCACCCGCGCGCCTTCCTCCCGCAGCAGCCGCACCACCGCCGCGCCGATCCCGCCCGCCGCGCCGGTGACCAGCGCGATGCGGCCCTCCAGCCCGAAGGAGCGGCTCATTGCAGCGCCTCCAGCACGTCGGTCGTGGCGACCACCCGGGCGCAGCAATCGGCCGCCTGCGCCAGCGCGGCATCGTGCCACTCGCGGGAGAAGTCGCCCAGCGCGTCGCCCACCATGAAAGGCTGCAGGTCCAGCTGGAACGCCTCCGCCGCGGTGAACAGGCAGCCGATATGGGCATAGATGCCGCACACGATCAGCTGGTCCCGCCCGCGCGCCCGCAGCAGCACCTCGAGGTTGCTGCGCTGGAACGCGCTGTAGCGGTGCTTGACCAGCACGATGTCGTCGGTGGCAGGGGCAAGGGCGGGGACGATCGGCTGATGTTCCGCCACCTGGCGCATGCCCGGCCCCCACAGGTCCGCCTGCCGCCCGCGATCCGCCGGCAGCTGGTCGCCCTGCTGCGCGGTATAGAACACCGGCACCCCAGCCCCTCTCGCAGCCGCCAGCAGCGTGCCGATATGCTGCACCAGGTCCGGCACCGGCGCGGCCTGGAAGGCGTCGACGAAATAATGCTGCATGTCATGCACCAGCAGCGCGGCCCGATCCCGCTCCAGCACCCAGTCGGCGCGGGAGGCCGGCCACTCGGCGGGCAGGGGCAGGGCATAGGGCGCGATGCCGGGCAGGCGGCGGGGTGTGTCGCTCACGCCGCGGCCCCGGCCTGCACCGGCATGTCCAGCGCCAGCGCGCGCAGCATGGCGCCGAACTTGGCATCGGTCTCCGCCAGTTCGGCCGCCGGGTCCGATCCGGCGACGATCCCGGCGCCGGCATGGAGGCGCACGTCGCACCCGCTGATCTCGGCACACCGCAGCGTGACATGCCAGGCACCATCGCCCGCCGCATCGACCCAGCCGATCGCCCCGCCATAGAACCCGCGGCGATCCCCCTCCAGGTCGCGGATCGCCTGCAGCGCCGCCGCGCGCGGCACGCCGCCGACCGCCGGGGTCGGGTGCAGCAACGCCGCCAGCCCCGCCGCGCTCGGCCCGTCACCGGCCTTCAGCATGCCGCCAATTTCGGTGCCCAGATGCCACATCGTGGCGGTGGATCGCAGCGCCGGGCTGGCAACGGTCAGGTCGATGCACAGCGGTGCCAGCAGGTCGGCGATATATTCCACCACCAGCGCATGTTCGCGCCGATCCTTTTCCGATTGCAGCAAGCGCCGCCCGGCCGCCTCGTCGCTCACCCGGTCTGGCCCGCGCGGAGTGGAGCCGGCCAGCGGGTGGGAGCGGATGGCAGCACCATGCCGCTCCACCAGCAGCTCCGGCGTGGCGCCGACCAGCCAGTGATGTGCCCGGCCGGAAACCGGCGCCAGGTCCAGCAGGAAGGTCAGCACGGAAGGGTCGGCGGCATGCAGCCGACGGGCCAGTACCAGCGGATCGACCGGCACGCTGGTCCGCGCGGCCAGCTGCCGGGCCAGCACCACCTTGCTGAGCACCCCCTGGTCGATCAGGCGCAACGCCTGCGCGACCATCGCGGCATATTCATCGCCTTCGTCCAGGCGGCGCAAGGCGGCGGGGATGGCTGTCGGCGCGGCGTGCAGCACATCGGCCACGCTCCGGCCCTGGTGCGCCGCATCCGTGGCGAACAGATAGCTGTCCTGCCCCGGATCGAACGGCATCGCCCCGGCGACGAGCGCCCCCGGCCCGGCCATCGCCAGCAGCCGCTGCACGGCCTCAGGCAACGCATCCTGTCCGGGCCGCAGGTGCCGTGCAGTGCCGCGCGCATGCAGGCCATCCTCCTGCCCCAGCAACAGCAACCCGTCGAACGCCACGTGAACCTCGCCACTTGCAAGTGATTTGCAGCGGCAATAGCTCCTTGCCATTACCTTGCAACCCTTATCGCGATCTATCGCCCGGGCGCATCGGCTGCGCGTGCCTCCTCACCACCGAACACCTTGCGGCCGTTGATCCAGGTTTCCAGCACACGGATCTGGCGGATCTCCTCCGGACTGGCCATCAGCGGGTCGCGGTCGATCACCACGAAATCCGCCCGCTGGCCTTCTGCCAGCTGCCCGAAGCGCCGCTCCGCAAACCCGGCATATGCTGCGCCGGCGGTATAGGCGGCCAGCGCCTGCTCGCGGTTGATCGCCTCCTGCGGCTGCCACCCGCCGAATGGCTGACCATCGGCGCCGGTGCGGCTGATCGCGGCTGCGATGCCCATGAAGGGCAGGGGGGGTTCGACCGGGGCGTCGGACCCGAAGGCCAGTGGCGCGCCCGCCGCCAGCATGGAGCGCCAGGCATAGGCGCCCGCCAGCCGTTGCGGGCCCAGGCGAGCCTCCGCCATCTGCCGGTCCGACGGCTGGTGCTGCGGCTGCACGGAAGCGATCGTGCCGTGCTGGCCGAAGCGGGTGATGTCCGCCGGGTCGACGACCTGCGCATGTTCGATCCGCCATCGGCGGTCGCCGTCATAATCGCCCGACAGTTCGGCAATGGCATCCAGCGCTTCGCGATTGGCGCGGTCGCCGATGGCATGGATCGCCACCTGGAAGTCGTCCATCGCCGCGCGGCTCATCAGGTTGCGCAACTGCGTGCCGTCCAGCAGCGGGATGCCGCGATTGGCCGGATCATCGGCATAGGGTGCGTTCAGCAGCGCGCCGCGCGATCCCAGCGCCCCGTCAAGGAACAGCTTGATCCCGTTCAGCCGCAGCCGATCGTCATACAACCACAGGGTCGGTGCCGGCCCGCCGATCAGCACCATGGCATCCACATTGGCGGCATAGGCCATCACGCGGATGTCCAGCCGACCCGCATCGCCGGCGCGGCGCAAGGTCATCCAGTCGTCCACGCTGGTGCCCATGTCGGCCACGGCGGTCACGCCATTGCGCAGCAGCACGCGCTGCGCCTCGTACAGGGCCAGGTCGCGATCGGAGGGGCGAGGCGTGGGCACCTGCGCATCGACCAGCGCGGTCGCGGCGTCGACCAGCACGCCGGCCGGCGCACGTCCGCCGGCCGCGCGTTCGATCCGGCCACCCGCGGGGTCGGGACTCTCTGCGGTGATGCCGGCCGCCGCCAGCGCGACCGAATTGGCCCAGCCCGCATGGTCGTCAGCCCGCTTCAGCCAGACCGGGCGGTCGCCGACCACCGCATCCAGTTCCGCTGCCGTGGGGAAGCGGCCGAGACCCCAGCGTTCCTGGTTCCAGCCACGCCCGATCAGCCAGGGCTGGTCCGGATTGGCGGCGGCGTAGGCGGCCAGCTTGTCCAGCGCCTCCTGCAGGGAATCGGTGTCCGACAGGTCCAGCGTGAGCTGCGCCAGTCCCAGGCCCATCAGATGCAGGTGCCCGTCGATCAGGCCCGGGATCACGGTGCGCCCACGGCCGTCCTCGCGAAACTCGACCCGCTCCGGCGCCTTGTCGCGGCGTTGCAGCAGCTGCGTGATCTTGCCCTGATCGTCGATCACCATGCCACGGAAGCGGGTGACGGTGCCCTCGCGATCGACGGAGATGCCGTTGATGTTGTCGACCAGCGTGTCGGCCAGAGCCGGCACGGCCGTGGCGCACAGCAGTGCGGCGGCGGCGAGCAGAACGCGCTTCATCGGGCGACCTCCGGCAGATGGCGGATCAGCGCGCTGGTATCCTGCCGCCCGCCCCCCTTGGCCTGTACCGCGGCGTAGAGCTGGTCCACCAGTGCGGTCACCGGCAGCGGTTGGCCGGCCGCATTGGCGGTGGCGAGCGCGATGGCGAGATCCTTGCGCATCCAGTCGATGGCGAAGCCGAACTCGAACGTGCCCGCGGCCATGCTGGTCCAGCGATTGTCCATCTGCCAGCTTTGCGCTGCGCCGCCGCCGATCGCCTGCTGCACCTTGTCGATGTCCAGCCCTTGCGCCTGCGCGAAGGCGACCGCTTCCGACAATCCCGCCAGCACGCCGGCGATGCAGATCTGGTTCACCGCCTTGGCGCTCTGCCCGGCGCCGGCCGCGCCGATATGGACGATGCGCGCGGCATAGGCCTGCAGCACCGGCTCGGCCCGGGCCATCGCCTCCGCCGTGCCGCCGCACATGATCGACAGCTTGCCGTTCTCCGCGCCTGCCTGCCCGCCGGAGACCGGCGCATCCAGTGCCAGCAACCCGCGGCGCTCTGCCTCGGCCGCCACGTCGCGCGCCGCAGCGGGGGATACGGTGGTATGATCCACGAACAGCGCACCCGCCGGCATCGCCGCCAGCGCGCCGGTGTCGCCCAGCACGACCTCCGCTAGATCGGCATCGTTACCGACGCAGGCCAGCACCACCTGCGCACCCTGTACGGCCGCCGCCACGGAAGGCGCAGAGGCGACGTCCAGCCCGGCATGCCGCTGCAGCCAGGCGTCAGCCTTGCCGGCAGTGCGGTTCCACACGGTGACGCGGTGCCCGGCGCGCGCCAGGTGGCCGGCCATCGGCGCGCCCATCACGCCGAGGCCCAGGAAGGTGATCTGCAGGGGTTCGCTCATGCCTTCGCCAATGCCGCCTGCAGGCAAGCAAAGCAACGATTGCCGACGGTGCCGGTTTTCTCCCGCGCCGCTTTGGGCTAGGCGCACCGGCCATGGACAGTGCAGACCTGCTCGACAGCACCCTGACCCTCGCCGATGTCGAGGGCGCCGCCGCGCGGATCGCCGGCGCGGTGGTGCGCACGCCGACCCATTACAGCCGCACGCTGTCCCAGATTACCGGCGCGGAGATCTGGCTCAAGTTCGAGAACCAGCAGTTCACTGCCGCCTACAAGGAACGCGGCGCGCTCAACGCCCTGCTGCAGATGGACCCGGTCCAGACCGCGCGCGGCGTGATCACCGCCAGCGCGGGCAATCACGCGCAGGGGCTGTCCTATCACGGCACCCGGCTGGGCGTGCCGGTCACCATCGTCATGCCGCGTACCACGCCCACCGTGAAGATCATGCAGACCGAGCAGGTCGGCGGCAAGGTCGTGCTGGAGGGCGAAACCTTCGACGAGGCCAAGGCATATGCCCACCAGCTGGAGACAGAGCTCGGCCTGACCTTCGTCCATCCGTTCGACCATCCGCATATTGCCGCCGGGCAGGGCACCGTCGCGCTGGAGATGCTGGCCGATGTGCCGGACATCGACTGCATCGTGACGCCGATCGGCGGAGGCGGGCTGATCTCCGGCATGGGCACCGTCGCCAAGGCGCAGGACCGCGCGATCGAGGTGGTCGGCGTGCAGGCGGAGCTTTACCCCTCGATGTACGCCCGGCTGAAAGGGCAGGTGATGCCCGCGGGCGGCGACACGCTGGCGGAAGGCATCGCGGTCAAGGAGCCGGGCGTGTTCACCAGCCGGATCATCGGCGACGTGGTGGACGACATCGTGCTGGTCGGCGAAAGCGACCTGGAACGTGCCGTGGCGCTGCTGCTGCAGATCGAGAAGACGGTGGTGGAAGGGGCCGGCGCAGCCGGTCTGGCCGCCGTGCTGGCGCACCGCGAGCGCTTTGCCGGGCGCACGCTGGGACTGGTGCTGTGCGGCGGCAACATCGACACACGTCTGCTGACCAACGTGCTGCTGCGTGACCTGGCCCGGTCGGGCCGGATCGCCCGGCTGCGGATCACGCTGCAGGACCGGCCGGGCGCGCTGTACAAGGTCATGCGGGAATTCGACGCGCACAACGTCAACATCCTGGAAATCTATCACCAGCGCATCTTCACCACGCTGCCGGCCAAGGGGCTGATCACCGACATCGAGTGCGAGGCGCGCGATCGCGGGCAGATCGAACGGCTGGTCACAGCGCTGGAGCAGCGCGGCTATCTGGTCGGCCAGGTGGAGCTGAACTGATCCAGCAGGGGACAGTGCGCAGATATTCTGCAAGACTGGTTTGCAGTGGCGCCCGGAGCGCCTATTTCGACAGGACAAGACGCTGATTTTCGCCGTCCCTCAAGAGAGTATGCCCGGAACGTGACCGCCCCTGTGCGCTTTCCCCGGTTCTTCGTGACGACCCCGTCACCGTGCCCCTATTTGCCGGGACGGACCGAGCGCAAGGTGTTCACGGAGCTGAAGGGTCCGCAGGCGGACGGTCTGAACGATGCGCTCAGCCGCATCGGCTTCCGTCGCAGCCAGACCGTTGCCTATCGCCCCAGCTGTGTCGATTGCCGCGCCTGCGTGTCGGTCCGCGTCCTGGCGGCGGAGTTCCGCGCCTCCACCACGCAGAAGCGCGCCTTGAAGCGCAATGGCGACCTGATCGTCACCGAGTGCCGGCCCTGGGCTACGGCAGAACAGTTCGAGCTGCTGCAGCGCTACCTTGTCAGCCGCCATCCCGGCGGCGGCATGGCGGCGATGGACGAGGTCGACTTCGCCGACATGGTGGAACACACCACCGTGACCAGCAGCATGATCGAGTATCGGGAGCCCGACGCGGATGGCGGTCCGGGGCGACTGGTCGGGGCCTGCCTGACCGATCGGCAGGCCGATGGCCTGTCGATGATCTACAGCTTCTACGAGCCGGACGATGCCGCGCGCGCGGGGCTGGGCAACTTCATCATCCTCGAACATATCCGCCGCGCCGCGGCGGAGGGGTTGCGCTATGTCTATCTCGGCTACTGGGTGGATGGGTCCAGCCGGATGCAGTACAAGGTCCGCTACCGCCCGCTGGAGCGGCTGGAGCTCACCGGCTGGGTGCGGTTCTCCGACGGGGAGCAGGCGGCGCTGATCGCGCAGGTCACCGCCTCCCCTCCGGATGAAGGCCGCAAGCTGAGCGGCGAGAGCAAGGACGGTGCTCCCGGCGGCCAGCAGCAATACAAGGTCGTTCCGGAGTAGCCAGGCAGGCTACCCGGTCATGTCGTCCGCGCGGCGGTACAGTGCCGCTTCCGCCGCCCGCCGCCGCACAAGTCCGGCCAGCACGCGGCCGCCAGCCCGGTTCCAGCGCCCGAACTGCTCCGCTGCGCCGGCATGATTGCCGGCCAGGTGCATCCGCAGCAGGGTGGATGTCGCGAGCGCGGACGTGCCGATATTGTAAGCGAGGCTGACCAGCGCATCGAACTGGTTCCGGCTGGTGGGCGTCCGACCCAGTAGCGTCGCGACCTCTCCGGCGAACTCCGCGACATGCACGGCAAAGCGTGCATCGCACCGCTCCTGCGCCCACACGGTGCCCGGCGTGATCGCGTTGCCACCCTCGTCCGTGGTGGAGCCCCAGCCGATCGTCCACGGCGCGCCGCCGGTGGCGGGATCGGGATAGGCCTCGACCAATCCGTCCTTGCGTCGGCGGGCGAAGCCTTCGAACTCGCGGATCAGCTGCAATCCCGGCTCACCGACCGTGGTGACGGGGCTGCTGTCCGCTTCCGGCGTGATCGTCTGGTCGATCGCGTGATCCAGCCGCGCGACCTCCGCGCGGGAGAACCCTCGGCCCAGGATCTGGCGCACGGCGTCGAATATGGCTTTCCTGTTCATCTGCTGTCCTCCGGCAATTGGCTGCGCGAGGCACTAGGAACAGCCTGACACTGTAGGAAAATGGTTTCTTCGAGTGGGCCAGCACAACCATGCTGGTTCTACGGACAGGCTGCTGCTGCAACAGAAAGGGCGCCCGGATCGCTCCGGACGCCCCTTTCATGGTCGCTGCAGGGCCGGTCAGGCGCTGTAGTACATGTCGAATTCGACCGGGCTGGGCGTGGTTTCGAAGCGCGAAACTTCGTCCCACTTCAGCTCGACATAGGCTTCGATCTGCTCCTTGGTGAACACGTCGCCACGCAGCAGGAATTCATGATCGGCCATGACCGAGTCGAGGGCCTCGCGCAGCGAGCCGCACACGGTCGGCACCTGGGCGAGCTCTGCCGGCGGCAGGTCGTACAGGTTCTTGTCCATCGCCTCACCCGGGTGGATACGGTTCTGGATACCGTCCAGGCCGGCCATCAGCAGCGCAGCGTAGCACAGATACGGGTTGGCCATCGCGTCGGGGAAGCGGAACTCCACGCGCTTGCTCTTCTCGCCCGAACCGTACGGAATGCGGCACGAGGCCGAACGGTTGCGCGCGGAATAGGCCAGCAGCACCGGCGCCTCGAAGCCCGGCACCAACCGCTTGTAGCTGTTGGTGGTCGGATTGGTGAAGGCGTTCAGCGCCTTGGCATGCTTGATCACGCCGCCGATGAAATACAGGCAGGTGTCCGACAGGCCGGCATAGCCGTTGCCGGCGAAGGTCGGCTTGCCACCATCCCAGATCGAGAAGTGCGTGTGCATGCCGGAGCCGTTGTCGCCCTTGATCGGCTTGGGCATGAACGTCGCGGTCTTGCCGTAGGCATGGGCTACCATGTGGACCACATACTTGTAGATCTGCATGCGATCGGCCGTCTGCACCAGCGTGCCGAAGGTCATGCCCAGCTCGTGCTGCGCGGCCGCCACTTCGTGGTGGTGCTTGTCGCAGGGCAGGCCCATTTCCAGCATGGTCGAAACCATCTCGCCACGGATGTCGACGGCGCTGTCCACCGGTGCGACCGGGAAATAGCCGCCCTTCACGCGCGGACGGTGGCCCATGTTGCCGGCGTCCATTTCGGTGTTGGTGTTGGTCGGCAGCTCGATGTCGTCGATCTGGAAGCCCGAACCGTTATAGCCGTCCTGCCAGCGCACGTCGTCGAACATGAAGAACTCGGCCTCGGGGCCGACATAGACGGTGTCGCCGATGCCCAGGCTCTTCATGTAGTTCTCGGCCCGCTTGGCGGTCGTGCGCGGGTCGCGCGCATACCATTCACCGGTCGACGGCTCGATGATGTCGCAGAACACGATCATCATCGGCGTGGCGCTGAACGGGTCCATGTAGACTTCGGTCAGGTCAGGCTTCAGCACCATGTCCGACTCGTTGATGACCTTCCATCCCTCGATGGAGGAGCCGTCGAACATCAGGCCTTCTTCCAGCTGGTCCTCGTCCAGCGCGGATGCGACCATGGACAGGTGGTGCCACTTGCCCTTGGGATCGGTGAAGCGCAGATCGACCCACTCGATCTCTTCGTCCTTGATCCGCTTCATGACTTCCGATGCAGTGGACATGGCGTTCCTTCCTTGACGCTAGAATACATTGGCGCGGAGCCACGGCCCCGCGAACTCTCGATCAGATCGCGGCTTCGTCCCGCTCCCCGGTGCGGATGCGCAACACGGTGTCGACGGTGCTGACGAAGATCTTGCCATCGCCGATCCGGCCCGTCTGGGCCGCTGCGCTGACCGCTTCGACCACCGCCTCCGCCAGGCTGTCGGGCACGACGACCTCCAGCTTCACCTTGGGCAGGAAGTCGACGATATACTCAGCGCCGCGATACAGCTCGGTATGGCCCTTCTGCCGGCCGAAGCCTTTTGCCTCGGTCACGGTGATGCCGGACACGCCAACCTCGTGCAGCGCCTCCTTCACTTCGTCGAGCTTGAAGGGTTTGATGATCGCTTCGATCTTCTTCACAACTGTCCCCGCGGGTCCGGATGCCGGACGATCCCTTTCGCTGTCCCACCTGGTGGACCGGCGCGATTCCTGTTCGGGGCGTAGACAATTGTGCTGCGCTGCGAAAGGGCGATTAGCAAGATTGCAACATCATTGTGCCACCGCAGCAACAACATCGTTCACTTCGGCTGATGTTCGCGCCAGATCATTGCCTGAAAAAGGAGCAAGTGCCCGATAAAGCGGCAGTGATGCTCAGAGCCGCAGCCCGGTCGCTTCGTCCAGCCCGGCCATCAGGTTCAGTGACTGGATCGCTGCGCCGCTGGCGCCCTTGCCCAGATTGTCCAGCAACGCGATCAGCCGCGCTTGCCGGCCGTCGTCGGCACCCAGCACATGCAGTTCCAACCGATCGTTCCCCGCGGCTCCGGCACGCAGCAGCAGCTCGTCCGGCTGCGTGTCGGCAACGGACACGATCCGGCTGCCCTCGTAGAAGCGCATCAGCGCTTCCCGCAGTGCGTCGGGGTGGCCCGAGCCGGGCATGGCCGCCAGCGGCAGCGGCACTTCCACCGCCATGCCGCGATGGGCGGCGATCACCGCGGGCGCGAAGACGGGATCATGCACCAGCCCGGCATGGGCCCGCATCTCCGCCAAGTGCTTGTGCCCCAGCGCCAGGCCGTAGCCGCGCCAGGCGATGTCCCGGTCATACTCGAACCGCTCGATCAGCGCCTTGCCGCCACCCGAGTAGCCGGACACGGCATTGACGGTGTAGGGCCAGTCCGCCGGCAGCAGGCCACCGCGCACCAGCGGCGCGACCAGCGCCAGGAAGCCGGTGGGATAGCAGCCCGGATTGCTCACCCGCCGCGCCGCCGCGACAGCATCGCGACCGATCAGTTCGGGAAAGCCGTAGGCCCAGCCATCCGCCACGCGGAACGCAGTGGATGCGTCGATCACCCGCGTCGCGCTTGTCGGATCGATCAGCGCCACGGCCTCGCGTGCGGCATCGTCAGGCAGGCACAGGATGGCGAAGTCGGCCTCGTTCAACGCCTGACCCCGCGCGGACGGATCCTTGCGGCGCTCGCCATCCAGCACCAGCAATTCGAACTCCGGGCGGGTTGCCAGTCGTTCCACGATCTCCAGCCCGGTCGTCCCGGCGGCACCGTCGATGAACACGCTCTGCGCCATCAGGACAGCAGCTCCAGATGGTCCAGCCGGACATAGCCGACCGGGCCGTCCAGCGACAGGCAGCCCCAAGCCCACACCTGACCGACCTCCAGCACCTCGAAGCTGTCGCCTTCCATCAGGGTGCACAGCTCCTCTGCCTGGGCGTCGGGTTGCAGCAGCAGCGGCGCGCCGCCGGGCAGCACGGTACGCGGCTGCGGCACGGCATAATGGGGCACGAAGTGGCGGCCGGCGAGACCGATATGCGCCAGGTCGCCGCGCAGCGGCACCGTTCCGGTGGCAGGCCGCTCGATCGGGCCGCTCAGTGCATAAGGGCCCTGGTTGCGGTGCAGACCGGTGTCGGCGGCATCATCCGGATGGGTGGCGGTTTCGCCAGACGGTTCCTCTGTCACGGGCGGGCGCTTACCCGCCACCCGCACGAACGGCAAGCGGCAGCAACGTGCATCAGCTGCCGAACCGGCCCTGCAGCATGTGCCAGGCCGCGCGCAGACCCAGCGCCTCACCGCCGCGCGGCCGGCCGGGGCGCGGGGCGGGGTTCCAGGCGAAGGTGTCGAAATGGGCCCAGTCGATCGGCTGCCCGGCGGCATCCTGGCCCACGAACCGGTCAAGGAAAATCGCGGCGGTGACCGCGCCGGCGAAGCTGTTGGTGGTGGCGTTGTTGATGTCGGCGATGTCGGACTTCAGCCCCTCGGCATAAGGGGCGTGCAGCGGCAGGCGCCACACCGGGTCGTCCTGCGCGCGGCCCGCCGCCAGCAGTGCGTCGGCCGTGGCATCCGTTCGCGCGAACAGGGCAGGCAGGTCGGGGCCGAGCGCCACGCGCGCCGCGCCCGTCAGGGTGGCGAAGTCCAGCATCAGTGCAGGGCTCTCCTCGCTGGCGCGGGTCAGCGCATCGGCCAGGATCAGGCGCCCTTCGGCATCGGTGTTGCCGATTTCCACGCTCAGCCCCTTGCGGCTGCGCAGCACGTCGCCCGGGCGGAAGGCATTGCCGGCAATGGCGTTCTCCACCGCCGGCACCAGGCAATGCAGCCGTACGTCCAGCCCGGCCTCCATCACCAGCCGGGCGAGGGCAAGCGCATGGGCCGCACCGCCCATGTCCTTCTTCATCAGCAGCATGCCGGCCGATGGCTTGATGTCGAGCCCGCCCGAGTCGAAGCAGACCCCCTTGCCGACCAGCGCCAGCACCGGTGCGTCCGGCCGTCCCCAGGTCAGGTGCAGCAGGCGCGGCGCATGGTGGCGCGCCGCGGCCCGGCCGACCGCGTGGATCATGGGGTAGTCCGCCTCCAGCTGCTCCCCGCGGGTCACCGTCAACTCCGCCCGGTGCGCGGCGACGATGCCGGCGGCCACCTGCTCCAGCGCGGCAGGGCCCATGTCCTCCGCCGGGGTATTCACCAGATCACGCACCAACTGCACCGCGCGTGCTTCGGCCAGCGCACCGGCGATCGCGCCGGCCTTGCCCGTCAGCAGCACTCGCGGCCCTTCCGCCGCGGCATCGGCGGCATAGCGATCGAAGCGGTATTGCGCGGTCTGCCAGCCGAGCAGCGCATGATCGACACCGTCGAACCCGCTTTCTTCTGCCAGCCGGTACGTGCCCGCGGGCAGCACCTCGGCCAGCCGGGCCAGGCACCAGCTGCTCAGGCCCTTGTCCGGCACGCCACCCAGCGCCAGCCAGCCTTCGCCATCGGGCAGGATCGCGGTCTGTCCTGCCTTGCCGGTGAAACGCTGCGCCGCCAGCAGGGAGCGTTGCGGCCCGCTCAGCGTTATGGCGGTGCGGTCGAAGGTGTCGGCCGTGACCAGACGGATGGTGGTGGCGGCCCCGCCGCGATCCGGCTGGATCAATTCGTCTTTCATGCCCATAGAAAGGCGGCTTGCCTGTTTGCGCAAGGTTTGGAAAGGTAGTCCGTGATGCGCTTGGTTTCCCTTCTTGCCTGTGCGGCAGTGATGGCCGGCTGCACCGGTCCTGCCGGGGATGAGCAGGAACGGCAGGCCGGCACGCCGGCCCCCGAGGCGACGGCCGTCGCCACACCTCCGCCCGCGCCGGAGCCGACCGAGACCCCGCTCGCCGTGCGGGAAACCGGCGGTGCGCGCGCAGTGACGGAGGAGACGGACGACTACCTGTTCAGCTATGCCTATCCGGCGGTGGCGGGTTCGGTCGCGCCGCTGGGCGACCTGCTGGACCGGCAGCTGGAGGAACGCCGCACCGAACTCGCCACCTCCGCCGCGCAGGCCCGGCGGGAGGCGCGTGCGGACGGGTTCCCGTACAACAAGCACAGCTACCAGGCAGAATGGAAGCTGGTGGCCGACATTCCCGGCTGGCTCAGCCTTTCGAACGAGTTCAGCACCTACAGTGGCGGGGCGCACGGCATTTACGGCGTGTCTTCGCTGGTGTGGGACAAGGACGCGGCCGAGGCGATGGAGGCGATCGAGCTGTTCACCTCGCCCCAGGCGCTGGAAGACGCGCTGGGCGACCGGTTCTGCGACGGGCTTAACAAGCAGCGGGAGGAACGCCGCGGCGACCCGGTCGATCCGGAGGCGGACGATCTGTTCAACAAGTGCCCGGACATTGACGAGCTGGTCGTGCTGGTCGGTTCCGGCAGCGGGCGCCGGTTCGACCGGCTGACCCTCTATGCCGGCCCGTATGTGGCCGGCCCCTATGCCGAAGGCGATTTTCGCGTGAACCTCAATGTCGACCGGGCCGTGCTGCAGACCGTCAAGCCCCGCTACCGCGACAGCTTCGCCACCCGCGGCCGCGCCTGACCTGCGGCGTCTGGCTGGCAAAATCGGCCGGCAGCCGCTACATGCGCCGGCATGACGGAATATCAGCAGATCGAGGCAGGCGACGCTGTCCATCGGGACGGCACCATCAAGCTGCACGGGCCTGACGCGTTCGAGGGGATGCGCCGCGCCGGGCAACTGGCGGCCGGGATCCTGGACGCCATCGGCGAGCATGTGCGGCCTGGTGTCACCACGCTGGAACTGGACACGCGCATTCGGGAGATGATGCTGGATGGCGGCGCGGTGCCGGCGACGCTGGGCTATCGCGGCTACACCCATTCTTCCTGCATCTCGATCAACCATGTCGTGTGCCACGGCATCCCTTCGGCCAAGACGCTGAAGGACGGGGACATCCTGAACATCGACGTGACGCCGCTGCTGGATGGGTGGCATGGTGATTCCAGCCGCATGTACGTGGCGGGCGAAACATCAATCAAGGCGAAGCGCCTGATCGAGGTGACGTATGAGTGCCTGATGATCGGCATCGATCAGGCCCGCCCCGGTGCCCGGCTGGGCGATATCGGCGCGGCGATCCAGGATTATGCCGAAGGGCACCGTTATGGCGTGGTGCGCGACTTCTGCGGCCATGGCGTCGGGCGGCTGTTCCATGATGCGCCGGAGGTGGTCCATGCGGGTCGCCCCGGCACCGGGCCGGAACTGAAGCCGGGCATGATCTTCACCATCGAACCGATGATCAATCTTGGCCGCCCGGCGGTGAAGGTGCTCAACGATGGCTGGACCGCGGTGACGCGGGACAAGAGCCTGTCGGCGCAGTTCGAACATTCCATCGGCATCACCGATGACGGGTGCGAGATCTTTACCGGCAGCCCCGCCGGGATCGAGCGGCCGAACTTCGGCTAGGCTTCCCGCGCCGCGCGGATCGCCGCACCGCCGGCGAACGGCGCCAGTGCCACCAGCGCCAGACTGATTGAGCCGCACAGTGCCACCCCGCTGCTGCCCCCGGTGCTCAGCGCGCCGGCGCCGAACACCAGCAGCGGCACGGCGAGCGGGATCAGCAGCAGCCCGGCCAGCGCCATGCCGCCGCTGCGCAGGCCCAGGGTCAGGGCGGCGATGATGATGCCGATCGCCGCCAGCCCCGGCGTTCCCGCCAGCAGCCCCAGTTCCACGACCGCCAGCGTCCGCGCCTCCAGCCCCAGCAGCGCAGCGGCGGGCAGGGCGGCCAGCATCAGCGGCGGCCCGAAGCTGAGCCAGTGCGCCAGCCAGCGGGTGGCGACGACCACCTCCTCGGCAATCCCGCGCATGGCCCATTGATCGAAGAAGCCGTCCGCGAAATCGTTCGCCAGCAGGCGGTCGAGCGGCAGGATTGCCGCGAGCAGCGCCGCCACCCAGATCACCCCGCCGCCGGTGCGCGCCAGCAATACCGGGTCCGGCCCGACGGCAAACGGGTACAGCATCGCGACGCCCAGGAAGAACAGCAGCGGCAGCAGCGTGCCGCCTTGCCGCCCGGGCAGCAATCGGGCGAGATCACGCCGCAGCAATGCCATCAGCACTCTCATGCCGCGTGGGTCCTGAGGTCCAGCACCGCCGCATCGCACAGGCGGATCGGCTGATGGCTGGCGACGATCACGGCACCGCCGGCGGCCTGCCGTTCCGCGATCAGCGCCTCGACCAGCGCCACGCCCGCATCATCCAGCGCGTTGAGCGGCTCGTCCAGCAGCCAGTGCCGCGCGCCTTGCCCGATCAGCCGCGCCAGACCGGCCCGCTTGCGTTGCCCGGTGGAAAGATAGCGCACCGGCACGTCCAGCAATTGGTCGAGCCCCAGTCGCTCAAGCGGCATGGCCGCCGGGTCCAGTCGTTGCCAGAAGGCGAGGGCAGTGCCCAGCGCCTGCTGCTCGTCCAGCGCCACCGCGCCGTCCAGCAGCGCGAACGATCCGTCACGCTCCACCTGGCCTGCCATGGGTCGCAGCAGCCCCGCAGCGATGCGCAGCATGCTGGTCTTGCCGATCCCGTTCGGCCCGGTCAGGTGCAGCGCCTGCCCAGGCCGGACCGCCAGGTCGAGCGGCCCCCACAGCAGCCGGTCGCCTCTACGGCACACCAGTCCCGTTGCTGTCAGTGCCGCCTGCATGGGACAGGGCGATAGGTGAACTCTGCGCCGTCAACAATGGGCCGGCGCATCGGGTCAGGATGCTGGCACCAGGCGGCGCTGTCGCCTGCCCGACCGGTGAACCACTCCGGGTGTTTCTCTGAGGAAACATGGCCGGAGCGGTTCGTTGTCACCTGCCGCTATTGAGATGTGCTACCTGCGGGCAGTCCCACGATCTCTGCCCCCGCCAGCACCTGCGCAGTGGACCTGGCGACAGTTTCGCCCACCGGTTCGGCCCGGCCGCCCAGGCATGCCGCCAGGAAGTTCTCGGCCACGGCGTTGAAGGCGATGTTGTTGGTCGGCTTGGCGAAGCCATGCCCTTCGTCGGGGAACAGCACATAGGTGACCGGCACGCCCGCCGCCTGCATCGCCGCCACGATCTGGTCGCTTTCGGACTGCTTCACGCGCGGATCGTTGGCGCCCTGGCCGATCAGCAGCGGGCGCACGATCTCGCCCGCCTTGTGCAGCGGGCTGCGTTCCTGCAGCAGTGCCAGCCCTTCGGGCGTGGTGGGATCGCCCATCCGCTCGTGGAACTGCTTCACCATCGGCTCCCAGTAGGCGGGAATGGTTTCCAGCAGGGTCTCCAGGTTGGACGGGCCGACGATATCCACTCCGCAGGCAAAGGCTTCCGGCGTGAATGCCAGACCCGCCAGCGTGGCATAGCCACCATAGGAGCCGCCCATGATCGCCACCTTGTCGGCCTGGGCGACGCCGCGCTTCACGGCCCAGTCCACCGCATCCAGCAGGTCGTCATGCATCGTGGCACCCCATTGCAGGTTGCCGGCGTTGATGAAGTCCTTGCCCAGCCCGGTGGAGCCGCGGAAGTTGACCGACAGCACGGCGTAGCCGCGATTGGCCAGCCATTGATGCGCCCGGTTGAACCCGTAATTGTCGCGTGCCCATGGTCCGCCATGCACCAGCAACACCATCGGCACCGCAGCATCGGGCGTGCCGTCGCCGTCGGGATCGCTGCCGGGGGGCAGGGTCAGGTAGCTGACCAGCGCCATGCCGTCGCGCGCGGGGATTTCCACCGGGTGCATAGGCTGCAGCGGCGCGCCTTCGAGTTCGGGCCGGCTGTTGTAGAACTCCGTCAGCGTGCCGGCGGGGCGGTCATAGACATAGACCCGTGTCGGTCCGCTCAACGGGTCGTTCCACACCACCCACTTGCTGTCGTCATGGGTGCGGGACTGGACGCCGAAATCGCCCTCCAGCCGGCTGTCCAGGAACTGCAGGCTGGCGCCCACGTCCGGATCCAGCGCGGTCCATTCGGTGCGCAGGTAATTGACCGAATACGCTTCCACTTCGCCGGTGCGCGGGTTGGCCATGGTGCCGCCGATATCCGCCTTGTCGCTGGCAGCGACGATCCGCTTCTCGCCGGTCGTGGTATCCTCCGCGATCAGCGCCGCGGTGTTGCGGTCTCGGGAATCGATCCAGTACAGCGTCTTGCCGTCAGTGGTGTAGCCGGCCACGCTGGTGGTCAGGGCATCCTCCAGCCCGGTGCTTTCGCGCGGGTTGGCCGCAACGGTGCCGTCGGTGATCTCGAACATGTCGGTGCCGCCGGCCGCATTCATCTGCAGGGCCCAGCGCAGCGTAAGGCTGTCATCGGCCAGGAAGCCGACATAGCCCGGGTTCTCCATCACCAGAGTCAGTTCGCCCGTCGTCAGGTCAAGCAGGTGGACGTCGTGCAGCCGGGGATCGCGGTTGTTGATCCCCACCAGGATCTTGTCGGTGATGGTGTTGGACATGCCGACCACCTGCACCCGCGTATTCTCGAACGGGGTCAGCGTGCGCTCCGTCCCGCTCTCCACGTCGACCTGGTACAGCAGGTAGTTCTCGTCCCCGCCCTTGTCCTGCACATACACGATGCTGCGGGAATCCGGCGCCCAGGAGAAATGCGGGATCGGCCGATCGGTCGATCCGGTCATGCGGCGCGCCTCGCCCGGATTGCCGGCGGGTGCGATCCAGACGTTCATCACGCCTTCGTGGGGCGCCAGCCAGCTGACCCACTGCCCGTCGGGGCTGATCTGGCCGGCAGCGCGGGTAGGGTTGCCGTACAGCGCATCGCGCGGGATCAGCGGAAAGGCATTCACGGCGTCGGCGGCACTGGAGCTTTGCGGAGCAGCAGTCATGGTATCTCCCGATTGAGCAAGGGCGTTGGGTGCGGCGATGGCCAAAGCCAGAGCGGCGATGGAGCCGCCGGTCGCCAGGTGCTTGAACATGTGAACTCTCCCCCCGGATGTCTGATCCTCTGATGAGTAACGCGCAGACCACCGGCAGCAAGCGTGTTCGTCGAACCCGGTCAGCCCCTTGTCGGACCGGCAGGATCGGCCATAAGCATCCGCCATGACACGAAGCCCGGCCGTCCTGCTGCAATATGTGCTGCCCAAGCAGCTGATGACCCGCCTAGCCGGACGGGTTGCCGGGGCCCAGGGCGGCGGGCTGACCACCCGGCTGATCCGCTGGTTCGTCGGCCGGTACCGCGTCGACATGGCGGAGGCGGAGCAGGCCGATCTGGCCCATTACACCAGCTTCAACCATTTCTTCACCCGCGCGCTGAAGCCGGGCCTGCGCCCGCTGGCACCGGCCGCCTTCGTCTCCCCGGTCGACGGCACGATCAGCCAGCTGGGCGCGATCGACGATCACCACATGGTCCAGGCCAAGGGGCACCGCTTCACCACGACGCAGCTGCTGGGCGGTGATGCGGCGCTGGCGGCGCCGTTCCGGCATGGCAGTTTCGCCAATCTCTATCTCAGCCCGCGCGATTACCACCGGGTGCACATGCCCTGCGCCGGGCGGCTGCGGCGCATGATCCACGTGCCAGGCGCGCTGTTCTCCGTGAACCCGGTCACCGCGCGTGGTGTGCCGGGCCTGTTCGCCCGCAACGAGCGGGTCGTGTGCCTGTTCGATTCGGCGGAGCATGGCCCGTTCGCCATGGTGCTGGTCGGCGCCACCATCGTCGGCAGCATGGCGACCACCTGGCACGGTCCGGTCAATGCCAGGCGCACCGGCAGGATCGCCGAATGGCACTATGCCGACGGGGAGGTCACGCTGGACAAGGGCGCGGAGATGGGCAGGTTCCTGCTCGGCTCCACCGTGGTGATGCTGTGGGGGCCGGACACGATCGCCTTCAACGAAGGCTGGATACCCGAAGGGGCGGTGCGCCTGGGCGAACGGATGGGCGATCGGCCTGCCAGCAAGAATTCGCCACATCCACATTGACGCCGGTGCCGCAATCGTGGCACCGGACATGGCGACGCGGGTGTAGCTCAATGGTAGAGCAGAAGCTTCCCAAGCTTACGACGAGGGTTCGATTCCCTTCACCCGCTCCACTCTGACATCGATGCAAGTGGCGAGGCGAACCGCGCACCTTACTGTCGTGGTGACAGGGCGGTGATCGTCTGTAGATCCAATCGCCCTGCTCGCCAATTCTGTACTGATAAAAGTTAAACTATAATCGTGATGTTCAATCGCGCGTCGATTGACTTTGTGCAGGTGTGGAACCTGCCGCAGGGGCCGGCATTTACTTAGCTCCCTCCTTTGCAGGAAATGCTTTTGTCCCAAATGCTCGGCGGATCGAACTGGCGCAGCACCTCGCGCGCTTCCCACGGCACGTTGCTGTGCTTGTCGCATCTGCGATGGGACTTCGTCTTCCAGCGGCCGCAGCATCTGATGACCCGTTTCGGGCGCACCATGGACGTGCTGTTCTGGGAAGAGCCGCTCGACAGCGACAGCGACGTGGCCAGCGTCGACCTGCGGGAAGGCACGCCCGGCGTGACCGTCGCCATTCCGCGGCTGCCACGCGATCTGACCGGCGATGCCCGGACGCAGGCCTTGCGCACGCTGCTCGACGGCGTGCTGGCCGGCGCGCAGGAGCCGCTGTTCCGGTGGTATTACACGCCGATGATGCTGCCCTTCTCGGCCCATCTGGTCGCGGCCTGCACCGTCTATGACTGCATGGACGAGCTGGCCAATTTCCGCTTCGCCCCGCCCGAGCTGATCCCGCTGGAACGCGAATTGCTGGCCGCGGCCGATCTGGTCTTCACCGGCGGCTACAGCCTGTACGAGGCGAAGCGCGAGCAGCACCCTTCGGTGCATCCGTTCCCCTCCAGCGTGGATGTCGCCCACTTCGCGACCGCGCGCACCGATGCGGCGGCGGCCGATACCGCCGGTCTGCCGCGTCCGTGCCTGGGTTTCTACGGCGTCATCGACGAGCGGATGGACCTGCCGCTGATCGCCGCGATTGCGGATGCGCGGCCGGACTGGTCGCTGGCGATGGTCGGCCCGGTGGTGAAGATCGACCCGGCCGACCTGCCGCAGCGGCCCAACATCCATTATCTCGGCCCCCGCACCTATGCCGAGCTGCCTGCCTGCGCCGCCGGCTGGGACGTGGCGCTGATGCCGTTCGCCATCAACGCGGCGACCCGCTTCATCAGTCCGACCAAGACACCGGAATATCTCGCCGCCGGCCTGCCGGTGGTCTCCACCCCGATCACGGACGTCATCCGCCATTACGGCACGGTCGCCGGCGTGCTGATCGCTGACGGGACGGAAGCCTTCATCGCCGCCTGCGAGCAGGCGCTGCGATTGCGAGGCGAAGGCGATGGCTGGCGTGCGGAGGCCGATGCGCTGCTGTCCGCCCAGTCCTGGGACCAGGTCGCCGCGCGCATGCTGGCGCATATCCGCCAGGTGGCGCAGCCGGAGCGTCCGCACCTGACGGCGGTGCGGAAGGACCATTACGACTATCTGGTGGTCGGTGCCGGCTTTGCCGGGGCGGTCATGGCGGAACGGCTGGCCAGCGACGGCGACAAGCGGGTGCTGGTGATCGATCGGCGCCCGCATATCGCCGGCAACGCCTTCGACCGGCCGGACGAGGCCGGCATCCTGATCCACCAGTACGGCCCGCACATCTTCCACACCAACAGTGCGGAGATCTTCGACTATCTGTCACGCTTCACCCAGTGGCGCCCCTACGAGCATCGCGTGCTGGCCGATGTGGACGGCCAGCTGCTGCCGATCCCGATCAATCGCACCACGCTGAACAGGCTCTACGGGCTGGAGCTGACCACCGAAGAGGAAGCTGCTGCCTTCCTGGCCGCGCGGGCCGAACCGGTGCCGATGGTGCGGACGTCGGAGGATGTGGTCGTCTCCGCCGTCGGACAGGACCTGTATCGCACCTTCTTCCGCGGCTACACGCGCAAGCAGTGGGGCATCGACCCGGCCGATCTGGACAGGAGCGTCACCGCCCGCGTGCCGACCCGCACCAACGCCGACGACCGTTATTTCGGGGACAGGTTCCAGTACATGCCGCGCGACGGCTATACCGCGATGTTCGCCGCCATGCTGGACCATCCCAACATCGACGTGCGCACGGGGACCGACTTCGCGCAGGTGCAGGACACGGTGGATTACGACCGGCTGGTCTTCACCGGCCCGATCGACGAGTTCTTCGACTATCGCTTCGGCAAGCTGCCGTATCGCTCGCTGCAATTCGTGCACGAGACGCTGCCGCAGGAGTGGCTGCAGCCGGTCGCCGTGGTCAACTACCCGGACGAGGCGGTGCCGCATACGCGCATCACCGAATACAAGCATCTGACCGGGCAGCAGTCGACGCACACCAGCGTCACCTACGAATATCCGCAGGCCGAGGGTGATCCCTATTACCCGATCCCACGGGCCGACAATCAGGCGCTGTACAAGCGGTATGAGGCGCTGGCCAATGCGCGCCCCGACGTGCTGTTTGTCGGCCGGCTGGCGACCTACCGCTACTACAACATGGATCAGGTGGTGGGGCAGGCGCTGGCGACCTACCGCAGGCACAAGGCGGAGCTGCTGGAAAGGCCTCCCACCACACCGGCGATCGCCGTCGAGTGACAGGAGCGCCGCCGGGCCTGCCGTGGATCGAGGTCGCGGCAGGTGCCCCCTATTTCCAGGACCAAACGGGTGCGTCGTGGCACCCGGTCGGGCAGAATGACTCCATCGACTGGCCGGAACTGGCGCCCCTGTTCCGCCGGCGCGACCTGCCGGCGGTGGAGCGCCATCTCCGCTGGCTGAAGGCCAATGGCGTCACCTGCCTGCGCCTGATGCTGGAGGACGCCCGCGGGCGGCACCGCTTCCTGGAGAAGCCTGCCGGGCGCTTCGTGCCTGCGATGGTGCAGGTGTGGGACGACCTGTTCGCCCTGTGCGAGAAGGTCGGACTGTACATCCTGCTGACCCCGCTCGACACGTTCTGGATGTGGATGCGCTGGAAACAGCACCCCTGGAACGTGGCCAATGGCGGGCCGCTCGCCACCATGCGCGAGGCACTGCTGTCCGCCGAGACACGTGTGGCGGTTAAGGCGAGGCTGGACTTCGCGATCAGCCGCTGGGGCGGATCGGGCGCGTTGTTTGCATGGGACCTGTGGAACGAGATCCACCCGGCCCATGCACGTGACGATGCCAGCTGTTTCGGCGAAGTAATCGACGACCTGTCCCGGCATGTGCGGATGCGCGAGCAGGAGCTGCATGGGCGGAGCCACCTGCAGACCGTATCGATCTACGGGCCGGAACTGCGCTGGAAGCCGGACCAGCCCTTGCAGGAACCGATCTTCCGTCACCCCGCGCTCGATTTCGCGACGATCCATATCTACCGCGAACGTTCGATCGACGATCCGCGCAACACCGTCGCGCCCGCCCGCGCCATGGGCGAGATCGTGCGCGAGTGCCTGGCGGAGATCACTGACGGGCGCCCGTTCTTGGATACCGAGCATGGGCCGATCCACAGTTTCAAGGATCGGCGGGTCACCCTGCCGGAGCCGTTCGACGATGAGTATTTCCGCCATATGTCTTGGGCGCATCTGGCATCGGGCGGGGCCGGGGGCGGCATGCGCTGGCCGAACCGCCACCCGCATGTGCTGACGCCCGGCATGCGCGTGGTGCAACGGGCGATGACCGGCTTCCTGCCGCTGATCGACTGGCGCAGCTTCCGCCGTCGCAATGTCTGCGTCGAAGGCGCGGCGAAGGGCCACCACCTGTTCGCCTGTGGTGACAAGCGCCAGGCGATCGCCTGGCTGCTGCGCGCGCGCTCGCTGGCGGAGGATGGGCGCATGCGCCGCGACGTGCCGGCCCGACCGGCGGTGCTGACCCTGCCGATGGCGGATGGCGCCGTGCAGGTGACCGAGTGGGACACGACGGGCGGTGCGGTCGTGCGGGTGTCGGAACAGGCGGTGCGCGACGGAGAACTGCGGTATGAGACGACGCCCTTCGTGGCAGATATGGCGCTGGCGATTACGGCAACGCCTTGATCCGGGCCCGGGTTCTCATCCGCAACATCTACGCCGTTCGTCGCAACCCTCCTATATGCCACCCCGATGACCGACCTTTTCCCCGCCGACCCGCCACCCGCGACCGACCAGCCCGCTGCCGACGCCCCGCTGGCGGATCGCCTGCGGCCGCGTGACCTGGGCGAGGTGATCGGGCAGGAGCATCTGACCGGGGCGGAGGGACCAATTGGCCGCATGGTCGCGGCGGGACGCCTGGCCAGCCTGATCCTGTGGGGCCCGCCCGGCACCGGCAAGACCAGCATCGCCCGCCTGCTCGCCGCTGCCACCGACATGCGCTACCACGCGGTAAGCGCGGTGTTCTCCGGCGTGGCCGACCTGAAGAAGGCCTTTGCGGAAGCCGACCGGGCCCGTGCCGCCGGGCAGCGCACGCTGCTGTTCGTGGATGAGATCCACCGCTTCAACCGCGCGCAGCAGGATGGCTTCCTGCCCTTTGTCGAGTCGGGCACCGTCACGCTGGTCGGGGCCACGACGGAGAACCCCAGCTTCGAGCTGAACGCCGCGCTGCTGAGCCGGGCGCAGGTGCTGATCCTGCATCGCCTAGGCGCCGACGCGCTGGGCCGGCTGCTGGACCGGGCGGAGGTGCTGGAAGGTCCGCTGCCGCTGACGCCGGAGGCACGCGATGCCTTGATCGCCAGCGCGGACGGTGATGGCCGCTTCCTGCTCAATCAGGCGGAGACGCTCTATGCCGCGCAGTTGCCGGCGCCACTGGATCCGGCGGCGCTGGGCGCCTTCCTGCAGCGGCGGGTGGCGGTGTATGACAAGGACCGCGACGGGCACTACAATCTCATTTCCGCACTCCACAAGAGCTTGCGCGGGTCGGATCCCCAGGCTGCTCTCTATTATCTCGCGCGGATGCTGACGGCGGGGGAAGAGCCGCTCTATGTCTTGCGCCGCATTACCCGTTTCGCGGTGGAGGATATCGGCCTGGCCGATCCGCAGGCGCTGCTGCAATGCACCGCTGCGCGGGAGACGTACCAATTCCTGGGGTCACCCGAGGGGGAGCTGGCGATCGTGCAGGCCTGCCTCTATTGCGCCACCGCGCCCAAGTCGAACGCCGCCTATGCCGCGATGAAGGCCGCATGGAAGTCGGCGCGGGAGACCGGCAGCCTGTCGCCGCCGCCCTCCATCCTGAACGCACCGACCAAGCTGATGAAGGACATCGGCTACGGCAGGGATTATGCCTACGACCATGACGCCACCGACGGCTTTTCCGGCGCGGATTACTGGCCGGAGGGCATGGAACGGCAGGAGTTCTACCGGCCCGTGGAACGCGGGTTCGAGCGGCAGGTGAAGGAACGGCTGGCCTGGTGGAGCCGCCGGCGGGAGGAGTTGCAGCGGGAATGACCCGCTTCCGCCACTTCGCCGCGATCGACTGGTCCGGCGCCGCCGGCGAACGACAGCGCGGCATCGCAGTGGCACTGTGCAAGGCGGCAGACGCCCCGGTGCTGGTCCGCCCGGGCCATGTCTGGTCGCGGGCCGAGGTGCTGGACTGGCTGCTGACGGACATGCCGGCCGACACGCTGGTCGGCCTCGATCTCGGCCTGTCGCTGCCGCATGCCGATTGCGGCGCGTTCTTTCCCGGCTGGCCCGACAGCCCGCCCGATGCCCGCGCGTTGTGGGCGCTGGTGGAGCAACTGTGTTCTGCTGATCCGCACCTGGGCGTCGGCAGCTTCGTCGATCATCCGGAGGCGAGCCGCCACTTCCGCCGTCATGGCGGGCGGGAAGGCGACCTGTTCCACCTGCCCGGAAGCGATCACCGCCGTGGCCGGCTGCGCATGACGGAGGGTGCGCAGGCCACCTTCCCCGGCTGCCGGCCGACCTCCAACTTCAACCTGGTCGGCGCTGCGCAGGTCGGCAAGTCCAGCCTGACCGGCATGCGGTTGTTGCACCGGCTGGCAGGGCGGCTGCCGGTGTGGCCGGTCGATCCGCTGCCGCCCGCGGGATCGGTGGTGGTGGAGATCTACACCGCCATTCCCGCGATCGAAGGCGGGCGCAGTGCCGGACGGGCGAAGATGCGCGACATGGCGGCGCTGAACGATGCGCTGGCGGTTCTGGGCAGCCTGCCTGTGCCCGGAACCGGCGCGATCACCGACCACGCCGCCGATGCGCTGCTCGCCGCCGTCTGGCTGCGGCTGGCGGCGGATCGCGAAACCCTGTGGCATCCGGCCGCGATGACTGCGGAAGTGGCCGCAACGGAGGGCTGGACCTTCGGTGCGGCCTGAGGCATCAGGCGGCGCGCATTGGGCCGGCTTAGCTCAGTTGGTAGAGCACCTGATTTGTAATCAGGGGGCCACGGGTTCGAATCCTGTAGCCGGCACCATCTCCCCCTCGTCGCGCACGCTCCGGTCGCGGAAGTCCGGCAGGGAACGCTGCAACAAGGTCGGCGTTGGCAGGACACAGCAACTCTCTTCGGGAGACTACCCATGACCCTGCGCGCCATCACGCTTTCGACCCTGGCCGTCCTGACCCTGGCAACCACCGCCTGCAATACCGTTTCCGGCGCGGGCGAGGACATCCAGTCCGCCAGCCGCGAAGTCGAAAAGGAAATCTGACCTTCGCGTCAGCCCCGGCCGCGATATGGAGCGACGCCCTGATCGGGCAGCCACAATCCGGCCGGGGGACTGCCGCTTTGCCAGAATACGTCGATCGGTATGCCGCCGCGCGGATACCAGTAACCGCCGATGCGCAGCCATTGCGGTTGCATCTCGTCGAACAGGCGTCGGCCGATGCCCACGGTCACATCCTCGTGGAAGCCGCAATGATTGCGGAATGCACCCAGGAACAGCTTGAGGCTTTTCGACTCCACGATCGTCTCGCCCGGCGCATAATCGATCACCAGATGGGCGAAATCGGGCTGTCCGGTCACCGGGCACAGGCTGGTGAACTCCGGCGCCGCAAAGCGCACGCAGAACAGTTCCGCCTTGCGCGGGTTGGGCACGTAGTCGAGCCGGGCCTCTTCCGGGGAGGTGGGGAGGGGCGTCGTCTGGCCAAGGAATAGGGGTTCGCTCATGCCGCGCCCCTGCCTCCGTTGGCCGGGCATCGCAAGAGGTGCGTGCGCAGTTCACAGGCTGTTCAGCAAAACCGGGCAAGCGGCAGGCATGGTCAGGGGCAGGATAGCGGCAGGTGCCGCAGCTTGGGTGGGCGCAGCATCGCTGCATGGCACGGCGCTGGCTGGAGTAGCCTTGCCGGATTTCCGCCTGCCGCCCTCGACACCGACCGCCACCCCGCAGCGGGACCGGGTCGGTCCGGTCGCCCCCGATGTGCCGCAGAGCCGCGCGACGCCGACACCAACCCCGGCACCGAGCAGCCAGCCCGCCGTCCAGCCGCCACCGCTGGTGGTGCCGCCAGCCGCTACGCCGGCGCCGACGCAAGGCTCTCGTCCCGCGCCAGTGCCTGCTCCGACGCGCTCGGCACCTCAGCCTGCACCCACGGCAGAGCCGTCATCCGCCGCCGTGCCCACGGCCGAAACTGACACAGCCCCGCCCGCAACGCCTGTGCCCGACAGCACGATTGCACCGCAGCCAGGACCCGCAGCGGCGACGCCGCCACCTGCGACGCCGGAGGACGAGGGCGGTGTGACCTGGCTCGGCTGGGCGGCGGTTGCCGGCCTGCTGGCAGGCGGCGCGGTGTTGCTGGTCCTGCGCCGCCGGCGCACGGCCGAGCCGGAGCAGGCCGCACCTGTGCCGCCCACCCCGTTGCCCGTGCCTGTGCGCACACCCGTTCCACCGCCAGCGCCACGGATTGTGCCCACCTCTGCGGCCCACCCCGCCGCAGGGCTCGCCGAGGTAGAGCTGCATATCGTGGCGGAGCGGCTCAGCCTGTCGCTGATGAACGCCACGCTGACCTTCCAGCTGACCCTGCGCCATGCGGGCGCCACGCCGCTGACCGGCGTGACCTTGCATGGCGACCTGATCGCGGCGCACGGTGCTTTGTCGCAGGAGGAACAACTGGGCGGGCCGGCAGCAGATGCCCCGATGATCGCACGACTGCCCGACCTGTCGGAGGAGGCACGCACGATCCGGGGCGAGGTCCGCCTGCCCCTGGCGCAGGTCAATGCCATCCGGCAGGGGCGCAGCAACCTGCTGGTGCCGCTGCTGCGGCTGGCGCTGGAGACGGAGGGGCAGGGCCGCCGCACGCTGACCGCGCTGGTCGGCCCCCCGGGGCAGGGCGGGCAGGTGCAGCCGGTGCTGCTGGATGCCGGACCGCGCGTGATCACCCCGTTGCTGGCGCGGGTGCTGGGCTGAACGGTTTACCGGCATCGCCCGCTTCGCTACGCATTGCAGGCATGAACGAACTTGTTTCCACCGCTTGGCTGGCGCAGCAGGCGGGTGATCCCGCGCTGGTGGTGCTGGACGCCTCCGCCCATCTGCCCGCTGCCGGCCGCGATCCTGCCGCCGAGTTCGCCAGCGCGCATGTTCCCGGCGCGCAATTCCTTGACCTTGCCAGCCTGACGGACCGGGAAAGCCCGGTGCCGGCGGCCTTGCCGACGGGCGACCAGTTCGCGGCCCGGGTGGCCGGGCTGGGCATCGGCGCGGGCACGCGGGTGGTGCTGTATGATGACAGCGACATCCGCACCGCCGCGCGGGCCTGGTTCATCTTCCGCCAGCACGGCTTTGACGAGGTGGCGATCCTGGATGGCGGCTTGGCCAAGTGGCGCGCCGAAGGGCGTCCGCTGGAAAGCGGCACCCATGCGGCAGAGCCCGCCGGGGACTGGCGACCGCAGCCCGGGGCCATGGCGGTGCGCGGCAAGGCGGACCTGCTGGCCAATCTGGAGAGTGGTGCCGAGCAGGTGCTGGACGCCCGCAGCCGCGCCCGCTTCATGGCGGAGGAGCCGGAGGCGAACCCGCAGCTTGCCGGCGGGCACATCCCCGGCTCGCTGAACCTGCCCTACAAGGCCATGTTCGCGCCTGACGGCACCTTCCTGCCGCCGGCCGATCTGCGGACGGCGTTCGATGCGGCGGGCATCGACTGGGCGCGCCCGGTGGTCACCACCTGCGGCAGCGGGGTGACGGCGGCGGTGCTGCTGTTCGCCATGCGGCTGGCAGGCAAGACCGACACCGCGCTGTATGATGGCAGCTGGAGCGAGTGGGGCGCGGATCCGGGCACACCCAAGGCCGTCGGATGAGCGACACGCCCGACGATTGCGGCCCCGGGACCCGGCTGGTCAGTGCCGGCCGCCGTCCGGAATGGACCGGGCCGGTGGTCAACGTGCCGGTCTGGCGCGCCTCCACGCATCTGTATGCCGACAGTGCGGACCTTGCTGCCGGACGGCCGAATGCGGACGGGCACTTCTATTACGGCCGGCGCGGCACGCCCACGCAGTGGGCGCTGTGCGACGCGCTGACCGGGCTGGAGCCGGGCGCGACCGGCACGCTGCTCTATCCCAGCGGCCTGGCCGCGATCAGTGGCGCGCTGCTCGGCCTGCTGGATGCGGGCGACGTGCTGCTGATGAGCGACAACGCCTATGAGCCGAGCCGTGCCCTGGCGGAAAAGCTGCTGGCGCCGCTGGGGATCGAGACGCGCTGGTTCGATCCGCTCGACCTTGAGGCTTACCGCGCCGCCTTCTGCCCGCGCACCCGCGTTGTGCTGCTGGAAAGTCCCGGCAGCCTGACGATGGAGGTGTGCGACGTGCCGGCGCTGGCTGCCATCGCTCTGCAGCATGGTGCGATCAGCGTGCTGGACAATACCTGGGCCGGGCCGACCGGCTTCGCTGCACTGGCCCATGGTGTGGATGTCAGCGTGCTGGCACTGACCAAGCATGTCGGCGGCCATTCGGACCTGATGCTGGGCGCGGTCACCGCCAGCGGCGAGGTCCATGGCCGGCTGCGGGAGCGCGCGCAATTGCTGGGCCAGGTGGTCAGCCCGGACGATGCGGCGCTGGCGCTGCGCGGCCTGCGCACGCTGGGCCTGCGGCTGGAACGGCAGACAGCCAGCGCGCTGGCGGTGGCGCAGTGGCTGCAGGGACAGGCGCAGGTGGCGCATGTGCTGTGCCCCATGTTGCCGGGGGCGCCGGGCCACGAGCTGTGGCTTCGCGATTTCACCGGCGGCTGCGGCCTGTTCTCCTTCGTGCTGCGCGGCCGCAGCGTGGGCGACCGGGCCCGGCTGATCGATGCCCTGCGCCTGTTCGGCATCGGCTTTTCCTGGGGCGGGTTCGAAAGCCTGGCGATCCCGGTCGATCCGCAGCGGATCCGCACCAGCAGCATCTGGCCCAAGGCCGGGTGGGCGGCGGAGGACCGGCTGGGCGTGCGCCTCGCCATCGGGCTGGAGGATCCCGCCGACCTGATCGCCGACCTGCAGCAGGCGCTTGACGCGATGGACCGGGCGTGAGCACGCGGCTTGGCAAGCTGCTGCTGCCGGGGACGCAGGAGACGCCGGCCCCGCAGGAAACGCCGCCGGTGGTGGACGTGCCGGTCACGCAGGGCAGCCCGGTCGCGGTACCGGTGGCTCAGCCCGCCCCGGTCGAGCCGCCGCCGGAGCTGGTCGGGGCCGAGGCGCTGAGCGAAGCGATCAACGACCGCAACGCCACGGTCGGTGACATCGTCACCCAGCTGGATGCGATCGGCGTCACGCTTGGCAGTACCCGGTTCTCGCTGTGGACCGCACTGGTGGTGGTGCTGGTGATCGTGGGCGTGTTCATCGCCGCGCGCTTGTCCAACAAGTTCGGCCACCGCCTGCTGCGCAAGGTCAGTCGCTTCAGCCCGTCGCAGGAGTTGCTGGGCGAGAAGCTGGTTACGATCGGCGTCTGGACCTTCGCCATCCTGATCGGCGTCGACCTGCTGGGTATCGACCTCACGGCGCTGGCGGTGTTTTCCGGCGCCTTCGGCCTGGCTATCGGGTTCGGCCTGCAGAAGACCTTCGGCAACCTGATCGCCGGGATCATCCTGCTGATGGACCGGTCGATCAAGCCGGGCGACGTGATCGCGGTGACCGACATGGCCGGCAACGAGACCTTCGGCCAGATCCGCAAAATCGGGGTGCGTGCCGTGTCGATCATCACGCGGGACGAGAAGGAATACCTGATCCCGAACGAGAACCTGATGGTCAATCAGGTGGAGAACTGGTCCTATTCCAGCCGGCGTGTGCGCGTGCAGATCCCGGTCGGCATCTCCTACAACAGCGACATCATCATGGCCGAAACATTGATGATGCAGGCGGCGCGGGGCGCGTCCCGCGTGCTGACCGATCCGGCGCCCACCGTGTGGCTGTCGGATTATGGCGAGAGCTGGCTGCTGTTCACCATCCATTGCTGGATCGTCGATCCGGAGGAGGGTGTGGGCAATGTGAAGTCGGACGTGCTGAAGCGCCTGTGGTTGCTGTTCAAGGAAAACGGCATCGAGGTGCCTTACCCCCAGCGCGACCTGAACCTGCGCGACAATGCCCAGTTCGACCGGCTGATCGCGGCGCTGGAACAGCGCACGGCGTCCAGCCCGGCCGACAACACGCAAGCGCCTCTGCGTTAGTCCTTCCGGGAGGGTGCCGAGTTCTCCGTGCCGGCGATGCCCTGAGCCCATCGCGGATCGTCAGCCCCGATGCATTCGCCCGACACGCTGCCAGTGCTTATGATCAATCCTTCGCGCGCAGTGGCTGATTGTTCCAGGAAGCGCATGCCCCGCGCTGCGCATTGGGCGACAGCGTCGCTTCGCGCCTCATTCTGCGCCATCGTAGCGCAACCGGTCAGCGCGACCGCCCCGGCCAGGATCCCCACTGCAATTGTAAGATTCCGCAAGACTGCCCCCGTCTGTGTCGCCTCAAGCGCATCTGCCCTGTCATGATGCGCCGGCATTGTTCAAGATGCCGTTGGAAAGCACGTCTTCGCTGGCGTCAATCCATTCTCGCTGGCAGCTTCGCGATGCAGGCGCCATCTGGCCACGATGACGACAGGTACAGTCTTTCTGGTGGGCGCGGGGCCGGGCGATCCGGACCTGCTGACGCTGCGCGCCGCGCGGCTGATCGGGCGGGCGGCCATCATCGTGCATGACGGGCTGGTGGAGCCGGCGGTACTTGCACTGGCGCGGGCCGACGCGCTGCTGATCGACGTCGCCAAGCGACGCGCGCACCACACCTTGCCGCAGGACGAGATCAACACGCTGCTGGTGCGCCATGCCCGCGGCGGGCACGATGTCGTGCGGCTGAAGGGCGGCGATCCGTTCATCTTCGGCCGCGGGGGCGAGGAGGCCGAGGCCTGCCGCGCCGCCGGCATCGCCGTGGAGGTGGTGCCGGGCGTATCCAGCGCGCTGGGCGCCGCCGCCGCCGCGCAGATCCCGCTGACTCATCGCGACCATGCCAGCATCGTCAGCTTCGTCGCCGGCCAGTGCAAGGGGCTGGCGGAGCAGGACTGGGCCGGCCTCGCCGGCACCGGCCGCACGCTGGTGATCTTCATGGGGGTGAAGACTGCCCCGCAGATTGCGGAAAAGCTGATGGCCGACGGATTGGCACCCGACACGGCGGTGGCGGTGATCGAGAACGGCGCACGGCCCGAGATGCGCGTACTGCGCGGCTGCCTGGCCGGCCTGCCCGACCTGGTGGCGCGGGAAGGGGTGGTCAGCCCCGCATTGATCGTTATCGGCGCCGTGACCGGCGGCAGCGATGCCGCCCTCCTCCCCGTCGCGCTTGGAGCAGCAGCAGCATGAAGATCCTGACCGGCAATGACCTGAAGAGCGGCGCGGTCGTATGGTGGGACGGCCGCAACTGGTCCCTGCATGTCGAAGATGCCTGCGACGTGGGCGAGGATGCCGCCATGATCGCCGCGCGCGAGGATGCGGAGCGGCGCGTGGTGGTGCCCTATGCGATCGAGGCCACGGTCGATGCCGACGGCCGGATCCGGCCCGCGCATATCAAGGACCGTATCCGCGCGCTGGGCCCCACGGTCCGCACCGACCTGACTTTGCGACCGGCCGATCCCGAAGCCGGCACCTGGGTGATCTGATGTACCAGTATGACCGATACGACCAGCAGATGGTCGATGCCCGTGTCGCGGACTTCCGCGACCAGGTGCGCCGGCGGCTCGACGGCAAGCTGACGGAGGACCAGTTCAAGCCCCTGCGGCTGATGAACGGCCTGTACCTGCAACTGCACGCCTACATGCTGCGGGTGGCGGTGCCTTATGGCACGCTCAGCGCTGCGCAGATGCACATGCTGGGCACGATCGCGGACAAATATGATCGCGGCTACGGCCACTTCACCACCCGCCAGAACATCCAGTACAACTGGATCAGGCTGGAGGACGCGCCCGACATTCTGTCCGAGTTGTCGACGGTGGAGATGCACGCCATCCAGACCAGCGGCAACTGCATCCGCAACATCAGCGCCGACCATTTCGCCGGCGCAGCGGCCGACGAGGTCGCCGACCCGCGCCCCTATGCGGAGCTGATGCGGCAATGGTCCAGCTTCCACCCGGAATTCAGCTACCTGCCGCGCAAGTTCAAGATCGCGGTGATCGCCAGCGAGACGGACCGCGCGGCCATGCGGCTGCACGATATCGGCATCCGCATCCACAAGAACGATGCGGGCGAACTGGGCGCGGCGTTCTATGTCGGCGGGGGCATGGGCCGCACGCCGATGATCAGCCATCTGGTGCGCGAATGGGTGCCGCTGGACCGGCTGATCACCTATGCCGAGGCGTGCCTGCGGGTCTACAATCGCTACGGCCGGCGCGACAACAAGTACAAGGCACGCATCAAGATCCTGCTGCACGAGATCGGTGCGGAGGATTACGCCGCGCAGGTCGATGCCGAATACCAGCACCTGCTGGACCAGGGCGTGGAACCGCCCTTTGCGGAGCTGGAGCGGATCCGCACCTTCTTCGCCGATCCCTCCTTCGTGCAGGGATTGAGCGACGGGGTCGACCAGTCCGATCAGGCATTCGCCGCCTGGGTGCAGCAGAACACGCATCTGCACCGTATGCACGGCTACACGTCCGCCACGATCAGCCTGAAGCCGGTCGGCGGCATTCCGGGTGACGCCACCGCGGCGCAGATCCACCTGATGGCCGATCTGGCGAAGGAGTTCTCCTTCGACGAGTGCCGCGTGACCCATGCGCAGAACATCGTCCTGCCGCATGTGGAGCAGCGTCGCCTGTACGAACTATGGCAACGGCTGGACGCGGCCGGGCTGGCCACCGCCAACCTCGACAACATCGGCGACATCATCGCCTGCCCGGGCCTGGATTATTGCAGCCTTGCCAATGCACGGGCCATCCCGCTGGCGCAGAAGATCAGCCAGCGGTTCGCCGACAACGGGAAGGAAGCGGTAATCGGCGAGCTGAAGCTGAAGATCAGCGGCTGCATCAATGCCTGCGGCCACCACCATGCCGGCCACATCGGCATCCTTGGCGTGGATCGTAAGGGGCGCGAGAACTACCAGCTGCTGCTGGGCGGCAGCGAAGGGGCCGACACTTCATTGGGCAAGATCACCGGCCCCGGCTTCGACGAGGACGGGGTGGTGGATGCCATCGAGAAGACGACCGAGCTCTATCTGGCCCAGCGGCAGGAAGGCGAGCGGTTCCTCGATACCTATCGCCGCATCGGCATGGAGCCGTTCAAGGAGGTGCTTTATGGCTGAGCCGATCAGCGGAACCGACAGCGAGGCGCGCGAGCTGGACGATGTGCAGTTCCGTTTCCGCAACGACGAGATGGTCGATCACCCGGCGGTGACGGTCGATGCCTTCGTGGGCCAGACCAATGCCAGCGCCGTGCGGATCGAGCCGGGCGACGACGCCCGCGACCTGCTGCTGCATCTGGACCGCATTGCGCTGGTGGAGGTGAACTTTCCCTCCTTCGGCGACGGGCGCGGCTATTCGGCGGCGCGTATCCTGCGGGAAGCCGGCTATGCCGGCGAACTGCGCGCGGTGGGCGATGTGCTGATCGACCAGCTGAGCCACATGCGTCGTTGCGGGTTCGACAGCTTCGCGCCGGCTGTCCGGCTGGATGCGACGGACGCGGAACGCGCCTTTGCCACCTGGCCTGATGTCTATCAGGCGGCGGTGGACGGTCGCGCCCCGATCTGGACCTTGCGTCATGGTGGGCGAGACGGTGGCGGCAATGGCTAGCCGCGCGCGCGACATCATCGATACCGGCGCCAGCTTCGTACAGGCGGATGCGGATGCACTGAACGCCCGGTTTGCCGGGGTGGATGTGCAGACCATGCTGGCGCAGCTGTTCGCGCAAGGCAGCCTGGGCCGGGTGGCGGTGGTCTCCTCCTTCGGCACCGAAAGCGCCGTGCTGCTGGACCTGGTGGCGAAAGCCGACCGCACCGTGCCGGTGATCTTCGTCGATACGGAGAAGATGTTCGCCGAGACGCTGGACTATCGCGACACGCTGATCGCCCGGTTCGGCTTCACCGACTCGCAGGTCGTCCGCCCTGATACTGCGGCCTTGCAGGCGAAGGACGAGGCTGGCCTGCGCTGGGGCTGGGATCCCGATGGCTGCTGCGCCATCCGCAAGGTGGAGCCGCTGGCCCGCGCCAAGCACGGGCTGGATGCGTGGATCTCCGGCCGCAAGGCGTTCCAGTCGTCCACCCGCCAGAACCTGCCCCGGTTCGAGATCGAGGACGGGCGGCTGAAGATCAATCCGCTGGGTGACTGGACCAAGGCCGATCTCGACGCCTGGTTCGCCGCCAATGACCTGCCCCGCCATCCGCTGGAAGGGCAGGGCTACCTTTCGGTCGGTTGCGCGCCGTGCACCAGCCCGGTGGCCGCAGGCGAAGATCCGCGTGCCGGACGGTGGCGCGGCTGGAACAAGACCGAGTGCGGGATCCATTCCTCCAGCAACCCCGCTGCCAGCGGGCTGGAGGATCTGGCGGACAAGGACGACGACTTGCCGCCGGGGTATGAACCGGCGTTCTAGCTTTCCGTCCGGCGGGTGGAGCGGCCGGTGCAGCCTGATGGCGCACCGGCTCTTGCCCGCCTGTTCTACGACGCAGTCCATCAGCTTGCGGGCCTGTATCATACGGCCGGACAGGTGCAGGCGTGGGCTCCCCAGGTGCCGGAGCCGGACCGGATCTCCGCTTGGGCTGCTCAGGATCGGCTGTTCCTGGTTGCAGTGAACGATGATGACGAGCCGGTGGCGTTCGCCGATCTCGAGCTCGACGGTCATATCGATTACTTCTTCTGCCGCCCGGATTGCGCGGGAACTGGGGTCGCAAGGCTGCTCTTCCATGAACTGGAGCGATGCGCGCGACGGTAAAGGACGAGGCGCCTGTACGTGGAGGCCGGCGAACCGGCGCGACGGTTCTTCCTGCGAGTGGGCTTTCGTGAGGATCACCGGCGCGACTTCCTGATCGGCAATGTCCCGATCCACAACTTTCGAATGAAAAGCGTCTGTGACCAGCTTCGCTGACCGCTGCCTTCGTTGGGCTGACACGAAACGCAGCGATGTGTTGCGTGCCGCGCAACACTCCATGCGGTTTATGCGTTATGCCGAATCGGCCCTCCTCCTCATAAGGAACAGGCCTTTCAGGCATCCTCTCCCAAACTTTTCAGGCCCGCTCGGCAACGAGCGGGCCATTTTTTTGACTTGAAGGCAGGATGGCCAGGCGGGTTGCCCATGCGGCCCGTTTGCGATAACGGGCGCCGCAGATTTTGTTGCCGGTCTGCGTGCAGGTCGGCCTTTTTGTCATTTGCCCCTTCCGTTCAGGTGAAGGCATCAGCCAAAAGAGGTTACGTTACTTCTATGCAGATCATGGTTCGCGACAACAATGTGGAGCAGGCCCTGCGCGCGCTCAAGAAGAAGCTGCAGCGAGAGGGTGTGTATCGCGAGATGAAGCTGCGCCGCCATTTCGAGAAGCCGAGCGAGAAGCGTGCGCGCGAGCGGGCCGCTGCCGTGAGCCGCGCCCGCAAGATGGATCGCAAGCGTGCGGAGCGCGACGCCGCCAAGTAAGTCGCCCGCCCGCGTGGGCGGCCGGCGCACGGCATCACCTCGCGCTTGCAGGTCGCCATTGCTTCAGCCAAGGGGGCGCGAAAGGGATCATCCTTTTGCGCCCCTTCGCTTTTCAGGATCGCTCGTCTCATGACCGAAATCACCCGCGTGCAACTGCAGCCCGTCGCCAAGGGGACGCTTCCCAAGCTGTGGATCGGCATCGTGCTGGTGCTATTGCTGGCGGCCGGCGCCGCCTGGGCCGCGGTGCCCAAGGTGCTGACCCTGGCCGAAGGCGTAACGCTGGAGACGCTGACGGAAGGCACCGGTCCCAATCCGGGTGCCACCGACTATGCTCTGGTCAACTATCGCGGCCTGCTGGATGACGGCACCGTGTTCGATCAGAACGACCAGGCGCCGATGCCGGTCGACCAGGTCGTGCCGGGCTTCTCCACCGCCTTGCAGAACATGCAGGCGGGTGGTCGCTACCGCGTGAAGATCCCTGCCGCGCAGGGGTACGGCGCGCAGGGTGGCGGGCCGATCCCGCCCAACGCCGACCTGACGTTCGAGGTCGAGCTGATCGAGTTCCGTACGCGGGAGGAGATCATGCAGATGCAGCAGCAGATGATGCAGCAGCAGATGATGCAGCAGATGATGCAGGGTGGAGCTGCGCCTGGTGGTGCACCCGGTGGCGCTCCGGTCGGTCCGGGCGCGCCAGCCGCTCCGCCGGTCGGCCAGTAAGCAGCTTCGCGAAGGAACAGCATGTCCGTCGACAAGGCCACCGTGGCCAAGATCGCCTCTCTGGCGCGCCTCCGCATGGATGATGCCGCGCTGGACCGCATGGTGCCGGAACTGAACCAGATCCTGGGCTTCGTGGAGCAGCTGGGCCAGGTGGATGTGACCGGTGTGGAGCCGATGACCGCCGTCATCGCGCAGAGCTTGCGCCTGCGCGACGACGTGGTGGATGCCGATCCGCTGACTGGCGGCGGCGTGCGCGATGCGGTGCTGGCCAATGCCCCGGCTGCGGAGCACGGCTTCTTCGGCGTGCCCAAAGTCATCGAATAGGTTGATCGAGTGATGAGCGAACTGACCCAGCTAGGCGTGCAGGCGATCCGCGACGGCGTTGCCGGCGGCACCTTCACCGCGCGCGAAGTGGCGGAAGCATGCAATGCGGCAGTGGCCGATGCGGCCACGCTGAACGCCTTCATCGTCACCACGCCCGACCATGCGCTGGCCGCCGCCGACCAGGTGGACGCGGACCGCGCCGCCGGGCGTCCGCTGGGCCTGATGGCCGGCGTGCCGATCGGCATGAAGGATCTGTTCGCCACGAGGGGCGTGCAGACCACGGCGGCCAGCCACATCCTGGAAGGCTTCACGCCGCAATATGAAAGCACCGTCAGCCAGCGCCTGTGGGATGCCGGCGCAGGCATGCTGGGCAAGCTGAATCTCGACCAGTTCGCCATGGGCTCCTCCAACGAGACCAGCCATTTCGGCGACGTCGTCAGCCCGTGGCGCCGCAGCGGCAGCACGGCCGGGCTGACCCCCGGCGGCTCCTCCGGCGGCAGCAGCGCGGCCGTGGCCGCCCGGCTGGCTCCCGCGGCGACCGGCACCGACACCGGCGGCTCGATCCGCCAGCCCGCGGCACTGACCGGCATCTGCGGCATCAAGCCGACCTATGGCCGCTGCAGCCGCTGGGGCATCGTCGCCTTCGCTTCCTCCCTCGACCAGGCCGGTCCGATGGCGCGCAACGTGACCGATTGCGCGCTGATGCTGCAGGCGATGGGCGGCTTCGATCCCAAGGATTCCACCAGCCTCGACCTGCCCGTGCCGGACTGGAGCGGCGCGCTCGACGCGAACCTGGCCGGCAAGCGTGTCGGCATCCCGCGGGAATACCGGATGGACGGCACCGATGCCGCCATCCTGAAGGCATGGGACGACGGTATCGGCTGGCTGAAGGATGCCGGCGCCGAAGTGGTCGACATCAGCCTGCCGCATACCGAATATGCGCTGCCGGCCTATTACATCATCGCCCCGGCGGAGGCGTCCAGCAATCTCGCCCGCTATGACGGCGTGCGCTACGGCCTGCGCGACCTGCCACAAGGCGCCAACCTGCAGGACATGTACGCCGCCACCCGCGCCGCCGGCTTCGGCGACGAGGTGAAGCGCCGCATCCTGATCGGCACCTATGTGCTCTCCGCCGGCTATTACGACGCCTATTACACGCAGGCGATGAAGGTCCGTGCACTGGTTGCGCGCGACTTTGCCGAGGCGTGGGACAAGTGCGACGTGATCCTGGCGCCGACCGCGCCCACCGCCGCCTTTGCACTGGGCGAGAAGCTGTCCGATCCGCTGGCGATGTATCTGGGTGACGTGTTCTCGGTACCGGCCAGCCTTGCCGGACTGCCGGCGATGAGCGTGCCCGCCGGGCTGGACGGGGCCGGCCTGCCGCTGGGCCTGCAGCTGATCGGTCGCCCGCTGGACGAGCAGGGCGTGCTCAATGCCGCGCTCGCGATCGAGCAGCGGGCCGGCTTCACGGCACAGCCGGACCGCTGGTGGTAGCCAGCCGGGAGGCGCTGGCCCGCCTGCCGGATGGCGGACGGTTCATCGCCCTCGATTCGCTGCGCGGCGTGGCGGCTCTGGCCGTGATGCTGTTCCACATGGGCCCGTTCGGCTGGCTGGGCGCCTTGCCCTTCCTGCGCAATGGCTGGCTGATGGTGGACTTTTTCTTCGTCCTGTCCGGCTTCGTCATCGCTGCCAGCTATGGCGGGCGGCTGGCACAGGGGTTCTCGCGCCGGCACTTCCTGGCATTGCGGCTGGGGCGGGTGGTGCCGCTGCATCTGGCCACGGTGCTGGCGGCCAGCGCCTTCGAATGGTTCTATGTCAGCGGCGTGCTGGGCGAGCAGGCCAGACCGTGGCTGTTCTGGCGTGGCGTGCTGCTGCTGGATGGTTTCGCAACCGGCGCCAGCAACCCCTATGCGCCGGTCAGCTGGTCGATCTCGGTCGAGATCGTGCTCTACGCCATTGCCGCCGTCCTGTTCGGCACAGGCCGGCGCGGGGTGGCGGCGGCGCTGCTGCTGGCAGGCGGGTGCATTGCGGCGCTGACGCTGGAATGGAACCATCCGGGGTTGGGCCGGCTGCTCCAGCGCGGTGTGCTGGGGTTCGCGCTCGGCGTGGGATGCCACTGGCTGCACCGCTCCTGGCATCCCCGCCTCGGCATCGGTCTGCTGACCCTGCTGGAGGTTGCGTGCCTCGCCACGCTGGTGTGGCTGCTGGCGGCCATGCCGCTGGGCAATCGCACGCTGCTGCTGACGTCGCCGGTCTTCGCCCTGACGGTGCTGGTGTTCGCGCGTGACAAAGGCGGGATCAGCCGGCTGCTGCAGGTACGGCCGCTGATCCTGCTGGGGACGCTGTCCTATTCCATCTACATGCTGCACATGCTGCTGATCCGCCCGCTGGCGAAGGCCGGGCCGGAGCTGCTGCGGATGCTGGGCCGGCCGGACCTGGTGGCCACGCAGCCGCGTCCCTCGGGCCTCGCCATCCTGGCGCTGGGCGACGGTACGGCGATGGCGGTGTCGCTGGTCCTGATCGGGCTGACGATCGCGCTGTCCGCCCTGTCCTTCCGCTGGCTGGAGGAGCCCGCCCGCCGCTGGTCGCGCGACCATGCGCGTCGCTGGGGCCCCGCCGCCGCGGAACGCGAGGCATTGACCATCTGAGGCCGCTTTCCAACGGCGCCCGCGCCGGTTATCGGATGCGGCATGACTGACTCCTCTTATCGCATCCACGGCGCCACAGGTGACTGGGAGGTCGTGATCGGCCTCGAGGTCCATGCCCAGGTCACGTCCAACGCCAAGCTGTTCTCCGGCGCGGCCACCGCCTTCGGGGCCGAACCCAATGCGCAGGTCAGCCTGGTGGATGCGGCAATGCCCGGCATGCTGCCCGTGCTCAATCGCGAGTGCATCCGCCAGGCGGTGCGCACCGGCATGGCGATCGAGGCGCAGATCAACCGCTGGAGCCGGTTCGACCGCAAGAACTACTTCTACGCCGACCTGCCGCAGGGCTACCAGATCAGCCAGCTGTACCACCCGCTGGTGGGCGAGGGATCGCTGACCATCGAGGCGGACGAGAAGGCCGGCATTCCGGCCGACAAGGTGATCGGGATCGAGCGCATCCATGTGGAACAGGATGCCGGCAAGCTGATGCATGACCAGCATCCGACCATGTCCTATGTCGACCTGAACCGCAGCGGCGTGGCGCTGATGGAGATCGTCAGCCGCCCGGACATGGCGTCTCCGGCCGAGGCCGGTGCCTACCTGCGTAAGCTGCGCGCCATCCTGCGCTATGTCGGCAGCTGCGACGGCAACATGGAGGAAGGATCCATGCGGGCAGACGTCAACGTGTCCGTGCGCAAGGCGGGCGAGCCGCTGGGCACCCGGACGGAGACCAAGAACGTCAATTCGGTCCGCTTCGTCATGGCCGCAATCGAGCATGAGGCTCGCCGGCAGGTCGACCTGCTGGAGGATGGCGGGGCCATCATGCAGGAAACCCGCCTGTTCGATCCGGGCACCGGCACGACCCGCTCGATGCGGTCCAAGGAGGATGCGCACGATTACCGCTATTTCCCCGATCCCGACCTGCTGCCGCTGGAACTGGATCAGGTGTTCCTGGACGAGTGCCGCGAGAGCCTGCCCGAACTGCCCGATGCCAAGCGGCGCCGCTATGTCGAGGAACTGGGCCTCAGCGACTACAACGCGCATGCCCTGACCGCCGAGGTCGAGACCGCCCGCTGGTTCGAGGCGCTGCTGCTGACCAGTGCCGCGGCGCAGAACAAGGTGCTGGCCAATGTCGCGAAGCAGGCGGCCAACTGGCTGCTGTCCGAACTGATGGGCGCCCTGAACAAGGCCGGTCGCACGCTGGACGACGGCGCGGTGACGCCGGAAAGCGGCGCCGAGCTGCTGGCACTGATGGGTGCGGGCACCATCTCCGGCTCCATCGCCAAGCAGGTACTGGATAGCATGATCGCCACCGGTGACGCGCCGGGCGTGATCGTGGAGCGTGAGGGGCTGAAGCAGGAGTCCGACAGCGGCGCGATCGAGGCGGCGGCCGATCAGGTGCTGGCGGCCAACGGCGACAAGGTGGCGCAGTATCGCGGCGGCAAGGCGGCACTGTTCGGTTTCTTCGTCGGACAGACGATGAAGGCGATGGCTGGCAAGGCGAACCCGCAGGTCGTGAACCAGGTGTTGCAGGCGAAGCTGGGGCCCGCCGGGGAGGCGTAGCCCCTATGGCGCCGGGGCCCCGGTAAACGGCCGCGCTTCGGTCCAGCCGCAGCCGGACAGCATCTGTTCGCCGCGCTGCACGGTGACGGAGAACGGATAGGTGCGGTCGGACATGCCGTCACTGCATGATCCTTCGCTGGCCAGCAGGGTGAAGGGCGCGCCATCCAGTTCGCCCGACCAGCTGGCACCGCCCCGCCCGGCGAAGCGGGTGACGGTGATGGTGCGGCCATCGGGATCGTCGACCGTGCTGAACAGCAGGGCCGTGCCGCGCAACTGCCCGCCCCAGAACGGTTCGGTGCCGGTGAAGCGCAGCGTGTCCGCCTCCGCGATCCCGGCATAGGGGCGCGTGTCCTCGCCGCCCGGCAGGCGATCGTCCGGCTGGCCCGAACAGGCGGCGAGCAGCAGCAAGGGGGCAGCGGCGGCGAGACGGATCATTGGGCAGCTCCTCGGCATGGGCCGAACCGGCTTATCGCGAGCAGCGGCTTGAGTCGACGCGCACCCGGCGTAGAAGCCCCGCATGGACATTCTTGTATCAGGGACCAGCCTGGCGGGCGATCTGCTGGCGCGGACAGCCAGCACGGCGCGTGTGCAGCAGATGGTGCAGCTTTCGCTCACACCGGCGTTCCTGCTGGCCGCGGTCGGTGCTTTCCTCAACGTGATGAACCAGCGCCTGATCTGGATCGTCGATCGCGTGCACCTGCTCGAGAAGATGGACGATGCGGACATTCGCGACGGCGAGGTGGAGGAACTCCCGGTCCTGCGCCGGCGACGCCGCTTCGCGCATTCGGCTGTGAACCTGAGCACGGGCGCGGGGCTGCTGATCTGCATTGTTGTCAGCACGACCTTCGTCAGCGCCTTCGTGAGACCGCCGCTGGGCACGCTGGTGGCGCTGGTGTGGATCGCGGTGATGGTGCTCGTCTTCGGCGCCCTGCTGTCCTTCCTGTTCGAGACGCAACTGGCAACGAAGTCGTCCAGGGATACCCGCCTGCTGTCCCGCAAGCTGGCCGAGCGCGAGAACGACGCCGATACGAGATGATCCAGGCAGTTGGCGCTGGCCAAGCGCTGCGACCCTGCCTAGCCTCCCGGTCAGGCAGGGGGGCATGAATGTCGGTAGGATCGATCATCGGCGGCGGCGTGCGCCTGATGCGGGAGCAGCCGGGGACCGTCGCCATATGGGCGGCGATCCATCTGGGGGTCGTGGGGCTCGGCATTGCGGCCATGCAGCCATGGACAGCGGCGATCGTCGCGATGCAGCGGCAGCCTGTGGACCCGGCAATGCCACCGCAGCTGCCCTCCGGCATGTTCGGCGGACTGTTCCTCCTCTACCTGGCGATGCTGATCCTGATGGTCGTCGCCTTTGCGGCGGTGGTCCGCGCCGTGGTGCGGCCCACAGGCGACCGGTTCGCCTATCTGCGGCTAGGGATGGACGAGCTTCGGCTGTTCGGCCTCGGCGTGATCCTGGTGATCGCCGGCCTGATTGCGGAGATGGTCGCGATCCTGGCGGTGGTGCTGGTCGCCGGCCTGGTCTCGCTGGTTGCCGGCCACGCGGCGGCCGCGATCGCCGGGGTGCTCCTCGGGCTCGCGCTGTTGTGCGGCGCCTTCTACGTCCAGGTGCGTCTCTCGCTGTCCGGTGCGCTGACGGTGATGCGTGGCAGGATCGCCATACGGGAATCCTGGCGCATGACACGGGGGCACTTCTGGACTCTGGTCGGTGTTTTCGCGGTCCTGTCCGTCGGGTTCATCCTCGTGATGATCGTGGCTGTCGCCCTGACCAGCCCCGGGCTGCTCTCCGCCTATGCCAGCATGGATCCGACGGCGATCACGGCCGCGGCACAGCAGCAGATCGACCGGCAGACTGCGGGGCTGACGGCCGGCCTGATCGGGCAACTGGTGGTAAGCGCGCTCGCCGGCACGATCCTGGGGGTGGTCTTCTGCGGGGCGGTGGCGACCGCTGCGCTCGAACTTGGCGGAGACATGTCGGTTGCGGACGCTGCAGGGCAGGACCGGGGCATCGACTGACCCCGGATTCGGCAGGATGGAAGGGCCGCCCGCGCCAGCTAGTCCAGCCATCCGCCGGAGAGACGATCCATCGCCGCCTGCAGGATGATCGCGGCAGCATGCGAATCGATGCGGGTGGCGCGCTTGGCACGGCTCATGTCCTGGGAGATCATCGCCCGCTCCGCGCTCTGGGTGGACCAGCGCTCGTCCCACAGCAGGATCGGCCGATCCAGACCTGCGCAATTGCGGGCGAATGCCCGGGTCGCCTGCACGCGCGGCCCGGCGCTGCCATCCATGTTGAGCGGCAGGCCGAGCACCACTCCTGCAACGCGCCGCTCCGCGATCAGGTCGCGCAGGATGGCGAGATCGGCCGTGAACTTGCCGCGGGCCAGCGTCCTGCCCGCGCTGGCGAAGCGCCAGCCGGGATCGCAGAAGGCGGTGCCGATCGTCTTGGTGCCGAGGTCCAGCCCCAGCAGCACGCCGCCATCAGGCAGCGCGCCGGCAAAGGCACGGGCGTCGTCCGTGATCAGGGTGGCGGTCACCGGCTCTGCCATGTCGCCACCCGCCGGGCCAGATCCGCGCGCAAGTCCTGCCAGAACAGGGGAATGTCGTAGACGTGGTAATTGTTGCCCGGCAGCACATAGGGGCCAAGCTCCGGCGGATCGCCGATCAGCAGCAGGCCCTGTTCGTCGCAGCGGGCCGGCACCGCGCCCGGTACCAGCCGGCCGTTCGCCAGCCCTTCATCGGGTACCAGCGTGCCGGCATTGGCGCTGGCGGGCGCTTCTCCGCCGATTGTGCCGGTCAGCGGGTTGAAGCACAGGATCGGGCTGTTGCCGCGGCTCTCCCCGTCATAGCCGGGCGAATTGGCATAGGTATCCAGCAGCAGGCCCGGATCGGCGGGTTCGGCAAAGCTGGACCAGCCCAGGATGCAGCCTGCCTGCGCTGGCGTGGCGCAGGCGGGCAGGGGCAGGGCGGGCAGGTCATGGGCGACAGATAGCGGCCAGCCGACGGCATAGACCGCGGCGATCCGGTCCGCGACCGGCGTGCCGGCCACCTGCTCCCGCAGCAGGCGCAGCACGTGCAGCGCACCCTGGCTGTGGCCCGCCAGCACGATTGGCCGGTCCGGCTCGGCCTCGGCCAGGAACAGGGCGAAGGCCTGCGCCACGTCGGCATAGGCCGCATCCAGCGCCTGGGCGCCCTCGGGTGCGTCGGTCAGGAAGGCGCCGAATGTCGCCTGGCGGTAACGCGGCGCCCATAGCTGCGCCGCCTGGTTAAACGGGCTGGCGAGGCCGCGCACGAAGGTGCGGGCGCGCGATTGCGACTGGGCATCGTCCAGCGGGGCGTTCCAGCGGGCCCGCTCCAGATAGGAGGTGGGATGGACGAAGAACACCGCCACCGGCAGTTCCGGCCCGGCATCCACGCCCGGCGGCAGCCAGCGGGCCGGGTCGGTATCGCGCTGGAAGCGGGGATGGGACAGCCACATGCGCGCATCCGCATAGGCATTGCCGGCCAGCGGCGCCTGTTCCTCGAACGCGGTGGAGGGGATCAGCGCCACACGCGTCAGGTCCTGCCCCCAGATGCGCAGGGCGAACAGCACCGCCGCGCCGAGCAGGATCAGCCCGGCAAAGACATACAGGAACTTACGCGCCATGAGTCGTCGGTGCCACCATGCCGCGTTCGCGCGCTTCCAGCCGTTCGCTGCGGCGTTCCAGCGCGACCTTGATCATCGCCATCAGCGGATCGGCCAGGAACAGGCCCAGTATGCCGAACAGGATGCCCATGATCAGCTGCGCCGCCAGCACCAGCGCCGGCGCCAGATCCACTGTCTTGCGCGCGATCAGCGGCACCACGACGTAGCCGTCGAAGCCCTGCACGATCACGTAGACGGCGATGGTGTACAGCCCCATGTCCACCCCGCCCGAAAAACCGACGAGCACCATCAGCAGGCCGGATACGACCGCGCCGACATTGGGCAGGAAGGCCAGCAACCCGGTCAGGATGCCCAGCAGCGCAGCCATCGGCACGCCCCAGGCCGCCAGCAGGATGTAGGTCAGCACGCCTTCGAACACCATGCCGACCAGCCGCCCGGCCAGCAATCGCCGCATCGTGCTGGCCATGCGCAGCATGGTGATGTGGAAATCGTCGCGTGAGCCACGCGGCAGCATCCAGCCGAGCCCGCGTTCGTACAGACGCGGCTCCAGCGCGACATAGATGCCGATGATCAGGATCAGGAAGATCGTGGTCAGCCCGCCGAACACGCCGCCGATATAGGAGGTGACCATGCCCACGCCGCTCATCAGCTGGCCCGCCAGGGTCTGCACGGTGCCAAGGTCGATGGAAACGCCGCGGTTCTGCAGCCAGGCCAGCGTGCGCATGCCCTGCTGCTGCACCAGCGTCGGCAGCAGCGCCGCCTCCTGCGAGATCGACGAACCCGCGAAGTAGAACAGCCACAGGAAGAAGGCGAGCGACAGGATCAGCACGATCAGGATGCGCCAAGACCGGCCGAGCGGCAGCACGCGCCCCAGCAGCCGGGCGCCGCCATCGACCAGCCCGGCGAACACCAGCCCGCCGAAGATCACCAGCAGTGACTGGGAGATATGCACCAGCAGCACCGCCAGGCCGACCACCATGACCCAGGCGATTGCCCGCTGGACCTCGAAGCGGATTTCCGGATTGAGGATGCGGGTCGGGCTGACCCGGCGATCCGGGACGATGCCCTCGTCGTCGACGGTTTCGGTGCTGCCGGGTTCGCTCATTGCGGGTCGCGTTCGGGCCGCAGCGATGTGCCGGCGCGGCCGGAGCGGAATGCCGAGAACCAGCTCGCCGGGTTCCAGCCTTCGCTGCCGTCGAGCGAGAAGGTGACCAGTTCCGCCCGGCCGCCCACATCGGCGATCGGTACCGGACCGCCCAGCCCGTTGCCGATCGGCGCGGCTTCTGCCCGGCTGTCTGCCGAATGGTCGCGATTGTCGCCCATCAGGAAGACATGCCCGTCGGGCACGGTCACTTCGGGCCGATTGTCGAGCAGGCCATCGGGATTGTCATCGATTACCAGATAGCTGGCGCCGTTGGGCAGGGTTTCGCGAAGGGTCGGCGGCTCGTAGACCTGGCTGCCATCGGCCAGCGTCACGCGGAAACGCTCGAACGCGGCGAGGCAGGGGGCGCCGCCGCACAGCTGCCGGTCGGCCACGGGGATGCGCTGCGGCGGCACCATCTCCTGCGGCACGGGCTCGCCATTCAGGATGATCTGGCCATCCGCCACCGCGATCCGGTCGCCCGGCAGGGCGACGACGCGCTTGATGTAATCCTCTGCCCGGTCCGGCGGGACCACGATCACCACGTCGCCATAGGCCGGCGTCGCGGGCATGATGCGCCGGGTGGAGCGGGGCAGGAGGTGGAAGCTGGCGGACACCCAGCTCCAGCCATAGGGATATTTGCTGACGATCAGCCGGTCGCCGACCTGCAGGTTCGGCAGCATGGAGATCGACGGGATGTAGAACGGCTTGGCCACCAGGCTGTGGAAGGCGATCACCGCCAGCAGCATCAGCGCCAGGCCGCGCAGTTCGGCCAGCCAGTTCACGCCCCGGTGCGGCGGTGTGTCAGCGAGGGGCGCGACCTGCTCGGCCACGGGCGGGTGCAGGCTGTCGCCGGGGGCGGAGCTCATCGGGGGCGGGCTTCCAGGATGATGAAGGCCTGCGCCCATGGGTGATCGTCGGTGAGGGTAAGATGAACAACCATCTCGTGCCCCGCCGGCGTCAGTTCCGCCAGCCGTGCCGCCGCCCCGCCAGCCAGCGCCAGGGTCGGTGCGCCGGACGGGGTGTTGACCACGCCGATATCCTTCATGAACACGCCGCGGCTGAAGCCGGTGCCGACCGCCTTGCTGAACGCCTCCTTGGCGGCGAACCGCTTGGCGTAGGTGCCGGCACGGGTCAGCGGGCGCTTGGCCGCCCTGGCCCGTTCCACATCGGTGAAGCAGCGCTGTTCGAACCGGTCGCCATGCCGGTCGAGCGCGGCCTGGATGCGTTCGATGTTGCACAGGTCGGAACCTAGGCCGATGATCATCTAGCGAACCGCATCCATCAGATCGCGCATCTGCCGCACGGCCGCCTCCAGCCCCACGAACACCGCCTCGCCCACCAGGTAATGCCCGATATTCAGTTCGGCCAGTTGCGGGATGGCGGCGATCGGCTGCACATTGTCGTAGGTCAGGCCGTGTCCGGCATGCGGCTCTATGCCGTTCTTCGCCGCCAGCGCGGCCATGTCCGCCACACGGCGCAGCTCAGCCGGCAGGGTGTCAGGGCCGGCATGGGCATATTCGCCGGTATGGAACTCCACCACCGGCGCGGCCAGGCGCAAGGCGGCCTCCAGCTGGCGTTCCTCCGGCGCGATGAACAGGCTGACGCGAATGCCGGCATCCAGCAGTCGGCCGACGATCGGCGCCAGGCGGTTGTGCTGCCCGGCGGCGTCCAGCCCGCCTTCGGTGGTGCGTTCCTCCCGCCGCTCCGGCACGATGCAGGCGGCATGCGGCCGGTGCGCCAGCGCGATCGCCAGCATCTCTTCCGTCGCGGCCATCTCCAGGTTCAGCGGCAGGTCGGTCGAATCCTGGATGCGCCTGAGATCGTCATCGCGGATGTGGCGGCGGTCCTCCCGCAGATGCGCGGTGATGCCGTCGCCGCCAACCTGCGCCACGATCCGGGCCGCGCGCACCGGGTCCGGATGCTCGCCACCGCGAGCGTTGCGGATGGTGGCGACATGGTCGATGTTGACCCCCAGCCGCAGGCGCCCGCCCGTGCTCCCCGTCAGCGGACCGCCCCCGACCAGCGGATTGCCCGCCATCAGGCGCGGCTGCCCGGCTTGGTGACCGGGCGCGCGGCCAGCTCGGGCGGTAGTTCCTCGGGCGCGTAGGTGGGGAAGTTGATCTCCACCAGCGGGTAGAACGGCACGCCCAGCTCGACAGCCCCGGCGGAGCGGTCCACCAGCGCGACCTCGGCCAGGACCTCGCCCCCGGCAGCGGCGACCGCCTTGATCGCCTCCCGGCTGGACAGGCCGGTGGTGACGACGTCTTCCACCATCAGCACCCGGTCGCCCGGCTTGATGGAAAAGCCGCGGCGCAGTTCGAACGTGCCTTCGGGCCGCTCCAGGAAGATGGCGTCACGCTCCAGCGCGCGGCCGACCTCGTGCCCGATGATCAGGCCGCCCATCGCGGGGGAGACGACCACATCGACATGGTGGCGCAGCTCGCGCGGCATCTTCTGGACCAGCGCCCGGGCCAGTCGCCCGGCCCGCTCGCCATTCATCAGCACGCGGGCGCATTGCAGATAATAGGCGCTGTGCCGTCCGCTCGACAGACGGAAATGTCCTTCCAGCAAAGCATGGCTGGCGCGAAATTCGGCAAGCACCTCGTCATCGGTCATGGTCGGCGTCGATATCCCCGTTGCGGCCCGTGCACGGCGGCGCGGATCCGGCGTCCACCCGTAGAAGCGCTTGATGCACGGGGCAAGCGGGCGCGTGGCCGATGCTTCGGCAGCCACCCGGGCCGGCAGGCTGCGCCGGTGACAGCGCTGCACGCGCCGGTTGCCTTCCCTGCCGATTGCTGCCACTTTGCAACGATTAGTTGGCAATATTACAGACCGGCGGGGAAATGAACCTGGGCATTCTTGCATCGCGGCCAGCACGCCGCCTGTTGCCGCTGCTTGCGGCGCTTGCGCTGGGCGGCGGAGCCGTATCGGCCGTGGCCGCGGTACCCGCGACCGAGCCCGGCGCTGCCGTGACCAATGTGGAAGACACGCAGTCGCCAAACGTGGCGGCCGAGAGCGTGCCCCAGGCAGCCGCAGCGGAACCGTCCACCACCAATGCGGTGGTCGGCGAACAGGCGGCAACCGGCGGCTACACCCCGCTCGGCCCGGAATGGATCAAGGGACAGCCGAGCGACGGCGCCATGACCTTCCAGAACCAGTACACCCCCGACGGGCATTATGCGCTGTGGATGCATGATGCGATCCTGCTGCCGCTGATCGTGGCGATCAGCCTGGTGGTGCTGGGCCTGCTGCTGTGGGTGGTGGCCCGTTACAACCGGCGTGCCAACGCGACGCCCAGCCGCACCAGCCACAACACGCTGATCGAGGTGATCTGGACTGCGGTGCCGGTGCTGATCCTGGTCGCGATTGCGGTCCCGTCCATTACGCTGCTGTCCCGACAGTATCGCAGCCCGCCGGAAGACGCACTGACGGTCAAGGTCACCGGCTACCAGTGGTACTGGGGCTACACCTACCCGGACAATGGCGGGTTCGAGGTGATCTCCAACATGAAGGACGAGGGCGAGGCGCTGGCCGGTGGCGAGCCGCCGCAGCTGGCGGTCGACAACCGTATGGTCGTGCCGGTGGGCGAGCCGATCCGCATCCAGACCACCGGCGCGGACGTGATCCACTCCTTCGCCGTGCCCAGCCTGTGGTTCAAGATCGATGCGGTGCCCGGGCGCCTCAACGAACGGGTGCTCTTCATCGAGGAGCCCGGCATCTATTACGGCCAGTGTTCCGAGCTGTGCGGTGCCCGTCACGCCTACATGCCGATCGCGGTCGAGGCCGTGCCGCGTGCGCAGTTCGATGCATGGCTGCTGTCCAAGGGCGGCACGCTGGGCGGGCCGGAGAGCGAGGGCGCGCAGGCGCCGACGCTGGCTCCGCCGCAGGAACCCGAAAGCGGCGTCGAGGGCGCACCCGGCGCCGGTGCGCCGCCCACGGCGGAAACCGCGCCCGGCACTCCGGTCCCGGAAGCGACCTGACCTGATGCCGCGCGCCACCATCTTCCTTATCGCAGAACATCCAGCCAGGATCCGCTGACCATGGCCACCACCGCCGACGCCTTCCAGGCGCACCACGACGATCACGCGCATCACCACGATGCCGATCACAAGCCGCCCTTCTTCCAGCGCTGGTTCATGTCCACGAACCACAAGGACATCGGTACGCTGTACCTGATCTTCGCGATCTGCGCGGGCATCATCGGCGGCGCGGTGTCGGGCATCATGCGTGCCGAGCTGGCGGAGCCGGGCATCCAGTATCTGGGCTGGTGGGTCGAGTTCCTGGGCGGCGGCCCGGCCGATTTCGACAAGAACGGCCATATGTGGAACGTGCTGATCAGCGCCCATGGCCTGATCATGGTGTTCTTCATGGTCATGCCGGCAATGATCGGTGGGTTCGGCAACTGGTTCGTGCCGCTGATGATCGGCGCGCCGGACATGGCCTTCCCGCGGATGAACAATATCAGCTTCTGGCTGACGGTCGCGGGCTTCTGCTCGCTGATGTTCAGCGCCTTCGTGCCCGGCGGCACGGGGCTGGGCGCGGGCACCGGCTGGACGGTGTATGCTCCGCTGTCTACGAGCGGCAGCGTCGGGCCGGCGGTCGATTTCGCGATCTTCTCGCTCCATCTGGCAGGCGCCGGGTCGATCATGGGCGCGATCAACTTCATCACCACCATCTTCAACATGCGCGCCCCCGGCATGACGCTGCACAAGATGCCGCTGTTCGTGTGGTCGGTGCTGGTCACCGCCTTCCTGCTGCTGCTGGCGCTGCCGGTGCTGGCCGCGGCGATCACCATGCTGATCACCGACCGCAATTTCGGCACGACCTTCTTCGACCAGGCCGGCGGCGGCGATCCGGTGCTGTACCAGCATCTGTTCTGGTTCTTCGGCCACCCGGAGGTGTACATCATGATCCTGCCGGGCTTCGGCATGATCAGCCAGATCGTGGCGACGTTCAGCCGCAAGCCGGTGTTCGGCTATCTCGGCATGGCCTACGCCATGGTGGCGATCGGCGTGATCGGCTTCGTCGTGTGGGCGCACCACATGTACACGACCGGTCTGGACGTGAACGTGAAGATGTATTTCACGGCCGCGACCATGCTGATCGCGGTACCGACCGGCGTGAAGATCTTCAGCTGGGTCGCCACGATGTGGGGCGGCAGCCTGGAGTTCAAGTCGCCCATGGTCTGGGCATTGGGCTTCATCTTCCTGTTCACCGTCGGCGGCGTGACCGGCGTGGTGCTGGCCAATGGCGGCGTGGACGACAATTTGCACGACACCTACTACGTCGTGGCGCACTTCCACTACGTGCTGTCGATGGGCGCGGTGTTCAGCCTGTTCGCGGCATTCTACTACTGGTTCCCGAAGATGAGCGGGCGGTGGCATTCTGAGCTGCTGGCGCACATCCACTTCTGGGGCTTCTTCATCGGCGTGAACGTGATTTTCTTCCCCATGCACTTCCTGGGCATGAACGGAATGCCGCGCCGCTATCCGGACTACACGCCGGCCTTCACCTACTGGAACGAGATCGCCTCGACCGGCTATCACATCATGGCGGCGTCCATGCTGGTGTTCTTCGTGAACATTGCCTGGGCACTGGTCGCGGGCCGCAAGGCGGAGGGCAATTACTGGGGCGAGGGCGCCACCACGCTGGAGTGGACCCTGTCCAGCCCGCCGCCCTTCCACCAGTACGAGACGCTGCCGGTGATCGAGGAGCATCACGACTATCACGACCACATCGGCCCCGCCGGTGGCAGGCCCGCGCACTGAGACAGTGCCGGGCCGCCGGTCATCGCCGGCCCGCATCCGCGGGCGGCGGTGCCTAGTGGCGGATGAACAGCGCCACTGACAGCACATGGCCCATGCGCGTGGTGCCTGCGCCGTCGACCAGCTGGTTCAGGTAGCCGGCCTCGATTGTGGACGCGCCCGGCAACGGCAGTTCGGCGCCCACAAAGGTGCGCAGTTGGTCGAACCCGCCGCGCGCGCCCCAGTCCGTGTCGTTGAGTGCGACGAACCCTTCCACCGACCCGAGCAGCGCAGGACCGCCCGCCTCCTTGAGCGCGTGCTCGTAGCGGATCATCTGCCGCAGGCGGAAACCGGTATCGTCACCCGCCTCGTTCCAGCGCTGTTCGAATCGGGTGCGGGACTGGATCTCGCGCCGGCCACGTTGCACCATCCACGTCGCCTGCTGGAACGACCGGTCCTCGTCCCGCGATCCGCCGCCGGCCACCGGCTGCAGCACCTTGGCATACCCTTGGAAGAGCGTGAGATCCGGCGTCACCGCCACTCCGATCGCCGGGCGCAGCAGCGTCTGCGACACGCGCGACAGGTCGTCCGACACCCGTGGCTGCACCTCCGCGAAGTAGACGATGCCGTCGGCGAGGGAGCCCGTCAGGGTCAGGTTGCCCCACGCCTGCAGATCGTGTTCGGTCTGCGCGTGAACGGACGGGGCGGCAGGATTGACGGCCGCGATCAGTGCGGCGACGACGAGGGCAGGGGTATGACGCATGGGTACCCCTAAAGCAGCTTCGCCTGCCACGCACAACGCAGACGCCTGACGGTTGGCCGGGACGCGCAGGCCCGCTATAGGGCAGGGCATGTCCCTGAACCCGGCGTCCCCCGCGCCACCCCCTGCACCGGCGATCCAGCTGCCTGCCGACTGGCGCGACTTCCTGGCGCTGACCAAGCCGCGGGTGATGAGCCTGGTGGTATTCACCGGCCTGTGCGGCCTGCTGGCAGCGCCCGGCCACATCAATCCCGTGCTCGGCTTCACCGCGATCCTGTGCATCGCGCTGGGCGCTGGCGGCGCCGCGGCGCTGAACCAGTGGTGGGAGGCGGACATCGATGCGCTGATGAAGCGCACGGCCAGGCGCCCGCTGCCCACCGGCCGCATGGCGCGGACCGATGCCCGCGATTTCGGCATTGCGCTGTCCTGCGCCTCCGTCGGCATCATGGGCCTGGCGATCCACTGGCTGGCGGCCGTCGTGCTGGCGATCTCCATCGTCTATTATGCGGTGGTCTACACCATCTGGCTGAAGCCCCGCACGCCGCAGAACATCGTCATCGGCGGCGGCGCCGGCGCCTTTCCCCCGCTGATCGGCTGGATCGCGGTCACCGGTGAAGTCACGGCCATGCCGGTGCTGCTGTTCGCCATCATCTTCCTGTGGACGCCGCCGCATTTCTGGGCGCTGGCGCTGTTCGTGCGCACCGATTACGCAAATGCCGGCATCCCCATGCTGCCGGTCGTGGCCGGGCAGGCGGCGACGCGGCGGCAGATCCTGCTCTATTCGCTGGTGCTGCTGCCCGTGACCCTGGCGCCGTGGGCGATCGGCGGCACCGGCGCGATCTACGGGCTGGCGGCACTTGCGCTGTCGGCGCTGTTCGTGGTCCTGGCGCTGCCGGTGGCGTTCCGCCGCAGCGGGGACGGGGATCCGATGCGGCCGGAGAAGCGGCTGTTCGGTTACTCGGTATTGTATCTGTTCGCGCTGTTCGGCGCACTGGTGGTCGATCGGATGGTGCTGGCATGAATCTGCGCGAACAGGATGAGGCGATCCGCCGCACCCGCCGCAACCGCAACCGCGCGCTGGGGCTGTTCCTGCTGTTTCTGGTGGTGCTGTTCTACGCCATCACCTTCGTGAAGTTCGGCGCCTGATGGCCAGCGTCCCGCTGCAGCAGCGCAACCTGCGCACCGGTCTGCTGGCCCTGCTGGCAGCGCTGGCCATGCTGGGCCTGGGCTTCGCCTCCGTGCCGCTGTACCGCCTGTTCTGCGAGGCGACCGGCTTCGGCGGCACCACGCAGCGGGCCAGCCTGGCCGATGCCGACCTTGCCGCGCAGTTCGCCGCGAGTGGGGGCGGGCGGCAATTCTCCATCCGGTTCGATGCCAACACGGCGCGCGGCATGGGCTGGCATTTCGCGCCACGGCAGACAACCGACCGCATCACCATCGGCGAACGCGACATGGTGATCTTCGACGCGCGCAACGATACCGACGAGCCGATCACCGGCACGGCCACCTTCAACGTGGAACCGGCGCAGGCGGGCGTTCATTTCAACAAGATCCAGTGTTTCTGCTTCACGGAACAGGTGCTGCAGCCGGGGGAGAGCGTCGCCATGCCGGTGCTGTTCTTCGTCGACCCGGCCGCGGCGGACGACCCGAACATGAAGGATGTGGAGCAGATCACGCTGAGCTACACTTTTCACCGCAAGGAATAGCGGCACTGGACCGCGCCGCAGCGGCGGATTAGACATACTGCAAGAACATCGAAGTCACGGGATCAGGGCATGGCTGGCGCAAAGAACCACGAATATCACATCCTGCCGCCGTCGGTCTGGCCGCTGGTCATGTCGGCGTCGGCGCTGACCTTCACCAGCGGCATGGTGCTGTTCATGCACGACCTGCCCGCCGCGGGCGTGGTGCTGGGGCTGGGCATTGCCGGGCTGATCGCGGCGTTCTTCTTCTGGTTCAGTTCCATCGTGGGTGAAGCGCAGGCGGGCGATCATACGCCGGTGGTGCAGCTGCACCTGCGGTACGGGATGATCACCTTCATCGCGTCCGAAGTGATGTTCTTCGCCGGCTGGTTCTGGGCCTGGTTCGATTTCGCGCTGTTCCCGTCGGAGCTGACCGAAGTGGTCGGGGGCATCTGGCCCCCTGCCGGGATCGAGGCAGTGATGGACCCCTTCGCTCTGCCGCTGCTCAACACGCTGATCCTGCTGTGTTCGGGCACCACGGTCACCTGGGCGCACCATTCGCTGATCCATGGCGATCGTGAAGGGCTGAAGACCGGCCTGTGGCTGACGATCATCCTGGGTGTCGTGTTCAGCTTCGTACAGTTCTACGAATATGCTCACGCTCCGTTCGCGTTCGGCGGCAACACCTATTCCAGCGCCTTCTTCATGGCGACCGGCTTCCACGGCTTCCACGTGCTGGTGGGCACCATCTTCCTCGCCGTCTGCCTGCGCCGGGTCTATGCCGGGCACTTCACCCCGCGCCAGCATTTCGGGTTCGAGGCGGCCGCCTGGTACTGGCACTTCGTGGACGTGGTGTGGCTGTTCCTGTTCATCACCGTATATGTCTGGGGCGGCTGGGGCGCCGAATACCACTGATGACGTCGGCCCCGCAGCGGCGGGTGCCGCTGCTGCCCACGGTGCTGGTGCTGACGGCGGTCGCCCTGATGCTGGCGCTGGGCGTGTGGCAGCTGCGGCGTTCGGAGTGGAAGGGCGACATGATCGCCCGCTACGCCGATGCGCAGAACCTGCCGCCGGTCGCCTGGCCCGGCACCGCGTCCGCCCGAGAGGCGGCGCTGTATCGCCCCAGCAGCCTGACCTGCCTCCAGGTGCTCGCCATGCGGGAGACCGCCGGCCGTTCCGTCCGTGGTCAGTCGGGTTGGGCGCATGTCGCCCGCTGCCGGCTGGCGGAAGGTGGCGAGGCGGAGGTGGCGCTCGGCTGGTCCGCCGCACCTGCGCCCCCCGTATGGAGCGGCGGCAGAGTGACGGGTGTGGTCGCGCCTGCGGGTGAAGACGTGCGGCTGGTGGCTGATCCGCCGCAGGCCGGGCTGGAGGCGCTCGTCCGCCCCGATCCCAAGACGCTGCCGAACAATCACCTGTCCTATGCCGGGCAATGGTTCTTCTTTGCGATCACCGCGCTCGTCATTTACGCAATGGCATTGCGCCGCCGGGCCGATCCCGTGGACCTTGCCTCGTCCGCTACCGGCCGCTAGGCGCGCTGGCACGATGGACTACATCTCCACTCGCGGCACCGCGCCCGCGCTCGACTTCGAACAGGTGACGCTGACCGGCCTGGCTGCCGATGGCGGGCTGTACCTGCCGCGTGAATGGCCGCGCTTCACGCCGGAGCAGATCGGCGCCATGCGCGGCCTGCCCTATGCGGAGCTGGCGGTGCGGGTGATGCTGCCCTTCGTCGGCGACAGCCTGACCGAAGACAAGCTGCGCGACATTGCCACCCGCGCCTATGGCCGCTTCGGGCACAAGGCGGTGACCCCGCTGGTGCAGCTGGACGAGCAGCACTGGCTGCTGGAGCTGTTCCACGGCCCGACGCTGGCGTTCAAGGACGTGGCGCTGCAATTGCTGGGCCGCCTGTTCGAGGAGTTCCTGCAGCGGCATGAGGGGCGGCTGACCATCGTCGGCGCCACCAGCGGCGACACCGGTTCGGCTGCGATCGATGCTGTGGCCGGGCGCGACAATGTGGAGATCTTCATGCTCCACCCGCATGGCCGCGTCAGTGACGTGCAGCGCCGGCAGATGACCACCGTGCTGGCGCCCAACGTGCACAACATCGCCATCGACGGCAGCTTCGACGATGCGCAGGCCATGGTGAAGCGCATGTTCGGCGATCGCCAGATCAACGGCCCATTGCGGCTGGGTGCGGTGAACTCGATCAACTGGGCCCGGCTGATGGCGCAGGTGGTGTATTATTTCTATGCCGCGCTGCAGCTGGGGGCGCCCGAGCGGGAGGTCGCCTTCAGCGTGCCGACCGGCAATTTCGGCGACGTGTTCGCGGGCCATGTGGCGGAACGGATGGGCCTGCCCATCGCCCGGCTGATCGTCGCCACCAATGTGAACGACATCCTGCACCGCGCGTTTTCCGCCGGTGACTACTCGGCCGGCCTGGTCACCGCCACCGCGGCGCCCAGCATGGACATCCAGGTGTCGAGCAATTTCGAACGCCTGCTGTTCGATTGCGGTGGGCGCGACGGCACCCTGCTGGCCGAACAGATGCGCAGCTTCGAACACAGCGGCGCCATGCGCCTGACCGAAGCGCAGATCGCCGGCGCTGCGCGGGGCTTTGCCAGCTGCCGGGCGGACGAGATCGAGATGGCGCAGGCGATGGCCTGGGCCAAGGATCGCTGTGACGAGCTGATCGACCCGCACACCGCGATCGGCCTGCATGCGGCGCTCGCCTCGGCCCTGCCGGCGCATGTGCCGGTGGTGACGCTGGCGACCGCGCACCCGGCCAAGTTCCGCGACGCGGTCGAACGCGCCACCGGCCAGCGCCCCAGCCTGCCGACCCGCCTGGGCGACCTGTTCCAGCGGGAGGAACGCTATACCGAACTGCCCGGCACGTACGAGGCGGTGACCGGATATGTGCTGCGCCATGCGCGCCCGCATGGCTGATGGCACGATTGGCTGAACAGCCGCTGGTGCTGGCGGGCACCGGCTGGGACGATTACGCGCTGATCGACAGCGGGGATGGGCGCAAGCTGGAACGCTATGGCCCGCATCGCCTGATTCGCCCGGAAGGGCAGGCGCTGTGGCCGCCGCGGCTGGCCGACTGGCAGGCCGATGGCGAATTCATTCCCGGATCTGACGAGGATGGCGGCGGTCGCTGGCTGTTCGATCGCGCGCTGCCGGCCGATGGCTGGCCGCTGGCGCGTGGCGATGTGCGCTTCACCGCGCAATGCACCCCCTTCCGCCACCTGGCCTTCTTCCCCGACATGGCCCCGGTGTGGGACTGGATGGGCACGCAGCTGGACGACATGGCGCAGCCGGCGGAAACGCTGAACCTGTTCGGCTACACCGGGGTCGGCACGCTGTCGCTGTCCGCGCATGGCCCGGTGACGCATGTCGATGCGAGCAAGAAGTCGGTTGCGCAGGCGCGGGCCAATGCCACCCTGTCCGGCATGGAGGAGCGCCCGATCCGCTGGCTGGTGGACGATGCCGCCAAGTTCGCCGCGCGCGAGGTGCGTCGGGGCAAGCGTTACGACGGCATCATCCTGGACCCGCCCAAGTTCGGCCGCGGCCCCGATGGGGAGGTCTGGCGGCTGGAGGAGCACCTGCCCGCGCTGCTGGCCTCCTGCCGGCAGCTGCTGGATGGCGACAGCCGCTTCCTGTTCCTGACGGTCTATGCCGTGCGCATGTCCAGCCTGGCGCTGGGCGGATTGCTGCATGGGCTGTTCGCCGACCTGCCGGGCACGATCGAACATGGCGACCTGGCCATGCGGGAGGATGGCGCGGGCGGGCGGCTGCTGCCGACGGCAATCTTCGCACGCTGGTCGGCGGGGTAGGGCGGCGGGTCGGAACGGCCCGCCGGGATCGGTGTTCTCCGACTACTCCCCACGGCGTTTGGTGCGTGCGGGGGCCGGATGACGGCGCGGCTGTTCCACGGACCGTCGCCCGCTAACTTGAAAGAACCCCCATATGGCAACGAACCCCGAAGCGGCCCTGACCCTGGTGGAGGCCGAAACGTCCGGCCTGAACGTCCGCTCTCGCGATGGCGACAATCTCGGGCATATCAAGGCGCTGATGGTCGACCGGCGCACCGGCCACTCCACCTATGCGGTGCTGAGCCTCGGCGGGTTCCTGGGCTTCAACAAGAGCTATTATCCGGTGCCGTTCAGCGTGCTGGAATTCGACGTGACAACCGGCGAGTACGTGGTCGTCATCGACCGCCGGGTGCTCGAAGGCGGGCCGAGCTGGGCCAGCAACGCGCCGGAGTTCAACCAGTCCTACGCCGACCGTGTCTCCAGCTATTACGGGACGGAGCCGACCCGCATCGTCTGACCGGCCTGCCGCAGCCCCGGCCGGTCACACCGGCGCGGGCTGCGGCGCGGTTCCCCTGGCGTAGGGGAACAGGTGCTTCAGCCGGTTGAACGGCTGTTCGACCCAGTGCCACGATGCCGCGCCCATGGCGATCGCCACCAGCGTGGCCACCACGAAGGTCGCCGGGCCCGGCTTGCCCCAGTCCAGCCCCGGCAGCACCGCGATCAGGAACACCCATGCAAAGATGTGCCAGATATACAGGCCATAGCTGATGCGCCCCAGATACCGCACCGGGCGCCATGCCAGCGCCCGGCCGATCGCCCCCGGTATGCCATGCCGCGCCGCCAGCACCAGGAACGCCATCGGCACGGTGCAGGCAAAATCCGTGATCGCATAAGGCAGCTGGATCAGCACGGATGCGCCGACCAGCGCCAGGCACAGCAGGCTGGCCCCGCCCAACCGTTGCAGCAGCCGCTCGCGCGCGGCAGGATCGCCCGCCTGACGATGCACCAGTGCCGCGATCAGTCCGCCCAGCGCCAGCGCATCCATCATCGCGGGCATCAGCACGTCCTGCGGCGGCATGCCCGGCCAGATCAGGTTGCACAGGATGCGGAAGGCGATGCCGCCCGCGATCGTCGCCACCAGCGCCGCCAGCAGCCAGCGGCGCGGCAGCAGCAGGATCACCAGCGGCCAGACGAGGTAGAACTGCTCCTCCACCGCCAGCGTCCACAGGTGGACCGTGGTCCATGGCTCCCAGTCCGGGTGGCGCGCGTACCACAGGTTGGACAGGAAGGTGGCGTGGTACAGCGACGTCCCCCGCACGCCCTCCACGTTCAGCGCCACGCCGGTGGCGAGCATCAGGTAATAGGTCGGGAACAGCCGCAGGATGCGCCGGGCGTAGAAGCTGCGCAGCAAGGGCCCGAGCGGGGCCGGGCTGCCGGCCGGCCGCTGTTCCAGCAGGATGCCGGTGATCAGGAAGCCGCTGAGCACGAAGAACAGCCGCACGCCCAGATGCCCCAGATGGCCCGACTGCAGCCAGTAATGCGTGATCAGCACGCACATCACGGCCAGCGCGCGCAGGCCGTCCAGCTGCGGGAAGTGCCGTCCGGCCATCTGGCGCGGGGCACCGGCGCTGCCTCCGGCCATGCGTACCTCCATCTGCATCGAACCCCTCTCGCTCGGGCGATTGTCGGGCAATCCGGGCCACCTTGCAACCGTGCCCGGCTGGACAGCGCCGTGTGTGCCTGCCATCGGACACGCATGGCCGACCGACTGACGCTGGAGATCGCCGATTTCGTGCATGACGTGCACACCGGCATCTATTCGGAGGAAACGGGGAAGCCGCAGCCGCTGCGTTTCACCGTCACGGTGGAGCTGAAGCCTGCCGAGCGCTACGCGCCGGACACGCCGCTGTCCGCCAGCAAGAATTACATGGACCTGAAGTTCGCCGCCTCCGGTGCCTTGCCGCCGGGGGTGCATTTCACCCTGATCGAATCGGTGGCGGACCATGTGGCCGACACGCTGTTCGTGGCCGATGCCCGGGTGCAGGTGGTGACGGTGAAGATCGTCAAGCTGGCGCTGAGCGAGGCGGACGAGCTGATCGGCATCACCCTGCGCCGGGAACGCCGCTGATGGCGCAGGCGGTGCTGGTGACGGAACGGTCCCCGGCCGCGCCGCTGGATGCCGCCGCCGCCTTCCACGCCGCGGACCTGCCCCGGGCCCGCGCGCTGCTGGCGCAAGGCGGCGATCTCGTCATCCATTTCCCGCCCGCGGACCACACGCACCGCGGCTGGCGGCTGGCCGTCGTGCAGGAACTCGCACGGGAGGCGGCACCACGGCGCGTCAACGGCGTTGAAGGGCATGATGATCCAGCGACCGCCGCCACCGTCGCCTGGCTGGCGGATGCGCCCGCCATCACCGGGCAAGTGTTCGCCGTGGATGGCAACGCCGGCATGGCCGCCTAGATTGGCTGCCGGATGAGCTGTTCTTCAGGCCCCCTCGTGGATGCGTTCGACCGGCGCATCACCTATCTCCGCCTGTCGGTGACCGACCGGTGTGACCTGCGCTGCACCTATTGCATGCCCGAACGCATGCAGTTCCTGCCCCGCAAGGAGGTGCTGAGCCTGGAGGAGATGCATCGGCTGGCGCTGGCCATGATCGATCGTGGCATCCGCAAGATCCGCCTGACCGGGGGTGAACCGCTGGTCCGCCGCGACGTGATCGAGCTGGTGCAGGCGCTCGGCCGCCGGCTCGGCGATGGTCTGGACGAACTGACCCTGACCACCAACGGCACGCAGCTGGCCACCCATGCGGAGGCACTGTTCGCGGCCGGCATCCGGCGGGTGAACGTCTCGCTCGATACGCTGGACCCCGGCCTGTTCTTCGCGCTGACCCGACGCGACCAGCTGGCGGAGGTGCTGGGCGGCATCCGCGCCGCCGCGGCGGCGGGCCTGCAGGTCAAGCTGAACATCGTGGCGCTGAAGGGGCTGAACCGGCACGAGATCCCCGATCTGGTCGCCTGGGCGCACGGGCAGGGGCACGAGGTCACCCTGATCGAGGTGATGCCGCTGGGCGAGGTCGAGGGGGAGCGCGTCGACCACTACCTGCCGCTGACCGCCGTGCGCGACGATCTGGAGCAGCGCTGGACCCTGGTGGAGAGCACGCACCGCTCCGGCGGGCCGGCGCGGTATGTCGATGTGGCCGAAACCGGCGGGCGGCTGGGCTTCATCACGCCGCTGACGAACAATTTCTGTGCCACCTGCAACCGCATCCGGGTGACCGCGACGGGCCAGCTGTTCGCCTGCCTGGGCGGTGCGGAGCAGGTCGACCTGCGCGCCGCACTGCGCTCCGACACGCCCGACGTGCTGCTGGCACAGGCGCTGGACACCGCCATGGCGATCAAGCCGGAGCGCCATCATTTCAGCCATATCCGCGGCGCCGCGCCGGCGCAGCCGCGACACATGTCGCTGACGGGCGGCTGATGATCACACTCGTCTTCCTGGGCCGACTGGCGGAGCAGGCGGGCGGCCCGACTCGCCAGCTGCCCGCGCCGCTGGACTGGGCGGGCCTGCTGGGCGCGCTGGACACCGGCCTGGCGGCGCAGGTCGCCAGCGACCGGGTGCGGCTGGCGCTGAATGGCGGGCTGCTGGCCGACAAGACACAGCTGCGGGCAGAGGCGGGGGACGAGGTTGCCCTGCTGCCCCCGGTCAGCGGCGGCTGAGATGCCGGTCGACATCCGCCTGATCGACGCGGCCTTCGCGCCCGGCAGCGCGATCGACGCCTTTGCCGCCGCGCACCCGCAGGCGGGCGGCATCGCCAGCTTTACCGGGCAGGTGCGGGTGGAGGAAGACGTGCTGGCGCTGGAACTGAGCCACTATGCGCCCCTGACCCTGCCGGGCATGACGGCGCTGGGCGATGACGTGCTGGCCCGCTGGCCGCTCGCCGGCCTGCTGATCTGGCACCGCACCGGGCTGCTGCATCCGGCAGAGCCGATCGTGCTGGTTGTCGCTGCCGCCCGCCACCGGCGCGACGCGTTCCAGGCGGCGGATTATGCGATGGACCACCTGAAGTCCGATGCCTGGTTCTGGAAGCGCGAACAGCGGTCTGATGGCTGGCACTGGATCGAACCGCGCGAGCAGGATCATGCCGACTTGGCGCGATGGCGTGTGGGGGATGGTGCTGCCTGAGCCGAGGCGCGCCGAGTCGATCGTTGCAAGCGCCGAGCATGATGCCGGCCCCATCCGCGCAGTTCAGCGCGCTGGCCCTCTTCATCGCCGGCCTGAGGGCGGGCTGCTCACCTTCCGCAGGGCCTATACCGCAATTCCGTCTACCCTCGGCCGTGCCGCCGGGCCTCAGTTCGCCAGCCCGGCCAGCACCGCATCCTCTCCGGCCACCAGCGCCTCGATCTCGGCATGTACCGCGGCGATGCGATCCAGATCCTCGCCGGCGGTCGACGCTTCCACATACACCCGGTCCATGCCGGCGAGCGGCACCAGCGTGCGGCTGTGCGCAGCGGCCAGGGCGGAGCGGGCGACCTCGGCACGGGCCCACGCCTCGCTGCCGATCGCAGCATTGCGCGCCGCGCCGACCAGGCGAGTCGCCTGTGCGCTCTCGGCCGTGAAGGCGGTGTGCGCCGCGCGCGCTTCCGTCGCCAGCGAGTCCAGGCTGGCCAGGGCGGCGGCGGGCGGCGGGGGCGGGATGTGGCGGGGCGGGGGGGTCCGGACTGCGCCAGCCCGCTCCGCCGGGCGAATCGCCAGGCTGGGATAGCCTTCCGCCGCACCGGCGCAGGCCGACAGGAACAGGGTCGCGGCAAGGGGCAGCAGCAGGCCGGCGGTAAAGGTGTTGCGTGGCATCGCCGTCCGCCTTAGCGGGGGTGGCGGCGCAGGGCCAGATGCCCGCTCCGGATGGGTGCGATATGGGCGTCCGGCCATTGACAGCCGGGTAGCCGTCCCTTATCGGCCCTGCACTTTCCGGCGCCCGTTTCGGGTGCCCTTCCGGCGTTCCACAGGGGAGCGTCATCGCAAGAACGGATACGAGACACCATGTTCGCAGTAGTGCGCACCGGCGGTAAGCAGTACCGCGTCGCCGCAGGAGACAAGATCGCGGTCGAGAAGCTGGCTGGCGAAGCTGGCGAGACGATCACGCTGGGTGATATCCTGCTGGCAGGCGAGGACGGCGGTCTGGCCGATGTGGCGGGCGTGACCGTCAGTGCCGAGATCATCGCACAGGCCAAGAGCGAGAAGGTGATCGTGTTCAAGAAGCGCCGCCGGCACAATTACCGTCGGAAGAACGGTCATCGCCAGCAGCTGACGCTGCTGCGCATCCTTTCGGTCGGCAAGGCTTAAGCCCCCAGGCGGGCTTCAGGAGTTCAGACGAAATGGCACATAAGAAAGCAGGCGGTTCATCCCGCAACGGTCGCGACTCGGAAGGTCGGCGCCTTGGCGTGAAGAAGTTCGGCGGCCAGGTTGTGGTCGGTGGCAACATTCTCGTGCGTCAGCGCGGCACCAAGTTCTACCCGGGCACCAATGTCGGCATCGGCAAGGACCACACCCTGTTCGCGCTGGGCGAAGGCCGCGTGCGCTTCCACCAGGGCAAGCTGGGTCGTTCCTACGTGTCGGTCGACATGATGGCCGAGGCGGCAGAATAACACACGGATAGTTCGCTGACGGGGCTGTCCATACGGGATGGCCCAGCCGGCGCAACGCACCGGACAATCGGAGGGAGATGGGGCCACCCGTCTCCCTTTTTGCATTCTCCCTCTCCGCCGGCGGCGCCTTGCATGCGCACTGCCATCACTTCGCCACATGGGCCTGCAACAGGCCGGTCGTGGTGGGATTGGGAGACACGAGAATGTTCATCCGCACCGAACGCCTGTTCCTGCGGCCTGCCTGGGAAGAGGATGCGCCCGCGCTGACTCGTGCCATCGCGCACGAGTCGGTGGCTCACATGCTCGCGCGTGTTTCTTGGCCGTACGAGGAGGAGGATGCGCTCGCCTGGATCGGCGCACCGCGCGATCCTTCGCTGCCCAGCCTGCTGATCACAATTCCGGATGACGGAGGCACCATCATCGGTGGATGCGGTCTGCATGCCGCGGACAGTGATGGTCCGGCGGAGGTCGGATACTGGATCACGCCCGCTGCGCAGGGGCAGGGTTACGCGCGGGAGGCGCTGAGCGGCCTGCTGGCGATTGCCCGCATGGCCGGGCACCGGACCCTCCGCGGGCGGCACATGGTCGACAATCCCGGTTCCGGCCGGGTGCTCACAGCCGTCGGGTTCCGCCCGACCGGCGGCACCGGCAGCCTGCCCAGCCTTGCTCGTGCGGCCGCCATCTCCACCCTGGAGTACGAGGCGGACCTGGCCGGCGGCGAACCGGCACAGGTCCCGCCAACGGCCTGGGTGACGCCGGACGCCTACATCGCCAGCATCAACGCCGCCGCCTGATCGGGGCCGGTCCGGGGCGCGTCATAGCCCCGGATCAGCGCCGAATCATCCCGGTGCCACGGATGGAACCCGGGCAGGAAGAACGCGGCCCAGGCCGGCAGCAGGCGGCGCAACATGCCCGGGCGGCCCAGCAGGTACCAGGCGAGCCGCCCCTTCGCCCGCAGTCCGGTGATCCCGTCCTGCGCCATCAGGTCCAGCGCATCGGCATTGGCGCTGTGCATGAAGTTGCGCGTGACGCGCAGCATCAGCGCGCTGCGCAGGCTCCACCGCTTCCACGCGCTCCAGTCGCGGGTCGCATGCAGCCAGGTGTCATAGGCCACCGCCTTGTGCTCGATCTCTTCCACCGAATGCCAGCGCCACAGCTCCGCCTGCTCGTTGTCGCCACTGATGTACCGGTCGGGCTGCGCCAGGAACTCATGCGCGAACAGGGCGGTGAAGTGCTCCAGTGCGACCGTGACACCCAGCCACACGATCGGTGGCGCCTCGCGCACCTGTCCGATCAGGGTGTCGAGCCGCGCCTGCACACGTGTCAGGTCGTATCCGGCATCCTCGACCGCGCGGTTGAACGCCAGATGCTCCCGCGTGTGATTGACCTCCTGCTTCACGAAGTCGCGGATTTCCTCCGCCAGCTTGGGCGACACGCCATCGCGGAACGCCTTCACCGCGTCGATGAACAGGGTCTCGCCCTGGGGGAAGGTGATCGACAGCCCGTTCAGCCAGGCGGTGCCCACCGGATTGCCGTCGGCCCACCAGCGGGTGGCCGGGGCATGGCCGTCGCGCGCGCGGCCGAAGCGGCGGTTGCGCACCACGATGGGCGGGGTTGCGAGGGAAGCCGGCTGCTTGCCGGAGGGCGACACGCCTTCTAGGCCGATGGTCTTGCTCATGCCCCGAACCTGGGATTAACTGACACCAATGTCAATAAGAACGCGCCTGTCGTCCGAGCAGAGCCGTGCACAGGCGCTGCAGGCGGCGCATCAGCTGCTGCTGGCGGAAGGGCCGGCGGCGGTGACGCTGAAGGCGGTGGCCGGACGGATCGGGCGGACGCACGCCAACCTGCTGCACCATTTCGGCAGCGCGGCAGGGTTGCAGCAGGCGCTGGTGCAGCACCTGACGGCGCAGGTCAGTGCCTCCATTGCGGATTCGCTCCAGGGCGGACTGGCCAGCCCACGGGCGATCGTCGACCTGGTGTTCGATGCCTTCGGCGCCGGCGGGGGCGGGGAACTGGCCCGATGGATGCTCGCCACCCATCAGCACGACGCGCTGGATCCCTTCGCCGCCGCCATCCGGCATCTGGTCGACGGCCTGTTCGGCCAGGATGGCAGGGCACCGGCGCACCTGCACCAGACCGCGCTGGCACTGGTGCTGCTCGCCCTGGGCGACTCGCTGCTGGGCCAGCGGCTGGCCGGCGCCATGGCGCTGCCCCCCTCCGCCGCGCGGGACGAGGCGGAGAAGCTGGTCGCCGCCGCGCTTGCTCAGTCCTGAAGTGCCATCCAGGCGGGGCGCAGATCATCCGCGATGTCGGCCACGCGCAGATGGTCCACCGCCTGGCCCAGCTCCGGGTAGGCCACCCTGCGCCGGGCGGGATCGCCCCGCTCCAGCGGCACCACCACCAGCCGGCGATTGACCTTCTGCCGCCAGTTCATCCGCGCGGTATTCTCCTGCCCGACATAGCAGCCCTTGGTGAAGCTGACCCCATTCAGCTCCACCGCATTGGCCTCCAGCCACAGGGTGTCGCCCAGCTCGGCCCGGCCTTCGGTCACGCCCAGCGCCAGCCGGTGCCGCAGCCACGCGCCATCGCCGGCGGGCACGGCAGGGTCGGCCGCCGCGATCCAACGTCGGCCCAGCGTTGCCAGCCGCGGATCGGCCATGCCGACATCGCCACCGGCCTGCCAGTACACGGCCAGTCCGTCATCCCGCACGATGGTGATGCGCTTGCGCAGGCGGTACAGCGTCAGCCGTCGCACCAGTTCGTCCGCGAAGGCGGCTTCGCAATCCAGCAGCAATCCGCCGTCCGGCCCGGCCCACACCAGGAAGTCGAACAGCGCCTTGCCCTGCGCGCTCAGCAGCGCGGCCCACACAGGCAGCGGCCCGGTGACATCGTTGGTGACCAGCCCTTGCAGGAAGGTGGCCGGATCGTCGCCCGCTTCTCCTGTCAGGCGGACCAAGGTGCGGTCGAGCAAGCGGTGCTGATCCATGCGCCCCAGATGGCAGGGCCGGCACCCTTTTCAAGCAGCGCTTGCGTCGCGGGCTCCGGCCCGGCACCAACCGCCCATGCCGATGACCCACTGGATCCGGACCCACAAGCTGGCTGCCACCGGCGCCGCTCTCGCCACCGGCTTTGCCGCGCTGGTTCTTGCCAGCCGACTGCCGCGCCGCCGGCGGCAACGCAGCGAGACGATCTGCCAGGACGCGCCGGGTCCCGGCGAAACCCGGCTGGAGCAGGGTGCGCAGCGGCAATGTGCCGAACATCCCGGCCTGTCGGGGCTCCACCTGCTGGAGGACGGGCTGGACGCCTTCGCTGCCCGCCTGCTGCTGGTCCGCCAGGCCCAGCGGACGCTCGATCTGCAATATTACATCTGGCACGGCGACCGCACCGGCACCCTGCTGCTGGAGGAGCTGCACAAGGCGGCGGAGCGCGGCGTGCGCATCCGCCTGCTGCTGGACGATAACGGCATCGTCGGGCTCGATCGCGCCCTGGCCGCGCTGGACGGGCATCCCGCGATCGAGGTGCGGCTGTTCAATCCGTTCCGCATCCGCTGGCCCAAGATGATCGGCTACCTCACCGATTTCAGCCGGCTCAACCGGCGCATGCACAACAAGAGCCTGACGGCGGATCGCGCGGCCACGATCGTGGGCGGTCGCAATGTGGGCGACGAATATTTCAGCGCTCATGACGGCGCGCTGTTCGCCGATCTGGATGTGGTGGCGATCGGCCCGGTGGTGGACGAGGTCGAGGACGATTTCGAGCGTTACTGGACCTGTGCCGCCGCCTTCCCCGCTGCGCAGATCCTGCACCAGATCGGCCGCCCGCACCGCCGCAAGCTGGCCCGGCGCGCATCCGTGGTCGAACGCGATCCCTCCGCCCGCGCCTATGTCGAGCGGGTGGAGACGTTGCCCGTGGTGGAGCAGCTGAGCGAGGGCACGCTGCCGCTGATCTGGGCGGAGGTGGACATGATCAGCGATGATCCGGCCAAGGCGTGGGGCGGGGCAACGGGCGACGGCCTGCTGGCGGGCCAGCTGGCCAAGGCGATAGGCGAGCCGCGGCAGCAGCTGGGCATCGTTTCGGGCTACTTCGTGCCGGGGGAGCAGGGTGTCGAGCAGATCTGCGACCTGGCCCGACAGGGCGTGAACGTGTGCATCCTGACAAACGGCTATTCCGCCAGCGACGTGCCACTGGTCCATGCCGGCTACGCCCCGTGGCGGCGGCAATTGCTGGAGGCCGGCGTGCATCTGTGGGAAATCGCCCGGCGCACCGATGCGCAACGGCCATCGCACAAGGAACGGCGCCGCGGCGTGCGGCTGGGCATCGGCAGCAATCTGGCGGGCAGCGGCACCGGCCGCTCCGCCGCCTATCGCGGGGGCGCCTCCACGCTGCATGCCAAGACCTTCACGGTCGATCGGGACCGCCTGTTCATCGGCTCGTTCAACTTCGACCAGCGCTCGATCGACCTCAATACCGAGATGGGCTTCATGATCCGGTCGCCGGAACTGGCCGGGCTGGTGGCGGACTCGTTCGAAGGCACCATCCCCGAACATGCCTGGCAGGTCCGGCTGGATGATGACGGCACGATGCGCTGGGACCGCGATGGCGAGACGTGCCGGGACGAACCCGGCATGGGCCCCGGCGCCCACCTGCTGATCGCCGTCGCCTCGCGCCTGCCGATCGCCTGGCTGCTGTGAGGGCGCTGGCCATTCCCCACCCTATCCATTAGCCTCCTTCCGGCGGGCGCCAAAGACCCGCGAACAGATGGGAGAAGGCAGCCTATGCCGCTGACGATCGTACAGGGTGTTGTGGTGGGCGCGCTGGCGCTGGCGGTGCCGGCGGGCGGATACTGGCTGGGGCAGATGGGCTCCACCGATGTACGGTTCCTGCGCGGTACGGATACCGCAACGATGGCCGGCCTGGTCACGGGCGCGGCGCCGCATGATTACCGCGTGAAGGCGGCCGCGGGGCAGCAGCTGGAAGTGGCACTGGCCGGACCGCCGCAGGTCGGGTTCGACGTGCTGGCCCCGGGCAGTGACCGGGCGATCGGCACCGGCTCCGGCGCACAAGGCTGGCGCGGCACCGTGCCCGATGGCGGGGCCTACACGATCCGCGTGCATCACCAGCCCGGCAGCGATGCCGGCGGCAGCGATGCGTTCGACCTGAAGGTGTCGCGCCGCGATCCCGCAGGCGGCTGATTCGCCACAGATGTTGAAAAGCCGCCGCCGCGACCGACCCCGTGCTTGGGGGTGGGGCGCGGCGCAGCTACATGCGGCTGCATGGAGTCGCGGGTCATCATCGGGGAACAGCACGGGGGCCAGCCGGTCCACGTCGACATAGAGGAGCTGCTGGCCACCCGTCTGCTGGTGCAGGGCAATTCCGGCTCCGGCAAATCGCACCTGCTGCGCCGCCTGCTGGAGGAATCGGCCGGCATCGTGCAGCAGATCGTGATCGATCCGGAAGGCGACTTCGTGACGCTGGCCGACCATTTCGACCATGTGGTGATCGACGGCGCCAGCCATTCGGTGGCCGAGATCGAGGCGCTTGCGACCCGTACCCGGCAGCATCGCGCATCCGTGGTCCTGTCGCTGGACGGGCTGGATGTGGAGCAGCAGATCCGCTGCGCCGCGCATTTCCTTACCGCCCTGTTCGATGCTCCGCGCGAATACTGGTACCCGGTGCTGGTCGTGGTGGACGAAGCGCAGATGTTCGCGCCTGCCGCCGGGGGCGAGATCAGCGAGGATACGCGCCGGATCAGCCTGAACGCGATGACCAACCTGATGTGCCGTGGGCGCAAGCGGGGCCTTGCGGGCATCGTGGCGACCCAGCGGCTGGCCAAGCTGGCGAAGAATGTCGCCGCGGAAGCGTCCAACTTCCTGATGGGCCGCACCTTCCTGGATATCGACATGATCCGCGCGGCGGACCTGCTGGGCATGGAGCGGCGCCAGGCCGAACAGATCCGCGATCTGGATCGCGGCATGTTCCTGGGCCTGGGCCCGGCGATCACCCGCGTGCCGCTGAAGGTGCGGATCGGGGGCGTGAAGTCCGGCCCGCGCACCAGTACCGGCAGCGGGCTGCTGCCGCTGCCTTCTGCACCACCGGCCGAGATGAAGGACCTGCTCCATGCGGAGCTGGCCGAAGCTGCCGCCGCCCGCAGCGACATGCCTGCGCCGGCGCCCGCCGCCTTCGTGGCGGACCAGCCCTCCGGCTCGGAACGGCTGGCGGAACGCATGGCCGAGCTGGACGCGCAGGCGGCGGACGCCGATGCTTCCGCGCTGCCGGCTGCCGACACGGGGGAGCGGGTGGAGATGGTGCTGCGCGACATGGCGGCCGATCCCAAGGCCGCATTCCAGACGACCTCTGCCCTGTTCCAGACCTTCCTGATGCAGTGCCGGCAATATCAGGTGCCATCGTCCGGGATCGACATGGGCAGCTTCCGCCGCCGCTTCGCCCTGGCGCAGGCGGGCATGGATCGGGTGGACGAAGGGACACGTGCCGCCATCCTGCAACTGGCCGCCCCGCTGGAGGATGACCTGCTCGCCCCGTTCCTGCTGATCGCCCGGCTGGCCGCGCAAGGGCATGGCACGCCGGACGAGGACCAGCTGGCCCGCCTGTATGGCACCAGCAGCCCCAGCCGCATCCGCCGCCTGCTGGAACATCTGGAGAAGCGCGGCCTGATCGTGGTGCGGGAGGATTACGGCGGGGAGCGCAGCGTGACCGTGCCCGGCCTCGCCGCGCTGGTCGACTGACCGGCGCCTGCTCCGGACGGTCCGGGGTGTCCTACACGGTGCCTTTATGGCAAGGGCGCGGGCACGCCGGGCAGGGTCGCAGCGGCCCGCTCAGCCGACCTTTACGCCTTAGAACACTGTCAGATGTGTCAACTTCGTCAGGAACATTGCCATGGACATGAACAGCATCACCATCCGCCGGCCGGATGACTGGCATGTCCATCTGCGCGACGGCGACGTGCTGACCGGGGTCACGCCCTACACGGCGCGGGTGTTCGGGCGGGCGATCATCATGCCCAATCTGGTCCCGCCGGTCACGACCGCCGCCATGGCCGAAGCCTATCGGCGGCGGATCATGGCGGCGGTGCCGGCCAGCAGCGGCTTCACCCCGCTGATGACCTGCTACCTGACCGACGCCACCAATCCGGCCGATCTGGCCGACGGCCATGCGGCGGGCATCTTCACCGCCGCCAAGCTGTACCCGGCCGGCGCCACCACCAATTCGGCCAGCGGGGTGACGGCGATCGCCAATATCCGGCGCGTGCTGGCGGTGATGGAGCGGATCGGCATGCCGCTCTGCGTCCATGGCGAGGTGACCGATCCGGACATCGACATCTTCGATCGGGAGGCAGTGTTCATCGACCGGGTGCTTGCCCCGCTGCTGCGCGACATGCCGGGCCTGCGCGTCGTGCTGGAACATGCCACCACCAGCCAGGCGGTGCAGTTCGTGGACGCCGCCGGCCCCAACATCGCGGCGACCATCACGCCGCAGCACCTCCATCTCAATCGCAACGCCATGCTGGTGGGCGGCATCCGCCCGCATGCCTACTGCCTGCCCGTGGCGAAGCGGGAGGAGCACCGGCTTGCCCTGCGCCGCGCGGCAACCGGCGGCTCGGGCAGGTTCTTCCTCGGCACCGATTCGGCGCCTCACGCGCGGCACATGAAGGAATCGGGTTGCGGCTGTGCCGGCATCTTCAACGCGCCCCACGCGCTGGAAAGCTACCTCACCGTCTTCGACCAGGAGAACGCGCTCGAGCACTTCGAACGATTCGCCAGTCTGGCCGGCCCGGAGTTCTATCGCGTGCCGGTAAACGAAGGTTTGGTCACGCTGGTCCGCTCCGACGTGCGAATCCCGGATGTTCTGGACGCCGCCGGCACTGCGATCGTACCGTTTCATGCCGGTGAAACGATAGGATGGAAGATTTCGTCGATGAGTTGAGTGGGAAGGTGCTTTTCTTGCAGGATGGTTGCCGAACGTTCAGCTGGCCGGGTCTAAACATGAACCAACGACACTTCTGGTTCGAAGGAGACCTACCATGAGCAACCTGCTGAAGAACGCCATCCTCGCCTTTGCCGCTACCGGCGCGATCGCGACTGCTCTGCCGGCAGCCGCCGTGACGCTGCCCGCCGCGCGCACCGCGACCGTCGCCACCTTCGACAACGCCGCCGACCAGTCGGGCACCGAATGGAACCAGTGGCGCCGGGACCGCGATGATCGCCGCTATGGCCGTGACCGCCGCGACCGCGATCGCCGCGACCGCGACTACCGCCCGCAGTGCGAGAAGAAGAGCGGCACGACCGGCCTGATCGTCGGCGGTGCAGCCGGCGCCCTGCTGGGCCGCGAGATCGACGGTGGCCGTGACCGTACCCTTGGCACCGTCCTGGGTGCTGCCGGTGGCGCGCTGCTGGGCCGCGAGATCGAAGGCACCGGTGTTCGCTGCCGCTAACACCTGAACGGTTGCCGCGCCGGTCCTAATCGGCGCGGAAGCCAACGCCTACACTGGCCCGTGGCTGCGGCACTTCGGTGCTGGCCACGGGATAGGCGCAATAATCGGCCGCGTAGAATGCCGCCGGGCGGTGATTGCCCGACAGGCCTACCCCGCCGAACGGCGCCGCGGAACTGGCCCCGTTGGTCGGCCGGTTCCAGTTCACGATCCCCGCCCGTACATTCGCCCAGAAACGGTTGTATTCCTGCGGGCTGCCGCCGATCAGGCTGGCCGCCAAGCCGAAGCGGGTGTCGTTGGCGACCGCGATCGCCTCGTCGAAATCGCTGACCCGGATCACCTGCAGCAACGGGCCGAACAGCTCCTCGTCCGGCCGCTTGCCCGCCTGCGTCATGTCGATCAGCGCCGGGGTGACGAAGGGCAGATCGTTGCCCATCGGCCGCCGCATCGGCACGATCGCCCGCCCGCCGCGGGACAGCAGGTCGACGAAGCCTTCGGTCAGCTGCTCGGCCGCTGCATTGTCGATCACCGGGCCGATGAACGGCTGCGGATCGTCGAACGGTGCGCCGATCACCATCCGCTCCGCCAGCGCCGCCACCTCGCCCACCACCGCATCATACAGGCTATCCTGCACGATCAGCCGCCGGGCCGCGGTGCAGCGCTGGCCGGCGGTGGTGAAGGCGGACTGCACGATCAGCGCGGCAGCGTCGGCGACCAGCGGCGTGTTCCACACGACCAGCGGATTGTTGCCGCCCATCTCCAGCGCGACAATCTTGCCGGGGTCCTCCGCCAGCGCCTTGTTGATGGCGACACCGGCGCGGGCCGATCCGGTGAACAGCACGCCGCCCACATCGGGGTGCGCCACCAGCGCGCGGCCTTCGTCCGGCCCGCCGACCAGCAGCTGCGCAACATCCTCCGGCACGCCGGCGCGGTGCAGGCAATCGATCAGGAAGGCGGCGGTCGCCGGCGTCTTCTCACTCGGCTTGAACACCACCGCATTGCCGGCGATCAGCGCGGGCACGATGTGGCCGTTGGGCAGGTGCGCGGGGAAGTTGTAGGGGCCCAGCACCGCCATCACGCCATGCGGCTTGTGCCGGACCGCGGCGGTCGCGCCCATCGCCCCGTCCAGCCGGCGCTGCCCGGTGCGTTCGGCATAGGCCTTCACGCTGATCTCGACCTTGGCGATCACCGCCTCCACCTCGGTCAGCGACTCCCAGCGCGGCTTGCCGGTTTCCCGCGCGATCAGGTCCGCAAAGGCGTCCTGCACACTGCGCACCTCGTTGGCGAAGCGGCGCAGCAGCTCGATCCGGTTGGCCAGCGGCCGGGCGGCCCATTGCGGCCAGGCCTGCCGTGCCCGCTCCACCGCCGCATCCACATCGCCCACGGCCCCGCGCCACAGCTCCGCCCCGGTGGCGGGTTCGAACGAGACGATTTCGGCGTGGGACAAGCGGGTTACCTCGGCAGGAGTGGGACCGCAGGTTCTAGCCCGGGGTCGCTGTTCGTCAAACCGGCAGGTGACCGGCCGGCACCGGCGGCTCGCCCAGGGCGTCGCCAAGTGTGCGGATTGCCGCGACCTTGGCGTGCACCGGCTGCCAGTCATCATGTTCGGCGATGGGCTGCCAAAGCGCCTCGACCTCCTCGATCGGCAGGCCGGGCGGGGCGTCGGACCAGAGCGGATGATCGTCACCCGCCGGCTCGTAGCCGGACAGCGCCGCCGCCAGATCGCCCTGTGCCGCGCGCCCGCCACGATGGGCGAAGAAGAACGCATCAGGACCGACCGCTTCCGCCTTCATCGCCCGCTCCGCCGCGGCGATCAGCGCAAAGTCCGCCTCCGCGCCCCGGCTCGCCACGCCCAGCCGCCAGCAGAAGCGCCGCGCCATGGCGGCGTTGAAGTGGTCGGGAAAGCTTTCCAGCGCCGCGATCAGCGGTGCGCTGTCGGTCAGCCGGCGCAGCGCAATGGCGAGCTGCATCAGGTTCCAGCGGATTGCGTGCGGCTGGCGGCCAAAGGCATACAGGCCGGCATGGTCGAAATAGGCCGCGGTGAAGCCGGCATCCCATTGCGGCAGCCAGCGCCACGGTCCGTAATCGAAGCTCTCGCCCGAGATGTTCATGTTGTCGGTGTTGAGCACGCCGTGCACGAAGCCCGCGACCATGTAGCTGGCCGCAAGGTCCGCCATCCGCGCCACGGCCTGGTGCAGCAGGATCGCCGCCGGCTCGTCCCGCCCCGGCGCATCGTCCGGCGGCGGAGGGCCGGGATAGAGCCGCAGGGCGTAATCCACCAGTGCGGCGAGGTGATCGTCCTCCTCCAGCGCGGCGAGCCGCTGGAAGCTGCCGAAGCGGATGTGGCCATGGCTCAGCCGCACCAGCACGGCGGAACGGGTGGGGCTCGGCTCGTCCCCGCGCCACAGTTCCTCGCCGGTCTCCACCACGCTGAAGGTCTTGCTGGTATTGGCGCCCAGCGCCTCCAGCATCTCGGTCGCCAGGATTTCCCGCACCGCGCCCTTCAGCGTCAGCCGGCCATCGCCGGCGCGACTCCACGGCGTGGTCCCGCTGCCCTTGGTGCCGAGGTCCAGCAGGCGCCCGGCGGAATCGCGCAACTGCGCGAACAGGAAGCCGCGCCCGTCACCAAGGTCGGGATTGTACACCTGGAACTGGTGCCCGTGATACCGCAGCGCCAACGGAACCGGCAGATTGTCCGCCAACGGCACGAAGCGGCCGAAATGCTCCAGCCACGCGCTGTCGCTCAGGCCGGCCAGGCCGATCGCCGTGTCCCACCGCCGGTTGCGGAAGCGCAGTGTGGTCTGCGGGAAATCCGCCGCGGCGACCGGATCGCCCAGCCACGGGGCGACGCTGTCGATCTGCGGATCGGGGCGATAGGGGGCGGGTTGCGGTTCTGCGCGCATCCCATCAATAGTGGGCACGGGCAGGCCGGCGCGCAACCAAGCGCCGCCGGAACAGGATCGGGCGATGCAGGACACAGGCTATCAGATGCGCGAGTGGACCAGCGATGACGGGCTGGTGCTGCGCTATCGCGACTATCCCGGGCGGCAGGATCGCCCGCCGATCCTGTGCATCCCCGGCCTGACCCGCAATGCCCGGGATTTCGAGCCGGTCGCCGATGCCTTTGCCGGTGAGTGGCGCGTGCTGTGCGTCGACCTGCGCGGCCGGGGGCAGAGCGATTATGCCAAGGATCCTGCCAGTTACGTGCCGCTGCGCTACGCAGCCGATATTGCCACGCTGCTGGATCAGGCCGGGCTGGAGCGGGTGGTGGCGATCGGCACCTCGCTGGGCGGGATCGTCACCATGCTGCTGGCGGCGCAGATGCCGGACCGGATCGCCGGGGCGGTGCTGAACGATATCGGGCCGGAGATCGAGGCCGCCGGGCTGGCCCGCATCCGCGACTATGTCGGGCAGGGGCGCAGCTTTCCCACCTGGATGCACGCCGCCCGCGCGTTGCGCGAACAGGCGGGCGAGGCGCATCCGGACTACCTCATCGCCGACTGGCTGCGGCTGGCCAAGCGGCTGATGTGCGTGGGCGCCGGCGGGCGGATCGCGTTCGATTACGACATGAAGATCGCCGAGCCGTTCTCCGCCGTGCCGACGGGACCGGCGCCCGACATGTGGCCCCTGCTGCATGCGCTGGCCGGACGGCCGGTGCTGGCGATCCGCGGCGAGCTGTCGGATATCCTGTCGCCCGCCACCCTGGCGCGGATGGCGGTGGAGGTGCCGGGGCTGGAAAGCATTTCCGTACCGCGCACCGGCCATGCGCCGACGCTGGAGGAACCCGTCGCGCAGCAGGCCATCGCCCGGCTGCTCGGCCGCGTGGCGGAGGCGGGCTGATGGCGGGTGTGCTGCACTGGGTCGCCTCGGGCGCGGATGCGTTGCCCGAACGCTGCGGCGTGGTGGTCGCTGCCATGGCAGGGCAGGGGCCGCAGGTGCTGGCAGGAGACCCGCCGCCGGTCCGCGCCCGCGGCGTGCAACTGGCGACGCTGCCGCCGCTGAGCGGGCGGCCCTGGCCCGCGCGGCTGAAGATGCTGGCCGGCGCGATGGCGGGGTTTGACCTGGTATGCACCTGGGGCGGGGGCGCGCTGGATGCGGTGCTGGCGCATACCTTGTTCGCCGATGTCTACCACCTGCCGCCGCTGGTGCACCACGAAGGCACCGGCGCCGGCCGCAGCAATCTGTACCGGCGGATCGCGCTGGGGCGGAGTGCGGCGATCATCGTGCCGGATGCCGGCACGGAACGGATCGCGCTGGAACGCTGGCAGCAGCCCCGCACCCGCGTGCGCCTGATTGCGGATGGCGTCGAGCTGGCGCCGTTCGGCCGCGCGCCGAAGCGCGATGCCTTGCCCGGGCTGGTCAAGCGGCGGGACGAGAAGTGGCTGGCCGTGCCGGCGGATGGCAACGTGCCGGCGCTGATCGCCGCCCTGCCGCGCCTGCCGGAACAATGGCAGCTGGTCGTGTGGGGCGCCGGCGCGGACCGGCCGGCCTTGCTGGCCGCGGCGGCGGCGGTGGCGCAGGATCACCGCGTGCTGTTTGCAGGCGACGCTTCGGCGCAGCAGCTGCTGCCCTTGTGCGACCTGTTCGCTGCCACCGGGCCGCTGCCATCGGTGACCGTGCTGCAGGTGATGGCGACCGGGCTGCCGCTCGTGGCGCCGCGTGGCGCGGTGCATGGGCTGCCGGCCAGTGCCAACGGCCCGCTGCTGGTCCCGGATGCCGCCGCGCTGGCCGATGTGCTGGTCGCGCTGGCAGACGATGCGGATCGCCGCGCTGCCATCGGGCAGGCCAACCGGGCGCAGGCGGTGGCGGAACATGATGCCGCCACCACCGTGGAACGGCATCGTGCGCTGTATCGCGGGCTGATGCGCCGCCCGGCGCCTGTGTAGCATAACGGACCGGCTTCATCGCCGGTTCACGCCGGGAATTGAATTGCGGCGCCCTTGCGCTAAAGCGCCGGCTTCCCTTCTTGCAGCAGATCGAGCGACCTTGGCCCTCCCTTCCGACATCGACAATGCCCGCGCCGAGCGGGCCGCCGTGCGCCGCCAGGCGGAAGAGTCCGTGATGGTGCGGGAGGTGAACGAGGCCGTCCGCAAGGAAGAGTTCAGCGAACTGGCCCGCCGCTATGCGGTGCCGGTCGGCCTCGCGATCCTGGCGGTGCTGCTGGCGCTCGGCGGCTGGCTGTTCTGGCGGGATCGTCAGGCGGCGGCGCAGGAGGCACAGTCCGAACAGCTGGTATCCGCATTGGACGAACTGGAGGGCGGATCGCCCGAACAGGCCGCCAAGGAACTGGCCGCCATCGCCGAAGATGCCGACGGGGTGGCGCTGCTGTCCGCGCGGCTGGCGCAGGCCGGTCTGGCCCTGCGTGGCGAGCGGCGGGACGAGGCGCTGACCATCTATCGCGAGATCAGCGCGGATGCGGGTGCGCCCAAGCCTTATCGCGACATCGCCACCATCCGCCTGGCCGCCGCCGAGTTCGAGGACGTGCCGCCACAGACTATCGTTGACCGGCTGAAGCCGCTGGCCGTGCCGGGCAACCCCTGGTTCGGCAGCGCGGGCGAGATGGTCGCGATGGCCTACCTGAAACAGAACCGCACCGATCTGGCCGGGCCGCTGCTGGTGCAGATCGCCCGCGACGATGCGGTGCCGCCCACCTTGCGGTCCCGCACCCGGCAGCTCGCCGGGCTGCTCGGCTTCGATGCGGTTGACGAAGGCGACCTAGCGCTCGGCGGAAACACGCCGGCCGCTGCCCCCGCCGCTCCCGCACCTCAACAGGACTGATCCAATGCTGCGCAAGCCCCGCATTCTCCTGACCCTGCCGCTGCTCTCGTTGCTGGCCGCCTGCGGCATCTTCGGCGGCAATGGTGATCCGAAGACACCCTCCCTGGGCAACCGGACGCCGATCCTGTCCCGGGTGAGCCAGGTGGTGGAGGCGGACAAGTCGCTCGTCAACACGCCGGTCGTGCTGCCGGCGCAGACGCCCACCGCCGAATGGCCGCAACCCGGCGGCAACGCGGCCAAGGCTGCCGGCCATGCTGCCCTGTCCGCCGCCCCGGCGCGGGTGTGGAGCGTGCAGGTCGCCGGATCGACCAACCGCCGCCGGCTGGCCTCCAGCCCGGTGGTCGGCGACGGGATGCTGTTCGTGGCGGATACCGCCGGCGTGATCCACGCCTTCGATGCCGCCACCGGTGCGGTCCGCTGGACCAACCGGGTCGAGGTGCCGGAGAACCTGGCCGGCGTGACCTATGGTGGCGGCGCCAGCTATTTCGACGGACGCCTGTTCGTGACCAATGGCGCGGGCGACGTGATCGCGATGAACGCGCGGGATGGTACGGAGGTGTGGCGCAAGAAGCCCGCCGGGCCGTTGCGCGGGGCACCGACAATCGCGTTCAACGCGGTGTACGTGATGACGCAGGACAACCAGATCCATGCGATGAACATCGCCGATGGTGCGCCGATCTGGCGCGATGTCGCCACCAGCGGGCAGTCCGGCGTGTTCGGCGTGGCGGCACCGGCGGCGGGGCAGGGCACGGTGATTGCCGGCTATTCCAGCGGCGAGCTGGTCGCCTACCGGTACGAGAACGGCCGCACCCTGTGGTCGGACGCGCTGGCGCGCACGTCGCTGTCCACGCAGGTCGGATCGCTGACTGACGTCGATGCCGATCCGATCATCGATGCCGGGCGCGTCTACGCGCTGGGGCAGGGCGGGCGCATGGCGGCCTACGAGCTGCTGACCGGGCAGCGCGTGTGGGAGCTGAACCTGGCGGGCGTCTCCACCCCGACCGTCGCGGGCGACTGGATCTTCACCCTGACCGACGATTCCCGCCTGCTGGCGATCGCCAAGGCGACCGGCCGGGTGAAGTGGATCACCCAGCTGCGCCGCTGGCGTGACGAGGAGGATCGCGAAGGGCCGGTGTTCTGGACCGGGCCGCTGGCGGCCGGCGGTCGGCTGTGGATCGCCAGTTCGCGCGGGCAGGTCAGCTCGGTTGATCCCGCCACCGGGGAGGCGACCCCGTTCACGGATCTGGAGAAGGCGGTGACGCTGAACCCGGTCGCGGCGGGTGGCACGCTCTACATCATGGACGATAGCGGGCGGATCACCGCCTGGCGGTGATGCTCAGGCGGCCCGGCGCACCGGGCCGCGATGCGCGGCGATCAGCCGGGCATAGGTGTCGACCACTGCGCCATTGATCGCGTCCCAGCCATAGACGGCGCTGCGGCGTTCGCCGGCGATGCCCATGCGGGTGCGCAGCTGCCGGTCGGTCACCAGCCGGCCGACCGCATCGGCGAAGCCGGCCACGTCGCCGGGCTGCACCAGCACACCCGTCTCCCCCGGCACGATCAGGCTGTTGCTGCCGGTCGCGTCCGCGCCGACCACCGGCACGCCGCAGGCCATCGCCTCCAGCGTGACATTGCCGAAGGTTTCGGTGATCGACGGGTTCAGCAGCAGGTCCATGGCGGCCACCGCCCGGCCCAGATCCGGTCCCTTCTGGAACCCGGCGAAGATGGTGTCGGCCGGCAGGTGTTCGGCCAGCCAGCCATGCGCCGGCCCTTCGCCCACCACCAGCACGCGCGCAGCAATGCCGCGCTGGCGGATTTCGGCCAGCGTGTCGGCGAACACGTCCAGGCCCTTCTCCATCACCAGCCGGCCCAGGAAGCCGACGGCTACCTCGTCATCGGCCAGCCCCTGCGCATGCCGCCATGCGGGATCACGCGCGCCGGGATGAAAGATTGCCCGGTCCACGCCGCGCTGCCACAGGGCGATGTCGCCGTTCATGGCCTGGTCGCGCAGCACCTGCGCCATCCCTTCCGACGGGGCGACCAGCGCATCGCACCGGTTGTAGAAGCGGCGCAGCAGCGATTCCACCACCGGCTCGATGAAGCCGAGGTGGTAATAGCGCGGATAGGTCTCGAACCGCGTGTGGACCGACGCGAGCACCGGCAGGCGCCGCCTGCGCGCCCAGCGGACCGCCTGCTGACAGGCGATGTCGGGCGATGCCACGTGGACGATCGTGGGATCGAACGCCGCCAGATCGCGCCGCACCGCCGCCGACAGGCCCAGCGGGAAGCGGTATTCGCCGCGGCCGGGGAAGGCGGTGGACGGCACGCTGACCAGATCGCCCTTTGGCTCGAAGGCGGGTTGCGGCACCGTGGGGGCGTAGACGCGCACCGCGGCACCCTGCCGCAGCAGGTAATCCACCAGCCGGTTCAGCGCCTGATTGGCCCCATCGCGGACGTAATTGTAATTGCCGCTGAAAAGCGCGACCCGCAGGCTAGCCATGTCCATGGCTCGGGGCCTTACGGAAAGCGCGGGCGCTCTACAATGTGCTCTACAGCGTCCGTAGTGTTGCCGCCGGACGGGCCCGCAGCACCTGCAGGCTGGCGCCCAGCGCGAACAGCAGCACCAGCGCCAGCCCGGCGGCCAGCGTCAGCAGCACGCGCGGCCAGTCCGGCAGCCAATCGAATTCGAACTGCCATACGATCACCAGCCAGCCAAGCGTGCTGCCCAGCACCAGCGCCACCAGCGCCAGCAGCACGGCCAGCAGGCCGAACTCCGCCAGTTGCAGCATCAGCACCTGCCGTCCGCTGGCACCCAGCACACGCAGGATCACGCTGTCATAGGTGCGCTGCGCCCGCGCGGCGGCGATCGCGCCCAGCAGCACGGCGATGCCCGCCAGCACCGCGACGCCCGCCGCGGCCAGGATGGCGAGCGAGACCTGACTCAGGATCTCGCGCGCCTGCGTCAGCAACGGGCCGACCTCGATCACGGAGCTGGTGGGAAAGGCGCGCACCAGCTGCCGCAGCAGCGGGCCGGTGGCGGCATCTTCGGGCAGGTCGACGGTCGCGGCGATGTTGTGCGGCGCATCGGCCAGCGTGTTGGGGGAAAATACCAGCACATAGTTGAAGCCGAGGCTTTCCCAGTCGATCCGGCGGATGCTGGCGATCCGCGCCTGCCGTTCCACGCCTAGCAGGCCGATCGTCAGGGTGTCGCCCACGCGCATGCCCGCCGCCTCCGCCAGATCGGCATCGACGGAGACGAGCGGTTCACCCGTGTAGTCCTGCGGCCACCATTCCCCTTCGGTCAGCACATTGCCGGCCGGCAGCGTCGCGGCGTAAGTCAGCCCGCGTTCGCCGTTCAGTGCCCAGGCGCCTTCGGGCACTTCCTCCAGATCGGCGACGCGGGTCTGCCGGCCGGCGGGGCCATAGGCCAGGATCGCGCCGCGCAGGGTCGGCACCGTCTGGATCACCGCGCCGGGTGCGCTCGCTTTCACGGTGCCACGGAACTCGGCCACCCGGTCGCGCGGAATGTCGAGCACGAAGTAGTCGGGCGCGCGCTCCGGCACGGAGCGGCTGATATTCGCGTCGAGCGCGGTCTGCACCGCAGCCAGCAGGACGAATGCCGACAGGCCGAAGCCCAGCGCAGTCACCAGAGATGCCGTGGCGGAGCCGGGCCGGTGCAGGTTGGCCAGCGCCGCCCGCAGGATCGGGTCGCGCGGACGCGGCATCCGGGCGGCCAGGCGGCGGATGCCGAAGCCCAGCGCGGCGAGGAGCGCCAGCAGCACGGCAGCGCCCGCCAGGAAGATGGCGTTGAGACCCGGCTGGCGCGATCCCAGCACCGCCAGCGCGACGATGCCCAGCAGCCCCAGTCCGACCGGGCGCAGCGCCGCCCGCCAGCGTCCGGCGCCCAGCGGATCGATCCGTGCCCGCATCAGCGCCATTGCCGGGAAGTCGCGGGCGGCGATCAGCGGCGGCGCGGCGAAGACCAGCGCGACCAGCAACCCGAAGCCCGCCGCGCGCAGCAGCGCCAGCGGAGCCAGGACCAGGCCGGTCTCGACCGGCAGCAACGCGCCCAGTGCGCGCGCCAGCAGCGGCGTCACCAGCACACCCGCCAGCAGCCCGGCGACCGCGCCGGCCAGCGCCGCAGCGCCCAGCTGCAGGGTATAGATGCGGGCAATGTCGGCGCTGGTCGCGCCGAGAATCTTCAGCGTGGCGATCCCGGCGCGGCGCCCTTCCAGATAGGCGGAGACCCCGCCGCCGATGCCGATGCCGGCGATCACCAGCGCGGCCAGGCCGACCAGCGACAGGAACTCGCCCATGCGGCCGACGAACCGCTCCGCCCCCGGAGAGGCACGGTCGCGCGTGCGGGTGTCGAGCCCGGCGTCCGGGAAGCGTTCCAGCAGCGCCTCCTCCACCTCCGCCGGGTCGGCCGGACGGTCGAAACGCAGGCGGGTCTTGCTTTCATACAACGACCCCGGCGCCACCAAGCCGGCCGCCGCCGGCAGGTCGAGCGGGACAATTACCGTCTGGCCTAGCTGGAACCCTTCGGACAGGCGGTCCGGCTCCTCGGCGATGATGCCGCCGACGCGGACAGTGGCGGTGCCGATCTTCAGCAGAGCCCCCGGGCCGATGTCCAGCCGCTCCGCCGCGCCGGGCGCAAGCCAGGCCTGTCCGGGCGGAGGGGCGCCGACGCGGTGCCCGCCATCCAGCGTCAGCGCGCCATAGAGCGGCCAGTTGGTGGCGACCGCCTTCAGTTCCACCGGGATCGTGGCGTCACCGGCACTGGCCATTGCCTGCAGCCGCAATCCGGGCGACAGCGTGCCATAGCGTTTCAGGAAAGCGGTTTCCTCCGGCGAAAGCGGGCGCTGCCACACCTCCACCTCCAGGTCGCCGCCCAGCAGGGTCTGCCCCTGCGACGAAAGCTGCCCGTCGATCGCGGCGGTCAGGGAGCCGATCGCGGCCAGCGCGCCGACGCCCAGGAACAGGCACACCAGCAGCAGGCGCAGGCCGCGGAACCGGCGATGCAGGTCGCGCCGGGCGATGCGCCATGCCGCCGCCCAGGGGAGCACGGCAGTGTCGTTCACGCGCCGGTCGGCCCTGCGGCGGTGTCGGCGGCGATGCGTCCGTCCGCCAGCGTCACGATCCGGTCGCAGCGGGCGGCCAGCGCCTCGTCATGCGTGATGATGATCAGCGTCGCGCCGGTCTCGACCCGGCGGGCGAACAGCAGTTCGACGATGCCGGCGCCGGTGGTGGCATCAAGATTGCCGGTCGGCTCGTCGGCGAAGACCAGTGGCGGACGCGGCGCCAGCGCGCGGGCGATGGCAACCCGCTGCTGCTCTCCACCCGAAAGCTGCGCGGGGTAATGGCCCAGGCGGTGGCCCAGGCCCACGGCGGTCAGCTCGGCGGCGGCCCGCTCCCATGCATCCGCAACACCCGCCAGTTCCATCGGCGTGGCGACATTCTCCTGCGCGTTCATGGTCGGCAGCAGGTGGAAGGCCTGCAGCACGATGCCGATCCTCCCGCGGCGGGCACGGGCCAGCCCGTCCTCGCTCATGGCGGTGAAGTCCGCACCGGCGACATCGAGCGCGCCGCCAGTGGCGCGTTCCAGCCCGGTCAGCACGCTCATCAGGCTGCTCTTGCCGGAGCCCGACGGCCCCAGCAGCGCGAGGGTGGTGCCGGCGGCGACGGTCAGGTCGATGCCGCGCAGGATCTCCACCGCGGCGGACCCGCTGCCCAGGGTCAGGCGCAGGTCACGGGCTTCGATCGCGGGGGATTGCGGTGCAGGGCTTGCCACGGCCGGGCGATGGCATAGCTAAAGGGCACCGGCAAGGTGAACTCGTCGGGTCGCGGAGTGGCAGATGGTGAAGCAGGTGGCGGGATTGATGCTGGGCATGGCGGCGACTGGCGGGCTGGCGGCCTGCAGCGCGGAGCCGGCGCCCGCGCCGCAACCTTCCGCCAGCATCTCGCCCGACGATCCCATGCCCGCGATCACCGGGCCGGAACGGCGCATCCTGGCCTTCGGCGACAGCCTGTTCGCCGGCTATGGCCTGAAGGAGGGCGAGAGCTATCCCGCCCGGCTGGAGGTCGCGTTGCGCGCACGGGGCATCAATGCGCGGGTGACCAATGCCGGCGTGTCCGGCGACACCACGCAGGCCGGGCTGCAACGCCTGCCATTCACGCTGGAGAATGGCGGCGATTACGACCTCGCGATCGTGGAGCTGGGCGGCAACGACCTGCTGCGCCAGCTGCCGCCGGCACAGACGCGCGCCAATCTGCAGGCCATCCTGGAGGAAATGCAGAAGCGCGACATTCCCGTCCTGCTGATGGGCCTGCGCGCACCGCCGAACCTGGGCGCGCAGTATCAGGGCGCGTTCGACGCGATCTATCCTGACCTGGCGCGCGACTACGATGCGGAGCTGGTGCCGTTCTTCCTGGAATCGGTCTGGAACCGGCCGCAACTGATCCAGCCCGACCGCGTGCATCCCACGGCCCAGGGGATCGAGGCGATGGTCGCCGCCACCGTGGACGAGGTTGCCGCGGCCGTGCCCCAGCCCGAGTGACGGGTGGGCCGGGCCGGGCCACGACCCGTCACGCAATCGGGCCTGCGGCATTGCACAAAGTGGTAAAAAATGGCATAGCCACGCTCAGACACCGGTTACCTTACATTGCTGCGGGCGAGCGCCCGACACTGGGCCGGGCCGCTTCCCACCATCCTGCCAAGGGGATTACCTATGAAGATCGCTCTCATCGTCGAGAACAGCCAGGCCGCCAAGAGCGCGACCATCCATGACGCGCTGACCACCGTGGTCGAGCCGCTGGGCCATGAAGTGTTCCACTACGGAATGTACGCGGCCGAGGACAAGGCATCGCTGACCTATGTCATGAACGGCCTGCTGACCGGCATCCTGCTGAACAGCGGCGCCGCCGACTTCGTCGTTACCGGCTGCGGCACCGGCACCGGTTCCATGCTGGCCTGCAACGCCATGCCCGGCGTGTTCTGCGGCCTGATCATCGATCCGACCGACGCCTTCCTGTTCGGCCAGATCAATGACGGCAACGCCATCTCCATGCCCTATGCCAAGGGCTTCGGCTGGGCGGCCGAGCTGAACCTGCAGGACGTGTACAAGAAGCTGTTCGAAGGCGAGCGCGGCCTGGGCTACCCCAAGGAGCGGGCCGAGATCATGGCCAAGAACCGCGGCATCCTGAAGGACCTGAAGGCGATCACCTGCCGCGACATGCTGACCGTGCTGAAGGAGATCGACCAGGATCTGCTGAAGGCCACCGTCGCCGGCGAGAAGTTCCAGGAGCATTTCTTCGCCAACGCCACGGATGCCGGCATCGTCGAGTACATCAAGGGTCTGGTCGGAGCGCCGGCGCTCGCCGACGCCTGAGCCAGTCGGGGCAGGGCGGTCGCCGGTCGGTGACCGCCCGCTCTTCTACAACGGAACGGCCGCGCCGGCAGTGACCTGCCAGCCGGCCGCTTCCGCCAGCACGCCATCGAATGGCGCCGGCTCCGTGCCCGTGAGCCAGACCTGACCCGCGAAACCGCGCAGCAGGTCGAACAGGGCCTCCCGCCGCAGCGGATCCAGATGCGCGGCAACCTCGTCCAGCAGCAGCACGCCCGGGCGTCCACCCGCCGCTTCCGCCGTCAGCAGACCGGCGTGGGCCAGCGTCAGCGCGATCAGCATCGCCTTCTGCTCCCCGGTCGAACCAAGCGCCGCCGGCATCCCCTTGGCAGCATGCGTCACCTGCAGATCATCCCGATGGGGCCCGATCAGCGTGCGCTGTGCCGCGCGGTCTCGTGGCCGGTGACGGGCGAGGTCTGCCGCCAGCGCCTCGGCCGTCAGGGGGCCGCCGGGTGCATAGGCGAGGTCGGGGCGGGCGAAGGGGGCATCGGGCATGGTGGCGAGCGCGGTGCCGAGCTGTTCCACCAGCAGCGCCCGCGTTGCTCCCAGCATGGCGCCGGCCTGCGCCAGCTGCGCCTCCACCGCATCCAGCCAGCGGCCCTCTGGCATGTCGGGCGATGCCAGCAGGCGGTTACGCTCCCGCAATGCGCGATCATAGCGGGTGGCGATCGCGGCATGACCGGGGTGCAGCGCCACGGCGAGCCGGTCCATGTAGCGGCGGCGGGCCCCGGCACTGTCGGCGAACAGCCGGTCCATCGCCGGGGTCAGCCAGGCGATAGCCAGCCATTCGCCCAGCTGGGCGGCGCTGCTTGGCGCGCCGTTGACCTGCACCAGCCGCCGGCCCGGCTGCTCCGCGCTGGTCCCCGTACCCAGCTGGACCGGCTCCCCCGCCGGATGCGACAGCTGTGCGCTGACCGTGAAGCCGGTGACCGATCCGTCCGCTGCCATGTCCGGCAAGGCGGCGCGGCGCAGGCCGCGGCCGGGCGCCAGCAGCGACACTGCCTCCAGCACGTTGGTCTTGCCGGCCCCGTTATCCCCCACCAGCAGGTTGATGCGGCGCGTGCCCGCCAGCGTGGTGCCGTGGTGATTGCGGAAACCGGTCAGGGTGATGCGGTCGAGCATGAGGTGGCATCGCGCTAGAGGCTGGCGCGTTCCGGCAATAGGGTAAACTTTGCCGTCCTACTAGTTGGTGAATTTTACCAAGGCGGAGCGGAGCTTACCGTGACGCCTTCCGGCGTTTCAGGTCAAAGGGTTGTTAATGCTGGTGAAAGAAAAACTGGCACGCCCCATGCAATGTCCTGGGCATGGCACGGATGACCCGCTGCCCAGCAACAAGGACCCACGACAATGACCCAGAACCCCACCTTCGCCCAGCAGACCTTCGCCGCAATCGGCGCGTTCGCGATCACCGCCACGCTGCTGTTCGGCAGCTTCGCGCCGCCGGCAACCGATACCACGCAGGGCATCGTCACCACCGAAGTGCTGGCCTGATCCCACCCGACCGCTCCGCCGACATCAGACAGGAAAGACCACGACCATGACACAGACCTCCGACCTCGCCCGCCAGTCCTTTGCCGCCCTCGGCGCGCTGGCGATCACCGCGACCCTGCTGTTCGGCAGCTTCGCTCCGCCGGCGCAGGATGCCACGCAGGCCGCCAATGTCGAGGTGCAGGCATGAGCGCGCTCGAACCCCACGGACATGGCGCCGGGCTGCGGCTGGACAAGGCCAACGGCAAGCTGATGGGCGTCTGCGCCGGGCTGGCGAACCGGTTCGAAGTCGATCCGTTGTGGATACGCCTGCTGTTCGTCATCGGCACGCTGGTCGGCTTCGGCAGCTTCATCCTGATCTACCTGGCCATCGCGCTGCTGGTGAAGTGAGGCGGCGTCAGCCTCGCGCGAAGGGGGAGAAATCGGTGCCGGTATCGAACACCTCCACCCCTTCGCGCCGCTTCAGAAAGCCGACGACCGCATAGGTCACCGGCGTCAGCAACGCCTCCCACCCTGACTTGATCAGCCATTGCGACAGGATCACCTGCCCCAGTTGTTCCGGCGGCCAGCCGGCCAGGCCCCAGAAGGCGAGCGGGTAGAACAGCAGGCTGTCCACCCCCTGTCCCACCAGTGTCGACCCGATGGTGCGCAGCCATAGCAGGCGGCCACCGGTGGCCAGTTTCAGCTTGGCAAGCACCAGGCTGTTCACGAACTCCCCGCACCAGAATGCCACGATCGATGCGCCAACGATGCGCCAGGTGCTGCCGAACACGAATTCGTAAGCCGCCTGCCCCGGCCAGCCGGGCGACGCCGGCAGCGCGACCACCACCGCCGCCATCAGCGCCATGAACAGCAGTGCGGCCGTGCCGGTCCAGATCACCCGCCGCGCACGGGCAAAGCCGTAGACCTCCGTCAGCACGTCGCCGATGATGTAGCTGACCGGGAAGAACAGCACGCCCGCGCCGAACGACCACATCGTGCCGTCCGGCAGTGTCACGTAGCTGGGCTTGGCCGCGCCGATGATGTTGGACAGCAGCAGGATGGCAACAAACGCGGCCATGACCAGATCGTAATAGCGGAACGCGGCGCGTGCTCCCGCCTGCCCGTCCAGCCGCTGCATCTTCCCCTGCATGGGGCACGGTCATAGCCCGCAATTGCAGCGGGCGCAAAGCGTGGCTAAGGCCGCAGGCCAGCGCGCGCCCGTAGTTCAACTGGATAGAGCACGAGCCTTCTAAGCTTGGAGTTGCAGGTTCGAGTCCTGCCGGGCGCGCCACTTCCACAGAGTTGCGGGGATCATGCCGATGGACGATGCGGAAGCGGGTGGCGGGATGGATCACGATGTCGTGCTGGTGCTGGGCGGGGGCAACGCGCTCGGCGCCTATCAGGCGGGCGTCTACCAGGCGCTGCATGAGGCCGGCATCCTGCCGGACCGGATCGTCGGCGCCTCGATCGGGGCGCTGAATGGCGGCATCATCGCCGGCAACGCACCTGACCGGCGACTGGTGCGACTGGCCGAGTTCTGGCGCCCCGGCCTGGCCAATGGCGACTGGTCGGGCAGCCTGCATGACACCTGGCGCCGCAGCTGGGACACGATCGGCTACCTTATGGCCGGCCGGCCCGGCATGTTCGCGCCGCTGGGCAGCTCTGCCTTCTCGCCATCGCCGCCGTCGATCTACGATACGCGGCCGATGGCGGCACAGCTGGCGCAACTGATCGACCTGGAGCGGCTGAACAGCGGAGCGATCCCCTATGCCGCGACCGCTGTGGACCTGGAAACGGGCGAGGAGGTGACCTTCGATACCCGTAGCGGCCCCATCGGGATCGACCATATCCGCGCCAGCGGCGCCCTGCCGCCCTCGTTCCCGCCGATCGCGATCGATGGCCGACTGTTCGTGGATGGCGGGATCGCGGCAAACCTCCCGCTCGATCCGGTGCTGGACACGCCGCCGGGGAGGCCGATCCTGTGCATCGCCGTCGACCTGCTGCCGGCGGCTGGCGCGCGCCCCGGCACTCTGGGCATGGCGGCAGAGCGGGTGCAGGACCTGATCTTCGCCGTGCAGTCCCGCCGCACGATCACCCGCTGGCAGGAACGCTACGCCTCCGCAGCCGACGGCGGCGGCCGGCAGCCGGTCACGCTGGCGTGCCTGACCTATGCCGACCAGCAGCCGGAGGTGGCCGGCAAGGCGATGGACTTCTCCCCCACCTCCGTCCGCTTCCGCTGGGACGCGGGGTACCGTGACGGGGGCGCGCTGGTGGCGCTGCTGCGGTCCGGCACGATCATCGTCGGCGGGCCCGGTCTGCAGGTCCATCACCTGCCGGATCAACAAAAGGCAAAGGCGGAACATCCCGCTTGAGCGTCCGGTTGGTCAGGCACTCACAGGCGAGGCCATGACCCATGCGTATCCATTATCTTCGCTGCGGCACGGACTGTCCGGTCGGCGGCGCCTTGTTCGACGGGTTCAGCAAGGGGCCACTCGGGCTGATCCCCTGCGTGGCGCAACTGATCGAGACCAGCGACGGTCTGGTGCTGATCGACACCGGCTACGGCATGCAGGATGTGCGCCGCCCGCATCCCCGGCTCAGCAAGTTCTTCCATGCGCTGCTGAACATCCGGTTCCGCGAGGAGGAGACCGCCATCCATCAGGTCCGCGCGCTGGGCTACCGGCCGGAAGATGTGCGGCACATCGTGCTGACGCATCTGGATTTCGACCATGCCGGCGGGCTGGAGGACTTCCCGCATGCCCGTGTCCACGTGATGGAGGCGGAACGCGACGCGGCCGAGCGGACCCGGCGCGGCTTCATCGCCCGGCGGCGGTACCGGCCCGTACAGTGGGACGATGTGCGCGACTGGCGCACCTATGCCGGTGGTGGAGAGACCTGGTTCGGCTTCGACAGCGTGCGCGCGCTGGATGGCCTGCCGCCGGAGATCCTGATGGTGCCGTTGCCCGGGCACACCTGGGGCCACGCTGGCGTGGCGGTGCAGACCGGCGCGGGCTGGGTGTTGAATGCGGGCGATGCCTACTTCTATCGTGGAGAGATGGACCCCCGCCGGCATCGCTGCACCCCGGGTCTGCGCTTCTACCAGACCATGATGGAGGTCGATCGCGCGCAACGGCTGGACAACCAGCACCGCCTGCGGGAACTGAAGCGGCAGCATGGCGCGGAGGTGACGATCTTCTGCTCCCACGACCAGAAGCAACTGGAGGCCATGCAGCGCCGCTCGTGAGAAGCGGACCGTGCGGGCGAGAACTGGCTGGGGCGGCAGGATTCGAACCTGCGCATGCCGGTACCAAAAACCGGTGCCTTACCGCTTGGCTACGCCCCAGCATCGCCCGAACACGGGCAAGGGCGCCCTATAGCGGAGCGCCCGGCCCGTGCAAGATCGTTCAGCTGGCGATACGCTGGCGCACGGGGGCAAGCAGGGCCGGGTCCAGCGTGTCGAAATCGCTGGCCGCATGCCGTTCCGCCAGCCCTTCGGCCGCGTTGACCAGCCGCCCGCGGATCGCGCCCGGCCGGGCGTCGATCACCTTTACCCAGCGGGCGACATGCTCGTATTCGTGCAGCGACAGGAACACGTCCGCCCCGCCGTAGCCGCCATGGAACAGCATGCCGAGCCACGGATAGGCCGCCACATCGGCGATGCTGTAATCGGCGCCGGCCAGATATTCATGCCGCGCCAGCTGGGCATCGGCGACGGCGAACAGGCGCTTGGTCTCCATGGCGTAGCGGTCGATCGGATATTTGTACTTCTCCGGCGCGTAGGCGTAGAAATGGCCAAAGCCGCCGCCGATCAGCGGGGCACTGCCCATCTGCCACATCAGCCAGCTCATCACCTGCGTCCGCGCCGGCTGGGCACTTGGCAGCAGGAAGTCGAACTTCTCCGCCAAGTAGAACAGGATGGCGCCGGATTCGAACACCGGAACCGGCTGGACCCCGCTGCGGTCGACCAAAGCGGGGATCTTGGAATTGGGATTGATCTCGACAAAGCCGCTGCCGAACTGGTCGCCATCCATGATGCTGATGCGCCAGGCATCGTACTCCGCCTCGGCGAAGCCGGCTTCCAGCAGTTCTTCCAGCATCGTGGTCACCTTGATGCCGTTGGGCGTGCCCAGCGAGTATAGCTGGAACGGGTGCTTGCCCACAGGCAGCGCCTTGTCCTCCCGCGCGCCGGCGGTCGGGCGGTTCAGGCCGGCGAAGCGGCCACCATTGGCGGGATCATGGGTCCAGACTTCGGGCGGGGTATAGGCATCGGTCATGGGGCAGGGTGTCCCTTGCTGTTAGGCGCGCGATCTGGCGAGGCGTCGGTGGAACCGCAAGAGCGCGGCAGCCGTTGACCGGCAGCAATGACAAACACCCCCGCAAACCTGATCTTTGTCGATGACGAGCTGCCAGGCATCACCCGGCGCAAGGCGGGGAGGGGGTGGGCCTATTTCGATGCCACGGGCGAACGGATCAAGGACCGGGCGGAGATCGACCGGCTGAACAGCATCGCCCTGCCGCCCGCCTATGTCGACACCTGGTTCTGCCCGGCCGATAACGGCCATATCCTGGCGACCGGCTATGACGACAAGGGGCGCAAGCAGTACCGGTACCACCCGGTGTTCCGCACCCAGCAGGAAGGGCTGAAGTTTGATGGCTGCCGCACTTTCGGCGAATTGCTGCCGCTGGTGCGCAAGCGGGTGGAAACGGACCTGAGCGGCCGCACCGTCACCCGCAGCCATGCCATCGCCAGCGTCGTGCGGCTGCTGGACCTGGGCATCGTGCGGATCGGCAACGAGGCCTATGCCAAGGAGAACAACTCCTTCGGCGCCACCACCCTGCGGCAGGAACATGCCACGGTCAGCGGCCCCAGGCTGAAGCTGAGCTTCCGCGCCAAGAGCGGCAAGCAGCGCGAGGTGACCATCACCGACAAGCGGCTGGCCCATTTCGTGCGCAAGATGCAGGACCTACCCGGCCAGCACCTGTTCCAGTACCTGGGTGAGGATGGCGAGGTCCACAATGTCGGCTCCGACGAGGTGAACGAGTATCTCTGCGAAACGATGGGGCAGCACTTCACCGCCAAGAACTTCCGCACCTGGCACGGCAGCGTGCTGGCCTTCAACATGCTGGCCGGTGCCAAGGCCAAGCTGACGATCAAGGCGCTGATGGAGGAAGTGGCGGACAAGCTGGGCAATACGCCCGCCGTCGCCCGCCGGTCCTATGTCCACCCTGCGGTGACCGCGCTGATCGACGATCAGGTGACGTGGCGCGAGACTTTGAAGCTGCCGCGCCGCACCCAATGGCTCAGCCGCGAGGAGCGCGGCCTGCTGGCGCTGCTGGAGCAGAGCCCGCCGGCCGGGGAGATGCTGGCCGAAGCGGCGTAGGCGTGCTCAGTCCTCCGTATCGCCGATCAGGCCGAGCACGTCGCCGATGAGGCGCTGCATCGCCGTTCGGCTGCCGGTCGCATCCCGAGCGGCGATGGCATCGGCCACGGCGGCATGGTCGGCGATGCTGGCGGTGCGGCCCTTGATGCGGTTGGTGAAGCGGATGGAGGTGCGCAGCGCCGTCGCCACCATCTGCTGGAACTGGGCGTAGAACGGATTGCCCGATGCGCGCAGCACGGCCACGTGGAAGGCGATGTCGGCCTCCAGCGCGTCACCATCGCCGGCATCGGCCCGTTCCATCCGGTGCAGCCCTTCGCGGATGGCGGCCAGCTCCGCCGGGGAATGATGCACCGCCGCCAGTGCCGCCGCTTCCGGCTCGATGGCGATGCGCAATTGGCTGAACTGACGCAGCAGCTGGATGGAGAACTTGCGGTCCAGCAGCCAGCGCAGCACGTCGGCATCGAACAGGTTCCATTGCGACGATGGCTGCACCACCGTCCCCTGGCGCGGCCGGGCGCTGACCAGGCCCTTGGCCGTCAGCATCTTGACCGCCTCCCGCGTGACGGAGCGGCTGACCCCGAAGGTCTTGGCGATTTCGGCCTCGGTCGGGAAGGGGCGGGTCTCGTAGCGGCCGACCACGATGGCCTTGCCCAGCGTGTCGAGCATGCCGTGCGTCAGATTGCGCCCCAGCACCGGAATGAGCGGGGTGCCGGAACCGAAGGGATCGCTGTCCATAGAAGCGCCTTGTGCAACATCCGTCCGCGCCTGTCACGCAAGGGAACTGGACGGGCGGCACTTATCCTATAAATGCGGGGCGAGTTGCAGAAGGGCCCATGCCACATGTTCATCGCCGTCGACTGGGGCACCACCAATCGCCGCATCTATGCCATCGACGATGATGGCGCGGTCACGGCCACGCTGCGCGACGATCGCGGGGCAACGGCGGTCAGCGACTATCCGGCGGAGATTTCCGCCATGCGGGCGCAATTCGGCGATCTCCCGGTGCTGCTGGCCGGCATGGTCGGGTCGAACATCGGCTGGCGCGCCGTGCCTTATGTCCGGGCGCCAGCCGGGGCGGAGGCGCTGGCCGGGGCTTTGGCCGAAGTCGCGCCCGGGGTGTTCATCGTGCCCGGCGTGTCCTGGCAGGATGGTGACCGGGCTGACGTGATGCGGGGCGAGGAGGTGCAGCTGCTGGGCGCTGTTGCAAGCGGAGCGGTGGCTGGCGATGCGCTGCTCTGCCAGCCGGGCACGCATTGCAAATGGGTGCAGATGGCAGGCGGACGGATCGCCCGCTTCACCACCGCCATGACGGGCGAACTGTTCGCGCTGCTGCGCAAGCAGGGACTGCTGGCCGCGCAGCTGGGCGGCGCGGTGGAGAACGGCGCGGCCTTCCGCGCCGGCGTTGCCGAGGGTGCCCGGCGTGATCTCGCCGCCAGCCTGTTCGCCATCCGCGCGGCCGGCGTGCTGGGCCTGCGCGACGATGCCGATGCTGCCGCCCATTGCAGCGGATTGCTGATCGGCGCCGATGTTGCCGCCCGCCTGGCCCAGGCTGACGGTCAGGTGGTCGACATCCTGTCCGACCCCGCGTTGGGCGGACTGTACCAGACCGCGGTGGAGGTGCTGGGCGGGACGGCCCGCCTGCATGACAGCCAGACCGCCTTTCTCGCGGGGATCACCCGCATCCGGGAGCTTGCCCAATGACCCATCGTGAGACCTTCGACGCCGCATTCGCGCGCTGCCCCCTGATCGCCATCCTGCGCGGCGTGAAGCCGGACGAGGTGGAAGCGATCGGTGACGAGCTGGTCGCGGCCGGCTTCACCATCATCGAGGTGCCGATGAACTCGCCCGAGCCGCTGGACAGCATCGCCCGCCTGGCGAAGCGGCTGGCGGGCCGCGCGGTGGTGGGGGCAGGCACGGTGCTGACGACCGACGCTCTCGCAGCGGTGCAGGATGCCGGGGGTACCGTGATCATTGCCCCCAATGCCGACACCGCCGTAATCGCGGAGGCGGCGCGCCGCGGGCTGGTGGCGCTGCCCGGCATCGCCACTCCGACCGAAGCCTTCGCCGCGCTGGCCGCCGGCGCCGCCGCGCTGAAGCTGTTCCCTGCGGAAGCGGCCAGCCCGGCCGTGCTGAAGGCGATGCGCGCCGTCCTGCCGGCCGGCACCCGCGTGCTGCCCGTCGGCGGCATCGCGCCCGACAACATGACACCGTGGCAGGCGGCCGGCGCCGCCGGCTTCGGCCTCGGTTCCGCGCTGTATTCGGTCGGACTGGATGCCGCGGCGGTGCGCAGCCGCGCCGATGCCTTTATCGCGGCGCTGGCCGCATCCTGACGGACAGCCGATGGCCGACAAGCTGAGCCTGGATGACGTGGAATGGCGCGAGCGGCTGAGCCCGGAGCAGTACCAGGTGCTGCGCCGGGGCGGCACGGAACGCGCCTTCACCGGCAAGTACGACCGGAACAGGCAGGCTGGCGAATATCGCTGCGCCGGCTGCGGACAAGCCCTGTTTGCGTCCGGCGACAAGTATGAATCCGGCTCCGGCTGGCCGTCCTTCCGGCAGCCGGTCGCCGACGCTGCGGTGGAGGTGCGTCCGGATGCCACCCACGGCATGGTCCGCACGGAGGTGGTCTGCACCCGGTGCGATGGCCATCTGGGACACGTCTTCCCGGACGGGCCGGACCCGGATGACCTGCGCTATTGCATCAACAGTGCTTCGCTCGCCTTCCGGCCGGTGGACTGACCGTCATCCGCCGCTTGCCGCCTCGCTTGCGTTGGCGCCGTTAAGCCGCCATTCCGGCGCTCGGTCGCATGGGCGCGGCTGATCGGGGCCGGTTCGGCGCCCCGCATGCAGGATGACGGCTTTCATGGCGCAAGCGCGGCGCAGGCGCTCCCCTTCGAAGACAGGCAATGGCAGCGGTGCCCGCCCCCCTCGGGGGGAACGGTCCGGCCTGGCCCGCTGGCTGCGGCGCCTGCTGATCGGCGGCGGGCTGCTGCTGGTGCTGGGGCTGATCGGCCTCGGCACCTCCGTCTATTTCGCGGCCCGCTCCATGCCGGGCTATGCCGCGCTGATGAGCAGCCAGAACGGGCAGACCATCGTCGTCCGCGCGCGCGATGGCAGCGAGATCGTCAATCTCGGCCCGTCTTACGGCGAATGGCTGCGCGCCGACGAGATCCCGCAGGTGATGAAGGACGCGATGGTCGCGGTGGAGGACCGCCGATATTATTCGCATGTCGGCATCGATCCGATGGGCCTTGCCCGCGCGGTCTATGTCTCGTGGCGGGATGACCGGTCGGTGCGGGCGACCAGCACGATCACGCAGCAGCTGGCGCGCAACATCTTCCTGAATTCCAACCGCAGCATGGACCGCAAGGCGCGCGAGGCGATCCTGGCGCTGGCGCTGGAAGCCAAGTTCACCAAGCAGCAGATCCTGGAGCTGTACCTCAACAAGGTCTATTTCGGCGGCGGCGCCTATGGCATCGATTCCGCCAGCCGGCGTTTCTTCAGCCACTCGGCCCGCGACCTGTCGGTGGGCGAGGCGGCAATCATCGCCGGGCTGGTCAAGGCGCCCAGCCGCTACTCCCCCACCGCCGACACCGATGCCGCGGTCGATCGCGCGCGCGTGGTGCTGGACGCCATGCAGCGTTACGGCGCGATCAGTTCGTGGGAGGCGGAGGTCGACGTTTCCGCCATCCGCCTGAAGGAGGAGGAGGGGCAGAACTCCGTCCGCTACTTCACCGACTGGGTGCTGCCGCAGCTCGACCTGCTGCTGCCATACGACAATACGGAGCCGGTCGAGGTCTGGACCACGATCGATCCCGCCATGCAGCGCGCCGCACAGGGCGCGATCAGCAGCCATGCACCGAAGGGCGCCCAGGGCGCGCTGGTCAGCCTGGACCGCGATGGTGCGGTGCTGGCGATGGTCGGCGGCACGGATTACGTCCGCTCCAACTACAACCGCGCCACGGATGCGCTGCGCCAGCCGGGTTCGGCCTGGAAGCTGTTCGTCTATCTCGCGGCGCTGGAGAACGGCTACACGCCCGATGATGCCGTGGTGGATGCGCCCGTCACCATCAATGGCTGGAGCCCGCGCAATTCCAACGGCCGCTTCGCCGGGCAGATCGATCTGCGTTCCGCCTTTGCCTATTCCGTCAACACGGTGGCGGCGCAGCTGGGGAACGAGGTCGGCTTCTCCAACGTGGCAGCCATGGCCCGCCGCTTCGGCATCACCACGCCGGTCGCGACCAACCCGGCGATGGTGCTGGGCAGTTCGGAGGTGCGCCTGATTGACATGACCCGCGCCTTTGCCGCCGTTTCGGCCCGTGGCGAATCGATCGAGCCGTACGGCATCACCCGCGTCACCACCGGCAATGGCCGGCTGCTCTACGCGCGCGAGGCGCAGCGGGGCGATCTGCTGGTGCCGGAATATGTCGCCGCCGGCATTACCGACCTGCTGCAGACTGCGGTCAACACCGGCACCGGACGCGCGGCACAGATCGGGCGCCCGGTCGCGGGCAAGACCGGCACCACCAGCAGCAACAAGGATGGCTGGTTCGTCGGTTTTTCCAGCGGCATCACAACCGGCGTGTGGATGGGGCGCGACGATGCCCGTGCGGTCGGCGGGCTGCAGGGCGGCACAGCTCCGGCCCGCGCCTTTGCCGAGTACATGCGCGTGGCGGTGGCCGACCGGCCGGTGGAGCAGTTCGACACCGAGCTGAAGCTGCCCGGCTGGCAGCTGGAGCCGGACGACGAATATCTGTTCGGCGACCGGGAGGATGACGAGGGATATTACTTCTACGACGAGCAGGGCAATCCGATCGGCCCGTATCCGGACGGTCCCGGCTATGATGACAGCCAGGATCGCCGGCCGGGTATGGAACTGCCGCCGTCCGACGATGCTGCCCGCCGTCCTGTGCAGGTCCGCCCGCCTGCGGCACCACCTTCCACCCCGCCGCCCGCGGTGGGCGACGACTTCCTCGACCGGGCGCTGGGGCGGGAGGGCACCGCGGCGCCCGCGCCCCGCCGCACCGGCGCTGCCGCCTCGCCACGGAGCGAAGGGCGGATCTTCTCTGCACGATAGGACTGGCTATGGCTGATGGACCCACGCAGCCGCTACTGGCGGTGATCTTCGACATGGACGGTACCCTGCTGGATACCGAGGCGGTCGAACATGCCGCGCATCGGGCGGCGGCGCTGGCGGTCGGTCGGGACCTGCCGGCTGACGTGCTGCTGGAATTCGTCGGCGTCCACCGACAGGGCAATCTGCGCCGCCTGCACGATCTGTGGGGCGACGCCGACACCCCGCTGGCCTTCTACGCCGAATCCGACCGGCTGTTCGAGGAGATGTGGCGCCAGGGCGTGCCGTTCCGCCCCGGCGCGATCGAGTTGCTGGATGCCTTGCGCGAGGAGGGCCTGCCGCTGGGCCTGTGCACCTCCACCCGCAGCCCGAATGCGCAGGAACGGCTGCAGGGCGCCGGCATCTACGATCGCTTCGCCACGGTGGTCACCGTGAGCGACGTCACCAACCCGAAGCCTCATGCGGAGCCTTACCTGCTGGCGGCGGAGCGGCTGGGCATCGATCCCGCAGCCTGCGTGGCGGTGGAGGACTCCCCCAATGGCCTGGCCGCGGCGGCCGCGGCGGGGATGATGGCGCTGTTGGTGCCCGACCTGGCGCCGGTCACGCCGGTGACGCAGGCGCTGGCGACGGCCGTGCTGCCCGACCTGCATGCCGTGGGACGCTGGATCGCCGACGCGCGCGGCTGACCGGCAACAAAAAAGGCGCGGCAGGTCAGTCCTGCCCCGCCTTTCCTGATCGATCGCCGGATTACTGCGCCGCGCGCAGCCGGATCGGCAGCGACGTCGCCGGACCGCCACGGGCCCGAACGCGCAGCAGGATCGCCTCGCGGTTCTCGCCGCGGGCGGCGCGGATCGCGGCCTCCAGATCGCCGGTCGTCGCCACGGGCGAGCCGTTGACAGTCTCGATGATCACCCCCCGGCGCAGGCCCTTGCGGGCCGCATCGGCGGACTGATCGACCGCCAGCACCACCAGCCCGCGCGTGTCGTTGCCGACACCCAGCTGGCGCGCGATCAGCGGCGTGATCGGCGTGACCTGCAGACCCAGCGCCTGCGGGATCAGCCCATCGCTGCTCGGCAGCGGCTGCTGCTGCTCCGGCGCTTCCTCGTCCATGCTGAACTGCTGCGCCTGCAGCTCTTCCGCGCTCGGCCGGCGGCCGACAGCAACCTGGATGGTGCGGCGCTGGCCTTCGCGGATGATCTCCAGCGGAATGCGCGTGCCCGGCGCAGTGTTCGCGACCAGGAAGGACAGCGACTGTTCGGGCGTGACCTCCTTGCCGTCGACGGTCAGCACGACGTCACCCGCCTGCAGACCGGCCTGTTCCGCCGCTTCGCCCGGCTGCACACCCTGGATGAACTCGCCCCGGTTTGCGGCGATGCCCAGCGCGGCGGCCAGATCCTCGTTCATGGGCTGGATCTGCACACCCAGATAGCCGCGCACGATCTCCTCGCCTGCGATCAGCTGGCGCACGATGGGCGCCGCGGTATCCGCCGGAATGGCGAAGCCGATGCCGACGCTGCCGCCGCTGGGGCTGAAGATGGCATTGTTGATGCCGATCACATTGCCCTGCATGTCGAACAGCGGACCGCCCGAATTACCGCGGTTGATCGATGCATCGGTCTGGATGTAGCGGTCATAGGCGCCGCCATTCAGGCCGCTGCGCAGCACCGACGAGATGATGCCGCTGGTGACAGTCCCGCCCAGGCCGAACGGGTTGCCGATGGCGACCACCCAGTCTCCCGCCCGCGCGGCGGCGGAATCGCCGAACTTCACGAAGGGGAACGGCTCGTCACGGACGATCTTCAGCACGGCCAGATCGCTGTCGGCATCGTTGCCGACCACTTCGGCCTGGTATTCCTTGCCGTCGGGCAGGGTGACGGTCACCTCTTCCAGCTCGGCATTGGTATCCGGCGGGCTGATGACGTGATTGTTGGTCACGACATAGCCGTCGGCGCTGATGATGAACCCACTGCCCAGCGACTGGGCCTCACGCGTGGACTGCTGCCCCTGATTGCCGAACATCCCTTCGAACGGGGTACCGGCGAAGGGGTTGTTGGTCACGGTGACGCGCTGGCGGGTGGAGATGTTCACCACCGCCGGCTGCAGCTGCTCCGTCAGGTCGGCGAAGCTGGCCGGGGCACCGGCACGCGGGACCATGTTGGTCATGGCACCGGCATCGTTCTGCGCAACCTGCGCGCCGGCGGGGAAGCCGGTGATGAGCGAAAGGCTTGCGGCGCCGGCCAGCAGGGCGGCGGTGATGCCATAGGAATAACGCACGGGCTTCACGTCCTTGTGGTTCCTTCACGATGGGCGGCACGGGAAACGCGCCTGCCGGATGCAAGATTGTGCGTCAGCATAGCCGCCGCGGCACTGAACTGCGTTTGAACGCCCCTATCGGTTCCCGCCACGGAACTGACGCAGGTAATCATTCTCGGGCGACAGGATGATGTTGCTCTCTCCCTCGCCCATTTCAAAGGTGCGGCGGTAGGACTGCATGGCGCGGTAGAAGTCGTAGAAATCCGGATCCTTGCCGTAGGCGCTGGCATAGGTGTTCGCCGCCTGTGCCTCTGCTTCTGCCCGGATGATCTGCGCGTCGCGCTGGCCGGCCGCCCGGATCGATGCGGCTTCCTGCTCGCGATCGGTTTCCATGCGGGTGAAGGCGGCTTGCAGCGGCGTGCCATCGGGCAGGTCGGCCCGCTTGATCCGCACGTCGATCACCTGCGCGCCATATTGCCGGGCCTGCCGGTCCAGCTGGGTGCGGATGTTGCTCATCGCATCGCCGCGCTCAGCCGTCAGCAGGTTGGCGAAACTGCGCCGCCCCAGTTCCTGCCGCAGCACGGAGGTGAGGATCGGCGCCAGCTGCGTGCGCAGGTTCTCCTCCGTGCCCGCATTCTCGACCATGGCGATGGGATCGATGATCCGGAACCGGGCATAGGCGTCCACCTGCAACCGCTGCTGGTCGCTGGAGAGTACCTGCTGCCGCTCCATGTCGAGGTCGAGCACGCGCTTGTCGACATATTGCACCGTTTCCAGCACCGGGATGCGCATGGAGATACCGGCGCCCGTCTCGCCGAACGGCACGTTCGGGCGGTAGCGATTCACCACGCGTACCGGCTCACCCGTCCGGATCACCACCACCTGCTGCGTCTCGGGCACGATGATGATGCTGGCCAGCGCCGCAACCAGCAGGGCGGCCGCCGCGATGATGGCGAACCTGTAGCGGTTCCAGACCTGGTCCATCAGCGTGCTCCTGCCCGTGCGCGGGTCGGCGCCGCATCGGGCACCTGGGTCGACGGGGTCTGTGCCGGCTGCGGCGAGGACCGCCGCTGCAGTTCGGGCAGCGCGAGGTACGGCGTCACGCCGTCCGTCTCGACGATGGTCTTGTTGGTCTTGGCCAGCACGCTTTCCATGGTCTCGTAATACAACCGCCGGCGCGTCACCTCGGGCGCCTGGCGATATTCCTCGTAGATGTTGTTGAACTCGGCCGCGTCACCCTGCGCCCGGGCCAGCAGTTGCTGCGAATAGGCCTCGGCACGGTTGATGTCCGCATCCGCATCCTGCTGCGCGGCGGATACGTCCTTGAACGCCTCGACCACCTGCTCGGGCGGCTCGGTCCGGCCGATATCGACACCCTGGATGGCGATGCCGGAACGGTAGGCATCCAGCACGGCCTGCATGCGCGTGCGCACCCGCTCTTCCACCGTGGCACGGCCGGCGCCGGACACGACGCTGTCGAAGGTCTGCTCTGCCACGGACGCGCGCATCGCGGCCTCGGCTACCTCGCGCAGGGTCTCCTGCGGTTCGGCCAACTGGTAGCGGAACAGGCGCAGGTCCTTGATGTTCCAGCGGATCAGGTAGGACAGGTCGACCAGGTTCTGGTCCCCCGTCAGGATCAGCTGCTCCGCATTGCCGGTGGGCATTGTCTCGGACTGGATGGAGGTCACGTCCGTCACCTCCACATTCTGCAGCGGCCAGGGCAGCGTCATGTTGAGGCCGGGGTTCAGCGTGTGGCTGTACTTGCCGAAGGTGGACACGATGCCCTGTTCCTTGGGCCCGACCTGATGGACGGCGGTCGCCAGCAGCAGCACCGCGATCAGCGTGCCGCCGATGATGGGGACCCAGCTGCCGCCATTGGCGCGGCGCGGCATCTGGAAGTTCGGGCCGCCGGGGCCGCCCGGGCCACCGGTGCGCCGCCGCGGACCTTCGGGGCCACGATTGCGGAAGATGTCCTCGATGCCGGCCGACCGGCGCGGCGGCTTCTCGCCATCACCGCTGCCATCGGGCAACCAGGGGTTGCGCGGCCCGCGCGCAGGCGGTTCCTCCCCGCTGGGCGGCGTGGCCGGCCCGTCTTCAGGCGCGCCGCCACCCCACGGGCTGCGCTTGCCTGCCATCGCCAGCGTCCACCTGCCCAACCAACCACTTCTGTTCGTCATGGGACTTTTATAGCTAGCAGGGCGGCAAAAAACAGGGGCGCGCCCGTGCATTTTCGCTGCAGGCCCGCGCCGGACGCGCTAGCAGCGCCCTCATGACCCCCATCGACCCCCGCTCCGACCACCCGATCGCCCGCGCGCTGCCTGCCGAAGCGCAGGGCCGTATCCGCACCCTGCGCCTGGCTGATGGCGTGGTGACGCTGATCGTGGACGCCGCCGGGCTGGAACGCGGCGCGGCGGGCAAGCTGCAGGCCGCGCTGGAGCAGGCCGTGGGCGCGGTGCCCGATGTCAGCGAGGTGCGCGTGGCGCTGATGGCCGACCGGGTGGAACGGCAGATCATCGTGGTCGGCTCGGGCAAGGGCGGCGTGGGCAAGTCCACGCTGACCGCGAACCTGGCGGTTGCACTGTCCCGCCTGGGGCTGAAGGTCGGGGTGGTGGATGCCGACATCTACGGCCCCTCGCAGCCCACGCTGCTCCATGCCGAAGGGACGAAGCCGACCGCCACCGGGCAGCAGCTGAACCCGGTCGACTGCGCCTGGGGCCTGAAGATGCTGAGCATGGGCCAGTTGATCGAACCGGGCAAGGCGATCGCCTGGCGCGGGCCGATGGTCGGTAACGCGCTGGCGCAGATGATGGACGCGGCCTGGGGTGATACCGAGGTGCTGCTGGTCGACCTTCCGCCGGGCACGGGCGACGTGCAGCTGACCATGCTGCAGAAGTTCCGCCCGTCCGCCGCCGTGATCGTGTCCACCCCGCAGGACCTGGCGCTGATCGATGCCACCCGCGCGCTGGACCTGTTCCGCACGGTGGGCGTGCCGGTGGCCGGCATGGTGGAGAACATGGCCGGCTATGTCTGCCCGCATTGCGGCGAGATATCGGACCCGTTCGGCCGCGGCGGGGCGGAGGCGACCGCCGCCAAGCTGGACCTGCCGTTCCTGGGCCGGGTGCCGCTGGCGATGGAGATCCGCGTGGCCAGCGATGCCGGCCAGCCGCCGGCCGCCACGGACGGGCCGCAAGGCGATGCGTTCCGCGCGGTCGCGCTGCGGCTGGCGGAATGGATGCGGGGCTGACCGGATGCAGCTGACCCCATGCAACTGACCCGGCGCCGGCTGATCGGCGGCGCGGCGGCCGGCGGTGGGCTGCTGGTTGCCTGGCAGCTGCTGGAACGCGACCACCTGCCCCCGCTGGCGCCGACAGCGGCCGAGGCGCAGTTCGGCGCGTGGCTGAAGATCGACCGGCAGGGCGTGGTCACGGTGGCCGTGCCGCAGCTGGAAATGGGGCAGGGCATCACCACCCTGCTGGCGCAGATCGCCGCGCAGGAACTGGGGGCGGACTGGCGCCAGGTGGCGGTCGAGCCCGCGCCGGTCAGCGCCGCCTTCGCCAACCTGCCATTGGCCGCGCGCTGGACCCCCTTGCGGGCGCCGCTGGTGCCGGAACTGGCCGACGCGCCGGGCGATGCGCTGCTGCGGCGCTGGGCGCGCACGCACACTTTCACCGCCACGGCGGAGGGCACCTCGCTCGCAGCCTACGAAGGGCCCTGCCGGGAGGCCGCCGCTGCGGCACGCGCGATGCTGTGCATGGCCGCGGCGGCGCAGTGGGATGTCCGGTGGGAGGAATGCGAGGTTGGCGACGGCTTCGTGACGCACGAGGATCGCCGGGCCGGTTTCGGCGCGCTGGCGGAAGACGCCGCCCGGCTGGACGCACCCGATCCGCCGCCCTTGCGCACGGAGCCGCCCACCGATCCGACGCTGGCGGGCGAGCCATCGGCCTTCCCACGGCTCGACGCGCCGGCGAAGGTGGATGGCAGCTGGCTGTTCGCGGGCGACGTGCGCCTGCCCGGAATGGTGCACGCCGCGATCCGCCACGGCCCGCTGGACCGGGCGGAGCTGGGCACCTTCGACCGGGCCGCGGCAGCGCAGGTATCCGGGCTGGTCGGCGTGGTGGCGGGCAAGCGCTGGCTGGCGGCGGTGGCGACCGACTGGTGGAGCGCCGAGCAGGCCCTGACCGTCATGGCGCCCCATTTCCGGTCCTACGATCCCGTGCAGTCCGCACGGATGACGGAGGCGCTCGATGCCGCACTGGCGCGGGGCGAGGCGCAACGGGTCGCCAGCGCCGGCGCCGAGGAAGGGCCCGCCGGTCGCCCGACCCTGACGCAGCGCTACGACATCGCGCCCGCCGCGCATGGCAGCGTGGAAACCGCCAGCTGCACCGCGCGGCTCGCCGGTGGGCGGCTGGAACTGTGGCTGGCAACGCAGGCGCCCGAACAGGCCCGCATTGCCGTGGCGCGGGCGCTGGATGTGCCGCTGCGCCACACGGTCCTCTACCCCATGCCGGCCGGCGGCAGCTTCGACCGGCGGCTGGAGCATGAGCATGCGATCGAGGCCGCGCTGATCGCGCGGGAGGTCGGCCGTCCGGTGCAGCTGACCTGGAGCCGGTGGCAGGAACAGCTGCGCCTCCGCCCGCGTCCGCCCGCCGCCATCACGATCGCCGCGCATCTGGCCGCGGATGGCAGCCTGGCCGGCTTCGCCGCGCGCATCGCCACGCCGCCCGCCGCGCTGGAGTTCGGCGAACGGCTGCTGGGCAACCGCACCAGCTGGTCAGCGCGGGAGGCGGTGGCGGATCGTGCCGACCCGCTCGCCTGCGAGGGGCTGCTGCCACCCTATCGCGCTGCCCATGCCAGCGTCGACCATGTGCCCGTCACGCTGCCGCTGCCCGCCGGGCGGCTGCGCGGCAATGCCCATGGCATCACCTGCTTCGCGGTCGAAAGCTTCACCGACGAGCTGGCCCGCGCCGCCGGGCGGGAGCCGCTCTCGTTCCGTATCGCGCTGCTGGGTGACGATCCGCGTCTGGCCCTGTGCCTCCAGCGCGTCGGCCGGTTCGCCAGCTGGGATGGCGGCGCGCCGGGCAGCCGGCAGGGTCTCGCCTGCCATCGCATGCAGCTTGGCCCCGCCAGCGGGCGCATCGCGCTGGTGGCAACGGTGGAGCCCGGGGCAGGGCCGGTGCGGGTGACCCGGCTGGCCGCGTCGGTGGAGATCGGCCGCGTGATCAACCGCGACATTGCCCTGCAGCAGATCGAGGGCGGCCTGCTCTATGGCCTCGGCCTCGCGCTCGGCTCCGGGCTGGAATATCAGGACGGGGTCGTGCGGCAGGCACGGTTGCGGGACCTGGACCTGCCGCGGCTGGCCGATTGCCCGCAGATCGGCATCGACCTGATCGAAAGCACCGGCCCGCCCTTCGATCCGGGCGAGCTGCCGCTGGCACCGGTTGCGCCGGCCATCGCCAATGCGCTGTTCGCCGCCAGCGGGCGTCGCCTGCGCGCGCTTCCGCTGCTATCAGCCCCGGCATGACACATCAGATCCAGCGCCTGCCGGCCGATCATGCCCCTGTCACCAGCGGGAAGGTGGGGGTGCTGCTGGTCAACCTGGGCACGCCCGATGCGCCCGATGCCAAGGCCGTGCGGACCTACCTGGCGGAGTTCCTGTCAGACCGGCGCGTGGTGGAAATCCCGGCGATCGCCTGGCAGCCGATCCTGCGCGGCATCATCCTGAACACGCGCCCGAAGAAGAGCGCCCATGCCTACCAGCAGGTATGGACGGAGGCGGGATCCCCGCTGGCGGCGATCACTGCGCAGCAGGCCACCGGCTTGCAGGCGGCGCTCGGCAACGGGGTGCAGGTCGCCTGGGCGATGCGCTACGGACGGCCGGAAATCGGGGCGGAGCTGCAACGGCTGATGGACGGGGGATGCGAGCGCATCCTGCTGGCGCCGCTCTACCCGCAATATTGCGCCGCCACGACCGCCACGGTTGTGGATAAGGCTGCGGACAAGCTGCGGACGATGCGTTGGCAACCGTCGCTGCGCACCCTGCCGCCGTACCACGATGACCCGCTGTATATCGACGCGCTGGCACGGGATCTGGGACGGCAGATCGACGCGCTGGATTTTGTGCCCGAGGTCCTGCTGCTGAGCTTCCACGGCATGCCGAAGCGCACGCTGGAACTGGGCGACCCGTATCATTGCCACTGCCGCAAGACTGCCCGCCTGCTGGAAGCGGCACTGGCACGGCCCGCCTTGCGCTGCGTCACCGCCTTTCAGTCCCGCTTCGGCCCGGCCAAATGGCTGGGCCCGGCGACGGACGAGATGCTGGTGGCGGAGGCGCAGGCCGGCACCAGGCGGCTGGCGATCGCCGCGCCGGGCTTCGCCGCAGATTGCCTGGAAACGCTGGAGGAACTGGCGATCCGCGGGCGGGAGCAGTTCATCGGTGCCGGCGGAGAGAAGTTCCACACGCTCGACTGCCTGAACGCCAGTGCCGACGGCATGGCCATGCTGGAAGCCCTGATCCGCCGCGAACTGTCCGGCTGGGTCTGACGGGCCTTACGAGGCAGTCAGGAGAAGTCGATCGCGATCCCGTCCTTCACCCAGTCGCCATAGCGGGTGGGGCTGAGCTCGTCATGCTGGACGCCCGGCTGCGGGGCAGGCGCCGGGGCGTTGCTCCAGTAGGTCGGCTTGGCGAACCCCTCCGGGCGCTTGGTGGCACGCTCTGTCATTCCCGATATCTGGGACGGCTGGCGCTGCGACGCAAGGGCTTCTAGGGGGTGCCATGCCTGCACCACGCACGAACAATACGCCCGCACCCGCTCCGACCCCCGCCGGCCTGCCCGCGCGGCGGGCCGCCCTGAAGCTGCTGGATGCGGTGCTGCGCCGGGGCGAGACGCTGGACCAGGCGGAGGCGGGCGCCCTGCGCGGCGTACAGGCGCCGGCCGATCGCGCGCTGGCACGCGCCATCACGGGCGAGACCCTGCGCTGGCTGGTGGATCTCGACGCGCTGATCGACAGCGCCACCAGGCAGCGGCTGGCTGACGACACCAAGGTGCGCGGCGTGCTGCGCCTGATGCTGGCGCAATGGCTGCGCCTCAACACCCCGCCGCATGCGGTGATCGCCACCGGGCTGGACCTGCTGGCCGGGGGCCCGCGCCGGCTGGCGCATGGCGTGTTCGGCGCGCTGGTGCGGCAAGGGGTGACGCTGCCCGACGTGCCGACGCTGCCGCCGCTGGTCGCGACCCGCTGGGGTACCCGCGCCGCGGCAATCGCCGCCGGCCTGGCGGAGCCGCCACCGCTGGATCTGAGCCTGCGCGATCCCGCCGCCACCGCCGAATGGGCGGAGCGGCTGGGGGGCATCAGCCTGGCGCCGGGCCATGTGCGCCTGGCCCGCGGCGGCGCGATCGAGGCGCTGCCCGGCTTTGCCGAAGGGGCCTGGTGGGTGCAGGATCTGGCCGCATCATTGCCGGTGCGCCTGATGGGGGCAGGCCACGGCCGGCGCGCGCTGGACCTCTGCGCCGCGCCCGGCGGCAAGACGCTGCAGCTGCTGGCCGCCGGGTGGGAGGTGACCGCGCTCGATGCCAGCCGTCGCCGGCTCGGCCTGCTGGGCGACAATTGCAAGCGGCTGGACATGTGGGCGAAGATCGTGGTCGCCAATGCGCTGGAGTGGGAGCCGGAGGAGCCGTTCGACGCCATCCTGCTGGACGCACCCTGCACGGCGACCGGTACCGCCCGCCGCCACCCGGACGTACTGCACCGGATCAGTCCCGCACAGATCGAGGGCATGGTCGACCTGCAGGCCAGGCTGCTGGATCGCGCGACCGGCTGGCTGAAGCCGGGCGGCACGCTGGTCTACGCCGTCTGCTCGCTGGAGCGGGAGGAGGGCGAGGCGCAGGCCCCGCGTGTGACGCTGCCGCCTCGGCCGGTGGGCGCGGAGGAACTGATCGCCGGCGTGACCCCGACCGCCGAGGGGTGGGTCCGCACGCACCCGGCGCTGCTGGCCGAACATGGCGGCATGGACGGCTTCTTCATCGCCCGCTGGAGCGCGCCCTAAGGCGCCATGTCCGGGTCGAGCGTGCGTGCCAGCCAGGCGCCGAGCAGCGCGAAATAGGCGGGCGCATCCGGCTCGGCTGCCGTGGCGAACGCGGTGTCCATCTGCTGCTCGGGCGGCACGCCCAGCATCATCGCGTGATCGGCACCATCGATCACCTGCCAGCTTGCCTGCGGGAAGTCGGCGGCGCGCGCCTGCAGCGCGGCAAGCGAGGCGCCGACCGGCACCCACGGATCGCCCTGTCCGAACAGGATCAGGGTGGGGACGCGAGAGCCCGCCAGGGCGGCCAGCGGATCATTGCTGATCTGCTGCTTCCATTCGGGATCGTCGATATTGCCCCGGATCCAGGTGTCCCCGTACCATGCCTCCTGGCGGATGCCGGCCTCGGCAGCCTCGGCCTCGGCGCGGGAACGCCGGCCGCGGACATATTCGTCCACCGCGACCCGCGCCGCGATGGCCCGGTCGATCACCGCCTGCGGTCGTCCCTGAACACGCAGGATATTTTCCACGGCGAAGTTCATCTGGACGTCGGCTGCGGAGATCGGGCCGGATACGGCGACGGCAAACGCGGCCTGGGGCGCCTTCTGTGCAGCCAGCAGCGTCAGCCAGCCCCCTTGCGACAGGCCCCAGAAGCCGATCCGGGCCGGGTCGATCTCCGGCTCCTGACGCAGCCGGGCAAGGGCTGCGACGGCATCCTGGGCCAGCAGGTCGAAATTGCCCGGAGCCGTTCCGCCGCTGTCCGATGCACCGGACCCGCGCCGGTCGTACAGCAGGACGGCGATCCCCAGCCGGGGCATGATCTGCGTCAGGTGCCGGTACAAGGGTGCGGTACGCAGTGGCGCCTGCGCGCCATGCAGCGCGATCAACGCGGCGCGTGGCGTAGTGCCGGCAGGCAGGAACAGTGTGCCTTCAAGCTGCGCACCGGCGTTCTCGAAGACGATCCGCCGCTCCTCGACAGGATTGTCGGTCGGCACCATCCAGGGTGTTGACGGTGCCTCCTGTGCGCCTGCTGCCGGCGCCAGGGCAGACGCGGCAGCGGCAAAGGCGATCTGTAGTGCACGGTGCATCGGTTCATCCTCCGCAGGAATGGCGTCAGCGCCAGAAGCGTTTCGCGTCGGCCAGCGCGTCATGGGCCTCCACCGCGTCGGCGATCAGCGACTTCCTGCGACCGCCCGCCAGCAATGCGTCGGTGCCCGCCTGGCCTTCCAGGCCCAGCTCGCGGATCACCTCCGGCGCCGTGGCAAGATCGTTCAGCGCGCCGAGCTGGTCCTGCAGATCCTCCAGCGCGCCGACGAACCGCTTATGGCGGCGCCGCTGCTTCTTGCCATCGAACAGGGCAGCAAAGAACTCGCTGGCATAGCGCAGCTTCTTGGCATCCTTGCGGACCTCGTGCCGGGTCTCGTCATCGACCGCCTCCAGATCGCGGCCGCCCTTCTTCACCCGCCGCCGGAAGCGATCCAGCGCTGCTGTCGCAAAGTCCAATGCCGGCTCCCCGGCGCGATTGTCCGCCGCGCCCTGCCACGCTCCGATGACGAGCCATTCGCTCAGGTCCAGCATCAGCGCGCGGACCCGCGGGGATGCGAGCGTCGCCTCCACGGAAGCATACGCCTCGTCGCGCGCCTTCCTGATCCGGGTCCGCAGCTTGCCGGCGGGCGCCCGCTCCAGCAGCACGTCGCGGTCGCGCGCCCGGCCCAGTTCGCCAGACAGCCAGCGCAGCTCCTCGCGCAAGGCGTGGGCGCTCTCGTCGCCGGCGTGTAGCGGCCGGAAGATCGAGAAGGCCGAACGCAGCCGGCGCAACGCCACGCGCGCCTGATGCAGCGCCTCCGGGTTGCGCTCGCCGAACAGCACGGCCTCGTTGCGCCGGAACTGCCGCAGGCAGGTCTGCGCGACATGCTGGAACGCCTGTGCGGCCGTCATCTCGCGGGTGAGCACGACCGGCTCGGCCTTGAACACGGAGCGCGCACGCTGCGACAGATGGTGGCCACGTTCCGCCTTGGTGAGGACGCCCAGACGGATGGGCGCAGCGCTGTCGAGCGCGCGGGCCAGCGCGAACAGGGCGGCGGGCTCGCCAGTCTTCAGCTCCAGCTCGATCTCGCAGATCGGCGCCTCCAGCCCGCCGGCGCGCACCGTTCCGCGATCCAGCACTACCTCGATCCCCGCGCCGTCATGCTGCAGCAGCCAGATTCGACGCTCGACCGCAACCTCGAATTGCGCCGCAACCGCCTTGATGCGGTCGCCCAGCAGCGCCTTCACCGGGGTGCTGTCATCGAGCACCGGGATGTCGCCGTCGACCGGCATCTCCCACTCCGACCGGAGGAACAGGCCGGCGCTGCCGGCACCATCCGCCTTGACCGTCTGGATGCGCTCCTTGCCCGCCGCGCGGATGCGCAGGGACAGTCCGGCGCGGGCAAGCGCATGCTTGGGGGTGTCGAAATAGATGGCGTGCAGCCGGCGGACCTTCGCCTTGCCCGGCAGGATGTCGGACGCCTCCAGCGCATCCGCCGCGGCCGCGGTCAGGTCGAGCTTCAATTCCACTTCCTGCACGCCGAACGTCCCTTCCGTTGCTGAAGCAAACCTCGCGGTCGCCGGCTCAACGCGTGACGGTCCTGTTTGGTATGCCGCGAAATTGCCGCCGGGGGGACAAGGGCGCGTGGGTCAGTCCAGCCGCATCACCCAGCCATGCGGGTCGGGCGCTGCGCCGCGCTGGATGGCGACCAGCCGTTCGCGCAGGCGCTGCGTGGTCTGGCCGGGGCCGCCGCTGCCGATGGTGAAGGCGCCGTCCTCCCCCGCCACGCGACCCACCGGCGTCACCACCGCCGCCGTGCCGCAGGCAAAGGTTTCCACCAGCCGCCCGCTCTCCGCATCATCGCGCCACTGGTCGATGGCGTAGCGTTCCTCGCGTATGGTCAGCCCTTCCTCCCGGGCCAGCAGCAGCAGGCTGTCGCGGGTGATGCCGGGCAGGATCGTGCCGGTCAGAGGCGGGGTGATCAGCGTGCCGTCCGCGAACACGAAGAACAGGTTCATGCCGCCCAGTTCCTCGATCCAGCGGCGCTCCGCCGCGTCCAGGAACACGACCTGATCGTGCCCGCGCGCGATGGCATCGGCCTGCGGCACCAGGCTGGCGGCGTAATTGCCGCCGCACTTGGCTGCGCCGGTGCCGCCGGGGGCCGCGCGGGTATGGTCGGCCGCGACCCAGATCGACACCGCCGGCGCGCCGCTCTTGAAGTAGTTGCCCGCCGGGCTGGCGATCACCACGAACTTGTACTGCTTGGCCGGACGCACGCCCAGGAATGCCTCGGTCGCGAACATGAACGGGCGCAGGTACAGCGATCCGCCATCCACCGGCGGGAACCAGTCCCGGTCGGCCAACGCCAGGGCGCGGCACGCTTCCACGAAGGCTGCCTCCGGCAGCTCCGGCATGGCCAGACGCCGGGCGGACTCGTTGAAGCGGCGGGCGTTCCGATCAGGGCGGAACAGCGCCATGCTGCCATCGGCCAGGCGATAGGCTTTCAGCCCTTCGAAGATCTCCTGCGCATAATGCAGCACCGATGCCGCGGGATCGAGCGGGATCGGCTGGCGGGGGCCGAGCTGCGCATCATGCCAGCCGCGATCCTCGCTCCACTCAATCGTCAGCATGTGATCGGTGAACACCTTGCCGAACCCGGGATCCGCGATGGCCTGCTGGCGCGTGGCGCCGGGCACGGGGGCAGGGTGGGGCAGGCGGGCGATATCGATGATGGGTGCGTCGGCCATGTGCAATCTTCTCCTGACCGATGCGGGTAGGACGGCGCCGGGACGGAGGCAAGAGGCGGGCGATTGCGCCGGGATGTGGGGCGCGCATATGAGAAGGACGGCATCGCGTGATCGCGACACCGCCCTTCACATGGTCAGCGGCCGGAAGTGCCGCCCACGTAGCCTCTATCGGTAACAGATCAGCTTACCGATAATGCTCCGCTCGGGACTTAACCGACCTCTCTGCTGAACCATGAGACATCGGATCACCTCCTTTCGCGCTGGATAGCCATGCCGCCATTTTACCGGCGGCCGGGCCCTGCGTGCATCGCCGGACCTGCGGGGATATTTGAGTCAGACCGGGCGGCAACGCAAGTGCGAAGATGCGATTTTTCCACCGTCGCGCGCTGCCTGCCCGTCTGCCCTCAGCGGCAGTCCTCCACCACCCGCGTCACCTCCGGCCAGGCGGGCAGGAACAGCGGCGCGGCGCTGCCCGCCTCCACGGCGAACCGGCCCTTGGAAAAGGCCATCGCATCCAGCAGCGAGTCGCCCGCCGCCAGCACCGCGGTGGCGGCACCGCTGGCCGGGCTGGCCGGCAGGCTGCGCTCCGCCGCTTCCGCCCGCACGATCATGCTGCTGCCACCGGCGCCGGCCCGCGCCAGCGTTACCTGCCGTGTGCCGCTGCAGATCATGTCGAACAGCACGGTGCCGGCGGGATCGACGAAGCTCGCCCGCCCGCCCGTGCCCAGCCGGCTGTACCGCCAGTCGCCGGGTGTCTGCGGTGCATCCATCCAGTTGGTCGCGGCAGGGGGTGGCGGGGGGGCGGGCCGCGGTGCGGGGGCCGGTGCCGGGGCAGGCGCGGGGGCCGGGGTCGGCTGCGGTGTCGGCGGGATGCAGCCGGGCAGCGTCAGCGCGGCCAGCAGCGCGATGCCTGTCGCCAGGCGCAGGGTGCGCGCGCGCATCAGCTGCAGGCCTGTGCGACGCGGCTGATGCCGGTATGGCTGGGCAGGTGCAGGGCCGGGATGCCCGGCGCCTCCATGCGGATGGTGGCGGCCGGATCGGCGAACACGGCAAAGATCGGCTGCGCGGGATCGACCACCGCCTCGACGTCTCCGAGGCTGGTCGGAGCCGGCACCATCGCCAGGTCGGCGGCGACACCACCCGCCTGCAACCGGAACGTTGCCGCCTCGGCCACGCCGGACCGGGTCAGGATCACGGCCCGGTCGGCCCGGCGGCAGACCAGCCGCACCACCGGCTTGCCCGCCGGATCGGCGAACACGGCGCTGGCACCACCCGCCGTTTCCTCGACCAGCCAGCTGCCCGCGGTCAGCGGCGCGCCCTTGGCGTCGGCGGTGCGCGGCGCGGAGGTGGTCAGCGCAGGCGTGGGCGCCGCATCCTCCGGCGCCTGGTTGCAGCCGGCCAGCAGGGCGGCGGCGCCCAGCATGGCAAGGGCGACGGGGCGGGGCGGATCGATCATGGCATTCCTCTCGAAAGCGAAGACGCGTTAGGGCTGGCGGCGTGTAGGTCCGGCCTCTAAAGCGCCTGCCCCATGGCGGGCAAGATGCGTATCGACCAGTTGCTGACCGAACGGGGCCTCGCCCCCAGCCGCGCGCGGGCGCAGGCGCTGGTCATGGCGGGGCTGGTCTTTGCCGGCGACCGGCGGATCGACAAGCCGGGGCAGCAGGTGGCCGCCGATGCCGCCGTGGAGGTGCGCGGGCGCGACCATCCCTGGGTCGGCCGCGGCGGGGTGAAGCTGGCACACGCACTGGCGCACTGGCAGCTCGACCCCACCGGCGCGGTGGCGATGGACATCGGCAGCAGCACCGGCGGCTTCACGCAGGTGCTGCTGGAAAACGGCGCGCGGCATGTCTTTGCGGTGGATGTCGGCACCAACCAGCTCGACTGGAAGCTGCGGCAGGATCCGCGCATCACGGTGCTGGAACAGACCAATGCGCGGGACCTGACGACGGACATCATCACGCAAGGATGCAACTGGGTCGTCTGCGATGCCAGCTTCATCGGCCTGGCCAAGGTGCTGGCCGCCCCGCTGGACCTGGCGCTGCCCGGTGCGCAGGTCGTGGCGCTGATCAAGCCGCAGTTCGAGGTGCGGCGCGAGGAGGTGGGCAAGGGCGGCATCGTGCGCGATCCGGCGCTGCATGAGCGGGTGTGCGACGAAGTGTCCGCCTGGCTGGCGGAAACCGGCTGGCAGGTAAATGGTATCATTCCCAGCCCGATCACGGGCAGCGAGGGGAATGTGGAATTCCTCGTCAACGCCACCAAGGGAGCCGCCGCATGACCGATCGTCGCAATCTCAGGCGCTGGCTGCTGCTGGCGGTGCCGGGCGTGCTGCTGCTGGGCTCGCTGTCGGGCCTCGTCTCGGGCTCCTCCGGCGACCAGCCCTCGTTCGCCGCACTGGCCAAGCCCGCGATCTACCCGCCGGGCGCCACCTTCGGCATCGTCTGGCCGATCCTCTACGTGATGATGGGCATCGCGCTGGCGCTGGTCGGGGCGGAGCGTGGCGCGCCACACCGCCGGGCGGCGCTGACGGCTTTTGCCGTGCAGCTGGCGCTCAACCTGGCGTGGTCGCCGACCTTCTTCGCGGCGCACCAGATCGGCGCGGCGCTGGCGATCCTGCTGGCGCTGGACGTGGCGCTGATCGTCACCCTGACGCTGTTCCTGCGGGTGCGGCGGGCAGCGGGCCTGCTGCTGCTGCCCTATCTGGCCTGGGTGCTGTTCGCCACGGTGCTCAACTGGCAGGTGCTGCAGCTCAATCCCGGCGCATAGGACCACTTGCGCGGGCGCGGCCAGCGCGCCAGATAGCAGTGTATGCAGAGCCAGAACCCGATCCTCGCCGACTTCGTCAAGCTTGCCAACAGCGCCGCGGGCACCTTTGCCGGCATGACGCGGGAGGCGCGCGAGGGCGCGCGCGAACGCTTCAAGGAAGCGTTCGGCGGAATGGATTTTGTCAGCCGCGAGGAGTTCGACGCGGTCAAGGACATGGCCGCCCGCGCCCGTGAGGAAGCCGATCGGCTGCAGACCCGCATCGCCGCGCTGGAGGCGAAGCTGGCCGGTTCCGACACCGGCTTCACCAGCGCTCCGGCCGCCGGCACTTCAGGCGATCCGCTCGCCTGACCGGGTACGTCCGGAACGCTAGTCCATGTTAGCGGGTTGCTGCATGTGAAAGGTGTTCCTCACATGTTCACGCAGCTCAATCCCCCAATGCCCCTCCACGTGCTCGGCAAGGGGGATGGCCTAGCGGTCGGCATGATCGACTACGGGCCGGAGCATAGTCTGATCTGGGTCACCGCCATCGATGGTACGGGCGAGCTGTGGTGCGCACCGAACGCGCAGGTGCGAATGCAGAAGAACTGGACGGCAGGCCGGCCGGAGAACCCGCTGGTGACCAGATCGAAGGCCGACCTCAAGAACCGCGCCGAACCCTGTGCCGATTGCGCGGACCTGCTGGTGGCCAAGCCCGCCTGATCCGCTTGCGCCGCATCTCGCACGGGCGCAGGTGAAGCGCCATGCATCTGCGCGTTCCTGCCATCCTGCTCGCCGCACGTCCGCATGGCGAGACTGCGGTCATCGCGCGCGCCCTTACGGAAGAATATGGCCTTGTCGCCGCCTATGTCGCGGGCGGGCGCGGGCGGCGGCTGCGGCCCGTGCTGATCCCCGGCAACCTGCTGGACCTGCAACTCGCCGCCCGCTCCGAAGCGCAGCTGCCCTTCGCCACGCCCGAACTGCTGCGCAGCCGCGGCGCGCTGCTGGGCGAACCGCTCGCCGCTGCCGCCATCGGCTGGACCACCGCCTTCACCGCCACCGTCCTGCCGGAACGGCAGCCCTATCCGCGCCTGTTCCAGGCGCTGGGCGGCGTGCTTGACGCGATCGGCAGCGGCGCGCCGGCGCGCGACTGGCTGGGCGGGCTGGTTTCATTCGAGACGCTGGTGTTGCGCGACCTCGGCTTCGGCGGCGCGGCCCCGGTGACGGGCACCTTTGCCGAGACGCTCGCCGCGCTGGACCGGTTGCAGCCGCTGCTCGCGCGCTACCTGCTTGCCGACCGGCGCGGCGATGTTATGGCCGCCCGCTCTCGCCTGCGCGACCAATTGTCCAGGATGGAATAGATGAAGATTGCCTGCCTGCCCGGTGACGGGATCGGTCCCGAGATCATGGCGGAGGCGCTGCGCGTGCTCGCCGCGCTGGAGCTGCCGGTGGAGGTGGTCCACGGCGATGTCGGCGGCGCGGCCTATCACCGCCACGGCCATCCCCTGCCGCCCGAAACGCTGGCACTGGCACAGGGCGCAGATGCGCTGCTATTCGGCGCGGTGGGCGATCCGACCTGCGACAATCTGGAACGGCACCTTCGGCCCGAACAGGCGATCCTGGGCCTGCGATCGGCACTCGGCCTATTCGCCAACCTGCGCCCGGCGAAGATGTTTGCCGGGCTGGAGGACCTGTCCGCCCTGCGGCCCGAAGTCGCCGGCGCGATCGACCTGCTGATCATCCGCGAACTGAACGGCGACGTCTATTTTGGCGAGAAGGCGATCCGGCGGCTGGACGATGGCCGCCGCCAGGGCTTCGACCTGATGTCCTATGCGGAAGACGAGGTCCGCCGCATCGCCCATGTCGGTTTCCGTGCCGCGCAGGGGCGCAGCGGCAAGCTGTGCAGTGTCGACAAGGCAAATGTGCTTGAAACCAGCCAGCTGTGGCGCGACGTGGTGATCGAGGTCGCCGCCGAATATCCGGATGTCGCGCTGACGCATATGTATGTCGACAATGCCGCGATGCAGCTGGTGCGCGATCCCGGCCAGTTCGACGTGATCGTCACCGGCAACCTGTTCGGCGACATCCTGTCCGACCAGGCGAGCATGTGCGTCGGCTCCATCGGCCTGCTCGCCAGCGCCGCGCTGGGCGAGCGGCAGATGGCGCATGGGACGCTCGGCCTGTTCGAGCCGATCCACGGCAGCGCGCCCGACATTGCCGGCACCGGCCGTGCCAACCCGATGGCCATGATCCTGTCGCTCGCCATGCTGCTGCGCCATGCGCTGGGGCAGGAGGACGCCGCCACCCGGATCGAGGCGGCGGTCGCCGTGACCCTGGCCGACGGGATCAAGGGCGGCGACCTGGGCGGCACGGCCGGCACCGTCGCCATCGGCGATGCGGTGCTGGCGCGTTTGTAGGCCGCCTGCCGCTCCCGGCCTGCCGGGAGCGGGCGACGAAGCTACCTCCGTCCGCCGACGATCACCCGCCCGCCATAACGATGGGCGGTGGCGCGGGCTTCGCGGCAGCTGGTCGCACGCGGCTGGTGGCCGGGCGGGCGATCATCGAACCACACGCGGCACTGGCCGGCCGGCGGGATGTGACCCGGAGGGATCCCGCGCCCGCCGCGTGGCCCACGATCGTCCCGACGGTCGCCTCCGCGATAGTCGCGATGATCGTCACGGCGGTCGTTTCCGCGACGGTCGTCGCGATCCCAGCGTTCATGATGTTCGCTGTTCCCCCGGCCACTCTGGCCCTTCCCGGGGGCGGCAGCGGCGGGCGCGACGATCATGGCCGCAAGCGCCGTGGCAAGAATGAATGTCTTCATCGATCGTCTCCGATTGGCACCGGGATCTCGAATGATCCTGTTCGTTCACCTATCGGGCAGTGTACATGAACGAAACATGGCCACATCGATGTGACCGAGCAAGCTACTGCGGCTAGATCCAGCCGCGCACCCAGGCATATCGCCGGAACCCGTCTGGCCCATCCAGAGCGCCGGCGGTCAGCACCGGCCAGAACCAAGCCAGCAACAGCAATGCTCCCACCGGCACCGCCAGCACGCTCCGCCAGCCCCGCTGCCACCACGCATCCAGCGCCAGCGCCAGCGCTGCCGTCGCGAACAGGCCGGGCAGGCTATAATGATAGAAGAACTGCACGTTCTTGGCCGTCACCATCCACAGCGCCATGCTGGCGCCATACAGCACCGCCACCGCCAGTGCGTCCGCCCGCCCGCGCAGACCTGCCCACAGGCACCACGCCAGCGCGGGCAGCGCGGGCAGGTGGACCAGCGGATTGCCGACCAGCAGCACGCCTCGCTGCGCGCCGTCCACCGGCTCGTACAGATACCAGATCGCCCGCCAGTCCAGCACCCATTCCCACCATCGGCTGCCATAGGGATGCGGCGGCAGGATCTGGTGCTGCAAGGCAAGCATCTCCCCGTGCCAGGCCACCAGCCCGGCCCAGCCTCGCAGCGGGGCCACCTCCACGAACCAGTAAGGCAGGTAGCAGGCGGCATAGGTGGCCAGCGGCACCAGCCCCAGCCACAACGCGGCCTCTGCCAGCCGGATATTGGCCACCGGCGGTCCGCGCCGGGTCACCAGCCCGTGCCAGCCGCAGGCGCGCAGCCGCACGGCGGCAAAGGCGAGACCGGGGAGCACCGCCACCGGAATGGCGTTCCACTTGGCCGCCATCGCGCAGCCCAGTGCCACGCCGGCCAGTGCCAGTCGCCAGCGCGCCCGTTCCGGCTCGCGCATGGCGGCGGCGCACAGCCACGCTGCACAGGCCACGCCCGCCAGCATGAACACGTCCAGCATGGCGATGCGCGCCTGCACCAGCAGCGGGAACCCAGCCACCGCCAGCACGCCGCCCGTCAGGCTGGCAAAGCGCGAAAGGCTGGCGAACCACAGCGCGCGGGTGAACGCCCACAAGGTCAGCACGCCGGCCGCCCACGGCATCACCCGCCAGCCCAGCGGATTGTCCCCGAACAGCGCCATGCCACCCGCCAGCAGCAGCTTGCCGAGCGGCGGGTGCTCCGGATTGGCGATGCGCGAGAGGTCCAGCAGCGCACGGGCCGCGGGCAGGTAATGCACTTCGTCGAAGAAGGGCTGCGACGGGGTGGTCAGCTTCCATCCGGCCAGGACGGCAAACAGCGCCACCAGCAGCGCCGTCCAGCCGAGCGGGTCGCGGGGATGGGCAGGCGGCGGGGTCCTCGTCACCGGTGCGCGCCTACAAAGCGGCGGGCAGGAGGGCAAGCTTGCCCCGCCGCGCCGGTGGCCGTAATGCGCAGTCCCATGAAGAATACCACCGGACAGGACCGCTCCGTCACCGCCGCCTGGCGCCCCGCAACGCAGGCCGTGCGCGCCGGCACCTGGCGCTCGGAACATGGCGAGACCAGCGAGGCATTGTTCCTCAACAGCGGGTACACCTACGATTCCGCGCAGACCGTTGCCGACCGCTTTGCGGGCGAGGCACCGGGCATGGTCTATTCGCGCATGCAGAACCCCACTACGCAGATGCTGGAGGACCGCATCGCCGCGCTGGAAGGTGCCGAAGCCTGCCGTGTGCAGGCGACCGGCATGGCCGCGATGTCCGCCGCCATGCTGGCGCACCTGTCCGCCGGTGACCACATCGTTGCGGGCAAGGCGGCGTTCGGTTCGTGCCGCTGGATCGTGGACAATCTGCTGCCGCGTTTCGGGATCGAAGGCACCACCATCGACGCGCGCGACAATGCCGCGTGGGAGGCCGCGATCCGCCCCAACACAAAGATGTTCTTCTTTGAGACGCCGGCCAATCCCACGATGGACGTGGTCGACCTGGCGCATGTCTGCGGGCTGGCACGGGCGCACGGCATTACCACGCTGGTGGACAATGCCTTCGCCAGCCCGGTCCTGCAGCGGCCGATGGAGTTCGGGGCGGACATCGTCGCCTATTCCGCCACCAAGCTGATGGACGGGCAGGGCCGCGTGCTGGCCGGTGCGCTGTGCGCGTCCGAGCAGTGGATCACCGATGTGCTGATGCCGTTCCAGCGCAACACGGGCCCGATCCTGGCGCCGTTCAACGCCTGGGTGGTGCTGAAGGGGCTGGAGACGCTGGACCTGCGCGCGCGCCGGCAGAGCGAGAACGCGCTGGAGGTTGCCCGCTTCCTGGAAGGGCGCGGCGTGGAGGTGCTCTATCCCGGCCTGCCCAGCCACCCGCAGCATGATCTGGCCATGCGGCAGATGGTGGCGGCCGGTCCGATCTTCGCCTGCTACATGGACGGGCAGGAGCAGGCGATGGGTTTGCTGGACGCGCTGCAGCTGATCGACATCAGCAACAATATCGGCGATTCCAAGTCGCTGATGTGCCACCCGGCGACCACCACCCATTACAATATGGGGCCCGAGGGCCGCGCCGACGCCGGCGTCTCCGATGGCATGCTGCGATTGAATGTCGGGCTGGAGGATCCGCTCGACCTGATCGCCGACCTCGATCAGGCGCTGAACCGCATCGGCCGCTGAAAGCTGCGGCCTCAGTCGCCAAGCGACACGCGGCGCACAGCTCGCGGGTAGTCCCTCAACACAGGGGTGATGGCGACCGGCAGGAGCGAACCGGCGATGATCGTGCGATTGCGGCCGCCGCGCTTGGCCGTATACAGCGCCTCGTCCGCGCAGGCGAGCAACGCTCTGGGCCCACGGTCCGGGCCGGTCAGGGCCACGCCCACGCTGATCGTGCACCGCCGCACGGTACTGCCTTCGCGATGGCTGCGATCGGCAAAGGCCTTGCGCAGCCGGTCCGCCCGCCGCAGCGCGTCCGACATCGTGGCCGCGCGGAACACCACCGCGAACTCCTCCCCGCCGGTACGATAGACCTGTCCGGGGCCGAACAGCTCTTGCGCGACATGCGCCGCACCGGCGATCACCAGGTCGCCGAACGGGTGGCCCAGTTCGTCGTTCACCAGCTTGAAGCAGTCGATATCGAACATCGCAATCGCGACCGGCCGCGCATCCTTCGTCGGCGGTGCTTCCTCCAGCTGGGCGATTGCCGCATCCAGGGCACGGCGGTTGCCGACGCCGGTCAGCGGATCGACCATCGCCAGCCGCAGGTGGCGGGCGGCCACCTGTTCGCGCCGCAGCGCGGTCAGGAACACGCCCAGCAGCAGGCCTTCCAGCACCAGTGCGAAGTTGAACAGGGCCAGCGACCACAGCTGCGTCGGATCGACACCCAGCGGTCCGGGCAGGAGCGGCGCCAGCGGCGTGCGCCCAAGGTCGATCACGGCAAAGGCTGTCAGGATCCAGCGCAAGGTCATGGCACTGGGCGGCTGGTGTTCGGGCAGACGCCAGAACTCGCGTGCAGCCAGCGCGTTGAACAGGCCGAACAGGGCGATCCGTGGCAGCATCCGCATCTCCGGCCATGCCGTATCGGCCCCGACCGTCGCGTTGAACAGCAACGCGGCCGAACAGGGCAGCAGCACCGCCAGCAGTCGCGGCGCGCGGCCCAGGCTGACCCGGGCGGCATTCCACACACCGCCATAGACCAGCGTCAGGGCGAACCAGCCCAGCTGCAGCCCCCAGAACGGCTTGCCCAGCAATTCGGGCCAGGTCAGCAGCACGCCCGCCGGCACCGCAATGCCGAACGGGAAGAACAGCCACCACCGCTCCCGCCGTGCGCCATCGTTGGCGGAGGACAGCAGGATCACGACGCACATGATCACCGCCAACGCCGTGCTGCATGCCGCGATGGTCAGGTGGATGTCGGGCACGATCACCTTCATCTGCGCATGCGCCACCAGCAGGCCGGGCCCTGCGTGGTACCACGCCGCAGCCTGCCTCTGGTCCAGTTCGGCGCCGGTATGTGCACGCGCAATCCTTCTCGCAATCCGGGCGGGACTCAGGCGCGGTTCGCCTGCCCCTGATGTCCAGGTGCTACTTGCCTGATACTTTAGGACACGTTGCCGGCAAACCGCCTTTTTGCGCGCCCGGTCACCGGCCGCTGCTACAAAGCTCGATTGCTTTCCCCATGCGCCCTCGTATGTAGCTGGTCGGCCCCGTCAGGACGGAAACGGAACGCGCTTGATCGAGAAAGAGGACCTGTTCGCTGCCCTGTTCCAGGGATCGGACGATGCCATCGTCGCCAAGACCACGGAGGGGGTCGTGCAGGCGTGGAATCCCGCGGCGGAACGGCTGTTCGGCTACAGCGCGGCGGAGATGGTCGGGCAGTCCGTCCGCATCCTGCTGCCAGCCGACCGCCAGCAGGAGGAGGACCACATCCTCGACCGCATCCGGGCCGGGGAGCAGGTCGGCCAGTTCTTCACCCGCCGGATCCACAAGAGCGGCCGCCTGGTGGATGTGTCCGTCACCGTGTCGCCGGTGCGCAATCGTGCGGGCCTGATCGTCGGTGCCAGCAAGATCGCCCGCGATGCCGGACAGCACCTGGCGAACCAGCGCCGCCTGACGCTCAGCGAGGAACGGTTCCGCATGCTGGCGGACAATATCGACCAGCTGGCCTGGATCGCCGCGCCGGACGGCAGGATCGAATGGTACAATCGACGCTGGTACGACTTCAGCGGGGTCGACAGCGCAGCCCACCGGCCGTTCCGCGGACGGGACCTGATCCACCCGGATCACCATGCGGAAGTGACGCAGACCTTCGACGCGGCCATCCGGCGGCAGGAACCCTGGGAGGGCACGTTCCCCATGCGCGCCGCCGATGGCACCTATCGCTGGTTCCTGGGGCGCACCCAGCCGATCCGCAATGCGGCCGGACTGCTGGTCAACTGGGTCGGCACCAACACGGACATCACCGACCAGCGCGAACAGGCAGAGCAGATCCGCCTGTTGCTGATGGAGGTGAACCACCGCTCCAAGAACATGCTGAGCACCGTGCAGGCGCTCGCCCGGCGCACCGCGCCCGGGCAGGCCGAGTTCATCGCCCGGTTCGAGGATCGGGTCCGCAGCCTGGCCGTCAACCAGGACATCCTGGTCCGCCGCGCGTGGCGCGACGTTCCGGTGGCAGAGCTGGTGAGTAGCCAGCTTGCCTTCCTGACGGGCGCGCCGGGCGAAGTCAGCATCGCCGGCGAACAATGCGCGCTAGTTCCGCGGGCGGCGGAAGTGGTGGGCATGGCGCTGCACGAGCTCGCCACCAATTCGCTTAAATATGGCGCCCTGTCGGTCCAGGACGGGCATGTCTCGATCGGCTGGAATTGCCCGCCCGATCGCGCAAGGTTCCGCATATGGTGGCAGGAAAGCGGCGGGCCGCCGGTTGTGGAGCCGGAACGCAAAGGGTTCGGCACCACGCTGATCCGCGATGTGCCGCGGCACAATCTGCAGGCGACCGTGACGCTGGACTATGCGCCGGGCGGCCTGCGCTGGGCGCTGGATGCCGACGGCGCGGTGCTGGCGGAGCAGCCCGCGGACTAGGATCGCGCGGCCGCCGTCCCGGACAGAGGGGCATTGCCGTTTGAGGGGCAGGGCCGTAGGCTGCGCACCATGGCCGAACTGCTTGCCAACATGTTTCAGCACGCTGCCATCACCAACGGGGTGACGGTGCGCGTGTCCGTGACCTTCATGCCCGACCAGTCGCGCGTCACCAACGAGCGGTGGTTCTGGGTCTATCACATCCGGCTGGAGAATGCGCGGGACGACCGGATCCAGCTGCGTACCCGCCACTGGCGCATCACCGACGGGCGCGGCATCGTCAGCCTGGTGGATGGCGAAGGCGTGGTGGGGGAAACTCCGGTGCTCGATCCCGGCGCCACGCACGATTATGTGTCGGGTTGCGAGCTGACCACGCGGACCGGATCGATGGAAGGGCATTATGGCTTCTCGCGCGAGGACGGCTCGGCGTTCGAGGTGGCGATCCCGTTCTTTCCGCTGGCCGCGCCGGCTACCGCGCGTTGATCGGCCTGTGATTGCGACCGTGCCGAGCGTGATGCCATGAAGCGTACCCATCTGCCATTGAACGCCCTGCGCGTGTTCGACGCCGCGGCCCGCCATCTCAGCTTTACCCGCGCGGCGGACGAACTGGCGGTGACGCCGGCCGCCGTGGGCCAGCAGATCCGCGCGCTGGAAGATGTGCTGGGCGTGGTGCTGTTCCGCCGCACCTCGCGCGGACTGGAACTGACGGACGAGGCGCAGGGCGGGCTGGAACCCTTGCGCGAAGGCTTCCTGCGGTTCGAGGAAAGCGTGCAGGCCATGCAGGCGGGGCAGTCCAGCCACGCCTTCGCGCTGGCCGCGCCGCGCGAGTTCTACGCGCAGTGGCTCGCGCCCCGGCTGGCGAGCTTCCGCGCCGCCAACCCGCAGGTCCGCTTCCAGCTGGTGGCGGAGGAGGAGGCGGATTTCACGCAGGCCAATCTCGACGCGGCCGTGCGCCTGGTGGAAGGGCCTGGCGACTACGAAGGGGTGGAACTGTCGCCCGCGCGCCGCATCACCGTGGCCGCGCCTGATGCCCCCGCTGGCTGGGTCACCTGGCCCGGCTGCCCCGACCCTGCGGCGGGGGACGAGGTGCTGCTGCAGGTCGGCAATGCCGGCCAGGCGCTGTCCTCCGCACTGGCGGGCCTCGGCCGCACCACCCTGCCGCTGCCACTGGTCGAGGAGGCGCTCGCATCCGGCCGGCTGCTGGCGCTGAGCGAACCGGAGGAGGTCCGCCGGGCCTACTGGCTGGTCGCACCACGCCCGCAATGGCGGCAGAAGAAGGTCCGCGCGCTGGTCGCCCATCTGGTGCCCGCCACCGGCGACTGAGGCGGCCGGTCCGAATCTTCCGGACCGGCATATTGCGCACTTCCCCTCGAGCCTGCGCCCGTATAGATGTGCCGCAAAGGGACATAACAGGGTCGCAGGCATATGTCAGAGTCTGACATAAGGGAGCAGTTGGCCTCCCTGACGGACAAGCAGCGGGAGGTGCTCGACCTGCTGATAGCGCACAAGACATCCAAGGAGATCGCGCGCGATCTCGGGATCTCCCCGCATACGGTCGATCAGCGGATCCAGTTCGCCAAGGTCAAGCTCGGCGCCGACAGCCGGGGGGAGGTCGCCCAGACCTATCGCCGGCTGCTGGACGGCATGGCCGGGACGCATGGTGAACCATCCCGTCCGTTGGCATATGAAGAAACCCCTATCGTCGCCGAACCGCTGCCCGCCGATACCGGCAGGGCGAACGGCGCAGCGCTCCTGCCGGTTCCCGCTCCCTCCGCTGGAGGGGCTGGCATCACGGAGTACCGCGTCGCTCCGGAATTGTTCGAAGGGCGCAACGGTACGGTCATGCGGCTGGGTGCGATCGCGGTTCTCGCGGTCATGCTCGTCTTCATCGCGCTGGGTTCGGTCATGATGTTCGACCAGATCTCGCGCACCATGGCCGCACAATGATGCCGACCCTTCCTGCAGCTCCGGTGATGGGGATCCCGATCGTCGCGAGATCGGGCATTCGGGGGTCGAACAATGTCACGGATCTTGGCGAGGTTGAGTGCGGGGGCGGGGCCTAGCCTGGGCCATGCAGCCGCACACACTCCTGATCTCGGCGCTATCGGTGCTGGTCTACTTTCTCGCCGTGTGGCGCGGCGGTGCGCCGGAGCGGGCGGCGGGCGGCCTCCTGCTGGCGATGTTCCTGGCCGACGAACTGCTCGGCGTGGCGGTCGGCCGCGTGCAGTTCAGCCATTTCGCGCCGTCGATCTTCGTCGGCAACCTGGTGGAGCTGGCGGTCTTCACCTGGCTGGCCATCCGGGCCAACCGGGTGTGGCCGATCGTGCCGGCCGGGCTGAAGCTGGTTGCGGTGCTGGGGCACCTCGCCGCGCTGCTGCTGCCGGGGGGCATGCAGCGGGCCTACTGGGCGATGGTGGAACCGCCGGCCCTGCTCACCGTGGTGGCGCTGGCGATCGGCCTCGGCGCGCACCTGCTGCGGCAGCGCCGCATCGGACCGTATCCGGACTGGCGGCCCGAGCTTCCGTTCCGCTGATCGGCACATCACCGGCGGGAGCCGCGGCATGAGCGTCCAGCTGCCCGTCACCCCGGCGCCCGACCAGGCCGCTATGGCCGCGGACATGGCCGCGCTCACCCGCCAGCTCCGCATGCTGGGCAATCAGGCCATGCGCCTCGCCGCCGATGTCGCCGCGCGCGACGCGGCGGAGGCGGACCGCGCCGCGTTCGACGCCTACGGCCAGGACAGCGACATGTGGCTGGTGGTGGCACAGGACATCTACCGCGAACGCCAGCGTCGGCGCGAGTTCTTCGACGGTGACCTGTTCGGCGAGCCCGCATGGGACATGCTGCTGGACCTGTATATCTGCGACCGGCAGGGCAAGCGCGTCTCCGTCACCGCGGCATGCCTGGGCGCAGGCGTGCCCGAGACGACCGCCCTGCGCTGGCTGAAGCAGCTGGAAAGGAACGGCCTGCTGCTGCGGGAAGCGGACCGGCGGGATGCCCGGCGCAGCTTCGTGCGTCTGTCGGAACTGGGCTATGCCAAGATGACCGCCTACCTGCAGGCGAACCGGCCCGCGGGAAAGACCGCCATGCCGATGCCGCTCGCCGCCTGACAGCGGGTGATTCGGCCATGGGGCACGCGGGCACGTGCCGACCGGCCCCGGCGGGTCGGGCCAAGTGATTGCGAACACGGTCGAATACAGACGAACGGTTTGAAGCTGTTTACAACCCCCGGCGGCAGGCTGATACAGGCCGCAAGCTGTACGGATCGGCATGGGTCCGACCGTCGGCAACCCGGGGGATTTGCCTAGCATGTATCGCATCGCGCTGACTGCCATTGTCCTTTGCCTGGGCCAGGCCGGCCTTGTCCAAACCGCCGGCGCGCAAAGCCGCACGATTGCCGCCGATATCGCGCAGCAGCCCTCTGTCGGTTACGTCATCCAGGGCAGCTTCGCGCCGGCAGACGGAACGCGTGCCTACTGGCTGACGCTTGCGGCGGGGCAGTCGGTCGAGGTCACGGCGCTGCCGCTCGGCGGCACGGACCCGGTGCTGACCGTCTATGACGAAGCCGGTGCGGAACTCGCCACCAACGATGATTTCGGCGACGGGCTAGCCGCCCGCGTGCCGCTGTTCTCCGCCGCGGGGCAGCGGGTCCGCGTGGTGGTCAGCCAGCTTGGCGAAAGCACGGAGGGGCTGGGCGATGCGCCGCACTTCACGCTGACCGTCACCCCCAGTGACTGGCGACCGTCCGAACCGGAGACGGTAAGCCGGCTTCCCTACACCCACGAAGGTACGCTGCGCGCCAATGGCGAGCAGGCGTTCATCTTCACCGCGAAGCAGGGCGACACGTTCGAGGCCGTGGCCGGCTCCGACGAATCGGGCCTCGATCCCTATCTGCGCATCGTGCCCGCAACGCCCGGCCAGACGCCGACCGTCGCCGGCACCACGGCCCTGGTCGAGGATGATGACAGCGGCGGCAGCCTGGCCGCGCAGCTGGTGTTTACCGCGCCTGGTGACGGCACCTATGCCGCCATCGTCAGCGGCGTCGGCTCGGGCAGCGGCGCCTACACGTTCGGCCTGAACCGGATCGAGCTGCCGGACCCGATCGAGATCGGCCTGGACGAGACGGTGCAGGGCGTCGTTGCCAGTCTCGCCGCGCCGCCGGTCTACCGCCTCAGCCAGCGGGCCATCGCCACGCTCGTGCGGCAGCCGGGGGCCGTGCAGATCGCCATGAATGCGATGGGGGAAGGGGAGGACGCACTCGATCCCTACCTCAAGGTCGGGATCGACACCCCGTTCGGCCAGTCGGAAATCGCGACCGACGATGATGGCGGCGGCGACCTCAACGCGCTGGTCAGCCTGCCGCTCAGCCGGCACGAGGATCTGGCCCGCTGGCTGCGCGACCTGCGCATCACCGCCACCGCTGCCGGGGGCGTGGAAACGCCCGGCGGTTTCGAGCTGACGGTTACCCGCTGAGGCACGCCGGCGGCGGCGCCTGCCTCAGATGCCGCCGTCCCTCAGCCTGGCCGCATGATCCAGGAAATTGCTGATCTCGGTCCGCCGTCGCTGTTCTTCCGCCATTTCCCTTCCGACCCCCAGCTTCCAGCGCAAGGGGTGATGGTCGGGCCGGCGATGCAGTTCTTCCAGCATGTCGGCGATCGTGCCGACATCATCGTCGCTTTCCGCCACCCCGTTCTCCACCAGGTCGTCCGCCTGCGATCGCAGCGCGGTGGCGATTTCGGCCATGGTCAGCTCCGGGTGGTATTGCACGCCCCAGAAGACCCCGCGATCGTGGCGGATCTCGGCCGCCTGCACCACCGTGGCGGCATTGCCCGCCAGCAATGTGGCCCCGGGCGGCAGCACTTCCACCTCGTCGCCATGAATGCCGATCGCATCCCAGCATGGCGGACGCCCGGCCAGCAGGGGATGGTCGCGTCCGGCCTCCGTCGCGGTGATCCCGCGCACGATGCCTGCCTCGATCCGCCCCGCCATGCGCCGCACCCGGCCGCCCGCGGCCGCAGTGGCGACCTGCAAGCCGGCGCATGATCCGAAGGAGGGCGTGCCGGAGGCGAACACCGCCCGCATGAAGGCCAGCTGGCGGCGCACCGGCGGCGTGTCGTCATAGACATGCATCGGCGATCCGGTCAGCAGCACCGCGTCGAACCTGGCCAGCTCCTCGGGCGACAGCACCGGCGCGTCTTCGTCGGCCGGGGCAATCAGGGTGACGTCCGCGCCGGGCCGCATCTGCTCCAGCGTGGCCTGGTAGGTTTCGCCCGAACTCTTGCCTGCGCGCGCGCGCCGCTTCTGGCGTTCTTTCGGCAGTTCACTCTCGGCAATCAGGTAACGCGACACACAGGACCCTTTTCGGTTTCCTTGTTCAACCGCGGATCGGCGCATCTGTGCCGCAATTACCATTTGTCTCATGATTACCGCCGGTGCCGGCCCCGGTCCGCGGCATCCGCTTGCCCTTGGTCCGGCTGGTCAGGTGGATGCGATGGCAGCGGTCGCAACGATAGGTCCGCAACACCAGCCCGGATCGGGTGATCGCGGCCTGCGCCTCCGCCTCATCGGCAAAGGACAGCTTCCGGCGGCAGATGCTAAGCCTGGTCCGCACCCTGCGCCTCCAGTGCGGCGAACCACGCATGATAGGGGGTGTTGCGCGCCATGTGGCGGTTGAGGTCGGGCGCACCATCGTCCCACCACACCGGCCCACGCTCGCCCAGCGCGATCTTGGCCTCGTCCACCGCGCCGCGCGCCGCAGCCAGCGCCGCCGCATCACCTGCCTTCAGCGCACGGCCGACCGCGCGGCGCGCGGCCATCAGCCGATCGACCAGAGCCTGCCGCACATGGTCGGGCAGGTCCGGGTTCGCCCGCCGCCACAACCGCCCACGCACCACCAGGTAGCGGCCGTCAGGCGTCACCGGGGGTTCGCTGCGATCCTCGTTCATCCTCCGAGCGACGGTTCGGCGCTCGCCCCGTTCCCGCTTGCATGGTCTGCCACCAGCCTGTGCGGAACCGGATCGGGCGCATAGGCTTCCGCCGCCGTCATCTGCTCGAGCGCCTCCAGTTCGAACCCGGTGAAGCGGCGGAGGTCCACGCTGTGCGGCTGCTCCAGCAGCATCCGCTTCCAGCCGCGCAGATCACCGGGCGCGGCCGCCTCGGCATCGCCGGCGGGCAGGGCGGGCGGTTCCTCCTGTGACAGCGCCGGCGCCGGTGCCGGGTCCCGGGCCGGAACATGGCGCGCCTGGCGCAGCGGCGGCAGCTTGGGCGATCGTCCGCTGCCACCGTAGCGCTCGGGCCGGCGGTTCCGCAGCAGGAACATCACCAGCGCCTCGTTATGGCGCCGCTCATATCCCAGCAGCTTGCCGCCGGACACGATCAGCCGGTTCTCCCCGGTGATTGCCCGCTGCACCGCGCTGTCCTCCACCCGGGCGAAGCCGCGCTCGGCCGCCGCTTCCCATGCCGCGGCAAAGTCGTCCGCCCCCGGCTTGTGCCGCAGATTGTACAGCGCTTCGGGGCTGGCACCGATATGCGCCGCCGCCTGCAGCACCACGCCCGTCGCCGCCAGCGCGGCGATGAATTCGCGCTGCCGCTCCGCCGTGATGGAGTTGCGCCGCGGATGAGTGTGCGGCGCTGGCACGAAGTCCAGCAGCGGATCGTCCGCCTCCGGCATGGGGCCGGGATTGGTGACATAGGATGTGCGCCGCCCGGCCGCCCGCCGCGCGCGGTGGTCTTCGCAACCGGGCAGCGCATCCTCCGGCAGCACCGGCGCCGCGATCATGCCGTCGCCGTGCGGAACCATGGTGAAGGCCTGCTCGGTCGGCAGGCGCAGCTGCGGCGCCAGCTCCTGCGGCGGTGCCAGCGCGGCGGGAACCTCGAACGTCTCGATCACGGGCGATGTCGTGTTCGGCACTGCCTGTTCGATCCAGACATAATCGCCGCGTCCCTGCTCCGTCACCCGCTTGCCTCCCGCTGTACGCCGGCGCGATGGCATGGGCAGGCGGCTGTAGGAAAATGCTTTCGGCACGGGCCGTTGTGGCGGCAGGGAACCTCCAGGATGGCAAGCGCCCGGCGTCATGCCCTGCTTGACCCGCGCGGCACATCCCCGTACAGGCGCCGGGTTCCCGGCTCCGGCATTCGTGCCGTCCGGTGGCAGAGCTGAACATTGGCGCTGCCCGTCCTGCCGGGGTTTTTCCTCATCATGGCGGCCGTCAAAGTAACCCGGTGCCCGGTGGGCGGGGGTGGAGTGTTTTCGGCTCGCGCTTGTCGCAACAAGGCGCGTCTCCCTGCTTCGGGCGATGCGCCGCTGGTCTTTCGGCCCGCAGGCAGCGCGATCCTTGTGACTTTCCGCACCCGGCCGCTTCGTGGCGCCACGCACATGGTGAAGGATACCCATGCCCACTATTAACCAGCTGGTCCGCAAGGGCCGCACGCCGGTCAAGGCCAAGAGCAAGGTCCCGGCGATGGAGCAGAACCCGCAGAAGCGCGGCGTCTGCACCCGGGTCTACACGACCACCCCGAAGAAGCCGAACTCGGCACTGCGCAAGGTTGCGAAGGTTCGCCTGACCAACGGACGCGAAGTCATCTCCTACATCCCGGGCGAAGGCCATAACCTGCAGGAGCACTCCGTTGTGCTGATCCGCGGCGGCCGTGTGCGCGATCTTCCGGGCGTGCGCTACCACGTGCTGCGCGGCGTGCTCGACACGCAGGGCGTGAAGGACCGCAAGAAGAGCCGTTCGAAGTACGGCGCGAAGCGTCCTAAGTAAGCGTCTCCGGGAAGGAAGCAGAATATGTCACGTCGTCGTCGTCCCGAGAAGCGGGAAATCCTGCCCGATCCCCAGTACGGAGATCTGGTGCTGTCCAAGTTCATGAACAACCTGATGCTGGACGGGAAGAAGTCGGTTGCGGAGCGGATCGTCTATGGCGCGCTCGAGACCGTCGAGACCCGGTCCAAGAACGATCCGGTGCAGATGTTCCATGATGCGCTGAACAATGTGAAGCCGGCCGTGGAAGTCCGCAGCCGCCGTGTCGGCGGTGCCACCTACCAGGTGCCGGTGGAAGTGCGTCCGGAACGCGCCCAGGCGCTGGCGATCCGCTGGCTGATCACGGCCGCCCGCGGCCGTGCGGAAACCACCATGGCGGCGCGCCTGTCGGGCGAACTGCTGGATGCGGCCAACAATCGCGGCAACGCGGTGAAGAAGCGGGAAGATACGCACCGCATGGCCGACGCCAACCGCGCTTTCAGCCACTACCGCTGGTAAGCGTGGTGGCGGCGCGGGCCGGAGCATCCGCTTCGGCCTTCAAGCGGTCACACAATTGATTATATGGGGCGCGTCGGCTGGTCCGGCGCTGCCCCGCACACCCCGAGGAACTACCCATGGCCCGCGAATATCCGCTGGAACGTTACCGCAATATCGGCATCATGGCGCACATCGACGCCGGCAAGACCACCACGACCGAGCGGATCCTCTACTACACCGGCAAGTCCTACAAGATCGGCGAAGTCCATGACGGCGCCGCGACGATGGACTGGATGGAGCAGGAGCAGGAGCGCGGGATCACCATCACCTCCGCCGCCACGACCACGTTCTGGCAGGCAGAGGATGGCCAGGGCCCCAAGCACCGCATCAACATCATCGACACTCCCGGCCATGTCGACTTCACCATCGAAGTCGAACGCTCGCTGCGCGTCCTTGACGGCGCGGTCGCCGTGTTCGACGGCGTCGCCGGCGTCGAGCCGCAGTCCGAAACCGTGTGGCGCCAGGCGGACAAGTACAAGGTCCCGCGGATGTGCTTCGTGAACAAGCTGGATCGCACCGGTGCGGACTTCTACTACTGTGTGCAGTCGATCATCGATCGTCTGGGCGCCAAGCCGCTGGTGCTGTATCTGCCGATCGGCGCCGAGTCCGATCTGAAGGGCGTGGTCGACCTGGTGAACAACCGCGGCATCGTCTGGGAAGACGAGAGCCTGGGGGCCAACTTCAAGTATGTCGAGATCCCTGCCGACATGGCCGACAAGGCAGCGGAGTACCGCGAGCGCCTGATCGAAACCGCCGTCGAGAGCGACGACGAGCTCATGGAAGCCTATCTCGAGGGCAACCTGCCTGACGCTGCGACGCTGAAGGCGCTGATCCGCAAGGGCACGCTGGAGCAGCTGTTCGTGCCGGTGCTGTGCGGCTCCGCATTCAAGAACAAAGGCGTGCAGCCCCTGCTCGATGCCGTGGTCGACTACATGCCGAGCCCGATCGACGTACCTGCCATCAAGGGCGTGAAGCCGGACAGCGACGAGGAGGACAGCCGTCCTTCGAGCGACGAGGCACCCTTCGCCGGCCTGGCCTTCAAGATCATGAACGATCCCTTCGTGGGCTCGCTCACCTTCACCCGCATCTACTCGGGGCGTCTGGCCAAGGGCCAGGTCCTGAACTCGGTGAAGGACAAGAAGGAGAAGATCGGCCGCATGCTGCTGATGCATTCCAACAACCGGGAAGACATCGAAGAGGCATTCGCGGGCGACATCGTGGCGCTGGCCGGCATGAAGGACACCACTACCGGTGATACCCTGTGCGACCCGGCAAACCCGATCATCCTGGAGCGCATGGAGTTCCCGGAGCCGGTGATCGAGCTGAGCGTGGAGCCCAAGACCAAGGCCGACCAGGAGAAGATGGGCGTCGCCCTGAACCGCCTGGCTGCCGAGGATCCCAGCTTCCGCGTGTCGACCGACCACGAATCGGGCCAGACGATCATCAAGGGCATGGGCGAGCTTCACCTCGACATCCTGGTCGATCGCATGCGCCGCGAGTTCAAGGTCGAGGCTAATGTCGGTGCACCGCAGGTGGCGTATCGCGAGTCGCTGGCCCGTGCTGTGGAACTGATCTACACCCACAAGAAGCAGTCGGGCGGCTCCGGCCAGTTCGGCGAAGTGAAGGTGGCGCTGCGGCCCGGAGAGCGCGGGCAGGGCATCAACTTCATCGACAACGTCAAGGGCGGCAACATCCCCAAGGAATATATTCCTGCGGTGGAGAAGGGCATGCGCGAGACGGCCGAGGGCGGATCGCTGATCGGGTTCCCGATCATCGACTTCGACATCGAGCTGCTGGACGGCAAGTACCATGACGTCGACTCGTCCGCCCTGGCGTTCGAGATCGCCGGCCGCGGTGCGATGCGCGAAGCCGCGCAGAAGTCCGGCATCAAGCTGCTGGAGCCGATCATGAAGGTCGAGGTGGTGACGCCCGAGGAATTCATGGGCGACGTCATTGGCGACCTGAACAGCCGTCGTGGCCAGATCCAGGGCACCGACAGCCGCGGCAACGCACAGGTTGTGGATGCGCATGTGCCGCTGGCCAACATGTTCGGCTACGTGAACGAGCTGCGGTCCTTCACACAGGGCCGGGCGCAGTACTCCATGCAGTTCTCCCACTACGACGAAGTGCCGGCCAACGTGGCGGCCGAGGTCAAGGAGAAGCTTGCCTAAGGCAGGCGATGAGTCTAGGGGCGGGCGCTCGATTCAGCGGGCGCCCCGCCTGACCTTCCAGTCAGTACAGATCGATTTTCCAGAACAGAGGTTTTTGCAAAAATGGCTAAGGAAAAGTTCCAGCGGAACAAGCCGCACTGCAACATTGGCACCATCGGTCACGTTGACCATGGCAAGACCACGTTGACGGCGGCGATCACGAAGGTGCAGGGCGCGCCGATCGATTTCGCAAACATCGACAAGGCGCCGGAAGAGCGCGAGCGCGGCATCACGATCTCGACCGCTCACGTCGAGTACGAGACCGATGCGCGCCACTACGCGCACGTCGACTGCCCGGGTCACGCCGATTACGTGAAGAACATGATCACCGGCGCGGCGCAGATGGACGGCGCGATCCTGGTGGTGAACGCCGCCGACGGCCCGATGCCGCAGACCCGCGAGCACATCCTGCTCGCTCGTCAGGTCGGCGTGCCGGCGCTGGTCGTGTACATGAACAAGGTCGATCAGGTCGACGACGAGGAAATTCTCGAGCTGGTCGAGCTGGAAGTGCGCGAGCTGCTGTCCTCCTACGACTTCGATGGCGACAACATTCCCATCATCAAGGGCTCGGCTCTGGCCGCCCTCGAGGGTCGTGACCCGAAGATCGGCGAAGAGTCGATCAAGGAGCTGATGAAGGCTGTCGACGAGCACATCCCGCAGCCTGAGCGTCCGGTTGACCGTCCGTTCCTGATGCCGATCGAGGACGTGTTCTCGATCTCCGGCCGCGGCACCGTGGTGACCGGTCGCGTCGAGACCGGCGTCGTCAAGGTTGGCGAAGAAGTCGAGATCGTCGGCATCAAGGACACGCAGAAGACGACCGTCACCGGCGTCGAGATGTTCCGCAAGCTGCTGGACAGCGGCCAGGCCGGCGACAACATCGGCGCGCTGATCCGCGGCGTCGCACGTGAAGCGGTGGAGCGTGGCCAGGTGCTGGCCAAGCCGGGCACCGTGAACCCGCACAGCGAGTTCAGCGCCGAGATCTACGTGCTGTCGAAGGAAGAGGGTGGCCGTCACACGCCGTTCTTCGCCAACTACCGCCCGCAGTTCTACTTCCGCACCACGGACGTCACCGGCGAGGTCATCCTCCCCGAGGGCACCGAGATGGTGATGCCGGGTGACAACGTGACGATCAGCGTGAAGCTGATCGCGCCGATCGCGATGGATGAAGGCCTGCGCTTCGCCATCCGTGAAGGCGGCCGCACCGTCGGTTCTGGGGTTGTCAGCTCCATCACGAAGTAATATAGGCGCCTTCGCTGACGGGGAATCGCTCCCTGTCAGCCAGGTTTCGAAGGGGCCGCCCCTTCCCGGGCAACCGGTGAGGCGGGCGGCTCCTCTTTGTTTTGGGGGAGTGCCTCGCTGGCACCCTCTTGGCTCTTTCGCATCGGTAAGCAGGACATGGACGCTCAGAACATCCGCATTCGCCTCAAGGCCTTCGATCACCGCGTGCTTGATCAGGCAACCGGCGAGATTGCGGACACCGCCCGCCGCACCGGCGCGCTGATCCGGGGTCCGATCCCGCTGCCCACGCGCATCGAGAAGTTCACCGTGAACCGTGGCCCGCACGTCGACAAGAAGTCGCGCGAGCAGTTCGAGGTGCGCACCTACAAGCGGCTGCTCGACATCGTGCAGCCCAACGCCCAGACCGTGGACGCGCTGATGAAGCTGGACCTGGCGGCTGGCGTGAATGTGGAGATCAAGCTGGCCTGATGGCTGGTCTGATCCACCAGGTCCTTCCGGTCGGACGTTAAACGGACCGGGCAAGTTTCCGCCACCGCAACGCGGTGCGCCTATCGGGATACCGCCGGCACTCAGCCGGGCTGCGTCCCCCGTCTCGCCCCGTTGTGGGGCATCTGGCCCGGGCGGGGCGACGCATGACAATCAGGGCCGGCACGCCCACGGGATGGTCCCGTGGGCCTCTGTTAAGGAGCTGTGCATCATGCGCACAGGCGTGATCGCAAGGAAAGTCGGGATGACCCGCTTGTTTCAGGCGGACGGTCGGCACGTGCCGGTAACCGTCCTCGCCCTGGATGAGTGCCAGGTCGTGTCCCATCGCACCCTTGATCGTGATGGTTATTATTCCGTGCAGGTTGGTGCGGGCGAAGCGAAGCAGAAGAACGTTGCCAAGCCGCAGCGGGAAGCCTTTGCCCAGGCCAACGTATCCCTGAAGAAGAAGGTCGCCGAGTTCCGGGTTGACGACGAGAGCGGGCTGCTGCCCGTCGGTTCGCACATCTCGGCCGAGCACTTCATCGCCGGCCAGATGGTCGACGTTTCCGGGCACACGCAGGGCAAGGGCTTTGCCGGCGCCATGAAGCGCTGGGGCTTCGGCGGTCTGCGCGCGACGCACGGCGTCTCACTGAGCCACCGTTCGCACGGTTCGACCGGCCAGCGGCAGGATCCGGGCAAGGTCTTCAAGAACAAGAAGATGGCCGGCCACATGGGCGATCGTCAGCGCACCCAGCAGAATCTGGAGATCGTGCGGACTGATGCCGATCGCGGACTGTTGTTCGTGAAGGGGTCTGTCCCCGGTGCGAAGAACGCCTGGTTGCTGGTGCGCGACGCGGTCAAGCTGCCCCTGCCCGAAGGTGCGCCGTTCCCCGGTGCGATCCTGGAGCGCAAGAGCACTGCGATCGAGCATGAGGAAGCGCCGGCCGGCCTGGTCGAGAGCGCTGCCGAGCATGCCGTCGACACCGGCCCGACCACCGAAGAAGCGGCCGCCCTGCTTGCAGAGCAGCAGGCTGGCGCCGGTGATGATGTCACCCCGGCGGTGGGCGACACCAGCGATGCGGCGGGTACCCCTGCTGCTGACGAAAACAAGGAGGGCTGAGCCGTGAAGGTTGCAGTTCAGAAGCTTGACGGCGCCAGCGCCGGCGACATCGAGCTGAGCGATGCCGTGTTCGGCATCGAGCCGCGCGCCGATATCCTGCATCGGGTCGTCACCTGGCAGCTGGAGAATCGTCGCGGCACGGCCCGTGCCACCCGCGAGCGTTCCGACGTTGCGCGGACCGGCAAGAAGTTCGGCCGCCAGAAGGGCGGTGGTACGGCCCGTCACGGTGACCGTGCAGCCCCGATCTTCATCGGTGGCGGCAAGGCCCATGGTGCCCGCCGGCGCGACTTCGAGCAGTCGCTCAACAAGAAGCTGCGGGCGCTCGGCCTGAAGATGGCCCTGTCGGCCAAGGCGCGTGATGGCCTGGTGGTCGTGGACAGCCTGGAACTGGCCGAAGCCAAGACCAAGGCGCTGGCGCAGACCTTCGGCAGCAATGGCTGGAACGGCAAGGTGCTGGTCATCGACGGCGAAGCGGTCGAGAACGGCTTCCGCCTGGCTGCGGGCAACCTGCCGGGCGTGAACGTCCTGCCGGCCGTTGGCGCGAACGTGTACGACATCCTGAAGCATGACACGCTGGTGCTGACCCGCTCCGCTGTCGAAAAGCTGGAGGCCCGGTTCAATGGCTAACAAGCAGGAAATCGACGCCCGTCATTACGACGTGATCCTGGCGCCGCACATCACGGAGAAGGCGACGCTGCTGTCCGAGCACAACGCCACCGTGTTCAAGGTGTCGGGTGATGCGACCAAGCCGCAGATCAAGGCGGCCGTGGAGGCTCTGTTCGGCCGCAAGGTCAAGAGCGTCAACACGCTGGTCACCAAGGGCAAGTCGAAGCGCTGGAAAGGCAAGGCCTATACCCGCTCCGACGTGAAGAAGGCGGTTGTGACCCTCGTCGAGGGCCAGGACCCGATCGACATCACCGAAGGCGTGAGCTGATCCGATGGCACTGAAGAATTACAACCCGACCAGCCCGGCGCGCCGTGGTCTGATCCTCGTCGACAAGTCGTCGCTGTACAAGGGCAAGCCCGTCAAGGCGCTGACCGAAGGCAAGCACAAGACCGGCGGCCGCAACAACAAGGGCCATGTGACGAGCCGCGGCATGGCCGGCGGTCACAAGCAGAAGTACCGCTACATCGACTTCAAGCGTCGCAAGTGGGACATGCCGGCAACCGTCGAGCGGCTGGAGTACGATCCCAACCGTACCGCGTTCATCGCGCTGGTCACCTACACCGATGGCGAGCAGGCCTATATCCTGGCACCGAGCCGTCTGGCTCCGGGCGACACGGTGGTGGCGGGCGAGCGCGTCGACACGAAGCCTGGCAATGCCATGCTGCTGGGCCAGATGCCGGTCGGCACAATCTGCCACAATGTGGAGATGAAGCCGGGCAAGGGCGGGCAGATCGCCCGTTCTGCCGGCACCTATGTCCAGCTGGTCGGTCGTGACCGCAACATGGTGATCGTGCGCCTGAACAGCGGCGAGCAGCGTTACCTGCGTTCCGACTGCATGGGCACGGTCGGTTCGGTGTCGAACCCCGACAATTCGAACCAGAACTTCGCCAAGGCAGGTCGCAAGCGCTGGATGGGTGTGAAGCCGCTGACGCGTGGTGTCGCCAAGAACCCGGTCGATCACCCCCATGGTGGTGGTGAAGGCCGCACCAGCGGTGGTCGCCATCCCGTGACGCCGTGGGGCAAGCCGACCAAGGGCGCCCGTACCCGGCACAACAAGCAGACCGACAAGATGATCATCCGCTCGCGTCACGCCAAGAAGAAGAAGGGGTAAGCGACCATGGCTCGTTCCGTCTGGAAAGGTCCGTTCGTGGAACTGTCCCTGCTGAAGAAGGCAGAGGATGCCCAGGATGCTGGTGGCCGCGCGCCGATCAGGACCTGGTCGCGTCGTTCCACCATCCTTCCGCAATTCGTCGGCCTGACGTTCAGCGTCTACAATGGCCACAAGTTCATCCCGGTGTCCGTCAACGAGGACATGGTCGGCCACAAGCTTGGTGAGTTCGCGCCGACGCGCAGCTTCCCCGGCCATGCCGCCGACAAGAAGGGCAAGCGATAATGAGCAAGGCAAAGGCTCCCCGCCGCGTTGGCGAGAACGAGGCTCTGGCCGTCGGCACCACCATTCGTGGTTCCGCGCAGAAGCTGAACCTCGTCGCCGGCCTGATCCGCGGCAAGCGCGCGGAAGAGGCGATGAACATTCTCTCCTTCTCCAAGAAGGCGATGGCTGTGGATGCGCGCAAGGTGCTGGCATCCGCCATCGCCAACGCGGAAAACAACCACGACCTCGACGTGGACGCGCTGGTCGTGGCCGAGGCGAGTGTCGGCAAGTCGATCACCATGAAGCGCTTCCACACGCGTGGTCGTGGCAAGTCCACCCGGATCCTGAAGCCGTTCAGCCGGCTGCGGATCGTTGTGCGCGAAGTCGAGGAGGCGTAACATGGGTCACAAGAGCAATCCGATCGGCCTGCGCCTGCAGATCAACCGTACCTGGGACAGCCGCTGGTATGCCGAGGGCGCTGACTATGCTCAGCTGCTCAAGGAAGACATCGCGCTGCGCAAGTACATCATGAGCAGCCTGCCGCAGGCCGCGATCAGCAAGGTGGTGATCGAGCGTCCCGCCAAGCTGTGCCGCATCTCCATCTTCGCTGCACGCCCCGGCGTGATCATCGGCAAGAAGGGCGCTGACATCGAGAAGCTGCGTTCCAAGCTGGCCACCATGACCAAGAGCGACGTGAAGCTGAACATTGTCGAGATCCGCAAGCCGGAAATCGACGCCAAGCTCGTGGCGCAGGGCATTGCCGACCAGCTGGTCCGCCGCGTGGCGTTCCGCCGGGCGATGAAGCGCGCCATGCAGTCGGCCATGCGTCTGGGTGCCGAAGGCATCAAGATCATGTGCGGCGGCCGTCTTGGCGGCGCGGAAATCGCGCGTGTCGAACAGTATCGCGAAGGTCGGGTGCCGCTGCACACGCTGCGCGCAAACGTCGATTATGCCGACGCCGAGGCGCTGACCGCCTATGGCATCATCGGTATCAAGGTTTGGGTCTTCAAGGGCGAGATCCTGGGGCATGACCCGATGGCACAGGACCGGCTGATGATGGAGGCTCAAACCTCCGGCGTCCGTCCGGCCCGCTGATCGGAAGGCTGAGTAAAGACGATGCTGCAACCGAAAAAGACCAAGTTCCGCAAGATGTTCAAGGGCAAGATCCATGGTCTTGCCAAGGGCGGCGCGGAGCTGAACTTCGGGTCCTATGGCCTGAAGGCCATGGAGCCGGAGCGGATCACCGCTCGCCAGATCGAGGCCGCCCGCCGGGCGATCACGCGCCACATCAAGCGCCAAGGGCGTCTGTGGATCCGCGTGTTCCCCGACGTGCCGGTGTCCAAGAAGCCCGCCGAAGTCCGTCAGGGCAAGGGCAAGGGTGCCATTGAATACTGGGCGGCGCGCGTGAAGCCGGGCCGTATCCTGTTCGAGCTGGATGGCGTGCCTGGCCCGCTGGCGGCCGAAGCGTTCGAACGTGCGGCCATGAAGCTGCCGATCAAGACCAAGGTCGTGGCCCGTCTGGGCGACACCTCGCACCTGGGAGGCGAATGATGGCCAAGGTGGAAGACCTGCGCACCAAGACCGACGACCAGCTGGCCGACCAGCTGGTGGAGTTGAAGCGCGAACAGTTCAACCTGCGCTTCCAGGCGGCGACGAGCCAGCTGGAGCGTCCGGCGCGCATCCGTGAGGTTCGCCGCCAGATCGCGCAGATCAAGACCCTGCAGGGCGAGCGCACCCGCGCCGCCGTGCAGGCGTAAGGAGACAACCATGCCCAAGCGTATCCTGATCGGGACGGTCGTCTCCGACAAGATGGACAAGACGGTTACGGTCAAGGTGGAGCGCAAGGTCAAGCACCCGCTCTACGGCAAGATCATCCGTCAGTCGAAGAAGTACCACGCGCATGACGAGGCGAACGAGTTCCGCCCCGGCGACCGCGTGCGCATCGAGGAGACGCGTCCGCTCTCCAAGACCAAGACGTGGAACGTGCTCGACCGTGTCCAGGCCGGCAAGGGCGAGGCGCTCGAGGCCGATCTCGAAGGATAAATCCTGGGGCTGACAGGCGGGCAAGGTTGCTCTATGGGGCCGCCTCCCGCCGCGTTGTCGCAGGGATTTTTTGGAACTGCCGGACTGGTTCCGGCAAGCCGAGTGAGAAGGAACCGGATCAATGATCCAGATGCAATCAACGCTCGACGTCGCTGACAACAGCGGTGCCAAGCGCGTCCAGTGCATCAAGGTGCTGGGCGGATCGAAGCGCCGCACTGCTGGCGTGGGCGACGTCATCGTCGTCTCCGTCAAGGAAGCACAGCCGCGCGCCCGCGTTAAGAAGGGTGACGTCCACCGCGCCGTGATCGTGCGCACCCGCAAGGATGTGCGTCGTGCCGACGGCACCGTGATCCGCTTCGACAGCAATGCGGCGGTGCTGGTGAACAAGAGCGAGGAGCCGATCGGCACCCGCATCTTCGGCCCCGTGGTGCGCGAGCTGCGCAGCCGTGGCTTCATGAAGATCATCAGCCTCGCGCCGGAGGTGCTGTAATGGGCGCTGCCAAGATCAGGAAGGGCGACAAGGTTGTCGTCCTGAGCGGCAAGGACAAGGGGCGCACCGGCACGGTGAGCCAGGTCCTGCCCAAGGACGGCAAGGTTGTGGTGGACGGCGTCAACGTCGCTGCGCGTCACCGCAAGCCGACCCAGACCAACCCGCAGGGTGGCATCGAGCGTGCCCCCGCCCCGATGGCGGTGGCCAAGGTCGCCGTCGCCGATCCCAAGGATGGCAAGCCCACCCGCGTCCGCTTCGAGGAGCGTGATGGCAAGAAGGTGCGCGTGGCCGTCAAGTCCGGTGAGACGATCGATGGCTGAAACCTACATCCCGCGCATGAAGCTGGACTACAATGACCGCATCGCCCAGGCGATGATGGACAAGTTCGGCTATGCCAACCGCATGCAGATTCCCCGGTTGGAGAAGATCACGCTCAACATGGGCGTGGGCGAAGCGAGCCAGGACAAGAAGAAGGTCCAGATCGCTGCCGAGGAAATGGAGCTGATCGCCGGCCAGAAGCCGGTGATCACCAAGGCCAAGAAGTCGATTGCGCAGTTCAAGCTGCGTGAAGGCATGCCGATCGGTTGCAAGGTCACCTTGCGCCGCGAACGCATGTTCGAGTTCCTGGACCGTCTGGTGACCGTGGCGATGCCGCGGATCCGCGACTTTCGTGGCCTGAATCCCCGGTCCTTCGATGGCAATGGCAATTATGCCATGGGCCTGAAGGAGCAGATCATCTTCCCGGAGATCAGCTACGACCGGATCGAGAAGGTGCGTGGCATGGATATCATCGTGACCACCACCGCAAAGACCGACGATGAAGCGCGCGAACTGCTGCGCCTGTTCGGTTTCCCCTTCCCGGCCGCCGAGGCCGAAGAAAAGCAGGCGGCCTGAGGCCGCCGCAGGAGAGCTTAAGTCCATGGCGAAACTGAGTTCCATCAACAAGAACGAGAAGCGCAAGCAGCTCGTGAAGAAGTATGCGGCACGTTACGAGAAGCTGAAGGCTATCGCGAACGACCAGAGCCTCGAAGAGGGTGAACGGTTGATCGCGCGTCTGAAGCTGGCGGAAGTGCCGCGCAACGGCAACCCGACCCGCGTGCGCAACCGTTGCGCAACCACCGGCCGCCCGCGCGGCGTTTATCGCAAGTTCGGCCTGAACCGGATCGAACTGCGGGATCTGGCCAACAAGGGCATGATCCCCGGTGTGACCAAGTCGAGCTGGTGAGGACACGTTAAATGGCGATGACCGATCCCTTGGGTGACATGCTCACCCGTATCCGCAACGGCCAGCAGGCGAAGAAGGACTCTGTCCTCAGCCCTGCGTCGAAGCTGCGCGCCAACGTGCTGGAAGTGCTCCAGCGCGAAGGTTACATCCGTGGCTGGTCGCAGGACGAGTCCGGCAAGCATCCGGCGCTGCGGATCGAACTGAAGTATTTCGAAGGCCAGCCTGCGATCAAGCATGTGGCCCGCGTGTCCAAGCCGGGCCGCCGCGTCTATTCCGGTAGCCGCGAGCTGCCGACCGTGCGCAACGGCCTGGGCATCACCATCGTCTCGACGCCGCGTGGCGTGCTTTCCGACGCGGAAGCACGGGCGCAGAATGTCGGCGGCGAAGTGCTGGCGGAGGTTTTCTGATGAGCCGCATCGGCAAAAGGCCGGTGGTGATCCCGAACGGCGTCACCGCCAATATCGATGGCAAGGTGCTGAGCGTGAAGGGTCCCAAGGGCACCCTGACGCTTGGTCTGTCCGAGCTGGTCAACTACGATCTGGAAGACGGCTCCATTGCCGTCACCCCGGCCAATGACAGCAAGGCTGCCCGCAGCCACTGGGGCATGCAGCGCACGCTGGTGTCCAACCTGGTGGAAGGCGTCACCGGCGGCTTCACCAAGGTGCTGAACATCACGGGCGTCGGCTATCGTGCCGCGGCGCAGGGTCGCAATCTGAAGCTGCAGCTGGGCTACAGCCACGATGTCGACATTGCCGTGCCGGAAGGCCTGGAAGTGAAGACCCCGGACCAGACCACGATCGAGATCAGCGGCACCGACAAGCAGGCCGTTGGCCAGCTTGCCGCCGAGATCCGCCGCTGGCGCAAGCCGGAGCCCTACAAGGGCAAGGGCATCCGCTATCGCGGCGAGTTCATCTTCCGCAAGGAAGGGAAGAAGAAGTAATGGCCAAGCTTTCCCTGTTCGAACGCCGCCGTCGCCGGGTGCGCACCGCGCTGCGCAAGCGTGGCGGTACCCGTCCGCGACTGTCCGTTCACCGGTCCGGCCGGCACATCTACGCCCAGGTGATCGACGATGCGGCAGGCCGCACGGTCGCTGCGGCCTCTACGCTGGGTGTGTCCGCTTCGGGCGCCAATGTTGATGCGGCAGTCGAGGTTGGTCGCAAGATCGCCGAGGCGGCTGTGGCTGCCGGCGTGACCACCGTCGTGTTCGATCGCGGCGGCTACCTGTTCCATGGCCGCGTCAAGGCGCTGGCCGATGCCGCTCGTGCCGGCGGCCTGGAGTTCTGATGATGGCAGACGAAACCGAGAACCCGATCGCGACGACCCCGTCGGAAGCGGTCGAAAGCCAGTCGGCTGCCGGTGGTGAACCGAGCCAGCCTGCGCGTGAAGGCCAGGGTCGCGATGGCGGCCAGCGTGGTGCCCGTGGCGGACGCGGCGGCGGCAGCGGTGGCCCGGGCGGCAACCGTGATGGACGCGGCGGCGGCAATCGTGACGGCCGCGGCGGTCGCGGTGGCCGGCGCGACGATCGTCGTGACGATGACGGGGGCGAGGAGCTGATCGAAAAGCTCGTGCACATCAACCGCGTGTCCAAGACGGTGAAGGGCGGCAAGCGCTTCGGCTTTGCGGCGCTGGTGGTCGTGGGCGACGGCAAGGGCCGGGTCGGCTTCGGCCATGGCAAGGCACGCGAAGTGCCGGAGGCGATCACCAAGGCGACCGCCGCTGCCAAGAAGAAGATGATCCGTGTGCCGTTGAAGGATGGTCGTACGCTGCATCATGACGGCATGGGCCATTTCGGCGCAGGCAAGGTCAATGTGCGGTCCGCTCCGGCGGGTACCGGCATCATTGCCGGCGGCCCGATGCGCGCGGTGTTCGAGAGCCTGGGCGTGGCGGATGTCGTGACCAAGTCGATCGGCACTTCGAACCCGTACAACATGATCCGCGCCACCTTCGATGCGCTGGGCGAGCAGACTTCTCCGAAGTCCGTCGCGCAGCGTCGTGGCAAGCGCGTCGCGGACCTGCTGGGTCGTGGCGGTGCGGGCGAAGCAGAGGCCGAGGCCGCTGCCGAAGCCATCGTGGAGTAAGAGAACATGGCAACCATCAAGCTGAAGCAGATCGGCTCGCCGATCCGCCGCCCCGAAGCCCAGAAGAAGATTCTGATCGGGTTGGGCCTGGGCAAGATGCACCGCGTGGTTGAGCTTCAGGACACCCCTGAAGTGCGTGGCGCCATCGCTCGCCTGCCGCATATGGTGGCCGTGGTCGACTGATCGACCGCGCCGTCAAGGTACATGAAAAAGCCCCGGTGCAGTCCGCTGCACCGGGGCTTTTTCGTGCCTGCTTGCCGAAGCGTCAGGCTGGAAGGCTGTCCAGCAGCGTACCGATCCGCTCGCGATATTTCGCAAAGGTATAGTTGGCGCTTTCCGCCTGCGCTGCCACGCGCCAGGCATTCAGCCGGTCACGATCCTGGATTGGTACCAGCATCGCCTCCGCTACTGCCTCGATTGACTGTTCGTGCAGCATCAGCCCGCATGCCGGCGTGACACCATTGCCGGCCATCGGCGACTGGATCAGGGCCAGGCCGCTCGCCAGCGCCTCCAGCAGGGAAATGGCCGAGCCCTCGAAGTAGCTGGGAAACACCAGCACATGGTGTCGGGCCATGATGCCGGGCACCTCTGCACGCGGAACGTGCGGAATGTGCGTCACGCGATCGGCAAACCGCGCAAAGGTCGCGGGCGGGCTGCTGACCTCCCCCAGCAGGGTCAGCGTAAACTTGTCCGGCGGCAGGTGATCGAGCGCCTGCAGCAGCAGGTGCAGGCCCTTGCGCGGGCCGAGATGCCCCACCAGCAGGAAGCGGACCGGCTCGTCCTTGCGGACCGGGGCGGGGGCGGGCTGGCTGCCGAACCTGGTTTCGTCGAAGCAGTAGGGCAGGACTCGCAGCTTGTCGGCCACGCCGGGCACGGGCGACTCCGCGGCAACAGTGTCGGCGCAACTGCGGCTGCCGGTGACGATGACATCGGCAAGGGCATATTCGGCATCCTGCTGCTGCAGCATATCTTCGGAGATCGGATCGCTTTTGATGCCGACCCAGTCCGGCCATTGGGCCTGCAGCTCTGCCATCGCGCGGTTCAACGCGCGGTGGTCTCCGATCGTGCGATCCAGGATACAGGTGCGGTTCTGCCGCCGTCCCGCTTCGAATGCCTCGCGCGAGCTGAAGTCGAAGCCCCACAGGGCAAACGGGTCGGGACGGGCGATCTCGCGTTCCAGGGCGCGGCCAAACCGGCGATTGCCGCGGATGTCGAACCAGGTGCCGAGCTTGAAGAGCCCCGCCCGTCTCGCGATCCGCTCCAGCCACTCGTCGACACCGGACGTCTTGACCAGCGCCGGATCCAGCCCCGGTGCCTCGAACCGCCGGAACTCGCGGCCGAGCTTGCGGCCGATCGGACCCGGCAGGCGGTCGAGCACATAAGGCCAGCGTCCCGGCTGGTAGAGGATCGACGTGGCGTACCATTCCAGCCGCCCCATTTCCTGGAGTGCGCGGGCGGTCTGCCAGCTGTGCTGGGTTCCCGGATGGAATACTGCAACTTTGGACTGTGCCACCGCAACCTCGCTTGCCGCTGCGCATGGCGCGCATTGGCGCCGTCTTGCCGCAATGCACAATTGCAGGCAACCGTGCGCACCTGAACCGTGTATCGGCCCGGCATCGGCCGAGAGCGGACTGGACGTGGCGGACGCTATCGGCTAACGGCCCCGCTTCCATTCAATCGGCGCGATCAAAGCGAAAGCGAGTGCACTTATGAAACTGACAGAAATCCGCGACAATCCGGGCGCGCGCCATCGCAAGATGCGGGTGGGCCGCGGCATCGGCTCCGGCAAGGGCAAGACTGCCGGCCGTGGCCAGAAGGGCCAGAAGGCCCGTTCCGGCGTAGCCGTGAAGGGCTTCGAAGGCGGCCAGATGCCGCTGCACATGCGTCTGCCGAAGCGTGGCTTCAACAATATCTTCCGCAAGGATTATGCCGAGATCAACCTGGGCCAGATCCAGCAGCTTATCGATGCCGGCAAGCTCGACACCGGTTCGGTGATCGATCACGCGGCGCTGAAGGCGGCTGGCGTTGCCCGCGGCGGCAAGCATGGCGTGCGCCTGCTGGCCAAGGGTGCGTTGACCGCCACGGCGCAGTTCAAGGTGGCCGGCGCTTCCGCTGGTGCACTGGCCGCGGTCAAGCAGGTCGGTGGTTCGGTGGAGGTCACCGTGGCGCCCAAGGCTGCCACGCAGGAAGCCTCCGAATAAGTAGCGCTAACGGGCGGGCGGGGTTCCAGTAACCTCGCCCGTCTCCTATATGGCTGACCTCCACAGGGGGGCGGGGGCGCAAGTGCCGCCGGCCAGCGAAGGCTTACACGCACAATGGCATCACGCGCCGACAACATCGCCAGCAACATGAGCCTTGCCAATTTCGGCAAGGCGACCGAGCTGAAGCAGCGCATCTGGTTTACGGTCGGAGCACTCATCGTGTTCCGCTTTCTCAGCTTCGTGCCGCTGCCGGGCGTAAATCCGCTGATCCTGTCGACGCTGTACGACCAGACGCGTGGCGGCATCCTGGACCTGTTCAACACCTTTTCCGGCGGATCGCTGGAACGCATGAGCCTGATCGCGCTTGGCGTGATGCCCTACATCACCGCGTCCATCGTGGTGCAGCTTGCGGCGGCTCTGCACCCCTCGCTGATCGCCCTGAAGAAGGAAGGCGAGGCCGGCCGCAAGAAGCTGAACCAGTACACCCGTTATGGCGCGGTGCTGCTGTGTGCGATCCAGGGCTGGTTCCTGGCGTCCGGCCTGGAAGCCTACGGAGCGCAGAGCGGGCTGCAGGCCGTCGTCGACCCGGGCGTCATGTTCCGCGTGATCGCGGTCGTGAATCTGATCGGCGGCACCATGTTCCTGCTGTGGCTGGGTGAGCAGATCACCAGCCGCGGCATCGGCAACGGCGTCTCGCTGATCATCATGGCGGGCATCGTCGCACAGTTTCCCACATTCATCGGCAATCTGTTCGAAGGTGGCCGGTCGGGTTCGATCAGCCCGGTTCTGATCGTCGGCCTGATCGCGATGATCGTGGCGCTGATCCTGGGCATCTGCTTCATGGAGCGGGCGCAGCGCCGGTTGCTGATCCAGTATCCCAAGCGGGCCAGCGCACGCGGCATGATGCAGGCTGATCGCAGCCACCTTCCGCTGAAGCTGAACACGGCTGGTGTGATTCCGCCGATCTTCGCCAGCTCGCTGTTGCTGCTGCCGCTGACCATCACGCAGTTTGCCGGCAACTCGACGGACACCGGCAGCGTTGGGTACGACATCGTGCAGACGCTGAACCAGTATCTGCAGCACGGCGCGCCGCTATACATGTTGCTCTACGCGGCCGGGATCATGTTCTTCGCGTTCTTCTACACCGCGGTGGTCTTCAACCCGGAAGAAACGGCGGAAAACCTGAAGAAGAATGGTGGCTTCATTCCCGGGATCCGTCCGGGCAAGCGCACGGCCGACTACCTCGACTATGTCCTGACGCGCATTACCGTGCTCGGCGCGATCTACCTGACGATTGTGTGCGTTGTGCCCGAATACGTCATCGCGCAGACCGGCCTGCCACTGTTCCTCGGCGGTACCAGCCTGCTGATCGTGGTGAATGTCACGGTGGACACGATCACGCAGATACAGTCGCATCTGCTGGCGCATCAATATGGTGACCTGATCCGCAAGGCACGGTTGAAGGGTCGCATGCGCTAGAACGGCCGCGTCGACAAAAGGCGCGGAACGAAGTTGAGGGGGAGACGAGGCCGATGAACATCATCCTGCTGGGGCCGCCGGGGGCCGGCAAGGGCACGCAATCCTCGCTGCTGGTGCAGCATCATGGGATGCGGCAGCTATCCACGGGCGACATGCTGCGTGCGGCCGTCGCCGCGCAGACGCCCATCGGCATCAAGGCAAAAGCGATCATGGATGCCGGGCAGCTGGTTTCGGACGAGATCGTGTCGGCCCTGATCGATGCCGAACTGGTCGCGATGGAGCCGACGACGGGCGCCATCTTCGATGGGTATCCCCGCACCGCGGCGCAGGCGGATGCCCTTGACACGATCCTGGCCAACCATGGTCGTCGCCTGGACATGGTGATCGAGCTGTCGGTGGACGAGGACGAACTGGTCCGTCGGATCACCGGCCGTTATTCGTGCGCCAAGTGCGGCGAAGGATACCACGATACGTCCAAGCAACCCGCGATTGCCGATGTCTGCGACCGTTGCGGTAGCCACGAGTTCAAGCGTCGGCCGGATGACAACGAGGACACCGTGCGGAAGCGCATGCAGGTGTATCGCCAGGAAACGGCACCCATTCTGCCTGGTTACGACGCTCGCGGGATTGTGCACCGCCTCGACGGCATGGCGCCGATCGAGCAGGTGACTGCGGCCATCGAAGGTATGCTGGCACAACCTTAAGCCCGCTTCGGTCGCGGACATGTGAAAAGCCCCGACACGCCAGGGGGAAGCGTGCCGGGGCTATGGTACCTCTGGTCGTCCTTGGGGGGGGATTGAACGACCAGAGGGGGATCGACGGTCCGGTCAGTTCTCTTACGAGACCATGGTACCTTCTTTGAGATATACCCGGTTGTCATCGATCCGATCCACATCGGCCAGGGACAGGTAGTGATGCTGGTTGTCGGCACTGTCCGTACGGGTCAGCTTGATCTGCTCACCCTCGACATCATCGACAGTGCCGACATGCTGTCCGGCAGCATCGGTCACTTCCATGTGTTCCTTGATGCGTAGCTTTTCGAACATGCGAACTCCTGTTTTCGTTTGGTCGGCTAACGGACGGCAGCAGCACGTCGTTCCGCGGTTCGTCGCAATCGCGGCACGGGTGGCGCAACGGTGAACTCGGCTGATGATCCCGGGGCACCTACAGCGATGCCACGCATTGAACGGGCGACCAGGACAACAGCCAACAGGAGCAGGCGCCATGGATGACAACCGGATCTGGCAGTTCGAACGTGAGCTGTGGCTCGGCGGCGGCGATGTGTATCGCGAGAGGGTGGCCAAGGATTGCGTGATGGCGTTGCCGTCCGAGCCTTTCATCTTCGACGGGGAGGCTGCCACCAGCGCCGTCGAGAGCACGCCAAGGTGGACGGAGGTGGAGTTTGCCGATCAGCGGGTGGAGCGGCCACATCGTGGCCTGATCGTCATCGCCTACCGCGCCAAGGCAAACCGCGAGGGGCAGAGTTATCATGCCCTTGCCACCTCGACCCTGATGCAGCTGGAGCATGAGCAGTGGGTCGTGGTGCAACACTCGCAGGTGCCGCTCGGCGTGATGGTTGCCGATCCTGACGCCTGAGCTGGGTGTCACAACCTGCCTACACGCTATGATCCAGGGTCGCAGCGGCCGCATTGGGGCACGCTGGCCCTGGTAATCGGCCTGCACGGCGCGGCATTGTTCGGGCTGGTGCAGGCCTTCGCGCCGGATCTTGCCGGAAGAGCGGTCGAGCAGGCCGAGAAACTGGTGGCGGTCTTCGAACCCGTTGCCCCGCCGCCGGTACCGCCGCCGCCTCCAGCGCGGCCGGTGCCGGAACCTGCCGTTGCGCCGGTGTCGCAGCCCAATGCCGGCGCCAGTGCTCCGCCGGCTCCCCGGGCCACGCCTAGGCCTGTGATGGTGCCGACGCCCCCTGTTGCATTGTCCCGCCTGACCTTGCCGGATCCGCCGGTCAGCGCCGATGGTCCCGAGACCCGCTCCGGTGCAGTGGCCACCGGCGATGGCACCGGGGCGGGCGGGACCGGATCCGGTACGGGCAGCGGCTCGGCCGGACAGGGGCAGGGTGGAGGAGGCGGAGCTGTCACTCGCCCGGAGAAGATTGCGGGGAATATCAATGATGCACGTGACTATCCCATACCGCCCGGCGGGCGGGAGGTCAGGCGTGGGCATTACGTCGTGGTGCACATGATCGTGGGTGTGGATGGGCGTGCGCGCCAGTGCCGCGTGGTGGAGGCCAGCCCCGACCCGGCCGCGGACCGGCGCACCTGCCAGCTTGCGGAGGACCGCTTCCGCTTCCGCCCGGCCCGCAATGCTGCGGGGGAACCGGTCGCCGCAGCCTTCGGATGGCGGCAGGATTGGTTCTGACCGCACATTGCACTGCAACAATGCCGATGACAGCAGGCGCAACAACGGTTAGCGAGGAAAAAACACCCATGTAAAGGTATGGCAATGGCGGCGATTTACCCGGTTGTGCTGAGCGGCGGCAACGGTACCCGCTTGTGGCCACGCAGCCGCAAGGCCATGCCGAAGCCGTTCCTGCCGCTGGTCGGGGAACACACCCTGTTCGAGGCGACGCTGGACCGCTGCGCTGACGACGATCGGTTCGCCAACGCCGTGATCGTGACCGGCGTGGCGCATCTCTCCCACGTGCAGGCGCAGGCTGCGGCCTTTGCCGGCACACAGGTCATCGTAGAGCCGGAGGGCAAGAATACCGCCCCGGCCATTGCGCTGGCGGCGGCGCGCCTGCCTACCGATTCAATCATGCTGGTCTGCCCCAGCGACCACCACATCGCAGACCCGGCCGCCTTCACCCAGGCCGCATGCGCCGCCGCCACGCTGGCGCAGGAAGGCTGGCTGGTCGCACTGGGCATCACGCCGACGCACCCGGAAACCGGCTACGGCTATATCCTGCGCGGCGATCCGATCCCGGGCGGCTTTGCCGTGAAGCGCTTCGTGGAGAAGCCGGATCTGGCAACGGCGGAGGCATTCCTTGCCGACGGCAATTACAGCTGGAACGGTGGCATCTTCGCCTTCCAGGCCGGCGCCTTCCTGGATGCGCTGGACCGTTATCGTCCGGCCATGGCGGCGCTGGTGCGCCAGTCGGTTGCGGCCGGGCGCAGCGAAGGCGCGCTGTTCTTCCCCGATGCCGACAGTTTTGCGGAAATCGCCGAGGAATCGGTGGATTACGCCGTCATGGAAGAAACCGATCGTGCGGCCGTTGTGCCGGCGGTGATGGGCTGGTCGGATATCGGCAACTGGCATGCCTTGCGTGATGCACGCATCGGGGGCGCGGCCGGACTGGGCCCCGATGATGGCGCAAATGCAGTGATCGGCAATGTCGAGCTGGTCGATTGTCGCCGCGTGCTGGCAGAGACCGATGGCCCGCGCATCTCGATCATCGGAATGGAGGACGTTGCCGTCGTCGTCGATGGTGATGACGTGCTGGTGACCAGCATGACGGGCGCGCAGAAGGTCGGCAAGCTGGCGGGTGCGACCAACCAGTAGCGGCGCCCAGCGCAAGGGGGCGTGTCAGCCCCCGCGCATCTGTTTCAGAATACCGGCCAGATCCGTCGCGCTGTATGGCTTCTGCAGGATGCCGCGTGCGGCCGTTTCCCCAAGCTGGGCGATGGCATCGCCATAGCCGGTGACGAACCAGTAGGGCACGCCGATCGCATCGAGCGCGCGGGCGATCGGCTCGCTGGACTCCGCACCCAGGTTGAAGTCAAGCAGCGCCATGTCGGGCATGTCACTGTCCAGCACGCCCTGTGCTCCGGCAACGGAACTGACTACGCTCACCCGCGGCACGCCCAGCCCCAGCAGGGCCTCCTCGGCATCCATGGCGATGATCATGCTGTCTTCCACCACCAGGACGTGGCGCACCAGCCCGGGCCCGTCGCCACCCTTCCGCTCGGCCACCGCCGGGCGGGGTGTATGCGGGGTATCCGGCCGGCCCGGTGCGGCCTGCACGAAGCGGCCGGGGATGGTAAAGTCGGCCTCCACCCCGGTCAGCTTGTGGCTCAGCCGCGCGGTACCGCGCAGTTCGTAGGGGATGGAACGTTCAATGATCGTGCTGCCGAAGCCACGCCGCTGCGGCGGGCGGACGGGCGGCCCACCGCTCTCGCGCCAGCCGATCTGCAGGTCGCCCAGTTCGCCCAGCCGCGTATCGATCGTCAGCCGGCCGCTGCTGTCGCACAGTGATCCATACTTGGCCGAATTGGTCATCATCTCGTGCAGCACGAGCGCGAGCACCGTATAGGCCTCCGGAGCTACCAGCACGTCCGGCCCGGTCACGCTGACCCGGTCGGTCTTGCCGCCCAGATAGGCCTCCGCCTCCGTCTCGATCAGCTCGTGCAGGGATGCGGGGGACCAGTGCTCCCGCGTGATATTGTCATGCGCAAGTGCCAGTGCGCGGATCCGGCCGCCGATCAGATCGGCGAACTGTTCGATGCTGGTACCCTCGGTGCGGGACTGGCTGACCAAGCCGCGGATCAGGGTCAGGATGTTGCGGACCCGGTGGTTCAGCTCCGCAATCAGCAATTCCTGCTGCTCGGCGGCGCGGGCGCGTTCCTGCATCTGCTCGTCGCTCATGCGCAGGATCACCTCCAGCAGCGTGACGCGCACATGCTCGGCCACAGCCAGCTCCTCGGTTGTCCAGGGCGTGCTGTGCCCTTCCACCATCTGCCGCCAGGCCTCGAAGCTCTTGCGCGGGGACAGACGCGGCCCGTGAGGGCCGTGCTCCATCGCCTTCTCCGGGCGACCGGCCCAGGTGACTACCTGCGGCAGTTCCCGCCGCCAGAATACCACATAGTCGCGCGGGCGGCGGCTGACCGGGATCACCAGCGCCCCGCAGGCACGGTCGGCAAAGGCGCTTGCGGCCGGCAGCATGGTGGCGAGGGCATCGGAGTGGACGATCCGGCTGCTGGCAGCCGCGTTGAGCGCTGGTACCAGCGCCAGGAACTCGGCCTCCGTCGGCGCCGCGCCGCGGGCATTGTAGGCCCCATCCACAAAGGCGCTGGCGCCGTCATGCGGGATGACCTGGCCGATTACGCTGTCCAGCGTGCTGAGGTTCTCCACCAGAGCGCTGCTGCCCACCAGCCGGGTCATCAGACGGTCGTGCAACTGCCGCCCGCGTTCGGCCATGCGACTGCCACTGCTGGCGATCGCCACCTCCAGCTGCAGCGCGAACAGCTGGGCGAACAGTTCGGCCGTGGTCCGCAGCGAATAGGGCAGGGTGCGCGGGGCATAATGGTGGCAGGCGAACAGGCCCCACAGCTTACCCTTGACCACGATGGAGATGGACAGGGAGGCGCTGACCCCCATGTTCTTCAGATATTCGATATGGATCGGCGACACGGCACGCAGCGTGCTGAGCGACAGGTCGACCGCTTCTCCGCCAAGGGCATGTTCCGGCTCGATCGGCACGGGGGCTGCGTCGACGTCGGCGATGATACGCAGCAGGTTGCGCAGGTACAGCGCCCGTGCCTGGGCCGGAATGTCGGTGTGCGGGTAACGCAGGTTCAGGAAGGCTTCCAGGTGCTGTTCCCGCGCCTCTGCGATCACCTCCCCGCTGCCATCCGCGTGGAAGCGGTAGACCATCACCCGATCAAACCCCAGCAGCACCTTCATCTGCCGCGCAGCTTCGGCGCACAGATCGGCCACGTCGCTGTGCCGGCTGAGCCGCTGCATCAGCGATCGCAGGCCGCCGCTATGATGCAACTCGCCCGCCCCTTCGCCCGGCTCCAGCTCCACGATCAGCAGCGATCCCGAGCGGTGCACCGCCAGGTCGAACAGCACGCCATCACCCAGCAGGTCCACGCCGAACAGGCGGCTTACCAGATCGGTCGCGTCATCCTTGCCGTCGCCGGCAACGCCCGTATCCTCGTCAAGCTGGCCAGCGGCCGTACGCAGGAACTGCATGGCGGGCGCCGCGAAGTATTCGCCCAGTCGGCCGCCGATCGCCGGAGCCGTCGGACGCCTCAGCACTGCCGCCAGATTGGCGGAGCGATGCGCTACGATCCAGTCGGCGTTGAGCGCGATCAGGGCCCCGAAGCCCTGGATACTGCCCAGCTTGTGAATTGGTTCGCGGTCGCAGTTGGACAGATCATATCCGTGACTAGCCATGACTACGACATTCCTGCCGACAGATAGTCAGGCATGCTAAGCAACACTGTCACGACAAACCCACCCGCGCCAGCCGCACAGGTCGAACCGATGAGGCTTCAGATTAAATATATTTCCGTCTGGCTTCAAAGCAGCGGCGACCGCTAGAGTTCCCGCTTGCAGCAGTGGAGCAGCAGGACATGGAACTCAATCTGGACGGTGTGATCGCACAGACCATCCAGCTGGCGCTGACACCGGTCTTCGTGCTGGTGGCCATCGGCAATATCCTGAACATCCTGTCCAACCGCCTTGCCCGCGTGGTTGATCGGTCGCGCTTCCTGCAGGAAACGCATGCCCGGACCAGCGGGGTGGAGCATGACGCGGTCGTGCGCGAGATCCGCATCGTCGACCGGCGCATCCGCCTGATCAACAGTGCCATGCTGCTGCTGGTGATGAGCGGGCTGTCGATCGGCATGACGGTCGCCATGCTGTTCGTCGAGGAGGTATTCCACGCCTCTTTGCAGAATGCGGCCGCGGCCTTCTTCTTCGGGTCTATCGCCCTGTTGATGGCGGCGCTGCTCTCCTTCCTGCGGGAAACGCGCGTTGCCACCAACGCGCTGAAGATCCCGGCGACCTACCTGGAACTGGAACGCAAGCTCTAGCGCCCGCCTAGCCGACCGTGGACGTTTCGGGCCCTAGTGCAGGATCAAGGTCGCGCGGCCGGGCGAAGTGGACCAGCCGGGCGCAACCGGGGGACACGTCGGCCCAGCTGGTCACATCCAGCTCCAGCACGGCAAAGGTGGCGGTCGGGAATTTCTCGGCCGCCTCCTGGCACAGCGGATCGTCGAGGTCGCGCAGCAGCAGCAGCAGCAGGTCCTGCAGGCCGGGATTATGCCCGATCAGCAGCAGGCTGGCGGCATCCGCCCCGGTGGTCTGCACCAGGTCCAGCAGCGTGTCGGCGTCCGCCAGATAGGCATGGTCCTGCCATTGCGGCTCCTGCGGCAATTGCGCCGCTGCCAGCGTCTGGCGGACGCGTTCCGCAGGGCTGGCGAGCAGCCGGTCCCAACCTACGCCATGGTCGATGATGTGCTGGCCCATCAGCGCGGCGCCGCGCCGTCCGCGGCCGTTCAGCCCGCGATCGAAGTCACGCTGCTCCCCGCCGCGAAGTTCGCTTTCCGACCAGTCGGACTTGGCATGGCGCAACAGGCCCAGCAGCTTCACGGGGGATCAAGGCTCCTCTTGCAGCGCGCGATCAGTCGGGCCTGCCTCTGTCGTATATGAAACACTGGCGCCGAGCGCTTGTAAAGCCTGCTCCAGCGTGACGCGCCGCACCGGCGTGCCGGCGGGGAACGCATCCAGCAGCCGGCTGGGGAAGGCGGCGGACAGGACCACGAAGTGCCCGCGATCCCCGGCGCTGCGGATCAGCCGGCCGAACGCCTGCGCCAGCCGCGCGCGGATCAGCATGTCATCATATGCGCTGCCCGAGCCGTGCGCCGCCCGCCGTGCCCGGTGCAGGATACCCGGCTTGGGCCAGGGCACCTGTTCCAGCACCACGCAGCGCAATGAATGGCCGGGTACATCCACCCCGTCACGCAGGGCATCGGTGCCTAGCAGGCTGGCGCGATGATCATCGCGGAAGATGTCCACCAGCGTGCCCGTATCGATCGGATCGACATGCTGCGCGTAGAGCGGCAGGCCGCTGCGCGCCAGGCGGTCGGCGATGCGCGCATGTACGGCCCGCAACCGGCGGATGGCGGTGAACAGGCCCAGCACGCCGCCACCGGCCGCCTCTATGATCCGGCCGTAAGCGCCCGCCAGCGCCGGCAGGTCGCCGCGCGGCACGTCGGTCACGATCAGCACCTCGGCCATGCTGGCATAATCATACGGGCTGGCCGCCGCGCTCAGTTGCGGCGTCCCTTCCAGATGCGTCGCGCCCGATCGTGCCAGCGCGACGGTCCAGTCCTCCTCGCCCCCGGTGCCGCCGGGGCACAGGGTCGCGCTGGTCAGCATCGCGCCATGCGCCTGATCCAGCACCACGCGGGCGAAGGGCTGGCTCGGGTCCAACCAGTGCCGGTGCAGGCCCACGTCGAACTCGCGCGTATCAGCCCGCTCCACCGCCATCCAGTCCACGAAGCTGGGATCGGCCGGACCGCCCAGCCGGGCCAGCATCGCCTCCCACGCCAGCAGCAGGTCGATCCGCCAGCTCAGCGAATGACGCGCGCCCTCGATCCGGGCGCGGCCTTGCGCATCCAGCCAGTCGGGCGCGTCCTCCAGCACCGCTTCCAGCCGTTGACCCAGCTGGAGCAGCGGCTGGCGGATCGCTGCCAGGGCCGCGCCGGCCTGCTGCGCCAGTTCCACCACCGGGCCGTCCAGCCCGGCGACTTCGGTTTCCAGCCCGTAACCGGCATCCTGCGCGCTCTCGTCACGAGCATAGGTGGTCGCCCGCACCGCACTCAGCAGCGCCTCCACCGCGCCAAGCGGCAGACCCTCGTGGATGCGCTGCAGCCAGCCATCGGAGGGTAGCGCAGCGGCCGCCTCCACCGCATTGGCGATGGCCTCGCTGCCCGCCTCGTCATAGCTGGCGACATCCGCCAGTCGCGCCGCCAGGCCACGCCGGCGGCCTTTGCCGCTACGCTCCGGGCCCAGCAGCCAGCGCCGCAGTTCCACCGCCTCGCGCCCGGTCAGCGCTGCAGCGAAGGTGCTGTCCGCCGCTTCGAACACATGGTGTCCTTCGTCGAAGATGATGCGGGTGGGGCGCTGCGCATGATCGCGCCCGCGCGCGGCGTTGACCATCACCAGCGCGTGATTGGCGATCACCAGATCCGCCTCCGCACTGGCGCGGGCGGCGCGTTCGATGAAGCATTTGCGATAATGCGGGCACCCGGCATAGATGCACTCGCCGCGCTGGTCCGTCAGGCTGCGGATTGCGCGCTGGCGGAACAGCGTGCCCAGCCAGCCGGGCAGATCGCCGCCGACCACGTCGCCATCCTGCGTATAGGCGGCCCAGCGTGCCACCAGATGCGCCAGGATTGCCGCCCGTCCGCCAAACCCGCCTTGCAGCGCATCTTCTAGGTTCAGCAGGCACAGATAGTTCTCGCGCCCCTTCCGCACCACGACAGGCCGGCTGCCATCGGCGCGTTGCTGGGGCCAGGCGCGCGTGCTTTCGCGCCGCAGCTGCCGTTGCAAGTTCTTGGTATAGGTGCTGACCCACACGGTGCCGCCGCTCTGTTCCGCCCACAGGCTGGCGGGGGCGAGATAGCCCAAGGTCTTGCCGATGCCGGTGCCCGCCTGCGCCAGCAGCAGGTGAGGCCGTCCCCGTGCCTCCCGCGGAGCAAAGACGCCGGCAGCACCCTTGGCATAGGCGACCTGCCCGGCCCGCCGTTCCGCGCCGTCACCGGTCAACTCGGCAAGGCGCGCTTCCACCGCCTCGCTTTCCAGCACTACCTGTCTGGGCTGGGCTCGCGGCGGTGCCTCCTGCCATTCGGGCAGACGGGCGAACAGCCATCGTTCAGCCCTCTCGGGTCGGGCAATATGCGGGGACAACACCTGCGCCCAGTGCCAGCGGAGCCGGGTCAGCGATTGCAGCGCGCTCCACGCGCCCTCCCGCTCCGGCCACGCGGGATCGGTGCAGACCCGCACCAGCGCCGCGGCGGCGGCCTGCAACAGGGCTGGCACCTCGTCATCGCTGACCGGTACGGGTAGATCGAGGGCCTCGGCCAGCCCCTTGGGCGTCGGCACCACGAAGCGGGCCGGATGGATGAAGGCGTACAGCTCCAGCAGGTCCAGCCCCGACAGGTCGGGATAGCCCAGCCGGCTGGCAACCAGCGGCGCATTCAGCAGCAACACCGGCGTGTCAGCCGCCGCATTCAGCGCGGTGCCCTTGCCGACCGGCCGCACGACACCCGCAGGATCGCTCAGCCAGCAACCGGCATGGCTGGCGTGCAGGGCAGGCAGGGGCAGCGGGGGCATGGTAACCTAGATGGCGGTGGCGGAACGGAAAGTAAACGCGGGTTGGGCCCGACGATCTGGCGTTCAGATAAAGAGAGACATTTATGAACGTTGCTTGTCAGGCAGGTTCAGTCCCGCATCATTGCACCGGGTCTATCCCGGCACAGTCGGCGGTCCGATCAGGCCGCCAGTTGTAGTCGGAGAGTAACCATGAACACCTTTGGCAAGACTCTGGTCGGGTCGATCACGGCCGGCGCATTGGCGCTGGGCACCGTCGCACCGGCACAGGCGCAGTGGCGCGGCGATCGTGATCGCCGCAACGACAATGGCATCTCTGCAGGCGAGATCATCGCCGGTGCTCTGATCATCGGCGGCATCGCCGCGGTTGCGTCCTCCGCCGGGCGCAACAATCGCGATCGCTACTACGACAGTCCGCGTGATGCCGTCGAACGCTGCGTCAACGCGGCGGAGCGGACTGCCAGCCGCTATTCCTACGGTGGCCGTTCGGAAGTGACCGACATCCGCGATGTCGATCGCAACCGCGATGGTTACCGCATACGGGGCCGCATCGCGGTGAACCAGATGGATCGTGACTGGCGCCGGGGCGACAATCGCTATGGCCGCGGGTGGGGCAATGATTACCGCGGCTGGAACGACAATTATCGCGGCTGGGACTCCGGCCGGTTCACCTGCCGCATCGAACGCGGCCGGGTGGTCGATATCGATTATAGCGGCATCCGCGGGCTCTGATGCCTTCAGGTGGCGGCCGGTGGTTCAGCCTTGGGCAAGCACCGGCCTGCCATGATCATACCTTCACAGATGGAATTGCACCGATGCGTCGCCCACTCCGCCTGATTGCCACTGCCGCCACCAGCCTGGCGCTGCTTGCCACGCCTGTCATGGCGCGTGATCACCATCGCGGCGGCTGGAACGACCGCGGCTGGCATGATCGTGGCTGGGACCGGCGCCATCGGGACAACGGCATCGGCGCGGGCGACGTGATCGCCGGCGTGGCGGTGCTGGGGGCCATCGCCGCCATTGCCGGCGTGTTCGACGGCAACCAGACCCGTGAAAACGAGCCTGTGCCGGTCCGCTATCCCGACGTCGACACCCGCGGCTATAACGGCGTGGCTGATGGCAGCGGGCTGGACCGGGCGGTCGATATCTGTGTTGCGGAGATCGAGGCGACCGGGCCGCGCATCTCCGGCGTGGACAGTGCCAATCGTACGGCGGAAGGCTGGTTCGTGTCCGGCGCCGTGGATAGCGGCGCGCCGTTCAGCTGCCGGATCGGCAATGACGGCCGGGTCGCTGATGTGGAGATCGGGGAGGGCGGCGTCCCGGCTGGAGGGGGCTACTACAACCCCGCCGCCGATGACCGGCAATATGACGATGCCACGTACTACCAGGCGCGCAACGGCGTGGATGCCGGGCAGAGCTATTCCGCGCGGTAGGTCGGCAGCTCGATCTTCCATACCATCGCCGCACCACGCAGGGCAAAACCGGCAAGTGCGGCGATGCTCCACCCCCACGCGGGCGGCACGTCCAGCGCAGTGAAGATGGCGCACAGGCCGGCTGACAGGGCCGCCGCGGTGACGTACAGTTCAGGCCGCATCAGGATGGACGGCACGCCGGCCAGTACGTCCCGGATCATGCCGCCGACACAGCCCGTCACCACGCCCAGCACCGCAGCGGGCAGCGGCGCGACGCCATAGGCCAGCGCCTTGGCCGTGCCCAGCACGCAGAACACCGCCAGGCCCAGCGCATCCGCCCATTCCAGCAGCATTCCTTCCCACCAGCGCGAAGGCGTCAGCCAGACCAGCAGGGCGGAGGCGAGCACCACGGCCGCCACCCAGGGATCGCTGATCCAGAAGGCGCGCAGGCCGATCAGCACGTCACGCACCGATCCGCCGCCCACGCCGGTCACCAGCGCAAAGAAGCAGGTGGTCACGAAGGTCTGCCGCATCTTCACCGCCGCCAGCGCGCCGCTGATGGCAAACACCGCGATACCCAGCAGGTCCAGGAACGGGGGCAGGGCAGGGGTGGCGAACGGCTGCACGATCATGGCCGGGCCGTAGCGCGCCCATCGGCCGGCGCAACAAAAAGGGGGCCGTCCGCGATGGACAGCCCCCTTCCGATATCCGGCTTGCGACGGGTCAGATATGGATCGGCTTGCCCCGGACCGCCATCGCCGCTTCCTTGATCGCTTCCGAGTGGGTCGGATGGGCGTGGCAGGTATAGGCGATGTCTTCCGACGTGGCGCCGAACTCCATGGCCTGCGCCGCCTGCGCGATCATCGTGCCCGCCAGCGAGCTGACCATCCACACGCCCAGCACCTTGTCGCTGGTGGCGTCGGCGATCACCTTGACCCAGCCGGTGGTGTCACGGTTGGTCTTGGCGCGGCTGTTGGCAGCCATCGGGAACTTGCCGACCTTGATCTCGTGCCCGGCTTCCTTGGCGCCCTCTTCCGACAGGCCCACGCCGGCGAATTCGGGCAGGGTGTAGACGACGCTGGGGATCACGGCATGGTTCACGATGCCGACCTGGCCGGCGATGTTCTCTGCCACGGCAATGCCTTCATCTTCCGCCTTGTGCGCCAGCATCGGGCCGGGGACCACGTCGCCGATCGCCCAGACGCCATCCGCCTTGGTGCGGAAATCATGATCGGTCTCGATCTGGCCCTTGCCGTTCACCTGCAGCCCGATCCTGTCGAGGGCGAGACCGTCGGTGTTCGGCCGGCGCCCGATGGCGACCAGCACGCAATCGGCGTCCAGCGTCTCGGCTGCGCCACCAGCGGCAGGCTCCAGCGTCAGCGTTGCCGAGGCGCCGTTCACGGCCACGCCGGTGACCTTGGTCGACAGCCGCAGTTCCATGCCCTGCCTCTTGAACACCTTGGCAGCTTCCTTGCGGATCTCGCCATCCATGCCCGGCAGCAGCTGGTCCAGGAACTCGACCACGACCACTTCGGCGCCCAGGCGGCGCCACACGCTGCCCAGCTCCAGACCGATCACGCCGCCGCCGATCACGACCATGCGCTTGGGCACCTGCTTCAATGCAATGGCGCCGGTGGAATCGACCACCACGCCGGCCGCATTGTCGATCTCCACGCCCGGCAGCGGGGTGACGGAGGAACCCGTGGCGATCACGATGTTCTTCGCGGTGACCGTCTGCCCGGCCACCTCGACGCTGTTGTTGCCGGTGAAGCTGGCCCGGCCCTTCAGCCAGGTGACCTTGTTCTTCTTGAACAGGTACTCGATGCCGCCGGTCAGCTCGGTGACAGCGGTCGACTTCTCGCCCATCATGGCCGGGAGATCCAGGGTGACGCTGCCGACCTGCACGCCGAACTTCGCCAGCGTGCCATCATGCGCTTCCTCGAACAGCTCCGAGCCGTGCAGCAGCGCCTTGGACGGAATGCACCCGACATTGAGGCAGGTGCCGCCCAGGGTCTCGCGGCTCTCGGCGCAGGCGGTCTTCAGCCCCAGCTGCGCCGCGCGGATCGCGGCGACGTAGCCGCCGGGACCGGCACCGATGACAAGGACGTCGTAATCGTGTTCAGCCATTGGTCTTCCTTCCGTGCGTGCCGCTGATGTGGGCACGAGCGGGTCAAATCAGAAGGCCGGCAGCTTCGGTTCGAAGCGGCCGGCCCAGGTGGTCTCAAAGGTCGATCAGCAGGCGCATCGGATCCTCGATCGCGTCCTTCATGATCTTCAGCGCAGTCACCGCCTCGCGCCCGTCGATGATGCGGTGATCGTAGCTGAGCGCCATGTACATCATCGGGCGGATCACCACCTGACCGTTCACGGCCACCGGGCGCTCGTCGATCCGGTGCAGGCCCAGCACGGCGCTCTGCGGCGGGTTGATGATCGGGGTGGACATCAGCGAGCCGAACACACCGCCATTGGAGATGGTGAAGGTACCGCCCGACATGTCGGCCATGGTCAGCGCGCCTTCCTTGGCCTTCTTGCCGAAGCCTGCGATCGCCTGCTCGATCTCGGCAAAGCTCATCGATTCCACGTTGCGCACCACCGGCACGACCAGCCCGTTAGGGGCGCTGACCGCCACCGACAGATCGACATACTTGTGGTAGATGATCTCGTCGCCTTCCATCCGCGCATTGACTGCGGGGACGTCCTTCAGCGCCAGGCACGCGGCCTTGGCGAAGAAGCTCATGAAGCCGAGCTTGATGTTGTGCTTCTTGGCGAAGACATCCTTGTAGGCTTCACGCGCGGCGATCACCGCGCTCATGTCCACATCGTTGAACGTGGTCAGCAGCGCTGCCGTCTCCTGCGCACTCTTCAGCCGCTTGGCGATGGTCTGGCGCAGGCGCGTCATCTTGACCCGCTCCTCGAGACGCTCTCCACCACCGGAGGAGGCCGGCGCCGCAGCGACGGCCGGGGCGGAGGTGCTGGCACCGGGCGTGTCCTTCTTTGCCTGCGCGGCGGCGACGACGTCCTCCTTGGTCAGGCGGCCATCCTTGCCGGTGCCCTTGACGGAGGCCGGGTCGATCCCGTGCTCCAGCACCGCACGGCGCACGGAGGGGGACAGCGACTGGTCACCGGCAACATCGCCATTGCCGGCGGCAGGCGCCGTTGCGGGCGCGGGGGCAGCAGCAGGTGCCGGGGCGAAGGCTGCCGGGGCGGATGCAGCGCCGGACGAGGCGCCACCCTGATCGTTGATCGTCGCGATCGCCGCGCCGACCTCCACGGTGTCGCCCACCTGCACCAGGTAGTCGCCCATGAACCCGGCCACAGGGGAGGGGACCTCAACCGCCACCTTATCCGTTTCCAGGCTGGCGATGGGCTCGTCGGCAGCAACCGCCTCGCCGGGCTTCTTCAGCCACTCGCCAATGGTCGCCTCGGCCACCGATTCCCCAAGCACGGGGACCTTTACTTCAATCGCCATGTCGATTTCCTGCCATCAATTCTGCGAAAGGCCGAGCGCGGCCGAGACGAGTGCTTCCTGCTGGGCCTTGTGCCGGCTGGCCAGGCCCGTCGCCGGGGATGCGGAGGCGTCGCGACCGGCATAGGTCGGCCGCATGCCGGTCTTGCCGGCGGCGCCCAACGCCTCCTCGATCCGGCTTTCCACGAAGAACCAGGCGCCGTTGTTCTTCGGCTCCTCCTGGCACCAGACCACCTCCTGCAGGTTCGGCATGCGCGCCACGCGGTCGGCCAGCGGCTCGCCCGGGAAGGGGTAGAGCTGTTCGACACGAATGACGGACACATCCTGCAGCGCTTCCTTGTCGCGGGCCTCGAACAGGTCGTAGGCGACCTTGCCGCTGCACAGCACCAGACGGCGCACCTTCTCGTCCGCCACCGGGGTCGGGTCGGACAGCAGCCGCTGGAAGTGGCTGGTGCCCTGGAAGTGTGCCGCGGCGCTCTTGGCCATCGGATGGCGCAGCAGCGACTTGGGCGTCATGATAACCATCGGCTTGCGGAACGGCCGCAGCATCTGGCGACGCAGCACGTGGAAGTAGTTGGCGGGGCTGGTGATGTTCAGCACCTGCAGATTGTCGTCGGCGCACAGCTGCAGGAAGCGCTCCAGACGGGCGCTGGAATGTTCCGGCCCCTGACCTTCGTAACCATGCGGCAGCAGCATCACCAAGCCGTTGGCTCGCAGCCACTTGGACTCGCCGGACGCGATGTACTGGTCGATGATGATCTGTGCACCATTGGCGAAGTCGCCGAATTGCGCCTCCCACAGCACCAGCGTCTTGGGATCGGCCAGCGCGAAGCCATATTCGAAGCCCAGCACGCCATACTCGGACAGCGGACTGTCATAGACCTCGAACTTGCCGTGCGGCAGGCTGGAGAGCGGCACGTATTTCCGCTCGTCCTGCTGATCCACCCAGATCGCGTGTCGCTGGCTGAACGTGCCGCGACCCGAATCCTGGCCTGACAGGCGCACGCCGAAGCCTTCCGTCACCAGGCTGCCGAAGGCGAGCGACTCCGCGGTTGCCCAGTCGAACCCTTCGCCCCCATCGAACATGGCGCGGCGGGCATCGATCACGCGCGACAGCGTCTTGTGGACGGTAACGTCGTCCGGGATCGTGGTGAGCGTACGGCCCAGGCTGTCGAACAGCTTGGGGCTGATTGCCGTTTCCACGTTGCGCGGCGCGGTCTCGGGATCGGCCGGCTTGTGCAGCCCGCTCCACCGGCCGGCGAACCAGTCCGCCTCATTCGGCTTGTAGGACTTGGCCGCCTCGAACTCGTCGGCCAGCACGGCCTCGAACTCCGCCCGCATCCCGTCCGCATCGGTCCCTTCGATCACGCCTTCGGTGGCGAGGCGCTGCGAATACAACTCGCTCACCCGCGAATGCCCGCGGATCTGCGAATACATCAGCGGCTGCGTGAAGCTGGGCTCGTCACCTTCATTGTGGCCGAAGCGGCGGTAGCACCACATGTCGATCACGATGTCGCGCCGGAACTGCTGGCGGTACTCGATCGCCAGCTTGCAGGCGAAGGTCACCGCTTCCGGATCGTCGCCATTCACATGCAGGATCGGCGCCATCACACCCTTCGCCACGTCGGACGGGTAGGGGCTGGAGCGCGCGAATTGCGGGCTGGTGGTGAAGCCGATCTGGTTGTTGATGATGAAGTGCAGGCAGCCGCCGGTGTCGTACCCGTTCAGGCCTGACAGGCCGAGGCACTCCCATACGATGCCCTGGCCGGCAAAGGCGGCATCACCGTGGATCAGCACGGGCAGGACCTGCTGGTGCTTGGTCAGGTCATCGCGTTGCGCCTGTTGCGCGCGCACCTTGCCCAGCACCACGGGATTGACGGTTTCCAGATGCGACGGGTTGGGCACCAGGCTCATATGGACGGAGGTGCCGTCGAAATCGCGGTCGGTGCTGGTACCGAGATGGTACTTCACGTCGCCCGATCCGCCGACATCGTCCGGATTGGCGCTGCCGCCGGAGAACTCGTGGAAGATCACGCGGTACGGCTTGGCCATCACGTTGGCGAGCACGTTCAGCCGGCCACGATGCGCCATGCCGTACACGATCTCGCGCACGCCCAGCGATCCGCCATACTTGATCACCGCTTCCAGCGCGGGGATCATGCTCTCGCCGCCATCCAGGCCGAACCGCTTGGTGCCGACATACTTCTTGGCCAGGAACTGCTCGTATCCCTCGCCGCGGATCACCGCCTGCAGGATGGCGCGCTTGCCCTCCGGCGTGAAGGTGATGACCTTGTCCGGTCCTTCGATGCGGTCCTGCAGGAAGCGACGCTCATCCACATCCGCGATGTGCATGTATTCCAAGCCGACCTTGCCGCAATAATTCTTCTGCAGCACTTCCAGCAGCTTGGCCGGCTTCACCCAGTCGAGGCCAAGATTGCCGCCGACATAGACGTCACGGTTCAGCGCCGCGCCGGTGAAGTCGTGCCATTCCAGCGTCAGATCTTCGGGCAGCTCACGCTGCGACAGGCCCAGCGGGTCGAGCTTCGCGGCCAAATGGCCACGCACGCGGTAGGACCGGATCAGCAGCATGGCGCGGATCGAATCGCCCGCGGCCTGCTCCACCTGGCTGGCGTCGAGGGCCTTGCCTGCCTTGGCGGCGGCTTCCTTGACCACGACGCTCATCCGCGTCGGGTCCATGGCCATCGCCAGGTCGTCGCCCGCGGCGGTTCCGGCATTGCCTTCCGTCAGGGGCCAGTTGGCGTTGCGCCAGCTGGGGCCGGGCTGCGGCCCTTCCTGATCGGTCAGCTCGGGGAGAAAGGTTTGCGCTTCGTTACCCATTGTCGGTTCCAGACCTGCGTGTTCCCGCGGTTCGCTGTGGCGGGCAGTGCGGCGCCCCGGATTGCGGGGCGCCGGTATTCAAGCGATCACACCCGTTCCTTCAGCAGCGCGTCAAGCGTGCTGCCGAGTTCGGACGGGGAGTTGGCGACGCGCACGCCGGCCTCTTCCATCGCCGCGATCTTGTCTTCCGCGCCGCCCTGGCCGCCGGAGACGATCGCGCCCGCATGGCCCATGCGCCGGCCCGGAGGGGCGGTGCGGCCGGCGATGAAGCCGACCATCGGCTTCGACCGGCCGCGCTTCGCCTCGTCCTTCAGGAAGTGCGCAGCTTCCTCTTCCGCCGAGCCGCCGATCTCGCCGATCATGATGATCGACTTGGTCGCGTCATCGGCCAGGAACAGCTCCAGCACATCGATGAAGTTGGTGCCGTTGACCGGATCGCCGCCGATGCCGACTGCGGTGGTCTGGCCGAGACCCGCATTCGTGGTCTGGAACACGGCTTCGTAGGTCAGGGTGCCCGAGCGGCTGACGACGCCGACCGAACCCTTGGAGAAGATGGAGCCCGGCATGATGCCGATCTTGCACTCTTCCGGCGTCAGGACGCCGGGGCAGTTCGGGCCGATCAGACGGCTCTTGCTGCCGCTGAGCGCACGCTTGACGCGCACCATGTCCAGCACCGGAACACCTTCGGTGATGCACACGATCAGCTCGACCTCGGCATCGATCGCCTCGAGGATCGAGTCGGCAGCGAATGGCGGCGGCACGTAGATGCAGCTGGCGGTCGCGCCGGTCGCGGCCTTGGCCTCTGCCACGGTGTCATAGACGGGCAGACCGATATGCGTGGTGCCGCCCTTGCCGGGTGTCACGCCACCGACCATCTGCGTGCCGTAGGCCAGCGCCTGCTCGGTGTGGAAGGTGCCGGTGGCACCGGTCATCCCCTGCGTGATGACCTTGGTGTTCTTGTCGACGAGAATGCTCATGTTGCGTCCTTTCAGCCCAGCTCGCCGTCGATGCCCTTGCAGGCAACCAGCAGTTCCTTGACCGCATCGACGCTGACCTGGAAATTGTCCTTCGTCTCGCCTTCCAGCGCGATCTCGATCACTTCCTCCACGCCGTTGGCGCCGAGCACCGCCGGCACGCCGACATACAGGCCGTCCAGGCCGTACTGGCCGTCGACATAGACCGCGCAGGGCAGAATGCGCTTCTGGTCGCCCAGATAGGCTTCCGCCATGGCGATGGCACTGGTGGCCGGCGCGTAATAGGCGCTGCCGGTCTTCAGCAGGCCGACGATCTCGCCGCCGCCGGCGCGGGTGCGCTGCACGATGGCGTCGATGGCTTCCTTGCTGGACTTGCCCATAGCAACCAGGTCATCGACCGGCACGCCGGAGATGGTGGTGTAGGAGGTGACCGGCACCATGGTATCGCCATGACCGCCGAGCACGAAGGCGTTCACGTCCTTGACCGACACGCCGAATTCCCACGCCAGGAAGGTGGCGAAGCGGGCGGAGTCCAGCACGCCGGCCATGCCGACGACCTTGTTGTGCGGCAGGCCCGAATATTCGCGCAACGCCCACACCATCGCGTCCAGCGGGTTGGTGATGCAGATCACGAACGCATCCGGCGCATGCGCCTTGATGCCTTCGCCGACCGCCTTCATGACCTTCAGGTTGATGCCCAGCAGGTCATCACGGCTCATGCCCGGCTTGCGCGGCACGCCGGCGGTGACGATGATTACGTCCGACCCGGCGATGTCGGCATAGTCGTTGGTGCCGGTGATCCTGGCGTCGAAGCCTTCGACCGGGCCGCACTGCGACAGGTCCAGCGCCTTGCCCTGCGGCATGCCTTCGGCAATGTCGAACAGGACGATGTCGCCCATTTCCTTCTTGGCGGCGAGGTGTGCCAGTGTGCCACCGATCATGCCGGCGCCGATAAGGGCGATCTTCTTGCGGGCCATGGTCTTTGCCGTATCCTCTTCAGCGCGGGCGCATTCGGCTCTTCCTGATGCCGCCCTGCATCCCGCAGACGGGCCGGCACCGGTGTGGCGGATGCCGTAGGCCCGCAGACCGCTCTTTGCAACCGGCTAAACGGTGTTGCTATAAACGAAGCTGATAACAGTTCGCAAGAGCGACAGGCGAGCGATCAGGTGAGTTTGTTAGGCGGCGGATCGAATTGTGCCGGTGCCGATTTGACCAGCTGGAATATGGAACATATACGAACCGTATGTTGTTCAACAGGGAGGTTCAGCGGTGGGGATCGTGAAGATCGATGATGCGCTGCATGCGGAGGTGCGCAAGGCCAGCGCGGTGATGTGCCGGTCCATCAACGCGCAGGCCGAGTTCTGGCTCAAAATCGGCATGCTGGCAGAAGCGAACCCGACAATGCCGTTCAACGAGATCGTCAAGGCGCAACTGGCGGCAGCCAGGGTGTCGCTCGTCCAGGCTGCCGCCTGACATGGTCAAGACCCCGGACGAAGTGGCCCTGATGCGCATCTCCGGCAAGCTGCTGGCTTCCGTGTTCGAGATGCTCGATCGGCAGGATCTGGCAGGAATGTCGACCTTGCAGATCAACGATCTGGTCGACCATTACATCACCACCGATCTCGCCGCCCGCCCGGCGAGCAAGGGGCAGTACGGCTTCAAGTTCGTGCTCAACAGTTCGATAAATCAAGTCGTGTGCCATGGCGTGCCGGATGCAGGCGAGGTCGTGCGAGACGGCGACATCATCAACCTCGACATCACGCTCGAGAAGAACGGGTTCATCGCGGATTCGAGCAAGACCTACCTCGTCGGCGATGTTCCCCCTGCTACCAGGCGGCTGGTGCGGGTGGCGCAGGAGGCGATGTGGCAAGGTATCCGGCAGGTGCGCCCGGACGCGCATATCGGCGATGTCGGTCACGCGATCGAGCGGCATGCCAGGAAGCACGGCTACTCGGTCGTGCGCGAGTTCTGCGGGCATGGCATCGGGCGCGAGATGCACGAGGAGCCGCAGGTGATGAACTTCGGCCGCCCCGGCTCGGGCGTCCGCCTCCGGGAAGGGATGGTGTTCACGGTGGAGCCGATGCTCAACCAGGGCAGTCGCCAGGTTGTCACGCGGGACGACGGCTGGACCGTGGTCACCAGGGATGGGAAGCTTTCCGCCCAGTTCGAACACACGGTCGCCGTGACGGGTAACGGCGTCGAAGTGCTGACGCTGCGCGCGGACGAGACGCCGCTGCGGACCTAGCGCTCCCGCGAAGTCGCCGCATCGGCGCGCCGACGGGCGGGCAGCCCCCACCACGGCGTTCCCGGCGAAAGGTGGTGTTCGTGGTGATAGCCGCCGAAATGGAAGCAGGTCAGCAGCGACAGCACCGGAGCGATCCTGATGCTGTGCGCGCGATGGTCATCGGCAAACGGTTCGTCCCGTTCCCGATGCGGCAACCAGGTGCCGAACACGAACAATTGCGCCACCGCCCCCAATGCCGGCACCGCCCAGAAGATGACGATGTTGCCGAGCGGCGCGCCGAGCAGCAGGGTGTAGACCAGCGCCACCAGCGTGATCCGCACGATCTGCCCGTGCGAGTAATAGTTGCGGAAGAACTGCCCGAACCACCCGAACAGGCTGGGATTGCCGCCATGGAAATCGGGATCGCCGTCCCGGCCCGTATGCCGATGATGCAGATGGTGCCGCGGAAGCAGTGCGGCGTAGGACAGGCAGGCATACAGCGCCAGCGAGGCGGTACCGATCGCGCGGTTCAGACGCGGGTGCCCGGGGGCAAGCGCCCCGTGCATGGCATCATGGGCGATGATGAACAGCCCGGTGCTGAGCCAGGTCTGCACCAGCACCATCAGTGCGGCGAGCGGGACGGCGGACAGGCTCCAGTGCCAGAAGAAGATGCCGGTGACGTGGATCGCCAGCCAAGCGGCAATGATCGCGGCCGCCAATGACACGCCGACCACCGCCTGCCCGCGTGTGGCATCAACCCTGGCGGGGGCAGTCGCTATCACTGGTCCGCCGCTGCCGGGGTCTTGGCAGGGTTCCTGGCCTGAGGCGCCCGCTTGTGCTGCTGTTCCGCGTGGGCGCGCAGCTGCGCCTTCAGCACCGCCGGCTTGCGCGCGAACAGGAAGCCGTGGCTGACCGTGCCATCCTTCCCCTCGACCGCATGATGCAGCCGGTGCGCCTGCAGGAGCCGCTTGAAGTAGCCGCGCTTGGGCACCCACCGGAACCCGCCGCGCTGATGTACCAGCATGTCATGCACGAAGGTGTAGATCAGCCCGTAGATCGTGATGCCCAGTGCCGCCCACCACAGCGGCTCCCACCATAGGCCGACGACGAACAGCACGATCGGCACGATGGCGAAGACGGCGGCATACAGGTCGTTCTTCTCGAACCAGCCCTCATGCGCCTCGTGATGCGACTTGTGCCAGCCCCAGCCCCAGCCATGCATGATGTAGCGATGCGCCGCCCAGGCGAAGCACTCCATGAACAGGACCATGAAGACGACAACGGCGATCCTTTCCAGCCACGTCATCGGCAACGGCCATCACGGTTGGCAGCGGAAGCGGGGATCGGGCGCAGCATCCATCCTATATATGCGCAACGGGTCGGGGATGCGAGAGCGAGATGTCGGCAGACTCCCGGCAGCTTCGCCCTAGAGGCACGCTTCCAGATAGGCCTGGTCGAACCCGAACTGCCGCGCCTTCTCCAGCGTGTAAGGCCGCAGACCGCTGGAACGGAACTCGCCCAGGATCTTCCCGTCTTCGCCTTCGTCCAGATATTCGAAGTTGAACAGCTCCTGCGTGACGATCACATCGCCCTCCATGCCGATCACCTCGGTGATGTTGGTCGTGCGGCGGCTGCCGTCGCGCAGTCGCTTGACCTGCACGATCAGGTCCACGCTTTCGGCGATCTGCCGGCTGATCGCCTCCTTCGGGATCTTGATATCCCCCATCAGGATCATGTTCTCCATGCGCCCCAGCGCCTCGCGCGGGCTGTTGGCGTGGAGCGTGCACATCGATCCGTCATGACCGGTGTTCATCGCGGCGAGCAGGTCGAACGCCTCCGCGCCGCGGATCTCGCCCAGGATGATCCGGTCCGGCCGCATGCGCAGCGCATTCTTGACCAGATCGCCGATCGTGATCGCGCCCTGACCTTCCAGGTTGGGCGGGCGTGTTTCCAGCGGCAGCCAGTGCGGCTGCTGCAGGCGCAGCTCGGCCGCATCCTCGATCGTCAGCACGCGTTCGCCCGGATCGATCATCTTGGACATGGCATTCAGCATGGTGGTCTTGCCGGAGCCGGTGCCTCCGGAGATGACGATGTTCATCCGGCTCGCCCCTGCGATCTTCAGCGCGGTGCACATCGCCTGATCCATCGAACCGAAGTTCTTCAGCATGTCCAGCGTGATGGGCTTTTCGGAAAACTTGCGGATGGAGATCGCCGTTCCGCGCAGGCTGAGCGGCGGCACGATCACGTTGACGCGGCTGCCGTCCTTCAGCCGGGCATCGGCCAGCGGCGTGGTCTGGTCCACCCGCCGGCCGACCTGGTTGACGATCCGCTGGGCGATCTGGAACAGATGCGTCTCGTCGCGGAAGCGAATGGGCGCGATCTGCAGCTTCCCCTTCTTCTCGATATAGGTCTGGTCCGGACCGTTCACCATGATGTCGGTCACGTCCGGATCGCCCAGCAGCTCCTCCAGCGGGCCGAAGCCGAGCAACTCGTCGATCAGCACCTTTTCCAGCGCGAACTGTTCGCGCCGGTTCAGCGTGATCTTCAGCTCGGTCAGCACCTCCATGATGATCGGGCGGAACTCCTCCGCCAGCTCGTCCTTGCTCAGCGTCGCCGCCGCTTCCGGGTCGACCCGCTCCAGCAGGCGGGGCAGGACCTGCTCCTTGATGCGATGGATGCTGGCCTCGAACCCGCCGCTGTCGTCCGCGCCGGTACTGGTCAGCGCGCGGGCGCGATCCTCCAGCCGGCTCATCGCATCGGCCTTGCTGCCGCCGGGCGTCGCCGGTCCGGCCGCCAGCGCACCCGCGGCGCCGGGCTCCAGGCCGGCCGGTATGTCGGGCTGGGCTGGCGGAGGCGGGCTGAAGGACAGGCCGGTGCCTTGCATCGGCTGCGCCACACCGAACTGGGGGCGGGCGGCGGTGGTTCTTTGTCCGAAAGCGCTCATGACCAGGGATGGTTAGGCGGCAAAGCTTGCGTTTCCCTAAACGCGCGATCGCCGTTACATCCGCAGGCAGGGCGGCAGACCAAGGATTGCGACACGGGACGATGCAAGGCGGGGAACGCGCAGGGCTGCTCTACACGCTGGCAGGGTTCATGCTGCTGTCCGTCAGCGATGCGCTGGTGAAGGGGCTTGCCGGCACCTGGGCGGCACCCGCCATGGTCTGCGGCCGCTATCTGGCGGCGGCTTTGCTGCTGGGCCTGGTGCTGGCCCGGCAGGAAGGCGTGGCCGCGCTGGCCTTGCCGCGGAGCGGACTGCAATGGGTGCGCGGGATCGCCATCGCGCTGTCGGCCGTCGGCATGTTCATGGCTTTCTGGATCATGCCGCTGGCCGAAGCGACCACCATCGCCTTCACGCAACCGGTGCTGACGGCAATCCTGGGGATGGTATTGCTGGGGGAGCCTGCCCGGCGCGAGACCTGGATTGCCACCGCCATCGCCTTTGCGGGCGTCGCGATCGTGCTGCGGCCCAATCTGGCGGCGGTCGGACCTGCGGCCTTGCTGCCCCTGCTGGGCGCAACCGGCCTGGCGGTCACCATGGTCGCCAACCGTGCCAGCCGCGGGCAAGCCAGTGTCCTGCGCATGCAATACTGGCTGGCGATCACCGCCACCTTGTTCATGCTGCCGGTCGTGCCGCTGCTGCACGCGACGGGGCTGGAGCCGTTCCAGCTCACCTGGCCGCACTGGAGCGTGCTGGCCAGACTGCTGCTGGTCGGCGGCATCGCCAGCACCGCGCACGGGATGATCTACATGGGCACCGCGCGGGCCGACGCGGGTGCGGTGGCGCCGATGACCTATGGTCAGCTGCTGGGTGCGACGACGCTGGGCGCGCTGTTCTTCGACGAGGTGCCGGACCGCACCGCGCTGATCGGGGCGGCGCTGATCATCGGGGCCGGGCTGTATATGTGGCACGCCACGCGTCAGCCGCTGGCGGAGGCGCAGACCGAGGCCGATGTCGGACGTTGATGCGCCGGTCTGCTGGCTGTGCGGCCGGCCCCTCGGCGCCCGCGTGCAGCAGCATCATACCGTGCCCAAGGCCAAGGGTGGTCGGTCCACCGTGCCGCTGCACCCGATCTGCCACAAGGCGATCCATGCGCATTTCACCAACGCGCAACTGATGCGGCAAGGCGCGGATCGTGCCCGTCTGCTGGAGAATGCCGAACTGGCCGGCTTCGTGCAGTGGGTGGCGAACAAGCCCCCCGACTTTCACGCACCGACGCGCACGAAGCGCCGGTGAGATGCCCGCCGGCGTCAGTCCTCGACGTGCTCGGCCAGCACGGTCAGGCCCTTGTCGCCCACCTCGGCGAAGCCGCCACGTACCTGGATCAGTTCCGGCGCGGCGCCTTCGGTGCGGAACACCTGCACGGCGCCGTCGCGGATGGTGGACATGAACGGCGCATGCCCTTCCAGCACGCCGAACTCGCCTTCGGTGCCGGGGACGACGACCATGTGCACCTCCTCCGACCGGACGAGCTTGGCAGGGGTCACGAGTTCGAAATGCAGCGGCATGGTCAGGTTCAATCCTTGGGCTGGGGCGCGTCTATAATCGCGGAGGAGCGGCTGTCCAGACGGAAGGCCAGGATGATGGCGATCGCGCCGGCAATGGCGTAGCCGGCCAGCCGCAGCAGTTCCGGCCAGAGCATCTGGTAGCCTACGGTCTGCAACCCGGCCAGCGGCACCAGAGCAATACCCGCCGCGCTGCCCACGAACAGGCGCAGGATGCCGCGTCGCGCGCCACGCAGGATCTGCACATGGGCGTAGAAGTTCACGGCGATGAAGGGAAAGCCGACGGCATACAACCACAATGGTTGCGGCGGCACGGCCAGCAGATGGCCCTTCAGCATGGCAAAGGCGGCATCGAACTGCTGCCAGTGCGTCACCCGCCAGCGATGGATATCGAAGGCCGAAATCAGCAGGAAACAGGCGATGCCTGCCCAGGTCAGCCGTTGCAACAGCCGGTCGATCCGGAGCTGCCGCCCGGCTTCAAAGCCACGATTGTCCTGCGCCATCCTCTTGCTCCATCATCGGGCCGCCGGCGGGCAGGGCGCGGGGCACGATCGGCCCCGCGCCATAACCCTTCAGGCGCCTTCGGCCATCTTGCGGGCCTTCTCCACGGCCTCGTCGATACCGCCGACCATGTAGAAGGCGCTTTCCGGCAGATGATCGTACTCGCCTTCGACCACCGCCTTGAAGCTGCGCACGGTGTCTTCCACCTGCACGAACTTGCCGGGGATGTTGGTGAACACCTCGGCCACGTGGAACGGCTGCGACAGGAACTTCTGGATCTTGCGCGCGCGCTGGACCGTCAGCTTGTCCTCTTCCGACAACTCGTCCATCCCCAGGATGGCGATGATGTCCTGCAGGCTCTTGTACTTCTGCAGCGTTTCCTGGACCCGGCGGGCCGTGTCGTAATGCTCCTGCCCGACGACCGCCGGGGTCAGCACGCGGCTGGTGGAGTCGAGCGGATCGACCGCCGGGTAGATGCCCAGCTCCGAAATCGCGCGGTTCAGCGTGGTGGTCGCATCGAGGTGGGCGAAGGAGGTGGCGGGCGCCGGATCGGTGAGATCGTCGGCCGGCACGTAGATCGCCTGCACCGAGGTGATCGACCCCTTGTTGGTGGAGGTGATCCGTTCCTGCAGATTGCCCATGTCAGTCGACAGGGTCGGCTGGTAGCCCACGGCGGACGGGATGCGGCCCAGCAGCGCGGACACTTCCGAACCCGCCTGCGTGAAGCGGAAGATGTTGTCGACGAAGAACAGCACATCCTGTCCTTCCTCGTCGCGGAAGTATTCGGCCATGGTCAGGCCGGACAGCGCGACGCGCGCGCGGGCCCCCGGGGGCTCGTTCATCTGGCCGAAGACCAGCGCCACCTTGCTGCCGTCGGACGTGGCGTTGCCGTCGGCGTCCTTGGCAATGACCCCGGCATCGAGGAATTCGTGGTACAGGTCGTTGCCTTCGCGGGTGCGCTCACCCACGCCGGCGAAGACAGACACGCCGCCATGACCCTTGGCAATGTTGTTGATCAGTTCCTGGATCAGCACGGTCTTGCCCACGCCGGCGCCGCCGAACAGGCCGATCTTGCCGCCGCGCGCATAGGGCGCCAGCAGGTCGATGACCTTGATGCCGGTGACCAGGATCGCGGCCTCGGTCGACTGGTCAACGAACAGCGGGGCTTCGGCATGGATCGGGGCAGTGCGATCGGCGCCAATCGGGCCGCGCTCGTCGATTGGCTCACCGATCACGTTCATGATGCGGCCCAGCGTCTTGGGGCCGACCGGCACGCGGATCTGCGCACCGGTGTTCATCACGTCCTGCCCGCGGACCAGGCCGTCGGTGCCGTCCATGGCGATGCAGCGCACGGTGCTCTCGCCCAGGTGCTGTGCAACCTCCAGCACCAGACGGGTGCCATTATTGTAGGTCTCGAGCGCGGAAAGAATGGCGGGCAGCTCGCCGGCGAAGGTCACGTCGACGACGGCGCCGATGACCTGGGCGATCGTGCCCTTCTCGGTAATGTTCGGGTTGTAGGCGGGGGCGGTGGCCATGGTGTTCGTCCTTGGTCCTGAGATCAGAGCGCTTCCGCGCCGGCAATGATTTCGATGAGTTCGGTGGTGATCGCGGCCTGGCGGCTGCGGTTGTACTGGATGGTCAGGGAGTTGATCAGGTCGCCGGCATTGCGCGTGGCGTTGTCCATCGCGGTCATGCTCGCGCCCTGTTCGCTCGCCGCATTCTCCAGCAGCGCGCCGAAGATGCGCGTCTTGAGATAACGGGGCAGCAGCTCGGCCAGTATTTCCTCCTCGCCCGGCTCGTACTCCACCACCGCCTCGGCGCTGCCCGCAACGGGCGCAACGGTCGGGGCGGGGACGGGGATGATCTGCTGCACGGTCGGTTCCTGCACCAGGGCGGAGCGGAACCGGCTGAAGAACAGATGCGCCACGTCGAACCGGCCGGCCTCGTACATCGCCACCAGCTCGTCCGCGATCCGCTCGGCCTCGGCGAAGCCGGGGTTGCGGATCTCGGACGTGTCGAACTGAGCGGTGATCTGGTCGGGGAAGGCGCGGCGGATCACCGGGCGGCCCTTGCGGCCCACCAGGTAGAATTCCACGCTATGGCCCGCCGCCTCCAGTTCGCGTGCCTTCAGCAGGGCGGCACGCACGATGTTGGAGTTGAACGCACCGGCCAGCCCCTTGTCGCTGTTCGCCACCACCAGCAGGTGGCGCGAATCGGCGCCCGTGCCGCGCATCAGCAGCGGGGCATTGGCCTGCCCTGCCACCTTGCCGGACAGCGACGCCATCACGCCTGCCAGCCGCTCCGCATAGGCACGCGCGGACTCGGCGGCCGCCTGTGCCTTGCGCAGCTTGGCCGCGGCGACCATCTGCTTGGCCTTGGTGATCTTCTGGGTCGACTTGACCGAGTTGATCCGACCCTTGAGTTCCTTGAGCGATGCCACCGGCCGCTGTCCTTACGCGAACTGGCTGCCGAACGCGTCCAGCGCGCTGACGACCTTGGCCTTCACGTAGTTCTCGAACTTCTGCGTGGTGCGGATCTCTTCCAGCACGCCGGCATGTTCGCCGCGCATGTAGGACAGCATCGCCGTCTCGTACTCGGTCACGCGGTTCACCGGCACATTGTCCAGGTAACCGTTGGTGCCCGCGAAGATCGACAGGACCTGCTCCTCCACCGGCATCGGATCGAACTGCTTCTGCTTCAGCAGCTCGGTCAGGCGCGCACCGCGGTTCAGCAGCTTCTGCGTCGAGGCGTCCAGGTCGGAACCGAACTGCGCGAATGCAGCCATCTCGCGGTACTGCGCCAGCTCCAGCTTGATGGAGCCCGCCACCTTCTTCATCGCCTTGGTCTGCGCGGCGCCGCCGACGCGGCTGACCGACAGGCCCACATTGATGGCCGGACGGATGCCCTGGTAGAACAGGCCCGTTTCCAGGAAGATCTGGCCGTCGGTGATGGAGATCACGTTGGTCGGGATGTAGGCCGACACGTCGCCCGCCTGCGTCTCGATGATCGGCAGCGCCGTCAGCGATCCGCCGCCATTGGCGTCGCTCATCTTGGCCGCACGCTCCAGCAGGCGGCTGTGCAGGTAGAACACGTCGCCCGGATAGGCTTCGCGGCCCGGCGGGCGGCGCAGCAGCAGCGACATCTGGCGATAGGCGACGGCCTGCTTGGACAGATCGTCATACACGATCACGGCATGCATGCCGTTGTCGCGGAAGAACTCGCCCATGGCCGCGCCGGTATAGGGCGCCAGGTACTGCAACGGGGCCGGCTCGGATGCCGTGGCCGCGACCACGATGGAATATTCCATCGCGCCATTCTCTTCCAGCTGACGCACGATCTGCGCCACGGTGGAGCGCTTCTGGCCCACGGCGACGTAGATGCAGTACAGCTTCTTGCCTTCGTCGGTGCCGGCGTGGGCGTCCTTCTGGTTGATGAAGGTGTCGATCGCCACGGCGCTCTTGCCTGTCTGGCGGTCACCGATGATCAGCTCGCGCTGGCCACGGCCGACCGGGACCAGGGCATCGATCGCCTTCAGGCCGGTCTGCACGGGCTCGTGCACGGACTGGCGCGGGATGATGCCAGGGGCCTTGGCTTCCACGCGGCGACGCTCGGTCGTCGCGATCGGGCCCTTGCCGTCGATCGGGTTGCCCAGCGCATCGACCACGCGACCCAGCAGGCCCTTGCCCACGGGCACGTCCACGATGGTGGCGGTGCGGCGCACGCTGTCGCCTTCCTTGATGCCCGCATCGGATCCGAAGATCACGACGCCGACATTGTCGGCTTCCAGGTTCAGGGCCATGCCCTGCAGCCCGTTGTCGAACTCGACCATCTCGCCGGCCTGCACTTCGTCCAGACCGTGGATGCGGGCGATGCCGTCACCTACGGACAGCACGGTGCCGACTTCCGACACCTGGGCGTCGGTGCCGAAGCTGGCGATCTGCTCCTTGATGACGCGGGAGATTTCTGCGGCGCGGATTTCCATGATCTGCCTTTCGTGCGGCGCTTGGTCTTCAGGCCTTCAAGGCCTGGGAGAGGGTGTTGAGACGGGTGCGGATCGAGCTGTCGATCCGGCGCGAACCGATGGTGACCACCAGTCCGCCAAGAATGTCGGGGTCGACGCGCGACCGCAGCTTGACCGTGCGCCCTTCGCGGGCCCGCAGCTTCTGCTCGATCGTCTGCAACTGGCCTTCGTCCAGCGCATGGGCGCTGACGACCTCGGCCGTGACCTCGCCCCGCTGGGCACCGGCGATCATGCCGAACGCGCGGATGATCTGCGGCAACCGGTCGATCCGGCGATTCTGCGACAGCGTGCCGAGGAACCCGGCGGTGAGGCCGGAAATCTCCAGCGTCTCGCCGATCTCGTCGAACACGCGGCCGATCGCCTCGCGGCTGACCTGCGGGTTGCGGATCAGCGCGCGCAGTTCCTCGCTCTCGGCAAGGGCGGCGGACAACCGCTCCAGATCGCCTTCGACCTGGGTGACGGTGCCTGACTCAACAGCCAGGTCGAACAGGGCGGAAGCGTAGCGGCCTGCCAGACTGGCCTTGATACCGGCGGATAGCTCCACGGCGGAATGGTCCTCTCGAGACGGACAAAGGTGTTTGTACGGACCTGCCTGGTCAAGGATCACTGAATCAGCCCCCCGGCAGAGTAGGGGCGCGCCTAGCATCCACATGGGCAGCTTGCAACCGGACTGCCACAATGGATGGCCGGCTATCGCCCGGCGTCGTTCTTGGTGCAGCGATAGACCAGCCGTTCGTTGGGCGCAGGCGGCAGTACCGCCAGGATGGCCTGCTGCCGCTGGGCCAGCTGGATGGCCGCCGCACCGCCGCCGCCACATTGCGGCACCTGGTAACCGCCGCGCGCGGCCCGCGCCGCTTCCCGTGCCTCGCGACCGAGCAGGTACCGGTCGACGCGGTACTCGCCCGTCGCCGGGTCGAAGCGGTTGACGGTCGCCGCCGCTTCCTCCTCCGGCACCAGGATGCGGGTCCAGTCGCCACCGGTGCGCGCATATTGCGTGCGGCCGTTGACGCAGCCATCCGCAGCCCACCGGATCGCGACATCGCCCGCCGCGTCGCCCACCACCCGGCTGCGGCTCTCGTCCAGCACGCAGGTATAGCTGCCTGCCGGATTGTCGCCCGCGTCCGATCCGCCCGCCTCTGCCGTCCGCTGCGCCAGCAGGCTGTCCGCCAGGCGTCCCTCCACCTGCGCGAATCCGGGCCGCGCGGCCCAGGCGCCGCCGGCACCCAGCAGGGCCAGTGCCGCCACGGCAAAGGCGATGCGCGGGCGCGTGGCGGTCTCGTTCTCGCGCGGGAATTCGTGCAGGAACATGCCGTACAGTGCCGCGGCAAAGCCGGCGATCAGCAGCAGGAAGGTGGCGGCCATGCCGTTCTCCCGCTCCGCGATGATCTCGAACTCGATCGCGCGCCGGGCATCGGCCTGCCGTCGCGCGGTAGAAGCGGCATCGGCCTCGGCGGCGCGGGCCGCATCTTGCGCCTCGCGTTCCGCGCGGCCGGCCTCTGCAGCCTCCAGATCGGCGAGGCTGCGGCAGGGGGAACTGTTGACCCGCGGGACCACGCCATTGGCGGTCAGGAACGGCAGCAGCTCGCGGGTCGAGACGGCGAAGAAGAACTCCGCATCCGCGCTGCCGCTTTCCGTGCCGAAGCTGTTGACCCCCACGACGCGGCCACATTCGTCCAGCAGCGGCCCGCCGCTGTTGCCGCGCGCGATCGGCGCGGTGTGCAGCAGCGTGTCGAAATCACGGGACGGACGCCGCCCGCTCAGGAAGCCGGCACTCTTCACCGGGGGCACCGCGCGGAACAGGTCGCCGGCGGACAGGCCCTGCGCCCGGTCGACATTCATGGGGTAGCCGACCGCGACGACCGAACCGGCATCCACCGCCGGGTTGCCGCTGACCGTCAGCGGCGGCAGCGCCATGGGCGCGGTGGTCGCCAGCAGGGCCAGATCGTTGCGGTCCGAGATCGTCACCAGCCGGGCATAGATCGCATCGCCGCCATCGGATGGCACGATGCCGATCGCCAGCGACGGATCGGCCACCGCCTGCCGCACCACATGGGCGTTGGTCACCACCCGCTCCGTACCGATCGCGAAGCCGCTTCCGTGCGACAGCGGAGTGACCTGTCCGCCACGCCGGTCGATGATCACCACCCGCACCACGCCTCGCGCCGCGGCGTCGATGTCTGCCGGGTCGGCCCGCGCCGGCGATGGTGCGACCAGCAATGCCAGCAGGACGGCGGACAGGAGGAGGCGGAACAGGGATGCGACCATGATGCCCCGCTCCTTGCCGCTGCACCTGTTTGAACGCAAGGCGCGGGATGCGCCGGCCACCAACTCTTGTCACAAGCGCGCCGTGATAGGAGAAGATGCGCCATGACCCATCCGTCGATCGACGATGATGCCGCCTGGGCCGCGGTGCTGCGGCGTGACGCCGGCCAGGATGGCCGCTTCGTCACCGGCGTGCTGTCCACCGGCATCTACTGCCGCCCGTCCTGCGCGGCGCGTCATCCCCGACGGGAGAATGTCCGCTTCTTCGCCGATGGGGCGGCGGCGCAAGGTGCCGGGCTGCGCCCCTGCCGGCGCTGCCTGCCGGACGACCAGGCGCGCGACGTGGCCGCGGTGGAACAGGCCGCCGCGCTGATCCGCGCCGCCGACCAGCCGCTCACGCTGGCGCAACTGGCCGGGGCGACCGGCTACTCGCCGGCTCATTTCCAGCGGATCTTCACCCGCGCCACCGGCCTCTCCCCCGCCGCCTATGCCCGCGCGCTCAGGCGCGAACGGGCGCAGGCGGCGCTGAGCGCGGCCGGCGCGGTGACGCCGGCCATCTACGATGCCGGGTTTGAAAGCCCCAGCCGCTTCTACGCCGCCTTGGACGGCCGGCTGGGCATGAGCCCGTCCGCCTGGGCGCGCGGCGGCGAGGGGGCGCGGATCGAGTGGGCGCTCGTCGCCACCAGCCTCGGCACCATGCTGGTCGCCGCGACGGCCAAGGGCGTGTGCCGTCTGTCCTTCGCCGAAGGCGCGGAGGACCTCGCCCGCCGCTTCCCGCGCGCCGAACTGGCGGAAGGCAGCGTGGCCTTCCGGGTGTTGCTGGACCAGGTGGTCGCCGCGGTCGAACGGCCCGGCGCGGCGGCACCGGCGATCCCGCTGGATGTGCGCGGCACCGCTTTCCAGGAACGGATCTGGGCCGAACTGCAGCGCATCCCGGCCGGGGAGACACGCTCCTACGCCCAGCTTGCCGCCGCCGCCGGCCACCCTGCGGCGGTGCGCGCGGCCGGCAGCGCCAACGGCGCCAATCCGGTCGCCGTGCTGATCCCCTGCCACCGGGTGGTGCGCAGCGGCGGCGCGCTGGGCGGCTATGCCTATGGCCCGCAGATCAAGGGCGAACTGCTCCGGCGGGAGCGTAAAGGCGCACCGCCCGGCAGCTGACCGGATGCAATGCTTTGTAACTTGAACAAGGCTACCCGGGCTCCAAGGTCGTTCGGAGGCTAACAGGCCCCAACCGCTCACGGCCATAACGGCCGGGGCATCGCAGGAGAATGCAGATGACTGGTATGCTGGCAGCCGCCGCGCTCGCGCTCGGCGCCATTGTCGTGACCCCGCACCTTCCGCTGGAACACCGCACCCAGGTGCAGCACGCCAGCGGCACCGTGGATGCCGAATATCGTGGCACGGTGACACTCGCCGCGCGCCAGATCGGCACGCCCGCGCCGGGCGGCCGCGCCTCCACGCTGCGGTGCGAATGGACCGCCGGCCTTGCCGTGGAGCGGGAGGCGCGCCACGCCGGTGGCGGCCTGCTGTCGCGCACGATCGACGATGCCGACGGGCTGAAGCTCAGCCGCGCCGGCTGGTGCAATGCCCACCGCAACGACGTGGCGCAGCACTTTGCCGAACGCTCGGACGAGCTGCACCGGCAGCTGCTGGCCGTGGCCGAGGCCGATCGCGACATCCTGGTCTCGCAAGTCGAGCGGCAGCTGGCTATGACCGCCGGGTGAGACAGCTTTCCATCGTATTACTGGCCGCCCTGCTGCTCCCCGGCACGGCGGCCGCCGCTCAGTCCCTCGGCCCGGTGGCGCTGCGCCCCGCTTTCGAGATCGCCACGGAGGAGAACCGCCGCGGCGTCAGCTGGAGCGAAGGTCGCGCCGCCATTTCCGCCGATCTGGCACTGGAGGCCGGCGCGCTGGGCGCGACCGCCCGCCTTGTGTCCTTGCGCGATGCGGGCCTGCATGGCGGGGCCGACACCGTGCTCGACCTCGGCCTCTCCGCCACGCAGGACGTGGGGCCCTTCGCGCTGACCGGGCAGGGCATCGTGCACCTGTTCACCGGCGCCTTCGGCAAGCAGGATTATGCGGAGGCAGGTATCACCGCCGCCTACACGCTGGGGCCGGTGCGGGCGACCGCCGGCGGCATGTACGCGCCGGAACAGAGCGCGATCGGTGGCAGCAACCTGTACCTGTTCGCCGGTGCCGATGCCGGTATCCCGGCCACGCCGCTGACGCTGTATGGCCATGTGGGCCGCTCCACCGGTGATGTGGACGATGTCGTGCGTGCCGACCGGCTGCGTCCCGGCGGCCGCTACATCGACTGGCGCGTCGGCATCGACCATGTGACCGGCCCGCTGGCCGTGTCGCTGGAATATGTCGGGACCGACATCCCGGAGGTGGCTGCCCGGGGCGACCATGACGACCGCCTGATCGCCCGCGCCCGGTTCAGCTTCTGACGGCCGGACCGGGCGGCACGCTGCCCGGTCAGCGCAGTTTGCGTTCGACCTCGTCGAGCGAGCGGTTGTAGCTGGCGCTCTCACCGGCGCTGAGGAAACCCTGTTCGCGCACATGGCGGGCGGAGTCGGTCCGGACCCAGGCGATCTTCCCGTTCAGGCGCGCGGCTTCCGCCTGCGAGACACGTCCCGCCGCACGCGCGGCCTGCACCTGGCTGGCGACCGCCGCCACGCGCCGGGCCAGCGTGGTGTTGAGTGCATCGGGGTGCCGGCTCGCCTGCGGTATCGGGAGGGCGGCAGGTGTGGCCAGTACAGGAGCGGCCGCCAGCCCGAGTGCGGCGATGGTCAGGCTACGGGCAAGGATCGTACGCATGAGTTGCTCCAGGTCAGTCGCCATCCGCTGGCGGCGTCGACGACCTTGCCCGTCGGCGGCTGAACGGACGCTGTGATCCGCGCCCCGGCCGGACACAATCGCCGGTTCTATCCCGACTGCCGCACCACCAGTTGCGGCGGCAGGCGGACGGATGCCGCCTCCTCGCCATCGATGCGGCGGAACAGCAGGTCCAGCATTATGGTCGCCGCCCGCTCCAGATCCTGCCGCACGGTGGTCAGCGCCGGCATCACATGCGCGGCCAGGCTGACATCGTCATAGCCGATCACCGCCACGTCATCGGGCACCGTGCGCCCGCTGCCGGCCAGCGCCCGGATCACGCCCATCGCGATCACGTCCGACGCGGCGACCACGCTGTCGATCGTGCCGTCGATCGCGCCCATGTCCGCCTGCGCCCCTTGCGGATCGAACGACAGCGGCACCGCGATCTGCGGGCCGGGGGCGACACCCGCCGCCGCCAGCGCCGCCAGATAACCGGCATGGCGCGCCGCCAGTTCGGGGATGTCGGTCATCCCGGCATAGGCGATCCGCCGCCGCCCGGCGGCCAGCAGGTGCTCCGTGGCCAGCCGCCCGCCGGCCCGATTGTCGGTGCCGACGCAGCAATAGCCTTCCATCGCTTCCCCCCACACGATCAGCGGGCGATAGGCACGTGCAACCTCGCGCAGCCGGGCATCCTGGTCGGACTGGCACAGCACGATGATACCATCGACGCGCCCGCTCAACGCCAGGCTGTCCAGCCAGCCGGCATCCTCCGGTGCGCCGGTGGACAGCAGCATGGCATGTCCGCGCAGCGCCAACCCTTCCATCAGCAGGCCGATCAGCGCGGTGTAAAACGGGTCCGACACGCGCTGTGCGCTGGGGTGGCCCAGCGGAATCACCACCCCGATCGCCTGCGTCCGTCCCAGCCGCAGATTCCGTGCGGTCTGATTGATGCGGAAGCCGTGATCGTGGGCGATCGCCAGCACCTTCTGCCGCGTCGCCGGGCTAATCTGCGCGTGGCCGGACAGGGCGCGCGACACGGTCGCCGGGGTCACCCCGGCAAGGGCGGCGATGTCCGCCAGTCTGGTCACCTGCCTGCGTGTCATCGCGAAACTCCTGCACCGCCTTGCGCCAGCTAAGGCGCGCGACGGCAAGCTCTTTCTCCCGGATGGGATCCCCGGCATGGCCACGGTGCGCGGCGGCAGGTCGCTGGTTGATCAAACAAATATCCCACATACCGTGGCAAACTGCGTAAAATATCGGTGGCCATGCTGCCGAAACAATAATTCTGTTTGCACTTGACGGTGATGTTCGTACTTTGCGTTCGGAACGGAACGAAGCAGGGTCGGCCAGCCGCGTCCTCGGGCACACCGAAGGATCGCAGCGCACCAGACACTCGTGCCGGCCGTGTTGGGGAGAGGCGCCCGGAAGATCGTTGAATCGGGGGGTTAGCTGAATGAAGTCGATGCACCTGGTATCCCGTGCCGCACTTGCGGTGGCACTGGGCGTTGCGCCGCAGCTCATGGCCATGCCGGCCATGGCGCAAGCGGTGGAAGAAGAACTCGATCGCGAAGCCATCATCGTCACGGGCACCCGGCGGGTTGATCGCACCGTGACCGAATCCGCCGTCCCGGTGGACGTGTTCACCGCGGAGGATCTGGCGACGCAACCCAGCCCCAACCTGCAGACCATCCTGCGCAACCTCGTCCCGTCCTTCAACCAGCAGCGCAATGCCGGCGCCGACGGGGCCTCCTTCGTCCGTCCGCCCACCCTGCGCGGCCTTCCGCCAGACCAGATCCTGGTGCTGATCAACGGCAAGCGGATGCACCGCAGCGCGCTGGTGCAGGTGGCGGGGGACTCGCTCTCGTCCGGCTCGCAAGGCCCCGACCTGTCGCAGATCCCCTCCGTCGCGCTCAGCCGGGTGGAGGTGCTGCGTGACGGCGCCGCCGCGCAATATGGTTCGGACGCGATCGCCGGCGTGATCAATCTGGGTCTGCGCGACAATGATGACGGGCTGGAACTGAACGCCCGCTACGGCCAGAGCTACGAAGGCGATGGTGAAGACCTGCAGCTGTCGGCCAATGCCGGCTTCAAGCTGGGGGAGGGCTTCTTCAACATCTCCGGCGAGTACATCGATCAGAGCCTATACAATCGTGCGCGTGACCGGCCGGATTCGGCCGCCCTGCGCGCGCTGGGTGTCGACGTGCCGTTCCCGCCCACCCGTTATGGCCAGCCGGACAACGAGGCCTATCGTATCATCATCAACTCGGCGATCCCGGTCGATGCGGATACGGAGCTCTATTTCTTCGGCAATTACGGCTATGCCGATCAGGCGGTGGACTTCAACTATCGCCGCCCCGTGGCGGTGACGGTGCCGGGCGTGGTCGCCTTCCCGGGCGGTCCACAGGCGGCACCGCAGGCGTTCGGCAAGTCTGTCGGGACGATCTACCTCGACGCGATCCCCGGATTGCAGACCGCCGCGGGTGCGCCGGTCTACAGCGCTACCGGTCGCACCTTCGAAGCCAGCGAGGTCTTCCCCGAAGGCTTCACCCCGATCTTCCTGTCCACGAACGAAGATGTCCACGGCGTCATCGGCTATCGCGGGGAGACATCGTTCGGGATGCGCTTCGATCTCAGCGCCGCCACCGGGCGCAACCGCATCCGGTACGAGATGACGGACACGCTGAATCCGTCGCTCGGCCCGCAATCGCCGACCGACTTCTACCTGGGCTTCCTGGAACAGCGGGAAACCAACTTCAACTTCGATGCCAGCTATCCGCTGGAGGTCGGCTTCGCCAGCCCGCTGAACATCGCCGCCGGGCTGGAATTCCGGCGCGAGACCTATGTGGTGGGGCAGGGGGACGAGGCGTCGTGGGCGATCGGTCCCTATGCCACGCAGACGGTGCAGCGGGCCAACGGCACCCGCTTCCAGGCGACCGCGGCGGTGGGGGCCAACGGCTTCCCTGGCTATGGTCCGCAATCGGTCGCAGACGGGTCGCGCAACAGCTACTCGGCCTATATCGACCTGGAAACGGATATCGTGGAAGCGTTCACGCTGGGCATCGCCGGAAGGTTCGATCACTTCTCCGACTTCGGCTCGACGGTGAACGGGAAGGTCAGCGCACGCTATGCCTTCACCGATGCGATCGCCATTCGCGGCAATGTGTCGACCGGTTTCCGCGCGCCGACGCCGGGGCAGTCCTTCACCTCCAACGTGCAGACCGGCTTCCCCAATGGCAGCACGGTGCCCGTCGCCACCGCCACGGTGACGCCCGACAGCGTGACGGGCCGGTTCTTCGGTTCCGAGGCGCTGACGCCGGAAGAATCGGTCAGCTTCTCGGGCGGCGTGGTCATCTCGCCCAGCGGGCGGCTGAACCTGACGGTGGACTACTACAATATCGAGGTGACCGATCGTATCGCCATCACCTCGCCGTTCAACGTCACGCCGGCGCAGCAGCAGGCCTTGTCCGACCTGGGCGTCGGCAATGCCTTCGATCTGGGGCAGGTGAACTACTTCACCAATGGCTTCGCCACCCGCACCCAGGGTGTCGATGCGGTGCTGACCCATCGGGCCAGCCTCGGCTTCGGCAGCCTCAGCACCTCGTTGGCGGGCAACTACAACAAGAGCAAGGTGACCGACATCACCCGCCCTGCCGCCATCACGGCGCAGCGCGGGCTCAACATCGAAGGGCTCACGCCGGAGTTCCGTGCCGTGCTGGCCACGACCTTCGACGCCGATGCCTGGTATGTCACCGGGCGCCTGAACTATTCGGGCGAGATCACCTCCTACAACGACGTGCTGGCGACCGGCCCCACGGTGCAGACCTTCGGGGATGAGTTCACCTTCGACCTGGAAGTGGGCGCCACCATCGCCGAACGATTCCGCCTGGCGGCGGGCGTGGAAAACCTGTTCGACGAATATCCCGATCGGGAACTGCGCAACATCTATCCGGAAACGGGCGCGCAGGGCAGCGGGCGCATCTACAACGATGCATCCCCGATCGGCTACATGGGCGGGTTCTGGTATGTCCGCCTGGGCGCCAGCTTCTAGACTGGCACCAGCGTGAAACAGGGAAGTGCGGGGCCGCGCGGCTCCGCCCTTTTCTGTGTCAGGCGGCGCTCGCGGCGTCCGGCAGCGCCCGCTGCGCCAGCGGCAGCGCAGTGGTCAGCTTCAGCACCTCCACGGCGAAGGTGCTGGTGACGTTGACGATCTTCACCGCCTTGATCAGCCGCTTGTAGACCGAATCGTAGGCGGCGATGTCGGCGACGATCAGCTTGATCAGGTAATCCACCTCGCCCGCCATGCGGTAGAACTCGACCACCTCGGGCATCGCGGCGACCGTGGCGTAGAACGCGTCGAACCATTCCTCCGAATGTTCGCTCGCCTTCACATGGATGAAGACGGTCAGGTTCAGTCCCACCTTCTTGGGGTTCAGCAGCGTGACGCGCGCGCTGATGACGCCTTCTTCCTCCAGCCGGCGGATGCGCCGCCAGCAGCCGTTCTGCGACAGGCCGGTGCGTTCCGCCACGGCGGCAATGGACAGGGAGCCATCCGCCTGCAGGACGTCCAGGATCTTCAGATCGGCGTCGTCGAGTGCGATGTTGCTGACCGTGCTAAGCTTCATCGCCCGGCCATAGGCTAGGCGATCGAAGGATTCCAGCCGGATGGTGCGGTCCGTCCGGGCGCGGACCGGGGCTTCTGCTACATGCTGCGGCTGAACATCACCGCCGCCACGAACAGCAGGTACAGCCCGAACACGAACTTCAGCGGCCGGCTCGGCAGGCTGTGCGCCGCGGCCACGCCCAGGGGCGCGGTCAGGATCGACATGGCCGCCACCGCAGCCGTCGCCGGCAGGTTGACATAGCCCAGCGATCCCCACGGCAGGCCGTGCTGGCTGAGGCCGATGGCGACGAAGCCGATGGTGGTCGGCACCGCGATCAGCGCGCCCACGCCGCTGGCGGTGGCGATCGCGCGGTGGATGGTGCGCCCGCACAGCGTCATCATCATGATCGCCAGCGTGCCGCCACCGATTCCCAGCAGGCTGGAGAAGGCGCCCAGGCCCGTGGCGAAGGCGATCCGCACCGGACCACCCGGCATGTCGCTCGATACGACCTTGTCGCTCAGCTGCGGCACCAGGAAGTTGACGGACATCAGCGCCACGCCGGTACCGAAGATCAGCGTCAGCAGGCGCCCGTCCACATGATCCGCCAGCAGCACGCCCGCGCCGCAGCCCAGCACGATCCACAAGGCCCACCCGCGCAGGATCTCGAACTCGACCGCGCCGCGGCGAGCATGCGCGCTGAGGGAGCGTAGGGAGGTGACGATGATCGTCGCCGCACTGGTGCCGATCGCCACATGCGCCAGATGGTGCGGGTCGCCCCCCAGCAGCGGCAGCACGATCAGCAATGCCGGCACCACCACGAAGCCGCCCCCGATGCCGAACAGCCCGGCGGCAAACCCCGCGACCAGCCCTGCCGCCAGCAGGCCCAATGCCGGCACGATGATATCGATCATTGCACAACCCCTGTCTGTTCCAAAGGTCCGCTCCCGCAGCGCGCGCATCTTCCGTGTCACCCCCGGATGCCGTCGCCGATCCCTCGTTAGTTGCAATGTTCAATCTGAACAAGAGGGTAAAACCAGAAGAATCATGCGTTCAAACCAGCCTTCGTTGCTAAAAGTGTTTGACGCTGCAATGCGGTAATGGGACAACGAGGCGAGGGGCCAGCGGCAGCGGCCTGCCTGCACGGCAGCCGGCCTGTGCCTGACCCAGTGGTGGCAAAATCGGGGGTTTATCGAGATGATGGAACAGGACGCACGCGAAGATCTGCTGGGCCGTGGCTATTCACGGCGGCAGCTCGGCCGCATCGCCGCGCTGGTCGGTGGCGGCGCGGTGCTGGCGCAGGTCGCCGGTCAGGCCCAGGCGCAGAGCCAGGCCGCACGCGGCATCGCCGGCGCGGTGCGCATCGGCGCAAACGAATGCTGGACCGGCCCCTTCCCGGAAGCGGTCGCTGCGGCGGGGCGTATCGTCGGCGAAGGCAATCGCTACGATCCCGACGATCAGCGCGGCATGCTGCTGCGGACCGTGTCTCAGGTCGACGGCGTGCCGGAAGACCGCATCCTGCCGTGGCCGGGCTCCGGCGATCCGCTGGTCCGCTCCGTGATCTCGTTCTGCTCGCCGACGCGCGGGCTCGTCACCGCCGATCCGACCTTCGAATCGGCCTGGCGCGCCGCTGCCTGGCTGGAGGCGCCGCTGGCCAAGGTGCCGCTGCAACCGGGCAAGGGGCTGGACGTGCGCGCCATGCTGGCCGCCAATCCGCAGGCCGGCCTGTACTATATCTGCACGCCCAACAACCCGACCGGCACGGTGACGCCGCTGGCGGATATCGAATGGCTGGTGGCCAACAAGCCGGCCGACTCGGTCGTGCTGGTGGACGAGGCCTATCTGCACTTCTCCGAAGCGCCGAGCGCCGCGCAGCTCGCCGCCACGCGGGACGACGTCGTGGTCATGCGCACCTTCTCCAAGCTGTTCGGCATGGCCGGCATCCGCCTGGGCCTGACCTTCGCCGCACCCGCGCTGCACGACCGCATGATGCGCTATGACGGGCGGCAGGTGTCCGGCACGCTGCCGATCACGGCGCTGGCCTGCGGCACCGCTGCCTACCCGCTGGCCGACCGGATCGCCGCCCGCCGCGCAGAGATGATTGCCAACCGCGAACAGACCATTGCCAGCCTGGCGCGCCACGATGTCGAGGTCCATGGCGGCTCCGAAGCCAACATGATCATGATCGACTGGAAGCGTGGCCCCGCGGCCGACATCCAGAAGGCGCTGCTGGCCGAGAATGTGCAGATTGGCCGCTCCTGGCCGATCTGGCCCAACGTCTCGCGCGTCACGATCGGGTCGGCGCAGGACATGGCCGCCTTCAGCGCGGCGGTGGACAAGGTGCTCGCCTGAGCTGAGGCCAACCATGTGAACCCGAATGGGGCGGGTGCTCGTTGCATGATCCATGCAGTCCGCACCCACCCCGTCGCGTTCATCGTCTCGCCCGCTCTCCGTATGGCGCCCGCGTCGCCTGCTCGCCACCCGCGCTGCGCTGACCTTCGCCCATGGCCGCACCATCGTGGAGCGCGCCACTGCCATGGGCGTGGAGGTGGTGGAACTCCCGGGCGACCGGTTGAGGCTGGACCTGCCTGACGATCCCCGCCGGGCCTACGCGCAGGCGAAGGCCACGCTGGCGCTTACCGTCGCGCCACCGTCCAAGCGCCGCCTGCAACCGATTGCCCCCAGTGCGGACTGGCGCGTGGACCTGGCGGAAGGGTGTCCGGCGCATTGCAGCTACTGCTATCTCGCCGGCTCCCTCAAGGGGCCGCCGATCACCCGCGTTTATGCCAATCTGGAGGAGATCCTGGACGGGCTGCCGGCCTATCTGGGGCAGGGCACCATCACCTCGCGCAACGAAGCGCGCGTGGCGGAAGGCACCACCTTCGAGGCGTCCTGCTACACCGATCCGCTGGCGCTGGAGCCGCTGACCGGATCGCTGTCCGCCACGATCGCCTGGTTCGGCCGCTGGCAGGCCGATGCCCAGCTGCGCTTCACCACCAAGTTCGCCGATGTGGCGCCGCTGCTGGCGCTGGACCATGCCGGCCGCACGCGAATGCGCGCCTCGATCAACCCCGCCGCCTTTGCCCGCTTCGAAGGCGGCACCTCGCCGGTGGCGCAGCGCCTCGCGGCACTGGCGGCCATGGCCCGTGCCGGTTACCCGGTGGGGCTGACGATCGCTCCGATCATCGCCGCGCCCGGCTGGCAGGACGCCTACGCCACCCTGATCGGCGACGCCGCCACCGCGCTGGCAGACATTGCCGGACTGGACCTGACTGTCGAGCTGATCACGCATCGTTACACGCCCGGCTCGAAGGCCGTGCTCACCAGCTGGTATCCCGGCTCCTCGCTCGACATGACCGAAACGAACCGGGTCACCAAGCGTACGAAGTTCGGCAGCGAGAAGCAGGTCTACGACACGGCTACCATGCGGGAACTCCGCCGCTTCTTCGAGGAGCGGATTGCGCAGGAACTGCCGGCCGGGCGCATCCTGTACTGGACGTAAGCCAAGACCGGGCTGGGCAACCTGAGCGGTCTAGGAAGGCTTCGTCACCATTCCTTCGCTCTCTGGATACTATGTCGCGACCAAAGGGGGCCATTGAGAAAGTCCGCACGGCGGGAAGTTTCCTGTTGCACTAGGACAGGCATGCTTATTGTTGCTCGAGGCATATCAAAAAGATCTCACCCGCTTCCGTTCGTCTGAAATACTTGCTGAACGTCAGATAAACAATTTCTTCTCAACGAGCAGTGCCATCATCTCGCCGCATTTCGGGGACCTTCGCGGCAGGTCGTGCGTCCAGTCGACATACAGTGCCACTCAGGAGTTTTACGAAATGAAGATTGCTCTCAATAGTCTGCTCGCCGCTACGATGATGGTTGGTCTGGGCGGCGTTGCCCAGGCCCAGGACACGACGACGACGCAGCAGACTGCCCCGCAGCCGACCGATCCGATGGCGCCGACCGATCCGATGGCGCCGACCGATCCGATGGCGCCGACCGATCCGCTCGACCCGCGTGGTCCGACCACGACCCAGCCGATGGAGCCGACGCCCGCACCGACGTCTCCCACGACGCCGACGCCCGAAGCGCCTATGCCGGATGACAGCATGACGACAGATGATACGATGGACGGGACCACAGCCGATCCGATGGGCGAGAATGGCCTGTCGACGAGCCCGGAGCCGGATGCGACCCGCCCGCCGACGCTCTGACCCATTGATGAATTCGCAGGCAAGGCCTCCTTCCACTATGGTGGCAGGGGGCCTTGCCGTGTCTGCTGTCGAAGGCTGAACCGGTCGCGAGGCCTGAACGGCACCGGCACAGCCAAAGCGTTTTCCTACATCCGCTTCCCGCGCCTACGCGCTTCGGTATGAGCAACCGCCGCAACTCCAGCAAACGCCCTCGCCACAGGCGGTGGGCTGCCTACCTCAAGCTGCCGCCATTTCTTCCCGTTCCGCTGCGCACGCGCAAGGACGGCTGGACCCCTGCGCGGCAGGCACGCTTCATCGCCTTGCTGGCCGAGAGCGCCTGCGTACGGAAGGCCGCACAGCTGCTCGGCATGACCCGCGAGTCCGCCTACCGGCTGCGCAAGCATCCTGGTGCCGGCTCATTTTGCGCTGCATGGGACACCGCGGTGCGGGGGACACGGCAGCCGCGGTGGAAGTTCACACCGGTCGAGGCGCGCGCGTTGGCGCTCCAGGGCGCGTTCCACATTGCGCTTCATCGCGGCCGGGCGCGCACGATCTGGAGAAAGCCTGATGATTCCAGACTGTTGGGCGTGATCGGCCGGCTCGACCGGGCGCTTGGCGACCTCCTGCCGGGCTTTCCGGACGACCCGTTCGCCTGGCTGGACGTGCGGCGACAGATCCGTCGTTCCGTGTAACCCCCTCCTTGTGGTCCGCCGCCCGATTGCCCTTTGCCCCGGCCGCCCTTATGTGCGGCCCCGCCATGGGCCATTCCCGACCACTGACATTTGCCGTGCCCAAGGGGCGCATCCTGGAAGAGGCGCTGCCCGTGATGGCGCGCGCCGGCATCGTTCCGGAGGCTGCGTTCCACGACAAGGCCAACCGCGCGCTCAGCTTCGCCAGCGATGACGGGGCGACCCGCATCATCCGCGTGCGCGCCTTCGACGTCGCCACCTTCGTGGCGTTCGGCGCGGCGCAGGCCGGCATTGTCGGGTCCGACGTCATCGAGGAGTTCGACTATTCCGAACTCTACGCGCCGGTCGATCTCGCCATCGGCCACTGCCGCCTGTCCGTGGCGGAACCACGTGGAGGTCTCGGCGTGGATGACCTGTCCGCCCGTGCCAGCCATCTGCGGATCGCGACCAAGTACCCCAACATCGCCAGCCGCTGGTTCGAACGCCGCGGTATCCAGGCCGAATGCGTCAAGCTGAACGGGGCGATGGAGCTGGCGCCTTCGCTGGGGCTCAGCGGCCGCATCGTCGATCTGGTGTCCAGCGGCCGCACGTTGGCCGATAACGGGCTGGTGGAAACCGACCGCATCATGGACGTGTCCGCCCGCCTGATCGTCAACCGCGCCGCGCTGAAGACCGATCCCCGCGTGGCGGGACTGGTGGATCGCTTCCGTGCCCTGACGCGTGTGGTGGAGCCCGCCTGATGCTGCGCCTCCGCACCAGCGACGCCGACTTCGAACGCCGCTTTGCCCGGCTGGTCGATGATCGGCGGGAGAGTGACGGCGACGTCGCTCGCGCCGTGACCGACATCCTGCACGATGTGCGGGCACGCGGCGACGCGGCGCTGGCCGACTACACGCAGAGGTTGGACCGGCACACGCTCGCCAGCGACACCGACTGGCGGATCCCGGCGGAAGATTGCCGCGCCGCCTTCGAGGCGCTTGATCCGACCTTGCGCGAGGCGCTGGAACTCGCCGCCGACCGCATCACCGCCTATCACCGCGACCAGTTGCCCGCGGAGCGCGATTTCACTGACGATGCTGGCGTTCGGCTGGGCGCGCGGTGGAGCGCGGTCGATGCCGCCGGCCTGTACGTGCCCGGTGGCCGCGCGGCCTATCCTTCCAGCCTGCTGATGAACGCCATTCCCGCCAAGGTGGCGGGCGTGGAGCGGCTGGTCGTGGTCACCCCCACGCCCAACGGGCAGAGCAATCCGCTGGTACTCGCCGCGGCGCATCTGGCCGGCGTGGACGAGGTGTGGCGCGTCGGCGGGGCGCAGGCGATCGGTGCGCTGGCCTATGGCACGGCGCGCATCGCGCCGGTCGATGCGGTCGTAGGTCCCGGCAATGCCTATGTGGCGGAGGCCAAGCGCCAGCTTTATGGTGTGGTCGGCATCGACATGGTCGCCGGCCCGTCCGAGATCCTGGTGATTGCCGACGGGCGGAACGATCCCGACTGGATCGCCGCCGACCTGCTCAGCCAGGCGGAGCATGATCCCGCCGCGCAGTCGATCCTGATCACCGACGATGCCGCCTTCGCCGATCTGGTGGCCGATGCGGTGGACGTGCAATGCGCCCAGCTTACGACCCATCGGACCGCCCGCGAAAGCTGGGATGCGCATGGCGTGATCATCCTGGTCAGCGATCTTGCAGCAGAGTCGCCGGTGCTCGCCAACCGGCTGGCGGCCGAGCATGTGGAACTGGCGGTGGACGATCCGGAGGCGCTGTTCGCACTGCTGCGCCATGCCGGCAGCGTGTTCCTGGGGCGCCATACGCCCGAAGCGGTCGGGGACTATGTCGCCGGCCCCAACCACGTCCTGCCCACCGGCCGCCGCGCCCGCTTTGCAAGCGGCCTCTCGGTGCTCGATTTCATGAAGCGGACCAGCTTCATCTCGCTCGATGCGGCGGCTCTGGGCCGCATCGGTCCGGCCGCCATTGCCCTTGCCCATGCCGAAGGGCTGCCCGCCCATGCCCGTTCGGTGGAGTTGCGCCTGCCATGAGTTCGAAGTCCAAGTCCGTCGCCCGCTCCGCCGCCCGCCTGGGTGCGGTGCAGGCGCTCTACCAGCGCGAGATGGAGAACACCCCGCTGCCGCTGCTGCTGGACGAATTCCACCAGCACCGGCTGGGTCGTCCGATCGAGGAGGAGCCGATCGCACCGGCGGAGATGACCTTCTTCGACGATGTGGTGAAGGGCGCGCTGGCCCGGGCGGAGGAGATCGACGTGCTGCTGGAAAGCAAGCTCGCCAGCGGCTGGACCCTGGCGCGGCTGGACCGCACCATGAAGCAGATCCTGCGCTGCGGCACTTACGAGCTGCTGGCCCGTCACGACGTGCCGGTCGGCACGGTGATCAGCGAATATCTCGACGTCGCCCATGCCTTCTTCGATCCGAAGGAGGCCAAGTTCGCCAATGGCGTGCTGGACGCGGTGGCCAAGGCAGTGCGCCCTTCCGCCAGCCGGTGAGCCGCGAGGCCGCCTTCATCGACGGCTTGCGGATGCTCGCTGGCCATCAGGCGGCGCGCGGCCTGCTGGACGATGCCGCGGTGCTGGAGGTCGGCGGCGAGGCGCTGGTCCTGACGCATGACATGCTGGTGGAGGGCATCCATGTCCTGCCCGGGCAGGACGCGGCCGATATCGCGTGGAAGCTGGTGGCCACCAACCTGTCCGATCTCGCCGCCAAGGGTGCGGAGCCGGTGGGCGTGCTGCTGGGGCACATGCTGGGCGATGATGACGAATGTTTCCTGCTGGGGCTGGCGCAGGTGCTAGGCCGCTACGGCGTGCCGCTGCTGGGCGGGGATACCGTGGCCGGAGGTTCGCCGCGCAGCTGGGGCCTGACCGCGATCGGTCGCGCCACGCACCGCCCGGTGCCGGGCCGATCCGGCGCGCTGCCGGGCGACGGGCTGTGGGTAACGGGCGAGCTGGGCGCCGCCTTGCTCGGCTTCGAGGCCCTGCGCGACGGCACCGGCGCGGACAGCGCCGCCTATCGGCGGCCGCTGCCGCTGCTGGCGGAGGGCCGGGCGCTTGCCCCGCTGGTCACGGCGATGATGGACGTGTCCGATGGCCTGCTGCTGGACAGCTGGCGGCTGGCGGAAGCGAGCGAGGTTTCGATCGCCATCGACACCGCCGCCGTGCCGATCGCGACTCCGGAAAGCCGGCGGTTGCAGGCGCTGAGCTGGGGTGACGATTACCAGCTGCTGTTCTCCCTGCCGCCCGGCACGCAGCCGCCGGTCCCCGCCACGCAAATCGGCCAGGTGGAGCAGCGCGGCTTTGTGCCCCTGTTCGTGGACGGGCAGCCGATCGCCAATGCCGAAGGGTTGGGTTGGCAACACAACTGATTAGCTTCGCAGCTTTTTGCTTGCACATTCAGGATCATCGCGACTAGCCTGACTGCATTGATGGACCCGGCGACAATGATCGGGCCACAGGGAGAGGATAGCCCATGGGCTTGATCGGGATCGCGGTAGCGCTGGGCCTGCTGGCCATCGTCTATGGCCTGGTGACCGGCCGGCAGGTGCTGCGCGCACCGACCGGCACGGACCGCATGCGCGAGATCGCCGCCGCCATCCAGGAAGGCGCGCAAGCCTACCTTCGCCGGCAATACACGACCATTGCTGTGGTCGGCGCCGGCATGGCGCTGCTCGTGCTGCTGCTGCTCGGCCCGATCAGCGCCGGCGGGTTCGTCATCGGGGCCATGCTGTCGGGTGCGGCGGGCTTTATCGGCATGATCATCTCCGTCCGCGCCAACCTGCGCACCGCCGCCGCGGCGGGGGAAGGGCTGCAGCAGGGACTGACACTGGCGTTCCGGTCGGGTGCCATCACCGGCATGCTGGTGGCGGGCCTTGCGCTGCTGTCTATCGCCGTGTTCTTCGGCCTGCTCGTCGGTGTGTTCGGCTTGAACCCGGATGACCGGCAGGTGGTGGACGCGCTGGTGGCGCTGGCCTTCGGCGCCAGCCTGATCTCCATCTTCGCGCGGCTGGGCGGCGGCATCTTCACCAAGGCGGCCGATGTGGGCGCGGACCTGGTGGGCAAGGTGGAAGCCGGCATCCCGGAGGACGATCCGCGCAACCCCGCGGTGATTGCGGACAATGTGGGCGACAACGTCGGCGATTGCGCCGGCATGGCGGCCGACCTGTTCGAGACATACGTGGTCACCGTCGGTGCGACCATGGTGCTGACCGCGCTGCTGGTCCGCGACATCGGTGACCTGCTGCTGCCGCTGATGAGCCTGCCGCTGCTGATCGGCGGGGTGTGCATCGTCACCTCCATCATCGGCACCTATGCCGTGCGGCTTGGGGGCGGCACCAAAGTGATGCTGGCGATGTACAAGGGCTTCGGCCTGACCGCGCTACTGTCGATCCCCGCCATCTGGTTCGCGATCAACCTGGCGCTGGGCGACATGAACGCGGTGATCGGTGGCGATGCGTTGCTGCGCGGCACACAGGACGTGATGCCCGGTCAGCCGATCGACACGGAAGGCATGGCCGCTCAGGTGCGGCCGTTCACCGGCTGGGCGCTGTTCGCCTGCTGCATGGTGGGCCTGGCGATCACGGCGGCGATCATCTGGATCACCGAATACTATACCGGCACCAATTACCGGCCGGTCCGCTCCATCGCCAAGGCGAGCGAGACCGGGCACGGCACCAACGTGATCCAGGGCCTGGCCATCAGCTTGGAGGCGACCGCGCTGCCCACGCTGTTGATCGTGGCGGGGATCATCGGCGCCTACGAGATCGCCGGCCTGATCGGCATCGCCTATGCCGCGACCGCGATGCTGGCGCTGGCCGGCATGGTGGTGGCGCTGGATGCCTATGGCCCGGTGACCGACAATGCCGGCGGCATCGCGGAGATGGCCGGGCTGGATGCCACGGTGCGCGCACGGACCGACGCGCTGGACGCGGTCGGCAATACCACCAAGGCGGTGACCAAGGGCTATGCCATCGGCTCCGCCGGGCTCGCGGCGCTGGTGCTGTTCGCCGCCTATACCACCGATCTGACCGAGTTCTTCCCCGGGCTGGACGTCGATTTCAGCCTGGAGAATCCTTACGTCATCGTCGGCCTGCTGCTCGGTGCCTTGCTGCCATACCTGTTCGGCGCGATGGGCATGACCGCGGTTGGCCGCGCGGCGGGGGACGTGGTGCAGGATGTGCGCGCGCAGTTCCATGCCGATCCCGGCATCATGGCCGGCACCACCAAGCCGGACTATGCCCGTACGGTGGACCTGGTGACCAAGGCCGCGATCAAGGAGATGATCCTGCCCAGCCTGCTGCCGGTGCTGGCACCGCCCGCGGTCTATTTCGGGATCACGGCGGTGGCCGGGCAGCAGAACGGCTTCGCCGCACTGGGTGCGTTGCTGCTGGGGGTGATCGTCAGCGGGCTGTTCGTGGCCCTGTCCATGACAAGCGGCGGCGGCGCGTGGGACAATGCCAAGAAGTTCATCGAGGACGGCAATCATGGCGGCAAGGGGTCGGAGGCGCACAAGGCGGCGGTGACCGGCGACACGGTGGGCGATCCGTACAAGGACACGGCCGGCCCGGCGATCAACCCCATGATCAAGATCACCAACATCGTCGCATTGCTGCTGCTGGCGGCACTTGCAACCTGACCGGATGACGGCACGGAGGGACACAATGATCGGGTGACGGTTCATTGCCGCACCCTGCAATATTGTTGACTAGCCTTGTTGTGCCGCGCATCTGCGTCGCACGATGGCTAGCCGTGACCTCAAAGGACCGACGCCCGAACAGCTGGTGGCCGAGCTGAGCCTGCTGCTGGATCTGGAACCGCGCGGGGGAGACCGCTTCATCGGCCGCCGCCAGCCCGATGCGGCCGGACGGGTGTTCGGCGGGCAGGCGATCGCGCAGGCGCTGGGTGCAGCGCGCCGAACGGTGCCGGACAGCCGCACCGCCAATTCGCTCCACGCCTATTTCCTGCGCGCGGGTACCGACAAGGAGCCGATCGAGTTCCGCGTGAAGCGCGATCTGGACGGCAAGAGCTTTTCCAACCGGCGCGTGGTGGCGAGCCAGCAGGGCCAGCCGATCCTGAATCTGCTCGTTTCCTTTCAGGAGCCGCAGGACGGACCGGTGCATCAGTATGCCCGGATGCCCGACGTGCCGCCGCCGGAAGAGCTGGTGTCCGACGCGCAGATCCGCCGCGAAGTGGCCGAGCGGATGCCGGAAGGCCTGGCCAAGCAGTTCATGATCCGCAGCCGGCCGATCGATTTCCGTTCCGTGGAGCCACGCGACTGGCTGGACCCGCGTCCGCGTCCGCCAGTGGCGCATGTGTGGTTCCGCACCGTGGCGCCGCTGCCCGACCATCGCTCCGTGCACAATGCGGTGCTGGCCTATGCCAGCGACTTCCAGCTGCTTTCCACAGCATTGCAGCCGCATGGCCTCAGCTTCCCGCGCGGCGACGTGAAGGCGGCCAGCCTGGACCATGCATTGTGGTTCCATGGCGAGTTCAGCACCGATGACTGGCTGCTTTATGTGATCGAGAGCCCCTGGTCGGGGATGGCGCGTGGCTATGGCCGCGGGCAGATCTTTACCCGCGACGGCCGGCTTGTGGCCAGCGTGGCGCAGGAGGGCATGGTGCGGCTGGCCTGACAGCCGACGCTTTCCGGCAACGAGCGCTTGCCCTGCCGTCCGCCGCGGTGCCACACGGGGTCATGGACCCACATATTCGCGCCATGGTCGCCGCCGCGACCTTCGCCTCCATCACGGGCAGAAAAGTCGCCGGCCTGTTCGATCACGCCGCCGGTCAGGATCTGCGGATCGCCGCCGAGTGCCGTGGCGACCAGCTTCAGGGCTTCGACGGCGATCGTTCGGCCAGGTTCGGCGGCACCTTGCCGGAGATCTTCGACAGTGGCGAGCAGAGCTTCGTCTCGTTCGAACGGGATGGCGATCGGGTGAAGGGATACGACCGGGCGTCCGGCACCTTCTATGACGCTCACATCGCCGATGGTCTGGTGCAGGTCTACGATCACGGAGCGGCGGCATGGTTCGCCTATGACGTGCAGGATGCACAGGCGCCGCAAAGCTACCACCGCACGTAGCCCGCCGGACCGCGCGGCGATTGCCGTTGGCTGTCGATCCGATTACACCCGGGCCAGCAACAACGCTCGGCCGGCCGATGACAGCGATATGCCGCTATCTGGCTGGCCGCAGCCGGCAAACCGAAAGCGGATTGATGACGAACCGACGCGCACTCCTGGCGACTTCCCCCCTCGCTTTGCTGGCGATTGCCGGCACCACGCCCGCCGCTGCCGAGGAAGGCATGTGGACGTTTGACAATTTTCCGGAGGCGCAAGTGCGCGAAGCGTATGGCTGGGCACCGGACCAGGCGTGGCTGGACCACACCCGCCAGGCGGCGGTGCGGTTGACGGGTGGCTGTTCGGCCAGCTTCGTCTCGCCGCAGGGCCTGATCCTGACCAACCATCACTGCGTCGCATCCTGCCTGTTCGACAATTCGACGGCTGCCGCCGACCTGCTTGACGCCGGCTTCATCGCCGGGCGCCGCGAGGACGAGGTCGCCTGCCCCGGTCAGCAGGCCGAGGTGGTGACCGGCATCACCGACGTGACTGGCCGCGTGCGCACCGCGCTGGAGGGTCTTGGCGGCGAGGCGCTGACCCGCGCGCGGGATGCCGCGATCGCCGCGATCGAGGACGAGAACTGCACCGACCGGGCGACCACGCGCTGCCAGGTGGTGACCCTGTTCGGCGGCGGGCAGTACAAGCTGTACACCTACCGCAAGTACTCGGACGTGCGCCTGGTCTGGGCGCCGGAGGATCGCGCGGCGACGTTCGGCGGCGATCCGGACAATTTCAACTTTCCGCGCTATTCCATGGATGCGAGCTTCCTGCGCGCATACGAGAACGGCCAGCCGGTGCAGCCCGCAGCGCATCTGAAGTGGAACCCGCGCGCGCCACAGGAAGGCGAGCCGACCTTCGTGGTGGGCAATCCCGGCTCCACCAGCCGCCTCTACACGCAAAGCCAGCTGGCGTTCGAGCGGGAGGTCGCGCTGCCGGCCAGCGTCACCAGTTTTTCCGAACTGCGCGGCCGGCTGATCGCCGCCATGCAGGGTAGCGAGGAGCGCGCGCGTGAAGGGCTGGACCTGCTGAACGGGATCGAGAACTCGCTGAAGGTCTATATCGGCCGGCAGCGCGCGCTGAACGATCCTGCCTTCACCGCCCGGCTGGCCAGTGCCGAGACGGATCTGCGCGGGCGCACCGACGTGACCGCCGGCGATCCGTGGGAGCAGGTGAGCGAGGCGGTCGGCGCCTATCGCACGCTGTACCTGCCGTATCGCTACACCCAGCCATCGGCCGACCTGTATGCCTATGCCCACGATCTGGTGATGGCGGCGCAGGAACGGGCCAAGCCCAATGCGGAGCGTCTGCCCGCCTACAGCGACAGCGCACTGCCGCTGCTGGAGAAGGAGGTGCTGGACGAGCGCCCGATCTATCCCTGGCTGGAGGAGCTGCGGCTTTCGTGGAGCCTGTCCAAGGCGCGTGAATATCTCGGCGTGGATGATGCCGACACCAGGCTGCTGCTGGGCCGTGAAAGTCCGGAGCAGCTGGCCGCGCGGCTGGTCGCCGGCACGAAGCTGGCGGACCCCGCCTATCGCCGGCAGCTGTGGGAGGGCGGTCTGGCTGCGATCCAGGCGTCGGACGATCCGCTGATCCGTTATGCCCTGCAGCTGGAGCCGCGCCAGCGGGAACTGCAGCAGCAGGTGGATGCGCAATATCGCGGGCCGCTGGCCGCCGCCGGTGCGAAGCTGACCGATGCGCGGTTCGCCGCCTATGGCGACAGCCAGTATCCCGATGCGACCTTCACCCTGCGCATCAGCTACGGCAAGGTGGCCGGGTGGGAGGAGCGGGGCACGACGGTGCCCTTCGCCACCAATCTGGGCGGCACCTTCGACCGGGCGACCGGCAGTGCGCCATTTGATCTCGCCCGCGGGTTTGCTGCCAGGGAGAACGAGATCGACCGCGATGCGACCTATGATTTCGTGACCACGAACGACATCATCGGCGGCAATTCCGGCAGCCCGGTGATCGACCGGGCCGGCACGGTGATCGGGGCGGCGTTCGACGGCAACATCCATTCGCTCGGCGGCAATTACGGCTACGACCCCGCCTTGAACCGGACGGTCGTCGTCTCGACTGAGGCGGTGCAGGAGGCGCTGGAGACGATCTATCCGGCACCGGCGCTGGTGCGGGAGCTGGCCGGCGGGTGACTGGCACCCCCGTGACGGAACCCGCGCCGACGACCGACGCCGATCACGCGCGGCACAATGCCCGGATGAAGCGGATGAAGGTGGCGCGCGACAAGCTGCAGGCGCGCCGCACGGCGGAGCGCGGCCTGCTGATCGTGCATACCGGCAACGGCAAGGGCAAGTCGTCCGCCGCCTTCGGCATGGCGATCCGTTCCGTCGGATGGGGGATGCGGGTGGCGATCCTGCAATTCGTGAAAGGCACCTGGGAGACGGGGGAGCGCAACTTCTTCGCCGCCCTGCCGCCCGGACTCGTCAGCTTCGAAAGCATGGGCGAGGGCTTCACCTGGGACACGCAGGACCGCGCCAAGGATATCGCCGCCGCGGCGCGCGGATGGGAACGGGCGCAGGCGCTGATCCTCGATCCCGAAATCGATTTCGTGATCCTGGACGAACTGAACATCGTGCTGGCTGACGACACGCTGCCTTTTGACGACGCGCTGGCCTTCCTGCGCGAGCGGCCGCTGACCAAGCACGTCTGCATCACCGGGCGCGGTGCCCGGCCCGAGCTGGTCGAGCTGGCCGATCTGGTGACGGAATTCGGTGAGGTGAAGCACCCGTTCAATGCCGGGTTCAACGCGCAGAAGGGCGTGGAATATTGACGCGATGCCCCGGCGGGAGCTAGGGCGCGCTGCGCGAACGGCTCCCCGGTGACGGGGATGAAAAGGGAAGTCGGGATCGGCCACTGGCTGCAGCCCGCGCTGCCCCCGCAACTGTGATCGGGGAATGTCGCCCGAACTGGCCACTGGGTGCAGATCCGGGAAGGCCGGGCGACATGGTGATCCGAGAGCCAGGAGACCTGCCGGTCGCCAGTCGATCCATCGTGCGGACGGGGTGCGCCGCGCGGACGAGGCAGAAACCCTCGAGTGGCGACACGGGCGTCAGGCCGACGCACGCGCATGGTCTGCGCGGCGCCGGCCCTGTGTGGTTTGGGGCTTTTTACATGCGAATTCCCTGTCTTCTGGCGGCGCCGGCCGCCCTGCTTGCGCTGCCGTCCGCAGCGCAGGATACGGATGCAGATGCGAACATCATCGTAACTGCGATCGGTGCGCCACAGGATGCCGCCACCACCGGGCAGGCCGTCACGGTGATCGACCGCGACACGATCGAGCAGCGGCAGACCGTCGCGATCAGCGATCTGCTGGCGACCACGCCCGGCGTCACGGTGACGCGCAATGGCGGGCTGGGTACTGTGACGAGCCTGCGCATCCGTGGGGCGGAGGGCGACCAGACGCTGGTGCTGATCGACGGTGTGCGGGTGAACGATCCATCGGCGCCCGGCGGCGGGTTCGACTTCGCTCACCTGCTCGCCTCCAGTGTGGAGCGGGTGGAGGTGCTGCGCGGCCCGAACTCCGTGCCGTGGGGCAGCCAGGCGATCGGCGGCGTGGTCAATGTCATGACCAAGGCGCCGTCCGCCGGCCTGCAGGCGCGCGGCAATGTCGAGTATGGCAGCATGGACACGCTGTTCGCCAGCGGCGGCGTGTCGGGCAGCAGCGGGATCGTGTCAGGCGCGCTGACCGGCGGCTATCTGCGCACGGACGGCATCTCCGCCTTCGATGGCGGCACGGAGCGGGACGGGTACCGGCAGTACGGTGCCAGCGGCCGGGCCGAGGTCGCGTTCACACCCGACCTGCGGCTGGACCTGCGCGGATACTGGGCCGACAGCCGGACCGATCTGGACGGATTCCCCGCACCCGCTTTCGCCTTTGCCGACACGAACGAGTATTCGACCGCGCAGGAGCTGTACGGCTATGCCGGGCTGCATGGCGACATCCTCGACGGCCGCTGGCGCAACACGGTCGCGTTCCAGATCGCCGATGTGGACCGCGACAATTACGACCGGGATGCCGGGGCGGCGCCGCTGTTCGTGTCGCGGGGCCGCTCGGAACGCTACACCTACAAGGGCGACGTCGACGCGATGGACCGTGTGCGGCTGGTGATCGGCGCGGAGCATGAGGATACCCGCTTCGACGACGGCGTGCAGGATTACAGCCGTGGCACCACCAGCTTCTGGGGCGAGGCGATCCTGACCCCGCTGGATCCGCTGACGATCACCGGTGCCGTCCGGCGTGACGATGATGACGCGTTCGGCGGCCGTACCACCTTCGGCGCGAATGCCGCGCTCGCCGTGGGTCCGGGAACCACCCTCCGCGGCAGCTACGCCGAAGGCTTCAAGGCGCCGACCCTGTACCAGCTCTATGCCCCGTTCTACGGCACGACGACGCTGGAGCCGGAGACTGCGGAAAGCTGGGATGCCGGCGTGGAGCAGCGCCTGCTGGGCGATGCGCTGGTGGCAAGCGCCACCCTGTTTCACCGTGACACGACCAACCAGATCGATTTCGACCTCCTGACCTTCACCTATTCCAACATCGCCCGCACGCGTGCGCAGGGTCTGGAGCTGGGGCTGGTCGCGCGGCCGGTAGACGGGCTGACCATCTCCGGATCGTACAGCCTGATCGATACGGAGAACCGCAGCGCCGGCTTCGTCGGCAATCACCTGGCCCGCCGTCCGCGCAACAGCGGCAGCCTGTCGGCCGATTACCGCTTCACCTTCGGCCTCTCGCTGGGCAGCACGGTGCAGCTGGTCGGCGACAGCTTCGACGATGCCGGGAACACCACCCGGCTGGAGGGCTACACGCTGGTCAGCCTGCGGGCCGAGATGCCGGTGGCGGATCGCTGGTCGGTCTACGGCCGGGTCGAGAACCTGTTCGACGAACAGTATCAGGTCGTCAGCGGATACGGCACGATCGGCCGGGCCGCCTTTGGCGGTGTCCGCCTGCGGTTCGACTGAGGATGCGTCGGCTGCTGCCCTTGCTGCTGCTGCTCGCCGGGTGCGCCCCGGCGGCCGGGCAGCGGGGCGGCGGCATCGTGTCGCTGAACCCGTGTTCGGACCAGCTGCTGCTGGCGCTGGTGCCGGCGGAGCGGATTGCGGCGATCAGCCATTATTCGCAGGCGGCGGGCGCCACCTCCATGCCGCTGGACGTGGCCCGCCGGTTCCGCACCACCGGCGGGACGGCGGAGGAGGTGATCGCGCTGGCGCCCGACCTGGTCGTCGCCACCAGCTACACGCCGCCCGCCACCCGCGCCGCGTTCGAGCGGGCGGGCTTGCGGACGCTGTATCTGGATTCACCGACCACGATTGCCGGCAGCAAGGCGCAGGTGGCCGTACTGGCCGCTGCGGTTGGCGCTTCCGGGCAGGGCATGGCGATCAATGCCCGCATCGACCGGGCGTTGGCGGAGGCGCGCTGGACCGGTGCGCAGGTGCCGGCACTGCTGTACATCTCGGGCGATCTGGCGACGGGGGACGGCACCTTGCTGCACGAGATGATGCAAATGGCCGGCCTGCGGAACGCGGCGGCGGATTACGGGCTGGCGCTGACCGGCACGCTGCCGGTCGAAACCATCCTGGCGCACCCGCCGGCATTGATCCTGCGGCCCGATGCGGAGGGGCGCACGGCGGCGATCCGCCGGCGGCTGCTGGCGCGGACCGACGCCGGCACGCAGGAGGTCGCCTTCCCGCGTGAGCTGATCAATTGCGGCGGCCCGACGATCCCCGCGGCGCTGGCGCGGCTGGCGACGGTACGGCGGCAGGTGGCGCCATGAGGCGCACGCTGCTGCTCGTCGGGCTGTCCGTGCTGGTCACGGGTCTGTTCGTGGCATCGCTGATGGTGGGCAAGGCGGTGGTGCCGCTGTCCGCCTGGTGGTCGGATGATCCGCGCTGGGCCATCATCGCCGAACTGCGCCTGCCGCGCGCGGTGCTTGCGGTGCTGCTGGGCGGCTCGCTGGGGCTGTCGGGTGCGGTGATGCAGGGCTGGCTGCGCAATCCGCTGGCCGATCCGGGCGTGCTGGGTACGTCGGGTGCGGCGGCGCTGGGCGCGGTGGCGGCGATCGTGCTGGGCGGTGCGACGCAATGGGGCATCTTTGCCGCCGCCATGGCCTGCGCCGCCGGCGGGCTGGCGCTGCTGGCGGCGCTGACCTGGCGCGCGGAGACGCCGGCCGCTTTCGTGCTGGCGGGCACGGTTCTGGCCGGTCTGGCCGCGGCGCTGACCGCATTCCTGATCTCCATCGCGCCCGATCCGTACATCGTGGCTGCGGCGATCGACTGGCTGATGGGCGCCCTGACTGATCGGGGGGTGGAGGACCTGACCCATGCCGCACCATTCATGCTGGCGGGATGCGGCGTGCTGCTGGCGACCGGGCGCAGTCTGGATGCGCTGACGCTGGGGCCGGATGCGGCACGGTCGCTGGGGATCGGCCTGCCGCGACTGCAGGCGCAGGTCATCGCGGGTGCAGGCCTGTGTGTCGGCGCCGGTGTGGCGGTGACAGGGGTGGTCGGCTTCGTCGGGCTGGTGGTGCCGCACATGCTGCGGCCCGTGGCCGGCGCCCGGCCGGGCGCGCTGCTGGTGCCGAGCGCGCTGGGCGGGGCGGCGCTGGTGCTGGCGGCGGATGTGGTATGCCGGCTCGCGCCCGGTGCCGGCGAGGTGCGGCTGGGCGTGGCCATGGCGCTGATCGGCGCGCCGTACTTCCTGGTGCTGCTGCTGGGGGAGCGGGGGCGGTCATGGGCCTGACGATCGACAACCTGCATGTCGAGCTCGGCCGACGCGCAGTGCTGCGCGGGATCACGGCCAGCCTTGCGCCTGGCCGGGTGACGGCGGTGCTGGGGGCGAACGGCGCGGGCAAGTCCACCCTGCTGCGCGCCTGCGTCGCGCTGCTGCTGGCCAGCAGCGGACAGGTGATGCTGGACGGGCGCGACGTTGCGGTGCTGCCGCCCCGCGAGCGGGCAATGGCGCTCGGCTACCTGCCGCAGGATGCCGCGGTCCACTGGAACATGCTCGTGCGCGATCTGGTGAAGCTGGGCCGCCTGCCGCATGGCGATGCCGGCACCGCTGCGATCGCTGCGGCGCTGTCGGCGACCGACACGGCCGCGCTGGCCGACCGGCCGGTTCGCGCGCTGTCCGGCGGGGAGCGCGCCCGCGTGCTGCTGGCACGGGTGCTGGCGGGGGAGCCGCGCTGGCTGCTGGCGGACGAACCGCTCGCCAGCCTGGACCCGCTGCACCAGCTGGAAACCCTGGCGCTGCTGCGGGCTGCGGCAGGGCGCGGAATGGGCGTAGTGCTCGTGCTGCACGACCTGACGCTCGCCGCGCGGGTGGCCGATGATGTGCTGCTGCTGAAGGACGGCATGGCGCTTGCCGCCGGTCCGGTTGCGGAGGTGCTGACGGAGGCGAACCTGGCGGCGGCGTATGGCGTCAGGGTGGCAATCCTAGCACAGCCGGAGGGGCCGGTGATCGTGCCGCAGGCGGCCGCTTGAAAATATAAGCAAACACTTATATCCGGCCGGCATGGCCATCCTCAACTTTGCCCCGCCCGGTGCCCGCGAGGCATTGATCGCCGCCGCACAGGAACGCATCCTTATCACCGATGGCGCCTTCGGGACCGAGATCCAGAACTGGAAGCTGGGCGAGGGCGATTATGCCGGTACGCTGGCGCTGGGTCATGACCAGAAGGGCAACAACGACATCCTGGCGCTGACCAGGCCGGAAGTGCCCGAAAGCATCCATCGCGCCTATTTCGCCGCGGGCGCGGACATCGCAGAGACCAACACGTTTTCCGCCAACCGCATCAGCCAGGCCGATTACGGCGCGGAGAGTCTGGTGCGCGCGATCAATCACGAAAGCGCAGGCATGGCCCGGCGCATCGCGGACGAGTTCGCCGCACAGGACGGCCGGCGCCGGTTCGTGGCGGGCGCGATCGGGCCGACCAACAAGACCCTGTCGCTCAGCCCCGACGTCAACGATCCCGGCTATCGCGAGATCGACTTCGACCAGCTGAAGGATGTCTATCGCGAGCAGGCCGACGCGCTGATCGAAGGGGGCGCGGACTTCATCCTGATCGAGACGGTGTTCGACACGCTGAACGCCAAGTCGGCGATCATGGCCGCGCAGGAGGCGGCGGATGCGTTCGGCCGTGACGTGCCGATCATGCTGTCCATGACGCTGACCGACCTGTCCGGCCGCAACCTGTCGGGCCACACGGTGGAAGCGTTCTGGCACGCGGTGCGCCATGCGCGGCCAGTGACGATCGGGCTGAACTGTTCCTTCGGTGCTGAGCAGCTGCGCCCGCATGTTAAGGTGCTGAGCGATACCTGCGACACGCTGATCATGATCTACCCCAATGCCGGCCTGCCCAACGAGCTGGGCCAGTATGACGAGGCGCCAGCCACCACGGCAGCCTTGGTGGGGGAGTGGGCAGAGCAGGGACAGGTCAATATCCTGGGCGGCTGCTGCGGCTCCACGCCTGCTCATATCAAGGCGATCGCCGGCGCAGTCGCATCGCTGAAGCCGCGCGCGATCCCTGTGCCGCCGGTGCGGACCCGGCTGGCCGGCCTCGAACCCTTTTCGATGGCGTGACGATCATGACCGAACAGCTGTCCAGCGCGCGCTTCGTCAATATCGGCGAGCGGACCAACGTCACCGGATCGGCGGCGTTCAAGAAGCTGATCATGGCCGGCGATTACGAGGCCGCCGTTTCCGTCGCGCTGAGCCAGGTCGAGAATGGCGCGCAGATCATCGACGTCAACATGGACGAAGGCCTGCTGGACGCGGTCGAGGCCATGACCACCTTCCTGAAGCGGATCGCCGCCGAGCCCGATATCGCCCGGGTGCCGGTGATGATCGACAGCTCCAAGTGGGAGGTGATCGAGGCCGGGCTGAAATGCGTGTCTGGCAAGCCGATCGTGAATTCGATCAGCATGAAGGAAGGCGAGGACAGGTTCCTCGAACAGGCGCGCAAGTGCATGGCCTATGGCGCCGCCGTGGTGGTGATGGCCTTCGACGAGGCCGGCCAGGCGGACACGCAAGCCCGCAAGATCGAGATCTGCGAACGGGCCTACAAGCTGCTGGTCGGCATCGGCTTTCCGCCGGAAGACATCATCTTCGACGCCAACATCTTCGCGGTGGCGACGGGGATCGAGGAGCACAACAATTACGGTGTCGACTTCATCGAGGCGGTGAAGGAGATCCGCGCCCGCTGCCCCCATGTGCACTTCTCCGGCGGGCTGTCGAACCTGTCCTTCAGCTTCCGCGGCAACGAGCCGGTGCGCCGGGCGATGCACTCGATCTTCCTGTATCACGCCATTCCGGCGGGGCTGGACATGGCGATCGTCAATGCCGGGCAGCTGGACGTGTACGACCAGATCGACCCCGAGCTGCGCGAGGCGTGCGAGGATGTGATCCTCAACCGGCCGCAGCGCGATCCGGAGGAGACGCCGACCGACCGGCTGGTGCGGATCGCCGAGCGTTATCGCGGGCAGAAGGCGGGCGGTGTCGAGGACAAGAGCGCGCTGGAATGGCGCGGCTGGCCGGTGGAGAAACGGCTGGAGCATGCGCTGGTGCGCGGCATCGACGCCTTCGTGGTGGAGGACACCGAGGAGGCACGGCAGGCTGCGGTCAAGCCGATCGAGGTGATCGAGGGCCCGCTGATGGACGGAATGAACGTCGTCGGCGACCTGTTCGGATCGGGCAAGATGTTCCTGCCGCAGGTGGTGAAATCGGCCCGCGTGATGAAGAAGGCAGTGGCGCATCTGCTACCCTTTATCGAGGCGGCGAAGGAGCCGGGCGCCAAGGGCAAGGGCAAGATCGTGCTCGCGACCGTGAAGGGCGACGTCCACGATATCGGCAAGAACATCGTCGGCGTGGTCCTGCAGTGCAACGGGTTCGAGATCATCGACCTGGGCGTGATGGTGCCGTGGAAGGCGATCATCGATGCCGCCAATGACAACAAGGCCGACATGATCGGCCTGTCGGGCCTGATCACCCCCTCGCTGGACGAGATGGTGACGGTGGCGGAGGAGATGACGCGGGCGGGCATGACCATGCCGCTGCTGATCGGCGGCGCCACGACCAGCCGGGTGCATACGGCGCTCAGGATCGACCCCGCCTATGCCGGCGCTGTGGTGCATGTGCTGGATGCCAGCCGCGCGGTGGGGGTGTGCACCCAGCTGGTGTCGGACACGCAGGCAATCGACTTCGCCAGCCGGACCAAGGCGGAATATGACGACATCCGGGTCAAGCGCGCCAATGCCAGCGGATCGACGCTGGTCGCGCTGGAGCAGGCGCGTGCGAACGCGTTCGTCGCGGACATGGCGCTGAAGCCGGCTGCGCCGTTGCAGCCCGGCGTCCATCGCTATGATGCATGGGATCTGGCCGACCTGGCCGAGCTGATCGACTGGACGCCCTTCTTCCGGTCGTGGGAACTGGCCGGCAACTTCCCGGCGATCCTGGACGATGCGGTGGTCGGCGAGAGCGCGCGCAGCCTGTGGGCCGATGCGCAGACGATGCTGGCGCAGATCATCGAGGAAAAGTGGCTGACGCCCCGCGGTGTCGTGGGCCTGTGGCCGGCGCACCGGCATGGCGACGACATCTTCGTGCAACATCGCCACTCAGCCGACCATCGCAGCCCGGATGGTGCCAGCGTACCCGCCGGCCTGCGCGTACCCGACCTGGATCGCACCAACGAAGGCAGCACGCGGCTGGCCATGCTGCGGCAGCAGATCGCCAAGCGGGAAGGGCGCCCGAACATGTGCCTGGCCGACTTTGTCGATCCCGCGGGCGACTGGCTGGGCGGCTTCGCGGTGGCGATCCACGGCATCGACCCGCACCTTGCCCGCTTCCGCGCCGCGCATGACGATTATAACGACATCCTGCTGAAAGCCTTGGCCGACCGCTTCGCCGAAGCCTTCGCGGAGCGGCTGCACCAGCATGTCCGTGCCACGCTGTGGGGCTACGCACCGGACGAGCAGCTGACCAACGAGGCGCTGATCCGCGAGCAATATCGCGGCATCCGCCCGGCGCCCGGCTATCCTGCTTGCCCCGACCACACGCTCAAGCCGGAGCTGTTCGCCATGCTGGCGGATGATGGCGGTGACGTTGCCGGCATCATGCTGACGGAGAGCATGGCGATGCTGCCCACTGCGGCCGTCAGCGGCTTCTACTTCGGGCATCCGCAGGCGAGCTATTTCGGGGTCGCCCAGATCGGCATGGATCAGGTCACCGACTATGCCGCCCGTCGCGACCTGCCGGTGCAGGACGCGCAACGCTGGCTGCGGCCGAACCTACACTGACGCTGGTGCTGACCGGCTGCGCGCTGCTACGATCCTGTCATGCTTGATCGTCAGGTTCTACGGAATGTCGTGCCCGCCACCGGCTGGCTGCTGGGCGGGGCGTTGCTGGTGAGCGGCCCCGTCGCGCTGGCGCAGGACCGGCCTGACTGCGAGTACAAGATCTTCCAGTTTGCCGCCGATGCCATTCCACGGATCGACGGCCGCACGGATGACTGGGACCCAGTTGGCGGAGAGTACGCCATCGGCAGCGACAAGCTGAAAGTCACAGACGGCTCCGGCGAGAGCCCGGCTCCGGACAATCTGGACGTCCGCGTCCGCGTGGGCTGGGTCAAGGGACTGAACCGGCTCTACGTCCTGTATGAAGCGACCGACGATTACTGGGACTTCGCCGAGCGCGGCCTGCACAACGACACGTTCGAACTGGTGGTCGACGGCAACCGTTCCGGCGGGCCGCTGATTGCGCGGTTCCATCCCGATCTTGCGCCGGCCGGGACCGATCCGGCCTCCTCCGCCCGCTATGTCACGCCGGAGGAGGCCTGGCTCTCGTTCCAGAACATCCATGCCCAGAACTACCATATCTTCACCCCGGCGTTTCAGAAGGACTGGGCAATGGCATGGGGTCCGCAGGCACGCTGGATCAAGCGCCTGCCCTGGTCCAATATCGCCTACGACTACAGCTTCTCGCACGGGGAAGGCGGCAAGCTGGTGGCGGAGTTCTGGATCACGCCATTCGACCATGCTGATCCGTCCGGCTCCGACCGCTCCGTGGAAAGCGTGCTGGCGGAGAATGGCGTCGTCGGCATGGCCTGGGCGGTGATCGACTATGACGGGCTAAACACGCGGCGGAGACACTTCTGGAACTTGTCGCCCTTCCACACGATGTACGGCCAGGCGTCGCAGCTCTGTTCCTTCCGGCTGATGCCGATCGAGCCGGCCGCGCAGCAATCCGTGAGGGCCGACTGGTCGTTCACCATCCTCGACCAGCAGCGCCGGGCCGTCGCGTTCCAGGATCGGACGGCGGGAAGCGTCACCCGATGGGCATGGGATTTCGGCGACGGCACCAGCTCGACCGAGCAGCACCCGATCCACACCTACGCCGCGCCCGGCAACTTCGTCGTCACGCTGGAAGTGGACGGGCCGGATGGCCGTTCCGCCTTGACCAGGGTGTGGGATGTCTCGTTCAGCGGAGACCCGCAGAAGTGATGTCCGAATAGCGCGCTGACCCGCTTCCTTTCGCGCCCTCGTGCGTTGGGCTGGCGAGGAGAAGATCGTGAACGGATCGGACAGCAAGCGCGTCGTCATCACCGGCGCTTCCAGCGGGATCGGCGCGGCGACGGCGCAGGCATTTGCTGCGCAGGGTGCGCGGATCGTGCTGGCAGCGCGCAGCGAGGATGCGCTGGAGACCATTGCGGAGACCTGCCGCCAGCACGGCGCCCAGGTGCTGGTCCATCCGGTCGACGTGACCGATACGGAGGCGGTGGCCGGGCTGGCCCGCCGGGCGCAGGAATGGCTGGGCGCCATCGACCTGTGGTTCAGCAATGTCGGAATCGGAGTGGTCGGGAAGTTCCACGAGGTGCCGATCACCGATCATCACCGGGTGATCGAGGCAAACCTGATCGGCCATCTGAACGATGCTCACGCCGTGCTGCCGATCTTCATCGCACAGGGGCGCGGAACATTCGTGAACATGATTTCGGTAGGCGGGTTCGCGCCGGCCCCATGGGCCGCGGCCTATACGGCCAGCAAGTTCGGCCTGCGCGGCTTCAGCCAGGCGCTGCGCGGCGAAGTGGCGCCCTATCGCGACATCCACATCTGCGACGTATATCCGACCTTCGTCGACACGCCGGCCATCCGCCATGCCGGCAATTACACCGGTGGCAAGACATCTGTGCCGCCCGGCGTGCTGGATCCGCGGAGTGTCGCCAAGGCGGTCGTGCGGCTCGCTGATCATCCGCATGACACGACGGCGGTTGGCGCCCCGGCGTTCGCCATGAAGCTGGCGCAACTGGCACCCGGCCTGACGGCCAGCAGCATGAACCGGTTCATGGGCCGCTATTTCGCGAAGGCTGATCCGGCGCCAGCTACGTCCGGCAACCTGTTCGCGCCGCCGATCGATGACGGACAGGTCGATGGCGGCTTCCGCCGGGCGGAGCAGCGGGCCGCGGCGGCCGGGATTGCCGGCGTGCTGACCCTTGCAATCGTGGCCGGCGGCGTGCTGCTGAGCCGGCGGAACGACAGGCGGTAGCACCTTCTCCCCGCGCCTCAGCGGCACGGCCCCGCGGACACGCCCTGCCGGGTCTGCGCGATCGGTCGCATCAGCCCGTTCTCGTCATAGGTGATCCGCTCCGCCGCCACCGAACGACGAAACTCCGAGCCGGGCTTGCCGTCGATCGTCAGCCTGCCGTTGTGATAGATGAAGTACCAGTCGCCCTTGAATTCCTCGATCCCGGCATGGATCGTGAAGCTGTTCTCTGCCTCCCCTGTCAGCTCGCCACGGTAGGTCCACGGGCCGGCCATGGATGATGCCGTGGCGTAGGAGATGCGCTCGTTCTTCTGCTCCGGCTCCTTGATGGAGGCGTAGGTCAGGTAATACAGGTTGCCGCGCTTGTGCAGCCAAGGGCCTTCCAGATAGTTGGTCAGCTCCAGTTCCTGTGGCGGGCCGTCCAGCTCGATCATGTTGGGCTTCAGCCTGGCCAGATACAGGTTGGAATTGCCCCAGGCGATCCAGGCGGTGCCATCATCATCGACCAGCACGGTCGGGTCGATCTCGCTCCAGGTGCGCCAGGTATCCTTGTTGTCGAGCACCAGGGCGGATCCGCGCGCATCGGTGAACGGCCCCAACGGGCTGTTGCCCACCGCGACCCCGATCGCCTTGCCGCCATGCGGCTTCTGATGCTGCACGGTGGTGTAGAAGTAGAACCTGCCGTCCTTCTCCACCATTTCCGACGCCCATGCCTCGCCGGTAGACCAAGCGAAATCGGTCGGCTTCATGAAGGCGCCGTGGTCGGTCCAGGTCCGCATGTCGGTGGTGGAATAGGCGACCCACTCGTCGATCCGGAAATTATCCTCGCCATTGTCGTGCCCGGCATAGATGTACATCCGGTCGCCCACCGTCAGCGGGGCCGGGTCGGCGGTCCAGCGATTGCGGAACAGCGGATTGCAGCCGTCGGCTGCGGCCAGGGCCCCGGTTGTGGCCCCTTCCGGTAGCGGCATGGCGCAGCCGGCGGCCAGCAGCGTCGCCAGGGCGCAGGTTGCGAACAGGATCGAACGGGGATGGATCACGGGCAACTCTCCTGAATGGTCTGCTTTTGTCGGACATTGCCGATCAGGAGGCGCGCTGTCGAGCCGGTGCTCAACCCCGATGATGGTAGAAGTCGTACACGACCTGCGCCACCGCCGCACTGACGCCGGGTGCGCGTTGCAGATCCTCCAGCCCGGCGGCGCGGACCTTGCCGGCAGTGCCGAAGTGCAGAAGCAGCGCGCGCTTGCGCGCCGGGCCGATGCCGGGGATCTCGTCCAGCGGGCTGGCGGTGATGGCGCGGCTGCGCTTCTCCCGATGGGCGCCGATGACGTAGCGGTGGACCTCGTCCCGCAGGCGCTGGAGGTAGAACAGCAGCGGCGAGTTGACCGGCAGCATTTTTTCCCGGCCATCGGGGAAGTGGAACACCTCGCGCCCGTCGCGCCCGTGATGCGGCCCCTTGGCGATGGCGATCAGCGGCACATCCTCGATCCCCAGCTCCTCCAGCGTATCGCGCACGCTGGACATCTGCCCCTTTCCGCCGTCGATCAGCACCAGGTCCGGCCACATGCCGCCGTCGCGGTCCGGATCCTCTTCCAGTGCACGGGCGAAGCGCCGGCCCATCACCTCGCGCATCATGGCGAAATCATCGTTGGTCTGTGCGGTGCGGATGTTGAACTTGCGGTACTGGTTCTTGATGAAACCCGCAGGACCGGCCACGATCATCGCACCCACGGCCTTGCTGCCCTGGATATGACTGTTGTCGTAGACCTCGATACGTTGCGGCACATCGCCCAGCTCCAGGAACTCGGCCAGCTCCGTCATCAGCCTTGCCTGCGTGCCGCTCTCCGCCATGCGGCGGTCGAGCGCTTCCTCCGCATTGCGGCGTGCCTGTTCCAGCAGCCGACGGCGGTCACCACGCTGGGGGATGCTGATCTCGACCCGGCGGCCGGCGAGGGCGCAGAACGCTTCTTCCAGCAGGGCGCGGTCAGGCAGTTCGCGGTCCACCAGGATGGTCGGTGGTGGCGGCACCTCCTCGTAGAATTGCGCCAGCACGCGGGCGAGCACCTCTTCCTCGCTCACCTCGGCCGTATGGGTGGGGAAGAAGGCGCGGTGGCCCCAGTTCTGCCCGCCGCGGATGAAGAAGCCCTGCAGGCCGACATGGCCGCCCTTGCTGGCCAGCGCGAACACATCGGCATCGCCGACGCCGCCGGCATTGATCGCCTGCGCGCCCTGGATGAAGGTCGCCGCGCGCAGCCGGTCGCGCAGCATGGCGGCGCGCTCATAGTCCAGCGCCTCCGCCGCCGCGGCCATCTGCACCTCGATCTTCTTCTGCACCGCGCCCGAACGGCCGCCCAGGAAGTCCTTCGCCTCCTGGATCAGCTCGCGATAGCCTTCCTTGTCGATGCGACCCACGCACGGGGCGGAGCAGCGCTTGATCTGGTACAGCAGGCAAGGGCGGTCGCGCCGGGCGAAGAAGCTGTCGGTGCAGCTGCGCAGCAGGAACAGCTTCTGCAGCGCGTTGATGGTCGTGTTGACCGAACCGGCGCTGGCGAAGGGGCCGTAATACTGCCCCTGCATCTTGCGCGCGCCGCGATGCTTCTGGATGCGCGGGAAATCGTGCCCGGCGCGCAGCAGGATGAAGGGGAAGCTTTTGTCGTCGCGCAGCAGCACGTTGTAGGGCGGACGGAACCGCTTGATCAGCTGCGCTTCCAGCAGCAGCGCGTCCGCTTCCGACGCGGTGGTGACGATCTCCATGCTGCGTGTCTGGCCGACCATGCGGCGCAGGCGGTTGGAAAGGCGGGCGATCTGCGTGTAGTTGGCGACGCGGTTCTTCAGCGCGCGCGCCTTGCCGACATACAGCACCTCCCCCCGCGCATCCAGCATCCGGTACACGCCGGGGCTGGGCTTCAGCGTGCGCACGGTTTCGCGAATGGCGGCGACACCCGCGTCCAGGTCGGGCTGGGCGGAGGCGACGGTATAGGCGGCGCGCTCCTCGTTGAAGCGGGAGGAACCGCGGGGATCGTGGGGGGTACCGGCAGGCGTACGCGACATGGTCAGGCAGATAGGGCCTGCCGCCCCGGCATGGAAGCCGGAGCGGCATGACTATCGCACAATCAAAACAGCTTGCGCAGCTCGATCTCGAACCGGCGACCGACCGCATCCTGAAGGAAGGGCTGGTACCGGATCGGCACCACGCCGGCTTCGTCCGTCACCCGGCGGCGGGCATCGAAGATGTTGTCGATGCTGAACGACACGCGCACGTTCTCCAGCAGCGGCACCCGCTGGGTCAGCGTGCCGCGCTCGTTCATGTTGACGAAGGTCCGCAGGCTGAACGTGGCAAGGTCGCCGAAGCGCAGGTCCGTGCCGCCCGGCCGGATGCTGCCGTTCAGGTCGCTGGCACTGATATATTGCCCCTGAAGCGAGGCGCCAAGGCCGCGATAGAACAGGCCGCCGCGCAGCTGGACCCGGTGGCGGGACTCGGGATCACTCGTCAGAGCATCGCCATTCAGCAGATCGAGCACCGGACCACCTTCCGAAATCAGCGCCTCGTTCTCCAGCTCGTAGCGATAATCCAGATTGAGGTTCCAACGCCCCTGGCCGTTGCCGCCACCGCCGAACGGGTTGCCCCCGCGACCGCTACCGGGGCCACCGCCAGGGCCGCCGCGGGGCGCACCACCGGCAGGACCGCCCGTCTGCGGCGTCGCGCCGCCGGCCGCCGCCGGGCGCGGCTGTTCCCGTTCGTCCCGCTCGCTGTCGGATGGGGGCGGGGCGCCTGCACCCGGCGCCGAAGTTTGCCCGCCCGCACCCGATGACCGGCCGAACGGGGCCTCCCGGCTGCAGAAACGCTCGCGGAAGGTCTGCAGGCGCTCGGGTGCGATCTGGCCGTCCGGCCCGCGCAGCCGCTGCTGCAAACCTTCGGGCAGGACGGTGAGGTCGGCCGCGCCGCTGACCGCCGGATCGCTGCTGCAGAAGGTCTGGCGGAAGGCAGCCATCTGGTCGCGCTGTTCCGGCGTCAGATCGGCGCCGAAGCCGCCTCCGCGACGACCCGGCCCGCCGGGCCCACCGCTCTGGCCAGAGGAAGGCGTACGTCCGGGCGCGGCTGTCCCGCCCGAAGTGCCGCCGCCGGGACGCAGGGCGGAACGGAGCGGATCCCGCGACTCACGCGCCGCCTGCTGTTCCGGCGTGAACGGATCGCCCAGCGGACCGGTCAGGTTCAGGCCCACGCGGATGCGGCTGGATTTCTGCTGGGCGAAGGTGACAGGCCGCTGATCGACCGACACCAGCCGGCCGTCGGCATCGCGGCTCACTCGGCGGGGGAAGGCCGCCTCGATCGTGGGGGTCAGCACGGGGAAGCCCTGCGCCACATCCTCGGACTGCGTGTTTACGTATTCCAGCTCGATGTTGGAACGCTCGAGGAACGGCAGCTGCCAGTTGACCCCGACGTTCCAGTCGCTCTGCTGCTGTTCCGGCAACGTCGGATTGCCGCCGCTGATGATGGTCGCCAGCACGGTCTGCCCGGTGTTGAAGTCGAAGATCGACACGTTCGGCGTCTCGATCGTCGGGTTGCCCAGCTGCGCCAGGGACGGTGCCTGTTCCCGCCCGACGCGCGTGGCGCGGAAGGTCAGCGTGTCGGTCACGCCCCAGATCAGCCCGGCCGACCAGTCGGTCAGCGTGCCGAAGTCCGACAGGTGATCGACCCCGCCGGTCAGGTTCAGCGACAGGTTGCCGACATCCGCCAGGAAGTCGTCGCGCACGCTGGTCAGCGGGATGCTGACGCTGATCCCGCCATTGACGTTGCCGCGCGTCAGCTGCGCCCGCTGAGTGGCGGAGCGGGTGTCCTCCCGCGTCAGGCGCGTCCAGTCGTACCCGGCATCCAGCGTCACCGACAGGTCGCCCGCGGGCAGCAGCAGCGGCCGGCCATTGGCGGTGATCTTGCTGGAGAGGGTGTCGGTGGTGCTGTCCGCCCGGTCCAGGCCGGCGTCGGGCAATTGTCCCAGATCGCCGGTGATCGGCAGCGTACCCGCCGCCGCCGCCGCGACCAGCCCGGAGGTATCCGCCCTGCGCGCGGTCAGCGTGCGCTGATCCTGCCGACTGGCATCGACGGTGCCGGTCAGCTGCCAGTCCGCCACCGTCGCGTTCAGCGCGCTGGCGACGGAATAGGTGGTGGTGCGCCGGTCGACCGTACGCGGATCTTCCGCGCCCAGCACGCGCAGGGCGGTGATCCCGCCCGGATCGGTCAGCGTGACGGTGTCGAGACCCTGCAGGCTGAACGAATCGTCCCGCTCCACCGTGCCGTTCAGGCTGAGCGAGGTGCCGGCATCGTCCAGCGATGTGGTCCAGTTGACCGTGCCTTCCAGGCCGGCCGTGTCGCTGACCAGGCTGCGATAGCGTGCCTGATCGGGATCACCGGGCAGGCCCACGCTGCCCACCGCCTGCAACACGCCGCGTTCCGCTTCGGTCAGGATGCTGCCGTTTTCCCACCGCAGGTTCAGGTTGAACCGGCTGGGCCCGCTGATCCGCAGCAGGGTCGCCTCGACCTCCTGCGTGGAGAAGCCGCCATCCCACGGCTGGCCATATTCCGCCTCGATCTCGCGGCTGGCATAATTGGCCTTCAGGATGATGTTCACCACCCGCTGATCGGCGGAGTAGCCATATTTCTGGGCGACGGATTCGGGGAACACCTCCACCTTCTCGATCGCCTCGGGCGGGTAGCTGCGCAGTTCGCGGAAGCTGGCAATGCGCACGCCGTTGACTAGGATCACCGGCCGGCCGTCACCGCGGCCGCTGCCGCTGGTGACTTGCGGGGCGAGCAGCTCGAGCAGTTCGTCGATGGAGCCGGCGCCATAGCTGGCGATGTCCTCTTCCCCCAGTTCCAGCAGCGGGGCTTCCGCCGCATCCACCTGGCCGCGCAGGGAGCGGGCGAAGACGATGATCTCGTTCGCCGCCTCGTCCACCACAGCTTCGCCCGGCACGGCCTGCTCGTCCGGCTGTGTGGTCTCCTGTGCGAAGGCCGGGCCGGCGGGCGTCAGGGCCAGCGCAGCGCCCGCCAGCGTGGCGGACAGGGTCAGGAAACTAGGCGGCAGGTGGCGCAATGTCGTCAATCCTCATGATTCTGGTCCCAGCCCCTGTCGCGGCTTGTTGCGGCAATGGCTTGCCCCGGCAAGCCGCACCCGGTATCAAAATGTCGCACCTGTTGCCGGGATGTCTCAGCGTGCCTTTCGGCAGGCTTCCCTTTTATGCGGCCAGTCGCTATGTGCCCGGCCATGACCAACAACAGAATCGCAGCCTGAGCCCGCATGGCGAAGGAAGAACTGCTGGAAATGCGCGGGCGGGTGGTGGAACTGCTGCCGAACGCCATGTTCCGCGTCGAACTGGAAAATGGCCACGAAGTGCTGGGACACACGGCGGGCCGCATGCGGAAGAACCGCATCCGGGTGCTGGTCGGGGATGAGGTGCTGTGCGAGCTGACGCCGTACGACCTGACCAAGGCGCGCATTACCTATCGCTTCATGCCGGGACGCGGCGGACCTGGCCCGTCCTGAGAGCTGTTCCGTGGCCGAGGTGCCCGATGCTGCCGGGGCCAGTGCCGCATCGGCCACTACCCCTACGCTGATTCTGGCCTCCGCCAGCCCGCGCCGCCGCGAGTTGCTGGCGCGGCTGGACGTGACGCCGCTGCGTATAGCGGCAGCCGATATCGACGAGACGCCGCAGGCCGGCGAACTGCCGCGCCCGCATGCCGCGAGGCTGGCCCGCGGCAAGGCACTCGCCCTGGCGGCGGACGGCGCGGCCGATCGTGCGCATGTGCTGGCCGGCGACACGGTGGTTGCCGTCGGCCGCCGCATCCTGCCCAAGGCAGAGGATGCCGACACCGCCGCAGCTTGCCTGCGCCTGCTGTCCGGCCGGCGACACCGCGTATTTTCCGCCATTGCCCTGCTGTCACCCGACGGCACCTTGCGGGAACGGATCAGCGAGACCCAGCTGCGCTTCAAGCCACTGACCGATGGCGAGATCGCCGCCTATGTCGCCAGCGGCGAGTGGAAGGGCAAGGCCGGGGGCTATGGCATCCAGGGCCGAGCCGAGGCGCTCGTCGCGTGGATGGCCGGCAGCCATTCGGGCGTGATCGGCCTGCCTTTGTTCGAGACGCGCGCACTGCTGAAGGCCGCAGGGTTCCCGCTTGGCTGAATGGCTGGTCGAGAGCGGGATTGCCGATGAACGGGCGATCCTGTGGGATGGCAGCGAGGCACTCGCCGCCGCCTGGCAATGGAGTGGCGGGCTGCAGGCCGGACTGGTGGCCGATGCCGTCCTGCTCCATCGGGCCAGAGGTGCCACGCGCGGCACGGCGCGCTTTGCCGGTGGTGAGCAAGCGCTGGTCGATCGCCTGCCCGCCGATGCGATCGAGGGCGGACCGATCCGCCTGGAAGTAACCCGCCCCGCCATCGGCGAGCGCGGCCGCACGAAGCTGGCGCGTGCACGACCGACCGATCACCCGCTTGTCGCGCCTTCCTTGATCCGGCAGCTTGGCGGCCGATCGGTGCACCGCCTGCCAGCCGGTGCGTGGGACGATGTCATGGGCGAGGCCTTTGCCGGCGAGGTGGGCTTTGCCGGTGGATCCCTGGTACTGCACGCGACACCCGCCATGGTGCTGGTCGACGTGGATGGTCCCGCCGCGCCGCTGACCTTGGCCGAGGCGGCAATTATGCCTCTGGCAGCGACATTGCGACGGCTGGATCTCGGGGGCTCCGTGGGGATCGACATGCCGACGCTCGCCCGAAAGGCCGACCGGCGCGCGATCGATGCGGCGCTGGAGGGGGCTCTGGCCGACTGGCCGCATGAACGCACCGCGATGAACGGCTTCGGCTTCGTACAGGTGGTGTCTCGCCTCTCACGCGTGTCGCTGCTTCATCGCGCGCAATTGCAGCCCGCGGAGAGCGCCGCCCGCTGGCTGCTGCGGCAGGGGGAAGTGGCGGCGGAGGGGGGTATTGCCGGCGGAGTGGTGGCGCTGACCTGCCATCCACGGGTCGCGGACCGCCTGCGGCCGGACTGGCTGACCGAGCTGGCGCGGCGCACCGGGCGGGACGTGCGGGTGATGCCCGACATGCAGCTTGCCATCGGCGCGCCGCATGCCCAGATCATGGCACGATGACGACCCTTCGCCGATGCCCCATCTGCGCCAAGCCGCGCAGCGAGACCCACGCGCCATTCTGCTCCACCCGCTGCCGCGATCGTGACCTCGCGCTGTGGTTCAACGAAGGCTATACCGTGCCTGGCCGCCCGGCCACGCCGGAGGATATCGCGGAGGAAGGTCAGGGCTGAAAAGGCGCTTGCCAAGCGGGGATCGCTCCGCCATAGCGCCGCCTCCAACGCCGGTCCGGTGCTCCTGAGAGTGTCGTTTCCGACCGGCATGGCACCTGTCGCGGCCTTCAGTTCGCGCCAATGCCCGGGTAGCTCAGTTGGTAGAGCATGCGACTGAAAATCGCAGTGTCGGCGGTTCGAATCCGTCCCCGGGCACCACCTTCCCTTGCCGATAATACGTTGCGGGCGATCAGCCCGTCAGCACCCGCGCAATGTTCACGAACTCGGCCACGCTCAGCGTCTCCGCCCGACGCTGCGGCTCGATGCCGAGCTGCTCCAGCGCCGCCAGCGCGCCGGGCATGCCCTTCAGGCTCTGGCGCAGCATCTTGCGTCGCTGACCGAAAGCGGCGGCAGTCAGGCGTTCCAGCACCTTGGCCTTCACGCCCGCGGGCTGCTCCGTCGGGATCACGTGGACGATGGCGCTCATCACTTTTGGAGGCGGGGTGAACGCGCTGCGATGGACCTTCAGCGCCAGCCTGGGCGTGCTGCGCCACTGCGCCAGCACGGCCAGCCGGCCATAGGCGTCGGTATCCGGCTGCGCGACGATGCGCTGCGCGACCTCCTGCTGGAACATCAATGTCAGGCTGGTCCAGCGCGGCGGCCATGTCTCGCCACCCAGCCAGCCGGTGAATAGCGGTGTGCCGACGTTGTAGGGCAGGTTGGCCAGGATGGCGTAGGGCTCGCCCAGCAGGGCGTCATGGTCGATGGTCGTGGCGTCGCCTTCCACCACGGTCAGCTTGCCGGGGAAGGCTTCGGCGAGTTGTGCCAGTGCGGGCACGCAGCGGCGATCCATCTCGATCGCGGTGACGCGCGCCCCGGCGCGCAGCGCGGCGCGGGTCAGGCCGCCGGGACCGGGTCCGATCTCCAGCACGGCCCGGTCCGTCAGGTCGCCGACGATGGCGGCGATGCGCGACAGCAGCTGTTCGTCGAGCAGGAAGTTCTGCCCCAGTGCCTTGGTGGCGCTGAGGCCATGGGCGGCGATCACTTCACGCAGCGGTGGCAGGATAGTCATGCCTGCGCCCGCCGGGTGGCCAGTTGCGCGGCCATGCGGATCGCGGCGAAGGTGGCGCCGGGATCGGCCTGGTTCCGCCCGGCGATACCGAAAGCGGTGCCATGATCGGGCGAAGTGCGGACCACAGGCAGACCGAGCGTGACATTCACGCCCTGGTCGAAGTCCAGCGCCTTCAGCGGGATCAGCGCCTGATCGTGATACATGGCGATCGCCACATCGTAGGTGGCGCGGGCCCGCGGGGTGAACAGCGCATCGGCCGGGTGCGGGCCGGTCGCGTCCCAGCCGGCGGCGCGCAGGGCAGCGATGGCCGGGGCGATAATACGGATCTCCTCGTCCCCCATGCGGCCGTCCTCCCCCGCATGTGGGTTGAGGCCGCAGATGGCGAGGCGGGGCGCGGCGATGCCGAAATCACGCTGCATCGCCCAGGCCACGATCGTGGCGCGGCGTTCGATCAGCGCAACCGAAAGGAGGGCCGGCACGCTGGAAAGCGCGCAATGCACCGTCAGCGGCACCGTGCGCAGGGCAGGGCCGGCCAGCATCATCACCGCATCGTCGGCGGCCACGCCGCAGGCATGAGCCACGAATTCGGTCTGCCCGGGAAAGGCGAAGCCGACCTGCGCCAGTTCGGCCTTGGCAATCGGGCCGGTCACCAGCGCGGCGGCAGTCTGCCGGGTGACCAGCGCCGTCGCCTGCTCCAGCGATGCCAGCGCCAGCCGTGCCCCGGCAGCATCGGGCTGTCCGGGCCGGTAGTCCCCGTCCAGTTCGCCCAGCACGGGCAATGCATCGGCGAAGCACCAAGCGGCCTGCGCAGGATCCGTGATGGTCGCGACCGGCAGCCTGATCCCGCGGGTGGCTGCTGCCGCAACCAGCAGCCGGGCACCGCCGACCACGAAGAAGGGTGGCAGGTCGGCCGCCTGCCGCTCGGCCCAGCAGGCGGCGATCAGTTCCGGGCCGATCCCCGCCGGATCGCCTAGCGACAGTGCAAGTGCCAGCACCTAGTTGTATTCGACCACCGCATCGCGCCGCAGGTCGCGCAGGTAGCGCTGGGCGCGGCGGTTGACACGCTCGTCCTCCATCTGCCGCATCAGCTGGTCACGGCTGGGACCGCTGGCGACCTGCGGATCATCACGGCCGCACAGCATCAGCACGCGCACGCCGTCCTCCAGCGAGCCGAAGGGCGGGGTGCTCTCCCCGACATTAAGGTTGAGCAGCGTGCCCTGCAGCGCTTCCGGCAGCGAGCGGACCGTGATGTCGTCATTGGTGACGATCTCGGCACCCAGCTTCACGGCCGCGGCATCCGCCTCGCCGCATCCGCGGATGGCGGCCACACCCTCGGCAAAGGCCGCCGCGCGGCGCTGTGCCTCCTCCTGCGAGGTGCCGGGTGCGAAGTCGATCGCGATCTGCTTCAGGCTGACCACCGCATCCCGCGGATCGGCCATGCCGACCTGGCGCTTGTCGATCAGGTACAGGATGGAAAAGCCGCCGGGGATCTCCACCGGACCGACCAACTGGCCAGGGGTCAGTTCGCGCGCGGCCTGTTCCAGCTGCGGGTTCTGCAGCTGTGCCAGCTGGATCCAGCCGAGATCACCGCCCACCGCCGCGGTCGAGGCTTGCGAATACTGCCGCGCATAGGCGATGAAGCTGCCGCCGCCGCGCAGCTGTTCCATGATCTGTGCGGCCTGCTGTGCCTTTTCGGCCCGGTTGGTGGAGTTGGCCGCCAGGAAGATCTCACCGATGCGGTATTCGTCCGTGCCCTTGTTCGCCTGGATCCGCTCGTAGCTTTCGCCGACCTCTTCCTGCGAGACATTGACGAAGGGTTCCACGTTGCGGCGCAGCAGTCGGTCCCATGCCAGCTCGCCCTGGATCTGCCGCTTCAGCGACGCAGGGGAGGAGCCGATCGAGGTGAGATAGGTGGTCATCCCCTCGATCGTGCGGCCGAAGCGTTCTGTCGCCAGCTGGTTGTAGGTCTGGTCGACCTCCTCCGGCGTCACGGGGATCTCCTGCAGTTCCGCTTCCTGGATCTGCAGCGTCTCGTCGATCAGGTTGCGCAACACCTGCAGTCGCAGCCGCTGCTCCTCCTCCGGCGAGATCTGGCTGGACTGGTTGGCGGCCAGGATCAGCGCAACACGGTGGTCCACGTCGGTCCCGGTGATGATCGTGCCGTTGACCCGCGCCGTGGCACGCCGCTTGTTCGGATCGGCCCGGGTCATCAGCTGCACATCCGCCGGGATGTTCAGGATGTCATCTGCTGACGCGGCACCGGCCGGTGCGGCCTCCTGCGCCCGTACGGGGCCGAAGGCAGGTGTTACCAGCAGCGCGGCGGCCAGGGCTGGAGTGCCCACGCGGTTCCACCACGCATCGCGCCGCTGCAGTCTGCCGAAAGTTCCGATCACGCACATATCCTTGAAAACACGAAAGCGGGTCGCGGCAGATGGCAAACGGCGGCTGAACCGCAGATGATCCTCGCCAGGCGCCTGCTTTCTGCCGTAGCGGCTCGGCCGCGCCCTGCCAACAGCACGCCGATCCGTCAGCGGAAGTTGAGATTGCGCAGGGCGAAGTGGAAGCGGAAGCTGCTGCCTTCCTGCGCGTCTGCGATGGAGATGTAGTCGCGCCGCCAGGTGAAGCCCAGTTCGAGGCAATCATCGGCATAGGCGAACCCCAGCCGCGTCCGTACCGGCGAGAACCCGTCGGACTCGTTCAGCGGATCTTCCTGCCGATCCGTCAGGTTGACCACGGCGGAACCGAAGATGGACCAGTACCGGGCGAAGGCGACACGGCCGGCGGCACGGACCTCTTCACGGTCGCGCAGATCCTCGAACCCCGGGTCCAGGTTGCGGTTGAGCCGCAGATAGCCCAGTTCCAGATAGGTCCGGTCGGAGCCGATCGCGGCGTCGATCTCGTTGCGGCGGATGCCGAGGCTGTCCTTGTCCAGCCGGAAACGGTGGGTGAGGCGCAGGAAGTTGCGATATTGCACATTCACCCGGCCCACATAGTCGGAGAATTCCGAGGAGAGGCCGGTGCCATCGGGGAACAGCGCCAGCTTGTCCGTCAGCCGGTAGGACTGGCCGACGGTGCCGGAGATCCGCCAACCGGGCAGGTCCAGCTGGTAATCTGCGCCGTAGGTCAGGCGTACGCCATCCTCCACCCGGTCATAGCCCGGGAAGCGGTTGAGCGAGAACAGGTTGCTGTTGTCCAGCTCGAAGGCGCGCGAATCCTCGTTGGGGATGTCGGTGTTCTTCACGTCCGGGCTGCCGGCGAGCTGGACGCGCGGGGTCAGCACCTGCGTGCCCCCGAGGAACTCGCCGGCAAGCGGCCACTTCAGATCCACCGCGCCGATGGCGATCCCGCGCCCGTGCCAGCCTTCCGCGCCGCGGTAGGGCAGGGTGGCGGTCAGTTCCGACTGGTTCGTGTGGTATACGTCGCCCCGCACCAGGGCGGAAAAGGTCAGTTCCTGGCCCCAGCTGGTAATGGACCGGCGGGTCCAGCGGGCGCTGGTGAAGGCGCGCTGCGTGTCCTGTCCTTCGCTGCGGGTCAGCGCCAGCGTGTTGGCCTGCAACTGCACCGTGCCGCCGGCCACCGGATCGGCCAGGTTCAACCGGTAATCCATCGCCGGCAGCGCCAGCGGCACCTGCCCCTGATCGCCCTGCACCAGCAGCAACTGGGTCGCCCAGCCGGCCAGCGAGAAATAGGACCGGTCGCCGATCCGTTCGGCCGCGATGGTGGAGCGCAGGCGATCGTCGCGGCTGATGTCGTAGCGCCGCAGGAAGGTGCGGTCGCTGGCCAGCCGCAGCGATCCGGTCAGCGACCAGGCGGGGTCCAGCTGGATGCGACCATTGGCGAACAGATAGCCGCGCAGGCCGTCCTTCTCCTGCCCCGTCTCTTGCGCACCGAGCGGAATGCGCGCGCCCTGCGTGGCGTAGCCGGTGATCTGGTAGGCGCCGTTCTGCGTCAGCTGGCGGTACTGGGCGGAGATCATCGGCTTGGCACCGGTGAATACCGTGCCGGTGACCGCCAGGTCGCGGTTGGTGGCCAGGCGCCAGTAATAGCCCGCACTGGCCTCCAGCCCGTTGGCCGGGGTGTAGCCCACATTGGGGATCAGCACGCCATTGTTGGCTGAACCATCGGTGTTGAAGGTATAGCCCGGCAGAGGCAGGAGGCGCCGGCCGAACAGTTCGAACCAGGCACCTTCGAATCGTACGCTGCGATCCTCCGCATCGTAGAACACGCGGCTGGCGGTGATGCGCCAGCTTGGCTGGTCGGGGCAGCCCTCGGCCGTCTCGACCTGGCACCCGGAGTAGACCGCCCGCTCCAGCGCGATGTCGCCATTGTCGCTGCGGCGACCTTCCGTCGCCGCCAGGCGCCCGCCGGCATTGAAGGCCAGCAGCAGGTTGCTCATCGCACCGGCGCGCAACTCGTCCGTCAGTTCCAGCCGGTCGGTGAACAGCTGGTTGCCGTCCCGGTCCACGAAGCGGACATCACCCGTCGCGACGATCTGGCCGGAGGTGCGATCCCAGTTGACGGCATCGGCCCGCACCGACTGGTCGCCCTGCCGCAGGATGACGTCGCCGCTGGCGGTGACGGTCTCGCCTTCGCTGTCATATTCCACGCCGGTCGCCTCGAACGCGATCGGTTCGTCGGTAATGGGCGAAGGGGCCGGAGCCGGCGTTTCGGCGGGGTCGGGCGTGTCCTGCCCCAGCAGCTCGTCACGCCCCAGGCGCGGGGGTACGCTGCCGTCCTGCGCATGGGCAAGCAGCGGAAGAAATGCGATGGCTGCGCAGGTCGCCAGAGCAGCCAGCCGGACGGGCTGCAAGCGGGAAAGCGCGGCTTGCAACCTGTGGGTCTGGCCGGGGAGCATGGCTTGCCTATCGCACCGCCCGTCCTTAACTGCAACGGCAGCATTTCATCAGCGGCCAACGTCCTGTCGCATGTCCTTGTCGAGCGAGGGCGCGACGGTGAAGGTGGTCGCCACCCCCCTGATCGGAGACAGCATGCAGATCGAGTTCAGCCCCACCACTCCCACCAGCACCGCGCCGGTCGCCACGATCGTCGCACAGGACCAGCTGCCGCAAGGGCTGGAGCCGGTGCTGGTCGAAGGGGCCCGGGCGGCGCGCTTCACCGGCAAGGCGGGGCAGCTGTTCGAAGGGTTCGTGGAGCGCGAAGGCGTGGTGCGGCGGGTGGTGCTGGCCGGCGCCGGCACCGCCGGGACGGAGCGGCCCGCGGCGCTGGAGCGCGCCGGCGGCGGGCTGACCGCCCGGTTCCTGACCGGCGGGACGGAGCAGCTGGTGCTGGACGCCACCGGGTTGCAGGCCGGCGAGGTCGCGCATGTGCTGACCGGGCTGACCCTGCGCGCCTGGCGGCATGACGTCTACCGCACCCGGCTGAAGGACGAGCAGAAGGTGTCCCTGAAGCACGTCATCGTGACCAACGCGGCGCAGGGTGCGGAGGCGGCATGGACCGAGGCGGCGGCGCTGGTGGAAGGCGTGAACTTCACCCGCGAGCTGGTCGCGGAACCGGCCAACGTGATCTACCCCGAAACCTTCGTGGAGCGGTGCCGCGCGCGGTTCGAAGGAACCGGCGCGGAGCTGGTGGTGCTGGACGAGGCCGAGATGGCGGCCCTGGGCATGGGCGCGCTGCTGGGCGTGAGCCAGGGTTCGCGGCGCGAGGCGCGGCTGCTGGCGATCCGCTGGAACGGCGGAGCCGATGGCGCAGCGCCGATGGCCTTCGTCGGCAAGGGCGTGACATTCGACACCGGCGGCATCTCCATCAAGCCGGCGGCCGGCATGGAGGACATGAAGTGGGACATGGGCGGCGCCGGCGCCGTGGCCGGGGCGATGCTGGCGCTGGCGAAGCGCCGAGCCAAGGCCAACGTGATCGGCGTGGTCGGCCTGGTGGAAAACATGCCGGACGGCAATGCGCAGCGCCCGGGCGATGTGGTCACCAGCATGAACGGCCAGACGATCGAGGTCATCAACACCGATGCCGAGGGGCGGCTGGTGCTGTGCGACGTGCTGACCTGGGTGCAGCGCGAGCACAAGCCGACCGCCATCGTCGATCTGGCGACGCTGACCGGCGCGATGATCATTGCGCTGGGGCATGAGCATGGCGGCGTGTTCAGCAACAATGACGGGCTGGCGGCGGCGCTGCTGCAGTCCGGCCTGGACAGCGGCGACAAGCTGTGGCGCTTCCCGCTGGCGCCGGCCTACGACAAGCTGATCGACAGTCCGATTGCCGACATCCGCAATGTGGGCCCGCGTGGCGCCGGATCGATCACTGCGGCGCAGTTCCTGCAGCGCTTCATCGAGAACGACACGCCGTGGGCACATCTCGACATTGCCGGCATGGTCTGGTCGGACAAGGCGGGCGCGACCTGGGACAAGGGCGCCACCGGTTTCGGCGTGCGGCTGTTGGACCAGTATGTCCGCACGCAGCTGGAGGGCTGAGGGCACCCCGTGCGGGTCGGCTTCTATCTGTCGGCGACCCAGCCGGTCGAGCGCGTGCTGCCGCAGGTGGCACGCGCGGCCGTGCGCGCCGGTCAGCGGATGCTGGTGGTGGGCGATACGCCGCTGCTCGCCCGGCTGGACCAGGCGCTGTGGGACAGCGCACCCGACGCGTTCCTGGCGCACGGCGATGCCGCGCACCCCCATGCGGCGCGTCAGCCCATCCTCCTTTCCGCCGAATGCCGCGCGCCCAATGGTGCGCAATTGCTGGCACTGGCGGACGGGCAGTGGCGCGATGACGCACTGGCGTTCGAGCGCGCGCTGCTGTTCTTCGACGAAGGCGGCCGCGATGCCTCGCGCGCATTATGGCGCGACCTGAAGCGGCGCGAGGGCGTGATGCTGGAGTTCCACGAGCATGATGGCACGCGCTGGAACAGTCGCAGCTAGGCAGGCTTGCCGCATGCCCAGCGTGCCGCTAGGGCGCGCGCAACTTCTTACCTCTGCAAGGATAGCACAATGGCGGTCACCCGCACTTTCTCGATCATCAAGCCCGATGCCACCCGCCGCAACCTGACCGGCGGCGTCACCAAGATGCTGGAGGATGCCGGCCTGCGCGTCGTCGCGTCCAAGCGTATCCAGATGACCCGCGAACAGGCCGAGGGCTTCTATGCCGTGCATAGCGAGCGGCCGTTCTTCAACGACCTGGTCACCTTCATGATCAGCGGCCCGGTTGTCGTGCAGGTGCTGGAAGGCGAGGACGCCGTTCTCACCAACCGCACCGTGATGGGCGCCACCAACCCGGACAATGCCGACGAAGGCACCATCCGCAAGACCTATGCCGAGAGCATCGAGGCCAACAGCGTGCACGGGTCCGACAGCGACGAGAACGCCGCGATCGAGATCGAGTACTTCTTCAAGCCCGAAGAGATCGTCGGCTGAAGCTGCGATAGGCGGCCTTGTGGGCATGGTGGGGCTGGCGCGCGGCGCGGCCCTGCTCCGCCCGCATGGCCGCCAGTGCCGCCGGGGTGAGCGGCAGGCCAAGCGCCTGATAGGCGCGGCCGATCTCCCCCTCCCAATCCAGATCCAGCCCGGCGAAGTCGACCTCCGCCAGTGGCCCGGCGAAGCCGGTCAGCGCCTCCGCCATGCGGCTCTCGCGCAGGGCCACCTTGCGCCGGCACTCCGCCTCGATACAGCCCAGCTCTGCGGAAGCCGATTGCAGCGCGCGCTGATTGGCGACCAGCGACACGGCACTGGCGACCACATCCTCTTCCGCCCGGCGGGCCACCACCACCCGCGCCTGCGGGAAGCGGGCGAGCAGCGCGGGCAGGTCTTCCGCGAACTGCGGGACCTTCAGCACCCGCGTACGGTCCGCATTGCCGCGTATGGCGGCATCAGTTGCCAGCAGGCGGGCGAACTCGGCATAGACCGGCTCCGGGTCGCGCGCTTCCGACCACAGGCTGTAGCCGGGGATGCGCCACTGCGCCTCGTACGCGCAATGATCCAGCGCCGTGGCGAGCCAGCCCAGCTCCTCGTCAGGGCGGGTGGCGCCGAAGGGATGGATGGTATCCAGCCAGGGGTCCAGCCGCCGGGCGAAGGCAAGCGACAGGCCCGACCAGAGCGGGCGCAGGTCAGGCCGGCCGGAGCGGGGCGGCACCGGGTGCCAGCTGTCGCAGAACCGGGTGGCGGCATGGGCGGGATCGGCGGCCAGCAGGCGATGGACCCGTGTGGTTCCCCCACGCATATGGCCGACCACGATAATCGGCGGCGCCAGCGGGGTGACCGGCAGCTCCGGTCGATCAAGCCACAGCGCACCCAGCTGCAACCGCTGGCGCAGCACGCGCACCAGTTGCCCATGGGCAATGGTGCGGCCCAGATTGGTTAGGTCCGCCTCTTCCACCAGCGCGGCACAGAGCCGTTCCAAGCGGGCGCGGAAGTCGGCCACCTCCGCTGCATTGCGGCCCCCCGCCTCTCCGGCAGGTGGTGCCTGCTGCAGCGCCTTGGCCCAGAGCTGCGCCGGATCGAGCGAGGGGCGCTGGCACAGGCCGGCAGACCACAGGCGACCAAGCAGCCGGTCCAGCCTGCCGACCAGCGGCCCGCGGGCGAGAAGGTGAGGGCGCGGACGGCGGCTCATCGGTCAGAACTGGTCGGCAACGGACTGCAATCGGGTCAGCCGCGCCGGCGCGACGCTGCGCCAGCTGCGTTCCAGCCATTGCGCCACATGCGCCCAGTCCACGCCCGGCCGGTTCAGGATGATCCCGACCCAGCCGGCAGCGCCATAATAGGCGGGGCGAAAATAGACGTCCGGGTCACGCTCCACCAGCGCAGCCAGCTCGTCCGGCCCGTCGGTCTTCACCAGCAGCGCCAGATGCGCGCTGCCGTGATGGTGGTGATCGAAATAGGCGAAGAACTTGCCGCTCTTGCCGCCGGTGCGCCAGCCGATCGCGCCATGGCTGTCACGCTCCTCCGCCTCCGGCAGCTCCATGGCAAGAGCCCGCAGCTCCGCGATGACCCAGTCGGCCCGCAGGTGCCGACCCACATAATCGGAGAAGATGCGCGGCAGCAGTTGGTATTCGGCCAGTCGCACGCGATAAGACAGGCTGTCGGGCGTGTCGTTCGGCAGGATGGCGACAGGCATCTGCCCCAGCACCGGGCCGTCATCCAATTCCGCCGTCACCACATGCACCGAACATCCGCCATAGGCATCGCCGGCGGCGATGGCGCGGGCGTGGGTGTCGAGCCCCTTGTACTTCGGCAGCAGGGACGGGTGCGTGTTGACCATCCGCCCGGCCCAGCCTTCCACGAAGCGTGGCGTCAGGATTCGCATATAGCCGCACAGTGCCAGGTAATCCGCGCCCGATGCCCGCAACGCGGCATCCATTGCCGCGTCATGGTCGGCGCGGCTCATGCCCCGGTGCGGCAGGGCAAAGGTCGCGATCCCTTCCGCGGCGGCGATGGCCAGGCCCGGCGCATCCGGCACATTGCTGCCCACCAGCACCAGCTCGTATGGGCAATCGGGCAGGCGGCTGTGGAACAGCAGCGCGGACATGGTGGTGCCGTTGCCCGAAAGCAGCGCGGCGACCTTTACCTTCGGCCTGTCCGGCTCAGGCAAGGTGCTGCGCCTGCCAGTCGCCGCGTCCGCCCCAGGTCTCTGTGGAGCCGCGCACGGTGCAGCCGCGCTGGCCCTCCACGATCTCGCCAATGCGGCTGACCGCCTCGCCGGCTGCCTCCAGCTCCGCGGCGACCTCGTGCGCCAGTTCGGCGGGCACGGCCAGGACCATGCCGATGCCGCAATTGAAGGTGCGCGCCATCTCGCCGGGCTCGATATTGCCCTGCGCCTGCAGGAACGCCATCAGCCGCGGCTGCTCCCACGCATCGGCCTCGATCATCGCGTGGGCGCCTTCCGGCAGCACGCGCGGCACGTTTTCCAGCAGACCGCCCCCGGTGATATGCGCCAGCGCATCGACCTTGCCGCCGCGGATCACCGGCAGCAGGCTGCGCACATAGATGCGGGTCGGCGCCATCAGCGCATCGATCAGCCGCACTTCCTGGTCGAACAGGGCCGGAGCCTTGAGCCGCCAGCCGAGATCTGCGGCCAGCCGGCGGACCAGCGAGTATCCGTTGGAATGGACGCCCGAGCTGGCGAGGCCCAGCAGCACATGGCCGGGCGCCACGCGCGCGCCCGTCAGCTGCTCGCCCCGCTCCACCGCGCCCACGCAGAACCCGGCCAGATCGTAATCGCCGGCGGCATACATGCCCGGCATCTCCGCCGTTTCGCCGCCGATCAGCGCGCAGCCGGCCATCCGGCACCCGTCGGCAATACCGGCGATCACCCGCTCGGCCACGCCGTTGTCCAGCGTGCCGGTGGCGAAGTAGTCGAGGAAGAACAGCGGTTCCGCACCCTGCACGATCAGATCGTTGGCGCACATGGCGACCAGGTCGATGCCGACGGTGTCATGCGCGTCGTGATCGATCGCCAGCTTCAGCTTGGTGCCGACGCCATCGTTGGCGGCGACCAGCAGCGGATCGGAATAGCCGGCCGCCTTCGGATCGAAGAAGCCGCCGAAACCGCCGATCTCCGCATCGGCGCCGGGCCGGCGGGTGGCGCGCACCAGCGGACCGATCGCCTTGACCAGCGCATTGCCGGCCTCGATCGAAACGCCGGCGCCGGCATAGGTGTAGCTCGCGGGAGGGGTCGTGTTGTCGGCCATGGGCCAACCCCATAATCTTTCGCGCTTGGATTTCCACTCGCCATTGGGCACAAGGCCGGCGATTTCCCCGATGGCCATGCTCACCCCCTCCTTTCCGCCGCTCCGTCTGACGGCCTTGCGGCCCGCCGCAGGGGCGGTGCTGCTCGCGGCCATGCTGGCCGGCGGTGCCGCGCTGGTGGCGCAGGTCGCGGGGGAGCGCGGCATCACGCCCGTCGCCGCCACCACCGATATCGAGGTGCGCGGGATTCAGGTGAACACCACCGGCGACAGCGCGGAAGAAGCCCGCCGGGCCGGCTGGGCGGAGGCGCAGCGGCTGGCCTGGGCCAAGATCGGCGGGCCGAAGCTGCCCGATTCGCAGCTGGACGGGCTGGTGACCGCCATTATCGTGGGTCAGGAACAGATCGGCCCCCGTCGCTACATCGCCACGCTGGGCGTGGTATTCGACCGGGCGCGCGCCGGCGGGTTGCTGGGCGGCGGCGGGGCGCGGGCACGCAGCGCACCGATGCTGGTGCTGCCTGTGCTTGTGACCGGCGGCACGCAGACCATGTTCGAGGTGCGCAACCCGTGGCAACGCGCCTGGGCGGAGTATCAGACCGGTGCCAGCGCGGTGGATTATGTGCGGCCAAGCGGCGCGGGCTGGCAGTCCCTGATGCTGACCGCAGGTCAACCATCGCGCCGCAGCCGCGCCTGGTGGAACGAGGTGCTCGACCAGTTCGGCGCCGCCGACGTGGTGACGCCGGTGGCTGAACTGACCTACCTGTATCCGGGTGGGCCGGTAGAAGGGCGCTTCACCGCCCGCCACGGCCCGGAAAACCAGGTGCTGGGCACCTTCACCTTGCGTGCCAATGGCAGCGCGCAGCTGCCGGCCATGCTGGCGCAGGCGGTGGAGCGCTTCGACGAGATCTTCACCCGCGCACTCGCCAGCGGAGAGCTGCGGCCCGACCCGACCCTGACGCTGGACGAGATCCAGCTGAGCCCGGAGGTGCGCGCCCTGATCGCCGCAGCCCGGCAATCGGAGCTGGCCGACGCTGCGCGCGCAGCGGAACTGGCGCCGCCGTCCGTGCCCAGTCCGGTGCCGGTAACCCCGCCGACGCCTGTTCCGGGAACGGAGGCACCGGCGACGGCGACAGGCAGCTTCACCGTGCAGGTCGGCACACCCGATCCGGCCGCGATCGACGCGGCGCTTGGCTCCGTCCGGGGCACACCCGGCGTGCGGCAGGTGCAGACACCCTCCATCGCGATTGGCGGCACGTCGGTGCTGCAGGTGAGCTATGCGGGTGATCTGTCGGCCCTGGCCGCCGCCCTGCGCGCGCGTGGCTGGACCGTGACCGAAGGGTCCAACGCCCTCGCCATCACGCGCTAGCGCCGCCAGATGGTGGCCACGATCGCCCGCCAGATCGCGCTGCCGCTGGCACAGGGCGCGGGCGCGGCGGCGCGGATCGTGACCGGTGACGCGAATGCCCAGGCAATCGCCGCGCTGTGCAATCCCGCCGCCTGGCCCTATCGCACCGCTGTGCTGACCGGGCCGCCGCGATCGGGCAAGTCGCTGCTGGCACGGTGGTTCGCGGAAGGTGGCCGGGGTGAGGCGATCGACGACGCCCCGCTGCTGGCGGAAGATGCGCTGTTCCATCGCTGGAACAGCGCGCAACAGAGCGGTACGCCGTTGCTGATCGTGGGCGGGGCGCAGGCATGGCGCATCACATTGCCCGACCTCCGCTCCCGCCTGGGCGCGGCCATGCAGCTGCCCATCGGCCAGCCGGGTGACACCATGGCGGCAGAGCTGCTGCTGGCTCATGCGGAGCAGCGCGGTCTGCTGCTGGGGCCGGATGCGGCCGATTATCTGGTGCCGCGCGCCGGCCGGTCCTTCGCCTTGCTGGAGCAGCTGGCGGCCGAGATTGACCGGCTGAGCCTTGAACGCAAGGCGCCGGCCACCCAAACTGTATGGCGCGCCGCGCTGGAGGCGGTAATGGGTCCTGCCGAACCGCGGCTGCTATGACGCAGCCAGGCGCCTCCGGCACGATGCGATAACGAGGGTCTGATGTTCGAGCGGCTGACCGCCTACCTGGATTCGATCCGCGCGCGCGACCCGGCACCCCGGTCGCGTTGGGAGATATTGCTGTACCCGGGTGTCTGGGCGCTCGGGCTGCACCGGGTGGCGCACTGGCTGTTCACCGGGCAGCTGTTCTTCCTGGCGCGGCTGGTCAATCATCTGAGCCGCTGGCTGACCGCGATCGACATCCATCCGGGTGCGCGGATCGGGCGCAATTTCTTCATCGATCACGGCTTCACCGTGATCGGCGAAACGGCGGAGATCGGCGACAACGTCACCATCTATCAATGCGTCACGCTGGGCGGCAGCAATCCGACCAACGGCCTGGCCGGCAAGCGGCATCCGACGCTGGAAGATGGCGTGATCATCGGGTCCGGTGCGCAGATCATCGGCCCCATCACGGTGGGCCGCCGCGCCCGGGTCGGGGCCAATGCCGTCGTGCTGGACGACGTGCCGGAAGGCGCGACCATGATCGGGCTGAAGGCGCGCAGCACGCTGGTCCCGGCGGAAACCTGGCTGCGCGAGTTCATCCCCTACGGGACGCCGTGCCGCGACGGGCAGGATTGCGAGGAGGTGCGGCCTGACCGCGCCGAGACGCTCGAACTGCAGATCGCTGAATTGCGGGCAGAAGTTGCCCTGCTCAGGGCAGAGCGCCAGCAGCCCGAGCCGCCGACACCGCCGGTCACGCGCCGGGTACGGGCGGTCCGCAAGGCGGAAGGTTGATGGCGGCAGAGGGCAATGGCATCATCGCCTTTCCCGGCGGCGGCGTGCCCCCGCGCGGCGGTGCGCAGCAGGTCGGGTTCGATCGCGCGGAGCTGACCCGCATCCTGGACCTGTATGGCCGCATGGTCGCGGCTGGCGAGTGGCGCGACTACGCGATGGGCTTCACCCGCGATTGCGCCAGCTTCTCCGCCTTCCGCCGGGCGGCCGAGAACCCGCAGATGCGGCTGGAGAAGCGCCCGGCGCTGCGCGGCAAGCAGGGCATGTGGGCGCTGTTCGGTGAACACGGGCAGGTGCTGAAGCGCGGGCATGAACTGCCTGGCGTCCTTGCCGTGCTGGAACGCCGGCTGGTCAAGCTGGTCTGATCGGAACCGGCCTCGGCCCCTGCCCATTGAGGCGAGAGGCAAGGAGGACCGTTGATGACGATCGACAAGGATAGCGCAGTCACCGACATGCTGGCGGGCGTGGCCGGTGGTCTCGCCGCCACGGCGGTGGTTGCCATCTTCATGCAGCTGTCCAGGCCGTTGGCGGGCATAGACCCTGCCGCTCCCGATGCGACGGGTGAACCGCGCATCGGATCGCCTGTCGCGGCCACGCGCGCCGTCGAGGAAGGACTGGGCCGGCCATTGCCGGACGATCGCCAGGAAGCCGCGACCGGACTGTTCCAGTTCGCCTTCGGCGCTGCCCTGGGAGCCGGTTATGGCTTGCTGGCGCGCCATGTCCCGTTGGCAAGCGCAGGGCGTGGCGCACTGTTCGGCGCCGGTGTCTTCGCCGTGGCGGACGAGGTGCTGGTGCCGGCGACCGGGCTGTCCGGCAAGCCGGCCGACAGCCCGCCGGTGGCGCATGCCAGCGCCTTGGCCGTGCACCTGATCTTCGGCCTGGTGGCGGACGGTGTCAGGCGCGCAGTGCTGCGCCGCTGACACCGTCCGCCCATGCGGCAGGTCAGGCGACCTGCGGCAGCTTCTCCAGGTGCTTGTCCAACGTGATCGGGTAGTCGCGCACCCGCACGCCGGTGGCGTTGTAGATCGCGTTGGCCACGGCTGCGCCCACGCCGCACAGGCCCAGCTCGCCCACGCCCTTGGCCTTCAGCGGGTTGGCCTTGTCGTCCGGATGGTCGAGGAAGATCACCTGCTGGTGCGGGATGTCGGCATGGACCGGTACCTCGTACCCGGCGAGGTCGTGATTGACGAACAGGCCGAAGCGCGTGTCCACCGCCAGTTCCTCCATCAGTGCGGACCCCACGCCCATGGTCATCCCGCCGATCACCTGGCTGCGCGCCGTCACCGGGTTCAGGATCCGCCCGGCCTCGCACACGGCCAGCATCCGGTGGACCCGGACCTCTCCGGTGTAGGAGTCGACCGCGACCTCGCAGAAATGTCCGGCAAAGGTCGATTGCTGGTATTGCTTGTCCAGGTCGCCGAATTCGATCCTGTCCTCCGCCATCAGCTCGCCAGCGTCCGACAGGCGAGCGGACCGGTTGCCGGCGCGCACCTCGCCGTCGGTGAAGTCGGCCGTTGTCGGATCCATTCCCAGCTTCTCCGCAATGGCAGTGCGCAGCTTCACGCATGCGGCGTAGACGCCGGAGGTGGAGTTGGCCGCGCCCCACTGGCCGCCGCTGCCGGCGCTGGCAGGATCGTCGCTGTCGCCCAGGCGCACGGTCACCCGGTCGAGCGGCAGGCCCATCATCTCCGCCGCGGTCTGCGCCAGGATGGTGTAGGTGCCGGTGCCAATATCCGTCATGTCGGTTTCCACCACCAGCGATCCGTCGCGCTGCAGCCGGACCCGCGCGGCCGACTTGGTCGCCATGGAATTGCGGAACCCGGTGGCCATGCCCATGCCGACCAGCCAGCGCCCGTCGCGCACCTGTGCCGGCTTGGGGTTGCGTCGGTTCCAGCCGAACTCCTCCGCCCCGCGGCGCAGGCATTCCACCAGATGGCGTTCGGAGAAGGGCCGTTCCGGCTTCTCCGGATCGACCTGCGTGTCGTTAACGATGCGCAGTTCCACCGGGTCCATGCCCAGCTTTTCCGCCAGTTCGTCCATTGCCATCTCCAGCACCATCAGGCCGGGCGCTTCGCCCGGTGCCCGCATGGCATTGCCTTCGGGCAGGTCGTTGACCGCCAGCTTCATGAAGATTTCGCGATTGGGCGCGGCATAAAGCAGGCGGCTCTGCTGCGTGGCGACTTCCACGTCGCCGCCGGGCAGATTGCCGCTGGTGCTGGAATGATGAAACGCGGTCAGCCGGCCATCGGGCGTGGCACCCAGCTTGACCTGCTGGATCGTCGCCGGGCGATGGCTGGTGTTGTTCGCCACCAGCGGCCGCTGCATCGCGATCCGCACCGGACGACCGACCTTCTTCGCGCCCAGTGCTGCCAGCACGGCATCCGCCCGCACCCACAGCTTCGCACCGAACCCGCCGCCGATGAAGGGCGAGTCGAGCCGCACGTTCTCCGGCTTCATGCCCAGCATCTTGGCCAGTGAGCCCTTGGACCAGGCGATCATCTGGTTGGAGGTCCATACCGTAAGCTTCTCGCCTTCCCACGCGGCGATGGAGGCGAAGGGCTCCATCATCGCATGGCTTTCGTCGGCCGTGGTGTAGGTCGCGTCGACCGTGACAGGCGCCTCCGCGAAGGCGCCGGCGAAATCGCCGACCTCCACCTTGAACGGCTCGCCCTTCAGCTTGCCGCTCTCGTCCGCGACACGGGCCTGCGGGGCCAGCGTGGCAAGATCGAACCGGCCGTCGGCGCGGTCATAATCGACGCGGATCATGTTGGCCGCGGCGCGTGCCTGCTCGAACGTCTCGGCCATGACGACAGCGATCGCCTGATGGTAATGGCGGATTTCCGCGCCGCCGAAGATGTTGGCAACGATGCCCTGGCCGGGGGGCAGCAGCTCCTGCTCCAGCGTGGTGACGATGCCCAGCACGCCGGGCGCGCGGGCGGCCTCCTGCGTGTCCATGCTGGCGACGCGACCCTTGGCGATGCCGGCACCCAGGATGTAGCCATAGCTCTGGTTCGGCACGACGCCATGGTTCGGTCCGTGGCGTTCATGGGCATAGGGCGCGGTGCCGGTGGTCTTCAGCGGGCCGTCGATCCGGCTGGTCGGCTGGCCAATGATCTTCTGCCGGTCGATCGGGTTGGTGCCCGCGGCTTGTTCGAACTTCATTTGGACTATCCCTTGGCTTCGGCCAGCACGCCGGCAAGCGCGCGGGTGGCGAGCGGCAGCTTGAAACGGTTGTGCTCGGTCGGACGGGCATCGGCAAAGACCTGCGCGGTCACCGCTGCGGCGCCCTGCGGCAGCGCGGCCTCCGCCGCCTCCACCCGCCACGGCTTGTGCGCCACGCCGCCGAAGGCGACCCGGCCGGTGCCGTCCGGCTGGATCACCGCCGCAACCGATACCAGCGCATAGGCGTAGGACGCCCGGTCGCGCACCTTCTGGTAGAAGTGCTTGCCACCCAAGGGCCGGGGCAGGGTGACCGCGGTGATCAGCTCTCCATGCGCCAGCACATTGTCCCTCTCCGGCTCGTCGCCGGGCAGGCGATGGAATTCGGCAAAGGGAATGGCGCGGGTGGTGCCGTCCGGCTGCACCGTCTCCACTGTTGCGTCCAGAACGCGCATGGCAATGGCCATGTCACCTGGATAGGTGGCGATGCACTTGTCGCTGCTGCCGATCACGGCAAGCTGGCGGGAGTAACCTTCCAACGCGGCGCAGCCGCTGCCGGGGTTGCGCTTGTTGCAGGGCAGGTTGGGGTCGTAGAAATAGGGGCACCGGGTCCGCTGCAGCAGATTGCCTGCGGTGGTGGCCTTGTTGCGCAGCTGGCCCGATGCGCCGGCCACGATGGCGCGGGTCAGCACGCCATAGTCGCGCCGTACCCGCTCGTTGGCGGCGAGCGTGGTGTTGGTCACCAGCGCGCCGATCCGCAGACCGCCATCCTCCGCCTGCTCGATCGTGCCGAGGCCTTCGATGTCCTGCACATCCACCAGATGGGCGGGGCGTTCGATCTCCAGCTTCATCAGGTCGAGCAGGTTCGTGCCGCCGGCCAGGAACTTGGCGCCGGGGTTGCCGGCGACAGCGGCGGCAGCTTCGGCCGCGGTGGCGACGCGCTGATAGGTAAAGGGGCGCATGGTTCAGGCTCCCGCCACTTCGGTGATGGCGTCCACGATGTTGCTGTAGGCGCCGCAGCGGCAGATGTTGCCACTCATCCGCTCGCGCAATTCCGCCGCGCTGAAGGCGGGGGCGGCGGTGATGTCATCCTGCACGTGACTGGGGATGCCCGCGCGGATCTCCGCCAGCGTGGCCACGGCCGAACAGATCTGCCCGGGGGTGCAGTAACCGCACTGGTATCCGTCATGCTTCACGAAAGCCGCCTGCATCGGATGCAGGTTATCCGGCGTGCCCAGCCCTTCGATGGTGGTGATCTCGTCACCCTGATGCTGGACGGCGAGCGACAGGCAGGAATTGATCCGCGTACCGTTGACCATCACCGTGCAGGCACCGCACTGGCCATGGTCGCAGCCCTTCTTGCTGCCGGTCAGTTCCAGATGTTCGCGCAGCGCATCCAGCAGGGTGACCCGCGTGTCGAGGGTGAGCTCCGCTTCCTTGCCGTTGACGGTGAAGGACACCGGCATGGTCGGCGGTGTCGCCGCCCCGCCGGAACTGCCCTGCGCCTGCACCCCTGGCGCCTGCGTCAGAGCCACGGCTGCACCGCTGCCTGCCAGCATGCTGCGCCGTGTTGTATTGAAAGCCATTCCATGTCGCCCCTTGCGTGCCGTATCCTGGTTTGCTGCCACAACGGTCCAGGCACCAGCCCGTGCCTATCGCAAGCCATTCGCGTCAGTGCCGCGCCGCGCGCCGCGCCAGGGTGCCTTGCAGCGCGACCCCGGCGACCCCGATCGCCGCGCCCAGCAAGGTGTCGACCAGCCGGGCGAGCAGCAGCGCCGGCACATTCGTGGCGCCCTCTCCGACCGACAGTTGCGGCGTTTCGGCCAGCAGGATGGCCATGGGCGTGATGAACGCCACGGCGAGCGCATAATGACGCACCACCAGCATCTCCACCGCGAACAGCAGTGCCATGATTGCGATCGCCGCCTGCCATGGCACATGGATGACCGACAACAGCGGCACTGCCAGGATCAGCCCGGCGCCGGTGCCGGTCACACGATGGATCTTGCGCTGCCAGGCATGTGCGACTGAGGCGCCGCTCATGATGGTGACCGTGCTGATCGCCACCCAGTACGGGCGCGAGAGCCCCAGCACCGCGGCCAGCACCAGCGCGACGGCCACCATCATACCGTGGACGGCGGCGTCGCGCCAGATTGCGGACCACCGCTCCCCCAGCGGCTGCACCGGCAGGCGCGCGCGGCGCCGTCCGATATAGATCGAATAGATGGCCGCGACCGCCACGGCGAACAGGCACCCGGTGGCGAGCGCCGCCAGCTGCGACAGCGCCCGCGCCGGTGCCAGCGGGCCGGCCGCGGCGGCGATAGCGGCGGGCATGACCAGGAACAGGCTGCCGGGCGGACTGCGCTGCAGGCTGCGGCACAGAGCCGTCGCCGCGGAGGCAAGCAGCCCGAGCCCGGCAATCGCCAGCACGCCCCGTCCGGCCAGCCACAGGCCGGCGGCGTAGCAGGCGATCATTGCCAGGCCGAAGATCGCCACGATCCTCAACCTGTGCAGCAGCGGGGTGCGCGGCAGATAGAGCAGCGCCATCGCGCCCAGTGATCCGGCCAGCCCTTCGCCGACCAGCCCGGCGGCGCTGCCGGCGAGCAGCGGCACGCCCGCCGCGATCATGCAGGCGAAGGCCAGTTCCCACGGACGGTCGCTCGGCTGGAGCGTGCGCAGGGATCGCAGCGGCGCAAGCAGCGCAGCGGTTCCGGTCGGGCGGGTCGCGGACATGCCCGGCCTCTCGCCGCCAAAGCGGCGCGGCTGTCAAGCATGTGGCGCACACGGAAAGGCCCGCACCGATTGCGCGGTGCGGGCCTCCTTTGCCCCCGTAGGAAGGGTGGGCGAAGGTGTGTTTTAGCGCAGCAGCGACAGCACGTTCTGCTGGCTCTGGTTCGCCTGGCTCAGCATCGCGGTCGAGGCCTGGCTCAGGATCTGCGCCTTGGCGAGAGCGGTCGTCTCGGCCGAATAGTCGGTATCCTCGATCCGGCTGCGGGCGTCGGACAGGTTGGTGACGCCGGCGGTCAGGTTGTTGACCACCGATTCCAGGCGGCTCTGGCCGGCACCCAGGCTGGCGCGGGTTTCGGCAACCGTGTCCAGCGCGGTGTCGATGGTGGCCAAGGCGCCCTGCGAGCTGGCCGCCGTCAGCACGGACACGCCGCCCGCCACGTCGGTATCACCATCGGCGATGTAGAAGGTGTCGTCCTCTTCCAGCGTCACGACGGTGCCGATGTCGGCCGCTTCGACCGCAGCGCCGCCCATGGTCGCACCGAAGGCGACGTCCTCGGCCGTGACGGTGCGGTCCGCGCCGATCAGGGCGTGCCCGGCAACCAGGGCGTTGGACAGGCTGCCCGGCGTGCCGAGCGTGGCGGTGCCGTGCACGGCCACCAGGTTCAGCTGGGAAACCTTCAGCACCACCTGATCGGTGGATCCCGCGCCGACCTGGATCTGGATGTTGTTGTCGGCAGTGGAATCAAACAGGTCAACACCGTTGAACTGGGTGCCGGTGATGTCGACCAGCTGCTTCTGCAGCTCGGTGACTTCGGCCTGCATGTTTTCACGATCCTTGGTCTGGTAGGTACCCGAGGAGCCTTGGACGGACAGCTCGCGCATGCGCTGCAGGATGTTCGTGACTTCGTTCAGCGCGCCTTCGGCAGTCTGCGCCAGGCTGATGCCGTCATTGGCGTTACGGATGGACTGGCTCATGCCGCGGATGCTGGCGGTCATGCTGGTGGCGATGCCGAGACCGGCGGCATCGTCCTTTGCGCTGTTGATGCGCTTGCCGGTGGACAGGCGCTCCATCGCCGTGCCGAGCATCTTGTCGGCAGCGGTGGAAGCGTTCGCGGCCTTCATGGACGAAATGTTGGTGTTGATGACAGCCATCGTAGCAAACTCCTTGGCGGTAAACCTGCGGTAAGTGCTGCCATCACGATCCCAAAAGCGTGGCAGTCATGGGCTAGACCGGATCGGGCCAGCGTTTTTTAAGCCGGATAATGTCCCGCCGGCCGGAACTTTCGGGCAGCTACGGGAAAACCGCAGGCCTGAAATTAAGGTCGTTTTGGCCGTCCCGGGCGCAAGACTCGGCCCAGGAAGGGTCAAGGTGAAGGTCGGGTCATGAGCGTTATCGCGACGACAAGGATATTCGATGCGACGCATGCCGCATTGGCGGCGCGGCTGGCGGGGGTGGCGCCATCGCTGTTCCCCGGCCGGCCGGTGCTGCTGGCCGATGCCGGCGAACGCAGCGTGGGCGAGCAGCCCGGCGTCTCGGTCCAGCGGGCGGAGCGGCCGGGCATCGAACTGGCGGGCGTCTCCGCCCGGCTCAGCTATGCCGATGCCCGCTCGCCCGCCAGCCTGGCCGCGCTGATCGCACTGCTGTGCGCCCGGCGTTCGCCGGTGGCGGCCGATCCGGCATCGCTGTCGGTGCTGGCCCTGGCCGACCGGATCGCGCGGGCCGACATCCCGGTGCTGATCGCCGGTCCCACCGGCACCGGCAAGGAGGTGATCAGCCGCTTCATTCACGACCGCTCGACCCGCGCCGACCAGCCCTTCGTGGCGGTCAACTGCGCGGCGATCCCGGAAACCATGCTGGAGGCGTTGCTGTTCGGTCACCAGAAGGGTGCGTTCACCGGCGCCGCGACCGCGGGCGAAGGCTTCTTCCGCGCGGCCGATGGCGGCACGCTGCTGCTGGACGAGATCGCGGAGATGCCGCTTGCGCTGCAGGCCAAGCTGTTGCGGGCGTTGCAGGAAGGCGAGGTGGTGCCGGTCGGCGCCACACGGCCGATCAAGGTCGACGTGCGGATCATCGCCTGCGCCAACCGGGACCTGCCGCTCGAGGTGGAGGAGGGCCGGTTCCGCGCCGACCTGTATTACAGGCTCAACGTATTCCCGATGGCTCTGGCGGCCTTGTGCGAACGCCCGGCCGACATTGCGCCGCTCGCCTTCTCCATGGTGCTGCGCCACGCCACGAAGGGGCGGCCTGTGCCATGGATCAGTGACGCGGCACTCGCCTTGCTGGAAGGGCATGGCTGGCCCGGCAACATCCGCGAACTCGAGAACGTCATCCGTCGCGCCCTCGTTCTGGCCGGAACGGAGCGGGAGATCGACACGCAGCATATCATCTTCGACCGGCCCGCCCGGCTTGTCGCCCGGGCGGAGCCGGTGTCCGCCCACATCGGCGCGCCGGTGGAGCCGGTTGCCGCCAGCAAGCTGGCCGGCATCGTGCAACTGTCCGAAGCACGCGCCATCATGGCCACGCTGGATGCCTGTGGCGGCCGCCGGACGGAGGCGGCGCGGCAGCTGGGTATTTCCGAACGGACGCTGCGCTACCGCCTGGCATCCTACCGCGATGCCGGCCTGTCGAACGCAGGTGCCCGATGAGCGGCATCAGCGCGATCGGCGCCAATCCCGGCACCGTGCAGCAGATCATGCAGATGCGCGCCGAACTGATCGACCGGTCGGCATTGCTGCGCGAACTGCACAGCGCCCGGCCGCAGGGTGTGCAGGGCGTGTCGGGTACTACGCCCGGCGCAGCGCCGGTGCAGCCGGCGAGCACCAGCTTTGCCGCCACGCTCGAAAGTGCGCTGGACGGCGTCAACGCCACGCAGGTGCGATCGAACCAGGTCACCGAGGCCTACGAGCGCGGCGAGGTCACCGACATCGCCGCCGTGATGCTGGCGCGGCAGGAATCGGGCGTCGCCTTCGAGGCGACGCTGCAGGTGCGCAACAAATTGCTGAACGCGTACCAGGAAATCATGCGGATGGGGGTTTGATAGATGGCCGAGCTCGTTACCTCTCCGCCCGCTTCCACCGGCATCGCACCTCCGGCCACCAGCCTGCTGGGCCCGCTGCGCGACCCGCTCGGCGGTTCGCTGCCCCGCCGGCTGTCCGCCTTCGTGGCGCAACCGCCGGTCAGGAAGGCGCTGCCCTGGTTTGCCGGCGTGGCCGGCGCGGGCGTGCTGGCGCTGACCTGGGCCGCGATGGCACCGGCCCCGCAGCGTGTGCTCTATTCGTCGCTGGATGATGCGGACCGGGCGTCCGTCGTGGCCGCACTGGATACCAGCGGCATCGGTTATGCCATCGACAATGCCACCGGCACGCTGACGGTGGCGGAGGACGATCTGTACCGCGCCCGCATGCTGGTGGCCCAGGATGGCGCCCTTGCGACGCCCGAAAGCGGCACGCAGATGCTGGATTCTCTCCCGATGGGAGCCAGCCGCACACTGGAAGGGGACCGCCTGCGCGCCGCGCGCGAACGCGAACTGACGCTGACCATCGCGGAGATCGACGGGGTGGAATCCGTCCGCGTCCACCTGGCGGAGGCGGACCGGTCCGTCTTCGTGCGAGAGAACATCCCGCCCTCCGCATCCGTCATGGTGCGCATGGCACGCGGGCGGCAGCTCTCGGCCTCGCAGGTAACCGCCATCGCCAACCTCGTCGCCGCATCGGTGCCTGGCCTGTCGATCGACGCGGTGCGGATCGCCGATCAGCAGGGCAAGCTGCTGAGCCAGCCCGATGCCGACAATCCGGACCGGCTGGACCTGCAATCGCGCATGGAAGCCAAGCTGCGGGGACAGGTGGAACAGCTGCTGGTCCCAATCGTGGGCACCGGCAACTTCTCGTCGGAGATCCAAGTCCGCCTGAACATGGATGAGACGACTTCCGCGCGTGAAAGTTACGATCGAGACGGCGCATTGCGGCGCGAGACACAGCAGCAGTCGCAAGGCGGTGGGCCGGCGATGGGCGTTCCCGGCGTGCTGTCGAATACGCCGCCACCCGACGCGCAGGCGGTGAACGAGGCGCCGGCCGGCAACACGCCGCAGACCCCGCAGGTGGAGGAAAGCAGCTCCACCCGGCAGTATGAGCTGGGGCGCGAGGTGGCGGTGTCCAACAGCACGCCCGGAACGCTGGAGCGGCTGTCCGTCGCCGTGGCGCTGAACCGGGAGGCAATGGCGGGCATGAAGCCGGCCGATACGCAGGCGCTGGAGCGGCTGATCGGTGCCGCTGTCGGTGCCGACACGCAGCGGGGCGACACCGTGGCGGTGATCGTGCGCCCGTTCACCACACCGGTCGAGGAAGCCGTCGGCTTCTGGGAGCAGCCCTGGTTCGCCACCGTACTGCGCAATGTCGTGGCGCTCATCGCGGTGCTGCTGGTCCTGCTGCTGGCGGTGCGCCCGCTGGTGCGGTCACTCGTTGGCGAGAAGCCGAAGAGGGCCAGGAACAAGAACAAGCTGGTCACGGCGGGCAATGATGAAGATGACGAGATGCCGAACGGAGCGGCGCCGGGCCGGCACGGTACCGCCGCGCTGGATGGGCCGGACGCTCTCCCGCAGCTGCCCGACCTGATGCCCGCCGACGACCCGCGGCGCCTGGCCGCGCAGATGGAGCTGGCGCGCCAGATCGTGCGCGACAAGCCTGACGACGCGCTGCTGGCGCTGCGCCGGATGATCAACCAGCCCCGGGCGGAGGCCGCGTGATGAGCGAGGTGATGGAACCAGCCCTGGCCAGCGGGGCCGACCAGGCCGCCGTCATGGTCATGCTGCTGAGCGAGGAAGACGCCACCGGCCTGATCGGACGCCTGTCACAGAACGAGCTGCGTACCCTTGGCGGGCGGATGCTGGAACTGGGCGAGATCGGCCCCGATGCCATCGTCGACGCGATCGGCGCCTTCGCCATCCAGGCTGGACAACAGGGCATCCCCGCCTGGAACCGGGTGGCGGATGTACGCCAGCTGCTGACCGGCGCACTGGGCGATCTGCGTGCCGGCAGCCTGATGCGGCAGGTGGCACCCGACGCGTTGCCGCCGCCCACGCCCGCGCTGGAGATCGCCCGCTGGCTGGAGCCGGACGTGCTGGTGCCGCTGATCGTGGAGGAGCCGCCGCAGGTCATCGCCGTGCTGCTGGTGCAGCTGGATGCCCCGGTCGCCGCCAAGGTGCTGGCCGAGCTGCCGGATACGCTGCAGGTGGCGGTGGTTCACCGGATCGCGCGACTGGGCAATGTGCCGGCGCCCGCGATCCAGCTGCTGGAGGAGACCCTCTCCATCCGGCTGGAACGGATCCATGGCGTTCCGGCGCACCGCATGGGCGGCGTGCGTGACGCTGCGGGCATCATCAACAGCGCGGCCCGCAGCCTGGAACGCCGCGTGATGCCGGGCATCACCAAGGTCGATAAGCAGCTGGCGAAGGATCTGGAAAACGAGCTGTTCCGCTTCGAGCATCTGTTCGTGCTGGATGCCAAGATGATGGGCACGCTGCTGCGCGAGGTGGAAAGCGAAGTGCTGATAGACGCGCTGAAGGGCCTGGAGGAAGGCCAGCGCGACGTCTTCTTCGCCGCCATGTCCAGCCGTGCCGCCGATGGCGTGCGCGACGAGATCGAGGAGCGTGGCCGCCTGAAGAAGGCCGATGTGGAGGAAGCGCAGAAGAAGATCATCGCCACCGCCAAGCGCCTGGCCGCGGACGGCACGATCGTCCTGGGGGACGGGGAGGAGGATTATGTCTAGCCTGCCGCTGCTGGCCACCTCGGGCGGGTTCCGGCCCGTCCGCACCGCTGCCGGCTTCGCCGTCGATCGCCGCTTCGCGCTGATCGGCGTCGAGCCTGTGCCGGCGCCGCTGCCCCCGGCCGAGCCGGAGATCGACCTGGAAGAGGCGGCATTCGAGGCCGGCCGGGCGCAGGGCCGGCTGGAGGCGCTGGAGGCCGCGCGCCGCGAGGAAGCCGATCGTGACGCCGCGCGCGGGCAGATCGAGCTCGCCTTCGCCCGCATGAACCAGGAGGCGTTGCAGGAGCTGCGCGATCGCCTGCGCCAGACGGTGCTGGCCCTGTGCGAGGACGCGATCGCGCCGCTCGCCATCGATGCCGATGGCCTGGTGCTGCGGGTGGAGCGTGCCGCCGCCATGCTGCGGCGCGCGCAGGACGAGAAGCGCGTGCTGCTGCACCCGGCCGATTTCGACCTGGTGGCGGCGCGCCTGCCGGCCGGGCTGGACTGCGCGCCCGATCCCGGCATCGAGCGGGGCGGGTTGCGGATCGAGACCGCCGATGGCGGTGTAGAGGATGGGCCCGGCCAGTGGCGCCGCATTTTGGCCGAGGCGTTCCGCGAATGCTGAAGGAACTGGACCGCGTGCTGGACGATCTGTCCGTCACCCCGCTGAACTGCGCCCCGCGCCGCTTCGGCCGGATCACCGCCTGCGACGGTGGCCTGATCGAGGCGAGCGGGCTGACGGTGCCGATCGGCGGCTTGTGCCGGATCGATGCCGGCCGCTCCGGTGGGCCAGAGCTGATGGCGGAGGTCATCGGCTTCCGTAACGGGCGCACACTGATGATGTTGCTGGGCGATGCCGTTCTGCTGCGCCCGGGCCTGGTGGTGCGGCCGGAGGGACGGCCCGGCATGGTGCCGGTCGGACCGGAATTCCTGGGCCGAGCCGTCGATGCGATGGGCCAGCCGATCGATGGCGGACCGCCGATCCGCGCGCTGGCGGACTGGCCTGCCAATGGCCGCCGCACCGGCGCGCTGGACCGCGCCAGCGTGCGCGTGCCGTTCGACACCGGCATACGCGCGCTCAATGCCCTGACCACGTTCGGCGTCGGTCAGCGCGTCGGCATCATGGCGGGATCGGGCGTGGGCAAGTCGGTGCTGATCGACATGATCGCACGCTGGGCCGTGGCGGACGTGGTGGTGGTCGGCCTGATCGGTGAGCGGGCGCGCGAAGTGTCCGACTTCGTCGGCCGTCACATGCAGGGTGACGCCGCCCGCCGCACCTGCGTGGTCGCGGTGCCGGCCGACCATGCGGCTAATGTGCGGCTGCGCGGCGCGCTGCTGGCGACATCTCTGGCGGAGCATTTCCGCAGCGCAGGGCTGAAGGTCCTGCTGATCCAGGACAGCCTGACCCGCATCGCACATGCTGCGCGGGAGATCGGAATCCTACTCGGGGAGCCAGGCGCCGCCCGCGGCTATCCACCCTCGGCGCTCAACACGATCGGCAAGCTGGTGGAACGCGCCGGCAATTCGGCGGCGAGCGGGGGATCGATCACCGGCCTGTACACCGTGCTGGCCGATGGCGACGACCAGAACGACCCGGTGGTTGATACCGCGCGCTCCATCCTGGATGGGCATATCGTGCTGTCACGTGACCTGGCGCAACGCGGGCAATATCCTGCGATCGACATCGGTGCCTCGCTCAGCCGCGTGATGACGGACATCGTGCCGCCGCAACAGGCCATACAGGCGCGCCGGTTCCGCGCGCTGGTGTCCGCTTATGAAAGCAACCGCGACCTTGTGCTGATGGGCGCCTATCGCGCCGGCGCGGACCCCCTGCTGGACCGCGGCATCGCACTGGCCCCGGCCCTGAGCGCCTTCCTGTCCCAGGAGATGGGCGAGTGCGTACCGCTGCCTGCGGCGGCGCAGCAGCTGGCGACGCTGATCGGCCATGAATAGAGCGCGGCTGCGGCGGGCGCTGCTGATCGAACGTCTCCGGTCCGCAGAGTATCGCCGCGCCGCCGCCGACGCGCAGGCCGCGCAGGCGGTACGCGACAAGCTGGAAGGTCTATCGGAACGCACGCGCACGCTGGCGGGCGTCTACGCGCTGCGCGACACCGCGCAGGACGGCGCGGATCTTGCCGCCGCGGCCATGCTGAGCGCGCATCTGTGCCAGATCGGCCGCAATGCGCGCGCGCAGGCCGACAATGCCCGCGCAGAGGCCGAGATCCGCTTCGCCGAGCTGGCCCGGGCGGACCGTCGGCGGCAGCGTTCGGCGGAAGATCGCCGCGACATGGCCGCCTTGCTGCTGGCGGAGCGGGAGCGGCGCGAGGCGGGGGTGCCCGTTCGCAGCATGGCGCCATCAGGGTCCGAGGCTGGCACGCTTCTTGATTAAGGCGTCCTGCATGAACAGCAGGATCAGGACATGAACGCCTTTGACGCCGCCAGGACCAGCGCCGGAGAGACCGGCCTTGCCGGCCTTCTTGCCACCACGACGGCCCCCGCGAACGGGCAGGGTGCCCACGATCCCGCTGCGGGCGCCACACCGTTCGCGCAGCTGTTGGACCAGTTGAGCGCATTGCCGGTGCCGCAGGACATGGCGACGCCGGTGGCGCAGCCCATGGCACAAGGGCCATCGCTCGCGATCCCGCGACTGCCGGCACAGCAACTCCGCCAGACCTTCGATGCGCAGGCGTCGCCGCAGGACGAGCAAGCGTCGATCCGCATTCCGGCGCTGGATTGCGCCTTGCCCCGGCAGGTGACCGGCAAGATGGTGCCGGCGGCTGTCATGCACGGCACGATCCTGCCGGCCGATCCAGCGACCGAGGTGCCGCGTGACGAGGCGACCGGCATGAACGAAGCCCGGCCCCCTTCCGACCAGCCGGTCGAAATGATGGAGCACGATGTTTCCGCGCTCCCGTCGCTGGCAACCGCGCAGTTGGCTGCTGCGGCGGCGCCGCTATGGATCGCCGCACAGGCCGCTCCCGTGCGAGCGCCGGGCGGCGGCTTCTTGCAAGCTGGGCAATCAATGTCTCGCGAGTCAGCCGTTCCGGCCGCAGCATCGCCGGCCAGCACGCCTGCCCCCGCAGCACCTGCGGTCACGCTCATTGCAGCGGACTTGCCGGCGACCCGGCCTGGCGGAAGTGCGGCCGTTGCGGATGAACCCAGAGACTTGGTCGTTGCCATGGCTCCGGGCCGGCCGACCATGCCGGTGCCGACGGACCTGCATGGTCTTGCCGCCAGTGCAGAGCCACGGGCGGCCGCGCCGCAGGTCGGGCTCGCGCAACAGCCGCCGGCGATGCAGGACCTGACCCAGATCGTGGAGCGGCTGGCGGCTGCGCGGGAGGCTGCGGCACCAGCCGCCACGCAGCTGGCGGTGGACCATGCCGAGTTCGGCCCCCTGTCCCTGTCGATCCGGCAGGGCGAATGCGGCGAACTGGCGATCGCCGTCGCCGCGGCCGACCGCGACAGCCAGGTGGCGCTGGTGGCGGCCATCGCGCAGGGCGAAGCGCCCGCTTTCGAGCAGGCGCCCGATCGCCGCGGCGGCGATCCGGCGGGTCGCGAACCTGCCACGGCCAGCCAGCACGGCGAGCAGCGTGGCCAGGGTGGGCAGCGTGATCGGCTGGCAGGGCAGCAGCAGCAGCGTCAGCCCATGCCGCAGCGCAGGCCGGCGCAGGAGCGGGACGGGGAAACGCGTACCGGCACCTACGCCTGAAGTTAACGCCTTCCACGCCATTAACCATCCATCGTAACGGGGAATGACGGACGTGAGCGACAGCGCCGAACCGAAGAAGAGCAAGAAGGGTCTCCTCCTGAAGATCCTGCTGGGGGTGGCCATGCTGGGCGCAGGCGGCGGCGGTGCGGTCGGCCTGATGGCGGCCGGCATCGTCGGCGGCGGCCATGGTGATGCCGTGCCGGAGGGGCCGGGTCTGGTGCGGAAGGGGGCGGAGGATCCGTACCTCGTCGTCGGCGAGAAGAAGGATGCGCCAGAGGTCGTCCATGGCGATGGCGGCAGCAAGTATCGCACCGCATACTTCAACTTCACCGACAGCTTCACCAGCAACCTGAAGGACAGCCCCGCGCTGGTGCAGGTCAGCCTGACCGCCTCCACGCAGCGGGACGGCCGCGTGCTGATGTGGCTGGGGGAGCATGAGCTGGCGCTGCGCAGCCGGGTGCTGGTCGAGCTGGCCGATACGGACGAGGCTTCGATCAACAGCGACACCGGCCGCACCCGGCTGCAGCAGCGCCTGACCGGTGCCATCAATCATGAGCTGGAGCGGCTGGAAGGCTTCGGCGGCGTCGACAACGTCCTGTTCACGCAGATCATCGTCCAGTGATGCAGTTCGAACCCCTGCGGGCCGTGGCGCGCGCAGCCGATCACGCGGCGATCCTGTGCCGCCCGACCGTTGCAAAGCCGGCCCCCTTGCCACGCCTGCAGGCGCAGCACGGACGTCTGGCCCGCCGCCTGGCGGAGCAGCTGGCCGGCTTGCTGGCGGTGGACGAACCGCAGGTGCGGGCGACCGGCATCGAGGAAATCGTCGCCGGCGACCTCGGCACGATTGTCTCGCCTCTGGCGGCCAATGCCGTGTGGTCGGTGGTCGGCACGCCGCACCGGCTGCTGATCTCGGTCGAGGGCAGGGCCGTGCTGGCCGAGCTCGATCGCGCCTTCGGCGGCACGGGGGAGCTGGACGGGCCGCTGCCATCCGCGCTGCCGCTGTCGGCCGACCGGCTGGCGGACCGGCTGGAGAACGCGGTGGCGCAGGCGCTTGGCGATACGCTCGGCTGCCTGCTGGCCACCGCGGCGCGCGACACCAGCCTGGCCGTGCTGGCGCCGTTCGCGGCCGACCGACCGGTGGTGGCGATCGGCTGCGAGCTTGGGCGGCCGTGGAAGCAGGCTGCCCGTGTGACCATCGTGGTGCCGGCCGATGCGGTGGCGGATCTGGTGGCCGATGATGGCGTAGTGGGCCCGCGCGCCGCGCGTCAGCCGGCCAGCCCGCTGGACCAGCCCTTTGCCGACCTGCCGCTGGCGCTGTCGGCCACGCTGGTGGACATGCACCTGCCGATCAGCCGGCTGGCCGCGCTGTTGCCCGGCACCGTGCTGCCGGTGGCCATCGCGCGCGCGGTGCCGCTGGCCATCGAAGGCACCGTGATCGCCCGCGGCACCGTGGGCGAACTGGACGACCAGGTCGCGGTGCAGATTTCCCATACCTTCCAAGTCTGAGGACAGATCATGAGCATTGCTGACGGTTTCGGCCTGATACAGGATATCGACGTCCGGCTGACGGTGGAGCTGGGCCGCACGCAGATGCGCCTGCGCGACGTGCTGGCGCTGACGGAAGACAGTGTCGTGCGGCTCGACCGGCTGGTCGACGAGCCGCTGGACGTGATGGTCAACGGCAAGCTGATCGCCCTGGGCGAGGTGGTGGCCGAAGGCAACCGCTTCGGCCTGCGCATCCTGGAACTGGTGAGCGCCGGTGGATCAGGCACGCCGGCGATCGTTGCCCCGGCGACGGAGATCGTGCTGCCGGAGATCGAGGCCAGAGTGCCCGCGAAGCCGGCATCAGCCCGCGCAGGCCGGGGCTGAGGCGCCACGATGGGCTGGTACATCCTGAAGCTGCTGATCCTGCTGCCGCTGATCGGCGGCCTGATCTGGGGCAGCCTGAAACTGGCGCAGCGGATGCAGGGCACGATCGGCGCGCCCAGGGGCAGTGGCCGGGCGGTGCGGATCGTGGAAACGGTCATGCTGTCGCCCAGCCTGCGCCTCGCGGTGCTGGAGTTTCATGGGCGCGAGATCCTGGTCGCCACGGGGCGCAACGGCCTGACCCGGCTGGGTGAGGCGCCGGCCCGTGCAGGCATGGACAGCTTCACCGACGTGCTGGTGGAGACGCAGGCGTGATCCGGCCGCTTGCCGCATTGAGTGCCGCGCTCGCCACCCTGTCGATCCCGGCTGTCGCCTGGGCGCAGGCGGCTGCGCCGGCATTGCCGCCCGGCGTGCCCGCGCCGCCGGCCGCCGTGCCCGGCGCGCTGGATCGTGCCTTTGGCGAACTGGGTGGTGCCGGCGGCGAGCCGCTGAGCCTGTCGCTGCAATTGCTGCTGGTGATGGGGCTGCTGACCATCCTGCCGGCATTGATCCTGATGATGACCAGCTTCACCCGCATCATCGTGGTGCTGGCGATCCTGCGCCAGGCGCTGGGCCTGCAGCAGAGCCCGCCCAACCAGGTGCTGATCGGCCTGTCGCTGTTCCTCAGCCTGTTCGTCATGGCGCCCACGCTGGAGCGGGTGAACGATGCCGCGCTGGCGCCTTACTCTGCCGGTCAGATGAATGCGGAGGACGCGATCGCCCGCGCAGGCGACGAGTTCCACCTGTTCATGATGCGCCAGACACGCGAGGGCGACCTGCGCATGTTCGCCGACATCGCCCGTGTGCCGGCGTTCGAGCGGGCCAATGACGTGCCGTTTTCCATCCTGTTGCCGGCCTTCGTCACCAGCGAGCTGAAGACGGCGTTCCAGATCGGCTTCATGCTGTTCCTGCCCTTCCTGGTAATCGACTTGGTCGTGTCGTCGGTGCTGATGAGCCTGGGCATGATGATGATGTCGCCGATGCTGGTGTCGCTGCCGTTCAAGCTGCTGCTGTTCGTGCTGGTCGATGGCTGGGCCCTGCTGATGGGCAGCCTGGCCAGCAGCTTCGCCTGAGGGAGAGCGGCCATGGATGACCTATCCCTGTTCCTGTCGCTGACCGACCGGATGTTGTGGGTCACCGCGCTGGTCGCCGCCCCAGTGCTGCTGGCCAGCATGGCGGTGGGGCTGGTGATCGGCCTGGTACAGGCCGCCACCAGCGTCAGCGAACAGACGCTGACATTCGTGCCCAAGCTGGCCGCCATCGCCCTGGTGCTGGTGCTGCTCGGTTCCTCCATGATGGTGCTGGTGTCCGACTTCATGGGCCAGATCTTCGTGGAAATCGCGCGGATCGGCGACTGACATGATCGGGCTCGATTTCGGGTTTGGCGCGCTGGAGGCGGAGTTCTGGCGGATGGTGTTCCTGATGACCCGCATCGGCGCCGCGCTGCTGGCCGCGCCCCTGTTCGGCGGAGCCTCCGTTCCGGCAACGGTGCGCACCTGCCTGATCGGCGCGCTGGCGATCTTCGCCGCCGTCTGGCTGCCGGACGTACCCGTGCCGCCTTCGCTGCTGAGCCTGGAAGGGCTGCTGGCCGTTGCCGGTGAGGTGCTGGTCGGGGCAACGCTGGGCTTCGTGCTGCAACTCGCCTTTGCCGCGCCGCCGCTTGCAGCCGAGATCATCGCAGGGTCGATGGGCATGAGCATGGCCGTTGCCGCCGATCCGCAAGGGGGCGGGCAGACGACCGCCTTCGGCCAGTATTTCAACATCGTGCTGGTGCTGATCTTCCTGGGCGTCGGCGCGCATCTGCACTGGATCGCGCTGCTGATGGAGTCATACCGCGCCTTTCCACCGGGCGAGACCTGGCTGGGGCCGGAGCGGCTGTCGCTGGTGGTAGGGTTCGGCGGCGAAATCTTCGCCACCGCCTTGCGGATCGGCCTGCCGGTGACGCTGATCCTGCTGCTGGTGCAGTTCATGACCGGCGTGCTGAGCCGCGCGGCGCCCTCGCTCAACCTGTTCGCGCTCGGCCTGCCGGCGGCGGTACTGGCCGGCATCGCGGCGCTGATCATCACTGCGCCGCTGCTGCATGAGCAGCTGGAAGAGCTGTCGGCCGAGGCGATCGGCCAGGTTGGGCAGGTCCTGCGATGAGCGAGACCGCCGGCGAGAAGACCTTCGCGCCGACCGAGAAGCGCCTGCGCGATGCCACGACCAAAGGCGACGTGCTGCGCTCGAAGGAGCTGGCGACGGCGGGCGTCATCCTGCTGGCCGCGGCCTGGCTCACCTTCGCCGGTCCGTGGCTGCTGCAGATGCTGGGTACGCTGATGCGCGGTGCGCTGATGTTCGATCGCGGGCAGGTGGATGCCTTCTCTCCGGCCAGGCTGCTGACCGGCGCCCTGCTGACCGGCCTGCCGCTGATCGCCAGCATTGCGGTGCCGGTGATCGCGGTCACGCTCGTCACGCAGCTGGGGCTGGGCAGCGGCCGCTGGGTGCCGGCGAACATGGCGTGGAAGGGGTCGCGGATCGATCCGCTGGCGGGCCTCAGGCGCATGTTCGGGATGCAGGGCCTGATCGAGCTGGGCAAGGGGCTGGCCAAGGTGGCGCTGCTGGGCACGATCGCCTTTGCCTGGGTGCGCGTGTGGCTCGATACGATCGTGGGCCTGGGGCGCAGCACGCTCGCCGGGCAGCTGGATGCCGGCTGGGGCGCGCTGCTGTCGCTGCTGCTGGCGCTTGGTGGCGGGCTGGTGGTGATCGCGCTGGCCGACGTGCCGATCCAGTGGCTGCGCCGGAACAAGCGCCTGAAGATGAGCCTGCAGGAGGTGCGCGACGAGAACAAGGAAAGCGAAGGCAGCCCGGAGGCCCGCTCCGCCCGGCGGCAGCGCCAGCGGGAGATCGCCCGCGGTGCGGTCGCGCCGGCCATGCGGGATGCGCAGTTCGTGCTGACCAACCCCACCCATTTCGCCGTGGCGATGACCTACGATCCGCAGCGCGCCGCCGCGCCGATCGTGCTGGCCAAGGGGCGTGGCGACAAGGCGGCGGCGATGAAGGAGCTGGCGCGCGAAATGGCCGTGCCGCTACTGGAATATCCGCAACTCGCCCGGTCGGTATTCTACACCACGCGCGAGAACCAGACCATCCGGGAGGAGCTGTACGGGGCACTTGCCGCCGTGCTGGCCTATGTCTTTTCCCTGCCCCGGGGCGAGCAGCGCAGCCTGCCCCCGGTGGATGTGCCCGCGGCGCTGTGCTTCGACGCGGATGGCAGGCTGGCCTCTTAAGCGGGCGGGTTACGGGCCGTTCTACCGGTCATGAGCACCACCACCTCCCCCGCGGCGGCGACCAATGCTTCCGCCTCCTCGATCATCGCCACGCTGAACGCAGGCAGCGGGGTCAACTGGTCGCAGCTGGCGGCGGACCTGTCGGCGGTGCAGTTCCAGGCCAAGACGCAGCGACTGACCCAGCAGAGCGAGCTGATGGAGACGCGGATCAGCAGCGCCTCCGCCATTCGCGGGGCGCTGTCATCGCTGGCCACCGCGATCGGCGATGGCGTGCGCACCGGCAACCTGTCGACGCAGCCCGGCGTCGCCGACGCCGCGGTGGCGCAAGTGTCCTCCCCCGTGGGGACAAGCGGGAAGGGCAGCTATTCGCTGGAGGTGCAGCAGATCGCCCGCGCGCAGACGCTGGCATCGGGCGTGTATGGCAGCGGCACGGACGTGGTCGGCGCCGGGACGCTGACCATCCGCTTCGGCGCGACCACCGGCACGGGCTTCGCCGCCGATCCGGCGAAAGCCACGGTCGATGTGCAACTGGCCGCGGGCGCAACGCTGAGCGATGTCGCCAAGGCCATCAATGCCAAGGGGGCGGGCGCCACCGCCTATGTCGCCAACACCTCGGAAGGGGCGCAGTTGGTGCTGAAGGGGCAGGAGGGCGAGGCTGCCGGCTTCGTGGTCGAAACCACCGGCGCAGGTCTGCCGGACCTTGCCTGGGATCCCATGGCGGGCGGCGATCCTGCCCGGTTGAAGGGGGCGGCGCAGGATGCCCTGTTCAGGCTGGACGGGCTGGAGATGCGCAGTGCCACCAACAAGACCGCACAGGTGGCGCCTGGCCTGCAACTGACCCTGACCGGGACCAATGCCGGCGCGCCCACCACCATTACCTTCGCCAGCCCGGTGGACAACATCAGCAGCTGGATGGTCGATTTCGTCTCTTCCATGAACGACATCGCCGGTGCGCTCGGCTCCGCCATGGCCATCGGCGGCGAGCTGGCGGCAGATGCCGGCGCGCGCACGCTGCGCAGCCAGCTTGCGCGATTGCCGGGCGAGACCGTGATGCGCAATGCGGCGGCAGGTTCGCCGCGCACGCTGGGCGATCTGGGCGTGAAGCTGGAACGCGACGGCACCTTCACGCTGGATACGGCGCGCCTGTCGGCCACGCTGGCGGCTGATCCGGCGGGTGTGGCGGCGATGTTCACCACCGGTCTGGATGGCGTGTACTCGACGATCGACAAGCTGGCGCGCAATACCAGCAGCACGCTGGTGCCCGGCACCCTGGGCTACTCCATCAAGAAGTACCAGGCCGACACCAGCGACTTCGGCAAGCAGCTGACCGACATCGCGGAACGGCAGGAAGCCTTGCGCGCGCAGATGGTGACCCGGTTCAGCAAGGTCGAGACCAACGTCAATGCCTCCCGCTCCACACTCAGCTTCCTGCAGCAGCAGATCGACGCGTGGAACGCCAGCCGCGACTGATGCGATGCTGGCGCTGAGAGATCCCGACGAAGCCTACCGCCGCAGCCAGTTCGATGCGCGGATCAGCGGCGCCAGCGCCGCCGATCTGGTGCGCGTCTGCGTGGACGAGGTCGTCGACAGCCTGGCGCTGGCGGTGCTGGCGCATCGGCAGCGCAACTACACCCTGCGCAGTCGCGCCCTCACGCGCGCCGTCACTGCCCTGACCGCGCTGGAGATGGGCATTGACCGGCAGGCGCCGCTGGCCAGCGCCCTGCTGCAATTCTACGGCGCGGCGCGCATCCGCGTGCTGGACAGCGCCGTGCGGTTCGAGACACCGGCGCTGGAAGAGGTGCGCAGCGATTTCGCCGACCTGCGGGCCGCCTTCGCCTAGCCGCGATCGAACCGTGGCACGCCGTGGCGGGCGGTCATCGCGTGCGTTCCGGCCAGCTGCATCCCGCGGTCGCGGATCGACTGCACGAAGTGCCATTCCCCGCGCACCGCATCCGGTGCGAAGGCAACGCTCATGTAACCGCGCTGGCTGGCATCGGCCCATTGCAGGTTCACCCCGATCTGAACGGCAGCCCGACGCGCGCGGCGGCAAGGCCGACCGCCGCCTGAGCCTGCAGCGTCGCCGAACTGATCAGTTCGCTGACCTGCCTCGGCATGGCGATCACCCCCATGATGACCTGCTGCGCCAGCACCTGCCAGCGCACCCGGTCTCCGGTCAACCGGGTCAGCCGGTCGGCAGCCAGCCCTCCTGCTCGATCCCCATCATGGTGCGGGCGGGATCGGACCAGATGCTATCACGGAACTCGGCCAGCGTGACCATCTCGCCGGGCCGGTCACAGCCTTGCGTTACAGGATGGAGACGAGCCTGCCGGCCGGTTCAGCGCGGCCGCGTGACGTAGCGGTGGTGCATCACCCGATCAGCGCCGGCACGCAGCTGAAGGCGATTGCCATGCTGGCGAGTGCCAGGCCGAGGCCGGCGACCGACTGCACCCGAACGGGCCGCACCCGCCGCCACAGCACGCCCAGACCGGCAAAGGCGATCACGGTCAGCAGCACGCCGACGATTCTGCCCAGAGCCTGCCCGGGCCAGATCACGCTGGCGCACCACACCAGCATGAAATGCGCAAACCAGATGGTGAGCGCGGCAGTGGCGGTGAACCAGTCCGTCCGGTTGATGAAGCTGTCGGGGTCCTGCACGGTCAGCCGCCCGGGAACAGGCGCAGCACCATGCTGCCGACAAGGCCCTGCAGCGCGCAGAAGCCGATCCAGCGGACCACCACGTCCAGCGTTACATTGGCCGACCCCGTCAGCAGCCCACGCGCGCTGCGCCAGGCAAGGTATGCGGCCATGATGATGGCGGTGACCACGCACATGCCCTGATGCGCCAGCAGCGCGAACACGGTCGCGCCTTGTCCGGTCGCCGTGGGCAGCAGGCCGGTGCCGCTCCAGCCGGTGACATCCCAGTAGAGCGCCAGGGCGAGCAGGCAGGCGCCGGCCGCGGCACTCATCCAGGGGCCTTGCCCGGGGAACTCGCCGTCGGCCGTCCTGGCCAGCCAGCGGCGGGACAGCCACGCTGCGCCCAGTGCCAGCAGCAGCAGCACCGCGATGCCGCCTGTCTGCAGCAGCGCGGGCGGCGCGGTCCAGACCTCCGGATGGATGCCGTACAGGTACAGGTAGGCGAACATCGTCATCAGCCCGATCATGCCGATGCACACGATTGTCGCGTTCAGCGCCCACCAGCTGTGGCTGCCCGGCCCGGTGATGGTGATGGGCAGGATGATGCCGCCGCCCACGTCGCCCTTCTTCAGGCTGATCGACCGGTCCGTTTCCCACAACCAGCGCAAGGTGGCGTAGAGCATGAACACGCAGCTGACGGCGGAGAAGGTGTAGGCCTGCACCGTCAGTGCCAGGAAGATGCCTGCGGTGAAGATGGCCGAGGCGAGTGGCCAGACGGATGGGCCGGGCATCAGCTGGACATATTGCGGCTCCGCATTGATCGGGCTGGTGACCAGTGTCTCGCGCAGGCCGGTGATGCTGCCGGGCAGGAAGTAGCGGCCTTCCTCCACATCCTTGCCCAGCTCCGGCTGGTCCCACAACGGATCGCGGCTGCGCACCAGCGGGATGGACCGTGTGGAGTAGAGCCCGGTCGGCAGCCATTCCAGCGTACCGGCATTGTAGGTGTTGCCGGCGTCATTGTCGGTCGTGAACCGGAAATTGCGCGCGCAATCGATCAGGAACACCAGCACGCCGGCCGCCATGACGAACGAGCCGACGGTGGAGATCTGGTTCAGCAGATCCAGCCCGCGATCCGGCAGGTAGGTGTAGACGCGACGCGGCATGCCCATGAAGCCGGTCAGGTGCATGGGCAGGAAGGTGATGTGCAGGCCGGCGAACATCAGCCAGAAGGTCCACCTGCCCAGCCGTTCGCTCAACGGGCGGCTGCTGGTCATGCCGGCCCAGTAGTAGAAGGCGCCGAACACCGGGAACACCATCCCGCCGATCAGCACGTAGTGGAAGTGCGCGACGATGAAGTAGGTGTCGTGCACCTGCCAGTCGAACGGCACCATACCCACCATCACGCCCGTCAGGCCGCCCATGGTGAAGATCATCACCGATCCCACCACGAACAGGGCCGGCGTGGACCAGCGGATCCTGCCCGACGCCAGGGTGGCGATCCAGCAGAACACCTGGATGCCGGCCGGCAGGCTGACCGCCATGCTGGCGGCGGAGAAGTAGCCGGTGGACACGCGCGGCATGCCGGTGGCGAACATGTGGTGCGCCCACACGCCGAAGCTGATGAAGGCGGTAGCGACGATCGCCAGCACGTTGAGGCGGTAGCCGACCAGCGGGGTCTGGGCCGCGGTCGACACCATCATGCTCATCAGCCCGGCCGCCGGCAGGAAGATGATGTACACCTCCGGATGACCGAAGAACCAGAACAGGTGCTGCCACAGCATCGGATCACCGCCGCGCGTCGCGTCGAAGAACGGCCAGTTGAACGCCCGCTCCAGTTCCAGCAGCAGGGTGCACAGGATCACGCTGGGGAAGGCGATCAGGATCATGACGGCAAAGGCCAGCATGGCCCACACGAACATCGGCATCCGGTCTAGCGTCATGCCGGGCGCACGGGTGCGCAGCACGCCGACGATGATCTCCACCGCGCCGGCGATGGCGCTGATCTCGATGAAGCCGATGCCCAGCAGCCACATGTCGGTGTTGATGCCGGGGCTGTACTGCAGGCTGGTCAGCGGCGGATACATGAACCACCCGCCATCGGGTGCCAGGCCGATGAACAGGCTGCAGAAGAAGAACCCGCCACCCACGGCGTAGGCCCAGTAGGCATAGGCAGACAAGCGGGGGAAGGGCAGGTCACGCGCAGCCAGCATCTGCGGCAGCAGCATGACCCCGATCGCCTCCACCATGGGCACGGCGAATAGGAACATCATCACCGTGCCATGCATGGTGAAGAACTGGTTGTACGTGTCCTGCGGCAGGAAATCCATCATCGGCGCCGCCAGCTGGACCCGCATGCCAAGCGACAGGATGCCCGCCGCCAGGAAGAAGCACAGCGCCGTGACGACGTAGATGAAGCCGATATAGTTGTTGTTGACCGCCTTCAGGTACTGCCAGCCGCGCGGCGCGCACCAGATGCGCTCCAGTTCCTCCAGCTCGCCTTCGGGCCGGGGATTGGTCGTGGGAAAACGGGCGTAAAGCGCGTGGTCGAAGCCGGTTTCGGACTTCATTGCTGCTGTTCCAGCCAGCCGGCGATGGCGGTCAGCTCGGCGGCGGAGAGGGTGTCGTAACTGGGCATGCGATTGCCCGGCTTGATGCCCTGGCTGTCCCCGATCCAGCCGATCAGCGTACCCCGATGGTTGGGCAGGATGCCGGCGCCCAGCGTGGCGCGTGTGCCCACATGCGTCAGGTCAGGGCCGGCCAGGCCGTTCGCCTCCGTCCCGGCAACGCGATGGCATGCGCCGCAACCGCTTTCCATGAACAGCTGCCGCCCGGGGCCGCCGGTGGCGTTGACCTGCGCCAGCCGTCCCATTCGCCCCTGCTGCCAGCGGGCATAGTCCGCAGGTTGATGTGCGATGGCGACAAAGCCCATCAGCGCGTGCGGCCCGCCGCAATATTCCGCACAGACCCCGCCGAACTGGCCGGCCTTGTCCGCCTGGATGCGCAGCAGGTTGGTGCGGCCGGGCAGCATGTCCTTCTTGCCGGACAGGTGCGGCACCCAGAAATTGTGGATCACGTCGGCGCTGCGCAGTTCCAGCACGACCGGTTGGCCGACCGGCAGGTGGATCTCGTTCGCATCCTCCATCACCACCCGGCCGGCGGGATCGAGATATTGCACGCGGAACCACCACATCTCGCCCGTCACACGGATACGCGGTTCGGTGCCGGTGATGTCGTCCGTCAGGTCCGCCGTCAGCGTCAGCCCCCAGAACAGCAGCGCAGTCAGCACCACGCCGGGGAAGGCGATGCCGCCGATCCATACCGCACTTTCCCCGCCCAGCCGCTGCTTCCACCGGGCCGGCCCCTTGATGGCGACCCACAGCGCGGCGCAGACGATCGCGGTGACGATCACGCCCAGTGCCAGCAGCACCCAGGCCAGCACCGTCACCTTGTCGGCATAGGGCCCGGCCGGGTCCAGCACGGGCGGCGGCCAGCCCCACAGCGCATCAAACATCATCGTCAATCCCGTACAGATAGGCGGCCGCCGCCCGCGCCTCGTCCGGCGTGATGGGAATTGGCGGCATGGTCGATCCCGGCTTAACAGCAGGCGCGTTGCGCAGGAAGGCGGAGAGGTTTTCGGCCGTGTTGGGCACGGCCCCGGCAATCAGGCCGATATCACCGAACCCGGCCAGCGATGGACCCCAGCGGCCCCGTGGCCAGGCCACCCCCGGGATCTCGTGACACGCGGCACATCCGGCCCGCTCGATCACGGCCCGCCCCTGTTCCGCCAGCGCGGTGTCGACTGTGTAGCGTGGCTTCTCGGGCGCCTTGCAGCCTGCAGTGGCCAGCACGCACATGCCCAGCAGCAGGGCAGCAGCCGGCCGCCTGTGCTGCATCAGAAATCGTCGTTGCCCCCGCATGTCATCCGGGAACCGGTACAAAGCGCCGGCGGTTCCCGGACAGATGGGGCGCATCCACAACTATTTGCTGAAGGCCACGCTGTGTGCTGCCGTCGTTGTCACAGGCGCCGGCTGTTCGCGCCAGCACCAGGCCGGGGCGTTCGAGGCGACGGGCGAAGTGATCGCCCAAGGCGGCGGCGATGCCGGCGTGGATGGCGCCTGTGTGGTGTGTCACGGCCTGCAAGGGCAGGGGGATGGCGAAACGGTGCCGCGGCTGGCAGCCATGGATCGTGGCTATTTCCTGCAGCAGATGGAAAACTACGACAACGGTGCCCGCAACCACGCCCAGATGAGCTGGATCGCCGGCCGGCTGGACAACCAGGCGCGTGTACGGCTGGCCGATTACTACGCCACCCTGCCGGCGACTGCGCCGGTCGAGGTCAGCGGCGTGCTGCCGCCGACCTGCCCGCCTGCCTTTGCCGCCACGCTGTACCAGCAGGGCGACCCGGAGCGCGGACTGGTCGCCTGCGCCACCTGCCACGGCGTGCGTGGTGAAGGGGTCGGTACCGGCAATCCACCGCTCGCCGGTCAGCCGGCGCCTTACGTGGAGCAGCAATTGCGGCTGTGGCGTACGGGCAAGCGGTATGGCGATGCCATGCACGCGATGACCGGGGTCAGCCGTCTGCTGGCTGAGGATGAGCTTGCGCCGCTTGCGGATTATAGCGCCGCCCTTCCGGGTGCGACGTCGTATCCGGCACTTCCGGCAACATGCCTTCCAGCACGTCATCCCGATCCCAGAAGTGGTGCTTGATCGCGGCACCGGCATGACCGAACACCAGCACCGTCAGCGCGATCGTGCCATAGACATGCACGTTCATCGCCGCCTCCAGCGCCCACCATTGCCATTCCACCGACAGATCGTGCAGCGGCATCGGCGGGAGCGGGATCACGCCGGCCAGATACAGCGGCTGCGGCGGCTGAATCGCGGACCACATCACCCATCCGCTCAGTGGCAGCACCGCGAACAGGAAATATAGCGCCCAGTGGATCATGTGCGCGGCCGTGGTACGCCAGCCCTGTCCATCGGCGTCGTTGGTCGGCCCCGGTACCGCCATGCGCCACAGGAACCTGCCCGCGGCCAGCAGCAGCAGCAGCAGGCCCAGTTCGGTATGCCGCTGATAGAATTCGAGCTTGTCGCCGCCCACCAGCACCCGCTGCATCGTCCAGCCGGACCAGAGCTGGTAGATCACCAGTGCAGCCATCACCCAGTGGAAGGTGACGCCGACCGGGGTGTACTTGCCGCGCCTGTTGTAGGACTCGGCCCATTCGACCAGTGTCTCCCTCATGCGGGCAGGCCGTCTGCGGCATCACCGCGGAGCGATCGGTAGAGGATGGCCATGGCCGCCAGCAGGTAGATGGCAGAGGCGGGCGCCCACATCAGGATGCCGGCGAGCTGCTGGTCGTCCAGTGGCGACAGGCCCCAGCTCTGCACCGTAAGCCAGTGCGGCGCATAGAGCGGCCGCCCGGCAAAGGTGATCAGCGCGCCAAGCACGCCCATCAGCATCATGGTCGCGAGCAGCGACGTGACCGCGCCGGCCGCGCTCACCTGCCGCAGTCGCGCCCACCACAGTGCCGCGGTGGCGGTGATGCTCAGCTGCATGGCCCAGAACACCCCATCATTTCCCAGGGCAGCGGCGTAGACCGGCGGCGCGTGCCATGCCCAGAAGGTCAGCACCTGCACCGCGGTCAGCAGCGACAGCGATTGCGGCAACCGGCGAAGATGCAGGCCGGTCGCGGCGACCAGGGCAGCGGCAAGCATCGTCGCCAGCACCACATGATGCACCACGCGGGCGGTGAACAGGGCAGAACTCAGCGCGCAGAACGGGCTGACGAACAGCACCAGCATGATGGCCAGCGATGCGAGCGCCGCCCGGCTGTCCGTCACGCCCTGCCGGCGCCATCGCCACCAGGCGAACGATGCGCCCGCCAGCCCCAGCAGCAAGACTGGATCAAGGTTCCAGCGCGAAAGCCAGTCGGCCGGCAGGGGCGCCGCGCCGCAATAAGGTATCCATTGGACTGCCGCCCCGTTCACAACCACCATCCCCGATACGCTTCCTGACCGATACGAGTCCCGCTCCACCCGGTTCCGCCCGCACGGTGCAGCTTGCCGGTTGGCAGGCGGCCGGAAAGCGGAGTAGGACACGACATATGACCGCCATAGCCACCACCTCGCTCACCCGCCAGCCGGCTGAACTTGCCGCCGATCTCGGGCAGTCCTTCGAACAATACGGTTTCGCCATCGTGGCCGATCACGGCATCCCGACCGACCTGATCGCCCGCGCGCAGGAACAGGCCCGTGCATTGTTCGCCTTGCCGGAGGAGCAGAAGCGGCAATGGCACCAGACCGGGCAGGGCGGTGCGCGCGGCTATACCCCGTTCGGCATCGAGCAGGCCAAGGGCGCGACCGTGCGTGACCTGAAGGAGTTCTGGCATGTCGGGCGCGAACTGCCCGCCGGCGACCCGCTGGCGGTGTTCATGGCGCCCAACATCTGGCCCGATGACGTCCTGCCGGACTTCCGGCCCACCTTCCTGGAACTGTACGCCAGGTTCGAGCAGGTGGGGGCACATATCCTGTCTGCCATTGCGCTGCATCTGGGGCTGGAGGAGCGCTGGTTCGACCCGACGGTGGAGCAGGGCAATTCCGTGCTGCGCCTGCTGCACTATCCGCCCGTGCCGCCAGAGGCCGAGGGTGCCGTGCGCGCTGCCCCGCACGAGGACATCAACACGATCACCCTCCTGCTCGGCGCGGAAGAAGCCGGCCTGGAATTGCTGGCGCGTTCCGGCGAATGGCTGGCGGTGGCCCCGCCGCCGGGTGCGCTGGTGGTGAATATCGGCGACATGCTGCAGCGGCTGACCGCCGGACGGCTGCCTTCGACGACGCACCGGGTGATCAACCCGACGGGCCCGGCGGCGGCCCGGCCGCGTTATTCCATGCCGTTCTTCCTGCACTTCCGGCCCGACTTCCTGATCGACCCGATCGTGCCGGGCGGCGAGGCGCCGATCACCGCGGACGACTACCTCAAGCAGCGACTGCGGGAGATCAAGCTGGCCTAGGCGGGATCGCCGGCGATCCAGCCGGCGCCCAGCAGCAGCAGCAGCTTCACGTCGAGCCCGTGCCCCCTGGCCTGGTGCTCGGCGACGACCTCGTGGATGCGGGCGAGCGGCACGCGGTGGACCACGATATCCTCGCTGTCGGTCCCGCCGCCATCGCCGATGCGGGTCAGCCCGGTCGCGCGCACCAGCGTGAAGCCTTCGCTCAGCATGCCGGGGCTGGACAGGAACTCGCCCAGCACCTGCCAGTGCTCCGCACGGTAACCGGTCTCTTCCTCCAGTTCCCGCTTCGCACTGGCCAGCGCATCCTCGCCTTCCAGTCCGGCCTCGTCACCGATCAGCCCGGCGGGCAGTTCCAGGCAGTATCGGGCGGAAGGTACGCGGTACTGTTCCACCAGGATCACGTGGTCGCCATCCAGCGCCAGGATCACCGCGGCGCGGATGCTGCTGGGTCGGCCGGCATATTCCCACCGGCCCCGGCGCTTCGCCTCCACGAACTTGCCGCGCCAGACGACCTCCTCCGGCGCCTCGGCATCGGGTGGCAGGATGCGGCTCACAATTCGATCAGCCGGTCGGGCAATTCGTTGCGGTCGTCGGCTGCACGGGGGAAGTGCTGCGCCAGCACCGCGCCAACCTGCTCGATAGCCGCGATCATACCATCGGCAATGCGGCCATCCTTCAGCGGCTGCAGCAGCGCGGCCATTGCTTCACCCCAGGTGTCGTCCGGCACCAGCGCGTTGATTGCATCGTCCGCCACGATCTCGGCCCGGTGCTCGCGCATGGACAGGTAGATCAGCACGCCGGTACGCCCGGTGGTGCGCCGCTCCGCCCCGACCTTGAACAGGGCAATGGCGCGATCCTCCGCCCGGTCGGTACGGATGAAGCCGGGCACCATCGCGATGCGCAGCGGCAGCCAGGCCTGCGCCGCCAGCAGCAGCAGGAACACTCCGATGCCGATTGCCGCGGCGGCGGCGAAGATGCCGGGCGCGGCCCATGCGACGTTCCAGCCACCGTGGAACACCGCCAGCGCATCCAGCACGGGGGTCGCCATGAACGGAAGCAGCGCCAGCACGGCAAAGGCACCAAGCGCCGCCCAGGCGAGCGCGACATCCATGTAGCCGTCGGACAGGTCGGCCACGATCGTCACGATCTCGCCGCTGGTCTGCGCCTCCGCAGCGGCAACCGCCGCGCTGACACGGGCATGTTCGTCAGGGGTCAGATACGCCATCACCAGCTCCCCGAGGCGCCGCCGCCGCCGGACATGCCGCCGCCGAACCCGCCGAAGCCGCCACCACCGCCTCCGCCACCACCGCCGAAGCCGCCTCCGCCGCCCCGTCCGCCCATCATGCTGCTCACCGCGCTCCACAACAATACGTCGCCGACCGCACCGGCCGCGCCATAACGCCGGTGACGCCGCCGACCCTTGCCCTTGCGGCCGAACAGCAGCGCGAAGCCCAGGATCAGCGCGCCCCAGAAGATTGCCCCGCCGATCATGCCCGCGGTGCTGCCACCGCCGCGCTGCCGGTCCCGCTCGGCCGCGGCTGCCGCCTCCGCGATGGCGGCGGCATCTTCCGGGCTGCGGTCGAGCTGCGTCAGCAGGGCATTCACACCCGCCTCGATGCCGCCGGGATAGTCACCGGCGCGGAAGGCCGGCGTGATCGTGTCGCGGATGATCCGTCCGGACAGGATGTCGGTGACGTAGGGCGTCAGGCCATAACCGACCTCGATCCGCACCTTGCGCTCCGTCGGTGCGACCAGCAGCAGCAGGCCCAGGTCCCGCTTCGCCCCGCCGATGCCCCATTGTTCGAACAGGCCGACAGCATAGCTTTCGACCGGCTGTCCGTTCAGCGTGGCTACCGTGGCGATCACCACCGCACGCCCGGTGCGCGCATTATACGCGCGCAGCCGTGCGTCGAGGGCGGCCTCCTGCTGCTGCGGAAGGATGTTTGCCTGATCCAGCACCGGCCCCGCCGGTCGCGCAGGATAGTCCTGCGCAACGGCGGCACTGGCGCCGATGATGGCCAGCAGGGTCAGCAGCCAGCGGATGACGGGCACGGCGATTACGCTCAGTTCGCCGCCGCGGCGGGCGCCTGCTGTCCGGCATTGTCATTCGCCGGAGTGCCGGCCTGGCCGCCATTCTCGAACGAATCGCCGAAATCGACCGTGGGCGCGGTCTGCGCGCCGGCGCTGGCCTGGAACGGCACCTTGGCTTCTGCACCATGGATCAGCTTGGCGCCGATCACGCTGGGAAAGGTGCGGATCTCCGTATTGTAGTCCTGCACCGCCTCGTTGTAGCGGATACGCTCCACGTTGATCTGGTTTTCCGTACCCTCGACGGAGGTCATCAGGTCGCGAAAGCCGGCCTGGCTCTGCAGCTGGGGATACGCCTCCACCACGGTGCGCAGCTGCCCCATGGCCTGCGTCAGCTGGTTCTGTCCTTCCTGGAAGCGCTGGAACTCGGCCGGGTCGGACAGGTCGTCGGTCGTGATGTTGATGCTGGTCGCGCGGGCACGGGCAGAGGTCACGTTGTTCAGGATCTGGTTTTCCGACCCGGCGGCGGCGCGCACCGTTGACACCAGGTTGGGGATCAGGTCCGCGCGGCGCTGGTAGGCGCTCTGCACGTTGGCCCACTGCGCGTTGACGGCCTCCTCCTTGGTCGGCACCGAATTGATGCCGCAGGCGGACAGGCTGAGCGTCGCCATGGCGGCAAGGGCGAAGCGGAAGGGGGAGCGGATCATGCGTGGCTCTCTCTTGATGGGGCCGGCCACCGGACCGGCGCAAACTGTATTAGGCAGATAGCACACGCCTGCCCGCGTTCAAGCGTTGGCTGTTGCGGGTTTGTGGGGTAGCTTGCATCGCAACAGATGCGGCAGGGGATGGCTGATGTTCGGAGAGTTCAAGAAGTTCGTCGCCCGGGGCAACGTGCTCGACCTGGCGATCGGCGTGATCATCGGCGCGGCGTTCGGGCGCATCGTCACCTCGCTTACCGAAAGCATCATCATGCCCCTGATCGGCTGGGTGTTCGGGGATGTCGACTTCTCCAATTTCTTCCTGTTGCTGGGCGAGATCCCGGCCGATTACGCCGGCGACCGGACATCCTATGCTGGCCTGAAGGCGGCCGGGGTGGCCATGTTGGGCTATGGCGACTTCGTGACGCAGCTGATCAATTTCCTGATCGTCGCCTTTGCCCTGTTCCTCCTGGTCAAGGCGGTGAACCGCCTGCTGGACGAGATGCAGGCCAAGCAGAAGGCGGCGGATGACAGCGCGGCCGTGCCGGAGATCCCGACCGACCCGCAGCTGGACGTGCTGAAGCAGATCCTGGCGGAGCTGAAGGACCGGCCCGAAACACCGCCCACTTCACAATTCATTTGAAGGCGCTATATCACCCGTGCCGGTCTCGACCGGATATGGCGATAAATAGTGGTGTGTAATAGACACAGCGGACCCGGGGGCAGTACCCGGCGGCTCCACCACCACCAGCGGGCGACTGCTGTTGATGACGGGGCCGAACCAGGATCGACGTGTGTTAAAAGACATCGTTTTTGCTCGGGCTGAGTAACCCGCATAAGGCTCAAAACACACAAGTGCCAACGATAACGAAGCACTCGCAATCGCTGCGTAACCTGACGGCCTAACGGCCTGATCTTACAAAGCTAAAGCGCGGTTGGACCCACCGGGCAACAGAAGGGATTCCAGGGGCACGGGGTGCGCCCGGCAACAGAAGCACCCCACCTCTCCCGCATCACAGCCCGTCGGGTGACAGGCAATTGTCCTTGGGCGCGTATCCTTCGACAGCCAGCACCGGATGATAGATCGCCCCGCGACCACGGAAGCTGGCCGTACGGGTGATCACCGGCGGCACCTGCAGCCATTGCACGAACGTGTCGCTGAACACCGGTTCGTAGGCATAGCTGACCTGGGCGTGGAACAATGGCTCGCCCGCATTCAGCTGTCGGGGGATGCCGGCTGCGACATCGCTGATGCTCCAGCAGCCCATCAGCTGCGGCGCCCGCGTCAGCGCCCCGTCGAACCGCTGCCACATGATCTGGTTCACGTCGCCTTCGCCGTCATCATTCTCGTCCTGTCCCATCACGGCCGACACGATGACCCGCCCCCGATTGCGAATCTCGAGCGGGCTCGCGGCCACATCCATGGCGTAGAGGATGTCATAGACCTGAGCCTCCGACAGGCGCCGGTCCGAGGCGCCGTCGCGGGCCACAAGATCGGCGGTCATGGTTGCCAGCCGCTGCACCTTGACCTGCGCGAGGAGAAGGAAGGACACCTCGATGCCGGCCCCCATCACCCCCACGAACAGGGGCAGCGCCAGCGCGAACTCCACCGCGGAGACGCCGCGGCGGCAGCCGGCCAGCAGCCGCAGCAGGTGGCGGGCGCGGGTCCGCATCACAGGACGGACCGTTCCGGCTCGTTGCGGGCGACGGCGTTGCTGGTCAGCCGGAGCGGCGTGCCGAACACGCCTTCCAGGAAGGGGAAGAACGGATCGACCGGGTAGATGACGGAGTAGGATACGACATCCCCGACATCGCCCATCCGCCCGCCGGTCGGCATGGCCATGTCCCGGACGCCATTGCGGTTGCGATCGGCGAACAGCTCGCCATCGTCATAGACGCCGTTGCCGTTCAGATCCTCGAACCCCTCGGGCGTGGCGCCGCCGAAGGTGCGGTAGACCTGCGTCGTGATTTCCATCTTCTCTCCCTCGGCCACGGGGAAGGCGCCCATGATGTCGGTGATCCGGGCACGCATGGCGGCATCGCGCACATCCTCGTTCAGCGTCAGGGCCACCGCATTCTCGCGCGCCGCATGCGATACCGCGCCTTCCAGCGTGGTCTGGACCAGCAGGAAGTGCGCCGCCTCGATCGTGCCGGCCAGCAGCAGCAGCATGACGGGCGCCAGCAGGGCGAATTCCACCACCGCCACGCCGTCCTCCTGCCGCCGCAGGGCCGGGAGCCGACGGCGCGTCATTCGGTCAGGTGCAGGTCGACCAGGTCGACTGCGATCTGGCGGAAGGCGTTCTGGATCTGGCTCTGCGTATTGGTCTCAAGATAGTTGGAGCCGGCACAGGTGCGGAACACGCTGCCCGCATCGTCCGACGCCTTCATGAGAGAGACGATGTAGACGGCGATGCCATCCCGCTTGGCGTTCTCGCACACCTTGGCGAAGCGATACATGACCTGGTTCGTGAATGTGGCGGCGTTGGTGCTGGCCGTCAGCCGCCTGTCACGCAGATTGCCATAGGCGCCGTACCAGGCAGCATGGGTGTTCGCGCTGCTTTCGCCGTCGGTCATGAACACCAGGGCACGCAATGGCCGTTCGGACGGGACCGGGTTCCTGCGGACGAACACGTCGTCCCTTGTCAGCAGGCGATAACCCCACAGCATCCCGATGTGATGCAGCGTGCCGTCTGCAGGCATCAGCGGGAAATTGTCCAGCCGGATGTAATCATCATAGACGGCTTTTGCCCGGCCGTAGCTGAGCTCCAGCGCAGGCTCCGGACACTGCCAGTTCGGGGTGGCCATCCGCAGGTTGCGGCCGCCCCGGGTGGGATAGCCATAAACCCTGTTCGGATCGGACCAGTCTGCCGCTTCGCTGATCCGCGGGATGCGGGCATATTCCACACGCCATGGATCGGTGGAGCCCGGCGTGTACTTCGCACCATCGGCGGCGCGGACGATCACATCGTCGGTTGTGCTGCTATTGTCGTGGTTCAGGCCGATATAGAAATCGTAGAAATGCTGCCGGTATGCCGGCGTGTTCGCCAGCCGCTGTGCGATATCGGCGCGACCCCCGGGGCTCAGCCTGTACAGGTTGTTCTTCCGGTCGGACCCCGTGTACGTGTTCTTGTGGGCCGCTTCGTAGTTGGCGGGCAGGCGGGCATTTGATGCGAAGGCGGCAGCGGTGACCTTGGTCGTGGTCACCGGCGGCACGTGGTACGGCCGCACGCCCGGGCGACCATTTTCCCCCGGCAGGATACTGTCGATGTCCCACGCACCGTTTTCCATGCTCGTGGCGGATGCACTCAGGTCGCGCACTGTCGGATCGTTCTCGACGCAGCCACGCCATCCCAGGGCATTCGCGGCAACCGGCTCCACCTCCTTGGTGTAGTCGGAGATGTTGGTGAACCCGTCCCGTTCCATGAGGGGGACGTGATGGTCGGTCAGGATCTTCCCGACATTCGTCGTCACGGTGTAGGTGACGAAGCCCATCGCCAGGTCTGCCCGCCGCTCTTCACCCTGATGCAGAATATCGATGAAATCATTCATCGCGGTCTGCAGTGCGGTCATGCGCGTGCCCTTGCCAAGGCCGCCACCCATGGAGCCGGTATTGTCCAGCACCACCATCACCTCCAGCGGCTTGGGCTGCATCTCGGCCACGGCCTCGACCGAGACTGCCCGGTGCTCGATGCCGAACAGGCGCATGAAGACCATCGGCAGGTCAGTGGTGGCCGTGACCTGCACGCGATTGACGCCCCGGACCTCCTGAAATTCCGCCACGGGCGCGATCGGGTCGCTGCCGGCATAGCCTTCGGGCATGTTGGCGTGGAAATAGGCGGCGACCTGGGTGCCGCGATCATCGGTCAGGCCGAACACGCGGGCGCCGGCCAAGGCGCCGGCATCGACGCCGGCCTGCATCTGGGCGCGCACGGTAACGATCCGGCCGATATCGACGGCCGCGCCGATTCCCGCCAGCACCGGCAGCAGGCCCGCGGCCATCATCGGCAGCGCGGCGCCCCGTCGATCGTGCATCAGCCGGCGCATGAAGTTGCGCTTGTTCATGGTCCACCATCCCATTGTAGATGGCGGGCATAGGCTGGCGCTGGTTAAGCGGTCGTAAAAGGCGGCGGCGGGGTCAGTCCGCTTCGTCAGCCGCCATGGCGGCCCTGGCCGCCGCCTCCAGCTTCAGGCAGTCCAGTATCTTGGCCCCCGCCATCAGCACGGCGCAGCAGCAGGCCCCGAACAGCAGCCGTCCGCCCCAGCCGGGGAACTGGTCCAGATAGACCGACCCGCGCTGCGTCGCCCCAAGTGCCAGGGCATAGATCACGGCAAATGCCTCCAGCCGGGTGCGGATGGTGAACAGCGCGAGCAGCCGCTTGGGTCGGAAGGTCATGGTCCGGCAATCACTCCCGGTCAGGCAAGTTCCAGCAGGTGGAGGGCGTCCAGCAAGGCGTACCGCGCTGCGACAATCTGGTGGGCGAGTGCCGGATCGCCCAGCTGCGCCGGTGCGATCGCCTCCGGCCAGTGCGCGGCGATCACCCCCTCGATCAAGGTGGCCTTGTCGTCATCCAGCAGGAAGCGCGGATCGACGGTTCCCGGGTCTGCCACCACCCGCAGCCGCAGGCAGGCCGGTCCGCCGCCATTTGCCATGCTTTCCCGCACATCCACCGGCAGCACCTGCCGGATCGGGCCATTGCCCACCAGCAGCCGGTCAAGGAAGGCGTGAACCCGGGGATGGGCCGAGGCCTCGCCCGGCACCACCAGCGCCATGCCGCCACCCGCCGGCAAGGACAGCAGCTGGGCGTTGAACAGGTAGGAGGCGATGGCATCGGCCAGGCTGACCTCGGCGTCAGGCACCACGATGATCTCGGCCTTTGGCAGCAGTCGGCGGATCGCGGCATAGGTACCGTCGGGATCGGCAAAGGCGCGCTCGTGCGTGAACAGCACGGTGCCATTCGCCACCGCCACCACATCATTGTGGAACGCCCCCGCCTCGATCGCTTCCGCCGCCTGCTGCACGAACAGCGTGCGGCCGGGATCCAGCCCGTGTCGACGGGCCACCGCGCGGCTGGCCTGTTCGTGCTGGCGCGCGGGAAAGCGGCCGCCGGGCCGACCATGGACGAACATCTCGATACCGGGTGCGCCATGCTCGGCCGCCATGCGCATGTGATTGGCGGCGCCCTCGTCGCCGAAGCAGGGCGGAACCGCGTCGTGCACGGCAAAGTGACTTTCATCGGCAAACGCCACCCGCAGCTGGCGGATGGTATCGGGCCATTCCTGCGCCCGGTGCGGCATGGTGACGAGGTTGGCGACGGTGAGATGGCACCGGCCGTCCGCCGTATCGGGCGCGGGGCTGACCGTGGCGGCGTTGGCGGTCCACATCGCGCTGGCGGACCAGGCGCCCGCCAGCAGGGCGGGGTCCGCCTCCGGTATCCAGGCCAGCCGGTCCAGCCAGCCGGCATTGGGCCGTGGCAAGGGCAGCAGCACGCCTTGCGGCAAGCCCAGCGCCATGTTGCCGCGCATCTTGGCGAGGCCCTGCAGCGCGGCGGAGCGGGGGTGGCTGACCTGCCCGGCATGGGCGGTGGCCGCCAGGTTGCCGATGCTGAGCCCGGCATAATTGTGGCTTGGTCCGACGATCCCGTCGAAATTGATCTCGCGCAGGCTCATCGCGCGATGCTCCACACCATGTCGCCGGGATTGACCTGCAGCAGGTCCGCAGTGTGCGAGTCGATCGCCACGGTGCCATCATCCAGCACCTGCCGCGCACCGAAACAGCAGCGGAAGGTCGCCAGGGTGCCGGCGGCGATCAGCGCCTGTTCTCCCTTGGCCAGCATGGCGTCGGTCAGCGCAGCACAATGCGCCTGCCGGACGCTGGCGACCTGATCGGTCATCGCCGTCATGGTGGGTCCGCCGTCGAAGATGTCGACATAGCCGTGATGGTGGAACCCTTCATGTTCCAGCATCCGCATCGCCGCGCGGCCGGTCGGGTGCGGCAGGCCGATCACCCGGCGCGCCTCCTCTGCCAGCATGGCGGTGTAGACGGGGTGCTTGGGCATCAGGTCGGCGATGAACTGGTTGCCGTGCAGCGCATTGAACTCATCCGCTTCCTGGAACGTCATGCCGAAGAAACAGCCGCCGACAGCATCCCAGAACGGGGATCCGCCGCGTTCGTCGATGATGCCGCGCAGTTCCGCCAGGATGCGCGGGGCGAAGCGCTGCCGGTGCGCGGCAATGAACAGATACCGGCTGCGGGCGAGCAGCAGGCCGAGCCCCCCGGCCCGCTCCCCCGGATGCAGGAACAGGCCGCCCACCTCGCTCGATCCCTCCAGGTCGGTCACCAGGCTCAGCATCTCGGCGCGCATGGTGCGGTCCAGCTCGCGCGAATACTGGGTCATGGTGGTGAGGCGGTAGGAGTAGAACGGCCAGCGCTGCCCCACCTGCGTGAACAGCTGCCCGGTGCCGCGCACCAGGCCCGTCTCTACATTCTCCAGCACCAGCACGAACTGTTCGTCAATGACGGCATCATCGGTGCGGGCGAGGGCGGTGGCGGAGCGTTCCAGCTTGGCTGCCAATGCGGCCCGTTCCGGCGGAAGGTTGGTGAAGCCGCCGCCGGTCAGCTTGGCCATCTCGTAGAGCGGCTGCAGGTCGTCCGGCCCAGCGGCGCGGATCACGAAGCTCATGGCAGCTCTCCCGAGGCGAGGCGGTGCAGGACCAGCGCCGACAACCCGGCGCGTTCGGCCAGGCTGGGCACGATCATGTATTCGTCCGGCGAATGGATCGCGCCGCCACGCACGCCCATCGTGTCGACCACCGGCACCCCGGCTGCGGCGATGTTGTTTCCGTCGCACACGCCGCCGCTGGGTCGCCAGCCGAAATGCTGGCCGAGATCGGCGCCGGCGCGCTGCACCAGGTCGAACAGGCGCTGCGCGCGCGCATCCACCGGTTTGGGCGGGCGGGTAATGCCGCCATGGGGGTGCAGCTGCACCTCATGTTCCGCGGCCACGCCTGCCACAATCCTGGCGAAGTCGACCGCGAACCGCTCCGCCGCTCCTGTGGTCTGCGGGCGGATGTTGAAGCGCAGCACGGCATGGTCGGGCACGACGTTGTTCGCCGATCCGCCTTCGATCTTTGCCGGGTTCACCGACAGCTCCGGCCCTGCCAGCCACTTCAATTGAAGCGCCAGGTCAGCCAGCGCCAGTACCGCGTTGCGCCCGTCCTGCGGGTTGCGGCCGGCATGGGCGGAGCGGCCCGTCGCCACTACCGAGTAATTGCCGCTGCCCCCGCGCGCATGGGCCAGCGTGCCGTCAGGCGCGGTCGCCGGCTCGTAGGTCAGCGCGGCCACCCTGCCGGAGGCCAGCTGCGCGATCAGCGCGGCGGAGGCGAGCGAGCCGGTTTCCTCGTCCGCGTTGATCAGCACGTCGTAACCGAGGCGGGGTGCTGCCGGCGTGGCCTCCAGCGCCAGCAATGCCTCCAGCATCACCGCCAGACCGCCCTTCATGTCGGCCGCGCCCGGTGCGTTGAGTGTGTCGGCATCAAGCCAGCGGGCAAACTGGAAGGGGTGGTCTGCGGGGTAGACCGTGTCCATGTGACCGGTCAGCAGCACCCGCCGCGCGGCATCCGGCCGCACGCGCACCAGAAGGTGCTGGCCATGGGCCTGCGCAACCTCCCGCCCGGCAGCGTCGATCATCCGCACCGGCGCCGGATCGACCAGCGTGACCGCGCCCGGCAGGGCGGCAAAGGCGTCGGCCAGTGCCTGTGCCTGCCGCGCCAGTCCGGGCAGATTGCGGGTGCCGCTGTTGATCGCGCACCAGCCCTCCACCCGCGCCAGCATGGCCGCCCCGTCAATCGGCGCCAGCGCCTGTTGCTCGTCCTGCTCCAGTCCCATCGGACAGGCTGTAGCCGCTTGTGGGCCAGCTTTCAAAGTCCACCCGCCAGGCGTAGGACAGCGGCAGGACAACAAGCGGGAGCGGATGGATGGCACGGGTGGAGATCGCCGGGCTGCGGGTCGACAGTGCCATGGCTGCGTTCCTGGACACGGAGGTGCTTGGGCCGCTGGGGCTCGACACCGGTGCCTTCTGGCGCGGCCTTGCCGGGCTGGTCGCGCGTTTCACCCCGCGCAACCGCGAGCTGCTGGCCGTTCGTGAGCGGATGCAGCAGCAGATCGATGGCTGGCACCGGGAACGGCGTGGACAGGACCATGATCCGGCCGCCTGCAGCGCCTTCCTGCACACCATCGGCTACCTGCTGCCCGAGCCCGCGCCGTTCACCATCGCGGACCATCCCGCCGATCCGGAAGTCGCCGCCACCGCCGCGCCGCAGCTGGTCGTGCCGGTGCTGAATGCGCGCTACCTGCTCAACGCCGCGAATGCGCGGTGGGGCAGTCTGTACGATGCCTGGTACGGCACGGATGCGCTGGGCGACCTGCCGGTGGGCGATACCTACGATCGGCAACGCGGTGCCCGGGTGATTGCAGCCGGGCGCGCCTTCCTGGACCGGACCCTGCCGCTGCGCGCGGGCAGCTGGGCCGACCTGCCCGATGCCGATGCGATCCGGCTGGCCGACCCGGGGCAGGCCTGCGGCACGACGCAGCACGGCCTGCTGTTCCGCAACAATGGTCTGCATATCGAGCTGGTGATCGATCGTGCGCACCCCATCGGGCAGGACGACAGGGCAGGCATCGCCGATATCCGGCTGGAAGCCGCGCTGACCACCATCGTCGACCTGGAAGATTCGGTGGCGGCGGTGGATGCGGCGGACAAGCTGGCGGCCTACCGCAACTGGCTGGGCGTGATCCGCGGCGATCTGATCGCGCGGTTCGACAAGGGCGGCGATCGGCAGATCCGCCAGCTGGAAGGAGACCTGACCTGCACCGGCCCCGACGGCCATCCCGGTGCCCTGGGCGGTCGCAGCCTGCTGTTCGTGCGCAATGTCGGCCTGCTGATGACCAGCGACGCCGTGCTGCTGTCCGATGGCAGCGAGATCCCGGAAGGGCTGCTGGATGCAGTCGTCACCGCAGCGATCGGTGCGCTGGACGTGCGTGGCCTCACCCGATGGCGCAACAGTGCCGTCGGCGCGATCTACATCGTTAAGCCCAAGCTGCACGGGCCTGACGAGTGCGCCTTCGTGGACGAGATGATGGATGCCGTGGAGGACCTGCTCGAGCTGCCGCGTCATACGGTCAGGCTGGGCCTGATGGACGAGGAGCGGCGGACCAGCGCGAACCTGGCCGCCTGCATCCATGCGCTGCGCCAGCGGATCGTGTTCATCAACACCGGCTTCCTGGATCGTACCGGGGACGAGATCCACACGGCGATGCAGGCCGGCCCGGTGGTGCGCAAGGCCGCGATGAAGCAGGCCCGCTGGCTGGACGCGTACGAGCGGCGCAATGTCGCGGCAGGTCTCGCCTGTGGCCTTGGCGGGCGGGCGCAGATCGGCAAGGGCATGTGGGCCGCGCCCGACCGGATGGCGGCCATGCTGGCGGAGAAGGGCGCGCACCTGGCCGCCGGGGCGACCACGGCATGGGTGCCGTCACCCACCGCCGCGGTCCTCCACGCGCTGCACTACCATGAGGCCGATGTATTCGCGATACAGCGCACGCTGGCTGAGGCGCCCGGGAGGGAAGCGCTGCTGACCCCGCCTCTGGCCGATGGTGGCTGGTCGCGGGCGGAGATCGCAGAGGAGCTGGAGAACAACTGCCAGAGCCTGCTGGGCTATGTGGTGCGGTGGATCGATGCCGGGATCGGCTGTTCCAAGGTGCCGGACATCGCCGATGTCGGCCTGATGGAGGATCGCGCGACCCTGCGCATCTCCAGCCAGCACATCGCCAACTGGCTGCTGCATGGCGTGGTCACGCGCGAGGAGGTGCTGGACACCTTGCGCCGGATGGCCGTGCGGGTGGACCGGCAGAATGCGGCCGATGCGGCATATCGGCCGATGGCGCCGGCATGGCGGACGCATCCTGCCTTCCAGGCCGCGTGCGAACTCGTGTTCGACGGGGCGACGCAACCTTCCGGCTATACCGAGCCGATCCTGCATCGCTGGCGCCGGCAGACCAAGCGACGTCGCCGGAAGATTGACGGGAACCGGACTGGCACTTCGGCGTTTTGGGCCGAATAGCAGGCATGTCGCGAGCAGGACGGGGGCGCGACGTGGTGCCCGGAGTCCCGCTTGCCGAGTTGATAATGCCGTCACGACAAGGGTTTGACGGCCGGCTGCTGTCCTATGCCGGCCTGTTGGTGCTGTTGGGTGGCACGTTCCTGGCCGACCTGACCTTCCCGCTGGGTACGGCGGTGTGGGTCATCTATCTTCTGCCGACCGTCCTGACCTACCTGACCATGCATCGCATCCTGCCGGTGATCGTTGCGGCCACCGCGACGGTGCTGATGGCGATCGGCTTCGCCTTCGCGCCGGAGGGTATCGACACCGGCGTCGCACTGGTGAACCGCGGACTGGCGAGCTTCATCAACCTGCTGCTGGCGGCCATCGGCTTCCTGTTCATCGGCTACCGCACGCAGAACCGGCGCCAGCAATGGCTGCGCGACGGGGAGGCCGGGCTGGCGAGCGTGCTTGCCGGAGAGCTGACCCCGGGCGAGACCGCAGCGGCGGCGCTGCGGTTCCTGGTGGACCGGCTGGGGGCCGGCGTGGGGGCCATATACCTGCGCAATGGCGACCGGTTCCGGCGGCAGGCGACCTTCGGCGTGCCCGCGACCGCGCCCGTGCCGGACGAATTGCACGCCGGGGACGGGCTGCTGGCCGAGGCTGTCCGCGATTGTCGCAGCCACATCGTCACGCCGGTGCCTGCCGGCTATCTGACCTTCGGCACCGCGCTGGGCCAGGCGAGCCCGCGCAGCCTGCTGGTGGGCGTCAGCGCCGTGGACGGGATGGTCAACGGCGTGGTGGAGCTGGGCGTGTTCGACCGGCACGATCACCAAACGGACGCGCTGCCGTTCCTGGACATGGTGTCCGACCAGCTGGCCATTGCCTTCCGCTCCGCACTGTATCGTGCGCGGCTGCAGGATCTGCTGGCCGAGACGCAGGCGCAGGCAACCGAGTTGCAGGCGCAGGGCGAGGAACTGCGTGCCACCAACGAGGAACTGGACGCGCAAAGTCGTCAGCTGATGGCATCGCAGGCGCAGCTGGAGGACCAGCAGGCAGAGCTGGAGCGCAGCAACGCACAGCTGGAGGAGCAGACCCAGTCGCTGGAGGCGCAGCGCGACGAGCTGACGCGGGCGCAGGCCTCCTTGCAGAACCAGGCCGCCGAACTGGCGCAAGCGAGCCGGTACAAGAGCGAGTTCCTGGCGAACATGAGCCACGAGCTGCGTACGCCACTGAACTCGCTGCTGATCATGGCGCGGCTGCTGGCGGACAATCGCGCCGGCAACCTGACCGCGGAACAGGTCCGCTTTGCCGAGACCATCGAGGGATCGGGCAACGACCTGCTGGTGCTGATCAACGACATCCTCGACATCTCCAAGATCGAGGCCGGGAAGGTCGACCTGCAGCTGCGGGTCGTCGATCTGGCCGGCACGCTGGACAAGCTACGCGGCGTGTTCGGCGTGGCGGCGGCGGACAAGGGGCTGCGGTTCGAGGCTGTGATCGAGGACGGTGCGCCGCGGCAGCTGGAGACCGACCCGCAGCGGTTGGAGCAGATCCTGCGCAACTTCCTGTCCAACGCCATCAAGTTCACCGATAGCGGCTCGGTCACGCTGGAGGTCCGCGAGGGCCGCTCCGCCGGGCGCGTGGCACTGGTCGTGCGCGATAGCGGGCCGGGTATCGAGCCCGACCAGCACGACGCCATCTTCGAGGCGTTCCGGCAGGCCGATGGCAGCATCAGCCGCCGCTATGGCGGGACCGGGCTGGGCCTGTCGATCAGCCGCGAACTGGCCCGGTTGCTGGGGGGCGAGATCCTGCTGGACAGCACCCCGGGGCAGGGCAGCGCCTTTACGCTGGAACTGCCCGAACGGATCGACCTGGCCACCATGCCGGAGCCGGCGCGGCCGACCGCCAGTCGCATGGCCCAGCGCATCCTGCCGCAGCCCGCTCAGGCCCATGACGTGCCGGCGCCCGTGCTGGTGCCGGACGATCGCGCGGTACTGGCGGGCGACAAGCGCCTGATCCTGGTGGTGGAGGACGATCCGGTCTTTGCCCGCATCCTGCGCGACTTGGTGCACGAGCTGGGATTCCAGTGCCTGATCGCCGGGACGGCGGACGAGGGCACGTTGCTGGCGCGGCAATACCTGCCGCATGCGGTGATCCTCGACATGAACCTGCCCGACCATACCGGCCTGTCGGTGCTGGACCGGATCAAGCGCGACGTGCGCACCCGGCACATCCCGGTGCATGTGGTGTCGGTCGACGACGACATGCAGGCCGCGCTGGCCAGCGGGGCGGTGGGTTACCTGTTCAAGCCGGTCAGCCGCGATGCGCTGATCGGCATGCTGGAGGGGCTGGAAGCGCGCATGGAGCAACGCCTGCGCCGCGTGCTGGTGGTGGAGGACGATGCCACGCAGGCGACCAGCATCCGCCACCTGCTGGCATCGCGAGACGTGGAGACGGTGGAAGCCCATGACGCCGCCGCGTGCCTGGAACTGGTCGCCACGCAGACCTTCGATTGCATGGTGATGGACCTGAACCTGCCCGACATGCCCGGACTGCAGCTGCTGGAGCGGCTGAGCAATGACGAGGCGTTCAGCTTCCCGCCGGTGATCGTCTATACAGGCCGCGACTTGTCGTCGGAGGAGGAGCTGGCGCTGCGGCGCTACTCCAAGTCGATCATCGTCAAGGGCGTGAAGTCGCCCGAGCGGCTGCTGGACGAGGTGACGCTGTTCCTGCACCAGGTGGTGGCAGACCTGCCCAGCGAGCACCAGCAGATGCTGGAACGCGCCATGCGCCGCGACGCCATGCTTGACGGGCGGCAGGTGCTGGTGGTGGAGGACGATGTCCGCAACATCTACGCCCTGACCGGCATCCTGGAGCCGCATGGCGTCCGCCTGCGGGTGGCACGCAACGGGCGCGAGGCGATCGAGGTGCTGGATGGCAGCCGCGCCGACGGCGGCGTGCCGGTGGATCTGGTGCTGATGGACATCATGATGCCCGAGATGGACGGGCTTACCGCCATGCGCCACCTGCGGGCACAACCCCAGTGGCAGAACCTGCCGATCATCGCGCTGACGGCCAAGGCGATGGAGCGCGACCAGCAGGAGTGCCTGGATGCCGGCGCTAACGACTACCTCGCCAAGCCGCTGGACGTGGACAAGCTGCTGAGCCTGGTGCGCGTGTGGATGCCGCGCTGATGGTGGACGATGCAGCTGTGCGGGCGATCGAGACCGACCTGCTGGTGGAGGCGATCTGGCGACACTACCAGTATGATTTCCGTTCGTACGCCCGCGCCTCGCTGGAACGTCGGCTGGTCCGGGCGTGCGCGCATTTCGGCCTGTCGAGCCTGTCGCAGCTGCAGCATGTGGTGCTGCACGACCCGGCCGCGTTGAACGTGCTGCTGTCGTTTCTGACGATCCAGGTCAGCGAGATGTTCCGCGACCCCTCCTACTTCGCGACGCTCCGGCGGGACGTGGTACCGCATCTGCGCACCTGGCCATCGCTGAAGGTGTGGATCGCCGGGGTCGCCAACGGAGAGGAGTTCTACTCCCTCGCCATCCTGTTCCGGGAGGAGGGGCTGGAGGATCGCACGCTGTTCTATTGCACCGACATCAACCGCGCGGCGCTGGACCGGGCAGAGGCGGGCATCTTCCCCGATGACCGGATCGCCGGCTTTTCCGCCAATTACCAGGCGGCAGGCGGCAAGGGATCGCTGTCCGAATACTACACGGCCGGCTTCGGCGCCGCGCGGTTCGATCCCACCCTGCGCCGCCGCGCCGTCTTCGCCGACCACAACCTGGCCAGTGACGAGGTGTTTTCGGAGGTGCAGCTGGTGTCGAGCCGCAACGTGCTGATCTATTTCGACCGACCGCTGCAGGATCGCGCCCTTGACCTGTTTGCCCGATCCCTGCCGCATGGCGGGTTCCTGGGCCTGGGCGCCAAGGAGACGATCCACCTCTCGGCGCGGGCCCCGCTGTTCAGCGACTTCGCCACCACCGACAAGATCTATCGCCGCACCGCGCTCAGCCCCGAGAGCGTGCCGAACAGGACCATGACCCATGCAGGCTGAACCGATCCGCATCCTGGCGGTGGACGACGTCGACGCCAACCTTGTCGCCTTGCAGGCCGCGCTGGACCTGCCAGGAGTGGAGCTGGTGCCGGCGCGCGGCGCGATCGCGGCGCTGGAACTGCTGCTGCACGGTGATTTCGCACTGGCGCTGCTCGACGTGCAGATGCCGGAGATGGACGGGTTCGAACTGGCCGAGCTGATGCGCAGCACGGAGCGTACCCGCGGGATCCCCATCATCTTCCTGACCGCGGTCGCCACGGACGAGCAGCGCCGCTTCCAGGGGTTCGAGGCCGGCGGCGTGGATTACCTGCTGAAGCCGCTCGACATCACGATCCTGCGCAGCAAGGTGGCGGTGTTCGTGGAACTGGCGCGCCAGCGCTGCGAACTGGCGCGCCAGCGGGACGAGCTTGGTGCGGCGCTGGGTCGGCTGCGCGCGCATGGCGACAATTCCCCGCTGGCTGTGATCGAGCTGGATGCCGACGGCCGGATCATCACCTGGGCCGAGGGGGCGGTGCGCCTGTTCGGGCTCGAAGCCGGTGCCATGCTGGGCACGCGCATCGCCGACGCGCCGTTCCTGCTGGCCGAGATGCGGGCCGGGTTCCTGGCCGAAACGGCCGACCTGCTGACCGTGGGCGACAGGCGCGAAATGCAGTGCCACCGCTTCATTCGCGCCGACGGATCAGTCCGGGAAGGGGAGTGGTACTGCTCCTCCCTGTCCGGCAGGGCCGGCCCCGCGCGCACCCTGATGCTGCAGGTGCAGGACGTGACAGAACGCCACCGCGCGGAGGAGACGCAGCGCCTGCTGGTGGGCGAGCTGAACCACCGGGTGAAGAACACGCTGGCCACGGTGCAGGCCATGGCCTCGCTCAGCCTGAAGCGCGCCCGGTCCTTGCCGCAGTTCGAGGAGAACTTCACCGGGCGTCTGCAATCCATGTCGCGCGCCCATGCGCTGCTGAGTGCGACCACCTGGAGCAGCGCCAGCCTGCGCCGGCTGATCGCCGACCAGCTGTCCATCGGCACCGTGCCGGAGGAACGCTTGCGGCTGACTGGTCCGGATGTGCATCTGCCGCCGGAGCTGGCCCTGCGCTTCGCACTGGTGCTGCATGAACTGGCCACCAACGCGCACAAATATGGTGCCTTGTCCGGTACTGCCGGACAGGTGGCGGTCAGCTGGCAGGTCGAGCAAGGCACGCTGCAGTTCTGCTGGAGCGAGCAGGGCGGTCCGCTCATCGAGGCGCTGGACCGGCGCGGTTTCGGTTTCGAACTGATCACCGGCAGCTTGCGGCCATCCGGCGGTCGGGCCGACGTCGAGGTGAGCCGGGAAGGGTTGACCTGGCGCATCGCCCTGCCCGTGGAGGAGGCCGACCCGCCGGTTCCGTTCGAGGAACCGCAGGCTGTGGTGGAGCCGGTCGTCCCTGCCTGTTCCGCTCCGCCCGCTGGCCTGTCGCGGGTGCTGATCGTGGAGGACGAGCCGCTGGTCGCGATGGAGCTGGCGCTGGAACTGGAGGATCAGGGAATCATCACGCTGGGGCCGGCAACGTCATGCCGGCAGGCGCTGGACCTGATCGCTGCGGAGGCGCCCGATGCGGTGCTGCTGGACGGCAACCTGAACGGGGAGCCGGTCATCCCGGTGGCCCAAGCGCTGGCAGAACGCGGCACCCCGTTCGCCTTTGTGACCGGGTACAGTCTGGACCAGTTCCCGGCGGAGTTCCGGAACCGTCCGATCCTGTCCAAGCCGTTCACGCCGGCCGATCTGCGGCAGGTCCTGGCAGTGCTGAAGAGGGCGGAGCAGCCGGTGGCAGCGATCGCTGCCGCCTGATCGGCGGCCGGGCATCCGCTGCAGTGAGGCGTGCGCCACCGCCTTGGAGCACATCAGACGACCGTCACTCCACTGATATGGGCCCGGTGCCTGGAACTTCCGCGCGAAGCAGGCGGTTGGTCTGCCGTTTCAGGAGAACATCCAATGGCGACACTTCCCCCCGACCCCTATGCTCCTGATCCCGCCCGCAAGCCGGACGGTACGCCTGTCCCCGAGGACATGCCGGAAACCTTGCCCGGGCCCGACAATCCCGAGCCGCCGCGGATCACGCCCGACAGATCTGGCGACGATGTGGGCGACACTCCCGATCAGGGGCAGGCATAAACTGTAGTGCAGGCGGACGCGTGTCCGCTTGCGGTCACTACACCCGAACTATTAAGTTCGAGGCCGACGTCTCGTCGCAAGCACCGGCTCGCGACGAGACAGGTCGGACAGGCTGACCGAGGTCAGTGATTGTCGCGCGGTACGCCGTGGACCTGGGCGACGCGCTGGTACTTCTCTGCCCCTTCCAGGATCGCGCCGGTTTCCATCTGGCCGACCACAGCCCGCTGGATTTCCTGCCACGGCGTCTGCGACCCCGGATAGGCATAGCCACCCGCCGCATCGAACGCCGCTCGGCGTTCGGCCAGCTCGCCATCCGGCAGCAGCAGATCGACCCGGCCCTGGCGCAGGTCGATGCGCACCCGGTCACCCGACACCAGCAGCGCCAGGTTGCCACCTGCAGCAGCCTCCGGGCTGGCGTTGAGGATCGACGGACTGCCGCTGGTGCCGGACTGACGTCCGTCGCCCAGGCATGGCAGCGCATGGATGCCCTGCTTGATCAGCTCGGCCGGTGGCCGCATGTTGACCACCTCCGCCGCGCCCGGATAGCCGATCGGCCCCGCGCCACGCATCACCAGGATGGTGGTGTCGTCGATCCCGGTGGCGGGATCGTCGATCCGGTGATGGTAATCCTCCGGCCCGTCGAACACCACGACCGGGCCCTCGAACGCCTCGGGATCATTGGGATCGGACAGGTAGCGTTCGCGGAACTCGGCCGAGATGACGCTGGTCTTCATCAACGCGGAATCGAACAGGTTGCCGTGCAGCACCAGGAAGCCGGCATCGGCCAGCAGCGGACGCTCGAACGGGCGGATGACTTCCTCGTCCTCGATCACCGCGTTGCGGCAATTGTCGCCCATGGTGCGTCCGTTGACCGTCATCGCACCTTCCGCGATCAGGCCCTGCTTCATCAGTTCGGACACCACGGCCGGCACGCCGCCGGCGCGGTAGTAATCCTCGCCCAGATACTCACCGGCCGGCTGCAGGTTCACGAGCAGCGGGATCTTGTGGCCATGATGCTGCCATTCGTCGATCGGCAGCTCCACGCCGACATGGCGGGCGATCGCCGCCAGATGGATCGGCGCGTTGGTCGATCCGCCGATCGCGGAATTGACCGCGATGGCATTGAGGAACGCGTCCTTGGTCATGATGTCGGAGGGCTTCAGATCCTCCGCCACCATCTCCACGATCCGCTTGCCGGTCAGGTAGGCAGCTTCCTGCCGGTCCCGGTAGGGCGCGGGGATCGCGGCGGAGCCGGGCAGCGACATGCCGAGCGCTTCCGCCAGCGAGTTCATCGTGCTGGCCGTGCCCATCGTGTTGCAATAGCCGGTGGAGGGGGCGGAGGACGCGACCAGCTTGATGAAGCCGACCTCGTCGATCTCGCCCGTGGCCAGCAGTTCGCGCGCCTTCCACACGATCGTGCCGGAGCCGGTGCGCTGGCCTTTGTAATTGCCGTTCAGCATGGGGCCGACCGACAGGCTGATCGCCGGCATGTTCACCGTGGCCGCCGCCATCAGCAAGGCCGGTGTGGTCTTGTCGCAGCCGGTGGTCAGCACGACGCCGTCGAGCGGGTAGCCGAACAGCAACTCCACCAAGCCCAGATAGGCCAGGTTCCGGTCGAGCCCCGCGGTCGGGCGCTTGCCGGTTTCCTGGATCGGGTGGACCGGGAATTCCATCGCGATGCCACCCGCCTCGCGGATGCCTTCGCGGATGCGTTCGGCCAGCACCAGGTGGTGCCGGTTGCAGGGGCTGAGATCGCTGCCGGTCTGGGCGATGCCGATGATCGGCTTGCCGCCGCGCAGCTCGTCCAATGAAAGGCCGTAGTTCAGGTAACGCTCCAGATAGAGCGCCGTCATGTCGATATTGTCGGAATTGTGGAACCAGGCGCGCGAGCGAAGCGGGCGCGTTGTATTTTCAACCATGGAGCGGGCGTCCTTAGCGCGCAGTGGAAATGCGGTAGATCATGGCGTGGCGATAGGGCTTGCCGGGATCGACACGGGGCGAAACGAAATCGGGCTGGTTGGGCGCGTCGGGGAACTTCTGCGGTTCCATCGCGATGCCGTCGCCCATGCGGTACAGGTGGCCGTTCTTGCCGATCAGCGTGCCGTCCAGGAAATTGCCGGTATAGACCTGCACGCCGGGTTCGGTGGTCAGCACCTCCAGCACGCGGCCGGATACGGGATCCTCCAGCCGGGCGGCCAGCTGGGGCTGCACGGTCAGGCCCTTGTCCAGCGCCCAGTTATGGTCATAGCCGCGGCCGAAGCGGATCTGCTCGTCTGTGCCGTCCCGCAGGCCGTGCGCGATGTAGCGAGCCTGGCGGAAGTCGAACACGGTACCGGCGACAGGCATCCGTTCTCCGGTCGGAATCAGGATCTCCGACACGGGCGTAAAGTGTGCGGCCGGGATGGTCAGGCGATGTCCTTCGATGCCGCCGGCGGCGCCTTCGCCAGCCAGATTGAAGATCGCATGATTTGTCATATTTATGACGGTCGGCTTGGTCGTATCAGCCTCAAACGTGATCGCCAGATTGCCGGCATTGTCGAGCGTGTAAGTGACCTTCGCCTTCACCTCGCCCGGATAGCCGCTGTCGCCATCGGGGCTGGTCAGCGTCATCACCACGCCGGGTGTCGCGCCGGAGGTCGCGCTGGCGACCTGCCAGTTCTTCTTGTCAAAGCCGGCGCCGCCGCCGTGCAACGAATTGTCGCCGTCATTCTGGGGCAGCTGGAAGCTCTGTCCGTCGATTGCAAAGCGCCCGCCGGCGATGCGGTTGGCGTAGCGACCGACAGTGACGCCGAAATAGTTGGGCGTGTCGACATAGCCTGCCAGATCGTCGTAGCCCAGGGTGACATCGGCCAGCTTGCCCTCCCGGTCGGGGGCGATCAGCGACTGCAGGGTGGCGCCGTAGGTCAGGATGCGGGCGGACACGCCATTGTCATTGGTCAGCGTCACCGCCTCCACGACAGTGCCGTCCGCCAGCTGCCCGGCGCGCTCACGTGTCATCTCGCCGGCGAGCGCATGACCCGTCCCGGCCAGGAATAGCGCTACCACCATTGCCGACCGTGCCGGCATGCCGAGCTCCCGCATGTTCTCTCCCATCATCGTTGACTAGCTTCGCCGTGCTATATAGTCGGACATAAAAAGCTAGGGCAAGGATTTGATCACACCGGTGCCGAGATTCGTCGCCGGGTGAATGTCAGGGAGAGAATACGCGATGGCATTGCCGACTGCAGGTGCGCCTGCGCCGATAGGTGAAGCGCAGCCGGGGATGAACTATCGCCCGGCACTGACGCTGCTCGCCAGCCTGTTCTTCATGTGGGGCTTCATCACCGTCATCAACGGGACGTTGCTGCCGCATCTGCGCTCCGTGTTCGAGCTGTCCTACTTCCAGACCACGCTGATCGAATCCGTGTGGTTCATCGCCTATTTCTTCGCCTCCATCCCGTCCGCCAAGCTGATCGAGCGGATAGGCTATCAGCGGTCGATGGTTGCCGGGCTGGGCATGATGGCCGGCGGCGCGCTGCTGATGGTGCCCGCGGCGATGATCCCTTCCTATGGCGTGACGTTGATCGCGCTGTTCGTGATCGCCAGCGGCATCACCCTGCTGCAGGTGGCGGCCAACCCCTATGTCGCAGTGGTCGGCGCGCCCGAGACCGCGTCCTCCCGGCTGAACCTGGTGCAGGCGTTCAACTCTGCGGGTGCGACACTGGCCCCACTGTTCGGCGGCTATCTGATCCTGGGGCGGACGGCCGGTGGCACGGCCGCCGCGGGTGACGCGGTGCTGACGGAAGCGGAGCGGCTGGCCGATGCACAATCGGTGATCCTGCCTTACCTGCTCGTCGCCGCAGTGCTGGCGGTGCTGGCGATCGTGATCGCGCGCTTCCCGTTTCCCGCACTCGGCGCCGCCACGCAGCGGTCGGCGAAGGAAGAACGGCGCGGGCAGTCGCTGTGGCAGCACCGCAACCTGGTGCTCGCGATCCCGGCGATGATCGCCTACCTGCTGGCAGAGATCGGCGTGGGCAACCTGTTCATCAACTTCGTGTCCCAACCCGACATCGGCAATCTGACCCAGCAGCAGGCATCCAACTACCTGTTCCTGCTGTGGGGCGGCATGATGGTGGGCCGGTTGATCGGCGCCTTCGCCATGCAGCGGATGGATCCGGCCAAGGCTCTGGCGATTGCCGGTATCGGTGCCGCGATCGTCATGACCATCGCGACCTTCGCATCCGGCGAAGCCGCAATGTGGGCGCTGATTTCGGTCGGGCTGTTCCACTCGATCATGTTCCCGACGATCTTCACGCTGGGCATCCGTGGCCTGGGGCCGCTGACCGAAGAAGGTTCCGGCCTGCTGATCATGGCGATCGCCGGCGGTGCGCTGGTGGCGATCCAGGGCGTGCTGGCCGATGCTTACGGCCTGCAATGGTCGTTTCTGCTGACGATCGTGTGCGAGCTGTTCGTCGTGTACTACGCTGTATGGGGCGCTCGCCCCACCAACGCGCTCCCGCCGCCAAGCCGCACAGCCTGAAGCAGGCGTAATCTCTAGGAAGGCTGAGGCGGTGCCTCAGTCTTCCATGGAGCTGCGGGTGTCCTCCAGCGCCAGTTCCACCAACTGGCGCATGGCATCCTCCGCCCCCTGCGGGTCGCTGGCGGCAATTGCATCAGCCACGCGGGCGTGATCGGGCACCGGATTGCGCGGCAGGTCGCGCGCACGCATCTTGAACCGGGTGGTCCAGCTGACTGCGGCGCCGATGCTGGCGCTCAGGGTCACCAGTGCATCGTTCTGCGTCGCCTGCAGGATGGCGGTGTGGAAGTCGCGATCGGCCGCGCGGCCTTCGTCATTGGCGAGCGTATGCCGTCGCATGCGGCCCAGCGCATCCTTGATCACCCGTACATCGTCCCGCGTGCGTCGCTCCGCCGCCAACCGCGCCGCGGCCGGCTCCACGATGGCGCGCAGTTCGAACAGATTGCGGATGAAATTCAGGTCCGGCGAACCGCCGAAGGCCCAGGCCAGCACATCCGGGTCCAGCAGGTTCCAGCGCTGACGTGGCAGCACCCGGGTGCCGGCTTTCGGCCGACTTTCCACCAGCCCCTTGGCCGACAGCACCTGGATCGCCTCCCGATAGGCACTGCGCGAGACATCCAGCGCCTCCGAGAAGGCGACCTCGCCAGTCAGCACGTCGCCCGGCTGGTACTGGCCTGAGAGGATGGCGGTGCCCAGCTTGTGCGCGATCGCGCCATGCAGGCGCCGCCCCGTGCCGCGCGCGATCCGCGGCGCAGCCGCCGGCTGCGTCTCGCTCTCCGGCACCAGCCGACCGGCCGCTCCTTCGCCCCCATCATCTGTCATGGTGCTTGCCTATCAAAGCGGTGCGGGCTTGCAACGGCAAACATTGCCAAGCCGCATGGCCGCCGATATGTCCGAGTAAACGGAGACCTCATCATGACCGATCAGGCAACGCTTGCCGACCGCGCCGACACGTTCCGCTCCATCAGTGCCGCCACCGGCGAGGCGGAAGGTCCCGCCTTCCCCGTCCACGGCACGGCCGATGTGGAGGCCGCCTGCGCAGCGGCGGCCGCAGCCTTCGACGCCTACCGCGGCACGGACGCCGAGACCCGCAGCCGCTTCCTGGAGCAGATCGGCGAGGAGATCGAGGCGATCGGCGACACGCTGATCGAGACCGCATCGCGCGAATCCGGTCTGCCGCGGGCGCGGCTGGAGGGGGAGCGTGGTCGGACAATAGGTCAGCTGAAGCTGTTCGCGGAGGTGGTGCGCGCAGGTGCCTGGCGCGGTCTGCGCATCGATACGGCGTTGCCCGACCGCCAGCCGCTGCCGCGGCCGGACCTGCGCCTGCGCACCGTCCCACTCGGCCCGGTGGCCGTGTTCGGCGCGTCCAACTTCCCGCTCGCCTTCTCCACTGCCGGCGGCGACACCGCCTCGGCCCTGGCCGCCGGGTGTCCGGTGGTGGTGAAGGGGCACCCGGCGCATCCGGCAACGGGTGAGCTGGTGGCCGAGGCGATCCGCAAGGCGGTTGCGGCGTCCGGTCTGCCGGACGGCGTGTTCGGTCATCTGACCGGCCCCGGCAACGATCTCGGTTCCGCACTGGTGCAGGATCCGCGCATCGCGGCGGTGGGCTTCACCGGATCGCGCGGCGGTGGCATGGCGCTGGTCAGGCTGGCGCAGGCGCGGCCCGTGCCGATCCCGGTCTACGCCGAGATGTCGAGCATCAACCCGGTGGTGCTGATGCCGGAAGCGCTGAGGGCGCGCGGCGCGGCGCTGGGCATGGCGTTCGTCGGTTCGCTGACGATGGGTGCGGGCCAGTTCTGCACCAATCCGGGCCTGGTGGTGGCCGTGGAAGGGGAAGGGCTGGACGCCTTCCTCAATGCCGCGCGCACGGCGCTGGGCGATGCGCCGTCTTCGACCATGCTGACCCCGGGCATCCATGCCGCCTACACCAAGGGTGTGGAGGACCTGTCCAGCCATCCGCAGGTCGAGACCGTCGGCCGCGGTTCGGTTGGCAGCCCCACCTGCGGCCAGGCAGGCCTGTTCGCCACCACGGCGGCGGCCTTCCTGGCGGACGAGGCGCTGGGTCACGAGATCTTTGGTGCGTCCAGCCTGCTGGTCCGCTGCCGGGACGAGGCGGAGCTGATCGGGGTATTGCAGGCTGCCGAAGGTCAGCTGACGGCGACGATCCAGATGGATGCCGGCGACACCGATGCCGCCGCGCGGCTGGTGCCCGTGCTGGAGTTGAAAGCTGGCCGCGTGCTGGTGAATGGCTGGCCGACCGGCGTGGAGGTGGCGCACGCCATGGTCCATGGCGGGCCTTTCCCGGCGACGTCCGACGGGCGCACCACCAGCGTGGGCAGTCTGGCGATCGACCGCTTTCTGCGGCCGGTGAGCTATCAGAACCTGCCCGCGGAGCTGCTGCCGCCGGAACTGCGCAATGGCGGGCAGGCCGGCGCACCGCTGCTGCTGGACGGCAAGGCGGTCTGAGGATTAACGAACACAGTCACTGTAGAACAAGGGGCAGCGCCGCATGGGCGGCGGGCCCGACAAGGGGATGAACTGATGTATCTGCGCCTTCTGCAACATCGCGCCGCCGACGGCGCCCGTGCCGTGATCGCCGCCCGCGGAGATGACGCCTGGCTGGTGCCGGGCGCCACCACCATCCGCGCCCTGGCGGAACAGGCGATCGCCGCCGGCAGCACGCTGGCCGAACTGGTCGATGGTTCGGGCAAGGGCGATACGGTCGATCTCGCGGCGGAGCTGGAGGCCGGGCGCATCATCGCCCCGATCGACCATGCCGATCCGGCGCATCTGCAGATGACCGGCACCGGCCTGACCCACCTCGGGTCCGCCGAAGGGCGCGACAAGATGCATCGCGAAGCCGCCGCGGCCGAGAAGCAGACCGATTCCATGCGCATGTTCCTGGAAGGGCTGGAGGGCGGCAAGCCCGTTGCCGGCCAGACCGGGCAGCAGCCGGAATGGTTCTACAAGGGCGACGGTTCGCAGCTGGTCGGCCCCGGCGCCCCGCTGGCAATGCCGGCCTTCGCGCAGGATGGCGGCGAGGAGCCGGAGCTGGCCGGCATCTACCTGATCGGTCCCGATGGCACCCCGTTCCGCCTGGGCCTGTGCCTGGGCAACGAGTTCAGCGACCATGTGACGGAACGGCACAATTACCTGTGGCTGGCCCACTCCAAGCTGCGCCAGGCCTCGCTGGGGCCGGAGCTGCTGGTCGGTCCGCCGCCCGCCCATGTCGAAGGCATGAGCCGCATCCACCGCGATGGCGAGGTCCTGTGGGAGAAGCCGTTCCTGTCTGGCGAGGCGAACATGTCCCACAGCCTGGCCAATCTGGAAGGGCATCACTTCAAGTACGACCTGTTCCGCCGCCCGGGGGACGTGCATGTCCACTTCTTCGGCACCGCGACCCTGTCCTTCAGCGAGGGCGTGAAGACCGAGGAAGGCGACGTGTTCGAGATCGAGGCCGCGCCGTTCACCCTGCCGCTGCGCAACCCGCTGAGCCGTGCGGCAGCGGTGTCCGCCACCGTGCGGGAGCTCTGATCGATGGCCGCCATCCGGCTCGCCATTGTCGGCGTCGGCAAGATCGCGCGCGACCAGCATCTGCCCGCGATCGCCGCCGACCCGCGCTTCGAACTGGCCGCGCTGGTCAGCCGGTCTGACGCGCATGCCGATGGCGTGCCCACCTTCCCGACGCTGGATGCGTTGCTGGCGGACGGTCCGCCGGTGGATGCGGTGGCGCTGTGCACCCCGCCACAGGTCCGGTACGACCTGGCGCATCAGGCGCTGCGCGCCGGGCTGCACGTCTTCCTGGAGAAGCCGCCCGGGGCCACCGTGGCGGAAGTGGCCGCGCTGCAGGCGGAGGCTGACGCCGCCGGCCGCACCCTGTTCGCCAGCTGGCACTCGCGTTTCGCCGCCGGGGTCGAGCGGGCCGAGGCATGGCTGGCCGACAAGACGATCACGGGCGTGACCATCACCTGGCGGGAGGATGTGCGCGTCTGGCATCCGGGGCAGCACTGGATCTGGCAGGCCGGCGGGCTGGGTGTGTTCGATCCGGGCATCAATGCCCTGTCAATCGCCACCCAGATCCTGCCCTGGCAGTTCTTCCTGACCGAGGCGGTGCTGGAACGGCCGGCCAATTGTGCGAGTCCCATCGCCGCGCGCATCACCTTCCGGTCCGGCGATGGCGTGCCGGTGGAGGCCGATTTCGACTTCCGCCAGACCGGGCCGCAGAGCTGGGACATCGCTGTGGAGACCGAGGCCGGTCCGCTGCTGCTGCGCGAAGGTGGCGCGGTGCTGGTGCTGGACGGGCAGGAGAGCCGCGCACCGGATCGGGAATATCCCGGCCTGTATGCCCGCTTCGCGGAGCTGGTCGAAGCCGGCCGCAGCGAAGCCGATGTGCGCCCGCTGCAACTGGTCGCCGACGCCTTCTTGCGGGGCGAGATCCGCACGGTGGAAGAGTTCCACGACTGACCTGACACGATAACGATAATGGGGAGAGAACAAATGCTGAAAGTCTGCCGCCGCCTCGCCACAGCCTTGCTGCTGGCCACGGCACCCGTCGCCGTGGCGCATGCACAGGACGCGCAACGCCCGGTGATGGCCCCCGTGCCGGCGCAGGGCACCGCCGCCATCACGGTCCGCGCCGACACGCCTGGCCCGGTCTATGACAAGCGCATCTTCACCCAGTTTGCGGAGCATCTGGGCACCGGCATCTATGGCGGTCTGTGGGTCGGCAATGACCGCGCGATCCCCAGCACGCGGGGCTTCCGCAACGACGTGCTGGCCGCCTTGCGCGAGCTGCGCGTACCGGTCGTCCGCTGGCCCGGCGGCTGCTTTGCCGACGAATATCACTGGCGTGAAGGCATCGGCCCGCGCCGTGACCGTCCGGTCAAGATCAACACCCACTGGGGCGGCGTGGAAGAGCCGAACACCGTGGGCACGCACGAGTTCATGGATCTTGTCGAGCTGCTGGGCGCGGAGGCCTATGTCGCCGGCAATGTCGGCAACGGCACGCCGCAGGAAATGGCGGAGTGGATCGAATACATGACCTCGCCCGCCGGCAGCCTGGCGGAGGAGCGTGCGCGAAACGGTCATCCTGAACCCTGGGCCGTACCCTATTTCGGCGTCGGCAACGAACTGTGGGGCTGCGGCGGCAACATGCGGCCCGAGTATGCGGCGGACCTGACGCGACGCTATGCCACGTTCATCAAGGCGCCGCAGGGCACCCGCATCATCAAGATCGCGGCGGGCGCGAACAATGATGACGCCAACTGGACGGAGGTGCTGATCCGCGAGGCGTCGCGCCAGATCGACGCGCTGTCGCTGCACTACTACACCGTTCCGGGTGGCTGGCCGCCGCGCGCCAGCGCGACCCAGTTCGGCGAGGACAAGTGGGCGCTGACCCTGGCAGCGGCCAACCGCATGGACGAACTGATCACCCAGCATACCGATGTGATGGACAAGTACGATCCGGAGAAGCGCATCTGGCTGGCGGTGGACGAATGGGGCACCTGGTACGCGGGTGATCCGGGCACCAATCCCGGCTTCCTGCGGCAGCAGAACACGCTGCGCGATGCGCTGGTGGCGGCCATCCACCTCAACATCTTCGCCAAGCATGCCGACCGTGTGAAGATGACCGCCATCGCGCAGATGGTGAACGTGCTGCAGGCCATGATCCTGACCGACGGGCCGAAGATGGTGCTGACACCGACCTACCATGTCTTCCACATGTATCGGGACTACATGGACGGAACGGTGCTGCCGGTGGAGATCCAGTCGCCGTACTACAATGCCGGCCCTTCGACCCTGCCGACGGTCAGTGCGTCCGCGGTGCGGGGCAAGGACGGTGTGGTGCATGTCGGCCTGACCAATGCCGACCCCGACCAGCCCTCCACCGTCACCATCCGGATGCAGGGCGTGACCCCCGGTGCGGTCAGCGGGATGGTGCTGACGGCCGACGAGATGACGGCGCTGAACACGTTCGATGCGCCGGAAGCGGTGCAGCCGGCGACGTTCAACGGTGCAACCGTGCAGGGCGACACGCTGACGGTGACGCTGCCGGCCAAGTCGGTCGTCATGCTGGATCTGCGCTGATGACCCGGCCTGCCTCCATGCTGGCGATTGGGGGGCTGCTCGCATCTGCCATCGCCCTGCCGGCATGGGGGCAGGTGGCCGATGTCGCAGCCATGGCCGATGTGCCGGGTGGCGACATCGCGCCGGTGCATGATCCGGTGATCATCCGCGAAGGCGACACCTATTACGTGTTCGCCACCGGGCGTCGGCGGGGACAGGACGGGATCATTCCCACGCTGACCTCGCCGGACCTGCGGACCTGGACGGCCGGCCCGTCCATGCTGGCCGATCTGCCCGCCTGGGCGAAGGCCGCGGTGCCGCTGGCGCGCGACATGTGGGCGCCTGACATCAGCCTGGTGAACGGGCGGTACCGACTGTATTACTCGGTGTCGTCCTTCGGCTCGAACCGGTCCGCCATCGGCCTGGCGACCAGTGCCACGCTGGACCCTGCAAGCCCCGATTATGGCTGGCGGGACGAAGGGCTGGTGGTGCAGTCCACAGCCGAATCCGACTTCAACGCCATCGACCCGAACTTCATCGAGGACCGGGACGGCAATCACTGGCTGTCGCTGGGCAGCTTCTGGACCGGGTTAAAGCTCTTCCGGCTCGACCCCGCCAGCGGCAAGCCGACCGATCCGGCCGCAGCGCCGATCGCCATTGCCCGTCGCCCGGCACCGGCAGGCGGCCCGGCGCCGGTGGAGGCGCCGTTCATCATCGATCATGGTGGATATTACTGGCTGATCGCGTCCTACGATTATTGCTGCAAGGGCGTGAACAGCACCTACTACACGGTCGTCGGCCGGTCGCAGGATATCGCCGGGCCCTATCTGGGCCAGGATGGCAGTTCGATGCTGGAAGGAGGCGGCACCATCCTGCTGCGCGCCGACCTGCCGGAACGGGAACGCTTCCGCGGTCCCGGCCATGCCGGGGCGATGCAGGACAGGGACGGCACGCACTACCTGGTGTGGCACGCCTACGACAAGCAGCAGAACGGCATCCCTACGCTGCGGCTTGGCCGGATCAGCTGGGGTCAGGATGGCTGGCCGACGGTCATCCAACTCGATGCAGACATGACGACCCCGGCAGACAGCCGGGGCGATACGGGAGAGAGCGAATGATCCACCTGTCCCGCCGGCTGTTCCTGGCCGGCAGCACCGCCACCGGCCTTGCCGCCTGCACCACGCTGCCGGGTGGCGGCGGCCAGGGCGCCGGCATCGTCAATCCGCTGGTGAAGAACCGCGCCGACGCGCAGGTCTTCCGCCACACGGACGGCATGTATTACCTGACCGGTTCCGTGCCGGAGTACGACCGGCTGGTGCTGCGTCGCGCCTCCACCATCGCCGGCCTGGCCGATGCGGAGGAGCGGGTGCTGTGGCGCCATCAGGCGAGCGGGCCCATGTCCGGCTTTCTGTGGGCGCCCGAACTGCACTGGGTGGACGGCAAGTGGGTGATGTATTTCGCCGCCGGCCCGGCCGGTGGTGGGGAGGACCCGTTCCGCATCCGCACCTACGCCGTCACCACCGACAGCTCCGACGCGATGGCCGGCACCTTCGACGTGCTGGGCCAGCTGCAGACCCCGTGGGACAGCTTCAACCTGGACAGCACGATCTTCCACCATCGCGGCACCCGCTACATGGCATGGGCGCAGAAGGAGCCGGGGATCGAGACGAACTCCAACCTCTACATCGCGCCCATGGCCAGCGCGCTGACCTTCTCCGCCACGCCCGCCCGGCTGACAGTGCCGACGCTGCCATGGGAGGTCCGCGGCTACAAGGTGGCGGAGGCACCCGCGATCCTGGCGCGTAACGGCCGGTTGTTCATGACCTACTCCGCCAGTGCTACCGACGATCGCTATTGCCTGGGGCTGCTGACCGCCCGGGACGATGCGGACATCATGAACCCGGCCAGCTGGACCAAGTCGCCGGAGCCGGTCTTCGTCTCCTCGCCGGAGAACAGCGTCTATGGCCCGGGACACAACAGCTTCACCGTGGACCGGGCAGGGCGGGACGTGCTGGTCTATCACGGGCGCGACTACCGGGAGATCCAGGGCGATCCGCTGCTCGACCCCAATCGACATACCCGCGTGCAGTACTTCACCTTCGATGCCGAGGGCGTGCCGCAGTTCGGCCAGCCGGTGGCCAATGGTCCCTTGCCGGCCTCCTTCGCTACCTAGGCCAGAACCCGCGCCGACAGTCATGTCGCGTCCCAGCAGCCGCGATCGTGCAAGCGGTCGCGGCTGTGCCTGTTCATGGCATCTTTGGGCCACACACCAGGCCACCTGCCACTTCGCCAGCCTGATTGTCATACCCCTACAAAGCCGCTTGTGAGCGCCCCTGATCGGATGTAAGTTGTCCGAGTAATGAAAGGCGCAACAAGCGTCCTCTGGGGAGAGATATATGATCGAGAAGGCCTCACTGCTCCTGAGCGTATCCGCTGGCGCGTTGCTGCTGACAACGCCGGCTCTCGCGCAACAGGTGGACGCACTTGGCCCGGAAAGCCGTTCGAACACGCCGGTAACCGCCGAGGAGAACCGGCAGTCGCCGCCACCGGGTGACGAGATCATCGTCACCGGCGTGCGCGCCAGCCTGACCGGCGCGATCGATGTCAGGCGCAATTCTGTGCAGATCGTCGACTCGATCGTTGCCGAGGATGTCGGCAAATTGCCGGACAATAACGTTGTCGAGGCGTTGCAGCGTGTGACCGGCATCCAGGTGACGGATCGTGCCGGGGGCGAGACCGCCGCGATCACGATCCGCGGCCTGGCCGACCCGGTCACCACCCTGAACGGGCGCAACATCTTCACCGCTGGCGGCACATCCTTCGCGCTGCAGGATATTTCCGCCAACCTCGTCCGGCAGATCGACGTCTACAAGACGCGTTCCGCAGATCAGCTGGAGTTCGGCCTGGCCGGGCAGATCGACGTGCAGACCCGCCGCCCGTTCGACTTCGACGAGCCGACCATCTCCGGCCTGGCACGCGGCATCTACAGCGAACTGGCGGACGAGATCAATCCGAACGTCGCGCTGCTGGTGACCGACACCTGGGAGACCGGGATCGGCGATATCGGCCTGCTGATCAACGGCAGCTACACCAGGTACAAGTATCGCAACATGAACGTGCAGGCGGGCGCCAGCGTGCCCTTCGCCACGGAGGCCCCGCCCGCGGCGAGCGGCCTGAGGCCGCTGGAGCGGATCTTCCCCAACACGGCCAATCCGGCAGATCCCTTCTGGACGCCGGGCCTGAACTCGGGCCTGCCGACCGCGCCGGGCTCGACCCTGAGCATCAGAGGGGTCCAGGTGCCGTACTATCTTGCGCGCGACGCGGTGATCAGTTCGGACCTGTATGGCGAGCGTGAACGGCCATCGGTCAACGCCGCCTTGCAGTGGGCGCCGAATGACAGCTCCACCTATACCGCCGAGTTCTTCTACAGCGGCTTCCGCGGCAACACCTTCAACTCGCTGTTCTTCAGCTTCGCCGACTGGTGGGGCGATCTGGGCCCCAACCCGGGCTCCACCTTCGAGCTGTTCGAGGGTACGAACATCATCAAGTCGCGTCGCGCGGGCAGCGTCGCCGGTTTCAACAGTGGCGATTATGCCACCAACCGGACCGACAGCTACGTCTATGCGCTGAACGGCGCGTGGGATCTGGGCGATAGCGGCCAGGTCACGGCCGACCTCGCCTATCAGGACAGCGCGAACGAGACGTCGTTCTTCGCCATGCGCACGAATCGCGGCCCGCTGGACCTCGATGTCGACTTCAATGCCGGCGGCGGCATCCCTTCCTACAGCTTCGGCAACACGGCACTGCTGACCGATGCCACGCAATGGACCGTGGGCGACCTGTTCGACAGCGCCACGCGGGCGACAGGCAGTGCCTGGACCTTCATGCTCGATGGCCATTACGACTGGGAGGAAGGCTTCCTCCGCCGGATCAAGGCCGGGCTGCGGTTCGACGATCGCGACACCAGCACCTTCGTGCGGGAGCAGAGCTCGGGTGCGCTGGGCGGCACGCTGGCGGCGCTGGGCGGACACTATTCCTTCACCAACGAAGGCTTCTTCGACGGGCGGGCGGATGTTCCGACCAGCTGGGTGCTGGCCAACGGCCCCGCGCTGTACGAGAACCGCGATGCGATCCGTTCCCTGTACCAGCGGGTCAATCCTGCGCTGCGGCTGTCGGATGCGCTGGCGCTCGACCGGGTGTTCGACATCGATGAATCGACCTGGGCCGCCTATCTGGTCGCGGACGGGCAGATCGACATCTTCGGCCGCCCGCTGCAGATCCAGGCCGGCGCGCGCATCGTGGCGATCGGAACCGACTACACCTTCTATGACCGTCTGAACGCCCTGGCCGAATCGACTGTGGGCACGGACGAAACCAAGGTGCTGCCCAGCTTTACCCTGCGGTACGAGATCACGCCCGAACTGCGTCTGCGGTTCAATTACGGCCAGACATTGCGTCGCCCGGCCTTCGGCAACCTCAACCCGAACATCACGCTGGTCGGCGATCTGTCACGCCTGGGCTTCGGCACGGGCAGCGCCGGCAACCTGAGCCTCCGGTCGACCACGTCGAAGAACTACGACGTGGCGCTGGAATGGTATTTCGAGCGGAGCAGTGCGATCTACGTCACCGGTTTCCGCCGCGAGATCGATGGGCTGGTGGTCCCGCTCACCCAGCTGGAATTCATTCCCGACAACCCGATCGAGGGCGAGACGGCGACCGACTACTTCCAGATCACCCGTCCGTCCAACGCCTCCGACGGTGTGCTGCAGGGCGTGGAGATCGGGCTGACCTACTTCCCGACCTACCTGCCCGGCTTCCTGGACGGACTAGGCTTCCAGGGCAGCGCCACGATCCTGGATTCCACGCAGACCATCCCGGACACGGACGTCAACGGCAACATCACGGAAACGGAGTCCGAATTCTTCACGGTCTCGCCATTCTCCTACAATGCCACCCTGGCGTACGAGCGTGGTCCGGTCGGCGCGCGGCTGTCCTATGTCTGGCGCGAAGGATTCCTCAACAACAACGAGGCGCGCGCCTTCGCCAATCCGATCGGCTTCTGGCGCCAGCCGGAGGAGAGCCTGGACTTCCAGCTGACCCTGGCGGTGACCGACGACATCGGCGTGACCTTCGACGCGGTGAACCTGACCAAGTTCAAGCAGCAGAACTATTACCGGTACGCGGATGTCGGCAATCCGGAGCAGTTCAACTCCAGCACCTTGCTTGTCGACCGCACCTTTGCCCTGGGGGTACGCTTCACCTTTTAGGCGCCTTGTCGCCGCGCCGGGCCCGTCAAGGGTCCGGCGCGAGACAGATTCGGTCCAGCGCGGGCGATGACATTGCGCGGTCCTGCACATGGGAGCTGCGTGATGAGGATACTCAGGGTTGTATCGGCGCTGCGATCCGGTGATCCAGTCGCGCACCAGCGACGATTTCAACGCCATCGACCCGGCGGTGTTCACCGATGCCGACGGCCGAATGTGGATGGCGTTCGGCAGCTTGTGGACCGGCATCAAGCTGAGAGAGCTGGATCCCGCCCCGGGATGCGCAAATCCGGCGACACGCTCCGCTCCATCGCCGCGCGCCCGTTCCCCGGCGCGGTGGAGGCGCCCTTCGTGGTGCGCCGCGGCGCGTTCTACTACCTGTTCGTGTCGTTCGACAGCTGCTGCCAGGGGGCGGCCGGCACCTGCAACACGCGGGTCGGCCGCTCCGCCAGCCCGGCCGGCCCGTTCGTGGATCGTGACCGTCGCCCGATGATGGAAGGCGGCGGTACGATGGAGCTGGACAGCGGGCAGGGCACCGGCTCGCGCTATGTCGGGCGGGGCCATGTCGCCGTGGTCAGCCAGGCGGGGCAGGACTACATCGTCCATCATGCCTATGACACCGCCCGGAACGGCTTGCCCGTGCTGCAGATCTAGCGGCTCGGCTGGGTGGATGGCTGGCCTGTCGCGCAGTAAGCCGGCCCCCTCTTGCGGACGGCCGCGCCGATGCGCCATGGCAGGGCAACGCAATTTGCGAGAGGATGATTGATGACACAGGTGCAGCTGGGCGAACCGCGGGTCGTATGGGATCTGGGCGCAACCTTGGGCGAGGGGCCGGTCTGGCTCGACAGCGACCCGGTCGGGTCCGGCGGCGCGTTGTGGTTCGTCGATATCAAGGCGCCGGCCATCCACCGCTACGATCCCGCGACTGGCGATCGCCGCAGCTGGGTCGCGCCTTCGCCGGTCGGCTTCTGCCTGCCGGCGGCGGATGGCAGCTTCGTGGCCGGGCTGAAGACCGGCCTGGCCCGGTTCGATCCGGTGGCCGGCACCTTCACCCCGCTGCACGATCCGGAGCCGGGCATGCCCGACAACCGGCTGAATGACGGCCATGTCGACCAGCAGGGCCGCCTGTGGTTCGGGACGATGCACGATCCGGAGGACGAGGCGACCGGGCGGATCTACCGCTACGATGGCGCCAGCGCGATCGCAGTGACCGATCCGGTGATCGTCAGCAACGGCCCGGCCGTCAGCCCGGAAGGCGGCACGCTGTACCATGTGGATACGCTGGGCAGCACGATCTACGCCGCGGAGCTGGCGCCGGATGGCACGGTTGGCGAGGAACGCGTGTTTGTGCGGATCGCGCAGGGTGGCGGCTTCCCGGACGGCGTGATCGTGGATGCCGAAGGCTGCCTGTGGGTCGGCCTGTTCGGCGGCGGGCAGATCCGCCGTTACTCGCCCCTGGGCGACCTGATGGAGACGATCCCCCTGCCGGTCAGCGCCATTACCAAGGTGGCCTTCGGCGGGCCGGACCGTCGCACCCTGTTCGCCACCACCGCCAGCGTCCACTTGGACGAGGAAGGTCGCGAGCGCGAGCCGCTGGCGGGGCATCTGTTCGCTCTGCCTGTCGCCGTCGCAGGCCTGCCACCGGTCCGGATCGCCCTGCCGTCCTGAAGCCGGACAGACGGCGGCACGAAACCCCTTTCCGGCGGGCTGCCCCTCACGCATAGTGTCCGCACATCGCCCTTGCGACGCGCCCGATCCCGGTGCGCGCGCGGGCGATGGCGGGCTTGGGGGAGTTCGTTGATGCGCAGGGTTTCCAGTCGAGTGGTTGGCCTGCTGCTGGCCGGTGTCGCCATCCTGGCCGGTACTGGGCCGGCATCGGCGCAGCACAACGTGGCCGGCACGCTGGCCAGCGGCGATGGCACGCTGGATACCGGCGAGTTCTACGACACCTACGACCTGACCGGCCGTGCGGGCGACACGGTCACCATCACGCTGCAATCGGCCGACTTCGACGCCTACGTCTTCGTGCGCGGGCCGGGGGACAGCGCGTTCAGCAATGACGATGCGGAAGGGGGCGGTTCCGATGCGGCGCTCACCTTCACGCTGCCGGCGGACGGCACCTACCAGATCTTCGCCACCTCTTATGCCAGCGGGGAGACCGGCGCGTACCGCCTCGTCAGCTCCGCACCGGCAGCGGCCGCCTCCGTCGCCGCCGCGACGCCCCGTGCCGGCAGCGATGTGCTGTCCGCGGGGGAGAAGGTGGAGGGCACGCTCGCTCAGGGGGATGACACGCTGCAGGGTGGCGAGTTCGTCGACACCTACAATCTGGCAGGCGAGGCCGGCAGCCGGGTGATGCTCAGCATGCGGTCGGATGCCTTCGACGCCTATCTCCACGCCTCCGGCACCGGCGGGTACGAGGTGTTCAATGACGACGCACCGGGCGGCGGCGGGAACAGCCAGCTGGAGGCTCAGTTCCCTGCCGACGGTCGGCTCACGCTGGTGGCCACCAGCTTCGCCGCCGGGGAGCAGGGCGCCTACACCATTGCCGTGGAGCCGGTATCCTCAGGCGCCGGCCGGCCTGCCGGTGTCCAGGGCGGCGCGCCCCTGACGCTCGGGTCGGAGGTCACCGGCAGCCTGCCTGCCGCATCGACCTACCGGCTGGAGGGGCAGGCGGGGCAGACGGTGCGGTTATCGCTCCGGTCGGAGGCGTTCGACCCCGTCCTGCAGCTGGCGGGGCCTGACGGCTTTACCGCCAGCAATGATGACGATCCCGCGGGCGACACGCTCGACAGCCTGCTGGAGGTGATGCTGCCCGCCAGCGGAACCTATCACCTGACCGTCGGCACCTATTCGGGGGATGGCACCGGTTCGTTCCGCCTGGCGGCCAGCGCCGGCGGCCAGGCTGTGGCGCAGGCCGCCCGGCCCGCGGCGACGTCGCTGACGCCGGGGCGCGCCGTCACCGGATCGCTCGCGGCCGGGGACCGGACCTTCTCCAGCGGCGAATATTCCGATCGCTACAGCTTTTCGGGCCGACGGGGGGACCGGGTGGTGTTCGACATGGCTTCGGCCGACTTCGACACCTTCCTGTCGCTCTATCTGCCCGATGGCGCGATCGAGACGAATGACGACCGTGCCGGCACCGAGGGGACGGACAGCCGGCTGGCGATCACCCTGCCGCAGGACGGCACCTACGAGATCGCCGCGACCAGCTATGCCGCGGCGGAGACCGGCAGCTACACCCTGCGGATGGGGCTGGAGGACGGTGCCGGTGCGCCGATGCTGGCCGAGGCGGGCGAAGGTGCGGGCCGGGTGTTCCTGCTCAGCGTCGGGGTGGCCGACTATACACGCGCCAGTCCGCTGGCGATGACCGATGACGATGCAGCCAAGCTGACGCAGACCCTGTCCAACATGGGCGTGCTGGCACCGGGCAGCGTCACCCTGCTGAACGCGGAGGCGACGCGGGGCGCGGTGCAGGCTGCCTTCGGCCGGATCGCTTCGCAGATCGGGCCGGACGACCTGTTCCTGATGTTCTTCTCCGGCCATGGCAGCAAGGAGAGCGTCGACACGATCATGGAAGGCGATGGCAGCGCCGAGACGATCGAGATGTACGATGCCGCCTTGCGCGATTACGAGCTGGCCCAGCTGTTCGACCAGATCCCGGCGCGCAGCCTGCTGGTGCTGGACAGCTGCTTTTCCGGCGGGTTCGATACCGTGATCAAGCGGCGCACCGGGCGCATGGGCATCTTCAGTTCGGATAGCGACCTGACCAGCCTGGTGGCCGAGAAGTTCCAGGCAGGCGGCTATATCTCCATGATCCTGCAGCAGGCGCTGGGCGGGCAGGCGGACGGCGACGGCAATGCCGCGATCACCGCGGGCGAGCTGTCGGAATACATGCGCACCACCTTCTACCAGATCGCGGCGCAGGGCGGGCTGTCGGCTGCCGTCTTTGACCGCAACGCCCGGCAGGTGGGTAGCGGGTACCAGCACATCCTGGTCGACCGCGGCGGCGACGGGATGGCGTATGAGCAGGTCCTGCTGCGGGTCGGCGCGCCGCAGGTGGCGGCGCGCTGATCAGGCGAGCTGGCGGATCGCGGCTTCGAACAGGGCGCGGCCATCCGTGCCGCCATGGTCGTCCTCCACCGCACGTTCCGGGTGGGGCATCATGCCCAGCACGTTGCCGGCTTCGTTCAGCACGCCGGCGATGTCGCGCTGCGATCCGTTGCAGGTCTGCACGTATCGGAACGCGACCCGGCCTTCGCCCTCCAGCCGGTCCAGCGTGTCCTCGTCGGCGAAGTAGTTGCCGTCATGATGCGCCACGGGGATGCGGATCTGCTGCCCGGTGGAATAGCCGGCGGTGAACAGCGAGCGGCTGTTCTCCACGGTCAGCGGCACGGTACGGCAGATGAAAGTCTGGCCGGCATTGCGCAGCAGGGCACCCGGCAGCAGGCCGGCCTCCGTCAGCACCTGGAAGCCGTTGCACACGCCCAGCACGGGCACGCCGCGGCCGGCGGCTTCCACCACCGCACGCATGATCGGGCTGGTTGCGGCCATTGCGCCGCTGCGCAGGTAGTCGCCATAGGAGAAGCCACCCGGCAGCGCGATCAGGTCCAGCCGGTCGGGCAGGGCGGCATCGCCGTGCCAGATACGCAAGGGCGCCGTGCCGGAGACCTGCTCCAGCGCCACGGCCATGTCGCGGTCGCAATTGGAACCGGGGAAGGTGATGACCGCGGCGCGCAAGCCCATCAGACCCGCTCCACCCGGTAGTTCTCGACCACACCGTTGGCGAGCAGGCGGCGGCACATGTCGTCCAGCGTGGCATCGGTGGTGTCGTCCGCCACCTCCAGCTCGATCAGGCGGCCGACCCGCACATCCTGCACGCCGGTGAAGCCCAGCCCTTCAAGTGCGTGGTGGACGGCGCGACCCTGCGGATCGAGCACGCCGGGCTTCAGGCTGACATGGACGCGGACCTTCATGGCTGTTTCCCGGTGCTGGAGAGATTGCGGCAGCGCCTATCGCGCGTCACGCGGCGGGGCAAGTGGGGAGGGGGTGACACAGGTTGCACAGTGCAGGAAGGCAGGCGCGGTGCGGCAGGGGGTGACAGGGGTGACACTGTACATGACGTTGTCGCATCGAGGCGGCAGGTGATTGACTTCATTAGGCTTTGTGTGCCGCTGATATAAACCGGCCGGTCGAATGTAGGAAAGCGTTTCCCGCGCCCGATGTGACCGGCAGATCGTCAGCATGCACATGCCCGGCGATCTGGCTAACGTGGATGGTCTGCTGCTGTCTCCGGCTACCAGCTGCCCATGACGCAGGAACAGCTGGCGGATGCTACTGGCCTGACGTCGGTTCATGTCAGCCGATCGCTCATGGGTCCGGCGGCTGACGGCCTGATCGTATGCGAGAAGCGGTTCGTCGGCATTCCGGAGCGAGAGCGCCTGCGCAATCTCTGCGGCTCCAGTGAACTTTACCTGCATCTCGACCACGTTGCCTGAACCATCAGGCACCGGTATTATGTTCATGGTTCATCTCTGGAGTTAGCAAACTAAAAGTTAGTTTTAAGATGCCGGGTGAGCTGGTAGACCGCCCGCAACACTAGTCACACATCTGACGATTCCCGCGACAACGTATGAGGGTACCCCGTTCATGTTGTTTGGACACACGCTTGCAGACAGGTCCGGCACGCTTCTAGCGGTTGACGCCACGGTCTGCGAGATCATGCAACGCGAGGAACGCGAGCTTATCGGGATAGGGTTCGAGGCCCTGACACATCCGGGTGACTGCACGCGCAACGTCACCGCACTTGCCAGTCTGAGGATCGGCGATGCGCCACTGACCATCCGGAAGCGGTATGTCCGTCCGGACGGTTCCGCCATATGGTCGAACGTCCAGGTTTCGCGATTGCAGGGAAGCGATGGCGGGCGCCTGGTCGGCACCATCCACATGCTCAAGCAGGATGGTCTCAAGCACGATCCGGAGAGTCTTTGGCGGGCCGCAAGGCTGGTGGATTCACGCATCCAGCGGCGCAGGCGGGCATTGGGCGAGGATCTGTTCATGGATCATGCCTGGCTGATCCTGGTGCAGATCTACCTGGCGGAGGCTGAAGGACGCACGCCGGACGCCGCAACCATCAGCGGCCTGGCGTCAATCCAGCTGCCGCTTGTCAATCGCTGGGTGGCGGTCCTCGAGCAGAAGATGCTGGTCGAACAGACGACATATCGTGGGGCCGTCCCTCAGCTTACCTTGCAGGGAATGCGCGCGGTGGAGGCCCTGCTGGACAGTGATCTCGACTGTTAGCGGACGGTTGGGGACGTCGGCTGATCGGCCGGACCGTCCCGTGCTTCCTGCACATCCATCGCCGGCAATTCGCCACTGGTGGCCGCACGGAAGCGCTCTGCATCGAAGCCGCCTTCCCAGCGGCTGACCACCACGGTGGCCACGGCGTTGCCGATGAAGTTGGTCAGGCTGCGGCATTCGGACATGAAGCGGTCCACTCCCAGAATCAGCGCCATGCCGGCGATCGGCACGCTGGGCACGATGGAAAGCGTGGCGGCGAGCGTGATGAAGCCGGCGCCGGTGACGCCTGCCGCACCCTTGGACGACAGCATGGCCACGCCGAGCAGCAGGGCCTGCTCGCCCCAGCTCAGCTCAACGCCGGTGGCCTGCGCGATGAACAGGGCGGCCAGGGTCATGTAGATGTTGGTGCCGTCCAGGTTGAAGGAATAGCCGGTGGGCACGACCAGCCCGACAACCTGCTTGGGGCAGCCGGCACGTTCCATCTTCTCGATCAGCGAAGGCAGCGCACTTTCGCTGGAGGAGGTGCCCAGCACCAGCAGCAGTTCGGCCCGCAGATATTTCACCAGCCGCCAGAGCGAGAAGCCGGCGAGATGCGCCACGGTGCCCAGCACCACGCCCACAAACAGCAGGGAGGTGAGATAGAAGGTGGCGACCAGCCCTGCGAGACCGGCCAGGGCGCCGATGCCGTAGGCACCGATGGTGAAGGCCATCGCGCCGAACGCACCGATGGGCGCCGCACGCATGACCAGGGCCACCAGCCGGAACACGACGGTCGACAGATCCTCCAGCGCGGACAGCAGGCGGTCGCCCCGCGGGCCGACCAGTGCCAGTGCGATGCCGAACAGCACGGCCAGCAGCAGCACCTGCAGGATGTTGCCGGAGGTGAAGGCGCCCAAGGCGGTGTCGGGAATGACGCCGAGCAGGAACTCGCTGAGCGTGCTGCCGTGATGTGCAGCCTCGGCATATTGCGCGACGCTGCCGCCATCGAGGGTGGCCGGATCGACTTGCAGGGCGTCGCCCGGGCGGACGATGTTGGCGACGAGCAGCCCGACGATCAGCGCCAGGGTGGAGAAGAACAGGAAGTAGGCAAACGCCTTCGCCGCCACGCGGCCGACTGCGGCAAGGTCGCGCATGCCGGCGATCCCGGTGACGATGGTGAGGAAGATGACCGGCGCGATGACCATCTTCACCAGCTTGATGAACCCGTCGCCCAGCGGCTTCAGCGTCTGCGCGGTCTCCGGCACGAAATGACCGAGGGTGGCGCCGGCAGCGATGGCAATCAGCACCTGGACATAGAGGTGCCGCCACCACGGCAGGCTGCGCGGGGGCGTGGCGTCGGGCAGCGGGTGCGTGATGTGGGCCATGACCCGCGAAGCTACTTTGCGCGACGTCGCAAGGGAAGCGGAGTTACGGCCGCGGCAGGACGGTCACCTCCAGCGCCTGCCCGGTATCCAGCCAGCGGGCGGCGGTGGCTTGCAGGTCGGCGGGGGTGATGGCGGCGATCAGGTCGGGCGCGGCCGCGAAGCGGGTAATATCCTCCGGCCGGGACTGCGCGCGGGTGGCGAGGCCGAGCCAGCCGGCATTGCCCTTCAGCGCATTGGCGTAGAGCTGCAGCAGCGGCTGGCGGGCGCGGAGCAGCTCGTCCTCGTCGATCGGCGTGGCGGCCAGCCGGGTGATCGTGGCCAGCATGGCTGCGCGGGCGGCGGCCACCTGATCGGGCGCGATGGCGGCCGACAGGGCGAACTCGCCATATCCGGGCCAGGTGCGCGACTGGCTGGCGCTGGCCTGGGGCGAGTAGGTCTGGCCCAGCCGCTCGCGCAGCGTGTCGGTCAGCTCTAGCTGGGCCACGCGGCGAAGCAGTTCCAGGCGCAGGGCCGTGGGCTGGTCTTCGCCGTCCGTGGTCGGCCAGGACAGGCGCAGCAGTGCCTGCGAGGCAGGACCGTCATGCTGCAGGATGCGCGGGCTGCGATCGGCGGTGTAGCTGCGGGTGCGGTTGTCGGCATAGGGGCGGAAGTCGGGCTCGCGTGCGGGCAGGGTGCCCAGCGTGGCGGCGACCGCCGCGATCGCCTGATCCTCGTCGAAGTCGCCGACCAGCGCCAGCTCCAGCGCGCCGCGGGCCAGCCGGTCGGCCATGGTCGCCCGCAGGTCGGCAAAGGAGGCGGCTTCCTGTTCCGCACGGGGCTGCAGCGAGAAGCGGGGATCGTTGTCCGACAGGATTGCGCCCAGCTGCGTGGCGAGCGTGCCTTCCGGCGTGGCGGCGGCCCGGGCGAAGAAGTCGGCCACGCTGCGGCGGTGCTGCTGCTCGCCCTCGGGCCGGTAGCCGGGATCGGTGAGCGCGGCGGCGAGCAATTGCAGCTGCAGGGTGAGATCGGCCGGGGTGGTGCTGGCGGACAGGGTGAAGCGATCCTCCCCCGTGCTGAGCCCGAACTGCACGGTGCGCCCAGCGAACAGGGACTGCAGGGCATCGGCCGAGTGCCGGCCCAGCCCGCCGGCGGGCAGCGCGCTGGCCAGCGCGGTGCCGAGCGGGCGATCGGCGGTGTCCAGCAGGCGTCCCCCATCGAGGCCCAACCGCAGGGCGATGCGGTTGGCGGACAGGTCCGTGCGCTTCAGGTTGACGCGCAGGTCGTTGGCAAAGGTCAGGGTGCGGATGCCCAGCGGACCGGTATTGTCGGCGATGATGGTGCCGGGGGTGCCCCAGTCGGTGTAGGCCCAGGCATCCGTTGCATCGTCCGCCACGGTGGCGAGCGGTGCGGCTGTGCCGGCGTCCCATGCGGCGCGCAGGGCCTGGGTGCCGCCTTCGGGTGGCGTGCGGCCCTCCCACCGGATCAGCGGATCGGCCAGCGGGACGGCATCATCCAGCAGCGCAGCATGGACGGTAGCGGCGGTGATGGAAGGTGCGAAAGCTTCGAAGCGGGCGAGGGCGCTGGCCGGGGTGGTGGGCACAGTGCCGTCATCCAGCAGCGCCAGGGCGGAGGCGACATGGCTGGCGTGGTTGCGGGTGGTGGCGCCGGCGGCGGCCTGCACATGCGCGGTGCGCAGCTGGGCCAGCTGTTCGGCCAGTTCCGCATCGCTGAAGCCGCTGGCCAGTGCGCGGCGATATTCGGCCTGCGCGGCGGCAAGGCCGGGCTGCCAGCCGCCCTCCACCACGTCCACGATCAGCCGGGTGGAGCGGGCGGTGCCGAACACCTCTCCCGTGCCGAAGCCGGCGGCCTTGAACGGCGGATCCTCGGCACTGGCGATCCGCTGCAGCCGGCGGTTGACGATGGCATAGCCGATCTGCCGCAGCAGCCGGGTGCGGCGCCGGGCGGTGCTGTCGGGTTCCTCCGTCCAGGGGCCATGGCGGACCACGCTGACCCGCTCCGACAAGGCCGGATCGGCGTGGACATGCGTCAGGCCGGCAAGGTCGTGCAGCACCGGGCCGGCGTTCGGCGCGGCTGCTGGCAGACCGCCGGTCCAGTCGGCGAAGCGGGCGCGGATTGCCGCTTCCACCACCGCCGGATCAAAGTCGCCGACCACGACCAGCGCGGCATTGCCCGGGCGGTAAAGCCGCTGCCACAGCGCACGCAGCTGCGGCGTGGTGGTGGTGCGCAGCACCTCGGCATTGCCGACCGGCAGGCGGTGGGGAAAGCGCGCACCGGGGTAGAGGAAGGCGAACTCGTCCTCCGTTTCGCGCGCGGCGTAGGTGTCGCGCGTGCGCAATTCGGCCAGCACGACGCCGCGTTCCCGGTCCACGGCGGCGGGGTCGAAGGTCAGCTCGCCCGCGGTCTCCCGCAGCAGCATCAGCGCGGTGTCCAGCAAAGCGGGATCGGCGCGGGGCAGGTCCAGCCGGTAGAGCGTCTGTTCGAAGCCGGTGGAGGCGTTGGTATCCGCGCCGAAGGCCAGCCCTTCGCGTTCGAGCAGGCGTACCATGTCCCCTTCGGGCACGTTGGTGGAGCCGTTGAAGGCCATGTGTTCGATGAAGTGGGCGAGCCCCGCTTCCGCGTCATGCTCTGCCAGCGAACCGCTGCCGATCCACAGCTGCACGGTGCCCTGCACCGCCGGCGTGGCGTTGGCGCGGATCAGGAAGGTGAGGCCAGTCGGCAACGTGCCGATGCGCCAGTCCGGATCGGCCGGCAGGTCACTGGCCGCGATGGCCGACACCTGCGCGATGGCGGGTGCGGGCAGCACGGGCAGGGCGGCAAGCAGGGTGGCGAGCAGGGCGGGGGACAGGCGGAGCATCGCGCCGTCCATGCCCGCCCGCCGGTGAACGGGCAATGTGCGGCTTGCCCCGCGTCAATGCGCCAAGGTCAGCGCCTCCTGCCGGGTGATCTCCGCATGGTCGAGCGGGACGGGGCGGCCGAAGAAGTAGCCCTGCGCCTGATCGCAGCCTTCGGCGCGCAGCAGCCGGAGCTGGTCGGCGCTTTCCAGCCCTTCGGCCAGCACCGGCACGTCCAGGCTGCGGCCGAGTGCCAGCACCGCGCGGATGATCGCGCGGGCGCGGTCGCTAGCGGAGGAGTCCATCAGAAAGGATCGGTCGATCTTGATCTTGTCGAACGGGAAGGAGTTCAGCGTGTCGAGCGAGGAATAGCCGGTGCCGAAATCGTCGATCGCGATGGTGACCCCCAGCGCCTTGATCTGGCGCAGCACATGCAGCGCCCGCAGCTTGTCACCGATCACGGCGCTCTCGGTCACCTCCAGTTCCAGCCGGTGCGCGGCCAGCCCGCTTTCCAGCAACGCCTGCGCCACCAGGGCGGGCAGGTCGACATGCATCAGCTGCACCGGCGACAGGTTTATCGCCACGCGCCACGGTTGGGGCCATTCGGCCGCCTGCCGGCAGGCGGTGCGCAGCACCCAGTTGCCGATCGGCAGGATGGCGCCGCATTCCTCCGCCACCGGTATGAAGTCGACCGGCGACACCCAGCCGAGCACCGGGTGATGCCAGCGCAGCAACGCCTCGTACCCGGTGATGGCGTGGTCGGTCAGGGATCGCTGCACCTGATAGACCAGGCGCAGTTCCTCACGCTCGGCTGCCTCGCGCAGCTCGCTCGCCATGAACCGCCGCGCGCGGGCGGCCTGGTCCATGTCGGGCTGGTAGAAGCAGGTGGTCTGGCCCAGCGTCCCCTTGGCGCGGTACATGGCAAGGTCGGCATTGTTGATCAGGTCTTCGCGAGTGGTGCCATCCGCCGGATAGACCGCCACGCCGACGCTGCCACCGGGCAGGATTCGCTGCTCGCCAAGGATCACGGGGGTCTCCAGCGCCTGTTCCAGCCGGCGCACGAACTCCGCCAGATCATCGGGGTCGGTAAACGGCTTGCAGGCGGAAAACTCATCCCCGCCGATGCGGCCGATCGTCTCGCCATCGTGCAGCACGGCGCCGAAGGCATAGCCCAGCTGGCGCAGCACCAGGTCGCCTGCCGCATGGCCGTGATTGTCGTTGATCTCCTTGAACCGGTCCAGGTCGATGCCGATCACCGCCAGTTGCCCGCCGACCTTGCCGGCCTGCGCCAGTGCCTCGTCCAGCGACTGGGCGAAGCCAGGACGGTTGGGCAGGCCGGTCAGCGCATCGTGCAGCGCCATGTGCTCGATCCGGGCCGCGGCGCGGCGGCTTTCAGTGATGTCTTCCAGCGTGGTCACGAAGCCGCCGCCGGGCAACGGGCGATGGCGCATGCACAGCGTGCGATCGTTCAGCGACTGGAAGACCAGCATGCCGCCGTCAGGATCGCGATAGCACTGGCGGTGACGTTGCAGCGCGTGGTCGATGACAGCCGGCGCGGGTGGTGCACCATCCCGCAATTCGCCGTGCAGCCGGATCACGTCCGTCAGCGTGATGCCCGGCCGGAAGGTGTCCGCCGCAAACCCGCTGAGGACCGCCGCCTGCGCGTTCGCCAGCAGCAGGCGTTCGTCCGCATCGAACAGGCACAGGCCCTGGTGCATGTTGGTCAGTGCGGTATCGAGGTTGGCGGTCAGCACCGCCATCCGCTCCTCGTTCTGGCGGTACTGGGTCATGTCACGCGTGACCTTGGCATAGCCGGTCAGCGTACCGGTATCGTCCCGCATCGCCATCACCACGACATGCGCCCAGAAGCGGCTGCCATCCTTGCGGCAGCGCCAGCCTTCGGTCTTGTACGTGCCCAGTTCGGCGGCAGCAGCCAGGGTGGCGGCGATCGTGTCGGTCCGGTCCTCCGGCGGGTAGAAGGTGGACAACGGCAGACCGATGGCCTCGTCCTCGGTGTAGCCCTTCAGGCTTCGCGCGCCGCGGTTCCAGGAGCAGATCGTGCCGTCCGGTGCCAGCATGTAGATCGCCAGGCCCTGGACCGACTGCACCAGCAGCGAGAACTCCCGTTCGCGCGAGGCGATGGCAAGGCGCGCGCGGGAGGCGAACCAGGTGGCCATGCCCAGCACCGCCAGCAACCCGCTGGCAACGACGCCGATCAGCGTGCCCAGGCTGATGGCGGACAGCAGCATGGAACTGCCCGTCAGGTCGCGCCCTGCATCCGGCAGCACGGTGATGGCGGCCATCCCGGTGAAGTGCAGCAGCAGGATGGCGGCGGCCACCAGCAGGGCTGCCCCGACGGCGCTGTCGCGCCCGCGCCGCTCCAGCGCAAGGCGCAAGGCCGGCACCAGCGGAGCGATCGCCAGCAGGATGGAGGTGGCGACGACTGTCCGATCGAACCGGAACCAGCCGGGAAACTGCACCGCGACCATGCCGGTATAGTGCATCGCGGCGATGCCGCAGCCCAGCACGATGCCGCCCGCGACCGGCCCGCGCCAGCCGCCCAGCCGCAGCGCCAGCCAGAATGCGAGCCCGGCAGCACCGGTGACGATGGCGAGCGAGCCGGCGGTCGGCAGAATGTCGTAACCGGTGGCGACGCCGGGATCGTAGCCCAGCATGGCGATGAAGTGGGTCGCCCAGACACCCACGCCGGCAGCCAAGGCGGCCAGGGCGGTCCAGCGGCGACGGGTGCGGTTGCGGGCGCGCTGGGCGGATCGCAGCAGCGCGATCGTGGCCCAGCAGGTGGCGGTACACAGGATCAGCGCCAGTGCCAGCAGCCGCCAGTCGTGCTGGTCGCGGATGCAGTAGAATAGAGCGAACATGCAACCCCCCGGCCGATAAGCGGCTGGAAGTTGCGCTACCCCAAATTCGTATGCAAGTGCTTAAGCCGGAATCGGCCGGTCAGGGTCACAAGGCGGCACGAAAAGACGTGTTCCGTGCCGCCTCAGTATTTGCCCGTAGGCCGCCCGCCGGACTACTTCTTCGGCTTGGCAGGTGTGGTGCGCAGCTTCGAGCGGTGGGCGGACAGGTCGAACACCTCGCCCGGGCCATCTTCACCTTGCAGCAGGCCAAGGCGCCGGGCGACCTCCTGATAGGCCTCCTCCTCGCCACCCAGGTCGCGGCGGAAGCGGTCCTTGTCCAGCTTCTCTCCGCTGTTCATGTCCCACAGGCGGCAATTGTCCGGGCTGATCTCGTCCGCCAGGATCACACGGGAGTAATCCTGATCCCAGATGCGGCCGAATTCCAGCTTGAAGTCGACCAGACGGATGTCGATCGCGGCGAACATGCCGCACAGGAAATCGTTCACCCGGATCGCCATGGAAGAGATGTCCTGCATCTCTTCATGCGTGGCCCAGCCGAAGCAGGCGATGTGCTCTTCGGCGACCATCGGATCCTGCAGTTCGTCCGACTTCAGGTAATATTCGATCAGGGTGTGGGGCAGCGGTTCGCCCTCTTCCAGCCCCAGCCGCTTGGACAGGGAGCCGGCGGCGACGTTGCGGACGACCACTTCCAGCGGGATGATCTCCACCTGCCGCACCAGCTGCTCGCGCATGTTCAGCCGGCGGATGAAGTGGGTGGGGATGCCGATATGCGACAGCCGCAGGAAGACATGTTCGGAGATGCGGTTGTTGATCACCCCCTTGCCGTTGATCGTGCCCTTCTTCTGGGCATTGAAGGCGGTGGCGTCATCCTTGAAGTACTGGATGATGGTGCCGGGTTCCGGACCTTCATACAGGATCTTGGCCTTGCCTTCGTAGATCTGGCGGCGGCGGGACATGGGCGTATTTCCTGCTGGCGCCCGGTGGGGCGGCTTTGCGCCTGCCCTTAGGGGCAATGGCGATTGTTGGCAATGTAAGCGCTATTGCGCGTGCGCCCAGCCCGGCGCAGCGGGAACCAGTGCGTCGAGCACGCCTTTCGCACTGGCCAGGGTGTCGGCCCGGCGGCTCTCGCTCATCCGGTCCCAATTGGCGTAGATCCGGCCGATGCGGCGATTGGGTTCCAGCCTGTCCCGGTTCCGAACCATGAAATCCCAGTAGAGCGGGTTGAACGGGCAGGCATCCGGCCCGGTCTTCTGGTTCACGTCATAGCGGCAGGCGCCGCAATAATCGGACATCCTGTTGATGTAGTTGCCACTGGCGGCATAGGGCTTGCTGGCCAGCGTGCCGCCATCGGCGAACTGCGACATGGCTGCCACGTTGGGCAGTTCCACCCATTCGTAGGCGTCGGCATAGACGACCAGGAACCAGTCCTCCAGCTCCTGCGGGCTGATGCCGGCGATCAGCGCGAAATTGCCCAGCACCATCAGCCGCTGGATATGGTGTGCATGGGCGTTGTCGCGGGTGGAGCGCACGCAGTCCGCCATGCAGCGCATGTCCGTCTCGCCCGTCCAGTAGAAGTCCGGCAGCGGCCGGGTGGCGCCGAACCAGTTGGCATCGCGCAGCCCGGGCATGTGCAGCCAGTACATGCCCCGGATGAATTCCCGCCAGCCGAGCAGCTGGCGGATGAAGCCTTCCACCGCGTTCAGTGGCGCCCGGCCGGCGCGGTATTCCGCCTCCGCCCGGCGGCACAGGTCCAGCGGATCGAGCAGGCCGAGGTTGAGTGAGGTGGACAGGAGCGAGTGGAACAGGTCGTCCTGCCCGTGCAGCATGACATCCTGCCAGGTGCCGAAATGTGGCAGGCGCTGCGCCATGAAGGCTGCGGCCGCCTGCTCCGCCTGCACGCTGGTGACCGGCCAGTGGAAATGGGCAAGTGTGCCGAAGTGATGGGGGAACAGGCGTTCGACCATCGCGATGACCTCCGCCGTGATTGCGTCCGGAGCGAACTGCGGAACAGGCGGGGCGTCGAGCTGGCGGGGCGGAGGTTCGCGGTTGTCGCGGTCGTAGTTCCATTGCCCGCCAGCGGGCTCGGCGCCGTCCATCAGCAGACCGGTCTCCGTCCGCATCTGGCGGTAGAAGAACTCCATCCTGAGTTCGCGCCGGCCGGCGGACCAGCTGTAGAATTCCGGCAGGGAGCAGATGAAGCGGTCGTCCGGCAGGATGCGCATGGGCACCGGGCTGGCGGCCTGAAAGGCGCGCAGGGCCTGCATCACGCGCAGCTCGCCTGGCTCCACCATCTGTACGGCGGCGGCATCGTGGCGGGTGATGGCGCGGGCGATCTCGCCCGTGAAGCTGCCCGTGTTGGCGGGATCTTCCAGTCCGACATGGTCCACCTGCCAGCCGGCGGCCCGCATCTCGGCCGCGAAGTGGCGCATGGCGGACAGGATCAGGGCGATCTTGGCCTTGTGGTGGCGGACATAGGTGGTCTCTTCCGCCACCTCCATCAGCAGCACTATCGTGTCCGCCGGGGTGCGACCCGCCAGGCTGGAGAGCGTCGGGGTGAGCTGGTCACCGAGGATCGGGACCAGGACAGGCTGGGGGGTGGGGCCGGGCATCGCCAATCAATGCGCCGGCCGGTCACCTGTGCCCGCGGCTTACAGCTTCGCGATCTCTTCCTTCGCGGCGGCGAGGCCGGCCTCGACCGCTTCGGGGCCGAAGCCGGCCTTGTTCACGCGGACGAATTCTGGATCGATGCCCAGGAAGTTGAACACGGTCTTCAGGTAGGTTTCCTGATGTTCGCCCGCATCGCCCTGGTTGTAGTCGCCGCCGCGACTGCTGGCGACGATCACGCGCCGGCCGCCGGCCAGACCCTTGGGGCCGTTCTCGTCATAGCTGAAGGTGACGCGGGGCACGCCCAGCCGGTCGATCCAGGCCTTCAGCTGGGAGGGGATGGTGAAGTTGTACATCGGCGCGCCCAGGATCACGATGTCGCTGGCCAGGAACTCGTCGAGGATCGCGCGCTCGGCCGGGTAGGCGGCCTGCATCTCGGGCGTGCGCGCTTCTTCCGGTCGGCGGATGGCGCCGGTGGTGACGGGGGTGAGATGCGGCAGCGGGTCGGTGCCGTAATCGTGGCTGATCACGGTGGCATCGGGATGCGCCGCGGTGAAATGGTCGAGCAGCATCTGCGTGAGGCGGCCACTGACGGAATCATCGCCGGTGGTGGCGCTGTCGATGCGGAGGATTTGCATGGGTGCGTCCCTGTGGTTACTGTTGGTGACTGGAGGCAGATATGGCGACCCAGACTACATTCGCGCAAGAAGGCACATCTCTGTCCGAAAGGCACAGCGATGTGCCTGCCCATGAGCCGGAGGGGCCCTTGCATATCCCCGATCACGGCGCCTGCACCGCGGTCAACGACGTGCTGGCGCGGGTGGGCGACAAATGGACCATCCGCGTGATCATGGCGCTGGGCGACGGGCCACGGCGGTTCAATGCGTTGAAGCGGGAGATCGATGCGATCAGCCAGCGGATGCTGACCCGCACGCTGCGGGTGCTGGAACGCGACGGGCTGGTGCGCCGGCTGGTGGAGCCGAGCGTGCCGCCGCGGGTGGAATATTCGCTGACCCCGCTGGGCCATTCGCTGCAGGGGCCGGTGACGGTGATCGGCCAGTGGGCGATCGACAAGCGGATCGAGGTGGCACGGGCGCGGGCGCATTACGACGCCCGCGACGAGGGCTGACCGTGCAGCTGTACGGCGTGCCTGGCTGGGGATCGACCATCGTGGAGATCATGCTGGCGCTGGCGGGCGAGCCGTACGACTTCGTGGATGTGACCGGGTTCGACCGGCCCGGCGCGGCGCGCGACCGGTTGCGGGCGATCAATCCGTTGGCGCAGGTGCCCACGCTGGTGCTGGAGGATGGCCTGGTCCTGACCGAGAGCGCGGCCATAGCGCTGTGGCTGGCGGGGCGGCATCCTGAGCTGGCGCCGGCGGCGGGGAGCGCGGACCATGCGCGGTTCCTGCGGCTGCTGGTGTGGTATGTGGCCAATGTCTACCCGACCTTCACCTATGGCGATTACCCGGAACGCTGGGCGCCATCCGCACCGCAGGAACTGGTCGACGCGACCGACCGGCGGCGGGAGGAATTGTACCTGTGGCTGGAGACGCAGCTGGCCGGACCGTTTGCGCTGGGCGAGCGGGTGACGCTGCTGGACGCCTACATCGCCTGCGTGATCAGCTGGCGGCCGCGGCGGGCGTGGTTCGCAGGCCATACGCCCACGCTGCTGGCAGTGGCGGAGCGTGTGCGGGCCTTGCCCGAGGTGGCGCCGGTGATGGCGCGGAGCGGGCTGTAAGGCTTACACCGAACGGCCGGAATGTGCGTGCGCGGTTCGGGTGGTTTATGGCGGTTGCCTGCGGGTTTGCGGCGGATCGGTGTGTGAACTTCCGCGCGCAGGGTGTGCGGGAAGGGTGCAAGCTGTTGTTTCTGCTCGCGAAGGTCGGCGGTTGTCATGCGCCGGGCATGGCACGGCAAGGGTGATGTAGGAAAGTTCAGCCTACCTCGTCGCCCCTGCGGAGGCAGGGGCCTATCCACGCTCTCCACCTGCGGCCACGGTGATGGTGGAGGGGTTATCCAGGCCCCTGCCTGCGCAGGGGCGACGAGGAGGGGCCATCGCGGGCGCCATGGGGCACCGCGCGATGGCCAGCCGGATCAGGCGACGGTCAGCGTCACTTCGATATTGCCGCGGGTGGCGTGGCTGTAGGGGCAGATCTCGTCCCCTGCGTGCATCAGCCGCTCGGCCTCGGCACGGTCGATGCCGGGCAGGCTGGCGGAGAGGGCGACCTTGAGGCCGAAGCCCTTGTCCGGACGCGGGCCGATGCCGACGGTGGCGGTGACCTTGGCGTCGGCCGGCACCTTGGGCAGGGACTTGTCCAGCGTGGTGGCGAACTTCATCGCGCCCAGGAAACAGGCCGAATAGCCGGAGGCGAACAGCTGTTCCGGATTGGTGCCTTCGCCGGTGCCGCCCATCTCCTTGGGCGGGGACAGCTTCAGGTCGATCTTGTTGTCCGAGGTGGTGGCGCGCCCGTCGCGGCCGCCGGTGGCGGAGGCTTGGGCTTCGTAAACGGGGGTGATGGGGGTCATTAGTAGATGCTCCTACTTAGAGTTCGTTGGCTGATCCGTTGTATACCACAGCCGCTAAGGTATTGACGGGTTCCGTTTTGTTCTGTGTCGCGGCAGATGTGTTTGAGGGACCGCCCTACGTGAGCGATGCTCTTGCGCACTGGGTATCATCAGAATGTCTCAAAACCAGCCAGACAGTTGCAGATAGCAGCGCTCTTCAAGATGCTGATCTGCATCATCTGGTCTCCACCATCGCGCTAACGACATCCGAACGAAAGTTCCCGCCGGGATAACCGGGATCGCGCTTGGCTCTCCAACATAGGAGAATCCGCGGGGACCAAACTTGCCCGGATAGTCGTAATGCTTACCGTCGGATCGTAGGACCAAGTCTTGATCCGGAATCCAAAAGCAGGTGCTATGATTTGGAACGCCTCGACGTTGATTTATGAAGCCGTTGTTCGCAGCGGTGAAGGCAAGATTGCCGTCAAAGATATGCTGTGTACTGCCCGTCAATCCAGTTACAATCTGAGATACTTGGGTGCCAAAACTTGGTACGGGGCCGACAAACTTAAACCCGTGAACTAGGACATCCTCAAGATGTGGTGGTCTCAGGTTTGCTGCGTGTGTGAATGAGACATCCCATACCTCACCAATCTGGAACGGAGCGGAGGTAGGCCAATAGTCACCACCAGATGTGAGAAGCCGGACCGAATTTCCTTCCTCCGTAATACCGCCAATGCAACGATGGGAGGTGCCCATACGAGTTCGTCCCAAGATAAGGATGTTCATGGGCGAAGATGCCTTATAGGTTGATCTAAGTTGAAAAGTTCAGCCAAGCGCGTTGCGGCAAGTGATCGATGGCAAGCCGATGGTTCCGTTTCTACGCAGAAGAGTGCCAGCGCACTGGCGCTCTCTAACGATCGTAGAAATGCAGCGTCATCAAATTGATCTAGGATACATGTACTGTATTTGTCTATAAACTCGGCGGACAATAGCTGGCGATCTCGCTTTCTAATAGCGTTCGCTTGATCCTCTTGCTTTTGTGTGCTGCGTATAGCCGTTGTAGGCGCTAGGCCGAGAGCATGAACGTAGCGTATGTTTGCTGAAGCCACGAGCGCTTGTAATCGGGTGCTATTCAGAAATGCATACTTCGATCCTCGCAGCCCACGGCGCTGCCGCACATCAACTAACGTATCAACTTCATTCTTAGTGAGCGCGCTGAGAAACGAACTGTCAGTAAATCCGTATCCGCCAATGGTAAATACTTGCAAAGGCATCTCCTAGGATTGTCAACGATATTTCTTCCTCGATGTGAAACTTTCCTCAAAAAAGCTCGTTTGTCGATCGGTAAGTTGATCAATAACCTGAGATTGACTAAGCGCTGAGCCGTCCGGAAGAATGTGGGTAACATCGATTCCGTCGTCTGATAAAGCTACAGCTATAAGCTTTGCGCGATGACACTGCGATGGGTGGCCCTCGCTGCAGAATAAGCAAACAGCTAAGCTCTGCTCATAAGCTCTTTTTAATCGAGTAATGCCGTGTCTAAAGAAATCTTTCGCTCGAACCTTCTCGTAATCAACCTTACCATCAGTATAGCATTCATCATCAGTTGGCCTGCCACCTAGCACATCTCCCATAAATACATACTTAATTTCAGCGTTTTGAAGTGCCATTGATAGAGGTTCACGCGAGAAATCCGGCTGAAACTTCGAGTACGGCATTGAACGAACATCTATTAGATATTTCACACCCGTAAGGCGCAGCCGCTCGAGCACAGCCTCTTGGGTGTTGCTACCATACCCGATCGAAAAAAAACGTCCTAATACCATGGCAATTCGTTAACTCGCTACCGCTCTATGTGCCATTCCAAATCACCGAGCGCAGAGATTTAATCACCGCGCAGAGACCGGGATATGCTTGCTTGTAGTCGGCGTGACCCCGACGCCAAGCACCTAAACATCATCACACAAAGCTATACGGATCAATATCCACGCTCACCCGCACCCCCTGCGGGTGGCGATGCTCACCCAGCCATTCGCGGATGACCGCCTGCACCTGCGCCGTGCGCCGCGCATTGAGCAGCAGGCGGTAGCGGAAGCGGCCGCGCAGAAGGGATAGCGGCGCCGGGGCCGGGCCGAGCACCTCCACATTGGGCAGGTCCGGGCGGGTGGCGCCGAGGCGGTTGGCGGCTTCGCGGGCTTCGGCCTCGTCCTCGCTGCTGACGATGATCGCGGCCCAGCGGCCGAAGGGCGGCGCCCCGGCGTCGCGGCGGGCTTCGGTCTCGGCGGCGTAGAAGGCGTCGCGGTCGCCCGCGGCCAGCGCGGCGATCACCGGCGCGTCGGGGTGGCGGGTCTGGATCAGCACCTCGCCCGGCTTGGTGCCGCGGCCCGCGCGCCCCGCGACCTGGGCGACCTGCTGGTAGGTCCGCTCCGCCGCGCGCAGGTCGCCGCCTTCCAGGCCGAGATCGGCATCGACCACGCCCACCAGCGTGAGGTCGGGGAAGTGGAACCCCTTGGTGATCAATTGCGTGCCGACGATCACGTCCACCGCGCCGGTCTCGGCCTGGGCGATGAAGGTGGCGGCCTTGTCCGGCGTGTTCAGCGTGTCGGAGGTGACGAGCGCGGTGCGGGCGTCGGGGAACAGCTCGGCCACCTCGTCCGCGATGCGTTCCACGCCGGGGCCGCAGGCGACCATGCAGTCGGGCTCGCCACATTCGGGGCAAGTGCGGGGCGGCGGTGTTTCGTGCCCGCAATGGTGGCAGGCGAGGCGGCGGCTGAGGCGGTGCTCCACCAGCCAGGCGCTGCAATTGGGGCATTTGAAGCGGTAGCCGCAATTGCGGCACAGCGTCAGCGGGGCATAGCCGCGGCGATTGAGGAACAGCAGCGACTGCTCGCCGCGTTGCAGGCGTTCGGTGATGCCCTGCACGATCGGCTGGGCCAGCCAGCGGCCGGCGCCGGGCTTCTCCTCCGTCAGGTTGACGATCTTGATGGTGGGCATGGTCGCCCCGCCGAAGCGGCTGGGCAGGACGAGGCGCCGGTAGGTCCCGCTCTCCGCCATCTGCAGGCTTTCCAGCGCGGGCGTGGCGCTGGCGAGGATCACCGGGATCTGTTCGAACCGGGCGCGCATCACGGCGACATCGCGCGCATTGTAGCGGACACCGTCATCCTGCTTGAAGGATACCTCGTGCGCCTCGTCCACCACGATCAGGCCGAGGGCGGCATAGGGCAGGAACAGGGCGGAGCGGGCGCCGACCACCACCTGCGCGGTTCCTTCCGAAATGGCGCGCCAGGCGCGGCGGCGTTCGGTCGATTTGAGCGAGGAGTGCCACAGGACCGGCTGCGTGCCGAAGCGCTGCCCGAAGCGGGTGAGGAACGCCTCCGTCAGCGCGATTTCCGGCAGCAGGACCAGCACCTGGCGCTGCGCGCGCAGGGCGGCGGCGACGGCCTCGAAATAGGTCTCGGTCTTGCCGGAGCCGGTCACGCCGTCGAGCAGGAAGGGGGCGAAGGCGTGCGCCTGGACGGCGGCGACCATGGTGTCGGCGGCTTCGCGCTGCAGCTCGCTGAGGTCGGGCTGGTGGTGGTCCGGGTCGGCGGGCGGGTAGGGGCGGTCGATGTCCACCTGCACCGGTTCCAGCGCGCCGGCATTGGCAAGGCCGCGCAGCACCGCCTCGCTGACGCCGGCAAGCGTCGCGAGTTCGCGCATGGTGGCCTGCTCGCCCTGCAGCGCGTCCAGCGCCAGCCGGCGTTGCGGGGTGAGCCGCGGGGGTTCCTGGCCGGACAGGCGGTATTCGGTGGTGGTGGCCGGGCCGCGCAGGGCGCCGCCCGATGCCAGCACCATGCGGGCAACGGCCGCAAGGGGCGCGCAGTAATAGTCGGCCGTCCATTCGATCAGGCGGCGCAGCTGCGGCTGCAGGGGCGGCACGGGCAGCTTGGCCAGCAGCGGGCGCAGCTTCGCCTCCGGCACGTCGGCCGCGGGCAGGCGGTCGGCCTCCCACACGATGCCGATGATCTGCCGCGGCCCCAGCGGCGCGATCACGGCGTCGCCCGGCCCGACCTGCATCCCTTCGGGCACACGATAGTCGAGCGGGCCGAGCGCGGCGTTGAACTGGAGAAGGCGGATACGGGTCATTGGCCTGGAGGTTCATGGAGGTGACAGGAGGCGCAGGGCAAGGGCGGATGTGGCGCCTTGGCGCGCCTGCACCAGTGTTGCGCAGATGCAACATGCAGATACCGGATTGTCATTTGTTGCACGAAGCAGGGAGCTTTGCGCAGGGATGACGGTTCGGGGCAGGCAAGCCAACGAGCTGCCTAAACGCAAGAGGTATTCGAATATGAGAGCATTCCTGTCCGCCCTGGTCATCGGCACCGCCGTGATCGCTGCCCCCGCGATGGCGCAGTCCACCACCACCACCTGGGACGGCCCCTATGTCGGTGTGCATGGCGGCTACACCTTCAACGAGTCCGACCGTGGCGAGACGCTGGTGTTCGACACCAATGGCGACGGCAACCGTGACGTCGTCCGCACCGCCGCTGGCGTCAACGCGTTCGGTCCGGGCTTCTGCGATGGCCGCGCCAACACCGGCGCTGCATCGGGCGGCTGCGAAGGTGACCAGGATTCGATCACCGGTGGTGTGAAGATCGGTTACGATCGCCAGATGGGCCCCGTCGTGTTCGGCGTCGTGGCCGACTACACGCATGGCAAGCTGCGCAACTACGTCACCGGCTTCAGCACGACGCCGGCGTCCTACACCTTCACCCGCACCGTGCGGAACCAGGCCTCGCTGCGTGCGCGCGCCGGCATCACCTCGGGCGACGGCCTGCTGTATGCGACGGGCGGGCTTGCCTATGGCCGGATCCAGAACCGCTTCACCACCAGCAACACCGCCAACGCCTTCAACTTCGACGGTGATGACGATCACGCCTTCGGTTACGTCGCGGGCGGCGGTTACGAGCACAAGCTGACCGACGCCATCTCGGTGGGTCTGGAATATCAGTACCGCAACCTGAAGGCGGACGACTTCGACGTGAATGTGGCCCGTGGTTCCGCCGCGGCGAACAATCCGTTCCTGATCGGCGGCGCCGGCAGCACGGACATGGAGCGCCTGAACGGCCGCTTCAAGACGCATGGCGTGAACGCCAACGTCAACTTCCGCTTCTGATGCGGATGGCGGCCAGCCCCCTTCCGACGCGCCGTGCCGTGATGGCCGGCGCGCTGGCGGCCGGGCTGGCCGCCGCCCTGCCGGGCTGCGCGACTGGTACCCAGCCGCTCAGCCTGACAGAGGCGGTGCGCCGCCTGTTGCTGCTGTCGAGCGAGCGGGCCTTTGCCCGGCTGACGGCGCCCGGCGGATACTGGGACGACGCACTGACCCGGGCCGACCTGCCCGCCCGGCTGGGCGCGCGCGGCGACGCGCTGACGCGGGTGCTGTCCTCCCCCCTGTTCCGCCAGCGGCTGGACGAGGTGTTCGCCGATGCGGCGATCGATGCATCCTATCGCGCGGCGCCGGTGGTGACCGATGCGGTGCGGACCGTCGGCATCGGCAATGCCCTGGCGATCGTGCGCGGCGGGCCGTCCGCGGCAACGCAGTTCCTGCGCGGCGAGCTTGGCGGCCGGCTGCTGTCCGTGCTGGTGCCGGAAGCCGACGAAGCGCTGGCCACCCTGTCCGACCCGCTGGTCAGCGGCCTGCTAGGCGCGGCAACCGGTGTCGATACGGCGGCGATCGCCCGTGGCCTGGCCGCTGCGGTGGAAGACACGATCTGGGGCGAGATCGGGCGGGAAGAGGGCGTCATCCGCGCCGATCCGGCTGCGACGCGCGATCCTGCGCTGGCCACGATCCTTGGCGCTGCGGGCGCGTTCTGATCCCTACAGCCGCCAGGTCAGCGAGACCTGCGGCACATGGCTCCACTGATCCTCCCGCTCCCCACGAGGGCTGAGCATCAGCAGGTAGGCAGCCCCCAGTTCCAGCCGTTGCGACACCTTCTGCTGCACGCCGATCCGCGCGCGCCAGCTGTCCACGCCTTGGGCCATGCCGATGGTCTGCGTGCGGGCATTGTACAGCACCTCCGCCGATCCGCTGACGCTGGTATCGCGGGCAAGTGGCACCGTGACCTGCAACCGCTGCCGCAGACGCAGTGCCATGCGGTCCGCCCCGTGGAAGAACCGCTGCTCCACCCGGGTACGCGCCTGGAACACGCCGGCGGTCAGGATGAGGTGCTGGTGCGGCCGGAACTCGTTCGGCCCGGCGGTCGGGATGAAGGCCATTCCGCCGCCGACCGTGACGGCCCCGGTCAGGCGGTGATCGTAGGTGATGCGGTTGATGACCTGTTCGTCACCCACGGAGCTTTCGCGCGCGCGGGGGGACGTTTCCAGCGTCAGCCGACCGTCCGCACCGACCGGCGCGTTCAGGATCGAGAAGTGCCACAGCTGCGTGTCGTCGTTCGCCATTGCCGGTGCGGCGGCGAAGCAGGCGCTGCCCGCGGCCAGGGAGCGGAGAAAGCCGGTTGTGCGAGGCATGGTCGCGCCTATAGGGTTCGTGTCCGAAGCAGCAATCACCGCCCCTGCAAGAAGAGTGACAATCCCGACATGAAATTCTTCGTCGACACCGCCGACACTGCCGAGATCGCGGAACTGGCCGCGACCGGCCTGCTGGACGGCGTGACCACCAATCCCACGCTGATCAGCAAGTCGGGCAAGGACTTCATCGCCGTGACGCGGGAGATCTGCGCGCTGGTGGATGGCCCGGTCAGCGCGGAAGTCGTCGCGCTGGACCATCGGCAGATGATGCGGGAGGCCGACGTGCTGCGCGCCATCGCCCCCAATGTGTGCATCAAGGTGCCGCTGACGGTGGACGGGCTGAAGACCTGCAAGGCGCTGTCGGATGACGGCACCATGGTCAATGTCACGCTGTGCTTTTCCGCCAACCAGGCGCTGCTGGCCGCGAAGGCGGGGGCGAGCTTCATCAGCCCGTTCATCGGCCGGCATGACGATAACGGGTTCGACGGCATGGACCTGATCCGCGACATCCGCCTGATCTACGACAATTATGCCTTCGAGACGGAAATCCTGGCCGCCAGCATCCGCCACCCGGTGCATGTGCTGGAAGCCGCCCGGATCGGCGCCGATGTCGGCACCATGCCTGCCAAGGTGATCTGGCGCCTGTTCAACCATGTGCTGACCGACAAGGGCATCGAAGGGTTCCTGAAGGACTGGGCCACCACCGGCCAGACCATCGTGGCAGCGATCGAGGAGGCGGCAGGCGAAAAGCCCGCTGGCTAGGCCTTGGCCGAACAGACCCCCCTTGACCAGTTCCGGCTGGCGCTGACCGGCGCGGCCCGGGCCATCGCCCACGATGCCGAGGCCGAGGTCGGCTGGACGCCCGACGCTCCGGTGCTGGTCGGCCGGACCCTGCGCGTGCCCATGCCCCACCGGACGGTTCCGGCGGATCAGGCGCGCGAGGCGCGTGGCCATGCCGACAGCTTCGCCTTGCGCCTGCGCCACCATGACGAGGTGCTGCACCGCCGGGCCGCGCCCGAGGATCCCGTCGCCCGCGCGTGCTTCGATGCGGTAGAGCGCGTGCGGTACGAGGCGTTGGGCGAAACCGCCTTCGCCGGAATGCGCGACAATCTGGCGGCGTCCATCGCGCAGCGGATGCGCGGCGACGCCATTGCCCGCGCGCGGGAAGCGGACCAGGTGCCGCTGGCAAGCGCGCTGGCGCTGATGCTGCGCGAGCAGCTGACCGGTCAGCCGATTCCCGAGATCGCACGGCCCGGCGTGGAGCTGGTGCGCGAATGGGTCGAAAGTCGCACGGGTGACGATTTCGAGCAGCTGGGCGACAGCCTGGCCGACCAGCGCGCCTTCCAGTCGCTGACGCTGGACCTGCTGCGCCATCTGGATCTGGTGCAGACCGAAGCGCCAGCCGAGCCGGAGCCCGACGAAGGCGAGGATGACGCCCTGGGTGACGACGAAGGCGAGGACGAAGGTGCCGAGCAGAGCCCCGTGGAGGAGCGCCGGCCGGAGACGCAGACCGGCGAGACGGGCGAAGGCGACGCCGAGGATGACGGCTCTTCCGAGATCGAGAGCAAGGAGGAGATGCCGGAAGGCGCCGCCGGCGATGATGGCGAGGAGGGCAGCGTCCCCAATCGCCCGAACCGCCCGTGGACCGAGCTGCCCGAACATTTCGACTATCGCGCCTATAGCGAGCAGTTCGACGAGGTCGTGGAAGCACAGGAGCTGTGCGACCACGAGGAGCTGGAGCGGCTGCGCGCCTACCTCGACAGCCAGCTGAGTGGCCTGGCGAGCGTGGTCACACGACTGGCCAACCGGCTGCAGCGGCGGCTGATGGCGCAGCAGAATCGCGCCTGGGATTTCGATCAGGAGGAAGGCCTGCTGGACGCGGCGCGCCTGGCACGCGTGATCGTCAGCCCCGGCCAGTCGCTCAGCTACAAGGTGGAGCAGGAGCAGGCGTTCAAGGACACGGTCGTCACGCTGCTGATCGACAATTCCGGCTCCATGCGCGGCCGGCCGATCTCCATCGCCGCCATCAGCGCGGACATCATGGCGCGCACGCTGGAACGCTGCGGCGTGAAGGTAGAGGTGCTGGGCTTCACCACCCGCGCCTGGAAGGGCGGACAGTCGCGCGAGAAGTGGCTGGCCAACGGCAAGCCCGCACAGCCCGGCCGCCTGAACGATCTGCGGCACATCATCTACAAGCGCGCGGACGAGCCGATGCGGCGCGCCCGGCGCAATCTCGGCCTGATGATGCGCGAAGGACTGCTGAAGGAGAACATCGACGGCGAGGCGCTGCTGTGGGCGCACAGCCGCCTGCTGGCCCGGGCGGAGGACCGCCGCATCCTGATCGTGATTTCGGACGGCGCGCCGGTGGATGACAGCACGCTGAGCGTGAACAGCGCCGGTTACCTGGAGATGCACCTGCGCAAGGTGATCGACTGGATCGAGCGGCAATCGCCGGTGCAGCTGGCAGCGATCGGCATCGGGCATGACGTCACCCGCTACTACAAGCGGGCGGTCACGATCATGGATGTGGAACAGCTGGGCGGAGCGATCATCGAGCAGCTGGCGGAGCTGTTCGACGCGGATTGAGGCTGCTTGACCCGGGCGCCACCCGTGCCCATTCCGCCGGCATGACCGAACTCACCCTGTTCAATTCGCTGACGCGGCAGCTCGAACCCTTCCGGCCGGTCCATGCCGGCGAGGCGCGGGTCTATTCCTGCGGGCCGACCGTCTACAACTACCCGCATGTCGGCAACATGCGCGCCTATGTCTTTGCCGACCTGCTCGGGCGGACGCTCAGCTGGTCCGGGTACCGGCTGACGCATGTGATCAACATCACCGATGTCGGCCATCTGACGGATGATGCGGATGCGGGCGAGGACAAGATGGAGCGGATGGCGGCGAGCCGCGCGCAGTCCATCTGGGACATCGCGCGTCATTATACCGAGGCGTACTTTGCGGACATCCGGGCGCTGAACATCCGGCAGCCGGCGCACTGGTCGGTCGCCACCGACTACATCGAGGCGATGATCGAATTCGCCGCCTCGATCGAGGAGCGGCACTGCTACCGGCTGGACAGCGGCCTGTATTTCGACGTGTCGACCGTTGCCGACTATGGTCTGCTGGCACGGGCACGGACCGACGAAGGCGAGAGCCGGATCGAGGCGGTGAGCGGCAAGCGCAACGCGGCGGATTTCGCGATCTGGCGGACCACGCCGGCAGGCGAGCGGCGGCAGATGGAGTGGGACAGTCCGTGGGGCCGCGGTGCGCCCGGCTGGCACCTGGAATGCAGCGTGATGAGCGGCAAGCTGCTGGGCTTCCCGTTCGACATCCACACCGGCGGGATCGATCATCGGGAGATCCACCATCCGAACGAGATCGCGCAGAACCAGGCGTTCTGCGGTTGCGGCGGCCTGGCCGATCCGGTGAATTCCGGCGCGCGCATGTGGCTGCACAACAACTTCCTGGTGGAGCGCGGGGGCAAGATGAGCAAGTCCTCGGGCGAGTTCCTGCGCGTGCCGCTGCTGGTGGAGCGCGGCTATCACCCGCTGGCCTATCGCATGCTGTGCCTGCAGGCGCATTACCGCAGCGAGCTGGAGTTCAGCTGGGATGCGCTGGGCGCCGCGCTGACCCGACTGAAGCGGCTGGTAATGGCGGTGGCCGCCTTGCGGGAGCGTGCGCCGGCAGCCGGCTGGGCGGCGTGGACGCGGGAGGCGGTGCTGGCGCAGGACTGGGGCAAGTTGCAGCCATCGATGGAACGCTTCGATGCCGCGCTGGCGGACGATCTTGCCACGCCGGTCGCGCTGACCGCGCTGGAGGACGTGCTGGCCGCCAAGAAGATCGATCCAGAGCTGAAGCTGGCGGCAGCGGCGGCGATGGACAGCGTGCTGGGGCTGCACCTTGGCACATTGACGCGCGGCGACCTGCGGGTGCGCCCGGCGGACGCCTCCATCGGGGAGGAAGGGATCGTGGCCCTGCTTGACCGGCGCCGTCAGGCGCGGGGGGACAAGGACTTCGCCACCTCCGACGCATTGCGCGACGAGCTGGCAGGCGCGGGTGTGGAGGTGATGGATGGCGATCCGCTCGGCTGGGAGTGGCGCCTGTAGGCTCTGTGCGCCGGGGCGGTGATCCAGACCGCCCCGGCACGTCGGCAGCTCAGTTGTCGTCGAGCATCAGCACCTCGACCTGTACCACCATGCGCTCTTCCGGCAGCATCTGGTGATCCACCGCGCTCACGGCGGCGTCAGCCACCAGCTGCCCCGGAATGGCGAAATCATGTTCCGGCAGGAAGGCGATGAACTTCTCGCCCGCCTCGATCGCCTCGGCGCCGGTGAACACCAGGGTGACCTGGTGGCGGGTGCCCGCAAAGGTGATGCTGGCCCAGCTGCGCTCCCCATGATCGGTCACGGTCGCCTGCCCCTCGGCCAGCGTGATCAGCGCTGCCCGCAGGCGATCGGCGGGCGTGAGCCGGCGGCGTGTCTTCGTGTCGGCGCCCTTGAACGCCAAGGTCGGCAGGATGGCAGCGGTGTTGATGGTTTCGGAAAACATATTGATGACCCCCATTATCAATAAACGAACTCAGATCAGAAAGCGCTTGGACGGTTATATACGTTCATGAAATGTTCTATACGCTGCGCCGTATGATTACGCGGCATGCGGCCCATGCGCAGATCAAGTACAAAGCGCGGATCATGCGCGGCAAGGCGCCCGAACTTTGTAGCTGCCATGCCTGTTTCACCTAGGAATACTTCGATCTGACCCAACAACATGATGCCTCCATTATGGAAGGACTGACCCGGTAGGCGAATCGCCTGAGCCATCGTATCGCTGGAAAAATCCTACTTGTCTAGGAAAAATACTTCCTCTATGTGAGACATCATAGGAACACAGGAAAAAACCATGGATCCGCGGGAAACATTGGCCGATCTGGCCCGCGACAAGGGGACGAGCCTCGCCGCACTGTCACGCATGCTGGGGCGCAACGCCACGTATCTTCAGCAATATATCAGCAAGGGCAGCCCTCGTAAGCTGGAAGAGGAGGACCGGCGGCGGCTGGCAAAGTACTTCAACGTCGCCGAGTCCCAGCTTGGTGCGCCAGAGTATAAATCCTACGACCCGTCTGCTGCCGGCGATCTGCCCGGTCTGGGTGGCACGCTGGCGATGGACAGCGAGCAGTGGGTGGAGCTGGACCGGCTGGCGATCGAGGCATCGGCCGGGCCGGGCAGCGTGGGTGCGCAGGAAACATCCTTCGACACCATGATGTTCTCGCGCCGCTGGCTGCGCGAGCAGGGTCTGGACCCGACCAAGCTGTCCGCCATTCGCGTGTCCGGCGACAGCATGGACCCGCTGCTGAAGGATGGTGACGAGATCCTGGTCGACCGCACGCCGCGCCCGTTCCGCGAAGGCATTCATGTGCTGCGGCTGGGGGAGGTGCTGAACGTCAAGCGGCTGCAGGCCGGCAAGCCCGGACGCGTGCTGCTGATCAGCTCCAATCCCGCCTACGAGCCGATCGAGGTGGCGCAAGGCGAGGTCGACATCATCGGGCGCGTGGTGTGGAAGAGCGGCCGGGTCTGATTGCAATCCGCGCGGGCCCCGCGCACTTGTAGCGCATGAACGAGATACTGCCGCCCCTGCGCGCCGCCATCATCCCCGTCACCCCGCTGCAGCAGAACTGCAGCCTTGCCTGGTGCACGAAGACCATGCGGGCGGCGGTGATCGATCCCGGCGGCGACCTCGACAAGATCAGGGATGCGGTGCGCCGCGCCGGCGTGACGGTCGAGAAGATCCTGCTGACCCACGGGCATATCGATCATTGCGGCCTGGCCGGCGAACTGGCGAAGGACCTCGCGGTGCCGATCGAGGGCCCGGAGGAGCAGGACCGCTTCTGGATCGCCCGGCTGGACGAGGACGGTCAGCGCTTCGGCACGCCGGGCCGCGTGTTCGACCCGACGCGCTGGCTGGAGGAGGGTGACACGGTCAGCTTCGGCGAGATCACCCTGGATGTGCTGCATTGCCCCGGCCACACGCCGGGCCATGTGGTCTTTGTCCATCGTCCTACCCGCTTCGCTTTCGTGGGGGACGTGCTGTTCGCCGGATCCGTCGGGCGCACCGACTTCCCGCTGAGCGATCACGACGCGCTGATCGAGGCGATCGTCACCAAGCTGTGGCCGCTGGGCGACATGACCTTCATCCCCGGCCACGGCCCGGTCAGCACCTTCGCGCAGGAACGGGCCAGCAATCCCTTCGTCGGCGATGCCGCACTGGCCCAAGGCTGACGAAGGCCGGGCCGATCAGCCCCAAGGGCGTTCCCGATACCATTTGGTGATGACGTATTTGACGCCGCGCCGCACCTTCATGCCATGGTGCAGGGTGGCAGGGTTCAGCGTGCCATCCGGCCGGTGGTTGTTCCAGCACACCAGCTTGCCGGTCGCGGGCTGGAAGATCTTGTCGACGACCTTGAAGCGCGTGGCGCCGCCGGCCTCTACGTCGTTCAGGTAGATCATGAAGGTCCAGGTCCGGTTGCCGGCGACCGCGCAGAAGCGCTGGTAGTCCACGCCCTGTGGCTCGAAATAGTCGGTGTGCGGCTTGAACTCCTGCCCCTCGGCGTAGCGCTGTCCCTGGGCAGGCTCGCCATGGGCGGGGTCGATCCCGTTCAGCGCCAGCAGCCGCGCCTCCAGGTCCTGCACCACCGGCAGGTCGGCGGCCAGATCGCAGGTCTCGCTGGTGCGGAAATAGCTGTCGCCATTCGGGTCGGCGATGGTGGAGGGGCGCCGGTCCTGATCGATCAGCGCGATCAGGGTCGCGCACATGCCCGGCGGCAGGAAGCCGGGCATGTCGAACAGTTCCGCCTTCGGGGTCGGCACACGTCGCACCCCCGCATGTGCCAGCAGCGTCGCTGCAGTGGTCTCGCCCGGATTCGCCATGCGCCGTGTTTAAAGCGGCGCCCTGCCCGGGCAAGCCTCACCGGCGCACGCAACAATGTTGCGCCATTTGCCACCTACATCTTTTTGGATTTGCATCGGGCGGGCGAAGTGTGCAACAGGCGCCAGCCCGTGCCGATCACCGCTTGACGGCGACGTGCGGGGGCCTATCAGCGCCGCTCCCACGGCGACAGGCTGATGGCGATTGTAGCTCAGTTGGTTAGAGCGCCGGTTTGTGGTACCGGAGGTCGCGGGTTCAAACCCCGTCAATCGCCCCACCTTTTCACGGCATCCGCCCTTCGCCCAATACATGCGGAGCAGGTATGTCGGCTTTCTGGACGGACAGCGATTTCGACGCGCACGAGCAGGTGAACGTGGTGCATGATCGCGCCAGCGGCCTGACCGCCATCATCGCGCTGCATTCCACCCATCTGGGCCCGGGCGCCGGCGGCACCCGCTTCTGGCATTATGCGGATCCGGCGGGCGCGATGCGCGACGCGCTGCGGCTGAGCCGGGGCATGAGCTACAAGAACGCGATGGCCGGTCTGCCCATGGGCGGCGGCAAGGCGGTTGTCCTGCTGGATGCGCAGCGGACCAAGACGCCTGCGATGCTGGCCGCCTTCGGCGACGCGGTGGAGGACATGGGCGGCCGTTACGTGACGGCAGAAGATGTCGGTGCTTCGGTGGCGGACATGGTCGCGATCTCCGCCCGGACCAGCCATGTCTGCGGCCTGCCCGCGGGCGAAGGCGCGATCGGCGGCGATCCGGGTCCGTTCACCGCCCGTGGCATCTATCTGGGCATCAAGGCCGCGGTGGCGCATGCGCTGGGCGCGGGCGACATGCGCGGCGTGCGCGTGGCAGTGCAGGGCGTCGGCAGTGTCGGCGGCGGCGTTGCCCGCCTGCTGGCAGCCGATGGCGCCGACCTGGTGCTGGCCGATATCGACGGGGCACGGGCGCAGGCGCTGGCGACGGAGCTTGGCGCACGCAGCGTGCCGGCCGATGCCATCCTGGCGACCGAGTGCGAGGTGTTCAGCCCCAACGCGCTGGGCGCCATCCTGACGGAAGCATCGATCCCGCAGCTCGCCTGCCGGATCGTCGCCGGCGGCGCGAACAACCAGCTCGCCCGCGCGGGCGACGGTGCGCGGCTGGCGGAGCGGGGCATCCTCTATGCCCCGGACTACGTCATCAATGCCGGCGGCATCATCAATGTCAGCCTGGAATACCTCGCCAGCCAGCATGGTGCGTCGGTCGACATGGCCGATGTGCAGGGCCGGATCGACCAGATCCCCGGTCGCCTGCAGACCATCTGGCAGCAGAGCGATGCCAGCGGCCATTCGGCGGACACGGTGGCGGACCGGATGGCGCAGGAACTGATCGGTCGGGCCTGAGCCACGCCACCGGCGCTCGTAAACGGGCGCCGGTTCCTGTGCATGGGGCTTGCCGTGCGCCGGGCAGACGGTAGAACCACTGTCAGGTCACCATTTTTCATGCACTTCTACGCCAATCCTGCCCGCTTTCTCGGCATAGCCCGTCGGCTGACGCTGCCCCTGCTGATCGGCGGGCTGGTGCTGGCGGGTGCTGCGCTGGCTTGGGGGCTGCTGGTGGTGCCGCCCGACCGCCTGATGGGCGAGACGGTGCGCGTCCTGTTCGTGCACGTTCCCGCCGCCTGGCTGGGCATGGGCGGATGGATGACCATTGCCATCGCCAGCTTGGCCGAGCTCGTCTGGCGCCATCCGCTGGCCGCGCTCGCCGCCCGCGCCGCGGCAGTGCCCGGCGCCACCTTTGCCGCAATCTGTCTTGCCACCGGTTCCATCTGGGGCCGGCCGACCTGGGGCACCTGGTGGGTGTGGGACGGACGGCTGACCTCCATGCTGGTGCTGCTGTTCCTGTATCTGGGCTACATCGCGCTCGCCGGTGCCATCGCGCGTGATGGCGCGTCCAGCCGGATCCTGGCGATCTATGGTCTGGTGGGGGCGATCAACGTGCCGATCATCAACCGGTCGGTCGTGTGGTGGAACTCGCTGCACCAGCCGCCCTCCATCACGCTCGGCCAGTCCGCGATCGACGGCGTGTTCCTGGCCCCGTTGCTGGTGGCGACGATCGGCTTCTCCCTGCTGTTCGGCGGCGTGGTGCTGGCGCGGATGCGCGCGCTGCTGGCGGAGGCTCAGGCCGAGGCGCGCCTGCGCCGCCGGGCCGCTGCACCCGCCACGGAATGGGGCTGATGCGCGAAGGGCTGGACCAATGGAGCTTCGTGCTGGCGGCCTATGCCGTCGCGATCCTTGCCACCCTGCTGCTGGCCGGCTGGAGCTGGCGGTCCATGCGTCGTGCCGAAGCGCGGCGTGATCGCGTGTCGGGCCGCTGAATGGCCGCGCTGAAGGCCAAGCATCAGCGGCTGGTGCTGGTGATCATCGCGCTGGTGGCGCTGCTGGGGGCCGGGTTGCTGGCCGCCTGGGCGCTGCGCAACCAAGCCAGCTATTTCTACGTCCCCAGCGCCATGCTGGGTGATCCGCCGGCGATAGGTCAGGCGGTGCGGCTGGGCGGGATGGTGCAGGCCGGATCGCTTGAGACTGCCCCCGATGGCGTCACGATCCGTTTTCTGGTGGGCGATGGCGCGGCGCGCGTGCCGGTGCAGTTCAGCGGCATCGTGCCCGACCTGTTCGTGGAAGGATCCGGCGTGGTGGCCGAAGGCGCGTTGCGACCCGATGGCACCTTCCTCGCGACCAACCTGCTGGCCAAGCATGACGAGAACTACATGCCGCGCGAGCTGCAGGACATGAGCCCGTCCGAGGCGCGCGAGACGGTTGCGGAAACGCAGGAGTGATCGCGGAGCTGGGTCTTGCCGCGCTGTGGCTGGCGGCGGCGCTGGCCGCGTTGCAGCTGCTGGGCGGCGTGATCGCATTGGCGCGGGGCGAGGCGGAGCCGCTGGCCGGCCTGGTGCGCCCGGCGGCGCAGGTGCAGGCGCTGCTATGCGCCATTGCCTTTGCCGCACTGCTGTACCTGTTTGCGGTGACCGACCTGTCGGTGGCGCTGGTGGCCAGCAATTCGCATTCGGCCAAGCCGGCGATCTTCAAGCTGGCAGGGGCGTGGGGCAACCACGAAGGCTCCATGCTGCTGTGGATCACCGTGATGGCGCTGGCCGGCGGGCTGATCGCCTGGGTGGAGCATCGCCTGCCCGAACGCACGCTGCTGGCAACCCTGGCGGCGCAGGCCTTCGTGGGCCTCGGCTTCTATGCCTTCCTGCTCGCTTCCTCCAATCCCTTTGCCCGGATGGTACCGGCGCCGGCAGAGGGCGCGGGGCTCAACCCGCTGCTGCAGGATATCGGCCTCGCCCTGCATCCGCCGGTCCTTTATTGCGGCTATGTCGGTCTGTCGGTCGCGTTCTCCTTCGCCGTCGGCGCGCTGCTGACGCGGGAGGTCACGCCGACCTTCGCCCGTGTCATGCGCCCGTGGGTGCTGGGCGCGTGGGTGGCGCTGACGCTGGGCATCACTGCCGGTTCCTACTGGGCGTATTACGAGCTGGGCTGGGGCGGCTGGTGGTTCTGGGATCCGGTGGAGAATGCCTCGCTGATGCCGTGGCTGGCCGCGACGGCGCTGCTGCATTCCGCGGGCGTGCTCGCCGCGCGCGACGCCTTGCGTACCTGGACGCTGATGCTGGGTGTGGTGGCGTTTTCCATGAGCATGATCGGCACCTTCCTGGTGCGGTCGGGCATCCTGACCAGTGTGCATGCCTTTGCCGTAGACCCGGAGCGCGGCACCTTCATCCTGGTGCTGCTGGCGCTGTATATCGGTGGAGCACTGGCGCTGTTTGCGCTGCGCGCGGGCACCGTGGCCGAAGGGGAGCGGTTCGCGATCGTCAGCCGTGAAGGTGGGCTGGTGATCAACAATGTCGCGCTGTCCGCCATCCTCGGCATCGTGCTGCTGGGCACGCTGTATCCGCTGCTGACGGAGGCGCTGGGTTTCCGCGTCTCCGTCGGGCCGCCATACTTCAACCCGGTCGGCGCCATCTTCTTCCTGCCGGCCATGGCGGTGCTGGCAGTGGGTCCATTGCTGCGCTGGCGGCAGGACCGGCTGGCACGCATCCGCTGGCAGATGGTGGCGGTTGCCATCGCCTTCACCGTCGCGCTGCTGGCGGCATGGCTGCTGGCGGGGATCGCCTTGCTGCCGCTGCTGGGCATGGCGCTGGCGGCGGCGGTGGCGGTGGGCAGCGTGCTGCCGCTGGCTAGGCGCAAGCTGACGCGTGCTCCGCTGACGCTGTGGGGCATGGTGCTGGCGCATCTGGGCGTGGCGCTGGCGGTGTTCGGCATGGCCGCCGACAGCGCCTTCACCACCGAGCGACTGGTTGCCCTGCGTACCGGCGAGCAGACGAGCGTTGGCCCATGGCGGGTCATCCTGGAAAACGTGGAACCGGTGGCCGGGCCGAACTGGACCGCGCTGACGGCCAGCTTGCAGGTGGCCCATGCCGGCGGTGCGCCCGTGCTGCTGGAACCGCAGGCGCGCAGCTTCTGGGCGCCGGCGCAGCAGACCAGCGAAAGCGCGCTGCTGACCCGCTGGAACGGGCAGCTATATGCGGTCATCGGAGGGCAGGCGCCGGGTGACGGGCCGGAGCGCTGGCAGCTGCGCCTGTGGTGGAAGCCGTTCGTGACCTGCATCTGGTATGGGGGTGGGCTGATCGCCTTTGGCGGGCTGCTCGCGCTGATCGGCCATGTCGTGGGCGACCTCAGGCGTCGGCGCCGCTGGCGGGAGGCACGGGCATGATCGGCTGGCGTCTGTGGCTGCCATTGCTGGCAGTCGCGCTGCTGCTGGGCCTGTTCGCCCTCCAACTGGGCCGACCGAAGGACGACTTCGTCCGCTCCGCCCTGATCGGCCAGCCCTTGCCGCCCTTCCGGCTGGAGCCGGCGGTTCCCGGCCAGCCGGCACTTGCCAGCACCGACTTCGCCGATGGGCGGCCGCGGCTGCTGAACGTGTTTGCCAGCTGGTGCGTGCCCTGCGCGGCGGAGGCACCGCAGCTGACGGCGCTGAAGGCTGGCGGAGCGGAGATCGTGGCGGTCGCCATCCGCGACAAGCCGGCGGATGTTGCCGTCTTCCTGGCCAGATATGGCAATCCTTTCAGCCGCATCGGGGGCGATCCTTACAGCCAGCTGCAGATCGCGCTCGGCTCCTCCGGCGTGCCGGAAACCTTCGTGATCGACGGGCAGGGCGTGATCCGTCACCAGCATATCGGCGATATCCGCGCCGCGGACGTGCCGCGGCTGCTGGAAGAACTGCGGGACGCCGGGTGAGGCTGCTGCTCGCTCTCCTGCTGGCGCTGCTGCCGGTCGCCGCCCCGGCGCAGGACAGCCTGCCGCCGGCGCCCTACGCCTATCGCCAGCTGGACGATCCCCGGCTGGAGCGGGAGGCGCGTGACCTGATGGACAGCCTGCGCTGTCTCACCTGCCAGAGCCAGTCGATCGCCGACAGCGATGCGCCGATGGCCGGCGACATGCGCCATCAGGTGCGCACCCGGCTGGCGGCGGGCGAGACGCCGGAGGCAGTGCGTGGCTGGCTGATCGGGCGCTACGGCGACTACATCAGCTACCGTCCCGCGCCCGGCGCCACGACGTGGCCGCTGTTCGCCGTGCCCGTGCTGCTGCTGGTGGCGGCACTGCTGGTGATCGCCCGCCGCCTGCGGGGGCGCAGCCGATGAGCTGGGTGCTGGTCATTGCGCTCGCCACTGCCGCGCTGGTGCTGGCCGGGCTGGTGATGCGGATCGGGCGCGGCGCACTCGCCACCTTTGCCGTGGCGCTGACACTGGGCCTGGCCGGCTACGCGTTGCAGGCGCGGTCCGACGTGCCGGCGGCGCCTGCCGCCGGGGTGGCCGCCCGGATCGCGCCGGGACAGGCCTGGCGGGAACTGCGGCAGGAGATGATCGCCTCGCGCAACCGTTCCGACGCGCGGACGCTGATCACGGCCGATGCCTTTGCCGCACGGGGCGACTACCTGACCTCCGCCGGCCTGCTGCGCATCGCGGTGCGGGACGATCCGCGGGATGGCGAGGCATGGCTGGCGCTGGCCAACAGCTTGGTGGAGCATGCCGACGGTCTGCTGACCGCCCCGGCCCGGCTGGCTTACGGCAGGGCGGCCGGGCAGCCCGGGACCGCACTGGCCGCCGGGTACTTCCTGGGCCTCAACCAGATGCGTGGCGGTGACATCATCGGGGGGCGGGAGACCTGGGTGGCCACGCTGGGGCAAGTGCCGCAAGCGGCCGTCCGTCAGGCATCGGAAGACCCGGATCCGCAGGTGTACCTGGCACAGCGGCTGGCCCGGCTCGACCAGTTGCTGGGGGCGGCGCTGCAGGCGGAGCAGGCCGGCAAGCGGCGGCCGGACTGAGGCGCGCCGACCGCAACGGAACAACTTGCCGCAGCGCACATTGCAGCGCTGTGAACCGGCTGCTAAGCGCGCCGCCTGTTCGTGCCGGGATATGGTGTCCGGTCGCATCTTGCGTCTATTCGAGGGGCCGCACGCTTTGAGCGCCATCGAGGGGGAAGAGCGCACTTCCGCGAAGCTCAAGCTCGCGGCCGGCGCCGTCGGTATCGTGTTCGGCGATATCGGTACCAGCCCGCTATATGCCTTTCGCGAAACCTTCGTCGGCCCGCACAAGCTGACGATCGACGACGCGCATATCCTGGGCGTGGTCAGCCTGATCTTCTGGTCGATGACGCTGATCGTCTCGATCCAGTATGTGTCCTTGCTGATGCGGGCGGACAACAAGGGGCAGGGCGGCACGCTGGCGCTGGTCACGCTGATCAGTCGCCACATCGGCGAGTCGCGCTGGCACTGGTATACCCTGATGCTGGCGGTGTTCGCGACCGCACTGTTCTTCGGCGACTGCATGATCACCCCCGCCGTATCGGTGCTGTCCGCGGTGGAGGGGCTGACCGTGGTGCAGCGCGGGCTCAGCCCGTTCGTCATCCCGATCGCACTGGTCATGCTGGTCGCGCTGTTCTTCATCCAGAAGCGCGGCACGGCCCGGATCGGTCTGCTGTTCGCGCCGATCATGATCCTGTATTTTGTCACCCTGGCGATCCTCGGCGTCGGTCACATCGTGACGGCACCAGAGGTGCTGGTGGCGCTGAACCCCTGGTATGCGGTGCAATTCTTCATGCTGGACGGCTGGCTCGCCTTCCTGGCGCTCGGCTCCGTGGTGCTGGCGGTGACCGGGTCGGAGGCGCTGTACACCGACATGGGCCATTTCGGGCGCGGGCCGATGCGCCTGTCGTGGTTCGCCTTTGTCATGCCGGCGCTGCTGCTCAACTATTTCGGGCAGGGTGCGATGATCATGGGCATGGGCGATGCCGCGGCGGCCGATGCGATCAGCAATCCCTTCTTCGTGATGGCGCCGGAAGTGCTGCGCCTGCCGCTGGTGCTGCTGGCCGCCGCCGCCGCCTTCATCGCCAGCCAGGCGGTGATCTCCGGCGCGTTTTCCGTCACGCACCAGGCTGTGCAGCTGGGCTACATCCCGCGCCTGACCATCCAGCACACCAGCCAGAAGCATCAGGGGCAGATCTACATTCCGCTGGTGAACTGGACACTGTGCATCGCGGTGATCCTGCTGGTGCTGTTCTTCCGCAACTCGTCCAACCTCGCTTCGGCCTATGGCATCGCGGTGACCGGCGCGATGCTGATCGACACCTGCCTGCTCGCGGTGCTGCTGCTCGCGGTGTGGAAGTGGAAGTGGTATTTCTGGGTGCCGGTGGCGGCGCTGTTCTTCATCGTGAATGGCGCGTACTTCCTGGCCAACGCCACCAAGATCCCCAGCGGCGGATGGTTCCCCCTGCTGGTGGGCGCGATCGCCTTCATCCTGCTGACCACCTGGTCCAAGGGCCGGCGCCTGATGCGCGCCCGCATGGCGGAGGTCAGCCTGCCGCTGGACATCTTCGCCAAGAGCGCGCGCAACTCGACCGCCCGCGTGCCCGGCACGGCCATCTTCATGCATTCGGGCGCGAGCGGCACGCCATCGGCGCTGCTGCACAACATCAAGCACAACAAGGTGCTGCATGAACGGGTCGTGGTGCTGACCGTGCAGATCGCCGAGGTGCCCTTCGTGGAAGATGCCAACCGGTTTGAGATCGAGGAGCATGGCGACGGCTTCTATTCCGTGCAGCTGCGTTACGGCTTCATGCAGGAAACGGACGTGCCCGCCGCGCTGAAGGCGATCGGCCGGGCCAAGAAGGGCCCTGACTATGTGGAGCCCGCGCCGCAGACGATCGAGATCGGCGGCGGTCCGTTCGAGATGATCCAGACCAGCTTCTTCCTGTCGCGCCAGACGCTGCTGTCGGCCGAGACGCCCGGCATGGCGGTCTGGCGCGAGCGGCTGTTCGCCTGGATGATGCGCAATGCGGCGACGCCCATGCAGTTCTTCAACCTGCCCACCAACCGCGTGGTGGAACTGGGGAGCCAGGTGGAGATCTAGGCGCTCCGGAGGCAGGCGGCGGCGGCACCTGCCCCTTGCACGGCGTCGCCACGGCGCTACGTGTCTGTAGTCACAACAGAAACGGACTGCACCCTTGAGCCTCTCCCTTCTTGCCGCTGCCACCATGCTGACGCCGCTACCGGCGCCCGCCTATCCCGAAACCGCCACGGTCGAGACCAGCGAGACGATCTTCGGCGAGACCATCGCCGATCCCTATCGCTGGCTGGAGAACGATGTCCGCAACGATGCGACGGTCGCGCAGTGGGTGGAGCAGCAGAATGCGGTGACGCAGGCCTATCTGAACCAGCTGCCCGGTCGGGCGGAGCTGGCACAGCGGATCGCGCAGCTGACCGATTTTCAGCGCATCTCCACCCCGGTGAAGCGCGGCGGGCGCTATTTCCACACCAGCAATAGCGGGCTGCAGAACCAGTCGCCGCTCTATGTGCGCGACAGCCTGAATGCCGAGCCGCGCCTGCTGCTCGACCCCAATGCCTGGGCGCAGGATGGCGCCACGGCGCTGGCCGACTGGTCGCCGTCGCCCGATGGCAGCCGGCTGCTTTATGCCGTGCAGGATGGCGGCACGGACTGGCGCATCATCCGTGCGCTGGACGTGACGACTGGCGAGACGCTGGAGGACGAGGTCCGCTGGGCCAAGTTCACCGGCCTGGCATGGGTCGGCAATGACGGCTTCCTCTACTCGCGGTTTCCGGAGCCGGAAGCGGGCCAGAACTTCCAGGCGCTGAACTACAACCAGGCCGTCTACTATCACCGTCTAGGCACGCCGCAGAGCGAGGACCGGCAGGTCTTCGCGACGCCCGACCATCCCGAACGCGGGCACAGTGTCAGCGTCACCTCCGACGGCAAGTGGGCGATCGTCACCTCCAGCCTGGGCACCGATTCCCGGTACGAGGTGCACGCGATCGACCTGTCGGCGCAAGGCGGCGACGCCTGGCAGGCGGTGCCGCTGGTCACCGGGTTCGACAATGCCTGGTCGCTGATCGACGGCGTGGGCGACCGGCTGTGGTTCAGCACCAACAAGGATGCGCCGATGTACCGCGTGGTGGCGGTCGACATGGGTCAGGTCACCGCCGCCGCGCCGCCGCAATGGCAGCCGGTGATCGCGGAGCGTGGCAGCGTGATCGAGTCCGCCGCACTGGTGGGCGAGAAGCTGATCGTGTCCTATCTGGAAGACGCCAAGTCGGCACCGGTGGTGTTCGACCGGCAGGGGCAGGAGCTGTCCCGGCTGGAGCTGCCCGGCATCGGATCGATGGGCGGGGTCAGCGGGGAGCCGGGTGATGAGGAGGCGTTCTACAGCTTCTCCTCTTTCAACCAGCCTGCCGCGATCAACCGCTTGACCGTCGGCACGCTGGCGAGCGAGCCGTTCTTCCAGCCGCGCCTGACCTTCCAGCCGGATGACTTCGTGGTGGAGCAACGCTTCTACCAGTCCAAGGATGGCACGCGCGTGCCGATGTTCATCATGCGGCGCAAGGACGTGGCCGCCAGCGGCCAGCCGGTGCCGACCCTGCTGTACGGGTATGGCGGGTTCGACATCTCGCTGACGCCGGGCTTCGCCGCCAGCCGGCTGGCGTGGGTGGAGGCGGGCGGCGCCTATGCCCTGGCCAACATCCGCGGCGGCGGGGAATACGGCAAGGCGTGGCACGACGGTGGCCGGCTTGCCAACAAGCAGAACGTGTTTGACGACTTCATCGCGGCGGGCGAGTTCCTGAAGGCCGAAGGCGTGACCACGCAGGATGGCCTGGCGATCCAGGGCGGCTCCAACGGCGGCTTGCTGGTGGGCGCAGTGGTCAACCAGCGCCCGGACCTGTTCGCCGCCGGCAATGCCGCGGTGGGGGTGATGGACATGCTGCGCTTCGATCGCTGGACTGCGGGCCGGTACTGGGTTGATGATTACGGCCATCCGGATCAGGAAGCGGATTTCCGCGTGCTGCGGACCTACAGCCCGCTGCACAACATCCGCAACAACACCGCCTATCCAGCGCTGCTGGTGACCACGGCCGACACGGATGACCGCGTGGTGCCGGGCCATAGCTTCAAGTACACCGCCGCGTTGCAGGCGGCGGGGCTGGGACCCCGGCCGCAGCTGATCCGGATCGAGACGCGCGCAGGCCACGGCGCCGGCAAGCCGACCGACAAGGCCATCGCCGAAGGCGCCGACATCCTGGCCTTCCTGGCACACTGGACCGGCCTGGAACTGTAGGGCCGCAACCAACTCGGCCGCTTGCGCATTTCCCCTGAAAGCAGGGGAGGGCGTGAGTGGCCGACTTGGGCAGATCTGGTGCATTGCTGCTGCTGGCAGCGCTGGCCGCATGCAGCGGACATGGGGGAGAGGGTGCCCCGCCGCGCGCCGATGATCCCATTCCGGTCGAGAAGATCGAATCCTTCGTCGCGGTTCCGGTCGAGGCCGATCTGGGCAACCTGGCCATTGCGCTGGAACGGCGTCTGCCGCGTCGGCTGTGGCAGATCGACCAGCCGGGCGAGGCCTGCGTGCCATCTCGCCGGATAGATATCGGGATCGCCACCATCAAGACGCCCACCATCCGTTGCCGCATCGTGGGCGAGGTCACGCGCGGGCCGCTGCGGCTGGCGGGCGCGGGCGAGCAGATCACGCTTGCCATGCCGCTGAACGCCGTTGTCCGGGCGGAGGATATCGGTGGCGTGCTGCGGCGCGAGACTGCCACTGCCACGGCGATGGCGCATGCCGTGATCCGCATCGACCTGGCGCGTGACTGGACCCCACGCGGCACGATCGACATCCGCTATGACTGGCGCGACACGCCGCACATCGACTTCCTAGGCCAGCGCATCGAATTCACGGAAGCGGCCGACCGCGAATTGCGGCCGATCATCGCGCAACTGGAACGCGACCTGCCGGGCGAGATCGGCCGCCTGCAGGTTCGCGAGCAGATCGGCCGGGCGTGGCAGTCGGCTTTCACCAGCGTGTCGCTCAACCGGGCGGACCCGCCGGTATGGATGCGCATCACGCCCGATGCTCTGCGTTATGGCGGCTACCGCATCGAAGGTGGTCGGCTGCGGATGAACCTGGGCCTGAGCGCCACGACGGAGACGTTCATCGGCGATCGGCCTGCGGATCCGGCGGTCAAGCCGCTGCCGCCCCTGGCACCTCTGCAGCGCGAAAGCGGGCGGCTGTCCTTCTTCATCCCCGTCATCGCCGATTACCGGCAGCTGCAGCCCGTGCTGCTGGAGGCGCTGGTGCGCCGGTCGCAACGGCCGTTCGACGTACCGGGGCTGGGGCCGGTGCGCGCCCGGTTCGACAAGGTCACCTTGTACGGCACGACCGGTGGCCGCATTGCCGTCGGTGTCACCTTTGCGGCACAGGATGCGGAGGGCGAGCGGGCGAGCGGCACTGTCTGGTTCACGGGGACGCCGTCGAACGAAGCCGGATCGCGCCGGGTGGGCATCAGCGGCCTGGAGATCACCGGCTCCACGGATGTGACGGGCGGTGACCTGCTGCTGGACCTGGCCAATGCGCCGGGCGTCAACAGCTTCATCGCCAGCGCACTGGCGCAGGATTTCGAACGCGATTTCGATGAACTGCTCGGCAAGGTGCGGCGGGCGATCGCCGAGAAGCGCGAGGGTCCGCTGGTGATCCGCGCCGACATCGATCAGGTGAGCACCGGCACGCTGCGTGCGGCCGGGCAGGGGCTCTACCTGCCGGTGCGGCTGACCGGTACGGCCTCCGTATCGGTCGCGCCCAGCGGGTAGTCGACGGCCGGCTGGTAGATCGAGCCGGCCTTGTTCAGATGGCTTTCGTACAGGGTGAAGCTGGCAACGGACCAGCGTGGCACCGTCAGCGTTCCTGTATGGGCCAGCCACGGCGCGATCGGGCCGGCACCGCCGGACAGCCGCGCCAGAGTGACATGCGGCACGAACTTGCGGCTTTCACGGGGCAGCCCGGCGACCTGGCAGGCCCGCTCCACCCGGCCATGCAGCAGGTCGAGCCCGGCTGACGGCAGCACGCGCGCCCACACGGTGTGCGGCCGGCCCTTGCGCTCGAAGTGGCCGGTGCCGGCGACCTGTAGGTCGAACGGTGCGGCGTGGACATCGGCCAGCGCCTCCGCCAGCTCGTTGGCGACTGGCCGCTCCACCTCGCCCACGAAGCGCAGCGTCAGGTGGAGCTGGTCGTCACCTTGCCAGCGTGCGCCGTCGATCCCGTCAGTCGTGTCGATCAGCGCGTCCAGCACCGCCGCTGGTGGGCGGATGGCGATGAACAGGCGGTGCATGGCCCGATCAGCGCAGCCGGCGGAGGCGTAGTGCCAGCAGCACCAGCGCAACGCCCGCGACCAGCGCGTAGAGCGCGATCAGCCAGCCGACCGAAACGACGCTGACCGCCGGATTGCCCATCGCGATCCACAGCAGGGCGGCACCCAGTAGCAGCGACACGGCGCCCGAGAGGCCGAGCAGCCATTCGCCGGTGACCTCCCGCCGCAGCCGGATGGCGGCGCTGATCTCCGCCACGCCGGTGGCGATCGCCCAGAAGGCGATCAGTAGCACCGCGATCGTGGCGTAGGCGAGGGAGGACAGGACGGGGAAGCCGACGAACAGCACGCCGACGGCCACGCCGACCAGGCCGGACAGGATCAGCGCCCACCAGCGTTGCCGGTGGTGCGTCGCCCCGCGCACACCCGCGACGATGTTCAGCAGCCCGTCGGCGAAGGAGAAGGCGGCGAACATCAGCGCGAACACGAACAGCGCCGCCGCCGGCATGAAGGCGGCGAGCAGGCCCAGCACGATCAGCAGCATACCGCGGGCAAGATACCAGCCCCAGTTGGCCGGCGCGATGGAACCGCCTGGTACCAGCGGATCGGCAAGCCCGGCGGCGAAGGCCGGTGCGGGGGCGGGATCGTGTTGCGTGGACATCAGCTTCCTCCTGCCCGCGTTACGGCGCAGCGGTGCCCCCGGTTCCCGCGGTCAGCCCGGGCGCAAGGCCCAGCGGATGGTGCCGCCCAGCATCCGGGTGGCCATGCGGGTGCCGATCGCCGGCAGGCCGTTGCTCTGCAGACCCAGCATCGTGCGGGCGAAGGGCGGCAGCAGGTCGATCGCCGCCCGCGCCAGCACCGGCTGCGCCAGCGCGCCGATGGACTCGCCGCGATGCGCCAGCACGGTGTGCGCGACCTCCCGCGTGATGGCAGCGGCCCGCAGGGACGGGCGCATGGCAGCCATCATCTCCGCCGCCTGGGCCCGGTTCTCCGGCACCGGATCGGCCCCCAGCTGTCGGGCGATCATGGCGAACTGGCGGTAATACTCGTCCTGCTCCGCACCCGGCATGTCCGGGCGCACCAATGTGACATAGGCCTGCAGGAAGGACCGCGCCTCCGCCAGATGCACCCACGCGAGCGTGGCCGGATCGGTCGCGCTGTATGGCGTGCCATCGGGCAGGGTGCCGTTGACGTGGCGGTGAATCGCGTTGACGCGGCCGATCATCCGCTCCGCCTCCGCGGCCGGACCGTAGGTCGTGATCGCGATGAACCGGGCGGTGCGGCGCAGGCGCCCGTCGAGGTCGGTGCGGAAGTCGGAATGATCCAGCACCCCCTGCAGCGCATGGGGGTGCAGCATCTGCAGCAGCAATGCCGTGATACCGCCCACCATCATGGAGGTGACGTCGGCATGGACCATGCGGATCGGCGTGTCGGGCGCGAACAGCGCATTGCCGGCCGGCATCACCGGCGCCTCGCCTTTCGCCGGATCGTTGAACATGCGCCGGATGCTGCTGCCCAGCTGGCGGCGCAGATGTTCGGCCGGGTGCCAGGGCTGCTGCCGCAAGGGGCGCGCCGGTGTTGATCCTCTCCGCATCGGGCAATCTCCTGATTGTCGTGCAGATGGGAAGCGCCGGCGCGCTTTGCGAGGCGTCAGGCTCAGTTGGCGGCTTGCTTCATCTGGGCGATCAGTGCGTTGTCGATCGCCTTGGCCTCGGCATAGGCGGCCCGGGCGCGCAGTCGACCGGCATAGGCCTGGAAGGCGGGACGATCGGGCATGGTGCCGAAGGCGAGGCCCCAGTCCACCTGCGATCCCACATAGACGTCGACCATGGTGAACCGGGTGCCGCAGATGAAGTCGCGCCCCTGCAGCCAGCTGTCCAGCGCATCCATCGTCCGCTCGTACGATCCGAAGCCCAGCATCATCTCCTGCTGCGCATCCTTTGCTTCCCAGCCCATGGCGTGGGAGATGATCGCCTGCTCCAGCGGACCGGCACCGAACAGCAGCCAGCGGAAGTAGTCGGCCACTTCGTCCGGTCGCGGCAACAGGGAGGAGCCGGTCGCTTCCGCCAGATAGTGGCAGATCGCGGCGCATTCGGTCACCACCTTGTCGCCACCCTGGGCATGGTGGATGATCGTCGGGATCTTGGCCATCGCGTTCGCCGCCAGGAACTCGGCCGGCTTGTCTTCACCATACGGGACCAGCACGGGTTCGTAGTCCGCCGACACCTCGTGCAGCGCCCAGCGGGCGATCTGCGCCCGGCTCATCGGATTGAAGAAGAACGTGAACTCGGCCATCTGCTATGCTCCCTCGCACCAAACCGTCTGGTCCGGCAGTGCATTGCAGCCCGGTTCGATGCCGATGGCAAGGTGTTGCGCGCCGGCTTCCACCCTCTGCTGGCGGACCCGACGGGTGATCGGCGCCGTGTTCCGGCCGGCCATGATCATCCGCCCCGGCGTGCAGCCTCGATCGCGGCGACGTCGATCTTGCCCATGGTCATCATGGCTTCCATCACCCGGCGCGCGACGGCCGGGTCCGGATCGGCCATGCCTTCCGTCAGCACGCGCGGAGTGATCTGCCAGGAGATGCCCCAGCGATCGGTGCACCAGCCGCACTGGCTCGCCTGCCCGCCATCTGCGATCAGCGCATTCCAGTACCGGTCCGTCTCCGCCTGATCCTCCGTCGTGACGGAGAAGGAGAAGCTGAGATTGTGGTAGAAGTCCTCCTGCCCGCCGTTCAGCCCGAAACAGGGCAGGCCCATCACAGTGAAGTGCACCACCAGCGGATCACCCTGCTTGCCGCCCGGGTAGTCGGTGGCGGCATATTGCGTATGCCCCACATGGCTGTCGGGAAAGGTCTCGGCGTAGAAGCGCGCCGCATCGGCCGCATCATTGTTGCGAAACCACAGGCAGATCTCGGCCTTGTTCATGCGGTCTGCTCCTTGCGCGGGCCGACAAGGCCGATGGTCGCGCCGGCGGGATCGACCGCGTTCAGGACATAGCTGCCGCCCGATACTTCCTGGATCTCGCCCATCGGGGTGCCACCCTGCGCCACGACCGCCTCGGCCGCCTGATCGATGTCAGGCACTCCGATGTAGAAGTTCCAGCAGGAGCGATCGAGCTGCGGCACGAGCGGCATGACTGCACCGATCGGATCGCCACCGTGATGGATGAACTGGTAATCACCCAGCTCACCCATCGGCATGAAGCCGTCCTGCGTCCAGCCGAACAGCTTGCCATACAGGCTGATGGCGGCTGCCGGGTCGGTCGTCATGAGCTCGTTCCAGGTGATCCGGCCGGGTATCATGTAGCCGAACACATCGCTCTGCGCGTCGGGATCGCTCTCCGGCGGGGTCGGCGCCAGCAGGTAGAACGCAGCCCCTTGCGGGTCGGCAAGCATGGCCATGCGGCCGACGCCTGCCATGTCGAGCGGTCCCATGAAACACTGCCCGCCGGCTTCCACGATCGCCTGTGTGGCGGCATCCACGTCGGGATGATGGATGTAGCCGGTCCACGTCGGACGCATGCCGGAACCTGCCATCTGCGCGGTCAGGGTCAGCACGCCGCCGGCAAGGCCGCCATCGGCACGCCGGATCATGCGGTACTCCGTGCCGTCATGGTCCTCGCCCGCCGGATCGATCGTCCAGCCGGCGACCTGCTGGTAGAACTCCTGCACCAGCCCCGGGTCGGGCACCGCCAGTTCATACCAGATGAAGCCGCCATGATCGGGCGCGGCGCCGGGCTCGCTGTCAGCCATCCTCTATCTCCTGTCTCCGCGGCGCTTCAGCGGCCCAGCGTGTAGATCGGCGAGAAGCCGCCATAGATCATCCGCTTGCCGTCGAACGGCATCTCGTCCGGCATCTGCATGTCAGGGTCGGTCTCCATCGCCTTTTCCGCCGCGTCGGCCGCCTCCTTGCTGGGCCAGACGATCCACGAGAACACGATCTTCTCGCCGGCCTCTGCCTTTACCGCCATCCGGAAGTCGGTGTGTTCACCGTTGCGGACATCCTCTTCCCATGCTTCCATGATCTCAACGGCGCCATGCTTCTGGAAGAACGGGCCGGCGGACGCAGCCATCTCCCGATAAGCCTCTTTCTTGGCGGCGGGCACGGCCAGCAGGAATCCGGTGACATACATGATCGCTCTCCTCGGGTCGGTTTACTGCACAGGTGGTTCGTCGGAAAAATCGGCCAGCTGTGCCGCCAGTGCGCGCGCATGGCCGGGGCGACTGACGCCCCGCGCGAAATAGGCGGCCAGCACGGGATGGGCGGGCAGCAGATCGAGATCGTGCGCAATCTTCAGCACGGTGACCATGGCAATGTCGGCGACCGAAAACGATCCCGCCAGCCATTCGCGGCCGCCCAGCGCGGTCGCCAGTTGCGCCAGCCGTTGCTCCGCCTGTGGGCGCAAGGTGGCAAAGGCATCCTCTGCCCACGGCTGGTCGGCGTGGAACAGCCGCATATCGACCAGGCTGCCCAGGAATGGCTCGACCGAGTTGAGCGCCGCGACCAGCCAGCTTGTCGCATGCCAGCGGGCCTGCGGGTCCGCCGGGAGCAGCCTGTCGTCACTTTCCCCTAGATAGAGTAGGATGGCGCCGCTTTCGAACAGTTGCACTTCGGCATCGCGCCAGGCGGGTACCTGGCCGAAAGGCTGCCAGCAGGTGTAGTCCGGCCCGCGCTGATGCGTGGCGTCCAGCAGGACCGAGGCATAGGGCCGGCCGATCTCCTCGCACGCCCAGCGGACACGCAGGTCGCGGACATTACCGCGCGCAAAGTCCGGCACCCAGCTGAAGGCGCTGACCTCGCCCGGATCACCGCGATATCTGCTCTCCATCCGATCCACGAAGTCTCTCCTTCGTTCGCGTGCGAATCATCTACTTGAAAAGCATGCCTCTGCTGGTTACTTAATGCAACTATGAAGTCTAGTGAAGTTACCGGACCGGGGTTGCGCAACCCGGTGCATGGCAAATGGTACGCGGATGCTTGCGGCATGGCCTTCGCCATGGAGCTGGTGGGAGAGCGCTGGGCGCTGCTGATCGTGCGCGAGCTGATGCTCGGGCCGTTGCGCTTTTCGGACTTGCGCGCGCGCCTGCCCGGCCTGTCGGCCAAGGTGCTGACAGAGCGGCTGGCGGGCATGGAAGCCACCGGCATCCTGATCCGGCGCAAGCTGCCGCCGCCGACGCCGGCGCAGCTGTTCCAGCTGACCGACTGGGGGCTGGCGCTGGAACCATCCATTCAGGAGCTGGGCCGGTGGGCCGCGATGTCGCCGGCGCATGATCCGCAGCTGCCGATGTCGCCGGTATCCTTCATGCTTTCGTTGCGCACGATGCTGGATCGACAGGCGGCGCGCACGCTTGACGTGCAGGCCGGCTTCACCGTGGCCAGAGACAGCTTCCTGGCCGAACTGGGTGCCGGCGCCATGCCGGTGCGGCGGGCCGAGCCGGGCGAGGGTACGATCGGCTTCGCCGCCGACACCGCCTTGCCGCTGCTGCGGGTATTCTATGGCAAGCAGCCGCTGCATCAGGCGGAGCAGGCGGGCGTGGCGATCCGCGGCGATCGCGACCTGGCACGACGGTTCGTGGCGCTGTTCGCATTGCCGCCAAAGCTCGCGTGATTCGCTATCCATGGCCTGAGCAAAGCCGGTTGGCGGAGCCATTCCGGTTGCAGCGCAAAAGCCGCTTGTCTAGGCACATGGCAACATGAACCAGATGACCAGTTCCGCCCACGAATCCGGCACCGCGCTGCCCGCTCCGGACACCACCGTCAGTGTCCGCGAGGTGTTCGGCATCGATACCGACATGACCGTGCCGGCCTTCTCCCGCGCGGACGAGCGCGTGCCCGATACCGATGCGACCTATGTGTTCGATCCGGACACGACGCTGGCGATCCTGGCGGGCTTCGCCTTCAACCGGCGGGTGATGGTGCAGGGCTATCATGGCACGGGCAAATCGACCCATATCGAGCAGGTGGCGGCGCGGCTGAACTGGCCATGCATCCGCATCAACCTGGATGCGCATATCAGCCGCATCGACCTGATCGGCCGTGACGCGATCGTGCTGCGCGACGGGCTGCAGGTGACCGAATTCCGCGAAGGCCTGCTGCCCTGGGCGCTGCAGCACCCGGTGGCGCTGGTGTTCGACGAATATGATGCCGGTCGGCCGGACGTGATGTTCGTGATTCAGCGCGTGCTGGAGACGGAAGGCAAGCTGACCCTGCTGGATCAGAACCGGGTGATCCGCCCGCACGCGGGCTTCCGCCTGTTTGCCACCGCCAACACCGTCGGGCTGGGCGACACCAGCGGGCTGTATCATGGCACGCAGGCGATCAACCAGGGCCAGATGGACCGCTGGAACATCGTGGTCGGCCTGAACTACCTGTCGGCGGAAACCGAGCGGGCGATCGTCGGCGCCAAGACGAAGCTGGGCGACAAGCTGGTGGCTGACATGATCCGTGTCGCGGACATGAGCCGGCAGGGCTTCATGAACGGTGACATCTCCACGGTGATGAGCCCGCGCACGGTGATCACTTGGGCGCAGAATACGGAGATCTTCACCGATCCGGGCTTCGCCTTCCGCCTCAGCTTCCTGAACAAGTGTGACGAGGCCGAGAAGATGCTGGTGGCGGAATACTACCAGCGCGTGTTCGGCAAGGACCTGCCGGAAAGCGTCGTCGGCAAGGCCTGATTTGCTTCTCGCATCCGCTGTGTTGATCAGCTAATACAGCTCCATGGGATTGTGGCATCGGCTGACGGGCAGGGCGCAGCGGCGGGAGGATCCGCCGGCCTGGCGGGACCGCGAGGATGCGCCGTGGTCGCCGCTTTACGGCCTGGATGACGAAGACGAGCGCGACGATGGCTGGCGCGAGCCGCCGCGCCCGTTCGTGCCGGTTGCGGAACCTGCGAGTGTCGTAACGCCAGGTGGCCGCACCCGCGGCTGGTGGGTGCGGCACGGGCTGGCCGCCTCGCTGGCCGTGCTGATCCTGCTGATCGGGTGGCTGGCGGTCACCGCTCCCCTGTCCAAGAGCCTGCAGCCGATCGTGCCGCCGCAGATCACCCTGCTGGCGGCGGATGGCACGCCGATCGCCCGCAACGGCGCGAATGTGGATGCGCCGGTCGCCATCGCCGAGCTGCCGCCGCACGTGGTGGAAGCGTTCCTGGCGATCGAGGACAGGCGCTTCTACCAGCATTGGGGCATCGATCCGCTGGGCATCGCGCGCGCCGTGTGGGGCAACCTGACCAGCGGCCGGACGCAGGGCGGCAGCACCATCACGCAGCAGCTGGCCAAGTTCACCTTCCTCACGCCCGAACAGAGCCTGACCCGCAAGGGGCGCGAGGCGCTGATCGCGTTCTGGCTGGAGGCCTGGCTGAGCAAGGACGAAATCCTCGAGCGCTACCTCTCGAACGCCTATTTCGGCGACAACACCTACGGCTTGCGAGCCGCCTCCATGCATTACTTCCATCGCCATCCGGAACGGCTGACGGTGGCGCAGGCGGCGATGCTGGCCGGGTTGCTGCAGGCGCCGTCCCGCTACGCCCCCACCAAGAACTATGCCCTTGCGCGGGAGCGGATGGAGACGGTGGTCGGCGCGATGGTCGATGCCGAATACCTGACCGCCGCGCAGGGTGACGCACTGCGGGCGCCGCGGCTGGACGTGCGGGGCGCCAGGACGCTGCCGACCGGCACCTACTTCGCGGACTGGGCCTTGCCGCAGGCGCGACGGGTGGCATCGGCCGGCTACGCGCGGCAGACGCTGGTGACCACGCTGGACAGCCGGCTGCAGAACGCGGCCCGCCGTGCGGTGGAGCGGGCATCGCTGGGTAAGGCGCAGGTGGCGCTGGTGGCGATGCGCACCACGGGCGAAGTGGTGGCGATGATCGGGGGGCGCGATTATGGCGACAGCCCGTTCAACCGTGCGACCCAGGCCCGCCGGCAGCCGGGCTCCACCTTCAAGCTGTTCGTCTACCTGGCGGCGCTGGAGGATGGGTGGGAGCCGGAGGATCCGATCAGCAACCAGCCGATCACCGAAGGCAGCTACCGCCCGGGCAATTCGGGTGGACGCTATTCCGAGTTCATCTCGCTGGAGGACGCCTTCGCCCAATCCAGCAATGTCGCCGCGGTGCGCCTGCTGGGGGAGGTCGGGTCGGACCGGGTGATCGAGATGGCGCAGGATCTGGGCATCACCGGGCCTATGCCGGAAGGCGATCCGTCGCTGGCGCTGGGCACCACCACCGTGACGCTGCTGCAACTGACCGCCGCCTATGGCGGGGTCGCGGCCAACCGCTTCCCGGTGCAGCCGCGCGCCTTGCCGGTGGAGGAACGCGGCTGGCTGGGGCGGCTGTGGGACTGGCTGTTCAACCGGCCGGACAGCCTGAGCACGTACGAACATGGCGCAATGGAACAGATGCTGCGCGCCGCGGTCAATCGCGGCACCGGCCGTGCGGCGGTGCTGCAGGCGCCGAACTTCGGGAAGACTGGCACCACGCAGGACAACCGCGATGCGCTGTTTGTCGGCTATTCGGGCGATCTGGTTGTCGGCGTGTGGGTCGGCAATGACGACAACAGCCCGCTGCCTGGCGGCATGAGCGGCGGCGGCGTGCCCGCGCGCATCTGGCGCGACTTCATGCAGCAGGCGCTGGGAGAGCGGAGCGGCCCCGTGCGGCGCCGCGATGCCCCGGCACCGAACCCGAGCGGCCCGGTCCAGCCGCTCGACCTGCCGGATATCGGCGACGTTCCGTTGGGGGGCGAAGGCGGTCCGGTGCTGCGGCTGGACGATGGCGGCGCGGTGATCTCCAGCGATGTGGCCGGCATGCCGCTGGACCTGCGGCTGGACGAGAACGGCGTCAGCGTCAGCAGCGGACCGCCGCCGGAGCCCGCACCTGGCCTGTGACGATCAGCCCTCGTCCGGGTAGGTCGCGCGCACGAAGTACAGCCCCTGCGCCGGGGCGTTGAGGCCCAGCCGGCTGCGGTCGCGTGCGGCCAGCGCCTCTGCCACCTGCTCCTGCCGCCATTGGCCCAGGCCGACCAGCGCCAGCGTGCCGACCATGGAGCGGACCTGATGGTGCAGGAAGCTGCGCGCCGCAGCCTCCACCAGCACCCACTCGCCCTCCCGCCTTACGTCCAGCCGGTCGAGCGACTTCACCGGGCTGGCGGCCTGACAATGGGCGGAGCGGAAGGTGGTGAAGTCGTGCAGCCCGACCAGTGCCTGCGCCGCCTGGTGCATGGCGTCCGCATCCAGTGGCCGGGTCACCTGCCAGGCGCGGCCATGCTCCAGCGTCAGCGGCGCGCGGCGATTGCAGATGCGGTAGAGATAGGCGCGGCCGGTGCAGGAAAAGCGCGCATGCCAGTCGTCCGGTTTCGCTTCGCAGGCGGTCACTGCCACCGGCTGCGGGCGCAGCACGGCGTTAAGCGCCTGCATCAACCGGAACGGGGCGATCTCCTTGGCGATCTCCACATGGCTGCGCATTGCCAGCGCATGCACGCCGCTGTCGGTCCGGCCCGCGCTGTGCAGCACGACCGTCTCGCCGGTGACCTGCAGCACTGCCTCCTCCACCGCCTGTTGCACGCTGGGGCCGTGCGCCTGCCGCTGCAGGCCCATGAACGGGCCGCCGTCGAATTCCAGCGTCAGGGCGAAGCGCGTCACCTGTCGCCCCTATCGCAGTACCGTGCCCTGCGGGATGGAGCGCCCGCGCAGGAAGTCCGCCGCCGGCATGGCCGGGCGCCCCGCGCGTTGCACGATCGCGGGGCGCAGGGCGGCCTCGCCGCAGGCGACCGTCAGCTGATCGTCCACCACCGTGCCCGGCGCCGCATTGCTGGCCACGACATGCGCGCCAAGCACCTTGATCCGCTCGCCATCAAGCTCGAACCAGGCACCGGGAACAGGGGCGAAGGCGCGCACTTCCCGTTCCAGCAGTTCGGCCGGCTTGGTCCAGTCCAGCCGCGTCTCGGCCTTGTCGATCTTGGCGGCGTAGTTCGCCCCCAGCTCGTCCTGATCCTCCGGGCGCCAGTGCTGGTGATCGGCCAGAACCTCCACCAGCAGGTGCGCGCCGACCTCCGCCAGTTCGGCGAACAGCGCGCCGCTGGTCTTGTCCTCCACCGGCACGCGGGCCGTCGCCAGCATCGGCCCGGTGTCGAGCCCTTCGGCCATGCGCATGATGGTGATGCCGGTCACGGGATCGCCCGCCAGGATCGCGCGCTGGATCGGCGCGGCCCCGCGCCAGCGCGGCAGCAGGCTGCCATGCACGTTGATGCAGCCCAATGCCGGCACGTCCAGGATGGGGCGTGGCAGGATCAGGCCATAGGCGACGACCACGGCAACCTCCGGCTGCAGGGCGGCGAAGTCCGCCTGAGCTTCCGGATTGCGCAGGCTTTTGGGCGAGTGGACCGGAATACCCAGCGTCTCCGCCCGCAGCTGCACGGGTGAGGGACGGGGGGCCTTGCCGCGCCCGGCGGGGCGGGGCGGCTGGGTATAGGCTGCGACCACGTCGTGCCCGGCCTCCACCAGCGCGTCCAGCGTCGGGAGCGCGAAGTCGGGCGTGCCCATGAAGGTGATGCGCATCTGCCTGCCCCTTTGCGTTTGCCGGTGGCGCGCCCTATCTGCCGGTGGATGGCATCGCAAGAGATCGAGGCGCTGGCGGGCGCATTGGCGCGGCTGCCCGGCCTCGGCCCCCGCTCCGCCCGGCGCGCCGTGCTGTGGCTGGTCAAGCGGCGGGAAACCGCGCTGGTCCAGCTGGCCGAAGCGCTGGAGACGATGCGCCGCAGCCTGGTGGAATGCGGCACCTGCGGCAATGTCGATACGGTCACCCCTTGCGCCATCTGCTCCGACCCGCGGCGCGATGCGCGCCAGTTGTGCGTGGTCGAGGATGTGGCCGATCTGTGGGCGCTGGACCGCGCGCATCTGTTCACCGGCCGTTACCATGTGCTGGGCGGGCGCCTGTCCGCGCTGGACGGCATCCGGCCGGAGGATCTGAGCATCGGCCAGCTGCTCGACCGGGTGTCCGCCGGCGGCATCGAGGAGGTGGTGCTGGCCATGAACGCCACGCTGGAAGGTCAGACGACCGCGTACTACCTGGCGGAACGGCTGGAGGGCATGCCGGTGCGCCTGACCCAGCTGGCGCATGGCCTGCCGGTCGGGGGCGAGCTCGACTATCTGGACGAAGGCACGCTGGCGCAGGCGCTGCGTGCCCGGCGCTCGGTGCTGTAGGCGCTTGTCCCCTGATTGATTAGCGCCGCCGACCGGACTATCTGGGCGCCATGGCTATTCGTGAAATCGTGGAAGTGCCGGACGCCCGGCTGAAGCTCGTCTCCCAGCCGGTGGAGGCGTTCGACGACAGCTTGCGCACCCTGGTCGCTGACATGTTCGAGACGATGTATGACGCGCATGGCATTGGCCTTGCCGCCATTCAGGTGGGCGAGCCGGTGCGGGTGATGGTGATCGACCTGCAGGAGCCGGACCCGGATGCCGAAGGCGAGGAATGCGGCGATCACGGCTGCGGCCACGATCACCGCCCCACGAAGAAGAACCCACTCACCTTCATCAATCCGGAGATCGTCGAGGTCAGCGAGGAGCTGAGCGTCTACCAGGAAGGCTGTCTGTCCATCCCGGAGATCTACGGCGATGTGGAGCGGCCCGCCCGCTGCCGCGTGCGCTGGCAGGACCTGAATGGCGCGAACCATGAGCAGGAGCTGGACGGGCTGCTGGCGACCTGCCTGCAGCACGAGATGGATCACCTGAACGGCATCCTGTTCATCGACCATCTCAGCCGGCTGAAGCGCAACATGGCGCTCAAGAAGCTGGACAAGCTGCGCAAGGCTGCCTGATGCGGCCGGCCTTCACGCGCGTTTGAACCCGCGCGTCACGGCCCAGATCGTACCGGCGGTCAGCCCGCCGGCCACCCCGATCAGGGCCGCCGGATGGCGAGCCGCAATGGTGAAGATGCTGAAGCGGCGGCCATGCTGCCGCCCTTCCGTGGCCCCGTCATTCCCCTGCGGGGCGTACAGGTTGCCGGCCTTGTTGCCGACCGGCCGACTCGGGTCGGTCAGGACCGGCCCCATGGTGGTGGCGAGACGGTCGAACAGGTTCGGCAACATCGTGGCGGCCAGCACCTGCAGCTTGCCGGCGCCGCCCACCGTGACGGACCGGCGCGGATGGCTCACCGCATCCAGGATCGCCCGCGCGACCACCTCAGGCGCGTAGAGCGGTGGTGGCAGACGGCCGCTCTCGCCGGTGATGTTGCGGCCATGCTGCGGGAAGGGCGTGCCGATCGCGCTCGGCTTGATCAGCGTGACCGACACCGGATGGCCGTTCTTCAGCACCTCGATCCGCAGCGAGTCCGTAAAGCCCTTCACGGCGTGCTTGGACGCGTTGTAGGCGCCCAGGATCGGACTGGCCATGTCGCCATTGATCGATCCCACATTGATCAGCGCACCACCCTGCGGCCGGTTCTGCAGATGCCGCAGCGCCGCCAGCGACCCGTGCACCAGGCCCCAGTAATTCGTTTCGAACACCTGCCGGTGATCTTCCAGCGACAGTTCGGCCAGTTCGCCATAGGCGCCGGAACCTGCATTGTTGATCCAGCTGTCGAACCCGCCGAACCGCAGGATCGTTTCCTCGGCCAGCCGATCCACATCCTGCACCTGCGAGACATCGGTCACGACATATTCGGCCGTGCCACCCTTCTGTCGGATCCCGCCGACGGCGTGGCGCAGTGCATCCTCGTCACGGGCAGCGAGCATGACCCTGGCGCCGGCTTCCGCGGCCATCTGCGCAGTGGCCAGGCCATGGCCCGAGGTAGCTCCGGTAATGACGATGGTCTGTTCGGCGACCGACTTCAGCTTCGGCGTGGCTGGCATGGTGGTGTCCTGATGTGCGGATGTTCGCAGCGGAAACGGGGCGGCTGCCCGTAAGGTCCGGCTTTTCTCCGTGTGCCTGCAATCAGGCGGAACAAGCATCGGCAGCACCTATTTACTTCCCGTGCTGAGCGAAGCCTTCATGCTGAACACCGCCACCATCGTGGCGCAATGGTTCGAACTGGCCGGTATCGCCGCCATCATCCTGGGCGCGGTGCTGGCAACGGTGCAGTTCGGCCTCAGCCTGCTGCGTGGCCAGGTGCAGCGCGGGGCGGAGGGGCGCGATGGTGTCCTGCCAGCGTTCCGCCGCACTCTGGGGCGATCGGTGCTGACCGGGCTGGAGCTGCTGGTCGCGGCCGACATCATCCGCACCGTGGCGGTCGAGCCGACGCTGAACAGCGTCCTGGTGCTGGGCCTGATCGTGATCATTCGCACCTTCCTGTCCTTCAGCCTGGAGGTGGAGATCGACGGCAGGTGGCCGTGGCAGCAACGCAAGGACAGCGCCGCCGATTGATCCGTTGCATCACGCAGGCGCAGCATACAGGGACGGGCAATGAACCCCGATCGCACCGTCTTTGCCGCCGCGCTGGCGATCGTGGGATCGATCTGCTGCGTCAATCTGGGCGCGGCAATTGCCAAGGGCATGTTCGCCACGATCGGCTTCGAAGGCATCGTTGCGCTGCGCACCGCCATCGCCGCGCTGCTGCTCCTGCCGCTGGGCAAGCCATGGCGCGTACGGCTGAGCCGGGCGCAGTGGGGTTGGGTGCTGCTGTACGGCCTGACCATGGGCGCGATGAACCTGCTGATCTACTGGTCGTTCCTGTTCATCCCCATCGGGGTTGCGGTGGCGATCGAGATCACCGGGCCGCTCGTGCTGGTGCTGGCCGGCTCGCGCACGCTGGGCGACTGGCTGTGGGCCCTGGTGGCGCTGGTCGGTCTTGCCCTGCTGGTGCCGTGGACGGACCACTCCGCGGCGCTGGACGGGCGCGGCGTGGCGCTGGCGCTGGGGGCGGCGGCATGCTGGGCGGCATACATACTGTTCGGCAAGCAGGTCAGCCGCATCGGCGGGCAGCAGGTGGTGGCGCTGGGGCTCGGCATCGCCTGCCTCGTCACCGTCCCGATCGGGATAGACCATGCCGGCGCGGCGCTGCTGAACCCGTGGGTGCTGGCGGTGGGGATGCTGGTGGCCGTGCTGTCGAGCTGCCTGCCGTATCTGCTGGAAATGTTTGCGCTCGGCCGGCTGAGTCCGCGGCTGTTCGGCCTGATCATCAGCGCCGCCCCCGCCACCGCTGCGCTGGCAGGCTATGCCGTGCTGGGGGAGCGTCTGACGCTGCCACAGGGGATCGCCATCGCGCTGATGATCGCAGCCAGCGCGGGCGCGGCACTCACCGGGCGTCCGGCCGTGTCACGCCCGCGCGAGGATCTGAGCTGAATGGATCAGGTGCCGGCCTGCATGCCGGCGATCTCCGCATCCAGTTCGCGCAACACCTCGGCCCGCTGCTGCGCCGGCAGTTGCATGTTGCCGGCGATGGCAGCGCGCGCTCCGATGAGCGCACGACGGGCGGCGCGCAGGGCATTGGCCTCGATACTTGCCTCGGCACTGGCGGCTGTCACGGTAGGATCGGGACTGCCACACTCGATCGAGGCTGCCCCTGCGGTGGCGGCTTGCGAAGCGCACGCCTCAACCATGGCAAGCGCCGTGACATCCGCTGTCTGTCGCATGATCGCAGCGTGCATCGCGCCACCCTCCGCGAACTGCTGCTCGATATCGCTGGCCATGGCGGCGGCATCGCGCTCGATAGCGGCAGCGTCTGCCTCCGTGCTGGCGCCGTGCAGTGCCATCTGGCGGCCATATGCCTCCATCCGTGCGCCGAATGCGGCCCAGGCATCGCCCTCTTCTGCCGGGGCGGCATGGCTGGTGACCAGGATCTCCCCGTCATGCGCGGTATCCGGGTCGATGGAGTGGACCAGCGTCGGCAGATGCGGGTGCCGGGGTTGAGCGACCGGGGCAGGCGGGACGGCAGCAATCGGTCCGTCCTGCACCGCCGCATAGGAGATCGATGCGGTCAGCGGCAGCGCCAACGCACCTGCAGCGATCAGTGCCCGGCCGAGCAGCCGCTGCCGGCGGGAGGCCTCCGTACGGGTCAGGCTGCGCAGGCGTTGCACGATGGAGGCCTCGCCCAGCACCGGCCCGACCATTGGGCAGGCCAGCGCCGTGGGCAGCCCCCGCGGCGAGGCCGTGCGCTGGCCCGTGGCTATGCCGACGATCAGCGCGGCATAGCACGCCCGCTCGGCCCGGCCGCGGCCCGCCATCACCCGCGCATCGCACGCCGCCTCCTGATCCTGCCGCATGGCGTGCCAGCCGAACCATGCCAGCGGATTGCACCAGTGCAGCGCCAGCACCAGTTGCGCGGCCATGTTGGCGAGCAGGTCATGCGCGTGATGGTGGCTCAGCTCATGCGCGATGGCGAAGTCGCGGGCCTGCCGATCGGGCTGGTCCATGAAGCCGTCCGGCAGCGCCACGACCTTGTCCAGCACGCCGAAGGCGACCGGGCCATCGATCACCGGCGTCTCCAGCAGGCGGACCCGCCCGACCTTCCCGACCGTGCGCGCCCGTGCCAGCAGGGTGCGGCGCATCCGCCGGTACGTGACCACGCGCAGGACGACAAACCCGACTGCACCCGCCGCCCACAGGCCGAGCAGGATCACGACGAGGTACGAGGAGCCGGTCACGGCCGCCGTGTGCGGCATTGCGGCCGGCATCGGCATGGTCGGCGGGATCGCAAGACCGGGCGCCAAGGCTGGCGGCATCGGCGCCGCAGCCGGGGCCAGAACGGCAGGCAGGGTTACGGGCGGCAGCACCAGTCGCGCCAGTGGCAGAGCCCATAGCGCATAGGCAAGACCGGGCCCGAACTGCCGCGCCACCGGACGGCGCACCAGCAGGATGATCGCGATCAGCAGGCCGGTCCACATGGCTGTGTCGGCAAGCCATTCCACAAAGGCAGACATCATCGGCGCAGCTCCTGCAGCAGGCGTTCAATCTCGTTCAGGTCACGCTCGTCCAGCGCTTCTTCCCGCGCCAGATGCGCAAACAGGGAGGCGGCGCTGCCGCCGAACAGCCGATCCACCAGCCGACGGGACTCTCCGCCAACCCAGGTCTGTCGTTCCAGCAGCGGGGAATAGAGAAAGCGGCGGCCATCCGGCTCGGTCGCCACGGCGCCCTTGGTGACGAGTCGGGCCAGCAGGGTCTTGACCGTGGCCATGGTCCAGTCGCGCTGGACACAGACATGGTCGCACACCTCCACCGCGGTCAGCGGATGCCGCGTCCATAGCGCCTCCATCACCGCATGTTCCGCGTCGCTGATACGTTCAGGCTGGATGTCGGGGTCGGACACGGTGGCTCCTTCTTGTGACTACGCTTGTAGTCAAATCGACTACGGCTGTAAACACAAGAACGAGGCAGGCGCCAGCGCGCCTAGAACAGGCCTTCGATCTGTCCGTTCTCGTCCAGATGGATGCTTTCGGCGCTGGGTACGCGGGGCAGGCCGGGCATGGTCATGATCTCCCCGCATATCGCCACCACGAAACCCGCGCCGGCCGACAGGCGCACCTCGCGTACGGCGATCTCGTGCCCGACCGGCGCGCCTGTCGCGCCGGGGTCGGTGGAGAAGCTGTATTGCGTCTTGGCCATGCAGACGGGGAACTGGCCATAGCCCATCTCCTCCCATTGCTGCAGCTGCCTGCGCACCGGTTCAGTGATCGCCACGCTGCCCGCGCGATAGATTTCGGTGGCGACGGTCTCGATCTTCGCGGCCAGCTTCATGTCATCAGGGTATAGCAGCCTGAAATCAGGCGCATCCGCATCCGCCTTTTGCGCCACGATCCGGGCCAGCTCTTCGGCACCCGCGCTCCCCTCGGCCCAGTGGCGGCAGATGACGGCATCGGCGCCAAACTGCCCGGCCATTTCCTGGATGACGGCGAGCTCCTCGTCCGTGTCGGTGTCGAAGTGGTTGATGGCGATCGTCGGCGTCAGACCGAATTTCTGCACATTCTCGATATGCCGGCGCAGGTTCACGGCGCCGGCGCGCACGGCATCCGGGTTCGCCGCACTCAGATCCTTCTTCGCCACGCCTCCATGCATCTTCAGCGCACGCACCGTCGCCACCAGCACCACGGCCGCTGGCGCGAGCCCGCCCATGCGGCACTTGATGTCCATGAACTTCTCGGCGCCCAGGTCCGCGCCGAAGCCTGCCTCCGTCACCACGTAATCCGCCAGCGCCAGCGCGGTTCTGGTGGCAATCAGGCTGTTGCAGCCATGGGCGATGTTGGCGAACGGGCCGCCGTGCAGCAGCGCCGGATTGTTCTCCAGCGTCTGCACCAGATTGGGGAGGATCGCATCCTTCAGCAGCACTGTCATCGCCCTGTCGGCCTTGATGTCGCGACAGAACACGGGCGTCCGGTCGCGGCGGTAGCCGACGATGATGTCGCCCAGCCGCTGCTGCAGGTCGGCCAGATCCGCGGCGAGGCACAGGATGGCCATGATCTCCGACGCGACAGTGATGTCGAAGCCGGATTCGCGCGGGAAGCCGTTGGACACGCCGCCGAGCGGCCCGACGATCTGCCGCAGCGCGCGATCGTTCATGTCCAGCACCCGCCGCCAGGTTACCCGGCGCAAGTCGATCTCCAGCGTGTTGCCCCAGTATATGTGGTTGTCCAGCATCGCGCTCAGCAGGTTGTGGGCGGAAGTGATCGCGTGGAAGTCGCCCGTGAAGTGCAGGTTGATCTCGTCCATCGGCATGACCTGGCTCCTGCCGCCGCCGGCACCGCCACCCTTCACGCCGAAGCACGGGCCCAGGCTCGGCTCGCGCAGACATAACAGCGTCTTCCTGCCGATCCGGTGCAGCGCGTCGGACAGGCCGACGGAGGTCGTGGTCTTGTCTTCGCCCGCCGGTGTCGGGCTGATCGCCGTCACCAGGATCAGCTTGCCGCGCGGCTTCGTTGGTAGCAGGCCGACATCGATCTTCGCCTTGTACCGACCATAGGGGATCAGCGCTGCCTCCGGCACGCCGGCATGGCCTGCCACTTCCGCGATCGGCATCAGCGTGGCCTGGCGGGCGATCTCGATATCGGTCGGCATGAACTCTCCTGCGCAAGCTGCGGGGCGGGTTAGACGATGCCGGCCCATGTTTCGCAACCCTGACGGCTTCATGGTTGCGAATGACGTCCGCACCTGCGGCCCGCTGCTTGCCAGCGCCGGCACCCTCGGCTACGTTCCCCATGTGTTCTTGGGCTGAAGGGGTGTCGGGTGGATCTGCTTGCCGTGGTGCTGATCGTGCTGGCGCTGCTTGCCGGGCTGGCGGTCGGCTGGTTTGCCGGCGGGCGGCCGGCAGCTGACTGGCGGACGCGGCATGGCCAGCGGGAGGCAGAGGCAAAGGCCCTGGAGGAGAGATTTCGGCAGGCGATTGTCGATCTGGAAGGGGCCAGCGTTCGCGCGGCACGGGCGGATCAGCTCTCGGACATGCTCGACGTGACGCGCGAGGAGCTTGTGGTGCTGAAGACGCAGGCGGCCGGCTTTGCCGAGCAGAAGCGCCTGCTGGAAGAATCGCGCGACCGGCTGCTCAAGGAGTTCGAGCATACCGGTTCCGCCGTGCTGTCCCGCGCGCAAGACAGCTTCCTGGAGCGCGCGGCCGAGCGGTTCGGCCATGCGGAACGGTCCAGCGAGGCGAAGATCCGCGCCCTTCTGGAGCCGGTGGGGGAGCGGTTGCGCAGCTACGAACAGCAGGTCGAGACGCTGGAGCGCAACCGGGTGGATGCCTTCGGCCAGCTGACCGGCATGATCGAGGCAATGCGCGTTGGGCAGGAGGCGGTCCGCAACGAGGCGATGCGGCTGGGCAATGCGCTGACCAACGCGCCCAAGGCACGTGGCCGCTGGGGCGAGCAGCAGCTGAAGAACCTGCTGGAAAGCTGCGGCCTGGCGGAACACACCGATTTCCAGCTGGAACACTCCGTCACGGTGGAGGAGGGTCGGCTGCGACCCGACGCGATCGTGCGGATCCCGGGCGGCAAGCTGCTGGTGATCGACGCCAAGGTTTCGCTGAACGCCTATCAGGAGGCGTTCCATGCCGACACGGAGGAGGCCAAGCGCATCGCCATGACGGCGCATGTGCGGTCCATGAAGGCGCATGTGCAGCAGCTGGGCGCCAAGTCATACCAGAGCCAGTTCACCGATGCTCCCGACTACGTCGTGATGTTCGTGCCGGGCGAGCACTTCGTTGCCGCCGCGCTGGAGCATGATCCGGAACTGTGGGACTACGCTTTCGAGCGCCGGGTCCTGCTGGCGACGCCGACCAACCTGGTGGCGATCGCCCGCACCGTGGCGCAGGTCTGGCGACAGGATGCGCTGGCGCAGGAGGCGCGTGCGATCGGCACGCTGGCGGGCGACCTGTACGACCGCATCGCCGTTGCGGGCGAGCATCTCAAGCGGGTCGGATCCGGGCTGGAAAGCGCGGTCGGCAATTACAACAAGTTCGTCGGCAGCTTCGAACGCAACGTCCTCTCCTCCGCCCGCAAGCTGCGCGACAAGGGCGTGGAAATCGGCAAGCGGGAGGTGGACGAGGTGCCGCTGGTGGAAAGCGCGCCGCGGTACACGGCGGGCGATTGCCCGCCGGACGGGGAACCCGCACCAGCGCGGATGGTTGATCCTGCCTGACGGCGGGAGACGATCGGATGAGACTGGCGCTGGCCGCCCTTGCATTGCTGGCTGCGACCGCCGCCTGTCGTCAGGACGAGGCGCCTGCTGAAGCCATCGAGGAAACCGCCGAGAAGCTGATGGAGCCGGCCGCGCAACCCACGGCATTGGCCCGCGGCCAGTTCGCGCCGCATGATGATTGTGCAACCGTCACCGGCGCGGCGGCCTTCCGGTCCAGCCTGGCGGATGCCGTGCGGCGGCGTGACGCAGTCGCGCTGTCGGGGCTGGCGGCTCAGGACATCAAGCTGGATTTCGGTGGTGGGGGCGGCGTGGCGCAACTGCAGCAACGGCTCGCCGATCCGGAGCAGGCCCTCTGGACCGAACTGGAAGCCATGCTGCCGCTCGGATGCGCTGAGAACGAGCAGGGTGGGGTGACCATCCCGTGGATAGCCGATCAGGACCTGGGGCGCCGCGATCCGTTCTCCACCATGCTGGTGCTCGGTGAGAATGTGCCGGTACTTGCCGCACCCGCCGGGGACGCGCAGCGGCTGGGCGAAGTGTCTTGGGATCTGGTGCGGATCGCTGCGCTGCGGCCCGGTGCACCCTTCCAGCAGATCATGCTGCCGGACGAACGAACCGGCTTCATCGCCAGCGAAGCCCTGCGCAGTCCGGTGGACTACCGCCTGACCGCCTCCAGCCGCAACGGCAGGTGGAGCATCACCAGCTTGGTCAGCGGGGACTGATCGCCGTCTCGGGCGAAAGCTGCGCCAGCACTTCATAGGCCAGCACGGCCGCTGCAACGGCCGCGTTCAGGCTGTCCGCCGACCCACGCATCGGCATGGTGACGTGCATGTCGCACGCGCTCTCATACTCCGCCGGCAGGCCACGCGACTCGTTGCCGACCAGCACGAAGCAGGGTGCCTGGTATGTGGCGCCGCGATAGGGCTGCGATCCGAATGCCAGAGAGGCAGCCACCAGTTGCCCGTCACCTTGCCGCAGCCAGCCGCTGAACTCGTCCCAGCTCGCCTGGGCTAGGCTCTGCGTGAAGATCGCGCCCATGCTGGCGCGTACCGCCTCCACCCCGAACGGATCGGCGCAATCATCCAGCAGGATCAGCCCGCCGGCGCCGACCGCATCGCCCGTGCGCAGCATCGTGCCGAGATTGCCCGGATCGCGCAGCGCCTGGGCCACCAGCCAGATCGGCGCAGCGGCACGATCCAGTTGCGCGAGGCCGGTATCCCATTGCGCAAACACTCCGGTAACGGCCTGCGCATTGTCCTTGCCGGTGATCTTGCTCAGGATGTCGGCGCTGGTTTCGATCACCTCGCCCCCGGCAGCCAGCACGTCGGCTTCCAGCGCCTGCAGCAGCGGGTGCTCGTCGCGCCCCTCGGCCATCACCAGCATTTCCGGCAGGCGGCCATGCTCGCGCGCGTCGGTCAGCAGGCGCAATCCTTCTGCCAGGAAGCGCTGGTGCAGGCGGCGCTGCTTCTTGTCGCGCAACGAGCGCAGCAGCTTGACAGTGGGATTGGAGAAACCGGTGATCTGGCGACGCATGGGACTTCCGAGGTGTGACGAGGGGCCGACGAGGTCAATCCTCGCCGAAGCCGTCCTCGATCATGGCGACGAGTTGCGCCAGCCGTTCTTCCGCGGATTTGCCACTCACCTGCAACTGCACGCAATCGCCGCGCGCGGCGCCCAGCATCATCAGCCCCAGGATCGATCCGCCGGCAGCGCTGCCGCCATCCTTGCTGACGCGAACCTCGCTGCCTTCCATCTGGGCGACAGCTGACACGAACTTGGCGCTGGCGCGTGCATGCAGCCCGCGCTTGTTGACGATGGTGACCGCTGCCTCGACCTGTTCCGACATCCTTGTCTCCCTCACCGGCGCGCCCTTTGCGGGGCCGTTCGGTCAGGCATCCTGGCCCAAGAACTCGGACGCGACCGTGATGTAGTTGCGCCCTGCGTCCCGCGCCGCCGATGCCGCCGCTGACAGCGTCATATCCTTGCGCGCGCCTGCGAGTCGAATCAACATTGGCAGGTTGATGCCCGCGATCACCTCGGTCTTGCCCCGCTGCAGCAAGGAAATCGCCAGGTTCGACGGCGTACCGCCGAACAGGTCGGTCAGCAGCACCACGCCATTGCCGCTATCCACCGCCTTGATCGCCCGGGCGATGTCCTTGCGGCGTTGTTCCATGTCGTCGCTTGGGCCGATGCACACAGTTGCCACGTCGACCTGCGGGCCGACGACATGCTCCATGGCGTGGACGAACTCATCGGCCAGGCGGCCATGAGTGACCAGGATGATCCCGATCATGTTGCAGTGCGATCCTTGTTATGGTCAGCCATCGAAGCCCGCGAGGCAGCGACCAAGCTGTTGTTTCGCAACCATGTGGTGTGCATCATGCCCTGTCCGGCCCTTCCAGCAGCGCGGCCCCGCGCCCCGCCAGGTTGCGGTGCAGCACAGTGGGCGAAAAGCCGTCTGCGCGCAAGCCTGCGGCGATGCGCTCTGCCGTATAAACCGATCGGTGTTTCCCTCCGGTACAGCCGACGGCGATGCTGACATGGCTCTTGCCACGGGCCGCATATCGAGGAAGCAGGTCGGCAAGCAGTTCCACGATGCGTGTCAGGTTCGGCGCAAAGCCCGGATCGCGTGCGATATACGCTCCCACCGCTTCATCCAGTCCGGTCCGCTCGCGCAGGTCTGCCTCCCAGTGCGGATTGTCCAAGAACCGCATGTCGAACACCAGATCGGCAATGGGTGGCATGCCGCGGGCAAAGCCGAAGGAGGTGAGGGTCACGGCCATTTCATGTGGGGCCGATGCGCTGAACAGTTCCCGAATGCGGAACTGCAGGTCGTTGCTGTTAAGGTCGGTCGTGTCGATCAGCATGTCCGCCCAGTCCCGCAGGGGAGCGAGCAGTTCCCGCTCCGCCGCGATGGCCGCGGTGACCGGTAGGTCCTGCGCCAGGTGGTGCCGCCGGCGTGTCTCGTTGTAGCGGCGCACCAGTTCGGACGACCGACAGTCCAGGAACAGCGACGCCAGCTGCGTATCGCCGCGCTGGCCGAGCGCCGCGGCGCGGGCGATGACCTCGGCCGGCAGGAAACCGCGCGTGCGGCTGTCAAAACCGATCGCCAGTGCCTCTCCTGAACCATCGCCATCCACCAGACGGTCGAGCAGCCGGATCGGGAAATTGTCGATCGCCTCCCAGCCCAGATCCTCCAGCTCGCGCAAGGCCGTGGTCTTGCCGGCGCCCAGCAATCCGGTGAGCAGCAGCAAGCGGCGGGGCGGTACAGGCGAGTCGGTGGCCATCGGCTCAGGCCTCTGCGCCTCCCGCCGGCGCTTGTGAAGCCGGCAGGCCATATTGCCGCAATGCCCATTCCGCGCGCAGCGGCAGCGCGGGCGTGTCCGGCCACAGGCGGATCAATGGCAGGCCGGCGCCATGACGTGCGACCTGTTCAGCCTGCTCGACATAGCGCTGTGCCGTGGGGTCGAGCCGCACCACCAGGGCGATCCACGCGGACGCGGCGGGCAGGGTGACAAGCCCGATATTGCGCACCTCCAGCAGCCCGGCCGTGGCGGCCGGTGGATGCGCCCACAGACGACCTTGGGTCAGCGTCAGCCGGACACCGTCATCCCCCACCAGGCCTGCGCCCCGGTCGATCAGCGCCAGCGCCAGGCTGGACTTGCCGCTGCCCGGCGGCCCTTCGATCAGCAGCCCGCGCCCGCCGATCGCCACGCAACTGGCCTGCCACGAGCCGCCATTGCTCATGCCGCGGGCAGGTCCAGCACCAGGCAGGCGCCACCTGGCTGCTCCGGCAGGTTCGGATCCGCCACGCGCAGCGATCCGTCATGCGCCTCCGCAATTGTACGGGCGATGGCGAGCCCAAGGCCGCTGTGATCGCCGAACCCTTCTTCTTCCGGCCGGACCGAGTGGAAGCGGGCAAACACCTTCTCGCGACGCTCCGGCGGGATGCCCGGCCCTTCGTCACAGATCGTGGCGATCACCCGGTCGTCATGCCCGGCAACCGTCACCGTGATCCGGCCGCCCGGTGGCGAGAAGGACACGGCGTTGTCCAGCAGATTGTCCAGCACCCGTTCCAGCCGCAGCGGCACGCCCAGCACGATGGCGGGCCGGCCCTCGCGCTCCACCTGCACCCGGCAGTCGCGATTGTGCTGCCGGTCCTGCCGGGCACGCACCAGATGTTCGGTCAGGGTGGCAAGATCGATCGCCTCGAACGTTGCCCGGCTCAGTTCCGCGTCGATCCGGCTGGCCTCCGCGATCTCCGTCACCAGCCGGTCGATCCGGCGCACGTCATGCGCGGCGATGTCGATCAGTTGCGTACGCAGGTCCGGGTCGCTGACGCGCTGCAGGCTGTCGACGGCGCTGCGCAGCGAGGCGAGCGGGTTCTTGATCTCGTGCGCGACATCTGCGGCGAAGGTTTCGACCGCGTCGATCCGCAGGCGCAGCGCGGCGGTCATGTCGGAGACGGCCCGGGCCAGCACGCCGAGTTCGTCCCCCCGCGCGCCCATGCGCGGCACCTCCACGTCACGCTCCCGCCCCAGCCGCACGCGCACCGCCGCCCGGCTGAGCCGGCGCAGCGGGTCGATGATGGTGCGCGCCAGGTACAGCGACAGGAAGAAGGAGATCACCAGCACCACGGCGATGATCAGCAGCAGCTGACTGCGTGCGGAGCGGACCGTCAGCGTGATGTCGCGGGCATTGCGGGTGGTCAGCAGCGTCGCCCCGCGCAGGCCGACCGGCGCAGCGGCAGTGATCACGGGGGTGCGGTCCGGCGCATGGCGCAGCTCGATCTGGGTCAGGCCCTGCTGCCGCGCGCGGGCGACTTCCGGCCAGGCATCGGCCAGCGGCTGGGTGGGCTCCGTGTAGGGCGGTGATCCCCGTGCTCCGGTCAGAAAATCCACGGTGGCATCCATCCAGCGGGCGACATCCTCCGGCCACGGGTCGGCCGCCGGATCGTTGAACCGGAAGGATGGCGGCGCCAGCGCGAAGCTGTCCGCCGTCAGCGTGCCGTCCCGGTCGAAGATGCGCAGGCGCATGTTCTGCTCCTTGCCGATCTGGATCAGCAGCGCCTTCTGCCGCTCCGCCGTGGCCCCGGCCAGCGCCTCCGCCGTGATCTGCGCCTCGATCCGCGCCAGCTTGTAGCGTTCGTCCAGCAATTGCCGGCGGTATGAATCGAGCAGGAACAAGCTGCCGCCCAGCGCCACCAGCGGGATCAGGTTGACCGCGAGGATGCGGGTAGTGAGCGAGATGGTACTCCGAAACCGCCCGGCATGCTGCGCCCGCCCGGTGGGACGGAGCGAACGGTCCTCCAGATCCGCGTCAGCCATCGGCGAAGCTGTAACCGGCGCCATACAGGGTTTCGATGGCGGAGAATTCGGGATCCGAAACCCGGAACTTGCGGCGCAGACGCTTGATGTGGCTGTCGACCGTACGGTCATCCACGAAGACGTCGTCGGGGTAGGCCGCATCCATCAGCTGGTTGCGGCTCTTGATCACGCCCGGCCGCTGCGCCAGCGCTTCCAGGATCAGGAACTCGGTCACGGTCAGGGAAACCGGCAACCCGGCCCAGGTCACACGATGGCGCGACGGGTCCATCTGCAGCCGGCCACGTTCCAGCATCGGCGCGGCCGGCTGGACGCTCTCGGTCGCGACCTGCTCCCCCACGCTGCCGACTTCCCCCAGCGGCGCGGCACGGCGCAGGATGGCGCGGATACGCGCCAGCAGCAGCCGCTGGCTGAACGGCTTGGCGATATAATCGTCCGCGCCCATGGCGAGGCCGGCCTCCTCGTCCTGTTCGTCATCCCGGCTGGTCAGGAAGATCACCGGCAGGTCGGACGTCTCGCGCAGACGCCGCAGCAGCTCCATTCCGTCCATCCGCGGCATCTTGATGTCGAACACGGCAAGGTCAGGCGGATTGTCGGTCAGCGCGCGCAGGGCGGCTTCCCCATCGGAATACAGCCGGGTGGCATAACCTTCCGACTGCAGCGCGATCGACAGGGTCGTCAGGATGTTCCGGTCATCATCCACCAGGGCAATGGAGCGCCGGGTTTCGGCGATGGCTGGTGGCGGAGTCATGGCGCTGGTCGGGTCTCTTCTGGTGAGCAGATGCGAACCCGATGGAGCCTAGGGGCAGGGCGCCCGGACGGCAATGCTTGCAGGTCCTGCAACATGGATCGGACCACACCGGAATGACCACCGGTGTCATGAAAAAGTGGCTGTTTTGCGGGATTTATCAGACATGGATCAACTTTGCTTCTGGTGCTTTCCTGCGTGACTTTCCCCGTCTGATCGTCAATGCATCACGGCGTGTGACGGGGATCCCCGACCACCTTGGCGCGATGCACGACGCTGTGGGGACGGGGTACACACAACCATGTCTGCGGCCTGGGTGCCGCAGGATGATCGCAGGCCCAAAAGGGAGAATTCGTAGTGACAGCCACCTTGTCGTTCCCGCTTTCGCAGCAGGGGATAACCACCGACGCCACCATCCATGCCAATCTGGGCACCGCCGCGCTGGTGGAACAGGCCGTCATGCGGGGCGAAGGCCGGCTGGCCAAGGACGGGCCCCTGGTGGTCGAGACCGGGCGCCACACCGGCCGGTCCGCCAAGGACAAGTTCCTGGTCCGCGATGCGGAGACGGAAGATACGGTCTGGTGGGGCAAGGTCAACAAGGCCATGAGCGAGCAGCATTTCGCCGCGTTGAAGGCCGATTTCCTGGCCGCGCTGGCGGACAAGGAAGAGCTGTTCGTGGCCGACCTGTTCGGCGGTTCGCAACCGGAATACCGCGTCAACGTGCGGGTCATCAACGAACTGGCGTGGCACAACCTGTTCATCCGGACGCTGCTGGTACGGCCCAAGGCGGACGAACTCGAAGGTTTCGCCCCTGACTACACGATCATCGACCTGCCCAGCTTCCGCGCGGATCCGGAACGGCACGGCTGCCGCACGGAGACAGTGGTGGCGGTCAACGTCACCGAGAAGCTGATCCTGATCGGCGGCACGGCCTATGCCGGCGAGATGAAGAAGAGCGTGTTCGGCATCCTCAACTATCTGCTGCCGGCACAGGGCGTGATGCCGATGCATTGTTCCGCCAATGTCGGGCCGGACGGGCGCACTGCCGTGTTCTTCGGCCTGTCGGGCACCGGCAAGACGACGCTGTCGGCCGATGCCAGCCGCACGCTGATCGGCGATGACGAGCATGGCTGGTCCGACACGGCGGTCTTCAACTTCGAAGGCGGCTGCTACGCCAAGATGATCCGCCTGTCGGAAGAGGCGGAGCCGGAGATCTTCGCCACGACCCGCAGGTTCGGCACGGTGCTGGAAAACGTGGTGATGGATCCGGATACGCGGGTGCTGGATTTCGATGACAACAGCCTCGCGGAAAACAGCCGGGGTGCATACCCGATCGAATTCATTCCCAACTGCTCGGCCGAGAACCTCGGCCCGGTACCTTCGAATGTGGTGATGCTGACGGCGGATGCATTTGGCGTGCTGCCCCCCATTGCACGGCTGACCCCCGATCAGGCGATGTACCACTTCCTGTCGGGCTACACCGCCAAGGTCGCGGGTACGGAGATCGGGGTGACGGAGCCGGAGGCGACCTTTTCCACCTGCTTCGGTGCGCCCTTCATGCCGCGACACCCCAGCGTCTATGGCAATCTGCTGAAGGAGCGGATCGCGCGGGGCGGCGTGCAGTGCTGGCTGCTCAACACCGGCTGGACCGGTGGCAAGTATGGCGTGGGCAAGCGGATGCCGATCAAGGCAACGCGGGCGCTGCTGAACGCGGCACTGGACGGATCGCTGAACGATGCCGAGTTCCGCAAGGATCCGAATTTCGGGTTTGACGTGCCGGTCAGCGTGCCGGCCCTGGCCGCAGCCGGCATCGACCAGACGATCCTGGATCCGCGTGCCACCTGGGACGACAAGGATGCCTATGATGCGGCCGCCGGCAAGCTGGTGCAGCTGTTCGTCGACAACTTTGCCGATTTCGAGGCGCATGTGGACGAGAGCGTCCGGCAGGCTGCCCCGCAACCAGCATGACCGGCCGGGCGGGGACGTGATGACGGCCCCCGCTCAGTCCTCCGTCGAAGTGTCCGCCGCGTCGGCGCCTGCTATGGCTGTCTCCGCCGCTGTCGGGGCCCGCATGGCGGCCATCAGCGGGTCCATTCCGATGATGGTGCCATCCTCCCGATCGGCCAGATAGGTCAGCAGGCGGCCCGCCGCGATTGAGCGACCGCCGCCATGCGGCGCGAAGGCGACCGGCTGCAGCGTCAGCCGCGCCGGCTCCAGCCGCCCGTCGCTCGCCTGCTGCAGCGCAGCCATCATCCGCAGGTCCTGATCGTAGGGCGCCAGTTCCAGCGCCCGCTCCAGCGCCTGGATCGCCAGTTCGCTGGGCTCCTCGCCCCGTTCGCGATAGCTGCGGTACAGGTAGATCAGCGGCAGGGTATGATCGTTCTCCAGCCGGTTCAGCGCACGGAATGGCTCCATCGCCGCGTGGTAGGTGGCCGCCGCATTGTCGCTCCCTTCCGCCTGCCGGAACAGCGCGAAGCCTTTCTGCACATAGGCGTTCACCTGCGTCGGATCGGCTGCGAGCGCCGCATCCGCGGCGACGATCGCCTCCGCCGTGTTGCCGGCATCGAACTCCGCCTCCGCCAGCGCGGCCTGCACGGCGGCGTCATCCGGGAAGCTGGCGGCGACCGCCCGGATCTTCGGCAGCAGCTCTAGCGCCTCCTCCCGCGAAACACCCCGCTTCGATACCATCCGCAACGGCATCACCGCAGCTTCGCCGGCGCTCAGCGGCCTGATCGTGATCGGCGATCCGGACAGGTCGGTCAGCTGGAACTGGTTGATACGACGGCCATGGAGGTAATCGTCCAGCTCGTCTTCCAGCACGGCCAGGTCGCCGAAAGCCTCCCGCCCGGCCTGCAGGCTGGGTGTGCCGGAGGTCAGCTTGGCCCAGTAGCTGGACAGCTGGCCCCTGCGGGCATCGGTAAAGATGAGGAAGTGGTACAACAGCCATGCGCGTCCGTAATAGGCATCATAGCCCCGGCCGCGCCCTTCCTGGTACAGCCTGTCGTCGAGCAGCCGCTCGACCGACACCTCGGCGGCATTGAACAGCTCGCCCGCCCGGTGCATCGCCGCCGTGCCGATCAGGACACTGCCATCGCGGTTGAACTTGGCCGAGGCGTAGAACTCCGCCGCGCCTTCGGACAGCCAGCGCGGCATGGCGTGGTTGCCGGTCGAGATCAGCAGGTGATGGGCGTATTCGTGCAGCAGGACGGTCTGCGAGAAGTCCGTGGCGCTCCCGCGCGAGGTGATCCGTGGTACGAAGGCCAGCGACCCGCTGGCACGCGGCATGTAGAACCCGGCCACGAAGCGGCTTTCATCGCGGCTCAGCCGCCGGATCTCGCGCATGTCGCCGACGACGTAGATCGTGATCCGGCTGGACGGGCTGGGTACCGCGACGCTGCGGCCGGAAACCTTCTCGACCGCGCTGTGGTAGAGTTCCAGCTCGTCGGCAAACTCCCGCAGCGTCGTTTCGCGGGTATCGGCATAGACGACGAAATGATCGCTGGCTGCCTCCAGCCAGCGCGCCTGTGCCGCATCCGACCAGCACGCCAGCAGCAATGTCAAACCCAGCAATCGCATCCCGACTCCCCCAAGCCGCCTGTCCCTGGCGCACAGGCTAGGACAGGTACGGCCCGCAGGGCAAGGTGTCGGGAAGGACGGATCAGTCGGTCAGCGCAGCCGGCACCTTGCCGCCGTTCTTCGCCAGTTCGCGCATCACCCGCTTGTGCAGCGCGATGTTCTCCGCCGCTTCGCCCGAATAGTCGGTGTCGCCCAGTTCACCGGCCAGTTCCTTGCGGTTGGCAAAGCTGGAGTCGATATCGAGCAGCTTCAGCAGATCGACGATTGAGCTGCGCCAGTTCAGCCCATCCGCACCGTCCATCGCGGACAGACGCGCCTCGACATCGACCTCGCTGAGCGCTGCGGCGGGAGCAGCGGCCGGCGCCGCAGGACGTGGCGCAGCGGGCGCGGCCTGAGCAGCCGGACGGGGCGCTGCCGCCGGCTGGGCGGGTGCAGCCGCCTTCTTCTCGGGCTTCTTGCCCAAGATCGCGTCGGTGATCTTCTGAAAAATGCCCAAGGCTTGTCTCCTCCGCCTGCGCAGGCTGCGCGGCTTTGGATCGGCAATGGGTGGCTGGCCTGCGGGTTCCGCCCGTGGCGACAAGCCGCTACAGCCGGGCGATGGACTTCGTGCTGTCTCTTACGATGCTGGCCGCCATCGCGCTGGTCATCGGCGCCGCCTGGCTGCGGCGCCGCGGCGGCGCCACCCGGCAGATGTGGCTGATGCTGGTGCTGGCGGGGGTGATGCTGGCCAATGTCGCCATCTGGTCGCTGCCCCCGCCATGACCGGCCGACCGGCCGCCATCAGCGGATGGTGCAGGCCGGGTCCAGCCGGAAGTCGAGATAGCGCTTCACGGAGGCCATCAGCTCCTCCTGCTCGTTCTCGAAGAAGTGGTTGGCCCGGGGGATTTCCTCGTGATGGATGGTGATGTGCTTCTGGGTCCGCAGCTTGTCGACCAGCTTCTGCACCGAATTGGGCTGCACCACCGTATCCGCGGTCCCCTGGATGAAGATGCCGCTGGCGGGGCAGGGCGCCAGGAAGGAGAAGTCGTACATGTTGGCCGGCGGCGCGATCGAGATGAAGCCGCGGATCTCCGGCCGGCGCATCAGCAGCTGCATGCCGATCAATGCACCGAAGCTGACGCCGGCGACCCAGGTGGTCTGCGCCTCGGGATGGACCTGCTGCACCCAGTCGAGCGCGCTGGCAGCATCGCTCAGCTCGCCGATGCCATTGTCGAAGCTGCCCTGGCTGCGACCCACGCCGCGGAAGTTGAAGCGCAGCGTCGCGAAGCCACGATCGGCAAAGGTCTTGTACAGGCGCTGCACGATCCGGTCGTTCATGGTGCCGCCACCCTGCGAATGCGGGTGCAGGATCATGGCGACCGGCGCCCGCGGACGGGTGGCGGGGGAGAAGCGGCCTTCGAGGCGGCCTTCGGGGCCGGGGAAGATAACGGATGGCATCTTTGGCAGGACTCTCGTGCTTGGTTTGGCGGCTGGATCGCGAGCACGGGTGGCGCGCGGAAAGTGGGCCGCTATATAGGATTGCGAACCGGTTTCGCAATTGTCACGAATGATCCGCACCTATCTTGACCATGCGGCCACAACGCCGCTCCGCCCGCAGGCCCGTACCGCGCTGGAGGAAGGCTGGCGCCTGTGGGCCAATCCGTCCAGTCCCCATGCGGAAGGGCGCGCCGCGCGCCGGGCGCTGGAGGATGCGCGCGAGCGCATCAGGCAGGCGCTCGGCTGGACAGGCGAACTGGTCTTCACCAGCGGCGCCAGCGAGGCCGCGGCCCTGGCGCTGGACCACGCCCAGGCTGGCAGCCGGCTGGTCAGCGCGGTGGAGCATGACAGCATCCTGCGGGCCGCCACAGGCGCGACCGTGCTGCCGGTCGGCGCGGACGGCGCGCTTGATCCGGAGGTACTGGCGCGCGAGCTTGCCGCTGCCGACGATCCGCTGGTGGCGGTGCAGTCGCTCAATTCGGAAACCGGCGCGCGGCAGGATCTGCCCGCCATCGCCGACCATGTGCGCGCGGCTGGCGGGTTGCTGCTGGTCGATGCCTCGCAGAGCGCGGGCAAGTATCCGCTGCCTTGTACGCCGGACATGGTGATCGTGTCCGCGCACAAGTTCGGCGGACCGGTCGGCATCGGCGCCCTGCTGGTGGCGGACTGGGCCATGCTGCGCCCGGGCGGCGGGCAGGAGCGTGGCTATCGTCCGGGCACGGAGAACCTGCCGGGCGCGCTGGCCATGGCCGCCGCGCTGAATGCGGCCGGCGACGCGTACATGTCCTTCGATCCGGACGAGGTCCTGCGCCCCTTCGCTGCGGAGGTGCGCGCCCTGGGTGGGGTGTGGCTGTCCGACCGCCTGGCCGCGCCATCCGGCTACATCCATGCGGTCGCCATGCCGGAGCTGTCGGCAACGGCGCAGCTGATGCGGTTCGACCTGGCCGGCATCGCGGTCAGCCAGGGCAGCGCCTGTTCTTCCGGTTCCCTGCGCATCAGCCACGTCCTGGCTGCCATCGACCTGCCCGACGCGCTTGCCGCCCGCACGATCCGCATCAGCCTGGGCTGGAACACCACGCGCGAGGATCTGGACCGGTTCTGCGATGCGTGGCTCGGGCTGGCGCGACCGGCCGCCGGGCGCGCCGCGTGATCTACCTTGACCATCAGGCAACCACCCCGCTGGCGCCCGAGGCGCGCTCGGCGATGGAGCGCTGGCTGGGTGGAGCCGACAGCGCCAGTTTCGGCAACCCGCATTCGCCGCACCGGCTGGGCCGGCAGGCCGATGCCGCCGTGGAGCTGGCGCGGGAGCGGGTCGCGGCGCTGTTCCCGTCCGGCGGGCAGGTGATCTTCACCGGCAGCGCGACGGAAGCCCTGAACCTGGCGCTGCGCGGCGCGGGCCCGGTCCGGGCTGGACGACGCGTGGCGATCAGCGCGATCGAACATGCCGCGATAGAGGAAACCGCCCGCTCCCTGCCTAACAGGCTGACCGTGCTGCCGGTGGACGCCGCCGGCCTGCTGGATGCCGAGGCGGAGTGGCCCGCAGAGGTCGGCCTGGTCAGCGTGATGCAGGTCAATAACGAGATTGGTACGATCCAGCCGGTCGAGCGGGTGTATCAGCGCGCTCAGGCCGCCGGGGCGCTGTTCGTGTGCGACGCGGTGCAGGCTGCGGGCAAGCTGCCGATTGCCGGCGCCGACATGATCGCGATCAGCGCGCACAAGTTCTATGGCCCCAAGGGCATCGGCGCTCTCTGGGTCCGCAACGGCGTGGCGTTGCAGCCGCTGATCACCGGCGGCGGGCAGGAGGGCGGCTTTCGCTCCGGCACGTTGAGCCCCGCCCTGTGCGCCGGAATGGGCGCTGCCGCAGAGCTGGCGCTGACCCGCATGGAGGCGGACGCCGCGCACATGGATCGGCTGTTCGCCCGCGCGATGGATCTGTTCGCCGGCTGGACGCTGAACGGCAGCGCGGATCAGCGGCACAAGGGCAACCTAAACCTGTGCCGCGCCGGGCTGGATGTCGCCCGGCTGATGTCGGATGTGCGCCAGGTGTGCTTTTCCGCCGGCAGCGCCTGCGCCAGCGACAGCGGCAAGCCCAGCCGCGTGCTCGCCGCCATCGGCCTGTCCGCGGCCGAGGCGAAGGGCTCGATCCGGCTGGGAGTGGGTCGCTACACCACCGAAGCGGAGCTGGCGGATGCCGCCGCGCTGCTCAACGCCGCGGCAGAGGCGCAAGGCTGATGCAGGTCCAGTTCCTCGCCAGAGGTGGCGAACGCATCACCGCCGACGCCCGGGTCGGCGACCGCCTGCTTGATATCGCACAGGCCGCCGGCCTGCCGCTGGAGGGCACCTGCGAAGGGCAGATGGCCTGTTCGACCTGCCACCTGATCGTGGCCCCGCAATGGTTCGGCCGCCTGCCGCCCGCCAGCGCCGAGGAGGAGGACCTGCTGGACCTCGCCCCCGGCGCCTGCAGCACAAGCCGACTGGCGTGCCAGATCGTGCTGAGCGATGGACTGGATGGCCTCCTGACAGCTGTGCCGTAGGCAGCGTTCCGGCTCAGGCCGAAGCCGCGAGCACGCCGCTTGAGCCTTCGTCACCAGCCGCCGGCATGCGGGACGAGACCCACGCGTGACGCAGGCGATTCGCCGGTCGGTCGACCAGGTGCCACAAGGCCAGCGAACCCAGGCAGACGGCGACCACGCCCGTGCCGGCGACCATCAGACGCTCGAGCACCGGCTGGCCCGCCATCGAGTAGAACCATTGCACGGCCACCCAGTGCAGCAGGTAGATGACATACGACAGGTCGGCCAGCATGCGGTCCGCCCGGTCTGACTTCTGGTACACCGTCCACATGGCATATGGCAGGCAGACGAATGCCATGACCACGTTGAACAGCGGGTTCCAGGCGTAAAGCGGACTTGGATTGGCCCCGCCCCACAGGATGCCCGCCAATGGCGTTACCGTGACCAGCACCAGCGTTCCGACAACTGCTGCGGCCGAGCCGTAGGCCAGGGTGCTGCCGGGCTGCCAGCGCGTGGCAGACACCGTCATGCCGGCAAGGAAGAAGATCGCATAATGGGCAAGGGTCGGCACGGACAAGGACCATGTGGCCACCAGCGCAAGGATGGCCGCGCCGGCAATCAGCGGCAGGCGCAGAGCCGGCCGCAACAGCGCAACAGCCAGCAGCGGTGCCAACAGATAGAACTGCATCTCGATATCCAGCGACCATGCGGGCGCCACCGGCACATAGGTCAGGTAGGAGTAGGACAGGAGGAACACGGTCGAAACGGCGAGATGGAGGGGATCGCTTGAAAAGACCACCTCGCGCTCGATGCCGATCAGCACCAGCAGGGGTATGGTGATGATGCTCGTCACGATCATCACAGGCGCCAGCCGCCACACGCGGCTGACGAGATAGGTGCGATAGGGCGTGCGCGCATGGGAATACCGGTCGCGCCACATGGTGTTCAGCCAGAAGCCGGACAGGGCAAAAAAGACGTACACTGCAAACTTGCCGAAGCCGAAGCTGCTGAGGTGATGGCCGAAGACCAGCAATGCCAGGAACAGCCGGAACGCGCCGGGGCTTGTCGGGAGGAAGAGGGTCGCCAATGTCAGCGGCATCTTGGATCGTGACGTCATCAATGTTTCCCATCTCGCACCTGCGAGACAGAGAAGCAGATCGAAGTGAAAGTCGATAGAACGTACGGTGGCAGACCTTGCCCCAAAAAGGAACATCGCCGGTCGCTGGCTCAATGCTCGCCGACGGCAAGATGCAATGAAGAAATCTTTTGGACGGGTGGTGCGTCGTCTGTGTTGCGCAAGAAAGACAAGGCCCCGTCAGCGCTTGCTGACGGGGCCTTGTCGCTGGTGTCCTCCGGCTCAGGCGGGTTCGGCCACCTGCTCCAGCAGGCCCTGCAGCGCCTTGACGAAGGCCGGGATGTCGTCCGGCTTGCGGCTGGTGACCAGATTGCCATCTACGACGGCTTCCTCGTCCACCACATTGGCGCCGGCATTCGTCAGGTCGGTGCGGATCGATGGCCAGCTGGTCACCCGCTTGCCGCGTACCACGTCCGCCTCCACCAGCAGCCACGGTCCGTGGCAGATGGCCGCCACCGGCTTGCCCGCATCCACGAAGTCGCGCACCAGCTGAACGGCCTGGGGATCCATGCGCAGCTTGTCCGGGTTGATCTGCCCGCCGGGCAGCAGGAGGGCGTCGAAATCCGCCGCATTCGCCTCGTCCAGCGTCAGGTCGACATCCACATCGTCGCCCCAGTCGTCCTGGTCCCAGCCCTGGATCGAACCTTCCTCGGGGCTCGCCACCAGCACCTCGTACCCGGCATCCTGCAGCAGCTCCATCGGCTCTTCCAGCTCGGACTGCTCGAACCCGTCGGTGGCCATGATCAATATGCGCTGTGCCATCGTAACTCTCCTTGGAAGGTGCTTGGCCCTGCAATGAGTGGGGGAAGCGGACCGTTCCGGCCCGCCGCACCCTTTGTCGTCGGGCGTGCCGGTGGTAGGGCCGGGCGCATGGCCACCATCGATGCTGCAAAAGACCCGTTCGATGCGATCGTCGACACCCCGTTCGACAGCGCCCTGTCCGAACGCTACCTCGTCTATGCGCTCTCCACCATCACCGCCCGCTCGCTGCCGGACCTGCGCGACGGGCTGAAGCCGGTCCATCGCCGTCTGCTGTGGACCATGCGGCAGCTCAAGCTGAACCCGACGGACGCCCCCAAGAAGTCGGCCCGCGTGGTGGGCGACGTGATCGGCAAGTATCACCCTCACGGTGACGTGGCGGTCTATGATGCGATGGTCCGCCTGGCACAGGATTTCACCCTGCGGTACCCGCTGGTGGAAGGGCAGGGGAATTTCGGCAATATCGACGGGGATAGCGCCGCCGCCTACCGTTACACCGAGTGCCGGCTGACCCGCACCGCCCTGTCATTGATGCAGGGGCTGGACGAGGGTGCCGTCGATTTCGTGCCAACCTACAACAATGAGGAGGAGGAGCCGGCGCTGTTCCCCGGCCTGTTCCCCAATCTGCTGGCCAACGGCGCCAGCGGGATCGCCGTGGGCATGGCAACCAGCATCCCCAGCCACAATGTGGCCGAGATCGTCGATGCGACGCTGGAGCTGATTGATAATCCCCACGCCACGCACCAGCGGCTGATGGAGCTGTTCCACGGGCCCGATTTCGCCACTGGCGGCGTGATCGTGGACGGGCCGGGCGCGATCAGTACCGCGTACGAGACTGGCCGCGGCGCGTTCCGCGTCCGTGCCCGCTTCCATGCGCCGGAGGCGGGGAGCGAGGCGGATCGCGCGGCCGGGATCGAACGGCTGGGCAGCGGGCAGTGGCAGCTGGTCGTGTCGGAGATCCCCTACCAGGTACAGAAGGGCAAGCTGATCGAGCAGGTCGCCGCCCTGGTCGGCGACAAGAAGCTGCCGATCCTGGAGGATGTGCGCGACGAAAGCGATGAGCAGGTGCGGATCGTCTTCGTCCCGCGCAGCCGCAATGTCGATCCGGAGCAGCTGAAGGAAGCCCTGTACCGGCTGACCGACCTGGAGGTGCGCTTCTCGCTCAACCTCAACGTGCTGGACGCCACCCGCACGCCGATGGTGATGGGCCTGCACGAGCTGCTGTCCAACTGGGTGGCGCACCAGATCGACATCCTGCAGCGGCGCACGCGGCATCGGCTCGACAAGATCGCCGACCGGCTGGAGCTGGTCGCCGGCTACATCGTCGCCTTCCTCAACCTGGATCGGGTGATCGAGATCATCCGGACCGAGGACGAACCCAAGACCGTCATGATCGCGGAGTTCGAGCTGACTGACCGGCAGGCCGAGGCGATCCTGAACATGCGGCTGCGCAGCTTGCGCAGACTGGAAGAGTTCGAGCTGCGCAAGGAGCACGACACCCTGATGACGGAGCGTGGCGAGCTGGAGGCGCTGCTGGACAGCCCCGCCAAGCAACGCACCCGGATCAAGCGCGACCTGCGCGCCTTGCGCAAGGAATATGGCGAGGAGACGAAGCTGGGCCGTCGCCGCACCACCATCGCCGAGGCCGCGCCGACCGTCACATTCAGCATGGAGGCGATGATCGAGAAGGAGCCGCTGACCGTGATCCTGTCGCAGCGCGGCTGGATCCGGGCGGCGCGAGGGCATGTGCCGCTGGATGGCGACTGGAAGTGGAAGGAGGGCGATGGCCCCGCCTTCGCCGTCCATGCGCAGACTACGGACAAGCTGCTGATCGCCGGCGACGATGGCCGGTTCTTCACCCTGGGTGCCGACAAGCTGCCGGGCGCGCGCGGCTTCGGCGAGCCGATCCGCACGATGCTGGACATGGAGGCGTCGGTGCAGACGGTGGCGCTGATCGTGCATCGGCCCGGCCTGCGGCTGCTGCTGGCATCCAGCCATGGGCGCGGCTTCGTGGCGGAGACGAGCGAGCTGCTGGCCGAGACGCGCAAGGGCCGCCAGGTCGTCAATCTGAAGGGTGACGGAAAGCTGTCGGTGTTGCGGGAGATCGCGCCGGCGCATGACCACGTCGCGGTGATCGGCGACAACCGCAAACTGGTGGTGTTCCACCTGGACGAGCTGCCGCAGATGGCGCGGGGGCAGGGTGTGGCGCTGCAGCGTTACCGCGACGGCGGCATGGCCGATGCCATCACCTTCCGCCTGGAGGAAGGTTTGAGCTGGGCCATGGGCGGCGAGACAGGGCGGACGCGGACCGAGCGCGACATCCAGCAATGGAAGGTTGCCCGGGGCGGAGCCGGGCGATTGCCGCCCAACGGCTTCCCGCGGGATAATCGCTTCTGATCGCACGTTGAGGGCAGGCAACAGGAGCACTGCCCATGTTCATGGACTTCCGCGAACCGCCGATGCCGCCACCATGGCGGCCACGGCCCCGTCCGGCACGGCTGACCCGCCGGCAGGAAAAGCGGCTGGGCATGGTGTTGCTGGCGAACGTCGTGCTGATGTTCGCCGCCGCGCCACTGGCGGGATCGTCGGTCGTCGCGGCGCTGTTGTGGATGACCGGATCGTAGATACAGGAAGGGCCGGGACACCATCGCGGTGTCCCGGCCCTTCTGTTCAGCCTGCGCCGATCAGCTTACGGCGTCAGTCGCCGGTGCTGCGGCCGAGGCCTGCGAGGACACCGCTGCGTTCAGGTCGGCCGCGGTCGCGAGGAAGGTCAGGTTTTCACCCTGCACCGTCATCTGCTCCTTCGGCAGCTGGATCGGGCCGGCCGTGGTGTGCTCCACGACGACCATCCCGTCGGTCTTCACCTCGGTGATCGTGCCGACCGCCACATTGTCTACGGTGAACAGCTGCGCACCGGCCACGAGCTTGGTATCGAGCGCGGCGACGGCCTTCTGCTCCTCGGCCGCGATCGCGGCTTCCAGGTCAGCCTTGTTCCAGCCGATCGTCGGGCCATTCGCGCCGGCACTGAACGTGCTGGCCGGCAGTGTTGCGGTCTGCGTGCCGGTATTGACGACGACATTGGTGCCTTCCACCTGCTCCACCGTGCCGACCGGCTGGCCGTCCGGGCCGTAGATGGTCGCGCCGGCGGTGACGCCGGTGGCCCCTGCGGGAGCGGCGGGCGTTGCGGCCGGTGCGGTGGCCTGGGCGAGGGCGGCAGGTGCCAGGGCGGTGGTGCAGGCAAGGGCCGCAGCAGTCGCGAGGGTCCTGATGTTCATATGATCAACTCCGTATCTTCGTCTGACAGTCTTGGTGGCCGGAAAGGCCGCGGTTCTGTTCACGGGGTCGGTACAAGGAAGCCGCTGTTGGCGCGACCACTAGGGATGCCGGCGTATGTCGGCAGAACCCCAATTTCCCGTCCGGATGACCCGTTGCCGTCACTGAACGGCAAAACTTCCATCGCGGCCCCGGTGAATCGGTCAGTCGTTACTCAGACGGGACGAATTGGCGCGATGCAGCATTCTACCCACCACGGTGTGCCGCCAGCACATGGTCCAGCAAGGCATCCGTGGCCTCGGCGTTGGGGAAGCCGCTTGCGACCCACCGATCTTCCACCATGCGAAGCAGACGCGCCACGTCCGGCCCGGCGCTCACGCCGCGCGCGATAATGGCCCCGCCCTTGAGCGGGAACACGGGCATGTCCCATTCTGCAACGGCAGACGGATCGCCGCCGGTCAGCGCCAGCCGGTCCAGTGCCTCTGCCCGTCCCAGCCGATAGGCCAACGCCCGCGGGTCATCTCCGTCATGCGACTGCCGCTTCGCCGCCTGCGCCAGTCGCTTGCGCTGCGCGGTGGACAGTCGCAGCCGCGCCGCCGCCTGATCGACCTGCCGGGGATCGGCCGGCAGCAGCGCCGCCAACCGCCGCAGCGGGTCTGGCGCCATCCCGTGTGCCTGCTCCCACCCGATCAGCTGCGTCAGCAGTTCCACGCCGCCGGTGCTGCGTTCGGGCAGGGCGATCGGCAGCACACCGGCCGCCTCCATCCGCGCCAGTGTCGCCGCAGGGTCCGGCAAGGCGAGCAGGTTCAGCAATTCCATGGCCACCCGCTCCCGGCTCAGGCCTTTAAGTGTCGGCGCCAGCTCCGCACAGGCCGCTTCCGCCGCTGCATCCAGTTCCGCGCCGAAGCGGGCCTGGAAGCGGTAATAGCGCAGGATGCGCAGGTGATCCTCCCGGATGCGCTGGTGCGGATCGCCGATGAACCGCACCCGCCGCGCCGCCAGGTCGGGCAGGCCGTCGAACCAGTCGCTGATCTCCAGCGTGCGCGGATCGGCGTACAGGGCGTTGATGGTAAAATCCCGCCGCGCGGCATCATCGCGCCACTCGCTGGCAAAGGCGATCGTGGCATGACGGCCATCCGTCGCGACGTCGCGACGCAGGGTGGTGACCTCGACCGGGCCATCGGGCAGCACGGCCGTCACCGTGCCGTGGGCGATGCCGGTCGGCACGGCGCGGATGCCGGCCGCCGCCAGACGCTCCAGTACGACATCCGGTCGCAGCGGCGTGGCGGCATCCACATCCTTCACCGGCTGGTCCAGCAGCGTGTCACGCACGGCGCCCCCGACCCAGCGCAGGTTGTCCGGCCCCAATGCAGCGACCAGCGCGGCGAGGTCAGCGCGGGCGGTCCAGGAGGGGGCGGGCAGGTGGGTCACGATGCCGAACCTTCGAACAGGCTCTGCCAGCGCAGACGGCGCGACAGGTTGACCAGGATCGCGGCGGTGATGCCCCAGATGCGATGATCCTGCCACATGATCTCGGTATAATGGCGCTGCTGCCCCAGCCATTCGCCGGTGCGCTGGCGATGGTTGGCAGGGTCGAGCAGGAAGCGCAGCGGCGCCTCGAACCAGGCGCTGACCTCGGCCGGACTGGGCACGATCGGCAGGTCCGCCGGGATGGTGGCGAGCACCGGCGTCACGTCGTACCCGGTGGCGGTGACGAAGCGATCGCTGGCGCCGATCAGCTGGACCCGGGCGGGGTCGATGCCGAGTTCCTCCTGCGCCTCCCGCAGGGCCGCCGTTACCGCGTCCTCCCCCGCGTCGATCTTGCCGCCGGGGAACGCGACCTGCCCGGCATGGGCGCGCATGGTGGCCGGCCGGTGGATCAGCAGCATGCCGGGGTCCGCCCGCTCCGTCACCGCAATCAGCACCGCAGCCGGGCGCAGCCGCGGCGGCGCCAGGTCGGCATCGGTGGCCAGATCGGGCAGGACGATGCCGTGTCCTTCGTCAAACAGGGCAACGAGGCGGTCGAACAGGGTCAAGCCGGCTCCAGCGCGAAGCGCATGCCGTGGCTGGTGACGTGAAACGATCCGTCCACCGCCTCCTCCGCCAGATCGGCCAGCTGCAGCCAGGTGGCGCGGTCCAGCCGGGCCTCGCATCCATGTCGCACTGCGAGGTACAGTGCAGGCGCTGCCGCAGTTCCGGCAGCGCGCAAGGGATGGTCCGGCCCGGCCTCGATCCGGTCGCCGGTGTTCAGGCGGAACACCAGCACCGCGCCTTCCTGCACCACATCCACCGCCATGAAGGCGGCGTCCTGTACCGCGATCGACTGCCGGCATTGCGGCGTCATCAGCCAGTGCTGCCCATCCGCATCGCGCAGCAGCAGCGTGGAAAAGGCGCGCACCATGGCGGGGCGCTGGATCGGCGAATCCTGGTAGAACCAGTGCCCGGCTGCATCGATGCGCATCTGGCTGTCGATCGTCTCGGCCGGCTGCCAGCGGTCGACCGGCGGCAGCGGGCGCGCGGCGTGGTGCAGAAGATCGTCCGGGCTGGTCACGGCAGTTCCCCTGCCATGCCGCGTCAGCCGCGCCAAGGGCCCAGAATGCCGGTGGCGGGCAGCACGGCGGGGTTGCTGGCACGCAGCAGCAGGCGGTGCGCCTCCCACGGGCCGGGACAGCGCCAGCCGGCGGTGTAGTCGGCATGGAAGCCGAACGGGTTGTAATAGGCCGGATCGCCGATCAGCATCTGCGGCAGAGGCGCGCGCGGATCGATCGCGCTGGTCTGCGCCGCCATCAGCGCACGACCGAAGCCCTGGTCGCGCCGATCGGGATGGACCGCCACCGGCCCGACCATGATCAGCGGATGATCGCGCCCGGCATCGTCGGTCAGCGCGACGGGGAATGCCTGGATCGTGCCGGCCAGCGTGCCATCGGGCGCCAGCGCCGCGTAGCTGAGCGCGGGCAGGTAGTCCGTGCCCTGCCGGATGGCGTAGGCGGTGCGTTCGTGCCGGCCATTCCCGAACACGAGATCCAGCAGCGCCTCCACGCCAAGCGGGTCGTGATCGGCCAGCGGCATCAGCGTGGCGGCGTCGGCAAGGTTGGGGGTGACCATGGCGCCGGGCGGATAGGGCCAAGCAGCCCGGCGGGCAATGGTCTTCGCCGTGCATCAGCACTTGACGATGACCCCCCGGCCTTTCCACCCTCGCGCGTACACACGAAGGATCACGTTTCACTGCCATGCAGCTCGTCATTGTCGAATCGCCGGCCAAGGCCAAAACCATCGAAGGCTATCTGGGCAAGGACTTCCGCGTCCTGGCCAGTTACGGCCATGTCCGCGACCTGCCGCCCAAGGATGGCAGCGTCCGTCCGGACGAGGATTTCGCCATGGATTGGGAGATCTATGACGACAAGCGCAACAAGGACCAGGTCAAGGCCATCGCCGATGCGGCGAAGAAGAGCGACCGCCTGATCCTGGCCACCGACCCTGATCGGGAAGGGGAGGCGATCAGCTGGCACGTGCTGGAACTGCTGAAGAAGCGCAAGGCGTTGCCGGCGGAGGTGGAGCGCGTGACCTTCAACGCCATCACCAAGGCGGCAGTGACGGACGCGATGAAGGCGCCCCGCCAGCTCGATACCGATCTGATCGATGCCTATCTGGCGCGCCGCGCGCTGGATTACCTGTTCGGCTTCACGCTCAGCCCCGTGCTGTGGCGCAAGCTGCCCGGGGCCAAGAGCGCCGGGCGCGTGCAGTCGGTCGCGCTGCGTCTGATCGTTGATCGGGAGAGGGAGATCGAGGCCTTCACCGCGCAGGAATACTGGTCCGTCACCGCGCAGATGGAGCAGGACGGCATGCCGTTCACGGCGCGGCTGGTGCAGTTCGACGGCGACCGGCTGGACCGGCTGAGCATCGGCGACGGTGCCACGGCAAACCGCGCGAAGGCTGCGGTGGAGGCCGCGCGCTTCACGGTGGAGGAGGTCGAGACCAAGCCGCTGAAGCGCAACCCGGCGGCCCCGTTCACCACCTCCACCCTGCAGCAGGAGGCTGCGCGCAAGCTGGGCTATTCGGCACAGCACACGATGCGTCTGGCGCAGACGCTCTACGAGGCCGGCCACATCACCTACATGCGGACGGACGGCGTGCAGATGGACGGCAGCGCGATCAGCGCCTGCCGCAAGGCCATAACGGAGCGGTATGACGGGCATTACCTGCCCGAGAAGCCGCGCCAGTATCAGACCAAGGCCAAGAACGCGCAGGAAGCGCACGAGGCGATCCGTCCGACCGACTTCACCAGGGATCGCGCCGGCAGCGGTGACGAGGGCAAGCTGTACGACCTGATCTTCAAACGGGCGATGGCCAGCCAGATGGCCGCCGCCAGCCTGGAGCGCACGACCGTGACGCTGCGCGACCCGACGGGCCGCCACGCGCTGCGGGCTACCGGTCAGGTCGTGAAGTTCGCCGGCTTCCTGGCGGTGTACGAGGAAGGCTTCGATGCCAAGGACGAGGACGAGGCGGAGGGCCTGCTGCCGCTGATGCGCAAGGGCGATGCCCCGGCGCGCAAGGGTGTGGACGCGCTGCAGCACTTCACCCAGCCGCCGCCGCGCTTTGCCGAGGCCAGCCTGGTCAAGCGGATGGAGGAGCTGGGGATCGGCCGTCCGTCCACCTATGCCAGCACCATCCAGACGCTGCGCGACCGGTCCTATGTCCGCATGGAGAAAAACCGCTTCTTCGCGGAGGAATCCGGCCGGCTGCTGACCGCGTTCCTGGAGCGGTTCTTCCCCCGCTATGTCGGCTACGACTTCACCGCCGAGATGGAGGAGGAACTGGACGACGTGTCCGGCGGGCGCGCCGCGTGGAAGACGGTGCTGGAAGCCTTCTGGCGCGACTTCAAGCCCAAGAGCGACGAGGTGATGGAGCGCCAGCCGTCCGAGGTGACGGAGGCGCTGGACCTGTTCCTGTCCGACTACCTGTTCCCGCCACAGGCAGATGGCGGCGATCCGCGCACCTGCCCCAAATGCGTGACCGAAGGGCGCGAGGGCGGCCGTCTGTCGATGCGCGGCGGCAAGTTCGGCGCGTTCATCGCCTGCGCCAATTACCCGGAGTGCAACTTCCGTCGCCGGTTTGGCCAGCCGGGCGCGGATGGCGAGGAGTCGCAGGACGAGGTGATGGGCAACGACCCGGTCACCGGCCTGCCGGTGGAGCGCAAGGTCGGCCGCTTCGGCCCCTATGTGCAGCTGGGCGAGGGCAAGGAGGCGAAGCGCGCCAGCATCCCCAAGGACCTGCCCGACTTCGACCTGGAATGGGCGCTCAAGCTGCTCAGCCTGCCGCGCGTGGTGGGCCAGCATCCGGAGACCGGCAACGACATTAGCGCCAGTATCGGCAAGTACGGCCCCTATCTGGTGCATGACGGCAAGTATGCCCGGCTGACCAGCACCGCAGAGGTGTTCGAGACCGGCATGAACGCGGCCGTCAGCATGCTGGCCGAAGCCGCCAACCGCAAGGGTGGCACGCGGACCAAGGCGGAGCCGATCAAGGCGTTCGGCGCGCATCCGGACAGCGGGGCGGAGATGAAGGTGCTGCCCGGCCGCTTCGGCCCGTACGTCACGGACGGCACCACCAACGCGACCATTCCCAAGGACATGAAGCCGGAGGACCTGACCGAGGAACAGGCGATCGCCCTGATCCGCGACCGGGCGGCGAAGGCGCCGGCGAAGAAGAAGGCGGCGCCAAAGAAGAAGGCACCAGCCAAGAAGGCACCTGCCAAGGCAGCGGCGGCGGAGAAGAAGCCGGCCGCGAAGAAGGCACCGGCGAAGAAGGCGCCGGCGAAGAAAGCGGCGGCCAAGGCGCCGGCCGCAGAGGGAGACAGCTGATGGGCAAGGAAGTCTTCGAACGCCACAAGCAGCCGTGGAAGGCGGAGGAGGCGGGCATGCTGCGCACCCTGGCCGCCAAGGGCAAGGGGCTGAAGGACATCGCCAAGTCGCTGAACCGCAGCGAGGAATCCACCAGGGACTTTGCCAAGAAGAACGGGATCGAGATCCTCAAGAAACGCTGACCGCCCGGGCTCGGCGTGCTTGAACTCGCGCGGCGGGGCGATCACATGGCGCGCATGTTGCAGACCCCGACGGCCGCCCCGGTGGCAGCAGACCACGCTGTTCCGGGCCGGTCGGTCGATGACGGCCTGCCCACGCCCCGCCGCTGGTGGGCCATCGCCGCGATCAGCTTCGGCACGGCGGTCATGGTGCTGGACACCAACATCGCCAATGTCGCGCTGCCGACGATCGCGCGCGATCTGGGCGTCACCAATTCCGTCGTGACCAACGTGGTCGCCGTCTACCAGCTGGTGCTGGTGATGGTGCTGCTGCCCTTTGCCAGCCTGGGTGACCGGATCGGCCATCGCCGGCTGTACCAGGCGGGGCAGGCGCTGTTCATGGTGGCGAGTGCGCTGTGCCTGTTCGCCGGTACCCTGCCGGGGCTGCTGGTCCTGCGCACGGTGCAGGCTCTCGGGGCGGGCATGGCGCTCAGCGTCTCGGCTGCGATGGTGCGGCAGATCTACCCTGCGGCGAAGCTGGGGACCGGCATGGGCGTGAATTCGGTGGTCGTGGCCAGCTCCGCCGCGCTGGCGCCCACACTGGGCGGCTACATCGTCGGCCACCTGCCGTGGCAGTGGGTGTTCGTCGCGGCGGCCCCTCTGGCGGTGGTGTCGTTGCTGCTGGGACGCGCGCTGCCCGATCCGGTGCGGCGCGACGTGCCGGCACAGTGGGTCAGCGGCGTATGGAGCGCGGGCACCATGCTGCTGCTGATCGGCGGCATCCAGCTGGCGAGTCACGGCGCGCCGATGCCCGGCATTGCCGGGGTTGCCGCGGGGATCGTGTCGTTGGTGCTGCTGGTCCGGCGGGAGCGGCAGCGGGCGGAGCCGGTGCTGCCCGTCGACCTGTTGTCCACCCCGGTGATCGGCCTGTCGGCACTGGCCGCGATCGCCTGCTTCGTGGCCAGCGGCGCGCTGATGCTGTCGCTGCCCTTCCGGCTGGAAGGCGTGTTTGGTTACCCGCCGCAAAAGGTCGGCGTGCTGCTGCTCCCGTTCCCGCTGACCATGCTGGTGGTCTCGCCGGTGGCCGGCTGGCTGTCCGACCGGGTGGCGGCGAGCAAGCTGGGCGTTACCGGCATGGCCATCGCCGTTACCGGCCTGCTGCTGCTCGCCACGATGCCGGTCAGCGCTGGCGAGACGGGCATCGCCTGGCGCCTGGCGCTGGCCGCACTTGGCTTCGGGCTATTCTTCGCCCCCAACAGCCGCCTGCTGATCGGCCGTGCCCCGCGGGAACGTGCGGCGGCTGCCGGTGGGCTGCTCTCGACCTCGCGCCTGCTGGGCCAGACGCTGGCCGCAGTGACACTGGGCATCCTGCTGGCGGGCGGCATGGGCACCGGGCCTGCTCCGCTGCTGGTCAGCTGCGCGCTGGCGTGCGTGGCGGCGGGTTGCAGCCTGGCACGGTTCAGGAGCTCGCAACGCACACGGTAGCTGAGGCGGTGAAAGGCACAGCGCCCTCGCGGCCGTGGGCGATCGATACCCGCAATCGGCCCCGGGATTGTCTCGCACGTGAAGTCTTCGCAGCCGATTGGCATGTTGACCGGATCGTTGTTGTCGGCTTTGACAGCTTGCATGATCCTGCACGCGGCTTTGCCCTTGGCAGAGCAGTGGAGCAGGAACTGGATCAGGCCGTTCGGTGGCACCGGGTTTCGAGGACCCGCCACCGGGTGAGGGTATTTTTCGAGGCGGATCAAGCCTTCGTCAGCATGCGAGAGAACTGAATGAAACGCCTCACCCTTACCCGCTTCATGATCGAGGAACAGCGCCGCTCGGGCGTTCTCAGGCCTGAGCTGCGGCTGCTGATCGAGACGGTGGCGCGGGCCTGCAAGACCATCAGCCACGCTGTCGGCAAGGGCGCGCTGGGAGAGGTTCTCGGCAGCCTGGGCAGCGAGAATGTCCAGGGGGAGGTCCAGAAGAAGCTGGACGTCATCGCCAACGAGCTGCTGCTGGAAGCCAACGAGTGGGGCGGTCACCTGGCCGCAATGGCGTCGGAGGAGATGGAGGCGATCCATCGCATTCCCAACCGTTATCCCAAGGGCGAATATCTGCTGCTGTTCGATCCGATCGACGGTTCCAGCAACATCGACGTGGGCCTTTCGGTCGGCACGATCTTCTCGGTCCTGAAGGCTCCGGCAGATGCATCGGGCCGGGACATCGTGGAGCAGGACTTCATGCAGCCCGGCACCAGCCAGGTCGCAGCCGGCTACGCGATCTATGGCCCGCAGACGATCCTGGTGCTGACGCTTGGCACCGGCGTCTACGAGTTCACCCTCGATCGGGAGGTTGGTTCCTGGCAGATGACCGACGGCCCGCTCCAGCTGCCGGCCGGTACCTGCGAGTTCGCCGTCAACACGGCCCGTCATGAGCAATGGTCGCCTGCGGTCCGCCGTTACCTTGACGAGCGCCTCGCCGGCGTCAACGGACCCTGCGGCAAGGACTACAACATGCGGTGGACGGCCTCGATGGTTGCCGACGTTCACCGCATCCTGAAGCGTGGCGGCATCTTCCTGTACCCTGCCGATCACCGGACGGCCGGGAAGGCCCGTTTGCGCCTGATGTACGAAGCCAATCCGATGGCGTTCCTGATCGAACAGGCAGGCGGCGCCGCGACCAACGGCGTGGAGCGCATCCTGGATGTGCAACCCCGCGGGCTGCACGAACGGGTCGGTGTCATCCTCGGCGATCGGACCGAGGTCGAGACGGTCACGGCCTATGGCAGCGTGAGCGTCTGAACGAGCCCGATCAGACGGCCATCTGACCGGTCACCATCATCGTCGTTCCTGTCTGGGCAGAGGCGACGATGATGGATGGACGGGCGGGATGGCAGCTCAGTCGATCGTCACCGGACCCAGTCCAGCCCGATCTCCTCGTAGATCTCGCGGCTTTCCTGCCAGCGTTCGTCGACCTTCACATGCAGGTACAGGTGCACCGGCGCACCCAGGATCTCGGCCAGCTCCAGCCGGGCGGCCTCGCCGATGGCCTTGATGCGGGTGCCGTGCTTGCCCAGCACGATCGGCTTCTGGCTGTCGCGCGCGATCACGATCTGCTGGTGGATCTCCACGCTGCCGTCGGCCCGCTGCAGGTACTGCTCCGGCCGCACGGCGCAGTCATACGGCAGTTCCTCGTGCAGCTGGCGATACAGCTGCTCGCGCGTGACCTCGGTCGCCAGCAGGCGCTCGCTGGCGTCGCTCACCTGATCCTCGGGGTAGTGCCACGGGCTGGGTGGCATGGCCTTGGCCAGGTGCGTCTTCAGCTGCGGCACGCCATCCCCGGTCAGGGCGGAGATGAAGAACACCTCCTCGAACCCGATGCGGCCGACCAGATCCTGCGCCAGTTCCAGCAGCGGCTCCTTCTTGGAAACATCGACCTTGTTCAGCGCCAGCAGCTTGCGCTCCTTGCGGTCCTTCAGCTGGGCCAGCAGCGGCTCCAGCTCGTGCCGGCGCTGCTTCACCGGGTCGACGACCAGCAGCACCGCGTCTGCGGCCACGGTGCCTTCCCACGCAGCGGAGACCATCGCCCGGTCCAGCCGGCGCTTGGGCGCGAAGATGCCGGGCGTGTCGACCAGGATGATCTGGGTGGTGCCTTCCAGCGCGATGCCCAGCAGGCGGGCGCGGGTGGTCTGCGCCTTGGCGCTGGTGATGGCGACCTTCTGCCCGACCAGCTGGTTGACGAGAGTCGACTTGCCGGCATTGGGCGCGCCGATGACGGCAACCAGGCCGCATTGTGTTTCGTGTTGTTCAGTCATGATGTTCGGGCCTTGCGCGGGCGTCCTTCGACAGGCTCGGGACGGGCGAATGTGAAAAAAGGGGCAGTATGATCGGGAACGGCACGGCAGCCATTACCCGAACTGTTCCATGAAGGCGCGTGCGGCGGCCGTTTCGGCCTCCTGCTTGCTGTTGGCGGTGGCGTCCACCTGGCCGACATTGTGCACGCTGACCCGCACGGTGAAGCGCTGCGCATGGTCGGGACCGGACCGGTCGACCACCTCGTATATCGGCGTGCGCCGGCGATTGCCTGCCGCCCATTCCTGCAACGCGCTCTTGGGATGCTTGGCCCGGCCGTCCTGCCCTTGCGCGGCATCGGCCCACAGGCCGCGGACCAGCGTACGGGTCGCTTCCCATCCGTTCTGCAGGAACTGTGCGCCCAGCAGCGCCTCCATCACGTCGCCCAGGATGTTGTCGCTGTCTGCACCGCCATCGTCGCGCGCCTGCTTGCCAAGCAGCAGATGCGGCGGTGCGCCGATGGTGCGGGCGATCCGGGCACACATCTGCCGGCTGACCAGCGCGTTCAGCCGCTGCGCCAGTTGTCCCTCGCTGCCGGCCTGCGTGGCGTGCAGCCATTCCGCGACACACAGCCCCAGCACGCGGTCGCCCAGGAACTCCAGCCGCTGGTAATCCCGCGCGGCGCCCATGCTGCCATGGGTCAATGCCTCCGCCCACAGAGACTCTTCCATGATGCCGAAGCCGGTCGCCTTCAGCCAGGCACGGGCGGCGGGATCGAGTACGCTCAGATCCCCCTCCCGATCCGGCTCCAGCGGGCGGCGGTGAACCAGGTCCACGGCTTCAGCCATTCGGCGGTGCCGTCGGTGGAAAAGAACACGAAGCTGGCGCGGCCGACCACGTTCTCCACCGGCACCAGCCCGACGCCCTGGCCGGGCACCGCCGGGAAGCGGCTGTCGAGCGAGTTGTCGCGGTTGTCGCCCATCATGAACAGGTGCCCTTCGGGCACGATGAAGGTCTGCGTGGTGTCCGCCTGCCGCAGCCCGAAATCCAGCACTTCGTAGGTGACCCCGTTCGGCAGCGTCTCGCGGAAGCGGGGATAGCTGCAGGTGGGCGCGCCGTCGGCGCTGTCCTGCTGGAACTGCGGCTCCGCACAGCGCCCCCCTTCGCGCAGGGACACGACCAGCGTGCCGTCCCGGGTCTTGCGCACCGGATCGCCGTTCAGGTGCAGCACGCCATTGACCATCTGCACCTGGTCGCCCGGCAGGCCGATCACGCGCTTGATGTAGTCCACCCGGTCCACCGGATGCTTGAACACCGCCACGTCGCCGCGATCCGGCATGCCCGCCGGGACGCGGCCAGATACCAGCGGCAGGTCGAACGGCATGGAAGCCTGCGAATAACCATAGGGCCATTTGGCGGCGAACAGGTAATCGCCTTCCAGCAGGCGCGGCATCATCGATTCGCTGGGGATCGAGAAGCTGGAGAAGATCAGCGTGCGGAATATCAGCACGACCACGACCAGTTTCAGCAGGAAGACGACCAGGCTGTCCTCCTCCTTCTTCGGCTTGGCCGGGGGCGGGGCGGGGGTGTCGGCCGGGGCAGGTGCAGTGTCGCTCATCGCGACGGGTCTTGTTGGCAGGCGGGCACGGCGTCAAGCTACTGTCGCCGAATCATGGCACGTGTCCCGTGCCCGACGTTATCTTTAGGCCCGATCAATCTTCAGGAGAGTTCATGACCGATGCGCGCGCCACGGCCTGGCAGCAGCTGGCGGATCAGCCCCGCCTTCCTCTGGCGGAGCTGTTTGCCGCCGATCCGGCCCGTGTCGACTGGCTCGCCACGCGGTTCGACCTGACGCTGGATGCCGAGCGGCCCTCCGGCATGCTGCTGGACTGGTCCAAGACTCACCTCACGCGCGAGCTGGTCGCCGGATTCGAGGCGCTGGCGGACGCGAGCAACTTCACCGAGATGCGCCGCCGGCTGTTCGCCGGCGAGGTGGTGAACCCGACGGAGAACCGTGCTGCCGAACATTCCGCCCTGCGCGGTGTGGGGAAGGACAGCAGCGTGGAGGAGGCCGAAGCTTTGCGTCAGCGCATGCGCCTGCTGGTCGAGGCGATCCATGACGGTTCGCTGGGCGAAGTGCGCCACCTGATCCATATCGGCATCGGCGGCAGCGCGCTCGGCCCCGCGCTGGCCGTGGATGCGCTCGCGCGCGACCTGGAGCTGGTGGACGTGCATGTCGTCGCCAATATCGATGGCGTCGCGCTGGAGGATGCCTTCGCCGCCTGCGATCCGGAGACGACCATGATCGCGGTCGCCAGCAAGACCTTCACCACCATCGAGACGATGACCAACGCCGCCAGCGCATTGAAGTGGCTGGCCGACAATGGCGTGGACGATCCCAGCGGCCGGGTCGTGGCGCTGACCGCATATCCGGAGAAGGCGGTCGAATGGGGCGTGGACGAAACCCGCATCCTGCCTTTCGCCGAAAGCGTGGGCGGCCGCTATTCGCTATGGTCCTCCATCGGCTTCCCCATCGCGGTCGCGATCGGGTGGGAGGAGTTCGAGGCCATGCTGGCGGGCGCTGCCGCGGTGGACCGGCACTTCCGCGACACGGACGGGATCGCCAATCTGCCGCTGCGCGCGGCCTTTGCCGACCTGTACTATACCCGCCTGCGCGGAGCCGAGACCCGCGCGGTGTTCGCCTATGACCAGCGGCTGGCGCTGTTCCCGTCCTACCTGCAGCAGCTGGAGATGGAATCGAACGGCAAGAGCGTGACCGCCGAGGGCAGGCCGGTCGAGGGACCGACCGCGCCGATCACCTGGGGCGGCGTCGGCACCGATGCGCAGCACGCGGTGTTCCAGCTGCTGCACCAGGGCACCCACCTGGTGCCGATCGACTTTATCGCCAGCATCGCGCCGGGCGACATGCAGGATCTGGCGCACCATCGCATCCTGCTGATGAACTGCTTCGCGCAGGGCGCGGCGCTGATGACCGGCAAGCAGAGCGACGACCCGGCGCGCGCCTATCCGGGCGACCGGCCCAGCGCGACCATCCTGGTGGACGATCTCGATCCCGAGACGCTGGGCGCGCTGATCGCCTTCCACGAACATCGCACCTTCGCAGCGGCGGTGATGATGGGCATCAATCCATTCGACCAGTTCGGCGTGGAACTGGGCAAGGAGATCGCCAACAGGATCGACGCCGGTGGGGAGAGCTTCGATCCCAGCACCGAAGCGCTGCTGAAGGCCGCCGGGCTGGACTGAACGGCACGCCCTGCCATCCCGGACGCGGAGCCGGGATGGCAGGGCGGCGGCTGCCCCGGAAACACAATCGATTGACTTTTTGCAGTGCAGCGTCCATCTGCAGCGCCATCGAGACGCGTGCAGCGTGACTGAGCGGTCCCAAGGGACCGCCCCGGCAGCATCTCGGTCCAAGCACAAAGCTTCCCTTTCACGCGGGCGGTTTCCTTCTGACCCGCGGGCCGCGCATGCTTGTCGCTGCGCGCCGCAGATCTTTGCGAGTACTCATTCCATGACATTCGAAACGCTCGGGCTGTCGCAGCCCGTCGTCCAGGCGCTTGCCCTGAAGGGCTACGATACGCCCACCCCGATCCAGGCGCAGGCCATCCCCCATCTGTTGGAAGGGCGCGACCTGCTCGGCATCGCACAGACCGGCACCGGCAAGACGGCGGCCTTCATGCTGCCTTCGATCGACCGGCTGGTCGCCGCGGACAAGCGCCCGCGCCCCCGCTGCTGCCGCATGCTGATCCTGGCGCCGACGCGCGAACTGGCCGGCCAGATCGCCGAGAGCGCCCGTGACTATGCGCGCTTTTCCCACCTGAAGGTCGTCACCGTGTTCGGCGGCACCTCCGTCAACAAGAACCGGCAGGACGTGGCGCGCGGCGTCGACATCCTGGTCGCCACGCCGGGCCGCCTGGTCGACCTGACGGAGCAGAACGCGCTCGATCTCGGCCATGTCGAGATCCTGGTGCTGGACGAAGCCGACCAGATGATGGACCTGGGCTTTATCCATGCGCTGCGCCGCATCGTGAAGATGGTGCCGACCGAACGGCAGACGCTGTTCTTTTCCGCCACCATGCCGCCGGCGATCCGCACGCTGGCCGGCCAGTTCCTGACCGATCCGGCGCAGGTCGCCATCACGCCGGCCGCCACCACGGCGGAGCGGGTCGAGCAGTACGTCATGCACGTCAACCAGGCCGAAAAGCAGGCGCTGCTGAACCTGGTGCTGCGCGAAGGCTTCGCCAAGAAGGAGATCGACCGCGCGCTGGTGTTCACCCGCACCAAGCATGGCGCCGACCGTGTCGTGCGCAAGCTGGCGCAGAGCAACATCCGCGCCGCCGCGATCCACGGCAACAAGAGCCAGCCGCAGCGTGAAAAGGCGCTGGGCGAGTTCCGCGAAGGCAGCGTGCGCGTATTGGTGGCGACCGACATCGCCGCCCGCGGCATCGACATTCCGGGCGTGTCGCACGTCCTGAACTTCGAACTGCCCAACGTGCCCGACCAGTATGTCCACCGCATCGGCCGCACCGCGCGTGCCGGCCGCGAAGGCGTGGCCATGTCGTTCTGCGCGGCGGACGAGAAGGAATATCTGCGCGACATCCAGAAGCTGACCAAGGTCACGCTGGACACCGTGCAGCTGCCGGACTCGTTCCGCAGCGAAGTGGAGCGGGTTGCGGCGCTGCCGATGACCAGCCCCAAGGACGAGGACCGCCCCGAACGGCGCCAGCAGCAGCAGGGCCCGCGTCGGCCCAAGCGCACGGTGGAGCCGCAGCGAGTTGATGGCGCGCAGCGTCGCGCACCGCAGGGGCAGGGTGGCGGTCAGCGTACCGGTGCGGCCGGCGGTGGTCAGCGGACCGCGGCGGCCGGCGGCGGGCGTCCGCCCCAGGGTGGCGGCCGATCCAGCGGCGGTGGCCAGCGTAGCCGTAGCGGCGGTGGCGGCAACGGAACTGGTGGCGGCCGCGGCGGCAATGGTGGCGGCCGCGCCTCGGGCGCACCCCGCGCCTGATCGACGCCTGACCTGAATGACGGCGGCGCCCGGTTGGCAAGCCGGGTGCCGTCCGCCATATCCCGCTCCTGCACGGGAGCGAGCGATGCCTGATTACGATTACGACCTGTTCACCATCGGCGCAGGTTCCGGCGGCGTCCGCGCCAGCCGGATCAGCGCGGCCCATGGCGCCAAGGTGGCCGTGGCGGAGGAGCATCGGGTCGGCGGCACCTGCGTGATCCGCGGCTGCGTGCCCAAGAAGATGCTCGTCTACGGTGCGCACTTTGCCGAAGACCTGCAGGACGCGCGCAATTTCGGCTGGACGGTGGAGAACCCCCGGTTCGACTGGGGCACGCTGCGCGACAACGTCCTGAACGAAGTGACGCGCCTGGAAGGGCTGTACAGCCAGACGCTGCAGAACAACGGCGTCACCATCATCCCGCAGCGCGCACGAGTGACCGGTCCGAACGAGGTGACCCTGGCCGATGGCGAGGTGGTCACGGCCCGCCACATCCTGATCGCCACCGGCGCACGCCCGCATGTGCCCGATTGCCCGGGGCACGAGCATGGCATCACCAGCAACGAGGCATTCCATCTGGATGCCCTGCCACGCCGCGTACTGATCGCCGGCGGTGGCTACATCGCCAACGAATTTGCCGGCATCTTCAACGAGCTGGGCAGCCAGGTGACGATCATCAACCGCACCGACCAGCTGCTGCGCGGCTATGACGAGAGCATGCGCGACCGTCTGCTGCAGATCAGCCTGACCAAGGGCATCGCCTTCCGCTTCAACGCCAATTTCGTCGGGATCGAGAAGCAGGCGGATGGCAGCCTGCTGGTGTCCATGACCAACCACGATCCGCTGGAGGTCGACTGCGTGCTGTTCGCCACCGGCCGCCTGCCGAACACCGAAGGGCTGGGCCTGGCCGAGGTAGGCGTCGAGCTGAGCGGGCGCGGTGCGATCGCGGTCGACCGGTTCAGCAAGACGGCGGTCGACAGCATCCATGCCGTGGGCGACGTGACCGACCGGGTGCAGCTGACCCCCGTGGCGATCCGGGAGGGGCAGGCGCTGGCCGACACGCTGTTCGGCAACAAGCCGACCGCCGTCAGCCATGACTGCATTCCGAATGCGGTGTTCAGTCATCCGCCGATAGCGGGCGTCGGCCTGACGGAGGCGCAGGCACGCAACACGCTGGGCGCGGTCAGGGTCTACCAGTCCGACTTCCGCTCCATGAAGAACGTGCTCGCCGGCCGCAACGAACGCGCGCTATACAAGATGATCTGCGAGGAGACGTCCGGCCGGATCGTCGGCATCCACATGATCGGCCCGGACGCACCCGAGATCATGCAGGGTGCCGCCGTGGCGGTAAAGGCCGGCCTGACCAAGGACGATTTCGACGCAACGGTGGCGATCCACCCGACAATGGCGGAAGAGCTGGTGCTGATGCGGTGACTGTCCGGCTGACGCGCCCTTGCAGGTGCGCGTCAGCCCCGCAGCTGTTCGTCCAGGAACACCGCCACGTCGTCCAGCGACACCGCGCGGTCCAGGAACGCCTCGCCGATTGCGCGCAGCAGGATGAAGGGCAGGGTGCCCGCATCCATCTTCTTGTCGTGCAGCATGTGCTTCGCCAGCCCGGTACCATCCGTGTCGAGTTGCAGGCGGGCGATCTCTACCGGCAGGCCGGCCGCGCCGACCGCCTCAGCCACCAGTATCGCCTCCTCTGCCGCTAGGTGGCCGATCCGCGCGGAGTAGCGCGCTGCCAGCACCATGCCCAGCGCCACCGCCTCGCCATGCAGCAGGTCCTGGCCATAGCCGGTTTCCGCCTCCAGCGCGTGGCCGAAGGTGTGGCCCAGATTGAGCAGCGCGCGCGTGCCGGTCGTCTCGCGCTCGTCCTCCGCCACGATGCGCGCCTTGGCGGCGACGCTCTGCTCAACGGCATGTTGCTGCATCATGAGATCACCGCCCACCACGGCGCCGCCATGCGCCCGGCACCAGTCGAAGAACGCCCGATCGCCCAGCACGCCATATTTCAGCACCTCGGCAAAGCCGGAACGCAGCTCGCGCGGCGGCAGCGTGGTCAGGGTGTCGAGATCGGCCAGCACCAGCGCGGGCTGGTGGAACGCGCCGACCAGGTTCTTGCCCGCAGGCGTGGTGATCGCGGTCTTGCCGCCGACCGAGGAATCGACCTGCGCCAGCAGGCTGGTGGGCAGCTGGATGAAGCCGCAGCCGCGCTTCGTGATGGCGGCGGCGAAGCCCGCCAGATCGCCGATCACTCCGCCGCCCAGCGCCAGGATGTGGTCGCCGCGCTCCACCTCCTCCGCCAGCAGCCAGTCGACCGTACGGGCGAGGCCCTCCCAGCTCTTGGCCTGCTCCCCCGGCGCGTGCACCAGCCAGCGCACCTCCTTGCCCGCATCCTCCAGCGCCCGCGCCACCGTCTCGCCCCAGCGGGCATGGACGTTGGCATCGGTCACCACCGGTACCCGGGTCTTGCGCAGCAGCGTGCCGCACCGGGCGGCCAGATCGGGCAGCAGGCCGGTGCCGACACGCACATCGTAGGACCGGCCGGCAAGGGCCACGGGGATTACAGCCATGTGTCGATCGCCTCCAGAATGCGGTGCACGGTGTCGGCCTGCGGGCCGTTCCCGCTCAGGACCTTGAGCGGCGCCAGGGCGTAGGCGGGCTCCCGCTCCGCCTTCAGCCGTGCCAGGATTTCGGCGGGATCGCCGCCGCGCAGCAGCGGGCGGGTGTCCTTGCGGCTCACCCGTTCCACCAGGGTTGCAGTGTCGCTGTCCATCCAGACGGCGATGCCGCGCTCGATGATCATGGCGCGGGTATCCGGCTGCACGAAGGCGCCACCGCCGGTGGCGACGATGCCGGGCCCCCCTTGCAGCAACCGGGCGATCACGCGCCGCTCGCCGTCGCGGAAATACGCCTCGCCGAAGCGACCGAACACTTCGCTGACGCTCATCCGCGCGGCGCGCTCGATCTCCTCGTCGGCATCGCTGAAGGGCATCTGCAGCGCCTGCGCCAGCCGGCGGCCGACGCTGGTCTTGCCCACGCCCATCATGCCGACCAGCACGATCGGGCGGTCGATACGGGTCTGCAGCCGCGTGGCGAGATCACGGATTGTGGCGTCGTTCGGGCTGCTGGGCTCGATGGTCATTGCCGTGCGCGCTATAGTTGCGCTAACCGCCGGCGCAAGCGTGCGGGGAAGTACAGACACAGTGGCGATGCGCCGGAAAACCATAATGCAGGTGTCGATTGGTCTGGTGGCGCTGTTCGTGCTGCTGGCCTGGATCGATGGCGGGCGGGAGCCACAGCGGATGATCGAGCAGCCGGTTGTGCTGGAGAGCGGACAATGAGGCGCGGCACCTGGATCGCCCTGCTGAGCGGGGCTGCCTTGGCGGTGTCGTCCGGCCTGGCGATGGCCGCCCCGGAATCGCTGCTGCCGCCCGGCTTCGGCCAGCCGGCCCCTGCGCCCGCGCCCAGTCCGGCGCCAGCTCCCGCGCCTTCGGCACGTCCCGCGCAGCCGGCACCGCGCCCGTCGCCGCGGGCGAGCGCGCCTTCGCCGACCTCCTCCGCCGTGGTCCAGCCGCTGCCGCGCGCGGTCACCCCGCCGCCGCCCGCCGCCATCGGCATCCCCACCCTGGCCGGAGGGCGCCTGCCATCCGTCCGTGAGCTGGAACGGATGAGCGATGCGGAGTTCGACGCTCTGTTTGGCCTGGCGCCGCAATATGACATCCCGCCCGGCGCCCGCCGGGCACTGCGGCAGGTCGGCGTCATCGATCAGGCCGAGGGTGGCTTCGGCCCGGGTGCGCTGTCCCGGCAACCGGCCGCGCTGGTGCGCGCGGCGCTGATCGGCACCCAGGGCCCGCTGGTGTCGCGCTGGGGGCACATCCTGCTGCGCCGGACCCTCGCCAGCCGCATGGATGCGCCGCTGGGCATGGACCCGGTCGCCTTTGCCGCGCTGCGGGCCGACCTGCTGAACCGCCTGGGCGAACCGGCCGCTGCCCGCGCGCTGGTGCAGGATATCGAATCTGCCGCCTACTCGCCGGGGCTGGGGGCCGTGGCCCTGACCGCATATCTGGGCACGGGCGATATCCTCGGCATCTGCCCGGTGATGGGCGTGCATGGCACCCTGCGCGACGATGCGCCGTGGTTGATGGCCCGGCACATCTGCGATGCCCACGCGGGCGAGACGCAGGATGCCGACCGGGCGCTGCGCCGGATGCTGAACGGCAGTGATGCCCGCCCGATCGATGTGCGGCTGGCGCAGCGCTATGCCGGTTCAGCGGGCGCCGGGCGCCGTTCCGTGACGATCGAGTGGGACAATGTCGACGCGCTCGACCCTTGGCGCCTGGGCCTGGCCCGCACGCTGGGGATCGAGGTGCCGGACGCATTGCTGTCCGGGGCGCCCGCCCGCCTGCGGATGGCCGATGTGCATATCCCGGCCACCCCGCTCGCCGCGCGCATCGCCGCGGCGGATGGCGCGGGCGCGGCCGGCGTGCTGTCGTCTTCCGCCATGGTCGATCTGTGGTCGCAGGCGTTTGACGAGCCCGCCATGGAGGGCGCCCCGCGCGACCGGGCGCAGGCGTTGCGCCTGGCCTATGTCGCGCGCCAGCCGTCCGACCGGGTCGCCGCCATGCGCCAGCTGTGGACCGGCAGCGATCCCTATGCCGGGCAGGTGCTGACCGCCTACGCCGCGGCGCGCCTGCCGGTCCTGGCCACCGCCGTGGACGAGGCGCCGCAGCTGATCGGCGCGATGCTGTCCGCCGGGCTTGACCGCAACGCCGCCCGCTGGGCCGAGGTGGTGCCGGAGGGCAGCCTCGGCTGGGCACTGCTGGCGGTGGGCACGCCGGGCGCGTCCGGGGTCGATGAAGGTGCACTGGACGATTTCATCGGCGATGACGGCAGCAGCGAAGGGCGCAAGGGCCGTTTCCTGGTCGCGGGGCTGGCGGGCTTGGGTCGGCTGGACGAGGGGACGGCGCAGGGATTGCTGAGCGACATGGGCACCAGTCTGCGGCTGGAAGGTGCCTGGAGCCGGCGGATCGATGCCGCCGCGCAGTACCGCAACGCCGCCCTCGTTGCCTTGCTGGCCGGCGTGGGCATGCAGGGCGACGGCTGGGACCGGATGACCGCGCGCCAGCTGTTTCACATCGTGCGCGCGCTGTCACAGGTCGGGCTGGAGCCTGAGGCCCGGATGATCGCGGCGGAGGCGGTCGCCCGCGCATGATCACGCATCCGTGATCGTTCGGTCGTGAGCGCCCCTGCCACCGACGCTTTCCTGGCGATGCTGGCGGCAGAGCGCGGTGCCGCCGCCAACACGCTGGCGGCCTATCGCAGCGACCTGGCCGGCGCGGAGCAGCTGATCGGCCCGTTGGCCGAGGCGGGAGAGGGCGACCTCGGGCGCCTCGCCGCGGAATGGACCGACCTGTCCCCCGCCACGCTGGCCCGCAAGGCATCCGCCCTGCGGCAGTTCTACCTGTTTCTGGTGGAGGAAGGGCTGCGACCCGACGATCCCTCCACCGCCCTGCCGCGACCGGCCATCCGGCGGCCCCTGCCACGTATCCTGAACCACGCGGAGGTCGCCCGCCTGTTCACCACAGCCGAGGCTGAGGCCGCCATCGGCACCGCGCCGGCCTTGCGGATGCTGGCCCTGCTGGAGATGCTCTACGGCTCCGGCCTGCGCGCCACGGAGCTGGTGTCCCTGCCGATGGCGGCCGTGCCGCGGGACGCGCCGTTCGTGACCCTCATCGGCAAGGGCGGGCGGCAACGCATGGTGCCGGTCTCAACCCGCGCGAAGGCTGCGCTGGGCGACTGGCTAGCGGTACGCCCCACTGGCACGCGCCATCTGTTCCCGGGGCGCGCGGGTGCGGTTGCAGGGCATCTGACGCGCATCCGGCTGTACCAGCTGATCCGTGAACTGGCCGCCCGCGCCGACATCGACCCTGCGCGGGTCAGCCCGCATGTGCTGCGTCATGCCTTCGCGACCCATCTGCTGGAGGGCGGCGCCGATTTGCGCGTGCTGCAGACACTGCTGGGTCATGCCGACATTTCCACCACGCAGATCTACACTCATGTGGATGCCGCAAGGCTGGTGGCGCTGGTGAACGAGCGTCATCCCCTTGCAGCACGCGCCCACTCGCCTTAGCGCTGCTGCCATGATCTCCTATCTCGATTTCGAAAAGCCGCTGGCAGAGCTCGACAGCCGCATCGCCGACCTGCGCACCACCGCGGGGGAAAGCGGCGATGTCGACATCTCGTCCGAGATTGCGCGGCTGGAAGGCAAGAGCGCGGACATGCTGGCCGGGCTGTATGCCGGGCTGACGCCGTGGCAGAAGACGCAGGTGGCCCGCCACCCGCAACGGCCGCACTTCCGCGATTACCTGTCCTACGCCTTCGAAGACTGGGTGCCACTGGGCGGGGACCGCCTGTTCGGCAATGATCAGGCGATCATGGGCGGGCTGGCCACGCTGGGTGGCCGGCGCGTGATGCTGATCGGCCATGAGAAGGGCAACGACACCCACAGCCGCATCCGCCACAATTTCGGGATGGGCAAGCCGGAAGGGTATCGCAAGGCGATCCGCCTGATGGAGATGGCCGGCCGGTTCAACCTGCCCGTGGTCACGCTGGTCGACACATCCGGCGCCTTCCCGGGGATCGAGGCGGAGGAGCGCGGCCAGGCCGAAGCCATCGCCCGCTCGACCGAAGCATGTCTGGCACTGCCCACCCCGCTGGTCGCGGCGATCGTGGGGGAGGGCGGCTCCGGCGGGGCGGTGGCGCTGGCCAGCGCATCCCGGGTGCTGATGTTCGAACATGCGGTTTACTCGGTGATCTCGCCTGAAGGCTGCGCCTCCATCCTGTGGCGCACGGCCGAGAAGGCACCGCAGGCGGCCGAAGCGATGCGCATGACCGCGCAGGAACTGGCAGAGCTTGGCGTGATCGACCGCATCGTGCCGGAGCCGCGCGGCGGTGCCCAGCGCGATGGGCGTACGGCGGCGCTGGCGCTGGCCGACGCGATCGGCGAGGAGCTCGATCTTCTGGGCGAGGTGCCTCCGGCCGATCTGCGTCGCCAGCGGGAGGACCGCTTTCTGTCGATGGGCATGGGCGTCACACCCCAGGCCAGGAAGGGCAAGCGCTGAGGGAGACCTTTGTGCAGCCGGGGCGTTGAAGCGTCATGGTGCACAAGAAGGTCAACCTGCCGACCAAGATCTGCGTGGCCTGCGGGCGCCCGTTCGCGTGGCGCAAGAAGTGGGCGCGCGACTGGGACAATGTGAAGTTCTGCTCGGACCGTTGCCGGGCCGCCGGGGCGGCGAAGCCGTCGTAGATGCGCCCTGTGCGCCTTCGCGCGGGGAACATACCTCCAACCCGCCGGTTCGCCTGATACGAGCAGAACAAGGCCGCGCCGGCAGGGAGCGTGCGGCCGCCGCACATCAGGGAGCCTTGCGCAAATGCCACAATCCAACCTCACCCGTCGCTTCACCGGCGCGGTGCTCGCCGGCGTCGCCTCGCTGTCGCTGGGCGCCTGCGCTACGATGCCCGGTTCCTCCATCCAGCCCGGCACGCCGATCAGTCAGGCGGAGGCGCAGCAGGGCGCGCAGTATCACGAGCAGTTCGTGCAGGAGTTCGGCGGCGCGGTGCGTGGCCCGCAGGCCGATTACGTGGTGCAGGTGGGGCAGAACATCGCCGTGCAATCCGGCCTTGCCACCACGCCCGACGCCTTCCGCGTCACGCTGCTGAACTCCTCGATCAACAACGCCTTCGCGGTGCCCGGCGGCTACGTCTACGTCACCCGCCAGCTGGTCGGACTGATGAACAACGAGGCGGAGCTGGCCGGCGTGCTGGGGCACGAGGTCGGCCATGTCGCCGCCCGCCACTCCGCCCGACGCCAGCAGACCGCGCAGCGCAACCAGCTGCTGGGTGTGCTGGGGCAGGTGGTCTCGGGCGTGCTCCTGGGCGATTCGGCGCTGGGTCGCGGTGCGGCGAACCTGCTGAACACCGGAACGCAGCTTGCAACGCTGAGCTATTCCCGCTCGCAGGAAACCGAGGCGGACCAGCTGGGCGTCAATTACCTGCGCACGGCCGGCTACGATCCGTCCGCGATGTCGACCGTGCTCGAAAGCCTTGCCCGCCAGAACGCGCTGGACCAGCAGCTGCAGGGTCAGCAGGCGACCGTGCCCGAATGGGCCTCCACCCACCCCGATCCGGCCAGCCGCGTCGCCGCGGCGCGCAACATGGCCGGGCCGCAGGCCGGTGGCGTGCTGAACCGGGAAAACTTCCTCAGCCGCATCAACGGGCTGACCTATGATGACGACCCGGCGCAGGGCGTGATCGAGGGGCAGAGCTTCATTCACCCGCAGTTCCGCCTGACCTTCAGCGTGCCGCAGGGCTTCACCATGTCGAACGGCGCGCAGGCGGTATCGATCACCGGCGGCAACGGGCAGGGTCAGCTGGCGAGCGCGCCGTTCAGCGGCAATCTCGACACCTATGTGCAGCAGGTGTTCCAGTCCCTCGCCGGTCAGGGTGGCGCGCTGGCGCCGCAGGCATTGCAGCGCACCACGGTGAACAGCCTGCCGGCGGTCTATGGCACGGCGCGGGTCAATTCCGGACAGCAGCAGGTGGACGTGGTGGTCTTCGCCTATCAGTTCAGCAACAGCCAGGCGTTCCATTTCGCCACGATCAGCCCGGTGGGCGGGGCAGGGGTGTTCAACCCCATGTTCAACTCCATGCGCCGGATCAGCGCGGCGGAGGCGGCGGAAGTGGTGCCGCGCCGGATCGAGGTGGTGACCGCCGCCCGGGCCGACAGCGTGCAGAGCCTGGCGCGCCGGATGGCGTACACCAATGGCCAGGTGGAGCGTTTCCGCGTGCTCAACGGCCTGTCCGGCAATGCGGAGCTGGTGCCGGGGCAGCAGTACAAGATCGTAGTGCGGTCGAACTGATCGCCCATGGAAAAGGGCGACACCCGGAGGTGCCGCCCTTTTTCTCGATGTCGGCGCTGATTACGCGGCCTTGGTCGCCTCGGTGTTCAGCTTGGTGCCGACATTCGTAAAGATGCCGGACAGGCCGCCCTGCAGCGTACCGAGCGCGGTGATGAGGCCGACAGCGACCAGCGCTGCGATCAGGCCGTATTCGATGGCCGTGGCGCCATCCTCGTTCTTACGCAGCTTCTTCAAAAACTTCATCGATGGTCTCCTGGTGTGCACTACCCGATCGCCCGACCCGTTCGCGAATCAAGCATTTGCACATTGACCCCTGCCGGTTGATTTTTTGCTAACCCGGTCCCGCCGCATCTTCGACGGCACCGGCCGTCCGCTCGAACGACGCGGTGTTCTGCTCGCCGACGAAGCTGACGGAGCTGAAGATGGCGAGCGCGATCAGGGCGACGATCATCGCATACTCGATCGCGGTCGCACCCGACCGATCGGCGTGCAGCCGGCGCAACCATTGCCTTGCTCGATATGGACGTGTCACGCGGCCTGACCCTTCTTGCACTTGCGATGGTCGCCACATGGCACGGCGCAAGTAAAGAACCGGTTGTGACGGCAAGGGAGTGACTCGCGGTGGAACAGCCGATGCTGGTGGTAGCCTTGTGCCTGGAGGATGCGGATGGTCGCCTGCTGCTGGCCCGCCGACCCGTCGGCAAGCATCATGGCGGATTGTGGGAGTTTCCCGGCGGCAAGGTGGAGCCCGGTGAAACCTCGCGCGCGGCCCTGGTCCGCGAGGTGGCGGAAGAACTGGCCATCGGCATCGATCCGGCGGCCCTTGTGCCGCTGACCTTTGCCGAGGACGACAGGCTGGTCCTGCTGCTGTTCGGCGCCTGGTCGGCGAAGGGTGAGGTGACCGGGCTGGAGGGTCAGGAATGGGGCTGGTTCACCCGCGAAGCCGCCGCCGCGCTGCCGCTGGCGCCGCTGGACAAACAAATGCTGCACTTGCTTGCATAAAGCCCTTGCCAACCGGGATCGGCCTGCTATTCGGCGCCCTCCCGAGGGCACCCGTAGCTCAGCTGGATAGAGCACCAGACTACGAATCTGGGGGCCGGAGGTTCGAATCCTTCCGGGTGCACCATTACAAAGCCCGCTTCCGATCTGTCGGAAGCGGGCTTTGTCATATCAGGCGCCGGGTGCCTGGGTGACCCGCGCCACCGGATCGACGGCCACGTCGCCGGTGATGAAGGCGGTCAGCGCGTCCAGGTCGACTCCGCCGTGCGCCACGTTCCTGGCCGTCGGCAGCACGGTAAAGCCGTCGCCGCCGCTTGCCAGGAAGTTGTTCACCGTGATGCGGTAGGTGCGCGCCGGGTCGATCGCGGCGCCGCCCAGCGTGGCGCTGGTGATGCGCCGCCCGACCGGCAGTGCGGGGTCAAAGACGAAGGTGAAGCCGCGCGACGGGATCAGGATGGTGCCGCCATCCTGGCCTTCCCGGAACTGCTGCTCCAGCAGCGCCACCAGATCGGCACCGGTCAGCTCCAGCACCTCCAGCGTGTTGCCGAAGGGCTGCAGCGCATAGAGCTGGCCGAAGGTGACCGTTCCGTCGGCCGCCGGCTGGAACGCCGCACGCACGCCGCCCTGGTTGATGAAGGCGATGTCCGCCCCGCCACGCTCGGCCCCGCTGGTGGCGGCAAGCTGTGCATCGGCAACCAGGCGGGCCAGCGGGCTGTCGACCTGCTCCCCGCGGCCCAGAGAGCCGTCGATCCGTCCGATCACCCGGTCAGACACGGCGCGGGTCGCATCGGCGTAACGGGCCACCAGCGCGGCGATGCCGGTCTGTTCGCCCGCGACCCCGGTGACCGGCACGTTGACCGCGTTCATGGTCCAGCGCCCGGCAGCGTCGCGTCCGGCGCGGATGTCGGTCACAAAGCCGCCATAGCGCCCGGCGCTGGTCAGCAACCGCTCGCCCCCGCCGGCCAGCGGCATGCGGCAGACATAGGCATTGTGCGTGTGGCCTGAAACGACCAGCGGAATGGCCGGCGTCAGGCGCTCCAGGATCGGCAGCACCGGGCCGTCCAGACCCGCGCAGTCATCCGCGCGGAACATGCCCTCCACCGTTGCACCCTGGTGCAGCAGCAGCACGACCAGATCGGCGCCGCCGGCCCGCAGCTCGGCCGCCAGCCGGTTGGCCGTCTCCGCCTCGTCCGCGAAGCGCCAGCCGGCGGTGCCGGCGGGGGAGGAGACCTGCGCCGTTTCCTTCAGCGTCATGCCGATGAAGCCGACCGTGACATCGCCGAACTGGCGCAGCGCCGTGCCGGGGAACAGCGTGGCGCCGCTCTCGTCCAGCACGTTGGCGGCCAGATACTGGAAGGTGGCGCCGGTGAACGGTTCCAGTGCGCACGGCTGCTTGGGCGTGTTCTGCTCGCAGCCGCCCTGCTGCAGGCGTGTCAGCTCGGCCGTGCCGCGGTCGAATTCGTGATTGCCGACGGCCGCCAGCTCCAGCCCCATCTGGCTGAGCGCGGCGATGCTGGGCTCGTCCAGGTAATAGGACGAAACCAGCGGGCTGGCGCTGATCAGGTCACCTGCCGCCACGGTGACGGTGTTGGGCTGGCCCTGCCGCATGGCCGCCAGCTGCGCCCCCAGCCGCGCTGCGCCGCCCAGCACGGCAGTCTGCTGCCCGCCGGGCACGTTGGCGGGCGTACCGAACCAGGTGGTCGGCTGCGTGGGCACCTCCAGATTGCCGTGAAGGTCGTTGAGGCCGAGGATCTGCAGGGTCGCCGTCGCCTGCTGGCCGCCGGCGGGCGAGGGGGTGGGCAGGGTGGTGCAGGCGCCCAATGCCAGCAGGATGGCGGGCGAGAGCAGCAGGCAGGGTGCGAGGGGACGGAACATGAGGCAGACTCCTGGCAAGATCGTTGCCGGCGACAAAACAAAAACGGGGAGGCGCCGCAAGACGCCTCCCCGCAAATGTCCGCCGGCCAAGGGGCCGATGGTGATCAGAACGCAGCGGTGAGAGACACCGACACGGTGCGCGGGGCACCGATCTGCACGTTGGGAACGCTGCCCGGTGTACCCGTGATCACGCCTGCGCCCAGCACGTTGCCCTGGTTCAGACCCGCCGTGTAGGTGCCGGCGTACAGGTCGTCGAACAGGTTGTAGACGTTCAGCTGCACGAAAGTGCGGTCATTCAGGCCGGCCCACTCCATGTTCACGCGAGCATCCAGGTTGACCAGCCAGTAGGCCGGGGTCTGCGCACCGAACACCTCGACCGGAGCCGCCGCGGTTCCGGCATAAACCGGCAGGTTGGTGTCGTAGATGAACCGGCCACCGGTCCGCTTGGCGGTGGCGCCCAGGTCGACGGGGCCGAGCATCAGGCGAGCCTGCGCACCGTAGCTGTATTCCGGCGCGCCGGATTCACGCTTGCCTGCGGTAGCGATGAAGATCGGGCCGGCCGCGTTCGTACCGCTCTGCACGTCATCCTTGATCTCGGACTTCAGGTAGGAGCCGAACAGGCCGATGAACAGCTCCGGGATCGGCGTCACGTTCAGGCTGCCGTCGATCCCGTACTTCTCCACATCGCCCAGGTTGCGATAGACGTTGCGGTCGGTTTCCGGATCGTAGGCCGAAGCCAGACGGTTGGCATACTTGGTGTACCAGCCCACCGCCATCGCCTGCACCATGCCGGTGGTGTACCGCACGCCCAGGTCGAAATTGTCGGTGGTTTCCGGGGCCGGATTGGCCGGGCCGGCGTCCGGCGCGAAGAAGAAGGAGTTGTACAGCGCGTCCGTACCGGGGACCTGCAGACCCTTGGAATAGTTGAAGAACACCTGCATCGGATCGGTCAGGTCGAAGGTGAAGCCGGCGCTCGGCAGGACCTTGTTGTAGTCCAGCTCGCGCTGCTGCGGACCCTGGACGGTCGGGCGCGCCGCGGCATAGGCTGCGTTGGCTGCTTCCGTGGCGAAGCAGTCGACGAAGCCGCTGTCGCTGGTGGTGAAGCAGTTGTTCTGCAGGTCACGCTTGAAGAACGGCGCGCGCAGACCGGCGACCACGTTGAAGCGGCCCTCGGCGAAGCTGCCGCGATACTCGCCCGACACCTGGTGCAGGATCGCCTTGCTCTCGCGATCGCGCTTCTGCAGCACGTTGCCGGCCGCATCGGTCAGCGGGTTGTCATAGGCCGGCATGGTGCTCAGCGGCTCGCCATTGCCATAGACCAGGCCGGCTTCGCCCGTCTGGCGGTGATCGCCGTAGTCCAGCGTGTAGGCCAGACGCACCGTGTGATCCGGGGTGATGTCGTAGATCAGGTTGGAGATCACGCCATACCGGTTCGTGCGGGTCTGGCTGGGCTGGATGACCGTCACGCGGTCGAGGATGTCACCGTCCCCGTTCAGGTCACGTCCGAAGTAGAACGAACCGCCCACATTGCCCGTCAGGCCGCGGGGAACCCCGCCGACAGCGCTCGCAGGTGTCAGGCTTTCGAACGCAGACGTGGTGCCGCCGCCATTGGCGCGGGTCCACTGGAAGCTCGGCTCGACCGTCAGCACCAGCTGGTCGGTCAGCGTGAAGCGGCCGGCGGCCCGGATGTTGCCCGTCTTGGACGGGTTGTAGCGGCGGTCGAACTCGGTGCCGCAGACATTCGGCAGATCGACCTGGCCCGGACGGGCGGTCAGATTGACGGCGCACGGAGCGCTGATGTCGTAGGTCGCCTCGTCACGGTTGTTCGGGAAGCGGTTGCCGGAACCCGGGCCGACCACGCGGTTGGCGTCGTTGCGCAGGGGAACCGATCCGAAGAAGTTGTTGCGGTTCTCGTTATAATGCCCCGCGATCCACACATAGTCGTCACCCGCCAGCGGCTGGTAGATCTTGGCGTTGAACTGCGTCTTGTCGACCACGCCGTAATTGTTGATCGGGTTGTCGTAGTCCTGCTTGCTGGCAGAGATGAACGCGCGCAAGCCGCTGCTGGTCAGCGCACCGGTGTCGATCATGCCGAAGATGCGGAACATGTCGAAATCGCCGGCGGAGACGGAGAGCATGGCGCCCATGTCCTCGCTGGGCGTGCGGCTCTGATAGTTGACGGTCGAGCCGCTGGCCGAAGCAGTCGGGCTGTCGATGTCGGTCGAACCCAGGTTCACATTGACGTTGTCGATGATCTCCGGGTCGAGCTGCTGGTTGGAATAGATGGCGTAGTTGCCGGTGTCGTTCAGCGGCAGGCCGTCGAAGGTCAGGCTGATGCGGTCGGCGGAGAAGCCGCGGATCGACAGCTGGCCGCCGCCGGAGCCGTAGGCGTCGTTGTTGGTGAACGTGACGCCCGGGATGATGTTGATCGAATCGAGTACGGTCTGACCCGGGCCGTTGCGCTCCAGCTGCTCCTGCGTCAGCACCTGCTTGGCGCGCGGCGTGCTCGGCATCAGGATGCCTTCGACGTTGCGGGTGACGGAGCCGCTGACGATGATCGCATTGCCTTCGACTTCACTGGAGGCTGCGGACTGCGCGTGGACGGTCGCGGGCAGCACGAGCGCCAGGATCGAGCAGCCGCCGAAAAGGATGTTCTTCATTGCAGTGGTTCCTGCCTGCGATGGTGATGGAATGTCGGCTGAGCGCATCACGTGAACCGATGTCCACGAGCCGCCCTTGCGACCGGCTAGATACATAGAATGTTACAGCTATGCGACACGCTTCGCATGTGCCGCATCATGGAGCAGCTGTTGACAGAGCAAACAAGCTGTTGATTTTATGAGAGTAAATCAAAAACATGCCTCTTCCGGGAACGTTTCGGCGGCAACTTCTCCGCTGCAGTGCGGCATGATTGCAACACCGGGCCGGCATGCGCCGGTCCGGACTTTTTGGATCGGCCGTCTTGATCGGTCGGGCTTTGCGCGGCATAGGAGCCGCGGGAGTCGGGTGGACGTTCGCGTCCGCCAACTTGGTCAGGTCCGGAAGGAAGCAGCCACAACGGATGGCAGCGGGTCGCCCGGCTCCTATTTCATGCAAAACATCGCTGTCCTACACAGGCGCCGCCTGCGATGGCTGGCTGCGTCCGCAGAGCCATCCTGGTCCCCATCGGCGCGCAGGTCCGCCGGGGATCCCTGGACACTGTCAGATGTGTCAACTTCGCCCTTCATTCGACAGGCCGGGTCGCGCTCACTAGATTGCGGGTCGTGATCGATTCAGCAGACATGTTCGGTGATTCCCCGCCCATCGGGGACAGCCCGCAGGAACCGGAGCGCCCCGCCGTGGCGGAGCTGGAGGCTGCCGGCCAAGCCGCGATGTTCGGCGATCCGGCGCCCGCGTCGCCGCCCGCTCCCGCCGCGCCGCAACCATCGACGGCGGAAGGCCAGGCCTATCGCGTGCTGGCGCGCAAGTATCGTCCCCAGACCTTCAGCCAGCTGATCGGGCAGGAGCCGATGGTCCGCACGCTGGGCAACGCCATTGCCCGGGGCCGGCTGGCGCACGCCTTCCTGATGACCGGCGTGCGCGGCGTGGGCAAGACCAGCACCGCCCGGCTGATCGCCAAGGCGCTCAACTGCGTCGGGCCGGACGGTCAGGGCGGCCCGACCATCGACCCGTGCGGTCAGTGCGAGCCGTGTCGCGCCATCGCGGAAGGGCGCCATATCGACGTGATCGAGATGGACGCCGCCAGCCACACCGGCGTCAACGATGTGCGCGAGATCATCGAGGCGGTACGCTACGCCGCGGTCAGCGCCCGCTACAAGATCTACATCATCGACGAGGTTCACATGCTGTCGAACAGCGCGTTCAACGCGCTGCTCAAGACGCTGGAGGAGCCGCCGGCGCACGTGAAGTTCCTGTTTGCCACCACGGAAGTCGACAAGCTGCCGGTGACGGTGCTCAGCCGCACCCAGCGGTTCGATCTCCGGCGCATTCCGGCGGCCACCCTGCGCGAACATTTTGCCTCCATCTGCCGGCAGGAAGGCGTGGAGGCGGAGGACGAGGCGCTGGGCATGGTCGCTGCCGCGGCCGAGGGTTCGGTGCGGGACGGGCTGTCGATCCTGGACCAGGCGATCGCCCATGCCGATGCCGACACGGGCGGCGTGGTGACGGAAGAACGGGTCCGCGACATGCTGGGCCTGGCGGACAAGAGCGCCCGACGGCGGCTGTTCGCGTCCCTGCTGGGCGGCGAAGCCGGCGCCATGCTGGACGAGGTGGAGCGGCAATATGCGCTCGGCGTCGATCCGCTGGCGCTGGTCCGCTCGTTGATGGATCTGACGCATCAGGTGGCGGTGACGCAGGTCGGCGGCGGCACCAGCAGTGCCCCCACGCTGGAGGAACGCGCCGATGTGGAAGGCTGGGCCGCGCGCCTGTCACCCGGGCAGGTCCACCGTCTGTGGCAGCTGCTGCTGAAGGGGCATGACGAGGTGCGTGCTGCGCCCGATCCGCTGGCATCCGCGCAGATGGCGCTGCTGCGTGTGACCCATGCGGCCGACCTGCCCGACCCCGGCACGCTGGCCAGCCAGCTGAGCGACATGCTGGCCCGAGCGCCGGCGATCCCGGCTGCTCCGGCGGGCGAGGGCAGTGCGCCCGCTGCAGTGCAGGCGGAAGCGTCGGTTCCGTCGATCGACTGGGCTGCCCTGTGCGATCAGGTGGAGGATCGCGGACGGTTGCGGGTGGCGAACCTGATGCGCGACTGGTTGCGCGTGGTGGAACTGGCGCCCGGGCGGCTGGTCTATCAGCTGGTGCCCGGCATCGGTGACGAGCCGACCGCCGACCTGCGCGATGCGCTGCGCGAGGCGACCGGCATCAAGTGGCAGGTCGAGCGCGGCGAGGGCGAGGGTGCGCCTTCGCTGCGGGAAGAGGCGGAGTCGCTGAAGCATGCGGAGCGGGAGCGGGTGCTGGCGGATCCGCTGGTGCAGGCCGCCTTTGCCGCCTTCCCAGGCGCCGAACTGATCGAAGAGGAACGCGCCCCCGCGGGCGTCGCAACACGGAGCAGAGCACAATGAAGTCGATGGAAGAGATGATGCAGGCAGCGCAGCAGGCGGCCGAAACCATCCAGAAGCAGATGAACGAGGCGCAGGCCAAGCTCGACTCGGTCGAGGTCGAGGGGACGGCCGGTGGCGGACTGGTGAAGATCCGCTGCACCGCCAAGGGCCGCATCCTGAGCGTGGCGATCGACGACAGCCTGATCGTGCCCGAGGACAAGCAGATGCTGGAAGACCTGGTCACCGCGGCCTTCAACGATGCCCGCACCAAGGCCGACCAGGCCGCCGGGCAGGAGATGCAGGCGATCCAGTCCGGCATGGGCCTGCCGCCGGGCCTGAGCATCCCGGGCTTCAGCTGAGGCCGGACAGGTTCCGGTGCACGCCGGGGTCGAGATGCCCTGACCCTAGAGCGCGTTCGAACGGCTCATTGCCAGCATGGCGATGAGCCGACGAGCGATCTCTCGCTCCCCCATCACCACATGGTCGGCCCCGTGGCGCTCCAGATGGGCGACCTCCTCGTCCGAATGAGCCCGGGCGAAGATCGTCACCAGCCGGTTCGCTGCCCGCGCGCTGACGGCGATGGCCCCCGCTTCGAAGCCTTCGGGAATGGCGATGACCAGCTTGCTGGCCTCCGCAATGCCAGCTTCCCGCAGGATGGCGGACGAGGTGGCATTGCCGCGGACGACCGTGAACCCGTCCCGCAGTGCATGGGCAACGACATCGGCCTGATCCTCGATGATCACCAGTGCCCGGCCGCTGGCCCGCGCGCCTTCGGCGAACAGGCGCCCGACGCGGCCATAACCGATCAGCACGACATGCTCGCGCCGGTCACGTTCGCGCGCGCGTTCGATGGCTTCGCTCTCGTCCGCTTCGGCCTGCCTGACCCGCTCGATGCGTCCGGCAGCGGCGGTGAAGACCAGCGGATTGGCGAAGATCGACAGGATCGCGCCCACCAGGATCAGGTCGCGCCCCTCTGGCGGCAGCACGCCGAGATCGGTGCCGAGCCCGGCCAGGATGAAGGAGAACTCCCCGATCTGCGCCAAGCTGGCCGAGATCGTCAGCGCGGTGCGGTTGGTATGGCCGAATGCGCGGACGATCCCGAAGGCAGCCACGGACTTGCCGAAGATGATGATCGCCACGGTGGCCAGCAGCGGCCAGGGCTGCTCCACCACCACGGCGGGATCGAACAGCATGCCCACCGACACGAAGAACAGCACCGCAAAGGCGTCGCGCAGCGGCAGCGTTTCTTCCGCCGCGCGGCGGGACAGCTGCGTCTCGCCAAGGATCATGCCGGCGAAGAACGCGCCCAGCGCAAACGACACGTCAAAGGCGACGGCGGCGCCGAACGCCACGCCCAGCGCAATCGCCAGCACCGCTAGCCGGAACAGCTCCCGCGATCCGGTATGCGCGACCCAGTGCAGCGCACGCGGGATGATCCGCCGACCGACCAGCAGCATGAAGGCGATGAAGCCGCTCACCTTCAGCAGGGTCAGTCCGAAGGTCAGCGCGATGCCGCTGCCACCCGGGCTTCCTCCGCTGATCAGCTCGGCCAGCGGGGGCAGCAGGACCAGGGCGATGACCATCGCCAGATCCTCGACGATCAGCCAGCCGACCGCGATGCGGCCCCGCTGCGTGTTGATCAGGTCGCGCGCCTGCATCGCCCGCAGCAGCACCACCGTGCTGGCCACCGACAGGGCGAGCCCGAACACCAGCCCCGCCGCCAGCGACCAGCCGAGGGACAGCGCCAGACCGAGGCCGAGCGAGCTTGCCACCGCGATCTGGATCAGCGCACCGGGTACGGCGATGTGCCTGACCGACAGCAGGTCCCGCAAGGAGAAGTGCAGGCCCACGCCGAACATCAGCAGGATGACGCCAAGCTCCGCCAGCTCGTTGGCAAGGGCGACATCCGCGACGAAGCCGGGTGTGAACGGCCCGACCAGTACGCCGGCCGCCAGGTAGCCCGCCACTGGTGAGATGCGCAGGCGATGGGCAATCGCCCCCATGAAGAAGGCGGCGACGAGTCCGGCCACAATGGTGGCGATGAGCGGAGAGTGGTGCGGCATCCGGTGATCCTCGATCATGCAGGGCCGGGCGAAGGCCCTGCATGGCGACCTAGTTGACTGTTGTGGTGAACAGCAGCGCGAACAGCCCGCAGGCTCCTGTCACGCCGGCAATCAGCGCGGGCGCGAACCAGCGGGGTGGCTTGTTCCGTCGGAATCTCATTCTGACCTCCGCAAGGAGAGGCAAGGGACGGAGCGGGCGCGAGGGCGCGGCTCCGGGCACGATCACGGTTCAGGAGATCGGCGGCGCTCTTGCCGGGTGCGAGCGGGAGAGCGGGCCTGATACGGAAGCGGGAGCCGGCACCGCTATGTCGGGTAGTTCCTGCGCGGATACGAACGCCTGGCTTGCAGCGGCAAGATCCAGTGTCGCGAGCAGGCGTGGAGGCAGATCAGGCGCATCGTCGGTCGGGCCGGCCCAGCGCAGCTTGATCCCGGTGCTTTCCTCCCGCGTGCTGGGCCGCACCGTCACCGACACGGTCGACGGATCGAACGCCGATCCGATCAGCCGGGCGCAAGGCTGCGCGCCCGTCGGCGCGGCCGACAGCAGTACCAGCAGCAGCAGCGCCCAACCCCACAGCAGGAACGCCGTGGGCCGGATGCGATTGCTTGCGGGATGGCTCTGGCCGGTCATTGCACGCGACATGCTACACGATCGGACCTTGATTGCGAGGGCACATCACCGGCCCGAACAGGCGCCGGGCCTTGCGGCACCTGCGTCCAAAACCTGCCTTGTGGTTGGCCAACAATTGCAATCCGCAGCGGAATGTTCGCACATTGCAGTCGCGAAGTGTGGCGCCCATATCCGCAACAAGCATGGCGCCAGGATGCGCCTGCACTGACGGGATCTGATCTATGACTACCTATCCGCTGCTCCCCTTGCGGGACATTGTCGTGTTTCCCGGCATGGTCGTGCCGCTGTTCGTCGGCCGCGAGCGTTCGGTCGCCGCGCTGGAAGCGGCGATGGAAGGCGACAAGGACATCTTCCTGCTCTCCCAGCTCGATCCCGGCTGCGACGATCCGGGCGCGGACGACCTGTATGACGTGGGCGTCATCGCGCAGGTGCTGCAACTGCTGAAGCTGCCCGACGGCACGGTGCGTGTGCTGGTGGAAGGCCAGTCGCGTGCCCGGCTGGACACGCTGGAGACGCTGGAAGACCATGTCGTCGCCACGGTGCAGCCGATGGAGGACGAGGCCGCCACCGAGGGTGACGAGGCGACCGCCATGATGCGGTCCGCGCTGGAGCAGTTCGGCGATTACGCCAAGCACAACAAGAAGCTGCCCGACGATATCGAGGAAGAGCTGTCGCAGATCGAGGAGGCCGGCAAGCTGGCCGATGCGATCGCCGCTGCGCTGCAGGCCAAGGTGTCCGTCAAGCAATCGCTGCTGACCGAGCCCGGCGCCGTGAAGCGGTTGGAGATGATCCTGTCGATCATGGATGGCGAGCTGTCCGTGATGCAGGTCGAGCGCAAGATCCGCGGGCGCGTGAAGCGCCAGATGGAGAAGACGCAGCGGGAATATTACCTCAACGAACAGCTGAAGGCGATCCAGTCGGAACTGGGCGGCGAGGAGAGCGAGACGAACGAGCTTGCCGAACTGCAGCAGAAGATCGACAGCCTGAAGCTGTCGACCGAAGCGAAGGCCAAGGCCGTGGCGGAGCTGAAGAAGCTCAAGACCATGCAGCCGATGAGCGCCGAGGCGACCGTGGTGCGCAATTACCTGGACGTGCTGCTGGGCCTGCCCTGGGGCAAGAAGAGCCGGCTGAAGAAGGACATCGCCGCCGCGCAGGAGGTGCTGGACCAGGATCATTACGCGCTGGACAAGGTCAAGGACCGGATCATCGAGTATCTGGCGGTGCAGGCGCGGACCAACAAGCTTAAGGGGCCAATCCTGTGCCTCGTTGGCCCGCCGGGCGTGGGCAAGACCAGCTTGGGCAAGTCGATCGCCAAGGCCACCGGGCGCGAGTTCATCCGCCAGTCCTTGGGCGGCGTGCGGGACGAGGCGGAGATCCGCGGTCATCGGCGTACCTATATCGGCAGCCTGCCGGGCAAGATCGTGCAGAACCTGCGCAAGGCCGGCGCCAGCAACCCGCTGTTCCTGCTCGACGAGATCGACAAGCTGGGCCAGGATTTTCGCGGTGACCCCGCCAGCGCGCTGCTGGAGGTGCTGGATCCCGAACAGAACGCCAAGTTCCAGGACCATTACCTGGAGCTCGACATCGACCTGTCGGACATCATGTTCGTGTGCACGGCCAACAGCCTGAACCTGCCGCAGCCGCTGCTGGACCGGATGGAGATCATCCGGCTGGAAGGCTACACGGAAGACGAGAAGGTCGAGATCGCCCAGCGTCACCTGATCGAGAAGCAGGTGAGCCAGCACGGGCTGAAGCGCGAGGAGTTCTTCCTGGAGGAAGAGGCCCTGCGTGACCTGATCCGGTACTACACCCGCGAAGCCGGCGTGCGGACCCTGGAGCGCGAGATTGCCCGCCTGGCGCGCAAGAGCCTGCGGCAGATCCTGGAGAAGAAGACCACCAGCGTCCGGATCACGCCCGATAATCTCGGCGAGTTTGCCGGTGTGCGCAAGTTCCGCCACGGCATGTCGGACGAGGATGCGCAGGTCGGCGCCGTGACCGGTCTGGCCTGGACGGAGGTTGGCGGCGAACTGCTGACCATCGAGAGCGTGACCACCCCCGGCAAGGGCGAAGTCCGCACCACCGGCAAGCTGGGCGAGGTGATGACCGAGTCGGTGCAGGCCGCGTTCTCCTTCGTGAAGGCGCGTAGCCCGGCCTATGGCATCAAGCCGTCGCTGTTCGCGCGCAAGAACATCCACATCCACCTGCCCGAAGGGGCGGTGCCCAAGGATGGTCCGAGTGCGGGCGTCGGCATGGTGACGTCCATCGTCTCCACGCTGACCGGCATCGCCGTGCGGCCGGATGTCGCGATGACCGGGGAGGTTACGCTGCGGGGCCGGGTGCTGCCGATCGGCGGCCTGAAGGAGAAGCTGCTCGCAGCCTTGCGTGGCGGTATCCGCACGGTGCTGATCCCGGCCGAGAACGAGAAGGATCTGGCGGAGATCCCCGCCAACGTGAAAGCCGGGCTGGAGATCGTACCGGTGGAGCATGTCGATCAGGTGCTGGCCCTGGCGCTGGTACAGCGGCCGGAGGCCATCGAATGGACGGAGGCGGACGATCTCGCTTCGCAGCCGCCGGTCGCAGGGCAGCAGGTGCCCGCGCCGCTCTCCACCGCACACTGACACGGCGGACGTGACAAATGATGTGCGGCACGGTGGGCCGCACATCCCCCCCTCTTGCTTTCGCCCGGCGATCGGACGAAGGCGGCGCGTACGGTTTTCTGCCGCTTCTGCTTTGACTCGCGGGTCGATGCAGGGTGAGATGGCGTCTTGCGCCGGAGAGACCGAGTCACTGGCAGAGTTACGGGGGGAATGTTTCGCACATGAACAAGAATGACCTGATCGTCGCGGTTGCCGAGGCCAGCGGGCTGTCTCGCACCGACACGACGAAGGCCGTCGAGAGCGTGTTCGAGACCATCACCGCGACGCTGTCCAAGGGCGACGAAGTGCGTCTGGTCGGCTTTGGCACCTTCACCGTTTCCAAGCGCAAGGCATCCACCGGGCGCAACCCGCGCACTGGGGAGCCCATGACGATCAAGGCGTCCAGCCAGCCCAAGTTCAAGGCTGGCAAGACGCTGAAGGATTCGGTCAACTGATCAGGTGCGGCGGGGCCGTGCAGGCCCCGCCGCCACTACCGGGCCCGTGCAGGCCCCGCCGCCACTACCGGGCCGCGGCGGCGTAGAGCGCGATCGCGGCGGCGTTCGAGACGTTCAGGCTTTCCATGGCTGCGCTGATCGGCAACCGGCACAGCGCATCGCAATGCCCGGCGATGTTCTGCCGCATGCCTTCACCTTCCGCGCCCAGCACGAAGGCAACCGGCCCGGCCGGTAGCGCGTCACCCAGCGTGGCGTCTGCTTCGCCGGCGAGACCAAGGCGCCAGTAGCCCGCCTCCGCCAGCTCCTCCAGCGCACGCGCCAGGTTCACCACACGCACCCACGGCACGATCTCCAGCGCGCCCGATGCCGACTTCGCCACCACGCCGCTCTCCGGCGGGGCATGGCGGTCTTGCGTGACCAGCGCGCAGGCATCGAAGGCTGCGGCAGACCGCAGGATCGCACCGACATTGTGCGGGTCGGTCACCTGGTCCAGCACCACAACGGGGCGCATGGGCTGGCTGTCCAGCACATCGGCAAGGTGCAGCTCCTCCAGCGGGGCGCACTCCAGCACCAGTCCCTGGTGGGGTGCATCGCGCGCCACCAGCCGGCCCAGATCCGCCACCTCGGCATATTCCAGCGGGAAGTCCGCCGGCAGTTCGCCATCGAGCGAGGCGATGCCTTCGCGCGTGGCCCACAGCTTGCGATGCTGGCGCTGCGGGTTCATCAGCGCCGCCTCGACCGCATGGCGCCCCCACAGGCGCACCGCACCGGTCGATGCCCGGCCAGACCCGCGCCCGCCCTGCATTCGTCCGGCGCGCCCGCGCAGATTGCTCTTCTCGCCACGCTTGGCCATCAATCGTTCCCTTGTCCGTGCATGGTGGCGGCTCCTGCCAGCAGGGGCATTGACAGGCAAGCGCGCCTTCGGCATTGGCGCGCTTCACTCGGCCGGGTGGCCCCGTAACGGGGGCTCGCAATATCGGCGGCAGCAGTGCCTTCGTGACCGGCTAATCCGGTGGACAGGTGGCCGAGTGGTTAATGGCAGCAGACTGTAAATCTGCCCGCGAGAGCGTACGCTGGTTCGAATCCAGCCCTGTCCACCAGCCGGCCCCATCCGATCAGCCGAGACCCGTCAGCGGTGAAACGCGCCGACGGCTTGTGATGCGCCGGGCATGGCCCTAAGCACCGCCGATGGCTGGCGAACTGCTTGATAATCGTGGGCGCGGCTCGGCTGCATGGTCGTGGCCGTCGGTCCATCCGGAAGGGCGCAAGTTCGGGCTGATCACGGTCGCGATTGCCCTGTTCTTCCTGCTTGGTCTGGATTGGGAGATCGTCGGCTGGCCGCTGCTGTGCCTGTCTGCCGGCGTATTCGCCTTCTTCCGCGATCCCGTCAGGGTCGTGCCGCAGGGCGAGAACCTGGTGATCGCCCCGGCGGACGGGCTGGTGACGATGATCGGCATCGTGCCGCCGCCGCTCGAGCTGCAGGCCCCTGATGCCGCCGGGCGCCCGGGTCTCGGCGCCGCGCCGGTCACGCGCATCTCCATCTTCATGTCCATGTTCGACGTGCACATCAATCGTGCGCCCACGGCCGGGACCGTGCGGCGGGTCGTCTATATCCCCGGCAAGTTCGTGAACGCCGACCTGGACAAGGCAAGTGAAGATAATGAGCGGCAGCACCTGCTGATCGAACGGGCTGATGGCGTGACGATCGGCTGCACGCAGATCGCCGGGCTGATCGCGCGCCGGATCGTGCCGTTCGTCAAGCCGGGCGACATCGTCGCCGCCGGCCAGCGTATCGGCCTGATCCGCTTCGGCAGCCGCGTGGATGTCTATCTGCCGGCCGGCACCGATGCGCGGGTCGTGCTGGGCCAGAAGACCATCTGCGGGGAAACCATTCTGGCGGAACTTGGCGAGCAGCACCTGATTGAAGGGTTTAGCCAATGACGGCCGGAACGGAGCAAGCATGAATCAGGCTGACGATGGCTGGCTGGGTCCCAAGGCGAGCGAGGATGACGATCGCCTCGGCGGGGCGGGGCACGCGGTGCGCAGGCCGGCACGCGGTCTGGCGCTGCGGGCGCTCGTTCCCAACGCGATCACCGCCGCCGCCCTGTGTTCCGGCCTGACGGGCATCCGCTTCGGCATAACCGGCGAGTGGGAACGCGCGGTCTTCGCCATTATCCTGGCCGGCATGCTGGACGGGATCGACGGCCGCATCGCCCGGTTGCTGAAAGCGCAGTCGCGCTTCGGGGCGGAGCTGGACAGCCTGGCTGATTCGCTCAGCTTCGGCATGGCGCCCGCGCTTGTGCTGTTCCTGTGGTCGCTGCAGGACCTGCCGCGCTTCGGCTGGTTTGCGTCGCTGGCCTTCGCCATCTGCTGCGCCTTGCGGCTCGCCCGCTTCAACGCACGGATCGATCTGGAGGAGCAACCGCACAAATCCGCCGGCTTCCTGACCGGTGTGCCGGCCCCGCTGGGGGCCGGCCTTGCGTTTCTGCCACTCTATCTGTGGCTGGCGAGCGGGGAACCGGTATTCCGGTCGCCCGTGCTGGTGGCGGTATGGACGGCGGTCGTAGCCGGTCTGATGATCTCCAACCTTGCAACGCTCAGCTGGACTTCGTTCCGGCCCCATTCCAGCATCCGGCTGGGCGCCATTGCCGTTGCTGGCCTGCTGTTCGCCGCCTTGCTGACGGAGCCATGGGCCACGCTGGCGGTGCTGTGCATCATCTACCTGGCGCTGATCCCGGTGGGCATCATCCGGTACGGCCGGCTCAGGCGGCAGCGGAACGCACAGCGGCCGGCACAAGTGCCGGTCGCGCCACACGGCGCGCATTCGGCAACGTCGCCCGCCGGCGTTGTGTCGACGGAAGACCCGCCGCTGGGCAAGTAAGGCCGGTGGCGGAGCGCGGGATCGTCACCATGCGATGATGCACCTGCGCGGCCAAGCCGTGCGGACCCAGCAGCAGCCGGGCGCCGCCTGCCATCGTACGCAGGGCGTCGGAGATCATCAGCAACGCGCCAAACGCGCCAGCGGCAAACAGCAGGGCGAACATATCGGTCATCCTCGGGCTCCGCAGTCGACCATGCTGACCGACTCACAAGTGCAGTGTTCCCCATATGTTCTGCGGCGTCAAGCGTTCCGGCCTTCGGTTTGTCGGCGCGCTTTTGCGCTGGCCCCGGGGCGGCCGATCGCATAAGGGCAGCCCCGTCACCGTTCGTGCCCGACTCGCAAGAGCAGGCAGCTGCGGGGGCAAATTCACATGGAAGGCCGACATACCGGTGCCTTGCTCGTGCCTCGCGCGCGAACGGGGTTCCCAGTCTTCCAGAGGTCAAACCGGAAGGAACTTACTTATGGCGGTACCCACCGTCTCCATGCACCAACTGATTGAAGCCGGCGCTCACTTCGGCCACCAGACGCACCGCTGGAACCCGCGGATGAAGCCGTACATCTTCGGCGCGCGCAACGGCGTCCACATCATCGACCTGTCGCAGACCGTGCCGCTGATGGCGCGGGCGCTGGACTTCGTGTCGGCCACCACCCGTGCGGGCGGCAAGGTGCTGTTCGTCGGCACCAAGCGTCAGGCGCAGGAGCCGATCGCCCAGGCCGCGCGTGCCTGCGGCCAGCACTTCGTCAACCATCGCTGGCTGGGCGGCATGCTGACCAACTGGCGCACGATCAGCCTGTCCATCAAGCGCCTGAAGACGCTGGAAGAGCAGCTGGGCGGCGACACGGCCGGCCTGACCAAGAAGGAAGTCTTGCAGCTGACGCGCGAGCGCGACAAGCTGGAGATGTCGCTGGGTGGTATCCGCGACATGGGCGGCATTCCGGACGTGATGTTCGTGATCGACGCCAACAAGGAAGAGCTGGCGATCAAGGAAGCCAACGTGCTCGGCATCCCGGTCGTTGCCGTGCTCGACACCAATGTCGACCCCAGCGGGATCGCCTTCCCGATCCCGGGCAATGACGATGCCAGCCGCGCCGTGCGCCTGTACTGCGAGGCGATCGCCGCCGCAGCCAGCCAGGGCCGGACGCAGGGCGTGGTCGATTCGGGCACCGATTTCGGCGCCATGGACCTGCCGCCCGAAGAGGCTGAGGTTGCTGCGCCCGAGCCCGCCGCTCAGGAAGCACCGGCCGCGCCTGCCGAGGCGTAAGGCCTCCGTCACATTGACGGACCAGAGCGCCGGCCTGAGCCATCCGTGCGGATGTGCCCGGGCCGGCGCCCGTTAACATTCAAGAGGAATACCGATCATGGCAGCTTACACCGCCGCTGACGTCAAGAACCTGCGCGAACGGACCGGCGCGGGCATGATGGACTGCAAGAAGGCGCTGTCCGAAACCAATGGCGACGTGGAAGCCGCCGTGGACGCCCTGCGTGCACGCGGTCTGGCCGCCGCGCAGAAGAAGTCCAGCCGCACCGCGGCCGAAGGTCTGGTCGGCGTTGCCGTCGAGGGCCTGAAGGGTGTTGCGGTCGAGGTGAACTCCGAGACGGACTTCGTGGCCAAGAACGACCAGTTCCAGGACTTCGTCCGCAAGGTCACCGGTGTTGCGCTGACGGAGGACAGCGACGACGTCGAGACGCTGAAGGCGGCTGGCTATCCCGGCGGCGGTACGGTCGGCGAGAAGCTGACCGACAACGTCGCCACCATTGGCGAGAACCAGCAGCTGCGCCGCGCAAAGAGCGTGGCCGTCAGCAGCGGCATGGTCGTGCCCTACATGCACAATGCGCAGGCGCCGAACCTGGGCAAGATCGGCGTGCTGGTCGCGCTGGAGAGCGAAGCCGGCGCCGACGTGCTGGAGCCGCTGGGCAAGCAGATCGCCATGCACATCGCCGCGGCATTCCCGCAGGCACTGGATGCCGACAGCCTGGATGCCGACGTGATCGAGCGTGAGCGTGCGATCGCGCGCGAGAAGGCGGCCGAGAGCGGCAAGCCGGAAGCCGTGCAGGAAAAGATGGTCGACGGCGCGGTGAAGAAGTTCGCCAAGGAAAACGCGCTGCTCAGCCAGCTGTTCGTCATGGACAACAAGACGCCCATCGCCGACGTGGTGGCGCAGGCCGGCAAGGATGCCGGTACGCCGATCAAGCTGGTCGACTATGTCCGTTATCAGCTGGGTGAGGGCATCGAGAAGGAGCAGACCGACTTCGCCGCCGAAGTCGCTGCCGCCGTCAAGGGCTGATCCAGCCGACGACTGCATAAACGGCCGCCGGAGCGACGTGCTCCGGCGGCCGTTTTCATATGGGCCGTAGCTCCTGCCGGTGAACCCCTTGGCAGCCCACTTGCGCGCTCTATAAGGGCGCAGCAAATTTCCGCCGACCGCCCGCTTGTTGCCAATGCCCGGAGTACCCTGCCTTCATGTCCGTTTCCGTGCAGATGCCGCCCGTCCGACGTGTCCTGCTGAAGCTGTCGGGCGAGGTGCTGATGGGCGAGAAGCAGTTCGGCATCGATCCCGCCTTCGTGGCGGAGCTCGCAGGGGAAGTGAAGGCTGCCAAGGAAAGCGGGCTGGAGATCTGCCTGGTGATCGGCGGCGGCAACATCTTCCGCGGCATGGCTGGCGCGGCCCAGGGCATGGAGCGGGCGCAGGCTGACTACATGGGCATGCTGGCGACGGTCATGAATGCGCTCGCCATGCAGAACGCGCTGGAGCAGCTGGGTGTCGAAACCCGCGTACAATCCGCGGTGCAGATGGATCAGGTGTGCGAGCCGGTGATCCGCCGTCGGGCGGAGCGGCACCTGGCCAAGGGCCGGGTCGTGATCTTCGCCGCGGGCGTTGGCGCGCCTTATTTCACCACCGATTCCGGCGCCGCCTTGCGCGCGGCCGAGATGCAGTGCGATGCGCTGCTGAAAGGCACCAGCGTGGATGGTGTCTATGATGCCGATCCGAAGAAGGATCCGGCTGCAAAACGTTTTGAAGCAGTCACTTATGACAGGGTTCTGGGTGACAATCTGAAGGTCATGGATGCCTCTGCCGTGGCGCTGTGCCGTGACAACCGGATCCCGATTGTGGTGTTCTCGATCCGCGAAAAGGGCAATCTGGCGCGTGTGCTGGCGGGCGAAGGTGTCCAGACGATCGTGCAAGGGGAAGCCTGATGGCGCAGAAGTATGACAAGGCCGACGTCGAGCGGCGCATGAGCGGTGCGGTGGACAGTCTGAAGAGCGATCTGTCGGGCCTGCGCACCGGCCGCGCCAATGTGGCGCTGCTCGACCCGGTGATGGTGGAAGTCTACGGCGCGCTGATGCCGTTGAACCAGGTGGCCACCGTATCCGCACCCGAGCCGCGCATGCTGAGCGTGCAGGTATGGGACCGGTCCAACGTGATCCCGGTGGAGAAGGGCATTGCCCGGTCCAATCTGGGCCTCAATCCGATGATCGATGGCCAGACGTTGCGCCTGCCCCTGCCTGACCTGACGGAGGAGCGCCGCAAGGAACTGGCCAAGCTGGCTGGCAAGTATGCCGAGGGTGCCAAGATCGCCATTCGCAATGTCCGCCGCGATGCGATGGAATTGCTGAAGGAAGACGAGAAGAAGAAGCAGATCAGCGAGGATGATCGCAAGCGGCTGGAGGACGAGGTCCAGACCATGACCGATCGCTTCGTCAAGGATGTGGACGCCGCCAGCGAGGCGAAGGAGAAGGAAATCCTGCAGCGGTGAGCGACAAGGTGGCTCCGCTGGGCGCGCTGGACGCCGCCGCGGCGCCCGGCACGCGTGCAGGGGCGGGGCATGGCGCACGTCATGTCGCAATCATCATGGACGGCAATGGTCGCTGGGCGCGCCGTTTCCACCTGCCGCGGGCGATGGGGCACCGGCGCGGGGTGGAAGCAGTGCGGCGACTGGTCCGTGCGCTTGCGCCGATGGGGCTGGACTGCCTGACGCTGTATGCCTTCTCGTCGGAAAACTGGAAGCGGCCGGAGGACGAGATCAGCGACCTGATGGGGCTGATGCGCAGCTTCATCCGGTCCGACCTGCCGGAGTTTATCGCCAATGATGTCCGGTTGAAGATCATCGGCGATTACAAGGTGTTGGCGCCTGACATTGTGGACATGCTGGAAGATGCGCTGGCCCGCACCTCCGGCGGATCACGCACCCTGTCTGTCGCGCTCAACTACGGCTCGCAGCAGGAGATTGCGCGTGCGGCGACCAAGGCGGCCGCAACCGGGGTGATCACCGCTGACAGCATCGCCGCCAACCTCGATACCGCCGACCTGCCGCCGCTGGACCTGCTGATCCGCACCAGCGGGGAAGTGCGCCTGTCCAATTTCCTGCTGTGGCAGGCGGCTTATGCGGAGATGTGGTTCACCGAAGTGCTGTGGCCTGACTTCACGCCGGCGCATCTGGAAGAAGCGCTGTCGAGCTTCGCCAATCGGGAGCGGCGCTTTGGCGGACGCTGAGTCTCACAGGCGCAAGCGCGACCGGCTGAAGGCCCGCGCGCTCCGTTATGCCGCCGTGCCGCTGGCGGTGCGCACGGGCGACCTGCCCAAGCGGCTTGCCTCTGCCATCGTCATGCTGCTGCTGGCGGGCGGGGCGCTGGCGATGGGCGGCGCGGTATTGCAGATTTTCGTCGCGCTCGTCGCGGTGCTGGCGCTGGCAGAAGCCGTGCGGCTTGTGCTGCGCGCCGCCTATGGCTGGCGCCTGCGTCTGGCCGGGATTGCTGTTGCTGCGCTGTATATCGGTTTTGCTGCGGCGTTCCTGATCCAGATGCCACGGTTCATGCTGGTGGTGACGGTGGTCACGGTGATTGCCACCGATACGGGTGCCTATTTCAGCGGCCGCACGATCGGCGGGCCGCGCATCGCGCCGCGTATCAGCCCGTCGAAGACCTGGGCCGGTCTTGCCGGGGGCATGGTCGCCGCCGGTCTGTGGCTGGCGCTGGTGGCCACGATGCTCGATCGGGCGATGCAGGCGCTGGCCCCGAACGAGCCGGTCGGCATCGCACCAAATCAGTTGCTGGCCGGTGCGCTGATCGGTGCCGCCCTCGCCATCGCGGCGCAGGCGGGCGATTTCCTGGAGAGCTGGCTGAAGCGCAAGGCGGCGGTGAAGGACTCCTCCCGTCTGATCCCTGGGCACGGCGGAGTGCTGGACCGGGTCGACGGGATCCTGCCGGTGGCGCTGATCGTGGGTCTGCTCGGCACCTATGGCAATGCCTGGTGACCCGGGCATGACCCGCTCCATCTCCATTTTCGGCGCGACGGGTTCCATCGGCGCCTCCACACTGGATCTGGTTGCCCGCGATCCTCAGCGGTGGCGGGTCGAGGCGCTGACCGCGAACTGCCAGGCGGCCGAGCTTGCGCGGCTGGCCCGGCTCCACAATGCCCGGGTGGCAGTGGTCGCGGACGAAGGCTGCCTGCCCGAGCTGCGCGCCGCCCTGGCCGGCAGCGACATTGAAGCGGCCGGCGGCAACGCGGCGCTGGTGGAGGTGGCAGCCCGCGGTGCGGACCTGACCGTTGCCGCCATTGTCGGCTGCGCCGGGCTCGCCCCCACGATGGCGGCGATCCGCACCGGCGGCACAGTGGCACTCGCCAACAAGGAAGCGCTGGTTTCCGCTGGTGAGGTCATGACGGCGGCTGTTCGCCAGTACGGCGCCACCCTGTTGCCCGTCGACTCGGAGCACAACGCCATCTTCCAGTGCCTGGCAGGCAACGATATCGCGGATGTCCGCTGGATCACGCTGACCGCCAGCGGCGGACCCTTGCGCGAATGGTCGATGGCGCGGCTGGAAGCCGCCACGGCGGCCGAGGCGGTGGCCCATCCGAACTGGTCCATGGGAGCCAAGATCAGCGTCGATTCCGCCACCATGTTCAACAAGGGGCTGGAGTTCATCGAGGCATACCACCTGTTCCCGGTCGGGCATGAACGGCTGCGGATCGTGGTTCATCCGCAAAGCGTTATCCATTCCATGGTTGAATATCGCGACGGGTCCACCCTGGCACAGCTCGGCCCCGCAGACATGCGCGTACCGATCGCATCGGCCCTGGCATGGCCTCTGCGGATGGACACGCCCTGCGCTCCGCTCGACCTGCCTGCGATCGGCCAGCTGACCTTTCTGGCGCCGGACGAGATGCGCTTCCCGGCGACCAGGCTGGCGCGTGAGGCGGTGATCGCCGGCGGCGCCGCGCCTGCCGTGCTGAACGCCGCGAACGAAGTGGCGGTGGCCGCTTTCCTGGCCGGTCAGATAAGGTTCACGCAGATCGCGCAAATCGTGGCGCAAGTGCTTGAAAACTGCTGCCCTCCGCCGCCAGCCTGTCTGGATGACGTGCTCGCCGTCGATAGTCTGGCGCGCCGGCAGGCAAGCGCCATGCTGGAGCCTGCCTGACCCCATGATCGAGACACCGCCGCTCTGGATGTGGTTGCTCGGCTTCCTGCTGGTGCTGGGGCCCCTGGTGACGCTGCACGAACTTGGGCACTATCTTGTCGGCCGCTGGTGCGGGGTGAAGGCTGACGCCTTCTCCGTCGGGTTCGGCAAGGAGCTGATCGGCTACACCGACCGGCGCGGCACCCGCTGGAAGCTGTCGGCGCTGCCACTGGGCGGCTATGTGCAGTTTGCCGGAGACATGAACCCGGCTAGCCAGCCTTCGCCCGAATGGCTGGCGCTCCCCGCCGCCGAACGGGCGCAGACCTTTCAGGCGCGTACGCTGGGGCAGAAAGCGCTGATCGTGGCCGCTGGCCCGGCCGTGAATTTCGTGGTGGCGATCGCGATCTTGGCGGGGCTCAACCTCGCCTATGGCCGGCTGGAGGTCGCGCCGGTGGTGCAGGTTCTGGCCCAGGACGGCGCGGCTGCCCGGGCCGGCATCGCGATAGGTGACCGGATCGTCAGCATCGATGGCGATCCGATCGCCGGCTTCGACGAGGTGCCCGGCCGCATCGCGCCGCATCCGGGCGAACCGGTGACGCTGGTGGTCGATCGCGGCGGAGAGCAGCTGAGCTACAGTTTCACCATCCGCCCGGTGACCGAGCAGGACCGCTTCGGCAACCAGTTCAGGATCGGGCAGATCGGCATCGGCGCGGGCGGCGGACGGCTGGTGCCGGTCGGTGCTGGCGAGTCTGTCGTGCTGGCGGTCCGGCAGACCGGGCAGATCATGGAAACGATGGTGCTGGGCATCTGGCAGATCATCAGCGGGCGCCGTTCGGTGGAAGAGCTGGGCGGCCCGATCAAGATCGCCAAGTTTTCCGGCGAGCAGCTCAGCCTCGGCTGGCCGCAATTCATCCATTTCGCGGCGCTGATCTCAATTAACTTGGCATTCATTAACTTGCTGCCAATTCCGGCGCTGGATGGTGGGCACCTGGCGTTCTACGCAGCGGAAGCGATCCGCCGGAAACCCGCCAGCCAGCGCAGTCAGGAATGGGCATTCCGCACCGGCATAGCCTTCGTGCTGGCGCTGATGCTGTTCGTGACCATCAACGATGTGGCGACGCTGCCGCTGTGGGGGCGTTAGGCCGCGACCGTCTGCCTTGTCGCGGGGCAGACGGACCGGAATTGAAGATTGTATCGCGGCACGCTTTTCCCCAACGCTTGCTTGATCGCCCGTCTTGCATGGGGCAAGGGCGCGAGCTTGAGTTGCAAGGGCGGACCGGCACGATTTCGCGGGGGTGGCGAGACAGCCGGGCATGATTGCCAAGTTCATGCAGACGGATTGGAACCGACGGGAATGACCGCCAGGAATACTGAAGTGACTGCCTTGCCTCTGATGGCGGCGCTGCTCGGCTGCACAGTGCTGGCCGGGATGCCGGTGAGCGCATGGGCGCAGCAGGCACCGGCCGCATCGGCCACAACGCAGGCCACGCCGCCCGTAACCGGAACGGCGCCGGCCGCCACGGCGGCACCGGCGCCGGCGCCGCAGGGTGATGTGATCCGCTCGATTGCGGTCGCGGGCGCCCAGCGCCTCGAACCCCAGACCATCCTCAGCTACATCAAGCTGCGGACCGGCGACGTCTACACCGCCGCCGCGGCGGATCAGGCGCTGAAGGATCTCGCCGCGACCGAGCTGTTCTCCGACTACCGGATCGACAACGAAGTTGGCAATCTGGTCATCACCGTGGTGGAGAACCCGGTGATCAACCGCATCGTCCTGGAAGGCAATCGCCGGATCAAGGATGACAAGATCCTGCCCGAGATCCAGCTGGAACCCCGGCAGATCTTCACCCGGTCAAAGGTGCGCGCCGACGTGGCCCGCATCATCGAGCTGTACAAGCGCCAGGGCCGCTTCGCCGCCACGGTGGAGCCGCAGATGGTGCAGCTCGACCAGAACCGCGTGGATGTGGTGTTCGAGATCACGGAGGGCCCCAAGTCCAAGGTCCGCCAGATCAACATCCTCGGCAACGAGGCGTTCAGCGATGGCGACCTGCGTGACGAGATGGTGACCAAGGTTGCCGCCCCGCTGCGCATCTTCTCCTCCGCCACCAGCTACGATCCCGATCGGCTCGCCTTCGACCAGCAGCAGCTGCGCGCCTTCTACCTGCAGAACGGCTATGCCGACTTCCGCGTAGTGTCGGCCGTGGCCGAGCTGACACCGGACAAGCGCGACTTCATCATCACATACGTGGTCGAGGAAGGGCAGCGCTACAAGTTCGGCGAAGTGGAAGTGGACAGCCAGCTACGCGACTTCGACTCGGACCGCATGACCGGCAACCTGCCGATGAAGGCGGGCGACTGGTACGATGCCAAGCTGGTCGAGGACACGATCGAGCAGATGACGGAACTGGCCGGCACGTTCGGCTACGCCTTCGCCGATGTGCGGCCGCAGTTCAGCCGCAACCAGGAAGAGCTGACGATGAACGTCCGCTTCACGATCAACGAAGCGCCGCGCGTCTATGTCGAGCAGGTGAACGTCAACGGCAACACGCTGACGCAGGACAAGGTCATCCGGCGCGAGTTCCGCATCACCGAAGGCGATGCGTTCAACTCGCTGCAGGTGCAGCGTTCGACCGCGCGCATCAACTCGCTGGGCTACTTCCAGGAGAACTTCGAGGTTAGCCAGGTTGATGGCTCCAGCGCCGACCGCATCATCCTGGATGCGAACGTGCAGGAACAGGCCACGGGTGAGCTGTCCCTGTCGGCCGGCTTCTCTTCGATCGAAAGCTTCATCTTCCAGGGTTCCATCCGCCAGCGCAACTTCCGCGGTCGCGGGCAGACGGTCGGCTTGTCGGCCAGCTATTCCCGGTATTCGCGCTCCGGCAACATCAGCTTCACCGAGCCGTATCTGTTCGACAAGAACATCTCGGCCGGTGTCGATATATACCGTCGCGACTTCAACAACGGCTATCTCAGCCGTCAGAGCGCCACCTACGAACAGGCGCAGACCGGCTTCTCTGCCCGTGTCGGCGTGCCGCTGACCGAATACATGACCGCGGTTGCGCGCTACACGTTCAACTATGACGACATCACCCTCGACGAGGACCTGTACTTCATCGACGGCGAGTGCGCACCGCTGATCGCAGGCCGTTTCCTCTGCGACGCGATCGGCACCCGTACCAGCTCCATCCTGGGCGGATCGCTGATCTATTCGACGCTGAACAGCCGGCAGCGCCCGACATCGGGTGAGAACGTCCTGCTGAGCGTCGATGTCGCAGGCCTTGGCGGTACCGTGAAATATGCGCGGATCACCGCCAACGCCGACAAGTATTGGAACATCGGCAGCGGCTTCATCTTCAACGTCAGCGCACAGGGCGGCTACATCAAGGGGCTGGGCAATGGCGGCAATGTGCTGCTGACCGACCGCTTCTTCCTGGGCGAGCCGCAAATGCGCGGCTTCGACATCCGCGGCGTCGGCCCGCGCGTGGTCCGCCGCTTCTACGAGCAGGGCGCCAGCGGCTATGTCACCGACGCGCAGGGCAATGGCGTGCTGCTGCCGTTGCGCGACCGTGGCAACACGGATGACGCACTGGGCGGCAACGCCATGTACCTGTTCCAGGCCGAGCTGGAGATCCCGCTCAGCTCCGGCGCGCGCGAGCTTGGCTTGCGGCCGTCGATCTTCCTGGATGCCGGTGCAGTGTTCAACGTGAACCGGCCGGCGCTTACCAATTCGCCGTTCCCGGGTGGCATCCTGATCCCGGAGCGCGACGAGGCCGGCAATGCGCTGTACAATCAGGTCGGCACCAACGCGGCCGGCCAGGCGATCACGACGATCGTGACCAACCCGCGTTCGCCCACGGGTGACATCAACCAGGCACGCGGCCGTAACCTGCCGCCCTTCGTCGAGCAGTTCTTTGGCGACACGCCCAAGCCGCGCGTCGCCATCGGCATCGGGGTGGACTGGAATTCACCGTTCGGGCCGTTCCGGATCAACGCCGCTTATCCGCTGCTGAAGGCGGAAGGCGACGACACACAGCTCTTTTCGTTCAACGTGGGAACCCAGTTCTGATGACCAAGCTTTTCAAGCCCGCGCTGGCTGCAGGCCTCGCTCTCGCCGCGCTGACCGCGCCCGCCATCGTCGCGCCTGTCGCGGCGCAAGCCCAGCAGGGTATCGGCGTCGTGAACATCCAGGCCGTGGTCGCCAGCTCCAACGCCTACCGCACGGCACAGCAGCAGCGCCAGACCACCTACCAGGCACAGATCGACCAGGCCAACCAGCTCCGTACCGCGATCCAGCAGCAGCTGGAGCCGCTGTTCACGCAGCTGCAGACCGCCAGCCAGCAGCCGAACGCCAACCAGCAGCAGCTGCAGCAGCAGGCCGCCACGATCCAGCAGCTCGAGCAGTCCGGTCAGCGCGAGCTGCAGCAGATCCTGGGTCCCGTGGCGTTGAGCCAGGCCTATGTCGAAGAGCAGATCCAGGCGCAGCTGCCCGCCGCGATCGAGAATGCGGCCCGCGCCCGCAGCGTCACCCTGGTGCTGACGCCCGACACCGTGCTGTATGCCGACGCGGCCTACAACATGAACCAGGCGGTGCTGGACCAGCTGAACACCCTCCTGCCGTCGGCGCAGATCGTCCCGCCGGAGGGCTGGGTGCCGCCGCAGCTGCGTGAAGAGCAGGCAGCGCAGGCACAGGCGCAGGCCCCTGCCGCCGCGGCGACGCCGGTCGAGGGCCGCTGATGACAGAGGACGTGCCGGCCGCCACGGAAGCTTGCAGCATGGATATTGCGGGCATCCTGGCGGCACTGCCGCATCGCTACCCCATGTTGCTGGTCGACCGGGTGGCGGAGCTGGTGCAGGACGAACGTATCCGGGCGATCAAGGCGGTCAGCTTCAACGAGAGCTTCTTCCAAGGGCACTTCCCTGGCCGCCCGATCATGCCCGGCGTCCTGCAGATCGAGGCGCTGGCCCAGGCGGCCGGCATCCTCGCGGTCGAGACCATGAATCTCGCCGGCAGCGGCAAGCTCGTCTATTTCATGGCGATCGATGAAGCCAAGTTCCGCGCCCCGGTCGAACCGGGCTGTCTGCTGTCACTGGAGGTGAGCTTCGTCCAGAAGCGCGCCCGTGTATGCAAGTTCCGCGGCGTCGCGAGCGTGGATGGCAAGGTCACCTGCGAGGTGAGCTTTACCGCCATGATCGCCGATGCACCGGCCTGACTTGCCAACCGCGCCCCTTGGCACTAAGGGGCGCCGCTTCCATCCCATTGCGCGGCCGGTCGGTACCGGCCCCATGCACGAGGACTAATGCCATGAAGGCCGAGATTCACCCCGACTACCACATGATCAAGGTGCAGATGACCGACGGCACCGTGTTCGAGACCCGCTCCACCTGGGGCAAGGAAGGCGACACGCTGGCGCTCGACATCGATCCCACCAGCCACCCGGCCTGGACCGGTGGCACGCGTCAGCTGGATACGGGTGGCCGCGTGGCGCAGTTCAACAAGCGCTTCGGCGGGCTGTCGCTCAAGAAGAAGTAAGTCCGTGGCCCCCGTGCGGGGCCGCAGCAAAGGTTGCGTCGCGGCGTGGAATCGCTATAGCGCGCGCCTTCGCCGCATCTATGTGCCGCCTGTCCTGTCGTGCTTGCGCGCGGGGCAGCGGCGGCATAGGGCGGTCGCAACATTGATTAGCCAATTCAAGGAACAGGTGCCGCAATGGCCGTCCCCAAAAGGAAAACTTCCCCGCACCGTCGCGGTAACCGCCGGTCGCACGATGCACTGAAGGTCGATGCCTTCCACGAGTGCACCAATTGCGGTGAGCTGAAGCGTCCGCACAATCTGTGCGTCGCCTGCGGCCACTACAATGGACGCGAAATCATCGCTGCTGCTTCCTGATCGTCGGTGAGCAGGAGCAGGTACGCATGAGCCTTCCGCGTATCGCCGTCGATGCGATGGGTGGTGACGAGGGCGTGCACGTGATGGTATCCGGCGCGGCCCTGGCCCGTCGGCGTCATGAAAAATTCCAGTTCCTGCTGGTCGGCGATGGAAACAAGATCGAGCAGGCCCTGGATCAGCATCCGGGCCTGCGCGCTGCGTCCGAGATCCTGCACTGCGACGATGTCGTCGCTGGCGACGAGAAACCGACCCAGGCGCTGCGTCGCGCGCGGACCACGTCGATGGGTCTTGCCATCGACGCGGTGAAGCGTGGAGCGGCCGGAGCGGCAGTCAGCGCCGGCAATACCGGCGCGCTGATGGCGATGAGCAAGGTCGCGCTGCGCACCATGCCCGGTATCGACCGCCCTGCGCTGGCGGCGTTGATGCCCACGCTGGGCGACAATGATGTGATCATGCTGGATCTGGGCGCCAACACCGAGTGTAGCGCACAGAACCTGGTGCAGTTCGCCATCATGGGCGCCGCCTATGCCCGCATCGTCACGGGGCGCGAGCGGCCGCGTGTCCGGTTGCTGAATATCGGTACCGAGGACACGAAGGGCACCGGCGACCTGCAGGATGCCGCGCAGGCGCTGCGCGCGGCGCATGGGTTGTCGCTCGATTTCGAAGGCTTCGTGGAAGCGAACACCATCAACCGCGGCGCGGTCGACGTCGTGGTGACGGATGGTTTTTCCGGAAATATCGCCCTCAAGGCGATCGAGGGTTCGGCGCGCTTTGTCACCGACCTGCTGAAGGATGCGTTCCGCTCGTCGCTCCGCTCGAAGATCGGCTTCCTGATCTCGCGGCCGGCAACGGAATTGCTGCGCCACCATCTCGATCCGAACAACCACAATGGCGCGGTCTTTCTGGGCCTGAACGGCGTGGTCGTGAAGTCGCATGGCAGTGCTACCGCCGCGGGTGTGGCCAATGCGGTCGCCGTGTCGGCCCGCCTGCTGGAAGAAGACCTGACGCAGCGCATCATGGCCGATCTGCAGGAGCTTGGCACGGACCGCCTGCGAGCCCGCGTCGCATCCTCGACCGTGATCGACAGCAACCCGGCTGACAAGCCGGAGGCCGAGGCGGCGCAATGATCCGCTCCGTCTTCCGCGGTGTCGGTCATGCCTTGCCCCGCCGGGTGGTCAGCAATGACGAGCTGGCGGCGCAGCTGGACACCAGCGACGAATGGATCCGCGAGCGAACTGGCATCACCCAGCGCTACATTGCGGGCGAGGGCGAGACCACCGGCACGCTGGCCATCGCCGCCGCGCGCGCTGCGTTGGCGGATGCCGGCATCGATGCCGCCGCGGTCGACCTGATCGTGCTGGCGACTGCCACACCCGACCAGACATTCCCCGCCACCGCCACGCTGGTGCAGCACGAGCTTGGCTGCGCCGGTGCGGCGTTCGATGTTGCGGCGGTCTGTTCCGGGTTCCTTTATGCGCTGGGCACGGCAGATGCGATGCTGCGTACCGGCATGGCGACAACCGCGCTGGTGATCGGCGCGGAGACCTTCAGCCGCATTCTGGACTGGGAAGATCGCACCACCTGCGTGCTGTTCGGCGATGGCGCGGGCGCCTTCGTGATGCAGGCGCAGGAGGTGGCCGATCCGGACGGACCGGGTGTCCTGGCCACGCGGCTGCATGCCGATGGCCAGCATCGCGGCCTGCTGCATGTCGATGGTGGGCCATCCACCACCGGCACGGTGGGCAAGTTGCGGATGAAGGGCCGGGAAGTGTTCCGCCACGCGGTGGTGAACCTGGCCGAAGTGCTGGCCGAGGTGCTGGCCGAGACCGGGCACCAGCCGGCCGATATCGACTGGGTCGTCCCGCATCAGGCGAATTTCCGCATCCTGGACGCGACCGCGCGCAAGCTGGGCCTGCCGATGGAGCGCATGGTCGTGACTGTCGACCGCCATGCCAATACCTCCGCCGCCTCGGTGCCGCTGGCCTTCGCCGTGGCGCGGCAGGATGGCCGGATCAAGGATGGCGACCTGGTCATGCTGGAGGCGATGGGCGGCGGCTTCACCTGGGGTGCCAGCCTGCTGCGTCTATAACCGGCTGCAACGACTGACAAATGTGAGCAGTTGCAGCGGATTCGCGCCAAGCCGTTATTGCGCATGGATGCCGATTCGGGCAAGTTAGCTGCGGGGACTGCGGCACTTTCCGGGGGAATATGGCATGCACATGATGCGTTCTGTGGGCACATTGACGCGGGCTGATCTGGCCGAGACGTTGAACCGCAAGCTGGGCCTGTCCCGCGCCGAAAGTCTCGACCTGGTCGAGGCTATCTTGGCCAAGATGTGCTGTGCACTGTCCGAAGGGCAGAATGTGAAGATCTCCAGCTTCGGCAGCTTCGTGCTGCGTGACAAGCGCGAACGCGTCGGGCGCAATCCCAAGACCGGCATCGAAGTGCCGATCACGCCCCGCCGCGTGATGACCTTCCGTGCAAGCCAGAAGCTGAAGGATCGCATCGGCGCTGCCTGACGGGGCGCTGGCCGGGACTGATCATGAAGGATGGCAAGGAACCCGGCGCACTGCGCACCATTGGCGAGCTTTCCGCGATGCTGGGGGTAAAGCAGCACGTGCTGCGATACTGGGAACAGCAGTTCCCCATGCTGCAGCCGCTCAAGCGCAGCGGTGGCCGGCGCTATTACCGCAGCGACGATGTCGCGCTCGTCATGCGGATCGATGCGCTGGTCAACCGGGCCGGCTACACCCTGAAGGGTGCACGGGGTGCAATCGAACAGGAGCAGGCCGCACCGGTCGATCAGGTCCATGCGACGACGCCCTCGACAGCGTCCATGACGGAAAACGTGCGGTTGCGGACATCCTTGCAGGCGATCCGCGACCGGTTGGCAGGCGCGCTGGCGGCGTAGGTATACACGGGCGCACGTCCATACTGCCAGCCTGAGCGTCGCGTTGGATTCCGCCAGTCTCCGGGCGATCGCGGCCGCACATCGCACCCGTCCGCTGCAAGCCGGTCCGCCCCTTGCGGACTTGGCCGGCATCCGCGAAAGGCACGCTCATGTTCGACGAAGCACTGATCGCCGCCGCCCGCACCTCCAAGGCCTGGCCCTTCCAGGAGGCCATCAAGCTGTTCAAGCGGTATCCGAACGGCCGGCCGGACGGGCAGCCCGTGCTGTTCGAGACCGGCTACGGCCCCAGCGGCCTGCCGCATATCGGCACCTTCCAGGAAGTGCTGCGCACCACCCTGGTCCGCCGCGCCTACGAGATCGTCGCCAGCACGGATGGCACGCCGGCGCCCACCCGGCTGGTGGCGTTCAGCGACGACATGGATGGTCTGCGCAAGGTGCCCGACAATGTGCCTAACGGGCAGATGCTGACCGACAATCTGGGCCGTCCGCTCAGCCGCATTCCCGATCCGTTCGGCACGCATGAAAGCTTCGCGCACCACAACAACGCGATGTTGCGCAGCTTCCTGGACCGCTTCGGCTTCGATTACGAATTCGTTTCCGCATCTGACCGGTACAATGCCGGCGACTTGGATGATGCGTTGCGCAACGTGCTGCGTCACCATCAGGCGATCATGGACGTCATGCTGCCCACCTTGCGGGAGGAGCGCCGGCGCACCTACTCTCCGGTGCTGCCGATCAGCCTGTCCAGCGGGCAGGTGCTGCAGGTGCCGGTGGAGGTGCTGGACGCAGAGGCCGGGATCGTCCGGTTTGAGGATGACGGCCGCATGGTCGAGCAATCCGTACTGGGCGGTCGGGCGAAACTGCAGTGGAAGGTTGATTGGGCGATGCGCTGGGTCGCGCTGGGCGTCGATTACGAGATGTGTGGCAAGGACCTGACCGACAGTGTCACCCAGTCCGGCAAGATCGCCGCCGTGCTGGGCGGCCGGCGACCGGAAGGGCTGATCTACGAGCTGTTCCTGGACGAGAAGGGCGAGAAGATCTCGAAGTCCAAGGGCAATGGCCTGACGATCGAGGACTGGCTGACCTATGGCAGCGAGGAATCGCTGGGCTTCTACATCTTCCCCAATCCCAAGAGCGCCAAGAGCTTGCACCACGCGGTGATTCCCCGTGCCGTGGACGAGTACTGGCAGTTCCGCGCCAAGATTGCGCAACAGCCGCTGGAGCAGCAGCTGGGTAATCCGGCGTGGCACCTGCTGCGCGCCAACGGCGAGGCTGGCGGCGCGGGCGACACGCTGCCGGTGACTTACGGCCTCCTGCTGAACCTGGTGGGCGTGCTGGGGGCAGGGGCCACGCGCGAGCAGGTCTGGTCCTATCTTGGCAATTATATCGCCGACCCCGATCCGGCGCAGCACCCGCAGCTGGACACTCTGGTCAGCACGGCGCTGGCCTACAACCGCGATTTCGTCGCCCCCACGCTGCAGCGGCGCGCGCCGACCTCGGACGAGGCGGCGGCTCTGACTGAGCTGGACCGGCAGCTTGCGGCGGCGCCCGACGCGGATGCCGAAGCGTTGCAGACGATGGTGTACGAGATCGGCAAGCAGCCGGAGTTCGGTTTCGAAAGCCTGCGCGACTGGTTCAAGGCCCTGTACGAGACGCTGCTGGGATCGCCGCAAGGACCGCGCATGGGCAGCTTCATCGCGCTGTACGGCATCGACAGCACCCGCAGTTTGATCGCGGAAGCGCTTACAGCCAGCGGCGAGCCCGATACCATTTCGTGATGATGTACTTTACGCCGGCTGTCACGGGGCGGCCGGCGTGGATCGTCCACGGATTGGGGGTGCCGTCCAGCCTCGCATTGTTCCAGACCAGCAGCACGCCCGGTGCCGGGGTGATGGACAGGTCAAGCCGCGGGAAGTCGGTGGTGCCGCCGCCTTCCACCTGGTTCAGGAACACCATCGCGGTAACCGCCCGCTGTCCACCGCGGGCGCGCTCCGTCGCCCAGTAGGCGGTGTTGGACGGAAACCAGTCCGTATGGTGCTGGAACTCTTGCCCGATCTCGTACCGCTGGCCCTGGATTGTCTCGCCCGTATCCGGCTCCAGCCCCAGCAGATCGTCGATCCGCCGCTGGATGCGCTTTACGAACGGGGCGTGGGCGTCGACATCGCCGGAATAGCTGGTGCGGTAGCCGGATTCATACGGCGTGCCGAAGGCGCCGCTAGGCGTAGCGGTGGCATCGATCATCGCCATCAATTGCGTGCACTCGTCCGCCGAGAGGACATCGCCTATCGCCCACAGTTCCGCTTTCTCGGTCGGGATGCGGTACGCAGCCGGGTTGGTGGCGAGCCGTTCGCGCAGGGTGCGGCCAATCCGGCGGAGCAGCGCCTTGTCCGGGTGGTTGCTTTCGTCGATCAGGTGGTCGGGATCTTCATTCATGCCAGCCATCCTGTTCCATCCAGGCAGCCCGCTGACAAGCGGCAAAGCCCCCGGCCGTTTCCGACCGGAGGCTCCGCCCTGCCGGGCCACTCGCACCGGCAGAAGCCGGTTTACCAGTAGAAGTCGTAGATCGCGTCCACCACTTCGCCCGAATAGGTGTCGACGAGCAGCACGTCGTCATAATACCGAACCCAGCGATACTGGCCGTAGACGGGCGGCAGGCGATACTGCCCCGGATCGTTGATCCAGTAGCGGCTGCCGAAGAACAGGCTGTTCAACGTGAAACCGATGTTCAGCCGGCGATACGACCAGTCGCGATAGGGCGAGTAGTAGCTGCCACCACGATAGAGCGCCCGGTTGGAGTTCCGGTAATTGGACCAGTTGTACCGGTTGTCGTTGCGCCAGCCGCGATCCCATCGCCGATCGTTGCGATTGCCGGCCCAGTTGCCACGGCGGTCATTGTCGCGCCGCCCATCGTATCTGCGATTGTCGTTCCGGCGATCATAGCCGCGGTTATCGTTCCGGCGGTTGTCATAGCGGTCGCGGTCGTTCCCACGGTCGTTGCGGTTCCAGTCCGCCCGGTTGCCATTATTGCGGTTCCAGTCCTGGCGATTGCCGTTCCATTCGCCCCGGGCGCGGTCAGCGCGGATATCGCCGCGCTGTTCCACCCGGTTCGCCCGCTGGTCGCCCCGCTGTTCGATGCGGCGGGCGTTGCGGTCACCGACCTGTTCCACCCGGCGCGCCACGGCTTCGGCACGCCGGTCGATCTGCCGGCCCTCGCCATAGCGGCCCTGGACACGGCTCTGCTGTGCCTGGCGATCGCCCCGGCGCTCGATGCGCTGGGCCTGCCGCTCGCTGCTGCGATCAACCTGACGGGCACGTTGCTCGCTTCCGCGGTCGATCCGGCCGGCACGCTGCTCGCTGCGCCGTTCGATCCGGTCGCCGCGGCGGTCGCCCCGGTCCTGCGCCTGTGCAGCAACGGGGGGTACGGTTAGCCCTGCCGCAAGTGCGGCATAGCCCACCATCTTCAATAGGTCTGTCACGCGCATCGCTGAACTCTCCCGTATGCGGTTGCGCCGCGTGAGTGGCTGCGGCCGATACAGGAGAGATAGAGTGAGTCGGCTTTCCGTTAACTGAACCAGCTAGTTATCTGAACGAAAAGCAACAGCGTGCCAGATCAGCGAGTCAGCTTCTTATACGCCAGCTTCGTAGGTCGATCCGCCGCATCACCCAGGCGGCGACGCTTGTCTTCCTCATAGGCAGCGAAGTTCCCTTCGAACCATTCCACATGGCTGTTGCCTTCGAAGGCGAGAATGTGTGTGGCGAGGCGATCCAGGAAGAAGCGATCGTGGCTGATGACCACGGCGCAACCGGCAAAATTCTCGATCGCATCCTCCAGCGCGCCCAGCGTTTCCACGTCGAGGTCGTTGGTCGGTTCGTCGAGCAGCAGCACGTTGCCGCCCTGCTTCAGCATCTTGGCCATGTGCACGCGGTTACGCTCACCACCAGACAGCTTGCCGACATTCTTCTGCTGGTCGCCGCCCTTGAAGTTGAACGCACCGACATAGGCCCGGGTCGATGTCTCGTGCTTGTTGACGGTCATGTAGTCGTGCCCGTCGGAGATTTCCTCCCACACGTTCTTCTTGGGATCGAGGTGATCGCGGCTCTGGTCGACATAGCCGAGATGCACGGTGGAGCCGATCTCCAGCGCACCTTCGTCAGGTTCTTCCTTGCCGGTGATCAGCTTGAACAGCGTGGACTTGCCCGCGCCGTTGGGGCCGATCACGCCCACGATCCCGCCCGGGGGCAGCATGAAGGACAGGTTCTCGAACAGCAGCTTGTCGCCATAGGCCTTGGTCAGGCCCTTGGCTTCGATCACCTTGCCGCCCAGCCGCTCCGGCACCTGGATGACGATCTGCGCCTTGCCCGGCTTGCGGGTGTTCTGCGCCTCCTGCAGGGCCTCGAACTTCTTGATGCGGGCCTTGGACTTGGTCTGGCGGGCGGCGGGGGTCTGCCGGATCCACTCCAGCTCTTCCTTCAGCGCCTTGGATCGGCCGCTTTCCTCGCGGTCTTCCTGGTCCAGCCGCTTGGCCTTCTTGTCCAGGTAGGTGGAGTAGTTGCCCTCGTACGGGAAATAGCGACCGCGATCGATTTCCAGGATCCAGCCGACGACATTGTCCAGGAAGTAGCGATCGTGGGTGATCATCAGCACCGCGCCGGCATATTCCTTCAGGTGGTTCTCCAGCCATTCGACGCTTTCGGCATCGAGGTGGTTGGTCGGTTCGTCCAGCAGCAGGATGTCCGGCTTCTGGATCAGCAGCTGGGTCAGCGCGACGCGGCGCTTCTCGCCGCCGGACAGGCTTTCCACGCCGCTGTCCGATGGCGGGCAGCGCAGCGCCTCCATCGCGATCTCAAGCTGGTTATCGAGCGTCCAGCCATCCACCGCGTCGATCTTTTCCTGCAGGGTGCCCATCTCTTCCATCAGGGCGTCGAAGTCGGTGTCGTCCTGCGGGTCACCCATTTCCGCGCTGATCGCGTTGAAGCGGTCGACCATGTCGGCCACTTCGCGGGCGCCGTCCTTGACGTTTTCCAGCACGGTCTTGGTCGGGTCCAGCTCCGGCTCCTGCGGCAGGTAGCCGACCGTGATGTTCTCGCCCGGCCAGGCTTCGCCGGTAAAGTCGGTGTCGATCCCGCCCATGATCTTCATCAGGGTGGACTTGCCGGCGCCGTTGGGGCCGACGATGCCGATCTTGGCACCCTGGTAGAATTGCAGGTTAATGTCCGACAGCACCGGCTTGGGCGCGCCGGGGAAGGTCTTGGTCATGTTCTTCATGACATAGGCGTATTGGGCGGCCATGCGTCTCTATCTCGAACAAAGGTAAAGGGAACTGGCCCGGCAAATAGGCGCTGGCGCCGTCAGGGGCAACCCGCTTGGCGGCAGGGCATCCGTCCTGTAGCGGCCCGCCCGTGACAAACGAAACCAACCCGCTCGATCCCGAAGGCATGCTGCGCGACCCCAACGAGCATACGCCGCTGGAGGACATCTACGCCATCATCACGGGCTGCACGTTGCTGGCGGTCGGGCTGGTGCTGATGCAGGCCGCGAACATCGTGACGGCGGGCGTGGCGGGCATCGCCCTGCTGATGTCCTATGTCCTGCCGCTGGGCGTGGGTCCGCTGTTCTTCCTGATCAGCCTGCCGTTCCTGGCATTCGGCGGGCAGGTGCTGGGGCGCGAGTATGTGATCAAGACGGTGGTCGCCAGCGGATTGATCTTCGGCATCGCCGCCGTCGCGCAGCAGGCGATCCACATCGCCGACGTTCACCCGGCCTTCGCCGCACTGGCGGGCGGGACCTGTGCGGGCATGGGCATCCTGGCACTGGTGCGGCACAATTGCGGGGCAGGGGGCATCACCACCCTGGCGCTGTATCTCCACCGCACCCGCGGGTGGAGCGTGGGCCGGTTCCAGCTGCTGGTCGATACCTTCATCGTCGGCTCCGCCCTGCTGGCGATCCCGCCCGAACGGATCGGCTGGTCGGCGCTCAGCATCCTGGCGATCAACATGATCCTGATCGCTTGGCACAAGCCCGGCCGTTACCTTGGCCGATGATCATGCCCGGGTACGGGCCTTGCAAAGCATCGTCCGGCGCGTCTAGACGCCGATGACGATGGGGCGCTGGCTGGACGAGACGATCGGGGAACGACCCCTTCAAGCCACTACGGCCGTGCCCGGACGGGCGGGCGATGGCGTGGTCGGCGTCCTGACCTTTCACCGCTGCATCAATTATGGGTCGTACTGGCAGGCACGCAGCCTGGTGGAAGGGCTCCGTGTGGGCGGGCACCAGGCGGTGCTGCTCGACCATCAGAGCGAGGAAGTCCGCCGGCGCGAATGGCGCTGCGCCTTCCAGCCGCTGCTGCCGCATCGGTCGCCGCGATCCGACCTGTCCGCCTACGGCCGCAAGGCGCGCAAGCTGCTGGAGGCGGTGGATCGCCTGCCGCTGTCCGCCCCGTTCGAGCTGGAACAGCCGCATACCATGCCCCGGGTCGACACGGCCGTGATCGGCAGTGACGAGGTCTGGAACCTGCACCATCCGTGGTACGGCGGCAGCCGGCCGTTCTATGGGGAAGGTCTGCGGGCCGGACGCGTGATGTCCTACGCCGCGAGCTTCGGCAATTATGACGCCGCGAACGGGTTGGGCCCGGACTGGGCCGAGCGGCTGGGTGCACTGGATGCCATCTCCGTGCGGGACCACAACGCGCAGGCATTGGTGCGGGATGCCATCGGGCTGGAAGCGCCGCTGGTGCTGGATCCGGTGCTGCAGTTCCCGGTTGCCCGGCTGGAGCGGGCGATGGACTCCTTCATTCTGGTCTATGGCCACAACTTTCCGGACTGGTACGCCCGGGCCGTGCGGGCGCATGCCGATGCGCGGGGCCAGCGGCTGGTTAGCATCGGCTACCGCAACGACTGGGCGCATGAGCAATGGCTGGATGCATCGCCGCAGGAGTTCGCGGAAGCGATGGCGGCGACCAGTGCCCTGGCGACCAACTTCTTCCATGGCTGCGTGTTCGCGCTGCTGAATGGCCGGCCATTCGCCTGCGTCGCTTCGTCCTATCGCGCCAACAAGCTGCGCGACCTGATGGAGGTTGCCGGCACCGGGGACCGACGGGTGGAGGAGCACGCGGCGGAGCGTGTCGGCACCCTGCTGGAAACACCGCTGGCGCCGGCTGTCACCGATCGGCTGTCGGACATGCGGGTGCAATCCTCCGCCTTTCTCGCCACTGTCCTTGGCTGATCTCCCGGCTGCCATCAGCCCGGGCGACGTTATCGCATCGGGCCTGTGCATCGGTTGCGGCGGCTGCGCCAGCGATGCACCGGCCACGATGGGATGGGACGAGTTCGGGCAGCTGAAGCCCGACGGACCCCCGGCTTGGCTGCACCAGCCGACGGCACGGCAGGCGGCGATCTGCCCCTTTTCTCCCACCGCCGCGAACGAGGACGTGATCGCTGCCGATCGCTTCCCGGCCGCACCGGTGCTTGATCCGCGCCTGGGGCGGGTGGAGCAATGCCATGTCGGGCATGTGGCCGAACCGGGCTTCCGCGATAACGGCTCCTCCGGCGGGATGGTCAGCTGGGTCGCGGCGGAGCTGCTCAGGCGAGGGCTGGTCGATGGCGTAGCGCACGTTGCCCCATCGGATCGTGTCGTCGAGGACCGGCTGTTCCGCTACCGCATCTCGCGTACCGCGGAGGAGCTGGGGCAGGGGGCCAAGAGCCGGTACTACCCCGTGGACATGGCGCAGGTGCTGGACGAGATCCGTCGCGTGCCCGGCCGCTACGCCGTGATCGGCATACCGTGCTTCATCAAGGCGGTGCACCTCGCGCGCGCCGACGATCCAGTGCTGGAGGCGCGGGTGACCCACATGCTCGGGCTGTTCTGCGGCCACATGAAGAGCGCGCGGCTGGTGGACAGCTTCGCGCAACAGATGGGGGCCGAGCCGGCGGCGGTGAAGGCGGTCAATTACCGCGTGAAGAACGCCGACCGACCGGCCAACTGGTACCGGACGCAGCTCTCCCTGAGCGATGGCAATGCGGTCGAACAGGACTGGTGGCACCTGGTGGAGGGGGATTGGGGCTCCGGCTTCTTCCAGAACAGCGCCTGCAATTTCTGCGACGATGTGGTGGCGGAAACCGCCGACATCTCCTTCGGCGATGCTTGGGTGGAGCCGTATTCCAGTGACGGACGCGGCACCAACGTGGTGGTGACCCGCTCCCCCCAACTGCTCGCCATCGTGAACGAGGCGATCGGCGATGGGCGGCTGGCGCTGGAGGAGGTGGATACAAACTTTGTGGCCGACACGCAGGCAGCGGGCTTCCGCCACCGGCGCGAAGGGCTGGCCTGGCGGCTGGCGCACAGGTCCCGTGCTGAAGGACTGATGCCGGTCAAACGGGTTGCACCGGCAACAGCCGGCGTGCCGCGGCGCCGGCGCGCGGTCTATGCCATGCGCCGTACCATCAGCTGGGCAAGCCATCGGCTGTTTGCCATGTCGCTCAGGAATGGCGACCGTGCCATCTACCAGACGCCGACCCGCTGGATGGTCGCGCTGTATGGCGCGCTTACCTATGGTCGCGGGCGACTGGGCCGTCTGCTCGATCGCATCGACGGCACCAGTCGCTAGATCTCAGGCGACCTGCTGCTCCAGCGGCCGGGTTGCGGCGATCTCTTGCGCAAACCATTCATACGTGCGGCGCAGGCCTGTGGCGAGCTGCGTCGTCGGCTCCCACCCCAGCAGTTCGCGGGCGCGCGAGATGTCCGGCCGGCGACGCTGCGGATCGTCCTGCGGCAGATCGTGATAGGTGATGTCCAGGCTGCGGCCGACCACCGCTTCCATTGCGGCGACCAGTTCCAGCACGGTGATCTCTGCCTGCGTGCCGATGTTCACCGGCACGGGCTGCGCCATCTCGCTCTCCATCAGCCGCACCAGCGCATCGACCGTGTCCGCAACGTAGCAGAAGCTGCGCGTCTGGTTGCCGCTGCCATAGATGGTCAGCTTTTCGCCTTCCAGCGACTGGCAGATCAGGTTGGAGACGACCCGCCCGTCATCCATCCGCATCTGCGGGCCGTAGGTGTTGAAGATGCGTGCGACCCGCACATCGGCCCGGCCCATCCGGGCATAGTCGAACGCCAGCGTCTCGGCGGCGCGCTTGCCCTCGTCGTAACAGGCGCGGGGGCCGGTGCAGTTCACGTTGCCGCGATAATCCTCCGGCTGGGGGTGCACTTCCGGATCGCCATAGACCTCGCTGGTGGAGGTCAGCAGGAAACGGGCGCCGGTCTGCTCCGCCAGGCGCAGCAGCTGGTTCGTGCCGACCACGTTGGTCAGCATCGTGTGCTCCGGGTCCGCCTGGTACAGCGGCGGGGATGCGGCACAGGCCAGGTTGTAGATGTGGGTGAAGCGGGTGTCGGTGATCGCGGCCGGCAATGGCTGCGTGATGTCGGCTTTTACGTAGCTGAAGCGATCGCGCAATTGCAGCCGCTCCAGATTGGACGGCAGGGCCGTCTGCATGTTGTCCAGGCAGGTGACATGCGCCCCTGCATCCAGCAGTGCCGCGCACAGGTGCGAGCCGATGAAGCCTGCGCCCCCCGCCACCAGCACCGTGCCGCCAGCCTGTGCCTCGCCCGGGTTCCTCATGCCATTACCTTTCTTGTGGATGCCGCGCGGTCGTGTTGCCGTGCGTGCAGGTCTTGTTCCAGCTGTTGCGCGCGGATCTCCGCGCTGTGCCCGGCAAGCACCGCCTGCCGCGCCGCTTCGCCCATGTCGGAGGCCTCTCCGTCCAGTGCGGCGATCACCTCACCGGCGGTGTCGGCCAGCACGATTGCCTCGCCTGGCGTAAACACGTCCTCGATCCCCGGCCACCGGTCGGAGATGATCGGCGTTCCGCAGGCGCCAGCCTCGAACAGGCGGACGGACGGACTCCATCCGGCAGCGATCATGTCCGCACGGGTGACGTTCAGAGTGAAGCGCGACGCGGCGTAGAAGACCGGGTGCTCTGCCGGGGGCAGATGCTCGATCCGTTCAACATTGGCCGGCCAGTCGATGTCGAACGGATATTGCGGTCCGGCCACGACAAATCGCTTGTCCGGGCACTTGCGCGCAGGCTCCAGCAGCAGCCGCTCCAGTGTAGGTTGCCGGTCCGGGCTGTAGGTGCCGAGATAGGACAGGTCCCACTGCTTGGGCACATCCAGCGGCTGGTAGCGCGCCGTATCGACCGAGCAGTAAAGCGCTCGCGCCTGAGGCGATCCGAACTCCTGTTCCAGCCGTTGCAGCGTCGGGCCGCCGGTGAAGCTGAAATAGATGTCGTAGCCGGGGATCACCTCAGGCGAGAGATATTCGTGATCGCCGCGTGCCAGCTTCGCCAGCGTGACCGGGGTGTCGATGTCATAGAAGCAGGTGACCCCGCGCGCGGTGGCCTGCGCCCAGCGGCCGACCTCCACGCCATCGGGCACATAGGAGCCGACCATCACCGCATCCGCGCCCGCCACCTCGTCAGCCCAGTGCTCCAGATCGGCCATGCTGGTGTAATAGGCCAGACGGCAGAAATACGGATCCGGCAGATCGCGGTTCCCGGCATACCAGGGCACGTCGCGTTCCAGGAACAGCACCTCGTGCCCGCGCGCGGCAAAGGCGGCGAGCAGCGCGCGGAAGGTGGTGGCATGGCCGTTGCCCCACGAGGAGGACAGGCTGAGGCCGAGCACGACCAGCTTCATGCGACCGGCTCCCGCTGGCGCAGGCCGTCCAGCACCCGGTCCACTTCCACGGCGCGTCGGTCATAGGTGTGCTCGCTCAGCACGCGGGTCAGTGCCGCCTGCCCGATCGCATGGGCGCGATCCTGCGTCAGCGCGGCAAGGTGGTCGGCCACGTCCTGTCCGTCACGGGCGACCAGCACCTCGCTGTCCGGCTGCAGGAACTGCTCGATTCCTTCCCAGGCATCGGTGATCAGGCAGGCTGCGGCACCCGCCGCCTCGAACACGCGGGTCGCGGGGGAGAAGCCGATATCGGCCATGCTGTCCCGCGCCACATTCAGCACGGTACGCGGCGTGCAGTTGAAGGCGTTGTGCGACCCTGTGCCGACATGGCCGATCGCGCGGACATTGGCCGGCATCCCCTTGTCGTGCCAGCCATTGCCGCCGATCATGAACTGCCGGTCGGGCAGCAGGGCGGCGGCCTTCAGGAAGAACTCCTCCACCCGTGCCTCGCGATCGGGCAGGCGATTGGCCAGGAAGCCCAAGTCGCAGCCGAAGCGCGGGTCAGGCGGAACGGGATAGTGCGTCGCCGGGTCCAGCGCGTTGTAGATCGGCACGCACTGCTTCGCGCCGAAGCCTTCATATGCGGCAATGACCGGCGGCCCGCCGCCGTAGGTGAACACCAGGTCCAGGTGGGGCAGGGCCGCCCGCACCGGGTGGTCGGGCGCACCGCGCATCTCGTCCAGCGTGGCGGCGGCATCGACATCCCAGTAGATCTTCAGCGCATCAGGCGCGGCATGGTGCAGGATGCCCTCCAGCAGCTCCCGGTCGAACACGCCCACGCCATTGGCCTTGACCACGATGTCCGCCGCCCCGGCCTCCGCCAGCACGCCAACCAGCGCATCCTCGGTGGCGGCATAGACGACCGAGCGGCACCATTCCGGCGGGTCGATGTCGCGATGCTGCTGGCGGTCGAAGGCGTCAGGCTCGTAAAAGGTGATCTCGTGCCCGCGCTTGGCCATGGCGTGCAGAATCCCGCGATAATAGGTCGCGGCGCCGTTCCAGTAGGAGGAGAGCAGGCTGGAGCCATAGAAGGCGATCTTCATGCGGGGGTCCTTTCGGGCTCTGCCGCAGCACTGGTAGGAAGGCCGAGCGTGGCGGCGATCGCCAGCAGCTCGTCCACACGGTGCGCGCAGGTATGGCGCGCGCGGACGGTTTCGAGACCGTGCGCCACCAGTTCGGCGCGCAGGTCCGGATCGGCGGCAAGGGCGGTCAGGTGACGGGTCATCTCCGCCCCGTCCTGCGCGGTCAGGTAGTCGATGCCGGGCCGGAACAGCCCTTCCGCATCGCTCCATGGCGCACTCACCAGCGGAATGCCGCATGCGAGCGCCTCGAACACGCGGATCGTGGGGATGCCGGGCAGCACCGTGGTGTAGAAGCGCCGCGGCACATGCACGGTCGCCAGATGGCGGGCAAAGATCTCCGGGGCACGGGCGTTCGCGGCCCAGCCATGATAGGCGATGCCATAGCGGGCAAGTGTGGCGCGAGCCTCCTCAGGATAGCGGACGCCATAGATGTCGAGCGGCAGGCCGGCAGCCTGCGCCGGCGCGAACAGGAAATGTTCCAGTTCCAGCGTGCGCTCGCCATCGCCCCAGTTGCCGACCCATACCAGGCCGGTGCGCTCGCCTTCCGCAGCTGGCGGATGGAAGCGGCGCGTGTCGGCCGCTTCGTGCCAGGTCCAGACCCGGCCCTGCCAGCCCCAGCCGCGATACACCTCGCTCAGCGTCTCGCCGAACGCCAGAACCCCGTCGTAACCGGACAGGTCATAGGCCTGCATCTCCGCCGGCGCGCTGACAGCGCGATGATGCGTGTCATGGAACAGCAGGCGGAACGGCGCACCGGCCTTGCGCAGGGCGCCCAGCCGCGCGACCAGATCGTGATCGTTCCATTCATGTACGATCACCAGATCCGCGTCATCTACCAGCTCGTCCATGTCGGTACCCGGCGCGTAGGTGGTGGAGGCAAGCCGCGGATAGAGGCGGCGCCACGGCTCCAGCCCTGGTTCGCCATGATCCGCCAGCAGGTTGGCCAGGCTCCAGGCGTTCTCCGGCTCGTACGCGGCAACGTCGTGGCCGCGTTCGACCAGCTCATCCAGCACACCCCGCAGGAAATGGGCGTTGCCATGATTCCAGCAGGAGGCGAGCGAGTGCGTGAAGTATACGATCCTCATGCTGCCACCCGATGCGGCTGCACCTGATCGTACAACGCGGTCATCGCCGCTGCCGTATGCTCGGGCGTGTAGCGCAGCGCATGTTCCTGCGCCCTGCGACCCATTTGCTCTCGCTTGGCAGGGTCGCCGGCGAGCGTCGCGATCGCTTCTGCATAGGCGTCCTCCGATGCGACCGGTACGAACATGGCCGCACCATCCCACAGCTCGCGGAACGAGGGCATGTCCGCCAGCACCAGTGCGCAGCCGGCAGCCGCAGCCTCCAGCACGGCAAGGCCGAACGGTTCGAAACTTGCTGCCGACACGAAGATCGGCCGGGCAGCCAGCAGGGCATCGAGTTGCGCGGCAGGGATGGCGCCGAGCGTCTGCAGATGCTGCAGCAGGGCCTGCTCCCCGTGGGGTGCCGTCAGCGATCCGGCGGCGAGGAACGGCAGGTCGATCTGCGCAGCAACCCGGTCGAGGAGAGAGGCCTGCTTCACCTCGTCCCACAAGCGGCCGACGGTCAGCGCAAACAGGTCGTCGCGGGCCGGCAGGGCGCGCGGGCGCGAGGCCCGCCCATTGTGTACTGCAACGGGCAAGCGGGGCAGGGCATAGGTCACTTGGACATCGCGGGCGTAACTGGCGCTTGGCGCCACGACGATCTCGGCTGCAAGCAGGCCCTGCCGGGTCAGGTCCGCATGCCAGCGGAACGCTTCCGTGACCGGTGTGCCACGCGCAGCCCGCCACCAGGTGGAGACGCAGCCATGCGCGACGGCGATCACCGGCGCTGGCCACCCTGCCGCGGCGGCGTAAGCGGGGTGATTGCAATGGATCAGGTCGGCGTCGGCGGATCGCGCCAGTTGCACCAGCTGGCGGGCGGCATCCTGCACCGGCGCCGGGCCGTCGGCCAGCCAGTCCAGCGGAAGGCCGGTTTCCTGCACTTCACAGCCGGCAGCTTCTGCGGTCCGCACCTGATCCGGGCTTGCAGGCGGGCCAAGGATAGCCAGCGTGACCTCTTGCCCTAGTGCAGTCAGGGCGGCAGCCAGGTCGGTGGCATATTGCCAGACGCCGCCGACCGTATCGACAGTCATCAGGATCTTGCGAACCGTCAAAGCGCGGCAGCCTGCATAGCCGGAACGGGCTGCGCTGGCGCGTGTTGCGTTTCCAGCCAGGCGGCAAGATCGCGCAGTCCGTCGCGCCAGCCGCGCCGCTGCGACAGTTGCAGGGCCTTGTCGATGCGGGCGGTGTCGGACACGTACCAGCGCTGGTCGCCCGGGCGCCAGTCGGCAAACTCCACCTTGGGCGCATGGCCGATGACCCGGCCGATCTCGTCGATTACGGTCAGCAGGCTGACGGCGTTGTTCGCCCCGCCGCCCCAGTTGAAGGCCCGGCCACTGATCGCGTCGATCCGGTCCAGCGCTGCCAGATAGGCGTCGACCGTGTCGCGCACGTCGCAGATGTCGCGCACCTGATAACCGTCACCGAACAGGGTGATCGTCTCGCCCCGCATGGCGCGGATCAGGAAATGCGCGACCCAGCCCTGGTCCTCTGTCCCCATCTGTCGCTGACCGTAGATGCAGCTCATCCGCAGCACGGCCGTCCGCAGGCCATACGACCGGGCGTAATCCAGCACATACTGGTCCGCCGCCCCCTTCGACACGCCGTACGGCGTGTGGAAGTCGAGCGGGCGGTCCTCACCGATGCCGGTCACCGGCAGATCAGGGTGATCCGGGTGGTAGCCATGCGGGCTCGGCCGCATCGGGCAATCCGACAGGTCGCCATAGACCTTGTTGGTGGATGCGAAGATGACCGGCGCATGGGCCGCCTGTGCGCGCACCGCTTCCAGCAGGTTGAAGGTGCCGAGGATGTTGATGTCCAGGTCAGCCCGCGGATCGGCCATGCTGGTCGTGACCGCCACCTGCGCCGCGAAGTGAAATGCCGCATCGACGCCGCGAGCGGCCTGCAGCATGCGGTCCGCATCGCGGATGTCGGCGATCACCGGCTCGATCAGCTCGCCGTGACGGCTGGTCAGCCAGTCGAGATTGGCCTCCACGCCCGGACGGTTCAGCGAATCGTAGATCCGCACGCGCCGGCCGCCGGTGGCCAGCCGGTCCGCCAGATTGGAGCCGACAAAGCCAGCGCCTCCGGTGACGAGGATCGTCTGCTCGCCGCCGCTCATGCGACCAGCCCGCGAGCTTCCAGTTCGCTCCGCGCCTTGGCAACGTGGTCGACCGCGGTCTGCTGCCCGACCCACTCGGCCAGTTCGGCGAGCCGTTCCACGAAGTCCTCGCGCGCGGCGAAGCCCAGCTTCTGTTCCGAGAGGCTGGTGTCGCAGAAACAGTGACGGATGTCGCCCGTGCGCGACTTGCCCACGATCTCCGCCTCGATGGAATTGCGGTTCATCGCGCGGGCAAGATCATGCGCCACTTCCCGTACGGAGCGATCCCGCCCCGAGCCGATGTTGAAGGTGCCGCCCACTGCCTCCGGCAGGACCAGCGCATCGCAGAAGGCGCGGGCCACGTCATGCACATGCACGAAGTCGCGGCGCTGCTCGCCATCCTCGAAGATCATCGGCGGCTGGCCGTTCAGCAGGCGGGAGGCAAAGATCGCCAGCACGCCGGTATAGGGATTGGACAGTGCCTGACCCGGACCATAGACGTTGAACAGCCGCAGGCACACGCTCTCGATGCCGTAGGGATCGCCCATGATGTGGGTGGTGCGTTCCTGCACATACTTGTTCAGCGCGTAGATCGACGACAGGCTGGGCCGCTTCCACTCGGGCGTGGCGACCGGGGCCAGCGGGCGCCCATGATTGTCGAGCGGCTCCCAGTTTGCCTGACCGTCGCGCAGGGGCTTGCGTGCGGCATCCTCTACCAGACCGCCATCTGCGTCGCGGTACAGACCCTCGCCATAAATACTCATGGAGGAGGCTGTGACGACGCGTCGCACCGGCTGGTCGATCAGCTTCTCGAACAGGACGGCAGTGCCCACATCGTTGGTCGAGGTATAGCGTTCCACCTCGTACATCGACTGGCCGACGCCGACCTCGGCCGCCAGGTGGACCACGCTGTCGACCCCGCGCAGAGCCTCGGCCACCTTGCCGGCATCACGTACATCCGCGTGGACGAATTCGGCATCGCGGGAGAGAGCGTCGGGCCGGCGTGCATCAGCGCCGTGTACCTGTTCGATCAGGCTGTCGAGCACCCGGACCTTGTGTCCGCGCCGCAGCAATTCGTCACACACGAACCGGCCGATGAAGCCAGCACCGCCCGTGACCAGAACCCGTTCACTCACTACAATCCCCCCGTTCACCATCCAGGCGAGCCGACAAGCGGCGTCTTGCGATCACGCGCCGATTGCGCCAATCTCGCACATCCCCGGCCGGGATCAATAATCCTTCTTCATCATCTAAGTTCCCGCAAGTGCCACGGAAGGCGGTGCATGGTGCGGGCGATCTGCCAGCGCACCTTCGATCCGCCGGACAACGCCGGCCCAGTCGCCAACCTCGGTCTGGACGAACTGGCGCGTACCGGGATACCAGCATGACACGCTTTGCGCCGGATTCCAGCGCCAGTCCGGTTCGTGCTTCAGCATCACCCAGACCGGTACCCCCATTGCTCCGGCAAGATGCGCGATCATCGTGTCGACCGTTACAACAAGGTCCATCGTGGCGATCAGCGCAGCAGTATCGGCGATCGCGCCCGGACAACCGGCGGGATTGCGCACCGGCAGCGCAGCTGTCGGGCCAGTTGGTTGCGGCATCAGCAACGTGCAATCATGCCTCTCGCACAAGGGCTGCAGCAGCATCGCCGGCAGGTTGCGATCCGCATCCCACCCGCCGGCCGCGTGGCACAGTCCGATCGTGCCGGTGCCGCTGCCCTGCCAGCGCTGTGGCAGGTACGGCGCCGCATGAACGTCCGGCGCGGCCCGCAGGGCAAAGGCCAGATCCATTATCTCCAGGTTGCACTCGGCCGGCGGCAGAGGGTGCGCGAGATCAAACGGGTGAAAGCCGATCCGGTCCATCCAGTGGCTGAACAGTGGCAGCAGATCGGGCTGCATCTCCACCGTCACATTCCGCGCGCGTGACGCCAGCAGCGGGAGGAAGCGGGCGAACTGGATCGTGTCCCCCAGCCCGTGATAACACCGCACCAGCACATCACGCCCGTCGACGGGTCGGCCGTCCCACACCCATCGCTGATGGTACGGCAGCGATGGATCGTCACGACTTGCCGGATCGCGCAGGGCGAGTGCATCGGCAGACAGGTTCCACGCCACATCGAACCGCCGGTCACGCATGGCCTGCGTCCAGCGTTGCATCAACTCTGCTGCCATGCGTAGACCAATTGATGAAAGTAGCTGCGGTTCCGCTGCGGTGGAACCGTGCGGGAACAAGCAGCAACAAAGCATGTTATCGTACATGCAGGATGGGGGCCGGTGCATTCCGGCAAGTGAGGGCACGGGGGACGAATGATTTTTCGCAAGGCCGACGATTACGCCGAGGCGCCGGCATGAGCCGCGACGCCGAACAGATGCTCGCGCCCGAAGCGATGCGCGCGCAGGTCGACAGGCTGGCGCCCTGGTTCCAGAACCTCCATCTGCCGCACGGCATCCAGACCGCGCCTGATCATTTTCTGCCCGACTACCCGGCCAGCAAGTTCCGCAATTTTGCCCATGTGCTGCCTGATGATCTGAGCGGGCAATCGGTGCTCGACATCGGGTGCAATGCGGGCTTCTACTCGCTCGAGTTCAAGCGGCGTGGTGCCGGGCGCGTGGTCGGGATCGACAGCGACGACCGCTACCTGGCGCAGGCGCGGTTCGCGGCGCAGATGCAGGGTTACCGGGACATCGAGTTCCGCAACCTGTCGGTCTACGACGTGGCGGCGCTGGGCGAGAAGTTCGACTGGGTCATCTTCATGGGTGTGCTGTACCACCTGCGCCATCCGCTGCTGGCGCTGGACCTGATCCGCGAGCATGTGGCCGGCGGCACCATGCTGTTCCAGACCATGCAGCAGGGCGGCGAGGCCGAGATCGAGCTCCCGGAGGATCATCCCTTCCATGTGCCGGGTACCTGGGATCCGCCGGCCTTCTTCGACGATCCCGGCTATCCCAAGATGCACTTCATCGAACGCCGCTTCGCCGACGACTGGACCAACTGGTGGGCGCCGAACATGGCGTGCAGCAAGGCCATGCTGCGCGCGGCCGGCTTCACGATCGAGGTTCAGCCCGAAGCCGAAGTCTATCTCTGCCGCGTGGCCGATGTGCCTTACAGCCATCTGGGGCCGGCGGCGGTCTATCCTGACAGGGGTCCGAATACGTGATCGAAGCGGTGATGCTCTGGAACGAGCCGAACAACAAGTCGCACTGGAATCCGGAGCTTGACCCCGACTGGTCGATATACGCCGATACGGTGATCCGCGCCGGCCGCGCGATCCGCTCCGTGAACCCGTCGGTGAAGCGCGTGCTGGGTGGCATGTCGCCGATCGATCCCCACTGGACCAACCGGATGCGCGCGCATGGCGCGCTGGACGAGGTGGACGTGGTTGCCGTGCATGGCTTCCCGCTCGACTGGAACCTGTGGCCGATCCACGCCTGGCCCGACAAGATCGCCGAGATCGAGGCGGTGGTGCCGGACAAGGAGATCTGGGCCACGGAAGTAGGCGTCGGCTCGTTCGGCGCGGAGGAGGTGCAGCAGTTCGGAGTGGAGAAGACTGCCGAGCTGCTGATCGGGCGGGTGCCCAACGTATACTGGTATTCGCTGTTCGACCTGCCGCAGAGCTGGGGCGCGGAAACGCGTCACCGGGAGGCGGAAGGGTCCAGCTATTACCGCCACTTCTACATGGGCCTGATCCGGGAAGACGGAACGCCCAAGCCGGGCCTGGAAGCCTATCGGCCGTTTGCGGACCGGATGGGACTGATGCAGTGGTTCCACTTCCACGATCCGCGGCTGGACGATGCGGTTCGCTGGATGAGCGAACTGGGCGTGCGCAAGCTGCGCACCGGCCTGTCGTGGGCCGACAGCTTCCGCCCTGACGCGCTCGACTGGTTCGACCGGCAGATGGAGGCGCTGGCCCCATTCGACACGCTGGTGACCTTCTGCTTCACGCCCGAGCATCTCGGCGTGGAGGCACATCATACCAGCCCGGCGCGCGAACCGCAGGCCTTCGCCGACTGGTGTCAGCAGATGGTCGAACGCTATGCTCCCGCGACTGCTACCCCGCCGCGTATCGGGGTGCCCGCATGACGAACAAGAAGGATTGCCGCTGATGCTTTCGCCTGATCCCCGCGGTATCCGCGTTGCGCTGGTGGGCGTGGGCAATTGCGCCAGCTCGCTGGTGCAGGGGCTCGCCCATTACCGCAACGGAGCCAACGACCTGACTGGCCTAATGCACCATAATCTGGGCGGCTACCGCCCGGAAGACGTGCGGATCGTCGCGGCATGGGACGTGGACCGGCGCAAAGTGGGGCAGGACGTGGCGGAGGCGATCTTTGCCAAGCCGAACTGCACGGCCGTCTTCTGTCCGCAGGTGGAGCGTACCGGCACGATCGTGCAGATGGGCACGGTGCTGGACGGCGTGGCCGACCACATGGCCAATTATCCGGAGGACCGGACCTTTGCCGTCGCAGACGCGCCGCAACCGGATCGGCAGGCAGTGATCGATGCGCTGCGCGAGAGCGAGGCGGATGTGCTGATGAACTACCTGCCGGTGGGATCGCAGCACGCCACCGAGTTCTATGCCGAATGCGCGCTGGAAGCGGGCGTGGCCTTCGTGAACAACATTCCCGTGTTCATCGCCAGCGACGCTACCTGGGCGGAACGGTTCCGGGCAGCGGGCGTGCCGATCATCGGTGACGACATCAAGGCGCAGCTGGGCGCGACCATCGTGCATCGCGTGCTGACCGACCTGTTTGCCAAGCGTGGCGTGAAGCTCGACCGCACCTACCAGCTCAATACCGGCGGCAATACCGACTTCCTCAACATGCTGGAGCGCAGCCGCCTCGCTTCCAAGAAGGAGAGCAAGACGGAGGCCGTACAGTCGGTCGCTGCGGTGCGGATGGAGGACGACAACATCCATGTCGGCCCGTCCGACTATGTTGCCTGGCAGAACGACAACAAGGTGTGTTTCCTGCGCATGGAAGGGCAGTTGTTCGGCGGTGTGCCGATGAACCTGGAACTGCGCCTTTCGGTGGAGGACAGCCCGAACTCGGCCGGCGTGGCGATCGACATGATCCGGTGTGCCAAGCTGGCGAAGGATCGCGGTCTGGCCGGGCCGGTGCTGCCGGCTGCGGCCTATTTCTGCAAGCATCCGCCCGAGCAGATGCCGGATGACCGCGCCTATGCCGAACTCGAAACATTCATCGCTGCGGTCTGACTGCTGACCATGACAGAAATGATGAAGGCGGCGGTGCTGGCGTCGCCCGGCACGATCGAACTGCGCAACGACGTGCCCATCCCGCAACCTGGCGAGGGCGAGGTGCGCATCCGGCTCGAAGGTTGCGGCGTGTGCGCCAGCAATCTGGAACCATGGGCCGGTCTCGAGTGTATGGACTATCCCCGCGAACCGGGTGATCTGGGCCATGAGGGCTGGGGCAGGGTGGAGGCCGTCGGTCCGGGGGTCAGCGGACTGGTCACCGGTGATCGAGTGGCTGCGCTTTCCTATCGCTCTTTCGCCGAAAGCGACATCGTGCGGGCGGACATGGCAGCGAAGCTGCCGCCGGAACTGGATGGCCAGCCCTTCCCGGGCGAGCCGCTCGGCTGCGCCTTCAACATCTTCCACCGCAGCGATATCCGGCCGGAACAGACGGTGGCGATCGTCGGCATCGGCTTCCTGGGCGCGGTGCTGTGTCATCTGGCCAGTCGCGCCGGCGCGCGGGTGATCGCCATCAGCCGGCGGCAGGAGTCGCTGGATCTGGCGCGGCACTACGGCGCGGCCGAGACGATTTTCATGCACGATCATTACGCCATCATCGACCAGGTCAAGCAGCTGACCGGCGAGGCGATGTGCGAGCGGGTGATCGAGTGCGTCGGCAAGCAATGGCCGCTCGACTTAGCTGGCGAGCTGACCGGCTTCGGCGGGCGGCTGGTGATCGCCGGCTATCACCAGGATGGACCACGGCAGGTTTCCATGCAGATGTGGAACTGGAAGGGGATCGACGTCGCCAACGCGCATGAACGCGACCCGGCCGTTCAGATGCGCGGATTGCGCGAGGCGATCGCCGCAGTGGCCGATGGCAGCTTCGATCCCGCGCCGCTCTACACGCACAGCTACCCGCTGGAGCGGCTGGGGGATGCACTGGATGCGACCCGCGACAAGCCGGAAGGTTTCGTCAAAGCCCTGGTGACCCTGTGAGCAAGCCCCGCATCGGCTTTCTCGGCACCGGCTGGATCGGCCGACACCGCATGCAGGCCATTGTCGACACCGGCTTGATGGAGGCGGTGGCGATCTGCGATCCTGCGCCGGACTGCGTTGCGCAGGCACAGGCCATTGCTCCGGGGGCGGTCGCGCTGCCATCCCTGCAGGCGATGCTGGACCTGGGGTTGGACGGGGTGGTGATCGCCAGCCCGTCCGCTCTTCATGCGGCGCAATCAGTGGAGGCGCTCGGGCGCGGCGTGGCGGTGTTCTGTCAGAAGCCGCTGGGCCGCGATGCCGGCGAGGTGTCGGCGGTGGTGGATGCGGCGCAGGCGGCAGACCGGCTGCTCGGCGTCGACCTGTCCTACCGCCACACCGCCGCGACCGAGGCCATGGCGCAGGCGATCCGCAGCGGAGAGCTGGGCACGATCTATGCCGTCGATCTGACGTTCCACAATGCCTACGGACCTGACAAGCCGTGGTTCTACGACCGGGCGCAATCGGGCGGCGGCTGCGTGATCGACCTGGGTGTCCACCTGATCGATCTGGCGCTGTGGCTGCTGGATTTCCCTGCGGTGGAGCACGTCACCGCGCGCCTGTTCGCCGGCGGTGCGCCGCTGGGGCAGGTGCCTGACCGGGTGGAAGATTTCGCAACCGCACGGCTGGACCTTGCCACCGGCGCTGCGGTGCAGCTCGCCTGTTCGTGGAACCTGCCGGCCGGCCGTGATGCGGTGATCGAGGCGGCGTTCTACGGCACACAAGGGGCGGTCACGTTCCGTAATGTGGATGGCAGCTTCTACGACTTTGCCGCCTTCCGGCATCACGGCACGCAGGCCCATCCCATTGCCAGCCCGCCGGACGATTGGGGCACACGGGCTGCTTCGGCATGGGCGCGGCAACTGGCTGGAAGCACGCGGTTCGATCCGCAGGCGGCACGGCTGGTGGACGTGGCGCAGGTGCTCGACCGCATCTACGCCGCCGGATAGGGCTCAATGATGCCGGTCAGGGAACAGGTCGACTATGCGGCTTTCGAACGGCTCGACATCCGCATCGGCACGGTGTTGGACGTCCAGCCGTTCCCGAAGGCGCGCAATCCTTCATGGAAGGTCCGGATCGACCTGGGCGAACTCGGCAGCCGGTGGTCCAGCGCTCAGATCACCGCCTATCCGCCGGAACAACTGATAGGCACGCAGCTCTGCTGCGTCGTCAATTTCGCACCCCGCAACATTGCCGGCTTCCAGTCGGAAGTGCTGATCCTGGGGGTAACCGGCGCGGATGGCATGATCATTCTCCTGTCGCCGCGCTCGCCCGCGCCGGACGGCAATCCGCTGCACTGATCCCGGGCCTTGTCCTGGCATCGTCACGCCCTGTCCCGGATACACGGGGCATGCCGGGGAAAGCGGGATCGATCCTTTGCACAAACCGCTGACAACATGTGCCTTTTGGCGGTCACACAAAAACCGTTGGCGATCTGTCGATTCGCTCTTATATGCCCGCCTCCGCTGCCCCATGGGGACTTCCTAACCGCAAGGCAGCCTTGTTGAACAAACCGTTTGGGGGTCCCTTGAATTGCACAGCTATCCTGACGCACGGTCTGTAGTCCGCGACCTCGTTCCGGACGAACCGGTGATGCTCAACCGCCCGCATGCCGCGGCGCGGGCGGCGCAGTTCTTTGCGCAGCGTTTTCCGGGCACCACGATGTATGCGGTCAAGGCGAATCCCTCGCCTGACCTGATCGTGCTGCTGTGGGAAAACGGCATCCGCACCTTTGACGTCGCCTCCATTGCGGAAGTGCGGCTGGTGCGTGCCCTGCTTCCGGAAGCCACCCTGTGCTTCATGCACCCGGTGAAGACGATCGGCGCCATCCGCGAGGCCTATCACACGCATGGCGTGCGGACTTTCAGCCTGGATACGCTGGAGGAACTGGCCAAGATCGTGGAAGCCACTTCGGCTTCGGACGGCGCGGCGGCAGAAGATCTGAACCTGCTGGTGCGCCTGCGCGTCTCCTCCGAACATTCGGAGCTGAGCCTTGCCTCCAAGTTCGGGGTCGACCTGGTCGATGCCGCGCCGCTGCTGCAGGCTACCCGCCAGCATTGCGACGCGCTCGGCATCTGCTTCCATGTCGGCAGCCAGGCGATGACGCCGTTCGCCTATGTGCAGGCGCTTGATCGCGTGCGCGCGGCGATTGCGCAGGCCTCCGTCACGGTGGACATCATCGACGTCGGCGGTGGTTTCCCCAGCGCCTATCCGGGCATGAACCCGCCGCCGCTGGAAGATTACTTCGCGATCATCCACCGCCATTTCGAGGCGCTGCCTATCTCCTACAATGCGGAGCTGTGGGCTGAGCCGGGCCGGGCGCTGAGCGCGGAATATTCCAGCGTGATCGTCCGCGTGGAGAAGCGGCGGGGCGACGAACTGTACATCAATGACGGCGCCTATGGCGCGCTGTTCGATGCCGCGCATGTCGACTGGCGTTTTCCGGTGCAGGCACTGGAGGACGATCTCACTCAGCCGCTGGCCGATTTTGCGTTTTACGGCCCCACCTGTGACGATGCCGACTACATGAAGGGTCCGTTCGACCTGCCGGCCGACATCCAGGCGGATGACTATTTCGAGATCGGCATGCTGGGTGCCTATGGCGCGGCGATGAAGACCGGCTTCAACGGCTTCGGCGCGGCACAGGCGGTGGTGGTGACGGATGAGCCGATGGTGAGCCTCTATACCGGCACCCGGCAGGAACCGAAGCGCAGCGACAACGTGGTGAGCCTGCGTTGATCTGACAGGATGGCGCCGGCCGCAAAGGTCGGCGCCGCTTGCTGTCAGTCTGCATAAGGCACTTCGTAGATGCGGTCCGCCACGTTCAGCGGGTAGGCGGAGGCGCTGAACTCGCCTTCAACCACGAACACGCCGCTCCTCATCCGTTCCATGTCCCGGCGAGCTGCTGGCGACAGGTCGGCGAGCTGGCCACCAGCCGCCAGCAGATCCGGCGTGACGATGGCGCCCTTGACTGCACCACATTCGTCACCGTTCCAGGATACCTCCCGATCGCCTGCGCCAGGATAGCGCACGGTGAACAGGCACGCCGGTTGCCCTTGCACGACGATTGTCTCGGTCGCCACGATCTCCGTCGTTCCCGCTGGCGCTGGCGCTGGCTCCAGATCGATCGGCCCGGGCACACTGGCATCCTTGACCGGTGGTGCCGCAGCGGGTTGCGCCAGTTCCGCCGGGCCAGGGGCAGGCGCCGCGCTGTTGTCGCAGGCGGACAGCAACAGGGCGAGTGGAAGCAGGCGCAGAGGGATGAGGCCCGGCTTGTGGTGAGCGGCCTCCGACATGGGGGTTCGGCGATCGGCAGCCACGATCAGGCCCGTCCGTGCGGCGTGTCGAGGTCCAGCTCGGGGCCGACGGGCACCACACCGGTCGGATTGATCATCCGGTGGCTCTGGTAATAATGGCCCTTGATGTGCTGGAAGTCGACGGTGCCCGCCACCCCCGGCGTCTGGTAGATGTCCCGCAAATATCCGCTCAGCGCCGGGTAGTCGGCGATGCAGCGGATGTTGCATTTGAAGTGGCCGACATACACCGCATCGAAGCGGATCAGCGTGGTGAACAGGCGAATGTCGGCCTCCGTCATGGACGGGCCGACCAGCCAGCGACTGCCGGTCAGGCGCTGCTCCACCCAGTCCAGTGTCTTGAACAACGGGCCGACCGCCTCTTCGTACGCCTCCTGCGTGGTCGCGAAACCGGCCTTGTAGACGCCATTGTTCACATGGTCGTAGATCCGCCCGTTGACCGCGTCGATCTCCTCCCGCTGCCCTGCGGGATAGTAGTCGCCAGGCGCGGCGCCGACATCGTCGAATGCGCTGTTCAGCATGCGCAGGATCTCCGCGCTTTCATTATTGACGATGGTGCCGGTCTGCCGGTCCCACAGCACCGGCACGGTCACGCGGCCGGTATAGGCAGGGTCGGCGGCGGTATAGACCTGCCACAAGCAACGCGCATGATGGACCGGATCGCCGATGACACCCGGCGCCGGGTCGAAGGTCCAGCCATTCTCCAGCATCAGCCAGTTCACGACGGAGACCGGGATCATCTCCTCAAGCCCCTTCAGCGCGCGCATGATCAGCGTGCGATGCGCCCAGGGGCAGGCGAGGCTGACATACAGGTGGTACCGCCCGGCCTCCGCCTGGAAGCCGCTGCTGCCATCAGCTGTCACGGCGTCGCGAAAGGCGGACTGCTTGCGTCTGAACCGGCCGCCGGTCGCATCCGTGTCGTACCACACATCCTGCCACCGGCCGTCCACGAGCATGCCCATCGCCGCAATCCCCTGTCGTTACAGGGCTCAAGCGGCCTTGCGCAGCTCCAGTTCCAGCCGGTCCCAGATCTCGACTAGCGCGGCAGTCAGGTCGGTCATCATCGCCTCGGTATGGGCCGGGCCGGGGGTGAAGCGCAGCCGTTCGGTGCCGCGTGGCACCGTGGGGAAGTTGATCGGCTGCACATAGACGCCGTACTCGGCCAGCAGGATGTCGCTGATCCGCTTGGCGCGCACCGGATCGCCGACCATCAGCGGCACGATGTGCGTGGTGCTGTTCATCACCGGCAGGCCGGCCTCGCGGAACATGCGCTTCAGCGTTGCGGCCGCAGCCTGCTGCCCATCGCGCTCCTCGCTGGAAGCCTTCAGGTGACGGACGGAGGCGAGCACGCCGGCGACCAGCACCGGGGACAGCGAAGTGGTGAAGATGAAACCCGGCGCGTAGGAGCGGATGCAGTCCACGATGCGCTGGTCGGCGGCGATGTAGCCACCCATCACACCGAACGCCTTGCCCAGCGTGCCTTCGATGATGTCGATCCGGTCCGCCGCCGCATCCCGCTCGGAAATGCCGCCACCGCGTGCACCATACATGCCGACCGCATGGACCTCGTCGATATAGGTCAGCGCGTTGTACTTGTCCGCCAGGTCGCAGATCGCGTGGATCGCGGCAACGTCGCCGTCCATGGAATAGACGCTCTCGAACGCGATCAGCTTGGGGACCGCGGGATCCTCCGCCTCCAGCAGCTCTTCCAGATGCGCCACATCATTGTGGCGGAATACGCGCTTCTCGCACCCGGAGTTGCGGATGCCGGCGATCATGCTGGCGTGGTTCAACTCGTCGGAGAAGATCACGCAGCCGGGCAGCAGGCGGGCGAGGGTCGACAGCGTGGCGTCATTGGAGACATAGCCGCTGGTGAACAGCAGCGCGGCTTCCTTGCCATGCAGGTCGGCCAGCTCACGCTCCAGCTGAATGTGATAATGGGTGTTGCCGCCGATGTTCCGCGTGCCGCCACTGCCGGCACCGACATCGTGCAAGGCCTCCTCCATCGCCGCCACCACCTTGGGGTGCTGGCCCATGGCGAGATAGTCGTTGGAGCACCACACGGTGATCGGCTTCGGCCCGTTATGCCCGGCAAAACACCGCGCATTGGGATACGCACCCTTGTTGCGCAGGATGTCGATGAACACACGATACCGGCCTTCCGAATGGAGGCGGTCGATGGCCTTGTCGAAGATCAGATCGTAGTTCAGCAGACCAGTCCGTGATTGGCGAGACATTCCGGGGGCAAACCCTGCCTGCGGCATGTAAACCCTTCACCCCGGCCTTCAAAGCATTCAGTTTGCGATGGATTCGCGTTAAAACCAGTCACACTGTGTGATGCCATAGCTCAGCAGCGCAGGAGCGATCATGTCGAGATCATCGCCCGTGCCGGTGAACAGGGCACGGTCGGGCGACTTACGGATGAATGGCTGGCCCTCCACCAGATGCGCAATGCGTCGCGCGATACCGGCGGCCCCGTCAATGAAGCGGACCTCCGGGCCGAAGGCGTGGGACAATTTGTCCACCAGCAGCGGGAAGTGCGTGCAGGCCAGCACCACCGTGTCGATCGAATCGCCACCCGGCTGCTCGCGCAATCCGGAAACCGCCGTGGCGATGGCTGCCGGGTCGACGGCCGCCCCGCGCAGGAAGGCTTCCGCTGCCTGCACCAGCTCCGGCGCGGCGTGGCGCAACAGGCGCTTGTCGGCGGCAAATTCGGCCTCCAGCTGGTCGACATAGGCCTGCCGGATGGTGGCCGCCGTGCCCAGCAGACCGATCGTGCCGGTGCGTGTCATCGCGGCAGCCGGCTTGATCGCCGGCACCGTGCCGACGATCGGCACCTGCAGCACGTCGCGCACCATGCCCAGTGCGATGGTGGAGGCGGTGTTGCAGGCAATGGTGATCAACCGGGGGGCGAAGCGTTCGGAGAGCCGCCCCAGCAATCCGGCCACACGCGCCGCGATCTGCGCCTCCGTCTTCTCGCCGTAGGGCAGGCCGGCGGTGTCCGCGACATACAGCACCGGCACCTCCGGCAGCACGCGGCGCAATTCGGCCAGCACCGTCAGCCCGCCGACGCCGGAATCGAACAGCAGGATGGGCGCGTCGGGTGCAGACTGCATCTTCGCCCGCATATTTTGCCCCTGCCGAAATGCAAGCGACGCGCTAAAGGGCGGGGCATGACGCTGCCCATCGGTACCACCGCCCTTCTGGCCCTTCTGCTCGGCTACGCCATCGGTTCCATCCCGTTCGGCCTGCTGCTGGTCCGCGCCGCGGGCAAGGGCGATGTGCGCGATGTGGGATCGGGCAATATTGGCGCCACCAATGTACTGCGAGCCGCAGGCAAGGGCATCGCCGCCGCCACGCTGGTGCTGGATGCGCTGAAGGGGTGGGTGGCGATATTGCTCGCCGTGATGCTGTGGGGCGCGGGGCAGGACTGGGCCGCGCTTGGTGCGTTTCTGGGCCATTGTTTCCCCGTCTGGCTGCGGTTCAAGGGTGGCAAGGGTGTCGCCACGCTGATCGGCATCGGCCTGGGGCTGCACTGGACCATCGGCCTGACGGTGATCGTGGTGTGGCTGGGCGTTGCCCGGCTGTCGCGCATCAGCAGCGTGGGGGGCATGGCCGCCGCCGCCGCGGCACCACTGGCTGCACTTGCCTTCGGTCACACGATCTACCTGCCGGTATTGCTGGCGATCTTCGCCATTGTCCTGCTGCGCCATCGCGCGAACATCGCCCGCCTGCTCGCCGGGACGGAGCCGCGCATCGGCCGCAAGCGATGAGCCTGACGCAGGCCGAGGCGTTCGCCCGCATCCGGCTGCTGCGGTCGCCGCATGTCGGGCCGGTTTCCTACCGCCAGCTGCTGCAACGGTTCGGTACGGCGGTGGCTGCGATCGCCGCTCTGCCCGATCTCGCCCGCCGCGGTGGTCGCCCCTACGTCGCTGCACCGACGGACCGCGTTGAGCGGGAGGTTGCCGGCATACGCAAGGCTGGCGCCCGCTACCTGTTCCATGACCAGCCCGACTATCCCAGGCTGCTGGCCCAGGCGCCGGCCGCACCGCCGATCCTTACGATGCGCGGCCGGCTGGAGCTGGCGGCCCGGCCCTGTGTCGCGCTGGTCGGCGCCCGCAACGCCAGCGCCGCGGCGGTGCAGCTGGCGCGGGAGTTCGGCGCGGCGCTGGCCGCGGATGGCTTCGCGGTCGTGTCAGGCCTGGCCCGCGGCATCGACGGTGCCGCGCACGAGGGCGCCTTTCCGCACACGATCGGCGTGATCGCCAGCGGGATCGACATCACCTACCCACCGCAGCATCGCGACCTGCAGGAACGCATCGCCACGGACGGCCTGCTGCTGGCAGAACAGCCCGTCGGCACCGAGCCGCGCGGCAGCCATTTCCCGAGCCGTAACCGGATCATCGCCGGCCTGTCGCTGGGCACGCTGGTGGTCGAGGCGGCACCGCAATCGGGATCCCTCATCACCGCCCGGCTGGCGGGTGAATACGGACGGGAGGTGATGGCCATTCCGGGCAGTCCGCTGGAACCGCGCAGCGCCGGCGCAAACGAGTTGATCCGTGACGGCGCGGTGCTGGTGCAGGATCCGGCACAGGTTGCAGAACTGCTGCACCGGTTCGACGGAACGCCACGCACCGCACTGGCGGAACGGCAGCACCCGTTCACCGCCTTCGAGGAGGAGCCGGCAGGTGAGGGGCCACAAGGCAGCGAGATCGCGCCCCTGATGGGCCCTGCGCCGGTGCATGTCGACGAGCTGATCCGCCAGAGCGGTCAGCCGGCCGGCGCCGTGCAGATGGCGCTACTGGAACTGGAGATCGCCGGCCGGCTCGTGCGCCACGAAGGCGGGCGCGTTTCGCTGGCCGGCTGACCGCTTCAGAGGTCGCGAGGGGCGGAGCGGCGGTTGCGGCGGCCCCAGGTAAGCTGCCGCCAGATATACACCACCACGATCAGCACGATCACGCCGGTTGAGATCGGCCCGATGAAACGCTCAATCTGGTCGAACTGGCGCCCCAGCACCCAGCCGGCAATGGCTAGGCCCGCGCTCCAGATGGCGGTGCCAAGGGTCGACCAGATCAGGAAGCCCGGCAGGCGCATGCCCACCAGGCCGGCGGGCAGCGACACGACGGAACGGATCGTCGGGATCATCCGGCCGAAACCGACGATCGCCGCGCCGAACCGGGTGAACATGCTCTGCGCGCGTTCCACTTCCGGCCAGTCCAGCGTCAGCCAGCGGCCATACTTCTCGATCAGTGGGCGAAACCGGTGGAGTCCGATCATCCGCGCGATCACATACCAGAACAGGTTGCCCGCCATCGCCCCTGCCGTGCCGGCGATGATCACCCCCGCCAGCGACAGCTCGCCCCGCGCGGCCACGACGCCGGCCACGGGCATGATCACCTCCGACGGGATCGGCGGGAACACCGTCTCAAGCAGCATCAGCAGGAAAATGCCGGCCAATCCGCCGCCTTCCACTAGCTGAAAGACCCATTCGTCCATTGTATCGCCCCGGGTTGCTGATTAGGTACAGGTGTGAACGGGCGCCTCTTACCGACACACACGGGTGCGCGCCATGCCTCTATTACCGGAGACGTCTGATGGCTGGTTTCTCGCTGATGCACTGGGTCATCGTTGCCCTCGTGATCCTCGTCCTGTTCGGCCGGGGCAAGATTTCGGAGACGATGGGCGACTTCGGAAAAGGGATCAAAAGCTTCCGCAAGGGTCTGACCGAGGAAGAATCCGCCCCCGTGACGAAGCCGGCGCAGATCGCCCAGATCAATGACGAGAAGACGCAGGGTGTCCCCGTCGACACCGCCACCCGCAGCACGAACTCCTGATCGACAGGCCCGGTCGCGCCAGTGTGCGACCGGGCCAGGGCGCCACTGTCCGTCAAACGGTCAGCGTGGCGTCAGCCGCAGCAATCGGCCATCCTTGCCATCCTCGATCATCAGCAATGATCCGTCGGGCGCTTCCACGATGTCGCGCAGACGCTCGGGGAAGGGATGTCGCGCTTCCTCCCGCCCGCTTTCGCCACTGATCGACACCCGGACCAGCGCCTTGGAGGACAGGCCGGGGATCAGCGCCTGACCCTGCCATTGCGGGAACATGGCCCCGCGATAGAACAGGAAGTCGCCCGGCGCGATCACCGGGTTCCAGCCGATCGCCGCCGCGCGGAACTCCGGCCGCGTCGCATGGTCGGGGATCGGGGTGCCATCGTAATCGTCCCCATCGGACACGATCGGCCAGCCATAATTCTCGCCCGCCGACACCAGGTTCAGCTCGTCGCCGCCGCGGGGACCATGCTCCAGATCCCACAGCCGGCCCTGCGCGTCGAAGTGCAGGCCCAGGATGTTGCGATGGCCATAGGACCAGATCTCCCGCGACACGCCGCCGCGATCGGCGAAGGGGTTGCCTGCCGCCGGCGTGCCGTCCAGGTTCAGGCGCAGCACCTTGCCCAGATTGACGGTCAGGTCCTGCGCCGGCGTCTTCTTCTGCCGGTCGCCCGACGCGAGGAACAGATGCTGGCCATCCGGGGAGAAGGCGATCCGGTGGGAGTAATGGCCTTCACCGGTGACCTTGGGCTGCTGGCGCCAGATCACCTGCAGGTTCTCGACCCGGCAAGCCGTCTCGCTGGCACAGGACAGCGTTCCACGCCCCAGCACCGCACCGCGCGTGTCGCCGTCGCCTGCCTCCGCCCATGTCAGATAGATCGTGCGTCCGCCCAGCGTGGCGCTGCTCTGCGCCGGCAGGAAGGCCACGTCGCCAAGTCCGCCTTGGCCGCCATAGGCCACCTGCGGCAACCCGCTCACGTCGCCTACACGCCCGGTGCCGAGGTCCACGAACTTCATCGTGCCGGCACGCTCGGTCACGAACAGCGTGCGGGTGCCAGGTGCCAGCGCAAGCGCCCAGGGCTCTGCGAACTGGCCCAATGACGCGGCCTGAAAGGGCGCGTTGCCCTGCAGCGTGACCGGCTGACCGGTCGCGTAGCCGGCCGGCGTGGGTGACGGTGATGGGGTAGGGCTCGGGGCAATCCCTGCCGGAGCGGGGGTTGAGGAACTATTCCCGGACTCGGCACCGCCGCAGCTTGCGGAACAGAGCGCGACGGGTAACAGGCTGGCGGTCAGGAATGGAATGCGCATGCTCTCGGGAACGCCCTCTCCGGATTTTTGTGCCAGCCTCGGCGGGCCGCTGATCGTCGGCGTCGACGAGGCGGGACGGGGGCCGCTGGCCGGCCCTGTCGTCGCCGCCGCCGTGTTGCTGTGCCGGCCGCGACCCGCCGGGCTGGATGATTCCAAGAAGCTGAGTGCGGAGAAGCGCGCCTTGCTGGAAGAACGCATCCAGCGCCGGTGCGCCTGGGGGATCGGCGTGGTGGAGGTGGAGGCGATCGATCGCCTGAACATCTTCGGTGCCACCATGCTGGCGATGACACTTGCGGTGGACCAGCTCTGCGCGGCGTTGGGGCGCGACTGCTGCCAGGTGCTGGTCGACGGCAATCTGACGCCCGTCGGCCGTCGTACGGAATGGCGCTGGCCGGCCCGCGCCATCGTTGGTGGTGACGCGCTGGAGCCGGCGATCAGCGCCGCCTCGATCCTGGCCAAGGAACATCGCGACCGCCTGATGCGCGCCGCGGCCGCAGATCACCCGCATTACGGGTGGGACCGGAACAAGGGCTACGGCACCCCCGATCACCTGGCGGCCTTGCGCGCGCACGGGCCCAGCCCGCTGCACCGCCGGTCGTTTGCGCCGGTCGCGCAGGCCGATCTGTTTTCCTGCACCGGCTGAGTCCTGCCGGCCACACCACAGCATGTTGAGTCCCCCTGGCCGAGCTGGACTCAACATGCTGCGCCGGACTCCTTTCGTTCCGCCGAGACCCGCGCGACTCGAAGCGACTCGGCAGAAAAGCTGTACTTGACGGCGGAGTCCCTGATCGCGCAGGCTGTGGATAAGTCACAGGGGCAGGCAGATAATGGGCGAAGTTCTTTCCATCCGCGCACCGCGCACCAGCAGCGCGACGAAGGCGGAACTGCCGCTCGGGCAGATCCTGCCGGGCGACTGTATCGAGGCGATGCGCTCGCTGCCGGCGCGCAGCGTGGATCTGGTCTTTGCCGACCCGCCCTATAACCTGCAGCTGGGCGGCGACCTCAACCGGCCGGACGGCAGCATGGTCGATGCGGTCACGAACGATTGGGACCGGTTCGACAGCTTCGCCGCTTATGACAATTTCACCCGCGAATGGCTGGCCCAGTGCCGCCGCGTGCTGAAGCCCGATGGCGCGCTGTGGGTGATCGGCAGCTACCACAACATCTTCCGCGTCGGCGCGCTGATGCAGGATCTGGGCTTCTGGCTGCTGAACGACATCGTCTGGCGCAAGGCTAACCCGATGCCCAACTTCCGCGGCACCCGCTTCACGAATGCGCACGAGACGTTGCTGTGGGCCAGCATGGGGGAACGGTCACGCTATCACTTCAACTATCGCGCGATGAAGACCCTGAATGACGAGTTGCAGATGCGCAGCGACTGGCTGATCCCGCTGTGTGGCGGGCAGGAACGGCTGAAGCGTGATGGCACGAAGGCCCATCCGACGCAGAAGCCGGAGGCGCTGCTGTATCGCGTGCTGCTGGCCACGACGGAGCGCGGCGATGTGGTGCTGGACCCGTTCTTCGGCACCGGCACGACCGGCGCGGTGGCCAAGCGGCTGGGCCGCCAGTGGATCGGTTGCGAGCAGGAGGCGACCTATCGCGAGGTCGCGACCGAGCGGATCGCCGCCGCCCTGCCGCTGGACGAAAGCGCGCTGGAGGTGATGCAGAGCCGCAAGGGCGCGCCGCGCGTCGCCTTCGGTACGCTGGTGGAAACAGGCCTGGTGCCGCCGGGCAGCGTGCTGTTCGACCGGCAGCAGCGCTGGCGCGCGCAGGTGCGGGCCGACGGTTCCCTGGAATGTGGCGGCCACACCGGATCGATCCACGGCGTCGGCAAGGCGTTGCAGGATGCACCCAGCTGCAATGGCTGGACGTTCTGGCATGTCGAACATGACGGCGCGACCAAGCCGATCGACGCGCTGCGGCAGCTGCATCTGCTGGCGGTCGAGGACTGAGCATGATGCGCGTCTACGTCCAGCCGCTGACGCTGGCTCCGTCACCCCAGGCGCTGGATGGCGGCGCGGTGCGGCTGGCGGGCGGCATGGCCTGGGCGCGCGACTTCGCCGTGATCGTGACGGAGGCTGGTCGCGTCACCCGCCGCCAGATCGCGACACCAGCCACCATCGCGCAGGAACTGGCGGACCTGCCCGATGCTCTGGCGACGGATGGCGAAGGGCAATGGGCCAACCTGACCCGCGCCCGCCTCCCTCTCGCCGTGCAGGGCGGGGCGCTGCGGCTGGACGAGCCGCAGGTGATGGGCATCCTCAACGTCACGCCCGACAGCTTTTCCGATGGCGGGCAGTTCGTGAACGATCCCGCTGGCCGGGCCCGCTCCCTGCTCGACGCCGGTGCGGCGATCATCGATGTCGGCGGCGAAAGCACGCGACCGGGGGCCGCTCCGGTATGGGAAGGGGACGAGATCGCCCGGATCGTTCCGGCGGTGGAGGCCTGCCGCGAGCTTGGTGCACTGATCAGCCTCGACACGCGGCGGGCCGCCGTGATGCAGGCGGGGCTGGCCGCCGGCGCGCACCTCATCAACGATGTGTCGGCACTGCATGACGATCCCGACGCGGCGCGGGCGGTTGCCGCCGCCGGGGTGCCGGTGGTGCTGATGCATGCGCCCGGGGCAGGGCAGGGCCTCGGCCTGCATGCCGAGGGCAATTACGGCAACATCCTGTTCGATGTGTTCGACTGGCTGCGCGCCGCCCGTGATCGCGCGGTGGCAGCCGGGATAGCTGCCGACCGGATCGTGCTCGATCCCGGTATCGGCTTCGGAAAGCCGCTGGCGGGCAATCTGGCGCTGCTGAACGGCCTGGCCCTGTTCCATGCGCTGGGCCACCCGCTGCTGGTAGGCGCCAGCCGCAAGCGCATGATCGGCGCACTCCATGCGGAGGCGCCCGCCGACGCGCGGCTGGGCGGCAGCATCACGCTGGCGCTCGCGGCGATGCAGGCGGGGTGCCAGATCGTGCGGGTGCACGATGTCTGGGAAACGGTGCAGGCGCGCAATGTCTGGCGGGCCCTGCGTGACGGCGCCCTCAGCGATACTGGCGGGTTGCCGGCGTTCTAGCGACCCGGCGCGGGCAGCGTCCGCGCAAGGCTGCGGATCGTCGCCGCAATGGCCGTCCGGGCCTGGCCATTATTGTTCACCAGTTCCTGTTCGGCCAGCATCAGCGTTCGTTCGCCCACCGGGATGAAGCGGTACAGCGAACGCTTGCCCAAGCGGATCCGGTTGTAGGCGAAGCCACGGGATCCATCCAGCCGGGCCGGCATCAGTTCCGCGCCAAGCCCGGCCTTGATGAAGTCCTGCCGGTAATCCTCGATCGGCCGCTCCAGATAGGACAGGACCAGCCCGCCCTCGTCACGAGCGTTGCAGGTGCGGCGGCGGGGCGGATTGCCATAGACGCAGCCCTGCTGGCCGATATGGACGGCGCGCTCCGCCGGCACCAGCTTGGCGCCCCAAGCCTGCTGCTGGGGGCCGATCGGGAACATGATCGGCATCTCGATCAGGGTCAGTTGCCGCTGGTCATACTGGAAGCGCAACGGGCCGATCGCTCCCGGTTGCAGGTCTTCCAGCACCTCCTCCCCCGTCATCATGTCGACGCCTGCTTCGGCCAGGGCCTGCTCGGTACCGCCGGTTGCCGTCTGGTCGCATCCGGTCAGGACAGGCAGACATAGCATCGCTGGCAAGATAGACCGGAACAGGCTCATCCGGATTGAAGTACGCGCAGGCCCCGCCGGTTCCAGCCATCATGCAGATGACGGCACATTACTGTCACACTGTGTTTTCCATGCCCAGATCGGCCAGCTTGCGGTACAGCGTTGACCGTCCGATCCCCAGCCTGCGCGCCACTTCCGACATGCGGCCGCGATAATGGCCGATCGCCAGGCGGATCACGTCGGCCTCCACCTCTTCCAGCGGGCGCAGATGCCCGTCGGGGGTGAAGATGTCGACGCCGCCGCGCTCCGTCGGCTGGCCGCCGCGATCGCCTTCGCCGACCAGCTCCGCCAGCTGCGGAAAATCCTGCTCGGTCAGGGCATTGCCGTCGCAGAACACTGCGGCCCGGAACAGCACTGCCTGCAGCTGGCGCACATTGCCGGGCCAGTCGTACCAGGCCAGCAGGGTCAGCGCGCCATCGGTGATGCCCAGCTGGCGCAGGCCCGGCTCGGCCGCGATGCGCGCCAGGAAATGGCGGGCGAGCGCCACGATGTCGCCATGCCGTTCCCGCAACGGGGGCACGGTGATCACGGTGGAACTCACCAGGCCCAGCAGGTCGTCGTTGAAATTGCCGGTCGTCGCCAGATCGATCAGCGGCAGGTTGCTGGCCGCGATCACCCGCACGTCCAGGTGGAAGCCGTGCGGCGATCCGATGGGCCGGACGCGCCCGTCGCGCAGGACCTGCGCAAGCTGCGCCTGCACCTCGGGCGGCAGGTGATCGATCTCGTTCAGCACCAGCGTGCCGCCATCGCTGGCCTGCAGCGCTCCGACATGGCGCTCGAACGCGCCGGGGAAGGCGCCCTGTTCATGGCCGAACAGGACCGATGACAGGCTGGCCTGCGGGACGGCGGCGATGTTCAGGATGCGGAACGGGGCGCGTGCCCGCGGACTGGCGGCGTGGATCGCGCGCACCAGCATCTCCTTGCCCGTGCCGCGCTCCCCCTCGATCAGCAGGTTGCCATGCCCGCGCGCCGCCTTGGCGGCCCGCGCCAGCGCGGTGCGGAACGGCGGCGCGGTGCCGACCATGGCATCGAAGTCCAGCACCGCCGGCATCTTCTCGCTCAGCGGGGTCAGCTCGTGCTGCCAGGCGGCGGCAGCGGTCACGTTGCGCAGGCCCTGCATCAGCCGTTCGGGCGCGACCGGTTTCACCAGATAGTCGCTGGCCCCGGCGCGCATGGCGGCGACCGCCTGCACGGGCGAGGAACTGCCTGTCAGCACTAGCACAGGCAGGGTCGGGCGCCGTTCGCGCATGGTGGTGATCAGCTGCACCAGATCGTCACCGGGTACGATCTGGTCCAGGATGATGGCATTGATGCTCATGCCCTCCCGCGACTTCAGCAGGTCCAGCGCGCCATCCGGATCGCGCGCGACAACTGCCCGCCACCCCTCGCGCCCGGCCAGCGCGGTAATCAACCTGATCTGTGCCGGCGCATTATCCACCAACAACAGCATTCGCGCACCCGGCTCGGCCATACGCTCCATTACCCTGATTGCCCCACTTCGACCCTTGGCTAGTCCCTACAGGTAAAAAGCCGTTTAACCCCATAGCGCGGTTGTTGCGTGAGGGTAGCTGACGAAGTAGCATGCGCTCAATCAATCTCGACTGAAATGATTGTGGTTAATGGTCTGGTGGAGGACACAGGAATGGAACCGGCGAACGACATGCAGGCGGCCAGCAGCACCTACAGCAGCTTCGTCGGCACCTTGAAGTGGTCGGTGCCGCTGATCGCGGTGATCGTGTTCATCATAATCCTGGTCATCGTCTGATCGCGCCCGCGCCGGTGCGTATCGCCGTTCTGGCAGAGCGGGCCGCAGGCGAAAGCCGCGTGGCCGTCACGCCCGAAACCGTCCGCAAATTCCTGGCGCTTGGCGCGGAGGTCGCGGTCGAGCGTGGCGCGGGGGAGACAGCCTCCATCGCAGATGCCGATTACGAGGCGGCAGGCGCCACCCTGGGCTTGGCCACGCAGGTGGTGCAGGGCGCGTCGATCGTGCTCGGCGTGCAGGCGCCGGAACCGAACCTGCTGGCCGGGGTCGCACCGGGCGCGCAGGTCGCCGCCCTGTTCGATCCGTTCACGCATGGCGACCGGGTGCAGGCCTATGCCACCGCCGGGCTGGAGGCGTGGAGCATGGAACTGATGCCCCGCATCACCCGCGCGCAGAGCATGGATGTGCTTTCCAGCCAGTCCAACCTTGCCGGCTACAAGGCGGTGCTCGCCGCCGCCAACCAGTATGGCCGGGCTTTTCCGATGATGATGACGGCCGCAGGTACGGTGTCGGCCGCGCGCGTCTTCGTGATGGGGGTCGGCGTCGCCGGCCTGCAGGCGATCGCCACAGCACGCCGGCTGGGCGCGCAGGTCAGCGCCACGGATGTGCGCAGCGCCACCCGCGAACAGATCCAGTCGCTCGGCGCCAAGCCCGTCTTCGTCGAGAACGTCGCCGGGATCGAGGGGGAGGGCAGCGGCGGCTACGCCAGCGAGATGAGCGAGGAATACCAGCGCGCACAGGCAGAGCTGGTGAGCAGCCATCTGGCCAAGCAGGACATCGTCATCACCACCGCGCTGATCCCCGGCCGGCGCGCGCCGCGCCTGATCAGCGACGCCCAGATCGCCACCATGCGGCCGGGCAGCGTGATCTACGATCTCGCCGTGGCGCAGGGCGGCAATGTGGAAGGGTCCGTCGCGGACCAGGTGGTGGAGCGGCACCGTGTCACCATCATGGGCTACAGCAACACACCTGCCCTGCTGCCGGCGGATTCCAGCGCGCTGTTTGCCCGCAACCTGCTGAACTTCCTGTCCGCCTTCTGGGACAAGGAAACAGGCCGACCGGTGCTGGACGAGGAGATCGGCACCGCCGTGCGCCTGACGCAGGGCGGCACCGTCGTACACGAGAGGTTGAAAGGCTGAGCCCATGGATTTCATTTCCATCCTCTCCATCTTCGTCATGGCCTGCTTTGTCGGCTATTACGTCGTGTGGTCCGTCACTCCTGCGCTGCACACGCCGTTGATGGCGGTGACCAACGCGATCAGTTCCGTCATCATCGTCGGCGCGCTGGTTGCCTCGGCGGAGGCGGGCAGTCCGGCCGCCAAGTGGCTGGGCCTTGCCGCCGTGGTGCTGGCCAGCGTGAACATCTTCGGCGGCTTCGCGGTCACCGAACGGATGCTGGCGATGTACAAGAAGAAGGAACGGCCCGCCGCCAAGGAGCCGCGCACATGATGCTGGCACCCGACACCACCGTCGATCTCAGCCTGGCTGCCGACGCCGCCCATGCGGTGAACCCATGGGTGGCGCTCGCCTATCTGGTGGCCGGCGTGCTGTTCATCCTGGCGCTGCGCGGCCTCAGCAGTCCGGCGACCAGCCGGCGCGGCAACCGCTACGGCATGGCGGGCATGGGCATCGCGGTGGTCACCACCCTGGTGACGCACAGCATCGCCAGCCTGCCGGAGATCATCGGCGCCATCGCCATCGGTGGCGCGATCGGCTTCATCATCGCACGTCGCATCGCCATGACCGCGATGCCGCAACTGGTCGCGGCCTTCCACAGCCTGGTGGGCCTCGCCGCCGTGCTGGTCGCGGCGGCCGCATTCCTGAACCCGGCCGCGTTCGACATCCTGGGGCTGGACGGGAACATCCTCGTCGTCAGCCGGCTGGAACTGATGCTGGGCGCAGCGATCGGCGCGATCACCTTCTCCGGCAGCGTCATCGCCTTCCTGAAGCTCAACGGGAACATGAGCGGCGCGGCGATCCTGCTGCCCATGCGGCACTGGATCAATCTCGGCACGCTGGGCGGCATTCTCGTCCTCACGGCGATGTTCACCCATTCGCCGGTCGGCGGGCCGGGGGAAAACCCGCTGTTCTGGGTCGTGCTGGCACTGGCTTTCGCCATCGGCTTCCTGCTGATCATCCCCATCGGTGGCGCGGACATGCCGGTGGTGGTGTCCATGCTGAACTCTTATTCCGGCTGGGCCGCGGCGGCGATGGGCTTCACGCTGCACAACACCGCCATGATCATCACCGGCGCGCTGGTGGGATCGTCCGGCGCCATTCTGTCCTACATCATGTGCCGGGCCATGAACCGGTCGTTCCTGTCGGTCATCGCCGGCGGGTTCGGGGCGGAGGCGTCCAGCACCGGCGGCGAGGCGCGCGAACAGCGCCCGTACAAGCAGGGCAGCGCCGACGATGCCGCCTTTATGCTGAAGCAGGCGGAAAGCGTCATCATCATCCCGGGCTACGGCATGGCGGTCGCCCAGGCGCAGCACGCCCTGCGGGAGATGGGCGACCTGCTGAAGGAGGAAGGCGTCAGCGTCCGCTACGCCATCCACCCGGTCGCGGGCCGGATGCCCGGCCATATGAACGTGCTGCTGGCGGAGGCGAACGTTCCCTATGATGACGTGTTCGAGCTGGAGGACATCAACAGCGAGTTTGCACAGGCCGATGTTGCCTTCATCATCGGCGCCAACGATGTGGTGAACCCTGCTGCCAAGACGGACAAGGGCAGCCCGATCTACGGCATGCCGGTGTTCGATGTGGACAAGGCCAAGACCGTCATGTTCATCAAGCGGTCGATGGGCGGCGTAGGGTATGCCGGCGTGGACAATGACGTGTTCTATATGGATCAGACAATGATGCTGCTGGCCGATGCGAAGAAGATGGTCGAGGAAATCAACAAGGCGATGTCCGCATGATCCGGCATCCGGACATGCTGGTGCTGGCCTCGGCCACGATACTGGCGCTTGGCGGATGTGCGCAGGTGATCGCGGAGCCCCGCGTCCGCTCCGCCCTGCAGGATGCCGGCCTGTCCGAACGCAATGCCAGTTGCATGGCCGGGCGGATGGTGGACCGTCTGACGATCGCGCAGCTTAAGAAGCTGGAGGCACTCGGCCCAGGTGAGGGCGAAGCAGGTCGGCCGGCGACCCTCGGTGATTATGTCGAGCGCGTGCGGCGCGTCGGCGATCCCGAAGTGATCGGCGTTACCGCCTCGTCCGCGGCCCTGTGCGCCACCGGTCTCGGATAGCTGGACGCTGCACGCAGCTTTTCCTAAGACGATCCGTGCCGGTGCGTCGACCGGTAGAGTGATCAAGGGGTTATCGTGCGCAAGCTGGGGCTGATCGGCGGGATGAGCTGGGTTTCGACCCGCACCTATTACGAACACATCAACCGCATCGTGCAGCAGCGCTGCGACCGGCGCACCAGTGCGCCGCTGCTGATTGAAAGCCTGGACTTCGCGCAGCTTTATGCCCTGCACACGGAAGATGACTGGAGCCGTGCGGCCACCATCCTGTCCGCCAGTGCGCAGCGGCTGGAGGCGGCGGGCGCCGAAGGCCTGATCATCGGCGCCAATTCCATGCATCGCGTATACGATACGGTTGCCAGCGCGGTCTCCATCCCCATCCTGCACATCGCCGACTGCGTTGGCGCGCGGATGGAGGCGGATGGCGTGCGCACCGCCGCGCTGCTGGGCACCCGCAACGTCATGGTCGAAGGGTTCTACCGCCGCCGGCTCGTGGCGCGGGGCGTGGACCTCGTTCCGCCGGACATGAGCAATGTGGAGCAGCTGGACCAGATCATCTACGATGAACTGATGGTCGGCCGCGTCACCCGCAGCGCCGAGCGGGCGCTGAAGAGCATGGTGACCTTCATCCAGCAAAGCGGCACCGAGGCGGTGGTGCTCGCCTGCACGGAGCTGGAGATGGTGGTCGATGCCGATGCCAACGTGCTGCCCATCTATGACAGCGCCCGCATCCATTCCGAAGCCGCAGCCGACTGGATCCTGGCAGGCGGCGAACAGGTGGATAACATCGCCGCCTGACGCCGCGTTCGCCTCCTGTTCACGGTGACAGGGGGGCGTCCGGGCTCTAGCCATCGGGCATGGTCCCAGGCTCCTTTCGCGCGCCCTACGCCGCCGATCCTTCGCGGTCCCGCGGACGGGAATTTGCCACGCCCGGTGACGGCGCCCGCGGTCCGCGCAGCGTGTTCCAGCGCGACCGGGACCGGATCATCCACTCGATCGCCTTCCGCCGCTTGGCCGGCAAGACGCAGGTCTTCATCGCGCCCGATGGCGATCATTACCGCGTCCGTCTGACGCACAGCCTGGAAGTGGCGCAGATCGGCCGCACGCTGGCCCGTGCGCTGCAACTGGACGAAGATCTGACGGAGGCGCTGTGCCTGGCGCACGATATCGGCCATCCGCCCTTCGGCCATTCGGGGGAGGAGGCGCTGCACGCCGCGCTGCACGATCTTGGCGGCTTCGATCACAACGAACACTGCCTGCGCACGCTGATGCGGCTGGACAGCCCTTATTGCGACCTGCCCGGCCTCAATCTCAGCTGGGAAGTGCTGGAAGGCCTGGCGAAGCATAATGGCCCGGTCGCCGCCGCCGGCTGGGCGCTGGCGGAGCTGGATGGCGCCTTCCCGCTGCGGCTGAACGAACATGCCAGCCTGGAGGCACAGGTCGCCAGCCTCGCGGACGACATCGCCTATGACAATCACGATATCGACGATGGCCTGCGCGGCGGCTTCCTGCAGCTGGACGACCTGCTGACCCTGCCGGAGCTCGCCGACCTGTGGCGCGAGGTGGAACGGCGCCACCCCGGCAGCAGCCGGCAGGCGCAGCTGCGCGAACTGGTGCGCACGCAGATCGGCCTGATGGTCAACGACCTGATCGCCACGACCAAGGCACGCATCGCCACGATCGGCTCCGTCGAGGAGGTCCGCGCCGCCGGCGAACCGCTGGCGACCTTCTCCCCAACGATGGCGGAATACGAGCGGCGTCTGAAGCGCTTCATGTACCAGCAGCTCTATTATCACCCTGAACAGAAGGCGACCGCGCTGCGCGCGCGCGAAGTGGTGGCGCAGCTGTTCACCGCCTTCCACGACGATCCGGCGCTGATGGGCGAGACCTGGCGCGACAGCCTGCCGGTGGAGGAACCCGCCCGCAGCCGCCACATCGCCGATTATATCGCCGGCATGACCGATCGCTTCGCCATCGAGCAGTTCCGCCGCGCAACCGGCACCGTGCCGGAGAGCCTGTCCAGCGTATGAAGGGCCATGCGCCCGCCGCGCTGCGGAACCGCGACCCGATTGCCGCCGTGCTGGCGCAGGAACTGCCGGATGCCGGCATCGTGCTGGAGGTTGCCAGCGGTACGGGCGAGCACATCGTCCACTTCGCCCGACTGTTCCCGCATCTGCAATGGCGACCGAGCGACCCCGCTGTGGAGGCACGCGCCTCCATTACCGCCTGGGCCGCGGAGGCGGATCTGCCCAACCTGCTGCCGCCGGCCGCGTTGGATTGCGCGGCTGGTGACTGGCCGCTGGCAGAAGCGGCCGCGATCCTGTGCATCAACATGGTGCATATCAGCCCGGTCGCGGCGATCTGGGGCCTCGTGGCGGGCGCCGCCCGGCTGCTGCCGGCGGGCGCACCGTTGCTGGTCTACGGTCCGTTCGTGGAAGCGGACGTACCCACGGCACCTTCCAACCTTGCCTTCCACGCGGACCTGCAGCAGCGCGATCCACGCTGGGGCCTGTGCGACCTTGCCTGGCTGGACAAGGTCGCCGGCACGCATGGCCTTGTTCGCACCCGGCGGGTGGCGCTGCCGGCCAACAATCTGCTGCTGGTCTATCGCCGGGGCTGAAGGCTTTGGGTCAGAGTGCCCGGTCGCCCGCTTCGCCCACGCTCTGGATGTCGCGGCCGACGCCCTTGACGGTGTTGCAGGCGCTGACGGTCAGCGTGGCGGCGGCAAGGCAGAGGGCGAGGGCAAGCTTGCGGGTCATGAGGTAGGCTCCTTTTCAGCTACAATGCACTAGCAAGCCAATCAGGCATCTTCCAGCGGTGCCGGCGTCCTGCGCTGCCGGGCCAGCGCATGTTCGCGCCAGGCGATCACGATGCCAGCCCCGGCGATCAGCGGCGCACCGAACCATGTGCTGCCCGGGGGCAGCGTGTCGAACAGCAGGAAGCCGTACAGCGTCGCCCAGAACAGCGACGAGTAATCCATCACGATCACGCTGGACAAGGAACCGAAGCGCAGCGCCGCGGTCAGCAGCAACTGCCCGACCAGCCCGGTGACCCCGATCGCGGCGATCAGCAGCCATTCCGTCGCATCATGCGCCTGTCCCACGAAGGGGAGGGCAAAAGCGGTCATCGGCGAGGAGAACGCCGCGAAATAGAACACGATCGCCAGCGGCTTGTCCGTGCGGTTCAGGTCGGCGATCTGGATGGAGATCAGCGCCACCATGAACGCTGCGCCGAGCGCCACCAGCGCACCGTAGAGCGGAAAATGGCTGCCGCCCGGCTGTGCGATCACCAGCACCCCGGCAAAGCCGGCCAGCACCGCGGACCAGCGCCACAGCCCGACCTGCTCCTTCAGCAGCACCACGGATAGCAGCACGGCGAAGATCGGCGCGGTGAAGCTGAAGGTGGTCGCCTCCGCCAGCGGCAACAGGATCACCGCGCCGAAGGTCATCGACATGCCGACCGTCCCGTACAGCGCGCGCAGGAACTGCGTGCCGGGGCGCCGGGTCTTCAGCGGTTGCAGGCTGCGCGCGGTCAGCATCACCCAGCCCAGCAGCAGCGGCACGCTGATGAACTGGCGCCAGAACATCAGTTCCAGCAGATGCATGCCGCGCTGCGACGCCAGCTTGATCAGCGCGCCCATCGTCGCCAGCGCGGCAACCGCGCCAAGACGGATCAGCAGGGCGAGAAGCGGCCGGGTGGCCTGGGCGGCTTGCATGCTGCATTGCCATAGGTGCAATGCACCATGGCGCAACTGCCAAGGCGCCGAAGCATCTTATTTCAGCAGCTTGGGGCCCTGATCGCGGATCGCGCCGGCAATCAGCGGCTCCATGAAGCTCAGCATGGCCGGCAGCGTCACGTTGAACAGCAATTGCGTGTCCTCCACGTCGACATGGCCGTCGACCACCTGCCCCATCGCGGTGATGTTCAGCTGCATCCGGTCGGTCGTGGGCCAGCTGGTCGTTACCTGTGCGGCACCGCCCGGGATCGCGTCCGCCAGCGTGTGGCTGCGGCTGCGCAGCCGTTCGCGCGCGACTTCGCGGCCCAGCGTGTGGGGAATGGCAACCTGCATCAATGCTTCTCCGTAGGCAAGGCGATCGGCGGCGGGCCGTCGGACGCCGCGCCACCACTGTATTTGTATTCGAGATAGCGGGTGCGCACGGCCAGGTCGTCCAGCGCGCCATCGGCCAGCTGCCGGGTCACCCGGTCCAGTTCCTCGCTGATCCGCCCCAGGCTCTCGGTCAGCCTTGCATCGGCGGTGGCGCCTGCATGGTCCTCCCGCCGCAAGGATGCCGGCACCCGGCGCCAGGCATCCACCGTCTCCGGCAGATGCTCGCCGACCAGCTTCCGGGTTTCCGCCGCTGCGGGATGGGCTGGGTCGATTGTCTCCAGCTGCAGGCCCAGCGCATCCAGCTGCACGCCGATCCGGTCCACCAGCGTCACCGCCGGGGCGGGCAGGGCGGGGCGCTGATGCTCCAGCCACAGCTCGGTCCGGGCGACCAGCTGGCGGGCATCGCTGGTGCGGGTCAGGTCGGCGCGGCGCGGGACCTTCACCTTGGGGAAGTTGCTGAACACCAGCACCGCCACCAGCAGCGCCAGCGCTGTCAGCATGACGCCGACGAAGCCGATGCCGTTCAGTACGATCCCGGCGGCCATCGCCGCCAGCAGGATGCCCAGCACGGCGATGCCGATCAGCTTCAGCCGGCTGACCAGGTTCCGCCGCCTCAGCCGGGCGGACCCTTCGCCGATCGGCTGCCCGCCGACCCGTCGGCCACCCTGCCGGTTGTCGTCCAGCGACGCACGGGCGCTGCGCAGGATGGCGTCGCTGTCAGGCGTGCTGTCGGCCATCAGCTATCCAGGCTCAGCAGTCCGCGCTGCTCGATCTGCGCGGACGCCTGCGATTGCCCCTCCGCACGGGCGATGTAGCCCTTGGACCGCTCCACCTCGACCGTCAGCGTGTCCACCGTCTGGCGCATGCTTTCCAGCGCGCGCAGCTTGAAGGTGTCGACCTCGTCCATCGTGTCGTAGATGTTCTGGAAGGCGCGCTGCAGCGTCTCCAGGGGGATGGTGCTGCTGGCAGCCTGTTCGTGGATGCGGGCGGTGTTTTCACGCAGCAGCTTGCTGGTGGAATCGATGATGCCCGCCGTGGTCGTGTTCAGCGCGGTGATCTGGCCCAGTACCAGCCGCTGGTTGGTCATCGCCTGCGCCACCGTCACCGCGGTGCGCAGCGCGCCCACCGTGGTGGTGCTGGCCCGGTCCACGCCCTTGACCAGCTCCACATTGTTCTTCTTCACCAGATCCAGCGCCAGATAGCCCTGCACGCTGACCGCCATCTGCGTCAGCAGGTCCTGGGTGCGCTGACGGACGTAGAACAGCGCGGTCTCGCGCACCGCCTTGGCCTTGGCCGGGTCGGTTGCATCCAGGCTGATGGCCTCCTCCTCCAGCCGCGCATCCAGCTGGCGGGAGATGTGGATCATCTGTTCCAGCTTGCCCATCGCCTCCCACAGCTTCTGCCGCTCGACATCGATGGCGGCATTGTCCATCAGCAGTTCGTCCTTGCCGCTGGACAGCCGCGTCAGGATCGCCTGGATGTGGCCCTGCGCGGAAGAATAGCTGTCGAAATAGGTCTTCAGCTTGTTGCCGAACGGGATGATGCCCAGCAGCTTGCGCGGGGCGGTCGCCTTGCGGCCCGGATCCAGCTCCTCCACCGTGCGGCGCAGTTCCGCCAGGTCGGTGCCCACGCCACTGTCCTTGTCGATCGCGCGCACTGGCCGGTCCAGGAAGCGGTTGGACATCTGCGCCGCGGCGGCGATCTCCTTGCGGCCCATGTTGGTGATCTGGTCGACCTTCTTGCCGAAGTCGGGCGAGTTGGCATCCAGCGCGACCAGTTCGGCCACAAAGCCTTCGACCCGCGCATCCAGCTTGGTCTTCTGCTCGGCATCGACCGGCACCAGGCCGGCGGCCCGCTCCGCGGAGACCACCGGCACCGGATCGGGCGGCGTCAGTTCCAGCTTGAAATCGTCCTTGGCGGCGGTCGGCGTGGTGGCCATGCGTGTCGTCTCCCGGTGCTTCCAGCTGTATTAGTTGCACAAGACACGCAATTCAAGCGGTTCACGTTCCGGGCGCATCCGGCTAATGCAGGCGCTGGAACGACCCACGCGAAGATGCGTCCGTGCAGGAGTGATACAGGAGGTGTATTTGCCAACCGAACTCGCCGTGCTGGTGCTGGGCGCCGTGCTGCTGCTGGTGCACATCATGCTGGCCGGGCAATTCAAGACGCTGCAATATGGCGTGGAGTGGAACGCCGGGGCCCGCGATGCGGAGATGCCCGCGCTGAATGCGGTCGCCGGACGGCTGAGCCGCGCGCAGGCCAATTTCCAGGAAACGTTCCCCGTTGCCATCGTCGCGCTGGTCGGTGTGGTGCTGGCCGGGAAGACCGGCCCTGTCACCGCCACGGCCGCCTGGGTATGGCTGGCGGGCCGGGTTGCCTATTTGCCCCTGTACTGGGCCGGGGTGCCGTATGTCCGCTCGCTGGCCTGGGTCATCTCGACACTGGCGCTGGTGGTGATGCTGGGCGTGCTGCTGTTCCGCTGACGCCACCGGCCACCCGGCCGGGCCGCATCACGCCGCCAGCGTGAACGGCTCGATCTCGCCCGACAGATACAGCTTCTTGGCCTTGGCCCGGCTCAGCTTGCCGCTGCTGGTGCGCGGCAGGCTGCGGGGCGGGACAAGTTCGACCACGCAGTTCATGCCGGTGATCGCGCGCACCTTGTCACGGATCGTGTCGCGCAGCTTCAGCCGGTCCTCCGGATCGGACACGCGGCAATGCACCAGCACGGCCGGCGCTTCCTCGCCATTGTCCATCTCGACGGAGAAGGCGGCGATATCGCCATGGTTGAAGCCGGGCAGCTGCTCCACCGCCCATTCGATATCCTGCGGCCAGTGGTTCTTGCCGTTGATGATGATCATGTCCTTCGCCCGACCGACGATGAACAGATATCCGCCGGCCATGTAGCCCATGTCGCCGGTGTCGAGCCAGCCATCGACCATGCAGTCGGCGGTCGCCTCCGCATTGCGGAAGTAGGAATGCATTACCGAAGGTCCGCGGCACCACACCTTGCCGATCTGATGGTCGCCGCGCAGGCCGCCATTCTCGGCCCGGATCGCGACTTCCATGTCCGGCAGCGGCTTGCCGCAATTCACGATCGCGCGATAGCGGGCAGGGCGGCGGAGATCCCGGCGGGTGCCGCTCAGCCGCTCTTCCTCCACCAGTTCCACGCGAATACCTTCGCCCGGCGGCATCACCGTCACCGCCAGCGTTGCCTCCGCCAGGCCGTAGCTGGGGGTGAAGGCGCCGGCCTTGAACCCGGCCGGGGCAAAGGCGTTGACGAAGCCCTGCATCACATCCGGCCGGATCATGTCCGCGCCATTGCCCGCGATGCGCCAGCGGGACAGGTCGAAGCGGTCGGCGACGCTGCTCTGGCTGGAGATGCGCCGCGCGCAGATGTCGTAGCCGAAGGTCGGGGAGTAGGAGAGCGTCGTGCCGGTGTTGCGGCTGATCAGGTCCAGCCAGGCCAGCGGCCGGCGGGCGAAATGCTCGGTCTTCAGGTAGTCGACCGACATCTGGTTGGCGATCAGCGAGAGGAAGCAGCCGACCAGCCCCATGTCGTGGTACCACGGCAGCCAGCTGACCACGCGGTCGCCTTCGCCCACTTCCATGCTGGTCGAATGGCCATACAGGTTGTGCAGCAGCGCCCGGTGCGTCACCGCCACACCGGTGGGGAAGCGGGTGGAGCCGCTGGAATACTGCAGGTAGCAGATGTCGTCCGGCTCGGCCGTCGGCAGCTCCACCTCTGGCGCATCCCGCTCCGCGAAACTCGCCCAGTCGAAACCCTGGCAACCCTGCCGCGCCGCCGCCTCGCCGCACATGTCGGCCAGCTCCGGCGGGTACAGCAGGATCGTCGGGTCCGCGCTGCCCAGCTGCAGCGCCAACTGCTCGATATAATTCTCCCGCCCGCCGAAGGTGGTCGGCAGCGGCAACGGCACGGGCCAGGCACCGGCATACACCGCGCCGCAGAACAGCGCGGCGAACGGCGCGGCGGTGTCCGCGATCAGCGCGACCCGGTCGCCCTTGCCGATCCCCATCGCCAGCAGGCGGCGGGCGCAGTCCAGCGCGTCCTCGCGCAGGCGGACGTAAGGATAGACCTCGGCCAGCTCCCCACGCATGTCGTGGAAGTTGAGCCCTTTTTCACTCCGCGCGGCATATTCGATCGCTTCCACGAAGGTGGCGAAATCCGCACGCCGACGGGGCAGCGGGCAATCATTAGGAGTTGGAACCAGAATCGTCATATGCTGCAAGGACAAACCCATCCCATGGCGCTGCCTGGCGCCTTTGCTTTATACACAAGGCACTGATCCCCTTGGGGGCTCCGGGCCAAACTGCTCCCTTTGGCAAGGAGTGTGGCAGCAATAAGGCGATACTCCGCGGATGCAAGGTAAGGACCCGGCTGATCCACAGGCGCAGGAGCGCCGCCGCCGCGTGCCCACCCCGCTGGATCGCCCCCGGCTGGAGGAAATGGCGCTGGCCTATGTCGCCCGGTTCGCCACCAGCGCGGGCAAGCTGGAACGCTATCTGATACGCAAGCTGCGGGAGCGCGGCTGGGACGGGGAGGGCGCACCACCGGTGGAGGCGATCATCGCCCGCCATGTGGAACTGGGCTATATCGACGATGCCGGCTTTGCCCGTGCCCGCGCCGGCTCCCTGCTGCGGCGCGGCTACGGCCCGCGCCGCATCGGGCAGGCGCTGGGCGAAGCCGGTATCGCCGAACCGATCCGTCAGGACGTGCGGCCCGACGGCGCCGCCCGCCGGCAGGCGGCACTCGCGCTGGCCCGCAAGCGGCGCTTCGGCCCGTTCGGGGGCAAGCCGTCGACCGATCCTGCACTGCGCCAGAAACAGATTGCGGCCATGCTGCGCGCAGGCCACATGCTGGCAGAGATACGCGGCGTGCTCGACGCGCCCAGTCCGGCTGCGGCCGAAGGCTGGGCGGCAGATGCCGACGATGACGACTGACACGCTGACCCTGACGAGGTGACTATGCGCCTGGCGACCCTGCTGCTCTCCCTGATGTCCGCCACGGCGCTGGTCGCCTGCGCCCCGCAGGACAGTGGCGCCACCGCCACCACCCAGGCGCCGGCGGCGCATCCCGTGTCCGGGCTCCGGGTCATTCCGCTCACGGTGCAGACCGGCGGCACCACGCACCGGTTCCGCGTGGAAGTGGCCGAATCGGCGGAGGCGCAGGCCCGCGGCCTGATGTTCCGGACCGAGATGGGCGCCGACGAAGGCATGATCTTCCCCTATGCCGCGCCGCAGCAGCTGTCCTTCTGGATGCGCAACACGGTGCTGCCGCTGGACCTGGTCTTCATCGGCGCGGACAAGCGGGTCATCAACGTGTCCGCCAATGCGGTGCCCTATTCGGAGGCACAGCTGATGTCGGACGGCCCGGCGATCGCCGTGCTGGAACTGAATGGCGGGCGCGCGGCGCAGCTCGGCATCGGGCCGGGCGCCGTCGTAAGCTGGTAGGGACGGATGCTAACCTCCTGCTGCCCCTTGCGCTTGGCAGGGGCGGCGCGCTAACGGCGGGGCACGATGGGTATTCTCGGCAAGATCTTCACCTGGTGGGACGGCGCAACGATCGGCACCGCCCTGTTTTCCGCTCGCAAGGGCGAACAGGTCGGTACGGACGCGCAGGGCAACACGTATTTTCGCGCCACCAAGGTGCGCGGGCCTGACGGGCGCGAGAAGCGCTGGATCATGTACAATGGCGCCAACGATGCCAGCCGCGTGCCGGCCGAATGGCATGGCTGGCTGCATCATTCCTATGACGCGCTGCCCGAAAGCCATCTGGCGCCGTCCAAGATCTGGGAAGCAGACTATACTCCCAACGCCACGGGCACGATCGGCGCCTATCGCCCGGCCGGCGCGCTGGAGAAGGGTGGGCGCCGCGCGCGTGCGGCCGGCGATTACGAAGCCTGGTCGCCCGACGCCTGAAATGCCCCGGCGGTGAAGGCGCATCGATGACAATCCGTTTCGCCGCATGGGCGGTGGCCCTGCCACTGCTGCTGGCCGCCTGTTCCGACGGCCAGCCTGAGCCGGAGGCGGAGAGCACCGCCATCCCGCGCGAACTCGCCGCGCCGGCCGCTCCGCCGGCTGGGTCGCAGGCGAACGCGATCGGCACGCCCATGGCGCAACGCGTCGCCACCATCGGCCTGCTCAACAAACGCAACAACATCACGCAGGACGTGGAACTGAAGCCCGGCGAAAGCCGGCGGCTGGGTGACGTGATCCTGCGCCTGTCCGCCTGCGAGAAGACCGCCCCGTGGGAGCCGCGGGCAGAGACCGGCGCCTTTGTGCAGGTGCTGGTACAGGAGCGCGCGCAGGCCGGTGCCGAACCGCAGTGGCGCGGCATCTTCTCGGGCTGGCTGTTCCGCAACTCGCCCAGCCTCAATGTCGTCGAACACCCGATCTACGATGTCTGGGTCAAGAACTGCGCGATGAGCTTCCCGGGGGAGGAGGCGACCCCGCGCGTCCGCTCCACCTCCGGCGCGTCGGCTTCGCGGACCGCACCGGCGCCGGCGGCGACGCCCGCTGCCGTCGCTTCGCCGGCGGTCACGCCGACGCCGGAGTCCGTACCAGCCCCGGCCGCGGCCGACAGCACCGACGAATAGGCCGCCTGCAGGCTGTCCGCCCGGCCATGCGCCACGGCGATCGCCAGCGATTGCAGGTAATCCTCCCGGCTGATCGTCACCGCCCCCATGGAGTGCAGGTGCTCGGTCATGAACTGGCAGTCCAGCAGCCGGAAGCCCGCCAGCCGCATCAGCGTCACCAGCCAGGCCAGCGCCACCTTGGATGCGTCGGTGCGCCGGCTGAACATGCTCTCGCCGCAGAACACCCGGTCGAAGGCGACGCCGTACAGCCCGCCCACCAGCGTGTCTCCCTCCCAGCATTCCACCGAATGGGCGTGCCCTGCCGTGAACAGCGCGCGGTAGCTGGCGCTGATCCGGTCGCTGATCCAGGTGTCCTCGTGATCGGCGCGCGGTGCGGCACATGCCTCGATCACGCCGGCGAAATCGACATCCACCGTCACCCGGAACCGGTCGCGCCGGATCGTGCGCGCCAGGGATCGGGAACAATGCAACCCGTCCAGCGGGATGATCGCACGCTCGCGCGGCTCGACCCAGAAGACCTGGTCGTCCATCCGCCCGTCGGCCATCGGGAATATGCCGCTGCGATAGGCGTTCAGCAGCAGCTCGGTCGGAATGGGCGGCGTGGTCGGCGCATGCATCGGACCGTCAGTCTAGCAGAGCTGCATCTACGCGAAACCCGTCACGCACGCTTGCCAAGCGGGATCAGCCTGCTTAAGGGGCGCGTCTCCTGCAGGAGTGTAGCTCAGTTGGTAGAGCATCGGTCTCCAAAACCGAGGGCCGTGGGTTCGAGTCCCTCCACTCCTGCCATTTCCCCGATCTGACCTGATCCGGCCGGTGTGGCGAATGTGCTACACCGCACGCGCCCTGTGTCGGTTCGACGCCTGCCAGCGGGACGTAACGGGAACCTCTGCGACCAGCCGTTCATTATGAGCGGTAATCAACATCGCACTCAGGGAGGTTACCGATGTCGAGCCTCAGTTTCCGCAGTTCCCAGCCCGATCGCTGGACCTTGCCCCGCCCGCAGCAGAATGCCGGCACGCGCTATCGCATTCACGGCCCGATTCTGCCGATGGAGCAGCGGCCCGGCTTTCTGGCACGCTTCTTCCGCCGCTTCTGAACCGGGCGGTCACGCACGAACCCTTGCGGCTCCGCAGCAATGCGGGGCCGTTTCGTTGTGCGGGCATGGCGCCACACGCCTGCCCGGGCCCGCCTGCCTTGCCATCGGCCACGGCCCGCGCTACATGCGCCTCCGCTTTCCGACATCGGAGCCATCCTGCCCCTCCCGGCCCGCTAGGCCGGGGCGGCGATGAGCCGATGGCGGCGGGCGCAGTCACTGATGCCACGGCCGTCACCGGCCCAAGCCGAGCGAGCAAGAGATGGAAAAGACCAGTCCCGGCGAATTCATCCGTCAGGTCCGTTCCGAAGCGGGCAAGGTCGTCTGGCCCACGCGGCAGGAAACCACGCGCACGGCGATCTTCGTCGCCATCCTGGTCGTGATCCTGTCGGTCTTCTTCCTCGGCGTCGATTCCGTGTTCGGCGTTGCCGTGCGCTGGCTGCTCTCGCTGGTTTGACCATTACGGGGGCCGCTGGTCCCCATCTGAATAGACGCGCAAGGAACCGCCCATGCCCGCCCGTTGGTACATCATTCACGCCTATTCCGGCTTCGAGAACAAGGTTCGCGAATCCATCCTGACGGAGGCCGAACGGATGGGCCTGGCCGAAGCCGTGGAAGAGGTGCAGGTCCCGACTGAAACCATCAACGAGGTGAAGCGCGGCAAGCGGGTGCAGACCGAACGCAAGTTCATGCCCGGCTACGTGCTGGCCAAGCTGAACATGACGGACGATGTCTACCACCTCGTCAAGAACACGCCCAAGGTCACCGGCTTCCTGGGCAATGGCGGCAAGCCGCAGGCGATCTCCGAACGGGAGGCCGCCCGCTACTTCGGCGGCATGGAGGAGGCCAAGGCCACCCCCAAGAAGCAGGTCACCGTCGATTACGAGATCGGCGATCAGGTCAAGGTCAATGCCGGCCCGTTCACCAGCTTCAACGGCATCGTGGAGGAGCTGGACTTTGACAAGAGCCGCGTGAAGGTTGCCGTCTCCATCTTCGGCCGCGCCACCCAGGTGGAAATGGGCTTCGAGGAGGTCGAGCTGGTCAAGTAAGGCCGACTCGCCGCGTTCCCGATTATTGTCCGATTGTCAGAGGGCGCGCAGGATTGCTGCGCGCCCTTTGTCGTTCACGCCGATCTTTCGCGTGAACCGCTCCCGGCTGCGCCGTAGAACACCCTTGTACCAACAGGGGGTCCACATGAGCGTTCGCAAGCTGCCCACATCCATCCGTTCCGCCGTCGCCGCGCTGGCCTTGTGCACCGCGCTCGCCACGCCGCCGGCCGTAGCCCCGGCGGCGCACGCCCAGGCCAGTGCCGAGCTGAAGGCGGAAGTCGCCGCCGCCGTGGAGGCGCAGCGCAAGGACGTGCAGGTCATGGTCGACCAGATCTACTCCTTCGGCGAACCCGGCTTCCAGGAGGTGCGCACCAGCGAATACCTCACCGGCATCCTGGAGGAACACGGCTTCACCGTGGAGCGCGGCGTCGCCGGCATCCCCACCGCCTTCACCGCCACTTGGGGCGCCGGCGGGCCGAAGGTCGCGCTGGGCAGCGACATCGACCAGCTGCTCGGCCTGTCGCAATATCCCGGCGTGGCCGAGGTGCGCCCGATGGTGGAGGGCGCGCCCGGGCCGGGGGAAGGGCACAATAGCGGCATGCCCGCGATCGTCGCCGCCGCCATCGCGGCGAAGCAGGTGATGGAACGCCACAACCTGGCTGGCCGCCTGATGCTGTGGCCCGGCGTCGCGGAGGAGCTGCTGGCGACCAAGGCCTACTATGTGCGCGCCGGGCTGTTCAGCGACGTGGACGCCTCCATCTTCGTGCATGTGGGCGACCGCTTCGCCACCGCCTGGGGCGACATGGGGCTGAACGCGCTGGTCTCCACCGAATACACCTTCCACGGCAAGCCCGCCCACGCCGCCGGCATGCCCTGGTCCGGCCGCAGCGCGCTGGACGCGACCACCGCGATGGACGTGATGTGGAACATGCGCCGCGAACATCTGCCGCTGACGCAGCGGTCGCACTCCATCATCACCGAAGGCGGGCGCCAGCCCAACATCGTGCCGGACAAGGCCACCGCCTGGTACTTCTTCCGGGAGAAGGACTTCGCCAGCCTGCGCGCCCTGTACGAGATCGGCAACACCATCGCCGATGCCGCCGCCCTGGGCACCGGCACCACCGTCAGCCGCCGCGTGCTGGGCTACGCCGCGCCCAATTACGGCAACCGCCCGCTGGCCGAGGCCGCCTACGCCAACATCACCGCCGTCGGCATGCCCGAATGGTCCGCGGCGGACCAGTCCTTCGCCCGGCGCGTGCAGGAAACCAACAGCCTGACGGTGGAGCCGCTGCGGGCCGAAATCACGCCGCTCTCCACGCCGGAGACGCGCGGCGTCGGCATGGGCGGCGGGTCGGACGATATCGGCGACATCATGTGGACCGTGCCGACCATCACCATCAACTACCCGTCCAACATCCCGAACGTCATCTACCACCATCAGACCGCCGCCATGGCGATGGCCACCCCCATCGCGCACAAGGGCGCGGTGCAGGGGGCGAAGGCCGTGGCCATGACCGTGCTCGACATCGTCACCACGCCGGCGCTGGTGCAGGAGGCGAAGACCTTCTTCACGCAGGTGCAGGGGGCGGAACAGTCCTACGATCCGCTGCTCGGGCCGGACGACCAGCCGGGCATCCACCTCAACGGCCCCACCATGCGCGATTACCGCCCGCAGATGGAACCGTTCTACTACGACCCCGCGAAGTACGACACCTACCTGGAACAGCTCGGCATCCGGTACGGCGCCGAGGATTGATGATCTCCCGCCGTCGCCCCTGCGCCGGGGGCGACGGCAAGGGTTCTTGATCGCAGGCCGCAATGCCGCTATGCGCGCGCCTTCCCCATACCGGGAAACCACGCGGAAGGTGCATCCACCTACGGATGTGCCGTTCGTACCGCTTACCATGAGTCCCGCGCCGAACAGGCCCGGGGCGACAGTGAGAAAGGAGGCCAGCGATGGCCAAGAAGATTACCGGCTATATCAAGCTGCAGGTTGCGGCCGGCAGCGCCACCCCGTCCCCGCCGATCGGCCCTGCGCTGGGTCAGCGCGGCGTGAACATCATGGAATTCTGCAAGGCCTTCAACGCTTCCACGCAGGAGCTTGAGAAGGGCATGCCGATCCCGACGGTCATCACCGTCTATGCGGATCGTTCCTTCACGTTCGAGACCAAGACCCCGCCTGCCAGCTTCCTCATCAAGAAGGCCGCCGGCCTCAAGTCCGGCTCCAAGGAGCCCGGCAAGAGCACCGTGGGCACGATCACCCGGGCCCAGCTGTCCGAGATCGCCGAACAGAAGATGAAGGACCTGAACGCGAACGACATCGGTCAGGCGACGAAGATCATCGAGGGCTCCGCGCGCTCGATGGGCCTCGAAGTTGTGGAGGGCTGACACCATGAAGATGACCAAGCGCCAGAAGATGCTGGCCGAGACCCTCGATGCCGAGAAGCTGTACGGCTTCGACGAGGCGCTGACCAAGCTGCGCGACCTCGCCAGCAAGAAGTTCGACGAGACGATCGAGATCGCCATGAACCTGGGCGTCGACCCGCGTCATGCCGACCAGATGGTCCGTGGCATGGTCTCGCTGCCGTCGGGCACCGGCAAGACCATCCGCGTCGCCGTGTTCGCCCGCGGTGACAAGGCTGCCGAGGCCGAGGCCGCCGGGGCCGACAAGGTCGGTGCCGAGGACCTGATGGAAGACATCCAGAACGGCAATGTCGATTATGACCGGATCATCGCGACGCCGGACATGATGGGCGTCGTCGGCCGGCTGGGCAAGCTGCTGGGTCCCAAGGGCCTGATGCCGAACCCGAAGCTGGGCACCGTGACCCCGAACGTGGCGCAGGCCGTGAAGGACGCCAAGGGCGGCCAGGTCGAGTTCCGCGTGGAGAAGCAGGGCATCATCCACGCTGGCCTGGGCAAGGTCAGCTTCAGCGATGACGAGCTGAAGACCAACTTCAAGGCCTTCACCGACGCGATCGTGCGCGCCAAGCCCTCGGGGTCCAAGGGCAAGTACGTCCGCAAGGTCTCGCTCAGCTCCTCGATGGGCCCGGGCCTGAAGCTGAGCCTGGAAGAAGTGCAGGGCGCCTGACGCTTTTTACCAGCTTAGGCTGAACATTAGAGGCCGGGAGGGGAGACCCTTCCGGCCTTTTTTGTGCACAGAACGGTCGTTCCAAACGGCTTTCAGTTTATCCGTCGGATAATGTGATCAACTGTTTAGCGGATCTGGCTGAGGGTGAGTAGGATGTGTCTTTGCCATTGATGCGCCGAAACGTAGGTTCATGCTGCTAAGTCTACCACCAACAACATGCCTCCGCTAAGGTACGCTAATGGCAGATTTTTATCGTCCTCGCGCGTACTACAGCACCCGGAAAAATGGTGAGCACGCCGTCTCCTTAGATTTGGATGACTTACGAGAAATCTTACTCAGTGCTTACAGCTATTTTGAGACAAGCGGCTACCTAGTCGATGCTTTCGGTTATAACTGCGTGGATAGTGGTTATGAGCCTGGCTACGTAGGCAGCGACATTGGTATTTTTATACGCTTAACCTTGTTCCGCAAGGACCTTTGGCCTCTAATTGAAAACTATAGATTCTATACTGAAGATGATTGCTTTACGATGATCGAGTTTATTTACGATCACGTCAGTAAGCCGCATGAAAAGAACTATCACGATTGGGACCATTGCGGATACCACTTCAGCAAATTCAACAAGCAAGATGGCCGTGAGGAGTTTCGGGCTCGCTTTGCTCTGCCACTGGAGCGTTATGGCCATGGCTGGGAGCTGACTGAAGCAGGCGAGATTATGAGTTTGCCACCCACTGGCATGAACACTCTCGTGACGGCTACGCTTCCCACAAAGGATGAGACGGTTCAGACGCGAGTTGCTAACGCTACGGCGCGATTTCGGAGACACGGCACCACGCTGGAAGAACGGGAGGTCGCAGTGCGCGATTTGGCTGCTGTGTTAGAGTGGCTTCGCCCACAAATCAAAGAAGTGCTGTTGCGCGAGGACGAGAGTGAGTTGTTCAACATTGCAAACAACTTTGGCATACGGCACTTGAACAACAAGCAGAAGATGAATTACGACAAAGCCGTTTGGCTAAGTTGGATATTTTACCACTACCTTAATACAATCAATGCTGCTCTTCACATTATCAAGCGTCAGGAGGACCGAGCGAATAAGTAGGCGCGTCGTCGGAAAATCGTGATTTAATTGCAGGGACAAACTTCTGTTTGATCCGCTGATCCTCTCCAGCTTGGTCATCTCAATCATCTGCCTGCTCGTAGAAGCTGGGTGTGTGTGTGGCCGGCAGCTAGGTGCTAGGCTAGACGGCGAAGGGGCAATCGCCCGAGCCGCCAGCGGAAAGCCGCTACCGCCTCAGTCTTCTTCGCCCTGCAGAGACAATGGCCTAGACAAGCTCCCCAACATCAGTGCCCCTTGAAGGGGCAGCGTGAACGGACCCCCGCCTTTGCAGTGGCGACGACAAGGGTATTGCGCCGCAGGCTTTCGCCCAAAACCATTTTCCTACACCCACCCCGCGCGCTTACGCCTCTGGCGATGAGCAACCGCTGCAACACCTCGCCCAAGCGCCGCAAGCCCTGGCAGCCCTACCTGCGCCTCCCCGCCTTCCTCCCCGTGCCCCTGCGCGCCCGCCGCGATGGCTGGACACCGCAGCGCCAAGCCAAGTTTATCGGCCTGCTCGCGCAGACCGGCTGCGTACGCACGGCGGCGCAGATGCTCGGGCTCAGCCGGGAAAGCGCCTATCGCCTGCGCCGTCATCCCGAAGCCGGCTCCTTCGTGGCTGCCTGGAACACCGCTTTGAAGGGCCGCACACAACCGCGCTGGAAGTTCACACAGGCCGACCGCGCCCCGCTCGCCTTCGGGCAACTGCTGCAACCGCGCATGTGGCGCCGCCGCTTCATGGGTATCCAGCGCAAGGCCAGCAATCCCGCGCTTCTCGCCCTCGTGACCAATCTCGACCGGCAGACCGCCGGCTGCGATGTGGACCCGTTCACCGATCGTCAGGCGCGCGCACTTTTCGGCCGTTTCCTGTGAACTTCGTCACCCCCCTCCGCGCGGCGCGGAAACACCCGCCCGCTCGCACGTTCCTTCGCCAACACAGCATCGGAGAAGAGCATGGCCGGCGGATTATGGAGCGTGTTGACGATACTGGGGCCGATCCTGCTGATCGGCGTGATCGCCTGGGCCATGCTGCGCAATCGCGGCGGTACGAAGCGCGAGGTCGACCGGGCGGAGCATGGCGCGGCCGATCTGCGGCATGACCTGGATGCCGATGCCGCGGTGACGGATCACACGGTCACCAACACGGACGACCGCCCGGGATCGCGGCTCTAGAGCCCTCCGGGCGTCCAGTCCCACCCCGCGGCACCCAGCGCATCGCACAGCGTGTCGCGGCACGATGCCAGCATCGCCGCATCGGTCGACCGGATCACGAAATTGGCGCCGCTGCGCCCTTCCTTGAAGAAGGGGTAGCTGCCGATTTGGCATCCCTCATGCGCCTGCTCGATCGTCCGCAGGATGTCCGCCACTTCGCTCTCGGGCGCACGGCTGCCGATCGTCTCCGTCAGCAGCGGCAGCCCGCCCTCCAGCGATCCGGTCAGCGCATCCAGCATCCCCGCGGTGATCCCCGGCACGCCGGCCATGATGTAGATGTTGCCGTGGCGGATGCCCGGCGCCCCGCTGATCCGGTTGGGGATCAGGTCCGCCCCTTCCGGCACCCGCGCCATGCGCAGCCGCGCCGGATTGGTGCCGCCTTTGGTGGCGTAGTATTCCTCCAGGATCGTGCGCGCCTCCGGATGCTCGACCACCGGTACGCCCAGCGCTGCGGCGATCGCGTCCACGGTGATGTCGTCATGCGTCGGTCCGATGCCGCCGGTGGTGAACAGGTAATCGTTGCGGGCGCGCAGCGTGTTGACCGCCTCCACGATGGCGTCCTCCACGTCCGGCACCACGCGCACCTCGGCCAGGCGGATGTTCTGGATCTGCAGCCAGCCCGCGATCTGCGCGATGTTCTTGTCGTGCGTGCGGCCGGAGAGGATCTCGTCCCCGATCACGATCAGCGCTGCGGTCCAGATGCGGGGTGTGCTCATGGCGCGGGCGATACGGCAAAGCTTCGCCACGCGCCAGATTGCACGGCCGCCGCCACTCTGGCACCGCAGGCGGCATGACCATCGCCGCTGCCCGCCGCTACCGCTCCGGTTCCGTGATCGACCGCCAGCTTGCCCTGGATGCCGGGCCGGCGGGGGAGGGCGAGTTCGACTGGATCGGCCTGGTCGAACCCACGGAGGAGGAGATGGAGCAGGTCCGGCAACGCTACGACCTGCACCCGCTGGCGGTGGAGGACGCGCTGGGCCGGCGGCAGATGCCCAAGGCGGAAAGCTACGCCCACCAGCTGTTCGTGATCGCCAGGACTGCCAGCTTCGGGGAGGATGACCGGATCGGCTATGGCCAGACCGCGATCTTCCTGGGCCACGACTTCATCGTCAGCGTCCGTCAGGGCAATGCGAACGGTCATGTGGAGGTGCGCGGCTGGCTGGAATCGATGCCCGACCGGCTGTCCGAAGGCCCGGACATCGTGCTGCACGGCCTGCTCGATTTCATCGTCGACAAGTACAGCCCGCTGCTGGACCGGCTGGAGGAGATCGTGGACGAGATGGAGGACGCCGCCGTCGGCAGCTTCCCGCGTCCTGATTCCATCCGCCGCATCTTCCGCCTGCGCCGCGAACTGCGCCGGTTCGAGGATATCGCCGGCCGGACGGAGGAGGTTGCGGGCAAGCTCGGCCAGGTGCCGCTGCCCTGCATCGACGAGCGGGCGCGGCCGTACTTCCGCGACATCTACGACCATGCCAAGCGCGCCGAAAGCCGCGCCCGCTGGCTGACCGACACGCTGGGCAACATCGTCGACATCGCCGGCCTGCTGGAACAGAGCCGGCAGGGCGACATCAGCCGGCAGCTGGCCGGCTGGGCCGCGATCCTGGCGGTGCCCACGGCGATCGCGGGGATCTACGGCATGAACTTCGAATGGATGCCGGAACTGCAGTGGGAGTATGGCTACTTCGTGGTGCTGGGCGTGATGGCGGCGGTCTGTACCGGCCTCTACGCCCGTTTCCGCCGGATGGGTTGGCTGTAGGTAGCGGTCAGGCGTCCGCCAGCATCGGCTGCTTGCCGGCGGCAACGCAGGCGGCCTTCACCGTGTTGCTCAGCAGGCAGGCGATGGTCATCGGCCCCACGCCGCCCGGCACCGGGGTCACGGCCCGGGCGTGGCCCATCTCGGCAAAGGCGACGTCGCCCACCAGCCGGTCCTTGCCGTTGGCGCCGGGCACGCGGGTGATGCCCACATCGATGATGACTGCGCCCGGCTTCACCCAGTAACCGCGCACCAGCTCCGGCGCGCCGGCCGCGGCGACGATGACATCGGCCTTGCGGGTGATCTCGGCCAGGCCCTTGGTATGGATATGCGTGACGGTGACGGTCGCCTCTCGCTCAAGCAGCAGCATGGCGATGGGCTTGCCCACGATGTTGGACTTGCCGATGACCACCACGTCCAGCCCCTTCAGCTCGGGCAGCACGCTGTCCAGCAGCAGCATCACGCCCAGCGGGGTGCAGGGCACGATGCCGCCGGTACCGGTCGACAGGCGCCCGACATTGACCGGGTGGAAGCCGTCCACATCCTTGTCCGGCCGGATTGCATCCAGCACCGCGCCCTGGTCGATATGCGGGGGCAGGGGTACCTGGCACAGGATGCCGTGGACCTGCGGGTCGGCGTTCAGCGCGGCGATCACCGCCATCAGCTCGGCCTGCGTCGTGGAAGCCGGCAGGCGGCGTTCGAAGCTGGTGATGCCCACCGCCTCGCACCCCTTGATCTTGCGACGGACATAGACCTGGCTGGCGGGATCGTCGCCCACCAGCACCACCGCCAGCCCCGGACGCGGGCCGCCGCTGGCGACCAGTGCGGCAACGTCGGCCCGGGTCTGCTCGTCCACCACGCGGGCGAGCGCCTTGCCGTCGATCAGTTCCATGCCGTCTTCCCCTGCGCCCCTAGTGCCGGGCAGCGTAATCGTTGATCCAGTCGGCGGACGCGGTCAGCGCACCGAACGGGTAGAAATGCAGTCGCACGCGCCCATGGTCCGGTCCGAGCTTCCGCTCAAGCGATTCGACCAGCCGGTCCGGCCCGGCACTGCCCAGCAGACTGCCCAGCGAGATGCCATATTTCTTCAGCACCGTGGCCGACGCCCCCACGCCGCAGCGCCGGGCAAAGCCGAGCAGGCGCTTGATCCCGGCAGGGCCGGGCACGCCCAGCCGCACCGGCACGTCGATCCCGCGCGCGCGCAGGGTGGCGACCCAGTCGACGATGGCATCATCGTCGAAGCCGAACTGCGTCACCACCAGCGGCAGGATCCCGCGCGCCCGCAGCGCGGCGACCTTGCGCTCCATCCACAGCCACAGCTGTTCGCGGTCGACCGCCGGGTGCCCTTCCGGATGGCCGCCGATCCCGACAATGGTGATGCCGTGCTTCTCCAGCAGGCCGCTCTCGATCACCTGCATCGAGTCCTCGAACGGACCTTCGGCTTGCGACGGGTCGCCGGCGATCACGAACACACGCTTCAGGCCTGCCTCCGCCGCGACCCGCGCCAGATAGGTGTCGAGCTCTGCTTCGGACGTCAGCCGACGGGCGGACAGGTGGATGATCGGTTCGAACCCCAGCTGCCGCACCAGCCGGGCGGCGGCGACGCGCTGCTCCAGCGCCTCGCCCGGCAGGAACGTCACGGCGATCTGCGTATGTGGGCGGATGAACGGGGCGGCGGCCTGCAAGGCGTCCAGCTCTCGCGCGGTCATCTCCAGCGAGTAGCCGTCCACCATGTTGGTGCGCGCCCGTTCCCAGTCGGGATGGATCGCTGCGTAGCTGACAGGGTCGGTGGCCATGCTCTGTCGCCCTCCTTGGTGCTGGTTGCCGGTTCTTAGGCGGGTCCGGCGGGATGGACAAAGGCCTAGCGAACAGCCATCCTTTCGGATAGGTGAAAACTTCATGGACGTGAATTGATCCTGCGATGCTGCTGTTCCTGCCCGGCCTGATCTGCGACGCGCGCACCTTCGCGCCCCAGCTGGCGGCGTTCCCCGGCGCGCGGGCGCTGGATGGCTATGGCAGTGCCGACAGCTTGCAGGCCATGGCACGCGCCGTGCTGACCGAGGCCGACCGGCATGGTGCGGATGCGCTGGACCTGTTCGGTCATTCGATGGGGGGACGGGTCGCGCTGGAAATCGTGCGGCAGGCGCCCGGTCGCGTGCGCCGGCTGGCGCTGGTCAGCACCGGTGTTCATCCGGTCGGGCGAGGGGAGGCCGCCAAGCGCCATGCCCTGCGCGACCTTGGGCGGGAGCAGGGCTTTCCCGCGCTGGTCGATGCCTGGCTGCCGCCGATGCTGGCACCGGCGAACCGGGCCGATCCCACGCTGTACGATCCGCTGCGGGCCATGTGTATCGCGCAGGGGCAGGCGCGGTTCGAGCAGGATATCGCGGCCCTGCTTGGCCGGCCCGAGGCGGTCGGACTGCTGCCGTCGATCGCCTGCCCGGTGCTGGTGATGACCGGCGCGCTGGATGGCTGGGCGCCGCCAGAACAGCACCGCGACATTGCTGCTGCCATCCGCCAGGCCATGCTCGTCATTGTGCCCGATGCCGGCCACATGCTGCCGCTGGAGGCACCGGCGGCCGTGAACGAAGCCATCGCCGGATGGCTGTCACACCCAGAACAATAAACACGAGAGAGGAATGCCGATGACCGAACAGACCTTGCAGCAGAAGCTGGATGAAGCGGGCGACATCGTCCACTTCCTGCGTAACCAGCAAGTCGGCCCCAACGTCTATCCTGGCGTGCCGGCCGAATATTCCAACTGGCGCAGCGAGCAGCGCGCATGGGCTGAGACAGCGGTGCTGTTCAACCAGTCCTACCACATGGCGGAGCTGCTGGTCCGCGGGCCGGATGCCTTCCGCCTGCTGGAATACCTGGCGATCAATTCGTTCAAGAACTTCGCGGTGAACAAGGCCAAGCAGTTCGTGCCGGTCACGCCCGATGGCTATGTCATCGGCGACGTGATCCTGTTCTACCAGGCGGAGGAGGAGTTCAATCTGGTGGGCCGCGCCCCGGCGCTGGAATGGGTCGAATTCCATGCCGCCACCGGCGACTGGGACGTGACGGTGGAGCGGGACGAGCGCACCGCACTGCGAACGGACGGCAAGCGCCGGCATTACCGTTTCCAGCTGCAGGGCCCCAACGCGATGGCCGTGCTGGAACGCGCGCTGGGGCAGACCCCGCCGGACCTGAAGTTCTTCAACATGACGCATATCGACATTGCCGGTTGCGACGTGACGGCCCTGCGCCATGGCATGGCCGGGCAGCCGGGATACGAGCTGTATGGCCCGTGGGAAGATTACCACGCCGTCCATGCCGCGCTGGTGGAGGCAGGCGGCGATCATGGCCTGACTCTGGTCGGCGGACGGACCTATTCGTCCAACACGCTGGAATCCGGCTGGCTGCCGAGCCCGCTGCCGGCGATCTACACCGGCAGCGATCCGATGCTGGTGCAGTATCGCGAATGGCTGGCCGCCAAGTCCTATGAAGGCATGTGTTCCATCGGCGGATCCTACGTGCCGGACACGGTGGATGGCTATTACATGACCCCGTGGGACATCGGGTACGGACACATCGTGAAGTTCGATCACGATTTCGTCGGCCGCGAGGCGCTGGAGCGGATGAAGGACCAGCCGCACCGGACCAAGGTGACGCTGGCGATGGACGATGCGGACGTGACGCGGGTCATGTCCTCCGTGTTCGCGGAAGGCGGCCGGGCGAAGTATTTCGAGTTCCCCAGCGCGGTCTATTCCATGCATCCGTTCGACGAGGTGCGGTGCGACGGCAAGCTGATCGGCGTGTCCACCTGGATCGGCTATTCCGCCAATGCCGGCAAGATGCTGAGCCTGGCGATGATCGATCCCGATTACGTGGACATGGGCAAGAAGGTGACGCTGGTCTGGGGCGAGCCCGATGGCGGCACGGCCAAGCCGACCGTGGAGCCGCACGAGCAGGTGGAGATCACTGCCGTGATCAGCCCGGTGCCCTATTCCAACGTGGCGCGCGACAGCTATGCCGACAGCTGGCGGCAGAAGGGTGTCGGCGTTTCGGCCTGATCGAGGGGCCGACTTCGTCATCAAGGGGGTCGCCTGCGGCCCCTCGCGATGACGAAGTCGCGGCCTAGCTGTCCAGCATCGCCGCGGCGCGTTGCAGCATCTTGATCGCCTTGTCGTGCCGGTCCGATGTCAGGCGCGCCTTGGGAATGGCGACGGACAGTGCGCCGACCGGCACATCCCCCGACATGACCACGCAGGCCATGCCGTGGATGCCGAGGCTGTATTCCTCGTCCGTCTCGGCAATGCCGGCGTCGCGCGCCTGCGCGATCGCCTGACGCAGGCCGTTTTCGTTGGTGATGGTGGAGGGGGTCAGCCGCCGCCGGGTGGACTCGGCGAAATATCGTGCCAGATCGCCATCATCCATCAGGGTGAGCAAGGCGCGCCCGCCCGCCAGCGCATGCAGCGGCAACCGGCTGCCGACATCCAGCGAATAGCGCAGCGCGTGACTGCTGCTCTGCGTCACCAGCACCTCTGCCTCCCAGTCCACGCGGACCAGGAAGCTGGCGGTCTCGTTCAGCTGGGCGCGCAGCCATTGCACCAGCGGGGCGGCACGATCGGCCAGGGTGGGGCCATGGCGGCGGGTCTGCAGCCGCTCCAGCCCCGGGCCCGGCAGATAGCGGCGCCCTTCGCGCACGATGTAGCCGCGCTCCACCAGGGTGGCGAGCAGGTAGGACAGGCTGGACACCGGGATGCCCAGCGCCACGGCGATCTCCTGTGCCACCAGCGGGCGCGACGTGGCGACAACATACTCGATGATGTCCAGCGTGCGCGTGGCCGACTTGACCGCCGGCGACAGCGCGGCCGGCGGGATTTCGTCCTGCTCGGCCGCCATCAGCCGATCCTGCCATCCGCCAGGTCGGCGCCGGCGCGCAGGTTGGCGAGCTTCTTCCACGTCACGGCGGGGTCGATCTTGCCATAGCCCGCAAAGGTGCCGAAGCCGCAATCGGTGCTGGCGATCACGCGATCCTTGCCCACGAAGCCGGCGAAACGTTCGATCCGCTGGGCGATCAGTTCCGGCGTCTCGATATAGTTGCTGCAACTGTCGATCAGGCCGGGGGCCAGCACCTTGCCGGCCAGGTCGGCCGCGCGCCACACCACCCATTCATGCTCGTGCCGCGGATTGGCGGCTTCGAACAGGATGGTCTGCGGCCGGGCGGCAAGCACGATGTCGATGATCCGTTCCAGCGGAATGTCGTGATCGTGGGGCCCTTCGTAATTGCCCCAGCACACATGCATCCGCATCCGTTCGGCCGGGATGTTCGCGGTGGCCGCGTTCAGCGCCGCCACATTGGCGCTGATGGTGCGCAGGAATTCCGCCTCGTCCATGTCCTGGTAGCCGGTGTGCCGGCTCATCGCCAGGTCGGGGCAGTCCAGCTGCAGGTCGAAGCCGGCGGCAATGATCGCCTCGTATTCCGGCCGCATGGCGGTGACCAGGTCGGCCAGATAGGCCTCGTGGCTGGGGTAGAAGGCATTGGGCTGGAAGGCGGTGATCAGGCCGGGGCTGGCGGCGTTGAGGAAGCCCCTGACGCCCGCGCCGTGCCGGTCCAGCGCCGTGCGGAAACGGCGCGTATCATCATGCAGCGGCTGCAGGTTGACCAGTTCCACCTTGCCGATGGCGCTGGCGCGGCTGAACTCCTGCGCGCCCATGATGTGCGCCAGCTTGGCCGCTAGTTCCGGCACGTCCGCCAGATCCCGCGCCGGCTTGCGTGGCGTGTGGCCGCCGAAGCCCGACAGGCGTTCCTGGATGTAGGTGGAGTAGCCGATCTTGCCGAGCTCCCCGTCCGACACGATCGACACGCCCGCGGCAACCTGCTGCTGCACGGCTTCGTCCACCGCCGCCTGCACGGCGGTGTCGAATGCGGCCGCGTCGTACGGCTCCCCCTTGTCGCGGGCCAGCAGCAGAGGGACGAGGGCGGCGCCACGCGGCAGGCTGCCGACATGGGTGGTGGAGATCATGGCGAATGTCCTCGGGAATGAACGATGCTTCATCTTTCACGTATGCGAACTTTCCGCAAGCATGAGGAGCGGCGTCGGCCTGCTCTTGGCGGCCCCTGTCCGCTGTGGCACGGGCCGCGGCATGACCAATGACGAACGCCGCGCGATCGAGGCGGATTGCGGGCGCCTGATCCGCCTCTATGCCAACCTGGCCGATGCCGGGGAGTGGGCCCGCGTGGCCGGGCTGTATACCGATGACGGGCGCTTTGCCCGGCCCAGCCGCCCGGGCGAGTTCGTCACCGGGCGCGAGGCCATCCTGGCCAGCTTCACCGCCAGGCCAGCCCGGCCGCAGCGGCATATGGTCGGCAACATCGTGGTCGATGTGGTGGATGGCCATCACGCCACCGCCTTCAGCGTGATGCTGCTGTTCACCGGCGAGGTGCCGGCCGAGGGCGGGCTCGCGGTGCGCGATGCGACAGGGCCGCTGGTGGGCAGCTACACCGATCGGCTGGTACGCACCGCCGATGGGTGGCGCTTTGCCGAACGGGTCGGCGGGCTGGATTTCCGCCCGTGAACCGCCGCCTGCTGTGGGCCGCGCCGGCAGCGATGCTGGCGGGTGGGGCAGTGTCGGCCATGGCGCAGGAGACGGCGTCGATCATCGTGACCGGCACGGGGCTGCCGGACACGCCGGCAACACCGGCCTATGGTACGGTCACGATCGGGCGGGAGGCGATCAGCCGCAGCGCATCCGGCCGGCTGGAGGATGTGCTGAGCAACGTTGCGGGGTTCCAGCAATTCCGCCGGTCGGACAGCCGCTCCTCCAACCCTTCCGCGCAGGGGATTACCCTGCGGGCGCTGGGCGGCAATGCCAGCAGCCGGGCGCAACTGCTGCTGGACGGGGTGCCGATGGCCGATCCGTTCTTCGGCTACATCCCGTTCAGCGCCATCGCGCCCGAGCGGCTGGCGCGGGCGCGGGTGACGCGAGGCGGCGGGTCCGGCCCGTTCGGTGCCGGCGCGCTGGCCGGCACGGTGGAACTGGACAGTGCCGGACCGGAGACGCTGGGCCTGCTGAGCGGCGAGGCGCTGGTCGACCACCGCGGGGAGACGGCGCTGTCGGCGACGGTGGCGCCCGAACTGGGTGATGGCTTCGCAGTGGTCAGCGGGCGCTGGGACCGGGGGCAGGGCTTCTTCACCACGCCGGCCGACCAGCGCGTGCCTGCCACTGCACGCGCGGCGTTCGACAGCTGGTCCGCCAGTGCGCGGCTGGTGCAGCGGGTGGCGCCGGATCTGGAGGTGCAGCTGCGCGGGCTGGCGTTCGACGATCATCGCACCCTGCGCTTCGCCGGGGCGGACAGCAGCAGCCGCGGGGAGGACCTGTCGGTGCGGCTGGTCGGGCGTGGCCCCTGGCAGGTGGACGCGCTGGCCTACGCGCAATGGCGCAACTTCACCAATCGCGTGATCTCCGCCACCAGTTACGCGCTGACGCTGGACCAGCGGGACACGCCCTCGACCGGGCTGGGCGGCAAGCTGGAGGTGCGACCGCCCGTGGGAGCGGCGCATGTGCTGCGGCTGGGCGCGGATTATCGCCGCTCCGCCGGCGATCTGGTGGAGGATCGCTACCTCGCCAGCGGGGCCGCCAATGGCAGCCGTTCTGCCGGCGGCGTCAACAGCACCCTGGGCCTGTTCGTGGAGGATGACTGGCAGCTGGGCGCGGTGGTGCTGACGGGCGGTGTGCGGGCCGATCGCTGGTCCATCCGCGACGGCTACCAGCGCAATCTGGCCGCCAGCGGTGCGCTGCTGCTGGACGAAGCCTATGCGGACCGTGCGGACTGGGCGGTGAACTGGCGGGCAGGGGCTACCTTCGATGCCGGCGCCGGGGTGCAGCTGCGCGCGGCGGCCTATAGCGGGTTCCGCCTGCCCAATCTGAACGAGCTGTATCGGCCCTTCGTGGTGTTTCCGGTGACCACCAATGCCAACCCGCTGCTGCGGAACGAGCGGCTGACCGGGTTCGAGGCAGGAATGGACTGGCAGGTGGCGTCGGCGGCCCGACTGTCGCTGACCGCGTTCGACAACCGCATTCGTGGCGCGATCGCCAATGTCACGCTGACGCAGAGCGTGCGCGAGCGGCAGAACCTGGATGCCGTCCGCGCGCGCGGGCTGGAGCTTGCGGGGGAGGTGACGCATGGGGCGCTGGCGCTGGAGGGAACGCTGGCGCTGACCGATGCCGAGGTGGAGGCTGACGGCGCCGCTGCCGCGTTGGACGGGTTCCGTCCCGCGCAGGTGCCTGCCCGTGCCGGCAGCGCGACGCTGAGCTGGAACCCGGCGGAGCGCACGCGGCTGGCCGCCACGCTACGCCATGTCGGGCGGCAGTTCGAAGGCGACCGGGAGGACGACGCCTTGCGGGCGGCGACCACGGTGGACCTGTTCGCGCAGGTGCCGGTGCACGGTGCGCTGACGCTGGTCGGGCGGATCGAAAACCTGCTGGATGCGGACATTGTCACCCGCAATGGCGGAGGGTCCATCGACCTGGGAGTGCCGTTCACCGCATGGGCGGGCGTAAGATACGGTTTTTGATCGCACAATCCTGTCACCTGTCATGATCGCAGGCTACGGGGCGGGATGAACATGAGTCTCCGCGCCAGCATCGCCCGCGAAGGGCGTGACGTGACCCCGCGCATGATTGCGGCCACCCGCCGCCTGTTCGCCCCGCTGCTCGACCTCGCGGATGCCGGCGTGCTGCGCGATGTGCCCTATGGACCGGACGTCCGGCATCGGCTGAACCTGTATCCCGGCAGCGATGCGGCCGCGCGACCGGTGCTGCTGTTCGTGGGCGGTGGCGGATATGATCAGGAACTGTGGCCCGATGCCGAGGCCGGGCCCGACAATGTTGCCGCGATGGCCGCCAATCGGGGTCTGGTCGGGGCCGCCATGCACTATCGCCTGGCGCCCGAACACCGCTTCCCCGCCGGGGCCGAGGACGTCGCCCGTGCCGTCGCCTGGCTGCGCGACAATGTGGCGGAGCATGGCGGCGATCCGCTGGGCATCGTCCTTGTGGGCCATTGCACCGGGGCCACCCATGTCGGCGGCTACCTGGCGGATCCGGCGCTGCATGTCGGGCCGGGCGCGGGGATCGCCGGGGCGGTGCTGATGTCGGGCATCTACGATCCACGCCATGCCGCGGCGGATGACGGGGCAATGGCCTATTTCGGGCCGGACCGCCGCAACTGGTCGCAGGCGTCCTGCGCGGCCGGGCTGTTGAGCAGCGATGTGCCGCTGCTGTTCACCGTGGCTGAACTGGATCCGGCCGACCACCAGACGCAGGCGGCGCAGATGGTCGGGGCCTGGGGCCTGGCGCATGCCGCCTATCCCCAAATGCACCTGCTGGCGGGGCACAACCACGTCTCCCCGGTGTTGAGCGTCGGCACGCCGGAGCGGGGGATCGAACGGCTGATCCTGGACTTCGTCGCCCGGGTCACCGCCTGATCAGCGACCGATGTAGCTCATCTCCGCGCGGAGCAGGTCCGTCTGCTCCCTGGTGACGATGGCCCAGACCCGCAGCTCGTGCAGCTCCGCAGGCGTCATGCCGTCGCGGGCATAGCGGCGCGCCGCGCTCGCCATGCGGCCAGCCTCCCCCCGCAGGCGACGGGCGGTCTTGCGGTCGAGCTGCCCCGCGTCGCGACCCTCCTCGATCGTGCGGTTCAGCGCCTCGATCTCCGGGATGGGCTGCACCACGTCGGCGCGGACCAGGAAGCGGGACTTGGACGATTCCGCCGGCCATCGCTGCACGTAGCGGGCTGAGGCAGTCTGCGGCACGGTAGCGATGGCGAGCACGATGGTGGCAGCGAGAGTGAGACGCATGGTAGGCCTCCTGGAAGAGGCCAGATCAACCCGACTCGCGTGAACCCGATGTGAACTCCGGCGCTCAGGCCGGGATCGCATCCTCCCGCTCGGCAATCCGCAGCTCGTGTTCCAGCCCCATCCACTGGGCCAGGTTGCGCAGGTCGCCCAGCACGGGACCGGCGGCCAGGGCTGCACGCGCCGGGTCGACCCGCAGGACCAGACGGCCGCCTTCGCGCCGCAGCGTGCTGGTCATCAGCGACACATGCGATCCTGCGCCCAGCCGGCGGCACAGCCGGATGGCAAGGCCCCAGCCGACCGCTTCGCGCAGACGGTCCTCGGTGGTGAGACGCAGCAGGTCGGCATCGATCACCGGCTTGCCGCAGGCACCGTGCAGCGCCGCCGCCAGCCGGGCGCGGCCCGCCGGATCGATTGCCAGCCAGCGCTTCTCCAGCGCCCAGTCCAGCGCATGGCGCAGGCGCATGTTCGGTTCGAGCCGGGCGGCGGCGATCGCCAGCATGGTGGCCGCCAGGCGCAGCCGCTCGCTGCCAGCCTCGGGCACCTCCGCACCGCTGGCCACATCCGCCGTCCAGCCGGTGATGGTCGCAGCCAGCGACGGGGAGGCGCCGCGCGGTTCGGTAAACTGGCCGATCGCGGATAGCAGCGGATCCTGCTGGCAGGCGGCCGCATCCAGGTCGCCATACAGCAGCCCTTCGCGCAGGCCCCAGGCGGAGAAGATCAGGCTGTCCGGCTTCAGTTCCGCCAGCAGGACGCGCAGCATGGCGGCGGCATCGGGCAGGACGGCGGCACGGGTCTTGGAGATACCCTTCATCTTCGCCAGCTCTGCCGAGGTGCATTTTTCGACGATGCGGGCGTAGCGGTCGGCATCGTCCGTGGCCAGGCGGTAGCCGTGCGGATCGGTCAGCGGGTGGTCGGCCGCGCGCATGGCGTATGCGGCAAAGGCGCGCCAGGTGCCGCCGACCATGTACAGCCGGCCCGTGGCCTCACCGCCGCCTTCCGCATCGCTCACGATCCGGGCGACCCGGCTGCGGAACGCCTCCATACCTCCGTCGCGCAGCGCCGGCAGCCGCAGCGTACCGAGCGGCAGGCTGGTGCCGCCATGCGAACGCCCCTCGCCGATATGCACCAGTTCCAGGCTGCCGCCGCCGAGATCCGCCACGGTCCCGACCGCGCGCGGGAAGGCACCGATCACGCCCATGGCGGAGGTCTGCGCCTCCTCCTCCCCGGTCAGCAGCCGTGGCGACAGGCCCAGTTCGGTGACCCGCGCCATGAACTCGGGGCCGTTGCGCGCCTCGCGCACCGCAGCCGTGGCGACGGTCTGCACGTCGCGGATCTCCAGATCGGCCAGGATGGTGGCGGCCCGGGCCAGCATGGTCAGCGCGGCCTGCATTCCCGCCTCCGGCATCATTCCAGTCGTGGACAGGTCCTGCCCCAGCCGGGCGCTGACCTTTTCGTTCAGGAACACCTCCGGCGCGCGCACCGATCCGGCATAGACGACCAGACGCACCGTATTGGACCCGATGTCGATCACCGCGCGGTCCGGCCGCTCCAGCGCGGCGGCCGTGCGGCGGATGCCGGCGCGGGCGATCATGCCGCGCCCCGGCGTAGCGTCAGCTTCGGCACCCGGCTGTCCTTCAGCGCATCGCCCCGTCCGGAAAGGGACGGATTGGTCATGAAATATTCGTGCAGGTTGAACCCGTCGGTGCCGTCGTCGGCCACCCGTTCCCAGCTGCCATCCTCGCCATCCAGCAGCCAGCTCTGCTCGGTATCCAGCAGGTTGGCCATCAGCACCTGTTCCAGCACCTGGTCGTGCACGGTCTGGTTGATGATCGGGACCAGCAGCTCCACCCGGCGGTTGAGGTTGCGGTTCATGGCATCGGCACTGGTGATGAACACTTCTGCATCCCCGCTGGGCATTTCCGTCCCGTTCGCAAAGGCCCAGATGCGGCTGTGTTCCAGGAAGCGGCCGATGATCGACTTGACGGTGATGTTTTCGGACAGGCCGAGGATGCCGGGCCGAAGGCAGCAGATGCCCCGCACCACCAGCACGACGCGCACGCCGGCCTGGCTGGCGGCATATAGCCGGTCAATCACGCCCTGTTCGGTGAGCGAGTTCATCTTGGCCCAGATGCTGGCGGGCCGGCCTTCGCGGGCATTGGCGATCTCGCGGTCGATCTTGGTGTACAGGGTCTCCCGCAGGTTCAGTGGCGACAGCGCCAGCCGTTCCAGCCCCTGCGGCTCGACATAGCCGGTGATGAAGTTGAACAGCTTGGCCGCGTCGCGCCCGATGGCGGGATCGGCGGTGAAGAAGCTGAGATCGGTATAGATGCGCGCCGTGATCGGGTGGTAATTGCCCGTGCCGAAATGGCAGTAGGTGCGGTACCCCTCCTCCTCCTGCCGCACGACCAGCGACACCTTGGCGTGCGTCTTCCAGTCGACGAAGCCGTAGATGACCTGCACGCCGGCGCGCTCCAGCTCGCTGGCCCACTTGAGGTTCTGCTCCTCGTCGAACCGGGCCTTCAGCTCGACGACGGCGGTGACGGACTTGCCCATCTCCGCCGCATGGACCAGCGCCTGGATTACCGGGGACTGGTGCCCCGCGCGGTACAGCGTCTGCTTGATGGAGATCACCGCCGGATCGTTCGCCGCCTGGTACAGGAAATCGACCACCACCTCGAAACTTTCGTACGGGTGATGAATCACGATGTCCTTCTCGCGGATGGCGGCGAAGCAGTCGCCATCATGCTCCATCACCCGCTCCGGATAGCGGGGGGCGTAAGGGGTGAACTTCAGGTCGGGCCGGTCCTCGCCCACGATCTGTGCCAGGTCGCAGACGCCGACCAGATGATCCAGCGGCAGGACCATCGCCTGCTCCAGCCCAAGCTGGTCGCGCAGCATCTGCTCCCCGGCGGGATCGAACGCATGGTCCAGCTCCAGCAGGATCACCTTGCCGCGACGGCGGCGCTGGATGGCGGTGCGGTAGTAGCGGACCAGATCCTCCGCATCTTCCTCCAGCTCGATATCGCTGTCGCGCAGCAGGCGGAACACGCCGTCGCCATCGACGCGGAAGCCGGGGAACAGCAAGGTGGCATAGCGGCACACGATCTGTTCGGTGGTGAGATACAGCGCATCGGCGCCCGGCACCCGCACGAAGCGGGGCAGCGCGCTGGGGATCAGCACCATTTCCACCAGGCTGCTGCCATCATCCTCCCGCGTGAGGTTGAACAGCACGCCGATGCCGCGATTGGCCACGAAGGGGAAGGGATGTGCCGGGTCGATTGCCTGCGGCGTGATGACCGGCATGATGGAGTTCAGGAAATAGTTCTGCAGCCAGCCGTCGGCTTCCGCATCGATCCGGTCCTCGCCCGCGATGACGATGCCCTGCGCCGCCAGCAGCTGCTTCACGTCCGCCAGGATCGACTGCTGCTTGCCGGTCAGGTCCAGCACCTTGGCGGTGATGGCGGCCAGCTGCTGCCCGGGGGTGCGGCCGTCGAGCGACATGTTGCCGATCTTGCTGCGGATCTGGCCCGCCAGCCCGGCCGCGCGGATCATCAGGAACTCGTCCAGATTGCTGCCGCTGATCGACAGGAAGCGCAGGCGTTCCAGCAGCGGATAGGCGCTGTTGCAGGCTTCGGCGAGGACGCGATCGTTGAACGACAGCCAGCTGAGTTCGCGGTTGAAGTAGCGGTCTTCCGGGGCGGCCGGACCGACCATCAGGGCTTCGGTCGTGACGATGCTGTCGGGGCGGGCATTCTGCGCGGTGCTGCTCATGACCGGTCACTGGACTCCAAGGTGATTGGCCGGAGCGGATCCGGCCTGCCTGCCCCCGCTAGCCGGGCAATGCGTCATTTGGAAGCAGCGCGGCTCAGGGCAGGATGTCGCCCGGCCGTGCGATTGCGCTGATGCCGCGGCGACCATCGCTGCGATCCAGCTGCACGATGACGTCGATCACCGATGCGGCATAGGCGATGGTGTCGCTGCGGGTCAGGCCGATGCCGGTCTGCATGACCATCAGCGCCAGCTGTTCCAGCGCGCCGCGCAGCGAATTGGCGTGGATGGTGGAGAAGCTGCCCGGGTGACCGGTGTTGATGGCGCGCAGGAAGCTGACGCTTTCCGCGCCGCGCAGCTCGCCCAGCACGATGCGATCGGGACGCAGGCGGAGGGCCGATTGCAGCAGTTCGTTGGCGGTGACCTTGGCTTCGCCCAGCTCGCCCTTGACCGCCACCAGGCCCAAGCCATTGGCGCCGGGCAGGCGCAGTTCGGGCGTGTCCTCCACCAGGATGACGCGTTCGTGCGGCGGGATCTCGCCCAGCATGGCATTGAGGAAGGTGGTCTTGCCGGTGCTGGTGCCGCCGGAGATCAGGATCGTCTTGCGCGCGCGGATAGCCGCCCGCAGGAACGCGATCGGAGCCTGCGCCGAGTCCGGCATGTCGGGCTCCACCGGCGCCAGCAGCGGGCCGGTGTCATAGGCGTCGAGCGGCAGGTCCAGCCGGCGATGGCGGCGGATCGCCATGGCCCAATGGCGCCGGGTCGCGGGCGGGCCGCAGAACTGGATGCGCGCGCCGCCAAAGCCGTCCGCCGGCAGGGTCGCGCCCAGCAGCGGGTGTTCGCGGTTGATGCCCTGGTGGCTGACGCGGGCAACCTGTTCGGCCAGGCGCTGCACCAGGCGATCGTCGATCTCCGGCGCGACGATCCGCTGCATGCCGGGCTGCGCGGCATCCTCCACCCACACCTCGCCGGGGCGGTTGACCATGATCTCCGTCACCGTGTCCCGTTCCAGCCACTGGCGGAACGGGGCGAGGTAGGCGTCGAGATAGACGCTGCCGCTGACGATGCGCGGCGCATCGGGCTCGGCTGCGCCAAGCTCGTCGACCGGGCTGCCGAGGTGGACGATTTCGGCTGCCATGGCCTTACAGGCCCGGGATCACAGGCGGGGTGCCTGGCTGAAGTCCAGGTCGCGCGCGGTGAATACGCGAATCGGTTCGCCCTGGCGCACCCGCACGGTGGGCGCAATCTGGCCGCTCTGCTGCAGCGCAGTGCTGGCCGCATCCTGCCCGCCGCCCAGCACGACCGAGGTGCCGCCGCTGGCGACCGCGGTCAGCCCGCCGATCACCGACAGCAGGATGGACGATCCGAAGCGCTGGAAGAAGTGGTTGTCCACCCGGCCCGGCAGGCCGCCGCTGCCGTCGAACGCACTGGCGGGGCTGGCCAGTGCAACGGACACGCCGTCGGGACGGATCAGGCGGGTCCAGATGACGTAGGCGCGCCGCTGGCCGGCCTGCAGGCCGGACTGGTACTGCCCGATCAGCCGGCTGGAGCGCGGGACCAGGATGCGCGTGCCGTCGAAGCTGCGCACGTCCTGGCTGACCACGGCGCGGGCGAAGCCGGGCACGTCGGTGTTGATGGCGGTTTCCAGCACGGCGGGGATCATGGTCCCCTGCGTCACCGTGGTGCGCGGATCGACATCGGTGCGGGCCACGGCCGGGCCACCGCCCACGCCGCCGACGCGGCTGGCGAAATCCGCCGCCGTCGTGCCGGTGCCGGCGGTCGCCTCACCAGCGGGGGCGCCTGCCAGCGCGCCGGCGGCAGCGGCGGGCATGGCGCCGGCATCGAACACCACCGTGGGGCTGGCATAGGGGTTGCCCATCGGCATGGCGGCGGTCTGCGGCGGGGAGGCGAAGACCGGCGATGGTACGGGCGCACCGGCCGGCACGCCGTTCAGCACCGGCACCGGCGTGAGTGGGTCGGTCGGGATAAACGCGTTGGGCGGCCCGTTCTGCACCACCGGGGCGGTGCCTTGCGGAGCATCCGGCACGCGGCTGGCATTGAGGCCCCACAGCGTCGCCGCGCCCAGCAACGCGACGAAGCCGATGCCGGCAGCCAGGCCGACGGCATCAGACCGGCCCTTGCGCCCCGCCACCGCCGGATAGGCGGTCCGGCTTGCCAGATCGATCACCTCGGCAGAGGCGTTCTCGCGCGGGTCGGTGTCCGGCGCCGCGTCGCCGTTCGTACGCGACGGTGAAATGCGGTTGGCGAGTTTCATCGGCGTATCTCCGTGCTGGCGACCGCTCTGGGGGCGGCGGCGGAAGCGGAAGGCGCGCGAACGGGACCTTCGTTGACAAGGGTGGCAATATCATCGCCCGAACGCAGGATGAGCCGGCGTGGCACACCATCGACCACGATCTGCTCTCCACGAACGGCGTAGTTCACCGGCCCCTCGGTTCCCTCCAGATCCTGGATGAGAATGGCCGGCAGCGGCGTGCCGGCTGCCCAGGACATGAAGGTTGCCGTGCCATCGTCATAGATCGTGTTCGGCAGCAGCCCGCTGTCGCCGAAACGGCGCCAATCATGGTTCAGCAGGACCGGGTCGACCACTGCATAGGGATCGGTCGCCGCGGCAAGCTCGATCGCGGTCGGCGCCCCGGCGGCACCCTGGCCCGCCAGTTGCGCCTCATCCTCCTCCTCCGGCTCCTCCGGGTAGGTGAAGGCCAGCAGGTAGGTCGGGTTGCGGTTGGCCGGGCTGGCGACGAGATCGAACAGATAGGTGCGCTTGTCCGTCACCACCGTCATGTTGGTGGCGGCGCGGTCCGCCAGTGGCTTCACGAACAGCAGGTTGGCCCGCTTGTTGGGGGTGACCTGCCAGCTCTGGGAGTCGCCAATAGCGACGTTCTCGATATGCTCGTTCTCGGCGAAGCGGATGGCGGCCTGGACGTTGGCACGACCCTGCAGCTGGACCACTTCGTCCGCATTGTAGAAATGTTCCACCAGGCGTCGATCATCGGCCCTGGCAGGAATGGCGGCCACGAGCAGCGCGGCAAGCAGGATGGGGCGGATCATGGTGTGGTCCTGGACTTGGAGCCGCGCGGCGGCGCGGCGCGGAAACGGCTGCCGACACCGCGGGCGCGCGACGGGCCCGCCTGGTCGGCGATGCTGCCGGCGCCTGGTGCCGCAGCGCCGATGATACGCGTCTCGCGCGTGGAGACCGTGCCGGTACTGCCGCGATCATTGGCGGCGGATGGCAGGCTGGCAGCGGTCATGCGGATGTCGCGCGAGGGCGCGGCGCTGGCGGTGCGGGCAGCGCCGGCCGGACCGGCCGCGACGACTGCAGTGGCAGCCCCGCGGGCGGCAGCAGCAGCGGTGACCGCATTGTCGGCCTTGTCCGCATCGCGGCCGGTCAGGCCGAATACGGTCCAGCCCGCGACCATGGTGCCGGCGACCTTCAGCACCATGATCATCAGCGCCATGTGGACCGCCCCGATCATGAAGAAGGCCATGGCCGCACGCGGCTCGATCTCGCCCGGTACCACAGTCAGCGCGCGCAGGACGGGCACGGCCAGTTCCAGCATCAGCGACCCGCCGAGCACCGCGAACAGTGGCGTGATCGCCAGCAGCACCACGCCCTTGAGCCAGCCGGTGAACAGGCCGCGCGTGCCGTTGAACAGCGCCAGCACCACGAAGATCGGTCCCAGCGCCATCAGGATCGCCAGTGCGATCTTGCAGGTGGCGAGCAGACCGACCGTGCCCAGCAGCAGCAATGTGCCACCGAGCCACAACAGGCCGGGCGGCGAGAAGGTGGAGGGCGCGCCCTCCGCCGCCTCGTCCCCGCTGGCTTCGATCAGGGCGGCGAACACCACATCGATCTTGTCGGCGAAGACGGTGGTGGCGGATCCTTCGGTTCCGGTCAGGATGTTGGCGATCTGGTTGGGCGCGCCGATCACCAGATTGTACATCGTGCCCTGGTAGGCAGCCCAGCTTGTCGCAAAGGTCAGCACCAGGCCCAGCGTGACCATGCGCGGCGTCAGGGCGGAAATGCCCAGCGTGCTGCGCCCGGTGATCAGGCCGAAGGCGAAGAAGGCGACATACAGCGTCAGCAGGATGGTCAGCGCCGGCAGCAGCGCGCCATCGCTGGCGAACAGGCGCCCGAATGCCGCCTGCGAGGTGGCGGCGGCGGCGCAGTCGACCGCGCGCAGCGACATCGCCACACCGCTGCCGACGCCGTCCATCGCCTCCTGACACAAAGCCGGGGTCAGGCCGGCGGCGCTCACTCGGCCGCCTCCTGCGTCAGGAAGGCGGGCACGGGCGTGGGTGCCGGGATCGGCAGGTCGGCATAGTCCGGTTCTGCCATCGTGCCGGGCCACGGCTGGTTGGTCAGCAGCGGATACCAGGCGGCCGGCTCGTCCCCCACGCTGGCGCGGATCGCATCCAGCCGGCGCACGGTGCTTTCGCGGCCGGACAGGATGGTCAGCACCTCCGGTGCGCCGGACAGGTCCAGCCGGACCACCACGGATGCATCGGGCTGCCGCACCAGGAAGGCGCGGCTGTGCGCGGGCAGGCTGCGGATCAGGCTGAGTTCGTGCCGCGTGAGGCCGAACCCCTCGCAATAATCCTCTTCGCGGGCGCGGGCGTTGGGCATGAACACCATGGTGGCGGTCTGTTCGACCAGCGCGGTGGAGATGCGGCTGTCCAGCGCATCGCGGGCGCTCTGCGTGGCGAAGCCGACCAGCGCGTTGCGTTTGCGCAGCGTCTTCAACCAGTCGCGGATGCGGGCGGCGAACACCTCGTCATCCAGCGCTTTCCAGCCCTCGTCGATCAGGATCATCGTGGGCATGCCGTCCAGCCGCTCCTCGATGCGGTGGAACAGGTACATCATGGTCGGCGTGCGAAGCCGCGGGTTCTCCAGCAGCGCGCTCATGTCGAAGCCCATGACCCGGGTGGACAGGTCCAGCCGGTCGGTCGCGTTGTCGAACAGCCACCCATGCTCGCCATCCTCGATCCACGGGCTCAGCCGGTCGGCCAGATCCCCCGCCTGCGGCCGACGTGTGCCCGACAGCAATTCTCGGAAGAAACGCAGCCGGCGCAGGTGCGGGGCATTGGCGTAGGCGGCATCCACCGCACCGGCGATGGTGGCCAGTTCCTCCGGCCCTTCGGCCTTCAGCAGCACGGTCAGCCAGTCCCGCAGGAAGGCGCGGGCCGACGGGCTGTCCGGCATGGCCATCGGGTTGAAGCCGGTCGGCTCCCCCGCATGGATGCGATCGTAGCGGCCGCCGATGCCGCGGATGAACAGCTCCGCACCGCGATCCTTATCGAACAATACTGTTCGCGGGCTGAACTTCTGCGCCTGTGCCGCCAGGAAGTTCATCACCACCGTCTTGCCGGAGCCGGACGGGCCGATGACGGAGAAGTTGCCGAGATCGCCATGGTGGAAGTTGAAGAAGAACGGCGTCGCGCTGGTCGTCTCCAGCAGGGTGACGGCATCGCCCCAATGGTTGTTTTCGGCCTGGCCCAGCGCGAAGCCGTGCAGGCTGCCGAAGCTGGCCATGTTTGCGCTGGTGATCAGTGCGCGGCGGACCAGGAAGCCTTCGTTGCCGGGGAACTGGCCCCAGAATGCCGGCTCCAGATTCGTGTCCTCGCGGACGGTGATCGCGCCGGTATCGGCCAGCGCGGCGGCAACGGCGGCGGTGGCATCGTCCAGCCGGGCGAGGTCGGTCTCGCGCACCAGCACGCTGAGATGATGATCGCCGAAGATGACCGAGCCGCTGCCCAGGCCATCACGCGCGGCGAGCATGTCGCCCCGCTCGGCCTGCGCTTCCTCGTCCGCGGAGCGCAGGCGGCGAAGCGACAGGTCGATCCGCTCGCGCGCGGTCTGCCGTTCCTGCGGCGCGAAACTTTCCGTCACGATCATCTCGCACGGCAGGCGCAGCATGGGATCGAGCAGGCCGGGGCTGGTCGCCTCCGGATAGTCCTTCAGGCTGAGCATGGCGCCGAAATCGGGCGCGGCATTGCCGCCGGCGCCGCGCAGCTCCATCGCATCGACGCCGAAGCTGGCGCGGCGATAAGGCAGCATGCGGCCGATGTCGGTGTCGTCCTCCGGCCGGCGTACCGGGCGCATCTCGCCGTTGAACAGGGCGCTGAGCAGTTCCAGCAGCTCGTTGTTCGTCCCGCCATGCGGGCCGGCATAGTCGCCCAGCGGCTGCGCGCCATAATCACCCAGCGAGGCGGCAAGCGCCTGCAGCGCAGCACGGAGCGAGCGCAGATCCTTGGGATCGGCTTCCAGCTGTTCGCGCCCGCGACGCTTCCACAGCTTGCCGGCACGCTCGGCCAGACCGGCCTTGCCCCGGGCCGGGCGGCGCACCAGCGTCACGAACTGATCGTTCACGAACAGCGATCCGCCCTGCAGCTTCTGGTTCCAGCGGCGGTCGATATGCGCGGCGAGCGGATCGTCGAAGGTGGCAGGCAGGTCCACCGCCACGCGGCGGCGGATCACGTGGTGGTACAGCACGAACCGCGCATCGAGGGCGGACCGCAGCATGACCTCCCGCGTGGCGGCATGGGCGTTCAGCGCGTCGGTATCCTCCGTCTCGAACAGCAGGCCCGGCACCTGCAGCGCCGCCATCAGCGACCCGTCGCGCAGCAGCACGGTATTGCCGTCCAGCAGCCGCGCATAGGGCAGACGGTCGCCGGCATGCGCTTCCTTCGCGCTCCATGCCGCGGCGCCGAGCCACTTGGTTTTCATGCGTCCTGCTCCTTGCGCGCCGACTTGGGCGGTGCGACGGTCATGGGGTGTAGCTGTTGCAGCCCCAATGCTTCCAGTTCTTGACGCGCGGACATTTGCTGACCTTGGTCAGCCACAGATCGAAGATCCGCGGTTCGCGCAGGCAGGCGAAGTAGCCCACCAGATGGATCAGCAACGCCACCGGCAAGGCCAGGAAGCTGCCCGTGATCAGGAACAGCTCCGTCGTGACGGCGGCGTTGATGATGAAGTAGTTGTAGGTCACGCCCGCGAACATCTGCGGCCGCGTCAGTGCGCGGTGCACGGGATGGCGGACGAGGTCCATGTCAGCCCACTGCCGCGGCGGACTGGATGCCGCTGACGATGCTGGCAGCGCCGAACAGGATAAAGCAGCCGATGATCACGGTCGCGCCGAAGCGCCAGTTCATGCGCCCGGTCAGCATCATGAAGCCGACCGCGGCCACCGCCATCACCGCCACCGCCGTGGCGACATTGCCCAGCAACGTGCCCTGCATCCACGACAGCGCGGCGACGATCGGGCCGGACCCCTGCGGATCGGCGGCCGTCTGGGCCTGCGCCGCGACGGGAACGAACAGCGCGAGCAGCGTGGCGAGCAGGCGGGAAGGGGTGCGGTAGATCAAGGCTCACTCCGGGAATGGTCGCTGAGACGGCTCATTATGGCAGATACGTAGCCTTGCGTCTCGCGGATGCGGGGGATGCCGCCGGCGCGCTCTACCCGGCCGGGCCCGGCATTGTAGGCGGCCAGCGCACGTTCGATGTCGCCACCGAAGCGGTCGATCTGTTCGCGCAGGTATCGGGCGCCACCTTCAAGGTTGGCGAACGGGTCGTCAGGATTCACGCCCAGGTAGCGCGCGGTGCCCGGCATCAACTGGGCCAGGCCGCGCGCGCCGACCGGCGAGCGGGCATCGGCGCGCCAGCGGCTTTCCTGCCAGACCAGCGCCTCGATCAATGCCGGGCTGAGATCGTAGCGGTCGGCAAGTTCGGCGACCTTGGCGGCGTAGAGTTGCGGCACGGTGCCGGCCTGTGCGGCGAGCATCGCCACCGCGTGATCGGGAACAATGGCAGCTTCCAGTGGTATCTCGGCGAGCGGCAGCGCCTCGCCGACCGCGAGGACCTGTTCGGGTACGCCGGTGAGCCACACGGCTTCGCCGTGTGCGCCGATCTCCAGCACATCGGCATGTGCGGGGATGCTGGCGGTCATCAGCATGGTTGCCGTGGCAAATAGTGCAGCGCGCAGAATCATTGGTGCTCCAGAAAGCGCGCCAATGCGTATGCCAGATGACAGCGGCGTGACACAACCGCCTGCGTGAGCATGCAAATCATCGGGGTAGAACCGGATGGCCCGTTGGCTATCCGGTCGCGTGATGTCACCGAAGCGCCAGCATCGGGCGGGTCGCAAGGTCGGCCTGCGCCAGCCGGGCGGCACGGCGCGAGTCCACCCAACGGCCATCCGCCAGTTCCAGATCGTACCGGGTGCTGCTGCCCTCCGCCGCTGCGAACGCTGCCTGTGCCTCGGCGGCCCGGCCGAGGCGCAGGTAGGTGCTGCCCAGATTGATCAGCAAGGCAGGGTCGCCCGGACGCGTCGTCAGTTCGGCCTGGATCACGTCAAGCGCCGCCACGGTCTGGCCGGTGGCGAGTTCCTCGTACGCGACGTCGCGCAGTTCGGTGACCCTGATGTCAGGGCCGGGGATGGAAGTGATCGGCTGGCCGACCATCACGGCGGCGGCAAGGAAGGGGATCAGGGACATGGGCTCTCTCCGATTATCGTTCTGACCGGGATGCTACGCCGCACGCATCTAAATGCAATCAAACTGTCATAGTGTCACAGAACTGTAATTTCCTCTGCAGCATGATGCGATGCTGCATTGCAAAGAAACTGTCACAGCATGGTCGTAGGCGCGGCTCAGCGACGCTGATCGCCCGATCTGATTCTCGCCTACACATGGGGGATGTGCTGTGACCTACCTGACCCGTTCGCTTGCAATTGGCTGCAGCCTGTTGGCGCTTTCTGCTTGCGGACCTGACGAAATCGCTTCCCCCGGGACCGGCGGCAACATCACGATCAACAACCCGGCCCCGACGCCTGCGCCGAGCCCGGCACCGACGCCGGCGCCGACTGCCCCTGCGCTGGTCCAGCCGGCATCCGGCTGCCCGACCATCGCGGACGCCGCGGGTCTGGCCGATGACGGCGTGATCACCGGGCCGACCGGCACCTATCGCGTCTGCACCATGCCCGCGCGCTTCACCCGTTCCGCCACGCTGCCCAACCTGCGTGGCGTGCTGTACCGCATGAACGGCCGCGTCGATGTCGGCACTGATGGCGGGCCGACCGCCAGCGCCGCCGATACCAATGTCGTCCTGACGATCGATCCGGGCGCTATCGTCTTTGCCAGCGGTGCGTCCTTCCTGAACGTCAACCGCGGCAATCGCATCAATGCGGTCGGCACGGCCCAGCGGCCGATCATCTTTACCAGCCGCGACAACGTGCTGGGCCTGAACAGCGACACCTCGTCCGGCCAGTGGGGCGGCGTGGTGCTGAGCGGCCGTGCGCAGGTCACCGACTGCGCGGCACCGGCCGCAACCCCCGGCACCGTGGCGTGCGAGCGTCAGGTGGAAGGCGCGGCGACGCCGGCCTTCTTCGGCGGCGTGACCAACAACGACAATTCGGGCCGGCTCAGCTACGTCCAGATCCGCTATTCCGGCTTCGTCCTGTCCGGCAACAGCGAACTGCAGTCGCTGACCACCGGCGGTACCGGCAGCGGCACGCAGATGGACCACATCATGAGCTTCAACAGCTCGGATGACGGCGTCGAGTTCTTCGGCGGCTACGTGAACATGAAGCACCTGATCGTGGTCGGTCCGGAAGATGATGCGCTGGATGTCGACACCGGTGTGAAGGCCAACCTGCAATATGTGATCGTGGCGCAGAACACGAACACGCATGACACGATCCTGGAAGGCGACTCGGACAATCTGCGTGACTCCACGCCGCGCACCAATGCCCGCATCGCCAATTTCACCTTCATCGCCGGTGCTCCGGCGGCGGACGGGCAGGCGATGCTCCGCCTGCGGGGCGGCGCGGACTTCGCGTTCGTGAACGGTCTGCTGGTCAGCCGCAACGACGAGTGCCTGCGCGTGCAGCATGCCGAGACCATCGCCGCCGCTAATGCCGGCACGGACGAGGCCGGCCCGCCGATCTTCCGGTCGGTGGCGTTCCAGTGCGGCGGCGCCTCGCCGTTCATCGGCACCAACGACGTGACGGCGGCGCAGGTGCAGGGCATCTTCACCAGCGGCCCGAACAACAATGCCAACTACACGTCCACGCTGACGAACCTGTTCGTCAATGGTGCGAACGAAAGCGCGCTGGTCGCATCGAACCCGCAGGCTCTGAGCAGCTTCTTCGACACCACCAACTATGTCGGCGCCGTCCGCGACGCCAGCGACACCTGGTATGCCGGCTGGACCTGCAACTCGGCGACGGCCAGCTTCGGTGCGAACAACAGCGGGGCCTGCACCAGCCTGCCCGTCTACCCGGCCACATAAGGCACGGCTGACATGGCGGGCACGGCGGGTCGCAGATGGCGGCCGGCCGTGCCCGCCAACGGCGCTATGGCGGGGCTGCGGCCCCGTAATTTTCTGAGATGCACAGACCATTGAGGGGGTCGGTACGATGACCACTGGCAAGCAGCTTGCAGGGCTGCTCCTGCTTTCCACCGGGCTCACCGTGCCGGGTGTCGTGTTCGCGCAAGGCACGACCGGCGATGCGGGGGCCGGCATTCCCGGCACCGCGTCCGTCGGCCAGGTGCCGCAGGACGCGGATAACGCCGACACCGCCGCACCAGGGCCGGACAGCACTGCACCGGACGGGGCCGCCGATGCGCAGGTCTCCATTCCCGGCGGCGAGATCATCGTGACCGGCCGTGTCAGCCGCGATCCGCAGCGCAACGCCACGCAGGTGCTGTCGGTCCTGTCGGCCGAACAGATTGCGCGGACGGGTGAGGGCGACATCGCCGGCGCGCTCGGCCGCGTCACCGGCCTGTCCGTGCAGGGCAATGGCCTGGTATTCGTGCGTGGCCTGGGCGACCGTTACTCCCTCGCGCTGCTCAACGGGCTGCCGCTGCCGAGCCCGGAACCGCTCAGCCGCGTGGTGCCGCTGGACATCTTCCCGACCAGCGTGGTCGCATCCTCGCTGGTGCAGAAGACCTATTCCGCCAACTTCCCGGGCGAGTTCGGTGGCGGCGTGATCAATCTCACCACTTCCGCCGTGCCCGACCGGACCTTCATCACCGTCGGCACCGGGATCAGCGGCGATACCGAGACGACCGGCCAGGTCGGCTATTCGTATTTTGGTGCGGACAGCGACTGGACCGGGTTCGATGATGGCACGCGTGACGTGCCGCCGGCCTTGCAGGCGTTCTTCGACGGTGGCCAGCAGCTGGAAAGCATCACCGACCGGGGCGCGGTGCGTGACATCATCAAGGATATCACGAACCCTCAGATGATGACCATTCAGCGGCTGGATCGGCTGCCGGTCAATTTCTCCGGCACCCTCACGGCCGGCACCGGCATCGATGTCGGCGATGGTCGCCTGGGCATCATCGCGACGGCCGGCATCAGCAATCGCTGGCGCAACCGACTGATCCAGAGCGACGCTTCCGGTAGCGGCGATCTGGTGCTGAACAGCACGTCGCTCAACTACACCACCGACAACCGCGTGCTGGTGAACGGCCTGCTGGGCCTGGGGCTGGAGATCGGCGATCACCGGTTCCGCTTCACCAACCTGTTCATCCGCGACACCCTGAAGCAGACGGTGCTGGGCTTCGGCACCAACTTCGACAGCGGCAACCGCGAGATCGACAACGACACGTCGTGGTTCGAACGCCAGCTGTTCGACTCCCAGTTCGTCGGCGAGATGGAGTTCGGGGACTTCGAGGTGGATGTCCGCGCAGGCTATGCGCAGACACAGCGCGAGGCGCCGTTCGAATACTCGATCCAGTACTTCATGAGCCAGGACGAGAACAACCTGTACGAAGGCCTGTGGCAGAACACGCTGGACGGGCAGCGCAGCAACGCCTCGGTGGTGTTCTCCGACCTGACGGAAAATGTCTACCACGGCGGGCTGGACCTGTCCTATCCGGTGCTGGACGGCATCACCGTCACGGGTGGTTACGCCTACACCAAGACGGACCGGGCGTCCTCCCGGCGCGAGTTCCGCATCCGCGCCAACGGTTCCTTCCCGGCGGCTTTCAGCCTGCTGCAGCCGGGTGGCCTGCTGAGCGATGACGTGATCGACTTCGGTGAGTCTGCCCAGAACACCGATCCCGCCATGCGCTACCAGCTGCTGCTGGACGAGACGACCAGCGCCGCCCCGGCCTTCAACGCCGAGCTGGAGGTCCATGCCGGCTACCTGATGGCACGCGGCAACCTGTTCGATGCGCTGACCTTCGACGTGGGTGTCCGGTACGAGGATGCGCGGCAGACGGTCGAGCCGGACCTCGGCGTGTACGCCAGCCCGCCGCCGGATATCGGCGCGTCCACTGCGCTGAACAACGACTACTTCCTGCCGGCGGCGACGCTGACCTACGAGATCGACGCCGGTCTGCAGGCCCGTCTCAGCGCCTCGAAGACGATTGCCCGTCCGCAGTTCCGCGAGCTGATCTTCCAGCCGTACCAGGATCCGGAGACCACCCGCACCTTCCGCGGCAACCCGCTGCTGACCGACAGCGAGCTGCTGAACCTGGAAGCCCGGCTGGAATACTACCCCGGTGGTGGGACGCGCGCGCTGCTGGCCGGTTTCTACAAGAAGATCGATCGGCCGATCGAAGCCTTCGCGACGTTCGAGGATGGCCGCGTCGTGACCAGCTTCGCCAACGCCCCTTCGGCCGAGCTGTATGGCGGCGAGGCGGAGTTCGAGTATCGTTACGACCTGGAGGCGCTGGGCAGCCTGTTCACCACCAAGCAGCTGCTGGTCGTCGCGAACTACACCTACACGCAATCGTCCATCAAGGTGCAGGAAGGCGATACCACCGCGGTGTTCGGCTTCGGTACCGACGATGCGACGCTGTTCTTCCGCCCCGACGTGCCGCTGACCGGCCAGTCGGATCACCTGGTCAATCTGCAGCTGGGGCTGGAAGATACGGAGCGGCTGCAGCAGCTGACCTTCCTGCTGTCCTACGGCAGCGAGCGCGTGGTCAGCCGCGGCTTCAGCGATCTGCCGGATATCATCGAGGAGCCCGGCGCGCGGTTCGACATCGTGTTCCGCCAGGGCATCGACCTGGGCGGCGTGGATGCCGAACTGAAGCTGGAGGCGCGCAACCTCTTCGGTCAGAGCCATCAGGAGTTCCAGGACAATGGAACCCGGCGGATCGAGATCAACACCTATGACATCGGCACCAGCTTCGGCGGGTCGCTGTCCTTCACCTTCTGATGTCAGGCATGCCGGGTGACCGGCATGCCGACTGTCCCGGCCGCGCCGCGCTCTGCATGAGCCGGGTGCGGCTGTTCGTCAGATCAGGTCGAGCACGTAGCCGCGGCCGTGGACGGTGCGCAGCAGGCTTTGCGCGCCGGCGACCTTCAGACCGAACCGCAGGCGCTTGATCCAGACATCGACGGTGCGCAGGTAATCGGGGTCCCCGGCCTTGCCCAGTGCGGTCACCAGTTCCTCCCGCGCGAGAACACGGTTCGGGTGTTCGACCATGAAGCGCAGGACGCGGAACTCGTTCGGTCGCAACGGGATCAGCCGGCCCTGCCAGGTGGCCTGCTGCCCGGCGACGTTGATCTGCAGGTCGCCCAGGCTGAGCTGCTGCTGCGGGATCGCCGCCGGCCCGGTCTGGAGCGCGAGCACCCGGTCCAGCATGGCCTGACGGCCCAGCGGTCCCACGGCGTAATCGTCCGCCCCCGCCGCCAGCGCGCGACGCCGGTCCTCCAGGCTGTCCTCTTCCAGCAGCATCGTGACATGCGCCGTCTGCAGGCGCGGATCGGCCCGCAATCGCCGGCACAGTTCCAGGCCGGACAGGTCGGGCAGCAGCCAGTCGACGAACAGCCATACCGTGCCGTCGATCAGCCCGGCCGGCGCGGTCGAGCCGAGCGCGTGGAAGCGGTAGGTCGTTTCCCCGTGCGCGAAGGGCGGATAGCCCGCGCTTGCGGTATCTGTGCTGAAGATGCTGACCTGTCTGCCCATGGGTGCCCCGTCGCTGGATCGTGGCTTCGTTGCAGCAGTGGTGTGACCGGTCTGTGACGCCACCCCTGCGGCGCTGCGGTTGACCCCGGGCCAAGCGTGTCTACACAATCATTATGTTCGAACATGCCACCCTGCCGCCGCCGCCCCGCCTGCCTGACCTGAGCCAGGAAGGGCCGTTCGCGCTGTTCCTGGATTTCGACGGCACGCTGGTCGACCTGGCGCCAACGCCCGACAGCATCAGCGTGGGCACGACTCTGGCCGACGATCTTGCCACGCTGAGCGAGCGCCTGGATCACCGCGTGGCGCTTGTCAGCGGGCGGGCGATCCCGGACCTGCAGCGGCATCTCGGCTCCTTGCGCGTGGCGCGTGCCGGATCGCACGGCATCGCGCGCGAACTGGCCGACGGATCGCTGCTGGGCGAAGTGCCGGCGCCCTTGCCGGACGATGCGACGCAGGCCTTGCGCGATTTCGCCGCCGCCGGTGGCTTCGCGCTGGAGCAGAAGCCCCATGGCGCCGCACTGCATTACCGCAGCGATCCTTCGCTTGAGCCGGCGGGCCTCGCCTTTGCGCAGGATCTGGCCGGCCGGCACCAGCTGGAGGTTAAGCGCGGCAAGAGCGTGATCGAGCTGGTGCGGCCCGGCGTCAGCAAGGAAGGGGCGGTGCGCGCCTTCATGCAGGTGGCGCCGTTCGCCGGGGCCATGCCGATCTTCGTTGGCGACGACGTCACCGACGAGGATGGCTTCCGCGCCGCGGATGAACTGGGCGGCTTCGGCATCCTGGTCGGCGATCGCACCCCGACCCGGGCCCGCTACCAGTTGCCCGATGCGGCCGCCGTGCACGACTGGCTCGGCCTGTGAGCGACAGCGGCGCGAACCTTGAATTATGGCCGGTCGGCAATTGCCAGGTGTCCGGCATGATCGACGAGCGGGCCGGCCTGGTATGGGGCTGCATTCCGCGCGTCGACGGCGACCCGGTGTTCTGCGCGCTGCTGCACGGCGACAGGCCGGACCAGGGCGTCTGGCGGTTCGAGCTGGAAGGGCAGGTGCGCGCCAGCCAGAGCTACGAGCGCAACACCCCCATCCTGGTCACCCGGCTGGAGGCGGCGGATGGCAGCGCGGTAGAGATCACCGACTTTTGCCCGCGGTTCGAACGGTCCGGGCGCATGTATCGCCCGGTCGCCTTCACCCGCATCGTGCGGCCGGTCGCGGGCGTGCCGCGGTTGAAGATCAAGCTGGCGCCGCTGCACAGCCACGGGTCGGCAGAACCACGCACCACCAATGGCAGCAATCATATCCGGTATCTGCTGGGTGACGAGGCCATGCGGCTGTCGACCGACGCGCCGATTGGCTATGTACTGGCGGGCAAGACGTACCGCGTGGAAAGCGACCAGCACTTCTTCCTGGGGCCTGACGAGCCGTTCGTCGGCAATCTGCGCGCCGAGTTGCGCAACATGGAAGAACTGACGCGCAAGTACTGGCGCCTGTGGGTGCGCGGGCTGGCCACCCCGCTCGAATGGCAGGACGAGGTCATCCGCTGTGCCATCACGCTGAAGCTGTGCCAGCACGAGGAGACCGGCGCGATCGTCGCCGCGCTGACCACCTCCATCCCGGAGGCACCGGGATCGCAGCGCAACTGGGACTACCGGTTCTGCTGGATCCGCGATTCCTACTACACGGTGCAAGCGCTTAACCGGCTGGGCGCGCTGGACGTGCTGGAGAAGTATCTCGGCTATCTGCGCAACATCGTGGACGATGCGCAGGGCGGGCGGATCCAGCCGCTGTATTCGGTGATGGGCGCGGCCGAGCTGACGGAGAGCATCGCGCCGGACCTGTCGGGCTATCGTGGGATGGGGCCGGTGCGGATCGGCAATGCCGCCTTCCGGCAGGTGCAGCACGATTGCTACGGCCAGATCGTGCTGCCCACGGTGCAGGCGTTCTTCGACCGGCGATTGCTGCGCATGGCGGACGAGCGCGACTTTGCCCGGCTGGAGCAGGTGGGCGAGATGGCGTGGCGGATGCATGACCAGCCCGATGCCGGCCTGTGGGAGTTCCGCACCCGGGAGGAGGTTCACACCTACTCCGCCGTGATGTGCTGGGCCGCCTGTGATCGCCTGCGCAATGTGGCGGAGCGGCTGGGCAAGCCGGATCGAGCCGGGTTCTGGCATGACCGGGCGGATGCCGTCCGTGCGCGGATCGACCGCGATGCCTGGGTTCCCGACACGGACGAGCGGGATGGTTTCTACAAGGCCAGCTTCGAGAGCGAGTACCTGGACGCCAGCCTGCTGCAGATGCTGGAGCTGCGCTTCCTGGAACCGGACGATCCGCGCTTCGCCAGCACGATCGACGCGGTGGAGCGCGACCTGCGCCGGGGCGAGCACATGCTGCGGTACCAGAAGGAGGACGATTTCGGCCCGCCCGAGACTGCCTTCAACATCTGTACCTTCTGGCTGATCGATGCGCTGGCGCGGATGGGTCGGCACCAGGAGGCGCGGGAGCTGTTCGTCGCCATGCTGGGTCATCGCACCAGGTCGGGGCTGCTGTCCGAAGATATGGACTTCGTGACCGGGGAGCTGTGGGGGAACTTCCCGCAGACCTATTCGCTGGTCGGAGTGATCAATTGTGCTGGTCTGTTATCAAAGAACTGGAACACTGTCCGTTGAGCCGTCTTGTCGTCATTTCGAACCGCGTCGCAGTCCCCAAGGCACGGGGGGCGGCCGGGGCGCAGGGCGGACTGGCCGGCGCGCTGAATTCTGCGCTTAAGCAGAACGGTGGCATCTGGTTCGGCTGGTCCGGCCAGGAGACGGACACCTTCACCGGCAACATCAACGTGCAGCGGTCGGAAGGCGTCACCACCGCCACGATCGATCTGGAGCAGGCGGATGTCGAGGAGTACTATAACGGCTACGCCAATTCGACGCTGTGGCCGCTGTTCCATTACCGCATCGACCTGACCGAATACGAACAGGAATTCGGCCGGGGCTACGAGCGGGTAAACGAGCGCTTCGCCCAGAGCGTGCTGCCGCTGATCGAGCCCGAAGACACGGTGTGGGTGCATGATTACCACCTGATGCCGCTGGGGGAGCGGCTGCGGTCGCGCGGGGTGAAGAACCGGATCGGTTTCTTCCTGCATATCCCCTGGCCGCCAACCCGCCTGTTCGTCTCCCTGCCGTTCCACCAGCGGCTGGTCCGGGCGATGCTGCATTATGACCTGATCGGTTTCCAGACCACGGAATGGCTGGAAAGCTTCCTGCATTATTGCGAGCGGGAGCTGGGCGCGACCGTCGACCACGAAGATTGCGTGGTGGAGCTGGACGGGCGGAAGACAGTGGCCAAGGCCTACCCCATCGGAGTCGACTACGACCACTTCGTCGCGCAAGGGCAGACCATCGCGGCCAAGACCGCCTACCGCCGCCTGTGCGACAGTTCCCGCACCCGGACAGCGATGATCGGCGTGGACCGGCTGGATTATTCCAAGGGCCTGCCGGAGCGGATGGACGGGATCGGCCGGTTCTTCGACACCTACCCTGACCGGGTGAAGGACCTGCTGTTCATCCAGATCGCGCCGCCGAGCCGGGAAGATATCGGATCCTACCAGAAGATCCGCACGATGCTTGAACAGAAGACCGGGCAGATCAACGGTGCGCGCAGCGATGTCGACCTGGTGCCCATCCGCTACGTCAACCGTGGTTACAGCATGGCGGAGCTGTTCGGGTTCTACCGCGCCGCCAAGATCGGGCTGGTGACGCCCCTGCGTGACGGCATGAACCTGGTGGCGAAGGAATATGTCGCCGCGCAGGATCCGGAAGATCCGGGTGTGCTGGTGCTGTCCCGCTTTGCCGGTGCGGCGTTGCAGATGGGCGAGGCGCTGCTGGTCAACCCGTACAGTCCCGACGATGTGGCGCACAATATCCGTCTGGCGCTCGACATGTCACTGGCGGAGCGCAAGGCCAGATGGGAACAGCTGATCGTCACCGTCCGCGATGACAATGTGCTGCGCTGGACCGACAATTTCATCACCGACCTGGAAGGGACGACTGAACCTGCCGTAGGCTGATCCTCGTCACTCTCCATCAGTCAGGACCTGCGCGAAGCTGACTGCATCGGTGTTGCCGCCTGACAGGATCAGGGCAGTGTGGCCGTCCAGCGGCACCCGGCCGGCCAGCGCCGCGGCCAGCGCGACGGCACCGCCGGGTTCCAGCACCAGTCGCAACTCCGCGAAGGCGAACCGCTGTGCGGTGCGCACCTCTTCCTCGCTGACCGTCACGGCACTCACCCGGCCATGCAGCACGGCAAAGTTGACCGGCCAGGTCGCCGGCGTTTGCAGCGCATCGCAGGCGGTCTGCGGCGCATCCGCAGCGACACGCTGGATCGTGCCAGTCGCAAGGCTGCGCCCGACATCGTCCCAGCCGGCCGGCTCCACCGCCACGATCTCCGCCGCCGGACAGGCCAGTGCCAATCCTGCCGCCAGACCGCCACCGCCGCTGGGCGTGATGATCCGGGTCGGTGCGCCGCCGGCCAGCGCCGCCATCTGCGCGTCGAGTTCCACGCCGGCGCTGCCCTGACCTTCGATCACCCAGGGATCGCCGAAGGCATGGACCAGCGTTGCGCCCCGCTTCGCCGCCAGTGCCTGCGAGATGGTGTCCCGATCCTGGGATGCGCGGTCATAGGTGACGACCTCGGCGCCAAGCTCCGCCACGCGGGCCAGCTTCACCCGTGGCGCATCGGCCGGCATGACGATCGCCGCCTGCATGCCCAGTCGCCGGGCCGCCCAGGCGACGCCCTGCGCATGGTTGCCGCTGGACACGCCCACGACGCCGCGCGCGCGTTCCTCCTCGCTCAGGTCGGACAGGCGATGCCACGCACCGCGGATCTTGAACACGCCGATCGGCTGAAGGCATTCCGCCTTGGCCCAGACCTGATGGCCATGGATGGTGACGGGCAGCAGCGGGGTGGGCGGCAGGATCGCCGCGATCTTGCGTGCCGCGCGCAGCACGCCGTCCCGTGTCGGAGTTCTGACCGGCGCGACACTCATCTTGCTCCTCCTGCGCTTTTCCCTAAACGGGCGCCATCAGCGCGCTGGCACCGGCAACCCGGCACAAGCGTTAGGCGCGTGAACATGCATTTTCGAGATGGGAGTTTCCATGTCCACTATCCTGGTGATCGGCGCGGGTGGGGTGAGTTCGGTCGCGGTCCACAAGATGGCGATGAACCCGGCCATCTTCGGCGACATCCATCTGGCCAGCCGCACGAAGTCCAAGTGTGATGCCATCGCTGCCAGCGTGCAGGAACGCACAGGGCAGAATGTCGCCACGTACGAGATCGATGCGGAAGAAGTGCCGGCGATGGTCAATCTGATCCGCCGCGTGCAGCCGAAGCTGGTCGTCAATCTGGCGCTCCCGTACCAGGACCTGCCGATCATGGATGCCTGCCTGGAAGCGGGCGTCGATTACCTGGACACGGCCAATTACGAGCCCAAGGATCAGGCCAAGTTCGAATATCACTGGCAGTGGGCCTATCACGACCGCTTCAAGGATGCCGCGATCATGGCGCTGCTGGGCAGCGGGTTCGACCCCGGCGTCACCAGCGTGTTCACCATGTGGCTGAAGAAGCACAAGCTGAAGACCATCCGCCGGCTGGACATCCTGGACTGCAACGGTGGCGACCACGGCCAGAGCTTCGCCACCAACTTCAATCCCGAAATCAACATCCGCGAAGTGACCGCGCCGGCCCGCCACTGGGAGAACGGCCAGTGGGTCGAGACGCCTGCGATGAGCGTGAAGCAGGGCTTCGATTTCGAGGGCGTGGGCCCCAGGAACATGTACCTGATGTACCATGAGGAGCTGGAAAGCCTCGCCAGGTTCGTGCCGGAGCTGGAGCGCGCGCGGTTCTGGATGACCTTCGGGGACGAGTACATCAAGCATCTGACGGTTCTGCAGAATGTCGGCATGACGCGGATCGATCCAGTCATGTACGAAGGGCGTCCGATCGTGCCGCTCCAGTTCCTGAAGGCCGTGCTGCCGGAGCCTTCCAGCCTGGGGTCCACGACCAAGGGCAAGACCAATATCGGCGTGATTGCCACCGGCGAGGCGCTGGACGGCTCCGGCGAGCAGACCTTCTACATCAAGAACATCTGTGACCATGAGGACGCCTTTGCCGAGACCGGCAACCAGGCGGTCAGCTACACCACCGGCGTGCCGGCGATGATCGGCAGCGCGATGGTGCTGACCGGCGCATGGCAGGGCGATGGCGTGTTCAACATCGAGGAGTTCGATCCCGATCCGTTCATGGACATGCTGAACAGCCAGGGCCTGCCCTGGACCGTGGAACAGCTGGCCGGCCCGGTGGAGTTCTGATGCTGCGCCACAGCCTCATCGTGGCGGGCCTCGCGGTCCTGGCCGCGTGCGCCCCCGTATCGCAGGAAGAGCCGACTCCGGTCGGCCCGAACTCCACCATGGCCGTCAGCGCGGCAGCGGCCTGCCGTGCGGGCGGCGGCCTGGTGCAGCGGCGCGGGCGCATGCAGGCGGAGCTGTGCGTGCAGCCCTTCGCCGATGCGGGAAAGACCTGCACCGATGGCGACCAGTGCGCGGGCGACTGCATCACCGAGGCAGCGCAACAGGGTGGCACACAGGTCAGCGGGCAGTGCCAGGCGGATGACCGGCCGTTCGGCTGCTTCGCCAAGGTGGAAGATGGCCGGGCGACCGGCGGGATCTGTATCGACTGATGGAAACCAGAGCCGGTGATCCGGGCGCCTTCGCCCAATTCGACCTGAGCCGGGTGGACAGCCCGGCATTCGTCATCGACGCGGCGAAGCTGCGCGCCAACCTGCAGATCCTGGCGGATGTGCGCGATGCTGCGGGCATCAAGGTGCTGGCGGCGCTGAAGGCGTTCTCCATGTGGTCGGTCGCGCCGATCATCGGCGAGTACCTGGACGGCGTATGCACCTCCGGTCTGTGGGAGGCGCGGCTGGCATCCGAGTTCTATGACGGCGAGATCGCGACCTATTGCGCGGCCTACAAGCCGGAGGACCTGCCCGAGATCTGCCGTCTGTCCGACCACGTGATCTTCAACTCACCGGCGCAGCTCGAACGCGCCAGTCTGATCCTGGATGATGCCCGGGTACGTGGCGGCAACTTCGACATCGGCCTGCGCGTGAACCCGCTGCATGCCGAAGGCGAGGTGCCCCGCTACGATCCGTGTGCGCCGCACAGCCGGCTGGGCTGGCCGATCGACCAGCTGACCGAAGAACACATGGCGATGGTGGATGGCATTCACCTGCATACCTTGTGCGAGCAGGATCTGGAGCCGCTGAAGCGGACCTGGGACAAGCTGTTCGATCATCTGGAGCCCTATTTCGGGCAGATCAAATGGCTGAACTTCGGCGGTGGGCATCACATCACCCGCGCCGATTACCAGCGCGACGAACTGGTAGAATTCCTGCGCGACGTGGCCGAGGATACCGGTGCCGAGATCTACCTGGAGCCGGGCGAGGCCGTGGCGCTGGATGCCGGCATTCTGGTGGGCACGGTGCTGGACACGCACTGGAACGCCATGCCGCTGGCGATCACGGACATTTCGGCGACCTGCCACATGCCCGACGTGATCGAGGCGCCGTATCGCCCGGCCATGCTGGGCGAGGACAGCGATGTGCAGGGCGAACCTGTCAGGCTGGGTGGTCCGTCCTGCCTGGCGGGGGACGTGATCGGCGACTATCGCCTGCCGGTGCCCGCTCAGCCCGGCGCGCGCTTCGCCTTCCTGGATCAGGCGCATTATTCGATGGTGAAGACCACCACCTTCAACGGCGTGCCGCTCCCCTCCATCTGGCTGTGGGACAGCGAGACGGATGCGCTCGAATGCATCAAGCGGTTCGAGTACGAGGATTTTCGCAACCGGCTGAGCTGAGGTCGACCTTACGCTCCGCCATCGATCGTGGCGGCGAGCAGGCCGATGACCACCTCGTTCGCGCGGGCACGGACAGTCAGGGATTGCAGCTGGCGCGCCGGATCGAGCTGCAGGCCGAGCACGGTGGCCGAGCCGCCCTCGATGCGTGACTCCGGTCCGGTACCCGCACCCGCTTCGCCGCCCTGCCGAACCCGCGCGGTGGCCAAGTCGACACGCAAGGGGCGCGGACCCGGGATACGGAACTGGTAATCGTCGGGCAGGTAGTCTCGCTCGATCGGCCACCAGGTGGTGGGATTGTGCAGCGCCAGTCGGGCGGTGGTGCCATCGGTGTAGGTGACGATCACCTCGCCATTGTCGATCCGGCTCTGCATGGCATTGGTGGTGCCGGCCATCAGCAGGCGCAGGAAGCGGCCGCTGCCGGACAGGGGCAGGGTGACCTCGTCCGGGTAATTATCCCACTTCGACACGAACAGCGCGTTCTTGCCGCTCGCCGGCATGGCGAACCGCCCGCCATCGGGCAGGGTGAACCAGCCGCCGCCGGCCTGCACCGCCTGCCGCAGCCCCGCATCGTCGATGGTGGCGGTGGCGTTGACGTGCCCGGCCCAGGCGCCGAGTCCCTGTGACGGCAGCGCCAGCGAGGCAAAGGGCGAGCGCGGGCTGACATACTTGCCTGACGCGAAGATCGCGGTAACCGCGTCGTTGAAGAAGGGGGCAAGATCCACTGTGCGTTGCGCACCGGTCGGAGCCGAGTCCGTCACGATCGGTGTGACCGGCTGTTCGGCGACAGGGCCGGTCGGCACCCACCAGCGCATGGCGCCCTGCTGCCGGGCTGCGAAGCGACTGCCGGCGCCGGTCGCTGGCGCGATCGCGTCGCCGGCCCAGCGCACCACCACCTCGGCCTCCGCGCCAAGGGGGGCGGCGATCAGGATCGCCGGGGCACCGACCGCGGTTTCATCCACCTGCCATTCTGCCGGCTGACCGGCGACGGTGACGGCGGCAACCTGATCCCGCCGGGCCGGCAGGCGCAGATGCAAGCGGGCGAAGCGATCGCCTGTCTGGCGCAGGGTCCAGCGGTCTTCCGCGCCATCGCGGCGGAAGCTGAGCGACAGGTCGGGATGGTGCAGCTCGGCATGGTCCCACGCGGCGGGCAGACCGGGCTGTACGGTCAGGCTGCGGGCCAGTGCATCGGGTCTTACACCGAACAGACCCTCCACCAGCGTGCGGGCCATGACGCCTGAGCCATCGGCGAAGTCGCGCTGCGCCTCCCGTCGGTAGACGTCGAGATAGTTCATGGAGCCGACATTGCCCGGGCTGATGCCCATGAACATGCTGGCGAGCAGGGCGCTACGCGCGAGCGTGTAGGCGTCCTCCGCCCGGCCGGCCTGCCACAGGCCGAGCGCGGTGTGCAGGTTTTCCCCCATCACCACATTGTTGACGGACCAGGTGTAGGGCATCCAGTTGCTGCTGGCATAGACGCCATGCTGCCGTTCACCGGGCACACCCGGCCCTTCGACCGGCAGCATGGGCATGGTGCTGGCGACGGCATCCGCCATCCGCCACGCTTCCTGCCGGTCCGGCACACCGGAATCCAGCACATGGTAGAAACTCCACAGACCGGCGGCCGGGTGCGTGGCCTGTTCGCCCAGGAAGTCGCGGTACTCGGCAAAGTGGCCGCGTTCCGGCAGCCACAGATGCGCGCGCATGGCCCGACCGATCGCCTCCGCCTCGGCCTCGAACGGCGTGGCATCCTCGCCTAGCGCGCGGGCGAGGCTGGCGGCCTGCCGATTGTGGAACAGGTTGTAGGCGGAGGCATAGGCGACGCCGCCGCCATTGTACCCGACATCGTCGCTGGCCCAGATCTGCGCATAGGCCTCGTACAGCGGCAGGCCGTCGGATCCGAACGGGCGGCGGAACAGCCGCTGCTCCCATGCGAGGTGACGCTGGATCGCCGGCCAAGCCTCGCGCGCGAAATCGAGGTCGCCGGTCCACGCGATATGCCGGAACAGCGCGTCCACGAACACGGCGTTCATGTCGTAATGCGCGTTCGCCAGGTCACCGTTGGAGTGCAGCGCACTTTCGTTGCGGGCAAGGTTGCTGTCGGTATCCGCCGGCGGGATCGTCGCGGGGATCGGATCGGTGTTCTGGCGTGGCAGCCAGGCGCGGAAATTGGCGCGGGCACGATCGTGCCAGCCGAGCGCGTCGAGCGCATAGGGTCCACGCCAGCCGACCAGCTTGGTGCGCCATGCGACCGCACCATGCATGATGGCGGCCTGCGGGCCGTCCCATACAGCATCGGCAGCGACGTTCAGGGAGGCGGCCGCGGCGTTCAGCCACGGGTCCGGGGTAACGATCCGCACCCGGCCGCGCAGTTCCGCAAAGTGCGCCCGGGCGTCGGCGAATACCTGCGGCAGCGCATCGCTGGGGTAGGGCGGCGCCAGCGGCGGCAAAGGCGGGGGCGCCCGGCGATCGGCACTGACCGCGGCATAGGTCGACAGATCGGTATTGGCGGCCGGCGCATAGGCGGTGCGCTGCAGCACCAGGAAGCCACCGTCGCCGTCCAGCTGCAGGCTGCCGGTCATCACCGGCCGCTCCGGAGCGACGTTGGTGGCCGGGCCGGCAAACAGATCCGCCGGACTGTTCCATGCTTCCCCGGGTGCGGTGCCGGTGACACCGCCGTTCCGCAACGTGCCGGTGATCATGCCGGGCTTGCCGCTCACGCTGAAACCGTCATCCAGCGGCTCCACGATGTTGTCCTGAGCGAAGGCCGGCTGGAACCCGAACCATTCGCTGATCGGCACCTTTTCCGTGCCGATGTCGCCATCGCGCGTACCCCGCTGGCCATTCACACCGCCAAACGCCCAGGCCAGCTGTGTATCGGGCGGGAGGCCGTCGCCCCCGGCATGGATCGCCAGACCTTCGGTGTCGGCCAGGGCGACCGCGACCAGCTCGATCGCGCCCGTCCCGAGGCGTCGATCAGTGATGCGGTAGGTCAGTTCACCCGGGCGATAATGGGTGGTGATGGCCTCGGCCTCGTGCAGCCACCAGTACGTGCCGTCCGCCAGCCGCACGGCGAAGCGCAGGTTTCCGCCGCGCCCCGGCAGATAGAGCACGAACTCCGGCCGGTCGCCGCCATCGACCCGGAAGGCCGTGTTGCCGCCGTAAAGCGGACGGTTGTAGCGCTCGGTCCCGTTCTCGATCCGGAAGGCGTCGCCATCGGGCGTGTAGCGGACCGGGCGGGCCAGCTCACCTTCACGGTTGGGCGCGACGCCGCCTGTGGCGACCAGCGTCTGCGCCAGCATCGGCTGGGTCAGGGCGGTCGTCAGCGCCAGCGCGCTTGCCAGCAAGATGAACGGGCGGGGCATATCCGCATTCCTCTGAAAAGAACGCCCGGCTTCCACGAATGGAAGCCGGGCGAGGGTCCTCTGGGGAGGAGGATTTAAAGATCGGCGATGATGCCGAAGTAGAAGGTGCGACCGACGAACACCTCGTCGAACATGTACGGAGTGTCTCCGCCGATCGTGCGGAACTCGTTAGGCGTATACTTGCCGATCGAGGTGTTCAGCAGGTTCTTGCCTTCCACGAACAGCTGCAGCTTGGGGAATAGCTGGTACGATGCGCGCGCATCGAGGTTCTCTGATCCTGTCTTGTAGACCGGCGGAACGGTCTTGAAGTAGCTGGTAGCCGTAGAGCCATCGAGGCCGGCGCTGGCGGGGATGCGGTTTTCCGCATCAGGGTCAGTGCGATCGTAGAACATCGCACGACGCTGGTAGGCGACACGGGCATTGAGCTTGCCATCATCGTACCACAGATTGACATTGTAGTAGTACTTCGACTGCGACCGCGGCGGCAGGGCAATGCCCGTGAACAGATCGACCTCGCTCGTCTCTTCATTCGACTCCGTATAGGAGTAGTTGAAGCCGCCACCCAGATACTGCAGCGGTCCAGGCAGGAAGGTGAAGGCGGTGCGACCGGCGATCTCGAACCCGCGCTGCTTCAGTCCGCCAGGGCCGTCACGGTAGGTGTCGACTGCATAGTTGTTTCCGGCAAGCACGTAGCCGTCGGTCGAGACGTTCTCCGGCCGGCCGGTCTTCACCGCAATCTGGTAGATCGCGCCGGTCAACTGCGTATCCGCGTTGGGGTACCATTCCAGCGACAGGTTCTGCGTGGTCGCGCCATAGCCGGCGAGTTCGGGGTTGCCGATCCGGCCGTTGCACCGATTGACGAAGGAGTCGAGGATGTTCCCTGCCTCCGCATCGTCATCCGTGTTCGGATCGTCATCCTGGATGGCGCCGGGGTTCTGCGCCAGGAACTGCTCCAGCTGCTCCCGCAATCCGGGGGCCACAATGCCGCAGTTGGAGACGGCAGCGCCGGTGAGCTGGGCAAGGCTGGGACGCGCGCGCTGCTTGGCGATGGAATAGCGCAGGCCCAGCACATCTTCCACCGGCCAGGCCGCCAGGTTGAAGCTGGGCAGCCAGTCCTCGCTGGTGCGCTGGATGGAGCCAACGTCGCGGCGGATCAGGACATTCGCGACATTGTAGGTCGGCAACCCGTTGTCACCAACGCCCGGTGTGGCGGTGCGATTGCTGAAGTCGATGACCGGCGCGGCATCCACCTTGATGCGCTGGTACCGGACGCCGGCATTGCCCTCTAACAACACGCCGAACGGCCGCACCGCGAAATCGGCCATGATGTAGGCCGACGAGGTGATCTCGTCCGTATGATAAGGCGGCCGCTCGTAGGTCTGGCCGTCGGACGCGATGCATTCGTACAGACAGTCGAGGTTCCAGCTGCTGAGATCAGCGTACTTGCCGAGTTCACGGGCGAATACCTGAGCGTCGAGCGCGCCCCAGTTGATCGTTCCATCGTCGCGACCAGCACCCGGCAGGGTGAGGAGCGATGCGTTCAGGATGTTCTGGTACTGCTCGACCGTGAGGGTGTGCAGCTTGTTGAGCCGGTCGGTCGTGGTGTTGACGTTGGCCGGCGTAATCGATGCTGGTGCGGAGCCGAACACGCAAGGGGCGGCAGCCGTGGTGCGCGTCGGATCGCAGGCGCGAACCTGGTCGATGCTGCGGGCACGCGACAGCACGGTTCCCGGCGTGATGATGTAGCCGGTTTCGTTATAGGTGTCGTTCTTGCGGGTGCGGTGCTGGACGCCCGCCTTGATACGAGTCAGCGGCCCGAAATCTTCGAAGAAGTGTTCGGCATCGAGCTGGTAGTTCCATTCGCTGTTGCGGTTCGCTTCAGGAATGACGTCGATCTGCGCATTGCCGCTGAACCCCGTCGTGCCGATGACCGGGTAGTAGGAGGCCGGGTTGGTCTGATCGACGCCCGGCGCTTCGATTGTCCACAAGCCGCTGTCCGGTTGCAGCGCGAAGCTGGCCGTATCCAACGGCGCAAAGGCGCGGACAGCGATATCCTGCCGCTGGAACTTGGAGAGGCTGTACTGAACACGCCCCTTGATCACCCATGGCCCAGAAATGAAGTCCAATCCGCCCTGGGTGTAGTACTGCTCGGCATCGCGGCGAATGTCGCGGTTCTCTGTCGTAAGCCGATTATTGTTGATGTAGCCCGGGACCGTGGCGGCAACGTTCGCCGGCCGGTTGACCATGTCAAACGACGTCACATAGTGGTTCTCGTTGACCACCACATTGCGGATGTTCGACGTGGCAAGCAGACCGTTCGTGCCGGTGGTGCCGACAGGGATGGCAACGCTGTAGTTGTAGTCCTGCGAATTTACCTTCCGGATGTTCGGATTGTACGAGACGAAGGCGACCAGATCGTCATTGATCTCCCAGTCTACCCGCGCCTGCAGTGAAAACCGTTCTTCGCCGCGGATCTGCCGGCCTGGCCGAACGTAGGACGGGACCAGATCCTCCCACTGGGCATAGCAGTTTAGGCGGCTGTTGATGCCGGTGGTGGTCAGCGCGGCGCAGCCCGCCTTGCTCGTGACCGCTGCCGCAGCTGGATCGAAGGGAGTCGTGAAGGTCTTTTCCGGCGAATTGTCGAGATCGCCCAGCGGGATATAGCCCTGCTGCGCGCGCGATACGCGCGAGTAATCAGTGCCGATCGACTGCTTTTCGTACGTGCCGTTGATGATCAGGCCGACGCGATCGTCGAAGAACTTCTGGGTGGCGATCGCGTTGATGCGCGGGTTGAAGTCCTCGCTCAGCGTCTGGTACGCGGCCTGGACGTTCAGGCGATACAGCGGGTCCTTGAAGTCCAGACCGGTCCGCTGCTCGATCTTGACCGTGCCGCCGACGCCGCCCGGTGTCATGTCGGCCGTCTGACCCTTGATGACGTCCACGCTCTTGATGAGGTCGGATGACAGCTCGCCGACTGTCGCTGCGCGACCGCCGGTGCCGCCGCCAGAGGGCAGCGTGGTCATGCCGTCCACCTCGATGCGGATCAGGTCGGCGGACTGGCCGCGAATGGTGAAACCACCCTGTTCGCCGGAATCGCCGACGTCCAGCGCAACACCGGCGATACGCGAAATGGCTTCGGCTGCGTTCTTGTCGGGGAACTGGCCGACATCGTCCGCCACGATCGAGTCCTGCGCGGTGCGGGCGGTACGCTTGCGGGCGATGGCGGACTGCTCCGCCTGGCGAACGCCGGTCACGAGGATCTCGTCACCTTCGGCGGCGGCGCGATCGACCGGCTGGTTGCCGTCCTGCGGTGCGGGGCCGGAGATGGTCTCGTTCGAAGGAACCGTGCTGTTGGCAATGCCGGGGCCGGCAACGGCCGAGGTCTGCGCGGTGGGCGTGCTGCCGCCCGTGGACGGAGGAGTGCGGCTGTCAGCCCGCGTGCCCTGCTGCTGCACCGCGTCCTGCGCGTGCACGGCCGTTCCGCCGCCTGCGATCGCCACGGCCAGCAACGAAATGGCTGACCGCGTCCGCGCCTTGCGCAGCATCGATCCACCTTGCGCCTGCATTGTGCCGCCACTCTTCAGGATACGCGTCCCTGCGCGCGCACCAAGCCCCTCGTGCATCATCCGCTCCTCATGATCCGGTCTGTTGCGCCGGCTGAGCAAAGATGTATGACAACCTTTCCTCTATGGCAACGGGGATTATTGGTAAAAGTGACTTTGCCAATGACGGCGGCTTTCAGCGCTGTGCCAAGCGATTAAGTCAATCATTTCTTGTATGACAAGACCAGGCTCACAGGATCGCCTGTGACCGGCAGGGAGAGGCACCATGCGAGCATCACACAAGCGGGCGCGGCGGTTCGGCACAGGCACCGCCGGCATTCTTCTGGCAATCGGCGCATCGTGCGGCGTCATTACGATCTCGCCGGGTGAAGCCAGGGTGATCGGCACCAACGTACCGGCGCCGCCGCTCGATGCGGAGCGGATCGGAACTCTGCCGGCTACCCAGCGGCAGGGCTGGCTGGACTATCTGCAGCGTTCCGCCACGCAGATGCGTGCAGACCGCGCGTCGCTGCAAGCCGAGCTGCCTGCGGGTGCGAGCCAGCCACCATCGCCTGCACCGCATGGCGCCGGGATCAAGTCGATGCCCATGGATCAGGATCCAGTTTGGTATGCCGGTGCCGACGCCAGGCGCATCGCCGACAACGTCGCAAGCTTCCAGACGCCTGCCGGGGGTTGGAGCAAGAACCTGGATCGGGCCGGTTCGCCGCGCCTGCCGGGGCAGCGCTATGGCAGCGATGGTGGCCCGGCCGTGCCTGATCCCACCAATTTCGACCAGCCGGATGATCGCCGCTGGATCTATGTCGGCACGATCGACAATGGCGCCACCACCGGTGAACTGCGCTACCTGGCGCGCGTCGCCGCAGCGGTGCCGGGGCAGGAAGGTGACGCCTACCGGGCCAGCTTCGTCAGCGGGATCCGCTATCTGCTGGCGGCGCAATACCCGAATGGCGGCTGGCCGCAGGTGTGGCCGCTGCAAGGCGGCTATCATGACGGGATCACCTTCAACGATAATGGCATGGCCGAGGTCATGATGCTGCTGCACGATGTGGCGACAGACCCGCGATTCGCCTTCGTGCCCGGAGACATGCGCAGCCAGGCTGGCGCAGCGGTGGAGCGCGGGACCGCCGTGATCCTGCAGGCTCAGGTCCGGGTCGACGGACAACGCACCGGCTGGCCGCAGCAGGTGGACCCTCTGACGCTGGAGCCGATTTCCGCCCGCAATTACGAGCCACGATCGATTGCGAGTGGAGAAACAACGGACATCCTGCTGTTCCTGATGCGCGAGCCGCGCCCGGCAGCCGAGGTGCGCACCGCGATCGAGGGCGGGATCGCCTGGCTGCGCAGCAAGGCCACGCACGATGTCGCCTTCACCAGGGTGGAGGGGGAAGGGCGCAAGCTGATCCCGCATCCGGGCGCCGGCCCGATCTGGTCCCGCAACTATGATGTGGTGAGCGGGCAGCCGATCTTCGGCGATCGTGACAAGAGCATCCATGATGACGTGAACGGCATCTCGGAAGGGCGCCGCAACGGCTATGCCTGGTGGGTGAATACGCCGCAGCGCGTGCTCGACGCCTATCCTGCCTGGCGAAGCCGCACCGAGACCTGACGCTGCCGGTTTGTCCGTGGCCTGAGACGGAATGGTCGGGGAGACAGGATTCGAACCTGCGGCCCTCTGCTCCCAAAGCAGATGCGCTACCGGGCTGCGCTACTCCCCGACCGGCCCGTCAGGCCACGGCATATGCGATGGTGGTAGGCCTGGCAGGATTCGAACCCGCGACCTAGCCGTTATGAGCGGCCAGCTCTAACCGCTGAGCTACAGGCCCAGTGCACCGCATGTGCTGCCGGTGCGCCTAGCTTGGGTAGGCCCCGCAGGCAAGCTGCGTCTGCTGTCCGACCAGCTTTGTCACCAGCCGCCGGGCTCCTGTTGCAATCGCCTTCGGTTGCGGGCATGGACAACTTTGTTACCCGCACCCATGTGCAGACGCGTGTTAACTTCCAATCCGACATGGTTGCGAGGCTGAGAGAGGGACTGATGGCGACGCTCGATTCGATCGATCGCAAGCTGCTTGCTGAATTGCAGGCAGAAGGCAGAGTGACCAATGTCGACCTGGCGAAGCGTGTCGGCCTGACTGCCCCGCCCTGCCTGCGCCGTGTGCGCGGGCTGGAACTTGCAGGGGTCATCCGCGGCTACCATGCCGATCTCGATGCCTCCAAGCTGGGCTTCGCCATCACGGTCTTTGCCATGGTTAGCCTGAAGAGCCAGGCGGAGGAAGATCTGCGCGCGTTCGAGGATCACATCCGGCTGCTGCCGGAAGTGCGCGAGTGCCACATGCTGAATGGCGAGATCGATTTCATCCTGAAGATCGTCAGCCACGATCTGCAGAGCTTCCAGGAATTCCTGACCAGCAAGCTGACGCCGGCGCCCAACGTCGCCAGCGTCAAGACCTCGCTGACCATCCGCACCGCCAAGAACGAGCCGGGCGTACCTTTCGATTGAAGGGCCGCCCGGTCGTACCTGTCAGCGATCGCGCCGGGCGAGCCAGTCTTCCAGCCACTTGATCGAGTAGTTGCCGCTCAGCACGTCATCTTCGTGCAGCAAGGCGTTGTGGAGGGGGATGTTGGTCTTCACCCCCTCGATCACCATTTCCTCGAGCGCGCGCCGCAAGCGCATGATGCAACCTTCGCGTGTCCGGCCGTACACGATCAGCTTGGCGATCATGCTGTCATAGTAGGGCGGAATGGAATAGCCGGCATACAGCCCGCTATCCACGCGCACATGCATGCCGCCCGCTGCATGATAGGCGGTCACCTTGCCCGGTGACGGGGCGAAGGTGAACGGATCCTCGGCATTGATCCGGCACTCGATCGCATGGCCGGTGAAGGTGATCTCGTCCTGCGTCACTGACAGCGGCTTGCCTTCCGCGACCCGGATCTGCTCCCGCACCAGGTCGACGCCGGTGATTGCCTCCGTCACGGGATGCTCCACCTGCAGGCGCGTGTTCATCTCGATGAAGTAGAACTCGCCGTTCTCCCACAGAAACTCGATCGTGCCCGCACCGCGATAGCCCATATCGGCCATCGCCTTGGCGACGATCCCGCCCATGCGGGAGCGATCCTCTTCGGACAGGATGGGGGAGGGCGCCTCCTCCAGCACCTTCTGGTGCCGCCGCTGCAACGAACAGTCACGCTCGCCCAGGTGGATCGCGTTGCCCTTGCCGTCGCCGAATACCTGAAACTCGATGTGCCGCGGGTTGCCGAGATATTTCTCGAGATAGACGGTGTCATCACCGAACGCGGACTTGGCCTCGTTCTTGGCCTGACGGATCAGGCTTTCCAGCATGTCCGGGCCAGGCACGACCTTCATGCCACGGCCTCCGCCGCCGCTCGCCGCCTTCACCAGTACGGGATAGCCGATCTCCTCGGCAACGCGCGCTGCCTCCTCGACCGTCTCGACCGCGCCGGCAGAACCTGGCACCAGTGGCAGGCCGAGCGCACCGGCGGTACGCTTGGCTTCCACCTTGTCGCCCATGGTGCGGATATGCTCGGGCTTGGGCCCGATCCAGGCGAGGCCGTGCGCTTCCACGATCTCCGCAAACTGCGCATTCTCGGACAGGAAGCCGTACCCCGGATGGATCGCGTCCGCGCCGGTGATCTCGGCCGCGGCGATGATCGCTGCCGTGTTCAGGTAACTCTCGGTGGCGGAGGGCGGTCCGATGCAGACGGCGTGATCGGCCAGGCGAACATGCATCGCCTCCGCATCGGCGGTTGAATGCACCGCCACGGTCTCGATGCCCATCTCGTGCGCGGCGCGGTGGATGCGCAACGCGATCTCTCCGCGGTTGGCGATCAGGATGCGGGAAATGGCCATCTGTTCAGCCGATCACCATCAGCGGCTGATCGAATTCGATCGGCTGGGCATTGGTGATCAGGATCTCGCGTACAACACCTTCCTTTGTGGCGGTAATCGGGTTCATCACCTTCATCGCCTCCACGATGAGCAGCGTGTCGCCCGGCTTGACCGTGTCACCGACCTTCACGAACTGTTCCGAACCCGGCTCCGGCGACAGATAGGCGGTGCCTACCATCGGGGAGCGCAAGGCATTGGACATGTCGGGCGCTGCCTCAGCCGGTGCCGTGCCTGCCGGCGCACCGGTCAGGGCCGGGGCCACATAGGACGGGGCCGCAGATGCAACCTGCATCGGCGCTGCGGCCATCATGTTCTGGCGTACGACGCGGATGCGCCGCGCACCTTCTTCAACCTCGATTTCGGTCAGGCCGGTATCGACCAGCAACTCCGCCAGTTCGCGCACCAGCGTGCTGTCGATCTTCATCGCGGGGCCGGCAGTGTCACCGCTGCTATCTGCCACCATGGGTCCTCCAAGCTTCAAACTCATAAACGGCGCCCTATGGGATCAGCCATCCGGCAAAGCAAGGGTCGGCAGCCCCGGGAGACACGCCCTTCGCCTTACCAGCGGCTGATTGCCTGCAGCGCCAGTTCGTAGCCTAGCGCTCCCAGGCCGGCGATCGTTCCCTTGCACGCCATCCCGACATAGCTGCGGTGGCGGAAGGCCTCACGGGTGTGGGGGTTGGACAGGTGCACCTCCACGACGGGGGTGCGCACAGCCTTTATCGCATCGTGCAGTCCGATGCTGGTATGGGTCAGCGCGCCGGCATTCAGGATCACGCCCCTGGCCTCACGGGCCTGCGCCTCGTGTAGCCAATCGATCAGATGGCCTTCATGATTGGACTGGCGCAGATCGACGGTGAGCCCGAGCGGCCGGGCGAGGTCGTCAAGCCGGCCGGCGATGTCGTCGAGCGTGTCGGAGCCATAGATGTCCGGCTCCCGCGTACCGAGCAGGTTGAGGTTGGGCCCGTTCAGGACAAAAACGATCTGGCTCAAGCAGCAACTCCCCGGCATGTCTGGCAACAATGATCGCCATAGCGCCGGGGAGGAGGAAGGGTAAGGCTAAGCGCGCCGGCTCATTGCGCGGGACCCTTGGCCTTGCCCCACTGGCGGGCCGCGGTGTAGCCGAGGTAGCCGGTGCCGAACAGGACGTAAAGCTCTTCCGGCAAGCCGTTCAGATAGGTGTTCATGCCACGGGCGATGCCGTCCGCCATGTCGGGGCGAAAGGCGGACAGGACCCCCATCGGGATCGCCATCAGGATCATGATGTACATGACATAGAGGAAGGACGGACGGGCCCGGCTGGTCCAGGGATCCCGGGACTCGGCCTCGGCCACGATGGCCGAAAGGCGCGAGCGGATCGCCTCCAGCTCTTGGGTACCTTCCAGCTTCAGCAGTTCCAGCTTGGCGCGCGCCTGCGCCTCCTTGTCTGGGATGATCTTGTCGATCAGCGAGGCGATCGGCGAGATGAGGGCTTCGAAAACAGCCATGCACTTGCTCCGGATGTGAGTCGGAGCTGCCGAATGAACCAGATTGGTTTGTGTAGGAAAGGTGCTTTGCCGCGCCGACGCACATCGCGCCGCATGGCTGGCGCGCATCGATCGGCAAAGAGAGGGGGGTTGCCACTGGTCGGGACGAGAGGATTCGAACCTCCGACCCCCACACCCCCAGTGTGATGCGCTACCAGGCTGCGCTACGTCCCGATCCAGTGGAAGCGGGCGTATAGGCGCGGCTTTTGGATGTGGCAAGTGCGGGCGGACAGCCACCTGCAACTCCGCCGCTTTCCCCGTTCATTGCACGTCAGATGCATTGCTGCTACGCGCCGCGGCCACTTATCGGGCGCAGGCCGGCAGGTCTTTGCCCGACGTCCGGCACCTTGGTGCCGCCACAATCGCAAATGGATCGAACATACGATGCTTGACCTACTTGCCGCCGGTGCGGGCGGTTCGGTGCCGCCGGGATGGCTTCAGTTCTTGCCGATCATCGGCATGGTCGCGATCTTCTGGTTCCTGATCATCCGCCCGCAGATGAAGCGGCAGAAGGATCACCAGACCAAGATCGCATCCGTGAAGCGCGGCGACCAGATCGTCACCGCCGGCGGGATCATCGGCAAGGTCATCCGCGTGGAAGACGACGCAGCCGAGGTCGAGATCGCGCAAGGGGTGCGCGTCCGTGTGGTGAAGGCAACGATCGGCGACATCATGGCGCCGGGCGGCAAGCCGGCGAACGATTGAACCGGACGGAACACTGATGCTCGACTTTCCGCCTTGGAAGCGCGCCTGGCTGTGGAGCCTCACCGTGCTTGGCCTGCTATGCGCCGTGCCCAGCCTTGTGGCACTGGCCGGCGGCAGCCTGCCCGCATGGATGCCCAGCCGAACGGTCAATCTGGGACTGGATCTCGCCGGCGGGTCGCACATCATGCTGGAGGCCGAAGCCAGCCAGGTGGCGGCGCAACGGCTCCAGACCATGGAGGAAAGCGTCCGCGACACGCTGCGGCAGGCGACCCCGCGCATCCGTCATGGCGACATCTCCACCAGTGGCGGACGGCTGACCTTCATGCTGGAGGATCCCGGCCAGGTCGATGCCGCGCGCGGCCTGCTGGAACCGCTGACCACAGGCGCAGGCCTGACCGGCCAGCGCGACTGGACCATAGAGGTCGTTGACGGCACCCGCTTCGTGTTGACCCAGACGAAGGCCGGCCTGGAGGTCGCAACATCGCAGGCGATGGACAGCGCCACGGAAGTGGTGCGCAAGCGCATCGACGCGCTTGGGACGCGCGAGCCGACGATCATCCGCCAAGGCGCGAACCGCATCGTGGTGCAGGTTCCTGGCCTGGAAGATCCCGAAGCGCTGAAGGAATTGCTGGGGCAGACTGCGAACCTCGAGTTCAGGCTTGTCGATACCACGGCCCTGCCGTCCGACGTTGCCCAGGGCATTGCGCCTCCGGGCAGCGAGATCGTGCCCTATGCCGCAGATTCGCAGACCGCCGGCGGTCTGGCGCTGCGGCGGCTGGGCGGTATCCGCGGCGACTCGTTGACCAACGCACAGCAGACCTTCGATCCGCAGAACAACACGCCGGTTGTCAGTATCTCCTTCGATCCGCAGGGCGCCCAACGCTTCGCGCGACTGACCACGGAAAACGTCAATCGACAGTTCGCCATCGTGCTCGATGGTGAGATCCTGTCTGCCCCGACGATCAACGAACCGATCCTGGGCGGCACGGCGCAGATCTCCGGCAACTTCACGACCGAGAGCGCCAACCAGCTGGCGATCTCGCTGAACTCGGGCGCGTTGCCGGTCGAACTGACGGTAGTGGAGGAGCGGACCGTTCGCGCAGAGCTGGGGGCTGATTCGATCGGCAAGGGGGCTATCGCCATCGCGGTGGGCACCATCGCGCTCGTGCTGTTCATCTTCGCCACCTACGGCCCGCGTTTCGGCCTGTATGCCAATGCCGCAGTCGTCATCAACGTCCTGATCATCCTGGGTATCATGGCGGTGATGGGTGCTACACTGACGCTGCCAGGCATCGCAGGCTTCGTGCTGACGATCGGTGCGGCGGTGGATGCCAACGTGTTGATCAACGAACGCATCCGGGAGGAACGGGCTCGCGGTCGCAGGCCGGTGCAGGCTGTGGAAAGCGGCTATCGCGAGGCAAGCCGCGCGATCTTCGATGCGAACATCACCAACGTGATCGCTGCCGTGCTGCTGTTCCTGTTCGGCAGCGGGCCGGTGAAGGGCTTCGCCGTCGTGCTGGTGATCGGCATCATCACCTCCGTATTCACCGCCGTGACCCTGACCCGCATGTGGGTCGCCGGCTGGCTGCGCCGTGCGCGGCCGACCGATCTCGTGCTGTAAGGCGGCCCGCGATGAAACTGCTGAAGCTAGTCCCCGACAATACCAACATCCACTTCCTGCGGTGGCAATGGCCGTTCTTCATCGTCAACGTGCTGGCGATGCTGGGCGCGGCGGCGCTGCTGTTCACCAACGGGCTGAACCTGGGGATCGATTTCGTCGGCGGCCAGATGATCCGCACGACCTTCACCCAGAGCGCGGAAGCACCCGTCACCGAGCTGCGCGAGGAGATCGACGCACTCGGCTTCGGGGAGCCGGTGATCCAGGCCTTTGGCGAGCCGAACGAGATCTCCATCCGCATGCGCCTGCCCGACGGGGCGGACACGCAGCCGGAACTGTCGGCGCAGATGACCAACGCCGTGACGGCGGTGATCCGGGCCAATCATCCGGATGCACGGATCGACGGCGTCGATGCGGTGTCGGGCCGCGTGTCCGGCGAACTGTTCGAGACCAGCATCCTGGCGCTGGTGCTCGCCTCCATCGCCATCTCGATCTACATCTGGGTGCGGTTCGAGTGGCAATTCGGTGTCGGCGCATTGTTCGCGCTGGTGCAGGACGTGCTGCTGACTGTCGGCATGTTCTCGCTGACGCAGTGGGAGTTCGACCTCAACATCGTGGCCGCGCTGCTGACGCTGATCGGCTATTCGCTGAACGACAAGATCGTGGTCTATGATCGCATTCGCGAGAACCTGAAGAAGTATCGCCGGATGCCGCTGCCCGAGCTGCTCGACCTGTCCGTTAATGAAACCCTCTCGCGCACCATCGTCACGTCGCTGTCGCTGCTGATCACGCTGGTTGCGCTGCTGGTGCTTGGGCCGGACGTGATCTTCGGCTTCACTGCCGCGATCACGCTGGGCATCTTCATCGGGGTCTATTCGTCCATCTTCATGTCGGCGCCGTTCCTGATCTGGCTGGGCGTGACGTCGGACAGCTTCGTGCCGAAGGAAAGCGCGGCCGACCGGCAGGCGCGCAAGGCGATGGGCAGGGCCGAGCCCTGACCGTCGCCTGAGGGTCACAGGCGGCGGACGAGCATCTCCGCCACCGCGATCCAGGGCGGGTTGTCGACGACGACCTGCAACTGACCGGCGAAGGGAGGCAGCAGGCCGATCTTGCTGCCTTCCCGGTTGATCAGCCGCCCGAAGGCGAAGCGCCCGCCGGAGCGCGGGCACAGCACGTCGCGATTGACGAGCCGTCCCGCATCCTCGGGCTTGTGCTGGCGCAGCCAAACCTGATCGCCGGCGCGGTACTCGCCCTGTGTCGCCTCGATCGCCAGGCAGATCAGCGGCGCTTCCCCGCCAAGCGCAGTCGGCAGGATCGCATCGCGCGGCTTGCCCAGAGCCTCCGCGCCGTTCTCCGTCAACCGGGCCACGATCTGCGGCTGTTCCGCCGCGGCGCTGCCGCGCACCAGCAGGTTCGGTTCCACGTCCAGCGCAGCCGCGATCGTGTTCATCCAGTCCAGGCTGAGCTTGCGCGTGCCCGTTTCCAGCCGGCCGATCGTCTGCGCGGTGGTCGGCGGGTCGCACGCCGCAGCCACCTGGGCCAGCGTCAGGGCCTTCTCCTTCCGGATGTCGCGGATGCGGTTGATCATATCTCGTCCCGGAAAATGCTAACCTGATTGGTTTTCCGTTTTCCTACAGGCCAACGCATTTGGCAACCCGGTCGCATCGAACGACAGGGGAGTCGCAGTCCATGATGCAGCAGGAACTGGTGACGCGCGAGATGACCAGCGAAGGCCCGGTGCGCGGCCGCAAGGTCGGCGCGCGGGGCGCGGGCACGAAGAAGCGCAGCGTCACCGTCAACATCGCAGAATCGCCGCTCACCTGGCTGCACGCGCATGGCCACCTGGAAGACCGGCTGTACGAGGCGGGCGAGCGGTTGCGGGCGGATTGGGAGCGGGCCCAGCTTGGCCCGAACATCACGATGAGCTGGGACGTGGTGCGGATCCGCGGCACGGGCGATGCCGGCCTGTCCGCGACGGAGCGGCAGATCGCTGCCAAGCGCCGGTTCGGCGAAGCCTGCGACAGCGCCGGCAAGGGGCTGCAGGACATCCTGTGGCGCGTGGTCTGCAGCGGCGAGACGTTGCCAATCGCAGAGAAGGCACTGGAATGGCCGGCACGCAGCGGCAAGCTGGTGCTGAAGCTCGCGCTGGAGCGGGTGGCCGATTACTACCGGATCAGGTGAGAGCGCTGGAGCAGGGGAAGGGCGTTCAGCCCTCCACCTGCTCCGCCAGCGCCAGCCAGCGTTCCTCCGCCGCATCCTTTTCGGCCCGCGTCTGATCCAGCGCGGCGGAGATGCGGGAGAACCTGGCCGGATCGCTGCTGTACAATGCCGGATCGGCCAGCGCGGCCTCGCCCTTGGCGATCAACCCGTCCAGTTCCTCGATCCGGCCGGGCAGCAGGTCATAGTCACGCTGGTCCTTGTAGGTCAGCTTGGTGGCCCGGGGAGGCGGCGGTGGCGGGGGCGCGGCCTGCGCGGTCGCCTTGGCCTTGCCGCCGGCCGGCTGGCGCACCTTGCGCTTAGCCTCCCAGTCCTCGTAGCCGCCGGCCACGATGTCGACATCCCCGCTGCCATCCAGCCCCAGGGTGACGGTGACTGTGCGATCCAGGAAGTCACGATCGTGGCTGACGATCAGCACGGTTCCTTCATAGTCGGCGATGACCTCCTGCAGCAGGTCGAGCGTCTCCAGGTCGAGATCGTTGGTCGGTTCGTCCAGCACCAGCAGGTTTGATGCCTTGGCGAATTCACGCGCCAGCAGCAGGCGGCTGCGCTCCCCGCCCGACAGTACGCCGACCTTCATGTCGACAATGCCCGGATCGAACAGGAACTCCTTGAGGTAGCCCTGCACATGCTTGCGCACGCCGCGCACGTCGATCCAGTCGCCGCCTTCGGCCAGGATCTGCCGCACGGTGCGATCGCCCTGCATCAGCGCACGCTGCTGATCGATCATCACGCCGTTCAGCGTTTTGGCCAGCGTGATCTTGCCGGTATCCGGCTCGATCTCGCCCGTCAGCAGCTTCAGCAGGGTGGTCTTGCCAGCCCCGTTCGACCCGACGACGCCGATGCGATCACCGCGCTGAATGCGCAGGGTGAAGTCACGGATCACAGTGCGGGCGCCGTAGATCTTGCCGACTTCCTCCGCCACGATCACCGATTTGGTCCGCACCTCTTCATCGGTGGCGAGGCCCAGCTTGGCGGTGCCGGCGGGATTGATCATCGCTGCACGGGTGGCGCGCATCTTGTACAGCGCCTCCAGCCGGCCCTGGTTGCGCTTGCGCCGGGCGGTGACGCCACGTTCCAGCCAGTGCGCCTCCAGCTTCAGCCGGGCGTCCAGCCGCTCGGCCGCGCGCGCTTCCTCGGCATAGACCTGTTCTTCCCATGCCTCGTAGCCGCCAAAGCCGATATCCTTGCGCCGCATCGATCCGCGATCAAGCCACAGCGTTGCATTGGTCAGCCGCTTCAGGAAGGTCCGGTCATGGCTGATGGCGATGAACGCCCCGCGATAGCGTTGCAGCCAGCTTTCCAGCCAGTCGATCGCGGCAAGGTCCAGGTGGTTCGTCGGCTCGTCCAGCAACAGCAGGTCGGGCTCCATGGCCAGGGCACGCGCGATCGCCGCCCGGCGCCGCTCGCCCCCGCTCGCCGTGGCGGCGCTGCGTGACAGGTCGATGCCGAGCTGCCCGGCGATCGCATCCACCTCGAACCGGGGCGGTGCGTCGTCGCCGCCGAGTGCGAAGTCCATCAGCGTGTCGTAGCCGCTGAGGTCCGGCTCCTGCTCCAGCATCACGATGCGCGTACCCGGCTGTACCGATCGCGTCCCTTTGTCGGCCTCGATCCGGTCGGCGACGAGTTTCAGCAGCGTGGTCTTGCCCGCGCCGTTGCGGCCGATCAGCGCCAGCTTGTCGCGTGGCCCCACATGCAGGCCGAGGTCGGTGAACAGCCAGCGGCCGCCCTGCTGCAGGGAAAGGTTTTCCCAGGAAAGGATTGGTGCATCTGCCATGTTCAAGGCGGGCACCTAAGGGTTCCGTCTGGCGTAGACAAGCCGTGCACAGGGGCGGCCGCCATGGCCGTACCGAGTTCATGACCCGCTCATCCGCCGGGCGGCAGCAGACGTGCAGCAATGACAAAGGAGTGTTTCGCGATGAAGATGTTCATACCCGCCGCAGGGTTCATGGCGAGCGCCATGGCCGCCGCCGCAATAACCAACGCGCCGGTGCAGGCAGCGGAGGTGCAGATCGCCGCGAGCGGCCCGGTGGTGGAGCTGACGGTGACGGAGAATGTCGAGGCCGAGCCCGACGAGGTGACCATCGGTGCCGGCGTGACCAGCGAGGCGCCGACGGCGGTGGAAGCCTTGCGCGGCAATTCGGCGCAGATGGAGCAGGTGATCGCCCGGTTGCGGCAGCTGCGCGTGCCGGCGAACAACATCCAGACCGCCGGCATCAGCCTGGGCGCACGCTATGATTACGACCAGACAGCGCAGCGACAGGTATTCCGCGGCTATTCTGCGTCAAACCGGGTGAGCGTGAAGCTGGACGGGGTCGATCGTGTCGGCGAAGTGCTGGATGCGCTGGTCGCCGCCGGTGCCACCGACCTGTCCGGGCCGGACTTCACCATCGCGGACGATACGGCCGCCCGGGCGCAGGCACGGCAGGCAGCGATGCAGACAGCGATGGCGCAGGCGAAGGAATATGCGCGCATGGCGGGTTATTCCGACGTCCGATTGCTGAAGCTGGAAGAAGGGATCGCGCCGGGCATGCCGCAGCCGTTGATGCGCGCGATGGATGTGCAGGCGGTCTCCGCCAAGGCCGCGCCGCCGGTCCAGCCGGGCCTGGTGCAGGCCGGTGTCACGATCGTCACCACGTTCGAACTGACACGCTGATGCAACACAGGCAGGCCGGCCTTTCTGAGGCCGGTCTGTCGGAAACATTCAGTTCTTGTTCAATGGCCTGCGTCCAGTCACTATCGGGTCATGCGAACTTGCCCCGCCTCGCTTCTTGCAGCCGCTGCCATTACCCTGCTGCCGGTGATCCCGGTCGCTGCCTCCGCCCAGTCGCGGGAGGACCAGCAGAACGTGCGCACGCACATGCAGGCCGGCCGGGTCATGTCCGTGCGCGAGATCGAGCGCCGGATCATTCCGCAGATGCGCGGCAACGAATATCTCGGCTTCGAATATGACGGGGTTGCCACGGCCTATCGCCTGAAGTTCATCAAGGACGGGCAGGTCGTGTGGGTGGACGTGGATGCGCGCACCGCCCGGGTGCTGCGCGTGTCCCGCTGAGGCGGGCCTTAGTTGCCAGCGGGAAACAGCCGGGTTGTTGACGCGTTCCCCTCCAAAGCCCAGAGCAGTTCCGGGGTCAACCGCAGGGAAACTTACATGCGCATCCTGATCGTCGAGGACGAACCGACGCTGGGGCAACAGCTGAAGACCACGCTGGAGCAGACCGGCTATGCGGTGGATCTGTCCGTCGATGGCGAGGACGGGCATTTCCTGGGCTCGACCGAGGAATATGACGCCGTGATCCTGGATCTCGGCCTGCCCGAGATCGACGGACTGACCGTGCTGGGCATGTGGCGGCGGGAGGGGCGCAAGTTCCCCGTGCTGGTGCTGACCGCGCGCGACAGCTGGAGCGACAAGGTCGCGGGGCTGGATGCCGGTGCTGACGACTATCTGGCCAAGCCGTTCCAGACGGAGGAGCTGATCGCCCGCCTGCGCGCACTGATCCGCCGCGCCACGGGCAATGCCAGCAGCGAGCTGATCGCCGGCGGCGTGCGGCTGGACACGCGGAGCGGACGCGTCACCCTATCGGGCGAGCCGGTCAAGCTGACCGCGCAGGAATACAAGCTGCTGAGCTACCTGATGCACCACAAGGGCAAGGTGGTCAGCCGCACCGAGCTGATCGAGCATATCTACGATCAGGATTTCGACCGGGATTCCAATACGATCGAGGTGTTCGTGACGCGCATCCGCAAGAAGCTGGGTGCCGATGTCATCACCACCATCCGCGGCCTTGGCTACAGCCTCGACGATCCCGACGCCCCGCGCGGATGATCCGCCGGGCGTGGCGCCGGACAGCGGTGCCGCGCCGGCGGTGACAGCCACGGAGGGCGGCGCGCAGCCACAGACGGGCAGCCTCGCCCGGCGCATGCTGCTGATCGCGGCCGCGTGGATCGGCGTGCTGCTGCTGCTGGGCGGGGTGGCGCTGGATCGCACGATCAATTCCCTGCTGACCGACCAGTTCGACGAACAGCTGGAATATGTGCTGACCAGCATGATCGGTTCGGCCGAGATCGGGCCGGAGGGCGAGGTCTATTTCAACCGCGCGCTCGGGGACCAGCGGTTTCTCGAGCCCAATAGCGGGCTGTACTGGCAGATCAGCGGGGACGGGCACGAAAGCTGGCCGTCCCGGTCGCTGTGGGATCGCACGCTGGAGCTGTCTGGCGAGCGGCATGATTATCGCCCGCGCTATTACAACACGGAACAGTTCGAGGAAGAGCCGCTGCGGGTGGTGGAGCGAACCCTGCGCCTGCCCGGCAGCAATACCGAGTGGCAGTTTGCCGTCGCGGCTGCCCGGGGCGAGCTGGATGCTCAGATTGCCGACAGCCGCGCCATCCTGGTGTGGAGTTTCGTGGTTCTGGGCGTGGGCCTGTTCTGCATGGTGGCGTTGCAGACCTGGTACGGGCTGGTGCCGCTGCGCCGGGTGCGCAAGGCGATTGCCCGCATCCGCACGACCGGGGCCAATCGCGTGACGGATCCCCTGCCGCAGGAAGTACAGCCGATGGTGGAGGAGCTGAACGCCCTGCTGGCGCATACCGACCGGCAGGCAGAGGAGGCGCGTACCCACGCCGGCAACCTGGCCCATGCGCTGAAGACGCCACTGACCGTGCTGACCAATGCGGCCAGCGCCGGGGCACCCGACCTGAACGAAGCCGTGCTGCGCGAGGTGGCGACGATGCGGCGGCATGTCGACCACCATCTCGCCCGCGCCCGTGCGCTAGGGCGGCGGGCGATCGGCCTGTCCCGGACCAATGTGATGGACAGCGCGCGCGCGGTGGAGCGGGCCGTGGCGCGGCTCTATCCGGCGGTGCGGTTCGACATTGCCGGCTCACCCGCGGCGGAGGTCGCGATCGAGCGGCAGGATCTGGACGAGGTGCTGGGCAACCTGCTGGAGAATGCTGCCAAATATGGCGGGGGCAGCGTGTTCCTGACCGTGGATGCGGAGCCGGGTGGGCCGAACTGCACCATCTGGGTGGAGGATGACGGGCTCGGCATCCCGGAGCAGCAGCGCGACGGCATGTTCGGGCGCGGGGCGCGGCTGGACACCGGCAAGCCCGGCACCGGCCTGGGCCTGGCGATCGTCCGCGATGTCGTCGGCATCTATGGCGGGACGGTGGACCTGGACGAAAGCGAGGATCTGGGCGGCGTGCTGGTGCGCCTGCACCTGCCGCGTGCCGGGCTGCCGGTCTAGCCCGCTTCCGCCTCCGCCGCGGCGTGGCGCTGGTGATGCCGGATAACTTCCTCGATCACGAAGCGGATGAACTTCTCGCTGAATTCGGGATCGAGGTCGGCATCTTCGGCCAGGCTGCGCAACCGTGCGATCTGGCGCGCCTCCCGGTCGGGATCGGCCGGCGGCAGCTGGACGCGCGCCTTGTATTCGCCGACTGCCTGCGTGATGCGGAACCGTTCGGCCAGCATGCACACCAGCGCGGCATCGATGTTGTCGATGGACCGGCGAAAGCCGGCCAGCACCGCATCATTGCCGGCCTGTTCCGGTTGGGCTGCCCGTGCCTGCATTGTCGTCCCTGATCTGCTGGTGTGCCTCACCTGCTAGACAGGGATTCCGCGCTTGCCAAGCAGGGGAACCTTGTCCATCTGCACGGGCATGAGCGCCGAGGTTGTACCGCTGCCCGCCAGAGCACCGTCGCTTGGCCCCATTCTGTCGCTGACGCAGACGTCGATGAATGCGGTCAACCAGATCATCCTGGACCGGATGCAGAGCGAGATCCCGCTGATCCCGGCGCTGGCCGGTCACCTGATCGCCGGCGGGGGCAAGCGCATGCGGCCGATGCTGACGCTGGCGGGTGCCGCGGTGTGCGGTTACCAGGGCACGCGTCATCACCGGCTGGCCGCCGCGGTGGAGTTCATCCATACCTCCACCCTGCTGCATGACGATGTGGTGGACGGGTCGGAAACGCGCCGTGGCCAGTCTACCGCCAATATCGTGTTCGGCAATCCGGCTGCCGTGCTGGTGGGCGACTTCCTGTTCGCCCGCGCCTTCGAACTGATGGTGGAGGATGGCAGCCTGCGCGTGCTGAAGATCCTGAGCTCCGCCAGTGCGATCATCGCGCAGGGCGAGGTGGACCAGCTGGTCGCGCAGCGCCGGATCGAGACGAGCGAGGATCGCTACCTCCATATCATCGGCAGCAAGACCGCCGCCCTGTTCGCCGCCGCCAGCCGCATCGCCGCCGTCGTGGCCGAGACCGGCGACGCGGAGGAGCAGGCGCTTGACGATTATGGCCGCAACCTGGGCATCGCCTTCCAGCTGGTCGACGATGCGATCGATTACGACAGCACGGCCGCGGAGATGGGCAAGGACAAGGGTGACGATTTCCGGGAGGGCAAGATGACCCTGCCGGTGATCCTCGCCTATGCCCGGGGTTCCGACGAGGAACGGCAGTTCTGGCGCGACGCCATCGCCGGCTTCCGCACGGAGGACGAGGATCTGGCGCATGCGGTGACGCTGATCCGCCGCCACGACGCCATCGACGCCACCCGCGAACGGGCCCGCCACTTCGCGGAACGCGCCTGCGATGCCCTGTCGATCTTCCCGGAGAGCAAGGCCCGGGCGGCCATGATCGACGCCGCGCGCTTCGCCGTCAGCCGCGGCTACTGACGCACATCCTCCGCGAAGGTTCGGGGCTGTAGGTCCCCCGTCAGTTTCATCACCAGAGAGACAGAAAACGGCCGGCCCTCGCAGAGAGGACCGGCCGCATTCCTTGTACCCAATGGCCGGGATCAGATACCTACGATGCCGCCATCGGCCTTGGTAATGGCCACCAGGCCGGAGCGGGGACGGCCGGAATTAGTGCCGGCCTGGCTCTGCGGCCAGTTGCTGGTCGGCCGGGTCGCATCGCCCGCCTCGCCGGGATGCTGGATGCCCGCAAACAGCGTGCGCCCGTCCGGTGTGCTGTCCACGCCGGTCAGTTCGCATTCCTGCGGCCCGACCAGGAAGCGCTTGACGGTCGCCGGCGTAGCATTCGCACCCACGATGGTGGCCTGCTGCCGCGTGGTTCCGTTCTGCGCGCGATTGGTGATGGTGCGGGCGCCGCCATCGCCGACCCGGCCCGGGAAGCAGGCCAGCATCTGGTTGTTGGTCCGGTCCAGGATCGCGCCATCATCGGTCTGCAGCCACATCAGCGGGCGGCCCTGGCCGGCCGGGTTGGTGGGGCGGGAGAACCACAGGCCATCCGGGCTGCTGAACGAATTGCTGTCATCCAGGCCGGAGATGTTCACGTTGACCGGGTCGGCATCCACATTGTCGGCACCGAACAAATATATGTCCCAGCGGAACGTGGTGCCGGCACCATTGTCGTCGGTTTCCCGGAGACGGATGATGTGGCCGTTGGGATTGCCGTACTGGTTGGTCGGCTGCGGCGGGGTGGCGGGATCGGGCACCGGCTCGGTCGCGCCCTTCGGATCGTTGTAGTGACGCGGATTGGCCGCGTCTGTCCCGCTGATCGGGCGCAGCGTGGCATTGGAGTTGGTCAGGGTGAGATAGATCTCCCCGTTCGCCGGATTGACGCCGGTCCATTCCGGGCGATCCATCGGGGTCGCACGCACTGCATCTCCGGCAAGCCGCGCATTGACGCAGATGTCGGCCTGGCTGGCGAAGACATATTCCGGATCGGCGCCCGTGGCCGGGCGGTTCGGGGTCTGGCCGAACACCAGCGGCAGCCACTGACCGGTGCCGTCCGCATTGAACCGTGCCGCGTACAGCGTACCCTGGTCCAGATACTTGTCACCGATCGCCAGCGGATCGCTGGCAGTGGCATCGGCCGCCAACCAGTTTTCCCGCGACACGAACTTGTAGAGATACTCGCCGCGGGAATCGTCGCCCATGTAGACGGCGATCGGCCGACCGGCGACCGGCAGGCCGAACCATGCGCCTTCATGGCCGAACCGGCCCAGCGCGGTGCGCTTGCGCGGGGCGGATGCGGGATTGTACTGGTCGAACTCGACGACCCAGCCATACTGGTTGGGCTCGTTCCGGTAATCCTGCGTGGCATCGGCGGCCGTGGCGCGCGCGTCCCACTTGCGGAAGATCGAGTTCTGCGAATTCACCGTCGACCAGGCATAGCTGCCAGTCGAACTGGTCACGCCGTAGCGGCGCAGGCTGACCTGTTCGCCCACGGAGCGGTTGGCGTTGTCGCTGGCTGCGCCGCTGCTGGGGCGGCGGAAGTAGCCGGCCCAGTTTTCTTCGCAGGTCACCACGGTCGACCAGACGCTGACGCCGTTGGCGCAATTGTTGATCGTGCCGCGACCATCCGTTCCGGCCGGGGAGTAGGCGGTGCGCAGCAGATCACTGCCGCGCGCCGGACCGCGCATCACCGTCGGCGTGTTGGGCGTCAGGCGGCGGTTGTAGCGGCTGTCCTGCACCCAGGTCCACTGGCGGTTGCCGGTGTCGCGGATCTCGGTGACGGAGACGCCATGCGCCTCGATCTCCTTGATCGCCTCGCCTTCGGGACGCGGTCCGGTGGACACGTTGGTCGAGCCGTTGACGTGCAGGTACTGGTTGTTGATGTTCTCGTGGTTCTGCACGATCAGCCCGCGGGTGGAGGAGGCGAGATCCTTGTTCCCGGCGGCGTTCAGGCCGAAATAGGCCAGCGCATCATGATGGTCGCCGATACGCTGTGCGAAGTTCGTGTCGGTGCCATCGTTGCGATAGGCCGGCACGCCGGCAGCGATCGGGTCGCCGGTGCGGGTCAGGACCGTCACGTTGTAGCCCGCGGGCACGACAACCACGTCGCTCTGCGACTTGGGCACGGCGGTGAAGGCAAGCTGCGCCGGGGTGACGGTGATCACCGTGCTGTCGGTCGCGGTGACACCGCCACCGGCAGCGCCGTAGGTAAAGGTCAGCGGCGTGTTCTGCGCCACGCCTGGCGAGAGGAAGGTGACGGTCTCGCCAGTGCCGCTCAGCGTCACCGCCGGTCCACCGGTCTGCGCCCATGCCGCCGCGCCCGCACCCGTGGCAGAGCCGGTCAGGGTGACAGTGCGCCCGGCGGAGACGGTTGCATCCTGCCCCGCACTGACGGTCGGCGCAACCGCGTCATCGTCATCGCGGCAGGCGGCCAGCAGCGTGGTGCCGAGGAATGCCGCAACGGAAGCCTGCAGGCTGCCCATGATCGTCTGGCGGCGGCTGAACCGTTCGGCCGCCATGCTTTCCAGCGAACGGCTGCCCATGTTGTTGGTGTCGGTGTCGCCGTCCCAGTAGCCGCGATGATCGAGCTGGTTGTCCATGATGCACTTCCCCGTCCAAGTTGATGGGGTCGCGCTATCGGCGCAGTGTTACATCATTTTGCGATTGGTGAGACAGTTTCGTGACTGCGCGCAAACATCCGCCCCCGGGCGTAGCGGAACACCAGCAGTGTCAGGCTGGCGGCGAGCACGAAGTCCACGAAGGTGCTGTAGAACAGCCAGACATCGGTGCTGGCATAGAGCGCCACCAGATAGTTGAGGCCCGCCATGACCAGGCCCAGCAGGCCGAGCCCGAGGGCCAGCCGGCCTGGATCGACATCGGTATAGGGCAGGTACCGCACCAGCCCCTTGCCCAGGCGATTGCCGCCCAGCAGGCCATCGCCCAGGAACAGACCCGCGCTGATCAGGCCGAGGATGGTGCTACGCATCTTCACGGCCATGTCGTCCTGGAAGATCAGCGCCAGTGCCGCCGACAGCAGCAGCATGACGACGCCGAACATCGCCAGGCCGCCCAGCAGGTCCACCTTCACGAAGCGTTGCACGACCACCAGCGCCAAGCCGATTGCCGCCCCTGCCAGTGCCGCCGTAGTCAGATCAGTCAGCTTGGCGAGCACGTAGAACAGGATGCCGAGGGTGATGTCCACCAGCAGGGGCACCTTGTTGGCGCGGTACCGGCTCATGTCCACATTGGCGTCGGACGCCATCTTGTGGGCACTTTCGGGATAGGCGATCCGCCGGCCGGGATGGCTCTCGTGCACCAGGCTGTCGCCCACCCGCACGGCGATGCCGACATTGACCCAGTTGATATAACCCGCCTCCACCAGCAGCGCCGTACCGTCGGGCAGCGTGGCGGCGAGCCGGTGATTGCGGGTCGCGTCCGCCCCCATGCTGGGCGTGCTGTCGCGGGCGACCACTGCTCCATCCATCGCCAGCTCGCTGTGCATGCCGGCAAAGTCGGCGCGGACCGTCACCTCGCATGACACGCCGCTCGCAACGAAGGGGCGGCGGTATCGGGCAAAGGTCAGGTTCATCGGTCGGCCCTGCAGCAGGAGTGATCAAGGATGGACGAGGTGTTCCGCTGATGCCGCCGCAGCCGCTGCGTCGCGGTCGCGGTCGCGGTCGGCCCGGCTGCGCTTCTCCGCGGCGGTCTTCAGCTGACCGCAGGCCGCGTCGATGTCGCGCCCGCGCGGGGTGCGCACCGGCGCGCTGATGCCGCCTTCGAACACGATGTCCGAGAAGCGGCGGATGCGTTCCGGAGTGGAGCATTCGTAGCCGGAACCCGGCCAGGGATTGAACGGGATCAGGTTGACCTTCGCCGGCAGGTCGTACTTGCGCAGCAGGCGGACAAGCTCGTGCGCGTCCTCGTCGCTGTCGTTCCGGTCCTTCAGCATGACATATTCGAAGGTGATGCGGCGGGCATTGGATGCACCAGGATAAGCGGCGCAGGCGGCCAGCAGATCCTCAATCCCGTATTTCCGGTTGAGCGGCACCAACTCGTCGCGCACTTCCTTGCGCACGCCATGCAGGGAGACGGCCAGGTTGACGCCGATCTCCTGTCCGCACCGCTCCATCATCGGGATCACGCCGCTGGTGGACAGGGTGATCCGGCGCTTGGACAAGGCCAACCCGTCACCATCCATCACCAGCTGCAATGCGTCCCGAACATGGTCGAAATTGTACAGCGGCTCGCCCATGCCCATCATCACGATGTTGGTCAGCAGCCGGCCGTCGGTGGTGTAGCCGCCTTCGTCCTCCACGCCATCGAGCCCGACCATGGTGCCGCGCGGCCATTCGCCCAGGCCATCACGCGCCAGCATGACCTGGCCGACGATCTCGCCCGGCGTCAGGTTGCGGACCAGCCGCATCGTGCCGGTATGACAGAAGGAGCAGTTCAGCGTGCAGCCGACCTGACTGGAGACGCACAGCGTGCCGCGATCGGCGTCGGGGATGAACACCATCTCGAAATCATGGCCGTCGGAGGTACGCAGCAGCCATTTGCGCGTGCCGTCGGTCGAATGCTGCGCCTCGACCACCTCTGGCCGGCCGATGACGAAGCGTTCCGCCAGCCAGGGGCGCATGGTCTTGGCGATGTCGGTCATCGCCTCGAACCCGGTCACTCCGCGATGGTACAGCCAGTGGAACAGCTGGCGCGAGCGCAGTCTGGCCTGCTTGCGATCGAGCCCCGCCTGCTCCAGCAGTTCCGCGATACGCGGGCGCGGCAGACCGACGAGATCGATCCGGCCATCGCCACGCGGCGTGACCTCGCGGGCAACGGGCACCGGATCGAGCGGGCCGGGGATGGGCATCAGGGCAGTGTCTGGCATGATCCGCCGCCATATAAGCCAATCCGGCCGGAAAGCCAATTTGCGCTGCGAAGCTTGCGGTTCCCGCTCCGCCGAAGGCCGGATCAACGGTTCGTCGATGCAGTGTTGCAGTTCATCGACAAAGCTGTTGCTGAAATACAACGCTGCTTTCGTTGTATTAGGTTCATGAAACCGGAGGGGTGTGTCCGACATTCAACGGGTCCGCAGGCCGAGAACAACGGCTGCGCGTTTGGACAGTTGGAGCTACGATTATGTACAAGGGTCTCGCACTTCTCGCCGCCGGTTCGGCCATCGCGCTCGCCGCGCCTGCCACCGCGCAGCAGAACCCGACCTTCACCGGCCCGCGCGTGGAAGCGCTGGTGGGCTACGACATCAACAAGCCCGGCAGCTCGCAGGACATCGACAACGCCGATGACCTGGACCAGTCGATGGAAGGCGCCAGCTACGGCGTGGGCGTGGGCTATGACTTCGCGGCCGGCGGTGCGCTGCTCGGGATCGAGGGCGAGTATACCGGTTCCAGCGCGGAAACCGATTACGACACCGCCGCTGTCGAGACCTTCGGCGTAGGCGCGGTCGAAGCCGGCCGGGATCTGTATGTCGGTCTGCGTGCCGGTATCCTGGCGACTCCGCGCGCCCTGGTGTACGTCAAGGGTGGCTATACCAACGCCAGCTACAACGTGCTGACGCGTGCCGGTGGTGACACGACCGATACCGACATCAACCTCGATGGCTACCGCATCGGCGCCGGTGCGGAATATGCCCTGAGCAACAACCTGTTCCTGAAGGGCGAGTACCGGTACTCGAACTACGGCGACGGCGAAGTGCGCGGCGAAGGCGGGATCCGCAGCGACCGGTTCGACATCGACATGGATCGCCACCAGGTCATGGCCGGCCTCGGCTACCGTTTCTGATCGGCTGATCGATCTTCGGCCATCCAGGCCGGCCATGCGGGCGCGGGGGGCAACCCTCGCGCCCGTTTGCGTTCGACCTTCGCGATTGCGGATGTTGCATTGCAGCATGGCGAACATCATGTTGCGACCATGATGCATAGCCCTTCGCGATCACGCCCCGATGTCCTGGTGCTGCAAGGCGGCGGTGCCTTGGGCGCATATCAGGCCGGCGTGTACGAGGCGTTGCACCAGACCGGGTTCGAGCCGGACTGGATCGCCGGCATCTCCATCGGCGCGATCAACGCCGCGATCATCGCCGGCAACCCGGCGGAACGTCGGGTGGAGCGGTTGCGGCAGTTCTGGGATCTCGTCTCGTCCGAATGGCTTGTGCAGCCGCTGGTGCCGGAAGGCACGGTGCGTCAGTGGTTCAACGAATGGGCGGCGGCCGGCATCATGGCGGGCGGCGTGCCCGGCTTCTTCCGCCCGCGTCCGCCGGTCGACTGGCTGCTGCCGGGCGAGATGCCGCCGCTGGGTGTGTACGACACCACGCCGCTGCGTGACACGCTGCTGGAACTGGTCGATTTCGACCGGCTGAACGATGGCGCCATGCGGGTCAGCGTGGGGGCGGTGAATGTGCGGACCGGCAACTTCTCCTATTTCGACAACCGGGAACGTACGATCGGGCCGGAGCACGTGATGGCCAGCGGCGCGCTGCCGCCCGGCTTTCCGCCAGTGATGATCGACGGGGAGGCATGGTGGGATGGCGGGCTGGTGTCCAACACGCCGTTGCAGCATGTGCTGGACGAAGCGCAAGGCGACCTGACCGTGTTCCAGGTCGACCTGTTCCATGCCCTGGGCGACATGCCGACCAATATCTCGGAGGTGCTGCAACGGGACAAGGACATCCGCTACAGCAGCCGTACCCGCATGAACACCGACCTGCAGCAGCAGCTGGAGGAGCTGCGGCTGGCGGCTGCGCGGCTGGTGGCCAAGCTGCCGCCGGAACTGCAGGATGATCCGGATGTCCGGGCATTGTCCGTCCTGCCACGGCCGGGTGCGGTATGTGTGCTGCACCTGATCAACCGCCGCGAGCCGTTCGAGACGCAGAGCAAGGATTACGAGTTCAGTCGCGCCACGGTGAACGGCCACTGGGAGTCGGGCATTGCGGACGGCACGGAATCGCTGCGGCATCCGCTATGGCAGGCGCGTGATCGCTACCGGCGCGGGATCGTCACCTTCGACCTGACCCACCCCGACGGGCCGCAGGTGCGCTGCGGCGACGAGGCGCTGCTTACGGGTAGCTGATCCCGACCACTTCCCACTCCTTCTCGCCCGCGGGCAGGCGCACGGTGCGCAGGTCGCCCACGGCAGCGCCACGCAGCGCGCGGGCGATCGGCGCGCTCCAGCCGATGCGGTCGGCGGATGCGTCCTGCTCGTCATCGCCGACCAGGGTCAGCGTGCGCTGGTTGTCATCCTCGTCGGCGATGGTGATGGTGGCACCGAAGAAGGCGCGGCCACGATCGGGCGTGGCGGCCGGATCGATCACCCGCGCGGCCTTCATCCGGCGGACCAGATGCGCCAGTTCGCGGTCGATCTCCCGCATCCGCTTGCGGCCATACAGATAATCGCCATTCTCCGACCGGTCGCCATTGCCCGCAGCCCAGCTGACAATGGCGACGATCTCCGGCCGCTCGGTCCCCAGCAGGTGGTCATAGCGGGCCTTCAGCGCGCTCAGCCCTGCCGGGGTGATGGGATTGTCGTGCTGCTTCATGCGGCAGGCATTAGCCTACCGCAGGAAATCCTCCACCCCGCGTGCCCGGCCGAAGGGGGCGTTCTGCGGATAGAGCTGTTCGTAGACCACGGCATTCTCGATCACGCGGGTGACGTAGTTCTTGGTCTCGAAAAACGGGATCCGTTCGATCCAGTCGATCCAGCTGACGGAGCCGGTGCGCGGGTCGCCGTTGGCGGAGAGCCACTTGTTCACATTGCCCGGTCCCGCATTGTAGGCGGCGATCGCCAGCGGCCAGCTGCCGTAACGGGCATACAGCCGCTGGATGTGGTTGTTGCCCAGCGTCATGTTGTAGCCGGCATCGTCGATCAGGCTGGACTGGATATATGCCAAGCCTGCCTTGTTCGCCTCCTCCCGCGCGGTGCCCGGCATCAGCTGCATCAGGCCGGTAGCACCGGCATGGCTTATCGCATTCTGGGCGAACTGGCTTTCCTGCCGGGCGATGGCGTGGACCATGGTCCAGTCGGCGCCAGCCGGCGGGATCACGGTCGGGAAGCCGATGCGGGTGAAGCCGGTATGACCATCCGCCACTGCGGAATCGAGCAGGTTGACCGCCAGGTCACGCCGGCCGATCTCCCGCGCCAGTTCGGCCACCAGCATGTGCTCGCCGGCACTTGTCGCCTGGTCGGCAAGTTCGCGATAGAACCTTATGCCCACGCGCCACGGGGCGTCGCGGGCGACTTCGGTCACGGCAGCGGTGATCGGCAATTGCCGGAACCGCTGGCGTTCCTCCGCGGTCGGCTCGCCCGCGGGTCCGTCGGGGAAGGGCGGCACCGGGCGGCCGAGTGCCGCCAGCGCCATCTGCCCGTAGAATCGGTCGGGGTAGGCTGCGGCCAGCTCATAGTAACGCTGCGCCCCTGCGGCGTCGCCGGCCCGTGTGGCGGCAAAGCCGGCCCAGTAGAACCCCTTGGAGCGGGTCTGCCCCGTGCGGGCCGCATTGCCGTACCGGTAGAACAGCGGTGCCGCGCTGGCAGCGTCGCCCAGCTGCCACAGGGCCTGCGTACCGCCCAGCCACACGAGCGACGTATAATCGTCGCGCAGCTTGTACGGCTTGATGCTGATGTCGGCGCCAGCCTCGAACGCCTCGTCGATGCGGGCGGCGATGGCGACGGCGGACCGCGCGTCGGCGGCGCGCGCGGCGGCGAGCTGCTCCTCCACCCAGCGGGTCTGGTCGAAGGGAAGACGCGAAAGCTGCGGGTGCTGTGCCGCCAGCATCACCGCCTCGCCGGTGCGATCTTCCTGCCGCAGTTCGCGGCTGCGATTGTACAGCCAGCCCGGATCGGCCCGGGCGGTCGGATCGCCGATCGCGCCATCGCCGCCCTGCAGGATGGCGAGCCGGGCCGAGAAGACCGGCTGCAATGCCGGGGAGGTCCACACCATCTGCCGTTCCGCCGCCAGCCGGTCACGCTGCCACAGCAGCGCATCCATGCGCGCATCGTGATCGGCCTGCGTCAGCTGCCCGCCATAACTGGCGAGGATCGCGGCAGAGGCGGTGTCGGCCATCTCTCCGCCGCGCCATGCCTCCAGCGCGACCTGCGCCGCCGCATCCGGCCGGACCGACATCAAGGCCAGCGCATATTGCGCACGGGCCGTGTTGCCGAGCGGCGGGTAGCTGTCGAAAAAGGCGACAACCTGCCCCGGGTCGGCATATTCCTGACTGAGCCGGCCTTCGGCGAAACCGCGCATCCGCGTCTCGTCCGGCATGCCGGGATATTGCATCAGGAACCCGGCATAATCGTTGAACGAGAAGGATCCGCCTGCACTCAGCGCCTGCCAGCGGGCGATCGCGCCCGCCATCGGCCCCGGCTGCACCGCGGAAAGCTGCGCACGATTGCGGTCATATTCTGCGGCGACTGCCGCGGGGTCGGTGCTCTGGGCCGTGGCGGAGAACGGGAAAGCGAGCGCGCTGGCCAGCAGCAGCGCGGCAAATCGGGTGTGAAGCATGCTGGACATCGTGCCGGGCGGCTCCTTATCAGGCGCTTAACGAACAGGGGTATGCGGCCGAACGGCCGTGTCGAGCCCCTGGTTAACGGACAAGGCGAAAGCGGCGCAATGTTTTCTGGCTCAATTCCTGCACTCGTCACACCGTTCCGCGATGGCGCGGTGGACGAGAACGCCCTCCGGCGCCTGGTGGACTGGCAGATCGAGAGCGGTTCTGCCGCCCTGGTCGCCTGTGGCACGACTGGGGAGGCATCGACCCTGGACAATCAGGAGCATCACCGCGTCATCGGTCTGGTGGTGGAGTTCGCCCAGGGCCGTGTGCCGGTGATTGCCGGCTGCGGCAGCAATGATACCCGCACCGCATTGTGGCATCTGGAAGAGGCGCAGAAGCTGGGCGCCAGTGCCGCGCTGTGCGTTGCGCCCTACTACAACCGTCCCAGCCAGGCCGGGCTGCTGGCGCATTTTTCCACCATGGCCAAGGCGTGCGACCTGCCGATCATGCTGTACAACGTGCCCGGCCGCACGGTGACGGACCTGCTGCCTGAGACGGTGGCCGAGCTGCACCGGCGGCACCCGGACCGGATTGTGTCGCTGAAGGATGCCAGCGGCGATCTGACGCGGGTAGTGACGCACCGGCTGCTTGCGGGCGGGGGGCTGTGCCAGCTGTCGGGTGACGATCCTCTCGCGCTGGCTGGCCGCGTGCTGGGGCAGACCGGCTGCGTGTCGGTGACCGCAAACGTCGCTCCCGCGCTGTCCGCCGCGTTGCACGCCGCCTGCGATGCGGGTGACTGGACGCTGGCAGGATCGCTCAACGATCGCCTGTTCCCGTTGCACCGAGCCTTGTTCGCCGATGCGAGCCCCGCGCCGACCAAGTACGCGCTGGCAAGATTGCACCCGTGGCTGACGGAGGAGGTGCGCCTCCCCATCGTGCCTTGCAGCGATGGTGCGCGGGCGGCGGTAGATGCGGCGCTGGCCGGGCTGGAATTGCTCGACTAGGACGAACATTGCGCATCCCGGGGCTTCCCGCCGGTTCCTTTGCGTCCTACATGCCGCGGTCCAATGGCCAGACCCAAACCCGCCACCTTCGACAAGCAGAAGACCGTCGCCGAGAACCGGCGCGCGAAGTTCGATTATTTCATCGAGGAAACGTTCGAGGCGGGGATCGCCCTCAGCGGCACCGAGGTGAAGTCCCTGCGCGGTGGCGAGGGGTCGATCGCCGAAAGCTATGCACAGGTGCATGACGGACAGGCCTGGCTGATCAATGCCAACGTGCCGGAGTTCAGCCACGGCAACCGTTACAATCACGAGCCCAAGCGGCCGCGCAAGCTGCTGCTGCACAACCGCGAGATCGAGAAGATGATCGGCGCGGTGGAGCGCAAGGGCATGACGCTGATCCCGCTGTCGGTCTACTTCAACAGCCGTGGGCGGGCCAAGGTCGAGCTGGCGCTGGCCAAGGGCAAGCAGGTGCATGACAAGCGCCAGACGGTGAAGGATCGCGACTGGAAACGGGACAAGGCGCGGATCATGCGCGATCGCGGGTGATCGCCCGATGATCGTGTGCCCGCCTGCTTCCGCTCCCCCGCCAAAGGTGTAAAGCGCAGGCCATGGCTGAAGGTGAGAAATGGTGGCGGCCGCGCATGATGACGCGGGAGGAGATGGGCCAGAACCGTTGGCTCGCTCCCATAGCGCATCGTTTCCTCAGCCCTGAACTGTGGCGCTTCACCCGCCGCTCGGTGCCGCGCGGGGTGGCGCTGGGGCTGTTCGCCGGCTTCATCGTGCCGGTGGGGCAGATCTTCCTGGCCGCGTTCCTGGCCCTTCCGCTGCGTGCCAATGTGCCTGTCGGCGCGGCGGCGACCTTCCTGACCAATCCCTTCACCTTGCCGTTCTTCCTGGTCCTGGCCAACCGGCTGGGTCACTGGGCCCTGTTCATGGATCAGGCGACCGGCGGCACGGCGCCCGAGCGGCTGGATGGCGGCGTCTGGGGCTGGCTGGACTGGTTCGTCGAAGCAGCCGGCGCAACCGCGCTGGGTTACCTGATCCTGGCGATCCTGAGTGCCATCATCGGCTATGCCGTGGCCGCGCTGGTGTGGCGCCTCGTCGTGGCCCGGCGCTGGAAAAATCGTCGCCACAGGCGGATGCGCCGCGAACCGGACCAGGTCGGGTCTTGAGCGAGGGCCGTGCCCGCCTGACCGTCGGCGAAGGGCTGGCGCTCGCGGCGGCTGTCGCGGCCAGCCTCGCCCTGCTGAACCATGCTACCGGCAGCCTGTTGCTGCTGGCGGCCTATGCCGGCGGCCTGCTGACGCTGGGCGTCCTGGCCTGGCTGCTGCTGCGCCGAAGGCTGGACCAGCCGGCCGCGGGCGAAGTGCTGCTGCCGGACTGGTCCGTCACGGGGGGCGCGATCGAGGTGGACGGCGCGCAGAGCGGCGCTGCCATCGCCATCACCGACCGGGCCAATCGGCTGGTCTGCGCCAATACCATCTATGTAACCGCGTTCGGCGCCACGATCGCCCCGCCGCGCGTCCCCCTGGAAGAGGCGCAGGTGGACGCGCTTGGCGCCGCAATCCGCACGGCATGGCGTGACGGTTCCGGCGGCCCTGTCGCGGTGACCGGCCGGAACGGCAGCTGGACGGCCAGCGTCCGACGCACCGGCGTGGGCGAGGATCACCTGATCTGGCGCTTCCATCCGGCCGAACCGACCGATCCGGCGGCAGCCCTGGCCGATCAGCTGGCCGGCGGCATGGGCCAGTTGCTGTCCACCGCCGGCATCGAGGCCGCGCTGGTGGCACATGATGGTGCCCTTGCCGCCGTGACGCACGGTTTTGCGGCCCGGGCTGCGGGCGATGCGGAAGCCAATCTGGCAGGGCAGGAACTCGCCACCCTGCTGCGCGCCGACGAGCGGGAGCGGATCTACTTCGCCCGGGAGGGACGCGACGGCCGCCCGCAGGCGATGGTGTCCGCGCCGCTGGGCGACGGCGGCGGAACGCTGGTGCTGCTGGTCGATGCCGGCGCGCAGCTTGCCGGCTGGGGCACGGAACCGGCCGATCAGGCAGCGCAGCTGCAGGCGGTGCTGGCATCGCTGCCGCTGGGCCTGGCGGTGGCGGACCGTGACGGACGGCTGCTGTTCGCCAATCCCGCCTTCGCCCGCGCGGCTGGTGTGCAGGGACAGCCGTTGCCGACCTATCCTACCGACCTGGTGGTGCGGCAGGACAAGGCGGAGCTGTCCGCCGGGGTGCGCCGCCATGGGCAGGGCACCCCCACGTCGGACGAGATCACCGTACGCCTGCGCTCCGGGCCCGAGGAACCGGTCACGCTGGGGCTGGCGGGTGTCCGCGGGCTGGGCGAGGCGGCGGTGCTGCTGTCGCTGATCGACAGCACGGAGCAGAGCCGGCTCAAGCGGCAGGTGGCGCAGGCCAGCAAGATGCAGGCGATCGGCCAGCTGGCGGGCGGCGTGGCGCACGATTTCAACAATGTACTGACTTCCATCATCGGGCAGTGCGACCTGATGCTGATGCGGCACCTGCCCGGCGACAGCGATTATGGCGAGATCCAGCAGATCAAGGCGGATGCCAACCGCGCCGCTTCCCTGACACGGCAGCTGCTCGCCTTCTCCCGCCAGCAGACGCTGCAGCCGCAGGTGCTGCAGCTGCCCGACGTGCTGGCCGAGGTGAGCCAGCTGCTGAAGCGCCTGCTGGGCGTGCACATCACGCTGGAGGTGCGGCACGACCGCGATCTGGGCGTGGTGCGCGCAGATCCGCGGCAGCTGGAGCAGGTGATCGTCAATCTGGCGGTGAACGCGCGCGATGCGATCCAGGCCCGGCGCGGCGATCAGGCGCGCGGCACGCTGAGCTTCACCACAAGGCGGATCAGTGCGGCGGACATCGCCCGCATGGACAGCCAGATCATCCCGCCCGGCGAATATACCGCGCTGATCGCGGAAGATGATGGCGGCGGCATCCCCGAACAGCATCTGCCCAAGATCTTCGAGCCGTTCTTCACCACGAAGGAGCAGGGGAAGGGCACCGGACTCGGCCTGTCCACGGTCTATGGCATCGTGAAGCAGTCCGGCGGGTTCATCTTCGCCGACAATGTGGCCGGGCTGGCCACCGGGCCAGGATCGGCCAAGGGCGCGCGCTTCACCATCTTCCTCCCCGTGCACCGTGCCACCGCGGAGGAGCTCGACCGGCTCGCCGCGCCGCCGCCAGAGCCGGAGCTGGCCGGCAGCGGCGACTGGTCGGGCGGCGCGCGCATCCTGCTGGTGGAGGACGAGGACATGGTGCGCCTGGTGGCGCAGCGCGCCCTGCTGCGCGCCGGGCATGAGGTCGTGACCGCCGGCGATGGCGAGGAGGGCCTGGAGCAGCTGCGCAACGCGCTGGCGGCAGGGCAGCCGTTCGACATGGTGGTGAGCGACGTGGTGATGCCGGTGATGGATGGCCCGGCCATGGTCCGCGCCATCCGCACGATGGTGCCCGACATGCCGGTCCTGTTCATGTCCGGCTATGCCGAGGCCCAGCTGCGCAGCGAGATCGACGAGCCCGACCTGCACTTCCTGGCCAAGCCCTTCAATGTTGCGCAGATTGCCGCCAAGGTGGGGCAGGTGATCGCCGCACGCTGATTCGTCGGGCGCGGCGCCAGTGGGGGATGCCGGAATGCTGCATCGTGAGGGATCGATCGCCTGTGCCGGCCTGCTGCTCGCCGCGGCCATGCCCGTACAGGCGCAGGACGCCACCATGCCGCTGGGCGCAAGCGCGCAGGGCGATGTCTCGGTCACCATCTACAACAACGATCAGGCGCTGGTGCAGGACGTTCGCCAGCTCGCGATTCCCCGCGGCCGCAGCACGGTCGTCCTGCCTGACGTGTCCGCCCGCATCCGGCCGGAGACGCTGGGCTTCGCGACGGCGGATGCCGGGATCGTGGAGCAGAATTTCGATTTCGACCTGCTGACGCCCGGCAGCCTGATGGAGAAGGCGGTCGGGCGTCCGGTCACGCTGATCCGCACCAATCCGGGCACCGGCGCGGAGGTGCGGGAGCGGGCGACGGTCCTATCCACCGCCGGCGGCGTGGTGGTGCAGATCGGCGAGCGGATCGAGGTGTTGCGTGACGATGGCCTGCCTGTGCGGGTGATCTTCGACGAGGTGCCGCCCAACCTGCGCGCCCGGCCGACCCTGTCGGTCACGGTAGACAGCACGGCCGCCGGCAGCCGGCCTGTCGCTATTCGTTATCTCACCACAGGGCTGGCGTGGAATGCCGATTATGTGGCCCTGTTCGACGAGGCGGCCGGCACGATGGCGATGCAGGGCTGGATCACGCTGAACAACCAGACCGGCACGACCTTCAGCAATGCCCGCACATTGCTGGTCGCCGGATCTCCCGGAACGGGCCAGCCGCAGTATGGCCCGACGCGCAGGGCTGGGGTCGCGCCATTCCAGCCGGGTACCGGCAGTGCCCAGCGGGAGAGGGTGGGTGATTATTACCTCTATCCCCTGGCGCAGCCGACCACCATCGCCAGCAACCAGACCAAGCAGGTCAGTTTCCTGGACGTGCAGGGTGTTCCGGCGCGCCGGGCCTTCTTCCGGGAGGTGCCCTGGCTGACCAGTGACGAGGCGCCCGTGAACGCCACCAGCCTGATCCAGTTCAGCACCGGGGCGGCCGGGCCCGAAACCGGCCTGGGCGATGCGCTGCCGGCCGGAACAGTACGCTTCTACCAGCGTGACCAGGCCGGCAACCCGCAATTCATCGGCGAGGACCAGGTCCGCCACAGCCCGGCCGGCAGCCAGCTGGGCCTGACCACCGGAGAGGCGTTCGACATAACCGTCGAGGCGCAGGTGACCGCGCGGGAGCGGATTTCCGCCGGTGAGTTCGCGGCCAGCGCCCGGTACCGCGTGACGCAGGATGATGGCAGCACCAGCACGGCGACGGTGGAGCAGGCGGTGGAATACTGGCGCACGACGATGCGCTACACCCTGACCAACGCCCGTTCGCAGCCGGTGGAGGTCGACCTGCTGCAGAGCGGCCTGTCGAACAACTGGTGGCTGAACGACACGCGTGCGGTGCAGGAAAGCGTCATGGGGCGGCAGCTCGATGCCGATCGGCGGCTCCATGTCGTGCCCGTGCCCGCGAACGGGCGGGCGGATGTGACCGTCACCTACGAAACCCGCTACTGATCCGCGGCACGCGGGGGGCACGCCATGCGCGCGATCATCGGAGGAGTGCTGGCGCTGGCCATGGCCGCGCCCGCCAGTGCGCAGAGCGTGGTGGATGCGTCGGCCCCGCTGGCCCATGCCGTCACGATCTACCGCGATCCTGATCGCAGCCCGGATGCGGCCATGAACCGCGGCTGGCCCCGCGGCTTTGCCATGATCACGGAACGGCGGCAGGTGACGTTGCCGCCCGGGCAGTCCACAATCCGCTTCACCGGTGTGGCGGAAGGCATGATCGCGGTCAGCGCCATCGTCACCGGCCTGCCGGGCGGCCCGGTCGAGCAGAACCGCGATGCCGATCTGCTCGGTCCTGCGGCGCTGGTGGATGGTACGCTGGGCAATCGCGTGACGCTCACCCGCACGAACCCGGCCACCGGGCGCGAACAGGCGGAACCCGCCATCATCCGCACCCGCGCCGATGGCGGGCTGGTGGTGCAGACCGCGCAAGGGTTCGAAGCCGTGCGCTGTTCGGGCCTGCCGGAGCGGCTGAGCTTCGACCGGGTGCCGGACGGGCTCTCGCCGCAGCCGGTCTTCTCCATCCAGGCGGCCGATGCCGTCGGCGGGACTTACGAGGTGGAGCTGACCTACCTGTCCTGGGGGTTCGACTGGCAGGCACATCATGTCGCGCTGCTGGCTGCGCCCGATCGGGTCGCGGACCGTCCGGGTGACGTGCGGCTGGGGCTGACCAGCTGGCTGACCCTGCTGAACGACAATGGGCAGAGTTTCCCGGGTGCGGAGCTGCAGGTGGTGGCCGGCACGCTGAACATCACCAGCGATTTCCGTCGTCTTGCCAGCCCGCCACAGGCCCGACCGCTCAATCTCACCTGCTATCCGCTGGGCAGCACGGCCCAAGGTACCGAGGCATTGGACATCGGTGCCTTCGCGCCGATGATGGAGGCGATGGCGCCACCCCCACCTCCACCACCACCACCACCACCGGCCCCGGTAGCGGACAACATCACCGTCACCGGCGCGCGTATCGCCATGATCGCGCAGGAGGAGGAACTTGGGGGCCTGCGGCTCTACCGGGTGCCGGAGCCGGTGACGGTGGCCGCCAGGGGGCAGAAGCAGATCGCCTTCCTCCAGCGCGACGGGATCGCCGCGACGCTGGTCTACCGGGCAACCTGCCTGCCGGACTGGGGCAGCGAGACCGCGCGCCCATTCGACATGCGGCTGGAGACGGTGAACGACCAGGAACATGGACTGGGGATCGCCTTGCCGTCTGGCGGGCTGACCCTGTTCGAACCGACGGCCGCGGGTGACCTGCTGATCGGAGAGGAAAGCCTGCCCGACCGAGCGGCGGGGCAGCAGGTCGGCGTGGCACTGGCGGCCAGCACGCAGGTATATCTGACCTGCCAGCAGGTTCGCGCCGGGCGTCGCAGCCAGCAGATGGCGGCGACGATCAGCAATGCCGGGACCACGCCCGTGCAGGTGCGGCTGGAAGTTTACCGACCATCACTCGGGCGGGTCGCCGGTCTGCGGGACACCCGGTTGAAGGACGGCATGACGGTGACCGAACTGGTTGTCCCGGCTGCTGCCACCCGACAGCTGCGCTGGAGCGTCCGGCCGGTGGCCGGCATGGATTGAAACGGGGTAGGAAATTATCTGTTCGCCACTTGTTCCAAAGGAACAAAGCGAATACATGGTCAGAAACATCCACAGCCTATTGCAAGAGGGCTTGCCATGGCGGGGTGTTCTGACGGAGGCACGGATGGCGGCAGAACTGAAGCTGGTCGAAAAGGACAAGAACTTGGACCGTCAGAAGGCATTGGATGCAGCGCTCGCCCAGATCGACCGGGCGTTCGGCAAGGGCTCGGCCATGCGGCTGGGCTCGAAGGAAACGATGCAGGTGGAATCGATCTCCACCGGCTCGCTCGGCCTCGATATCGCGCTAGGCGTCGGCGGCTTGCCGCGCGGGCGCGTGATCGAGATCTATGGCCCGGAAAGCTCCGGCAAGACGACGCTGGCCCTGCACACCATTGCAGAGGCGCAGAAGGGTGGCGGCACGGCTGCGTTCGTCGACGCGGAACATGCGCTGGACCCGGTCTATGCCAAGAAGCTGGGCGTGAACATCGACGAGCTGATCGTGTCGCAGCCCGATACGGGCGAGCAGGCGCTGGAGATCGTGGATACGCTGGTGCGATCCAATGCGATCGATGTGCTGGTGGTCGATTCGGTCGCCGCCCTGGTGCCGCGTGCGGAGATCGAGGGCGAGATGGGCGATAGCCATGTCGGCCTGCAGGCACGATTGATGTCGCAGTCGCTGCGCAAGCTGACCGGCTCCATCAGCCGCAGCCGCTGCATGGTGATCTTCATCAACCAGCTGCGCATGAAGATCGGCGTGATGTACGGCAACCCGGAGACGACCACGGGAGGCAACGCGCTGAAGTTCTACGCGTCGGTCCGTCTGGACATCCGCCGTACCGGACAGATCAAGGATCGTGACGAGATCGTCGGCAACGCCACGCGCGTGAAGGTCGTGAAGAACAAGGTTGCCCCTCCGTTCAAGCAGGTCGAATTTGACATCATGTACGGCGAAGGCGTGTCCAAGATCGGCGAGATCCTGGATCTTGGCGTGAAGGCCGGGCTGGTGGAGAAGTCCGGCAGCTGGTTCTCCTATGACAGTGTCCGCATCGGGCAGGGCCGGGAGAACGCCAAGACCTTCCTGCGCGACAATCCCGAACTGCGCGACAAGCTGGAGGCGGCGATCCGCAGCCGGACCGACAAGGTGGCCGAGGAGATGATGGTCGGCCCCGATGCGGAAGATGCCGAGTTCTGAGAAAGCTCACGCGCCGTGTCGTGCCGCCCTGCGGCATCGGCACGGTGCGGCCTGCAGGTTGATCCCGCTTGCCGCCGGCCATTCCGCCGCTTAATCCGGCGGCGCAATGACCTCCACCAACGATATCCGCCGCACCTTCCTCGAGTTCTTCGGGCGCAACGATCACAAGATCGTGCCGTCGGCTCCGCTGGTGCCGTACAACGACCCCAGCCTGATGTTCGTGAATGCGGGCATGGTCCCGTTCAAGAACGTGTTCACTGGTCTGGAAGCTCCGCCGGCGCCGCGCGCCACCTCCTCGCAGAAATGCGTGCGCGCCGGGGGCAAGCACAACGATCTCGACAATGTCGGCTACACCGCGCGGCACCTGACCCTGTTCGAGATGCTGGGCAATTTCAGCTTCGGCGACTACTTCAAGGAACAGGCGATCGAGCACGCCTGGGCCCTGGTGACCCGCGAGTTCGGCCTTGCCGCCGACCGGCTGTGCGTCACCGTCTACCACACCGATGACGAGGCGGCCGATCTGTGGCGGCGCATCGCCGGTCTGCCGGACGAGCGCATCATCCGCATCGCCACCAAGGACAATTTCTGGGCCATGGGCTCGGATGGTCCATGTGGCCCGTGCTCGGAGATCTTCTGGGATCACGGTCCGGAGATCGCCGGTGGTCCCCCAGGATCGCCGGACGAGGATGGCGACCGCTTTGTCGAGATCTGGAATTTGGTGTTCATGCAGCACCTGCAGGAAGCCGACCAGATCGTCGCCGACCTGCCGCGTCCCTCCATCGACACCGGCATGGGGCTGGAGCGCATCGCGGGCGTGCTGCAGGGCGTGCACAATGTGTTCGAGACGGACACGTTCCGGACGCTGATCACCGCCAGCCAGGATGCCGTGGGCGCCCGCGCCGACGATGCGACCATCGCCAGCCACCGGATCATCGCCGATCATCTGCGCTCGACCAGTTTCCTGATCGCGGACGGCGTGCTGCCAGCCAATGAAGGTCGTGGGTATGTGCTGCGCCGGATCATGCGACGCGCCATGCGTCACGCACATCTGCTGGGTGCTGGCGAGCCTCTGATGCATCGGATCGTGCCGACACTGGTCCAGGAAATGGGTCAGGCCTTCCCCGAACTGCCCCGCGCGCAGGCACTGATCACCGAAGTGCTCGAGCGGGAGGAGACCCGGTTCCGGCAGACGCTGGACAAGGGACTGCGCCTGCTGGACGAGGCAACGAGCGGGCTGACCGGCGGTGACAGCCTGCCGGGCGCAACGGCGTTCCGCCTGTATGACACGTTCGGGTTCCCGTATGACCTGACCGAGGACGCGCTGCGCGATCGCGGCATCGCGGTCGATCGCGCCGGGTTCGATGCGGCCATGGCGGAGCAGAAGGCGGCGGCCCGCGCTGCCTGGAAGGGCTCGGGCGCGGCTGCGGACAGCGAGTTGTGGTTCGACATCCTGGAACGCGCCGGTGCGACCGAGTTCACCGGCTATACCGCCACCAAGGGTGATGGTCAGGTAGTAGCGCTGATCGTGGACGGCGCGGAAGTGGCCGAGGCCGCCGCCGGTGACGAGATCATCGTTCTGGCCAATCAGACGCCGTTTTATGGCGAGAGCGGCGGCCAGGTGGGCGATAGCGGATCCGCCACCAGCGATGCCGGCCTGCTGATCGAGATCACCGACACCGCCAAGCCGCTCGGCAAGTTGCACGCGATGCACGGCCGGGTGGTGACCGGTACGGTGCGAACGGGCAGTGACCTGCACCTTCAGGTGGACGTCGCGCGGCGTGATGCCATCCGTGCCAATCACTCCGCCACGCACCTGCTGCATGCTGCGCTGCGCAATCATCTGGGTGACCATGTGACGCAGAAGGGTTCGCTGGTGGCGCCTGATCGCCTGCGCTTCGATTTCTCCCACCCGCAGCCGCTGACACCCGCGCAGCTCGCCGCGGTGGAGACAGAGGTCAACGCGGAGATCCGCTTCAACGAGCCGGTCACCACCCGCCTGATGAGCCCGGACGATGCGGTCGCCGCGGGCGCGATGGCGCTATTCGGCGAGAAGTATGGCGAGGAAGTGCGCGTGCTGTCCATCGGTCGCGCCGACTGGAACGCAAGCGGGCGGACCTACTCGGTCGAACTATGCGGCGGCGTCCATGTGAGCGCCACGGGCGATATTGGCCTGTTCCGCATCATCGGCGAAAGCGCGGTCAGCTCGGGCATCCGGCGGATTGAGGCACTGACGGGTGAGGGTGCCCGCAACTGGGTGGTCGGCCGCGAGGAGGCGCTGAAGAGCATCGCTGCCACCATCAAGGCAACGCCCGAGGAGGCGCCGGCCCGTGTCGTAACGCTGCTGGAGGAACGTCGTCGGCTGGAGCGCGAGCTGGCCGAGGCGAAGAAGCAGCTGGCACTCGGCGGCGGTGGTAACACAGCGAGCGCGGCGGCGGACGAGGAGATCGCCGGCACTCGCTTCGCCGGTCAGGTGATCCCGGGCCTGGAAGCGCGCGATCTGCGCGGCCTGCTGGATCAGGCCAAGCAGCGTCTAGGCTCGGGCGTGGCGGCGATTGTCGCGGTCAACGATGGCCGCGCGACCATTGCGGTCGCCGTGACGCACGACCTGATTGGCCGCTTCGATGCGGTGCAGCTGGTGCGTGCCGGCGTGGAGGCGCTTGGCGGCAAGGGTGGCGGTGGACGCCCGGACATGGCGCAAGGCGGTGGTCCGGACGGCAATCAGGCGCATGCCGCACTGGATGCCGTGCGGGCGCATCTCACGACCGAGCCGGTGGCGGGCTAGTCCGCCAACCGGCCTGGTATCGAACCGCCCGCCCGGTGGCAGGCGGTTCGTCAGTTATTCACGATGGCCGGCGACGCCGCGCTGCTCAGGCTCGGAGCCGCGCGCGGTATCGTGCTTCATGTCGCGATCAGACCGGCCCGCGCCGACCTTGCCGGCACTCTCGCCGGTCTGCTGTGCAGGGCTGGTACCGGAATCGTCGCGGCGATCGGCCGGGTTGTTCGTCTGGCTCAAGGTCTCTCTCCTGTCAGTGTCGCTGCACAGAAGAACGCCCGGAGCGCGCACTTGGTTCACCGTCGGGTTTCAGCCCACCGTGCTGGTGCGCAGCTTGGGCTTATGATCCAGCGCGCCCCCTTGCATGATCGCGTCGCGGAACTCGTCGCGCTTCTCGTGGATGGAGGCGATCACCGGGCCCATCGCGACTCCCAGATCGACCAGCACCGCTTCCGATAGTTGCAGGCTGCTTTCCAGTGTCTCCGGCACGGCGGTCGTCGCGCCGCTGCGGTACAGGTCACCGGCATGCTGCGGATCACGGGCGCGGGCGATGATCGGCAGCCCGGGATAGGCGGAGCGCAGTTTGCGGGTGATCCGCTGGGCGAGCACAGGCTCGTCCATGGTCAGGATCACCGCCGGTGAGTTTGCCACGCCCAGCCGTTCCAGCGCCTCGATCCGGGCGCCGTTGGCGAACACGGCATTGTAGCCCTCCCGCCGGCTGCGCTCCGCCGTGTCGGCATCGGCATCGATCGCGATGTAGGGCTTGCCGTGATAGCGCAGCATGTCGGCCACAAGCCGTCCCACCCGGCCGCAGCCGATGATGATGGCGCGCGGCTCGTCGCCGTCCTCGGCAGCATCGGGGAGGGCGGGGACGGGATCCATCCGCCGGCCGATCAGCCGGCCCAGGGCCGCCAGCAGCGGCGTGATGGTGAGGCCGATGGCGGTCACCATCTGCCAGAACTGAGCGGTGCCCGGCTGGATCAGCTGTGCGGTGGCGGCGGTCGCCAGCACGATCAGCGTGGTTTCGGACGGGCTGGCCATGAGGATACCCGTCTCCGTCGCGGTGCCGAGACGGGCCCCCATCAGCCGCAGCAGCACGCCGGTGACCACCGCCTTCAGCGTCAGCACGCTGACGACGGCCAGTGCGATCGGGCCCAGATTGCTCCAGAGCTGTACCAGGTCGATGCCCATGCCGACCGTGATCAGGAACACGCCGAGCGCCAGGCCCTTGAACGGCTCCATGATCCCCTCGACCTCGACATGGTACTCGGTCTCGGCGATCAGGAGCCCGGCGATCAGCGCGCCGAAGATCGGTGACAGGCCGATCAGGCCGGTGGCGAGACTGGCACCGATCACGACCAGCAGGCTGGCGGCCAGGAACAGCTCCGGGCTCTTGGTCCGGGCCGCCTGCGCAAACAGGTATGGCAACGCATAGCGGCCGATCACCATCATGCCACCGACGACCAGCACACCCAGCAGCAGCGTGTCGAGCAGACCGTCCACCCCGTTGCTGCCGGCGACAGGCGCCAATGCGCCGAGCAGGAAGATGATCGGCACGATGGCGATATCCTCGAACAGCAGCATGGCCAAGGCCGCGCGACCGACCGGCGTGTGCGTGCCCGCCATCGGGAGCACCAGCGCCGTGGAGGACAGCGCCAGCGCCAGGCCGAGACCCAATGCGCCGGTCCAGTACTGCCCCAGCAGGACCAGCAGACCGGCCAGCAGCGAAGCGTTGATCAGCAGCTCCAGCGCGCCCAGGCCGAAGACCAGCCGCCGCATGGCCCACAGGCGATTGAAGCTGAGCTCCAGCCCGATGGTGAACAGCAGCAGCACAATGCCGAACTCGGCAAACGGGGCGAGGCCTTCCGGATCGGTGATCGTGATCCAGGTCAGCCAGGGCTGCTGGGGCACCATGCGGCCAAGACCAAAGGGGCCGACCAGCAGGCCGACCAGGATGAAGCCGATGATCGGGGTGATGCGAAACCGGGCAAAGACCGGAATGACGATGCCCGCTGCGACGAGAATGACAAGGGCATCGGACAGGGTAGGGGAGATGTGCATTGCGTGCATGGCGCGCACTATCGTGCCTGGATGACGGTAACACAACGTTTCTGAACTTTGCGCCCGGGTCGTTCCGCGCCGCGGGCCAGAACATCCCATCGGCGCGGCAAGACGATTGGCGCTGCGCCGCATCATCGCTATGCGGCGAAAATGATTGAACCGGAACAGGATCGCACGGGCGAACGGATCGCCAAGCTGCTGGCGCGCGCCGGCGTCGCCAGCCGGCGGGAGATCGAGCGGATGATCGCCGATCGCCGGATCGCGCTGAACGGCGTCATCATCGACACGCCGGCCACGATCCTGCCGGACCTGCGGGGGATCACGGTCGATGGTCAGCCCGTGGCCGAGCCCGAACGCACCAGGCTGTTCCGGTTCCACAAGCCGGCCGGCCTGCTCACGGCCGAGCGGGACCCGGCCGGCCGCCCGACCATCTACAACGCGTTGCGCAACGCCGTTCCGGCGGGGACGGGAAGGCTGATGCCGATCGGCCGGCTCGACCTCAACACCGAGGGCCTGCTGCTGATGACGAATGACGGCGAGTTCAAGCGGCTGCTGGAGCTGCCGGCAAATGGCGTACCGCGCACCTATCGCGCGCGAACCTTCGGGGACATCAGCCAGGCCCAGCTGGAGGAGCTGATCGAGGGCATCACGGTGGAAGGCATCCGCTATGGCCGGATCGATGCCAATCTGGAACGCAGCACCGGGCACAACCAGTGGATCGAGCTGACGCTGAGCGAGGGCAAGAACCGGGAAGTGCGGCGCGTGCTGGAGCATCTTGGCCTGCAGGTCAGCCGGCTGCTGCGCACCGCATATGGCCCGTTCCCGCTGGGCGACCTGCCACGAGGGGCGGCGGACGAGATCCCCCGCGAGATGACCGATCGCTTCGCCGCCAGCCTGCGCAAGGCAGCGGGCAAGCAGGCGGTGAAACCGGCGGGCACCGGTCCTCAGCACAGCCCACGTCCGCCAAGTTCGCGGCCGCCACGCCGATCCGGTCCCGGTGGTGGTGAGAGTGGCGATCGCGGGCGCCGTGCCCCTGTGAGCCGTCGCGGGAAGCCGGCATGAGGATCATTGCCGGCGAATGGCGCCGTCATCCCTTGCGCGCACCCAGTGGGGAGGTGACCCGCCCCTCCGGCGATCGCACGCGGGAGACCTTGTTCTCCATGCTGGCGAGCCGGCTCGGCACGTTTGAAGGATTGGTGGTGGCCGATCTGTTCGCCGGATCGGGCGCGCTTGGACTGGAGGCGCTGTCTCGCGGGGCAGCGTCGTGCCTGTTCGTGGAGCAGGATGCCGAGGCCTTGCGAGTATTGCGAGCGAACATTGCCGCCTTGCGAGCGCAGACTAGAGCCATCGTGCACGCCGGATCGGCGACGCAGATCGGAGCGCCGCGGCAGATGCTGGACCTGGTGCTGCTGGATCCGCCTTATGGCAGCGGCGCCGGTGGCGTTGCGCTGGACCGGATGGCGCGGCTTGGCTGGATCGGACCGTCAAGCTGGGTGGCGCTGGAGGTTGCCGCCAGGGAAGAGGTACGTCTGCCCGCCTTCACGATCGATACGGAGCGCAAGGTTGGATCGGCTCGGCTGGTCGTGGCACGACCGTCCGAGTAAAACGCGACAGGGCCGCCCGTTGCCGGGCGACCCTGCGCATTGACGTCAGACCTTAGCGTGCGCCGCGATTGACGCAGCCGTCGGTCACAGTGCGGCTGCACGTCGGATATTGTGCCGGCGTGGTGTGGCCCGGAGTCGCCTGTACCATCTGGTTGCTGGTGAACTGCGGCTGTCCAGCAGTGGATCCGGCCGGCGCGCCCATCGGCCGCGCTGCGGCACCTGTGGCCGAGCCACCCATGCCCGCGCCCATCGCGCTACCTGCCGGCGGGGTCGTGCCCATGCCTGAACCCATTCCCGGGGCCGCGGGGCGCGGCGGGGCGCCCATGGCGCCGCCGGGGGCGGGCGGCGTCGCACCGGGCCGCGGTGCGGTCGTGCCTGCTGCCGGGGGCATGGTGCCCTGGCGTGGCGCGGTCGTGCCGGACGGCGGGGGAGGGGTCCCCGCGGGCGCCGTGGTGGCGCCCGTCCCGCTACCGCGCGGCGGAGTGCCGGTGGTCGGCGGGGTGGTCGGACGCGGGGTGGTAGTCTGCGGCCCGGTTCCGGTGCGCGGCGGCATGGTCGTTGTCGTACCCGTTCCGGAGCCCATGGTGGTCTGGCCCGGCATGCTACCCGACGTACCCTGCTGCGCACCGGCAATACCGGGGGCCATGGCGATTGCGACGGCACCAATGCTGGCAAAAACTATGTTTCTCATTATTCTTCTCCCGAAGCGTATAACTTGGTGAATGTGGCGGGAGAACGTTCTCCATTGGTAATGGGTCCGGCGCTGGTCGCACTATTTACACGGTTTGCAGGTAAATGGTGGATGCACGTGCCAGCCTTGCCACCCGCCATGATGTTCCCTAACTGTTCGCTGTGAGCAGCGAAGTCGTCCCCGATCAGAATGTCCCTCCTTGGCTGGCGAGATTGAACGCTCCACAGCGTGAAGCCGTACTCGCCACCGAGGGACCGGTGCTGATGCTGGCCGGCGCCGGCACCGGCAAGACCGCCGCGCTGACTGCGCGCCTTGCCTGGCTGGTGGGTACCCGGCGGGCCTGGCCGTCAGAAATCCTGTGCGTGACCTTCACCAACAAGGCGGCGCGCGAGATGCGCCATCGTGTCGGCGCGCTGATCGGCGATGCGGTGGAAGGTATGCCCTGGCTCGGCACCTTTCACTCGATCTGCGCGCGGATGCTGCGGCGTCATGCCGAGGTCGTGGGGTTGCAGCCGAACTTCACGATCATCGACACGGACGATCAGTTGCGCCTACTGAAGCAGCTGATCGTCGAACACGGCGTGGATGAGAAGCGCTGGCCCGCCCGGCAGCTGGCGGGCCTGATCGATCGCTGGAAGAACCGCGGCCTCAATCCGGACCAGCTCGACGCGCTGGAGAACGAGGCGTGGGTCAACGGGAAGGGCACACAGTTCTACACCCTGTACCAGGCCCGGCTGCGGACGCTGAATGCGTGCGACTTCGGTGATCTGCTGCTGCACATGCTCAACATCCTGCGCACCCATCGTGACGTGCTGGAGCAGTATCAGCGCCGTTTCAAATATGTGATGGTGGACGAGTACCAGGACACCAACGCCGTCCAGTACCTGTGGCTGCGGCTGCTGGCGCAGGAGCGGCGCAATATCTGCGTGGTGGGTGACGACGATCAGTCGATCTATTCCTGGCGCGGTGCCGAGGTCGCCAACATCCTGCGTTTCGAGAAGGACTTTCCGGGCGCGACAGTGATCCGGCTGGAACAGAACTATCGCTCCACGCCCGAGATTCTGGCGGCAGCGTCCGGCCTGATCGCCGCCAACAGCGAGCGGCTGGGCAAGACCTTGTGGACCGAGGCTGGTGGCGGGGACAAGGTCCGGGTGATCGGGGTGTGGGACGCAGCCGAGGAGGCCCGCCGCGTCGGCGAGGAGATCGAGCGGCTGGAGCGCGAGGGTGCCCCGCTGAACAAGGTCGCGATACTGGTGCGCGCGCAATACCAGACTCGCGAGTTCGAGGACCGCTTCGTCCAGATCGGGCTGAACTACCGCATCGTCGGCGGGTTCCGGTTCTACGATCGGGCCGAGATCCGCGATGCGCTGGCGTATCTGCGGGTGATCGCCCAACCCAGCGACGACCTTGCGTTCGAGCGGATCCACAACCAGCCCAAGCGTGGCATCGGCGCCAAGACACTAGAGAAGATGCACAGCCACGCGCGGGCCACCGGCCTGCCGCTGGCGGCGGCGACGCTGCAGCTGGCCGACAGTGACGAGCTGCCGGCGCGTGCGGCCGGTACGATTGCCGGAATGATGCGTGACTTCCTGCGCTGGCGGGAAATGGCGGAGGCGGTCACCCCATCGGAACTGCTGCGCGTCGTGCTGGACCAGTCGGGCTATGATACGATGCTGAAAGCCGACAAGTCGGTGGAGAGCGGGCAGCGGGCGGAGAACCTGACGGAGCTGGCCCGCGCCATGGAGGAATACGAGACGCTCGGCGACTTCCTGGAACATGTCAGCCTGGTGATGGACAACGACAAGGCGGATGACACGGAGAAGGTCACCATCATGACCATCCATGCGGCCAAGGGTCTGGAATTCGACAATGTGTTCCTGCCCGGCTGGGAGGAAGGCGTGTTCCCCAGCCAGCGCGCGCTGGATGAAGGCGGCCTTGCCAGCCTGGAGGAGGAGCGGCGGCTGGCCTATGTCGCGATCACCCGTGCGCGGCGGCGGTGCACCATCATGCACGCTGCCAACCGTCGCATCTATGGCCAGTGGACCAGCTCGATCCCCAGCCGCTTCGTGGGGGAGCTGCCCGCCGCGCATGTTGCCGTCGAGACGACGATGACCGGCGGCGCCAGTCTGTGGCGCGCGAACTGGACGGAGACGGAGGATCCTTTCGCCCATCTGGCGAATGCCGCGCCCGATCGTGCGCAGCAGCGCGGTCCGGGGTGGCAGCGGGCACTGGCCACCGGATATGAGACCGCACCCACGCGCGTGCGCGAAGCTACCCGCTCGGCCGCCAGCTTTGCGGCCAAACCGCGCACCGACATGGCGGTGGGTGCCCGCGTGTTCCATGACAAGTTCGGCTATGGCGCCGTGCTGTCGCAGGACGGCAACAAGCTGGAGATCGAGTTCGAGACCAGCGGGCGCAAGCGGGTGATCGACAGCTTCCTGAAGCTGGCCTGATCTCGGCGTGGCGATGGCTGATCGGCAGCATCACTGCCGATCAGGACGCCCTGACAATCAGAGAGCAGATATGCCCAGAAATCCAGGCACCGGTCCGTTCCACTCGCCCGGCAGGCTCGGCGGGTCGGCCGGGTAATGGCGGCGCGGGGCCGGTTCCACCCGCTGGCTGCGTTCCGGGGCAGGGGCACGTGGCGCTTCTTGCGGCGGCTCCGGCCGGATGCGTTCCTCGGCTGCGGCTTCCGCCTTCCGGGGCTGGTCGCGGCGCTGTTCGCCCCGGCGCGTCCGTCCCTCGCTCCTGCGCGGGCGGTCCTCGCGGGCGGGCTTCTCGACCTCGGCAGGCGCCGCCGGCAGGGCAGGGGCTGTCTCGACCTGTTCCGCCGCGTCGTCCAGCGTGAAGACCGGGATCTTCAGGCCGGTCAGCTTCTCGACGTTGGCGATCGCTTCCGCATCCTCGCCAGCGACGAAGGTAAAGGCACGACCCGTGGCGCCAGCGCGACCGGTGCGGCCGATGCGGTGGATGTAATCGTCCGGGTGCCATGGCGTGTCGTAGTTGAACACATGGCTGACACCCTTGATGTCCAGCCCGCGCGCGGCGACGTCGCTGGCGACCAGCAGATTGATCTTGCCGGCCTTGAACAGGGCGAGCTCCGCCATGCGGCTCGCCTGGTCCATGTCGCCATGGATCTCCCCGCTGGCAAAGCCAAGCCGGCGCAGGTTCTTGTTCAGGTCGCGCACGGTCGTCTTGCGGTTCGCGAAAATGATGCCGGTCTGCACATCTTCCTTCAGCAGCAGGCTGCGCAGCACATCCTGCTTCTTGCGCGCGGTGACCGCCACCTTGAACTGCGTGATGTTGATGTTGGCGGTCGCCGGACGCGCAACCTCGATATATTTTGGGCTGGTCAGGAAACGGTCGGCCAGCTTCTTGATCGGCCCGGGCATGGTGGCCGAGAACAGCAGCGTCTGCCGCGTGGTCGGCAGTTTCTCGCAGATGAATTCAATATCGGGGATGAACCCCATGTCGAGCATCCGGTCCGCCTCGTCGATCACCAGCAGCTCGCACCCGGTCAGCAGGATCTTGCCGCGTTCGAACAAATCCATCAGCCGGCCTGGCGTCGCGATCAGTACGTCGACGCCTTCATCCAGCGCCCTGACCTGATCACCCATCTGCACGCCGCCGATCAGCAGGGCGAGCTTCAGGTCGTGGTTCGCGCCGTACTTCTCGAAATTCTCCGCCACCTGCATCGCCAGCTCGCGCGTGGGCTCCAGGATCAGCGAACGGGGCATGCGCGCCCGACGACGGCCATGACTGAGGATGTCGATCATCGGCAGCACGAAGCTGGCGGTCTTGCCCGTTCCGGTCTGCGCCACCGCGATCAGGTCCTTCATCATATGGACCTGGGGAATGGCCTGCGCCTGGATTGGCGTCGGCTCTGTATAGCCGGCCGTTTCCACGGCGCGCAGGAGTTCGTCGGAAAGGCCGAGATCGGCAAAGGTCATGAGGGCAAGAATGTCCGGTATGGCGGCCGGTTTCCCAATGGATCGCCGGCGGGTAAATTGTCGCCCGGTCAAAAGGCAACGGTCACGCTGCGCCTATGCACAGGATCCGGAAACAGTCAAGTTTTTCCGGGTCGACCGTGGGCTCAGCGTGGGGCAGCGACAAGTCGTTGCAGGCTGGTTACCTGGCAATCCGAGCCATCGCGGGCATGCAGATGGTCGCGGCCCACACACAACTGCCCATCATCGCTGTTTTCCATGTAAAAACCGGCATAAAAATGTGCGGCACGACAGCCATCCGTCAGCTCCGCCGCGAGCAGGCGCTGGTCACGCATGAACAGCAGCAGCCGGTTGTCGCGCGTGGGCTCGACCCCGCCAATTGCGCCCACCGTCACGCAATTGCCTGCCGGCTGCTGCACGACCCGCCGGGACACCGGAGTTCGCGGCTGACGGACGGGTGCGCTCGGGCCGACCCGGATGATCACCCGACGTTCGATGCGAACCTGGCTGGCCGGGGCACCCCCGACCGCATCCTCTACCGCGTCGGATAGCACTGTGGACGGCCGGTCGGCCGTGACAGGCAGCAGCAGCGCGGCAAGCGGAGCCGTGACGAAGAGGAGGGGACTGTTCATCGGCTGGTGAGGCGCACCCGGTTGCTCCGTCAGCTGCCATGGGCAGCGTTTCGGCGGCAGATCTAATCCGGCCGGTTGAATACCGCCTGAACTCGCTGGAGGAACGGCGTGTCGATCGGGACCATCGGGCATGTGCCTTGCAATCGAAGCTGTGCATGGCATGGATCGACCATGGCCGACATCACCGCCTTCCTGTCCGCCGCAGCGGACCTGCTTGGGCCGCGCGGACTGACCCGCGACCCCGAGCTGATGCAATCTTGGCTGACCGACTGGCGTGGCCGCTACACCGGGCAGGCGATGGCACTCGCGTCCCCTGCCAGCGCCGCAGAGGTGGCCGCGCTGATGCGGCTGTGTGCCGAACACGGCGTGCCGATCGTGCCGCAGGGTGGCAACAGCGGAATGTCGGGCGGGGCAACGCCGGATGCCACCGGCACCGCTGTGTTGCTGTCGCTTCGGCGCATGAACGCGATCACGCGCCTGGATGCCGGCGCGCGGGAGGTGACCTGCGAGGCCGGCGTCGTGCTGCAGACGCTGCATGATGCGGCCGAGGCACAGGGCCTGCGCTTCCCCCTGACACTGGGCGGCAAGGGATCGGCGACGATCGGCGGCCTCGTCTCCACCAATGCGGGGGGCACGCAGGTGTTGCGGCATGGATCCATGCGCGCACAGGTGCTCGGGCTACAGGCCGTGCTGGCGGACGGGTCCGTGTTCGATACCCTGACCCCGCTGAAGAAGGACAATCGCGGATTCGACCTGAAGCAGGTGCTGATCGGATCGGAAGGCACGCTGGGCATCATCACCGCCGCCACCTTGCGCCTGCTGCCGGCGGTGGCGGCCAGGCAGGTGTTGTGGGTGGGCCTGGGCTCGGTCGCCGCCGCGCGGGAGCTGCTGCTGATGGCCGACACCTTGGCGGGCGAGGTGCTGGAGGCGTTCGAGGTGCTGCCGCTCCACAGCCACCATGCGGTGCTGGCCCATGTCCCGGGCACCCGCAGTCCGCTGGGGCAGGACCATGCCTGGTATGCCCTGATCGAACTGGCCGCGGACCAGCCCCGTGCCGATGCGCTGCCCGACCTGGCACAGGCGTTGCTGGAGCAGGGGTTCGAAGCGGGACTGATCGAGGATGCCACGGTCGCTGTCAACGAGACGCAGGCGGAACAGTTCTGGACCTTGCGGGAGGAGATCAGCGCATCCGAGCGGGCGATCGGCCCGGCCATGCAGCACGACATCGCCGTGCCGGTGGCACGCATGGCAAGCTTCGTGGAACACGCCGTGCCGCTGACAGAGCAACGCTTCCCCGGCACGACCGCCATCGCCTTCGGTCATCTGGGGGACGGAAACGTGCATTACCATGTGATCGCTCCACCGGGCAGCGAGCGTGCAGCGTGGGAGCGTGAGGAAGGCAAGCAGATCAGTGCGTTCGTGCACGATCTTGTGACGGAATGGGGCGGCACGATCAGTGCCGAACACGGAATTGGCCAATTGAAGGCGGACGAACTGGTTCGCCTGGCCGATCCTGTGCAACTGACGATGATGTGGGCGATCAAGCAGGCGCTTGACCCACGCGGCCTGCTCAATCCCGGCAAGCTCCTGCCGACCCCCGCAGCATCGCGTAGCGCGCTTGCACCGGCTTACGGCGGCGATTAAGGCACCCGCTCAATTTCTGCGGAGGGGGGAACCTTCGCGAAGCTGAGCCCACGCTAGTTACCGGAGAGTTCGACCATGGCCAGCGCGCCGCAAGCCAATCTGCCCCTGTTCTACAAGGATCTGATGCCCCTCAACAGCCGCGATCATGCCGGCTGGCGTGCGCGCAGCGTGGATCGCGCCGGCTGGGCCGCCGGCCAGCATGCCATCCCGATTACTGTCGATGAGTTTGCCCAGGCGCAGCGCCACTTTCCCATCGTGTTCTCCGCCGGCGACAATCCGGTGCCGCTGGCGCTGATGGGCCTGAACGAAGGCATCAACGTGTTCTTCGACCAGGACGGCAAGGCGACCGAGGATTTCTACGTCCCCGCCTACATCCGCCGCTATCCGTTCCTGCTGGCCAAGCTGGACCGCAATTCGGACAATCTCTCGCTGTGCTTCGATCCGACCAGCGACCTGGTCGGCCAGTCGGACGAAGGCAACGAGCTGTTCGCGGATGACCAGCCCAGCCCGCACACGCAGGCCCTGCTGCAGTTCTGCGAGCGGTTCGAGGAAGCCGGGCTGCGCACGCAGGCCTTCGTGTCCGAGATCGAGAAGGCCGGCCTGCTGATGGACGGCGAAGTGTCGATCCAGCGCAACGACGAGCCGAACGGGCAGCCGTACATCTATCGTGGCTTCCGCATGATCAACCAGGAGAAGCTGAAGGAGCTGCGAGGCGATCAGCTGCGCAAGTGGAACGAGAACGGCCTGCTGCCGCTGCTCTACGCGCAGATCCTGTCGCTCGACCTGATGCGCGTGATCTTCGCCCGGCAAACTGCGATGGGCAAGGGCCCGGGTGCCTCCGCCAGCGGCAATGGCGGGGCATCGCTGGATGAAGCGGCGGCTTCGCTGCCGGGCAACTGATTGGCCGACAAGGCGTGGCGCTTGTGCGGCAGGTGCGTTGCTGCACCTGCAAAATAAGCGCCACCCGGGTCTTGCATTAGGTTCGCAGCAGCCTATTTTCCCATTGTCTGATCGGCGCTCCCCTCATGGCCCGATCGGACAGGCACCACAGGCTCCGGCCTGTGACGTGCCTCCTCCCTGAACCTTGGCCACCTCGTGCATCTGCACGAGGTGGTTTTTTCTTGTGGGGCCTACTCTGCCGCCATGGGCATGGCGGATGCGGATGACGTCAGCTCGGCCGCGAGCCGCTGCACTAGCCCGGCCACCTCGTCGATGGTGCGCGACAGTCCTGGCCCGGCATCCTGCAGATGGCTGTCCAGATACAGCGTGCGGCACAGTTCCAGTTGCAACGCATGCGTGTGGCGACCCGGCGCACCATGCCGGTCCAGCACATAGCCGCCGGCATAGGGTCGGTTGTGTGCAGGCTGCCGGCCATACGCCGCCATCTGCCCAATCGCCGCTGCAGCCAAATCCGGTGCACAGGTCACGCCGAACCGATCCCCGATCACGCAGGCAGCTGCAATCGAGAGCCCGCGCGAGCCGAGGGGCGGCATGGAGTGCAGGTCCAGCAACAGCACCGCACCCCATTGCGCGCGCAGGCAGGCAAGGGCGTCGTTCAGCGCCTGGTGGTAAGGGCGATGCACCCGCGCCAGCCGCTCCTCCAGTTCCCACGGTGCCACCTGTTCGCGCCACAGTTCTCCCACGCCCGAGAGTCGGCGCGGGATCAACCCGAGCCCGCTGCGGGCACGACTGCTGGTCACGTGCTGCGGTCGTGCAGGCCAGGGACGCGTGACCATGTCCCAGTCCATGTCGGCAGGGCCGCGATTGAGGTCGATCATGGCGCGGGGCGCCTGCGCGACCAGCAGGGCTGCACCGGTGCGCCGCGCGACGGCACGCCCGACCAGATCCACCAGCCGGTCTTCCAGCCGTATGCTTGCCACAACCGGCAGGCGCATGCGCGCGGTAAGTTCCGGCGGATACAGGCGCCCGGCATGCGGCACCGCGATCAGCACCGGCAACGGCAGGCCAGCCGGCATGTCCAGCGTGAAGGAAGGTTGTCCCTCCATGCCGGGAATGGTTGCAGGCGGGAGTTCGGCACACGGCGACTCGCCGGTTGCCGGCGGGGTACCGGTCATCCGTCACACGCTGGCGGCGATCGGCAGCCAAGTCAAAGGGTCAGCACCCTCTGATAAGGAACCGTCAACCTGTCCGTGCCATGGGTCTGGTCACATGCCACAATCCCGGAGTGCTCGCCCATGACCATGCGCATCCTGCTGGCGGAGGATGACACCGCGATGCGGCATTACCTGACTCGTGCGCTCAGCCTAGCGGGCTACCATGTGGATGCCGTCGATCGCGGCACAGCGGCGGTGCCGCTGCTGCAGGAGGGCGGATACGATCTGCTGCTGTCGGACATCGTCATGCCGGAAATGGACGGGATCGAACTGGCGCAGCAATGCGCGCGGATCAGCCCGCTGACCCGGGTGATGTTCATTACCGGCTTTGCCGCGGTCAGCTTGGCGCTGCAGGACGGGCGCGGGCAGCCTGCCCGGATGTTGTCCAAGCCATTCCATCTGAAGGCGCTGGTGAGCGAGATCGAGCGGCTGTTCGCGCAGGATGTGCCCAGCATGTCATGTTAGCAGGAAAGCCTCTTGCCTTGATGCGCAGGGGGCGCTAATCGCGCCGCCTGCCCCGGTGCTGACGCATCGGTGCAACCACGATGGTGCGGGCGTATAGCTCAGTGGTAGAGCACTATGTTGACATCGTAGGGGTCGCAAGTTCAATCCTTGCTACGCCCACCATCGCGCAAAAGCCCCGCCGATCCGGACCGGATCGCGGGGTTTTTTCTTGCGCCATCGCCTGCTGCCTGCCCGCTCCTTGCCTTGGCGCAAACGGCTCCGTAAGGACCCGCGCTAGAACCTACCCGCAGCAGACAGGATGAACCGCATGGCGAAGATCAAGGTCGCAACCCCCGTCGTGGAGATCGACGGCGACGAGATGACGCGCATCATCTGGCAGTGGATCCGCGAGCGGCTGATCCTGCCCTATCTCGATATCGATCTGAAGTACTACGATCTCGGCATGGAGAAGCGCGACGAGACGCGCGACCAGATCACCATCGATTCCGCCGAGGCCATCAAGCAGTATGGCGTGGGCGTGAAGTGCGCCACCATCACGCCGGACGAGGCGCGCGTCGAAGAGTTCAACCTGCACGAGATGTACCGGTCGCCGAACGGCACGATCCGCAACATCCTGGGCGGCACGATCTTCCGTGAGCCGATCGTGATCCAGAACGTGCCGCGGCTGATCCCCGGCTGGACCGATCCCATCGTGGTCGGCCGCCATGCCTTCGGCGACCAGTACCGCGCCACCGATTTCCTGGTGCCCAGCGCCGGCACGCTGCGCCTGGTGTTCGAGGGTGAGGATGGCCAGGTGATCGACAAGGAGGTCTACCAGTTCAAGGCCCCCGGCGTCGCACTGGCGATGTACAACCTGGACGATTCCATCCGCGACTTCGCCCGTGCCAGCTTCAACTACGGCCTCAACCGCGGCTGGCCGGTGTACCTGTCCACCAAGAACACCATCCTCAAGAAGTATGATGGCCGTTTCAAGGATCTGTTCGCGGAAGTGTTCGCGACCGAAGGGTTCGCGGAAAAGTTCAAGGAAGCTGGCATCGTCTACGAGCATCGCCTGATCGACGACATGGTCGCATCGGCGCTGAAGTGGAACGGCAAGTTCGTGTGGGCGTGCAAGAACTATGACGGTGACGTGCAGTCCGATCAGGTCGCACAGGGCTTCGGCTCGCTCGGCCTGATGACCTCCGTGCTGATGACGCCGGACGGCAAGACCGTGGAGGCCGAGGCTGCCCACGGTACCGTGACGCGCCACTTCCGCCAGCATGAGCAGGGCAAGGCCACCAGCACGAACCCGATCGCCAGCATCTTCGCCTGGACCCGGGGGCTGATCTACCGCGGCCGGTTCGACAACACGCCCGACGTGGTCCGGTTCGCCGAGACGCTGGAGCGCGTGTGCATCGAAACCGTCGAAAGCGGCAAGATGACCAAGGATCTGGCGCTGCTGATCGGTCCGGAGCAGGCGTGGCTGACGACCGAGAAGTTCTTTGAGGCGATCGTGAACAACCTCGAGACGGAAATGGCGAGCTGGGCCTGAGCCCGCTCAACCGGGGGCATGGCCGCACGCATCGTGCGGCCATGCCGGTCGGTCAGCCGTGACTTCTGTCCCGCGGGTGGGGCAGGCGTTCGGCCGCATGGTCGGCGTGGTCGAATACCTGCCATCCGGCAGCGTCCCGCACCATCTCCTGGCCACAGCGATCGCACCGCGTGCGGTAGTCGACACTGTCATGCCATACACGATGACGATTGATCAGGTGCCCTTTGGTGGCGCAGAGTAGCTTCGTGAACATGGGCAGCCTTTCGGTGCGCGGAGCAATCGAGTTAACCATATTGTCGGGTAGCATACATTGCTGCACCCGCGAAGGCTCTGCCGGGCGAACCGGGGTCGGCACGGGATCAATGTATGAAACTGGTACATTGCCGGAGGGATACAAGGCTTGCTGACCCGACGATCAAGATCGTGGCTTCGCGTCCTGCGGTCATTGGGCCAGCGCAAGACCGGCTTCATGGCACTGTTCGGCTTCGCGTCCGGCCTGCCGTTCGCGCTGTTCCTGGGCACCCTCTATGCCTGGCTGAGCGAGGCGGGCGTCGATCTCGAGACCATGGGTGTGTTCTCCCTTATCGGCCTCGCTTACGCGTTCCAGTTCCTGTGGTCGCCGGTTCTTGACCGGGTCAACCTGCCGGGACTGAAGCGGCTTGGCCGGCGCAAGCAGTGGATCGTGCCGGCGCAGGTCCTGCTTGGCATCATCCTGGTGACGATGGCCGGCCTCGATCCTGCGGCATCGCTCGGCTGGTTCTCGCTGCTGGCGGCGATCGGCGCCTTCGCCAGCGCGACGCAGGACATCGCGATCAATGCCTGGCGCATCGACATCGCGGACGAGGATGCCCCGATCGAGATCCTGTCCACCGTGTATCAGATGGGATTTCGCCTGGCTTCGCTGGTCGGAGGCGCGCTGGGCCTGATCATCGCCGCGCGGATCGGCTGGCCACAGACCTACCTGTTCATGGGTGCCGTACTGCTGGTTATCGGCATCGCGGGCCTGTTCGCGCCCGATACCTTGGCAAACCGTGCCTCCGGCGAGCAGGAGGAAGACCGCGCCGCCCTGACGCGGCCCGGGCAATTGCTGCCGCGCGTGCGCAACCTGGCGCTGCTGGCGGTCGGCCTGCTGTGGGCCTGGGCGCTTGGGACGGTCGGCCTGTTCATGGCCCGGTCGATGACGGCCCTGCCGGAGAACCGGCCCGACCCCACCGCGTTCACCGCCACCTATGGGCCGTTGATCGTGGTCGCCACCATCGTGCTGCCGGCGCTCATCGCCGCATGGCTGGTGAAGCTGCAGCGTGACGGCCGCCATGTCGTCGCTGCCGGGCAGGAGCCGGACGGTGGCAACACCGTCGCCAATCACCTGTATCGCGCATTGATCATGCCCTTGGTGGAGTTCGTCGGCCGCATGGAGTGGTCACTGGTGCTGATCCTTGCGCTGGTGCTCACCTATCGCATCTGCGATGCCATCTGGGGTACCTTCGCCTACCCCTTCTACCTGGGCGAGCTGCAATACAGCAATGACGAGGTCGCGGTCGCTTCCAAGTTCTTCGGCGTGGGGGCGATCATGCTTGGGCTGGCGCTGGGTGGCTGGCTGCTGACCGTACTTGGCCGCATGCCGACCCTGACGCTGGGTGCCGTGCTGGCAGCGGCGACCAACCTGCTCTACGCGGATCTGGCGGTGGGCGGTGCTCGGATGCAGGCGGTCAGCGATGCGACCGGGTTTACCTGGGCTGTCCTGCAGTTTCCCGGCGGCAGCGAGCGTCTGGCACGGCTGATGATCACCATCGGAATGGAGAACCTGGCTGTCGGCATTGCCGGTGCTGCCTATGTCGCTTGGCTGTCCTCCATAGTCGCCAAGGGGCACAGTGCGGTGCAATATGCGCTGCTTGCCTCCCTGACGCTGCTGGTCGGCACCCTGGGCCGCGGCGCACTTGGCCAGATGATCGAGCGGCAGGGCTATTACGAGGTGTTCCTGTTCGTCACCTGGATTGGCGGCCTGGCGATCGTGCTGTGCATCTTGGAGTGGATCCGGGAAGCCCGGGCAGGGCGGCGGGCGGGCATCGTCGCGCCCGACAGGGCAGCGACAGACTGATCTACGCTTCGCACCTGTTGCCCATGTTCTCGATCAACAAGCCTGCAAGCGCCCTGGCGATCGCCACTGCCGCCGCGCTGCTGTCTGGTTGCGCCACTCTGCCGCCGGTCAGCGTTGCATCCTGCCTGAGCCCTGACGTGCCGGCCCCGCCGCTTTCGCGCGAGAACGGTCGGGAAAGCACCACGCTGGATGTTCTGACCTACAATGTCGAAGGCCTGGCGTGGCCGGCGCGGCAAGGCCGCCGTCACGCCTTGCAGCAGATCGGAGACATCCTTGCCGACCTGAACCGGCAAGGTGCCGGGCCCGACATCATCCTGGTGCAGGAGATGTTCAGCCGGGCATCGGTCCGCGCGATCACGGCCGCGGGATACCCGTACCAGATCTGGGGCCCCACGCGGACCCAGCGCCCGCGAATGACAGGCAAGGGCGGAATGAGCAGGCCTTTCCGCTGGTCCAAGGGAGAGACCGGCTTCCACCTGCTCGGTTCCGGTCTGGCGATCCTGAGCCGATATCCGATCATCGGTGGAGATGCCGAGCCGTTCGGCGCGCGCAGATGCGCCGGTATCGACTGCCTCAGCAACAAGGGCATGCAGCGGGCGGAAATCGTCATCCCCGGCGTGCCGCAGCGCATAGAGCTGTTCAACACGCATCTGAATTCGCAACAGGCGTCGCGCGTACCCTTCGAGCGGACGATCGCCGCGCACGCATTGCAGGTGGATGATCTCTCCAGCCTCCTCTCGTCCAGCGAAAGCGCCAGGTTGCCGGCGATCCTCGGCGGCGATTTCAACATGCAGGCCGCACCTGACCGGCTGAACCAGTTCGAATCTGCCATCAACCGGTTCACCATGGTCCACCGCTTCTGTGCGCTGGAAACGTCAGGCTGCGACGTGCGGCTTTCCTGGGACGGAGACGAGCCATGGCTCGACACGCAGGACCTGCAGCTGTTCCGCAACGGCGCTGCGGTCACGGTGACCCCAATCATGGTTGATGCAATGTTCGACGGGGCTGAAGGGCAGCCAAGGCTGTCGGACCATGACGGGTTCATGGTCCGCTACCGCCTGTCCTGGCCGGCACAACAGCCGATCCGGCTGAACATGCCGGCATGCGCGGGCAGAGCTGACAACCGCTAGGCAAAAGAAAGGGGCGGTCGCCTCTCGACGCCGCCCCCGGGTCACTTCACATCACAAGGTGATCAGGCGGCGTCGGCCTGATCCTTGCCGTCCTGCACCACTTCCAGCCGGCGCTCGCCACCGATGCGGATCTTCTTGGGTCGCATCGCTTCGGGCACCTCGCGCACCAGGTCGATCATCAGCAGGCCGTCAGCCAGTTCCGCATGCTCGACCCGCACGAAGTCGGCGAGTTCGAAGCGGCGCTCGAACCCGCGATTGGCAATGCCGACATGCAGCATCTGCCCGTCACCCAGTTCGTCACGCTTGCGGCCATGAACGACCAGCAGGTTCTGCTGCGCGGTGATGTCGATATCTTCCGAGCGGAAGCCCGCGACTGCCAGCGTGATGCGGTACGCATCCTCGCTGCGGCGTTCGATGTTGAAGGGCGGGAAGTTGTCGCCACCCTGCGCCCGACCCTGGTTCTCCAGCAGGTCGAACAGCCGGTCGAAGCCGACGGTGGAGCGGCGATAGGGGGTAAAATCGAAACGGTTCATCTGAACAAATCCTCCATCCGAGCAATTTGACATTGTCGGGTCTGCCCATGCAGCACCCGGTTGCCCCTGACGCCCGATTGCGGCACGCTGGGAACGGACGAAAGATATGGTCTGTTGAGGTGGCTTCAAGAGGTCTGCAACAGACCGGAGCACGAGGTATCGCATGAGCCACCCGCAGATCGAAATCTACACCAAGGCCTTCTGTGGCTACTGCCATCGGGCCAAGCGGCTGCTGGACAGCAAGGGTGTCGCCTACGAGGAATACGACATCACCATGGGCGGGCCGAAGCGTGCCGAGATGCTACAGCGCAAGCCCGATGCTGCAACGGTGCCGCAGATCTTCATCGACGGGCAGGCGATCGGTGGTTCGGACGACCTCGCGACGCTCGACCGCGATGGCAAGCTCGATGCCTTGCTGGGCCGCTAGATGACACGCATCGCTGTGCTGCAGATGACCTCCGGCATCGATCCGGAGGCGAATGCCGCGGCGATCGAGCAGGCGCTGGCAGAGGCGAGGGCGGGCGGCGCGGCGATGCTGTTCACACCCGAGATGTCGCTGCTGATCGATCGTGATCGTGAGCGCGGCCGGGCGCAGATCATGCCGGAGGATGCCGATCCGCGTCTGCGCAGGCTCCGCGCCGCCGCCGCGCGGGAGGGCATGTGGCTGGCGCTCGGATCGATGGCCGTCACGACGGAGGATCCGGCACATGGCGGGCTGTTCGCAAACAGGTCGCTGCTGATTGCCGCGGATGGCGCCATCGTGGCGCGTTATGACAAGATGCACATGTTCGATGTGACCCTGGCCAGCGGGGAAGCGTGGCGGGAATCGGCCGCATACCGGCCGGGTGACGGCGCTGTGAGCATGCCGGAAACCCCGGTCGGTCGCTTGGGGCTGACTGTCTGTTACGACATCCGCTTTCCCGCCCTGTTCGAGGTCCTCGGCCAGGCGGCGTGTGATGTGATTGCCACCCCGGCGGCGTTCACCGTACCGACCGGGCAGGCACATTGGCACCTGCTGCAACGGGCGCGGGCGGTGGAGGCGAGCGCCTGGGTGATCGCCGCGGCGCAGGTCGGCCAGCATGCCGATGGTCGCACCACCTATGGCCATTCGCTGGTGGTCGATCCGTGGGGTGACGTGGTGCTGGACATGGGCGGCGAGGCTGCCGGGTTGGGCTTCGCAGACATTGATCCCCACCGGACGCGGGCCGTACGCACCCAGCTGCCCAGTCTTGCCAACAGGCGGACTGTCACTACAGCAGATTGATGATCGTTTACGACCTTCAGTGCGAACACGGCCATCGCTTCGAAGGCTGGTTCGGCTCATCTGCCGACTTTGACGGACAGCAGGCGCGCGGCCTGGTGAGTTGCCCGCAATGCGGTTCGGTGGTGACCAGCCGCGCACCCATGGCGCCGGCGGTCGGCCGCAAGGGCAACCAGGTGGTGGAACGGCCTCGGGCCAAGGCACCGTCGCACGGGCCCGTCAGTTCAGCCGGAGTTCCAGCCCCCGCCGTCACCCGCGGGCCGATGCCGGCCGAGGTGGCGCAGGCGCTTGACGTGCTGGCCCGCGCCCAGGCCAAGGCGCTCACGCAATCGACATGGGTGGGCAAGGCCTTTGCCGAGCAGTCGCGCGAGATGCATTATGGCGAACGTGACGTGACGCCGATCCATGGTCAGGCCAGCTTGGAGGAAGCGCGCAACCTGCTGGACGAGGGCATCGCGGTGGTGCCGCTGCCGTTTCCCGTGAGCCCGCCGGACAAGCTGAACTAGGCTGGTATCGGCAGTGGCGGACCCGGGTGGTGCGCCCAACAGGATTCGAACCTGTGGCCTTTAGATTAGGAATCTAACGCTCTATCCTGCTGAGCTATGGGCGCGCCGGGGCCGCGTCTAGGATACTGATCCGGCTATGGCAATGTGTGTCGATCGCAGTCAGCCCGGTACCTGGTAGCCGTGCGCAGCCAGGCATTCGCGGACGCGGGCAAGGGCGCTGTCTGTCGGGTCGGTTTCCTCCAGCAGGCTGAAGGTGCCGCCCAGTGCGTAGCTGCAATGCCCATGCACCGTCGCGATCAGTGAGCGTACAAAGCGCGGCACGTCCATGTTGCCCGATCGCGGCAGCGCTGCCCGCACCTCCCGGTCGACGATAGCAGTCAGTGTGCTGCGGCTGTCGTGATCGGCGGAGCCGAACAGGTCGCCCCCGACCCGATGTTCGTAGATCGCCGACCAGAGATGCGTATGATCGCGTGCAAAGGCAAAGTACGCTTCTACCAGGGTCCGGATGCGATCCGGCGGGCTGTCGGAAAGCTGCTGTTCCAGGAAGTCGGCCCACAGGCGGAAGGTGTGAGAGTTGAGGGTGACCAGCAGCCGGTCGAGCGAGCCGAACACGTTGTAGATCGTCCCGACGGTGTAGCCGGCACGTTTGGCGACCTCTCGTCCGGAGAACCGGGCCAGGCCGGTTTCGGCAAGCAGCCGGTGTCCTTCCGCGATGATCAGGCCTCGCAACTCATCCCGCGTATGATCCGATCGCCGACCCATGTTCGACCTTTAGCGCTGAAAATGAACAATGTCCAATTTAGCAATTGAACACTGATCATTTGTCGCGTAGGTCGCTTGGTATACCTGGTGGAGCCATCCCATGTCAGATTTCCTGCTGATCCTGTTGCTGATCGCTCTGGCGTGGTTGTGGCGCCGCGTGGATGCGTTAGGCCAGCGTGTGCGTCAGCTTGAAGCTGGCGGGGCGCTCGTCTCGGACCGGCCATTGTCCCCGCGCATGAATGCGCGCCCAGCTGATCCGGCACTATTGCCGACGCTTCCCGTCAGCGGTCCTGACGTGGCGCAGCAGCAACGTCCGGCGACTGCAGACCCTGTCATCGTTCGCGCACCCGGGCCGAGCGCCTCTTCGCCGGCTCGCTGGCGTCCAAGCTTCGATTTCGAGGAGCTGTTCGGACGGCTGCTGCCGATCTGGGGCGGTGGTATTGCTCTGGCTGTGGCAGGGTTCTTCCTGGTGCGCTGGTCGATCGAGAACGGGATGCTCGGGCCCTGGACGCGCGTTGCGCTCAGCTTCGGCGCCGGTGCCACGCTGCTGGCGGCTGCCGAACTGGCGCACCGCCTGTCGGCCCGGCTGGATGATGACCGCGTGCGCCAGGCTTTCGCCGGCGCCGGCCTCGCGACCCTGTATGCCGGCTTTTACCTTGGCGGCACGCTGTACCAGCTTTTCTCGCCCGTGCTCGCCTTTGCCGGCTTGGCGGGCGTTACCGCGCTGGCGATCGGATTGTCGTGGCGCTTTGGCCTGCCTACTGCGGTGATGGGCCTGGTCGGCGGCTTCGCAGCCCCGGCTCTGGCGGGGGCGACCGAACCGAACCTGCCATTGCTGGCGACCTATCTGGCGCTGGTGACAGGCGGGCTGGTGATGACCGGCGACCGCCAGCAGCGCTCGAGCCTCGGTCTCGCGGCACTGGCGGGCGGTCTGCTGTGGGGTGCGGCCCTGCTGGTTGACGGCAGCGCGCTGGCGCGGGGCGATGCGGTGCTTTCGGTCGGCCTGTATCTGGTGCTGATGGGGGCGGTGCTGCCGCATTTTGCCGGCAACGGCAGATTTGGTCAGGTCGGCCGGATTGCGGCCGGTGCGCTCGCCACGGTGCAGATCGCGCTGCTGGTCGATCGCAGCGGCTACGGTGTGCTGGCCTGGGGCTGCTACCTGCTGCTTGGCGCAGCGCTCGCCGTGCTGGGCTGGCGGCACCAGCGCCTGCGGGAGGCCGGGGCGATGGCGGCGGGTGTCAGCGCCTGCCTGCTGGCCATCTGGCCGCAGCCGGGTGGCTGGTCCTTCACCTGGATCGCGGCCGCCGCGGCAGTCATCTTCGCAGGAGGGCCGCTGGCCCATCTGTGGCGCGGGACGGCCACGCGCACGGACCGCTGGCAACTGGCGCTGTACCCGCTGGCTATCGCCGCGGCCACGCTGGTGCAGTTCGACGTGTCGCTGCTGGAGGCACGTTCCGCCAGCGTGGCGCTGGCTTTTGCCCTGCTGGCAGCCTTGCCACTGGCGGGCTGGTGGCGCGATCGCAGTGCGGCGTGCGGAGTAGCGGCGGCGCTGCTGCTGCAGGCGGCTCTGGCGCTGCTGGTGCAGGATGCCTGGATGCCGCTGATCCTGGCCGCATCGGCCGTTCTGGTGGTCTGGCGTGTCACGCGGGCGGAGCCGATCGCGATCAGCCTGCTGTTGCTGGCCACGCTATGGGCGGCCGAACCGCTGGTCTACCTGGCCGGCGCCGGCCTGGCAGCGCTGCATGCGGAGCCGGTGCTGCTGAGCGATTTGCCCGACATGCGGCTGACCTGGCAGCAGCTCGCTCCGCTGGCTGCCGGCTGGTCCGCGGCGCTGCTGCTGCAACCCGCTCTGTTCGGTCGTGCAAGGCGCGCGTCGTGGGTCATCGCGGGCACGTTGCTGCTGGCTGTGGCGCACGCCACCTTCAAGCAGCTGTTCGCGCTCGACGACCCGTTTCGCTTCGTGACCCTGGGCATGGCCGAGCGCACGCTGTGGCAGGCCGTGCTCGCCGGGATCGGTGTTGTGCTTGTCCTGCGCACACCCCTGGTCACTGCCGGGCGTGTGCTCGCCTGGCTGGCGCTGGCGCATTTCGCTACCTTTACCCTGCTGCTGCACAATCCGCTGTGGAGCGAGCAGGCGGTGGGCGGTCTGCCGGTGCTGAACCTGCTGCTGCCAGCCTATGCAGTGGCGACCGCCCTGGTGCTGTGGTTGCGCCCGGCCGCGCTACCGCGCTGGGTGCCTGATGCCGCGGCCATGCTGCTCCTGACCATCGGTGCGCTGTCGCTGCTGCGGCAGACGTTCAGCGGCACGCTGCTGCTGCAGCCGCTGGGAGCGGGCGAGGATCTGCTGCGCTCCCTGCTGGCGATCGCCCTGGCGCTCGCATATCTCGCCTGGGGCGCACGCACCGGACAACGCAGCTGGCGTGTGGGCTCGCTGGTATTGATGCTCGGTGCGGTGCTCAAGGTGTTCATGCTGGATGCGGCGGCGCTGGACGGGCTCGCCCGCATCGGCTCGTTCTTCGCCCTCGGCGTGTGCCTGATCGGGATCGGCTGGTTCTACTCCCGCCAGCTGCGTAGCCCGCAGCCGGGTACCGCGCCGAAGGTTGCTCCTGCGACACCCTCGCGATAGGGATGCCGAAAGGAGCTGTGATGGACGTGATGGAATTGAGCCGGGCCAGGCGGCTGCGGGCGGCGACCGGAGACATGCATGAGCGGCTCGACAGCCGCATCAATGCCGCCGCCGCCTTCGACAGCGTCGAGGCCTATGGCCGGTTCGCGCAGATGCAGTGGGTGTTCCATGCAGAGCTCGCACCGCTTTACAATGACGCCGGGCTAAAGGCGGCACTGCCCGGCCTGCAGGAGCGGCAGCGGCTCGCGCTGGTGGCCGCCGACCTTGCCGATCTGGATCTCGCTCCCGTGGTGGAGCCGGAGGCGCGGTTCGCGGCAGGGCGGATCGACACGGCCGAGGCGCTTGGCTGGTTGTATGTTGCGGAAGGTTCGAACATGGGTGCCGCGCTGCTGCGCAAGGCGGTCTCGCGGCTGGGCCTGTCTGACGAGTTCGGCGCCCGCCATCTGGCACCTGCGCCGGGCGGACCGGCCGCGCAGTGGCGCGTCTTCACCGCTGCGCTGGATGCAGCCGAACTGGATCCGGCGGGCGAGGGCCGGGCAGTGCAGGGTGCCCGAACGGCATTCGCCCGGGTGGAGCGCCTGGCGGAACTGCATTTCGCCTGAGGTTGCGCACGGCGCTGTCTTGCAAATCCGGCCAGATCTGCTTGAAGCGGGATTGTCCGATTTGGAAACCATACACCCATGAGAACCGGCCCGCTGCCTCGCACGTCCCTGACCCAAGGCCGCAAGGGGCAGGCGCTGATTGTCATCGCTCTGATCGTGCTTGGCGCGCTGGCGCTGGCCGGACCCTATGGCGTGCTTGCCTGGGGCGAAAGCCAGGCAGTCCTGAAGGAGCGGCAGGAACGGATCGCCCGCCTGGAAGCGGAACGGAGCGAACTGACCAACCTGGTCGACCGGCTCGACCCGGAGGCGGCGGACCCTGATCTGGTGACCGAACTGATCCGGCGCGACCTGAACGTTGCACATCCGGACGAATATGTGATGGAGGTTCAGCCCGCCGCGCAATAGGCGGGCCAGAGGAGACCCGCCCATCATGCGCGAGGCGGGCGTTGCCAGCTTGGCAATCCTCTGATTATAGGCGCTGCACACGAAGCGGTCCGGCAAGGGCCACGATGATCAAGAGGAACGCGCCTTGGCCAGAGCCAGCAATCCCGAAATCAGCAAGAAGAGCGCCGCAGCCTTTGCGGCGCCGCAGGGTTCCGACAGCGAGAACTTCTCCTTGCGCTCGCTGCAGGACACGCTCGAGAGTGACCGCCGATACCAGGCGAGCCAGGAAGAGCTGCTGCACCTTTACGAGCAGATGCTGCTCATCCGCCGCTTCGAGGAGCGTGCGGGTCAGTTGTACGGTCTCGGGCTGATCGGCGGTTTCTGCCACCTCTACATCGGGCAGGAGGCGGTTGCCGTCGGCCTGCAATCCGCGCTGGAGGAAGGCAAGGACTCGGTCATCACCGGCTATCGCGACCATGGCCACATGCTCGCCTACGGCATCGATCCCAACGTGATCATGGCGGAGCTGACCGGGCGTCAGGCCGGCATCTCGAAGGGCAAGGGCGGTTCCATGCACATGTTCAGCACCGAACATGCGTTCTACGGCGGCCACGGCATCGTCGGCGCGCAGGTCTCCCTGGGCGGCGGCCTGGCCTTTGCGCACAAGTACCGCGAAGATGGCGGGCTGTGCCTGGCCTATTTCGGTGACGGTGCGTCGAACCAGGGCCAGGTGTACGAGACGTTCAACATGGCGGCCCTGTGGCAGCTGCCGATCATCTTCGTGGTCGAGAACAACCAGTACGCCATGGGCACCTCCGTCAAGCGCTCCAGCGCGGAGACCGAGTTCTATCGTCGTGGTACCGCGTTCCGGATCCCGGGCATGAAGGTCAACGGCATGGACTTGCTGGAAGTCCGGCAGGCGGCCAATGTCGCCATCGCGCATGTGCGCGGCGGCGGCGGCCCCGTGCTGATGGAGCTGGAAACCTACCGCTACCGCGGTCACTCCATGTCCGATCCGGCCAAGTACCGGACGCGCGAGGAAGTGCAGGGCGTGCGCGAGAAGAGCGACCCGATCGAGGGCGCGAAGGCCGACCTGCTCAAGCTCGGCGTCAACGAGGATCAGCTGAAGGAGATCGACAAGCGCATCCGCGCGATCGTGTCCGAAGCGGCCGACTTCGCGGAAAAGAGCCCCGAGCCCGAGCCGACCGAACTCTACACCGATGTGCTGGTGGAATCCTACTGATGGCGATCGAACTGAAGATGCCCGCGCTTTCCCCGACTATGGAGGAAGGCACCCTGTCCCGCTGGCTGGTGAAGGAAGGCGATACCGTCTCCGCCGGCGATGTGCTGGCCGAGATCGAGACCGACAAGGCAACGATGGAATTCGAATCCATCGACGAAGGCACCGTGGGCAAGATCCTGGTGCCCGAAGGCTCCGAAGGCGTGAAGGTCGGCACGGTCATCGCCGTGCTGGCCGCAGAGGGGGAGGATGCCTCCGCCATTCAGGCACCCGAGGCTGATGCCAGTGCCGTGCAGCAGTCTCCCGAGAAGGGCGGCTCTGTGACCGAGAAGGACGAGAAGGCCAGCGCCGGTGCCAGCACCGCCGAACTGATGGAGGCCAAGCCGACCCCAAAGAAGGCCGATCCCGAGATCCCCGCCGGCACGAACATGATCAAGGTGACCCTGCGCGAAGCCCTGCGCGATGGCATGGCCGAAGAGATGCGGCGGGACGAGCGCGTCTTCGTCATGGGCGAGGAAGTCGCCGAGTATCAGGGCGCCTACAAGGTGACTCAGGGCCTGCTGGAAGAATTCGGCCCCAAGCGCGTGATCGACACGCCGATCACCGAGTACGGCTTTGCCGGCATCGGCACCGGCGCGGCGATGGGCGGCCTGCGTCCGGTTATCGAGTTCATGACCTTCAACTTCGCCATGCAGGCGATCGACCACATCGTGAACTCCGCGGCGAAGACCAACTACATGTCCGGTGGCCAGATGCGCTGCCCGGTCGTGTTCCGCGGCCCCAATGGTGCAGCCAGCCGCGTCGGCGCGCAGCACAGCCAGAACTACGGCCCGTGGTACGCCAGCGTGCCCGGCCTGATCGTGATCGCACCCTATGACGCGCATGATGCCAAGGGCCTGCTGAAGGCGGCGATCCGGTGCGAGGATCCGGTCGTGTTCCTGGAGAACGAGCTGCTGTACGGCCGCACCTACGAACTGGCGCAGCTGGACGACCATGTCCTGCCGATCGGCAAGGCGCGGATCGTGCGCGAGGGCAAGGACGTCACCATCGTATCCTACTCGATCGCGGTCGGCCTGGCGCTGGAAGCGGCCGAGCAGCTGGCGGCCGAAGGCATCGATGCGGAGGTCGTCGACCTGCGTACCCTGCGTCCGCTCGACACCGAGACGGTGCTGGAAAGCCTGAAGAAGACCAACCGCCTGGTCGTGGCCGAAGAAGGCTGGCCGACCTGCTCGATCGCCTCGGAGATCATCGCGGTGTGCATGGAGCAAGGCTTCGACCATCTGGACGCGCCCGTCATGCGGGTGTGCAACGAGGATGTGCCGCTGCCTTACGCCGCCAATCTCGAGAAGCTGGCGCTGATCGACACGCCGCGCATCGTGAGCGCGGTGAAGAAGGTCTGCTACAAGGGCTGAGCGGAGCTGCGTCCGGTGGCGGGCGACCTCCACAGCGATCTGCCCGAACTGTCGCAGCTGGCGGTGGCCTACGCCCCGCCGGCTGCAAAGCAGCAGACCGCCACCATGCTGGCGCTCGACGAGCGGCTGGCCACGATCCTGCGCAAGAAGCGTGAGCCGATGCTGGCACAGCTGCGCCTCGCCTGGTGGCGGGACCGGCTGAACGAACCGGCAGCGCAATGGCCGGCGGGTGACGCCGTGCTCGACAGCTTGCGGGAATGGAATAACCCTGGTGCACTGGCTCCACTCGTGGATGGCTGGGAAGTGCTGGTGGCCGACCAGGTGGACCAGACCGCACTGGACCGCTTCGCCACCGGCCGTGCCGCCGGCTTTGCGGCCTTGGCGGCGGAGCTCGACCATCCGCCCGCGCCTGCCCGGCGTGCCGGACGCGTCTGGGCGCTGGCCGATCTGGTCGCCAACCTCTCCGACCCGCAGGAACGTGCATTGGCTCTGACCGTGGCACAGCAGAATGGACATCCGCCGGCATTGCCGCGTGATCTGCGGCCGCTGACCGTGCTGGCAGGCCTCGGTTGGCGCGCGGTCCGGACCGGCGGCGGTCCGCTGCTGGTGGGGCGCGGCGCCGCATTGACAGCATTGCGGCTGGGGGTGCTGGGGCGGTGAGCCGGCTGGTACTGGCGGCGCTCGGGGCGCTGGCGATCGCGGCCCTGGCGCTGTTCTGGCTCAACGGCCCCGCCACTGTCGAGGCTGGCGCGCCACCGCCGGAGCCGATCGCTGTCCGCCCGGATACCCTGCCAAGTGCGGATGTGAGCGGACTGACCGGTCCAGCGCCGCCCGAGGCCACGGAGCTGAGCGATGAACAACGTCGCTACTTCCGCTACGATCGGGATCGCGACGGCCGGATCACCCGTAACGAGATGCTCTCCAGCCGCACGGACGCGTTCCGCGCACTGGACGTGGATGGCAACAATCTGCTGACGTTCGAGGAATGGGCGGTTGCCACGGCGCGGCGGTTCGATGGCGCCGATGCGGATACGAACGGGGAACTGACCCCGACAGAATTCCGCACCACGGCACCCAAGCCGCGTGCCGGACCGACCTGCCGCTGCTGACGGTCAGGCGAGGACCGGTTCCCCGGCCAGCCACTCCGACAGGTCGGCCTTGGCGCGGTCGGTGTAGGCTTCCTTGCGCTGCTTCTTCTTCACATCGTGCAATGGCGGGAACAGGCCGAAATTCACGTTCATCGGCTGATAGTCGTCCGCCTCGGCATCGCCGGTGATATGCGCCAGCAAGGCGCCGACGGCCGTGGTACGCGGCGGCGACTGCCAGGTGCGGCCGGTGCGCTCGGCGGCGACCATCCGCCCGGCGAGCAGGCCGATCGCGGCGCTCTCTACATAACCCTCGCACCCGGTGATCTGCCCGGCGAAGCGGATATGCGGTGCCGCCTTCAGCCGCAGCTGCCGGTCCAGCAGCGTCGGTGCGTTCAGGAAGGTGTTGCGATGCAGCCCCCCCAGGCGGGCAAACTCGGCGTTCTCCAGGCCCGGGATGGTGCGGAACAGCTGCACCTGGTCTGCATGGCGCAGCTTGGTCTGGAACCCCACCATGTTCCACAGCGTGCCCAGCTTGTTGTCCTGGCGCAACTGTACCACGGCGTAGGGCCAGCGCCCCTGCGGGAACTCGGGCGTGGCCAGCCGCGGATCGTCCAGCCCGACGGGCTTCATCGGGCCATAGCGGAGCGTGTCCACGCCACGCTCGGCCATCACCTCGATCGGCATGCAGCCATCGAAGTAGGGGGTGTCCGCCTCCCATTCCTTGAACACGGTCTTCTCGCCGGCCATCAGCCCGGCATGGAAGGCGAGGTACTGCTCCTTGTTCATGGCGCAGTTAATGTAGTCCTTGCCGTCGCCCTTGTTCCAGCGCGACTGGAACCAGGCATTATCCATGTCGATGCTGTCGCGGTGCACGATCGGCGCGATCGCATCGAAGAAGGCTAGGGCACCGGCGCCGGTCGCCCCCACGATGCTGTCCGCCAGCGCGGCGGCAGTCAGCGGGCCGGTGGCGACAATGGTCAGGCCGGCGGAGGGCAGGGTATCCACCCGCTCGCGCACGACCTGAACATTCGGGTGCTGCGCCAGCGCCTGGCTTACCTCCGCGCTGAAGACGTCGCGATCCACAGCCAGCGCGCTGCCGGCCGGGACGCGCGCGACTGCCGCCGCGCGCATCACCAGCGAATCCATCTGCCGCATCTCGTGGTGCAGCAGGCCGACTGCGTTGCGTTCGTCATCATCCGAGCGGAAAGAATTGGAGCAGACCATCTCCGCCAGGCCATCGGTCTGGTGGGCGGGGGTCATGTCGCCGCCACCGCGCATCTCCGACAGCCGCACACGGCATCCGGCCTGCGCCAGTTGCCATGCCGCTTCGCTGCCGGCGAGACCGCCGCCGATAATATGCACATCATGCGTCATGCGGCGGGCTTGCTCCGCCGGTCGGGCCGCGTCAAGGAGCGGCATGGCCCGTATGACCAAGGCTCTGGCCGAGAAGCGCCCCTTTCTGCTCGCCAGCATCGTGGCGGCACTGGCTTTCTATTACCTGCGCTCGGGCCCGTGGCCGGAGGCGTGGTTCATTCCGCTGAAGGGCGCGTCGGTCGGTCTGCTGGCCGTCTATGCGCGGGTGCGGCATGGCGGCACGGATGCGCGGCTGCTGTCCGTGCTGCTGCTGATCGCGGCGGGCGCCGAGATGGCAATGGAGATCGACGGGCTGGCGGCCCACGTGCTGTGGTTCGCCTACCATGCCGTCGCGCTGATGCTCTATCTGCAGCACCGCCGGGTGCTGCCGGGCGGCAGGGACAAGGTCGTGGCGGTGGCGCTGCTGCTGGCGCCCTCCGCCGTGCTTGCCTGGCTGGTGGGTGAGGAATGGGGCGGGATCATCAGCGCGGCCTACGGCCTGACGCTGGGCGGCATGGCGGCAGGCGCCTGGTCCAGCAGCTTCCCGCGTGCACGGGTGGCGGCGGGGGCCATGCTGATCCTGGCGGGCGACCTGCTGTGGTTCGCCGGTGGCGGGGTCCTGCTCGGCAGCCCGGTGCCGCAGATCTTCACCTGGCCGCTGACCTATCTTGGTCACCTGCTGATCGCGCTGGGCGTGGTCGGCAGCGTTTGGAAGCGCGAACCGGAACTGAAGCTGGTCAGTAGCCGGTGATATAGAGAAGGCGGTCGCCATCGCGCGACCGCCTTCTCCCGTTCCTATTCGTCTTCGCTGCTGTCCGGCGCGTCCTCGTCCTCGACCGGATTGTCGCGGTCGATCGTCGGTTCGGGCGTGGTTTCCGGTGTGGAGCGGGCGATCATCTCCTCCAGGATCGCCTCTTCCGCCTCGTTCTCCGGCCCTTCCTGTTCGTCGATGCGTACGGCGCTGACGACATGCTCGTTCTTGGCCACATCGAACAGGCGCACGCCGGCGCTGTTGCGGCCGATCACCCGCAGGCTGTCGAGGCCGATGCGGATCAGCTTGGCCTGATCGGTCACCAGCATCAGCTGCGCTTCCTTGGTGGCGGCGAAGCTGGCGACCACCGGGCCATTGCGGCGGATATTGTCGATGTTGACGATGCCCTGGCCACCACGGCCGGTGCGGCGATATTCGTAGGCAGAGCTGAGCTTGCCGTAGCCATTCGCGCAGACGGTCAGGATGAACTGCTCGTTCGCTGCCATCTCCACATGCACGTCGGACAGGTTGCCGGCATCGTCCTCGGCCTTCCACGGGGCCACCCGCAGATAGGACTCGCGCCGCTCCGCATCGCCTTCTGCGCCGCGCAGGATGGACAGCGACACGACCTGGTCCCCGCCGCGCAGGGTCATGCCGCGCACGCCGGTGCTGGTGCGGGACTGGAACTCGCGCACCTCCTCCGCGGCGAAGCGGATCGCCTTGCCGTCGCGCGTGGCCAGCAGCACGTCGTCACCCGCCTCGACCAGCGCCACGCCGATCAGCGTATCGGCGCTGCCATCCTCGAACCGCATGGCCAGCTTGCCGTTGGAGGGCACATTGGTGAAAGCATCCATCGCGTTGCGGCGCACATTGCCGCGCGCCGTGGCGAACATCACGTGCAGCGCACCCCAGCTGTCCTCGTCTTCCGGCAGCGGCAGGACGGCGGCGATCGTCTCGCCCTGATCCAGCGCCGGCAGCAGGTTGACGATCGGCCGTCCGCGGGTCGTCGGTCCGCCTTCGGGCAGGCGCCAGACCTTCAGGCGGTACACCTTGCCGGAAGTGGAGAAGAACAGCACCGGATTGTGGGTGGAGGTGACGAACATCGCCATCACCGCATCTTCCGCCTTCGTCGCCATGCCGGCACGGCCCTTGCCGCCGCGCGCCTGGGCGCGGAACGTGGAGAGCGGCGTACGCTTGATATAGCCGTCCAGCGTAACCGTCACGACCATCTCGTCGCGCTCGATCAGGTCCTCGTCCTCGAGGCCGTCCCAGGCCGGCGCGATCTCGCTGATGCGTGGCGTGGCGAAATCCGCGCGGACCTGCACCAGCTCCTCGCGCATCACGTGGTACAGGCGCGCGCGGTCGGCCAGGATGGCGAGGTATTCGCGGATCCGGGTCGCCAGTTCCTCCAGTTCGGAACCGATCTCGTCACGGCCCAGCGCGGTCAGGCGATGCAGGCGCAGGTCGAGGATCGCCTTCACCTGGGCTTCGCTCAGGCGGTACGTGCCGCCGTCCTCGCCGCTTTCGCCTTCCTCGATGGCTTCCACGATGCGCAGATAGGGGCCGATGTCGCCGATCGGCCATGCCTTGGCGAGCAGCTTGGCACGCGCCATTGCCGGGTTGGAGGAGCCGCGGATCATCACCACGACCTCGTCCATGTTGGTCACCGCGACCACCAGGCCCAGTAGGATATGCGCCCGGTCACGCGCCTTGTTCAGCTCGAACTTGGTGCGCCGGGTGATCACCTCCTCGCGGAAGCCGATGAAGGTCTGGATGATGTCGCGCAGGCTCAGCGTTTCCGGCCGGCCGCCGCGGATCGCCAGCATGTTGGCCGGGAAGCTGGATTGCGCCGGCGTGTGCCGCCACAGCTGGTTCAGCACCACCTCCGGCGTGGCGTCACGCTTCAGGTCGATGACCATGCGCACGCCTTCGCGATTGCTTTCGTCGCGGATGTCGCTGACGCCCTCGATCCGGCGGTCCTTGGCGGCCTCCGCGATCTTCTCAACCAGGCCGTTCTTGCCGACCTGGTACGGGATGGAGGTCAGCACGATCGACCGGCGATCGCGTGCGCCATGCTCTATGACATGGCGGCAGCGCTGCAGGATGGAGCCGCGACCGGTGGTGTACGCGGCGCGGGCACCGGCGCTGCCCAGGATCAGCGGCGCGGTCGGGAAATCCGGGCCGGGGATGTAGTGGATCAGATCCTCCGACGTCATGCCCGGATCGTCCAGGAACGCCAGGCAGCCGTCGATCACTTCACCCAGGTTGTGCGGCGGGATGTTGGTCGCCATGCCGACCGCAATGCCGCCGGCGCCGTTCACCAGCAGGTTGGGGAAGCGCGCCGGCAGGACCGACGGCTCCCGTTCCGACCCGTCATAGTTCGGGACGAAGTCGACCGTGTCCTTCTCGAGGTCGGTGAGCAGCGCTTCCGATGCCTTGGCCAGACGGCTTTCGGTGTAGCGCATGGCCGCCGGGGGATCGGGATCCATGCTGCCGAAATTGCCCTGACCATCGATCAGCGGCAGGCGCATGGACCAGGACTGCGTCATCCGGGCGAGCGCGTCGTAGATCGCGCTGTCGCCATGCGGATGGTACGAACCCATCACCTCACCGACGATCTTGGCCGACTTGCGGTACGGCTTGGCCGAGCTGTAGCCACCGACCTGCGCCGCATAGAGGATGCGCCGGTGCACCGGCTTCAGCCCGTCCCGCACGTCGGGCAGGGCGCGTGCCACGATCACGCTCATCGCGTAATCGAGGTAACTGGTCTTCATCTCGTCGACGATGTCGATGCGTTCCCATTCCACCGGCGGTTGCGCGGGCGGGGGCGGATCGATGATATCGGTGGTGTCAGCCAAGAGTTTCGGCCTGCCTTGTTGTTTTTTGTGGATGTCGGTCGAACCTTCCGCCTAGGCGAAAGTGACGCGCAAGGCCAGCAGCACTGGCGCAATGACCCGGGCTGCGGCCCTTTTTCCACATCTGGCATCGCGATCGCGGCACGGTCCGGCAGTTCAAAGACCGTTCACACCCGATTGTGCAGGACCGGAATGGGCGGACGGGCATTGCCTTGTTGCTGGGTGACGGACAAATACACGCCGTCGCACCGAATTTGCGCATCGCTTTAGGAGACAGACAGAATGGTTCGCATGGGCTTCACCGGATCGCGGACGTTGCGCGGGGCCGCCTCGGCATTTGCCATGGCGCTGACGCTGGCCGGCGGCGCGCTGGGCGGCGCGGCGCTGATCGCGACCCCTGCCGCGGCGCAGGAATACACCAAGAAATTCGTCGAGGTCTACCAGCCCGTTGCCACGATCGTGAGCACGGAAGGCGGGGACCTGGACGCCGCACGCGGGCAGCTGGAAGGCGTCTATGCCGCGATCGGCAGCGAGGATGATCGCAACGCTGCCGGCAGCCTGACGCTGAACATCGGCACCAAGCTGAGCGACAAGTCGCTGCAGCGCCGCGGCCTGGAAATGATGCTGCAGAGCGGCAAGGTCGCGCCCGAGCAGCAGGCGCAGTTCCAGTTCTTCGTCGGCAACCTGGCCTATGACGCCAATGATTATGCCGCGGCCCGCACCGCACTGCAGGCGGCCTACGACGCCGGCTATCGCGAGCAGGACGTCCGCCCGATCATCGCTGAAAGCTATTTCGGGGAAGGTCAGAACCCGCAGGGTATCGCCTATATCGAGAAGCTGGTGGCCGAACAGCAGGCTGCGGGCGAGCCGGTGAACGAGAACCTGATCCGCCGTGCACTGCGCTTCGCGTACGAGGGCAAGGATGCGGCAAAGTCGACAGAACTGTCCGCGCTGCTGATCTCCACCAATCCCTCCGCCGAAAGCTGGAAGCAGGGCCTGCAGGTCGTCAACGCCATGGTCGACCTGGAGCCGCAGGCGCAGCTGGACCTGCTGCGGCTGATGCTGGTGACCGACAGCCTGTCGGAGCGGAGCGAATTCGTCACCTATATCGAGGCGGCTGACGTCCGGGTGATGTCCAACGAGGTGCAGCGTGTCCTCGCGAAGGGGCTGGAGAAGGGCATCTTCACCGCCAGCGACGACTACTACAGCGAGTTGAAGCGTCTGGCCGACCAGCGTGCGCCGATCGATGCGCGCGAGGCTCCTGGCCTGGTGACCGAGGCCCGCAGCGCCGCGCAGGGCAACGCCGCACAGGGTGCCGGCGACGTGCAGCTGTCGCTGGCTGACTATGCGCAGGCCGAAGCGATGTACCAGCTGGCGCTGGAGAAGGGTGTGACCGATCGGGACCGCAACCTGACCCGTCTGGGCATCGCGCAGGCCATGCAGGGCAAGGGCGCCGAAGCCAAGGCCACGCTGGAGCAGGTTGCAGGGGCGCGCGCCCCGGTTGCCCGCATGTGGATGGCCTACGTCGATACCAAGGCCTGATCGGCCTCGCCTTCGATACAGGAACGGCGCGGGGAGCGATCCCCGCGCCGTTTTCATGTGCGCGTCAGGGGCGGGTCGGACCTGTCAGACGTTGAACTTGAACAGCAGCACGTCGCCATCCTGCACGACATACTCCTTGCCTTCCTGCCGCAGCTTGCCGGCGTCACGGGCGCCCGCCTCGCCATTCAGCGCGACATAGTCGTCGAAGGCGATCGTCTCGGCCCGGATGAAGCCCTTCTCGAAATCCGAATGGATCTCGCCCGCCGCCTGCGGCGCCTTGGCACCGGCGGGGAAGGTCCAGGCGCGCGATTCCTTCGGGCCCGCGGTGAAGAAGGTGCGCAGCCCCAGCAGCTCGTAACCGGCGCGGATCACGCGGGCGAGGCCGGTCTCCTCCAGCCCCAGCTCGGCCAGGAACTCGGTCCGGTCCGCCGGGTCCATGCCGACCAGCTCGGATTCGATCGCGGCGGACACGACCACCGCCTTGGCGCCTTCGGCCGCGGCCTTGGCGAACACCGCCTCCGACAACGCATTGCCGGCGGCCGCATCACCCTCCGCCACGTTGCAGACATACAGCACCGGCTTCGCGGTCAGCAGCTGCGCCTGGGCGAACAGCCGCTCCTCCTCCTCGTCCTTCGGCTCGGTCAGGCGGGCGGGCTTTCCTGCGCGCAGCAGCTCCAGTGCCTGGCCCAGCACGCTGGCGGTGGCCTTGGCTTCCTTGTCGCCGGCCAGTCCACGCTTGGCCGCCGCGGGCACGCGCTTCTCCAGGCTGTCGAGATCGGACAGCATCAGCTCGGTCTCGACCACCTCGGCATCGGCGATCGGGTCGACCTTGTTGGCGACATGCTGGATGTCGTCATCCTCGAAACAGCGCAGCACGTGGACGATGGCGTCCACCTCGCGGATATTGCCCAGGAACTGGTTGCCCAGGCCTTCGCCCTTGCTGGCGCCTTTCACCAGCCCGGCGATGTCCACGAAGGCCAGCTGGGTGGGGATTATCTTGGCGCTCTTCGCAATGGCGGCGATCTGGTCCAGCCGCGCGTCAGGCACCGCGACCTGGCCGACATTCGGCTCGATTGTGCAGAACGGATAGTTGGCCGCCTGCGCCGCCTGCGTTTCCGTCAACGCATTGAACAGGGTGGACTTGCCGACGTTGGGCAGGCCGACGATCCCACAACGAAATCCCATCTTGATACCTTCTGAATGCGTGCAGGGGTCGCCCACTAGAGCGGACGCGGCGGAAAGGCCAGTCGGTTGCCTACAGTGTCAGCGCCCAAGTTTCGACCGGCTGCCGTTCCCAGCCGAGCCGTGCGTACAATGCCGCCGCCGGATTGCCGTGGCGCACCATCAACTCGACCTTCGGGCAGCCCTGCGCTGCCAGCGCCTGGCACGCAGCGTCCACCAACGCCCTGGCATGGCCTCGGCGCTGGTACGCCGGCAGCACGCCAATGTAGTACAGCCAGCCTCGATGCCCATCATAGCCGGCCATCACCGTTCCGACCGCCGCACCTCCATGCTCCAGCAGCAGCACGGTCGAGGTCGGGCCGGCGATGGCGCGGGCGAAATCGGCCGCCGGGTCGTTCCACGGGCGCGTAAGCTCGCAGGCGTGCCACAGGGCGATCACCGTTGCCGCGTCCGCCGGCAGGGCAGGGCGGATCATTCCTGCTGCCGCAACGCCACGTCGTTCATGAACCGGACGTCGTCGCCGCCGGCCAGCCATGGCGCCTCGGCGGACACGGCACCCAGCATGTCGGACAGTTCGTCCATCTCCGACTTCGCGTAATTGCCCAGCACATGGCCGGTCACCCGGTCCTTGTGCCCGGGATGGCCGATGCCCAGCCGCACGCGGCGGAAATCCGGGCCGAGGTGGCGGTCGATGCTCCGCAGGCCGTTGTGCCCGGCGGTGCCGCCCCCTTGCTTCACCTTGACCTTCATGGCGGCCAGGTCGAGCTCGTCATGGAAAACGGTGAGCGCGGACGGCTCCAGCTTGTAGAAGCGCATCGCCTCCGCCACGGAACGGCCGCTCTCGTTCATGAAGGTGGCGGGCTTCAGCAGCAGCACACGCTCGCCGCCGATGCGCCCTTCCTGCAGCCAGCCCTGGAACTTCTTCTGCACAGGGGCGAAGCCGTGCATGTCGGCGATGACGTCCAGCGCCATGAAGCCGACATTGTGCCGGTGCAGCGCATATTGCGGGCCGGGATTGCCGAGACCTGTCCAGAGTTGCATCCGGGGCCCCTAAGCAAAAGGGCCGGCACTGCCAAGCAGCACCGGCCCCTTCGATCGATCAACCGTCAGGCGATCAGCCCTCGGTCGCTTCCGCTTCGGCAGCGTCGGTATCCGACCGCAGCGCGGACGGGGCAACCACGGTGGCGATGGTGAAGTCGCGATCGGTGATGGCGCTGACCGAACCTTCCGGCAGGCTCACGGCGCTGATGTGGATGGAATCGCCCACTTCCACACCGGTCACGTCGATCACGATCTCGCTGGGGATCTTGTCCGCATCGCAGACCAGTTCCAGCTCGTGACGGACGATGTTCAGCACGCCGCCGCGCTTCAGGCCGGGGCTTTCTTCCTCGTTCGCGAAGACGACCGGCACGGACACCGTGATGGTCGCATCACGCGCCAGGCGCAGGAAATCGACATGCAGGGGACGCCCGCTGACGGGGTGCAGCGCAACATCCTTGGGCAGGGTGCGCAGCGACTTGCCGTCAACCTCGACCATGATGATCGAGTTCATGAAGTGACCGGTCATCAGCTGCCGGTACAGCAGCTTCTCTTCCACGTGGATCGTGGTCGGTTCTTCATTGCCACCGTAGATTACGGCGGGGACCCGGCCATTGCGGCGCAGTTCACGGGAGGCTCCCTTGCCAGCCCGTTCGCGCAGCTCGGCCGGCAGGTTCAGAGCGTCGCTCATGGTACATGCCTTTCGATTATACGTTTGGTGCTTCTCCGCCACGCCTCCAGGGATGACCATGACGGGAAGCGCGGCGCCCTAGCAGAGACAGCCGAAAAGGCAAGCTACTGGATGCGTGTCACTGTGTAGCCGCGCGCCTGCAGCAGCGCCGGCAGGCCCTCCGCCCCCAGCATGTGCGCCGCGCCCACCGCCACGAACGGGCGGGCGCCTTCGTCCAGCAGCAGCGTGATGGTTCCAAGCCAGGCACGATTGCGGCCGGTCTGCAATCGCTCCCGCAACAGCGGATCGGCCAGCAGGCCGGTTGCCGCATCCCGCTCCAGCGTGGCGACGTCACCTTTCAGCCAGGCGACCGTGCGCTTGCCATCGTCAGGCGTGCCGGCCTCCCGCACGGCGTCGCGCAGCAAGGCGGTCTGCGCTGGCGCTGGCAGGGTATCGAACAAGGCGAGCTGCTCGTCCACGCTTTCCAGCGCAATCACACGGCGGGCCTCCTCGATCAGTGCGCGGTCCACGCCATTGGTCACGTCCCCCGCTCGCAGCGCATTGGCCAGCGTCAGCGCGGCGGCCCAATCCTCCAGCGATGTCAGGTCGCCGCCTTTCAGCCCGGCCTCGTTGAGCGCCGCGGAAAGGGCAGGGCGATCGTCCGGCGGCACCCGGGCCAGCAAGGGCGGCAGGCCCGGCGTATAGGCGCGGCGCGCAAACACCGAACGGACGACTGCCGGATCGGCCAGATCGCCGACCTCCACCACCAGCGGCCCCGCCTTCGCCAATGCGGCGTCGAGCGCCGGCGTCCGCCACTCGGCGCCATCAGGCAGGGCGTGAATGGTGCCGAACAGCCAGCCGGTCCGCCCGGCCGGACCCGTCACCTGCCACAGGGCCGGCGCCGGTTCCGGCCAGTCACTCTGCCCGCACGCTGCCAGCAGCGCCAGCAGCAGGGCAGCAAGCAGCCGCGTCACTGCCAGACGCGCGTGACCCGCAGCCCGCGCTTCCGCAGCTGCTCCTGCACGCTGCCGCGACCAGCCAGGTGGCCTGCACCCACCGCCACGAACACCGTGCCCGGTTGCGCCAGCCGGTCGGCGATCCAGGTCGACCAGTTAGCGTTGCGGCGGGTCAGCAACCGGGCATGCAGGTCGCTGTCGGTCATTTCCGCGTTGATCAGTGCGGCCAGATCTTCCGCATCGCCGGCCAGCCATTCGGCGACCATGGCATCCAGCGAGGTGGAGGCACTGGGAACCTGGTTCACCGCCTGGTCCAGATAGGCGAGCTGTGCGGCCATCGGCAGTGTGTCGAACAGGGCGATCTGGTCCTCGATCCGCTCCAGCCCGGACCGCCGCTTGCCCTCCGCCTTTCCGGCCAGAGCGCTCTCGACCCCGGCATCGGCCTGGTAGCCGGCCCGGACCACCGGCAGCAGGCTGAGCGACATGGCGGCCAACCAAGGTTCCATGCGGTCGAACGCTTCGACCGGCAGGCCCAGCGTGACCAGCGCGGCCTCGAACGCCTCGCGATTGTCCGGCTGCATCAGGTCGCGCAGGGACTGCCCCTCCGGCAGCATGCCGGCGCCCGCCAATGACGCGCCCGAGTTCCGGATGGTGGCGAGGTCGACCTCCGTCACCAGCTCGTCGGACGTATCGAACGCGCGCTGGATTCGCGGATCCAGCCATTGCGTCCCCTGCGGCAGCGCATGCACCGTGCCGAACAGGTAGATGGTCGTATCCTCGTCCACCACCTGCCACAGCGCCGGCCCCGGCACCGCGCCGATCGGCGGCCGTTCCGCCAGGGATGCAGGCCCGACGACACAGCCGGACAGCACCAGCGACAGCGCGGCCATGCTGCCGGCAACAACGTGCCGCACCTTCTGCCAGCGCCCGAACCCTGCCGCCATACCCCGTGCCCCTGTCATGTCTTGCGACGCGTAACGCCCACCCAGCTTAATGCCGGCTGCACCAACATGATTGCTGCAATAGAAAGCAAGATGCGCCGTAGCAATGTGGCGTGATTGACGCTGCCGAACCCATGGGCCATTGCCCGGCCATGAACAGGAACCCGCAAGCAAGCTTCCAGGACATGATCCTGGCGCTGCACGATTACTGGGCGGCGCAGGGATGCGTCATTCTGCAGCCTTACGACATGCGGATGGGCGCCGGCACGTTCCACACCGCCACCACGCTGCGCGCGCTGGGGCCGGAACCGTGGAACGCCGCCTTCGTGCAGCCCTGCCGCCGCCCGACGGACGGCCGCTATGGCGAGAACCCGAACCGGCTGCAGCATTATTACCAGTACCAGGTGATCCTGAAGCCGTCCCCGCCCGACCTGCAGGAGCTGTATCTGCGGTCGCTGGAGGTGATCGGCATCGATCCGCTGAAGCACGACATCCGCTTCGTGGAGGATGACTGGGAAAGCCCTACGCTAGGCGCCTGGGGCCTGGGCTGGGAGGTCTGGTGCGACGGGATGGAGGTGACGCAGTTCACCTATTTCCAGCAGATGGGCGGCTTCGACTGCAAGCCGGTCGCGGGCGAGCTGACCTACGGTCTGGAGCGGCTGGCCATGTACATCCAGGGCGTGGACAACGTCTATGACCTCCAGTTCAATGATCGCGGTGTAAGTTACGGCGACGTGTTCCTGGAGAACGAGCGCCAGATGTCGAAGTGGAACTTCGAGGTCGCCGACACCGATGCCCTATTCGACCTGTTCGGCAAGGCAGAGGCGGAGTGCCGCAACGCGCTGGATGCCGGCGTGCCCATCGCCGCCTACGAGCAGGCGGTGGAGGCGAGCCACATCTTCAACCTGCTGCAGGCGCGCGGTGTGATCAGCGTGCAGGAACGCGCCAGCTACATGGCTCGGGTGCGCGACTTGGCCCGTGGCTCGTGCGAGGCGCACATGGCCAAGGAGGAGGTCCGCTGGGCCGCCGAGTACGAGGGGTGGACGGCGTGAGCGACTTCCTGCTGGAACTGCGCAGCGAGGAAATCCCCGCACGCATGCAGGCCGGTGCCCGTGCCGAGCTGGAGAAGCTGTTCCGTGCCCAGATGCAGGCGGCCGGCGTCATCGCGGGTGAGGTGACCGTCTGGTCCACCCCGCGCCGCCTGGCGCTGATCGCCCGCGACCTGCCGGATGCGACGGAGGCCGTCCGCGAGGAGACGAAGGGGCCGCGCACCTCCGCTCCGCCACAGGCGCTGGAAGGCTTCCTGCGCAAGACCGGCCTGTCGCGCGAGCAGCTGGAGGATCGCGACGGTGTGCTGTTCGCGGTGGTGGAGAAGCCCGGCCGCGCTGTGCGTGAGGTGCTGGCGGAAGCCGTGCCCGCGATCGTCCGCGCCTTCAGTTGGCCCAAGTCGATGCGCTGGGGCAACGCCTCGGTCAGCACGGAAAGCCCGCGCTGGGTGCGCCCGCTCTCCGGCATCGTCGCCATCCTGGGCGAGGATCTGGTCGAATGCGACGTCGCCGGCGTGCCGAGCGGCTACGCCACCGTAGGCCACCGCTTCCATCACCCGGGCGCCATCACCATCGGCGGCGCGCATGACTACGCCGCCAAGCTGCGCGCCTGCCACGTGCTGGTCGATCACGCCGAGCGCGAGGCCTTGGTGCGCGACGGTGCCGCGCAGGTCGCGGCCGACGCCGGTCTGGTGCTGGTGGCGGATGAAGGGCTGGTAGTGGAAAATGCCGGCCTGACGGAATGGCCGGTGCCGCTGCTCGGCCGGTTCGATCCCGCCTTCCTGGAGGTGCCGCCGGAGGTGATCCAGCTGACCGCGCGGGTGAACCAGAAGTACTTCGTGTGCCAGGACGCCGCCGGCAAGCTGGCGGACGCCTTCGTGTGCACCGCCAACATCGAGGCGAAGGATGGCGGCGCCGCCATTGTTGACGGCAATCGCAAGGTGCTGGCCGCCCGCCTGTCGGACGCGCGGTTCTTCTGGAACCAGGATCGCAAGATGCCGCTGGCGAGCCAGGCCGAGAAACTGGCGCGCATCACCTTCCACGAAAAGCTGGGCACGCTTGCCGACAAGGTGGAGCGGGTGGCAAAGCTGGCACGATGGCTGGCCGAGGAAGGCGTTGTGCCCGGTGCCGATCCCGACTTGGTCGAACAGGCAGCGCGGCTGGCCAAGGCCGATCTTGTGACCGAGATGGTCGGCGAGTTTCCCGAACTGCAGGGCCTGATGGGCGGCTACTACGCCGCTGCCGAAGGATTGCCGGCGGAGGTCGCGGCGGCCATTCGGGACCATTACAAGCCGGTGGGCCAGGCGGACGACGTGCCGACCGCGCCCCTGACAGTCGCTGTCGCGCTGGCAGACAAGCTGGACACGCTTCGCAGCTTCTTCGCTATTGATGAGAAGCCGACCGGCTCCAAGGATCCGTTCGCGCTGCGTCGCGCGGCCCTGGGCGTCATCCGCATCGTGCAGGGCAACGGCTTGCGCATGGGCATCGGGGACGGCGACCTGCTCGCCTTCTTCGCCGATCGCCTGAAGGTCCAGCAGCGCGAGGCTGGCGTGCGGCACGATCTCATCGATGCGGTGTTTGCTCTGGGTGGGGAGGACGACATCGTGCGATTGTTGAACCGAGTGGAAGCATTGCAGGCCTTTGTCGGCACCGAGGACGGCGCCAACCTGCTGGCCGGATACAAGCGGGCGGCCAACATCCTGAAGAAGGAAGGCTGGCACGGGCGCGAGAGCGAGATCGCGCAGACGGGCGAGGAAGATCCGCTCGCAGTGGTGGACGATCCCGACCTGAAGGCCGTGGTCGATGCCAAGATGGCGCAGATCCACGACCAGCGTGAAGGGCATGTGCCCGAACCTGCCGAAGCGGCACTGACGGCCGCGCTGGACGCGGCCGAGCCGCAGGCGGAGCAGGCCGTTGCGGCGGAGGATTTCGCCGGCGCCATGGCCGCGCTGGCGACGTTGCGCGCTCCGATCGACCGCTTCTTCGACGAAGTGACCGTGAATGACCCAGATCGGAACAAGCGTTCTGCCCGGCTCGAACTGCTTGCGCGGTTTCGTGCTGCAGTGCACAATGTTGCAGATTTCGGCAAGATCGAAGGCTGAGGAACAAGGTATGGCGACGGTGGCGGAACCTGCGGGGCAGTTGCAGACGGTCTATACCTTTGGCGGCGGGGCGGAGCGCGGCGATGCTCGTGCGCGCGACAAGACCGTCACCGGCGGCAAGGGCTCGAACCTGGCGGAAATGGCCGGCATCGGCCTTCCCGTGCCCCCAGGCTTTACCATCACGACCGAGGAATGCGTCAGCTACCTGCGCGGCGGAGCCGACTTCACCGACGGTCTGCGCGATGCGGTGGCCGAGGCGCTGACCCACATCGAACGCGCTGTTGGCAAGGGCTTCGGCGATGCGGGCGATCCGCTGCTGGTCTCCGTCCGCTCCGGCGCGCGCGTCTCCATGCCGGGCATGATGGACACGGTGCTGAACCTGGGCCTGAACGACGAGACGGTGCAGGGTCTTGCCATGACCTCCGGCGATCCGCGCTTCGCCTGGGATTCCTATCGGCGCTTCATCCAGATGTATTCGGACGTGGTGCTGGGCCTCGATCACGGCCTGTTCGAAGAAGCGCTGGAGATCGCCAAGGAGCAGGCCGGCTACTTCGCGGATACCGAAATGGTCGCGGCCGACTGGCAGGCGCTGGTGGCCGAGTACAAGCAGATCGTCGCGCGCGAGCTGGGCGAGCCGTTCCCCCAGGACGTGCACGGGCAGCTGTGGGGCGCCATCCGCGCCGTGTTCGACAGCTGGGATTCCGACCGTGCCAAGGTCTATCGCCGCCTGAACGACATCCCCGCCGACTGGGGCACCGCCGTCAACGTGCAGGCCATGGTGTTCGGCAACATGGGCGAGACCAGCGCCACCGGCGTCGCCTTCACCCGCGATCCCGCCACCGGCGAGAAGGCCTACTACGGCGAATATCTGGTGAATGCACAGGGCGAGGATGTCGTCGCCGGCATCCGCACGCCCCAGTACCTGACCCGCGCCGCGCGCGAGGCCGCCGGTGCCGAGCAGCCGAGCATGGAGGAGGCGCTGCCTGCCGCCTATACCGAGCTGGCCGCCGTGTTCGAGCTGCTGGAGCAGCACTATCGCGACATGCAGGATATCGAGTTCACCGTGCAGCAGGGCAAGCTGTGGATGCTGCAGACCCGGTCCGGCAAGCGCACCGCCAAGGCTGCCCTGAAGATGGCGGTGGAAATGGTCGGCGAAGGGCTGATCGACGAGCGTGAGGCGGTGCTGCGCATCGATCCGATGGCACTCGACCAGCTACTACATCCCCGGCTTGATCCCACGGCGTCGCGTGATGTGCTGACGCGCGGCCTGCCCGCCAGCCCCGGTGCCGCGAGCGGGAAGATCGTGCTCGACGCCGACACGGCGGAGGTGTGGGCCGGTCGCGGCGAGAAGGTCATCCTGGTCCGCGTGGAAACCAGCCCGGAGGATATTCACGGCATGCATGCGGCGCAGGGCGTGCTGACCGCCCGCGGCGGCATGACCAGCCATGCGGCCGTCGTGGCACGCGGCATGGGGCGCCCCTGTGTGTCGGGCGCCAGCGCGGTGTCGATCGTGCTGAAGGAGCGCAAGCTGCGCATCGGCAATCGCGAACTGGCGGAAGGCGACACGATCACGCTGGACGGCACCACGGGCGAAGTGATGGCAGGCGAAGTGCCGACCATCGAGCCCGAGCTGGTGGGCGACTTCGGCGTGCTGATGGAATGGGCCGATCGGCACCGCCGCATGAAGGTGCGGACCAATGCCGAAACCCCGCAGGATTGCCGCATGGCGCGCCAGTTCGGGGCCGAGGGCATCGGCCTGTGCCGGACGGAGCACATGTTTTTCGAGGCGAGCCGGATCAGTGCCGTGCGCGAAATGATCCTGGCCGATGACGAGGCTGGTCGCCGCACCGCGCTGGCCAAGCTGCTGCCGGAACAGCGCGCGGATTTCGTGGGCATCTTCACCACCATGGCGGGCCTTCCCTGCACGATCCGCCTGCTCGACCCGCCCCTGCACGAGTTCCTGCCGCACGCCGATGCCGAGTTTGCCGATCTGGCCGACATCACCGGCCACAGCGTGGACCATCTGAAGCGCCGCGCCAGCGAGCTGCACGAGTTCAACCCGATGCTCGGCCATCGCGGCTGTCGTCTCGGCATCACCTTCCCCGAGATCTATGAGATGCAGGCGCGCGCCATCTTCGAGGCGGCGTGCGAAGTGGCCGAGACCAGCGGCGAAGCGGTCGTTCCCGAAGTGATGATCCCGCTGGTCGGCACCGCCAAGGAGCTGTCGATCCTCAAGAAGCTGGTGGACGGCATCGCGCAGCAGGTCTTCGCGGAAAGCGGGCGGACGCTCGATTATCTGGTCGGCACCATGATCGAACTGCCCCGCGCCGCGCTGATGGCCGGCGAGATCGCCGAGGAGGCGAGCTTCTTCTCCTTCGGCACGAACGACCTGACCCAGACCACGCTGGGCGTCAGTCGCGACGATGCGGCGCGCTTCCTGTCGGTCTATGTCGACAAGGGCATCTACCCGCGCGATCCGTTCGTCAGCCTGGATGTCGAGGGCGTCGGCCAGCTGGTCACCCTGGCGGCAGAACGCGGCCGCGCCACCCGGCCGGAGATCAAGCTCGGCATCTGCGGCGAACATGGCGGCGATCCGGCCAGCATCGCCTTCTGCGAGGCGACCGGGCTCGATTATGTCAGCGCATCTCCCTTCCGCGTGCCGATCGCCCGGCTGGCGGCGGCGCAGGCTTCCCTGCGGGCCTGAGCGTCAGGCGCCGCGCCGGCCGCTGAGCGTGACGATCTCGAACCGCTCGACCACGCGGCCGTCCGTGCCTTGCGCCAGGAACGCCGCGCGGGCGCGTGCCAGCGCCGCCTTGCCCAGCGGTGCGCCGGGCGTTGCCAGCACATTGCCCAGCGCCTGTTCGCGCAGATCGGCCACCAGCCGGTCCAGTGAACGGTAGGCGACGCTGATGCTGCGGCTGTCGGCCACCGGATCGGCAAAGCCGGCGCGTTGCAGCAATTGCGCCCCGCTGCGCACGTCGACCGCCGGGTGCATCCGTGCAGCCGGGCGCTCGGCATCAGCCTCCAGCATGGCCGCTCGCAGGGCCGGCAGGCTGCCCGCGCCGGCAAAGCTGACCAGCGCCAGCCCGCCGGGCTTCAGCGCATGGCGGATATGGATCAGCGCCCCCGGCAGATCGTTGACCGTGTCGAGCGTGGACAGGCTGGCCACCAGGTCGAAGCCCTGGCCGGTGATCGTGGCGGGGAAGGGCAGTTCCTCATCCAGCATGACCGCGCCGGCAGCCGGGACCGCGTCTGCGCGGGTCACCTCTACGCCCGATGCCGTCAGTGTTGCCGCCAAGGTGCCGTGCACATCCCCGATCAGCAGCGCGCGGGCGACCGGGTGGCGCAGGAAGGCGACCCGTTCCTCCACATCCTCGATCATGTCGTCCAGCATGAAGCGCGCGGCATTGGGCCGTGCCTGCAGCGCAGCCATGCGGGTGCGCGCGGCGCGGCGGCGGGCGGGGGCGAAGATGGTGGGCGGGGCGGGGGTGCTGCTCATGGTCGCCGGTCCTGACGCCTGCCGTGGCGGGGTGCAAGGGTGAGAGCGCAGCTTGCCGCCAGCGTGGCGCCGCTGGTCGACCTGGTGTTCCCGCCGCGGTGCCCCGGCTGCGGCCTGGCACTGGCGGCGCAGGATGGCCTGTGCGTCACCTGCTGGGATAAGCTGGAACGGCCACCAGGCGGTTCGGCCGGCGGGGTGGTCGCCGCCACGCTCTATGGTCCGGTCTCGCGCAAGCTGGCGCTGGCGTTCAAGCATGGCGGGCGCATCGCACTGGCGCCGATGCTTGCCCGCATGATCGTGGCACGACTGCCGGACCTGCCGGGCGAGTGGCTGTTCGTGCCCGTGCCGCTGCATCGCGGGCGTCTGTGGCGGCGCGGCTACAACCAGTCGGCGCTGCTGGCGCGGGAGATGGCGCGCGCCACCTGTCAGCCGCTGCTGGTCGATGCACTGCACCGCCGCCGCCCGACACCGAGTCTCGGCGGGCTCGGCCGCCGGCAACGGGCCGCGGCGCTGGCCGGAGCCATCGTCGCGTCGCCACGGCACGCGGCAATGCTGGCCGGGTGCAACGTCGTGCTGGTGGATGATGTGCTGACCAGCGGGGCGACCACGCAAGCCTGTGCGGCGGCGCTGCGGCAGGCAGGCGTGCGGCAGGTGATCGTCGCCACCTTCGCGCAGGTGGAGGGACGCGTGGAGAGCTGAAAAGCAAAGCGCCCGGAGCTTTCACCCCGGGCGCCCGCGTGACGAAATCTGCTGGGTTCCGGAGGTAACCCCCCGATTACACCGGAACCCAAACCCTCATGTCCCTGGGCGCCTATAGGCTGGCCAGGTTCCCCCCTTCCTTGGCGCTGATCGGCGCTGCCGGTCGGTTGCAGCCCCATAAGGCCGCTGCCCGTTCATTCGTCTGAAACAGTGTTCTTGGAAAGCTGCTTCATTACAGACGGTAGATTTTGGCAGGCCGCTGTGGTTATCGTGCAACAAATCATTGCTGCACTTGCAACCGCGGCATCGACCTCAAGGAGAACGCCGATTTCTGTACAGTCAGGTGATGTTGCGCTGCGGGAACAAGGCAGCATCTTCATGCCGCGTTTCGATGATGCGGGCCTGGTGACTGCGGTGGCGCAGGATGCGGCCAGCGGCGCCGTGCTGATGGTGGCGTTCATGGATGCGGAAGCACTGGCGGCCACGCGGCGCACCGGCCTCGCCCATTTCCATTCCCGCAGCCGGGGGCGGTTATGGATGAAGGGGGAGACATCCGGACACGTGCTGCGGGTGCAGGCGATCCTGGTGGATTGCGACCAGGATGCACTGGTGCTGCAGGTCACGCCCGCAGGCCCGGCCTGCCACACCGGCGCCCCGACCTGCTTCTACCGCAAGCTGGAGGGCGAGGCGCTGGCACAGGTCGGACAACCCGCGCCAGTGTCCTGAACGCCTACTCCGCAGGTAGGAAGTCGGGCACGGAAAGGTACCGTTCGCCCGTATCGTAGTTGAACCCCAGCACGCGCGTGCCGGCGGGCTGGTCGGCCAGCTTCTGGCGGATGGCGGCCAGCGTGGCCCCGCTGGAGATCCCGACGAGCAAACCTTCCTCGCTAGCGGACCGGCGAGCCATCTCCTTCGCGTCCTCCGCCTCCACCTGGATCACGCCGTCCAGCGCCGCGACATGCAGGTTGCCCGGGATGAACCCAGCGCCAATGCCCTGGATCGGGTGCGGTCCCGGCGTTCCCCCGGATATGACCGGCGACAGCGTGGGCTCCACGCCGAATGCCTGCAGCTGCGGCCATGCGCGCTTCAGCTCTTCCGCGCAGGCAGTCAGGTGACCGCCCGTGCCGACGCCGGTGATCAGCAGGGATGGCGGAGCATCGGCGAAGTCGGCCAGAATCTCGCGCACGGTGGTGCGGACATGGACGGCGATGTTGGACGGGTTCTCGAACTGCTGCGGCATCCACGCGCCGGGCGTGGTGTCGACCAGATGCTGGGCCCGCTCGACCGCGCCCTTCATGCCACGCTCCTTGGGCGTCAGGTCGAAGGTGGCACCATAGGCCAGCATCAGCCGCCGCCGTTCCAGAGACATCGATTCGGGCATCACCAGCACCAGGCGATAGCCCTTGACCGCGGCCACCATGGCCAGGCCGATGCCGGTATTGCCGCTGGTCGGCTCGATGATCGTGCCGCCCGGCTGCAGCGCGCCGCTGGCCTCGGCATCCTCCACCATGGCCAGTGCGATGCGATCCTTGATCGATCCTGCGGGATTGGCGCGCTCGCTCTTCACCCAGACCTCGTGATCCGGGAACAGCCGCGCCAGGCGGATGTGCGGGGTGTTGCCAATGGTGGCAAGGACGCTGTCGGCCTTCATGATGCAGGTTCCTTTGCTTCTTGGGGATCGAGATATCTGGCGCTGAAGGTGCGGGCGCGGCGTATTTCGGGAAACCACCATGCCCACAGGCCGGTGACCAATATGGCGCCGACCCCGCCAAGCACAACCGCACCGACGGCGCCCAGCAGGGCCGCCGCCAGACCGGACTGCAGCTCGCCAAGTTCGTTGGAGGCAGACACGGCCAGACCGCTGATGGCCGAAACCCGGCCACGCATCGTGTCGGGCGTGTTCAGTTGCACCAGTGAGCTGCGGATGAAGACGGAGATCATGTCCGCCGCCCCCAGCACCGCCAGGCAGCCAAGCGAAAGCAGGAAGTCGCGCGACAAGGCGAAAGCGATCGTGGCGACGCCGAACCCCGCGACCGCCCACAGCATCTTGGTGCCGACGTTCCGCTCCAGTGGTCGGAACGAGAACAGCCCTGCCATCGCGGCGGCACCCACCGCCGGCGCACCGCGCATCAGGCCGAGCCCTTCCGGCCCGACCGCCAGAATGTCGCGCGCGAACACCGGCAGCATGGCGGTCGCACCGCCCAGCAGCACGGCGAACAGGTCCAGCGTGACGCAGCCGAGCAGGAAGCGGTCGTTCTTCACGAAGGTGAAGCCCTCCACGATCCTGCGCAGCGGGTGCACCGCCGGGCCGGACTGGACCGCCCGCACCGGTCGTACGGTGGAGATCAGCAGGCCGGAAGTCAGCACCAGCGCAGCGGACAGGAAATAGGGCGCTGCCGGGCTCCAGCCGAACAGCAGCCCACCAAGGGCCGGCCCGATCACGCTGCCCGTCTGCCAGGCGATGGAAGACAGTGCGATCGCCCGCGGCAACAAGGTGGGCGGCACCAGGTTGGGCGCGATGGCCGCCAGTGCCGGGCCGTTGAACACGCGCGCCGCGCCATGCGCGGCCGCCAGCGTGAACAGCAGTGGCAGGCTCAGGGCATCGTGCCATGTGCACAAGGCCAGCGTCAGCGCGATCACGCTGTCGATGCCGTTGGCGAACAGCACCACCCGCCGGCGATCGAACCGGTCGGCGGCAAGCCCGGCCACCGGCGTCAGCAGGAAGATCGGGATGAACTGCGCCAGCCCCAGCAGGCCCAGCATGAAGGCTGCATCCGCCCGCTCCATGCCGTAATCGGCGCGCGCCACGTCGTAGGTCTGGTACCCGATCAGTACCACGGTGGACAGGGTTGCGAACACCGCCAGGAACCGGGCGAGCCAGAATCTCCGATAGTCGGCGATCGCCAATGGCGACCTGGGCGAGACCTGCGGCGACGGGTCCGGGCTGGCAGTGGAATCTTGCACGATCATCGCAATGGCAGGCGGGCAGGGACCTGCCAAGCTGACCTCAGCTATCCCCGATGAAAGCCGGATTTGCGGTTCACGGCTGCGTGGTGAGCGGCCGTGCCTGTGCCAGGATGGCGTCGAACTCCGCCGGGCGCAGCACCCGTTCGAACTGGCACCCGGCGCGCGTGTCGACGGTCCACAGGCAATAGGCCTCGATCCGGCCCAGCGCCGGCAGGCGCAGGATCAGCCGGTCGCCGCGCAGCAGATCGGGCGCAGGATCGATCAGCACGCCGTTGGCCGACAGGTTGCGCAGGCGCAGATCGATCTCGCAGCCCCGGTTCAGATGCTCCACGCGGATCATGCAATCGACCCGGTGGCGCATCGCGGTGCGCTGTTCGGTGACCGACAAATGAGCGCCGCATGGCATGAAGCAGGTGTCCCGCAGGTTGGACACACGCCATGGCCCGCAAGCTCTGTGGAAAACCTTAAGCGGTGCCTCCGCAGGAGCTACGAGGCGCGCAGGATGCCGTGTCGCTTGCGCCCCATGCTCAGCTTGCGCTCCTCGCCCGGCGCCAGCACGATCAGTTCGGCCGGATCAGTCATCGCGACATCGTCCAGCCGCACCGCACCTTCGGCGATCTTGCGCTTGGCTTCTCCGCCGCTGGCGGCAAAGCCGATCGCCGCGCACGCCGCAGCCAGGCGAATGCCGTCTGCCGGCACCGCCAGCACCGGCAGGTCGCCGCCCAGCGCACCGCCTGTGAAGGTCTGCGCTGCGGTCACGGCCGCACCTGCCGCCGCCTCGTCCCCGCGGACCAGCGCGGTCACCGCATTGGCGAGCACGATCTTGGCCTCGTTGATCTCCGCGCCCTGCAACGCCTCCAGCCGGGCGATCTCGTCCAGCGGCAGGTCGGTGAACAGCTTCATGAACCGGCCGACATCGCGGTCGTCCACATTCCGCCAGTACTGCCAGAAGTCATAGGCCGGCAGCATGTCCTCGTTCAGCCACACCGCACCGGCGACGGTCTTGCCCATCTTGCTGCCATCGGCAGTAGTCAGCAGCGGGGTGGTCGCGCCGAACACCTCCTGGCCGTCCATGCGCCGGGTCAGCTCGACCCCGTTGACGATGTTGCCCCACTGGTCGCTGCCGCCCATCTGCAGCCGGCAGCCATGGCGCTGCGCCAGTTCCCGGAAGTCGTAGGCCTGCAGGATCATGTAGTTGAATTCCAGGAAGGACAGCGACTGTTCGCGGTCCAGCCGCTGCTTCACCGAATCGAAGCTGAGCATCCGGTTGACGGAGAAATGCTGGCCGACCTCCCGCAGGAACGGGATGTATTCCAGCCGGTCCAGCCATTCGGCATTGTCCAGCATCACGGCATCGGTCGGTCCATCGCCGAAGGTCAGGAAGCGTTCGAACACCCGCTTGATGGAGGCGACGTTGGCGCTGATCGTGTCAGTCGTCAGCAGCTTGCGGGCATCGTCCTTGAAGCTGGGATCGCCGATCTTGCCCGTGCCGCCACCCATCAGCACCAGCGGCCTGTGCCCGGCCTGCTGCAGCCGGCGCAGCAGCATGATCTGCACCAGCCCGCCGACATGCAGCGATGGTGCAGTCGGATCGAAGCCGATATAGCCGGGCACGATCTCTCGGGCAGCAAGGGCATCAAGGCCGGCCGCATCGGTCAGCTGGTGGATGTAGCCGCGCTCTTCGAGCAGGCGGAGCAGGTCGGATCGGTACTGGCTCATGGCCGGGCGCCGGTAGCACGCGAGGGGAGCCATGCAAACTTGGGAACTGCTGCCACACGCCGCCGCGCCGCCGATCGGGGTGCGCGGCATGACGGCCAGCCTGCTGTCGCCCGTGGATGGCTGGCTGCGCCTCCGCTGGCGGGTGCAGGGCATGGCCACCCTTGCGGTGCCACCCTTCGCAGGCGCAGGCAGGGTGGACGGGTTATGGCGGACCACCTGTTTCGAGCTGTTCGTCCAGCCGCTTGGCGGGACAGCCTATGCGGAGTTCAATTTCAGCCCGTCCGAACAATGGGCGGCATATGATTTCACCAGCCCGCGCACCGGCATGTCGGACAGGATGGTACCGCGCCCGCCCGTCTGCACGTGGCGGCGCGGCGGTGACCTGGCGATCTTCGACGTCGCGCTGCCATATGGCGCACTACCTGCCGGGGATTGCGCCATCGGCTTGACCGCAGTGATCGAGGAGATCGATGGCTCCAGATCCTGGTGGGCGCTGGCGCATTGCAGTGCCGCCCCCGACTTCCACGACCCGGCTTGCTTCACCGCCACGCTTGCGGCACCGATCCGTCCATGAACTTCGGCATAGACCGCCTGCTGGCGGACCCCGCGCTGCTCCGGCAGCTGAGCGGCCGGCGCGTGGCGCTGGTGGCACATCCGGCCTCCGTCACGGCAGACCTGACCCATTCTCTCGACGCGCTGATCGCGGCGGGGGTCAACATCACCGCCGCCTTCGGCCCGCAGCACGGGATCAAGGGCGACAAGCAGGACAACATGGTCGAGACGGCGGACGAGGTCGATGCGACCTACGGCATCCCGCTTTTCAGCCTGTATGGCGAGGTGCGCCGGCCTTCCGCGCACATGATGGACACGGCGGACGTGTTCCTGTTCGACCTGCAGGACCTGGGCTGCCGCATCTACACCTTCTGCACCACGCTGCTCTATCTGCTGGAGGCTGCGGCCGAGACCGGCAAGACCGTGTGGGTGCTGGACCGCCCCAATCCGGCCGGGCGTCCCGTCGAAGGCACGCTGCTGCGGCCAGGGCAGGAAAGCTTCGTCGGCGCCGGGCCGATGCCGATGCGGCACGGGCTGACCATGGGCGAGATGGGCCACTGGTTTGTTGCTCGCTTCGCTCTCAATATCGACTATCAAGTCGTTGAAGTGACGGGATGGCAGCCCGGTACCGGTCCGGGGTTCGGCTGGCCGGAGGATCGCGTCTGGATCAATCCCAGCCCCAACGCCGCGACACTCAACATGGCACGCGCCTATGCCGGCACGGTCATGCTGGAAGGCGCCAACCTGAGCGAAGGGCGCGGCACAACGCGGGCACTGGAGGTGTTGTTCGGGGCGCCGGATATCGATGCCAGGGCGGTACTGCAGGAGATGCAGCGGCGCGCGCCCGACTGGCTGCGGGGCTGCGCCCTGCGCGAATGCTGGTTCACGCCGACCTTCCACAAGCATGCAGGTATGTTGTGCAACGGCCTGTTTATTCACGCAGAAGGATCGTTCTACGACCATCTGGCATTCCGCCCGTGGCGCCTGCAGGCCCTGAGCTTCAAGGCCATTCGCTCGCTGTATCCGGGTTACGATCTGTGGCGTGATTTCCCTTACGAATACGAGTTCGACCGGTTGGCGATCGATGTGATCAATGGCGGCCCGGCCTTGCGCGAATGGGTCGATGATCCGGCCGCGGAGGCCGGTGATCTGGAGGCAATGGCGAGTGCAGACGAGGACGCATGGCGCGCAGAGTGCCGACCCTTGCTCTTGTACGGAGCAGATTGATGCGGCGGCGCAGTTTTCTGGCAGGTAGCGCGGCAGGTGTCGCCTCCGCCTTCGTCCCTGAGGCGGCATGGGCGCAAGCCGGGCTGCCGGATCTGTCCGCCGGTGCCGTGCCGATCAGCGTGGCGGAGCGGCAGGCGCGGGTGGCGCGCGCGGCGGAACTGATGCGCCAGCACGACATCGCTGCTGTCCTGGTGGAGGCGGGTACCAGCCTGCGCTACTTCACCGGCGTGCAATGGTGGCGCAGCGAACGGCTGACCGCCGCCGTGCTGACGCGTGATGGCGAGATTGCCATCGTCACGCCGTTCTTCGAGGAGCCGAGCGTCCGCGAATCGCTGGCGCTCCCGGCCGAGCTGCTTACCTGGGACGAGGACGAGGACCCCGCTGCCACGCTGGCGCAATGGCTGGGCGAACGCGGCCTTGCGCAGGGGCGGATCGGGATCGAGGAAACGGTCCGCTACTTCGCGGTGGACGGGCTGGCCGCCGCGCTGCCAGGTGCGACGCTGGTCAGTGGCGATCCGGTCGTGCGCGGCTGCCGCATGGTGAAGAGCCCGGCGGAACTGGCACTGATGCAGCGTGCGACCGACATCACCATGGCCGCCTACCGCCATGCCGCACCGCGTATCCAGCGGGGCATGACTCCGTCAGACATCGGCGCGCTGATCAACGATGCGACGAGAGCAATGGGCGGCGCACCGGAATTTGCGCTGGTGCTACTGGGTGAGGCGAGTGCCTATCCGCACGGATCAGGCAAGCCGCAGGAAGTCCGCGACGGCGAGGTCATTCTGCTGGACTGCGGGTGCAATGTCCAAGGATACCAGGCAGATATCTCCCGCTCCTTCGTCTTTGGCGAAGCAAACCTGCGGCAGAAGCAGGTATGGCAGCAGATGCGGCAAGGCCAGGATGTCGCCTTCGCTGCGGCACAGGTCGGTGCCACCGCCGGCAGCGTGGACGAGGCGGTGCGCACCTTCTACGAAAAGCTGGGCTACGGCCCCGACTACCAGCTACCCGGCACATCCCACCGCACCGGTCACGGCATCGGTCTGGACGGGCACGAGCCGGTCCATCTGGTCCGCGGCGAGCAGACCTTGCTGGCGCCCGGCATGTGCTTCTCCAACGAGCCGGGCATCTACATTCCTGGCGAATTCGGCATCCGGCTGGAAGACTGTTTCTGGATGACGGAGAGCGGCCCCAGCTGGTTCAGCACGCCTGCGCCGTCCATCGAGGACCCGTTCGGCTGAGCCTGATCGCGGGCCGGCACGAACAGTCTGTTCTGCTCGTCGACCTTGGGCACATGCCTGAGTTGGCCGGTCTGGTGCATGACGAGGACGGAACAGCCCGCGACCCGGTGGTCCACCGCCTTGTAGAGCAGCGGGGTCGCAGGATCGGCAATACGGCTTTCCTGCTGCAACGATCGGTCATTGCTCACGAGCCTGGGCAGCACCCGCGCACATTGCCGCTCATCCGGATCCAGGGGGCTTCGCGCCGCAGCAGTCGTTCCACAGCAGACCAGCACGAGGGCAATCAACGGCGAGGAACGCATGACACATCTCCTTCGGACCAGCAGACTACGCCGCCTGCGCCCCAAGGCAAGAGATGGCTTGTCTAGTCGCGTGGCATACGCCGCAGGGTCGACAGCACCCCGCGCAGCGTGCGGACCTCCAAGTGGTTCCAGCCCGGCTTGGTCAGGATGCTGCGCAGCGTCCGGTGCGTGGCGACGTTGCGGCTGTCCGGCTGGTAGTAACCGCGCGGCTCCAGCATGGCTTCCAGCTGCGCCAGCATGCCTTCCAGCTCCTCCTGCGGGGCAGGGGGGAGCAGATCTTCGGCGGTCGGGACCGCAAGCTTCTGCGTGCGCGACCATTCATAGGCCACCAGAATCACGGCCTGCGCCAGGTTGAGGGAGGCGAAATCGGGATTGATCGGCACGGTTAGGATGGCCCGGGCCAGCGCGACATCGTCCGTTTCCAGCCCGGATCGTTCCGGCCCGAACAGGATCGCGCTGCGGCCTTGTGCCCGCGCGATCGCCAGCCCGGCCTCTTCCGGCGAGACGACAGGCTTGGTCACCTCGCGCTTGCGCACGGTGGTGGCATAGACATGCGCGCAATCGGCCACGGCGTCGGCCGTGGTGGCATGGACCGTGGCACCTTCCAGCACGCGGTCCGCGCCTGCGGCGGCGGGGCCGGCGGCCGGGTTGGGCCAGCCATCGCGCGGCTCCACCAGCCGCATCTCGGTCAGGCCGAAATTGAGCATGGCGCGGGCGGCCTTGCCGATGTTCTCGCCCAGTTGCGGGCGCACCAGCACGATGACGGGCGGGGTACCTACGGTTTCCATCGCCTCAGCCCGCCCCGACATCGCGCACAGTGCCGGCAAAATCCTCGAAGTCGCGGGCCTCGTTGAAGTCGCGGTAGACGGAGGCGAAGCGGATGCACGCAACCGCATCCAGTTCGCGCAGATTCTCCATCACCAGTTCGCCAATGCGGGCGGAGGGCACCTCCGGCTCGCCCGAGATTTCCAGCTGGCGCTGGATGCCGGAGACGAACTGCTCGATCCGTTCCTGCGGGACGGATCGCTTGCGGCAGGCCAGGGCCACGGACTGTTCGATCTTGGCCCGGTCGAACGGCTCACGCCGGCCGCTGGCCTTGACCACCATCACCTCGCGCAGCTGCACCCGTTCAAAGGTGGTGAACCGCGCCCCACAGCCTTCGCACTGCCGGCGGCGGCGAATGGCGGTGTTGTCTTCGGAGGGGCGCGAATCCTTTACCTGGCTGTTGTCATGCGCACAGAACGGGCACCGCATCGATCAGGGGCGTAGCCGCTTGTAGAGCATGTAACCGGCGCCGGCGAGCAGGCCGACCGGCAGCGACACGATCGGCAGCACGGCTCCGGCCACCGCGCCGACGGCAGCGCCCGTCAGCACCGGCTTGGTGGACGGATGCCTCATTCCGCCTTTGGCCATGCCCTTCAGTTCGACTGTGGCATCGTCCAGCAGGTTGCCGGACGGCTTGGGGTCATTGTCGTACTGCATCATCTTATCTCCCGGGATAGACAGGAAAGGCGTGGCACAGCTCCGTTGCCTGCCGCCGCACGGCTTCCTCGACCTGGCCGTCACCTTCGTCGCCGTTGCGCGACAGGCCCGCGACCACGTCGGCAATCATACGGCCAACCTGGGCGAACTGTTCCGTGCCGAAGCCGCGCGTGGTGGCGGCCGGAGTGCCCAGGCGGATGCCGGAGGTGACGAAGGGCGACCGCGCATCGAATGGCACCGCGTTCTTGTTGCAGGTCAGGAATGCCCGGTCGAGCGCGCGCTCCGCCGCCTTGCCGGTGACATCGGCCTGCGTCAGGTCGACCAGCACGAGGTGGTTGTCCGTGCCGCCGGACACGCAGGGCAGGCCATGCTCCTGCAACGCCGCGGCCAGCGCCTTGGCATTGGCGACGATGTTGGCGGCATAGGTACGGAACTCAGGGCGCAGAGCCTCTCCGAAAGCGACTGCCTTGCCGGCGATGACATGCATCAGCGGTCCACCCTGCATGCCGGGAAACACCGCCATGTTCAGCTTCTTGAGCAGATCCTCGTCATCCGTCAGTATCACGCCGGAGCGCGGCCCGCGCAGCGACTTGTGCGTCGTGGTGGTGACCACATGCGCATGGGGGAAGGGGGAGGGGTGCACGCCGCCGGCCACCAGGCCGGAGAAGTGCGACATGTCCACCAGCAGCCATGCGCCGACCTCATCCGCGATTTCGCGGAAGGCGGCAAAGTCCCAGTGGCGCGGATAGGCCGTGCCACCGGCGATGATCAGCTTGGGCTTGTGCTCGCGCGCCAGGCTGCGGACCTGGTCCATGTCCAGCAGGCAATCCTCGCGCCGCACGCCATAAGGCACCGCGTTGAACCACTTGCCGCTCATGTTCACCGGGCTGCCATGCGTCAGGTGCCCGCCGCTGGCGAGGTCGAGGCCCATGAAGGTATCGCCGGGACTGAGCAGCGCCAGGAACACCGCCTGGTTCATCTGGCTGCCCGAATTGGGCTGCACGTTGGCGAACCGGCAGCCGAACAGCTGGGTGACCCGCTCGATCGCCAGCCGCTCGACCTCGTCGGCATGCTCGCAGCCGCCATAATAGCGCTTGCCGGGGTAACCCTCGGCATATTTGTTGGTGAAGACCGACCCGGTTGCCTCCAGCACGGCGGGGCTGGCGATGTTCTCGCTCGCGATCAGCTCGATCCGGTCACGCTGCCGCGCCAGTTCACGGCCGATGATCGCCGCGACAGCGGGATCGGCATCTTCCAGCGTGTCGCCCCAGAAAGTCTGCAGCGCATCGCCGCCGACGGGACGATCCATGGCGAGGGTGGGAGTGGTCGCGGTCATGCCGGCTCCTGGCTGATCGGTGGATGGGAAAGCATGTCGACCCGGCGCTGGTGGCGGCCGGCTTCGAAGGTGGTGCCGAGAAAGGCGGCGACGCAGGCGCGGGCCATCTCCGGCCCGATCAGCCGTGCGCCCAGCGCAATGGCGTTTGCGTCATTGTGCATCCGCGCCAGACGGGCCGACAGTGGCTCGCTCACCTGGGCGCAGCGCACCGCAGGGTGGCGGTTCAGCGCGATACCGATGCCGATGCCGGAGCCGCACAGCGCAATGCCGCGCTCGGCAACGCCATCCGCCAGTGCCGTGGCGAGGCGGTAGCCGTAATCGGGATAGTCGACCGATCCGGCACCACCCGGGCCGAGATCCGTGACGTCATGCCCCTGTTCGCGCAGCCAGCCTGCAAGGTCGGCCTTCAGATCGACAGCGGCGTGGTCGGAGGCGAGCGCGATCTTCATGCCGGCGCCCTTAGCGGAACGCTCGCCCGCTTGCCAGCAGGTCGCGCAAAAAAGCGGCGACAAAGGCGGCTTTTGCCCTGCATCTTGCCGGCATGGTGCCGATCCGGGTTGCAAGGCTGGCCGTCATGGCGCCATTCGCATGGCGAAACCGGCGACGAGCCTGTCGGGAAAGTCGTGCCTCGGCGCCCGTGAAACCGGCGTCAGACCATGCAGGGGATCGGGTCCGTCCGCCCGCTCGTCAGCTCAGCAGGTAAACGCCGCCCGGATTGCGCAGATGTCGTAAGGCTTGGTCACGGTCGGCACGCTCGCCAGATCATCCGGCCGCGTCTGGTTGCCGTACCCGGTGGCGAAGATCACCGGCACCCGGGCCTGAAGTAGTTCGCGCGCCAGCGGGTAACTTTCCTGCCCATGGAGGTTCACGTCCAGGATCGCGGCGTCGAAGCTGTGCCTGCGGGCAAGTTGCAGCCCTTCCGACAGGGAGCATGCCAGTACGGCGCTGGCGCCCTCGCTGGCCATCATGTCTTCCAGCTCGAAGCCGATGATCGGCTCGTCCTCGACCAGCAGAACCTTGTTGCCCGTTAGTTTCATCGTTGCGGGATACTGTTCATGGGGGCTTGCGGTTCCGGCTCACCCAGTTTCGCGGTAATCTTGCAGGTGAGACCGTCAGGCGCGAAATCCATCTCCACCCGCCCGGTGCCGTCGGTCGACAGTCCGCGCCGGATCAGCCGCGTGCCAAAGCCGGCGGCCGGCGCCGGTGCCACGATCGGTCCGCCGCTCTCCCGCCAGTTAAGGGTGAATTGCCGCGCCGCATCTTCGGTAATGGACCAGTCTATGGCGATCTGCCCTTCGTCAGTGGCAAGGGCGCCATACTTCACCGCATTGGTGCACATTTCGTGTACGATCATCGCGAGCGAAACTGCGGTCTGCGGTTGCAGCGCGATGTCCGGCCCCTCCAGGATGAACCGGCTGATCGCCTCGCCCGCGGTAGCCTCGGCCGACCTGCGGATCGTTTCTGCCAGCTGGGTGCCGCCCCAGTGCGCATCGGTCAGCAGCGAATGGGCCGCCCCGAGCGCTTTCAGGCGGGCCGAGAAGATCGCGTTCGCCTCCTGGGCGCCCGCCACCCGGCGGAACGACTGACCGGCGAGTCCCTGCACCACCGCCAGCGTGTTCTTTACCCGGTGGTTCAGCTCGGCGACCAGCATTGCCTGCCGTTCCTCGTACTCGACTTCCTCCGTGACGTCGTAGCCCTGGATGATGATGCCGCTGATCTGGTCGTCCACGCCGAACACCGGCTGGAAGATGAAGTTGAGTACCAGGGCAGCGGCGGAACCGGTGGAGGTGCGCTGCAGGTACACCGGCAAGCGTCGGCCGAAGAAGGGCTCGCCGGTCACGCGCACGCGGTCCAGCACCGCGCCGAAACCCTGCTCCATCACCTCCGGTAACGCTTCGCTCACCGACTTGCCGATCAGATCATCACGGCCGACCAGTGTGCGATAGGCCTGATTGGCCATGGTAAAGCGATGGTCCGGCCCGTCCAGCAGCGCCACGAAGCCGGGCGCATGGGCGAAGAAGTCGATCAGCCGGCGGCTTTCGGCGGCAAGGTCGCGGTTGCGGTCCTGCACTGCGCTGGCCCGGCGCATCAGCCCGGCTTCGTCACGGGCGCGGCGCAGTTCGTGCAGTTCGGTCACGTCGACCGTGTGCTGCAGGATGTACTGCAGCGCGCCTGCCTCGTCCAGCAGGGGCGTGTGCGTCGCGCTCCAGTACCGGGTGTCCATCGTCTCGTCCGGCCGGCGGATGTCGTAGCGGATGATGGCGATCTCGTCCGCCTGCCCGGTGGCCAGCACACGCTGCAGCGAAGAGTCGAGCAGGCGGGAGCTCTCGGACGCGGGATCGGCCGGGAACGCTTCGAACATGCCGCGACCAAGGATGTCGTCACGGTCGCGCATGGTGACCCGCAGATAGGCATCGTTCGCCCACACGATCGTGAGCTCCGGATCGATCACTACGTACGGATTGGGCGAGCGGGCGAATAGCGCCTCGAAGTCGAGCGTCATCACAGTTCAGGCAATCCGTTCGCCAACTCGCACCGGTTCCGGTTGCCTACTGGTCCAGGAAAGAGCGCATCTTCCGGCTGCGGCTCGGATGCTTCAGCTTCCTGAGCGCCTTGGCCTCGATCTGGCGGATACGCTCGCGGGTGACGGAGAACTGCTGACCCACCTCTTCCAGCGTGTGATCGGTGTTCATGCCGATACCGAAGCGCATGCGTAGCACGCGTTCCTCACGCGGGGTCAGGCTGGCCAGCACGCGGGTGACCGTTTCCTTCAGGTTGGCCTGGATCGCGGCATCCACCGGGATGATCGCATTCTTGTCCTCGATGAAGTCGCCCAGATGGCTGTCTTCCTCGTCGCCGATCGGCGTCTCGAGGGAGATCGGCTCCTTGGCGATCTTCATCACCTTGCGCACCTTCTCCAGCGGCATGGAGAGACGCTCGGCCATCTCCTCCGGGGTCGGCTCGCGGCCTTGCTCGTGCAGGAACTGGCGGCTGGTGCGGACCAGCTTGTTGATCGTCTCGATCATGTGGACCGGGATGCGGATTGTCCGCGCCTGGTCCGCGATCGAGCGGGTGATCGCCTGCCGGATCCACCAGGTGGCATAGGTGCTGAACTTGTAGCCGCGGCGATACTCGAACTTGTCGACCGCCTTCATCAGGCCGATGTTTCCTTCCTGGATCAGATCCAGGAATTGCAGGCCGCGATTGGTGTACTTCTTGGCGATGGAGATCACGAGGCGCAGGTTCGCCTCGACCATCTCCTTCTTGGCGATGCGCGCCTCACGCTCGCCCTTCTGCACCATGTTCACGATGCGGCGGAACTCGCCCAGGCTCATGCCCGTCTGCGCGGCGATGTCGGATATCTCGGCGCGGATACGCTCCACCGGCTCGGCTTCGGTCGTGGCGAAGGCGGTCCACTTCTTGTCCTTCTTCACCATGGAACCCAGCCAGGCGTCGTCCAGCTCGTTGCCGAGATAGGCGTTCAGGAAGTCGACCCGCTTGACCTTGTGCCGTTCGGCCAGACGCAGCATCTGCCCGCCCAGCATCGTCAGCCGGCGGTTGAAGGCATACAGGTTGTCGACCAGATACTCGATCTTGGTCGCATGGAACTGGACCGATTCGACCTCGGCCGTCAGCTGCTCGCGCAGCTCCTCGTACCGGCGTTCCTTGGCGGCGGGATAGTCGTTGCCGGCGCCCAGCACGTCCACGCGCTCGGCCTGCAGCTTCTCGAACGCGTTGAACAGGTCGGTGATGCGCGCGAAGCGTTCCAGCGCATCGGGCTTCAGCGCAGCTTCCATCTGGGCGAGGGAGAGGGTGTTGTCCTCCTCTTCCTCTTCCTCGCGACGGCGGCTGGTCCCTTCGCCATCCTCGTCCTCGTCGGCGCTCGCCTCTTCCTCAGGCTCTTCCTCTTCCTTGAAAGAGGGGCCAGCGGTCTCTTCGCTGATCTCGCCGTCGTCGTCCTCGTCCGCCTCCATCTTCTCGACGGGCGGCTCCTTGGACAGCATTGCGTCGAGATCCAGGATCTCGCGCAGCTGCATCTCGCCATTGTTCAGTGCTTCGGACCATTGGATGATGGCGTGGAAGGTGATCGGGCTCTCGCACAGGCCCATGATCATCATGTCGCGGCCGGCTTCGATCCGCTTGGCGATGGCGATCTCGCCCTCGCGACTGAGCAGTTCGACCGCGCCCATCTCGCGCAGGTACATCCGCACCGGATCATCGGTGCGTTCAGTGGTCTCCTTGCGCTTCTTCTCGGGAACGTTGGCGCTGGCGGCCTCGTCGGGCTCCGTGCCGTCATCCTCGTCTTCGGAGGCCGGGGTATCCTCGGACGCGCGGCGCTCGCCTTCCTCGTCTTCCTCGGCTGCGTCCTCGTCATTCTCGACGATGTTGACGCCCATCTCGCTGATCGCGGACATCACGTCCTCGATCTGGTCGGTGGACATCTGGTCCTCGGGCAGGGCCTCGTTCAGCTCGTCCACGGTGATGTAGCCACGGCGCTTGGCCTTCGCGATCAGCTTTTTAATCGACGCCTCGTTGAGGTCGATCAGCGGTGCATCTTCCGCCGGGGCGGTGGTCGTGTCTTCCGACGCCATCTGCTCTTCTAACCTGTTTCCTGTGCGCCGGGCGACGACCGTTGGCCGGCCCCGGTATCCACCTGATCGTCGGCCGCTTCAACAGCCCGTTTTTTGGCCATCTGCCCGAGTCGTACATCGAATGCCAGCTTTCGTTTGCGCAAGCGTTGCTGCTCGGCAAACGCGCCTTCCGGATCGATATCGAAGCGGGCCGTGACCGCGGCAATGGCGGCTTCGAGAGCAGGCCTTTCAGCCAGCAATGCCACCGCCTCGGCCAGATCCTCACGCGCGCTGACTGGGTCTGTACCTTCCTGAAGGAAGGAAAACGAAGCGTTGCCCGGCGGCGGCAGGATCTTGCCAGTGCCGGATATGGGGCCTGCGCCGCCTGCGTCAAGCAGGGCGGGCATCGCTGCGCCGCCGGGGCCCGTCTCCCCCATGTGCAGCAGTCCGTCGACCAGCGGGGCCAGCACCGGGTCTGCGCCTGCCAGGCGGAGCAGCGCCTCCATGTGCCGGCCGACCTGATCCGGGTGGCGGGCCAGTCCGGCGATCACGGCGGCAGCCAGCGGATCCTGCCGGGCGGCGCCATCCCGGTTGAGCCGCGCCGCCGTGCCCGGCAGCAGCGGCAGGATGGCAGGCTTGCCGAAGGGCTGGCGCTTGCCGCCCCGCGCCTGCGGCGGCCGCGGCTGCCATTCGGCCTTCTCCCGTTTGGGGAAGGCGAGCGCGGAGAAGCGGTCCAGCCATTCGCGGCGGTACAGCGCGGCGATGTCCTGCTGCGTGATCGCTTCCACATGCGCCATCAGCCGCGCCTTGAGGCCCGCCTTGTCCTCCGGCCCGGTCAGCGGCAGCGCCGCCTGTTCGTGGCTCCACACCACCTCCAGCAGGCTGGACGCCGCCGCCAGTACCTTGTCCAGACCGGCACGTCCTTCGCGGCGCAGCAGGTCGTCCGGGTCCATCCCGGCGGGCAGGGTGGCGAACTGCAGCGAATGGCCGGGGCGCAGCAGCGGCAAGGCGCGCGTCGCAGCCCGGATCGCGGCACGTTGCCCGGCGGCATCGCCGTCGAAGCACAGCACCGGCTTGTCCGCCAGCCGCCACAACAGCTCGATCTGCTGCTCCGTCACTGCAGTGCCCATCGGGGCGACGGCATCCTCGATCCCCGCCGCCGCGAGGGCGATCACATCCATGTACCCTTCACATACGTGAACGGACCCACTCTGGCGGGAAGCGGCGCTGGCCCGATGCAGGTTGTAGAGGGTGCGCCCCTTGTCGAACAACGGGGTGTCCGGCGAGTTCAGGTACTTGGGCGCGTCCTTCTTTTCTGCATCCAGAATACGTCCACCGAACGCGATGACGCGCCCGCGTGCATCCTGGATGGGCAGCATCAGCCGGTCGCGGAAGCGGTCATAGTTCTCGCGCTGCTCGGCCTCGATCCGCAGGCCCGCCTCCACCAGCAGCGCCTCGTCGAACTGGCCGAGCGCGGCCTTCATCGCATTGCGGTCGGGCGGGGCGAAGCCGAAGCCGAACCGTTCGATCGTATGGGCGTCGATCCCGCGCATCTTCAGATAGTCGCGCGCCCTGGCCCCGCCGGCGCCTTGCAGGTTGGCGACGAACCAGTCCTGCGCGGCCTGCATCACCTCGTGCAACCCGCTGCGCTGTTCCGCAGCTTGTGCGGCGCGGGGATCGGGGCGGGGCACCTCCAGCCCGGCCTCCGCCGCCAGTTCCTGGACCGCATCGATGAAGGACAGGCCGCGCTGGTCTGTCATCCAGCGGATCGCATCGCCATGCGCACCGCAGCCGAAGCAATGATAAAATCCCTTCTCGTCACTGACGGTGAAGGACGGGCTCTTCTCGTTATGGAACGGGCAGCATGCCTTCCACTCGCGGCCGGCGCGGGTGAGCTTGGTCGTGCGCCCGATCACCGTCGACAGGGTGACGCGGGCGCGCAACTCGTCCAGCCATTGCGGGGTCAGGGCCATGGCTGCGATCTATGCCCCCAAGTGCCGGTTCAGGCGAGCGAGTCCTTCACCCAGCCACTCGCGCGGCCGAGATCGAGCACGGTGCCGTGGCGCGCCTTCAGCTCCGCCATAACCTTGCCCATGTCCTTCAGGCCGGTCGCACCCAGTTCGCCCTTGATGGCCTCGATCGCGGCGCGGGTTTCGGTCTCGTCCAGCTGGCGGGGCAGGAAATCCTCGATCACGACCAGTTCGGCCTGCTCGTTCGCGGCCAGCTCGTCGCGGCCGCCCTGCTGGAACATGGTGATCGATTCGCGGCGCTGCTTGGCCATCTTCTGCAGCACGTCGATCACCAGCGCGTCGTCATCGGGCGCCGGCTGCGTGGACGTGCGCAGCTCGATGTCGCGATCCTTCAGCTTGGCGCCGATCAGGCGCAGCGCGGCCGTGCGCGGCTTGTCGCCCGCCTTCATCGCCGTGATGGTTTCCTGCTTGATCTGGTCCCTCAGCATGACAGCCTCTTTTCCGGTATGATTGCCTGTTGCCGTGCCCCATCCGCCATCGGGATCGATCCGTCAAATGGGGGTCGGCCTTGACGGATGCGGAGGGCAGGTCTAGCCGCCGCCCCTTAGCAACATCGCTGGCAATCTTAACGAAACGGGAGCCCCCGAATGGCTTTTTCCGCATCCTCGACTGTGCCGCCAAAAGGCGCAACGGGGGTATTGGTGCTGGCAGACGGCACGGTGGTGTGGGGCAAGGGGTTCGGCCATGTGGGCCATGCCGTGGGGGAGGTCTGCTTCAACACGGCCATGACCGGGTATCAGGAGGTGATGACCGATCCCTCCTACGCCGCGCAGATCATCACCTTCACCTTCCCGCACATCGGCAATGTCGGCACCAATGACGAGGATCTCGAATCCGGCGTCGAGAGCGCCGTGGGCTGCATCGTGCGCGAGGAAGTGACGCGCCACTCCAGCTTTCGCTCCACCCGCGAGTTCGACGAGTGGATGGCCGGGCACCTGAAGATCGGCCTGTCCGGCATCGACACCCGCGCCCTGACCCGCCGCATCCGCACCAACGGCGCGCCCAATGCGGTGATGGCCCATTCGCCGCATGGCGAGTTCGACATCCCCGCGCTGCTGCAACTGGCGCAGGAATGGCCGGGGCTGAAGGGCATGGACCTGGCCAAGCGCGTCAGCCGCGAGAAGCACCATGGCTGGGAAGGCGGCCCGTGGGAGCTGGGCAAGGGCTTCGGCGCCTCGCCCGCCGATGGCCCGCATGTCGTGGCGATCGACTATGGCAGCAAGGACAACATCTTCCGCAACCTGGCCCGCGCCGGCGCGCGGGTGACGGTGGTTCCGGCGGAAACGCCGGTGCGCGAGATCATGGCGATGCGGCCCGATGGCGTGTTCCTGAGCAACGGCCCGGGCGATCCGGCGGCGACCGGCGGCTATGCCGTGCCGGTGATCCGCGAATTGCTGGAACTGGACATGCCGATCTTCGGCATCTGCCTGGGGCACCAGCTGCTGGGCCTGGCTGCAGGTGCGCAGACGGTGAAGATGCACCAGGGCCATCGCGGCGCCAACCACCCGGTCAAGCGGCTGGAGGATGGCGTGGTGGAGATCACCTCCATGAACCACGGTTTCGCGGTAGACGCTGCCACCCTGCCGGACGGCGTGGAGGAGACGCATGTCTCCCTGTTCGACGGTTCCAATTGCGGGATCAGCCTCCGTGGCAAGAAGGCGTTCGGGGTGCAGTACCATCCGGAAGCTAGCCCGGGGCCGCAGGACAGTTTTTACCTGTTCGAGCGGTTTGTGGGGATGCTGGGGTGAAGGCGGTTCGCCCCAGACACTGTTTTGGCCAAGTGCCATTCTCTCTGATTACAGCGATCCAGAAGGCGTAAGATGCCCAAACGCACTGACATCTCCTCCATCCTCGTCATCGGCGCCGGCCCGATCATCATCGGCCAGGCGTGCGAGTTCGACTATTCGGGCACGCAGGCAATCAAGGCGCTGCGCGAGGAAGGTTATCGCGTCGTCCTGGTGAACAGCAATCCGGCGACGATCATGACCGATCCGGACATGGCCGATGCCACCTATATCGAGCCGATCACCCCCGCGATCGTCGCCAAGATCATCGAGAAGGAGCGGCCGGATGCGGTGTTGCCCACGATGGGCGGGCAGACCGCGCTGAACTGCGCACTGGCGTTGTTCGAGGACGGCACGCTGGCAAAGTACGGCGTGCAGATGATCGGCGCCGATGCCGATGCGATCGACAAGGCGGAGAACCGCCAGCGCTTCCGCGAGGCGATGGACAGGATCGGTCTGGAAAGCGCCCGCAGCGGGACCGCGCACACGCTGGACGAGGCGTTCGCCGTGCTGGAACGTACCGGCCTGCCGTCCATCATCCGCCCCAGCTTCACGCTGGGCGGAACCGGCGGCGGCATCGCCTACAACAAGGCGGAGTTCGAGAAGATCGTCCGTTCTGGCCTGGACGCCAGTCCCACCACCGAGGTGCTGATCGAGGAATCGCTGCTCGGCTGGAAGGAGTACGAGATGGAGGTCGTGCGCGATCGCGCTGACAACTGCATCATCATCTGCTCCATCGAGAATGTCGATCCGATGGGCGTGCATACCGGCGATTCCATCACCGTCGCGCCGGCGCTGACGCTGACGGACAAGGAATACCAGATCATGCGTAGCGCCAGCATCGCGGTGCTGCGCGAGATCGGCGTGGAGACGGGCGGCAGCAACGTGCAGTTCGCGGTCAATCCCAAGGATGGCCGCCTGATCGTGATCGAGATGAACCCGCGCGTGTCGCGGTCCTCTGCGCTCGCCTCCAAGGCCACCGGCTTCCCCATCGCGCGCGTCGCGGCCAAGCTGGCGGTCGGCTACACGCTGGACGAGATCACCAACGAGATCACCGGCGCCACCCCAGCGGCGTTCGAGCCGACGATCGACTATGTCGTCACCAAGATCCCGCGCTTCGCGTTCGAGAAGTTCAAGGGCGCGACCAACGGCCTGTCCACCGCCATGAAGTCGGTCGGGGAGGTCATGGCGATCGGTCGCAACTTCAAGGAAAGCATGCAGAAGGCGCTGCGTGGTCTGGAGACCGGGCTGGACGGCTTCAACCGCGTGCTGGAGCTGGAAGGTGCCGCGCGTGACGTGATCACCGCCGCGCTCAGTCGTGCGACGCCCGACCGGCTGCTGCAGGTGGGTCAGGCGTTCCGCGAAGGGTTCAGCGTGGAGGAAGTCCATGCCATCACCCATTACGACAAATGGTTCCTGCGCCAGATCGAGGAGATCATCTACGAGGAGCAGATGATCGGGCAGGAAGGGTTGCCGAACGATGCCGAGGGCTTGCGCCGGCTGAAGGCGATGGGCTTCTCCGACAAGCGGCTGGCCACCCTGGCGGTCCGTTCGGTGGGCGTCGCCGGTGGCATGGCGGAAACGCAGGCCAAGCGGTCCGGCCTGCTGCACGACACGTTGCGCGCCATGGCCGGTGCCACCAGCGAGGACGAGGTGCGCGCGCTGCGGCAGAAGCTGGGCGTGCTGCCGGTGTTCAAGCGCATCGACAGCTGCGCCGCCGAATTCGAGGCGGTAACGCCCTACATGTACTCGACCTACGAAGCGCCGAGCTTCGGCGAGCCGGAGAACGAGGCCGCGCCGAGCGACCGGCGCAAGATCGTGATCCTGGGCGGCGGGCCGAACCGGATCGGGCAGGGCATCGAGTTCGACTATTGCTGCGTCCATGCCTGCTTCGCCCTGGCGGAGGCGGGTTACGAGACGATCATGGTCAACTGCAACCCGGAGACGGTGAGCACCGACTACGACACGTCGGACCGGCTGTATTTCGAACCGCTGACGGCGGAGGACGTGCTGGAGATCCTGCGCGTGGAACTGACCGCGGGCGAGCTGGTGGGCGTGATCGTGCAGTTCGGCGGGCAGACTCCGCTGAAGCTGGCCGCCGCGTTGCAGACCGCCGGTATCCCGATCCTGGGCACCAGCCCGGACTCGATCGATCTGGCGGAAGACCGCGAGCGGTTTGCGCTGCTCGTCAACAAGCTGAACCTGCTGCAGCCTGCCAACGGCCTTGCCCGCAGCCGGGACGAGGCGGTCGCCGCTGCAAACCGCATCGGCTATCCGGTGCTGCTGCGCCCGTCCTATGTGCTGGGTGGCCGTGCGATGGAGATCGTGGATAGCGAGGCGCAGCTGGACGACTACATCGCCACGGCGGTCAACGTCTCCGGCGACAGTCCGGTGCTGGTGGACCAGTATCTGCGCGACGCGATCGAGTGCGACGTGGACGTGCTGTGCGATGGCGAGGATGTCGTGATCGCCGGCGTGATGCAGCATATCGAGGAAGCCGGCGTCCATTCGGGCGACAGCGCCTGCACCCTGCCGCCCTACAGCCTGCCGGCCGAGATCGTTGCCGAGCTGGAACGGCAGGCACGCGAACTGGCACTCGCGCTGCAGGTCCAGGGGCTGATGAACGTGCAGTTCGCGGTGAAGGATGGCCTGGTCTACCTGATCGAGGTCAATCCGCGGGCCAGTCGCACGGTGCCGTTCGTCGCGAAAGCGATCGGGCAGCCGGTGGCCAAGATCGCGGCACGGATCATGGCGGGCGAGAAGCTGGCCGACTTTCCGCCGATCAAGCGCGACCTGCCCTACATGTCGGTGAAGGAGGCGGTGTTCCCCTTCAGCCGCTTCCCCGGTTCCGATCCGGTGCTCTCCCCCGAAATGAAGAGCACGGGCGAGGTGATGGGCATCGACCGCGACTTCCCCACGGCCTTCCTGAAGAGCCAGCTGGGCGCCGGAAACCTGCTGCCGATGACCGGCCGCGTGTTCGTCTCGGTCAAGGACAGCGACAAGGCACAGATGCTGGAACCGGTACGGACCCTGGCGGGGCTGGGCTTCCGGATCGTGGCGACCGGCGGGACGCAGACCTTCCTGACGGACAATGGCGTCGCGGTGGAGCGGGTGAACAAGGTGGCCGAGGGGCGCCGGCACATCGTGGACCGGATCGTGGATGGAGAGATCGACCTGATCTTCAACACCACGGAAGGCTGGCAGAGCCACAAGGACAGCCAGTCCATCCGTGCCAGCGCGATCGATCGGCGCGTCCCCTACTATACCACCGCGGCCGCAAGCGCGGCAGTGGTGCTGGCGATTGCGTCGGTCAGGGCAGGGGGTGCCGACGTCAGCTCCCCGGCCAGTGCGCTTGAAGTGCGGTCCTTGCAGGACTATTATGGATGAACCACGTGTTTTCCGGAAAACATAACGCCGTCAATTCGCCCGACCGGGCGGGAGCGGATCGCTGACCCAGCGGGCAGCCAAGAGACAGAAAGACAGGGAACGTCTATGGAAAGAGTGCCGATGCTGGCAGAGGGCTACGAAAAGCTCACCGCCGACCTCAAGGCCCTCCGGAAGGAACGCCCGCTGATCGTCGATGCGATCGAGGAGGCGCGAGCGCATGGCGACCTGTCCGAAAATGCCGAATATCATGCCGCCAAGGAACGGCAGGGCCAGGTAGAGGCGCAGATCGCCGATCTGGAGGACCGCGTCAGCCGGGCGCAGATCATCGATCCGGCGACCCTGTCGGGTAACCGGATCATCTTCGGCGCGACCGTCACCGTGCTGGACGATAACGACAAGCCGCAACGCTATCAGATCGTCGGCCAGACCGAGGCAGACGCCAAGCAGGGCCGCATCTCGTACGACTCGCCGATGGGCCGTGCGCTGATCGGCAAGCAGGTGGGTGAGGATGTCGAAGTGACCGTGCCCAGCGGCGACCGGTTCTACATGGTGGAGAAGATCGAGTTCATCTGACCTGCGTCAGACGAACTCGTCCAGCTTGAGGTGAAAGGCGAGCCGGGTGTCTTCCGGCTCGTCGATGCCGTAGCTGTGACCAGAAGCTTCATCGGCCGACTTGGCCGTGTGACAGCTAGATGTTGCCGACTAGGGCATTGCAGTGCGTGAACCCGCGCCCGACCCGCAGCCGCAGCAATGCGGCATCTCGCACCAGACCTGCTACGATGATCCGTGGGACCTCGGTCACAGTGTCGATGGCCAACACCCCGTGTGCGTCGTTTCGATTCAGGTCGGGAGATGTGTCATGGCGCAGGTGGTACATATTCGCGCCGCTTTCTCCGACATGGGACTGCTTCCCTGCGTAGCTCGCGCCATTCCCGCAAAGACAGGTGGCATGTTGAAAGGTGGCGGCGCCATGTTTCGTAGATCCGGTCGCCGCCGCCAGCTTCAGGCGCCCGGCAGATCCGGTTCCAGCAGACGGTGCAGATGCACGATGACATACTTCATTTCGGCATCGTCCACAGTGCGTTGCGCATTGCCGCGCCACGCCTCGACTGCCTCGTCATAGCTGGGGAAGACGCCGACGACGTGAACGGAGTGGGGATCGACGAACTCCAGCGCAGAGGGGTCCTTCACTCGGCCGCCCATTACCAGGTGCAGCAATTGCTTGCTCATGCGTCAGACCCTTTCTCGGTATCTCAAAATGGATGCGCCCCGCTCCTTACGGGGCAGGGCGCAAAGTGCAACAAAGGCGGCGCGCCGCCTTCCGGTCAGTGCTTGCGGCTGCCGACCACGCGATCGATCAGGCGCAAGGCATCGCGCTTAAATTCGCGGGCGTTTGCGCCGGCCTCATGCGTCAGGTGCCCTGCTTCCCGTCGTGCCTTGCGACCCGCGACGCTGATGCCGTCGCCCAAGTCGTTGAGCTGATCGGCACCAGCCCGGCGCGCCTCGCCTGCGGCAGAAAGCGCCTGTGCAAACCAGCTGGCGGCCAGCTGTGATCCGATCGCAGCTGCGCCCGAAGTCTTGGCAGCAGCCACACGTCCTGCCTTGCGGGTCGGCGAGTTGCGGAACAGGCCGCTGATCAGGACGCCGAGCGCCAGCCCGCCCGCAACGACGGCGATCGGGTGATCCTTGGCAAATTGCGTGAACCCGTCCTTGGCTTCGATCGCGCGTTCTCCGGCGCGGTCCAGCAGGGTGGATTCCTCACGGGCACGCATGCGTGCCTCACCAGCCGCGATCTGGTCCTTGATCTCGTTGTGCTTGACCACGTTCATCTGTCTTTTCCTCTGCAATGCGGCTGTATCCGGACAACGGACGGCCGTGCATGGGTGTTCCTACCGGAACGTGTCTTCGACCGTATCGCGCAGCTGGCTCAGACCCTTGCAGATCGGCCGACGCGCGAACCAGGCCACGATCACCGCCGCCACGGCAACAAACGCCGTCCGATGTTCGCGGGCAAAGTTCAGGGCATCATCCGCGATGTCGAGTGCAGCGTCAGCCGCGCGGTCTGCCACTCGGCCACCGGCACTTCGCTGGCCCAGATCTTCCCGGATGAATGCAATATCTGCATCCAGCAACCGCTTGGCCGCATCGCGCAGGGCGCGATCTTCGGCGAGTTTCAGGTCGATTGCAGTCATGACCGGGTCTCCTCCGACGAGAAGGCACCGCTCAATGCCGACCAGTTGCTACTGGCACGCTTCACCAGGACAAAAGCCACCAGCAGCAGCATCGCCACCACGATCAACGTGGCTGCGAGTGGGCCGATCAAAGTGGCGAGACTGAGGATTGCCCCGACCGTCAGACCGATCAACGCCAGCACAGCCAGAAATACAGCCGCAACGCCGTAGATCACCACCGACTTCAGCTTGGCAGTGGAAAACCGCGCCCGTGTCTTCTGGAAAGCCAGTTCGGCCGCGACGTATGTCTTGCCATCCTGCCACGCGGCTTCGATGTCACCCAGCAGCGAACGGTCAGGCATGTCGTCGGCGGCATCGCCGCCTGCTGTCATGCTGTCGCTGGTAGCGAGCGGCAACCCATCGTCCCGCACCGGCGGGACGATGGACTCAGGCTGTTGAGCCATGATGCGCTTACTTGCGCAGCAGGCGGGCAAACACGTAGCCAGCCGCCGCCGCTAGGCTCAGGGCAGTGGCAGGACTGGTGCGAACGAATGCCTTGGCATCCTCACCCAATTCTTCCAGCGACTTCTCGTTAAGGCGCCCGGCTGTGCTTTCGATGCTGCGCGAGGCATTGCGGACGTAGTCGCCATACTTGACGCCCAGCTTCTCGTCGACCGTGCCGGCATTGTCGCTGATCAGGCGGCTGACGCTGGTCAGCGCCTCGCTGACCTTGGCCTTGCCATCATAAGCAAGGTCGCTCGCCTTTGCGGACGCATCGCTCTTGTACGTTTCGCCACGGACGCTTGCCTCGCTCTTGTAGGCGGCGGCGCGTTCCTTCGCCTCTTCGCCCAGTGCGGCAGCGCCAGCCTTCGCCTCGTCGAGCGCGGCGGTGAAGCGACTTTTGGCCTCGGCCGTGTGGCTGGCGGTTAGTTCCGGCGTTTCCGGGATAGTCGTCGCAGCGGGCGTGATCGGGGTGACGTCCGTGATCGGCTGCGTACCCGGCGTGGTCGTGTTTCCAAAAGTATCGGCCATGCATGATCCCCTTCTTAGCGTTCGGACGCGACGGGCGCCCTCCTTCGACTGTGCAATGCAGCAGCAGCCATGGTTCCGAAATCGAACGCGACTTGCACGGCTTTGTTCCGCCGCATAGGAGGCGCCAAGGGCCGGGCGCTGCCGCGCCGGTCCAGTCCAGCGCCAGCATCGGAGCCGACCCTGCATGACCGCGATCATCGACATTCACGCCCGCGAGATCCTCGACAGCCGTGGCAACCCGACCGTGGAGGTCGACGTCCTGCTGGATGATGGCAGCTTCGGCCGGGCGGCGGTGCCATCCGGCGCCAGCACCGGCGCGCACGAGGCGGTGGAGCTGCGCGATGGTGACAGTGGGCGCTATCTGGGCAAGGGCGTGACCAAGGCCGTGCAGGCGGTGAATGGCGAGATCGCCGAGCAGATCATCGGCCTGGATGCCGAAGACCAGCGCGAAGTCGACATGGCCATGCTGGAACTGGACGGCACCGCCAACAAGGGGCGGATCGGCGCCAATGCAATCCTGGGCACAAGCCTCGCCGTGGCAAAGGCCGCTGCCGACGCCCGTGGCCTGCCGCTCTACTCCTACATCGGAGGGGTATCCGCCCACGTGCTGCCGGTGCCGATGATGAACATCATCAATGGCGGCGAACATGCCGACAATCCGATCGACTTCCAGGAGTTCATGGTGATGCCGGTCGGCGCGCCGAGCCTGTCCGAAGCGGTGCGGTGGGGGGCCGAGATCTTCCATACGCTGAAGAAGGGATTGCACCAGAAGGGTCTCGCCACCTCCGTCGGGGATGAGGGTGGCTTCGCGCCCAATCTCGCCAGCACGCGCGCGGCGCTGGACTTCATCATGGAGTCGGTCACCGCCGCCGGCTTCACGCCGGGCGAGGATATCGTGCTGGCGCTGGATTGCGCCGCCACCGAGTTCTTCCGCGATGGCCGGTACGAGATTTCGGGTGAGAACCTGTCGCTGTCCGGCGAGGAGATGGCGGGGTACCTCGCCGATCTGTGCGCCAACTACCCGATCCGGTCGATCGAGGACGGGATGGCGGAAGACGATTTCGCCGGCTGGAAGGCGCTGACCGATCGCGTGGGCGCCACCGTCCAGCTGGTGGGAGACGACCTGTTCGTGACCAACCCGGAACGGCTGCGCATGGGCATCGGCGAAGGTCTGGCCAACTCGCTGCTGGTGAAGGTCAACCAGATCGGTACCCTTACGGAAACGCTGGAGGCGGTCAGCATCGCGCAGCGTGCCGGTTATACCGCGGTGATGAGCCATCGGTCGGGCGAGACGGAAGACGCCACCATCGCCGACCTGGCGGTTGCCACCAATTGCGGGCAGATCAAGACCGGCTCGCTTGCCCGGTCCGACCGGCTGGCCAAGTACAACCAGCTGATCCGGATCGAGGAACAGCTGGGCAGCACGGCCGTCTATGCCGGCGCCGGCTGCTTCGGACGCATCTCCGCCTGATCTGGTCCGGCGCCGGTGGGCCTGCCCGCCGGTTCCGGTTCCGTCAGGCAGCTTCCCGGGCGACCTCCTGCTCGGCCCGGGATTGCAGTTCCTCCAGCTTTTCCAGCTTGCGCCGGTTCTTGGGGTTCAGGAGATATTGCCAAACACCCCAGGCATTGATGGTCAGCAGCACGCTGTTCATCGCGGCAATCGGCAGGGCCCCTCCGGTCAGTCCGGAGATGATCCAGCAGATCGCCACGGCGCAGAACAGCACGAAGCCCCAGCCAGTCACCCGGCGGCCAAGATCGGCGGCGATAAGGCCGGCTGCCAGCATCGTGCCGCCGGCCGCGACCCATTCCAAAGTGCCATTCACAGGCCGGCATCCGTCAGCCGCGCCAGCTGCTCTGGCGCCAGCGTCAGGTTTGCCGCCTCGAACTGCACATTCAGCTGCTCCGGCGTGCGCGCGCTGGCGAGCGGCGCGGCAATGCCGGGCTGTGCCATCAGCCAGGCGAGCGCGATCGCGCCAAGGCTGGCGCCGGTTTCCGCGGCAACGGCATCCATCGCCTGCAGCACGGGCTTCCCGCGTTCGAGATAAGGGCCGACGCCACCGCCGCGCGCCTGCCCCGCCAGATCCTCGCGCCGGCGGTACTTGCCCGTCAGAAAGCCGGCTGCCAGGCCGTAGAAAGGCAGCATGATGATGCCGTGCGTCACGCAATACGCCTGCAGGTCGGCACCGTAATCTTCGCGACTAACCAGATTGTACTCGTTCTGCAGCACGGTGAACGGCTGGCTGCCGATCTCGCGCGCCAAGTCGTTCAGGGCCGTCAGCCGCGCCAGCGAGAAGTTGGAGGCACCCAGTTCGCGCACGGTACCGGCTTCCACCAGCGCATCGAAGCCGGCGGCGACATCTTCCTGCGAGGTGCCGGTCTCGTCCCGGTGCGCGTAATACAGGTCGACATAGTCGGTTTGAAGCCGCTCCAGCGATCGTGCCAGTTCGGCGGCGACCCGTTCCGGTCGCAAGTCTCCGCTTTCGCCATGCATGCCGGTCTTGGTGCCGATGCGCATCTCGGCACGCACGCCGCTGCTGGCCAGCCAGCGGCCGATCACTGCCTCACTCTCTCCGCCTTGATGACCCGGCACCCAGTCGGAATAACCCTGTGCCGTGTCGATCATGCGACCGCCCAATTCATAGAACCGGTCGAGCACTGCGAAGCTGGTCGTCTCGTCGGCGGTCCAGCCGAAGACGTTGCCGCCCAGCACCAATGGCGGGCCGGCAAGGCAGGGATGGTTGTTCATGCCGTGACAACGGCAGACGGGCGCAAGTGTGCCCGTCCGAAATCAGGCGAAGCGCTGCTGAATGTCCAGCAGCGTCATCGCCGCGATAGCGGCTCCGGCGCCCTTGTTGCCCTGGCCCGCATCAGCGCGGACGATCGCCTGCGCCTCGTTCTCCGTGGTGAGGATGCCGTTGCCGATGGGAATTCCATCCATGGTCAGCGCCATGATCGCGCGCGCGCTTTCGCCGGCGACGATCTCGAAGTGGTAGGTCTCGCCCCGGATCACCACGCCGACGGCCACGAAACCTTCATACCGGCCGCTTTCGGCTGCCGCGGCAATAGCGCCGGGCACTTCCAGCGCGCCGGGTACGGTCAGCACCTCGACCTCATGGCCCGCCTGCTCGAGTGCCTCGCGCGCGCCGGCGATCAGCATGTCATTCAGATGTGCGTAGAAGCGGGCTTCGACGATCATGAAGCGGGCCATCAGATATTCTCCTGCAGGGCGGCAATCGGCTGTTCGCCGACAATGGACAGGCCGTAACCCTCCAGACCCACCAGCGAATGCCGGCTGTTGGTCAGCAGGATCATGTCGCTTACGCCCAGTTCGGTCAGGATCTGTGCGCCGACGCCGTAATCGCGTTGTTCGACCGCCGGTGCGGCCGCTTCATCCGCAACGCGACCCAGATGCCGGATCGCGCGGCTGGCGAAATCGTCCTGCGGGCTGCTGAGCAGCACAACCACGCCGCTGCCGGCATCGGCAATGGTGCGCATTGCGCCTTCGAGCATGCCGGTACGGTTGCAATCCTGTGCGAACACGTCGTCGAACACAGACAGGGAATGCATGCGTACCAGCGTCGGCCTGGCCGGATCGATCCGGCCCTTGACCAGCGCCAGCGTCTCGCCGCGGGTGGCCTTGTTCCAGAAGCTGACGGCCTGCCACTCGCCGCCCCACCGGCTGGTGAAGGTTGCCTCGCTGCGGCGTTCCACGAGATGATCGTGCTTGCGGCGATAGGCGATCAGGTCGCGGATCGTGCCGATCTTCAAACCGTGCTTGCGGCCGAAGGCGACCAGATCTTCCAGCCGGGCCATGGTGCCATCGTCGTTCAGCACTTCGCAGATGACCGCGCTGGGGTTTAGGCCAGCAAGCCGCGAGATGTCGACCGAAGCCTCCGTATGGCCCGCACGCACCAGCACGCCGCCCTCGCGCGCGCTGAGCGGGAAGATGTGCCCCGGGCTGACCACGTCGTCGGCGCCCTTCGTGGAGTCGATCGCGACAGCCACGGTCCGCGCGCGATCCGCCGCACTGATGCCGGTGGTGATCCCCTCGCGTGCTTCTATGCTGGTGGTGAAGGCGGTTTCCATGCGGCTGCGGTTCTTGCGGCTCATGGGCTCGAGCTGCAGCGCGTCGACGCGATCCGGAGACAGTGCCAGGCACACCAGGCCACGGCCATGCGTGACCATGAAGTTGATCGCATCGGGTGTGGCCATCTGCGCGGGCACGATGATATCGCCCTCGTTCTCGCGATCCTCGTCATCCACCAGGATGAACATGCGGCCGTTGCGCGCCTCGTCGATGATCTCCTCGATCCCCACCAGTACCGGGGCGCCGGTGGCGTTGGCGTCGAGGAACTGGTCGAGTTTGCGCAAGGTTTCGGCCGTCGGGTTCCAGCTCGGCTCGGTGCAGTCCCGCAAGGTGTTGGGATGCAGACCGGCGGCGCGAGCAAGCCCGGCACGGGTCATGTTCGCGCTGGCGATCATTTCACGCACACGATTGATGGTTAGATCAGACATGCAGGCAGACTGTCACATCGCGATGTGATAGTCAATGACGAGATCACATCGACATCACATGGGGCCTTGCCAGCGTTGCACCGGATCGCCATCCCCATGCAGTGAGTGACATCGAAACGAATCAGGCAGCCATCCGGGACAGTTTTCGCGATGCGATGCGGCACGTGGCATCCACGGTCCACGCCGTCACCACCCTCCATGATGGAGAACGTCATGGTATCCTGGCAACGGCAGTCAGCTCGCTGAGCTTCGATCCGCCTTCGCTCCTCGTCTGCATCAACCAGGCGGCATCGCTGCATCACCCGCTGACCCAGGCGGAGCTGTTCGCGGTCAACGTTCTGGGACTTGAGAACCGTGACGTTGCCGAACAATTTGCCCATGCGCGTGGGGCGGATCGCTTCATGGTAGGCGAATGGGCGGAGACCCATGGCGCGCCCGTGCTGCTTGGCGGGCAATCGGCTCTGGTCTGCCGGCGGGTCGATTGCCATCGGTTCGGCACACACACGATCGTGGTGGGGGAACTGGTTGCGGCTCGCCATCGGCAGAACGGCGCCCCGCTGACCTATTACGATCGCAGCTACATCGACATATCCGGCGCGCCCGTCAGCACCATCTAGTCGTCCCCGCCCATGGGCCGATCGCGCAGCACCAGCAGGTGCGCGGGTGTGTGGAGCGCGGCGGTGGGGTCGAGATGGTCGGCGATTTCGCCCTCCAGCAATGCGGCGCGCGCGTCTGGCCCGTGGTAGGCCCGGTGGCGCAGCAACCCGCCGCCGATCCGCCGCCCCAAGGGGCCGCGCCAGAATGCCGGCGCCGACGCCAGCTCGAAGCCGGCATTGGCCAGCAGGTGGACGGACAGCCGGTCCGCCTCCTCCTCCGCCTGGCGGATGAGGCGCCGGTTACGGCCAAGTTCGCCCAGCAGTCCCTTTTCAATACCCGCCGCCTCCAGCCGGGACCGATGCTGCAGGATCACATGAGCAAGCTCGTGAGCGACGATCACTGCAATTTCCGCGTCGTCCGCCGCCTGCGCCAGTCGCAGGGGAACATGCACGATGTGCCCATCCGTACGGGCCATCATGCCGCTTTCGGTGCCGATCTCCACGACCGCATGGCAGCCGGCGGGGGGATGCAGCACGACGCTGCGCCGGGTACCATCGCGCATGATCTCCAGCCGGAGCGCGTCACCTGCACGCCATCTCTGGGAAAGCAGCGTCAGCGCCGCCTCCCGCACGGTCGTGCCGGCGCTGACGGGTGGCAGTCCGGCGATCGCCGTGACGCCATCACCCGGTTGCAAGCCGGCAATCTCGGCCGCCGTGCCGGGCAGCACCTGCGCGACGGCCAGCGTGCCTTCCGCAAAGAGCGGCGCGGCCCAGTCACCCTGATACTGATCACGGCTGTGCAGGATCATGCCGGTCAGCGGCATCTGCGCGCGGCAGAACGGCGCATTGCTGACCAGCAGTCGCTCGGCCACCATGGCGAGTCGGCGATCCTGCATGAAGAGGGTCTCCAGCCCGTCTGCCGCGAGGGCCTGTCCGCTCAGCAGCAGCAGCAGGCAGAGGAACAGCATCGCCTTCCTCACGCAGCCAGCGAGCGGCACGGCGCTAGGCATGACGCTGCCGGAGGGCCAGGCTGACAGCGAGCACCGGCACGGCCAGCCCGATCCAGGCCACCATGTCGCGCCAGCCATCGCCCGTGAGCGCGCTGACCAGACCGACAAGGCTGCATGTCGCCAGCAGCAGCGGCACACGGAAGACTGCCAGCTTGTCGCCCTGACGCTTCATGCGGATCGTCCCTCGGCCAGGCGGCGGCGATTGGCGGCGCCCTTGGCAAGCCACAGATACACCCCCGTGCCCAGCACGATTGTCGTGAACAGCGTAAGCACAGCCCACAGCACCTTGAGGATCATCCCGCCATAATCACCGAAGTGCAGCGGCTGGGACAGGGCAAGGGCCGAGACATACCACGGCATGGCCCGGGCATCGGTAAAGGCCCCGGTGCGTGCGTCGATCAGCGCCGGTGTCAGCAGGCGCTGGGTCAGCGGCGTGCCGCCCTGGAAGAAGACGGCAAAATGATGACCCGAGCTGAAGGCGCCACCCGGGAAGGCGATGAATTGCGGGGTATACCCCGGCACGGCGCGGCGCGCTTGGGCCATGGCGAGATCCAGACTGCCATAATCGCGCGGTGCGATCGGCGACTGCCCGGCATAGGCGGCGGTCATCTCCGCGAGTTCATCCGCCTGCCACATCTGGTAGATCGGCGTGGACAGTGCGTTGATGACGCCGGTCAGCCCGACCACCATCATCCAGGCGAGGGCGGCGATGCCCAGCAGGTTATGGTAGTCGAGCCACTTCACCCGTGGCCGGCGCGTGACGCGCAACGTGCCGAAGGGCAGCTTGCGGGTGAAGGGCAGGTACAGCACCACGCCGCTGACCAGCGCAATGGCGAAGAGCACCCCCATGAACCCCAGGAACAGCATGCCGGGCAGGCCCAGGAACATATCCGTATGCAGCTGCAGCAGGAAGGGCATCACGCCATCCGCAGCATCCGCCTCCGACCACAGCAGCTCGCCTGTGGAGCGATCCAGCGAGTGGATCGTCATCTCGGCCGCCGGAGAGTCCGGCCGCGGAGCGGTGGTGATGGTCATGGCCGGCTGGTCGTTGTCGAACGCCATGAACACCAGCACTTCTCCCGGGGCCTGGTCCAGCGCCTTGCGGGCCATGAAGTCCAGCGGCAGCAAGGCGCTGTCGACGCCGGATGACGCCACGCCGGGGGCGCCAAAGCTCGGCGGTGCCTGCGTCAGACCGTCGATCTCGTCATGGAAGATCAGCGGCATGCCGGTGAGGCACAGCATCAGCAGGAACAGCGTACACAGCAGGCTGGTCCATTTGTGCAGCCAGCTCCAGATGCGGATCGTGCGCCCTGTCATGTGTCCTGCGATCGCATTGCAACAGCAGGCGGCCTAGCCGCCATGCGGCGGATCGGCAAGCGCGCAGGCCGTCCTATGCAAAGGGCCGGCCCGCGTGGTGCGGACCGGCCCCTGTCATGCAGACCTGTGGCTCTCAGGCGCCGAAGGTGCGCTGCCACCAGCCGCGTCGCGGCGAGCCTGCTGCGGAGGCATCCTCGTCGCCTGCGCCGGCTTCTGGTGCCGGTGCTGGCTCCGCAGCGTCTTCCGCGCCGACGGGTGCGGCAGCGGAGGCTGCGGCCTCGGCCAGAGGATCGCCCTCGACCTCGGCTTCGACCTTCTTGCGCCGGGTGCGCTTGGGCTTGGCCGGCGTCTCGGTGGCGGCTTCGGTCACGGCAGGCGTCTCGGCTTCGACCACCTCAGCCGCATCCGCCTTCTTGCGCCGGGTGCGCTTCGGCTTTGCCAAGGCGCCGGCAGCAGCTTCGGCCACGGCTTCGTCCACCGCCGGGGCGGCCTCTTCAGCCACCGGGCCGGTGTCCTCCACCTTCTTGCGACGGGCACGCCGGGGCTTGGCCGGAGCGGGTGCCGCGGCTTTCTCGATTGCGGCTTCCGGCTCGGGAGCAGCCTCGGCCACAGGCGCGATCCCGGCTTCCTGCAACTGCGTCGTCAGCTCTTCTGCCGGAGCATCGGCTGCGTCGGGTTCCGCCGACAGCTCGGCCGAAGAGGTCTCCGCCTCGTCACCCTCCTGCCGGCGACGACGACGGCCACCACGGCGGCGACGCTTGCGAGGCGCATCGTCGTCGCTATCATTGGCCTCGACGGGAGCCTCACCGCCCTGGTCGGTGTCGGCGTCGTCCTCGGCGTCGCTCTCATCGGCGGCGGCGTTCTCACCGTCGACGTCGCCTTCGCCATCCTCGCGCCGGTTGCGGTTGCGACCGCCACGGCGGCGACGGCGACGCTTCTTGCGGCCGTCGCTGTCCTCGTCGGAATCGTCGCGCGCGGGGCGGGCAGCCTCCTGCTCCTCCTCGACGTCCTGCTCTTCCTCTTCCTCGTCCTCGATCTCCTCGAGATCGTCCTCGAAGTCGGCTGGCTCCGCGATCGGTTCGAACCGGGGCGGGGCAATCGGGCGCGGCCCGCTGCTGATGACGCGCATCTTCGCGCCTTCATCTTCGCCTTCCGGCATGACCTCCACCCGCACGCCATAGATGCTCTCGATCTCGGCCAGATCGCTGCGCTTGGCGTTCAGCAGGTAGATCGTCGCTTCGGTCGAGGCGAACAGCGAGATGATCGTGCCACGGCCCTTGGCGGCCTCGTCCTCGATCATGCGCAGCGCGGACAGGCCGGCCGACGATGCGGTGCGGACCAGGCCGGTGCCGTCGCAATGCGGGCAGGACCGCGTGGTCGCTTCCAGAACGCCGGTACGCAGCCGCTGCCGGCTCATCTCCATCAGGCCGAAGCCGGAGATGCGGCCGATCTGGATGCGCGCACGATCGTTCTTCAGCGCCTCCTTCATCGCCTTCTCGACCTTCCGGGTATTGCTGGAATACTCCATGTCGATGAAGTCGATGACTACCAGGCCGGCCATGTCGCGCAGGCGCAGCTGACGGGCGATCTCGCGCGCGGCCTCAAGGTTGGTGGCGACGGCGGTCTGCTCGATCCCATGCTCCTTGGTGGAACGGCCCGAGTTGATGTCGATGGAGACCAGCGCTTCGGTCGGGTTGATGACCAGATAGCCGCCGCTCTTCAGCTGCACGACCGGGTCATACATGGCGGACAGCTGATCTTCCGCCCCATGCCGCTGGAACAGCGGCACCGGATCGGAATAGGGGATCACCTTCTTCACGTGGCTGGGCATCAGCAGCTTCATGAAGGTGCGGGCGGAACGGAAGCCTTCCTCGCCTTCGACCACGATCTCCTCGATCTCGCGGTTGTAGATGTCGCGGATCGCACGCTTGATCAGGTCGCTGTCCGAATGGATCAGCGCCGGGGCACTGCTCGACATCGTCTTCTCGCGGATCTCGTCCCATAGTCGGGCGAGATAGTCGAAGTCGCGCTTGATCTCGGTCTTGGTGCGCTGCAGGCCCGCGGTCCGGACGATCAGGCCCATGGACCGGGGCAGGCTGAGTTCGGCAACGATCTGCTTCAGGCGCTTGCGGTCCGCGCCGGAGCTGATCTTGCGGCTGATCCCGCCGCCGGAGCTGGAGTTGGGCATCAGCACGCAATAGCGGCCGGCGAGCGACAGGTAGGACGTCAGCGCCGCCCCCTTGTTGCCGCGCTCTTCCTTCACGACCTGCACCAGCAGCACCTGGCGGCGCTGGATCACGTCCTGGATCTTGTAGCGGCGGCGCAGTTCCATGCGCTTCGCCTTCAGGTCGTCCAGTTCCTTGGCACGGGCACCACCGCCGCGGCGACCCTGCCGGCGTGGACGACGGCTGTCGCGATCGTCGCTGTCTTCCTCGGCACTGTCGCCATTGCCTTCGACGTGCCCGTCCTCGATGGTGGCGACGTCGTCCTTCTCGTCGGTGTCGATTTCCTCGACGCCGTCCTCGTCGGAGAGGAAATCATCCTCCCCGTCATCATCGTCCTCGTCCTCGGCACGCAGCGCGGCTTCTTCGTCAGCCTGCGCCTGCTCGGCTGCGATCAGTGCCTCGCGGTCCTGCTGCGGGATCTGGTAATAGTCGGGGTGGATCTCGCTGAAGGCGAGGAAGCCGTGGCGATTGCCGCCGAAATCGACGAACGCCGCCTGCAGCGACGGTTCGACCCGGGTTACCTTGGCGAGATAGATGTTGCCCTTGATCTGCTTGTGTTCGGCAGACTCGAAATCGAATTCTTCAATGCGGTTGCCCTGGAGCACCGCCACCCGCGTTTCTTCCGGGTGGCGCGCATCGATCAGCATGCGTGTTGCCATTGTGTATTCTCCAAGCGCGCGCGGCTGCCTGCCGGACCATCGGGCCCGGTTGCAGGCGAGCGGGCGCGCGCAAATCTATGGGGATGCCGCCAACAGCCTTCGCGAAGCGAGGGAATGCGGCGGCGGATGTCATTGCCGGCACGACAAGGCGCGGGGTCTGCGTCCGCGCAGGCGTCACGGCCACGATGCAGCGATCTGGCTGCAGCGTGTCGGACGATCCTGTTCTTGTCATTCTCGGCTTTAACCTGTCGGTATTGATCCGGCGGTGCATGATCGATCGGTCTGATCGGTCGCGTGTCGCCGGAAGAGGCGCCTGTGCCGGTCAGGCACGGGGCGGCGCCATCGCTAGCATCAGCAGGACAGTGGGGCAACCATGTTGCACGGCGGACATGGGCGCCGGGTGACCGGGATGTTATCGGCGATCCGCGTTCCGGAACAGTGGCGCGGCCCCGCGCGGCCATGCTAGGGCGCGCAGGACCATGGCCGAAGCTGATACACCGTCCCGCTACCGTCTCCGCCGTGCCCAGGGCATGCTCGCCGCCGTGGCGGATGGCTGGCGCGCCCGCCCGCGACTGCGCCGCCTGGCTTATGTCGTCGGCGCGATCCTGCTGTTGCTGGTGATCGGCTGGGTGCTGGTGCTGCGCAACCTGCCCGATGCCGACCGGCTGCTGACCTACGAACCCCCACTGCCCAGCACGGTGCGCGGCATGGATGGCGATATCGTCCATTCCTTCGCCCGCGAACGCCGGGTGCAGTTGCAGTTCAAGGATTTCCCGGCGCAGCTGGTCAACGCCTACACTTCGGCGGAGGACAAGACGTTCTGGACCCATGCCGGTGTCGACATACCGGGCGTCGCCGGAGCGGTGGTGGATTATGCCAGCAAGATCGGCAGCGGCCAGCGCGCACGCGGCGGTTCCACCATCACGCAGCAGGTCGCCAAGAACATCCTGGTGGGCAACGAATACTCCATCAGCCGCAAGCTGCGGGAGATGGCGCTGGCCGCGCGGATCGAGAGCGTGCTGACCAAGCAGCAGATCATGGAGCTGTATCTCAACGAGATCCCGCTCGGCCGTCGGTCCTTTGGCGTGCAGGCGGCCGCGCGTGCCTATTTCGATCGCGATGTCGAGGATCTGGAGCTGCATCAGATGGCCTTCCTGGCCATCCTGCCCAAGGCTCCGGAAGTGTATGGCCGTGCCCGCAACGAATCCGTGGCCATCGGCCGGCGCAACTGGGTGCTGACCGCAATGCAGGAGAACGGCCACATTTCCATGGCCGAGGCAGATGCCGCCAAGGCGCAGCCGCTGGGCCTGATCCAGCAGCGCCCGGCAGAGCGCTCCGCCGATGCTGGCTACTTCCTGGAGGAGGTGCGCAGACAACTGATCGACAAGTATGGCGAGCAGGCGGAGGATGGGCCCAACTCGGTCTATGGTGGCGGGCTGTGGGTGCGGACATCGCTGGACACCGACTTGCAGGATGCGGCGCGTGACGCCCTGCGGGCGGGATTGCTGCGGTATGCCGGTGGTCGCGGCTGGCATGGTCCGGTGGCCACGATCGATCCGGACAATGGCAGCCTGACGCAGCAGCTGGCCTCTTCCAATATCGGCATTTCGTACGAGAACTGGCGGGTCGGCGTGGTCACCGCCCGCAGCGGCCAGTCGGCCACGATCGGGTTCGCCAGCGGTGACGAGGCGCCGCTTGGCGGGCTGCCCGATGCGCTGAAGGTCGGCGACGTGACGGCGGTGTCGCCCGCGGGTGGCGGTCGCTTCCGCGTGCGCACCGTGCCGGAAATTTCCGGCGCCTTCGTGGCGCAGGACCCGGCCACCGGCCGTGTGCTGGCGATGCAGGGCGGCTTCGACTTCCGGCTGGGCAGCTTCAATCGCGCCACGCAGGCGCAGCGGCAGCCCGGGTCCACCATCAAGCCCTTCGTCTATGCTACCGGACTGGATCAGGGGATGACGCCAGCCACCATGGTGCCGGACACCTCCTATTGCGTGTACCAGGGTGCTGGCCTTGGCGAGAAGTGCTTCCGCAACTTCGGCGGGGAGGGCGGTGGCAGCCACACGATGCGCTGGGGCCTGGAACAGTCGCGCAACCTGATGACGGTCCACATTGCCGCCGATGCGGGCATGCCCAACGTGCTGAAGACCTTCAGCCGAACGGGCATCGGCAGCTACGACCAGCCCTACATGTCCTATGCTCTGGGCGCTGGCGACACGACCGTCATGCGGATGGTCAACGCCTATGCGGCGCTGGAGAACCATGGCCTGCAGCATGACGCCAGCGTGATCGATTACGTGCAGGATCGCCGCGGCAAGGTGATCTGGCGCGCCGACGCCCGCGATTGTACGGGCTGCAACATGCCCCAGTGGGATGGTAAGGCGATGCCGCGGCTGGGCGATCGTGGGCGGCAGGTGATGGATGCGCGAACGGCGTTCCAGACCGTGCACATGCTGGAAGGCGTGGTGCAGCGCGGCACGGCCACGACGCTGCGCGATCTCGGCATCCCGCTGTTCGGCAAGACCGGCACCACCACCGGGCCCACCGACGTGTGGTTTGTCGGCGGGTCGCCGGACATCGTGGCCGGGATATACATGGGGTACGACCAGCCTCGCAGCATGGATGGATGGGCCCAGGGCGGGCGCCTGGCCGCGCCGATCTTCAAGCAGTTCGTCACCGACACACCGGGCAAGTGGAGCGGGCGGCCGTTCCTGGCACCGGCCGGCGTGCGGCTGGTGCGGGTGGACCGGCGCAGCGGCAAGCGGGTGTTCGGCAGCTGGCCGAGCGACAGCGACCCGCGCGCGGGCGTGATCTGGGAAGCCTTCAAGCCCGACAGCGAGCCGGCGCGGGAGAAGCGCGGCGACCGGGTCGATTCCCTGCGCGAGCTGATCATGGCACAGCTGCGCCGGACCGAACGTGCCGCAACGCGGGCCGATGCGGCAGCGGCCGCGCCACGGGATGACAGTTTCGTGGAGCAGCAGGGCGGGCTATACTGATCCGCGATGGACAGCCATCGGGGCGGAGCGCATAGACGGGCGATGATCCGAACCACCCTTCTTGCCGCAGCTGCCGCGCTGCTGCTTGCCCCGGCATTTACCGCGCCTGCAACCGCCGCATTGCGGACCGGCACACAGGCGCCGGCCCTGCGTACGCAGGGGGCTCTCGCCGGGCGTACCTTCACCTTCGATCTGCAGCAGGCGCTGCGCCAGGGTCCGGTGGTGCTGTACTTCTTCCCCAAGGCTTTCACCCAGGGTTGCACGCTGGAAGCACACGCCTTTGCCGAGGCGATGGGCGACTTCCGCGCCGCCGGCGCACAGGTCGTGGGCCTGTCCTCGGACGATCTGCCCACACTGCGCCGCTTTTCGACGGAGGAATGCCGCGACGCCTTCCCGGTGGCGATCGCCAGCCCCGCCACGATCCGCGCGTTCGACGTCGCGCTGCAGCGTCAGGGGCAGGCGACCGGAGTGTCGGATCGCACGTCTTACGTGATCGGCCGCGATGGTCGCGTCGTGATGGTGCATTCCGACCTCGACTGGCGCGAGCATGTGCGTCGCACCCTGGCTGCCGTGCAGGCACTGGATCGCCGGCCGCGCTGACCGCTGCGATCTTTTCCTTGCCCGCGCCTTCCGCTAGGCGCCGGCTCTGACATCTGACGGAGTTACCAAGACATGCGTGCCGAAGGGCAGGCCCATATCGATCGTATCGAAGGGGCAATGGCGCTGGTCCGCCGCTCTCTCGACTGGGAGCGCGCGCTGCGCCGGCTGGACGAACTGAACGCCCGGGTCGAGGATCCGGACCTGTGGAACGATCCCAAGCGTGCCGAGGCGGTCATGCGCGAGCGGCGCCAGCTGGATGCCGCAATCGGCACGGTGAAGGAGATCACCGCCGAGATGGCCGACGCGATCGAGTTCGTCGAACTGGGCGAGGCCGAGAGCGACGACGACACGATTGCCGAGGGGCTGGCAACGCTGGCTCGCCTGGCCGATCGAGCCGATGCGGACAAGGTGCAGGCCCTGCTGAAGGGCGAGGCCGACAGCAACGATACCTTTGTGGAAATCCACGCCGGCGCCGGCGGCACCGAGAGCCAGGACTGGGCAGAGATGCTCTTCCGGATGTATGCCCGCTGGGCGGAACGCAAGGGCTACAAGGTCGAGACGGTAGAGTATCAGGCGGGTGAGCAGGCGGGCATCAAGTCTGCCACGCTGCTGCTGAAGGGCGAGAACGCCTACGGCTATGCCAAGACCGAGTCCGGCGTGCATCGGCTGGTGCGGATCAGCCCGTATGACAGTTCCGCGCGGCGGCACACCTCGTTCAGTTCGGTCTGGGTCTATCCGGTCATCGACGACAATATCGAGATCGAGATCAACGACAGCGACCTGAAGATCGACACCTACCGCGCCAGTGGCGCGGGCGGTCAGCACGTCAACACCACCGATTCGGCCGTGCGGATCACCCACGTACCGACGGGCATTGTCGTTGCCAGCCAGAACGATCGCAGCCAGCACAAGAACCGTGCGACCGCCATGGGCATGCTGAAGGCGCGCCTGTTCGAGCGCGAAATGGCCGAGCGCGAAGCTGCGGCCAGCGGGGAATACCAAGAGAAGAGCGAGATCGGCTGGGGCCACCAGATCCGCTCCTATGTGCTGCAGCCATACCAGCTGGTGAAGGACCTGCGTACGGGGACCACGTCGACCGCGCCCGGCGATGTGCTGGATGGCGCGATCGATCCGTTCATTGCCGCGGCGCTTGCGCAGCGGGTGACGGGCGAGCGCGTGCAGGTGGAAGACGCGGACTAGGGTCTGACGGTGCTCCGCAGGTATTTGTGATGCTGCCGCTTTTGCCACATGCGATGCAACCGGCTAAGGGACCAGACAAGATGTTGCGCTGGTCTGCCCTTTGCCTGTCGCTGGCGCTCGCCGCCTGCTCGCCCGAGAGCGGACAGGAACCTGTGGCGGAGGAGCTCGCCTTTCCCGCCGCGGATCGGCCTGTGTCCGATCTGGGCGCGACTGCTTTTGCCGACGAGACGCTGCGCGACAGCCGCCAGGAGGCGGCCACGGTGATGCAGCTGGCCGGCGTCCGCTCGGGCATGAGCGTCGCCGACATAGGTGCGGGCGAGGGCTACTACACGGTGCGGCTGGCCGAGACGGTAGGCCCGCAGGGTCGGGTGCTGGCGCAGGATATCGATCGCGGCGCGCTGCTGCGGCTGGGCGACCGGGTCGAGAGCGAACGACTGGACAATGTCTCCATCGTGGGTGGCAAGCCAGATGATCCGCACCTTCCTGTCAACAGCTTCGACCGCATCTTCCTGATCCACATGTACCACGAGGTCGGCGACCCATACGCCTTTCTATGGCACCTCCATCCGGCATTGCGCCCCGGGGGGCAGATCGTGGTGGTGGATGTGGATCGCAGTCCGGATCGTCACGGGATCCCGCCCCAACTGCTGTTCTGTGAACTGGGACAGGTCGGGTACCGGCTGGTGGAATTTGTTCGCCACCCCGCTCTGGCGGGCTATTATGCACAGTTCGAGGCCATGGCAGAGCGGCCACAGCCCAAGGATATCCGGCCGTGCGCTCTGACCGGAAGTGGATCCGGTACTCCGGACGGAGCTGGCGGCCGGACGCCGGCGCCGCAATGATACGCGACAAGGATTTACGATGAGTTTCAAGGGGCTGAAGCCCATTTCTTATGGTGGTCGTGAAGTCTGGCCGCTGATCGAAGGCGGCAAGGGCGTATCGGCCAGCAACCACACCAGCTCGGGTGCCTGGGCGGCTGCCGGCGGCATCGGCACTGTCAGTGCCGTGAACGCGGACAGCTATGATCCCGAAGGCAAGATCGTGCCGCAGCTATATTGGCAGAAGACACGCCTGGAGCGCCACGAGCAGCTGATCCAGTATGCGATCGATGGGGCCGTGGAACAGGTCCGGCGTGCCCATGAGATTTCCGGCGGGCAGGGCGCGATCAACATCAACGTCCTGTGGGAAATGGGCGGGGCACAGCCGATCCTGGAAGGGGTGCTCGAACGTACCCGCGGGCTGGTGGCCGGGGTCACCTGCGGCGCCGGCATGCCGTATAAGCTGTCAGAGATCGCCGCGCGCTACAACGTCAGCTACCTGCCGATCATCAGTTCCGCCCGCGCGTTCCGCGCCTTGTGGAAGCGGGCCTACCACAAATATGGCGAGCTGATGGCCGCCGTGGTGTACGAGGATCCGTGGCTGGCCGGCGGGCATAATGGGCTGTCGAATGCGGAAGATCCGCTGAAGCCTGAAGATCCATACCCGCGGGTCAAGGCCGTGCGGGACACGATGCGCGCCGAAGGCATTTCGGACGATGTGCCGATCATCATGGCCGGCGGCGTGTGGTTCCTGCGGGAGTGGGAACACTGGATCGACAATCCGGAGCTCGGCTCCATTGCCTTCCAGTACGGCACGCGTCCGCTGCTCACGCATGAGAGCCCGATTCCGCAAGGATGGAAGGAGGCGCTGCGCAACCTCAACCCCGGCGATGTCCTGCTGCATCGGTTCAGCCCCACCGGCTTCTACAGTTCGGCGGTGGTCAATCCCTTCCTGCGCAGTCTTGTAGCGCGATCGGAGCGTCAGATTCCGTGGTCGCGCGTGGCCGCGGGCGATCATACAATCCAGCTTGATGCAGGGGTGAAGGGCAAGAACTTCTGGGTCACGCCAGGCGACAGGGAACGGGCCCAGCAATGGGTTGCGGCGGGCTTTACCGAGAGCCTGAAGACGCCTGACGACACGCTGGTATTCGTCGATCCGGAAGAACGCGCAATGATCCGCAAGGATCAGGCGGATTGCATGGGATGTTTGTCACATTGCGGGTTCTCGTCATGGAAAGATCATGACGATTACACGACCGGTCGCCTTGCCGACCCGCGAAGCTTCTGCATTCAGAAGACCCTGCAAGATATCGCCCACGGTTCGCCAGTGGAAGAGAACCTGATGTTTGCAGGACACGCTGCGTATCGCTTCAAGCAAGACCCATTTTATTCCAACAATTTCACGCCTACGGTGAAGGAACTGATTGATCGCATCTTGATTGGCGACTGACCGGAAACAAAAAGAGCATGCTAACATTTTAGTGGATGTGATAGGGAGAGTGTCTGGCAGCGAACCGTGCAACATCAAGGCTTTGTAACGGGTATGTGGGGGACGGGAGAGCTAGTGGAGCAATTTTGGGGGAAGGAGGCCATGAACTATTCTGCACCATTTCCTGTGCCGCGTACGGTCCGTGACGAGTTCTTGAGCAATCCTTTTGCCTTGAACATGTTGCTCGGGCGTCTGAGTGCGGCGGACAGGGCTGTGTTGGAGCCGCATTGCATCCGGTTTGACCTGCTCCGCAACCAGCGGCTTGCAAGCCCCGGTGAACCGCTGCCGATGATCCTGTTTCCCGAGGGAGGCATTCTGTCGACCATGTCCGTCGATGGAATGCGGACGGAGGTAGGCCTGATCGGCCGCGAGGGAATGGTCGGTACGGCCACGCTTCTGGGCAGCCCAGAGGAGATGTTCGAGACGTTCGTGCAGGTGGATGGTGCTTCCGCGATCGCCATTCCCGCGGACGTGATGATGTCCCGCATGGCCGAGTCTCATGACCTGCGGCAGATCATGTCGCATTACATGCTGTATTCGATGCTGCAGCTTTCGTACTCCATCGTGTCCCGGTCGAACCAGATGATGGAAGCGCGCCTGGCCCGCTGGTTGCTTATGTGCCACGACCGGATGCCTGGGGATGAAATCCCTTTGACGCACGAATTCCTGGCCACGATGATTTCGGCGCAACGCAGTGGCGTCACCGTCACGCTGCACCTGCTGGAAGGCGAAGGGCTCATCCGCGCCAACCGTGGACGGATCACCATTCGGGATCGTTGCGGGCTGGAGGCGTTGTCCGGATGCACCTACGGCAAGGCGGAAGGCAGTTACCGTGAACTGATCGGCCACTTCGGCAAGACCAAGGGGCTGGTCGGCCACTGACGGGATAGGACGCATCAGCTACCGTGTCATGTTGCGTTCACCGGGTCGTTGCCTCTATCGCAGCGGTCGTGCGAGCTTCCTTACTTTCCGGCAGTCTGCTGCTGATGATCTGCGCCATCCCCGCTCCTGCCGGCGCGCAGGAGCGGGAGGTGCCATACTGGGCCAGCTTGCGCGAGGACGAGGTCTACATGCGCGTGGGCCCAAGCGTCGATTTCCCGATCGAGTGGATCTATCGCCGCTCCGGTTTGCCGGTGAAGGTCGTGCGGCTGAACGAAGGCTGGCGGCTGGTCGAGGATCCCGAGGGCACGCGAGGCTGGGTCGCTGCCCGGTTGCTGGATCCGGAACGGGCCGCAATGGTGAGAGGGCAGGGTACCACGGCGATGCGGGCCAACCCGGATCCGGCGGCAGCATTGCGATGGCGGGTCGAGGCCGGCGTCGTCGGACAGCTGGGACGCTGCGAGTCGCGCTGGTGCCGCTTCACCGTAGGTCAGCGCAGCGGCTGGGTCGCGCAGGATCGGCTATGGGGTGCAGGGGCGCCATAAGCCGACAGCCGGGCCTATCGCGCAGCTGACGGCTGCTGGGCGGATCACCACCTTGGCAGGTCACGCGCGGGTAAGTGGATGACAAATCTGCCGAACCGGCGTTAGTGGATCAGGAAACCAGTTTCTTTTGATCTCGGAGACCGCCATGCGCCCCCTGGCCGCCGCAGCCCTTTGTCTCACCGCCGCCTGCACCACCACCGGACCGGCGCAGACCGATCGCATGATCTCGCCCATTCTCGCCACGCCCGAAGCGCGTGACGAATACACCTTTGCCCGGCCGGATGTCGCGCGCGTGACGCATGTCGCGCTGGACCTCCAGCTTGATTTCGAGGCGAAGAGCCTCGGCGGTACTGCAACCCTGGACATCGATGCCGCGCCCGGTGCCAGGGAGATCGTGCTTGATTCGAAGGGCTTGCAGATCAGCGAGATCACCGCACAGGACGGCAGTCGCCTGGCCTACACGATCGGCCAGTCGGTCGTGGGCAAGGGAGAGCCGGTCACCGTGCAGATCGGCGATGCGCGGCGGATCACCATCGACTACACCGCCGCCCGCGATGCGGACGCGCTGCAATGGCTGGCACCCGAACAGACGGCTGGCGGCGAACATCCGTTCGTGTTCAGCCAGGGTCAGGCGATCAACAATCGCACATGGATCCCCACACAGGACAGCCCCGGTATCCGCCAGACCTGGGAAGCGCGGGTGACCGCGCCGGCACCGCTGGATGTCGTCATGTCCGGCATCATGCAGGGCGAGCCGGTTGCGGTCGCGGGTGACCGTCGTGCCTTCACCTTCAGGATGGACCAGCCGGTGGCCCCCTACCTGATCGCGGTTGCTGCGGGAGATATCGACTTCCGCCCGCTTGGCCCCCGCTCCGGCGTGTGGGCGGAGCCGGCCACGCTGGAGCGTGCAGCCGCCGAGCTGGTCGATACCGAGGCGATGATCGATGCCGCCGAGGACCTGTATGGCGCGTATCGCTGGGGTCGTTACGACATGATCGTGCTGCCGCCATCGTTCCCGTACGGGGGCATGGAGAACCCGGTCATGACCTTCCTCACCCCGACCTTCATCGCCGGCGACCGTTCGCTGACGGGGCTGGTGGCGCACGAGCTGGCGCATAGCTGGTCGGGCAATCTGGTCACCTATGCCAGCTGGCGCGATGGCTGGCTGAACGAAGGCGTGACGTCCTATCTGGAGAACCGCATCTCCGAACGGGTCTTCGGCGAGACACGCGCGGCGCAGGAACGTGCGCTGAGCTATGCTGCGGCCGCCGACGCCGTGTCGGAGCTGGGCGCCCAGGCACCGGGAACCGCGCTGCGTACGCCGGACGGACTGAATCCGCTGGAGTACAATTCGGCGATCACCTATGACAAGGGCGCGCTGTTCCTGCACACGATGGAGAGCATCGTCGGACGCGAGCGGTTCGATCCGTGGCTGCGCAGCTGGTTCGACCGCCACGCGTTCCAGCCCGCCACCTCGGCCATGTTCCTGGCAGAGATGCGCGACACGCTGATCGGCGGGGATGCGGCGCTGGAACAGCGACTGATGCTGGATCAGTGGGTCTATGGCACCGGCATGCCTGCCAACGTCGCGCGTCCTGATACGCGGGCATTTGCTACCGTGGACGCTGCTGCCGCGGCCTATGCGGCCGATCGCACGCTGGACCCGCAGGCCTGGACGGGCTGGAGCGCCGCCGAGCAGATGCGCTTCCTCGGCAACCTGCCGGAGGCGCTGTCCGCCGCGGAGCTGGCGCGGCTGGATCAGGCGCTCAACCTGTCGGCCACCGGCAACACGGAGGTCAAGTTCCTGTGGCTGCAGGCCGGCTTGCGCAATCGTTACCAGCCGGCGGTGCCACAGGCGGAGGCATTCCTGGCGACGGTGGGTCGCAACAAGTTCGTGCAGCCATTGTTCAAGACGCTGGTGGACGAAGGCGAATGGGGCCTGCCGATCGCCAGGCGCATCTACGACCGGACGCGGGCGACCTATCATTCCTTCACCCGGGGCCGGGTCGATCAGCTGTTGCAGGTCGGGGGCTGAGCCATGCGCCTGAGCAGGCGCGGCGAGCGGGCGGATTGTCCGCCGGCTCGCTGCAGCTGCAGCGCACGACAAGGATGCAGATCGCAGGGGTGAAGTGTGCCGGCCATCGGGATGCGACGCCCGCAGGCGCCGCATCCCGGATGCCGCATCGTCGTTCAGACGAAGTAGTTGGTCGGGGAGAGAGGATTCGAACCTCCGGCCCCTGCCTCCCGAAGACAGTGCTCTACCAGGCTGAGCTACTCCCCGACCGGACCTGAAACACAACCGGCGAACCGGCTGCGAGGCAAGGCAGAGGCGGCCCTATAGGCAGGGTCCTGCGGGCTGGCAAGCGGGCATTTGCGGTGGTAGCAAAACAGCGATGCACAGCCTTCCGTCACCGCCCGCGCACCCGGATGCCCGCCATTGGGAATGGCAGTATCTCGACCTGATGCGCCGTATCTGGACCGAGGGTGACGAGCGCGCCGACCGCACGGGCGTGGGTACACGCAGCATCTTCGGCCCGCAGCTGCGGATCGACCTGGCGGATGATCGCGTCCCCCTGCTGACCACCAAGCGGGTGTACTGGAAGGCTGCGGCGCGCGAGATGCTGTGGTTCCTGTCGGGCGAGACCAACATCCGCCCCCTGCTGCAGCAGGGGGTCACCATCTGGAGCGACTGGCCGCTTGCCCGCTACCGGAAGGCGACGGGTGACGCAGCCACGCAGGAGATCTTCGAACGGCGGATCGTCGAGGATGCCGGCTTTGCCGCGCGATGGGGCGATCTTGGCCCGGTCTACGGCAAGCAATGGGTCGACTGGCCGACCTATGCACGCCAGTCCGACGGCTCGTTCAGGTCGGGCCGGGGCATCAACCAGGTCGCCGTGCTGATCGAAGGCCTGCAACGCGATCCCGGCGGGCGTCGACACATCATCGAAGGGTGGAACGTGGCGGAACTCGACCGGATGGCGCTGCCGCCATGCCACAAGACCTATCAGTTCCACGTTGCGGGCAGGCGCCTGTCCTGTCAGCTGTACCAGCGCAGCTGTGACGTCGCGCTGGGCCTGCCCTTCAACCTGTTCGGCGCCGCCCTGCTGGTGCGTATGGTGGCGGCACAGGTGGGGCTGGAACCGGGCGAGCTGATCTGGACCGGCGGCGACACGCACCTCTACCTGAACCATGCGCATCTTGTGGAGGAGCAACTCGGCCGTGTTCCATCCGGAGAGCCGGGCCTACATTTGTTGCGCCGGCCGGAAACAATTTTCGATTATGTGTTTGAAGATTTCGAGGTGCCCGACTACCATCCGCAGGGCGCCATTCGCGCACCCGTCGCCGTTTAGGCGGCGGTGACGACAAGGGTTCCGGCATGAACCGGGCCCGGTCTGGAGAGAGAGCATGACCATGGAGGCAGCGCCCGAACCAGGCGCGAACCGTCCAGCATTGGCACTGCATGTGCCCGAGCCGCGCTTCCGCCCGGGTGACCCGGTCGATTTCGGCTTCCTGTCGATCCCGCCGGCTGGCGCCCAGCCGCGGCCGGACGAAACCTGCGCTGCGGCCGAGACCTTCCCGCTCTGCACCGATCTGGTGCGGGTGCTGGGCGACGATGACCAGGCCCATGGTCCGTGGAACCCGCGCCTGTCGCCCGACCGGATGCGCACCATGCTGCGCCTGATGGCACTGGTCCGGGTGTTCGATGGGCGGATGTATCGCCTGCAGCGACAGGGCAAGACCAGCTTCTACCTGAAATGCTCCGGAGAGGAGGCGACCAGCGTGGCCGCCACCATGGCGCTGGATGCGGGTGACATGATCTTCCCGTCCTACCGCCAGCAGGGTTGCCTGATCGCACGTGGCTATCCGCTGCTGGAGATGGTCAACCAGATCTTCAGCAACCGTGCGGACAAGCTGAAGGGGCGGCAGCTGCCGATCCTGTATTCTGCGCGCGAAGTGAACTTCTTCACCATCAGCGGCAATCTGGCGACCCAGCTGCCGCAGGCGACCGGCTTTGCGATGGCCAGCGCGATCAAGGGTGACAGCCGCATCGCCTCTGCCTGGGTGGGCGAAGGCTCCACGGCGGAGGGCGACTTCCACAATGCGCTGACCTTTGCGGCGGTGTACAATGCGCCTGCCGTGTTCGCGGTGGTGAACAATCAGTGGGCAATTTCCAGCTTCTCCGGCTTTGCCGGAGCGGAGCGGACCACCTTTGCCGCCCGGGCCATCGGCTATGGCATTGCTGGCTTGCGGGTGGACGGGAACGATGCGCTGGCGGTGTACGCCGCGCATGCGTGGGCGGCAGACCGGGCCCGGCTGAACGGCGGGCCGACGCTGATCGAGTATTTCACCTACCGCGTGGAAGGGCATTCCACCTCCGACGATCCCACCGTCTATCGTGCGACGGACGAGGGCTCCGGCTGGCCGCTGGGCGATCCGATCGGGCGACTGGCGGCGCATCTGACCGCGATCGGCGAATGGTCGACGGAAGCGCACGATGCCATGCTGGTCGAACTGGATGGCGAGGTCCGCACCGCGATCCGCGCTGCCGAGGCGAACGGCATCCTGGGCCACGGCCTGCACCAGCCGGACGTCACCATGTTCGAGGACGTATACGAGACGATGCCGTGGCACCTGCGGGAACAGATGGTGCAGGCGCTGCACGAACGGGCAGTCAAATATCCGCCGGAGACCCAGCCATGAGCGCGGGTGACCCGGCCGGCCGGCCCATGACCATGATCGAGGCGATCAATGACGCGCTCGACATCATGCTGGCGCGCGATCCGGACGTGGTGGTGCTGGGCGAGGATATCGGCTTCTTCGGGGGCGTGTTCCGTGCAACGGCGGGCCTGCAGGCGAAACATGGCCGCACGCGGGTGTTCGATACGCCGATCAGTGAATGCGGCATCATCGGCGTGGCAGTCGGCATGGGCGCTTACGGCCTGCGCCCGGTGCCCGAGATCCAGTTCGCCGACTACATCTACCCGGGCCTGGATCAGCTGATCAGCGAAGCGGCGCGGCTGCGCTATCGCTCCGCGGCGGAGTTCATCGCGCCGATGACCGTGCGCACCCCCTTCGGCGGTGGCATTTTCGGCGGGCAGACCCACAGCCAGAGCCCGGAAGCGCTGTTCACGCATGTCGCCGGCCTGAAGACGGTGGTCCCCAGCACGCCCCACGATGCCAAGGGCCTGCTGATCGCCGCGATCGAGGACAATGATCCGGTGCTCTTCTTCGAACCCAAGCGGCTGTATAACGGCCCGTTCGACGGCTACTACGATCGTCCGGCCAAGGTCTGGAAGGGCCACGCCGACGCGGTGGTGCCGGACGGGCATTACACGATCCCGCTGGGCAAGGCGCGCACCGTCCGGGAAGGGGAGGCGCTGACCATCCTGGCCTATGGCACGATGGTGCATGTGGCGGCCGGCGTGGTCGAGGCAACCGGCGTGGATGCGGAGATCATCGACCTGCGCACGCTGGTGCCGCTCGATATTGAGGCGATCGAGCAGTCCGTGCGCAAGACCGGCCGGTGCCTGATCGTGCACGAGGCGACGCGCACCAGCGGCTTCGGGGCGGAACTGTCGGCGCTGGTGACGGAGCGATGCTTCTATCACCTGGAGGCGCCGGTAGAGCGGGTGACGGGCTTCGACACGCCCTATCCGCACAGCCTGGAATGGGCGTATTTTCCCGGACCCGTCCGGGTCGGCGAGGCGATCGAGCGGCTGCTGGCCGCCGACTGACAAGGAGGGGCACATGGCCCGCTACAGCTTCAACCTGCCCGACATCGGCGAAGGCATCGCCGAAGCGGAGATCGTGCGCTGGCACGTCGCCGTCGGCGACTGGGTGGCCGAAGACATGCCAATTGCCGACCTGATGACGGACAAGGCAACGGTCGAGATGGAGACTCCCGTCGCCGGCCGCGTGCTGGAGATCGCCGGCAAGGAAGGCGAGGTGATCGCCATCGGATCGGCGCTGGTGGTGCTGGAGACGGAGGAGACGGCCGCCGCTCAGGACGTTCCGCCCGCGATCGTTGATGGACAGGCGGAGGTGCTGGAGGAGGGACCCCCGGTCGGAAGTGGCCTGTCTGCCCCGGACGAATCCACCAGCATCGCGATACCTGCGCCTGTTGAGGCCGCCGAACCGGGGCCACCGGATCCTGCTGTTCGGATGCTTGCCAGCCCGGCCGTCCGCCAGCGTGCCCGTGCGCTCGGCATCGACCTGGTACAGGTGCGGCCTGCTGCCGACAATCGCATCCGTCACGCCGATCTGGATGCCTTCCTCAGCTACACGCCCGGCTACGTGGGCAAGGGTGCAGCGCAGCCGGACGAGGTAGTGCCGGTCATCGGCCTGCGTCGCCGCATCGCGGAGGCGATGAGCGCATCCAAGCGGCACATCCCGCATTTTACGCTGGTCGAGGAATGCGACGTCACCGTGCTGGAGGAGGCGCGGGTGCAGCTGAATGGCGGCGGCGACGACCGGCCGCGCCTGACCTTGCTGCCGTTGCTGATCGCCGCCACCTGCCGCGCGCTGGCCGAGCATCGTGCCCTGAACGCGCGCTATGACGAGGACGCCGGCGCGGTCACCCGCCATGGCGCGGTGCATATGGGCGTCGCGACGGCAACGGCGAACGGCCTGATCGTGCCGGTGATCCGCGATGCGCAAGGCCGCAATCTGTGGCAGCTGGCCGACGAGATCAGCCGCCTTGCCACAGCCGCGCGCGATGGCAGCGCGAGCCGTCAGGAACTGTCCGGTTCCACCTTCACCATCAGCTCGCTGGGGCCGCTGGGCGGCGTGGCGGCCACCCCGGTCATCAACCGGCCGGAAGTCGCCATTCTGGCGCCCGGACGCATCGTGGAGCGTCCGGCGTTCGTGCCCGACGGCCTGGGTGGGGAGCGAGTCGCCAAGCGCAAGCTGATGAGCCTGTCGCTGTCCTGCGATCACCGGGTGGTGGACGGGCAGGATGCCGCATTGTTCATGCAGGCCGTGCGCGCACTGCTCGAGGCACCAGCCCGGTTGCTGGCTGGTTGAACAGGGGAGAGACAAAGCTTTTTCAACAGGTGGTTTGGACCTGTTGACAGGGCAGGCAGCCGCCCGTAGAGGCGCGTCTCCCAAGCGGGCTCCGGCCTGTTAGCGGGTGTAGCTCAGTTGGTTAGAGCGCCGGCCTGTCACGCCGGAGGTCGCGGGTTCAAGTCCCGTCACTCGCGCCACTTGGGAGTTTCCGGACTCTCAGGCGGTAGTCGAGCCCTCAGGATCGCTTTTCAAGCAGGCCTCGGCCTGTTTTACGCGGGTGTAGCTCAGTTGGTTAGAGCGCCGGCCTGTCACGCCGGAGGTCGCGGGTTCAAGTCCCGTCACTCGCGCCACTTGAGGGCTTTGGAGCTTCAGCAGCCCATCAGCTCCAGCGGCCGGTTTCCATCCAGATCAGGAAGCGCCTGAGCGGCAGCAGCCAGGCGATGCCCAGCACCAGGTAGATCGCTGTCTGCAGCCAGACCGGCTGCTGCCCGATCCACGGCGCCAGCTGCAGCACCAGGCCGGCATACAGTGCCAGTCCGCCCAGCAGCAGCAGCACGCCGAACGGGATGCGCAATGTAGGCTTTTCCCGCATCAGAACGGTCCCAGCACCCGCGTCGGGGTCACGATAGCGGTCAATGGCATGTCATGCGTGGCAAGCGGCAGCTCCGCCACCTCCTGCACATCCCACGCCATGCCGATGGCGATCACGTCGGGATGATCCAGCAGGTAGCGGTCGTAGAACCCGCCCCCCTGACCCAGCCGCTCACCCGAAGGGGTGAATCCCACCAGTGGCACGAACAGGACCTCCGGCTCGGCGACGGGCGCCTGTGCCGCAGGCTGCAGCAGTCCCAGGGGGCCGGGGGCAAGGTCGCTTTCCTCGTAAGGGTCGGTGTGGCGGTGGAAGGTCATGGTTCTGCCACCGGCGACGCGGGGCAGGGCAACGGGATGCCCCGCCTCGAAGAAGAACCGGATGTAGCCTGCCGTGCGGGCCTCGCCTTCGGCAGCACGATAGAGTCCGATCGTCGCGCCCTCCGGCACGAGGTCCAGCACGGGCCGGGGCGGGCGATTGAAAACGAGCGCGCTGACTTCGGGGGGCAGGGCGGCGGCATGTCCGAGGCGCGTCTGGCGCAATGCTGCGCGCAAGGTGGTCTTCTGCTCGAAAATGTCGGCCAAGCCGTCCTCCCGCTGCGCTGCCCGGGCGCCGGGCGGTGGTGGTGTGGCGGAACCACCATGGGTCGTTTGCCGGGAAATCCTCTGACGCGTGACGTCAGGTGGGCGCCATGTGCACCGGCCTTCGGGACGAACCCGCAAGCCGGGCAGGGACAGCACCCAAGGATTTGCTTATAGCCTCAGGGATTTTCATGCAGCTCGTGCCGGGCAGTCCCGCCAATTCCAATCTAGGCGCTGGTGGCGCTGCACTCAAGGGCTACGCGGCAGCAAATCGATCAGTGTGCGGCCGGGCCGTCCAGCCGGTCCGCCACACTCTCCAGCCGCGCGGCAAGCTGTTCCAGCGCGACGGCCATATCGTCGTCCTGCCTTGCGGGCTCGATCACCTGCTCAGGCACCTCCCCGCGCAGTTCATGCAGTTCGTCCGCCAGCACCAGCGTGGCATACAGCAGACGGCGCACCTCCGACTGGTTCGCCAAGCCCGGAACTGCGCGCAGCCGGTCGTCCACCAGCTGGCCGAGACCTTGCAGATGTGCCTCCTCGCCGGGGCTGCACGCCACGGTGTAGGCGCGTCCGCCGATCGTCACGGTCACATTGCTCATGGCAGCAGGCGCATCCTCAACCGTCCAGCTGCCCGATCAGGCGATCAAGGTCCGCCAGCGCGGCGGTCGCTTCTGCCCGCAAGGCGGCATGGCGCTGCTCCAGGTGCGGGTCGGCCGCAGAGCGCCCGGCGCCCGCTTCGATGCGGTCGGTTGCCCGGGCGATGCGCTGCAAGGCGTGGCTGATGCTCTGCCGATCCATGATGGTCGCCTTATTGAACAAACCGAATGTTGGCAAAGCCTTGTGGGCTGCTGCGGCGAATCGGTCCCGACCGTCCGACTGCGGGACAGGGCACTGCGCTTGACGGGGCCAGTCCCGTTCGCGAGGGAGACCGCGACCGAATCGCGCTCGTTATCGCGGTGGCCATGTTTTTCCGGAGCAATCGTTTGACGCAGGATCCCGTCCGCCTCGCCGCCATGGCCAATGCCGTCCGGGCGCTGTCGATGGACGCGGTGCAGGCCGCCAATTCCGGTCACCCCGGCATGCCGATGGGCATGGCGGACGTGGCTACGGTGTTGTGGTCCGATTACCTTAAGTTCGACCCGGCCGATCCCGCGTGGCCCGATCGCGACCGGTTCGTGCTGTCGGCAGGCCATGGATCCATGCTGATCTACGCGCTGCTGCACCTGTCCGGCTACGCCCAGCCGACGATGGACGACATCCGCAACTTCCGTCAGCTGGGCAGCGTCTGTGCCGGCCATCCGGAGAACTTCCTGGTTCCGGGCGTGGAGGCCACGACCGGCCCGCTGGGTCAGGGGCTGGCGATGGCGGTGGGGATGGCGGTTGCCGAACGGCACCTCAATGCGCAGTTCGGCGATGATCTGGTCGATCATCGCACATGGGTGATCGCCGGCGACGGTTGCCTGATGGAGGGCGTCAACCACGAGGCGATCGGCCTGGCCGGCCATCTGAAGCTGGGCCGCATGATCGTGCTGTGGGACGATAACCGGATCACCATCGATGGCAGCACCGACCTGTCCACCAGCGAGGATGTGGCCGCCCGCTACGCCGCTGCCGGCTGGCATGTGGCGGCCTGCAACGGGCACGACGTCGCTGCCATTCGCTCGGCGATCGACGAGGCGGTGGCTGACCACCGGCCCAGCCTGATCGCGTGCCGGACCGTGATCGGCAAGGGCGCCCCCAACCTGCAGGGTACGTCAAAGACGCATGGTAGCCCGCTTGGTGCAGCTGAAATTGCCCTGGTGCGCGAGACGCTGGGCTGGACCGCACCGGCTTTCGAGATCCCGGAGAACGTCGCCGCCGACTGGCGCGCTACGGGCACACGCGGCGGGGAGGCTCATGCCACCTGGCACGCCCGGTCGCAGGCGGCAGGCAAGGGTGCGGAGTTTGCCGCCCGCATGCGCGGCGAACTGCCGCAACTGGCGGACTGGGCCGGGTACAAGGCCCAGGTCGCGGCCGAGCGGCCGAAGATGGCGACCCGCAAGGCGAGCGAAGCGGCCCTGTCCGTGCTGACGCAGGCTGTGCCCGCGCTGGTCGGCGGGTCAGCCGACCTGACGGGATCGAACAACACCAAGACACCATCCACGACTTCCATGTCGGCCGACGATTATGCCGGCCGCTACGTGAACTACGGCATCCGTGAATTCGGCATGGCCGCCGCGATGAACGGCATGGCGCTGCACGGGGGCGTGATCCCCTATGGTGGCACTTTCCTGGTGTTCTCCGACTATTCCCGTCCGGCGATCCGTCTTGGCGCCCTGCAGCAGGTGCGTGCGATCCATGTGATGACGCATGACAGCATCGGCCTTGGCGAGGATGGCCCGACCCACCAGCCGGTGGAACACCTGGCATCCCTGCGCGTGATCCCGGACCTGCTGGTGATGCGCCCGGCCGACACGCTTGAAACCGCCGAGTGCTGGGAACTGGCGCTGCAGAATGCAGACCGTCCCTCGTTGCTGGCGCTCACCCGGCAGAACCTGCCGGCGGTGCGGTTCGATGCGGCGGAGAACCTGTGCGCCAAGGGTGCCTATCTGCTCAAGCCGGCAACTGCTGACAGGCGAGTGCAGCTGATCGCCACCGGGTCGGAAGTGGCCCTCGCGCTGGAGGTGCAGGCCGCGCTGGAAGGTGACGGGATCGGCGCCGACGTGATCTCCATGCCTTGTGCCGAACTGTTCATGGAACAGCCCGCAGCGTACCGTACTGGCCTCATCGGCGGTGACGGCGTGCTGCGCGTCTCGATCGAGGCGGGCGCGACTTTCGGCTGGGAACGGTTTACGGGCCTCGACGGGCTCAATATCGGCATCGACCGGTTCGGTGCGTCCGCGCCGGCGGAGGAGCTGTTCGCGCGCTTCGGCCTGACCGCCGAAGCGATCGTGCCCCAGATCATGGCCAAGCTCGGCTGAACTACAGGAGATAGATGGATGGCGACCAAGGTTTCGATCAACGGTTTCGGGCGGATCGGGCGCCTGGTTGCCCGCGCCATCATGGAGCGTGACGACCACGGGCTGGAGCTGGTGGCGATCAACGATCTGGCGGAGCCCAAGGACAATGCCCTGCTGTTCGCCTTCGACAGCACGCATGGCCGCTTCCCCGGCACGGTCACCAGCGACGGTGACAGCATCCAGATCAACGGCAAGGACATCGCCGTTACCAAGGAGCGCGACCCCGCCAAGCTGCCCCATCGCGAGATGGGCGTGGACATCGTGCTGGAATGCACCGGCTTCTTCCAGTCGCATGATGCGGCCAAGCCGCACCTGGATGCGGGCGCCAAGCGCGTGCTGATCTCCGCCCCGGCTACCGGGGTCTCGGCGACGGTCGTCTATGGCGTGAATCATGAGGTGCTGACCGCCGACGATATCATCGTGTCCAACGCCAGCTGCACCACCAACTGCCTCGCTCCGCTGGCCAAGGTGCTGAACGACAGCTTCGGGATCGAGCGTGGCTTCATGACCACGATCCATTCCTATACCAACGATCAACGCATGCTGGACCAGATCCACAAGGATCTGCGCCGGGCCCGCGCCGGTGCGACCAACATGATCCCGACCACCACCGGCGCCGCGCGTGCCGTGGGCCTGGTGCTGCCGGAACTGAAGGGCAAGCTCGACGGCTCCTCCGTCCGTGTCCCCACGCCCAATGTCTCCATGGTCGATCTGGTGTTCGTGCCGGGCCGCGATGTGACGGTGGACGAGATCAACGCCGCACTGAAGGCCGCAGCGGATGGCCCGATGAAGGGCGTGCTCGACTATACCGACCAGCCGCTCGTCTCGAGCGACTTCAACCATTATCCGGCATCCTCCACCGTGGACAGCCTGGAGACTGCCGTGCTGGAGAACAAGCTGGCGCGGGTCGTTTCCTGGTACGACAACGAGTGGGGCTTCTCCAACCGCATGCTCGACACCGCCGGTGTGATGGCGGGCCTGCTCTGAGGCAGATGCAGACAGACTGGCAGGCTTCGGCCGCGGGCGAGGCGCAAGCCGCCGCCGGCGGCCGCCTGGCGGGGATCGCGCGGCGCGATCGTTCGCGCGGGGAGATCCAGCACGGGCTCGGCCATGTCCATGTCAGCCGCGCTGCGGGGATCGCCGGCGATTTCCGCGGCGCGCTGGCCGCGCAGAAGAGCAGTTTCAAGCGGCAGGTCTCGCTGATCGAGGCCGAAAGCTGGGCGGCGGCGATCGAGGACCTGAGGCTCGACCTGCCATGGTGGGTGCGGCGCAACAATCTGCTGGTGCACGGCGTCCGCCTGCCGCGGCAGGAGAAGTTCGTGCTCGGCATCGGCGACGAGTGTCGCCTGCTGGTCACCATGGAATGCGATCCGTGCAGCCGCATGGAGGAGATCGCCCCGGGCCTGAAGGCTGCGCTGCTGCCGGACTGGCGCGGCGGGTTCCTGGCCGAAGTGATAGCCGATGGCGATATTGCCGTCGGTGACCAAGTAAGGATTGAGCTATGACCGGGCAGTTCGCGACGCTGGACGATGCAGGCGATGTCCATGGCAAGGTGGCCCTGGTGCGGGTCGACCTCAACATGCCCATGCATGATGGCCAGGTCACCGACCTGACCCGCGCCCGTGCAGTCGCGCCCACCATCCTGGAACTGGCGGATGCCGGTGCCAAGGTGCTGCTGCTGGCACATTTCGGCCGGCCCAAGGGGGAACGCAACTCCACCATGTCGACCAGCCTGATCCAAGGCGCGGTCGCCGATGTGCTGGGACGCGAGGTGATGTTCGTTCCCGAAGTCGCCGGGCCGGTGGTGGCACAGACGATCGGCATCTTCCGCCCGGGTGATATCGGCCTGCTGGAGAATACCCGCTTCTGGCAGGGCGAGGAAGCGAACGATCCGGAGTTTGCCCGCGCCATCGCCGCCAATGGCGACCTGTATGTGAACGATGCCTTCTCCGCCGCGCACCGGGCCCATGCCAGTACGGAGGCGCTGGCGCATCTGCTGCCCGCCTATGCCGGACGGTCGATGCAGGCGGAGCTGGAGGCGCTGAACAAGGCCTTGGGTCAGCCCGAGACGCCGGTTGCAGCCGTGGTCGGCGGAGCCAAGGTCTCGACCAAGCTGGCTGTGCTGGAACATCTCGTGGGGCGCGTGCAGCACCTGATCATCGGCGGCGGCATGGCCAACACCTTCCTCGCCGCCCGCGGCGTGAATGTCGGCAAGAGCCTGTGCGAACATGATCTGACCGGCCAGGCGGACGCGATCATGGCCGCGGCTGATCGGGCGGGCTGCACCGTGCACCTGCCGTACGATGTGGTGGTCGCGACCGAGTTCGCCGCCGATCCGCCATCGCTGCGTACCTGCAACGTGCATGAGGTGGCGAGCGACGAGATGATCCTCGACGTCGGGCCGCGCGCCGTGGAGGCGCTGGCCGATGTGCTGAAGACCTGCCGCACCCTGGTATGGAATGGCCCGATGGGCGCGTTCGAGACGCCACCCTTCGACGTCGCGACCGTGGCGCTGGCTCGGACGGCAGCTGCGTTGAGCGCTGAAGGATCGCTGGTGTCGGTCGCCGGCGGCGGCGACACCGTTGCGGCGCTGAACCATGCAGGGGTGGCGGGCGACTTCACCTATGTTTCCACCGCCGGCGGCGCGTTCCTGGAATGGATGGAAGGGCGCGAACTGCCCGGTGTCGCCGCACTGGCGCGCTGACACTCACATCATCGACAATCAGACACGAACACAGGGGCAATGCGCATGACCAAGGACGAGATGACGGCAAAGATCGCGGAGGGCCGCGGCTTCATCGCCGCGCTGGACCAGAGCGGCGGCTCCACCCCCAAGGCGCTGCGCGCCTATGGCGTCAACGATGACGAGTGGGACGGGGAAGAGGCCATGTACGGCAAGATCCACGACATGCGCAGCCGCATCATCAGCGCGCCGAGCTTCAATGGCGACCGCGTGATCGGGGCCATCCTGTTCGAGCGCACGATGGACGGTGCGGTCGACGGCAAGCCGACCCCCACCGCGCTGATCGACAAGGGCGTCGTGCCGTTCATCAAGATCGACAAGGGTCTGGAGGACGAGGCGAACGGCGTCCAGCTGATGAAGCCCATGCCGACGCTGGACGCCCTGCTGACCCGCGCCAGCGGCCTGGGTGTGTTCGGTACCAAGGAGCGTTCCGTCATCAATTCCGCCAATCCGGAGGGCATCGCCGCGGTCGTGGCGCAGCAATTCGAGATCGGCGCGCAGGTCACCGCGCATGGCATGATGCCGATGCTGGAGCCGGAATATTCCATCAATGCGAGCGACAGAGCCGAGGGCGAGGTGCTGCTGCGGGACGAGATCCTGAAGCATCTCGACGCGCTGCCCGAGAACCAGCAGGTCATGCTGAAGCTGTCGATCCCGGCGGTCGCGGGTACCTATGACGCGCTGGTGCGCCATCCGAAGGTGCTGAAGGTCGTGGCCCTGTCGGGCGGCTTCAACCGCACCGATGCCTGCGCGGAGCTGGCGAAGAACGAAGGCATGATCGCGAGCTTCAGCCGGGCCCTGCTGCAGGAACTGCGTGCCGGGCAGAGCGATGCCGAGTTCGACACGGTGCTAGACGAAGCGATCACCGCCATCCACCGCGCCAGCACGGAAAAGACCGCCGCCTAATATCCGCCATCGAAGCGGAAGCTGAACCGGTACGCGGCGGGGGCGATCGCCTCCGCCGCGACCGTGCGATCCGGCTGCACCGACACCAGTTCCAGCGCGCCATCGGCCACCTGAACCGGCTCGCCCAGCGTCAGGTCCAGCGTGCGGTCGCCGGCTCCCAGATGCACCGCGACCCGCACCCGCACGCGCCCGGCCTGGACGCATTGCACATCGGCCGGGCAGCGGCTGTCCTCCAGCAGTTCCACCACCGTCAGTTGCGGGCCGTCGACCATCACCGTCTGGCCGATCGCCGCGGCGGGAAGGTGGCGTTCGCCCTCCGGCTGCGGCGTGGTGGCGCAGGCGGACAGGAGCAGGATGAGCGGGATGAGGGCGCGGCGCATGGGCGGGCTATCATCATGCGCGGCTTGCCTGCGGCTGAATGGCCGCTGTAAGGCGCACCCATGCCTCAATGCCAACTCTACCTGATCTCTCCCGCCGATGTATCCGGCGCGTTTGCCGACCGGCTGGCCCGGGCGATCGATGCGGCCGATCCGGCGATGCCGGTGGCCGCGTTCCAGCTGCGCCTGAAGGGCCTGGACCAGCATGCCTGCGCCCGGGCGGCCGAACCGCTGCAGGCCATCTGCGCGGCGCGCGACGTGGCCTTCATCGTCAATGACGATGTCAGCCTGGCGAAGCGCCTGGGCGCCGATGGCGTGCATCTGGGGCAGGGTGACGGCTCCCCGCGGGAGGCACGCGCCGTGCTGGGGCCGGAGGCACAGATCGGCGTGACCTGTCACGCCAGCCGCCATCTGGCCATGGAGGCGGGTGACGCAGGGGCGGATTACATCGCCTTCGGATCGTTCTACCCCAGCAGCACCAAGACGAGCGAGCACCGGCCCGAGCTGGACCTGCTGGAATGGTGGCACGGCCTGATGGAGATCCCCTGCGTCGCGATCGGCGGGATCACGCCCGGCAATTGCCGCCCGCTGGTGGAGGCCGGCACCGATTTCCTGGCGGTAAGCGCGAGCGTGTGGACCAATGTGGACGGGCTGGACGAGGCTGCCGCGGTGCAGGCCTTTGCCGCGGCCGTGCGCCAGGACCGCCCCGACTAGGGAGCCAATCGCGCAGGTGGCTGTTGTCTTGTCAGAACAGGGAGACACCATGCGCAAATTGACCATTACCGCGCCTTTGCTCGCCATCACGCTGGCGGCGGCCGGCTGCGGTTTCAACGGCTCGGACGGGCAGGATACCCCTGCCAGCACCGCCGAGGCGGTGGAGCAGGGTGGCGCCGATGCGATGGCCTCCAGCGATCCGGCGCAGGGTGCCCAGGCCGATGTGGACACGGCCGATATCGAGGCCCGTCCGCTGATGCAGGCGCAGGTGGTGCTGGAGCGGCTGGGCTTCGCCCCGGGCGTGGTCGACGGCAAGATGGGCATTTCCACCACCAACGCGCTGACGGGCTTCCAGGAAGCCAACAGTCTGGGCACCAGCGGCGAGCTGGACCAGCCGACCCGTGCGGCGCTGATGCGGTGGAGCAACATCCCGGCCACCCGCGTGGTGACCATTCCCGAGAACTGGGGGCAGGGCCAGTACCGGCCGCTTCCGGAGGACTATGCCGATCAGGCCAAGCTGCAGCATCTCGGCTACGAAAGCCTGGACGAGGCCCTGGCGGAGCGGTTCCACACGACAGTGGAGGTGCTGTACCAGCTCAACCCCAATGGTCGCCCGGCCGGCCCGGCCAACAAGGTTGCACCGGCACCGACCCCGACGGCAAGCGCCGGGACCCCGCGCAATTCCTTGCCGCCGCGCCCGGCCTTCCGGGTCGGCCAGGAGATCCGCGTGCCCAATGTCGGCGCCGACCGGATCGTCGCGGCAAATGTGGAGAACAAGGACTGGTTGGCGACCCTGTCCAGCCTGGGCGTCGGCAGCGAGCAGCCGGAGGCCGCGCGTGTCGTGGTGGACAAATCCGGCGGCTGGCTGAAGGCCTATGACGCGCAGGACAAGCTGATCGCGATGTTCACCGTGACGACCGGATCCGAACACGATCCGCTGCCGCTGGGCGAGTGGGACATCAAGGGGAAGGCCTACAATCCGGATTATGCCTATGACCCGGACCTGTTCCACGATGCGGACCCGTCCGACGAAGCGCAAAGGCTGCCACCGGGACCGAACGGACCGGTCGGCGTGGTGTGGATCGACCTGAGCAAGGACCATTACGGCATCCACGGCACGCCCAATCCGTCCACGATCGGCCGGACCGAGAGCCATGGCTGCGTCCGGCTGACGAACTGGGATGCGGCCCGGTTGGCGCAGATGGTGACGGGTTCGACCAGGGTCATTTTCGAGGCCTGACGCAGTGGGGATCCGCGACCGGCTGTCGACGATCGTCATCACGGCCACGCTGACCAGCGCGGCGTGGATCGTGGTCGGGGGCGGCTGGATGGCCCAGCCGTCAACGGTGCAGGAGGGCACGGGCGAACCCGCTCGTGCCAGGCCGCAGGGCAGCCGGTTCGTTCCGGCACCGGGTAGCTGGACGGTTCCGGTGCAGGGTGTTGCCGCCCCGGATCTGGTCGACACGTTCGATGATCCCCGTGGCGCGGCGCAGGATGAGGAGCGCACGCACGAAGCGCTCGACATCATGGCGCCGGCTGGCACCCCGGTGCTGGCCGCAACGAGCGGCAGAGTGGAGAAGCTGTTCACCAGCGAGGCCGGCGGACTGACAATCTATGCCCGTGCGGCTGATGGGCGCACATTGCTGTATTACGCGCATCTGCAGGCGTACGCACCCGGCCTGGCCGAAGGGCAACAGGTGCGGACCGGGCAGGTGCTGGGCACTGTGGGCACCACCGGCAATGCCGATGCCGGCGCGCCGCATCTGCACTTCGCCATCCTGCGCACCTCGCCCGGTGCCGAATGGTGGGAGCCGGCGCGAGCCATCAACCCATATCCGGTGCTGACCGGTAGCTGAGTCGATGGGGTGGGTTCGGGAAGCCCCGTCATGTCTGCGTAGATCGCCAGAGCATCATGCTGGCGAGTGCGTCATGCGAGACAGTCCGGAGCGATGCAAACGCCTGCACCAGATGTGAGATGGCAGCTTTCGCTCATTGCCTATTTCAGATCTCGCCGGCACGGGAACAGGGACCGTGCGCAGCATGGTGGAGGGCACGTGCCGCCTCTTCTTTCGCTTGACGGAAAGCTCTTGAGTCCAGGGCGTGCCCTTCAGCGCCCTGCGCGTGGTGCCCCTCCTCCGGGGGGGGGGGGGGGGGGAGGTCAGCTTTCGCCCCCAACATGGCAGTTCAAGTTGGGAAACCAGACCCACCGCAAGCGGCCGTTCGTTCAGCGCGACCTTTTCCCGTTTCTCCATCTCCGAGGGTCATTTCGGGAAAGAGCAATCCGGGAACAGATATTGAGAAAGCCGACCCTGCCGACCCGCCGCGGGTTTTTTCCCGCTAGCGGTTCCTTTGCGTGACGCCCATCAGCCGGTGTCTTCCTTTGCAGACCCGGGATACCCGTCCTACCAAGGCCTGATGGATAGGTCGCACTATCTGGAGGCGCTCGAACGAACGGGAGTTTTGCCGAAGCTGGCTGAGTTCTATCCCCATGTCGTCGGCACGCCGCCACTGGGTCTGGATCTTCCAACGAGCGATATAGATGTTGTTTGCTTCGCCCCCGATGCGGACGCCTTCACCTGCGTCGTATGGAACACCTTTGGCACGCAGGCGAAGTTCCGCATGTGGCAGAAGATCAAGCTTGATCGACCCGTCGTCGCCAGTTTTTCCGCCGCCGGCTGGACCATCGAGCTATTTGGCCAAGCGTCTCCCATTCTCGAGCAGTATGGATGGCGGCACTTTCTTGTGGAACAAAGGCTGCTGACGCTCGGTGGCGAGATCTTTCGTGCCGCAGTGATGGCGTGGCGTAACAAGGGCATGAAAACCGAGCCGGCATTTGCGGCCGTCCTTGGTCTTCATGGTGATCCATATCAGGCGTTGCTCAATCTTGAGGGCTGCTCAGACATGGAGCTGACCGCTCTGCTGAAGGATCAAGGTTTCAGTTGAGGGTCCTTCTCGCCACACCATCGTTTTCGGGACGGCAGCTATCGCCTGCGGTCTCCTGAAAGCCGCCAGTCCGCTGTCCACCCTCTTCGGTCGTTGGCTGAGCAGCTGATTCTTCCCGTAAGCGGACTGGCAGCTCGCGTCCCCATTGCGGCCAGTAGCCGCATCGTTCAGATTCCGCTGATGATCAACCGTGGCTTAGCAACCGACGCGTTCAAATCCCGACGCCATCACGCTGTGATTGAGGGTTGTGATCTGTGAGGTGGCTTCTCCGGCGCTATTCTCGCCATGTGGCTGGCATGTACAGCGGCGGTTTATACGATGCCCCTGACCAGCTTGATACATTTTGGCCCCTTCTTGTCGGTCTGTCTCTGCTGTTCCCGATCCTGTTCTTCTTCAATCTTCCCAGCCCCTGGAGGTGGATCGTCGGTATTGCGCTCGCCGGTCCCGGGTTCGTCTGGGCCGGATTGTTGCTCTTCCATGAGGTCAGGTCTTTGCCGGGTCGTGCTCGCCGACATGACACTGTATCGAAGCAGCGCGAGTAAGTTTATTCAGGTGATCAACTGAACGTCCGTTTTCCCCCATTGCGGACGTTCAGTTCTCGTCATGCGCAGTATGGGAAGGGGAGGGCCGCAGGCTGGTGGGGGGGGGCATCGTGCAACACCTTCAACAATCGCATGCACGTTCGGCGGCCTGTGGGCCTCCAGGAGCGTCGGCTGTCGCGCCATATTTTCGGCCATTTGCTTCGCGAACGGTCCCCGCTCCCATTGGTGATGGGAACGATGGATGGGCCGAGTGAGCAACGGAACTCCGAATCAAGTCCGGGCGAGGTTAGGGGGGCGGTGGCGGCCGACTGGCTGCTCGCGGCCGTATCGCCATCCAGTCAGGTGATGGTGACTGACCTTGAGCGGCGGTCGATCATGCCACATCCTCATCGTCCAGCGGCTTGTCGACAAGGTCTTCGAGCGATTCGTCGTCATCCTCGGGATCGACATAGTCGAGCGGGTTGAGGCCGAGCTCTGCCGCGACCTCGAGTTGAGTCGCGACGACCACCACCTCGCTGCCATCTTCCAGTTCGATTACGGTGGTGCCTTCGTCCTGCCCCAGCGACAGGTGAGTCACATCGTCCGAGTCGATGTCGATGTCTTCGCCGTCCGGCGTGTCGAAGTTTGCTCGTGTCATGGTCGCTCCTCCATTTTACCATCGAGCAAACCGAGCTTGTGGGCGGATGTTCCGGTCAGCCTGTCCGCGCAGGCCGGAACCGCCGGCGGCCGGATCAGCGCGCGCGGTGCAGGCAGCGCAGGCGGCCGGGGTTGCCGTTCTCCAGCCTGCGCACGAAGCCGTCTCCGACGATCTGGTACTGCTCGCCGGCGCGCGGGCCGCTGGACAGGACCATGGTGTCACCGCGACGCAGATAGGTGCCGGTGCCCTGGTCGGAGATGTAGCGGGAGGCGCTGGTGATGCGGAAGCTGGTGCCGGGCTGCACCACGCCGCGGGAGGATGCGCTTCCGTCCGGCAGCTCGCAGACATACAGGCCCTGCGGCATGACGCCGATCCCGCCGCGATGCGGCGGCAGCCGGTCCGCCTGGGGCGAGATGTCCTGTCCCTGCGCCGCAGGTGCCAGCAGCACCAGCGCCGCGCAGGCCGCGCCGACGCTGCGCGCGCGTGATCGCAATCGCTTAGTCATTGCGGTAACATAGCGAGCCATGCCCCGCATTGCCATGCAAGTCAGCACCCGCTACGGCGCGCAGCTGTTTCCCATCCTTCGAAGGCATGTACAGCGATGAAGATCAGCGGCGTGGACATTCGCCCCGGCAACATTCTGGAATATGAAGGCGGCATCTGGAAGGTCGCCAAGATCCAGCACACGCAGCCGGGGAAGGGCGGCGCCTACATGCAGGTCGAGATGAAGAACCTGCAGGATGGCCGCAAGACCAATGTCCGCTTCCGCAGCGCCGACACGATCGAGCGCGTGCGGCTGGACACCAAGGATTTCCAGTACCTGTATGCCGAGGGCGACATGCTGGTGTTCATGGACAAGGACACGTACGAGCAGATCAACCTGCCGGCCGACTTGCTCGGCGATGCCGCGGCCTTCCTGCAGGATGGCATGGAAGTGTCGCTGGAGCTGTGGGAGGAAAAGCCCATCAGCGTGCAGCTGCCCGATACGGTCGAGGCGACCATTGTCGAGGCGGACGCCGTGGTGAAGGGGCAGACCGCCTCCTCCAGCTACAAGCCCGCCATGCTGGACAATGGCGTGCGCGTGATGGTGCCGCCACATATCGGCAGCGGCACGCGCATCGTGGTGGATGTGTACGAACGGGCCTATGTCGGGAAGGCCGGCTGACGCGTCATGGCAGCTATCACAGGCCTGATCCGGGTAATGGAGCGTGCCGCGCGCAAGGCGGGCGGCAAGCTGCGGCGTGACTTCGGCGAGATCGAGCATCTGCAGGTGAGCCGCAAGGGGCCGGCGGATTTCGTCAGCCGCGCGGACCGGCAGTCCGAACGGACGCTGTGGGACGAGTTGCGCGCAGCGCGGCCGGACTGGGGCTTCCTGATGGAGGAAGCGGGCGAGATCGAGGGCGATCCGCGACTGCCCCGCTGGATCATCGATCCGCTGGATGGCACCAGCAACTTCCTGCACGGCATCCCGCATTTCGCGATCAGCATCGCGGTACAGGAGCCGAAGCTGGACGGCAGCGGGTGGGGCGAGGTTACTGCCGGCCTGGTCTACCAGCCGATCACTGATGAAAGCTTCTGGGCGGAAAGGAGCCGTGGCGCATGGTTGCATGACGGGCGCCTGCGCGTGTCCGCCCGCCGCCAGCTGTCGGAGGCGCTGATCGCCACCGGCACGCCGTTTTCCGGCCACGGCGATTTTGTCGAATGGAGCCGCATCTTCGGTGCCGTGGGACCGGAGGTCGCCGGCATTCGCCGCCTCGGTTCCGCCGCGCTGGACCTTGCCTGGGTGGCCGCTGGTCGTTTCGACGGGTTCTGGGAAAGCGGGCTGAGCCTGTGGGACTCCGCCGCGGGTTGCCTGCTGGTGCGGGAAGCGGGCGGGTTCGTGACCGATTATCGCGGCCGTTCGCTGCCGATCTGTGCCGATCAGGTGCTGGCCGGCAACGATCCGCTGCACTCGCGTGTGCACAAGCTGCTTGCTGGCGCCCTGCGCGACTAGACCCACTTGCCCGGATCGCGTCGGCCCGCTAAGCGCCGCCCGGTCCGGCATGCCCCTGTGGTGGAATTGGTAGACGCGCTCGACTCAAAATCGAGTTCCTTTGGAGTGCCAGTTCGAGTCTGGCCAGGGGCACCACCTGCAAGTCGGCCGCCATCGCTGTCGGCCCGACGCCATCCTTCAGAAAGTATGGCCAACCGCCTGCTGCACGATCGCGAAGATCCTGCATTCGCCGTTTTCGTGCGCCGTCTCCACCCATTCGCAGGCAAGATCCTTCTGCAAGAGGACATGCTCGCCAGCAGGCTGGACGCCTACTGGCGTATGGATGTTCGGTGTTCGCGATTACGGTGGCGGTGGCGGCGGCGGTGCGTCGCCAGGCGGACGGAACGAATGGCGAGCATCGTGCGCTGTCTCCCAGCAATAACAGCAAGGGAGATCTGCCATGGCCGATGAACGCATCGTCACCACCGAGACGCCGGAAGGCGCCAGCCACACGCACACGACTATCATCACGGAAGGTCCGTCGCGCCGGTCCAACGGCACAGCGCTGTTTGGCGTGATCGCATTGCTGCTGATTGCTGCCATCGCCGTCTGGGCGTTTTCGACCTTTGGCAGCGCCGAAGCCGCCAAGGACAACGCGATTGCAAATGCGGCCGGGGAAGTGGGCGAAGCCGCAGGGCAGATCGGCGACGCGGCGAAGGAAGCCGTGAACTAGGCGACGTTCCGACAAGGGGACGGGGAGGATTGCGCCTCCCCGCTCCTGTCAGCGGGGGCCGGTATCGACCTCCTGCTGCACGGCGGCCAGACCCTCGCGCGCCTTCATCCGGCGGTTATGGCGCATGGACCACAGCAGCGACAGCCCGATCAGCACCGCGCCGATCAGTCCGGTGATGGTTTCCGGAATATGGAACCGGGCGGACAGCAGCATGATGCCGCCCAGCACGATGATCGCCCAGAACGCGCCGTGCTCGAGGTAGCGATATTCGGCCAGCGTGCCCTGTTCGACCAAGTGGATCGTCATGGAACGCACGAACATGGCGCCGATCGACAGGCCCAGCGCAATGATGATCATGTTGTTCGACAAGGCAAAGGCACCGATCACGCCGTCGAAGCTGAAGGATGCGTCGAGAATGTTGAGGTAGATGAAGCCACCCAGGCCGCTGCGCATCGCGGCGCCCGCCAGCTTCTTCTTCTCTTCCTGCAGTTCCAGGATGGCACTGATGCCTTCCACGGCGATGAAGGTCACCAGCCCCAGAATGCCGGCGACCAGGAAGGTGAGGGCGTCAGCCGGGGACAGCAGGTTGGAGATGCCCCACAGGGTCAGCAGCAGCAGGGCGATCTCGGCCGCCGGTACCGCGGAGAAGCGCGCCAGCATCCGTTCGACACTCGCAATCCAGAACACCTCTTTTTCGCCATCGAAGAAGAACTTGAGGCCGACCATCGCAAGGAAGGCGCCGCCAAAACCGGCGATGCCGACATGGGCGGAACTGACGATGCGCTCATACTCGATCGGATCGTTCAGCGACAGGTTGATCGTTTCCATCGGCCCCAGTCCGGCCGCGATGGCAACGATCGCCAGCGGGAACACGACCCGCATGCCGAACACCGCGAAGGCGATGCCCCAGGTCAGGAAGCGCTTCTGCCAGACCTTGTCCATGTCCTTCAGAACGGAGGCGTTGACCACCGCATTGTCGAACGAGAGCGAGATCTCCAGTACCGACAGGACCACGATGATCCACAGCATGCCCAGCATTGCCGACACGCTGCCGGTGCTGGACAGGCCGTACCAGGCGCCCAGCGCGAGGCAGACGATCGTGAAGATCAGCGAGAAGCCGTAGAAACGTCGAAAGGTGCCCATGGGATCGTGCTGGCCGATGTCTGTTGAGGAATATGCCGTCCGCTAGGCGCTTTGACGATGATGGGCAACTCACCCGCTGTTCCACGCACATATCCGGCAAACATCGCCGGAATCTGTCATGCAGCATTGCAGCGACGTAAAATTGGCATAGAACAACGCACACAAGCGACGGCAAGGCTGCACAGCCAACGTCGCGGACCATGCAATTGAGGGATTGTCAGGCTCCATGATTTTCGGCCGGGTAAAGCCGCTATCCGCCATTCTGGCGACAGCGGAAAAGAAGTCGCTCGAGCGTTCCTTGGGCGCGTTTCAGCTGACCATGCTGGGGGTCGGCGCAGTTATCGGCACCGGCATCTTCGTGTTGACGGCGGAAGCGGCGCAGAAGGCCGGGCCGGGCATGATGGTGTCCTTCATCATCGCCGGGTTCGTCTGCGCGGTGGCGGCCCTGTGCTACGCCGAGATGGCGGCGATGGTGCCGGTATCCGGCTCCGCCTACACCTATTCCTACGCCGTAATGGGCGAGTTGATCGCCTGGATGGTCGGCTGGGCGCTGATCCTGGAATATGCGGTGGCGGCGGGCGCCGTGTCCGTCGGCTGGTCCGGCTATGTGGTCGGGCTGATCCAGAACGCATTCGGCGTCGACATACCGGTGGCGCTGGTGCGCGGGCCGTATGATGGCGGACTGGTCAACCTGCCGGCCATGCTGATTGCCGGGCTGGTGACATGGCTGCTGGTGATCGGCACGAAGGAAAGCGCTGCGGTCAACGCGGTGCTGGTGGCGATCAAGGTCGCCGCCCTTGCGCTGTTCGTGGCATTGTCCGTGCCGGTCATGAACATGGACGGGTTCACCCCGTTCGCGCCGCTGGGCTTTACCGGCATCTCGGCCGCAGCCGCCTCCATCTTCTTTGCCTATGTCGGCTTCGACGCGGTCTCCACCGCGGCGGAGGAAACCAAGAACCCGCAGCGCAACATGCCGATCGGCCTGATCGGTTCGCTGGCCATCTGCACCGTGTTCTACATCCTGGTCGCGGCGGGCGTGATCGGCACGGTGGGTGCGCAGCCGGTGTTCGGCCCGGCGGGCGAAGTGCTGGCCCCGGGCTCGACCGCGCTGTCCGACCAGTGCGCCGCGCTGGCCGCCGCCGGCAACGAGGCCGTGACCTGTTCCAAGGAGGCGCTGGCCTGGACCCTGCGGGAGATCGGCTGGCCGCAGATCGGCAACCTGCTGGGCCTCGCCGCAGGCCTCGCGCTGCCTTCCGTGATCCTCATGATGATGTTCGGCCAGACCCGCATCTTCTTCGTGATGAGCCGCGACGGGCTGCTGCCGGCGATGTTCTCCAAGATTCACCCGACCTATCGCACGCCGCACGTGATCACGATCCTGACCGGTATCTTCGTGGCGCTGTTCGCGGCGTTCTTCCCGGTGGGCATCCTGGCGGACATCTCCAATTCCGGCACCCTGTTCGCCTTCGCCGCGGTTTCGATCGCGGTGATGATGTTGCGGCGGACCGATCCGAGCCGTGTGCGCCCGTTCCGCACCCCGGCGGTGATGATCACGGCGCCGATCGCCATCGCGGGCTGCGCCTATCTGTTCTGGAGCCTGGGACTGGAAACCAAGCTGATGTTCGTGGTCTGGGCGGCGATCGGCCTGGTGGTCTACTTCGGATACAGCCGCAATCGGAGCCATGTGGGCCGCGGTCTGCTCGATGTGCCGGAAGATGACGCGGACATTCCGCCGCTGCCGGTGCCGCCGCTGCCCGGCGCACCCACGCCGGGTGGCAAGGACGCCTGACACCCTGCTGCCGATGCGAACATGAAAAGGCCCGCCAGGATCACTCCTGGCGGGCCTTCTTGCAGGCGGGAGGGGCAGGGCGTCAGAGCACCGTCTTGGTATGCTCGTCATGCGCTTCCGCGTGCACGTCGAAGCCCAGCATCATCTTGACCTCGTCGATTACGCCAAGATCGCTGTTCCAGATTTCGGCCCGGCCCAGATCCATGCGCAGGAACAGCAGGTTGGGATCCTCCTTGCCCTGCGGGTACCAGGCCTCGATCTGCTTGGTCCACTGCTTGTCCAGCCGTTCACGGCTGTGCTCGGTCACCAGCGTGCCGCCGAAGCGGACGAACATCTGATGCCCCTTGCCGGTGAAGGTCGCCGTGGCCGGGCCACCGGCCGCCAGCGCGTGATCCTTCTTGGTGAAGAACCAGATCGCGCTGTCGGCATCGCGATCGAGCGTGGCGGTCATCGGCACGGCCGTCGCCGGCGCGGCATCGAGTTGCAGGAAGGTGTAGGGGCTTTCGGCCAGAGCCTTCCAGAATTTCTGCTTCAGTTCATGCGTGTCGCTCATCGCGGCGTCTCCTGTGTGTTGCCCGATCAACCGGAGGCTGCCCGTTCCGGTTCCTCAAGCCTGCGGCTCGATTGGCCGGCGGGCCTTTGATCGTCACCCCGGATCGGGTCGCCGCATCGAACACGCTGTGCCCGTCATCGGGCTTGATCTTGCGCAGGCAATCCACCAACCGGAACCAACAACAGCTACGCTGCATTGCAGCATTGGCTATAAACCCCGTGCGTACAGGAAACCTTGTCCATGCCGCTGCCGCAGCGCGTCGATCTCGATCCATGGGTCCTGTTCACGGCAGTGGCCGTGCTGGCCATCTCCCTGTGGCTGGCCCGGTCCGTGCGTGTGACGCACGATACCCGTGGCGCGGAGCTGGGGGAGCTGCTGGCGATCGCAGTGCTGGCGACCGGCGCCTGCGCGCTGCTGCTGGGCGAGCTGGGCACGATCCTGTGGCCGGCCGGCATCTTCCTGCTGCTCTCGGTCGGCATTGCGCTGAACACCCGCAACCTCAGCATTCCCGGCGCCGCGTGGCTGGCCATCACCTTCCAGGGCCTGTGCACCACCTGGCTGTGGTCGTGCCTGTTCATCAACGAGCTGACCCTGTCCCGCGGGTTCGAGGCGCTGGCGCTGATGGGTGTTACGCTCACCTTTGCCGTGTCGCTGCTGGCGTCGGTCGAACGGATCGCGCGCGAGGCGGTGCTGACCCATGGCAGCTGGCGCGAGCCGACGCATGCGCCGGCGCTGGCATCCCGCCACTATCAGCCGCGTGTCTCCATCCAGCTGCCCTGCTATGCCGAGCCGCCGGAGATCGTGAAGGCGACGATGGATCACCTGGCCGCGCTCGACTATCCGGATTTCGAGGTCCTGGTGTGCGACAACAACACCAAGGACGAGGCGCTGTGGCGCCCGCTGGAAGCCTATAGCGCGGAGCTGAATGCGCGGCTGGGCCGGGAGGTATTCCGTTTCTTCCACGTGGCGCCGCTGCCCGGGGCCAAGGCGGGTGCGCTGAACTGGCTGCTGGATCAGATGGACCAGACGGCGGAGATCATCGCGGTGATCGATGCCGATTACCTGTCCACGCCGGACTTCCTTGCGCGGCTGGTGCCGTTCTTCGAAGACCCGCAGATCGGGTATCTGCAGACGCCGCACGATTATCGCGACTTCGAGAACAGCGCCTTCCTGTCCGCCTGCTATGCCGAGTACATGCCCAACAACAAGGTCGATATGCTGGGCGTGCATGAATATGGCGGGGCCTTTACCATCGGCACGATGTGCCTGCTGCGCACCCGCGCCCTGCGCGCGGCGGGTGGCTGGGCCGAATGGTGCCTGACGGAAGATTCCGAAGTGTCCGTCCGCATCCGTGCGGTCGGCTATCGCGGATATTACCTGAGCGAGACGTTCGGGCGCGGGCTGATCCCCGACACGTTCGACGATTACAAGAAGCAGCGTTTCCGCTGGACCGCCGGGCCGGTGCAGCAGTTGCGGCGGCATTGGCGCCTGTTCATGCCTGCGCCCTATGCGCGGCCGATGCCCGGTTGGACAAAACTGCTGGAGGTGCTGCGCTGCATGGCGCCGCTGCAGACACTCGCCGGCATCGTCACCGGCCTGTTCATGCTGGGGGGCGTGACGATCGCCATCTATGCCGGCCGGATCGATCCGGTGAACGTGCCGGACGTGACCTGGCCGCTGCTGACGCTGACGATGGTGACCACGCTGGTGCGCATCCGCCACCGCTACAAGCTGTCCGGCATCCACAGGCTGGCCGACATGGTGCGCGGCGAAGTGGCGCGGGCATCGCTGACCTATGTGGTGCTGCTGTCCGGGATCGCCGGCCTGTCGGGCAAGCCGCTCGGCTGGCGCCGGACGCCCAAGTTCGGCGGCAGCGACACGCTGGGCGGTGCCCTGTGGTCAGCCGCGCCGGAGATGGCGCTGGGCCTGTTGTGCCTGGCGGGCTGCGGGCTGGTGCTGGTCGCCATGTCGCAGATCGGCTGGGAGCTGACCGTGCTGGGTGCCAGCGGGCTTGCCGTCATGGCGCTGCAGTTCCTGTGCGCGCCGTACATGGCATTGCTGGCGCTGCGGGGGAGCGACCCCCGCGCCGCCGGTGGCCACGGCCCGCAAGTGCCGGCCGTGGCCTGAACGGGGTCGCCTAGCGGCGGCCCAGGAAGTCCAGCAGGTCCTGCGTCAGGCGATCCTGCTGCGTGGCGAACAGGCCATGCGGCTCGCCATCATACTCGATCAGGTCCGCCGAGGAGATGGCGGCGGCCGCAGCGCGGCCGGTGGCATCGATCGGGACGGTCTTGTCGGCCGTGCCGTGGATCACCAGCGTCGGCACGGTGAAGTGCGGCAGGTCCGGCCGGAAATTCGTAGTGGCGAACGCCTTGGCGGCCTGCAGCGTGGCATATTGTCCAGCCATCTGCGAGGTCATGAAGGCCCAGTGCAGCTGCTCGTCACTGACCGGCTGCGTCACCAGACCGACGCCATAGAAGTCCTTGAAGAAGCCGGTGAAGAAGTGGCGGAAGTCGGCGCGCATGCCGGCCGTCATCTCGTCGAACGTGGCTTGCGGCACACCATCCGGATTGTCCGGAGTCTGCAGCATGTATGGAACGACCGAACTGACCAGCACCGCCTGCGTCACGCCTGCGCCATTGTGGCGGCTCATGTAGCGGGCGATCTCGCCGCCACCCATGGAGAAGCCGACCAGCGCCACGTCCTGCTTCGCCCCGGTGCTCTCCAGAACGTCGGCCAGGTCATCGGCGAAGGTGTCGTAGTCATAGCCGGTTGCCGGCTGATCCGACCGGCCGAAGCCGCGCCGGTCATATGCGATCGCCTGGTAGCCGGCCTCTGCCAGCGCAATCATCTGCGGATCCCAGCTGTCGGCGGATAGCGGCCAGCCATGGATCAGCACCACCGGCCGGCCCTGGCCCAGGGTCTTGACGTACAGGCTGGTACCGTCGCGTGTCTGCACTCGGTTCATCGAAGCGTCCTTATGCTTGAAAGGTAACCCGGTCAGAACCTTTGAGCCCGACGTAAGTTGCATCTGTGAACGGCACACGCGGGCCCTAGCCGGGGCGCTCAATCGAACATATATGGAACAGATGAAACAAGGCAGCATCCTGGAACGGCTGGCGGTACTCGCGGATGCCGCCAAGTACGATGCGTCCTGCGCGTCCTCCGGCACGGCCAAGCGCAACAGCAAGGACACTGGCGGAAAGGGCATCGGCTCGACCGAGGGCATGGGCATCTGCCATGCCTACGCGCCGGATGGCCGCTGCATTTCGCTGCTGAAGATCCTGCTGACCAATCACTGCATCTTCGACTGCCATTACTGCATCAACCGGGCGAGTTCCAACGTGGCGCGCGCGCGGTTCACGCCGCAGGAGGTGGTGGACCTGACGCTCAGCTTCTACCGCCGCAACTACATCGAAGGCCTGTTTCTCTCCTCGGGCATCGTGAAAAGCTCCAATCACACGATGGAGCAGCTGGTGGAGGTTGCCCGCATCCTGCGGGAGGAGCATGACTTCCGTGGCTACATCCACCTGAAGACCATTCCCGATGCCGATGCCGAGCTGGTGCACCAGGCGGGGCTGTATGCCGACCGCGTGTCCATCAACGTGGAGCTGCCGACCGATGCGGGGCTGGCACGGCTGGCACCGGACAAGAACACCGGGCGGATCGAGGCCGCGATGGCGGAGGTGAAGGACGACATCGCGCAATCCCGCGACGAGACGAAGCGGTTCCGCAATGCGCCACGCTTCGCCCCGGCCGGGCAATCGACGCAGATGATCGTCGGTGCGGATGCGGCCAGCGATGCGGACATCGTGGGCAAGGCTAGTCGCCTGTATGACGGCTTCCGCCTGCGGCGGGTCTACTACTCCGCCTTCAGCCCGATCCCTGATGCCAGCGCCGTGCTGCCGCTGAAGCGTCCGCCGCTGATGCGGGAGCACCGGCTGTACCAGTCCGACTGGCTGATGCGCTTCTACGATTATTCCGCGGCAGAAGTGATGCAGGCGACGGGCGATGACGGCATGCTGCCGCTCGACATTGATCCGAAGCTGGCATGGGCGCTGAAGTTCCGCGAGCGGTTTCCGGTCGATGTGAACCGGGCCGGGCGTGAGGCGATGCTACGCATACCGGGATTGGGCGTCCGGGCGGTCGACCAGATCATCGCTGCGCGGCGTCAGCGGACGTTGCGGCTGGAGGATGTGGGCAAGCTGACCGTGTCCATCGCCAAGGTCCGTCCCTTCATCGTGGCACTGGACTGGCGGCCGACCGCCTTGACCGACCGGGCCGATCTCAAATCGCTGCTGGCGCCGAAGCAGGAGCAGCTGGAACTGTTCGCCGCGTGACAGCGCCGCTGCCTGACGGGGATGCCGCCTTCTATTCGGTGCAGCTGCCCGCGCCTGACGACTTCGGGTTCTGGCGCGACACGGCCCGTGCGCTGATGCAGTGCAGCGTGCCGCCGGACCGGATCGCGTGGGTCGAGCCGGGCGGCAGCGGCGATCTGTTCGCCGACGGCGGGCAGCCCTTGCCTGTGCCGGCGGCCGACGCGCCGCAGGTGCGGGCCAGCAAGCCGTTCATCCAGGCGGCGGAGACTGCCATCTGCCATTCCGATCCGGCGCGCTTTGCGCTGCTGTACCGCCTCCTCTGGCGGCATCAGGCGAACAGCCGCGTGCTGGAGGACCGCACTGACAGCGATGTGCGCCGGCTGGACGAACTGGCCCGCACCGTGCGGCGGGACAAGCACAAGATGCGCGCCTTTGTCCGATTCCGCGCGCTGGCGGAGGCGGATGGCGAGGAGCGGTTCGTCGCCTGGTTCGAGCCTGAGCACCATATCCTGCGCAGCAATGCCGCGTTCTTCGTCAATCGCTTCGCAAACATGCGCTGGTCGATCCTGACCCCGCGTGGTTCGTTGCACTGGGACGGTGAGGTGCTGGCCGAAGGTCCGCCCGCACAGCGCGGCGACGCGCCGGGCGAGGATCCAACGGAGGATCTGTGGCGGCGGTATTATGCCTCCACCTTCAATCCCGCGCGGCTGAAGATCGGCGCCATGCTGAAGGAGATGCCGCGCAAATACTGGAAAAACATGCCGGAGACCGCGTTGATACCGGAACTGGTGGCAGGCGCCCAGGCGCGGGAGGTGGCGATGGTGGAAGCGGGTGCGCTGGAATTCGATGAGCGGCCGACCACACTGTCGGCGATCGACAAGGCTATCCATGCCTGCCGCAAGTGCCCGATCGGAGCGCTGGAGAACCAGGCCGTCATGGGCGAGGGGCCACATCACGCCGCACTGATGATCGTGGGCGAGCAGCCCGGTGATCAGGAGGACCAGCAGGGCCGTCCGTTCGTGGGCCCGGCGGGACAGGTGCTGGACGTCCATCTGCAACGGGCCGGGATCGATCGTGGCACCACCTACGTCACCAATGCGGTCAAGCATTTCAAGTTTGTGGACCGGGGCAAGCGTCGCCTGCACCAGACGCCGACGGCCAAGGAGATCGACATCTGCCGCTGGTGGATCGAGGGCGAGCGGCAAATCGTGCAGCCCAGGCTGATCCTGGCCATGGGTGCCAGCGCGGCGCGCGGGATGCTGGGCAAGACGGTCAGCGTCAGCAAGGCGCGGGGCACGGCCCATCCGATGGAGGATGGCAGCGAACTGTGGATCACGGCGCATCCGTCCTATCTGCTGCGGCTCGACGGCACCGCCCGCGAGGAGCAGGAGCGGCTGTTCCAGGCCGATCTGGTCGCCGTGGCGGACCGGTTGGCCGTACTCACGCGCTAGTCCGTCACCATCATGATCGATCCTGCCAAGCTGCTGCTGTTCACCACCGTGACCGGCACGGTCAGCCTGGTGCCGGGTCCGCAGATGGTGTTCGTGCTGACGCAGTCCGCATGGCGAGGCCATCGTGCCGGGCTTGCGGCACTGGGCGGGCTGCAACTGGGCAACATCTTCTGGTTCGTGGCGGCCGGATTGGGCCTCGGCACGCTGGCGCTCGCCTGGCCGCGTGCGATCGGGGCGCTTGCCGCGGCCGGAGCGCTGTACCTGGCGTGGCTCGGCTGGCGTGCGATCGTGGGGTCGCGGGGGCGTTCGACGGCGGGGGAGACGCAAGCGCTCCGCAGCCGCCATGCCCTGCGTGACAGCGTGGCGATCGCGCTCGGCAACCCCAAGTCGCTGGTCTACGTCCTTGCGCTGCTGCCACCATTTCTGTCCTTCGATCAGCCGCTTGCCCCGCAGCTGGCGATCCTGGCGGCGATTGCCGTGACCTGCGACCTGGTGGTCGGTGGGGCCTATGTGGTCGCGGGGAGCAGTCTGGCTGCGGCCATGGCACGGCCGGGGACACGCATGTGGCTGGAGCGGGCAGCGGGCACGGTGTTCCTGCTGCTCGCCGCCATCATCATTGTCGGACTGGTACGCAGCGGCGGACGCATCGCCTGAGCCGGAACGGTTCAGCTGTCCCGGCGCTTGGATGACGATGCGTTTCTCCCGCCAGTTGGACCAGTTCGGCAAGGATCGCATGGTGCTGGGGCTGCTGTTGCTGGCCGGCCTGCTGCTGGCGGCACGTGCGTGGCTGGCCGATCACCCGCAACACGATCCATGGGCACCGCTGGATCTCAACGATCCACCGGGTTGGGCCACGCAGCGCAAGCTGGCGTCATTGCGCAGCGATCCGGATGAGTGCCGTGCCGTGCTGGAACGGAGCGGTGTGGCCTTTGCCGTGCTGGAACCTGCGGGGGAGGGCACCTGCCGCCGGGCGGACCGCACACAGTTGCGCGATGCTCCGTTCAGCCCCGCGCGGCCGGTGACGACGTGCCCGGTCGCGGCCGCGGTGCAGGTCTGGCTGACGCAGGCGGTGCAGCCGGCTGCCGCCGAACTGCTGGGATCGCCGATCGTGCGGATCGAGCATCTGGGCACGTTCAGCTGCCGCCGGATCGGTGGAGGCGGGAACTGGAGCGAACATGCCACCGGCAACGCGATCGACATCGCTGCTTTCGTGACGGACGACGGCCAGCGTGTCAGCGTGTTGCGCGACTGGGAGCGGGAGGGGACCGACGCCGAGTTCCTGCGCAATGTGCGCGATGGCGCGTGTGACGTGTTCGGTACTGTGCTGAGCCCGGACTACAACGCCGCGCATGCCGACCACCTGCACCTGGATCAGGCGGCACGCGGGCTGGGCGGGTTCTGCCGCTAGACAGGCTCGAGCGCATAGCCGGCGGAGCGGACCGTGCGGATCGGATCCTTGGCCGTCTCCAGCGCGACCGCCTTGCGCAGGCGGCGGATGTGCACGTCGACCGTACGCTCCTCGATCTCGCTGCCGGTGCCCCATACCGCATCCAGCAACTGCCCGCGGCTGAACACACGACGGGGATGCTCCATGAAGAACTTGAGCAGGCGGTATTCGGTCGGGCCGATCTGCAACTGGCGGCCCCGGCGCTCGACCCGATGGGCCACCGGATCGAGTCGCATGTCGCCGGCCTCGATCGTCTCCCCGGCCAGCGCGGGCCGGACCCGCCGCAGCACGGCGGACACGCGGGCCAGGAGTTCGCGCGGGGAGAACGGCTTGGTGATGTAATCGTCGGCGCCGATCTCCAGCCCGCGGATCCGGTCATCTTCCGCTTCGCGCGCGGTGAGCATGATGATGGGAACATGCGCCGTTGCCTTATCCCGGCGCAGGCGGCGGCAGACCTCGATGCCGCTGGTCCCTTCGATCATCCAGTCCAGGATGACCAGATCTGGCGCGTCTTCCGCAGCGAAGACCAGTGCCTCGTCCCCGTCGGCTGTGACGCGCACATCATAGCCTTCATTGGCGAAGCGATATTCCAGCAGTTCGGCCAGGGCGATATCGTCTTCGACCAGCAGCAGCTTGGGGGCAGACATGAGGCGGTGATCTCCGGAGGAATGTCACCGCCGCCATATTACACAAAAGCGACAGAACCGTGTCAGCGATCGATATCGGTCGGGTACCGTCCGGTGGCGGAGAAGTGCACCATCTCGGCCACATTGGTGGCGTGGTCGCCGATCCGTTCCAGGTTGCGGGCGACGAAAAGCAGATGGGCCGCGCTGCTGATCGTGGCAGGATTTTCAACCATGTAGCTGACATAGTTACGGAAGATGCTGTCATAGAACGCGTCCACCTTGGCATCACGCTCGATCACCTCACGCGCCAGCAGCGGGTCGCGCGCGGCGTAGGCGGTCAGGACGTCATGCACCATCTCGGCCGCGATCTCGCCCATGGCGGGCAGCAAGGTCAGCGGTTCGAACCGGGCCCGATCGGGCAGGCGCGGCACGCGCTTGGCGATGTTCTTGGCATAATCGCCGATCCGCTCAAGCACGCCGGCGATCTTGAGCGCGGCGATGATCTCGCGCAGGTCGTCGGCCATCGGAGCTCGCAGAGCGAGCATGCGCACGGCCATGGAGTCGACTTCCATCTCCAGTTCGTCCAGCTTGCGATCGCGGGTGACCACGCGTGCGGCCTTGTCCTCGTCGCCCGCGACCAGCGAATCCAGCGCATCCTGGATCGCGACCTCGGCCAGACCACCCATTTCCGCGATCAGGCCGCGCAGCCGGGTGATGTCCTCGTCGAAGGCCTTGACCGTATGTTGCACCATCAGCCGTACCGTCCTGTGATATAGTCCTGCGTGCGCTGTTCGCGCGGCGTGGTGAATATCTGCGAGGTATCGCCATATTCCACAAGGTTGCCCAGGTGAAAGAACGCTGTCCGCTGGGAGACACGGGCGGCCTGCTGCATGGAGTGGGTAACGATCACGATGGCGTAGCGGCCCCGCAACTCGTCGATCAATTCCTCGATCCGCGCGGTCGCGATCGGGTCCAGCGCGCTGCACGGCTCGTCCATCAGGATGACCTCTGGCTCCACCGCGATCGCGCGGGCAATGCACAGGCGTTGCTGCTGACCGCCGGACAAGGCGGTTCCGGGATCGGCCAGCCGGTCCTTCACCTCGTCCCACAGGCCGGCACGCCGGAGGGAGCGTTCCACATTGGCGTCAAGCTCCGCCTTGCTGGCGGCCAGACCGTGGATGCGCGGGCCATAGGCCACGTTCTCGTAGATCGATTTCGGAAACGGGTTGGGTTTCTGGAACACCATGCCGACCCGGGCGCGCAGCTGCACGACGTCCATGCCGGAGTGATAGATATCGTCTCCGTCGAGTTCGATCACCCCCTCCACCCGGGCGCTGCCGATCGTGTCGTTCATGCGGTTGAGCGTACGCAGGAAGGTCGACTTGCCGCAGCCGGACGGGCCGATGAAGGCGGTCACATGTTCGGTGTGGATGTCGATCGAGACGGTGTCGATCGCCCGCTTCGCGCCGTAATAGACTGATACGTCATGCGCGCGCATTTTGGGTTCTGAGTTGGGCAGCACAGGGTTCACCATGTCTTTTCGAAGCGGTTGCGCAAGTAGATGGCAATTCCGTTCATCACCAGCAGGAAGGCCAGCAGCACGATGATCGCTGCGCTGGTCCGCTCCACGAAGCCGCGATCGATCTCGTCCGACCACAGGAAGATCTGCACCGGCAGCACCGTGGCGGGATCGGTCAGGCTGCCCGGCGGCGTGGCGACAAAGGCGCGCATGCCGATCATCAGCAGCGGTGCGGTCTCGCCCAGGGCGCGGGCCATGCCGATGATGGTGCCGGTCAGGATGCCGGGCAGGGCCAGTGGCAACACGTGATGGAACACGACTTGGATCGGGCTGGCGCCGATCGCCAGGGCGCCGTCACGGATGGATGGCGGAACTGCCTTGATCGCATTGCGGCCGGAAATGACGATCACCGGCATGGTCATCAGTGCCAGGGTCATGCCGCCGATGAGCGGCGCGGAGCGCAGCGAGGGGAACAGGCCCAGGAACACCGCCAGCCCCAGCAGGCCGAAGATGATGGACGGGACCGCGGCCAGATTGTTGATCGACACCTCGATCAGGTCGGTCCAGCGGCCGCGCGGGGCGTATTCCTCCAGGTACAGCGCGGACAGCACGCCAATCGGGAAGGCGAGCGCCAGCGTGATCAGCATGGTCAGTATAGACCCCTTCAGCGCACCCCAGATGCCTGCCAGCTGCGGGTCGGTGGCGTCCGACCGGGCCAGGAAGCCCAGGTCCAGCCGATCCGCCAGGGCGCCGTCAGCGGACAGGCGATCCGCCAGCGGATGGAGTTCGGTGTGACCGTCACGATCGAACGCCGCCGCCAGATTGTGGCTGACCGGCAGGTCCATCGTCACGCGACGATCCAGCATGGCGGGATCGTCGATGATTGCCTCTGCCGCAACGCGCCAGGCATCGGGACTGATCTGCCCGGCTGCGTCCGCACCGAAGCGGGCGCCGACATTCGCCTCGATGATCTCGGGCAATCCCTGGTTTTCCAGCGAGCGGATCGCCACGCCCAGCGTAGCATCGGCAGGCGGCGCCACGAGGTCGGCGGCGGCGAGATCGACCGGCGTGACCAGCGTGGTGCGCTGGAACCCGCCGATCCCGTTCAGGGTCATCGTCGCCAGCAGGAACACCAGCACGGCCATGGAGAAGACGATCGCGGCAAGACCCGCTAGCCGGAACCGTCGTTCGGAGGCATAGCGACGCTTCAGCCGCGCGGCATATTCCGGCGAGCGGGTGGGGCCGAGATCGGCGGAGGTCATGGTGTCACTCATAGGCTTCGCGGAACCGTTTCACGACGCGCAGGGCGATGAAGTTGAGGCCGAGGGTGACCAGGAACAGCACAAAGCCGAGGGCAAAGGCGCTGAGGGTGGCGGGATGGTCGAAGCTGCCTTCGCCGGTCAGCATGGCCACGATCTGGAAGGTGACGGTGGTCATCGCCTCCAGCGGGTTGGCGGACAGGTTGGCGGCGGCGCCTGCGGCCATCACCACAATCATCGTCTCGCCGATCGCCCGGCTGACCGCCAGCATCACGCCGGCGACGATGCCGGGCAGGGCAGCGGGTACCAGCACGCGGCGGATCGTCTCGTTATGGGTGGCCCCCAGCGCCAGCGAGCCGTCGCGCATGGTGCGCGGCACGGCGGCGATGGAATCGTCGGCCATGGAAGAGACGAACGGGATGATCATGACGCCCATTACCAGCCCGGCGGCGAGCGCGCTTTCGCTGCTGGCATTGCTGATGCCGAGCGACACGGCGATGTCTCGGATGGCCGGGGCGACGGTCAGCGCGGCAAAGTAGCCGTAGACCACGGTTGGGACGCCCGCCAGGATCTCCAGCATCGGCTTGAGCCACCGGCGCCAGCGCGGGTCGGCATATTGGGTGAGGTAGATCGCGCTCATCAAACCCAGCGGGATCGCGACCACCATGGCGATGATAGCGCCGATGTAGATTGTGCCCCAGAACAGCGGCAGCGCGCCATAGCGGCTGCCATCGACATTGTCCGTGCTGCTCATCGGATCCGGCCCCCACTGGGTGCCGAACAGGAAGTCGATCGGGCTGACCATGCCGAAGAAGCGAACCGTCTCGAACACCAGGCTGACGAAGATGCCCAGCGTCGTCAGGATGGCGACCAGCGATGCCAGCAGCAGGATGGCCATCACCAGCCGCTCCACACGGGTGCGGGCACGGAAGTCGGGTCGCAGGCGCAGGAACGCGGCCACGCCGCACAGGAAGGCAATGATCACCGTCGCAGCGCCGCCGATCAGATTGTAGCGCCCGATCGCCTCCTGGAACGGCTGCACCAGCACCTGCGCACCGGTGTTGAACACGGCAGGGGCCGAGCCGGCGGCGACATTGCGGGCCTCCGCCAGCAGGGTCTGCCGCAAGAGGCCTTCGGTCGGCAGGCTGGCGGCGGCCGGGCTGGCCTCCACCGCCTGAACGATCAGCGCCGGCGAGACGATGCCCCACACGATGATGAACAGGATCGCCGGGATCAGGATCGAAAGGGCCACGAACCACGCATGGTAGGTCGGCAACGCGGCGAGCCGCTGTGTCGGCTGCGCGTTGGCGAAGCTGTAGGCGCGGCCGCGCGCGGCGATCCAGCCGATTGTCGCCAGAGCCAGGGCCAGCAGGATGAGCAGTGAAGGTGGCATGGTGCGGGCCTTACTCGAAATCGGCCGCGGTCAGGGTCGTGTAGCGGGTCGCTGCGTCAGCGCTACGCTGCGCCACGTCCGGCGGGCTGGCGACCAGGCCGATCGTGGTCAGCGGACCATCGCGGCCCCAGCTTTCCACCCACTTGGCCAGGAACGGTCGGAGACCTGGGATGGCCTGAAGATGCGCCTTCTTGACGTAAATATAGAGGGGCCGCGCGCCGGGATAGGCGAAGGAAGCGATGTTGTCGTAGGTCGGCAGCACGCCGTTCATCGGCAAACCCTGCACCCGTTCGGCATTCGCCTCCAAATAGGAATAGCCGAACAGGCCGACCGCGTTGGGATTGCCGCGGATCTTCTGAACGATCAGGTTGTCCTGCTCTCCCTGGTCGACAAAGGCGCCGTCATTGCGCACTTCGGTGCAGATCTGCTCGAACCGGGTCTCGTCGCTTTCCTTCAGCGCCGCCATGCGCGGGTCGGCAGTGCAGCCCGGGATCAGGATCAGTTCCTTCAGCGCGTCCCGCGTGCCGGAGGAGGATGGCGGGCCGTAAAGCAGGATCGGCATGTCCGGCAGCGACGGATCGACATCCGACCACAACCGCGCCGTCTGCGGCTGACCATACGGCGTGGCTGCGATCGCGCGGTAGATGATGGCGGGGCTGAGATTCAGCTGGATGCCGCTCTTCGCACTGGCAAAGGCGATGCCGTCCAGGCCGACCTGAATCTCCATCACGTCAGCCACGCCATTGGCCTGGCAGGTCGCGAATTCGGATGCCTTCATGCGGCGGCTGGCATGGGCAATGTCCGGCGTGCTGGCGCCGAGGCCGGCGCAGAACAGGTTGATGCCGCCGCCGGTGCCTGTCGCCTCGATGATGGGTGACGGGAATTCCGGATTGGAACGGGAAAACGCCTCCGCCACGGTCTTCGCGAAGGGATAGACCGTGGACGAGCCGACCGCGCGGATCGATTCCCGTGTACCGCCTGCGGCCATGCATGCCGCCAGCGAGAGGCTGGTGCAGATGGCGAGAACAGTTGATGCAAGGCGCCGCTTCATGCCGGACCTGCCAGCCTTTCCAAATTTGTGTGGCGACCGGCACAGCCAGCCGGCGGGGATGACGCGGAACGATCGGTCCAGCGCCCGATGTTGGATGATTGAGACAGCTTCATGACAAGAGCACACCCGCTGGCGCAGTTGCGCCATCCTCCTGCCCGGTCGGAACGCCTGCGACCGGCAGATGCACCGTTACCGTGGTACCACTGCCTTGCCGGCTGGCGATGTCCAGCCGGCCGCGATGCCGCTCCACGATATGCTTCACGATGGCCAAACCGAGCCCGGTGCCACCCGCTGCCCGGCTGCGGCCGGGATCGGTGCGGTAGAAGCGGCGGGTGAGATGCGGGATGTGCTCAGGCGCGATTCCGTCCCCCTTGTCCCGGACGATGATCGCCGCACAGGATCGCGGCGCCAAGGACAGCTCGATGCTCACCTGGGTTTCCGGTGCTCCATATTTCAATGCGTTATCGACTAGATTTCGCACCAGTTGTTCCAGCTGGCGCTGGTCGCCCGGCGTCTGCAGGGCTTCTTCGGTGATCGTGAATGCCAGCCGGTTCTGCCGCTCCGGCCCGGCGGCGTCGCGCGCCGCCTGCCCGACCAGCAGCCTCAGATCCACAAGTTCGCGTGGACGGTCATGCTTTTCCGCTTCGACGCGCGACAAGGACATCAGGTCGCTGACAAGGTTCTGCAGCCGGCGGGCCTCCCGCAGCACGATGCCATGGAAGCGCGCGGCGCGGGCTGGTTCCAGCGTGTCGCCTTCCTCGACCAGCGTTTCCATGTAGCCGATGATGGAGGACAGCGGCGTGCGCAGTTCGTGGCTGGCATTCGCCACGAAGTCGGTGTGCGCCCGGCTGACGTCGGCTTCCGCCGTCCGGTCGACGAGTTCGACAAGCGAATAACGCTGGTCCAGCGCCTGGCGCGTGATCTGCCAGATGCTGCGCGGGCCTGTGAGCCCCTGAACGGTTGCGCCGCCCCCATCGGCACGGGCGAGCAGCTCCACCGCCTCCGGATGGCGGAAGGCGACGCGGGCATCCTGCCCCAGCACATGCGTGCCCAAAGCTTCGCGCGCGGCGGCATTGGCGACGATGATGCGCATGCCGTCCAGCATCAGCACGGGTTGCAGCGAATGTTCGAACAGGTCGCGCATCCCGGTGCGGGTCAGCTGGACGCTTTCGGCATTGCCGGCCGGGGCCACGACGCGCTGCTGCGGTGTCACCAGCCAGAAGGTGGCGATCCATACCAGCACGATCACGGCGATCAGCAGCGGGTTCTCCCCCGCCAGCAGCAGCGCCACGCCTGATGCCAGTGCAATCAGGATGGCTGCGGTCGGGAACGGCCGGCTCTCGATCATGGCGCGGCCCTAGCCGCCGGAACGCCCGCGTGCCAGCACGAAAACATGGCTCAGGCGGGGCGAGGGACGCATCGCAGCGCGGCCGGACCGGATGGCCTCGCGCAGCGTCGCAGTGATGTGAGGGAGTGAATGGATGGTGACCCCTACGGGAATCGAACCCGTGTTTCAGCCGTGAGAGGGCCGCGTCCTAACCGCTAGACGAAGGGGCCAAAAGCCATTCATGTACGCACCGCGATGGTGACCCCTACGGGATTCGAACCCGTATTTCAGCCGTGAAAGGGCCGCGTCCTAACCCTTAGACGAAGGGGCCTTGTCGCGAAGGCGAGGGGGGCCTTTAGGGGCGCCCGGCGACCGGGTCAACCCCGGTTCTGCGGGTTGTCTCAGTCGGCGAAAGCGGCGTCGTCCAGATGCAGTTCGGCGCGCGGGGTTGCCCCCCAATCATCCGTGCGCGCGCGACCTGCCAGCCACAGGCGGCGGCCCCTTGCACCGTGAAGCAGGGTCTGGCCCAGCAGCGTCTCCGCCATCCGGAAGCCGACCGCCTTGACCGATGCGCCGTCCGCACCGCCGGCGATCAGGCGGACATGGCCGTTGCCGACCACGTCGGCGCGAACCAGATGGACCGGTCCCACCACCACGCGCGGGCCCGGCCAGCCAACGCCGAAGGGACCGGCCGCCTCGAGTTCCTCCACCAGTTCCGCTGTCAGGCCACGGGGCGCGAGCGCCAGGTCCAGCAGCAACGCACTGCCTGTCCCGGCGCGGGCCACGGATGCGGCCAGATGCGCCTCGATCCAGCTGGCGAACTCTGCCACGCGGCCATTCTCGACCGTGAGGCCGGCGGCCATGGCATGCCCGCCCCCGGCGACCAGCAATCCGCTGTCACGTGCACCGATGATCGCCGCGCCCAGGTCCACGCCGGTGATGGAGCGGCCGGACCCCTTGGCCTGCCCGGTCGCGACATCCTGCGCGATCACGATGGCCGGCTTGCCGTATTTCTCCTTCAGTCGCCCGGCGACGATGCCGATCACGCCCTGGTGCCATTCGGGGCCTGACACGACCAAGACGGCGCGGTCCGTCTGGCCAGCGGCCTGCTCCTCCGCCGCGTCCTGCACCGATTGCTCGATGGCGCGGCGCTCCTCGTTCAGCAGGTCCAGCCTGGCGGCGATCATCCGGGCCTCTTCCGGGTCGCTGGTGGTCAGCAGGCGCACGCCCAGGGCGGCATCACCGACCCGCCCGCCGGCATTGATCCGCGGCCCAAGGGCAAAGCCGCAATCGCTGCAGGTGGGGGCGCGGCTCAGCCGGCTGGCATCGATCAGCGCCGCGATGCCGGGATTGGCGCGCCGGCGCATGACCTTCAGTCCCTGTGCCACAAAGGCGCGGTTCAGCCCCCGGATCGCCGCCACGTCGGCCACCGTGCCCAACGCCACCAGGTCCAGCAGCGACAGCAGGTCGGGCTCGCTTCCGCCGGCGAAATGGCCGCGCTGGCGCAGCACGCGGACGATGGCCACGGCCAGCAGGAAGGCGACGCCGACCGCGGCAAGGTGCCCGTGCGCCGTGCCCGTCTCGTCCTCGTCCACCCGGTTGGGGTTGACCACGGCATAGGCCAGCGGCAGGTCCGCCGTGCATTTGTGATGGTCCACCACCACGACGTCGATCCCGGCCTCGTGCGCGGCGGCGAGCGGCGCAAAGGCGGTCACGCCACAATCAACCGTGACGATCAAGGTCGATCCCGCCCGACCCAGGCCAAGCAGCGCCGCTTCGGTGGGTCCGTATCCTTCCGTCAGACGATCGGGAATGTAATGCGAAGCATTGTGCCCCAGCATACGCAGCAACCGGATCAGCAAGGCGGCGCTGGTCGCGCCGTCGACGTCATAGTCACCGAATACCGCGACTTGCTCCCGCGCAATGACTGCATCGGCGATACGTTCGGCCGCACGATCCATGTCTTTGAAAAGCGATGGGTCCGGCATGAAATCACGCAGGCTGGGGGTGCGATGTCGAGGCACGTCATGCCGTTCGACACCGCGTGACAGTAGCAGGTGCGTGACCAGATCATGGCCCAGTCCGGCGGTACCATCCGCCCCAGATGCGTCCCCGCCGCGCCAATGCCAGGCCTTGCCAGACAGGGATTGTTCTATACCTAAGAGTGCAGGGCAGGTCGCCATGGTGCCCGCCTACTCCATTGCGTTCTCAGGTGCAAAGCGGGTGCAACCGGGGCAGGTCGGCCCCGGGCCATACCCCTGTGCGGAGGTCTGTGATTTTGCGTTCCGTCCCAAACAGAAACGGCTCTCCAGCCCCGTCTCGACCTGTTTAGGATTTCCGGTGCATACACTCGTTTCCACTACACACGGGGGACAGCAGATTTCAGGCGGGGTGCATCCAAACGCTGCAGGAACGCTGACCGCAGCGTCGCTCCTGTTCCTGCCGGGCCGACGTCCGTCAGCGGCAGAGGTACGTGCAGCCGCCCAACGTGATGGCGGCTTCACCATCAGCCTGGATCCGGCGGACGATGCCCCCGCCAATGCCGACCCGGAAGCGCTGCGCTGGCTGGAATTGCTGGCCAATGGCCTGACCTTCGATCTGGAAGGACTGCGCCCGGGCGAGGCCGAGCCCGTTCCCCCTGCCGGCCACCTGTATGGTCTGCCTGCGGATTTCGCGCCCGGTATGCTCGAGGCGGTGACCTTGCGCCCCGGTCCGCATCTCAGGGCAGGCGGCACCATGGTGCCGGTGGTGCGCGGCATGGCCTGGCTGATGGCGCGGCTTGCGCAGATGCCGTTCGTGCAGGCCGTCGCCTGGCATCCGGCGCGCACCTGGTGCAGCCCGCGCCACTTCAGCGATTCCGTGATCCGGTGGGCCGATGGCGGACCATTCCCCGGCCTGGGTCTCACAGCCCTGGCACCGACGCCGGAAGGCGGGTTGCAGAGTGAAGGGCTCAGCCTGTTCACCGGACAGGAATTGCGGATCGAACCGCATCTGGTGTCCGATCGCGCCGCCGGGGCCCGGTTGGCCTTGCGCATGCTGCACTGGCTGGTGGAGAACGGCCAGCTGACCGGTCAGGTCACGCTGGCTGGCCCCGGGGGAGAGGCACTGGTCCTCGATCCGTCGACGAGCGGACGGTTTGTGAGCGCCTCTCGCGCATGAACCGGACAGGACCGCCCAACCGGCGGTCTGTTCCCCGGGCCGCCATCATGGCCCGGCCCAAGCTACCCTTCCGATCCGTCAACAATCCCGGGCAGCCCGGCTATCGTGCCGGGATGCAGCGGCACCACCTGCTGCCGCGGCAGTTGCTGAGCCATCACGCCCACGGCAAGCTGTTCGACGAGATCGGGCGGGACCGGATCGGGTTTGACGATTTTCGCAGCAACGGCCTGCTGCTGCCCTCCACGGAGAACACTGCACAGCAGACCCGGATGCCGCTGCACCGCGGCCGCCATCACCATTATAACACCATGGTCGCCGAACGGATGGGGCAGATCGAGGCCGACTGGTCGCGCCTGCGGCCCAAGGCACCGGAGATCGCGCTGGATCAGGCGATCATGCGGATCGATCTGCTGCAACGGGCATTGCGCCGCCGCCTGCTGGCGGAGGATCGCACCCGCATCAAGCTGAACCGCAGCGACCGGCTGGGCGAACAGGTCGACTTCGCGGCGCTGGATGCCATGGCGGAGCTGCTGTGGAACACCACCAGCCCCGGCCTGCCGCCCGACGTCCTGATCCTGGGAAGCGACCCGCACCGACCCTTCGATGCAGCGCCTGCGCCGCCGCACCCGGGCGACCAGGCGCTGATCGACTGGATCTTCGGCTAGGCGCGCTGCGCCACCGCATTGTTGGCGGCCGACAGGATCGCACGCACACTGGCAGTGGCGACATCCTCGTCCACCCCGACGCCCCAGACAATGGAACCATCGGGCAGGGCGCATTCCAGATAGGCGGCCGCGCGTGCATCGGTGCCTTTGGCCAGTGCATGCTCGCTGTAATCCAGCACCTCCAGCCCCAGGCCGAAGGTCTGCTGCAGCGTCGCGAGAACGCTGGATACCAGCCCCTTGCCACGGCCACTGACCTGCTGCGTGCGCCCGCCGACCTTGATCGTGCCGGCGAACAACCGCGTCCCGTCGGTTGCACGAGTCTCCTCGTAATCGACCAAGTCGAAAGTCGGGGTCGCCGCCTCCAGGAAGTAGGCCGTGCGGAACGCATCCCAGATGTCCGCCCCGTTCAGCTCGCGCCCCAGCTCGTCCGCCATCCGCTGCACGTGGCGGCTGAAATCCGCCTGCAGGCGCTTGGGCAGCTTCAGACCCTGGCCCTGTTCCAGCACCCAGGCAAAGCCACCCTTGCCGGATTGCGAATTGACCCGGATCACCGCCTCGTAGCTGCGGCCCAGATCGGCCGGATCGATCGGCAGGTAGGGCACCCGCCAGAACTCGTCGTTGCGCGCGGCCTGCGCCTCGAACCCCTTCTTGATGGCGTCCTGATGGCTGCCGGAAAAGGCGGTGAACACCAGCTCGCCGCCATAGGGATGGCGCGGATGTACGGGGAGCTGGTTACAATATTCGACTGTCTCGATGATGCGGTCGATGTCGGAAAGATCCATCTGCGGATCAATGCCTTGCGTGTACATGTTGAGGGCGACTGTCACCAGGCAGCAATTGCCGGTACGCTCTCCGTTGCCGAACAGGCATCCCTCGATCCGGTCAGCGCCGGCCATCAGGCCCAGCTCCGCGGCGGCCACGCCGGTGCCACGGTCATTGTGGGTATGCAGGCTGATCACCGCCGCTTCCCGGTTGGGCAGGTGGCGGCAGAAATATTCGATCTGGTCGGCATAGACGTTGGGCGTCGCCGCCTCAACGGTCGCCGGCAGGTTCAGGATCAATGGCCGCTCGACCGTCGGTTGCAGCACATCCATCACCGCGGCGCATACCTCGAGGCTGAAATCGAGCTCGGCCGTGGAGAAGGTCTCCGGCGAGTACTCGAACAACCACTCGGTATTGGGCCGCCGTGCCGCCTCGTCCGCCAGATGACGCGCGCCGGCGATGGCGATGGCTTTCACCTCCTCGCGGCTCATGCGGAACACGATCTCGCGCCAGGCGGGGCTGACCGCGTTGTAGAGGTGGACGATCGCGCGCGGGCTGCCTTCCAGACTTTCGAAGCTGCGGCGGATCAGATCCTCGCGCGACTGGGTCAGCACCTGGATGGTCACGTCTTCCGGCACACGGCCGGACCGCACCAGATCGGAGATGAAGTCGAATTCGGTCGCGCCCGCGCTCGGGAAACCGACCTCGATTTCCTTGATGCCGATCTCCACCAGCAGGTCGAAGAAGCGGTTCTTCTTTACCGCATCCATCGGATCGATGATCGACTGGTTGCCGTCCCGCAGATCGGTGGACAGCCAGCGCGGCGGCTGGGTGATTGTGCGGGTCGGCCACTGCCGGTCAGGCAGGTCGATGGCGGGGAAGGGCCTGTACTTGCGGCCCGGTTCCTTCAGCATGGTCATGGCTTCAATTGCCTTCGCTTTGCCCCGCCGCGATGATGGCAGGGCTGTTCGACTTCGCAGGTGCAAATGGCCCTTAGGCGAATGGCCCGGCGTGGAGCACGCACGAGCCGTGACGCGCCTAAGGGCGCGTTAGTCGAAGCAGCGATAGCAGGTCGCGGGCGTTCATGCGGCGGTTTGTAAGCGGGCAGGGTGGTGCTGTCCACCCTGCCCGGGCACGCACTTACTGCTTTTCGAACGCGATCGTGATGTCGAGCTCGACCTCGTCCGATACCACCGGCAGCGCGCCGTTGACGCCAAAGTCGGAACGGCGGATCGTCGTCGTACCCTCGAAGCCGACCGTCGCCTTCTGGCTCATCGGGTTGGCGCCGGCGCCGGTGAACTCGGCCGCGATGGTGACAGGCCTGGTCACGCCGTTCAGCGTCAGGTCGCCATTGATGGTCGCACCGGTGCTGCCGGTCGGCTGCACGGACGTGGAGACGAAGCGCGCCGGTGCCGGCGCCGCGCCGAAGAAGTCGGGCGCCTTGCCATCGGCGCCGGGCCGCAGCATGTGCGCGGTCAACCCGTCGCTGGCGGTGACGACATTGGCGATCGGCACAGTCACATCCACCTTCGCCGCGGCCGGATTGGCCGGGTCGATCGTCAGTGTTCCGGCGACATCACCGAAGATACCGAAATAGTCGTTGAAGCCGAAATGGTTGACCCGCCAGCCGATCAGCGAATGGCCGGCATCGGCAGTGTAGGTGCCGGCAGTGACACGGCTGGCATCCATCTGGCCGGGCAGCTGCGGCGCATCCTGCGCGTGCAGGGTGACGATGGCGCCGGTGCTGATCGTGGCGGCGGCGATGGTGCTGAGAATGATCTTGCGCATTGCGGTAAGTTCCCCTGGTGACGCGTCTCGAGCGCAACAGGTGGCGCCTGCCTCGACAACGCTCAAGAAGGCACAAGGGTGTTACCGCTGCAACGATTTGCTCCCCGCCCAGCGGGGCAGGGAGCAAGTCATCGGCTGGCCGGTCAGTTCTGTTCCTTGTCCACCAGCTTGTTGGCGCCGATCCACGGCATCATTGCGCGCAGCTGCTCGCCCGTGCGCTCGATCGGGTGCTGCGCCTGCTTCTTGCGGCTGGCCTTCAGTTCCGGATTGCCGGCGGCGTTGTCCAGCATGAAGCGCTGCACGAACCGGCCATCCTGGATGTCGGCCAGCACGCGCTTCATTTCCTTCTTGGTCTCTTCGGTGATCAGGCGCGGGCCGGTATGGATATCGCCATATTCGGCGGTGTTGCTGATGGAGTAGCGCATGTTGGCGATGCCGCCTTCATACATCAGGTCCACGATCAGCTTCATCTCGTGCAGGCACTCGAAATAGGCCATTTCGGGCGCGTAGCCGGCTTCCACCAGCGTCTCGAACCCGGCATTGATCAGCGCGGTCAGGCCACCGCACAGCACCGCCTGCTCGCCGAACAGGTCGGTCTCGCACTCTTCCTTGAAGTCGGTCTGGATGATGCCCGACCGGCCGCCACCCACTCCGCTGGCATACGCCAGTGCGATGTCGTGCGCGTTGCCGCTGGCATCCTGATGAACGGCGATCAGGCACGGCACGCCGCCGCCCTTCTTGTATTCGCCGCGCACCGTGTGCCCCGGGCCCTTGGGCGCGATCATGATGACGTCGATGCCTTCGTCGGGCTCTATCAGGCCGAAGTGGACGTTCAGGCCGTGCGCGAAGGCCAGCGCGGCGCCAGGGCGCAGGCGACCCTTCAGGTCATCCGCCCAGATCCTGGCCTGGTGCTCGTCCGGTGCCAGGATCATCAGGATGTCGGCCCAGCCGGCCGCATCCTGGTTGCTCATCACCTGGAAGCCGGCGCCTTCGGCCTTCTTGGCGGAGCCCGATCCCGGACGCAGCGCGATCGCCACGTTCCTGATGCCGCTGTCGCGCAGGTTCTGCGCATGGGCGTGGCCCTGGCTACCATAGCCCAGGATGGCAATCTTCTTGTCCGTGATCAGGTTGAGATCGGCGTCGGCGTCGTAATAGACCTTCATTGAACTTCCCTTCTGTCGGGCATGCGCCCGCTGGCCCCCGCAGGGGCGCCATGCTGCAATTGTAAACTGTTCAGATGCCCTGCGCGCCGCGCATCATGCCGACGATGCCGGTCCGGCCGACCTCGACGAGGCCCAGCTCGCGCATCAAGGCAATGAAGCGGTCGATCTTCTCCGGCGCGCCGGTCAGTTCGAAGACGAAGCTGCTGGTGGTGGTGTCGACCACGCTGGCGCGGAACACGTCGGCCAGACGCAGAGCCTCCACCCGGTGATCGCCATGGCCGGCGACCTTCACCAGTGCCAGCTCGCGCTCCACATGTGGGCCTTCGTCGGTCAGGTCGACCACCTTGTGCACCGGCACCAGCCGTTCCAGCTGCGCGATGATCTGGTCGATCACCGGCGGCGGCCCGTTGGTGACGACCGTGATCCGGCTGGTCGCGTGATCTTCCGTGATGTCGGCCACGGTCAGGCTGTCGATGTTGTAGCCGCGCGCGGTGAACAGCCCGGCGATCTTGGCCAGAATGCCGGCTTCGTTGTCGACGATCACGGTCAGGACGTGCCGTTCCGCCTGGCGGTGCTGTATCTGCATGTCTGATCCTGCTGCGCGAAAGGAAAGGGCGGTCACACGAGCGCCTTGGCGTCATCCGCCATGGTGCCTTCGTGGATGTCGCCGTTCAGCAGCATCTCCGTATGTGCGGCGCCGCTGGGGATCATGGGGAAGCAGTTCGCATCCTTGCTGACCTGACAGTCCACGATCACCGGCCCATCATGGTCCAGCATGGCGCGGATGCCTTCATCCAGCCCGGCCTCGTCCGAAATGCGGATGCCCTTCCAGCCATATGCCTCCCCCAGCCGCACGAAGTCGGGCAGGCTGTCGGAATAGCTGTTCGAGTAGCGGCTTTCATAGGTCAGCTCCTGCCACTGGCGGACCATGCCCATGTATTCGTTGTTCAGGATGAAGATCTTCACCGGCAGGCGGTACTGGCTGGCGGTGCCCAGTTCCTGGATGTTCATCTGGATGCTGGCTTCGCCTGCAATGTCGATCACCAGCGCATCGGGATTACCGAGCTGCGCGCCGATCGCCGCCGGCAGGCCATAGCCCATCGTACCCAGGCCGCCGCTGGTCAGCCAGCGATTGGGGTTCTGGAAGCCGAAATACTGTGCCGCCCACATCTGATGCTGGCCGACCTCCGTGGTGATGATCGGCTGACGCTCGCGGGTCATCTCGTACAGGCGCTGCACCGCAAGCTGCGGCATCAGCGAATCCTTGCGGTGCGGGAAAGCCAGGCAATCACGCGCGCGCCAGCCGGCGATCCGCGCCTTCCACTCGCCCAGGTCACGCCCGCGGGTTCCTCCCCAGCCGGCGATCAGCTGCTCCAGCACGGTGCCGCAATCGCCCACGATGCCGAGATCCACCGGCACGACCTTGTTGATACTGGCACGGTCGATGTCGATGTGGATCTTGGTCGATTTCGGGCTGAACGCATCCAGCCGGCCGGTCACGCGGTCGTCGAACCGCGCGCCGACGCAGACCATCACGTCGCATTCGTTCATCGCCATGTTCGCTTCCAGCGTGCCATGCATGCCCAGCATGCCCAGCCAGTCCGGATGATCGGAAGAGAACGCGCCCAGGCCCATCAGCGTGGAAGTGACCGGCGCGCCGCTCAGCGATTGCAGGCGGCGCAGGGCCGCGCTGGCATGCGGGCCGGAATTGATGACCCCGCCGCCGGTGTAGAACACCGGCCGTTCCGCATTGATGATCAGGTCGAGCGCTTCGCCGATCTCGTCCGGCGCGGCGACGGTGCGTGGTTCGTACCGACGCTGGCGCCGCGGGCGGTCGTCCTGCAGCGGCGCGGTGGCGACCTGCACGTTCTTGGGGATGTCGATCACGACCGGGCCGGGGCGGCCGGTGGTGGCGATCAGGAACGCTTCCTCGATCGTGTGAGCCAGGTCGGCCGGATCGCGCACCAGGTAGTTGTGCTTCGTGCAATGGCGCGTCAGGCCGACCGTATCCGCCTCCTGGAAGGCGTCCGTGCCGATCAGGTTGGTGGCAACCTGCCCGGTGATGACGACCAGCGGGATGGAATCGAGATAGGCATCGGCAATGCCGGTGATGGCGTTGGTCGCGCCGGGACCGCTGGTGACCAGCACGACACCGGGCTTGCCGGTGGACCGGGCATAGCCTTCGGCGGCATGTGCCGCGCCGGCCTCATGCCGGACAAGGATGTGGCGCAGACGCGTATCGTTGAACAGCTCGTCATAGATCGGCAGCACCGCGCCGCCGGGATAGCCGAACACATATTCCACGCCCTGCTGCACCAGGGACTCGATCAATATCGCAGCGCCGCTGCGTTCTTTCGCCACCGGACCATTCCTTCGCTTGGGCGGGAAAAAACCGACCCGGCACGATTGCCTCGTGCCGGGTCGTTCCTCTCCAGCCGGTGCGGGACCGCAGCCCCGCGTCCCGGCCCAACTATGCGACACAAAATGTCATGTCAACCGCAAAGTGCGCAATATTCTTGTGATTTGCTGCTTCTGAGCGTCACTTGCTTGTCCGACCCGCTGCCAATCGGCAGGCGGTTGATTGCGAAACCAGGTATATTGCCGCTTGGCGTACCGGCGGGTGGCCTGCTGCCCCTGCACAATGGCTTCAGCGCGATCCCGTTGCCCCTGCAGCCAGCCGGCGATTTCCGGCACGCCGATTGCGTGCATGACCGGCAGGTCAGGGGACAGATCGCGGGCGAGCAATGCCGCGACCTCCTCCACCGCGCCGTCTTCCATCATCCGGGCGAACCGCAGGTCGCATCGCCGGTACAGCCATTCGCGATCGGGCAGGAGCACCAGCGGCAGCAGTGCGACCTCTTCGCCAATCCCGCCTTCGCGCCGCTGCTGCCACCAGCCGAGCGGGTGGCCGGTAGATCGCACCACCTCCAGCGCCCGCGCGATCCGCTGGCTGTCGTTCCCATGCAGCATGGCGGCGCGGGCCGGATCTTCCCGCACCAGCGCCGCATGTGCCTCGGCCACCGGCAGCGCCCGCACCGCCATGCGCACCTCCGCCGCAATCTCCGGGATCGGGGCGATGCCATCCAGCAGGGTGCGCAGGTACAGCCCCGTACCGCCCACCAGGATCGGCAGCATGCCCGCACCATGGGCGTCCGCGATCTCGCGCCGGGCCGCCGTCGCCCACGCCGCGGCGGAGCAGGCCTCCGCCCCATCCCACGCGCCGAACAGGCGATGTTCCACCCCGCGCATTTCCACCGCATCGGGTCGGGCACTCAGCACCTTCAGGTCGCGATAGACCTGCGCGCTGTCGGCATTGATGATGCGGGCAGGACAGCCGGCATCCTGCGCCGCCAGCGCCAGCTGCACGGCCAGATCGCTCTTGCCGCTCGCAGTCGGCCCTGCGATGAGCGCCACCCGCTCACGCATCGAAAGTCCTATTCTTGCTCATCGCCCGGCTCATAGCAGACCCTGCCACGCTCGACAGACAGCTCGATGCCGCCAGCGCCGCCCTGGCGCAGCACGGCATGGGGCTGGCCGGTGCCAGTCTGCTGGATCATTGGGGCGACGTGCTGGAACTGACCCTGCCGGGTGACGACCTGCCAGCGCTGAAGCAGGTGATCCGCGACCATTTCGACCCGAGCGATGCGATCATCGCGCGGGACGAGATCCGCGTGCCCGACCTGTTCGTGTCCGACATGGATTCCACCATGATCGGGCAGGAGTGCATCGACGAGCTGGCCGACTTCGCCGGATTGAAGGACCGTGTTGCCGCCATTACCGACCGGGCCATGCGGGGCGAGCTGGATTTCGCGTCGGCGCTGCACGAACGCGTCGGCCTGCTGGAAGGGCTGGAGGAAGAGGCGATCGGCACCTGCCTCGCCACCCGCATCCACCCGGTGCCGGGCGCCCGCGTGCTGGTGGCGACCCTGCGCCATCGCGGCTGCCGCACTGTGCTGGTGACCGGCGGTTTCCACCATTTCGCCGATCCGGTGGCGGAGCGGCTCGGCTTCGACCGCGTGGTCGGCAACCGCCTGTCGGTCGCTGCCGGCAAGCTGGACGGCCGACTGGCCGGCCCCATCGCCGATGCCGCCAGTAAGGAACGGACCCTGCGCGAGGAACTGTCGCTGCTGGGCGATCACGCGGTTTCCATGGCGGCGGGTGACGGGGCGAACGACATCCCGATGCTGCGCGCCGCCAGCTATGGCATCGCCTACCGTGCCAAGCCGGCCGCGCGGGAGGCGGCGAATGGCTGGGTCGAGCGGGGCGAGCTGACTGCCCTGCTAAAGCTGATGGGCATTCCCGAGACGGACTGGGTGGCGGGCTGACACTCAGTAGGGCGGGGCTTTCTGCGCCCGCTGGTTACGCGCCGCGTCGGTCCACCACGACAGATCGTCGGCAAAGCGGGGAAAGGCGCGGGCGAGGGCACCGCCGCCATCTCCGGTCGGCTCACCGGCATCGTCGAAGGCACGACCGATGCCGCCGACCGCCAGGGTGCTGGACACGACCACCATGCCCATCTCCGACAGGGTGCCATGCCAGGCGAGCCCGGCCCGTGCGCCGGCAAAGCGCCCGGCCGAGTAGCTGGCGATCGCCGCCGGCCGCCAGTGCCATTCTTCCAGAAAGTGATCGGTCAGGTTTTTCAACCCGGGCTGCATGCCCCAGTTGTATTCGCCGGTCACGAACACGAAGGCGTCAGCCGCCCTGATCTTGGCGGCGAGCTGCTCCATCGCCTCCGGTGCCTCGCCTGCGGGGTATTCCTTGTACATCCGGTCGAGCATGGGCAGCCCGACCGCCTTGGCGTCGATCAGTTCCGCATCCGCCCCGCGCGCGGCGAAGGCACGCACCAGCCAGTCGGCCAGACGGATGCCCTGCCGGTCCGACCGGTAGGAGCCGTAGAATACCAGTATACGGTCAGCCATGATCTTTCTCCTTCACTCGTCGCAACGGCTCCCACCGCCAGCGTGCCAGGCTGCGCCAGGCCCATTCCAGCGGCCCGTACCGGAACCGCGCCAGCCACCAAGGCGACCACCACAGCATCAGCGCCCAGACCGGTGGCACGAACAGCCAGCATTGTGCGCGCGACAGCTGCCCATACAGTCCGAACCCGGATCCGTTGAACAGCAGCGCACCCACCAGCGAGGCGCCCAGATAATTGCTGAACGCCATCCGCCCGACCGCTGCCACCCGGTCCGCCACCGCTCCGCTGCGGGGAAACAGCAGGATGATCGCCGCGGCATAGCCGGCCCCCGCCACCGGCCGCAGCGGTCCGGCCCAGTACTGGTCCAGCGGAACGAAGGTGAACGGATCGAAGTCGGCCTGCAGGATCGCCCAGGCGCTCGCCCCGAAATAGAGCAGGCTGGCCGCGCTGCACCATGCCGCGACCTGCACGGTACGCCGGCGCGGCCATGCTCCGGTCAGGAAGCCGGAGCGGTAGCCGGCCATACCCAGCAGCATCAGGGCCAGCGTCTCGATGCCATAGCCGGGCACGCTTTCGAACGGGCGCAGCGGGTTCTCGCGCCACATCCGCTCCGCATGCGCGGCGACCGACCGGTGCGCCGCCACATCCGCGGCAATCACAGCGGGGGCGGGGATCAAGGATGTGCGCCAGGTCGCGATGGCGGCCCGCTCCTCCGGCGTGCCGCCCGCCGTCTCCAGCGCGTGCATCGTAGCCAGCTGCTGCGAGTAGAGCACCGCCGGCGCATTGCTCAGCGCAAAGCCGACCAGCGCCAGCACCAGCAGCCGTTCGGCTGGCAGACGCCAGAAGACGAAGCCGATCATCCCCATCAGGGCATAATTGGCCAGGATGTCGCCCCATAGCAGCAGGTAATAATGCGCCAGGCCGAAGCCGAGCAGCATCACCATCCGGGGATAGTGCACGCGCCAGGGTTCACGCCCGCTCGCCGCCGCCCGTTCGCATACCAGCGCGATGCCGGCGCCGAACAGCATGGAGAACAGCGCGCGGATCTTGCCATCCACCAGGATGAAGTTGGCCGCCCACATCACCCGGTCCGCAATGCCATCGAAGCCGAAGGCCGGGGGGTAGAAATACGCGGCCTCGATCATGGCCATGCCGACCACGTTGACGGAGAAGATCCCCATCACCGCCAGTCCGCGCAGGATGTCCAGCGTCGGAATGCGATCGGATGCTAGGGGCGCCATGCGTCCTCCGCCGGGCCCAGGCGATCCGGTATGGGCGGCATGGCGCCAAACGTCCGGCAGGTCTAGCCTTCCATCCAGTCCTTGAAGAAGCCTTCATGCGCCTGGCGCAACGCAGCGAGCGGCACGCCGAGCACGCTGTCACCGCCGGTCGTGCCGATGCGGATCAGCCCGCTGCTGGCGGTGTCGGCATCCCGCGTACCCTTGGCGATCTGCTGCTGGAAGGCATCCATGTTCGGCACGGTCACGACGTACCGCCCCTGATCCTCGCCGAACCACCAGCCGGCCGCGCTGTATGCCGGATGCTGCGACACTTCGGCGCCCATGCCGCCAGCCAGCGCCATCTCCGCCAGCGCAACCGCGAGGCCGCCATCGGCGACGTCGTGTACCGCGCTGACCAGCCCGGCGGCGATCAGTTCGCGGATGAACTCGCCCTGGTACTTCTCCACCGTCAGGTCGACGAATGGGGGAGGGCCGTCCTCGCGACCGTGCAGCTCGCGCAGCCACAGCGACTGGCCCAGATGGCCGCGCTCCGGGTTGGGCGTGGCCCAGAACTCGGCCCCGAACAGATAGATCGCCTCGCCCGCCTGCTTGAAGGCGATGTTGGCGCGGCGGGTGTAGTCCTGCAGCAGCCCGACGCCGCCGATCGCCGGCGTGGGCAGGATGGCGCTGCCGCCGCCGGTCGCCTTGCTCTCGTTGTAGAGCGACACGTTGCCGCTCACCACGGGGAAGTCGAGCACGCGGCAGGCACGGCCCATGCCGGCGATGCAGCCGGTCAGCTGCGCCATGATCTCCGGCCGTTGCGGATTGGCGAAGTTCAGGCAGTTGGTGATTGCCAGCGGCGTGGCGCCGGTGGCGCTGATGTTGCGATAGGCTTCGGCCACGGCCTGCTTGCCGCCCTCGTAAGGGTCCGCGAAGCAGTAGCGTGGCGTGCAGTCGGTGGTCAGCGCCAGCGCCTTCTGCGTACCATGCACCCGCACCAGCGCAGCATCGCCGCCCGGGCCGGCGATCGTGTCGGCCCCGACCTGGTTGTCGTACTGCTCCCAGATCCACTTGCGGCTGGCGAGATCCGCTCCACCCATCAGCCTCAACAGGTCCGCGCCGGGATCGGCGCTGTCGGGCGCGTCGGTCAGCGGCGCCGGCTTTACCAGTTCGGCAGAGGGCCGATCATAGAGCGGCGCCTCGTCCGCCAGCGGGGCCAGCGGAATGTCGCACACCACCTCGCCGTCGAATTCCAGCACCATGTGGCCGGTGTCGGTCACCTCACCGATCACCGCGAAATCCAGTTCCCACTTGCGGAAGATCGCCTCGGCCATCGGCTCCTTGCCGGGCTTCAGCACCATCAGCATCCGCTCCTGGCTTTCGCTCAGCATCATCTCGTAGGGGGTCATGCCCTCTTCGCGACAGGGCACCATGTTCATGTTCAGCCGGATGCCGGCGTTGCCCTTGCTCGCCATCTCCACGCTGGAGGAGGTGAGGCCGGCCGCGCCCATGTCCTGGATGGCGACGATGGCGTCGGTCGCCATCAGCTCCAGGCACGCCTCGATCAGCAGCTTTTCCGTGAACGGATCGCCCACCTGCACAGTGGGGCGCTTGGCCTCGCTGTCCTCGCCAAAATCGGCGCTTGCCATGGTGGCGCCATGGATACCGTCGCGCCCGGTCTTGCTGCCGACATAGACGATCGGATTGCCGAGGCCGGTGGCCGCGGAATAGAAGATGCGCGACTGGTCCGCGATGCCGACGGTCATGGCATTGACCAGGATGTTGCCGTCATAGGCCGGGTGGAAGTTCGTCTCGCCACCCACCGTCGGCACGCCCACGCAATTGCCGTAGCCGCCGATCCCGGCGACCACGCCCCTGACCAGGTGCTTCATCTTGGGATGGTCCGGCCGGCCGAACCGCAGCGCGTTCATGTTCGCCACCGGCCGCGCACCCATGGTGAACACGTCGCGCAGGATGCCGCCCACGCCGGTGGCCGCGCCCTGGTACGGCTCGATATAGCTGGGGTGGTTGTGGCTCTCCATCTTGAAGATGGCGGCCAGCTTGGTGCCGTCGGGCCCGTCGCCGATATCGATCACGCCCGCATTCTCGCCCGGGCCGCAGATCACCCACGGCGCTTCGGTCGGCAGGGTCTTCAGGTGCAGCCGGCTCGACTTGTAGCTGCAATGTTCGGACCACATGACGGAAAAGATGCCCAGCTCCACCAGGTTCGGCTCTCGGCCGAGCGCGTGCAGGACGCGCTGATATTCCTCGGGGCTGAGACCGTGGGCCTCGACGACATCTGGCGTGATCTGGGACATGGGGCGCGCCCTTAGCTTTGCTGCTGTCTGCGCGCTAGTGGTTGACCGCCCCAAGGCGCTGGGTCAATGCTTGCACACGATGGATGCCACAGAAGCCAAGACCGCACCGATTGCCGAACTGAGTTTCGAGGACGCATTGCGCGCGCTGGAAGATGTCGTGCGCCGGCTGGAGGGCGGGGACGTGCCGCTGGAAGAATCGATCTCGCTGTATGAACGGGGGGAGGAGCTGCGCCGCCACTGCCAGGCGCGGCTGGACCAGGCACAGGCCCGGATCGAAAGCATCGTCGCCGGCCCGGACGGACGGGCTGCCGGCACCGCTCCGTTTCCCGGCGAATGAGGGCACCCGCCATGGGGACCAGCCTGCTCGACACCGATCTGCTCGCCCACGGCCTTGCCCGCATCCAGGGGGAGGTCGATGCGACATTCGACGCGTTGCTGCCCGTGCCCGAAGATGCGCGCAGCCGCCTGGTCGAAGCAATGCGCCATGCGGTGATCGGCGGCGGCAAGCGGGTGCGCCCGATGCTGGTGATCACGGTGGCGGAAATGTACAATGTCGATCGGGAGGCCGCCATCCGAGCCGGCTGCGCGATCGAGGCAATCCACGCCTACTCGCTGGTGCATGACGATCTGCCCTGCATGGACGACGATGCCATGCGTCACGGCAAGCCCAGCACCCATGCCGCCTTCGGCGAGGCAATCGCCGTGCTCGCCGGCGATTCGTTGCATGCGCTGGCGTTCGAGATCCTGTCCGATACTGCCACCAGTGGCGACCCGTTCGTCCGCGCCGACCTCGTCCGCTGCCTTGCCACCGCCAGCGGGCATGACGGCATGGCCGGCGGGCAGATGATGGATATCGCGGCGGAAGGTGCCGGGTTCGACCTCCACACCGTGACCCGGCTGCAGCAGCTGAAGACCGGCGCGCTGCTGTGCGCCGCGGTAGAGATGGGCGCCATCCTGGGCCATGTGCCGGAAGAGGGCCGCACCCTGCTGCGCGCCTATGCCCGCGATATCGGCCTCGCCTTCCAGATCGCCGACGACCTGCTGGACCATGAAGGTGACGAGGCGCTCGCCGGCAAGGCGCTGCGCAAGGATGCGGAGGCCGGCAAGGCCACCTTCGTCTCCCTGATGGGCGCGGAAGCCGCCCGCGCGCAGGCCCGCGCCCTCAGCGAGCAGGCGATCGGCCACCTGGTGCAGCACGGGCCGGAGGCGGACCTGCTGCGCGCGCTGGCCCGTTACGTGGTGGAACGGGACCACTGACGGTGTCGCGCATCGGCCTGTATCCCGGCACCTTCGATCCGCTGACGCTGGGTCATTCGGACATCATCCGGCGTGGGGCCAAGCTGGTCGACCGGCTGGTGGTGGGCGTCACCACCAATCCCAGCAAGAACCCCATGTTCACGCCGGAGGAGCGCATGGCCATGGTCCGGGACGAAGTCGTGCGGCTCGGCCTCGACAATGTGGAGGTGCGCGGGTTCGATGCGCTGCTGATGCACTTCGCCGAAACCTGCCGGGCCGACCTGATCGTGCGCGGCCTGCGCGCGGTGGCGGACTTCGAATACGAATACCAGATGGCCGGCATGAACCAGCAGCTGAACAGCCGGATCGAGACGGTGTTCCTGATGGCGGACGTGTCGTTGCAGCCGATCGCCTCCAAGCTGGTGAAGGAGATCGCCCTGTTCGGCGGCGACATCTCCCGCTTCGTCAGCGCACCCGTGCGCGACCTGGTCACTGCACGGGTGGACCGCATCGGCCGCCGCGGCAGCGACTGACATTCATTGCACCGACAGCCGCCTGGCCCTAAGGGCCGGCGCTTCCCTCATCCCAGCGTGTATGGAACCGATGACGAACCGCATTCTCGCCCTGGCGCTTTCCCTGCCGCTTGCCGTGTTGGCAACTGCCGCCCCGGCGCAGGACGCGCCCGCTGGTCCGCCGCAGGACGTGCCTGCCGGCCCGCCGGCTGGCGCGCCGCAGGATGCACCCGCCGTACCGGCGCAGGCCGCACCCGCTGGTGAAGCGGCTGCCACGCAAGCCGCCACCGCCATGCCGATGGTGGTCAACTTCGACGCCACGCAGGACTTGGAAAATATCCTGCTCCTCGACCTGTCGAACGGGCGGCGCGTGGCAATCCGGCTGATGCCAGAATGGGCGCCTGCCCATGTAGAGCGGGTCAAGACGCTGGCCCGGCGCGGGTTCTACGACAACATCATCTTCCACCGTGTGATCGAAGGCTTCATGGCCCAGACCGGCGATCCCACCGGCACCGGCACGGGCGGGTCTGAGCTGCCGAACCTGCCGGCGGAGTTCAACCAGTTCCCGCATGTGCGCGGCACCGTGGCCATGGCCCGCGCCCAGGCGGAGGACAGCGCCAACAGCCAGTTCTTCATCGTGTTCTACCCGCGCTTCTCGCTGGACCGGAACTACACCAATTTCGGCCGCGTGATCTCCGGCATGGATGCGGTGGATGCGATCCAGCGGGGCGAGCCGCCGCAGAACCCGACCTTCATCGTGCAGGCCTCCATCGCCGCCGACAACAAGCCGCCTAAGCTGCCGCCGGCAGCGCCCGTGGCGGCCGCCGATCTGTCTGCGGACGAACTCAGCAACTCCACCAGCAACTGATCCCATGCGCGTCGACCTGTTCGATTTCGCGCTGCCGCCAGAACTGATCGCGCTGCGCCCCGCACGCCCGCGGGATGCCGCGCGCATGCTGGTGGTACCCGGGCAGGCCGGGTTCCAGGATCGTGTCGTGCGCGACCTGCCATCGGCCCTGCGCGCAGGCGACGTGCTGGTGTTCAACGACACGCGCGTGATCCCCGCCCAGCTCGAGGGCACGCGGGGTGAAGCCCGGATCGGCGCCACGCTGCACAAACGAATCGACCTGCGGCGCTGGCAGGCCTTCATCCGCAACGGCAAGCGCCTGCGGGAGGGGGACACTATCGCCTTCCCGGCCGATGTCGCCGCAGCCGCCGAGCAGCGCCACCCTGACGGCAGCTGGACCTTGGCCTTTGCTGGCGAAGAGCCGGTCGAGGTGCTGCTGGAACGCGCTGGCCGCATGCCGCTGCCCCCCTACATCGCCGGCAAGCGGCCGACGGATGAAGCGGACCGCAGCGATTACCAGACCATGTTTGCAGTCGAGGACGGCGCCGTTGCCGCCCCCACCGCCGCGCTGCATTTCACGCCCGATCTGCTGGCTGCGCTCGAACATGCGGGCATCGGGCGCGAGACGCTGACACTGCATGTCGGCGCCGGCACGTTCCTGCCGGTGAAGGCCGACGACACCGCCGACCACGCCATGCACGCCGAATGGGGCCGGATCGAGCCGGACACGGCGGACCGGCTGAACGCGGTGCGTGCGAACGGGGGCAGGGTGATCGCGGTCGGCACCACCGTCCTGCGGCTGCTGGAAAGCGCCACTGGCGAGGATCGTATTATCCGGCCGTTCGCGGGCGATACGGCGATCTTCATCACGCCAGGCTACACCTTCCGCGCGATCGACGGGCTGATGACCAACTTCCACCTGCCGCGCTCGACCCTGTTCATGCTGGTCTCGGCGCTGATGGGACTGGACCGGATGCAGCAGACCTATGCCCATGCCATCGCAGAGGGATATCGGTTCTACTCGTATGGCGACAGCTCGCTGCTGTTGCCCTGAAGGTCCGCTCTCGCCCCATTCCCGACATAGACGGTTCGCGCTATCGTTGCCGATTGCTGCCGCGCGTTCAGGCGCACAAGAGAGATTACCTGCCCTCTGGACCAAGCCGCATTCGTTGAACTCGTGCGCGAGTTGGTGGTCGAAGCAGCTGCCAGTGACACCATCTCCCAGATTGCCAAGCCCTCAGGCAGGAACCTGTCAGAGGAAAGGAAGCGGCGTGCTGCTTGGTTCAATGGGCTTTCAGCCGATGAACGCGCAAACGTAGAATACGTGGTCGCCGATGCTGCTAGAATCACCGCATTTGGTCTGTTCTGCGTCCTTGACGGTTCGAGAGTGATTGAGAACGGACCGAACCGCGGCCATCTTGAATTGCGGTACATCAGCGCGAAATCTGAAATCCTACTCGCTTCCAGCACGGCTGACATGCCAGTGCTGCCCTTACATGAGCTCATCTGATCGTTTGTAATCCGCGATCGCGACTGACCGCTTTTGCACGTAGCCACCCAAAAGCCGCCAGTCCGCAAACCACCCAAAAGCGGCCATTCCAAACGCGCTTCAATCTCCTACTTCGCCTTCCACGTGAACAGCGCCGTCGCGGCATAATTCCAGAACGCGCCCACCACGATGCCCGCCAGCCCGGCCAGCCACCAGGCATAGCGATAGCCGGCGAACAGCACCTCCGCGATGCCGACATTGGCGATTGCCCCGACGGAGCACACCGCCACGAAGCTCAGCAATCCGCGCGTCACGGGCACAAAACCCTTCAGCCGGCGGTCGCGGTAGGTCAGCAGGTTGTTGATGAAGAAGTTGAACACCATCGCGATGCCGGTGGCGATGGACTGGGCCCAGATGAAGGCCGGCTGCCCCAGCGCGACGAAGGAACCCAGCACCGCCATGTGGACGAACACGCCGACCCCGCCGATGGCCATGAAGGACACGAAGCGGGCCGGCACGATATGGCCGATCAGCTTGTCGACCAGCAGGAGCAGATATTCCCACACAATCATCGCGTCGAGCTTGCTGTCGCCCGCCTCCCGCGCGCGGAACTGGTATGGCACCTCAGCCATGCGCAGCGGGGCGGCGCTGCTGGCGCAAATGTCCAGCAGGATCTTGTAGCCCTGGCCCGACAGGTCGCGCACCGCGCTGTCGAACGCCTCGCGGGTCAGGGCGAAGAAGCCGCTCATCGGATCGGTCAGCTTCACCCGCGCGACCATCCGCGCCAGCCTTGTCGCCACGGCGCTCACCCGCACGCGGCCGGCATCCCAGTCGCCCACGCCGCCGCCTTCGGTGTAGCGCGATCCCACCACCACGTCGGCGTCTCCCGTCTGGAGGATTGCCAGCATCTGCGGCAGCACGCGTTCGTCATGCTGCAGGTCGGCATCGATCACGGCGATGAACGGGGCGGTGGTGGACAGGATGCCTTCCACGACGGCGGTGGACAGGCCCCGCCGGCCGATCCGGTGCACCATGCGTACGCGCGGGTCGGCGGCCGAAAGTTCACACAGTCTTTCGCGTGTCCCGTCCCGGCTGTCATCGTCCACGAACACCATCTCGAACGGAATGCCGGCCAGCGCCGCATCCAGCACCTCGACCATGCGGCCCACATTGTCGCGTTCGTTGAAGGTCGGGATCACCACGGACAGCACCGCCCGCTGCCGGATGGGCAGCGGCAGGACAGATGAAGCAGGGGCGGCAGTGTCGACGGGCATGATGGCAGGTTTTCCGCAGTTTTCCGGGCCAATAGAGTGTCCGCGCGGCAGGGCAAGCACTCGCAACGGTCGCCGCTGTCCTACATGGGACAGGGCCGTTATACGATGGTCCATGATCTTCAGCCCGCCATCAGCCCGATCGCGGGCCTCCCGGACGGCGAGCGACGATGGCCGGCGGAAGTTCACACCCTTGCGCAGTGTTTCCCCGGAGACAGAATGGGGGGCTGAGGGTACGCACTTTCAGGCCGTTTGGTGTAAACCCGCCGGCATGTTTTCGCGGTTGCAATAAACCTGCCCACGCCCAATCTCCCACCCGTGCCAGAACCGATTCTCGACATCCGCAATCTCACCAAGACCTACAAGCGCGGCACCACCGCGCTGGCCGGGGTGGACCTGACCATCCAGCCGGGGGAGATCTTCGCGCTGCTCGGTCCCAATGGTGCGGGCAAGACTACGCTGATCGGCGCCGTCTGCGGGCTGGTTCGGCCCAGCGGCGGCGAGATTTTTGCGTTCGGGGAAGATCTGCAGCGCCACTGGCGCCGGCTGCGCCGCCGCATCGGGCTGGTGCCGCAGGAACTCAGCTTCGACATGTTCGACACCGTGATCCGGTCAGTCCGTTACTCGCGCGGCATGTTCGGCCTGCCGGCGGACGAGCGCCGGATCGAGGACGTGCTGCGTTCGCTCAGCCTGTGGGACAAGCGCGACTCCCGCATTCGCGAGCTTTCGGGCGGCATGAAGCGGCGCGTCCTGATCGCCAAGGCGCTGGCCCACGATCCCGACCTGCTGTTCCTCGACGAGCCGACTGCCGGCGTCGACGTGGAGCTGCGCCGGGACATGTGGCGCCAGATCGACGCGCTGCGGGCCCGCGGCACCACCATCATCCTGACGACGCACTACATCGAGGAAGCGGAGGAGATGGCGGACCGGGTCGGCGTGATCGACCAGGGGCGGATACTGCTGGTGGACGACAAGACATCGATGATGGCCAAGCTCGGGCGGATGGAGGCGCGCTTCGCCCTGGCACAGGCAATGGGCGAGATACCCGCGGGTCTCACCGATCTTCCGCTGACGCTGGAGGACGATGGCCGCACGCTGGTCTATCGGGGTGGCGACGGGCAGGGACAGGGGCGGGCGCAGGTCGCCGAACTGGCGCAGCGCCTGACGCGGCAAAATATTGGCTTCAACGGTCTGGAGACGCGGCAGTCGAGTCTGGAGGACATCTTCGTCAACTTGGTCGAACGTAACGAGGAGCATCATACCGAAATCGAGGGAGTGGTGGCATGAACGTCAACCTGCGTGGCGCCTATGCCATCTTCAAGAACGAGCTGATGCGCGCCTTCCGCACAGCGTTCGGTTCGATCCTCGCCCCAGTGCTGACGACCTCGCTGTACTTCATCGTCTTCGGCTCGGCCATCGGCGGGTCGATCCAGTCGATCGACGGGGTGTCTTACGGCGCATTCATCGTGCCCGGCCTGCTGATGCTGACGCTGCTGTCGGAATCCACCAGCAATGCCAGCTTCGGCATCTACATGCCGCGCTTCACCGGTGCGATCTACGAACTGCTGTCCGCCCCGGTGGGCGTGGCGGAAACGCTGATCGGCTTCGTGGGGGCGGCCGCCGCCAAGTCGCTGATCCTGGCGTCCATCATCCTGCTGACCGCGACCCTGTTCGTGGACTATTCTATCGCACATCCGTTCTTCGCGCTGCTGTATGTCCTCCTGATCTCCGCCGCGTTTTCGCTGTTCGGCTTCATCCTGGGCATCTGGGCGGACGGGTTCGAGAAGCTGCAGGTCGTGCCGCTGCTCATCCTCACGCCGCTCACCTTCCTGGGCGGTACGTTCTACTCGCTCGACATGCTGGGCGAACCTTGGCGTACGGTGGCGATGGTGAACCCGATCGTCTATCTGGTGAACGGCCTGCGCTGGACCTTCACCGGCACATCGGACTTTCCCATCGCCCTGTCGCTGGGCGCGACGCTGGCGTTCCTGGTCGTGTGCGTCACCGCCATTGCGGTGATCTTCCGCACCGGCTGGCGGTTGCGCGACTGACACGCTAGCAGGACAGGCATGCTGCAGCGCATCACGTTTCTTCTCCTCCCGTCGCTCGTCCTGTTGCCCAGCCCGGCGAAGGCCCAGCTAGCCGCGCCAGTGCGCGCGATGATCGATGCCGCGATGGCCACCGGCGATGCCGCCAAGGTCAGGACCGTGGTCGAGCTGGCGCGGGAGACCAACCCGGATGATGTGGAGGAGATCAACGCGCTGCAGGCGGGGTTCCGCACACGGCAACAGCAGCTGGCGCAGGCCCGCAGTACCGTGCGGGTTGAGGAGCTGCGCAACTCCGGCATCCTCGAGAACTGGTCCGGGCGGGGGCAGATCGGCGCCTTCCAGTCTTCCGGCAACAGCAACGATGTCGGGGTCTCCGCGTCGCTCGAACTGCGCCGGACGGGGATCGACTGGACGCACCTGCTGCGCGGCTCCGCAGATTACCAGCGCAGCCGCGGCCGCACGTCGCGCGAACAGTACCTGGCCAGTTACGAGCCACGCTATGTCATCAGCCCGCGCCTGTTCACCTACGGGCTGGCGCAATTCGAGAAGGACCGCTTCTCCGGCTTTGACGCCCGGTATTCCATTTCGGGCGGGCTGGGATACGAGGTGTTGCAGGGCCAGCCCAGGCTGTCGGTGCAGCTCGGCCCCGCCTATCGCCGCACGGAAGCGATCGACGGCACGACCGATACCAATCTGGGCGCCCTGGCCGGTGTGGATTTCAACTGGCAGATCATCGAAGGCCTGACGCTGACACAGGACACGGATTACGTGACGGAGACAGGCGGCCGGGCGCAGCTGATCACGGACGGCAACAATACCAGCCTGCTGCTGGTCACCGGGCTGGAAGCAAAGATCCGCGACGGCTTCACCACGCGTCTCAGCTATACGGTCGACTACAATAGCCGGCCGCCTGCCAATGCGGTGAAGACCGACACGCAGACGCGCTTCACCCTCGTTTACGGTTTCTGATACGCATGACCCGCTTTGCCTTCAACGTCCATGCCACGGACGGCCGCGCCCGCACGGGCACGATCACCATGCGCCGCGGCGAGATCCGCACACCCGCCTTCATGCCGGTGGGCACCGCCGCCACGGTAAAGGCGATGAAACCCGAAAGCGTGCGCGCGATCGGCGCCGACATCATCCTGGGCAACACCTACCATCTGATGCTGCGCCCCGGGGCGGAGCGCGTGGCACGCCTAGGCGGGCTGCACCGGTTCATGCACTGGGACCGCCCGATCCTGACGGATAGCGGCGGCTACCAGGTGATGAGTCTGGCGGCCCTGCGCAAGCTGACGGAGGAGGGCGTCACCTTCCGCAGTCACCTGGACGGCTCCAGGCACCTGATCAGTCCGGAACGCTCGATGGAGATTCAGCGCCTGCTGGGTTCCGACATCGTGATGTGCTTCGACGAATGCCCGCGCGCCGATCGTCCGCTGGCCGAGATCGAGGAGTCCATGGCGCTGTCTATGCGCTGGGCCCGGCGCAGCCGCGAGGCTTTCGATTCAGGCGGTGAGCACGCGGCAGGTGCCGCCCTGTTCGGTATCCAGCAGGGTGCGCTGGACGAAAGGCTGCGCGCCCGGTCGGCCGAGGCGCTGCGCGAGATCGGGTTCGACGGCTACGCCATCGGCGGACTGGCCGTGGGCGAGGGGCAGGAGGCCATGTTCGCGACGCTGGATTTCGCGCCGGAGCAGCTCCCGCAGGACGCACCCCGCTACCTGATGGGGGTCGGCAAGCCGGACGATCTGGTGGGCGCGGTGGAACGCGGGGTGGACATGTTCGACTGCGTGCTGCCGACGCGCTCGGGCCGCAATGGGCAGGCCTTTACGTGGACCGGGCCGCTGAACATGCGCAATGCCGTGCATGCCGAGGATACCGGCCCGCTGGATCCGCGCTGCAGTTGCGACACCTGCACCCATTACAGCCGCGCCTACCTGCACCACCTGCACCGCTCCGGCGAGATCCTGGGGGCCATGCTGCTGACGGAGCACAACCTGGCTTTCTACCAGCAGTTGATGCAGGCGATGCGCGATGCGATCGGGGCACGGCAGTTTGCCGGCTTCGCGGCAGATTTCCGGCGGGATTACCTGCGGAAGTGACGTCGCGGCCGGGCGTTCAGCCGAGGCCACTGTTCTCCGCACCGGCCTTGCGCATTTCCAGCACGGTGCCGCGATAAGGGACGAAGTGGCCCGCCGGATCCAGGAACCCGGCACCGATGGCATTTGCGCGCAACTGTGCCGTGCGGAGGTCTGCGTACCACTTGCCGGTACGATGGCGGGTGATAAAACGATAAAGGATCATGGGACTTGCCATGAACAATCCTGTTCACCCCTCGTTCCCGTCGGCTACCTCTCTTCACGTAACAAACGATGAATGGCAGAGACGCTCGACAATCACGGGGCGGAACGGCAGAGCTGGCGCATGATAGATCCTGCTCCCGCCCCGCAAGATTGTACCACGATGGCGCAGGTTCGCGCCGGTGTCGACGCACTCGACCGCGAGCTGATCGCCATGCTGGATCACCGGTTCGGCTACATGCGTGCGGCTGCCCGGATCAAGCCGACCCGCGATGCGGTGCGGGACGAGCGGCGCAAGGTGGAGGTGATCGCCGGCGCCGTCGCGGAGGCGGATCGCTGCGATCTGCCCGCCGATACCATTGCGGCGATGTGGGAGGTGCTTGTCGAAGGCTCGATCGCCTACGAGCTTGCGACATGGGACCAGACGCGCGGCTGATCCGCCGCCCTCACCTTGTGCACATGCAAAAAGGGCGGCCCCGCGGGGCCGCCCTTTTCTGTACAATGCTGCGAACCGATCAGCGCGAGTAGAACTCGACGACCAGGTTCGGCTCCATGGTGACGGGGTAGGGCACCTCGTCCAACTTCGGCACGCGCACGAAGGTCACCTTGTCGGTGCCGTCCGGGGCGACGTAGTCGGGAATGTCACGCTCCGGCAGGCTCTGCGCCTCGATCACCAGAGCCATTTCCTTGGCCTTGCTGCCCAGGCTGATGACTTCGCCAACCTTCACGCGGCGGCTGGCGATGTTGCACTTCACGCCGTCGACGCGAATGTGGCCGTGGCTGACGATCTGGCGTGCGGACCAGATGGTCGGCGCGAACTTGGCGCGGTAGACGATCATGTCCAGGCGCTGTTCCAGCAGGCCGATCAGGTTCTGGCCGGTGTCGCCCTTGATCCGGGCAGCTTCGTCATACGTCTTGCGGAACTGCTTTTCCGTGACGTCGCCGTAATAACCCTTCAGCTTCTGCTTGGCGCGCAGCTGCAGGCCGTAATCGCTCATCTTGCCCTTGCGGCGCTGGCCATGCTGGCCCGGGCCATAGGACCGCTTGTTGACCGGGCTGTTCGGCCGGCCCCAGATGTTCTCGCCCATGCGGCGGTCGAGCTTGTGCTTGGCGCTATGGCGCTTCGACATGATGTCGTTCCTTCTCAATCTGCTGGACAGGCCCGTTGCCTGCCATCCAACCCGGCATCGCACCACATGGCCGTAAGCTGCCATGCGCGGCCGCCGCTTCACCGAGATGCGGGGCCAATCGGTCGTGCCTTGCGGGCACGGCTCCGAAGTGAAGCGGGGCCTGTAGCAGGGTTTAAGCCGAAGGCAAGGGCAAGGCCCTACCCTGCAGGATCAGGCGTCGATCAGATCGCGGTCCAGCTCGCCTGCGCGGTTCTGGATGAAGTTGAAACGGTGTTCGGGATTGCGGCCCATCAGCTGGTCGACCAGCTCCTTCACCGCATGCCGCTGCTCGTGCTGTTCGGGCAGCGTGATGCGGATCAGGCTGCGGGTGCGCGGGTCCATCGTGGTTTCGCGCAGCTGGTTAGGGTTCATTTCGCCCAGACCCTTGAAGCGGCTGACTTCGACCTTCTTGCCCTTGAACAGGGTCCGCTCAAGCTCCGCCCGGTGTTCCTCGTCCGCGGCGTAGCGGCTCTCCTTGCCGGCAACCAGGCGATAGAGCGGCGGCTGCGCGAGATAGAGGTGCCCGCTGCGCACCAGATCCGGCATTTCCTGGAAGAAGAAAGTCATCAGCAGCGTGGCGATATGCGCGCCGTCGACATCGGCATCGGTCATGATGACGATGCGGTCGTAACGCAGTTGCGTCGCGTCGCAATCCTTGCGGGTGCCGCAACCCAGCGCCAGCGTCAGGTCGGCAATCTCGCTGTTGGCGCGGATCTTGTCGGCACTGGCGGAAGCGACGTTCAGGATCTTGCCGCGGATCGGCAGGATGGCCTGCGTCTTGCGGTCGCGTGCCTGCTTGGCGCTGCCGCCGGCGCTGTCACCTTCGACGATGAACAGCTCCGTCTCGCCGCTGCCATCGCCCGAACAGTCGGTCAGCTTGCCAGGCAAGCGCAGCTTCTTGGCATTGGTCGCGGTCTTGCGCTTGATCTCCCGCTCCGCCTTGCGGCGCAGGCGCTCGTCCATCCGCTCCATCACTGCGCCCAGCAGTGCGCGCCCACGTTCCATGTTGTTGGACAGGAAGTGATCGAAATGATCGCGGACGGCGTTTTCCACCAAGCGCGCAGCATCAGGGCTGGTCAGGCGATCCTTGGTCTGGCTCTGAAACTGGGGATCGCGGATGAAGACGGACAGCATGATCTCCGCCCCCGTCACCACATCCTCGGGTGCGATGTCCTTGGCCTTCTTCTGTCCGGTCAGCTCGCCGAAGGCGCGGATGCCGCGGGTCAGCGCGGCGCGCAGACCCTGCTCGTGCGTGCCGCCATCGGGCGTCGGCACCGTGTTGCAGTACCAGCTGGTGGAGCCGTCCGACCATAGTGGCCAGGCGACTGCCCACTCGACGCGGCCCTGATCGTCAGGGAAGTCCTGCCGTCCGGCGAAGAACTCTGCCGTGACGCATTCGCGCCCACCCACCTGTTCGGCCAGGTGATCGGCAAGGCCGCCGGGAAACTGGAACACCGCCTCTTCCGGCACGCCGTCCCCGGCCAGGGCAGGCGCGCACTTCCAGCGGATCTCCACCCCGGCATAAAGATAGGCCTTGGACCGGGCGAGCTTGAACAGGCGCGACGGGCGGAACTTGCGGTCGCCGAAGATGGCGATGTCGGGCACGAAGGTGACCGTGGTGCCGCGGCGATTAGGGGCCGCGCCGACGCGCTGCAGCGGCCCCTGCGGGTGCCCGGCGGAAAAATCCTGCGCGAACAGTTCCCGGTTGCGGGCCACCTCCACGCGGGTGTGGCTGGACAGCGCATTGACCACGCTGACGCCGACGCCATGCAGCCCGCCGCTGGTGGCGTAAGCCTTGCCGGAGAACTTGCCGCCGGAATGGAGGGTGGTGAGGATCACCTCCAGCGTGGACTTGCCGGGAAACTTGGGGTGCTCGTCGACCGGAATGCCGCGGCCATTGTCGGACACGGACAGGCGCCCGGCGCTGCCTTCGGGCCCTTCTTCCAGCTCCATCTCGATGCGGTTGGCATGGCCGGCGACCGCCTCGTCCATGGAATTGTCGAGCACCTCGGCCGCGAGGTGGTGCAGGGCGCGATCGTCGGTGCCGCCGATATACATGCCGGGCCGGCGGCGAACCGGCTCGAGCCCCTCCAGCACCTCGATCGCGGAGGAATCGTAATCACCGCCGCCCTGCGGCAACGCATCGAACAGGTCGTCGGACATCGGGGCTATAGAGGCCGCGCAGACGGTTGTGGCAAGCCCGCGCCGCTGCTTATCCTGTCAGAACCAGGCAAGGTCAGAACCGGGCCGGGGCTGCGTCGATCACGGTGATGGTACCGTCGCCGACCTGCCGCACCTCCATCGCCCGCTCGCCCACCCCGTCGGCGCCGAAGCGGAACGGACCGTCCAGCCCCAAGAAGCCGTCCGGCGCGCGCAGGGCCGCGACCGGAAAGGCGGTGCCATGACGCCAGTCGCGCGCAACGCGCAGCGCCAGCAGCACCGCATCATAGCCCAGCGTGGCGATCCGCGGCGGGGCATCGCCGAACCGGGAGCGGTAGGAGGTGACGAACTGGCGGAACCGCTCGTCGGACACCGCGGAGAACCAGGCACCGTTCATGGCGGAGGCATTGGCGATCGCGCTTTCCCCGCTCCAGAGTTCGGTGCCGAGCAGGTTCGGCCGCACCTCGCCGCGCACCAGCGCACCGGCGGCCAGCGCCGACAGGCGTGCCCCGTCGGCGATCAGCACGGCATCGAAGCCGCCAGCAGCCCGCAGCCGTCCCGCGGCACTGACGATGGATGTGTTGCCGCGATCATAGCGTTCGCTGGCCACCAGCGTTCCGCTGCCATCCGACACGGAACGTGCCAAGGCGGCCGCCGTGCGATCGCCATACTCGCCCCGTGGCACCAGTGCGGCAAAGCGGCGGGTGCCCTGCTGCATGGCATGGCCGACGGTGCGCGCGACCGACTGCTCGGGCACATGACCCATCACGAACACGTCCGCAGCGGCAACGGCACTGTCATTGGAAAAGGTGATCAGCGGCACGCCGGCAGGCCGCGCCGCAGCGGCCACGGGCGCCACGTCCGCTGCCAGCAGGGGTCCGAGGATCACGCGATTGCCATCGTCCAGCGCCCGTGCCGCGGCTGCGGCCGCACCTTCGGCGGTGTCGTAGGACGTGATCCGCAGCCCTTGGGCGTTGGTATCGATCAGCGCCATCGTGGCGGCATTGGCAATGGCGCGGCCGACCGTGGCGTTGTCGCCCGACAGCGGGACCAAGATGGCGACGCGATGGCGCGCATCATCCGTCGGCAGCACGCCCTCGCTCGGCCCTTCGGGTTCCGGAGGGGGCGCGGTCGTGACCGGACCTCGCCCTGCATCCGGGATCACCTGGCAGGCAGCGAGGAACAGCGTAAGGAGAAGCGCGGCGAGGCCGCGCCTGATGAGTGCCAGCATTTAGTCGCGCCGCTCCCTGTCGATCTTGTGCTCGGGCGGTCATGGGGCCACAAGCGCCTGCGTGAGCGACGCCGATGATCCCCAGACCCTGTCTCCCGGCCTGTATATAGTCGCGACCCCGATTGGCAATCTCGGCGACATCACCGTGCGCGCTGCACGGGTGCTGGCCGCCTGCGACGCGATCGCCTGCGAGGATACGCGGGTCACGGCGAAGCTGCTGCGGCATTTGCAGATCACGCGTCCCCTGTGGCGGTACGACGATCACGCCTCTGCGGAGGATCGTGCGCGGCTGCTGGACGCGATGGCAACCCGCGCCGTCGCTCTGGTCAGCGATGCGGGCATGCCGCTGGTGTCGGACCCCGGGTTCCGGCTGGTGCGTGATGCGCGGGGCGCCGGTGTGCCGGTCACCGTCATTCCTGGCGCCAGCGCGCCGGTGACCGCGCTGGCCCTGTCCGGCCTGCCCAGCGACCGCTTCCTGTTTGCCGGCTTCCTGCCGGTGAAGGACAAGGCGCGGGGCGAGGTGCTGCACGAACTCGCGCCCGTGCGCACCACGCTGATCTTCTTCGAAACCGCCCCAAGGCTGGAACGCAGCCTGCTGGCCATCGCCGAACATCTGTCCGGCCGGGAAGTCGCGGTCGGGCGGGAACTGACCAAGCTGCATGAGGAATGCCGCACGGGCACCCCGCAGGAACTGATCGCGCATTACCAGGCCCATCCGCCACGGGGCGAGATCGTGCTGCTGGTCGGGCCACCGGTGGAGCAGACCGGGCAGGAGCTGGACGTGGATGCGCTGCTGATCGAGTTGCTGGCCAGCCACAAGCCGTCGCATGCCGCAGGCGAAGCGGCACGCCTGACCGGACAGGATCGCCGCACGCTGTATGCCCGCGCGCTGGAACTGCGCAGCTGATGAAGCGGCAGCAGGCGGAAGCACGTGGCCGTGCGGCGGAACGGGAGGCGGAGGAATGGCTGGCCGGGCAGGGCTGGACCATCCTGGACCGTCGGCGCAAGACCAAGGCCGGCGAGATCGACATCGTCGCCCGCCAGCCGGGCCTCGTCGCCTTCATCGAGGTGAAATGGCGCGGGCAGGCGGCGGAGCTCCCCTTTGCCATCGACGAATACCGCCTGCGCCGGGTGGCTGCGGCGGCGGCGATGGTGGGGCACGAATATGCCGCGGATGGCGAGGACATGCGGATCGACGTGATCCTGCTTGCACCCGGCTGCCCGCCCGACCACATCACCAATGCCTGGCAGCCATAGGGAAATTTGCACAATGAGCCTGCGCGTCGCGGTCCAGATGGACCCGCTCGACACAATCAATATCGCTGGTGATTCCACTTTTGCCCTGATGCTGGCCGCGCAGGCCCGCGGGCATCGGCTGTGGCATTACGACGTGCGTACGCTGTCGTGGGAAGACGGCCGGATCTCGGCCTGGGGTCGTGCGGTGAAGGTGCGGTCAGTGGCGGGCGACCACATTGAGGATCTGGGCGAGCTGGAGAAGATCGACCTCGCCACGGATATCGATGTCGTGCTGATGCGGCAGGATCCGCCCTTCGACCTCGGCTACATCAGCGCGGCGCTGCTGCTCGACCGCTTGCGCGGCACGACGCTGGTGGTGAACGACCCGCGCGAGGTGATCAACGCGCCCGAGAAGATGTGGGTGCTGGACTATGCCCGCTTCATGCCGCCAACACTGGTGGCGCGCGACATTGCCGATGTGCGCGCCTTCCAGCAGCGCCACGGTGCGGTGGTGGTGAAGCCGTTGCACGGCAATGGCGGCAAGGCGATCTTCCGGGTTGAGGAAGACGGTACCAACCTCTCGGCGCTGACGGACCTGTTCGGGCTGATGTGGCCGGAGCCGTTCATGGTGCAGCCGTTCCTTCCCGAAGTGGCGGATGGCGACAAGCGCATCGTGCTGGTGGATGGCGAGTTCGCCGGCGCAATCAATCGCAAGCCGGGCGAGGGCGAGTTCCGTTCCAACCTGGCGCAGGGCGGGTACGCCGAAGCGGCCGGGCTGACGCAGCGGGAGGAAGAGATCTGCGCGGCGATGGGCGCCGAACTGAAGCGCCGCGGCCTAGTCTTCGTCGGCATCGACGTGATCGGCGGGAAGTGGCTGACGGAGATCAACGTCACCAGCCCGACGGGCATCGTCGCCATCGACCGGTTCAACGGCACCGACACAGGCGCGCGCATCTGGGACGCGATCGAGGCGCGAACCAGCGCGATGCAGGCGGGCTGAGCGGCACCTTTTCCCCATGTCGGCAGTTGCTGCCGACATGGACCAGTGGATCATCGAGATCGTCGATCGCGGGGGTTATATCGGCATCGCGTTGCTGATGGCGCTTGAGAACATCATCCCGCCGATACCGTCCGAACTGATCATGGGGCTGGGCGGTATCCTGGTGGCGCGCGGCGCGATGGACTTCTGGCCGTTGCTGGTCGTGGGCACGCTGGGCACGACGGTTGGCAATTATGTCTGGTTCTGGATCGGGCACCGGTTCGGCTACAACCGGCTGGAGCCGGTGGTCAGCCGCTGGGGCCGCTGGCTGACGCTGGAGTGGGAGGATATCGAGCATGCCAGCCGGTTCTTCCGCCGGCATGGCCACTGGGTCGTGTTCTGCCTGCGCTTCTCCCCGGTCCTGCGCACCATGATCTCCTTGCCGGCGGGCCTGATGCAGATGCCGGTCGGCAAATTCCTGATCTTCACCTTTGCTGGTTCCGCCGTGTGGAACGCGATCCTGATTCTGGGCGGGCGCTATCTGGCGCCGATCATCGAGCAGTACGAAGGCGCAATGACCTGGGTGATCGTGGGATCAGTTGCGCTTGGGGTAGCGATCTACCTCTACCGCGTGCTGACCTGGAAGCCGCGGGCGGAGCGCGATTAGGCGCGGGGATGCGCGTTGCGGTACGTGTCCAGCAGCGTGGCCGCATCGACCTGCGTGTAAATCTGCGTGGAGCCAAGGCTCGCATGACCCAGCAGCTCCTGCAGGGAACGCAGATCTGCGCCATTGCCCAGCAGATGGGTTGCGAAGCTGTGCCGCAGCGCGTGTGGCGTGGCGCTGGCGGGCAGATCCAGCAGGATGCGCGCGCGGGCAACCGCCTTCTGCACCATGCCCTGGCTCAGCGGCCCGCCCTTTGCGCCACGGAACAACTGGTCTCCGGAACCCACGACCCATGGGCACAGGGCCACATAGGCGGCAACCGCTTCCGCCACCGCCGGCAGGATCGGGACGATGCGCTGCTTCGATCCCTTGCCGGTGATGCGCAGGGTTTCCGCCAGCGGCACATCGGCAGAGGTCAGCGACAGCGCCTCTGCAATGCGCAGACCTGCGCCATACATCAGCAGCAGCACCGCCCGGTCACGTGCGCCGATCCACGCCGCGTCCGGCTCCTCCGCCACGGCTTCAGCCAGGTTCACCGCATCATCGGGTGTGATCGGGCGGGGTAGCCCCCGCTTGATCCGCGGCCCGCGCAACCGGGGCAGGGCGGTGTCGTTGTCGCCAGCCTGCGCCTTGGCAAAGGCCAGGAAAGCGCGCAGCGCCGACAGCTCGCGGGCGGCGGAAACATTGCCGATGCCCTGTGCCCGGCGGTGGGCGAGCTGATCACGCAAGGCATGAACGTCGAGGGCAGCCACCGCGCGCCACTCGGCGGCGCCTGTCATGTCCAGCAATCGCGCCGCCGTGGCGCCGTATGCCCGCACGGTATGCGGCGACAGGCGCCGCTGGTGCAGCAGGTGATTGTGCCACGCTTCGAGAAGGTCGCCGCGGCTCATGCGGTGACCAGGCTGTCGGCCACCACTTCGCCCAGCAGCGCGTCGAGCAGCGGCATGCCGGCATCGGTCACCCCCAGTCGATCACCCTGCTGCCACAGCAATCCGTTCGCCTGATGAAAAGCGAGCTTGCGCCCGTTGACCAGAGCTTCGGATGCAATGCCGAAGCGGGCGGAGAGGTTGGCCAGGTCGACCCCCTCCGCAAGGCGCAGCCCCATCAGCAGGGCTTCGGATGCCTGTTCCGGCCGCGCCAGAGTACGCTCATGCTGAATGCCGCTGCCGTTGCGCGCCACGGCCGCCAGCCAGTTCTCCGGCTTCCGGTGACGCTCGGTCGCGTGTCCCATGCGGCGACCATGCGCGCCGGGCCCGATGGCGCAGTGGTCTTGGTACCGCCAGTAGGTGAGATTGTGCCGGCTCTGTTCGCCCAACCGCGCGTGATTGCTGATCTCGTAGGCGGGCAGACCGACGGCCGTGGTAAGTTCGCGAGTGAGCGCGAACAGTTCGCCCGCGGCATCGTCGTCCAGCGGAGTGAATGCGCCCTGTCGGACATCGGTGGCAAACCGGGTACCTTCCTCGATCGTCAGCTGGTACAATGACAGGTGCCCGGTGCCGAGCGCCAGGGCACGGTGCAGTTCCCGGCTCCAGCTCTCCGGATCGTGGCCCGGACGAGCGTAGATCAGGTCGAAGCTCACCCGCCCGAAATGCGCTTGCGCTACCTCCAAGGCAGCCAGACCTTCGTCCACGCCGTGCAACCGGCCCAGAAAACGCAAGGAGGCGTCATCCAGCGCCTGCAGACCCAGGGAGGCACGGTTCACGCCCGCTGCGGCCAGGGCCGCGAACCGGTCGGCTTCGACAGAGGACGGGTTGGCCTCCAGCGTGATCTCTACATCGGGCGCAAAACCCCACAAGCGTTCGGCTTCCGTCAGCAACGCCGCCACCAGCGTCGGGGGCATCAGCGATGGCGTACCGCCGCCGAAGAAGATCGATTGCAGGGGCTCGCCACCGCCGATCTGCGCCTCGTGCCGCATGTCCGCCAGCAGGGCGGTCCGCCATTCGGCCTCGTCCATGCCGGTCCTGACATGCGAGTTGAAGTCGCAATACGGGCACTTCTTCAGGCAGAACGGCCAGTGGATATAGAGCGCGCGGGCCATTCCGGACTAGCCGCCGAACTGTTCCGCCACCAGCTTGGCGAAGGCGGCGGCGCGGTGGCTGATCGCCTGCTTCTCGGCAGGATGCAGTTCGGCGAAGGTACGGGTCTCGCCCGCAGGCACGAAGGCAGGATCGTAGCCGAAACCCATTGCGCCCCGCGGCGGCCATGCCAGCGTACCGTCGACCCGCCCTTCGTAGACGGCCTGCTCGCCGTCCGGCCAGGCAAGCGCCAGGACGCTGGTGAACCAGGCATCGCGTGGAGTGTCGGGGCCGAGGGCTACCAGCATGCCCTCGACCTTGCCCATCGCCATGAACCAGTCCCGGCCCGGTGCCCCTTCGAACCACTGCCGTTCGGCCCAGTCTGCCGTGTAGACGCCCGGCCGACCGTCCAGCGCGGCAACGGACAGACCGCTATCGTCCGCAAGGGCGGGCAGGCCGGATGCTTGTGCGGCCGCATGGGCCTTGATCAGGGCATTGGCCGTGAAGGTGGTACCGGTCTCCTCCGGTTCAGGCAGGCCAAGCGCCCCGGCACTGATGCATTCTGTGCCAAAGGGCGCCAGCAAGGCGCTGATTTCCTTTAGCTTGCCCGCATTGTGCGTGGCGATGACCAGCTTGCCGGGGCCGAGACGACGTGTCACCCGCGAACTGCCTGTTCCTGCGCCGCGAAGATCCGGTCACAGCCCATACGCGACAGGCGCAGCAGGCGCAGCAGCGCTTCCTCGTCATAGCAGGCGCCTTCGGCCGTTGCCTGCACCTCGGCGATCTTGCCGCCTTCCAGCAATACGAAGTTGGCATCGGCATCGGCGGCGCTATCCTCGATATAGTCGAGGTCCAGCACCGGCGTGCCGCCGTGGATACCGCAGCTGACCGCCGCGACCTTGGACATGATCGGATCGGTCGCCAGTGCGCCGGAAGCCATCAGCTTGTCGACGGCGATGCGCAGGGCGACCCATGCGCCGGAAATGCTGGCGGTCCGGGTGCCGCCATCGGCCTGGATCACATCGCAATCCAGCGTGATCTGCCGCTCGCCCAGCTTCTGCATATCCACCACCGCACGCAAGGATCGGCCGATAAGTCGCTGAATTTCCTGAGTGCGGCCGCTCTGCTTGCCTTTAGCAGCTTCACGGCTGCTGCGGGTATGCGTGGCGCGGGGCAGCATGGAATATTCGGCCGTCACCCAGCCTTGGCCCTTGCCGCGCAGGAAGGGAGGCACGCGCTCTTCCACGCTGGCCGTGACCAGTACCCGCGTGTCGCCGAAGCCGATCAGGCACGATCCCTCGGCATGCTTGGTGAAACCGGTTTCGATGGTGATGACGCGCATCTCGTCGGGCGCGCGGCCAGATGGTCGCATGATGGATCCTTAATTTACGTATGAATGTCTTTCCGGCCATCGCCCTAGCGCGTAGATCGGGCGCTGTCATGGCCCAGCCCCCGATATCCGAACTGACCGACCGTGCCCGGGACATCTTCCGGCTGGTCGTAGAAGGCTACCTCAGCGATGGGGTGCCGGTCGGGTCGAAGACGATCGCGCAGGGGCAGGGCATCAACCTGTCACCGGCCTCTATCCGGTCCGTCCTGGCGGAACTGGAGCGGCTGGGCCTCCTTTCTGCGCCGCATACCAGCGCCGGGCGAATGCCGACGGAGCAGGGGCTGCGCCTGTTCGTGGACGGCATGATGCAGGTGGCCGAACCCACGCGGGAGGAGCGGGCCGCGATCGAGCAGCGCCTCGCCGGCCCCGGTCCGGTGGAGGCAGCGCTGGAGGCGACCAGTGCCATCCTGTCGGACATCTCGGGTGCCGCCGGCATGGTGCTCGTCCCGCGGCGGAATCCCCGACTGGCGCAGATGAGCCTGATCGGGCTGGATGCGGCGCGCGCGCTGGCCGTGCTCGTCGGGATGGACGGCACGGTGGAGAACCGTATCGTCGAGCTGGATGACAGCGTGTCCGCCAGTGCCCTGCAGCAGGCATCGAACTATATTTCGGCGCGTCTGGCCGGTCGCACGCTGCCGGAAGCCGTCCGGGCGATGGAGGCAGAGATTGCGTCCGGCCGGTCCGCGCTCGACAGCGCGGCGGCCGATCTGGTGGGGCGCGGCCTGGCCGTCTGGAGCCAGGATGCCGCGCGCAGGCCCGTGCTGATCGTGCGAGGACAGGCGAACCTGCTGGACGAGACGGCGCTGGGTGACATCGAGCGGGTCCGTTCGCTGATCGACGACCTGGAAAGCAAGCAGTCCGTCGCCGACCTGCTGGACAGCGCACGCGAGGCGAAATCGACGCGTATCTTCATCGGCAGCGAGAACCGGCTGTTCGCCCTGTCAGGTTCCAGCGTGATCGCCGCACCCTATCGCGACAGAGAAGGCAGGGTTGTCGGCGTGCTGGGCGTGATCGGGCCCACCCGGTTGAATTACGCCAGGGTTGTGCCCATGGTGGATTTTACCGCCCGCTCTCTGGGCAGACGGATAGGTTGACGGGAATACGATGAACAACATGGATGACATGCAGGATCAGGCTGCCGAGCTGGACCAGACCGAAGCTGGCGAGCAGGCCGAAGCCGGCTCGAATGAACTGGCTGCGCTTCGCGAGGAACTCGCGGTGGCGAAGCAGGACGTGCTGTATGCGCGAGCGGAGACACAGAACGTCCGGCGCCGGCTGGAGAAGGACATGGCCGATGCACGCGCCTATGCTGCCACCGGCTTTGCGCGCGACGTCCTGTCGGTGGGCGACAACCTGACGCGCGCGATCGACGCAGTGCCGGCCGATCTGCGTAGCGACGAGAAGTTCAAGGGGCTGGTTGCCGGGATCGAAGCGACCTTGCGCGAACTGGACAAGGTCTTCACCCAGCACGGGATCACCCGGGTGGCCGCCATGGGCCTGCCGCTGGACCCCAACATGCATCAGGCCATGCTGGAAATCCCCAGCAACGATGCCGAGCCGGGCACCGTGGTGCAGGAAATGCAGGCGGGTTACATGATCCGCGATCGCCTGCTCCGGCCGGCAATGGTGGGGGTTGCGCGCAAGCCGGACTGATGCGGATGGGGGAACCCGCCGGGACGTTTTTCGTATGTAGGACAAACCAACCTACGGAGAACGTTATGAACAATCGTGTGCTGCTCGCTTCCCTCGTTTCCGCGGCAGCGGTTCTGTCCCTGTCGGCCTGCTCACGCAACTATGCCGCAGAAGGCGGTCTGGCCGGTGCGGCGGTTGGCGCGGGTGTCGGCGCAGTCAGCGGCGGTGATGTGGGCACCGGTGCCGCCGTGGGCGGCGCCGCCGGTGCGGTTGGCGGCGCGCTGATCGACAAGTAAGTTCCGACAGCCTCGCCACTGCGCCGGCCCGGTGTAGTGGCGAGGTCAACAACCGGAACGTAGCAGCTTGGTAGCTGTTGTTCCCTTGTATCAGATTGATTGTGAGGGAGCATTCTATGACGTATCGCACATTCACCATGGCAGCCGTGGCTGCACTGTCGCTCAGCGCTTGTGCCGAGAACTATGCCGCCGAAGGTGCGGGCGTCGGCGCTGCTGCCGGTGCGGCAATTGGCGCAATCACTGGCGGTGATGTACTGACCGGTGCTGCCGTCGGCGCTGCTGCGGGTGCCGCCGCGGGCTATTTCGTGGATCGGGACGACCGCTGCGGCGGATATGATAGCCGTGGCCGCCTCGATGACGATTGCTACGGCACGCAAGGCTACCCGGTTCGTCCGCGTAACTGAGGTCGTGCGCCCCTTCGGGGGCGCCACCTTCTAGTCCGCACCGGGAAAGCGGACCAGCGCGGCATAGGCGCGCGCGTCTCCCACGCCTGACACGGCGATCCCTTGACGCAGCAAAAAGGCATGGCGAACGATCTCCGCCTGCTGCTCGATCCCGTACCGCTCCAGCGCCCAGCCTGGTTTCAGGCTGTAATCATATCGGCAGAATGGATGACGGTGCACCGGCAGGTACAGACGTCCGCGTCGCTGCGTCTGCCACACATGTGTGAGTTCATGAATGAACAGCCCCTGCCGTGACGGTGAGGCGAGGGCGAAATCATCACAGTAGACATTACCCATGGGATGAAAGTGGATGTGCCCGCACGGCGCCATCGCCACCTGACGCGGCTGGAACGGGAAGAACTTGCGCCGGCGGATCGTGACCGGCGCAAGATCCACCGCGGTTCCGAACATTGACCTGGCCAGCGAGATCTCGCCAGCTGTAAGCGGACGCTGCCCGCCAGGTGGGCAAGGGCTGTCCTCCAAGATCAGGAGCCGCCGCCGATCGTCTCCACCGCAGCCGGGAAGCTAACCTTGTCGCCATTAATGAAGGTAAGCGTCACTTCCGCGGTGCTGCCGGCGACAATGTCCGGGCCGAGATCGTGCACCATCACGTGCAGTCCGCCGGGCGCAAAGGTGACCGTTTGCCTTGCCGCGAAGGGCACTTCCTCCAGATGCACCATCTCGGCGGTGTTGCCCTGCGTGCTGGAGGCATGCAGCATGGCCATGCCGGCGCCGGTAACCGCAGCACTCGCGATCGCAAGCTGGCTGTCGCTGCCGTTGGTGATGTCGAAATAGACCGCGCCCGGATTGCCCGCGACCGGCGGCAGAACCAGGCGCGCATTCGTCACGCTGACGCCCTCGGGCGCTTCCGGCGACCCGGTCACTGCATCGGTGGCTTCAGGAGCAGTGTCCGCTTGCTTGCATGCCGCCGGCAGCAGCGCCACACAGGCAAGCAGCGCGACGGTCAGGGTGCGGTGCAGGGCGGTGTTCGGCATGTGGGTTTCTCCGGTGCAGCTACGCGGCGGCATAGCGGCGCACCGCTCTTGTGCCAAGCAGGCCACGCCCTATATCGCCCGCGCATTCCGAGCCGCCGATCGGTTCTGCCTCCCGCAGGGGAACCAGCAGAGCGGCGTCCAACCAGTAGAAGGAAAATGGGGTAACCATGGCGAAAGTTATCGGTATCGATCTCGGCACGACGAATTCCTGCGTTGCCGTGATGGACGGGGGCAAGCCCAAGGTCGTCGAGAATTCCGAAGGCGCACGGACCACGCCTTCCATCACCGCGTTCACCCGCGATGGCGAGCGCCTGATTGGGCAGCCGGCCAAGCGGCAGGCGGTGACCAATCCGGACAATACGCTGTTCGCCATCAAGCGCCTGATCGGCCGGCGGTTCGAAGATCCGCTGACGCAGAAGGACATGGGCCTGGTGCCGTACGACATCGTGCGCGGCAAGAATGGCGATGCTTGGGTCGAGGCTGGCGGTACTGAGTACAGCCCGTCGCAGATCAGCGCCTTCATCCTGCAGAAGATGAAGGAAACCGCTGAATCCTATCTGGGTGAGACGGTCACGCAGGCGGTCATCACCGTGCCGGCCTATTTCAACGATGCGCAGCGGCAGGCGACCAAGGATGCCGGCCAGATTGCAGGTCTTGAAGTGCTGCGCATCATCAACGAGCCTACGGCCGCGGCGCTTGCCTATGGCATGGAGAAGAACGACGGCAAGACGATTGCCGTCTATGACCTTGGCGGCGGTACCTTCGACATCTCCGTGCTGGAAATCGGCGATGGCGTGTTCGAGGTGAAGAGCACCAACGGCGACACGTTCCTGGGTGGCGAGGATTTCGACACCACCCTGGTCGAATATCTGGCGGAGCAGTTCCAGCAGAAGGAGAACATGGATCTCCGCAAGGACAAGCTGGCACTGCAGCGGCTGAAGGAAGCGGCGGAGAAGGCCAAGATCGAGCTGTCTTCCAGCCAGCAGACCGAGGTCAACCTGCCCTTCATCACCGCGCGCATGGAAGGTGGTTCCTCCACCCCGCTGCACTTGGTCGAGACGATCACCCGCGCCAAGCTGGAGCAGCTGGTCGATGGCCTGATCCAGCGCACGCTGGAGCCGTGCCGCAAGGCGCTGGCCGATGCCGGCCTGGACAAGGGCGCCATTGACGAAGTCATTCTGGTCGGCGGCATGACCCGCATGCCCAAGGTGCGTGAAGTGGTGGAGCAGTTCTTCGCCAAGAAGCCGCATACCGGCGTGAACCCGGACGAGGTCGTCGCCATGGGCGCGGCTATCCAGGCCGGCGTGCTGCAGGGCGACGTCAAGGACGTGCTGCTGCTCGACGTGACCCCGCTGTCGCTGGGCATCGAGACGCTTGGCGGCATCATGACCAAGATGATCGACCGGAACACGACCATTCCGACGCGCAAGTCGCAGGTCTACTCCACGGCGGATGACAACCAGCAGGCGGTGACCATCCGGGTGTTCCAGGGCGAACGCGAGATGGCCAGCGACAACAAGATCCTGGGTCAGTTCGATCTGGTCGGGATCCCGCCGGCACCGCGCGGCGTGCCGCAGATCGAAGTGACGTTCGACATCGATGCGAACGGCATCGTGAACGTGTCCGCCAAGGACAAGGGCACGGGCAAGGAACAGCAGATCCGCATCCAGGCCTCCGGCGGTCTCAGCGACAACGACATCGAGCAGATGGTGCGCGATGCCGAGAAGTTTGCCGAGGAGGACAAGAAGCGCCGGGAAGGTGCGGAAGCACGGAACATGGCGCAGAGCCTGGTCCACTCCACGGAGAAGCAGCTTGCCGACCACGGCGACAAGGTTGACGCCAGCGTCAAGGCCGAGATCGAAGCCGCTGTTGCCGAGACCAAGACTGCGCTGGAAGGTGACGACACTGCCGCCATCCGCGGCAAGGCCGAGGCGCTGGCGCAGGTCGCGATGAAGATGGGTCAGGCCATCTACGAGCAGGACCAGGCGGCAACCGCTGGCGCCTCCGCGTCGGGCGATACCGCACAGGCCGGTGAGGAGGAGGTCGTCGAGGCCGAGTTCTCCGAAGTCGAAGACGATAAGAAGGCCTGATTGTCCTGACGATGGAAACCGCAGTCACCGCCGGGGCGCAATGTTCCGGCGGTGGCGCTGGTTGGGGGTTTGGGCATGTCCACCACCGAGATTGATTTCTACCAGTTGCTCGAGGTGAGCCGTGACGCGGACGGGGCGACGATCAAGTCGGCCTATCGCAAGCTTGCCATGAAGTATCACCCGGACCGCAATCCGGGTGACCAGGAGTGCGAGACGCGCTTCCGGGCGATCAGCGTCGCCTACGATTGCCTGAAGGATCCGCAGAAGCGGGCTGCTTACGACCGGTACGGCCATGCTGCCTTCACCCAGGGCGGGGGTGGCCAGGGTCACGGCGCCGGCGGGCAGGATTTCGGCGACATCGGCGACATCTTCGAGACCATCTTCGGCAGCGCCTTCGGTGGCGGTGCCGGCCGCGGCGCTCGTCCGCGGCGCGGGGCCGACCTGCGTTATGACATGGAAATCGGCCTGGAAGATGCCTTCCACGGCAAGTCGACCGAGATCAAGGTCGAGGTGTCCGTTGCATGCGAGCCGTGTAGCGGCACCGGGGCCGAGCCCGGCACCTCCCGCCGTGGCTGCCCCACCTGCCACGGCCATGGCAAGGTCCGCGCACAACAAGGCCTGTTCGTGATCGAGCGCCCGTGTCCGACCTGTCACGGACGTGGCGAGATCATCGAACGTCCGTGCCGCGCCTGCCGCGGCGAAGGTCGCGTGGACAAGGTACAGGAACTGCAGGTCGAGGTGCCGCCTGGTGTCGATAACGGCACCCGCATCCGCCTGACCGGAAAGGGAGAGGCGGGTCCGATGGGGGCGCCCCCGGGCGATCTGTACATCTTCATCCATGTGAAGGAACACGCCGTCTTCCAGCGGGAGGGTACCGCGCTGTTCAGCCGTGTGCCGGTCAGCTTCACCACGGCTTCACTGGGTGGCACGATCGAGATACCGGGCCTCGATGGCGAGACCCATGCCATTGCCATCCCGGCTGGCATCCAGTCGGGCAAGCAGCTGCGCAAGCGCGGCGCCGGGATGCCGGTATTGCAGGGACGCGGCCGCGGCGATCTGGTGACGGAAATCGTGGTGGAAACGCCCACGCACCTGTCCGCCCGTCAGAAGGAGCTCCTGCGCGAGTTCCAGGAGACCGAAACCGGCGACGAGTGCCCGGAGAGCCGCGGCTTCTTCGAGCGGCTGAAAGGCGCGTTCACCGGCTGATCGGCCATGTAGCTCCGGCGGTCGCTCAGACGAATTCTGCAGCGGCCGCCGAGTAGCGCTTCTTGCCAAGCAGCCCGGCTTCTTTCGCCTTGCTGATGGCGTGGCGCAGGTTTTTCGTCCGCTCCCTGTAGGCTTCCTGCGTTTCCTTGAAGGCCAGCAGCGCTTCTTCCGGCTTTAGTCCGGCCAGCAGCGGGCGCACCTGCGCGTAAGTGCCCCGGCCCTGATGGAAGATGTCGGATACGATGGCGCAGATCGTGTCCGACCGGCCGTCCAGCCCCAGCTTGCGGGCATGTACCGCCAGCTTGCGCTGCAGGATCGCCGCCGCGACCCTCACCTGCGCCAGCCGCGCCGCCGGATCGTTGATCGTCCAGTGGATCAGCCGGGCAGCATGCAGCACCTCCTGCTCGTCGATCGGGACGCGATTGGGATTGAGATAGTTCATGAACAGCTGCAGGTTGGTCTCGCCGCCCGGGCCCGTCTCCATCGGCAGTTCCAGATCGCTGGCGCCGCCATCCTTGCTGACGCGGTGCAGACGGCCATTTACCAGCTTCAGTTCGGGAAAGTAATCCTGGAAGGCGGGCAGGGTGGCAAGTTCACGGAAGAACAGGATCAGGTTGTCGCCTGGCGTATGTGCGGCAAGCTGGTAGAAGCCGAAAGTGAACTTGGCGCGATCATAGGTGTTGACCAGCACCATGCGGTTCTGGCTCTCGCACCAGCCGGACACTTCCAGCAGCACGGCCCAGTGATCCAGGTCGGCAAGGTAGTCCTTCGCCTTGAACTGCGGTCCCCAGTACTTGGCCACCGGCACGCACAGGCCGTGGAACTTGCGTCGTGCATCGTTCATCTCGTTGCCGACGAAGAAGCTGGCATTGTCACCCGTCTCCCGCGCCATCCAGCGCTTGCCATCCTCCCGCTCCAGCACGAACTTGCGGCCGGCACTCACGCTGGCCGCAGTCGGCTGGACGTTCAGCTGCAGGTTCTCGCCAGGGATCCAGCCGAAGAAGTAACCCTGTCCGGGGCCATAGGTCCGGTCGAACTTGGTGCGGAAGCTTGAGGGCGTGTCGGTCGTCACCTGATCCGCGGTGTTGCCGTAATGGTAGACCTTGCCCTTGTGGAAGATGCCGACATGCTTCTTCGGGATGTTCACCATGGCCTTGCGGTCCAGGTTCACGTTGCCGGCACGAGTGACGAAGATCAGCTGCGTGCGCGACAGGTCGGCATCTTCCCACCGGCCGACCTTCGGACACTGGGCAAACATCTCGTGTACCCGGATGTTGGCTCCATCTTCCCGGCCGCCCTCCGCCATGCCCTTGCAGTTGAAGCTGAAGTCGAGTCCCAGCACGTGGGAGGCAAAGTGGGCACAGTGGTTCTGGGCTGGATCGTGAAAGGTGTTGCGGCAGATCTTGTTGATATTCTTGCCGACAAGATCATCCAGTTGTTGCAAGTCCGCCATATGTCCCTCCCTGATACTGCCCTACGTGCGCCCTTCTTCGTTACGCGTGTGCCTCATTCTTCTACTCCTCTTCGCGAGCGGCCACAAAGGCAAAGATGGCGCCGGCAACTTGATGGCCTGGATCTTGCGTTCTCCGTCTGTTCGGCATAGATGATCGGCATGGCCAAGGCGAAGCGACGGTATGTCTGCACCGAATGCGGCAGTGTCGCGCATCGTTGGCAGGGGCAGTGCGTCGACTGCTCGCAATGGAACACGCTGGTGGAGGATGCGCCGGCCACGGTGTTCTCGACAAAGCATGACCTCTCCACCGGCGGCCGTGCAGTCACGTTCGAGGCACTCGATGCACCCACCGTGCCGCTCTCCCGCCGCACGACAGGTCTGGCGGAGTTCGACCGGGCGCTGGGCGGCGGCATCGTGCCCGGTTCCGCCATCCTGATGGGTGGCGAACCGGGGATCGGCAAGTCGACGCTGCTGCTGCAGGCGGCGGCCAGTGTGGCCCGCAGCGGTGCGCAGGCGGTGTATATCAGCGGCGAGGAAGCGACCGGGCAGGTGCGCCTGCGTGCCGTGCGGCTGGGCCTAGCCGACGCACCGCTGAAGCTGGCGGCCGCCACCAACGTTCGCGACATCCTGACCACGTTGCATGATGACGAGCCGCCCGCCTTGCTGATCGTCGATTCGATCCAGACCATGCATTCCGACACGATCGAGGGAGCGCCTGGTACCGTCAGCCAGGTGCGCGCATCCGCGTTCGAGCTGATCCGTTACGCCAAGGAGAACGGCGTCGCGCTGGTACTGGTCGGCCATGTCACCAAGGACGGCACGATCGCCGGCCCCCGCGTGCTCGAGCACATGGTCGACGTGGTTATGAGCTTCGAAGGTGAGCGGAGCCACCAATATCGCATTCTCCGCAGCCTGAAGAACCGCTTCGGCGCGGTGGACGAGATCGGCGTGTTCGCGATGGAGAGCGAAGGGCTGGAGGAGGTCGCCAATCCTTCCACCCTGTTCCTGTCCGGCCGGGAGGACCCGGTCGCCGGCACATCCGTGTTCCCCGCAATGGAAGGTACCCGGCCGGTGCTGGTCGAGATCCAGGCGCTGATCGTGCGCCTGCAATCGGGCGCCACGCCGCGCCGCGCAGTGGTCGGCTGGGACAGTGGCCGGCTGGCCATGCTGCTGGCGGTGCTGGAAGCACGCTGCGGGCTGAGTTTCTCCAGCGCCGAGGTCTATCTGAACGTCGCTGGCGGCTATCGCCTGTCCGACCCGGCGGCTGACCTGGCCGTGGCCGCCGCGCTGGTCAGCGCGCTGGCGGACAAGCCGCTGCCGTTGCGGGCGATCTGGTTCGGCGAGGTCTCGCTGTCGGGCGAAGTGCGCGCGGTGGCACATGCGCCCTTGCGTCTGCGGGAGGCGGCCAAGCTCGGCTTCGACCAGGGCAACGGACCGGTGGACAATGCAAAGGCCGGGGCGAGCCTGCACAATCGCCACCTCAACAGCCTCGCCAACCTCGTTGACCGGATCATGGGCGGGCAATAGGCACTGCGACCATGACGGGTTTCGACATCTTCGCGCTGCTGGTGGTGGGGTTCTGTGCCGTTGGCGGCCTGTCACGCGGCTTCGTGCAGGAGGCGCTGTCGCTGGCCGCCTGGATCGTGGCGATCATCGCCATCCGCCTGTTCCATACCGACCTGACGCAATGGTTGGTCGATCCGGTCGGCAGCACATCGGGTGCGGCCGTGCTGGCCTTTGCCGTGCTGCTGCTGGTGCCGTATCTGGGCCTGCGACTGCTTGCCACTCATGCGGGCAAGAACTCCCGCCGGTCCGCGCTGGCGCCGTTCGATCGCGTGCTGGGGTTCGGCTTCGGCATGCTGAAGGGCTTCGTCATCGTCATCATGGCCTTTTCGCTGCTGGTGCTCGGCTACGACACGATCTGGGGTGCAAGTGGCCGGCCAGACTGGCTGATCGAGGCGCGGACCTATCCGCTCGTCAATGCCAGTGCCGACTGGATGGTCGATCTCATCCGCGAACAGCGCGCCATGCTGGACGGGGTGGAGGACGCGGCGACGTGAGTGCGGCGAAGCTCTACACGGCAGAGGTGCTGGGTCTGGCGGTAGAGCTTGCCGCCTTTCCGCCGCTTGCTGATGCCTCGCTTGCCGGTGATGCGCGCGCATCGGCGTGCGGCAGCACATTGAGCATCGGCCTGAGGCTCGATGCTGCCGGACGGGTCGAAGCCCTGGGCTTGCAGGTACGTGCCTGTGCCATCGGTCAGGCGGCGGCTGCCCTGTTCGCCCGCGATGCCATCGGACAGAACGCGGATACGATCCTCGCAGCGCAGACCCGGATTGCGCAATGGCTGGCCGGCGAAGCCGCGTTGCCGGGCTGGCGGGATCTTGCCATGCTGGAACCTGCGCGCGCCTATCCGGGCCGGCACGGCGCCATCCTGCTGCCGTGGCAGGCGGCGGCTTCCGCCCTGTTCGCGCGCGCCGTCCCCGGCCTAACCGTCAGCCAGCACTGCAGGGGAGGGTGACAATGGCGAGTGAGGCGATCACGCATGCGCCGGACGCGAAGGAGATCCGGCTGGTCATCGCCGCATCCTCCGCCGGTACATTGTTCGAATGGTACGACTTCTTCATCTATGGCACGCTGGCGCCGTTCATCGCGGCGGCGTTCTTCCCCAGCGACAATGCCACGCTGTCGCTGCTGCTCACCTGGGCGGGGTTCGCCATCGGGTTCGGCTTCCGCCCGCTGGGTGCGGTGCTGTTCGGCTACTGGGGTGACCGGCTGGGGCGCAAATACACCTTCCTGGTGACGGTGGTGCTGATGGGCATCGCCACGGCAGGCGTCGGGCTGATCCCGGCCGAGACTTCGATCGGCCTGGCCGCTCCGGTGATCGTGATCCTGCTCCGCATTGCGCAGGGGCTTGCGCTGGGCGGCGAATATGGCGGGGCGGCGACCTATGTGGCGGAACATTCCCCGCCGGAGAAGCGCGGCTTCTATACCGGCTTCATCCAGGCCAGCGTGGTTGCCGGTTTCGTGCTCAGCGTCGCGGTGGTGCTCGGCTGCCGCGCCCTGATCCCGGCGGAGGAGTTCGCCGCCTGGGGTTGGCGTGTGCCGTTCCTGCTGTCAATCGCGCTGCTCGCCATCTCCTTGTGGATGCGTCTGAAGCTGAAGGAGAGCCCGGTATTCCGCGCCATGAAGGCGGAAGGGCGGACCAGCGCCAACCCGTTCGTGGAAAGCTTCACCTATTCCGGCAACAAGCGCCGGATCCTGGTGGCGCTGTTCGGGGTGACATGCGGCCTGACGATCACGTTCTACACGGCAGTGTTCGCCTCGCTATCGTTCCTGAAGGGACCGATGCGGGTGGACGATACCGTGGCCGAGGTGCTGGTGGGCATCGGCGCGCTTGCCTCCGTTGGTACGCTGGTGTGGTTCGGTCGCCTGTCCGATCGGATCGGACGCCGCAAGCCGATCTTGTGGGGCTATCTCGCGGCCATCGTGTTGCTGTTCCCGCTCTTCTGGGGCCTTGGCGCGCTGGCCAATCCGCCGCTGGCGGCGGCGCAGCGCGCGCATCCGATCACCTTTGCGGGTCCGGGCTGCGCGTACGACCCGCTGGCCAGCCGGCAGGCAAGCGAGTGCGCGCGATTGCTGGCCAGCCTGGCCGATCGCGGTATTCCATATGAAGCGGGCGAGGCGTCGGCGCTGTCGGTCGGTTTCGGCCCGGCACGCTTCGGCCTGGGTCCGGACACGGATGGCAATCTGGCGCTGATCGAACGCGAACTGGCGGCGCGCGGCTTCACCGGCCCGGACCAGGTACCGCCCGCGGCCAACATGATCGGGATCGTGCTGATCGTCTTCGTGCTGGGCGCGCTGACCGGCGCGACATTCGGGCCGGTGGCGGCCTTGCTGACGGAGATGTTTCCGGCGCGGATCCGGTATTCCTCCATGTCCATCCCCTACCACGTCGGGGCTGGGTACTTCGGGGGATTCCTGCCGTTGATCTCCGCCTATATCGTTGCGCGCACGGGTGATCTGCTGGCCGGGCTGTGGTACACGTTCGTGCTGCTGGTCGTGGCACTGGTGGTCGCCTGGTTCGGCCTGCCCAAGGGGCCGCCGCGCGATTTCGTGGAAGAAGACCGAGCCTGATGCAGTCACCCCCCGCACCCTTGCGCCTGCGTATCGACCGTGCGGCGCTCGCCGGCAACTGGCGCGTCCTCGATGGCATGTCGGGCACGGCGAGCGCCGGGGCTGCGGTGAAGGCGGATGCCTATGGCTTGGGTGTCGCGCACGCCGTGCCGATCCTGCGTGATGCCGGCGCCCGCGACTTCTTTGTCGCGCATTGGTGTGAAGTGGCGGCGATGCTGGACCATGTGCCACCTTCGCAGGTCGCCGTGCTGCATGGGCCGGTCACGACCGAAGATGCCGCTTTCGCCCATGCCACAGGTGTGCGGCCGGTCATCAACAGCGTGCAGCAGGCACGGCTGTGGCTGGCGCTCGGTGGGGGCGCATGCGACCTGATGGTCGACACGGGCATGAACCGGCTCGGCCTGCCGCCCTCACAGCTGGCCGAGCCGGACATTGCGCGGCTCCGGGTGCATACGCTCCACTCCCATCTGGCTTCGGCAGACGAGGATAGCGTGCAGAACCGCCAGCAGCTTAGCCTGTTCGCGCAGGTGGCCGCCGCCCGGACGGCACAGCGGCGCGCGTTCGCCAACAGCGCCGGGATTGCGCTGGGGCGGGACTATGCCTTTGACCTGACCCGGCCCGGTATTGCCCTGTATGGCGGCGTACCGCGGGCCGAACTGGCGGACGCGATCCGGCAGGTCGCCTTTCCACAGGTGCGCATCATGCAGGTTCGTCAGCTGCAGACGGGGGATCACGTCGGTTATGGGGGTGTGTTCGTGGCGCCGCATGCGATGCGGGTCGCCACCGTGGCGTTGGGCTATGCCGATGGATACCTGCGCAGCTGGGACGGCCGGGGCATGCTGCAGGCCGGGGCCGAGCAGCTGCCGCTGCTGGGGCGGGTGTCGATGGACATGGTGGTGGTCGATCTGTCCGCTATCCCCGATCTTGGCCCGGGCGACTGGCTGGATCTGCCCTACAGCCTGCCTGTTGCTGCGCAGGGCGGCCAACTCACGCAATATGAGTTGCTCACCTTGCTCGGTCCCAGGTTGGAACGCTTTGTAACCGATTAGGCGAGCATTTTGTTGCACCGCATATGCTGCAAATGCTAAGTGCAGCATCGTCGCAAACGTAAGGGGATGCCGCATGGCAGCAGAGGACGCGGACAGGGCAGAACCCAGAGCGGAGCCTATTGTCATCAAGAAATACGCCAATCGGCGGCTCTATAATACCAGCACATCCAGCTACATCACGCTGGATGATCTTTCGCGCATGACCCGTGAAGGCCTCGATTTTCGGGTGCTCGACGCGAAGACTGGCGGCGATATCACGCACGCCATCCTGACCCAGATCATCATGGAAGAGGAATCGCAGGGCGAGCAGATGCTGCCGATCAGCTTCCTGCGCCAGCTGATCGGCATGTATGGCAATTCCATGCAGGCGATGATGCCGTCCTATCTGGAAGCAGCGATGGACAACTTCCGGCAGAACCAGCGCAAGCTGCAGGATAGCTGGGGCGCGACGCCCGGCTCCGATGCCTTTACCAAGATCACCGAAACCAACATGGCCATGATCCAGGCCGCGGCCGAAGCCTTCATGCCGCCGGCGGGACGGGCCAGCCGGGCTGCCGAGGCGCAGTCTGCGGCTGCGGCGCCGACTGCGGCCGCCGGTGACAGCGAGCTGAAGCTGCTGAAGGCGCAGATGGAAGCCATGCAGAAGAAGCTGGACGAACTGGGCAAGTAAGCCGCAGGGGGCAGGGGCGGGTGCTCCCAGCGTTTGCCCCCTCGACAGGTCGGGCAAGCGCGGGCAAGGCCCGCCTCCATCCGACCCCAGCCGAAAGCCTGCCATGTCCGCCATCCGCCACGCCCTGACCACCCGCCGCGCCGACGATTTCGCCGGCTGGTACCAGGAAGTCGTATCCGCTGCCGATCTGGCGGAGGAATCCGGTGTGCGCGGCTGCATGGTCATCAAACCATGGGGGTACGGCATCTGGGAACGGATGCAGCGTCTGCTGGATGCCCGCATCAAGGATGCCGGCGTTGACAACGCCTACTTTCCGCTGTTCATCCCGCTGGCCAATTTCACGCGCGAGGCGGCGCATGTCGAAGGCTTCGCCAAGGAGATGGCGGTTGTTACCCATCATCGCCTGATCGCGGACGGCAAGGGCGGGCTGGTGCCCGATCCGGAGGCCAAGCTGGAAGAACCGCTGATCGTGCGGCCCACCAGCGAGACCATCATCGGCGATGCCATGGCGCGCTGGGTGCAAAGCTGGCGCGACCTGCCGTTGAAGATCAACCAGTGGGCCAATGTGGTGCGCTGGGAGATGCGCACCCGCATGTTCCTGCGCACCAGCGAATTCCTGTGGCAGGAAGGCCATACCGCGCACGAGACTTCCGAGGATGCCCGGATCGAAACCATGCGTGCGCTGGAAATGTACCGCGCTTTCGCGCAGGACCAGTGCGCCATCCCGGTCATCGCCGGTGAGAAGCCGGAGAACGAGCGTTTCCCGGGCGCGGTGGAGACCTGGTCGATCGAGGCTATGATGCAGGACGGCAAGGCGCTGCAGGCGGGCACCTCGCATTATCTGGGCACCAGCTTTGCCGATGCGTCGGGCATCCGCTTCCAGGATCGCGAAGGCACCCAGCAGCTGGCGCATACAGTCAGCTGGGGCATGTCGACGCGCATGATCGGCGGCCTGATCATGACGCACGGTGATGATGACGGGTTGCGCGTACCGCCGCAGATCGCGCCGTGGCAGGTGGTTATCCTGCCCATGCTGCGCGGGGATGACGGGGACGCTGCGCTGCTGGAATATTGCGAGGCGTTGAAGATCGCTGCCACCAAGGAGTGGGCGTTCGACGAGAAGCTGCGAATCCTGCTGGACAGCCGACCGGGCAAGGTGGCGGCGAAGCGGTGGGATTGGGTGCGCCGCGGTGCGCCGGTCATCATCGAGGTCGGCCCGCGCGACATGGAGCAGGGGCGCGTCAGCCTGCTGCGGCGCGACCGGCTGTGGAACGCGGCCGGCAAGGCTGATTTCACCAATCCGCAACGCGAGGAGGCCACCGGTTCGCTCTCGGCCGTCCTGGCAGACATTCAGGCCAGCATGTTCGCTGGTGCGGTGGAGCAGCGTGACGCCCGCATTGAGCGCGGGATCACCGGGTTCGAGCAGCTGGCCGCCTTCTTTGCCGAGGACCAGCACCAGCCGGGCTGGGCCGAGGTGCAGTGGGCGCGGCCTACCGGCACCGAACTGGAGCAGGTCGTCGAGCGTCTTAAGGCGCTGAAGCTGACCTTCCGCAACGTGCCGCTGGATGCTGCCGCCGCCGACGGACCATGCCTCTTCACCGGCGCGCCTGCGGTCGAGCGGATCCTGGTCGCCCGCGCCTACTGATCAGGCGGTGAGGGCGACTTCCGTGCGCTGACGCTGGTACAGGGCCAGCGTCAGCAGCAGGACAACAAGCCCCGCCAGCGACAGTGCCGTCCCGATCCAGCCGGTCGCCGGCAGACCCCAGCCGGCGCCGATCGCCAGTCCGCCCAGCCAAGGGCCAAGCGCATTGGCGAAGTTGAAGGCGCTGTGATGCGCTGCGGCAGCCAGCGCCTGTGCGTCGCCCGCCACGGTCATCAGGCGGGCCTGCAGCACCGTACCCCAGCCGCCGGAAAAGCCGATCGCGGCGACGACCGGGATCAGGGCCCACAAATTGCTGGCGGCCATTGGGAACAGCGCGCAGGCACCGGCGCTGAACGCCAGCGCGATCACGGCGGAGCGTGTGCCGATGCGATCGCCCAGCCAGGCCCAGAACAGATTGCCGGCTGTCATGCCGGCGCCGAACACCGCCAGGACCAGCGGCACCGTCGCCTCGCGCACGCCTGTCACCTGGATCAGGGTGGATGCGACATAGGTGTAGACGCAGAACAGCCCGCCAAAGCCGATCGCGCCGACCAGCAGCGTCAGCACCACCTGCGGCCGCCGCATTGCACCCAGCTCCCGCATGGGGCTGGCATCGCGGTCGGCGGACTGGTGCGGCGCGAACAGGAAGACCAGCACCACGGTCAGCAGCGCGAGAGCGGCCACGATCGCGAAGCCGCTGCGCCAGCCGAGTACCTGCCCCAGCGCATTGGCGGCCGGCACGCCGATCACTGTCGCAAGCGTCAGGCCCGTCATCACCCAGGCGACCGATTGCGCCCGCCGCTCCGGTGCGACCTGCGAGGCGGCGACAAGCGCGGCGATCCCGAAATAGGCGCCATGCGGCAGGCCGGCCAGGAACCGGCACGCCAGCAGCACGCCATAGCTGTCGGCAAAGGCGGACAGGCCGTTACCGATCGCGAACAGCCCCATCAGCCCCATCAGCAGCGGTCGGCGGGCGATACGCGCGGACAGGACGGCGATGACCGGAGCCCCGACCACCACGCCGAGCGCGTAGGCGCTGATCGCGTGGCCGGCCTGCGGCTCGGTCAGCCCCAGGTCACGGGCGAAGAACGGCACCAGGCTCATCGCGGCGAATTCGGCCGTGCCGATGGCGAAAGCGCCCATGGCGAGCGCCAGAATGACCAGCGCCACGCGCGGCGCCCGATCGACTTCCATCATGAACTGCGAAACCCATTATTGTTGCAGCGCAGCAAATAGCGTGCGCGGCCGCTGGTACAAGCCGCGCACGCACCAGTCGCAGGCTGCCGTGCGATTGCATCCGGGAGGCACCGTTGCGACATCGCTCCGCAGTCCGCATATGGAACGCATGTCTTCGCGCCCCCAGCAGCACGGCTTGCCTTCCCGGCAGCAGATCATCGACTTCATCGCCAGCAGCGACACCACCGCCGGCAAGCGGGAGATCGCCCGCGCTTTCGGCCTGAAAGGGCAGGAGCGGATCCAGCTCAAGCATCTGCTGCGCGACATGGCCGAAGAGGGGCTGATCGATGGCGGCAAGACAGCCTATCACCGGATGGGCGGCGTTCCCAAGGTGTCCGTGCTGCGCGTGGTGGTGGTGGAGGATGGCGAGGCGATTGCCGTTCCGGACAGCTGGCAGCCTGACGATGCGACCCCGCCGCCCCGCCTGCGCCTGAAGGAGCAGAAGCGCGGTTCGGCGCTGGGCGTGGGTGACCGCGTGCTCGCCCGGACGGAGGAGACAGGCAAGGGCTGGATCGCCCATCCCATGAAGGTGCTGCCGAACAAGCACGAGGCGGTGCTGGGCGTCGTGGAACTGGATACCGCCGGCAAGCCGTGGCTTGCACCGGTAGACAAGCGGATCCGCAACTCCTCCCCGATCGCCGATCTGGGCGGAGCGGAGGAAGGGCAGCTGGTACTTGCCGAGCCGGCCGGCCGGTCGCCGCGTTCCGGCGTCAAGGTGACGGAGGTGCTGGGCGATCCGCTGGCGCCCCGTGCCTATTCGCTGATTGCGATCCACAAGCATGGCATCCCGTACATCTTCCCCGAGGAGGCGATTGCTGAGGCGGAGAAGGCCGCCAGGCTGTCGCTGAGCGAGGAGCACCGGCAGGATCTGACGGATCTGCCAATCGTCGCCATCGACCCGGCGGATGCCCGCGATCACGATGACGCGATCTGGGCCGAACCGATCCCGGAGGAGCAGGGTGGCGGCTGGCGCGCGGTCGTGGCCATTGCCGATGTATCCTTCTACGTCCGGCCGGGTGGCGAGCTTGACCGGGAGGCTCGTCGGCGCGGCAATTCGGTCTACTTCCCCGATCGTGTCGTGCCGATGCTGCCGGAGGTGCTGAGCGCGGATGTCTGCTCCCTCAAGGAAGGCGCACGGCGGGCCGCCATGGTCTGTCATATGACGATCACGCCGGACGGGCGCGTCGTCGACTGGTTGTTCAAGAGAGCCTTTGTTCGCATCCATGAAGTGATCGCATACGAGGATGCGCAGGCCCGCATCGACGCTGGCAGCGCTGCGGACCACCTGAAGAATTTGTGGGATGCCTGGCACGCGCTGAACAGTGCGCGCATGGCGCGCGATCCGCTGGAGCTGGAGCTGCCCGAGCGACGGGTGACGCTGGACGAGCAGGGCCGCATCGCGGAGGTCGCCTTGCGCGAGCGGCTGGACGCGCATCGCGTGGTCGAGGAATTCATGATCGCGGCCAATGTCGCCGCGGCCAAGGCGCTGGAAAGCAAGGTCGCACCAGTGGTTTACCGCATCCACGAGCCGCCCACGCGCGAGAAGCTGCTCGCCCTGAAGGAGTACTTCGCCACCATCGGGCAGAAGCTGGCGCTGGGTCAGGTGATCACCCCCAGCCTGTTCAACCGCATGATCCGCGACGTGACCGACCCGGGCGAGAAGGCGCTGGTGATGGAGGCGGTGCTGCGCAGCCAGACGCAGGCCTATTACGGACCCGCGAATGTCGGCCATTTCGGGCTGTCGCTGGGATCCTATGCCCACTTCACCAGCCCCATCCGCCGTTATGCCGACCTTCTGGTGCACCGCGCCCTGGTGGACGCTTTCGGGTTCGAGCAGCCCAAACCCGTAAACGGCCTGCCGCCGACGACAGGCCTGTCAGACCGCGACCGTGACGATCTGTCCCGCATCACCGATGCGATCAGCCAGACCGAGCGTCGTGCCATGGAGGCGGAGCGCGACACGATCGACCGCTACGTCGCGGCATGGCTGGCCGGGCGGGTAGGGGAGGTATTCTCCACCCGTATCACGGGGGTCGCCAAGTTCGGCTTCTTCGCTACGATCGCCGGCTTCGGCGGAGACGGCCTGGTGCCGGTGTCGACGTTGGGCCGGGAATATTTCCGCCATGACGAGGCCGCCCGCGCACTGGTGGGAGAGGATAGCGGGATGCGGTACGCCGTCGGCGACCTGCTCGACCTGCGGCTGGCAGAAGCCAATCCGCTGACCGGAGCGTTGAAGTTCGAGGTGCCGGATGGTGAAGGCGCATCGGTGGAGCCGCGCGGCAGCCGGCCACACGAGAAGCGGCGCAGCCCTGCTGGCCGTCATGCCGCCGGCAAGCGCGGGCGCCCCGGCAACATCCGTCATCAGGGGCGCCGCAAGTAGGCATATCGGCGGCAATCCCCTGCCGAACGCCAAAGGTGCGCCGGACCCGGAACCCGCATCCTTGGCTGGCGGTTGAGAGCGCGTACACCAACAGCAGGAGATGCGCATATGGCCGTGTTCAACAAGGACATCATCGCCCAGACCACCAAGAACACGCACTGGCAGAAGGAAGTCTACTACGACGAGCAGTGCCAGATCGTGATGATGCACATCGAACCCGGCATGGATATCGGCGAGGAAACCCATGAGGCGGACCAGACCACGTTCTTCGTGTCCGGTGAAGGGCAGGCGGTGATCGATGGCAGCAAGACCAAGGTCAGCGAAAACCACCTGATCGTGATTCCCAAGGGCGCCAATCACAACATCATCAACAAGGGTGACGAGCCGCTGAAGCTGTTCACCATCTACTCGCCCCCGGCCGAACCCGAAGGCGTAAGCTTCAAGACCAAGGAAGAGGCTGAGGAAGCCGAAGATGATTGATCCTGTTCGCCTGACCTGACGGGGCGCTGCTCAGCTCAGCCGGTCGATCTCTTCATCGGAGAGGCCGCCCGGCACAATGATCACGGGGCAGGGCAGCGCCCCCGCAGCCGCGGCGAAGTGCGTGACGAGCGGGCCAGGTCCGCCGTCACGGGCCGCGCCAAGCACCAGCGCCGCCACTTCCGGATGTTCGGCGAGATGTTCGTTGATGACCGTCTTGGCATCACCCAGTCGCACGGTGATCTGCGGAAACCTGCCGACTTCCGTCATCAGTTCCCCTGCGGCGCTGGAGGCGAGCGCTTCCGCTCGATCGTGCGCTTCTTCCTCGATCGTGGCCTGCACCCCGCCGAAGGCATTGAACGCCTGTCGCGGCACCACTGCCAGCAGGTGCACTGTGCCGTTGGTATCGGCTGCGCGCCGGGCGGCGAAGCGCAAGGCGCCACGCGCTTCCTCGCTGTCGTCGATGATCACCAGATAGACCCGCATGGTCGGCGCCCCCGTCCCGTTACCCTCGTCTTTTCCCGACCGGTTCATCGGGCAAAGCAGATGGAGGTGCAAGCGGCGCTTGAACGAGGCGCACAAATTGGCCAGAGGATGCCGCAAGGTTTTCTGAAGGGATCACAAGCACCGCCATGTCCATTGCCATCCGGATGCCCGCATTGTCGCCCACCATGGAAGAGGGGACGCTGGCGCGTTGGCTGGTCAAGGTCGGCGACAAGGTGTCCAGTGGTGACATCATGGCCGAGATCGAAACCGACAAGGCGACCATGGAGTTCGAGGCGGTGGATGAAGGCGTGATCGCCGACATCGCCGTTGCCGAGGGCACCGAGGGCGTGAAGGTCGGCGCCGTAATCGCGACCCTGGCCGAGGAGGGCGAGGACGTCGCCAGCGTGAAGCCGGCCTCTTCCGGCAATGCCGCTTCCGCCGAACCGGCGCAGGGCGCATCATCCGGTCAGTCGCAGGATGTTGCGGGCACCGATGCCAAGGCGCAGTCACCGTCACCTGCTCCCACTCAGGCTCCGGCACAGTCGAGCACCGGCGGCGCGCGCGTGGTCGCGTCCCCTCTGGCCAAGCGGCTGGCGGCAGCGGACGGCATCGACCTGGCTGGCGTGAAGGGTTCGGGTCCTGGCGGGCGTATCGTCAAGGCGGACCTCGCGGGTGCCAAGTCCGGCGCTGCCCCTGCCGCCCAGGCTGCTCCGGCGCCTGCTGCTACCCCGGCACCCGCTCCGGCGCCGGCCGCGACCCCGGCCATCCAGGCGCAGGATTTCGGCATTCCGCACACGGAGGACAAGCTGTCTTCCATGCGCAAGACCATTGCCCGCCGTCTCTCTGAGTCGAAGCAGCAGGTGCCGCACATCTACCTGACGGTGGATATCCGCCTCGATGCGCTGCTGAAGCTGCGCGGCGAGCTGAATGGCGCGCTGGCACCCCAGGGCGTGAAGCTGTCGGTCAACGACATGCTGATCAAGGCACTGGCCAAGGCCCTGACCGTAGAGCCCAAGTGCAACGTGCAGTTCGCCGGCGACAAGCTGTTGAGCTTCACCCGCGCGGATGTCTCCGTGGCGGTGTCGATCCCCAGTGGCCTGATCACGCCGATCGTCAAGGATGCCGGCAGCAAGGCGATCAGCGCCATCAGCACCGAGATGAAGGATCTGGCCGGCCGCGCACGCGAGGGCAAGCTGGCGCCGGAGGAGTACCAGGGCGGTACGGCATCCCTGTCGAACATGGGCATGTACGGGATCAAGCAGTTCCAGGCGATCATCAACCCGCCGCAGGGCATGATCATGGCGATCGGCGCGGGCGAGAAGCGTCCGTACATCGTCGACGATGCGCTGCAGATCGCCACCGTGATGAGCGCCACCGGCAGCTTCGATCACCGCGCGATCGACGGCGCAGACGGTGCGGCGCTGATGAAGGCGTTCAAGGAATTCTGCGAAGCGCCGCTCAGCCTTGTCGCCTGAGGGCGGCCAGGTGGATCAGGCCCATCGCGATCCGGCCATCCGCGTCACCGCCATGCCGGCGGATACCAACGCGTATGGCGACATCTTCGGCGGCTGGCTGCTCAGCATGATGGACAGCGCCGCCGGGTTGACTGCGGCGCGGTACTCCCATGGCCGTGCAGTGACAGTGGCGATGGACGGCATGCAGTTCCACGAACCGGTGAAGGTGGGAGACGAGGTGTCCGTCTATACCAGCATCGAGCGTGTGGGACGCACCAGCATGACCATCGCGGTGGAAGCATGGCGCCGGGCGCGTCATGTCGACCATGCCGCCAAGGTCACGCAGGCCAAGTTCACGTTCGTCGCCATTGACGAAGCGGGGCGGCCGCGGCCTGTGGAAGGCTGAACATGCGGAGCGGCGCCACCCATATCGGCCAGACGGCCGCCAACCGATCACATCATTTCAGGAGCAATCCAAGTGGCTGAACAATACGACGTCATCGTGCTGGGTTCGGGTCCGGGCGGCTACGTTGCCGCCATTCGCTGCGCGCAGCTGGGCCTGAAGACCGCCATCGTCGAGCGCGAACTGCTGGGCGGCATCTGCCTCAACTGGGGCTGCATCCCGACCAAGGCGCTGCTGCGTTCGGCCGAGATCATGCATTACGCGCAACATGCCAAGGATTACGGCCTGAAGATCGCCGGGCAGATCGAGGCGGATCTTGACGCCGTGGTGAAGCGCAGCCGCGGTGTGGCCAGGCAGCTGAACCAGGGCGTCACGCACCTGATGAAGAAGAACAAAATCGCCGTCCACATGGGCACGGGCACGCTGACCGGCGCGACCAGCCTGACGGTAAAGAGCGACAAGGGTGAGGAGCAGCTGAGCGCCAAGCACATCATCGTCGCCACCGGCGCGCGTGCGCGCGACCTGCCTTTTGCCCCTGCGGACGGCAATCGCGTGTGGACGTACCGTCACGCCATGACCCCCGGCGAAATGCCGACCAAGCTGCTGGTGATCGGTTCGGGCGCGATCGGGATCGAGTTCGCCAGCTTCTACAACGACATGGGCGCAGACGTGACCGTGGTCGAGATGCTGGACCGGATTGTCCCGGTGGAGGATGCCGACATCTCCGCAGCGCTCGAGAAGTCGCTGACAAAGCAGGGCATTGCAATCCGGACCGCCACTGCGCTGGAGGAGCTGAAGGTCTCCGACGCCGGCATCTCCGCCAAGCTGAAGGGCAAGGATGGCAAGATCGAACAAGGCGAGTACAGCCATGTGATCGTCGCCATCGGCATCGTCGCCAACACCGAGAATATCGGCGTCGAGAAGCTGGCGGACATGGATCGCGGCTTCATCCAGATCGATCCGTATGGCCGGACCAGGAGCAAGGGCCTGTGGGCGATCGGCGATTGCGTGCCCGGCCCCTGGCTGGCGCACAAGGCCAGCCATGAAGGCGTGACCGCCGCGGAATCCATCGCCATCGAACTGGGCAAGGGCGAAGGGCTGCACCCGCATCCGCTGGACCGCAGCGCCATCCCGGGTTGCACCTATTGCCACCCGCAGGTCGCCAGCGTCGGCCTGACGGAAGCCAAGGCGAAGGAAGCCGGGCATGCCGTCAAGGTCGGCAACTTCCCTTTCATCGGCAATGGCAAGGCCATCGCGCTGGGTGAGCCGGAGGGATTCATCAAGACCGTGTTCGATGCCAAAACCGGCGAGTTGCTGGGTGCCCACATGATCGGTGCGGAAGTCACCGAACTGATCCAGGGCTACACTGTCGGCAAGGTGCTGGAGACGACGGAGGCCGAGCTGATGGGCACCATCTTCCCGCACCCGACCCTGTCCGAGATGATGCACGAGAGCGTGCTTTCCGCCTACGGCAAGGCGCTACATATCTGATCATTCAGGGAACGTCGGCGTCTCCTGATGTGTTGGCAGAACACACTTCAGGAGGCATCGATTTCGAGATGAGCGACAAGCCCGATCATCTGGCGGCCGACAAGGACGACAGCAAGACCATCAAGGATCACAAGGCGCTGGAAAACCAGTCGTCCGTGTCTCCCGAGGACTATCCCGATCTGAAAGATCGCGGACTGCACATCCCCAAAGACAAGAAATGAGGTAGAGTTTCAGCCGGCAAGGCGGCTCAGGACGGCGGCTACCTCGCCAGACGAGTAGGGCTTCGATACGATCGGCACATCCTCGCCGGCGAGGCTGCGGTCGATGTCCGCACCAAAGCCGCTGGCGACCGCAAACGGGATGCCCTTCTTGCGCAATTCCTGCATCACGCCATAGCTGTCGCGATTGTGCAGCCGCAGATCCACGATTGCAGCGTCGGCCGTGACCTCCTCGACCATCTGCATGGCACGATCCACGCTTCCGGCTTCCCCGGCAACTTCATGCCCGGCCATCTCGACCATGTCGCACAGGAGCATGGAAATCATCGGTTCGTCTTCGACGAGTAGAACACGCATCTGGCAAGGCCCTTCGAGGTTCACCAGACGCGGATAAACAAATGTTTATCCCAGCTATTTCCGCTGGCGAATGTCATTAAGCGTTAATGCAACATCAGCCGTTAGTCGAGAAATAAGGTCCGGCCGGCGCCCGGCCGGTCATCCGTGCACCTGCCACACCTCCGCGGCATATTCGGCGATCGTGCGATCGGATGAAAACCAGCCCATGCCGGCCACGTTTCGAACCGCAGACGCCGCCCAGCCATCCCGGTCGCGCCAGCGCCGGTCGACGGCAGACTGCGCCGCGTCATAGGCAGCAAAATCAGCGAGCAGCATGTACCGGTCTTCGTTCAGCAAGCTGTCCACCAGCGTTGCGTGACGTCCGGCATCATCAGGGGACCATTCGCCCTGGCGCAAGGCGGCCAGCACCTGCTCGAGTTCCGGCAATCCTGCGAGCAGTTCCGTCGGGCGGTAGCCCGCACGCACCAAGGCGGCGACTTCTGCCGCTGTCATGCCGAAGATCTCCATGTCGGCAGCGCCGATATGATCCCGCATTTCGATGTTGGCGCCGTCCAGCGTGCCGATCGTCAGGGCGCCGTTCAGCGCCAGCTTCATGTTGCCGGTACCCGATGCCTCCATCCCGGCAGTCGAGATCTGTTCGGACAGGTCGGCCGCGGGCATGATCCGTTCGGCCAGGCTGACATTGTAATCCGGCAGGAACACCACCTGCAGACGACCTGCGGCCACGGGATCGGCATTGATCCTGTGCGCGACATCGTTGGCCAGCCGGATGATCTGCTTGGCGCGCGCATAGCTGGACGCCGCCTTCCCGGCGAACAGCTTGACCCGCGGTACCCAGTCGCCTTGCGGCCGGGCACGGATGCGTTCGTACAGCACCATGGTGTGCAGGATGTTGAGCAGCTGGCGTTTGTATTCGTGGATACGTTTAACCTGCACGTCAAACATGGCGTCCGGATCCAGCTGCAAACCGGTCGACGCTGCAACCTGCGCCACCAGCAGAGCCTTGTTGGCTCTCTTCACGCCGAGGAACCGCTCCCGGAAGGCCGCGTCGTCGGCAAGGCTCCGCGCGGCGGCGATGTGGCGCAGATCGTCCGTGAAAGCGGGTCCGATTGCGTCCCTAAGCAGGGCGGTCAGTCCCGGATTGCACCCGCCCAGCCAGCGGCGTGGCGTGATGCCGTTGGTCTTGTTGTTGATGCGCCCGGCATAGAGGCGGTTCAGGTCGGCGAACACGGTTTCCCGCATCAGCTGGCTGTGCAGCGCCGCGACGCCGTTCACGCTGTGCGATCCGGCAAAGGCCAGGTTCGCCATGCGCACCCGCCGTTCGCCCGCCTCGTCGATCAGGCTGACGGCAGCCACGCCCCGTGGGTCGAGTTCCGGATTGGTCCGTGCTTGCGCCAGCACGTCGGCGTTGATCCGGAAGATGAGTTCGAGGTGACGCGGCAGCAACCGGCCGAGCAGCGGCAGCGGCCAGCTTTCCAGCGCCTCCGGCAGCAGGGTGTGGTTGGTGTAGGCGAAGGTGCGGCGGGTAATATCCCACGCGGCTTCGTATGGCAGCTGGTGTTCGTCGATCAGCAGGCGCAGCAGTTCGGCCACGCCGATCGCCGGATGCGTGTCGTTCAACTGGATCGCCGCCTTGTCCGGCAGGGTGTCCAGCGTGCCGTGGCTGTGCAGATGACGCTGCACGATGTCCTGGATGGAGGCGGAGGCGAAGAAATATTCCTGCCTCAATCGCAACTCCTGCCCGGCAGGCGTGCTGTCATTGGGGTAGAGCACGCGGACCAGTGTCTCCGCCCGGGTCTGGTCGGCCAGTGCGCCGGTGAAATCGCCGCGGTTGAACACCTCCAGCTGCAGCGGGTCGATCGCCCGTGCCGTCCACAACCGCAGCGTGTTGACGTGCCGCCCGCGCCAGCCGACCACCGGCATGTCGACCGCGACCGCCTCCACCAGCTCTGCCGGCGTCCAGTGCACCCGGCCATCATCATCCCGCTGCCAGGCTCCGCCAAAGCCCACCCGGTGTACCGAGTCGCGCCGCTCTATCTCCCACGGGTTGCCATTCGCCAGCCAGGTCTCCGGCAGTTCGACCTGCTCCCCCGCCGGATCGATCCGCTGGCTGAACATGCCGTTGATGTAGCGTATGCCATAGCCGAACGCGGGCAGCGCCATGCTGGCCAGGCTGTCCATGAAGCAGGCGGCGAGCCGGCCAAGGCCCCCGTTGCCCAGCGCTGCGTCGGGCTCCAGTGTCTCGAGAGATGCCAGATCCACCCCGAGGCTGCGCAGGGCGTCGGCAACCTCGCCATCGCGGCCCAGGTTGCGGATCGTGTCGGACAGCAGCCGGCCGATCAGGAACTCCAGGCTGAGATAGTTTACCTGTTTCAGCCCGCGCTGCTGGGTGGCCCGTGTGCTGGCCACCCACCGTTCCACCACATCGTTGCGCACGGTCAGGATGGTCGCATCGAGCCAGTCCCGCGGCAGCGCATCGGCCGGTAACTTGCCGAACCGGTGCAGCAGCGTGCCGGCGATCTCGTCGGCCAACGCGTCAGCCGATCGCTCGATCTGCGGGGCGTGCTGCTGGGGGTGATGCATGAACCTAATCCTCCTGCCGGGCGAGGTGCCCCGGAAGCGTGGATCTAGCGAGTCATTCTTGACATTTGTTTGAACAAGGGTCCGCCATCGGGCGGAGAGCTGGCGGACAGGGTGGGATTCGAACCCACGGTGAGCGTGAACCCACGGCGGTTTTCAAGACCGCTGCCTTAAACCACTCGGCCACCTGTCCGTGCGCGACGCCGCTAGCTTGCGACGGCGGCAACGCCAAGCAAAATGGCGCGGCGGTGGAGCAGATGGGCAACTGGAAGGTTTGCACCGGGCCCATGCTTTTGCCACAAGGCCCGCCATGTTCCGTTTGCCGATCCGTCCGCTGTTCGCTGCCTGCTTGGCATTGTTCGCCTGTGTCCCCGCCTGTGCGCAGGATACGTCCTTCGACGCGTACCTGCAGCAGGTTGCGGCCAAGGCCCGCGATGCGGGGGTCAGCCAGGCGACCATCGCCAGTGCCTTTGCCGGCCTCACCCCAAATCAGCGCGTGATCGCCCTGGATGGTGACAACACGTCGTCGGGCGGTGCGGCTCGAGGTTTCCCGCCGCTGGCCCCATATCTGCAGAGCCACAACACGCAGGCGCGGATTGATGGCGGCCGGCGTGCCTACGGCCGTCTTCAGCCGCTCGCCGCGACCGTTGAGGCGCGTTATGGCGTGCCTGCGCCCATCCTGTTCGCCATCTGGGGGCATGAAACCTCCTATGGCGCGGTGCGCGGCAATTTCGATCTGGTGCGATCGCTGGCGACGCTGGCATGGGAAGGGCGCCGGCGTGAGCTGTTCGAAGGCGAACTGATCGACACGCTGCGCATCCTCGAGACGGGCATTCCGCGCCAGACCATGGTGGGCAGCTGGGCCGGTGCATTCGGCAACCCGCAATTCCTGCCATCCGTCTATCTGCGGCTGGCGGTGGATGGCGACGGGGACGGGGTACGCGACATCTGGACCAGCGAGCCGGATACGCTGCACTCCATCGCCAACTACTTCCGCGATGCCGGTTGGCGCCCCGGCCAGCCGTGGGGTGTGCGCGCCTATGCGCCGAACACCGTGGATCGGGCCGCACTCATGACCGAAGTGGTCGCGCCGATCTGTCCACGCGTCCATGTCCGCCACAGCCAGTGGCGGACGGTGGCCGAATGGCGCGCGATGGGCGTGACCCCGCAAGGTGCGATCGCTGATGATGCCATGGCGGCGCTGTTCGAACCGGACGGTCCGGCAGCGCCAAGCTACCTCATCACCCAGAACTATCGGGTGATCCTGGAGTACAATTGCTCGAACTATTATGCGATGAGCGTCGGCCTGCTGGCAGACGAGATTGCCCGCTGATCGTGCGGGGCTGAAGGATTACATCTTGAAGAAGTTGCTCGCGCTTGGCGCGCTGATCCTGTGTAGTGGCGTTGCCGTGGCGCAAGCACAGCGCGCGCCGGTCCCCACCCGCCCTGACATCCAGCGGCCAGCCATCATGCTGGCGCCGACAGCGGAAACGGCACCCGTTCCGGTTGAAGTGCCGGTCGCCTATCTGGTCGATCTGTCCAGCGGACAGGTGCTGTTCGAACGTGACGCCACGCGCCGCTTCGTGCCGGCTTCCGTAACGAAGGTGATGACGGCCTACAGCATGTTCAAACTGCTGGGCGCGGGCACGCTGAAGGCGGAACAGGTCGTCACGGTGCCGCGCGTGGTGGAAGAATTGTGGTCGGGCGAGGGCTCCTCCATGTTCCTGAAGGAAGGGGAGCAGGTCACGGTCGACCAGCTGCTGATGGGCACGACCACCGTCTCCGGCAACGATGCGGCAGTGATGCTCGCCCTGACCGCAGCTGGCAGCCTGCCCGGCTGGCTCGACCTGATGAACGCCAACGCGGCCGAACTGGGTATGCGCGACACGCATTACGGATCGCCCAACGGCTACCCAGACGAGGGCCGCACCTATTCCAGCGCGCGCGACCTGGCCCGACTGGCGGAGGCGATGGTCACCCGATATCCGCAGCTCTACAGCCGCTACATCGGCAATCACGGTTTCACCTGGCGCGGGATCACCCAGGCCAATCATGATCCGATCACCGGCCGGGTGGATGGCGCGGACGGCATCAAGACGGGCTACACCCGCCAGGCTGGCTACACCTTTGTCGGATCAGCGCAGCGTGGCGATCGACGGCTGGTGATGGTGCTGGGGGCCGTGCCGAACATCCCGCTACGCAATCAGGTTGCCCGGGATCTCATCGAGTGGGGTTTCGCCGCCTTCGACAGCCGCCAGTTGCTGGCCGCCGGCGCACGCGTCGGCCAGGCGCGGGTGCAAGGCGGCGCGGCGGATAGCGTGGCCTTGCGGACCGCTAGCCCCGTACTGACGAGCATGGCCCGAGGCGAAGTGGCCGACACCCGGATGGAGGTGCATTACCGCGGTCCGCTGGAAGCGCCGGTCAAGGCCGGCCAGACGGTGGCATTCCTGCGGGTCAGCGCCCCCGGTCAGATCGCGCATGACGTGCCGCTGGTCGCCGCGGAGGAGGTCGCGGAGGCGAGCCTGTTCCGGCGGCTGCGCAACGGTCTGGTCGGCTTCGTCTCGTGACGCGTCCTGCGGGTCGCTTCATCTCCCTGGAAGGCGGCGAGGGTGCCGGCAAGTCGACCCAGGCGCGGCTGCTGGCGGATACCTTGCGGCAAAGCGGGCTGGAAGTGCTGCTGACGCGGGAGCCGGGCGGTACGCCTGGTGCGGAGGCAATCCGCCAAATGCTGCTTGCTCCGCCGGCGCCAGGCTGGACTGCTGCGGCGGAGGCCCTGCTGTTTGCGGCGGCACGCGCCGATCATGTCGCACGGACCATCATCCCGGCGCTGGCGCGCGGAGCTTGGGTGGTGTGCGACCGCTTCCTCGACTCGTCGAGAGCCTACCAGGGCGGGGAGGGGGGTCTGGACGATGCCGACCTGCTGGCCATTCACCGCATCGGTTCGCACGGCTTGCTGCCGGGCAAGACCCTGCTGCTGGAACTCGGCGCCGATCAGGCGGGCGAGCGGCTGCATGCGCGCGACGGCGGCAGCAGCGATGCGATCGGCGGGCGGGACGCGGGCTACCACGCCGGCGTCGCAATCCGGTTCGCGGAACTGGCGGTCGCTGATCCGGATCGCTTCATCCGCATCGATGCCACCGGCAGCCCCGCGGCTGTGCACCACCGCATCTTGACGGCGATCGGCGCTCCGCATCCATGCTGACCGGCCACGACGAACCATGGGCCGAGTGGCAACGCGCCCTGGCCGGGCCACGGCTGCATCATGGCTGGATCTTGGCCGGTCGGCGCGGCATCGGCAAGCGCCACTTTGCGCTGGCTGCTGCCCGCATGCTGGTTGCGGAGGACGGGCAGCCGCAGCCTGCGGGCGATCATCCCGACATCCTCCTGCTGCAGCCATTGCCTGCCAACCCCGACGAAGAGAAGAAGCGGGACGAGGGCAAGCCCTACCAGACAAAGCGCAACATCGCGGTTGATCAGGTGCGCCAGATGCAGGGGCGCCTCACCACACGGCCCACGCTTGGCGCACGACGGGCAATCATCATCGACGCGGCCGACGATCTGGAGCCGGCCTCTGCCAATGCGCTGCTCAAGAGCCTGGAGGAACCGCCTGTCGGCAGTTACTTCATCCTGATTGCGCATCGCTTGGGTCGTCTGTTGCCGACTATCCGGTCGCGCTGCCGCATCCTCCAGTTTCCGGCGCTTTCCGCCGGGCAGATCGACGTGATCCTGCAAACCGAGGCGCCTCAGGCCGATGCCGCAGCACGGGCGGCGGCGATCGAGAGCGCAGGTGGCTCGCCGGGCACGGCACTGGACTTCGTCGAGCTGGATCTGGGCCCGATCCATCAGCTGATGCGCGAGATCGCCACCCATGGTGATCGCGACTTCTCCCGTCGCGGCCGCCTCACCGAAGCAATCGGGGTGCGACCTGACCGCAGGCGGCAGCTGGCGACCATCGATCTGGCGCGCGCGGTGGCCGTGTCACGCCTGCGCGATACTCCACCGGCGGCGCAGAGGCTACTGGCAGACAGTCATGCGCAACTGGTGCAACTGGTCGTGCAGGCGCCGACCCACAATTACGATCCCGGACTGCTGGTGATGGAAATCGGCGGCTTGCTCGCCCGGATGGCGGCCCCTAGGGAAGCCGCGCATGGCTGACCCATTCTATCTCACCACCGCGATCCACTATCCCAACGGCCGCCCACATCTGGGCCACGCCTACGAGACCGTGGCGGCGGACGTACTGGCCCGGTTCCAGCGAGCGCGTGGACGTGACGTCCGGTTTCAGACCGGCACGGACGAACACGGGCTGAAGATGGCGCAGAAGGCGCGCGATCTGGGCATCACTCCCCGAGCTCTTGCAGACGAGATGTCCGGACATTTCCGTGACCTGTTTGATGTTCTTGGGATCAGCTACGACCGGTTCTTCCGCACCAGCGAGGATGCGCATCACCTTGCCAGTCAAGCCTTGTGGCAGGCGATGGAGGCAAATGGCGATCTGTATCTGGACCGGTACGAGGGCTGGTACTCGGTCCGCGACGAAGCCTATTACGACGAAGCGGAACTGACAATCGGGGAGGGCGGTGAGAAGCTTTCGCCGCAGGGCACACCGGTAGAGTGGACGGCCGAGGAAAGCTGGTTTTTTCGCCTGTCCCGCTATCAGGAGCCGTTGCTGGCCTTGCTCCGCGATAATCCGGAGTGGGTCCGGCCGGATCGCAGCCGCAACGAGGTCATGCGCTTTGTCGAAGGTGGACTGAATGATCTGTCAGTCAGCCGCACCAGCTTCGACTGGGGCGTCAAGGTACCCGGTGCAGACGAGCATGTGATGTATGTCTGGGTCGACGCCCTGACCAACTATCTTACCGGCATCGGTTACCCCGACGACAAGGCCACGTTCGAGAAGTTCTGGCCGGCGGACCTGCACCTGATCGGCAAGGACATCGTGCGCTTCCACGCGGTGTACTGGCCGGCCTTCCTGATGAGCGCGGGCCTGCCGCTCCCCAAGGCAGTGTTCGCGCATGGCTTCCTGCTCAATCGCGGGCAGAAAGAATCCAAGTCGCTGGGCAATGTCACCGATCCGCTGGCACTGGCGGAGCGGTTCGGCGTGGATGTCCTGCGATATTTCCTGCTGCGCGAATTCAGCTTCGGGCAGGATGGTACCTGGTCGCCTGAGGCAATAATCAGCCGCGCCAACGCGGAACTGGCCAACAGTTTCGGCAATCTGGCGCAGCGCGTGCTGAGCTTCATCGCCAAGAACTGCGATGGCGAGGTGAGCGCCCAGGGCGAACCGACCGAAGCAGACCGGGCCTTGCAGGACAAGGTCGGCCATGCCTGTTCGATCGAGTTGCCGGAAGCGTTCGAACGGCTCGCCTTTGCCGCCGGGCTGGAGGCGTGGATGCAGGCGGTTTTTGCCTGCAATGCCTACGTCGACGAGCAGGCCCCCTGGGCGTTGCGGAAGACCGATCCCGTCCGGATGCAAACGGTGCTTCACGTCCTTTGCGACTGTATCCGCCGCTTGGCGATCGCTGTTGCACCGGTAGTCCCAAGTGCGGCCGAACAGCTGCTCGATGCACTGACCATCCCCGACGATCGACGGAATTTCGGCAGCTTGGCTGACGACACTCCGCTGTCGTTTCAGATCGACAAGCCGGTGCCGGTGTTCCCGCGGCTTGATCTGGGGGCCTGATGCTCGTCGACAGCCATTGTCACCTCAACTACAAGGGTGTGGTCGAGCGGCAGGCCGAGGTGCTGGCCAGCGCACGCGCCGCGGGTGTCGGCGGCTTCCTCAACATCTCTACCCGGCAGAGCGAGTGGGCGGACGTCATCGCCGTCGCAGATCGTGAGACTGACGTCTGGGCGTGTATCGGCATCCACCCGCACGAGGCTGACCAGCATCCCGATCTGACCGCGACCGACCTGCTGCAGCAGGCTGACCATCCGCGCGTGATCGCCTTGGGCGAGACAGGCCTTGATTACCATTACGACCATTCCGATCGCGCGCGGCAACAGACGCTGTTCCGGCTACATATCTCCGTGGCGCGGCAGACCGGCCTGCCAGTGGTAATTCACACCCGCGATGCGGAAGAAGATACGCTGGCGATCCTGCGGGAGGAGCTGGGGGAGGGTGCCTTTACTGCTCTGATCCACTGCTTCACCGGCACGCCGGCATTTGGCCGGGCAGTGCTGGATCTTGGCCTGGCGATCTCGATTTCCGGCATCGTCACGTTCAAGAACGCCCGTGAATTGCAGGACTTTGCCCGCGAAATCCCCGCCGACAGATTGCTGGTCGAAACGGACAGTCCGTTCCTGGCGCCAGTGCCGCATCGCGGCAAGATGTGCGAACCTGCTTACGTGCGGGACACCGCCCAGTTTGTGGCGACCTTGCGAAGCGAGCCGCTGGAGCAGTTGGCCGGAGCCACAACCCGAAACTTCCACGCTCTGTTTACCAAGGCGGTACCGGCGCAGGCGGCGGCATGAAACTGATCATGCTGGGATCCGGAACGTCGACCGGCGTGCCGCGCATCGGCAATGACTGGGGCGATTGCGATCCGTCCGAGCCGCGTAACCGACGCACGCGGGTGTCGATCGTCGTGGAAAGCGCCGAAGGTGCGCGGCTGCTGGTCGATACGGGGCCGGACCTGCGCCATCAGTTGCTCGACAATGACATTGGGCGGGTAGACGCCGTGTTCTGGACGCATGATCACGCCGATCATACGCATGGCATCGACGATCTGCGAGCTCTGCGCTTCGGTCGGTATGGTCCTATTCCGGGGTTCGCCGATACCGAGACAGCACGGCGGCTACGCAACCGGTTCAGCTATGTTTTCGCCGGGCAGTTCGGCTATCCCACTATCGTGGAACTCGACACGCTTGATCGGGTGCGGATCCAGTCCGGATTTGCGGTGGACTGGTGCGAGATGCCGCATGGGCCGATCAGCAGCACCGGCCTGCGCTTCGAAGCCGATGGCAGATCACTGGGCTATGCGACCGATTTCTCGGAGATTACCGACGAGATGCTGGATCTGTTCGACGGTGTGGACGTGCTGGTGGCCGACTGCCTGCGCCGCGAACCGCATCCGAGCCACTCGCACCTGACAATGACGCTCGACTTCGCGCATCGCTGCCGTGCCGGCACCACGATCCTGACGCATCTGGACAAGAGCATGGACTACGCGACGCTCTGCAGCGAGCTTCCTGCTGGTGTCATTGCCGGGCACGACGGTTTGCAGATGGACGTCTGAGATGAGCGAGGCGGCGCTGGTTTCGATTGTGGCAATGCTCGCATGGCTGGTGCTGATCTGGCGTTCCGGCGCGCTGCGAAACATCAGCAGCCATCGCAAGATGATTTTTGCGGCGGTCTGGATCTCGATCTTCGCGATCATCGCGCTGGTCTTCCGTTCTGCGACATGACACTTCTGACTCAAGCGTGATTTTACATAATATCGATTATCGTCCTTAATGGTGTAGACGCAAGTTAGAGATGTCACTGCCCGCAAGTTAGAGACGTCACACCGAGGACGGCTCGCGGCGCTCGCGGTTTGAGTGGCATGATCTCCCGAGGTCGGGAGATGCGCTTATGACGGTGGTGGCAATGAGCCATGGCGAGCTTGGACGCTACGATACCCTGCAGCGGTTTGACCGCGGCGAGCTGAGGATCGAGGACGCAGCCGAGCTGATCGGCGTCTGCCGCCGGCAGGTCTACCGGCTGCGGGACAGGTTGCGCGCTGGTGGACCTGAGGCGCTGGTATCCTGGAAGCGCGGCCGGCCAAGCAACCGCAGCTTCAGCAGCGAGTATCGGGCTCGGGTGATAAATCTCGTCCGGCAGCACTACAGCGATTTTGGTCCGACGCTGGCGGCCGAGTATCTGGCTGAACGGCACCAGATCACCATTTCTCACGAGACGCTGCGCAAGTGGATGATCGCGGATGGTTTGTGGAAGGACCGCGCTGCACGGCGCCCTCGCCCTTACCAGCCTCGCTATCGGCGGGACTGCCGCGGCGAGCTGATCCAGGTCGATGGCTCGAAGCACTGGTGGTTCGAGGATCGCGGCCCGCAATGCACGCTGCTGGTCTATATCGACGATGCCACCAGCGAGCTGATGCATCTCAAGATGGTCGAGAGCGAGAGCGCCTTCTCCTATATGCGCGCGACGCGAACGTATATCGAACGGCACGGCAAGCCGGTGGCGCTGTATTCGGATAAGCACAGCCCGTTTCGCAACAACATGGCAACTGCAGACGGCGACGGGATGAGCCATCTCGGGCGAGCGCTGGATGCTCTCAACATCGAGATCATCTGCGCCAACTCGCCGCAAGCCAAGGGACGGGTCGAGCGGGTCAACGCAACGCTGCAGGACCGCCTGGTCAAGGCCATGCGCCTCGAAGGCATCTGCAGCATCGAGGAAGCCAATGCCTTCCTGCCGTCCTACATGGAGCGGCATAATCGGCAGTTCGCCCGGCCCGCGCTGGACCCGCGCGACGTGCATCGTCCGCTGGCACCGCACGAGAACGTCGACGCGGAGATGGTCTGGCGGGAGCAGCGGACCGTGACCGGAGCGCTGACGCTGCACTACAACAAGGCGATGTTCATCCTCGAACCGACGCCGGTCAGCGAGGCGCTCGCGCGCAAGTGGATCGAGGTCTGCGAGTACCCTGATGGCAGGATCGAGATCCGGCACGAGGGGCGCGCCCTTCCCTACACCGTGTTCGACAAGATGCGCCGGGTGAACCAGGCAGCGATCGTCGATAACAAACATCTTGATGCCGCGCTGGAGGTCGCCCGGCTCATGCAGGAGGTGGCACCGCACCACAGCAAGCGGAACAACAGCGAGCCGGCGCGCAGCTCGCAATCGTTCGGCGTGTTCGCCAAGCCGGCTCAGGCAGACAAGGCAAAGCCCGCGCGTCGCGGCCGACCACCGCTCCCACGTGGTCCTCGCCTCTCCAACGAAGAGCTGATCGCCCGTGGGTTGGGTGAGTACGTGCGGTAGCCAAGGAGTTTAAGATCAGACTTGAGCGAGGAAGAAGTACTAACGAGAGCCCCGGGAGCTTGCTCCCGACAGTTCATTATCGCCTGCTTCATTCAGTTCTGACAGATCATGCTCTATGTTTAGAACAGTATCTTGATCAAGCAAAAGAACTATGTGGGTCGTTCCTTCCTCGTCAAGCGACGTGAGATTGATGTACCTGTTTGGCCCATGAATATCTGGAACCACACTTAGCGTGTCCAGCTTCATCGGTAGCTCAGCCAATTTAAACGCAGGCGATAAGCTTGGAAGCGACGCAAACGCAACGACCGCGGTGCTTGCAGCTCCCGTCTCAGGATACATCAAGCCGAGGAAGAACTTACCATCGCTATATACGGGCCAAGAAGGGCCAGGCATGTAGCCGTCGATCAGCGGGCCAGCGCCGAGTTGGCCGGCAGCTATTGAGCCAGGAGAAGATTGTCGGGTTGAAACCCTTGCTTGAATATCCAGCTTTCTTTGAGCCAGATCAGGATCAGTGGCATTCCAGCCTGATGGAAGAAATACGATATTACCACACTGATGACGCAGACCAGCTTGCTGATCCAAAACCAAGTTCTGGAAACGAGGATCGGAAGAGACGATCTTGATGCCGTGACCTTGGTACACAAGGTCTCCCAACCGGTAGTGGTCCGGAGCATCTGCGATAGTTGCACCACCGATATCCTCGCCATCAATCTGCACAGCCGAGATCTCGATCCGTTCCGGCGCCGTTGGACAGGCCACTTCGGCAGCCATTAACAGGAAGGGAGCAATCAACATTTTCCGATTCCCATCAGCTGCTTAGCGGTACAGCAATACCGCTTGCCGGAGCATAAGTACCCTTTAGCGCCCTGTCGGCACCGTGAACGTTTTGAACTTGGCAAACATCCTGCCTTCAGAGAAGCTCGCAATTGGGGGCAGATCATCACCCATATCTATGCAAAGGCTAGCTGAGCAAGCCCACTGCTGACGCAGCGGGTCCGCGGCACCCTACCACTGCCCTTGCGCCTCAGCAGGGTCAGCGCTGCGCCGTGTGGAATGCTCCACGCTGCCCCTGCTGCCGCAAATGGTGACATCTCTAAATGGCGGAGAAAGTGTCTTTTCTAATTAGCGGCAACAATGGTCGGTCGCGGGGATCGAGCGGCCTCATTCCCTTCGACCTCTTCCATGGACCCACCCCCCGCTGCGGCGACGGCACATAGGCAGGAACGCGGCGAAGACCGGTCGGTTTGCCAAGCTGACGTCGCCAGCGCTGTCGCGCGGTTTACAGGAGATCACCAATGCGACTTCCGCCTTTCCTGGTTGCCTGCATCCTCGTCAGCGGCTGCGGTGATGCCGGCGGTCCGACAGTGATCGACGGTAGCAGCCAGGCTGCCTACGAAACCAGCCTGGCCGAGGCTCGCGGCGATGTGGGCCCGAGCGACCGCATCAAGCTGGAAGCTGCGATCTCCGAACATCGCGCCCGCATGTTCGCCAAGGCCGACAGCCGGCAAGAGTATCAAAGACTGGTTCGCGAAGGGATGGATGGCCTTACCGCACCAGCCATTGTCGCCCAGTTCGACGAAGACGTCACCCGGGTCAAAGGTCAGGCGGCCGATGCGGTCTTCGATGCCAAGCGTGCTCTGAACGGTCGTTGACGCGAACGGCCGCCGCCGCATCGCCACATGTCCTTGATCAGTCGCGGCCTGGATCGATCAGGAACTTCTCGCCCGTACCCTTGCGTTCATACGCGCGCAGCACAGCGGGATCGAGAGCTTCGGCCAGGCCGATCACCCGCGTATAGTTGCTGGCAAAGGTGGTCGTCAGTTCCGCGACGACGCGGTCACGCATGCGCCCAGTCACCTCCGCGCCCGCCTTCTGCAGGAAGGGGAACAGCAGCCAGCCCGATATGCTCCACTGGAACCCGAAGCCGGCCCGGTTCATGATGGTCGGGCCGGTGTCGAGCCCGCCATAGATGTACAGTTGCTTGACTTCGGTCGATCCGTACCGGTTGTATTCCGACAGGCGGCCGACAGCTGCGCGTTCCATGGCTTCCACGATCTGCCCGCCCAGCGTGCCGCCACCGATTGCATCGAAGGCGATCGTTGCCCCTGTCTCCGCTATCGCTTCCCTCAGGCGGTCGGTGAAGCCCTCGTCCTTGCTGTTCAGGACGTGCGTCGCGCCGATCGCCCGCAGCAACTCGGCCTGTTGCGGCGAGCGCACGATGTTCACCAAGGGTACTCCGTCGGCCAGGCAGATCTTCTGCAGCATCTGCCCCAGGTTGGAAGCTGCTGCAGTGTGGACGATGGCCTTGTGGCCTTCGCTCCTAGCTGTTTCCACGAAGCCCAGCGCCGTCAGCGGGTTCACGAACATGGATGCGCCGTCCCTGGCCTGCACACCAGCCGGCAGCGGGATCACGTCGCGCGCTTTCAGGCGGCGATAATCGGCATACATGCCCCCGCCGATCACGCCGACGCGACAACCCGTCAGATGCGCGACATCGCGGCCTGCCGCTACCACGGTGCCCGCCCCTTCATTGCCGACCGGCATGGACCGGCCGACCCGTCCGGCAACGCCAGCCAGGCGTTCGTGCGGCACCCTGCCCATCAAGCCAACGCGGCCATTCACATGCGGGGTGAGGGTCGCCATGTCCACCGGGCCGAGCAGCAGGCCCAGGTCGCTGGGATTGATCGGCGCCGCCTCGACGCGGACGACAATCTCGTCCCCCGCCGGATCGCCGACCTCGACCTCATCAAGCGTCAGGATAAATGTCCCGTCTTGGTCGATCATCGACCGCAATTCGCGTCCTGCAAGGCTCATGGTCGTCTCCGCTGGTGCAAAGGGTTCATATGGTACGCGATTTGCGTTCTGTCAGTCACGCAAAGGCCGTTCGTACAGGATTTCGTCGGTGCAAATCCGCGGCGGGCCCGGTATGTTCCACCTGATGCGTCCCCTGCCCTTCCCCGTGCCCATACAGCCCGCTGCCGGCATCGATCCTGACTTCGTGGTCATCGATGTCGAGACCGCCTGCTCGCGGGTCAGCAGCATCTGTCAGGTCGGCATCGTCGGCTTTGCCGGCGGTGTCGAAATCTTCGAGTACGAGACCCTGGTCGATCCGCTTGACGAGTTCTCATCGTTTAACACCCATATCCATGGCATCACCTGCGACCATGTGGCGGGGGCGCCCACCTTCGCCGAGATCCATGCAGCACTGGATGGCCACCTGTCCCGCAGGGTCACGGTCGCCCACTCATCCTTCGACAAGGGTGCGCTGGGCGCAGCATGCCAGCTGCATGGCCGTACCCCGATCGAGACGCGATGGCTCGACAGTGTGCGGGTGGCCAAGCGAGCCTGGCCGGACCTTCCCAGCCACCGGCTGAACGTCCTAGCGAAGTTCTTGGGCGTTCGACACAAGCACCACGACGCGCTCAGCGATGCGCGCGCCGCAGGCATGGTGATCGTGCGGGCGATCGAACATACCGGGATCGAGCTAGCCGGCTGGCTGACGCCGGCAAACAGCCGGGGTGTGACCGCACCGAAGCCCGCCGCAGCCGGTCCGTTAAAGGGGGAGCGCTTCGCCGTTCTGGGCGCGCCGCGCAACGGGGCGCTGGCGCAGCACCTTGCGGCGGCCGGCGCCAGGATCATGGGCTCGGTCGGCAGCACCACGACCAAGCTGGTGATCAGCAACGATCAGCCTTTTGGCCGTTACATCACAGCACAGGCCGACTATCGGCGCGCCGAGGAACTGCGGCGATCCGGCGCGATGATCGAGATTGTGCCTGAGGACGAGATCCGCGCTCGCCTCGCTCTCCGGCGATCAGGTATGCAGAACGCGTAGGACCCGCCGGGCCGGTCCTCTCAGATTGCCGGCTCCGCCCGGCGCCTCGCGGTCAGATAGGGATGGGCCAGCACCCGTTGCGCGTTCCTGGCTCCGACGCCGACGTCGCTGACCAGGCGGCTGCCAGCCACTGTCCGGTACAGGGCCACGAGCATGTCAATCCGGCGGAACCGTGCGCCGGCCGCCGCCGCGCGAACGTAGAAATCCCAGTCGTTGCAGTTGTGGAAGCTCGGGTCGAAGCCGTTGACCGCCGTCACGCAGCCACGCCGCACGATCGACCACGACGGTCCGATCACACCGCCCTGCCCCAGCGCTACCTGGATATCGTCACCCCACCAGCCACATTCTGGCGCGCCAGGAGCGCCGTCACCCTCCACACGTGCGAAGTGACCGACCACCACATCGGCGCCGTGCCCTGCCCCGACCAGCGCGCGTGCCGCCCCCGGCAGCCAGACATCGTCGCTGTCGAGAAAGGCGATCCACGGCGAATGGCACAGGGCAGTGCCGACATTGCGCGCGTTGGAAGCGCCTTCGTTCCGCGGCAGGATAACACCGGTCACGCGCCCTGGATGCGCCGTCTCCAGTCCGCGGATCACTCCTGCGCTGTCATCACCCGATCCGTCGTCCACCACGATGACGCGTGCCGGCGAATGATCCTGCGCCAACACGCTCGCGACCGCATCTGCGACCACATGCGCGCGGTTGTAGCAGGGGATGACGACATCATAGGCAGGCAGTGGCAGGTAATCTTCGAACCGGTCGACAGGCTTGTGCATGCCGCGCCTATGTGCGGTGCGGCATGCACGGGCAAGAGGGCTTCGTCAGCTGCCCAGATTCATCCGAATACCGGTGTAGAAGAACCGCCCGACCGGAGAGATCGGTACGTTGGTCTCGAATCCGATGTCCGGGCGCTGGTCCCCCAGATTGTTCACGCCGGTGTAGAACGTGAATGCATCGTCGACCTGCACCTGCACCTGCACATTATGCTGCCACAGTTCCTTGAACCGGAAGTAACGCGGATCGACGAAGGTCGGATTGTCGTTCGTCGTCACCCGGTTGAACCGCCGCACGCCGTTCTGCCAGCGCAGGTTGTAGCTGAGCGTCACCGCATCGTAGGTCCACGTGGGCGAGAAGGCCAAATTATACTTCGGCCGGAACGGGCGGTCGGCGTTGTTCTCCACATCTGCACCGATCGTGGCGATCTGCTCCAGCCGGTGGAGATATCCACCGACCAGCCGGACGTCGAAGGTGCCGGCGGCATCGGTCGGGATCTGATAGGCGGCGTTCAGCTCCAGCCCGGCCGTACGGAAGGCAGCGACATTCTCCGGCTGCACCACGAAGCCATTGATGTAGCCGTTGCCCGGCCGCCGGCTGACAGTGTCGCAGAACGGGTTATCGGTCGTCGGCTGGTCGACGCACAATTGCGCCACGGTGGAGGGGCTGGCCGTGTTGATCGCGTCGCGCAGGCGAATGTCGTACCAGTCGACGCCCACCTGCAGCCGGGGGATGAAGCGCGGGCGCAGCACCACACCGGCGGTCCAGGTGCGCGCCGTTTCCGCGCGCAGGTCTGCATTGCCCTGCTGCACGCCGGGAATGTTGACGTTGGCATCCGGATTGTTGGCGTTGCTGAAGTTGTCGGGATTGCCGCCCGCCGCGGCGATCAGCGCACGGCAGTTGGCCTCGCGATATTGCGTGCCCTGGTCGCGCTGGCCGAGATAGCATGGGTCGCTGATGAAATCGCTGGTGCCCGTGCGCGGCCGGAAGATCTCGGCGATGTTGGGAGCGCGCACCGACTGGCCGTATGATCCGCGGAAGGTGACGTCCTCCACCGGCGCCCACAGCCCGTTGAACTGGTAGGCGCGCGTGCTGCCGATCGTGGAATAATCCGAATAGCGGCCGGCCGCACCGAAGGACAGCAGGTGCGCGAACGGCTGGTCTGCCAGCACCGGCAGGTTCAGCTCGCCAAACGCCTCATAGACATCGAAGCTGCCGCTCGAAGGCGTCGGGATGATGTATTCATCATACTGGTAGAAGACGTTGTCGAGCAGCTCCTGCGCCGGGCGGAAGCGGCTCGACTCCTTGCGATATTCGCCGCCGGCCGCAAACTGTACCGGCCCGCCGGGCAGTTCGAAGTAGCGGCCGAAATCGCCTGTCAGGGATGCATTGACCACGTGCTGCTCGATCCGCGCATTGCTGACCGGATTGAACAGGTAATAATCGAATGATGCCGGATCGACCGTGTTCGCGCCAAAGGTGTTGACCGGCACGCAGCCGGCTGCGCGCGCTGCGGCCGAGCGGCACACGATCTGACCGCTTGCCGGGTCCCGCACAGCGTCCAGCGCCTGGTTGAACTGCGTGCTCAGCCGGTCGTTCAGCTTGGTCGCGCGCAGATCGGTACGACCGTAGGTGTAGGACACGTCGTAGCTGGCGTGCTCGCTGATCGCCCCGGTCACGTCCACCACGCCGCGCCAGGTGCGCCGCCGGTCTTCCTCGCCGCGGCGGGGAATATCGAAATTGTTGCGGCTGATGTCGATCGCGGTCAGTCCGTCATTCCTCGCCGCCGCCAGGATGTTGGTCGGAATGAACGGATTGTCGAGGGGGATGGTCGCCGGGTAGTTGCCGCCATAGCCGGCCAAGGTCCGCACATCGGTCTGGACGAACTTGCCCTCCACGCTCACCACGAACGCGTCCGATGCCTCGAACCGGCCGAGCAGGTTTACCGCATGTCGCTTCGTACGCGGGAGGATGTCGCCGATATAGCCGGCTACCGGGGTGTCGTCCCCACCGGTCGAATACCCGTCATTGTCCAGCCGTACCCCGGGATTGTAGATCGCTCCATCACCGCGATAGCGGACGCCGGCGATCTCGACGATGCCGTAGGTCGAACTGTCGGGATAGCGCAGGTCGCTCACCGGCCCGGTCTGGTAGCTGCCCGGCCGAGCCGGATCGTAGCCGTTGACGTTGACGAAGTTGAAGCGGTTCGGACCCGCAAGGAAGCTGCGGTCATCGTTGGCGAGCGGGGCGCCGTAATCGAACTCGTACGCCGCCGTCAGATTGGCGCGCCCGTCCGCGAAGTTGCGACCGACGACCAGCGAGATGAAGCGGTTGGCAGCATCGCCCTCCTCGGAGATACCGGCCTGCCCGCGCGCCGCCACGCCATCGAAGTCGCGGCGCAGGATGAAGTTGACCACGCCAGACACACCGTCGGCGCCATAGACGGCCGACGCCGCGCCCGTGAGCACATCGACCCGCTCGATCAGGTCGGTCGGGATGGAATTGATGTCGACCGCGGCGGTGTCCGGCTGACCCGACACATGCCGGCGGCCATTCACCAGCACCAGCGTCCGCGCCGGGCCAAGTCCGCGCAGATCCAGGAGGTTGAGACCGATCTGACCGATCGCGCCATCGCCTTGGGCGTTGCCAGCAGTCCGGGTGCTGTCCAGCGAGTTGGTCAGCGCAGGTACGCGCTGGAGGAAGCTGGTGACGTTTGTTGTGCCGGATTGCTGGATGCGTTCGGCATCGAACGACACGATCGGACTGGGTGCCGCATAATCCGGCCGCTGGATGCGCGATCCGGTGACGACGATCTCGCCGCCTGCCGTGTCCGCCCCGCCGCCCCCTTCCGGCGCCGGTGCGTTGTCCTGCTGCGCGCAGACCGGCACGGCGACCACGGCGAGGCCCGCAAGCAGCGTCGCCCGCATGACGTTCGATAGCGTCATCCCATCATTCCCCTGATCGTATCGGGGTACCCCGATTGTTCTTTGTTCCTGTGGAGAACCCCGCATCGGCCAAATGGTTGCATGCTGGCGCTGCATCGCCAGACCTGTCAGGAAACGCCCATGATCCAGCCTGCTTTCACGCCTGACGCCTTCTCCCGGCGTGCGGTACTGGCGGCGTCGCTGGCGCTGGCCGGATCGGGTTGCGTTCCGCGCGCTGATGCCGGCGCGGTGCGGCTGTGGGCGATGAGCTATGAAGGCGATTATTCGCCGATGCTGATGCCGGTATTCACCCGGCAGACCGGCATCGATGTCGACGTCCAGTCGCTGCCCTGGACCGCCGCACACGAGAAGCTGCTGACCGCCCATGCCGGCGGCGCCATGCCGGACGTGATGATGCTGCCGGCCGGCTGGGTAGGCGAATTCGCCATCGTCGGCGCGCTTGCCCCCGTCGGCGATCCGTCTCTCGTATCGGGGCTGGTTCCGGCCACGCTGGATTCCGGCCGCTATGGCGGCGTCCATTATGCCGTGCCCTGGTCCGTGGCACCACAGGCGCAGTTCTACCGCCGCGACCTGCTGGCCGAGAGCGGCTTCGCCAAGCCGCCGGCCGACTGGTCCGGGTGGCGCGACATGGGCCGGGCGCTGAAACGACGACGGCCGGACGAATGGGTGTTCCTGATGCCGCTGAACTGGTGGGACATGCTGTTTACCCTCGCTGGTCAGACCGGCGCCGCCATGCTGCGCGACAACAGCACGCGGGGCAACTTCACCTCGCCTGCATTTGCGGAAGCGCTCGGCTTCTACAAGTCCCTCTATGACGACAAGCTCGCCCCGGCGATGCTGTCCACCGAATTGCAGGATCCCTTCGCTGCCTTCGCGCAGGGCCAATTCGCGATCTATCCGCGCTCGCCTGCCATGCTGCTGGACCTGCATCGCAGGCGGGCGGAGATCGGCCCGGACCGGTGGGGTGTGGTCCGCATGCCCGGCCCCCGCGGACCAGCGGCTGCCAGCGGTGTCAGTGCCACGCTTGCAGTGTCCAGCCAGTCGCGTCGGCCGCAGGATGCCTGGGCGCTCGTTCGGTACATGACGTCGGCACCGGCGGAACTGCACTTCCAGCGCCTGATCGGCAGCCTGCCGGCGCGCGCGTCAGCATGGGACGATCCCCAGATGCAGGCCCCTGTGCTGCAACCATTCCGGGATCAGCTGGAACAGCCCGTTGCGACGCCAGACGTGGTCGAATGGGAGCGCATCCGCATCGAGGTGCAACTGGTGGCGGAGCGGCTGGTGCGCGGCCAGCTGACCATGGCGGAAGCTATGCGGACGATGAACCTGCGTGCCGATGCGATCCTCGCCAAGCGGCGCCAGCTCGTTTCCGCCGGACGCCTAGCATGACCCGGCAGCAACGCACCGGCTGGCTGTTCACCGCCCCTGTGCTGGCGATCATCACGCTGGTATTCGTCCTGCCGACGCTGATGGCTTTGGCGCTGAGCGTCACCGACTACAGCGTCTATGCGCTGGCCGACTGGGCGAACCTGGACTTCATCGGAGTCGGCAACTTTACCGCGTTGCTGTCCACGCCGCTGTTCTGGCGCGCGTTGGGTAACACAGCCCTGTTCGCTTTGTTCGGCGTACCCATGGCGATCGGCGCCTCGCTTGCGGCGGCGCTGCTGCTGAACGATGCGACCGTGCGCTGGAAGCCGTTGTGGCGCGTCGCCCTGTTTGCGCCCTACGTCACCAGCGTGGTGGCGACAGCGACCGTGTGGCAGTATCTGCTCAACACCCGCTACGGCCTGATAAACTACGCGCTTTCGTTGGTCGGTGTCGCGCCGGTCGACTGGCTTGGCGATCCACGGGCGTCCATTCCGGCGATCCTGCTGTTCGTGACCTGGAAGATCTTCGGCTACAACATGATCCTGTTCACCGCCGCACTGTCGACCGTGCCGCAGGACCTGATGGAGGCGGCACGGCTCGACGGCGCATCGCGCTGGGGCCGCTTCCGCCATGTCACCCTGCCGGCGATCGGCCCGACCCTGCTGCTTGCCGCGATCATGAGCGTCGCAGGGTTTCTCCAGCTGTTTGCCGAACCCTATGTGATGACGCAGGGCGGCCCGGCGCAAAGTACGGTGACGGTGCTCTACTTCATGTTCGACGAAGGCTTCAAATGGTGGAACCTGGGGCAGGCCAGCGCCGTCGCGCTGATCCTGTTCGTGGTCATCCTGGCCCTCACCTTCATCCAGACCCGGATCGGCAGGCGCTTCGAATGGCTCTGACCAACCCTCGCCGTACCTTGCGCGCCATCCTGGCCAACATGCTGGTGCTGGTGCTGACGGCGGTGACGCTGCTGCCCCTCGCCTGGATGGTCACGGTATCGTTCATGCCCCGTGGGGAGGCGAACAGCTTCCCGCCGCCCTTCCTGCCCAGCCGCTGGTCGTGGGAGAACTATCACGAACTGCTGGTCCGCCGCTTCGTCGACGGTGCGTGGTTCGACTATCGCTTCGTGCCGGCGCTGTGGAACAGCATCGGCGTGGCCACGATCGCCACCGCGCTGGGGCTGCTGCTGGCGGTGCCGGCGGGATACGCGCTCGCCAAGCTGCGCTTCACCGGGCGGGACCGGGTGCTGCGCTTCCTGGTCATCAGCCTGATCGTGCCCGGGCAGGTGGCGATGCTGCCCCTGTTCCTGATGTTCAAGGAACTGGGACTCGTGAACAGCTATCTCGGCGTGATCCTGCCCAGCCTGGCAGGCATCTTCGCCATCCTGTTCGTGCGGCAGGCGGCCCTGGGCATACCGGACGAGATGATTGACGCGGCGCGGCTGGATGGCGCCAGCGAGATCCGCATCTTCCGTTCGATCGCCCTCCCCCTGCTGGCGCCGATTGTTGTGACGCTGGCAGTGTTCCTGTTCCTGGCGAGTTGGAACGACTTCCTGTGGCCGCTGATCATCCTGGCGGACCAGCACCGATACACCCTGCCCGTCGCCGTCGCCGCGATCGGGCGCGAGCATGCGGCTGACGGCGAACTGATGATGGCGGCCGCTGTGGTAACGACCTTGCCGGTGCTCGCGCTGTTCCTGTCGTTGCAGCGCTATTACATGAGCGGCCTGCTCGGTGGCAGCGTCAAGGGCTGATACGGGGAAGCGCGCGTCCGTCCGCACCGAAGGCGTGGACCAGCCCGGGCGCGATGTCGAAGTGCAGCACCTCGCCAAGCGTGACCCGCTGATCGCCCGGCAACTGCGCCACAATGGTATGCATTGCTCCGGGTGCACCCAGATGAGCGAACGATAGCGGACCCAGCCGCTCGAACAGCTCCACCGCTCCCTGGAAGGCACCGGCGGCACTCGCCACCAGATGCTCAGGTCGCACACCCATCGTCACCACGGCGCCGGCTTCGCCACGGACGGTGGCGCGCACCTGCGCACCATCTTCGGATTGCAGCGTCACGCCATCGGCATCTGCAGCGACCACTTGCGCCGGGATCAAATTCATCCCCGGCGAGCCGATCGCCCGCGCCACCGCCAGCGATGCCGGCCGGTCGTACAGCTCGATCGGCGCGCCGACCTGCTGCACCTGCCCCTCACTCATGACGACGATGCGGTTGGCCAGCGTCATGGCCTCCAGCTGGTCATGCGTGACGTAGATCATGGTCGTGCCAAGCTGCGCGTGCAGACGGGCGAATTCGTGCCGCATCCGCACCCGCAGCTCGGTATCCAGGTTAGACAGCGGCTCGTCCAGCAACAGCACCTGCGGTTCACGCACGATCGCCCGCGCGATGGAGACACGTTGCCGCTGCCCACCGGAGAGCGCACGCGGACGCCGGGCGAGCAACGGCTCGAGGTCGAGTGATCTGGCCACTGCCGTCACCCTGTCCTTCACCTCGGCACGTGACAGACGCGCTACCCGCAACGGGAAGGCGATGTTCTCGGCGACTGTCAGATGCGGGTAGAGCGCGTAGGACTGGAACACCATGGCCAAGCCGCGATCAGCCGGTGGCGCATGGGTGATGTCCTTGCCACCGATGGAGATCGTGCCTTCGCTGGGCTCCTCCAGCCCTGCGATCAGGCGCAGCAGGGTCGACTTGCCACACCCGGACGGGCCGACGATGACGATGAACTCGCCATCCTCGATCGCCAGATCGGTCGGCGACAACGCCTCCACCGCGCCAAACCTCTTGGCCAGCCCACGCACTTCGACATTCGCCAAGCAACATCCCTTCGGCAGCGATCATCGCCGCTGCGGCATGAACCCGCAACCGGAAACCGGCGTGTGCGTTGCATACTCCTGTTCCTCGACGCCGGTTGCCACTATCGGACGGCTATGACTGTAGGGCACTTGCACGCGATGACGGAAAATTCGACGGCCGCGACCGGCAATGATGGGCTGGACCTGATCCTGAAGGGCGGATTGCCGGCCAATCGCCTGTACCTGCTCGAAGGGGCACCCGGTTCCGGCAAGACGACCCTGGCGCTGCAATTCCTGCGCGAGGGCGTCCGGCTCGGCGAGGCGGCACTCTATATCACGCTGTCGGAAACCCGCGAGGAGCTGGCCGTTGTTGCCGCCTCTCACGGCTGGAGCATCGACGAGTTCGACGTCTTCGAGTTCGGTTCCGCTGCCGAGGTCCTGGGGCAAAGTCGCCAGCAGTCAATCCTGCACCCGTGGGAGATGGAACTGACCGAGACGGTGGAGCTGATCCAGAACGAGGTTGAGCGCATCAAGCCCCGCCGTGTGGTGTTCGACAGTCTTTCCGAGATGCGGCTGCTGTCGCAGGACTCCCTGCGATACCGGCGGCAGGTGCTGGCATTGAAGCAGTTCTTCGCCGGGCGGGAGACGACCGTCATCCTGGTGGATGACATGACCGGCGCAGAGAGCGGACGTGACTCGCACCTTCATAGCCTGTGCCACGGCGTCATCACCCTGGAGCGTCTCACTCTCGACTTCGGCGCTGCGCGGCGGCGACTGCAGGTGCAGAAACTGCGCGGCGTCGACTTCACCGCAGGCTTCCACGACTTCAACATCCGTGAGGGCGGCCTTGAAATATATCCGCGCCTGATCGCCTCGGACCATCATGGCAAATTCGTCGGCGAGCAGGCGCAGAGCGGGCTGCCGGACCTCGACAAGATGTTGGCCGGGGGGCCAATGCGCGGTACCAGCACGCTGATCACGGGACCCGCGGGCACAGGCAAGACGACGCTCGCCCTTCAGTACATCCATGCCGCATGCGAGCGGGGCGAGTGCTGCACCATTTTCGAGTTCGATGAGCGGATCGGTACGCTGCTGACCCGCGCAAAGGCCTTCAACCTCGATCTCGACCATCATCTCGCGAGCGGCTGCCTGGTTATCCAGCAGATCGATCCCGCAGAGATGTCGCCGGGCGAGTTCATCGCCCGCGTGCGCAGCGAGGTGGAACAGCGCGATGTGCGCATGGTCGCGATCGACAGTCTCAATGGCTATCTCGCCGCCATGCCGCAGGAACAGCAGCTGATCCTGCAGATGCACGAACTGCTGTCCTATCTCAGCCACAAGGGCGTGGTCACCTTCCTAATCAATCCGCAGCATGGGCTTGTCGGCACCATGTCGACCAGCCTCAACATCTCCTATATTGCCGATGCGGTGGTGCTGCTGCGCTTCTTCGAGGCCGAGGGGCGGATCCGCAAGGCTATCTCGGTGCTCAAGAACCGCGGCGGGATGCACGAGGATACGATCCGCGAACTGCGCATCGATCGTTCCGGCGTGCGGGTCGGCGCTCCCTTGGTTCAATTCAAGGGCGTGCTCACCGGAACGCCGGAATATATCGGGTCGGGCAATCCGCTGCTGGAAGAGCACCCGTATGGGGCATAGGACGGCTGCCGAAGGTCACCGGGTTCTCGTCCTGGCACCATTCGGCCGGGATGCCGACAGCGTCGCCGGACTGCTGCAGCAGGCGCACTATGATGTTGAAATATGCCGCGACTCTGCGGCGGTCGCCGCGTCGCTGGACGAGCATGTCGGTGTTGTCCTCGTCACCGAGGAGGGATTGGCCGGCGAACAGCAGCGCCTGAAGGCGGCGATCGCCGCGCAACCGGCCTGGTCCGATCCGCCCTTCGTGCTGCTTGCGGCGCCCCGCGCCGGGCGTGCGCCTTCCGTCGAAGCGATACGTGAGCGTCTGCCGGCCTTCATCAATGCGGTCGTGCTGGAGCGTCCGCTCGGCGCGGCCTCGCTGATCAGCGCTGTCGCTTCGGCCATGCGATCGCGCCAGAAGCAGTTCGAGATGCGCGACCGCCTGGCTGATCTGGAGGTCAGCCGCCGGGCGCTGGCGGCGAGCGAAGCGGAATTGCGGCTGGTCGCCGATGCTCTGCCCATGCTGATCGGGTTCGTCGATCGAGCGCTGATCTACCGCTTCGCCAATCGTGCATACGAGACCTGGCTGGGCCTTTCCCCCGGCCAGGTCATCGGCCAAACCGTGACGGAGGTTCTTGGCGAGGCAGCGACAGAGGCGCGATTGGCCGCTATGCAGCTTGCCCTGTCGGGAGAGCCCGTCCTGTTCGAAGTGGAATGGCCGCATCCGGATGGCCGGGCGCGCTTTGCCAAGATCCGGTACCTGCCGCAGATTCGCGACAACGGCGTCGTGGATGGCTTCCACACCTTTGTGGAGGACGTGACGGAACAGAAGCTGGCAGAGCAGCGCCTGGAACAGCGCGTCGCCTCGCGGACGGCCGAACTGGAGCGCGAGATGGCGATCCGTGAACAGGCCGAGGCGGCCTTGCGGCAGAGCCAGAAGATGGAGGCGGTCGGTCAGCTCACCGGCGGCATTGCCCACGACTTCAACAACATGCTGACCGGCGTCATCGGCGGGCTCGACATCGTCAAGCGGCGGATCGCCGACGGACGGTACGACGATCTCGACCGCTTCATGAACGCTGCCCTCACCTCCGCCCAGCGGGCGGCGGCATTGACAGCACGACTGCTGGCGTTCTCGCGCCGGCAGTCGCTCGACCCCAGGCCCACGGACGTGAACGCACTGGCGCGCTCGCTCGAAGATCTCCTGCGGCGTACCATTCCGGAAACGGTATCGCTTCGCATCGTCACGACGGACGACCTGCCGCATGCGCTGACCGACGGCAACCAGCTCGAGAACGCGATCCTCAACCTGGCGATCAATGCCCGCGACGCCATGCCCGAAGGCGGGCAGCTCACCATCGAGACGGCGATCGTCGAGCTGGACGATGATTATGCGGCGGCCAAGCCCGACGTGAAGCCGGGCCGGTATGTGATGGTCGCGGTTTCCGACACGGGCGTCGGCATGTCGGAGGATCTGCTGGCCAAGGTGTTCGAACCTTTCTTCACGACCAAGCCGATTGGCCAGGGAACCGGGCTTGGCCTGTCGATGGTGTACGGGTTCGCCCAGCAGTCCGGTGGGCAGATCCGCGTCCACAGCCAACCCGGGGAGGGTACGTCAGTAAAGCTCTACTTGCCGGCAACCGAAACCACAGTGGCAGGCAGCGCGCAGCAGTCGGACGTGCCTGTGCCGGAGGGCACCGGCCAGACCGTGCTGCTGGTCGAGGATGACCTGTCGGTGCGCATGCTGGTACGCGATGTTCTGGAAGAATTGTCCTATACCACGATCGAGGCCGGCGATGCCACGGAGGCGGTGCCGATCCTGTCCTCGAACACCCGGATCGATCTGATGATTTCCGACGTGGGCCTGCCAGGCATGAACGGCCGCCAGCTGGCGGAGGTGGCGCGTACCCATCGGGGCGATCTGCCGATCCTGTTCGTGACCGGCTACGCAGAGAACGCCGCGATCCGCGCAGGCTTCCTCGGCACCAACATGGCCATGATCACCAAGCCGTTTTCCCTGGATGATCTGGCGACCAAGATCGGCGAGATGGTCGCGACCAGCATGGAGGCCGGGCGGCCAGGCGAGCCGCCGCCACCAAGCTCGCCGGGTTGAGCGGCATTTCAGGCGCGATCAGGCCTTTCCGGAAAGGTCCGGCATATGTGTCCGCAAGCGAACGGTGCAGCGATGATCTGTTGAAAGGGACGCATCGTTCTGCTTCCCTTTGAAGTCTGTCTCCGATGGTCGGACGGCGATCCGGCCGTCATACCTTGACCGGAGGCATGCGCGGCAACCCCGCCTAACAGCCGGAGGTCGTTCCGATGGTCGGCAGGATTGTCTCGCAACGACCGGTCAAGCCTGTCTGCGCGACGAACGCAGCTGACCAGATGGCAGACCTGCTGCATCTTCAGAACATCATTCTCGAGATGGTTGCCAAGGGCGATCCGCTCAGCATGACCACCGACCGCTTGTGCCGGGAGGTCGAGCACCGGATCCCCGACGTGATCTGTTCTGTCCTGGTGGTGGACGAGAACGGCACCCTTCGCCCGCTATCGGCGCCCAGCCTGCCAGATCATTATTCAGCCCGCCTAAACGGCCTCGCGATCGGACCTTTGGTGGGCTCCTGCGGAGCGGCTGCCTATCTTGGCGAACCGGTCTCCGTCACCAACATCGGCACCGATCCGCGCTGGGCCGAGTTCAAGCGTTTTGCCCTGCCCCTGGGCCTGATGGCCTGCTGGTCCAGCCCGATCTTCGACTCCACCGGTCGGGTGGTGGGCACGTTCGCCTTCTACTACCGGGAGAACCGCCACCCGGGGCAGCTGGAGCGGGCCATTGTCCATACCTGCGTACATCTCTGCGCCATCGCCATCGAACGGGACCAGCGGGTGGTGGAGCGCGAACGCAAGGCCACGACCGATGACCTGACGAAACTTCAGAACCGGGCCGCATTCGACTCGGCCTTGGCGCAGCTATCCTGCGAAGATGCCGGTGCCTGGGCCCTGCTGGTGGCCGACATGGACAATCTGAAGATCGTCAACGACACGTTCGGCCACCAGGCCGGTGACCGGATGCTGCAGACCGTGGCCGCGCGGATGGCGGCGGCTCTCCCGACGGACCAGATCTATCGGCTCGGCGGGGACGAATTCGCCGTGCTGCTGCGGCACCCTGACGCGGTGCAGAACCTGGAAAGGGCCGCTGGCCGGATCCTGGCGGCTCTCCGGTCCGAGGTGGATGTCGGCGGACACCTGATCACCCCACGCGTCACGATCGGCGGGGCGACGCTGACCGGCGCCGAAAACAATGCCGATGCCGTCCGCCAGAATGCCGACTTCGCCCTGTATCACGGGAAGGAGACCGATCGCGGCAGCTTCGTCCGCTACTCGCCCGAGATCGGCACGACCATGGCGCGGCGACTGGTGTCGATCCGAAACGTCGACGAGGCGTTGCGCGAGGATCGCATGGAGGTCCATTACCAGCCTGTCGTCAATCTCGACACGCGCGAGATCATCGGCATGGAGGCCCTGTGCCGCCTGAGATCCGGTGATCGGGTGCTGGCGGCCGGCGAATTCTTCGATGCGCTGTCGGATGCCCGGATCGCCTCTGAGATCACGACCCGGATGCTTGGTCAGGTCGCCGCCGATGTCCGCTACTGGCTTGATCGCGGCATTCCGTTCCAGCATGTCGGCATCAATGTCTCGTCCGCAGACTTCTACGGCGGCAAGCTGGACCGGCAGGTTTCGGCCGCCTTTGCACGGCATGGTGTGCCGCTCACGCACGTGATCCTGGAAGTGACCGAGTCGGTGTATATGGGCGAGCGGGAGAGCGATGTCCGCCTGGCGCTTGCAGCACTTCGCGCGGCGGGGCTGCGCATCGCGCTCGATGATTTCGGCACCGGCTATGCCTCGCTGACCCACCTGCTGACCGTTCCGGTCGACGTCCTGAAGATCGACAAGTCGTTCATCGCCCAGCTTTCGCGCGGCGCGCCCAGCGAAGCCATCGTCGAAGCGATCCTGACCATTTCCCGCAAGCTGGGCATGCGCGTGGTCGCAGAGGGCATAGAGCGGGAGGACCAGGTCGAACAGTTGCGGTCGTATGGCTGTACGCTGGGACAAGGTTTCCTGTTCTCGGAAGCCGTGGACCTGCAGGTCGCGACACGATTGCTGGAACAGCTCGGCCAAGCCAGGCCGGCGGGCGGCGGGACTGCGTAAGCCGCCGTATGATCAACGCTATCGTTGATCACACGGTACGTGACACCGGAACAACGTCGCCATCTCGGACGTCAGGAACCGGTCCATCAGCCGGCACGCCTCCTGTGACCCGTCCTTGCCCAGCACGATCTTCCTGCTCGCCATTCCGACCCCGAACGTCATGATCAGCTGCGCCAGCGCGTCGATCGCGGCACGTTCGGTATCCGGCGGGGCGATCGCCTCCAGCGCGGCGGAGAGGCTTGCCATGATCCGGTTGTCCAGCGCGCGGTAGCTTTCCGCGATGCGCTCGTTGCGCCCGGCTTCGGCCATGATCTCCGCCACCAGGCGGTACTCTTCCGTATCCTCCGGCTGGCTGAACCGGGCGAGCCACGCGCGGATCGCCGGCAGGTCGTTCTGCTGCACCGCCGCAGTCAGCACATCCTCCTCCAGCCACGCGGCCACGTCCATTTCGCAGATGGCGGCGATGATGGCCTCCTTGCTCTCGAAGTCGCGGTAGATCTGCCCGACCTTGATCTCCGACTCGCTGGCGATCTGGGCGACACCGGTCTGATGGAACCCCTGCTGGACGAACAATCGCCGCGCTACTTCGAGAAGATGCCGCCGCCGCTGGTCCGCCCGCGCGGTGCGGCCCTGCCCGGCTGTTTGATCTGAACCTATCACCCTGCTCCTTTAGGCTTGCCAAGCCGGCGCGTCACATCTAACGGCCCGACAATGATGTGAGTGAGCGATCACTCATACGTTGGAGCCTGCAGCAAAAGCAAGCCGATCATGCCCGGAGGGGCGCTTGTCACAGGCCGCCGCACGCGAGTGCCGGCGACGTTTCCGGCTGTCTGCCAAGGGATCATTCTCGCCCACGGGACAGCAGAGCCATCGAAGGTGCGAATGAACAGGATTGCTTCAGTGGCCGGACTGGCCTTGTTCCTCGCCGCGTGCGGCGGTGCCGAGCAGCAGCAGGCGCCCACCGGGCCGCCGCAGGTCGGCTATGTCACCGTGAACGCGCAGCCGGTCACGCTCAGCACCGAACTGCCGGGGCGGACCAGCGCCTACGAGACGTCGGACGTGCGCCCGCAGGTCAACGGCCTGATCCTGGAACGGCTGTTCCAGGAAGGCGACATGGTCCGCAAGGGCCAGCCGCTTTACCGCATCGATCCCGCGCCTTATCGGGCGCAGGTGGCCAGCGCGCGTGCGGCCCTTGCCCGCGCCCGCGCCGGCATCGCCAACAGTCAGGCGCTCGCCCGCCGCTATGCCGAGCTGGTCGACATCAATGCCATCTCCCGCCAGCAGGCGGAGGATGCCTCTGCCGCCGCGCAACAGGCCCGCGCCGATGTCGCTGCCCAGCAGGCGGCTGTCCAGGCGGCGGAGATCGACCTTGCGCGCACCACTATCCGCGCGCCCATCAGCGGCCGCATCGGCCGCTCCACCTACACCACTGGCGCGCTGGTCTCCGCCGCGCAGGCGGAGCCGCTCACCACCATCCAGCGGCTGGACCCGATCTTCGTCGACATCCAGCAATCGAGCGCCGAGGTGCTCGACCTGCGTCAGCAGCTGGCAACGGGTGAGCTGGAGAACGGCGGCGGCGCGGCGCGCGTGCAGCTGAAGCTGGAGAATGACAGCGCCTATCCCGCCGCCGGCACGCTCAGCTTCACGGACGTGACCGTCGATCCGGCGACCGGCAGCCAGGTGATCCGGGCCGTATTCCCCAATCGGCAGGGCCTGTTGCTGCCCGGCATGTATGTCCGGGCGGAAATGGTCGAGGGGACGCGCGCCAATGCGATGCTGGTGCCGATCCGCGCCGTCACGCGTGACGAACGCGGCAACCCGGTCACCACCGTCGTGGGGCCTGATGGCAAGATCCAGCTGCGCACCCTGACCGCGCCACGCACCGTGGGGCAGAACTGGCTGGTCACCGCCGGGCTTAAGCCGGGCGATCGCGTGGTCGTGGAAGGGGGGCAGAACCTGCAACCCGGTACGGCCGTGAAGGCGGTGCCCTATCGTGCCCCGGCACAGCAGGCAGGCCAGCCTGCGCCCCGGCCGCAGCCCGCTGCCACTCCGGCGCAGGCGAACTAAGCCGCCATGTCACGCTATTTCATCGACCGGCCCATCTTTGCATGGGTCATCGCCATCGTCCTGATGCTGTTCGGCGTGATCGCGATCCGCGGCCTGCCGATCTCGCAGTTCCCGACCATCGCGCCGCCCACCGTCACCATCAGCGCCGCCTATCCGGGCGCCGATGCCACGACGCTGGAGCGGACGACGACGCAGATCATCGAGCAGCAGCTGAAAGGCATCGACAATCTGCGCTACTTCTCCGCCTCGTCCTCTTCGGCCGGGCGGGTTACCATCACGCTGACCTTCGAACAGGGCACCGACCCCGACATCGCGCAGGTGCAGGTGCAGAACAAGCTGCAGGCGGCCACATCGCTGCTGCCGCAGGAGGTTCAGCGCCAGGGCGTCACCGTCGCCAAGTCCGCCGCCAGCTTCCTGCTGGTCGCTGCGATCTACTCAGAAGATGGCAGCCACACCGCCAACGACCTGTCCGACTACATCGTGGCACAGGTGCAGGATCCGGTCAGCCGCGTCACCGGCGTCGGCGAGTTGCAGGTGTTCGGCACCCAGTATGCCATGCGCATCTGGGTCGATCCGCTGAAGCTGCGCAGCTACAACCTGGCCATTGCCGATGTGACGGCGGCCGTGCAGGCGCAGAACGCGCAGGTGTCCGCCGGTCAGATCGGCCAGCTACCCGCCCCGGCGGAGCAGGAGCTGAACGCCACCGTTTCGGTCCAGACGCGCCTGCAGACGCCCGAGGAATTCGGAAACATCCGCTTGCGCAGCACGGAAGGTGGCGCCGTCGTGCGCCTGCGGGACGTGGCGCGCGTGGCCAAGGGTGCGGAAATCTACGGCTTCGACACGCAGTATAACGGCAAGCCCGCATCCGGCTTCGGCGTCCGCCTGGCTACCGGCGCCAACGCACTCGACACCGTGGATGCGGTGAAGGCGGAGATCGAGCGGATCGCGGAAGGCTTCCCGTCCGACGTGACGGTTGTCTACCCCTACGATTCCACCCCGTTCGTGCGCCTCTCGGTCGAACAGGTCATCCACACGCTGATCGAGGCGGTGATCCTGGTCTTCCTGGTCATGTTCCTGTTCCTGCAGAATTGGCGCGCGACCATCATCCCGACCATCGCGGTACCGGTGGTGCTGCTTGGCACCTTCGGCGTCATGTCGATGTTGGGCTATTCCATCAACACGCTCACCCTGTTCGGCATGGTGCTGGCGATCGGCCTGCTGGTCGATGACGCGATCGTGGTGGTGGAGAATGTCGAACGCCTGATCCAGACGGAGCACCTGTCCCCCAAGGAAGCGTCCCGCAAGTCGATGGACGAGATCAGCGGCGCGCTGATCGGCATCGGCATGGTGCTGTCGGCGGTGTTCCTGCCGATGGCGTTCTTCGGCGGATCGACCGGCGTGATCTATCGTCAGTTCTCCGTCACCATCGTTGCCTCCATGGTGCTGTCGGTGCTGGTCGCCCTGATCCTGACACCGGCCCTGTGCGCCACCATCCTGAAGCCGCACAAGGCCGATCAGGCGGAAGGCAAGGGTCCGCTGGCCCGCTTCTTCCGCTGGTTCAACCGCACCTTCGACCGCGGCACGCAGAAGTACGAACGCACTGTCGTGCGCACTGCGCGCAACTGGAAGCGTTCGGGCGTGATCTACCTGGCGATCGTAGGTGTCATGGCGCTGCTGTTCATCCGCCTGCCGGGCGGCTTCCTGCCGGAAGAGGATCAGGGTTCGATGATTGCTCTGGTCCAGGCCCCCCCGGGCGCCACCCTGCCCCGCACCCAGCGCGCGCTGGATGTCGTGCGCGACCACTTCCTGAAGACGGAAGGCGCCAACGTCGCCAGCGTGTTCACCGTCAGCGGCTTCTCCTTCGCCGGCCAGGGCCAGAATGCGGGCCTTGCCTTCATCCGCCTGAAGGACTGGGAGGAGCGGCCGGGTGCCGAGAACGGCGCGGGGGCGATCGCCGCACGGTCCATGGGCACCTTTGCGCAATATCGCGATGCCAGCATCTTCGCGCTGGTGCCACCCGCCGTGCAGGAGCTGGGCAATGCCACCGGTTTCGACATGTGGCTGGTGGATACCGGCGGCGTCGGCCACGATGGTCTGCTGGCCGCGCGCAACCAGCTGCTGGGCATGGCAGCCGGCGACAGCCGCGTGGCACAGGTCCGCCCGCTTAGCCTGGACGATGCGCCGCAGCTGTCGGTCAACATCGACCAGGACAAGGCTGGTGCGCTCGGCCTCGACATCAGTGCCATCAACCAGACGATCTCCACCGCCTGGGGCGGTGCCTACGTCAACGACTTCCTGGATCGCGGCCGGACCAAGCGGGTCTACATCCAGGCAGACCAGCAGTACCGTTCCTCGCCAGATGCGATCGGCGACTTCTATGTCCGCGGCAGCAGCGGGGAAATGGCTCCCTTCACGGCCTTCTCCGACCTGTCGTGGCAGCAGGCGCCGGTGGTCCTCAGCCGTTATCAGGGTCAGGCGGCCATGCAGCTGCAGGGCGCGCCCGGCGCTGGCCTCAGCTCCGGCGCCGCCATGGAGGCGATGGAGGAGATGCAGGCCAAGCTGCCGCCCGGCACCGCCCTGGAATGGACCGGCCTGTCCTACGAGGAACGGCTGTCCGGCGGGCAGGCCCCGGCTCTGTATGCCCTCTCCCTGCTGATTGTGTTCCTGTGCCTTGCCGCCTTGTACGAAAGCTGGTCGGTGCCGATCGGCGTTATGCTGGTGGTGCCGCTGGGCGTGATCGGCGCGGTACTGGCCGCATGGCTGACCGGGCTGAATAACGACATTTACCTGCAGGTGGGCCTGATCACGACCATCGGTGTCTCGGCGAAGAACGCGATCCTGATCGTCGAATTCGCGGAGGAGCGGGTGCGCGACGGCATGAACGCCTTCGACGCCGCGATCGAGGCGGCCCGACTGCGTCTCCGCCCGATCCTGATGACCAGCCTGGCATTCGTGTTCGGCGTGTTGCCGCTTGCGATTTCCACCGGCGCTGGTGCCGGCGGCCAGAACGCCATCGGCGGCGCGGTGGTGGGCGGCATGCTGTCCGCGACCGTGCTGGCGATCTTCTTCGTGCCGATGTTCTTCGTGGTGATCGCCCGGTTGTTCAAGCACGGGCAGACCGATCAGCGCTCCTTGAACAACGATGTCGAGCCGGACGGCGGCAACAGATCTTCCGACGGCGGCATCGCGCCGCAGGGAGCATGACGTGATGACGAAGCCTTTCCTCGCCCTTCTTGCCGGTGCGACGATGCTGGCCGGGTGCAATCTCGCGCCTGATTATGACCGCCCCGGCGGGGCCGTCCCGGTGACGTTGCCGCAGGGGGGCATCTATCCCGCCGCGGCGAGTGACGCGCCGGACATCACCCAGGTCGGGTGGTGGGACTTCTTTCTCGACGCCCGGCTGCGCCAGGTGATCGAGACCGGCCTAGCCAACAATCGTGACCTGCGCATCGCCGCGGGCAACGTGCTGCAGGCCCGGGCCCAGTTGCGCGTGCAGCGATCCGACCTGCTGCCGACTGCGACGGTGAGCGGCACCGGCACCTACACCAATAACGTGTTCGGTGCTCCGGGGGCTGGTGCCGGGGCCGGTGCAGGTCCGGGTGCCGGCACAGGCGGCTCATCCGATCTGGAGTTCTACTCGGTCAATGCCGGCATCTCCGCCTTCGAGCTCGACCTGTTCGGCCGCATCCGCAACCTCAGCCGGGCGGCGCAGGAACAGGTCTTCGCCAGCGAGGAAGCGCGACGCTCCACCCGCATCAGCCTGATCGCGGAGATTGCCACCGCCTGGCTGACCATGGCCGCAGATCAGGAGCAGCTGCGCATCGCGCGCGAGACCTTGGACACGTTCCGTCAGACGCGGGACCTGACCAGCGCCCAGTTCCGCATCGGCGTAGGCTCCGAACTCGAGGTGCAGCAGGCCGAGACGAACTTCCAGTCGGCCCGCAACGATATCGCGACGCTGGAAACGCTCGTGGCACAGGACCAGAATGCGCTGAACCTGCTGGTCGGCACCACCGTGCCGGCCGAGCAGCTGCCGGCCGCATTAGCGGCCGGGGACGTCACGCTGGATGCCCTGCCCGCCAACATCTCCTCCGACATCCTGCTGCGCCGGCCGGACGTCTTGCAGGCCGAGCACCAGCTGATTGCGGAGAATGCCAATATCGGCGCGGCACGCGCGGCATTCTTCCCGACGATCTCGCTGACCGGCGCCGTGGGCACGATCGGCACCGCCCTCTCCAACCTGTTCTCCGGCGGCAGCTTCACCTACAGCGCGTCCCCGGGCGTCTCGCTGCCGATCTTCGATGCCGGGCGCCGGCAGGGCAATCTCGATTTCTCGCGCGCGTCGGAACAGGTGGCGGTGGCAACCTACGAACGGGCGATCCAGACCGCCTTCCGCGAGGTCAGCGATGCGCTGGCGCAGCGTGGCCGCATCGGTGAACAGGTGGAGGCGCAGACAGCGCGGGCCGCGGCGGCGACCGGCGCGGCGCGCCTGTCCGATGCCCGCTTCCGGGCAGGCGTGGATTCCTTTCTCGTCACGCTGGATGCGCAGCGCACTGCCTACGCCGCGGAACAGCAGTTGGTGACCACCCGCCTGACACGCGCCAGCAATCTCGTGGAACTGTATCGCTCGCTCGGCGGGGGCCTGAGCTGACCTCCACGCGCGAGCCCGCCGTCGACGAGCGCCTCCTACGGCGCCGGGAATGCTTCGTCGCCGCCGCGGAGCAGCTGTTCATGGAACAGGGCGTCGAACGGACTGCGCTGGCCGATGTGGTGAAGCGGGCGGGCGGGTCCTTGGCGACACTCTACAAGCTGTTCGGCGGCAAGGCCGGACTGCTGGAGGCAGTCATGGTGTCGCGGGTGGAGCAGAGTGGCCTGCGCATGGTGGAGTTTGCCGCGGCCGCATGCTCGCCCCGCGAGGTGCTGCTGAGACTGGCCCGCGATCTGCGCCACAGGTCTGTCGATCCGGCGGAAATTGCCCTGTCCCGCGTGGTGATCACCTCCAGCATCGAGGACCCAGAATTCGCCTCACGCTTCTACGGCAGGACCATCGTCGAGGCGCGCGGACAGCTGGAGCGTCTCTTCGCCCACTGGCGCGACGCCGGACAGGCGCTGACGGCGGAGCCTGCGCTGCTGTCGGCGATGTTCCTGGGCATGTTCATCTATGAAGTGCATTCGCAGGCAATCAGCCACGGCTCCATCTGCGAAGGCGATGACAGCTGCCTGGAACGCAAGGTGGCCTTCTTCTGCCAGGCTGCCGGGCTGGGCTGAGCCTGCGCTCAGCAGGACGCGACGCGGGCCGGTACCGTGACCGTGTCCGGCATGGGTCGGCCGATCAGGTAGCCCTGGATCCGGTCGCAGTTCCATTCGCGCAGCCGGGACAGTTGCGCTTCGGTCTCCACGCCTTCCGCCACGATCGCCTTGCCCAGGCTGTGCCCCAGACCGATGATCGCCTGCACGATGAGGGCCGATGATCGATCCTCCAGCATGGAGGCGACGAAGGTGCGATCGATCTTCAGCATGTCGAAGCCGAAATCCCTCAGGTCGCTGAGCGAGGAATGGCCGGTGCCGAAATCGTCCATCGCGATTGCGGCGCCCGCTCCCTGGAGATGACGCAGGACATCCAGCACCATGTTCCGGTTCTTGCCGAGCAGGGTCGCGCTCTCGGTCACCTCGAAGTTCAGGCGGCTTCCGGGCATCCCGTGGCGTTCCGCCAGCTTCAGCAAATCGATCCCCAGACCCGCCTCGCGGAACTGGATGGGCGACAGGTTCAGGGACAGCGTCAGCTCAGGCGACCATCGGGCGGCCGCGGCAAGCGCCTGGTCTGCCATCCACAGGCCGATCTGGTTGATGGCGCCTGACGCTTCCGCAACCGGAATGAACTGCGTCGGGGATATCATGCCCAGCGTGGGATGATGCCAGCGGAGCAGCGCTTCGTAGCCGACGATCTGCTTCGCCACTGTCGCGATCGGCTGATATGCCACGAACAGCTCGCCATTGGCGGCCGCATGTTCGAGATCGCGGGCGAGCACCCTGCCGAGGCGGACCTCTTCCTGCAGGCCGGCATCGTAGAACCGCGCCCGGTTCCGGCCATCGGATTTGGCGCGGTACAGCGCCACATCGGCGGCCTTGTAGACATCGTCGGGCGTCTGGCCGGGCGCTGCCACGGCGACCCCGATGCTGACCTTGAACGGGATGGCCGCCCGCTCCCCTTCCGCCATGGCGCTCGCCAGATGCGCCAGCAGGGCACGGGCGCCCTGCGGCTGGGGCGCCGGGGCCTGGATGATCGCGAACTCGTCCCCGCCGACACGCGCCACCAGATCGTCCGCGCCGGCGCATTGCTGCAGCAGCGCGCCGACATGCTTTAACGCGACATCGCCGCCAGGATGGCCATGCAGGTCGTTGATCTCCTTGAACTCGTCCAGGTCGATGGCGAAGACTGCGGCCTGCCAGTCCTCGCTTTGCCCGCCGGCCAGCTCGGCCTGCAGCCGGCGTTCGAACTGAAGGCGATTGGGCAGCCCGGTCAGCACGTCGTGATAGGCCAGATAGTCGATCCGCCGTTGCGCCGCCTGCCGGTCCTCCACGGCCTTCTGGTATTCGAACAGGCCGCGGGCAAGATCGCCCAGCTCGTCCTGCCGGTCGAGGCAGGGCACGTCGGCACAGGCGATCGTCGCAGGATCGAAATTCCGCAGCCTTCCCGCAATGGCGACGATCGGGGCAATGACGCGGATGTGCAGCCAGAGCGCCACCAGCAGCAGCAGCAGGCAGGCCAGCACCGCGCCCAGAATGAACTTGCTGACACTCTCGTCGGCAAACACGACATTGTCATCGACAGCCTGCCCGATCGTCCGGTTCAGCAGTTCCCGGGTGCGTGTGCGCGCCGCCTCCAGATCCTTCAAAGCGGCGACGAAGGCTGGCATCCGATCCTGTATCCGCGCCCGGTCATGCTGTGCCGTGTCGATCAGGCCATGCCCGGCACCGACGAAGTTCATGGCCGCCAGTCGGGCCTGCGCAAGCGTGCCCGTGATTTCGGGCGGCACGTCGTCCGGCTGCGCCGCAGCAGTCAGCGATGCGAACGAATCGAGCTGCGCAGACAGTTCCTGCCAGCGCGCCGCGGACACCGGCTCGTCCTGCTCGGCCCGTCGCGTCTCGTCGCCAAGGGCCAGCCGCAATCGCCGCTGCGCACTGTCCTGCCGGTCCTGTTCCCGCAGCAGGTTGGCAAGGGAGTGAATGCGCCGGTTGGCGGCCTGACCGTCCCCGCCGATCCGGACACCTTGCGCGATCATTAAGGAGGAAAGGAGCAACAAGGCCACACAGCCAGCCGTAATCCGCGCAGCGATCGAAATGTGCACTGATGGTCCTTTCGCAGCCCACCTTAGATAAGCGCCTGAAGGTTATCAGCCTGTTTATGGATCCGCAGTGTCATTCTTCGCGCAAGAGCATCAACCCTGCTCACATTCTGGACCCAGGGTGCCGACCAGCCTTCCCGTTTGCCAGCGGTTGACGCAGCGGGCCATGAAGCGGCATTGACCCCCTGCAGCCTGCGGGCCATCATCGCCGGCTTCACCCTGTGACCATCCTGGAAAATCGTGAACCGGCCGATGACGCGTGCCCGCAATATTGCAGTGCTCTGGTGGCTGCTGCCATTTGCCATCCTGGTGCTCTCCGCTCTGCTGCAGGTCAGCCGGGGCGTGTACTTCCACATCTTCACGCACGACATGTTCGTTCCGCTGGAAGGTGCGCTGCACCTGCAGCACGGGCATCTGCCGCACCGGGATTTCGTCTCTCCGCTGGGCATCCTGTATTATGTGATCCATTGGGTTCCGGGGCTGGTGGTGCCGATTTCCGCCAGCACGCTGATCTATGCCAACCTGCTGGCGGCATTGCTGGTGGCGCTCGTTGCGCTGGTGCTCGGGCGCCAGCGCCTGCCCTTGTGGCTGGCGTCGATCGTCGCGCTTTATCTCGGTCTCGTCGCGTCCTCGCCCCGGCAGATCGGCGAGGCTGCCACTGCCATCAGCAACAACGCTTCCTACAATCGCTTTGGCTGGGCGCTGATCGGCCTGCTCGCGATCGTCGCGGCGTGCCCGCGCCCGGATCCGACACGCCGCTCGTCGCTGATCGATGGCGCCGTGACGGGTGGCCTGCTGACCGCGCTGTTCCTGATCAAGCTGACCTATGCCGGGGCAGCTCTGGGCATCGTGCTGGTCACGCTGGTCACTGTCCGCCGCCTGTCCGACTGGCGGTTTCCGGCCATGCTGTTCGGGCTGTTCGGTTCGGTCGTGCTGCTGGTGGAACTTGGTACCGGCCTGATCCACCTGTACCTGGCCGATGTGCGCATGGCCGCATCGGTGGCGACCGATGTGCTGCGCCCAGCCTTTGCCATCCGGCTGCTGTTCTATTGCGCGACAGGAGCGGTGGCGGTGCTGGTGATCGGCCTGCTCAACGAACGGGATCAGCGGCGTCATCGCCTGTGGGTCCCGCGCACCCTGCTCAGCCTGGCCATCGTGCTGGCCGGCGTGGCGATCGGCATCCAGAACCATCCGGAACTCGAAAACCCTCTGCTGGCCATCGCGGTGCTGGTCGCCGGTTACCCCGCCTTGCGGATGATGCGAACTCCGGTACTCCAGGCGGGGGAAGCGGCGGCCGGGCGACTGGCCGGCCTGCTGTGCGCGACAGCCTTCGTGGCGATGGCGGCCGTGTCGATGGTGCAGGATGTTGCGGCGATCGGCTGGACGGCCATGGCACCCCGTGCCCGTGGCGCAGACGTGGCCTGGCTGGCGGAAACGCCGATCGCCGACCTGGCGCTGTCCGGCAGCAACCTGCCGGTCGGGCCGCTGGGCACCGATCCGGCCGTCAGGAACGATGTCGCATTGATGGGTGTGATTGGCGAAGGTGTCGCCCTGCTCCGCCCGCATGTGCAGGGCCGCCACGATGCGGTGGTGTTGCCGCTGACCTTCAGCAATCCCTTTCCGCTGATCCTGGGTCTGCCACCCGTCCGGCACGAAATCGCCTGGTGGCATGCGGGCCGGACGTTCTCGCAGGATCGCAAGCCCGATCCTGCCCTGCTGCTGGGTGGCGTGGACTATGTCATGATGCCCAAACGCTACATGAGCTACTCCACCGTGCTCGCCTTCCGGCAGGCCTATGCGCCCGAGATCGCGCGCGATTTCCGCGTGGTGGACGAGAATGGATCATGGCAGCTGCTGGCCCGGCGTGACTGCCGGGCGAGAGCGCTGTGCTGACAGCTGCACTCGCTCCGGTCAGGGTTCATGCCTTTGCCCTGATATCGGGGATCGGCTGGCTGATCGACTTCACCCTGTTCAACCTGCTCGCCGCCACGGGCGTGTCGCTGTTCCTGGCCAATCTGGTCGGCGCCGGAGTAGCGGTGTCGCTGGTGTTCGTCGCCGGTCGGCGATTCATCTTCCGCGACAGCCGCACGGCGCTGCCCGTTGCCATTGCCGCTTACATCGCCTGGAACGTCGCGGCGATCCTGCTCGCGTCGCAGGCGGTGGCGGTACTGGGACAATGGCTGGCCACCCCGGCGCTCATGGTGCGAGCCGGAAACATACTTGGCAGCCTTGGCCTGACGCTCGATCCTTTGTACCTCGTGCCGCCAATCGCGAAGGTCGCGGTGACGCCTGTCACCATGTACCTTAACTACCTAGCCATGGGGATCATCATTGAACAACGTATCCGGTTCCGCTGAGGTGAACGGCGTCACGCCTGGCGGCGAGCGGATCCTCGTCTTCGTGCCGATGTACCGCTGCGCCCCGCAGATCCCTCGCGTGATCGAACAGTTCGCGCGCTTGCCCGGCCTGCCCGCCGATTTGGCGGTGCTGTGCATCGACAACCAGTCGCCCGACGAGACCCTCGCCGCCGCCGAGGCGGCGCTCGCGGCCAGCCCGGTGCGGGAAAAGTACCTGCTGCGGAACGACGACAATTACGGTCTTGGTGGATCGCACAAGGTCGCCATCGATTTTGCGCATCAGCATGGTTTCGAATATCTGGTGGTGCTGCATGGGGATGATCAGGGCTCGATCGCCGATCTCCAGCCGCATCTGGCCGCCGGCGTCCATCGTACCGTGGACGCCCTGCTGGGCGCACGCTTCATGCGCGGCGCCACGCTGCAGGGCTACTCGACACTGCGCACTGCGGCGAACCACGTGTTTAACGCGATCTTCTCGATCATCGGCGGGCAGTGGTTCAGCGATCTGGGGTCGGGCCTGAACCTGTTCCGCACCAGCATCTTTGCCGACGGCTTCCACCTGAAATATGCCGACAACCTGACCTTCAACTATTACCTCGTCTTCGGCCTGGCAGATCACGGCCATCGTTTCCGCTTCTTCCCGATCAACTGGCGGGAAGATGACCAGGTTTCCAATGCCCGACTGTTCAGTCAGGGTATCCGGATGCTGAAGCTGCTGCGCCAGCGCCTGCTCTCCGTTGCCCGGTTCCATGCCGCGGAGCATCGCGACGTGCCCCGCGCCAGCTACCCGGCCACGCTGGTCCGCAGCTGGCCCGCGCCCGTGACGCAAGAGCAGGCGTGAACCTCCGGGGGCAGTCATTCGCGCGCGGGCGGCGCTGGCTGGTGACGGCCCTGTCGGCCGTGGTCTTGGCCGCCCTGCTGGTTCACGCCAACCGCACCTTGGCGGCGGGGGGCTGGGAGATGACCGGGCGGCTGCTGTTTGCCTGCATCGGCGCAGCCGTCCTCTACATCATCGCGCACCTGATGCGGGCGTTCCGGCTGGCGGTCATCGCCATGCCGTTGCTGGGGGCCAGCTTCCGCACGGTGGTGCTGCTGCACCTTTTCGTGGCGCCCTGGTCGCTGATCCTGCCGCTGAAGACGGACGAACTGATCCGTCTGGGGGAGCTTGCCCGGACCGCGAAGTCGTGGTCGCGGCCGATCATCGTGCTGCTGATCGATCGCTCGATGGATGGCGTGGTGCTGATCGGCATGGCCTTGCTGCTGCTGGCCGATGGCGGGTGGAACGTTGCGGCGCCAGTGGCTGTGCTGGGCACCTGCCTGTCCCTGCTGGTGCTGGCGTTCTTCCTGCTGCCTGTGCTGCTGGAGCAGGTGCAGCGGCATATCTTCGTCAACCACTACCAGGATCGTGCGCTGCATGTGCTGGCGCTGGTGAGCAAGGCGCGCGGGATGCTGGACATCAGCCGCCGGACCATCAGCGCCGCGCCCGCCTTCCTGATCCTGGCAACCCTGGGTATCTGGAGCATGGAGCTGATCGGGGTCGCGGCCATCCTGATGGCGATCGATCCCGGCACGCTGTCGCTGCACGGCGTGGTGGAGGTGGCGCTGGCCCGTGCCGATGCCAGCTGGCGCATCATGCTGCTGGGGGAGCAGCCCTCCCCTGCGATCACCCTGGCCACCTTTGTCTTCTTCGATGCCCTGTTGCTGGTCTGGTTGTGGGTGCCGCTGCCCTATGGCAAGCGGCAGGCGGGCGAGCCGCAGCGGGTGCGGCTGCCCGCCGCCGCCGGCATCGTGCTGAGCGGCTCCGGAAAGGTCTGACCCATGCTGTTCGTGTATGACGACAGTGAGCCGGCCCCGGCCGCGATCCGCGAGATCATCGGCGTCGAACGGTTCGGCGCGGTGCTGAAGCGCAAGCAGCGACTGGCCGATCTGGTCGAGCGCGCCGTGACGAAGGAGCGGCAGTTCGACTTCGTGCGCATCAGCGATGCGGCATCGCGCGATGCGCTGGCGGATCAGCTCGCCCGCCGGCGGGACGACGACCGGGTGATCCGCCTGCCGAGCGGCCTGATCCCCGTGGACCTCGACATGTTCGCGCGCACCTTGCGCAAGCTGCCTTATGCCCCGGGCCCGGCCATGTTCGGCGGACGCTTCGATGACGAGGCGGTCACCCTGCTCACCCGGACCGACACGATCGCGCTGCTGAACATCCGCGAGCCCCGCCAGCGGCGCAGCTTCTTCGACGCCATCGCCGAGACCAGCCTGGCGGTGGACAATGCCATGAAGCTGCTGGACCTGCGCAGTGTGGGCAATTTTCTGGCCTACATGATCGGGGCGACGGAAGTTCGGTTCTTCAATGCCAGCCAGGTCTCGGGCGACGTGTTCCGGAAATCGTCGACGGACATCGCCAAGATGCAGGGCGAGCACGGCTTCTTCCATGTCGTGCCGGATGCGATGAAGCGGTTCCTGCTGCCGACCTTCGACTATCGCGAGGAAGGCGGCCGGGCGAGCTACGCCATGGAGAACCTGTCGGTGCCGGACGCGGCCTTGCAGATCGTCCACCACAGCTTCGACGCGGGCAGCTTCGCCCGGCTGCTCGACCGGTTCTTCGAGTTCCTGGACGCGCGCGGCCGGCAGGAGACAGGCACCGACCGGGTGCGGGCGGTGGCGCGTGACACCATCCTGGCCAAGATGCACCATCGGCTGGACGAACTGCTGACCACCGACGCCGGCCGCCGGCTGGACGCGCTGCTGGCCAGCAGCGGCCCGCGTGGCGGCATCGCGGACATGCGACGGCAGGCGAGTGCCCTGATCGAACGGGCGATCGCGACCGATCGCAGCAGCGCGCTGGCCGTCGGGCATGGCGATCCGTGCCTGTCCAATATCCTGTTCAGCCGCAATATCGGCCTGTTCCGCCTGATCGACCCCAGGGGCGCGACCAGCCTGGACGAGGCGTGGATGCACCCGCTGTATGATCTGGCCAAGTTCAGCCACTCGATCATGGGCGGCTACGACTTCGTCAATAATGGCCTGTTCGAATGTCGCGTGGGCCATGATCTACGGCTGGCGCTGGAACTTGACGGGCACGGTCCGCCGGGCTGGATGAAGAAGGCCTTGGCCGATCGGCTGGCGGCGACCGGCCATGATCAGGCGGTCATTCGCGCCTACGAACTGTCACTGTTCCTGTCGATGCTGCCGCTGCATCTGGATACGCCGCGCAAACTGCCGGGCTTCTGCCTGATCGCCTGCGCCATCATGGACGAACTGGAAGGAAAGAGCGTTTGATAGCCAAGGAACGCGTGCTCGTGGTCGATATCGACGGCACCTTGTGCAAGATCAAAGGGCCGGAAGAGGATTACGCCAGCCTCGCCTGCGACCAGCATATGAAGGCGCGGCTGATGGAACTGCACGATCAGGGCTGGCGCATCATCCTGTCCTCGTCCCGCGGCATGCGCACCTATGACGGCAATCAGGGCGAGATCCTGCGCCATGTGCTTCCGGTCGTGAGCGCCTGGCTGGACGAGCATGGCGTGCCTTATGACGAGATCTGGATGGGCAAGCCCTGGCCGGGCCGGGACGGGTTCTATGTCGACGACCGCACGGTTCGCCCGCGCGAATTCCTCGACAACTCGCTGGAGGAGCTTGCCGCGATCTGTGACCGGGACCGCCTGCTGTGACCGTGCCCGGGACGATCGCGGTCACCATGGCCGGCCTGGGCAGCCGCTTTACCAAGGTCGGCTACACAAGCCCGAAATACGAGATCGAGGTGCTGGGCCGGCCCTTGTTCGACTGGTCCATGCTGGCGCTGGAGGCTTTCCGCGCAGCCGGCTGGCGCTTCACCTTCGCCACCAGGCGGGCGGAGGATGCGCGCGCCTTCCTGACCGCCCGGTGCCAGGCGCTGGGCATCGCCATGGGCGAGATCATCGAACTGGACGGCATGACCGATGGGCAGGCGACCACCGCCAGGCTGCTGGCCGAACGTAGCGCCGCCGACGCGCCGTTCGCCGTGTTCAACATCGACACGTTCGTAGCCCCTGGCGCCATGACCCCGGCGCAGATAGCCAGGGGATCGGCCGGGTGGGTGCCATGCTTCCCCGGTCCCGGGGATGGGTGGTCGTTCTGCCGTACGGACGCGGATGGCCGGGTCGTGGAACTGCGCGAAAAGGTCCGCATCTCTCCTCATGCCACGGTGGGACTGTACTGGTTCGCCTCGGCCGCCGAATATATCGCGCTCTACGGCCGCTTCTTCTCCGACGGGCAAGGTGCGGAAAAGGGCGAGCGGTACATCGCGCCGATGTACAACCAGCTCATTGCCGAGGGTGCACTGGTCACCATGAGCGAGCTGGCGCTGGAGGATGTCGGCATGCTCGGCACGCCAGATCAGGTGGAAGGTTTCCGCACCGCACCGCCGCCTGCGGCCGCAACGCTGGCGGGGCTGGATCAGGCGGATCAGCTGCAACGCCTGCTCGCCATCATGGCGCGGTTGCGCGATCCCGTGACCGGTTGCGAATGGGACCGGGCGCAGAGCTTCGGGACGATCGCGCCATATACGATCGAGGAAGCCTACGAAGTTGCCGACGCGATCGAGCGGGGCGATCATGACGATCTGCGCGGGGAGCTGGGCGACCTGCTGCTGCAGGTGGTGTTCCATGCTCGGATCGCGGAAGAAGCCGGCCTGTTCGACTTCACCGCCGTCGCCCGTGCCATTTCCGACAAGATGGAGGCGCGCCACCCGCACATCTTCGGTGATGCCGCGACCGATCATACCGCATGGGAGGTCCTGAAGGCAGCGGAGCGCAGGCAGGCGGGCGCGACCAGCACGATGGACGGGGTTGCCCGCGCCCTGCCCGCGCTGCTGCGGGCGGACAAGTTGCAGCGCCGGGCTGCACGGGACGGATTCGACTGGCCGGACACAGCCGGTCCACGTGCGAAAGTCGTGGAAGAGATGCAGGAGCTGGCCGAGGCGGGGCCCGCCAGCATGGAGGAGGAGGCAGGCGACCTGCTATTTGCCGCCGTGAACCTGGTGCGCGCCTATGGCGTGGATGCCGAACAGGCGCTGCGCCGGGCCAACGACAAGTTCGAACGCCGTTATCGCGCCATGGAGACCATGGCGGCGGGCGGCTTCGCGGACCTCGACCTGGAAGGGCAAGAGGCGTTGTGGCAGGCGGTCAAGGCAGGTGAGCGCGCCACCTAGAGCGTGTTGAAACGCCCCAGCTCGCGTTCGGTCAGGCGCACATCCAGGCGCCGACGTGGCCCTGCGGAACCATCGCCCGCATCATGCTCGCCCAGCACCTCGCCATGCGCATGCAGCCACGCAAGGCGCTGCCCGTCGGCCGCATCCACGGTTATCGCATGCACCCGGGCACCGCCGGTCAGCACGGCACCGAGCCGGGCCAGCATCTCGTCCATGCCCTCGCCCGTAATTGCCGACAGGCGCAGGATGTCGGGCTCGCCTTCCGACACATGCGCCAGTTCATCTTGCTGCTCCGGTGGCAGCAGGTCCCACTTGTTCCAGATCTCGATAATCGGAATGTCGGCGAACTCGCCCTCCCCGGTGCCGACACCCAGCTCCGCCAGGATGTTCAGCACTTCTCGCTTCTGGTCCGCGCTGTCGGGATTGGCGATATCGCGTACATGCAGGATCACGCTGGCGGCGGTCACCTCCTCCAATGTGGCGCGGAAGGCGGCGACCAGTTGCGTCGGCAGGTCGGAGATGAAGCCCACCGTGTCCGACAGGATGGCCTTGTCCAGCCCGGGCAGGCTGATCGCGCGCATGGTCGGGTCCAGCGTGGCGAACAGCAGGTCCTGCGCCAGCACGCCGGCGCCGGTCAGCCGGTTGAAGATCGTCGACTTGCCCGCATTGGTATAGCCGACCAGCGCGATCACCGGCCAGGGCGCCCGTTCGCGCCGGCTGCGATGCAGCGCCCGGGTGCGCCGCACCTGTTCCAGTTCCCGCCGCAGGCGCCCCATGCGAGCACGGATCATGCGGCGATCCGCCTCGATCTGCGTTTCGCCCGGACCGCCCAGGAAGCCGAAGCCGCCGCGCTGCCGTTCGAGGTGGGTCCAGCTGCGCACAAGTCGGCTCTGCTGGTAATCGAGGTGCGCCAGTTCCACCTGCAGGCGGCCTTCCGCCGTGGCGGCGCGTTCGCCGAAGATCTCCAGGATCAGACCGGTGCGGTCGATCACCTTGCGCTTCAGCTTGTCTTCCAGATTGCGCTGCTGGATGGCCGAAAGCGAGCCGTCGACTATGATCAGCTCGGCTTCCGCCATGGTCGCGTCGGTCGCGATCCGCTCGATCTGACCTTCACCGAACAGCGTGCCGGGCCGAACGTCGCGTACCGGCACAATGGTCGCCTCGCGCACGTCGAGGCCGATGGCCAGGGCAAGGCCACGCGCCTCTTCCAGCCGGGCATCGGCGTCCCGTGTCTGTCGCTGAGAACGGATCTCGGGGCAGATGACCAGCGCACGCGCTCCGCGGCTGACCTCACCCTCTATTTCGTCACCGAAGTTCAGTTGTCTTCGCCTTCCTCGTCCAGATCGGCGGTCAGGTCGACCGGCACGGCGGGCTGGATGGTGGATACCGCATGCTTGTAAGCAAGCTGCACATAGCCTTCGCGTTCCAGCAACATGCAAAAAAGGTCATAGGCCGCGATCCGGCCCTGCAGCATGACGCCATTGACCAGGAACATCGTCACCGCGACCCCGGCATCGCGTACGCGGGACAGGAAAATGTCCTGCAGCAGCTTCTGCTTGCGACCACCGTCACCACCGGTGCCGAACTGTTCGGCATCCACCGGCTGGGCCGGCATGATGGTGGAGATCGCATGCTTGTACACCAGCTGCGACTGGCCATCACGCCGCAGCAGGATGGAAAAATTGTCGAACCACGTGACGATGCCCTGCAGCTTCACGCCTTTCACCAGGAACATGGTAACCGGGGTCTTCTCCCGCCGCAGATGATTCAGGAACAGATCCTGCAGATTGCCGCCACCCTTTGCGCCGCCGGATGGTGCGGGGGTGGCGGGCGCCGGCTTGGCTTCGGACGCGGGCTTGGGGCGGGCGGTGAGCGTTCCCTTGGTCATTTCACGTGACTCCTTCTTATTGGCGCTGTGCTGCGCATACCTGGCCACCTTGCTGTGGCGACAGGTCTCCTATGGCCGATCGATCCGGCTCATCATGCCAAATTATTGTGCGGCTGCGAAGTTCCTTTTCACGTCAGCTGCATGACGATCCATCATTCCTCGCCCGCGCGGTCGCTCATGCCCAACAGCTTCAACTTGCGATGCAGCGCCGACCGTTCCATGCCGATGAAGCTCGCCGTCTTGGAAATATTGCCGGAAAAGCGCCGGATCTGCACCCGCAGATATTCGCGCTCGAAGTTCTCGCGCGCCTCCCGCAACGGTACGCCCATCAAGGCGGGCATGCCGGCGCCGCTTTCCCCGCCGCCACCGATGATCTCCGCCGGCAGCATGTCCGCCTCGATCAGCCCGACCCGCTCACGCGGTGCCAGGATGACGGTCCGTTCCACCACATTGCGCAGCTGGCGCACGTTGCCAGGCCAGTCGTACGCCTGCATCGCTGCCAGCGCTTCGGACGACAGGTCAGGGGCGACCAGTCCTTGCTCGCGGGCGTAGCGGGTGAAAAAATGCTCGGCCAGCGCGGGAATGTCGTCCCGCCGCTCGATCAGGGACGGCACGGTGATCGGCACCACGTTGAGGCGGTAATACAGATCCTCGCGAAAGCGCTTCTCGGCGATCTCCGTCTCCAGGTCGCGCGCGGTGGAGGATACCACGCGCACATCCACGCCGATCTGCCGGCTGCCGCCCGCCCGCACAAAGCTCTGCTCCGTCAGCACGCGCAGGATCCGCGCCTGGGTGCTGAGCGGCATGTCGGCCACTTCGTCGAAGAACAGCGTGCCACCATCAGCCATCTCCAGCAGACCCGGGCGGACCAGCCGGCCGTCGATCTCCTCCCCGAACAGCTCCTGCTCGAACCGTTCGGGGGTGATGCGCGCGGAGTTGACGGTGACGAAGGTCTTGTCGGCGCGCGGGCTCCACGAATGGAGCAGGCGCGCGGCGACTTCCTTGCCGGAGCCGCCCGGCCCGGTGATCAGCACCCGGCTGCCGGTATTGGCCACCCGCTTCAGCAGCGCGCGCACCTGATTGATCGCGCTGGAACTGCCGGTGAACTCCTCCGCCTGCGTGATCCCCTCGCGCAGGCGAGCGTTCTCCCGCCGCAGCCGCTCCGTCTCGGTGGCGCGGGCGACCAGCAGCAGCAGGCGCTCCGCCTCGAACGGCTTCTCGATGAAGTCCATCGCGCCACGGCTGACGGCGGAGACCGCGGTGTCGAGCCCGCCATGGCCGGAGAAGATGATCACCGGCAGATCCGGCTCGCGTATCTTGATCGCGTCCAGCACCTCCAGCCCGTCCATCGGGCTGCCGTGCAGCCACACGTCCAGCAGGACCACGCTGGGACGTTTCTCGTCCACGGCGCGCAAGGCGCTCACGCTGTCGCCGGCGGTGCGGCAGGCATAACCTTCGTCGCTCAACACGCCCGCGACCAGCTCGCGAATGTCGAGCTCGTCATCCACGACCAGGATATCGAGCGCCATCATCTGTTCTCCATCTGCGTGTCTGCCCGAAACACTTTCATTCGGCCGCCTCGCTGCCCACCACCGGTCCGTCATCGGCAACCGCCAGCGGATCGCGCGCCAGCCGCAGCGTGGCGCAGGTGCCGCCATCCGTCTCGGCGGCGAAGGCGATCTCGCCACCATGCTCTTCCACGATCTTCTTCACGATCGCGAGGCCCAGCCCGGTCCCCTTCTCGCGCGTGGTGACGTAGGGTTCCATGATGCGTTCGCCGCCCTGCGGCAGGCCGATGCCGTTGTCGTGCACCTCGATCGTGATCCCGGCCACCTCCAGCACCATGGTGATGGCGATACGTCCCCCGTCGCCCGGCAGGCTGCCTTCGCGACGGCGGCTGTCGATCGCCTCGGCCGCATTCTTCAGCACGTTGGTCAGGGCCTGGCCGATCTGGTGCCGATCGCAGCTGATCGCCGTCCCTTCCCCATGCACGTCCAGCAGATAGCGGATGTCGGGGTTGCCGACCTCCTGCAGGAACACGGCCTGGCGCACCAGATCCACCGCATCCTCGCGCCGGAACACCGGCTTAGGCAGGCGGGCGAAGGAGGAAAACTCGTCCACCATCTTCCGCAGGTCGCCGACCTGGCGGATGATCGTGCCGGTCAGGTCGTCAAACAGCTCGCCATCGGCCAGGATCTGCTTGCGATACCGGCGCTTCAGCCGCTCCGTCGCCAGCTGGATGGGCGTCAGCGGGTTCTTGATCTCGTGCGCGATACGCCGAGCGACGTCCGACCAGGCGGCCTGGCGCTGGTCCAGCAGCTGGCGGGTGATGTCCTCGAAGGTGATCACATGACCGTTGCCCGACGGGGCCAGCCTGACGGCGAGGGTCAGCATCTCGCCATGTCGGTTGAACTGCACGGTGCTGCCGGTCGCACCGCCGCGCAGCAGCTCCGCCAGCCGTGGCGACAGTTCTGCCAGGGGGCGCCCGACGGGGCTGCCGTCGCCCTCGGCCAGCAGGTCGCGGGCCGAATTGTTCATCAGGATGATCGTACCGGCCGCATCAACGGAGACGATGCCGGCGGTGATCGACTGCAGCACCGTCTCGATAAAGGCGCGCCGTTCGGCAAGCTGGCGGTTGGCGCCGATCAGCGCATCGGTCTGCCGCTCGATCTGCTGGGTCATGCGGTTGAAGGCCCGGTTCAGCAGGCCGATCTCGTCCGGTCCGGTCCGCCCGGTCACCCGCATGGCGTAGTTGCCCGCGCCGATCGCACGCGCGGCGCCGACCAGATCGGCCAGCGGCTGCACCTGCCGGTCCGCGAAGCGCAGGGCGAACCACACCGCCAGCCCGACCAGCGCCAGCGACACGCCCAGCAGCGCCAGGTTGAAGGTCAGCTGCAACCGGCGGGCCCGCTCCGTCAGCACGTCGTAGGCCTGCACCACGCTTTGCGCGCGCTTCCACTGGCTGAGCGCCAGCGCATCGGAATTGCGCGCATTGTAGAGGTACAGACCGGTCGCGCGATCGATGGCGGTGACCGCCTCGATTCGTTCGGGGCTGGCGGTCACGACCACGGCATCGCCCTGCCGCAACCGCGCCAGCGCGACGGCGGAGATGCGCTGGCGATCGACATTCTCCTCCTCCGGATCGACGATCGCATCGACCCGCAACGTTCCGTCGGGCTGCTGTTGCAGGATGGCGCTCTCGTTCAGCTTGCGGAACAGCACCTGCAGGGAATAGGCGCTCTGGAAGGCCTGGCTGGTCATCCCGTTGCGCTCAAGCTCGAAGCGGAGGTCGCCGGCCATGGCGACTGTCTCCTGCTCCACATCGCGCTGGCTCTCGTCGTAATAGCCGCGCGCGAGTTCGTTGGCGCTTTCCAGGATGCCGCGGGACTGGCTGGAGAACCAGAACTCCACGCCCGACTGGAACATGAAGCTGGCGAATACTGCCACCAGCAGCGTGGGCACGGCCGCCACCAGGGAGAAGAAGAACACCAGGTTGACATGCAGCCGCGCTGTAGTGCCGCCGGCCCGCCGGATCGCCAGCCGGCGACCGAACAGCACGATCAGTCCCAGCGCCGGGATCAGCGTGCCGATCAGCATGGCCGAAGACTGGCCCGAAGGCACCAGCGTCCGTTCGTCCGCCAGATCGGCGAGCGTCAGGTAGGAGCTGACCAGCATCCCGGCCAGCACCGCGGCGCACAGGATCGCCAGCCAGAAATACAGGTTCACCTGCCGTCCGACCACCTGCATCCGGCGCCACCAGCGCGGCGAACGACGGATCGCGCTGGGCGAACCTGGCGGGCGTGTTGCAGAGGAGGCGCTGACACTCACAGTTGCAAGTTTACAACAGCCCTGTTGCCACAAGGCAAGCCCTTTTTACACCAGCACGCGGCGTCAGTGTCCGTCCGATCCGATCTGCAGGTCGGTCAGCCGCTTGCGCAGCGTGTTGCGGTTGATGCCGAGGAGGCGGGCCGCGCGCAGCTGGTTGCCGCCGGTCTGGCGCAAGGCATGTTCGAACAGGGGCCGCTCGAAAGCCGCCAGGGCGGTGTGATACAGCGTGCCCGGTGCGGGGTTCTCCTGCCCCAGCCAATGATCGAGCGCCTGGGCCATGTCGACCGGACCGCCCGCCACACTCGCCAGTGGCCGGTCGGCCAGCAGTTGCCCGATCAGGCCGACATCGATCTCCTCCTCCCGCGCCAGCAGGGCCGCGCGGTAGATGAAGTTGCGCAGTTCGCGCACATTGCCGCGCCAGGGCTGCGCGTCCAGCAGCGCCGCGCCCGCTGCCGCCAGGCTGCGGGCGGGCAGGCCGTCCTGCGCCGCACAGCGCAGGAAGTGGCGCGCGAGCGGCTCCACGTCGCCGGTCCGGTCGCGCAAGGGCGGCAGCTGGATCGGCACGACAGCCAGCCGGTAATACAGGTCTTCCCGGAACGAACCATCTGCGATCAGCGGTTGCAGGTCGCGATTGGTGGCGGCGACGATACGCACGTTGATCGGCACCTCCTCGTTGCCGCCCACCCGCCGGATACGGCCGGATTGCAGCGCGCGGAGCAGCCGCGTCTGCGCCTCCGGCGGCATGTCGCCGATCTCGTCCAGGAACAGGGTGCCATTATTCGCCTGCTCGAACTTGCCGAGCTGCCGCGCGGTTGCCCCGGTGAAGGCACCCTTCTCGTGCCCGAACAGCTCCGATTCGATCAGGTCGCGCGGGATGGCGGCGGTGTTCACCGCCACGAAGGGCCCGTCCTTGCGGGCACCCAGCTGATGGATCGCCTCCGCCACCAGTTCCTTGCCGGTGCCGGACTCGCCCAGCACCAGCACGGTCAGGTCGTTGCGCAGGACCCGCGTGATCATGCGATAGACGTCCTGCATCGGCTGGCTGCGCCCAATCAATGGCAGCGCGCTGGTGGCGGCGCTGTCCGCCAGGTCGACTGCGCCACGCCCGTCAGCTGCCTGACACGCGGCGCGCACCAGCTCGTCCAGGTCGAACGGCTTGGGAAAATACTCGAAGGCGCCAGTGTCGGTCGCCCGCACGGCGGTATCCAGCGTGTTCTGGGCCGACAGGATGATGACCGGCATATCCGGGCACACCGCCATTGCCGCCGGCAGGGTGGCGATGCCGTCACCATCCGTCAGGACGACATCGGTCAGCATCACGTCGAACTGCTGTTCCGCCAGCAGCCAGTCCCGCTGGGCGACGCTGTCGCACCGGGCCACGGTGAAGGCTTCTTCCTCCAACGCGGCGGTGATCACGGTGGCGATGGCGGCATCATCCTCCACCAGCAAGGCCTTGCGACTCACGTCCGATCCTCTCTTTTCTTATCGCGCCATGGGCAGGTGCACGCGGAAATGCGTCCAGCCCGTGGCGGCGTCGCGTTCATGGCTGATCCGCCCGTCCATGTCGCGCACCAGCTTGTTGACCAGCGCCAGCCCCAGTCCCTGCCCGTTCTTCTTCGCGGAGACGAACGGTTCGAATATGTGATCGCGGATGGCGGGGTCGATGCCGGCGCCATTGTCGCTGACCTGAACCTCGATCGGCAGCTTGACCGGTCGGCCCAGCCGGATCACGTTCATCACCAGCCCGCTGACGAAGCGGGTGCGGATGATCACCTCGGGCCGGTCCGCCGTTTCGCTGGCGTCACGCGCGTTGGTGACCAGGTTGATCAGCACCTGCACCAGCGCCCCGTCGCTGCCCAGCACCGGCGGCAGGCTGGGATCGAACTCCTCCCGCACCACCATCGGCCCACGCGCGGCGGTGACCGTCTCCAGCGCGCGCCGGATGGTGGCGTGCAGGTTCAGCGGGGCGACCGGATCGGCCCGTTCGCGGCCCAGCCGCTGCATCCGGTCGATCAGTTCGGCAATGCGGTCCACCTCGTCGGTGATCAGGCGGGTCAGTCCGCGATCATCCTCCGGCAGCTTGCGGCTGACCAGCTGCGCGGCTCCGCGGATCGCGGCCAGCGGGTTCTTGATCTCGTGCGCCAGCACCGCCGGCCCGCGCAGCGCACTGCGGCTGTCCCGTTCTCCCAGCCGCTCGCCCTGCCCGGCATCGGAAAGCGTGATGATGCGCCAGCCCGGATGGTTGGCCATCGGCGAGATGGTCAGGTTGGCGGCGATCTCCCGGTCCTCGACCCGTAACTGCGCGTTGCGCGCAGTCAGTTGCAGGTCGCCATCGTTCAGCCGTTCGCGCACCAGCGGGTCGGCGAAGCGCAGCACCTCCAGCAAGGATCGGCCGCGCAGGCGGCGGCTGCTCTGGCCCAGCAGGCTCTCGCCGGCCGGATTGACCTCCCGGATGATCAGGTCGGGCGTGACCAGCAGGACGGCGAAGACCAGGCCGGTGATCTGTTCGCGCGGCCCCGGGGCGCCGCGCGTGTCGTCGATCACGCCGCCTGTTGCCGCAGGAACGGCGCGTAGAACCGCTCCAGCTCGCCCAGCACGGTGTCGGCATCGTCGATGAAGTTGACCTTGTTGCGGAACTCCGCCGATCCGGTCAGCCCCTTGGTGTACCAGCCCAGATGCTTGCGGGCCATCTTCACGCCCAGGTCGCGGCCGTAATGGTCCAGCATCAGTCCGTAATGCTCCATCAGGACGCCGAACTGTTCGTCGATGTCGGGCTCTCCGATCACCTCGCCCGTCTGCCACCAGCGCATCACCTGACCCAGCAGCCACGGCTTGCCATAGGCGCCCCGCCCGATCATCACGCCATCGGCGCCCGACTGGTCCAGCGCCTGTGCGGCATCCGCGATCGAGCAGATGTCGCCATTGACGACCACCGGCACGCTGACGGCCTGCTTGACCCGCGCGACGAAGCCCCAGTCGGCCTCGCCCTTGTACATCTGGTTGCGGGTGCGGCCGTGGACGGTGATCAGCTGCGCGCCCAGATCCTGCGCGATCCGGGCCAGTTCCGGCGCGTTGAGGCTGTCATGGTCCCAGCCCATGCGCATCTTCACCGTCACCGGCACGGACACCGCCTTTACCGTGGCCGAGATCAGGCGGGCGGCCAGCGGCAGGTCGCGCATCAGTGCGCTGCCGGCATCGCCGCTCACCACCTTCTTCACGGGGCAGCCCATGTTGATGTCGATGATCGCAGCGCCGCGATCGGCGTTAAGCTTCGCCGCCTCTGCCATCTCGTCCGGCGAGCAGCCGGCCAGCTGGAGGGAGACAGGCTCCTCCACCGGGTCCCATGCAGCCTTCTGCAGCGACTGGCGCGTCTCGCGGATCATGGCCGGGCTGGCGATCATCTCCGTCACGTTGAGACCGCTGCCATAGCGGCGCACCAGCTTCCGGAACGGCAGGTCGGTGACGCCGGTCATCGGTGCCAGCACCACGGGGCAGGCGATCGTTACCGGTCCAATTGCAATCGGTCGGCATGCGGGGGGTGAAGGTGTCTGCTCTTGCATCATACTGCCCAAAAAACAGGCAGCGCATAGTGGATTGCCGCCCGCCCTGCAAGCCGCTAGCCGCCGCAGCCCAGATCATGGCCACAATGTCAGACCTTTCCGGCGGCCCCGCCGCGATCATCGTCGCCGCCGGGCAAGGCCTACGCGCCGGGCAGCCGGTGCCCAAGCAGTTCGCGCTGGTCGCCGGCGTTCCCGTGCTGCGACGCGCGGCCGACGCCCTGCGGCAGGGCGGCGTCGGCCGTATCGTCGTCGCCATTCCGGCAGGGGCGGAGGCGATTGCCGCAGGATGTTGCGCCGGGCTGGACGATATCAGCTTCGTCACCGGGGGCGCGACGCGCCAGCTCTCCGTCCGCAAGGCGCTGGAGGCGCTGGAGGCGCTGGCGGAGGCCGAGCCTGCGCAGGTGCTGATCCATGATGCTGCCCGCCCGCACTGCCCGCCGGCGGTGATCGCGCGCCTGCTCGATGCGTTGCAACGGCACTTTGGTGCCATTCCGGTGTTGCCGGTGGCGGACAGCCTGGCCCATGCGGATGGTGCGCTGATGGGCGCGCCTGCCCGCCGCGAGGACCTGCGCCGGGTACAGACTCCGCAAGCGTTCAGCTTCGCGGCGATATTGGCTGCGCATCGTGCATGGTCCGGCACCCCCGATGCTGGTGACGATGCGCAGGTGGCGCGTGCTGCCGGCCTGGCAGTGGCGCTGGTTGAAGGAGACGATACGCTGCACAAGCTGACCTTTGCGGGCGACTTCCCCGCCCCGGCCTCATCCGTCGCAACCCGCTGGCCGCGGACGGGTACCGGGTTCGACGTGCACCGCCTGGTCGCGGGCGAGGAATTGTGGCTGTGCGGGGTGCGCATCGATCATCCGCTCGGCCTGTCCGGCCACAGCGATGCCGATGTTGGCCTGCACGCGGTGGTGGACGCGATCCTTGGGGCGATCGGCGCTGGCGATATCGGCCAGCACTTCCCGCCGACGGACCCGCAATGGCGTGGCGCCTCCTCCGACCAGTTCGTCGACCATGCCGTGGGCCTGGCGCGCGCGGCCGGCTACGCGGTCGGCAATGTCGACCTGACGCTGATCTGCGAGGCACCCAAGATCGGCCCGCACCGGCCGGCCATGCAGCAGCGGCTTGCCGAATTGCTGCAGGTGGGCGTAGAGGCGGTCAACGTGAAGGCAACCACCACAGAACGGCTCGGCTTTGCCGGTCGCGGCGAAGGCATTGCGGCGCAGGCCGTGGCGATGCTGGTTCCAGTTGGGGAGACCGGGGCATGAGGCGTCTGCACACCATCGTGGCGGCAGCTGCCGCCATGCTCTCCGTCGTCACCCCCACGATAGCCGCAGCGCAGGCCTGCGTCTCCGCGCCGGAGGTGCAGGCGATGACCATCTATGCCGTGCCCGCGTCCGTGCAGGCACTGGAGCTGCGCTGCGCCGATCAGCTGACATCCAGCGGCTTCCTGGCCCGCGAAGGCCGCAACTTTGCGCAACGCTACGCTGCCCTGCAGACGCGCAACTGGCCGCAGGCAAAGTCCGGCCTGCTCAAGGTGCTGGGCAGCGGCGCTGTCGGCGGGCAGGTGCGCGACAATCTCAGCCTGATCGCTGCCCTGCCGGACCAGCATGTCCGGCCGCTGGTGGATGCGCTGCTGGTGCAGGAGCTGTCGGGCCGCATCCCGCTGGGTGATTGCGGCACGGCGGAACAGCTGCTGCAGACCCTGTCCACCATCGAACCGCAGGTGGCGGGCACGCTGGTCAGCCAGATGCTGACGCTGTTCGGCAATCAGCCTGCCCTGATCTGCCCATCCACCCGGCAATGACCGACCACCTGCTGCCCGACGCGATCGTCGCGCTGGCCGCGCGGGTGATCGAGGAGAACCGCGCCGCCGGCCGACGCATCGCCGTGGCGGAAAGCTGCACCGGCGGGCTGGTCAGCGCCGCGCTGACGGAAATTTCGGGCTGTTCCGATGTGTTCGAGCGCGGCTTCGTGACCTATTCCAACAGTTCCAAGCAGGCCGACCTGGGCGTGCCGGGCGATATCATCGACACGTTCGGCGCTGTCTCGATCGCCTGCGTCTACGCCATGGCCCGTGGCGCGCTGGAGCGTAGCAAGGCCGACGTGGCGGTGGCGATCAGCGGCATAGCCGGGCCGGGCGGCGGGACCGACAGCAAGCCGGTCGGCACGGTGGTGTTCGCCCGCGCGGTGCGCGGACAGGACAAGCCGGAGGCGGAATCCCGCCAGTTCGCCGATGAGGGCCGTTCCGCCATCCGGCAGGATGCGACGATGTGCGCCCTGGAACTACTGCTGCCGTAGGCGGCCGGCTCAGCCGACCGGCTGGGTGGATGGTACGCCGTACAATGCGTCGGCGCGCCGTTCGAACGCTTCCACCATCTTGCGGAAGGCGCGGTCGAAATACTGGCCGGCCAGCATCTCGAACATCCGGTTCTTGAACGCGAAGTCGACGGAGAAGTCGATCTCGCATCCGCCTTCGGGCAGGTCGGCGAAGCGCCAGCAATTGTCGAGGTCGCGCAGCGGCCCGTCGACATATTGCACCCGGATGAAGTCCGGCCGTTCCTTGTGAACGCGGCTGGTGAACTTCTCCCGCAAGGCCTTGAAGCCGACCAGCATGTCGGCGACCATTTCCGTCCCGTCGTCCGAGCGGATGCGGGTCGCCACCACCCATGGCAGGAATTCCGGATAGTGGCCGACATCGGCCACCAGGTCGAACATCTGCGCCGCCGAATAGGGCAGCCGGCGCTTTTCCCTGATCCCCGGCATCAGACGACTGCGATGCCGATCTTCGGGGCGGCCTTGGCCAGCTTGGCCTCACGCGCGGCCTTCATCACGGCGAAATCGTCGCCTGCGTGGTAGCTGGAACGGGTCAGCGGGGTGGAGGCCACCTGCAGGAAGCCTTTGGCCCGGGCCACCGCGCCATAGGCGCCGAAGCCCTTGGGGGTGACGAACTCCTCCACCTTCGCGTGCTTGGGTGTGGGTTGCAGATATTGGCCCATGGTGATGAAATCGACATCGGCGCAGCGCATGTCGTCCATCACCTGATGCACTTCCAGCCGCTGCTCGCCCAGGCCCAGCATCACGCCGCTCTTGGTGAAGATCAGCGGATCGTGGCGTTTCACCTCTTCCAGCAGGCGGAGTGAGGCGTAGTAGCGCGCGCCGGGGCGGATGGTGGGATACAGCCGGGGCACCGTCTCCAGATTGTGGTTGTACACGTCCGGCCCGGCAGCGCAGATCGCCTCCAGCGCGGGACGCATCTTGCCGCGGAAATCCGGCGTCAGGATCTCGATCGTGGTGTTGGGCGTCTCCCGCCGCAGGGCCTGGATGACCTTCACGAACTGCCCGGCGCCGCCATCGGCCAGATCGTCGCGATCGACGCTGGTGATCACGATATGCTCCAGCCCCATGGCCGCCGCCGCCGCCGCCGTATGCTCGGGCTCCAGCGGATCGACCGCCCGCGGCATGCCGGTCTTGACGTTGCAGAAGGCGCAGGCGCGTGTGCAGACGTCGCCCAGGATCATCACCGTGGCGTGCTTCTTGGTCCAGCATTCACCGATATTCGGGCAGGCCGCTTCCTCGCACACGGTGTTGAGGTTCAGGTCGCGCATCAGCTTGCGCGTCTCCTGGTACCCCTTGCTGACCGGCGCCTTGACCCGGATCCAGTCCGGTTTGCGACGCCGCCCCTCGGGCGCGGGGTCGGATTGCGGGCTGGGGATCGGGGATAGCTCGGTCATTGGCCGGTCATTTAGGGCTGCTGTCGGCGACTGGCAATGGCAAGCACCGGCAGGTACGGTCAACGGGCACGTTACGGCGACAGCTTCGTTGATGGCGCGAACAGCAGCGGGGGCTACCAGTATGCAGATCGACAAGTCGGAACAGTTCGACCGCGCCGTGCGGCTCGGCTTCCTCGCCCGCGCCACGATCTACATCCTGCTGGGGGTACTGGCGCTGGCCAGCAGCAAGCAGATCTCCGACGGGCCGGCCGCCGCATTCGACGCGATCGGCCAGGCGCCCGGCGGCACGCTGCTGCTGTGGCTGGTGGCGATCGGACTGGTTGCCTACGCCCTGTTCCGGCTCGCATCGCCCCTGTTCGATATCGAGCACGAAGGATCCGACAAGCTGGGCTGGGCCAAGCGCGTCGGCCATGGCGGCAGCGCGATCGGCCACCTGCTGCTGGCGTGGAGCGCATTCCAGTTCGCCACCACCGGCACGGCAGCCGATGACAGCGCCCGCGCACAGGAGGTCGCCGCCGGTGTCCTGTCGGTCAATCTCGGCCCTGTGCTGGTAGCGCTGGCGGGCGTGGCCTTCCTGGCGACCGCACTGTTCCAGGCGCGCGAAGGGCTGACGGGCAGCTTCATGCACACGATCAGCCGCAACGCACCGCGCGGGACGCGCCAGATCGGCGCGGCCGGCTATTGCGCCCGCGCGGTGGTATTCGCGATCATCGGCTGGTCGCTGGTGCAATCGGCATGGAGCGAGACCAGCGACGGCGTGGTGTCCATCGGCGGCGCGATCACGTCGCTGGGCGACATGGGCATCGCCTTCGATCTGCTCGGCGTCGGCCTGCTGCTGTTCGGTGTCTTCAGCCTGGTCCTGGCCCGGTATCGTACCATTCCCGACATGGATGTCAGCGGCCGCATTCCAGCCTTCCGCGCCTGATCACGCGGGCTATACCGGGTTGCATTGCGCGTAGCCGGTGCCGCGATACACGATACGCCCGTGCGGATCGCGCAGGGTGATGGTCCCGTCATAATGATGGTCGGACGGGTCCTCCGCCAGCGCGAGCAGCAGTTCGTAGCCGGCACTGAGATACCGGTCCCACGATCCCGCTGCCAGCTGCGTGGCACCGGAATCGGCGGCGAAGCGCATCATCTCGCCGTCGATCTTCATCCAGGCGTCCTGAGGTCCAGCCAGCACGCGGGCGCCGAGGCTGGTGCCGGGCGCATAGTTGCAGCCTTCGCCCGTCAACTGGTGGCGTTCCATCTCCGGCGCGCCGATCGCTTCCGGCACGACCTGACGCGCCGGGGGTGGCGCTTTGTTGGCCTGTTCCACCAGCGCGATCTCCCGCTCCGCATCGACCGCAGCCGCCTGGGGGTCGGGGTCCGAACAGGCAGCGATCAGCGCCAGCGGCAACAGGACGGCAAGGCGGCGCATCATTGTCTCCCGAACAGCTTTTCGACCTCGGTGATGGACAGCTTCACCCAGGTCGGCCGTCCATGATTGCACTGGCCCGAGCGCGGCGTCACCTCCATTTCGCGTAACAAAGCATTCATCTCGGTAACCGAAAGCACCCGACCGGCGCGGACCGATCCGTGGCAGGCCATGGTCGCCAGCACATGCTCGATCCGTTCCTCCAGCAGCAGCGCGGCACCGTGCTGGACCAGATCGTCCGCCAGATCGCGCAGCAGCCTTGCCGGATCAGCCTTCGCAAGTGATCCGGGCACTGCGCGCACAAGCAGCGCACCGGGACCGAAGCGTTCGTAATGCAGGCCGAACCGCGCCATGGCCTGGGTCGCATCCTCCAGCAGGTCGCACGCCGGCTCGTCCAGTTCCACGACCTCGGGCATCAGCAGCGCCTGCGCCGCAGCCACCTTCTGCGCCGCGCCGGAGGCTCGCAGTCGCTCCAGCACCAGCCGCTCATGCGCGGCATGCTGGTCCACGATCACCAAGCCATCGCTCGCCTCCGCCACGATGTAGGTCGCCGCCACCTGCCCGCGGGCCACGCCCAGCGGATGCTGGCTGGCGGCTTCCGGCTCCGCCTCCGCCATCTCGGCCCGGCCCAGCGGCGCGGTCATCACCATGCTTTCGAAGCCCTGCCACGCCGCCACCTGCTCGCGCACGGCGGCAGGCGGGGGCATGTGCGATGCCCATGATGGCTGAGCTCCCGGCGGAGCCACCTGCCACCGCGCCATGGCGGAGGCGTCGGCCGCCTGCGCGCTGCGCCGATCACCGGTGGAGAGCGACTGCCGCAGCGCCGTCACGATGAAGCCGCGCACGCCGGAAGCATCGCGGAACCGCACCTCCGTCTTGGCCGGATGCACGTTCACGTCCAGCTCGGTCGCCGGCATGTCCAGGAACAGGGCCAGCACCGCATGCCGGTCACGCGCCAGCATCTCGGCATAGGCACCGCGCACCGCACCGATCAGCAGCCGATCGCGTACCGGCCTGCCGTTGACGAACAGGTACTGATGGTCGGCGATCCCGCGATTGAAGGTCGGCAGGCCGGCCAGACCGGTCAGGCGCATGGGCCCCTGTTCCGTCTCCCGCACCCATTCGACCACCACGCCATTGTCGGCCAGGTCTCGGTCGATCACCTGCGCGATACGGGCGGCCTGTCCCTCGCCGCCCTGCAGTTGCAGGATACGACGCTCGCCATGATGCAGCGTGAAGGCGATGTCCGGCCGGGCCATGGCAAGCCGCCGCACCACATCCAGGCAGGCGGCATACTCGCTGCGGGCGCTGCGCAGGAACTTGCGGCGGGCCGGCACCCGGGCGAACAGTTGCTCCACCCGCACCTTCGTGCCCGGGGGGATCGCGCAAGGGCCATCCTCGGCCAGCGTGCCGTGATCCACCACCCGACGCCAGCCCTGCGCGGCGCCATGCGGGCGGCTTTCCAGCGCCAGCCGGGCAACGCTGGCGATCGACGGCAGCGCCTCCCCCCGGAAGCCCAGCGTGGCGACCTGTTCCAGCGCGCCGTCCTCGCCCACCAGCGTCTCCGGCAGCTTGGAGGTGGCGTGCCGTTCCAGCGCCAGAGATATCTGATCAGGATCCATGCCGCAGCCATCGTCCACCACCTCGATCCGGTCGAGCCCGCCTTCCAGCAGCGTCACGCCGATGCGCGTGGCGCCGGCGTCGACGGCATTCTCCACCAGTTCCTTCAGCGCGCTGGCCGGCCGTTCAACCACTTCGCCGGCGGCGATGCGGTTGATCAGTGTCTCTGGCAGGCGGCGGATCAGGGGCATGGCCGGCAGGGTAGCGACAACCTGCCGGCAATTCGAGCCAGGCGGTTAATTTGTGTTGCACATGTGGACATATTTATTTTGGCCTTCCCGCGATCACCACGCTAAGGAGCCGCCTGTGAGCGGCGGGTTTCCCTGCCCTGCCCCTTGCCTCACCAACCGCCCCCGGCGCACCAATAAGACGGAATGTCCATGAGTTCCTACTTCAGCAGATTGTTCAAGTTCGGCTCCCAGAACATGGCTATCGATCTCGGCACGGCCAACACGCTGGTCTACGTGCAGGATCGCGGCATCGTGCTGAACGAACCGTCTGTTGTCGCGATCGAGACGCTGAACGGCGTCAAGCGCGTCAAGGCCGTGGGCGACGATGCCAAGCTGATGATGGGCAAGACGCCCGACAGCATCGAAGCGATCCGCCCGCTGCGTGACGGCGTGATCGCCGACATCGAGATCGCCGAGGCGATGATCAAGCACTTCATCCAGAAGGTGCATGGCAAGAAGAGCCTGTTCCGCTACCCCGAGATCGTGATCTGCGTGCCGTCGGGCTCCACCAGCGTGGAGCGCCGTGCGATCCGTGACGCCGCCAGCAATGCCGGCGCATCGGAGGTGTTCCTCATCTGGGAGCCGATGGCCGCGGCAATCGGCGCCGGCATGCCGGTGACGGAGCCGGTCGGATCCATGGTGGTGGACATCGGTGGCGGCACCACCGAGGTCGCCGTGCTGTCGCTGCGCGGCCTGGCCTACACCACCTCCGTCCGCACCGGCGGTGACAAGATGGACGAGGCGATCGTCTCCTATGTCCGCCGCCACCACAACCTGCTGATCGGCGAAGCCACGGCAGAGCGGATCAAGCAGAATTACGGCATCGCCGTCATGCCCGAAGACGGCATCGGCGAGGCGATCTCCATCAAGGGACGCGACCTGGTGAACGGCGTCCCCAAGGAGATCATGATCAACCAGGGCAATCTGGCAGAGGCGCTGGCGGAGCCGATCGGCGCCATCGTGGAAGGCGTGCGCATCGCGCTGGAAAACACCGCCCCGGAACTGGCGGCCGACATCGTGGACCAGGGTATCGTGATGACCGGCGGCGGCGCGCTGATCGCCCGCCTCGACGAACACCTGCGCGAGGAGACCGGGCTGCCCGTGTCGATCGCCGAAGATCCGCTGTCCTGCGTGGCCATGGGCACGGGGCGCGCGATGGAAGATCCGCTGTATCGCGGCGTGTTGATGACCGCCTGATCCACGACACTCGCATAAGGGTCTGCAGCCATGGCGCTGCCTTCCGGTCGCCGGCCGGGTAGCAACAGGAAGGCCCAGCTGGGCCTGTTCGCCGGGTACCTCATGGCCGGGTCCGGCGCGCTGCTGGGTGCGGTCCTGCTCAGCCTGTCGCTGTTCCGGCCTGAAGCCTTTGCCGGCCTCCGGTCGATGGCGGCGGACTTCGCCAGTCCGGCCGGCGAGGCCGGCGCCGGCGGCCGCGTCGCCTCGCAGAACGTGTTCGACGCGATCGCCGGCTACTACCGCGCCGGCAGCCGCAATGCCGAGTTGCGCGACGAGATGCGCATCGCCCGCGTCAAGCTGGCGGAGGCGGAGGCAATCCGGCGGGAGAACTTGCGGCTGAAGGCCGTGCTGCGCCTGGCCGACGGGGAAACGCGCCCCATCGCCACCGCGCGCCTGATCGGTTCCACCGCTGCCAGCACCCGCCGGTTCGCCTGGATTTCGGCCGGCCGGGCCGATGGCGTCCGCCCGGGCATGCCCGTCAGCAGCCCGCTGGGCCTGATCGGCCGCGTGCTGGAGACCGGCCAGCGGTCCAGCCGGGTGCTGTTGCTGACCGACCCCGAAAGCATGGTGCCGGTCCGCCGCGCGACCGACGACGTGGTCGCCTTTGCCGAAGGGCGGGCGGATGGCCTGCTGCGCCTGCGCCTGATCAATCTGGGCATCAATCCCATCAAGAAGGGCGACGTCTTCGTCACCAGCGGATCGGGCGGGCTGTTCCGTCCCGGTATCGCGGTGGCGCTGGTCACCGCCCTGACGCGCGATGGTGCCATTGCCCAGCTGCTGAGCAATCCGGCGGCGACCGACGTGGTGCTGGTGGAACCGATCTGGCAGCCGCAGGCCGTCGCCGCATCGCAGGCCCCTTCCATAGCGGAGGCCGAACGGGCGGATGCGGAGGAAACTGCCAGCGTCATCGCCGCCAATCCGGCGACGGACACCGGCAGCAGGTCCGCGCCGGAGGTCACCCCGGTGGTTGAGCCGCAGAGCGGTGATTGATTCGGTCGTCTCGCGCGTGCGCACCGACGGGCCGTCGCGCAGCATCAATCGCACGCAATCCCCCATCCGCGCGCTGGGCGTGCCATGGGGCACGATCATGCTGGCCTCGCTCACCCCATGGCTGCCGATCATCGCCCCGGTGCCGATCCTGCCCCCGTTCGGGTTCATGATGCTGATCGCCTGGCGGCTGGGCCGCCCCAACCTGCTGCCGCTGTGGGCGGGCTTCCCGCTCGGCCTGTTCGACGACCTGTTCTCCGGCCAGCCACTGGGCAGCGGCATCCTGCTGTTTTCGCTCGCGCTGATCGCGATCGACCTGATCGAGATCCGCTTCCCCTGGCGGTCGTTCTGGCTGGACTGGCTGTCGGCCGGCACGCTGCTGCTGCTCTACCTCACTGCCACCACCCTGTTCGCGCGCGTGCCGCTGACCGACCTGCAAGTGCAGCTTGTCGGTTCTCAGCTCTTGTTCTGCATCGTGCTGTTCCCCATTATCGCCCGGACTGCCGCCCTGCTTGATCGCCTGCGCCTGCAACGGGTCCGCCGCATCGACTGATCGTGTTTCCTGCCATCCGAGTTGCCCAACGCCACGTGCGCCACAAGTTCACCCCATCCAGCCTTGCGCAGAGCTTCGAGCGGCGCTCCTTTCTCGTGGGCGGCATCCAGGGCGGGATCGGCCTGCTGCTGGCCACCCGCATGGGCTACATCGCGGTGGCGGAGAACGAGCGGTACAAGATGGAGGCGGAGAGCAACCGGGTGAACCTCACCCTGATCGCGCCGCGCCGCGGCTGGATCCTGGACCGCAATGGCGCCCCCCTCGCCTCCAACCAGGCCGAGTTCCGGATCGACATCATTCCCGAGCGGCTGGACGACCCCGCCGCGACGATCGAGACGCTGAGCGAGCTGCTCGCGCTCGATCCGGTGGAAAAGACCGACCTGCTCGACAAGGTGGAGGCGTCGCCCCGCTTCGCCGCGGTTCAGGTGGCGAGCGGGATCGACTACGACCGCTTCGCCGCGATCAGCGTGCGGCTGCCGGAACTGCATGGCGTGATCCCGCAGCGCGGCTTCTCGCGCTTCTATCCCACCGGCCCGTCGGTCGGCCACCTGATCGGCTTCGTCGGCACCGCGAACAAGGAGGAATGGGAGGAGGCGGAGCGCAATCCGCTACTGGTCACCCCCGGTTTCAAGCTGGGCAAGGACGGGCTGGAGAAGCAGTTCGAACAGGTTCTGCGCGGCACGCCCGGTGCCCGCCGGGCCGAGGTGACCGCCGGTGGCCGGATCGTGCGCGACCTGGAAACGCGCGAGGACGTTCAGGGCCAGCCGATCCAGCTGACCATCGACGGCCCGTTGCAGGATTACGCTGCCCGCCGCATCGGGCTGGAAAGCGGCTCCGTCGTGGTGATCGACTGCCTGACGGGCGACCTCATGTGCATGGCCTCCATGCCGTCCTTCGATCCCAACAGCTTCTCCGACGGCATCGGGCGGGTCGAGTACAAGATGCTGTCGGAGAACGAACGCATCCCGCTGCGCAACAAGGTGCTGAAGGGCCTCTACCCGCCGGGCTCCACCGTGAAGCCGATGGTGGCCATGGCCTTCCTGGAGGCGGGCCTGTCCCCCACCGCCAGCGTCGGCTGCGGCGGTGGCCTGCGGGTGGGCAATCGCGTGTTCCACTGCTGGAACCGGCGAGGGCACGGCAGCGTCGACATGGCCAAGGGCATCTACCAGTCGTGCGACGTCTATTTCTACCACTTCGCGCAGCAGCTCGGCATGGACGTGATCGCCCCGATGGCCAAGCGGCTGGGCATGGGACAGGAATTCCCGCTGCCGGTCGCCAGCCAGTTCTACGGCACGGTGCCTGATCCCGCCTGGAAGCTGCGCAAGTATGAGAGCAAGTGGCAGCCCTTCGACACGGTCAATGCGACGATCGGCCAGGGATACATGCTGGCTAATCCGTTGCAGCTGGCGGTCATGGCCGCGCGGCTGGCGACCGGCAACCAGATCATGCCGCGCCTGCTGCTGAGCAAGAACCGGCCCAGCTTCCCGTCCATGAACTTCCACGGCGATCACGTGCAGGTCATGCAGAAGGCCATGAGCGACGTGGTCAACGGCCCCGGCACCGCCGGCCGGGCGCGGCTGCCGCTCGACAACATCCTGATGGCGGGCAAGACCGGCACGGCGCAGGTCGTCAGCCTGTCCGTCGCCAGCGGCAAGAGCGGTCCGTGGAAGTATCGTGACCACGGCCTGTTCATCTCCTTCGCGCCGTTCGACAATCCGCGATATGCCTGCGCGGTGGTGATCGAGCATGGTGGCGGTTCCGGCGCCGCCTACCCGATCGCGCGCGACGTGATGACCTTCCTGTTCGATCCGCCAAAGGCGCTGGATGCGCTGCACCAGCTGGAGGCGCAATGGGGCGGCACCGCGCAGCAGCGGCTGGCGGCGACCTATGCCCGCTATGCCGCAGCCGCCGGTGAATCCGTGCCGCCGCCTGCGCCGACCGATCTGCTGGCCATGGCCCGCCAGGTCGATGCGGAGGCCCGCGCCGGGCCGCAGCCCCGTGCCGCCGCCACCGACGCCGTGGCGCCCCCGCCCGAGCCCGAGAGCGGTCCGGTACCAGCGGCGACCGCCACACCGGTCGGTGCCACGGTCCGGCGGAGCGTCCCGTAGCAACTTTCGTCAGAAAAATACGCGTGAGGCCAAGTCAGGGGTTTTCAAGCGCCAAGCGATCTGTATAGGGGCGCTTCCCGCGGCGGCAGACCGCCCTCGCGGGCTTCACGGCAATGCCGGGATGGACGCATAGCTCAGTTGGTAGAGCAGCTGACTCTTAATCAGCGGGTCCTTGGTTCGAGCCCAAGTGCGTCCACCACCCTTTCCAGATATAAGGATGCGGTCGCTTCCTTTCCGACACCGGGCGGCCAGCTGCTCAAGCGTTGCGCTCCCGCACCCGGGTTTGACGCGCCAGCCTGGCGTGTGGGAAGATGCACTCATGCGGATCCTCAAGGCAGCCGGCCCCCTCCTGTTCCTGTCTGCCCGCATCGGCACGCAGAGCGCCGCGCAGTCCTCGACAGGGACATATCAGCGCCCGATGGCAGCGGGTTACAAGGCGGCGTTCTACTGCTCCGGCATCTTCAACGCCGGATGCACCACTGTTCAGATCGACACCGACGAGTTGACCGGCATCTACCCTGAGTATGACAGGATCGTGCCGGCGCTAATCGGTCTCGCCAATGACGACGCGCTGCATGCGCCCGCGTCCGTGCTCGAATGGAGACCTGGCGACCCCCGACAGACCATCAAGCTGGACGACCTGCTACGGCTGGATGCGCACCATGACCACGGCAAGCGGGCCGCAGCCGGACAGCGGGCCGGGCTATGGCGCGACGATGTGGCTGTTCGGTCCGGAGCAAGGCCTGCCCGAGGGCAGCTACGCCGCGCAAGGCAGCCGGGGCCAGTATGTCATGGTCATTCCGTCCCGGCACCTGGTGGTGATCCGGCGTGGCGAGGATCCCGGCTCGGCGCGGTTCGACATCGCTCGCTTCGCAGCAGATGTCGCCGGTGCGCTCACCTGAGCCGGCCGGCTCCTCTCGCGGCTTGACCGGGTGGCGTGCGGTGGTGAGTTGAGCCCGATGACCGATCCACGGGCCGCAACGCTGTCCCTGCTCGCGCACCGCGCGCCGGAAGCGACGATCTGCCCGAGCGAGGTGGCGCGCGCGATCTCGCCGGACTGGCGCGGTGCAATGCCGGCGGTCCATTTCGCGATCGACGGACTGGTCCGTGACGGGCTTGTACGGCTGAGCTGGAAGGGACAGAGGCTGGCAACCCGATCGGGTCCGTACAGGATCGGCCATCCCGACGAGGATTGAGCCAGGCGCCGATCGCCCTAACGGCGCTCCGCTAACGGGCGGGAATGAGGGGGAACAAACGCCTTCTGACCGCGATGATGGCCGATGGGTTCGTGAACGCTGGCTCACTGCCAGGCGAGATCGCCGGCGCCGCGGGCCCGTCCCCGCGCAGGGGCCCGGTCGAAAGGATGACCAATGACGGACGATCCTCTTCCCGAGCTGCCGGCCGGCGCTTTTGCCAGGCAGGACGGGGGCGATGACCTGGCCTTCTACGCGCCGCCGCGGCTCGTCACGCATATCGACGAGTGCGCGACCGCTTCGCTGACGGCCTTCTACCGGACCCTGCTGCCAGAAGGTGGGCGCCTGCTCGATCTCATGTCGAGCTGGGTCAGCCACCTGCCAGATGATCGGCGCTTCGGCGAGGTCGTGGGCCACGGCATGAACGCACAGGAACTCGGCGCCAATCCGCGGCTCGACCGCTGGTTCGTGCAGGATCTGAACGCGGATGCGGCGCTGCCAATGGAGGATGGCGCCTTTGACGCGGCGATGTGCTGCGTCGGCGCGCAATATCTGCAGCATCCCGTGGCCGTCTTTGCCGAGGTGCGCCGTGCCCTCGTTGCCGATGCACCGTTTATCGTCAGCTTCTCCAATCGCTGCTTCCCGACCAAGGCGGTGGCGATCTGGCGCGCGCTCGACACCGCGGGCCACGCGGCGCTGGTGCGGCTCTATCTGGAGCGTGCGGGTTTCGCCGACGTCACGACGGAGCTACTGGCCGACGGACGTACCAGCGATCCGCTCGTCGCGGTGACCGGCCGCGCCTGAGGGCTGATCAGTCGCCGGCAGGTCCCTGGTAGGCATCCCCGTAGATCGCCCGCCGCAGATCCCGATGGAGCGTGCCGTCGAACGGCACGACCTGTACAAAGAACACGGCGGTCAGCCTGTTCACCGGGTCCACCCAGAACAGCGTCGAGGCCCGGCCATCCCAGAAGTACTCGCCGACAGCGCCCCGGTTCTCGGCAGCATCCTGCGGGCGGGCCGTGCGGACGAAGAGGTCGATGCCGAAGCCGCCCGTGCCCTTGCTGGACAGCCAGGAGCGTTCGGTGACGCGCGGGTCGAGCTGGTCGGTCGCCATCAGCTTCACCGTGGACGGCCTGAGGATGGTCACCCCGTCGAGGCTGCCGTTGTTCAGCAGCATGCGGGCAAAGCGCATGTAGTCGTCCACGGTCGAGGCGATACCGGCCCCGCCCATCGTGAGCCTGCGGTCAGGATCGAAGTTCAGCCCGCGCTGCTCCCGTTCAGAGGCACGTTCCAGCTGTCCGTCCGGCCCTTTCTGATACATCGCGGCAAGCCGGGCGAAACGGTTCTCCGGCTGGCTCCAGCCGCTTTGCGACATGCCGAGCGGTTCGAAGATCTGCTGGCGCACATACGTCTCGAACGGAACGCCGGTAAGCTTCTCCACCAGCAGCGCCTGCACATCGACTGCGGCACTGTAGCGCCACTCCCGTCCGGGGTCGAGAAGCAACGGTACTTCGGCGAGGCGCCGGCCGAACTCGGCCAGATCGTGAGACGGGTTCAGGGGATCCAGGCGCGACCATTCCGATCCGGGGAAGTCTTCCCCTGCGCCGTAGCCGAAACCCGCGGTATGGCGGAGAATGTCGCGGACGAGGACAGGACGGTCCGGCGCCCGCAAGACCGGCTGACCCGCCGCGTCGAGACCGGCAAACACCTGTGTCTGTCCGAATTCGGGCAGATAGCGCGCTAGCGGATCGTCCAGCCCGAACCTTCCCTCCTCCCACAGCTTCATCAGCGCCACGCCGGTCACCGGCTTGGTCATGGAATAGATCTGCGCGAGGGTGTCGCGCCCCATTGGGCGTTCGGCTTCGCGATCCGCCTGCCCGGCTGTTCCGAAATAGACTTCGTGACCGTCCTGCCAGACCAGGGCCGAGACGCCGACGGCGCGGCCGCTCGCCACCATGTCGGCAAGCGTCCGGTCGATCCGCGCCTTGTCGATCTGAACCGTGCCGGACACTGCGGATGCGGTGTCCGGGGCATCCGCGTACGCAACGGGAGAAAACAGCAGAACAAGCGCGGCGGTGCTCGCAAGCAGTGACTTCATGACCGGCTCTCCCATTCGCCACAAGATTAGCAGGGTTGTAGCCCGCTGAGAACGTCATGCCGCTATGGGCAGCGTCTTTCCCTCAGTCCTCCTGCAAGACGACCCGTCCCGCCTTCATGACGAAATCCACGTCTTCAAGCTGGCGCACATCGGCTAGCGGGTCGCCGTCCACCGCGATGATGTCGGCTGCCATGCCCGGGGCGATGCGGCCGAGACTGTCGGCGCGACCGAGCACCTCGGCGGCATCGCTGGTGGCCGCGCGAATGGCGGCGGCGGGGGTCATCCCGGCGGCCACCATCAGGGCGAACTCCTCGGCATTGCGGCCGTGGGTGCTGACCCCGGTATCGGTGCCGAAGGCGATCTTCACGCCGGCTGCGATGGCGCGGGCATGGCTGTCCGTCGCGGCGGCCACGGCCGCGCGCGCCTTGGGCACCACGGCGGGCGGCAGGGCGCCGGCTTCCGCCTGGGCGACCGCGGCGCGCGGAGCAAGCATGGTGGGTACCAGCCAGGTGCCGCGTTGCTTCATCAGTGCAATGGTCTCCGGCTCGAGGAAGGAGCCGTGCTCGATCGTGTCCACGCCGGCTTCCACCGCCGCCCTAGTCCCCGCATCGGCGTGGCTGTGCGCGGCGACCCGGCGACCGAGCCCGTGGGCGGTGTCGATGATGGAAGCCATCTCGGCCGAGGTCATCGCCTGACCCAGGCCGCCGCTGACGTTGGAGAGGACCCCGCCGGTGGCCGCGAACTTGATCACCTCGGCGCCCAGGCCAACCTGCCGGCGTACCGCGCGGGCGCAGTCCTCCACGCCGTCGCATACATGTTCCTGATGCCCCTGCGCGTCGGCATAGCGGTCGCCCAGGCCATTGCGCCCGTCACCATGGCCACCGGTGACCGAGAGCATGTAGCCGGCATTGACGATGGTGGGCGCCTCCACCGATCCGGCCCGTGCCGCATCGCGCAAGGCCCGGATCGAGCGTTCGGCGCCGCCCAGATCGCGCACCGTCGTGAAGCCGGCGCGAAGCGTGGCACGGGCGTTGGCCACGCCTTGCAGCAGGTCGTCCTGCACGTCGCGATTGATGGCGGTCAGCCGGTCCGCCAGCGGATCGCCGCCGGGGCCGAGCAGGTGAACGTGCAGGTCGATGAGCCCCGGCAGCACGAAGCTGTCTGACAGGTCGACCAGCGTGGCGCCGGCCTCGGGCGCGGCGAACCCGTCACGCAGTTCGGCAACCTGCCCTCCCCGCACCACGATCGTGGCTGGTCCACGGGGAGCCTGGCCCGGTTCTGCCAGCAGGCGGCCCGCATGGATATAGACGCTCTCCGGCTCGGCGGCCGGATCACGCCCCTGCGCGGTGGCGGGCATGGCCGCTGCCATGAACAGACCCGCCAGAAATCCGTTGCCCCAGTGCTGCTTCATCGTGCGCCTCCCCTGTTCAGGAGAAAGCTAGCACGGGTACGGCGCGGGTAAAGGCGGCCGTTGCGGATCGCCGCATCGACGCGGTCTCGCAACGGCAGGCCGGGCCGGATCCTGCCGCCTCAAAGATCAACCTTGGTATCTTCGATATGGTACGGCTTGCCCGTTACCCGCGCCTTGATGAAGGACAGCACCGATACGACCCCGGCGCCGGGGCTGTCCCAGTACTCGGCGCCATCCGCATGTACCTTTACCAGGACGATGTCAGGATCTTCCGGCCCGTCCGGAAACCAGGCCGATATGCTCGCATTCCACAGCTCCCTGGCCTTGGCGACGTCGCGCAAGACTTCGGCAATGCCGGTCACGGACACCCATGAGCTCCGCGACGCAAGCGCGACGTTGACCCGCGACTGCTGGCCGATCTGTTCCACCTTGCGACTGCCCTGCCTGGTGAAGAACCACAGGTCACCGTCGAACTCGACCTCCTGCACCGCCATCGGACGGCTCATCAGGCGGCCATCGCTGTCCACCGTCGTGAACATGCAGATCCGGGTGTCGGCGATCAGATCGGCGAGCTTGGCGACCTCGTCGTCATGGGTGGCGGGGGGATCCTGCTGTGCGTTGCTCATGATGCTTTCCGCCTATGGGTTCGGGAGGTCGAACGGATCAACCCCCTCCGCCATGCACAACGCCCCAGATTCCAGATTGGCCGGCAACGCGGACTTTCCCGCGAAATTTTGCACGCCGGCCCCGGATCGCGGATCGAGCATCTGTTTCAGGTCCATGGTTTTCCGTCAAAGACTGCCAGCCTGACTGTCGTTGCCGCATCTGCCCCGGCTGTTCTCCGAACGGCGTTTCGCGCGGTCGATCATCGATGCTGCCCGTCAGAAACAGGATCCCTCGTCGCAAGTTGTTGCACTGGTGCGGAACGGGGGAGCATGCGCGTGTTCAAGTTTTTGCGGGAGATGGCGCAAGCCATCAAGGAAGGCGCGGCGGAAGGCAGCGAGGAGGCCGATCGGGAGATCGCCATCGACAAGGAGGCCACGGCTGCGGAGCAACGCCAGCGGGTGGCCGTGTTCGAACGCCGGCTGGCAGCCACGCCCACCGCCGAGCGCCTGCTCACCGCGATTGCCGCACCGTACCGGGAGGTGTTCATGAGCGAACTGGGTACGGCCAGGGACGAGGAGCGCCCGCCAGTCTACCTGTTCTGCGCCGGCCTGCCCGACAAGGAGGTCGACAGCTGGAAGGCACTGCTCAACCGCGATTTCGACATCGAGGATGGCGATGATGCGGCAGCCTTCGTGAACGCCTTCATGGACACCATCGGCGAGGGCGAGGCGACGAGGCCCGAGGCAGCGGTGTGGCTGGTTCGCGCGGCGCATGTCGCCACCGGTGCGGTCGGCGCCGGCCATGTCGAACCCGGGCGCGTGATGGACTGGGCTGCCGCACTGATACCGATCGCCGCAGATCATTTCACGAGCTGGTCCGATATGGGGGCGGCGTTCCTGGAAGGCGAGAAATCGGCACCCGGCAGCAACATGCTCGGTCGCACGTTCCTCGCCCGTGCCGTCAAGCGGCTGAACGAGGACGCGCGCAGCCCGTGGGTGAAGCTCGACTGGCCGGCGACTGGTGCCGTGCCACGATGATCGTCGGCATCGACCTGGGAACCACCAATTCCCTGATCGGGCTATGGCACGAAGACGGGGCCGCACTGGTTCCCAACCCGCTCGGTCACCTCCTCACGCCATCGGTCGTCAGCCTTGATCGTACGGGCGAGGTGATCGTCGGCGCCGCCGCGCGCGAACGGCTGGCGAGCCATCCCGACCTGACCGCCGCCGCGTTCAAGCGCTACATGGGTACGTCCCGGCGGATCCCGCTCGGCACGCGCAGCTTCCTGGCGGAAGAGCTGTCATCCTTCGTCATCCGCGCATTGTGCGCCGATGCTGCGGCACTGCTCGGGCATATGGTCGAGGAAGCCGTGATCACGGTCCCTGCCTATTTCAGCGATGCCCAGCGCCGCGCCACCCGTCGCGCAGGCGAGCTGGCCGGGCTGCGGGTCGAACGCGTGCTCAACGAACCGACCGCTGCTGCCCTAGCCTACGGGCTGGCCGACCGTGATGCCGGGCGCGACGGTCCGGTGCTGGTGTTCGATCTGGGTGGCGGCACGTTCGATGTCTCCGTGCTGGAGATGGAGGACGGGATCGTCGAGGTTCGCGCCACCGCCGGCGACAACTTCCTGGGTGGCGAGGATTTCGACGACGCCGTCGTCGCCTGGTTCGTGGACGCTGCCGGTATCACGGCGCCTGATCCGTTCTCCCCCCAGCCGGACGGGCAGCGGCTGGCCGCACGCCTGCGCCGGGCGGCCGAAGCGGCGCGGCGCACGCTGTCCGCAGGTCGGGAAGCAAGGATGACTGTTACCCTGCCCAGTGGTGCCATGGCGGGGGCGTCCCTGCGCGAAGACGTGTTTGCGGGACTGTGCGAGCCGCTGCTGGAGCGGCTGCGGCGGCCGATCGCCCGCGCACTGGCCGACAGCAGGATCCGTCCGGAGACGCTGTCGCAAGTGGTGCTGGCAGGCGGCGCGACGCGGATGCCGGTTGTCCGGCGGGAGGTGGCGCGGCTGTTCGGGCGGCTGCCCCTGCAATCGATCGACCCGGACGAGGTGGTCGCCCGCGGCGCGGCGGTGCAGGCGGGCCTGAAGATGCGCTCTGCCGCGCTGGCCGACGTCGTGCTGACGGATGTTGCGCCATACACGCTGGGCATCGAGGTGTCGGAGCCGACCCCCACCGGGCGTGCGACCGGCCGGATGCTGTCCGTCATCGAGCGCAACAGCGTGGTGCCGGTCAGTCGCACCCGCGATGTGTCGCCCGCACGCGATTTCCAGAAGCAGGTCGGCGTCCGCATCTTCCAGGGCGAGGCGCGGCTGGTGAGCGACAACATCCTGCTCGGCGAGTTCGATCTTGCACTGTCGCCACGCCGCGCCGGCGAACAGCCGATCGAGGTCCGCTTCACCTATGATGTGAACGGCATCCTGGAAGTTGCCGCCGTCGCCCAGGCGACGGGTGCCAGCGAACGGATCGTCATCCGCCACGGACCCGACGCGCCCACGATGGAGGAGGCGGAGGAAAGGTTGCAGGCGCTTGCCGGGATCAAGACTGCCCCGCGCGAGGCGGCCGCCAACCGGCTGCTGCTGGCGCGGGCCGAACGCATGTTCGAGGAAGTGCTGGGCATGGAGCGCGAAATGCTCGGCGCGGCGATCGGCATGTTCGAAGCAGCCTTGTCGGCGCAGGATCCGGCGGGCATTGAGGAAGCCGCCGATCATCTGCGGCACGCCCTGTCGCACGCGAAATCCGGATCGGAACAATGATGCAGGCACCTTCCCCGACCGACTGGACCGTGCTGGGCCTGGCGCCGACCGGCGACCGTGACGCGGTGCGCGCGGCATACCGGACCCGGCTGCGCGACATGGGGCCGGACAAGGATCCCGAAGGCTTCCAGACCTTGCGCCAGGCCTACGAGGCGGTGCTGGCGTCACTGGAAACGGACGGCGACGAGGCAGGCGACGGTGCCCCATCCGCGGAGGTGATCGCGTTTCTGGACGAACTGGCGGCGCACCGCGCCGCGGGCGATGCGGCCGGGGCGATCACGCTGATCGATGCGACGATCGCGCGGCATCCTCCGGGATCGGCGACACTGGTCGCGCTGGAAGATGCCGTGCTCCACGTCGTGGCTTTCTCGGAGCCGCTCGCGCCCGGCTTGTTCCGGCATCTCGCGGACCGGTTCGACTGGCGCGACATGGGCGGTCATGCCGCCAGGAGCGATCCCGAGCGCCACGCCGCGCTGCTGGACCGGATCGCCGCCGAGGACTGGTTCCGCCGGTTGCGGGTCACGGGCAGCGATGCCACCGGCCGGGTCGAGCAACTGCTGCTGCTGAACGGCCGCGAGGTGTTGTCCGCATTGTCGGACCGGGCGCTGTCGGAAGAGGAACGGCAGCGGGTCCGCACGCTGTTCGACGAACTGCTGGAGCATGGCGGATATCTGCTGCCCCGCTTCGACGGGGAGGCGCTTGCGGTTCTGCGCGAGGCGGTCGAAGGCCCGCCCCTGCTTGGGGATGCGATCGCCGCGACAGCCACCCCGCCCTTGGCAGTCGCCCCGTCCAGGGTCGCCGCGCCGGCGCGCGCCATGCCGGCAGATACAGGGATGCCGCCGGCCAATCGCAAGCTGACGCTGCTGGTGATCATTGTGGCGATCATCGCCATGGGTGCGATCAAGATGGGGATCGATCACTTCCGTTCCGCACCCGATGCCGCCACCACGACGGACGATGCCCCGGCCGAGGCCGATGCGATCCGCGCCATCAAGGATCCCGCCACACCATGGCTGGTGACGCGGCAGGAGCCGGACGGCATCTATGTGGACTGGTCGCCCATGGTCACGTTGCGCAACGGCCTGGCGGAGATCCGCATCGGCGCGGAAACCCCGCAGCCGACCACGGCCATGCCGGTGCCGACCATGCCGATGCAGCTGGGCTTCGTCGCACCGCCATCGCTGACCTACATGACCATGCGCGTCCAGACCCGCGACGGCGCATGGTCCGAGATCCGTCGTTATTCCCTGACGAAAGCAGCGCCATGACCGTCGCTCCCGCCATCATCCTGTCCGATCACCCGATCGCCGACGAGACGCGCGCCTGGGCCTACGCGCTGGGCGCGATGTACCATGTCGCGCAGGGCTTCCATGCCGATGCCCCGACCGGCGAACCGGAGGACGGGCTGAACGCGCATATCCTTGCCGACAGCTGGGGAGCGACGAACCGGGCCGAACTGGTCGGGCGGATGACCGACCTCGGGAATGACGGGCACCGGAAGGATCATGTGCGGCTCGTCCGCTATTATTGCATGCTCTGGCGGCCGGCGGTCGCGGCCCGGCGGGAGGAGTATCGATCCGCCCTTCGCGAAGGCGGCGAGGCGGCGGAGGATGCAAGAACCGCGCTGTGGCGGCTGGATGCCGTGCAGGCGAATGTCGGTGATATCCGCTCGTCCTCGCTGCTGGCATTCGATGCGGCACGCGGGATCATGCTGGCGCGCGCCGGCCTGATGCTCGGCTGGCTCTCCGAGGATGAAGCCTGGGCCTACATGCTGGATGTCGGGCGCGACGTGCAGCGCACCTATCCCTCCTGGTCCGAATACGCGGCCGACTTCGTCCTGGCCCGCAACATGTGGGCGGGCGACGGATCGACGGACATCTTCGACAGCGTCATTGCCGGCCTGCGCACCGATGCGGCAAGCCCCTGGGTCCGCCTGGCCTGGTCACGACCGGAGCTGACCACCCCGCGGGCCGTCCGCCAGTTCGACGGCGATACTCCGTACTGGACGCTCGAGCAGGATGGTGGCTGACCGGGCTGTCGTCATCATCGTCCGGGCGTTGCGCCTTCGTGTGTGTGCGTCGTCGGCACTGGGCCGGACCGGAACAGGGCGGCGATGAAGATCAGCGTCAGGATCAGCACGATCGTCGGTGCCGGCGCGCTGTCCAGGAAGAAGCTGAGATAGACGCCGAGCAGGCTGGCACCGACCGCAACACCGACCGACACCGCCAGCATCCGTTGAAAGCGATTGGTCAGCAGGAAGGCGATAGCCCCCGGTGCGATCAGCAACGCAACGGCCAGGATGATGCCCGTCGCGCGCAGTGCGCCGATCACCACCAGCGTCAGCACGCACAGCAATCCATAATGCAGCACCCGCACAGGCAGGCCGATCGCACGCGCCTGCTGCGGGTCGAAGGCATGCAGCAGCAGGTCGCGCCATTTCAGCAGCAGCAGGGTGCCGGCAATCAGCGCAATGATCGCCGTCTCCACGATCTCGCTGCCACTCACCCCCAGCATGTCGCCGAACAGGATATGGTCCAGGTGGACGTTCGTCGGCACCTTGGTGAACAGCACGATGCCCAGCGCGAACATGCCGGAGAAGACGACGCCCAGCAGCGTGTCCTCCTTCACCCGGCAATGATCCTTCAGCACGCCGGTGGCCAGCGCGCAGCCCAGGCCCGCCACGAAGGCGCCGAGGAGCAGCGGCAGGCCGGCGACATAGGCCAGCACAATGCCCGGCAGCACGGCATGGCTGACCGCATCCCCCATCAGCGACCAGCCCTTCAGCACCACGAAGCAGGATAGCAGCGCCGCCGGGATCGCGATCAGCGCCCCGACCAGGAAGGCCTGCTGCATGAAAGGGAAGGCGAAGGGGGCGAGCAGGTCCATCACCGCTCCGCCGCCGCCGTGACGACCGGTCGCGCCCGTCGCCGCGCCGCCAGCACACCGTGCTTGGGCGCGAACACGAATGCCAGGAGGAACACCGCGGTCTGCAACAGCACGATGACCCCGCCGGTGGCGCCATCCAGGAAATAGCTGAGATAGGCGCCGGCAGCGCTGGTGCAGGTGCCGATCGCGGTGCTGATGGCGATCAGGCGCGGGAAGTTGTCCGACAGCAGGTAGGCAGTAGCCCCTGGCGTCACCACCAGCGCGATCACCAGCAGTGCGCCGACGGTCTGCAGCGCCGCCACGGTGCAGGCAGCCAGCAGGGCAAAGAACAGGATCTTCAGCGCGGCAGGGTTCAACCCCACCGCACGGGCATGGTTCTCGTCGAAGAAGGCGAGCATCAGGTCCTTCCACTTGGCCAGCAGGATGGCCAGCGACACGCCAGCGATGATCGCCAGCTGCAGCGTGTCGGCGGCGGTTACCGCCAGGATGTTGCCCAGCACGATGGTCTGCACGTTCACGGACGTGGGCGAGATCGACACCATGAACAGGCCCAGACCGAAGAAGGAGGTGAAGATCAGCCCGATGATCGCATCTTCGCGCAGCCGGGTACGCCGGTTCAGCACCAGCATGGCCGCCGCCGCCAGTCCGCCGGACAGGAATGCACCGAAGGCGAACGGCAGGCCCAGCATGTAGGCGCCCGCCACCCCCGGCACGATCGAGTGCGACAGCGCATCGCCGATCAGCGACCAGCCCTTCAGCATCAGATAGGCCGACAGGAAGGCGCAGACCGCGCCAACCAGGGCGCTGACCCAGATGGCGTTGACCATGTAGCCATAGCCGAACGGCTCGCCCAGCAGCGCGCCCAGGTTCATGCGTCGCCGTTCCGGTCGTGGAGAATGAACGGATGCTCGTCGTCGAACAGCAGGGTCGTGGTGCCCTGCCCCGCCTCGGTCGGCAGCGCGTGGCTGCGCAGCCCGCCGCCGAAGGCGCGGCGCAGATTGGCTTCGGTGAACACCTCCGCCGTCGGCCCGGCGGCCAGCACCGTCCGGTCCAGCAGCACCGTGCGGTCGCAGAACAGCGGCACGCTGCCGAGATTGTGGGTGGACACCAGCATCACCCGCCCCTCGTCCCGCAAGGTGCGCAGCAGGGCGATGATGGACTCTTCCGTGGTCACGTCGACCCCGGTGAACGGCTCGTCCAGCAGGATGACGCGCCCGTTCTGCGCCAGCGCGCGGGCCAGGAACACGCGCTTCTTCTGGCCGCCGGACAGTTCACCGATCTGCCGGTCGGCAAAGGCGGTCATGCCGACCCGTTCCAGCGCGTCCGCCACCGCCGCCCGATCGGTGGCGCGGGGCCGGCGCAGGAACCCCATGCGGCCATAGCGCCCCATCATCGCCACATCGCGCACCAGCACGGGGAAGTTCCAGTCGACGTCCTCGCTCTGCGGCACATAGGCGACCAGCTGCTCGCGCAAAGCCTGCCGCACGGGCCGGCCTAGCACGGACACGGAGCCGCCGCGCACCGGCACGAAGCCCATGATCGCCTTGAACAGGGTCGACTTGCCGCTGCCATTGATGCCGACCAACGCGGCGATGGTGCCGGTGGGAATGGAGAAGGATGCGTCGGACAACGCCGTGTGGCCGTTGCGGTAGGTGACCGTGGCATGGCGGATGTCCAGGCCGGAACCGCCCTCCGCTCCGTCCATCAGGCCAGGCCCTCCGCGATGCGGCCCGTCGTGATGCGCAGCAGTTCCAGATAGGTCGGCACCGGGCCATCCGCTTCGCTCAGGGAGTCGACGAACAGCACCCCGCCATAGCGGGCGCCGGTCTCCCGCGCGACCTGCTGCGCCGGATCTGGCGAGATCGTGCTCTCGCTGAACACGGCCGGGATGCGGTGCTGGCGCACCTGATCGATCACGCTGCGCACCTGCTGCGGCGTGCCCTGCTGGTCGGCGTTGATCGGCCACAGATACAGCTCCCGCAGGCCGAAATCGCGCGCCAGATAGCTGAATGCGCCCTCGCTGCTGACCAGCCAGCGCCGTTGCGGCGGGATCGCGGACAGCCGCTCGCGGATCGGGGCGATCGTCTGCTCGATCTGCTGCTTGTAGGCGGTCGCATTGGCGGCATAGGTGGCGGCATTGACCGGATCATGCCGGGCAAGCGCGGCGGCGATATTGCCGACATAGACCTGCGCGGCTGTTGGCGACATCCAGGCATGCGGATTGGGCCGTCCGCTGTAGGGCCCGGAGCCGACGCCGATCGGCGTCACGCCGTCCGACACCACGGCGGAGGGTACATCGCCCATATTGTCCAGGAACCGTTCGAACCATTGTTCCAGCCCCAGCCCGTTCCACAGGATCAGGTCGGCGCCGCGTGCGCTGACCATGTCGCCGGGGGTCGGCTGGTAATTGTGGATCTCGGCCCCTGGCTTGGTGATCGACAACACCGTTGCGGCATTGCCGGCCACGTTGCGGGCCATGTCAGCAATGATGGTGAAGGTGGTGACCACCGTGAAGCCGGCATCCTGCGCCTGCCCGCAACCGGCGAGCGCCCCCAGGGCTACCGCCCCTGCACCCAACCGCAATGCGCCGCGCCGATCTGTCCTGTCGCCTGTTCGCACGTGCCGCCTCCTTAGCCACGGCTATATAGTCGAGACATTGCTGTCTGCGAAGAGCGTTCGGACAAAGCGCCCGCCATGCTCCGGCGGCGCTCCGGTGACGTCAGCTGCCGGCCAGGCGTGCGGACAGGTTGCGGATCCGGGCGGCGGGCAGTTCGCCCGTCAGCGCGAAGGCGACCGGGCCTTTCTCCCAATATGCCACCGACTGCGCGTCCCGCTGGTCGAGCATCGGCAGCTGCTCCGCAGGTGTTTCCGCACGGGCCGCGAACAGCGCCACCGTCTCCGCCTGGTCCGTCCGCAGCACCGTGGCGACGGCCATGCCGCTTTTTGCCGGATAGACCTGCACGTCCAGCACCTGCCAGCCGGCCGGGATGACCGGCAGGTTCAGCCCGGTGACGCGGCCCAGTTCGGCCCGGTCCAGCTGCGTGCTTTCCGGTTGCGAGGCCATCGCATGCCGGGCCAGGCTGGCGCGATAGGACGCGGCTGCATCGTCAACGAAGGTCGCAGCCTGCGCCGCCGGCGCCACGCTTTCCGCCGCGTCATGCAGCAGCCATCCGCCCAGCAGCAGCGCCGCGGCAAAGCCGATGCGCCGGGCGCCTGCGACCATGGCGATCTCCCGCCGGGGCAGCGGGATCACATCCGCGCTCTTGCGACCGGCCAGCGTGCCTGCGGTGCTGCCGCCGACGCGTTCGAACCGGATTTCGGGCCAGCGCCGTCGCCAGCGCCGCGCTACGACGCGTTCGCCCGGGCGGGCCGCATCATCCAGCAGCACCATGCCGCCGGGCCGCAGCCGGCCGAACAGCTGGTCGGCCGCGCCACGCACGAAGGGATGCACGGTCCAGGGCGGACCGTCGATGATCAGCAGATCGATGCTTTCGGGAACATCGTGCAGGGCATACCAGCTGCCGGGCCAGTCGCCGCTTGCCTCCGGCTGCAACGGCGCGTGGCGGATGCTGGCAGCGACGCCTTCCTCCTGCAGCCAGCTCTGCGTCGCGGCGACGAAATCGCCATGCTGGTCGTAACTGACCAGTCGCCCGCCGCCGTTCAGCTCCAAGGCGCGCGCCGTGACGAGGCTGGATGCACCGCAGCCCAGCTCCACCACGGTGGTCGGCCGCAGCAATTCGACTGCGTCCACGATCCGGTGCAGGAATCCCGTATCCGCCTTCCAGCTGCCCAGATGCGGCAGCGCATCTTCCTTCAGGCCGATCCGCGCCAGCAGGTGCCGCTTGCTGGCCCGCGTCCCGCCCCACAGGCTGAACGCGAGGAACGGCCAGCCGATTGCGCCGTAGAACAGGCGATGCAGCCGATCGCTCAGCTGCGTTGCGGGTGCATCGTCGCCCGGGACCGGAGCAAGGGATCGCAGGCTGGTCAGTTCGCGAGAGGTCATTGCCGTTCCTTTGCTGCAACCCGGCAGCCTTGCCAATGCTGTTCGCATTGACTGTGACACGAACAGTCGGCTCGGCGCGCGAGAACCGCAATCCGTCGCCAAGCCCTTTGTCTACTCAGCTGGTTGAGTTAGGTGGTGGCTGTCGGACCTACTCGAGTCGGACGGCCGCGAAACTGACCCTTGCAGGAGAGCAGGCATGGCCCATTATCTTGATCTCGCCCCGCGGAAGATGGCGGATGACCCGCTGATCCTGATCGTACCGGGCATCAACAATTCCAATCCGCGACATTGGCAATCACGCTGGGAACGCCAGCGGGCCGATTGTGCCCGGGTGGACCTGGGCATGTGGGATGATCCGCATCGCAACACCTGGGTGAACAAGCTGAACCTGGCGATCGCCCGCGCGCAGCGGCCGGTCGTTCTGGTGGCGCATAGCCTGGGCTGCCTGGCGGTGGCGTGGTGGGCCGAATACGAGCAGCCCAGCCGGGGCAATCCGGTCGTCTCCGCCCTGCTGGTGGCACCGCCCGATGTGGACCGCCCGGGCACGGATCCGCGCCTCGCCCGCTTCGGTGCCTGCCCGCGCAAGGCGCTGCCCTTCCCGTCCTTCCTGGTGGCGAGCGACAATGACGATTACTGCCAGCTGCGCACCTCGCGAATGCTGGCGCAGGACTGGGGCTCGCGCTTCGTGTTCGCGGGCACGATCGGGCACATCAATGCCGATTCGGGCCTGGGCGACTGGGTGTTCGGCCAGGAACTGCTGGACCGGCTGCTGCGCGACCATCGCGACACGCAGGATCGCCAGGCACCCGCCATCGTGCGTGGCGCGGCACGGCAGGGGCGCCTGGCTGCCGGGTTCTGACTGCCAAATGTGCAATCGGGAACGCCTGTCGGACGCGTATGGTTAGACCTCTCACCTGCAACAACAGGCGCCTGAGAGGGAACAAGGATGACCGAAACGCTTGATCCGGTACTGCCGGCGGACATCACGCAGGCGGTGGAACGCGTGCTGGATGCGGCATGCGATCGCGACCTGATGCTGGCTACGGCCGAAAGCTGCACGGGTGGCCTGCTGGCGGCGTTGCTGACGGATGTGCCGGGTCGCAGCCACGTGTTCGAACGTGGCTTCGTCGTCTATGCGAAGCAGGCCAAGTGCGACCTGCTGGCGATCGAGCGCAAGCGCGTCGACAGCTGCGGCGCAGTCAGCCGCGAGATCGCGCTGGACATGGCGACAGGCGCGCTCGCGGCCTCCAAGGCTGACATCGCATTGTCGATCACCGGCTATGCCGGTCCCCCGGGCAGGGGCGAGGATGGCGAGGAAGGGCTTGTCCATTTCGGCTGCGCCCGCAAGAACGGCGACGCCTTCCACCGGGAGGAGCGGTTCGGTGAGATCGGGCGGGATGGTGTGCGCATCGCCTGCCTGCGCACTGCGCTGGACATGCTGGAGGAGGCCTTGAGCCAGTGAGCGCGGATCATCCTTTCTACGATCGCCATACCCACGGGTTCGTCCGGGTGGCGACCTCTACCCCCGCGGTCCGCACGTCCGATGTCGCGTTCAACCGCGATGCCATCCTGACCGAGGCGCGGCGGGCGCACGAATGCGGAGTGGACCTGCTGGTCTATCCCGAGCTGTCACTGTCCTCCTATGCGCTGGACGACCTGCTGATGCAGGACGCGCTGCTGGACGCGGTGGAGCAATCGGTCGACGTGCTGGTAGAGGCCAGCGCCGGGCTCGCCCCCGTCCTGCTGGTCGGCGCACCGCTGCGCCACCGCGGACGGTTGTACAATTGCGCGCTGGCGATCGCCGACGGGCGGCTGCTGGGGGTCGTGCCCAAGAGCTACCTGCCCAATTACCGCGAGTTCTACGAAAAACGCTGGTTCGCCCATGGGCGCGACATCCGCGGCGGCATGTCGATCCGGGTCGCCGGGCAGGACGTGCCCTTCGGCTGCGACCTGCTGTTCGCCTCCGCCCGGCTGCCCGGCTTCATCGTGCATGTGGAGATCTGCGAGGATGTGTGGGCGCCGATCCCGCCCTCCAGCTACGGCGCGCTTGCCGGGGCGACGATCCTGACCAACCTGTCGGCCAGCAACATCGTCATCGGCAAGGCGGACGAGCGCCACCTGCTATGCCGTGCGCACTCTTCCCGCACCGCCAGCGCCTACGTCTATTCGGCCGCTGGCCACGGGGAGAGCACGACCGATCTCGCTTGGGATGGTCAGGGCATGATCTACGAACTGGGTGACCTGCTGGCCGAAAGCGCGCGGTTCGAGCGCAAGCCGCAACTGTGCATCGCCGACGTGGATACGCAACGCATTCTGGGTGACCGGCTGCGCCTGCAGACCTTCAACGACAATGCGGAGGAGGCCGGCCGCCCGGAGGATCATTTCACCACCATCACCTTCGACCATTCGCCGTCGGCGGCACCGGCAGAAGCCGCGCTGATCCGCCCGATCCGCCGCTTCCCATTCGTGCCCAACCGTCCGCAGAAGCTGGACGAGGATTGTTTCGAGGCGTTCAACATCCAGGTCGATGGCCTGATGCGCCGCTTCGAATCCACCCGTGGCGAGAGCATGGTGATCGGCGTGTCGGGCGGGCTTGATTCCACCCATGCGCTGATCGTCGCGGCCAAGGTGTGTGACCGGCTGGACCTGCCGCGCACCACGATCAAGGGCTTTACCATGCCCGGGTTCGGCACCTCCGCTGGCACGAAATCGAACGCTTGGAAGCTGATGGACGCGCTGGGCATCCAGTCGGCGGAGATCGACATCCGGCCGGCCGCCGAACGGATGCTGGCCGATATCGGGCATCCTTATGCGCGGGGCGAGAAGGTCTATGACCTGACGTTCGAGAATGTGCAGGCGGGCTTGCGCACGGATTACCTGTTCCGGCTGGCCGGGCAGCATCGCGGGTTCGTGATCGGCACCGGCGACCTGTCCGAACTGGCGCTGGGCTGGTGCACCTATGGCGTCGGCGACCAGATGAGCCATTACGCCGTCAATGCTGGCGTGCCCAAGACGCTGATCCAGTACCTGATCCGGTGGGCCACCCGCACCGACCAGTTCGACTCGACGACGGACGCCGTGCTGGAGGCGATCCTGGGTCAGGAGATCAGCCCCGAACTGATCCCGCAGGGCGAAGACGAGGAACTGCAAAGCACCGAGGGGACCGTCGGCCCGTACGAGCTGAACGACTTCTTCCTCCATCATATCATGCGCTTCGGACAACGACCGTCAAAGGTGGCCTTCCTGGCCTGGCACGCCTGGCGCGATGCCTCGGCTGGCCTGTGGCCGCCCGCTTTTCCGCAGGACGGGCGGAACGCGTACGATCTCGCCACCATCCGGCACTGGCTGGAGAAGTTCCTGCACCGCTTCTTCGCCACCAGCCAGTTCAAGCGCAGTGCCATCCCCAACGGGCCCAAGGTCAGCTCCGGCGGGGCACTCAGCCCTCGCGGCGACTGGCGGGCGCCGTCTGATGCGAGCGCCGCGGTGTGGCTCGCTGAGCTTGAGGCGCAGCTACCCCCGGAGTGATGCCGCTTATCTGCGAATAAATTGCAACAGGCGGGTTGACGGCTTGATGCAAGCGCTGCACCCTTGCCTGCAATTCAGTTGCAATAGCGGAGGCAGGCGATGGAAGCGCGGTTCGGCCATCATCATGCAGGCGGGTGTCTGCAATCGCATACCCAGCCCGACGCACTCGCCTGGCAGGCGCGCCCACCCTGCGCCGTGCTGGCGCAGGCGCTGCGGGATCGAGGAACCCGGACCGGCAGACGGCAGGTGCGGGCTGATGTATGACTTCATCGATCGCCCGCTGGTGCGACAGGATCGCAACGTGCAGCTGTTTGTCTGGTCCATGCGGCAATGGGCCAGTGCCGCGCTGGACGGGCGTTGCGTCTGCCGGTTGGTGTCCTGCGCCTTTCGCTCCGCGGAACTGAAGGACGCGGTCGAGCCGCTGCACCAGGCGATGCACGCGTTATGCCATCACGGTCATACCTCGATGCGCTTCGGCGCGGTGCAGCGTTCCGCCATCACGGAACATGAGGCGATCCTGCTTTCCGCGCTGATTGCCGCCGGCAATGGACAGCATCGCACGCTCGACACGATCTGCACGGCGCTGGTGACGTCAGAGGCGGCACCCGTGCTGTCGGCGAGCCTGCAGGCGCTGTCCGGCGCCTTTGCCGATGCGGAACTCGGCTTCGCGACCGTGAATGGCTGAGCCGCGCCTGCCACATCGCAGTCAGGATTGTGCATCCGCCGGCCGCTCCCCACCTAGCCGATGCCTTGCGCCAGCCTGCATTGCGGCTATTTGCGCGGGACCTGTGATGCGCGGCGCCGGATGATCGGTCCGGCGGACAGCCGCGTGGCCGTGACGGCGTGAATGATATGGGGAATGCATGAACGATCTGGTTAGCAATGGCATGGTGCTGGAGCCTACCGCAGCGCTGAGCGTGGAGACGGTCACCTGGGTCCATCACTGGTCCGACGGGCTGTTCAGCTTCCGCCTGACGCGCGATGCGAGCTTCCGCTTCCGTTCGGGCGAGTTCGTCATGATCGGCCTGCCATCCGACAAGAAGCCGCTGCTGCGCGCCTACTCCGTCGCCAGCGCCTCCTATGACGAAGAGATCGAATTCCTGTCGATCGCCGTCCAGGAAGGGCCGTTGACGTCGCGCCTGCAGCACATCCAAGCGGGCGATCAGGTCTATGTCGGCAAGAAGCCGACGGGCACGCTGGTGACCGACGCGCTGAAGCCGGGCAAGCGGCTGTTCATGCTCTCCACCGGCACTGGCCTGGCCCCGTTCATGAGCCTGGCCCGCGACCCGGACGTGTACGACATGTTCGAGGAAATCGTGGTCGTCCATTCGGTGCGCAAGGTCGGCGACCTGGCCTATCGCGAATTCCTGGAAAGCAAGCTGACGGGCGATCCGCTGGTGGAAGACGAGGCCGCGCGCCAGTTCCACTACGTGCCCACCGTCACGCGGGAGGAGTTCCACACGACCGGCCGGATCGACGCGCTCATCGACGATGGTACCCTGTTCAAGGGCCTGTCCGGGCCGGCGACCTTCGACCCGGAAAGCGACCGCATCATGCTGTGCGGTTCCATGGCGATGATCAAGGATCTGGCGGCCAAGCTGGAGACCTTCGGCCTGGTCGAAGGTGCGAACAACAAGCCCGGCGACTACGTGATCGAACGGGCCTTTGTGGGGTAACATGCATGGATGCCGGCGCCATCGCTGACGGGCAGCCCGGCTGCGGCGAACAGACGCTGGTTGCGCTGTTTCGCCTGTGGCAGCGGCACCGGGGCGATGGCGTCAATCCGCTGCCGGCGATGGCCGCACTGGCTACGCTGCATGGCATGCCGGCGGATGGCAGCGTCCAGCTGGCAGTTGCCTGCGACAGCTTTCTGGCCCTGACGGAGGCGTGTCTCGACCGCCCGCTGCAGCCCGGCATCGATGCGGCAGGCTCGGTCGACGAGCGCGCGCTCCTGGTCACATTGAGGCAGATGCCGGTGCTCGAAGCGATCGGACCCAGTCTGGCTCTACCGCACGGCCTGCCCGGCGCACTGCAATGGGCTGCCTTTGCGGTGCTGCGGTGGGTAGATGTGAGCACGGACGACCAGCCGGAACTGCGGGTTCTGCTTGCCTGTCCGTATGCGGCCGAAGGGTCGATCGAAGAACCTGCGCCACAACTCTGAGGCGTGTTTTACAGTCGTGAAATGTTCACAGATGTGAAAAGGGGAGCCGGCTGGCTCCCCTCTTGCTCTCAGATCTCGCTTTCGATCCAGCTCTTCAGCTGACTCTTGGGCGCCGCGCCCAGCTTCTGGGCGACCGGCTCGCCATCCTTGAACAGGATCATCAGCGGGATCGACTGCACGCCCATGCGGCCGGCGACCTCCGGATTGTCCATGATGTCCATCTTGGCGATGGTCACGCGGCCGTCCAGTTCGTCGCTGATCTCTTCCAGCGCAGGAGCGATCATCTTGCAGGGTCCACACCAATCGGCCCAGAAATCCACCAGCACCGGCACATCGGAATCGAGGACGTCGGTCTGGAAGCTGGTGTCGGTAACGGTCTTGGTGGCCATGAAAGGATGCTCCTGTCTATCGTTGGAAGGTGATGTAGGCGCGCATGGGCGGCAGGCAAGCGGCCATCAGGCCAAGCTTTCCTTCGTTGCAGGCAATGTTCCCGCCGACGCGACCGGGTCCAGCGCGTAGAGCACGGGCACCTGGGTGTAGAGGACGGCCGCCTCGACCCGGCGACCCGGGTAGATCTCCGCCAGCGCGGCCACATAGGCCGCCATCTGACGCCGCGTTGCCGCGGGGATCGCGGCGGCGCTGGCAGGCGGGCGGCGGGCGGTCTTGAAGTCGGCCACCAGCACCCGGGTCGGCGTGACCAGCAGGCGATCGGCGGTGCCGGCGATCACCTGGCCATCCACCGTCGCCGCCAATGGCACCTCCGCCAGCGCATCGGGGCCGAACAGCTCCGCCCAGGCGGGTTCCGCCAGCACGGCCAAGGTCGTGGCCAGCATCTCGTGCTGCATCTCCGCCGGCAGATCGGCGGCATGGCGCGCCAGCCACCGGGCGCCCTGCTCTGCCCGCATGGCGACCGGCACCGCCGGCAGACGTTCCAGCAGGCGATGGATCACCACGCCGCGCCGGGCGGCGAAGCTGGGCTGGCCGGGCGGCAAGGGCGGGTCGGCACCTTCCTCGCTGCCGGCGGCAGAGGGTGCCAGCGGACGGGGCGGACGCGGCTCCGTACCGACGGCGCGCAGTGCCCATTGCGGCGGCATGAAGGGCATCGGCAGCTCGGCCTGCCGACGTTGCAGGCTGCGCGGCGCCTCGGGCGGATCGCCCCAGTCACGCCGGCCACCCCAGACCGGATCCGCCGTCTCGTCGCCGAACATCAGCGGCGACAGGCGGGCATACCAGCTGTCCGCCGCCGGCTCCGTCTCCCGCTTGCCCAGAGCGCCACCGATGAACAGCGCCTCTTCCGCACGGGTCATCGCGACATAGAGCAGGCGCCAGTGCTCCTCCCGCTCCTCGGCGCGGGCCTGCGCCTCGGCGGCGGCGATGCGGCCGACCTTCAGCTCTTTCGGCGGATCGGGCAGCGGGATGGCCCGTGTCAACCCACCACCGGGTACCTGCTCTGGCAGGACCAGGTCCCGCATCGGGCTGGCATCCGGGTTGCCCGTCGCATCGGCCAGGATCACGATCGGTGCCTGCAGCCCCTTGGACCCGTGCACCGTCATCACCCGCACCAGCCCGCCGGAACCGGCCTGATCGCGCTTCAGCTCCCCCTCGCCCGCATCGAACCAGCGCAGGAACGCGGTGAGACCCGGCACCTGCGTGGCGGAAAAGGCCAGCGCGGCATTCAGCAGCTCGTCGATCGGATCGTTCGCCTCCTGCCCCAGCCGGGCGACCAGCCGCGCCCGGCCCTGCCACGGACCCAGCAGCAGCCAGTGCAGCAGGACATGCGGCGGTTCGAAATCGGCGCGCGCAAGGAGCGCCTCCAGCTGCACGCGCAAGGCCAGCACATCGGGATGGTCGGACCGACGCAGATGGTCCCACAGCGAGCCCTTGCTGTCGCCCCGCCAGCCATGCTGCAGCAGCTGTTCCTGGCTCCAGCCCACCAGCGGGCTGACCAGCAGGCAGGCGAGGCTGAGATCGTCCAGCGGCTGCGTGGCAAAGCGCAAGGCGGCCAGCAGGTCCTTCACCGCCAGCGGCGCGCCCAGCCGCAGCCGGTCCACGCCCGCGACCGGGACGCCGGCCGCATGCAGGCGCGCCACGATCAGCCCCGCCAGCTCGCGCCGCTTGCGCACCAGCACCATGAAGTCGCCCGGCCCGGCCATGCGCGGCGTGCCCTTCACCAGCGGGTAGAGGCCGATCATCGCCTTGATCTGCGCGGCGATCCGGTCGGCCATGCGGCGCTCCGGCGCGGAGAGCCAGCCTTCGCCGCCCTCGCCTTCCTCGTCCGGCTCCTCGTCCTCGCCGGGTTGCGCGATCACCGGACGCCACAGCGTCACCATGCCGGCGCGCTCGTCCCCCACATGCGGCGTCGGCGGACGATCGAGGCCCATGCTCTCGTGCCCGATCAGGCCGATCGCGGCATCCACGAAGTCCAGCACCGGCTGCGCGGTGCGATAGGACCGGCCGAGCCCGAGTTCGACCAGTTCGCGCGCGTCGATCCGTTCGGGCAGCAGGCGGACATTGTCGACCCGGTCGAGCATGGCCCGGGCAAAGCGGTTCTTCGCCTCCCGGAAGTTCTCGGGACTGGTGCCCTGGAAGCGGAAGATCGCCTGCTTGTAGTCCCCGACGACGAAGATGGTGCGCAGCTTGTTGTCATGCTGCCCCTGCCCCGCGAAGAAATCTTCCGTCAGCGCGCCGATGATGGACCACTGGCTGCTGTTGGTATCCTGCGCCTCGTCCACCAGGATGTGATCGAACCGGCGATCGAGCTTGTAGCGGATCCATTCGCCCATGCTCTCCACCGTCAGCAGCGCGGCGGCGCGGCGGATCAGGTCGTCGAACTCGATCAGCCCTTCCCGCATCTTGGCGGCATCCCACGCGAGCGCAAACCGGCGGCCGAGCGACAGTGCCGGCACCAGCATGTCCGCCAGTTGCAGCAGCGCGGCGCGTTCCTGCACCCGCTCGATGCTCGCCAGCACGCGCGCTGCGGTGGCTTCGTAATTCGCGTCGAGCCTCTCCAGCGACTTCAGGGAACGAGGCTTGCCATCCTTGGTGAACAGCGCGGCTTTCAGCGCCTCGAAGCCCTCTGCCCGCGCCGCGCCATCGCCGCCCTGCCACAAGGTGATGGCGTCGACGCATTTCAGCCCGGTCGCTGCGCCCCAGCTGCGATTTACCTCCAGGCAGCGCTGCAGGGCAGCGCAATCGAACAGTCCATCCGCGCACAGTTCGGCCACGCTTTCCGGTCCGGCACCGGCCGGCAGACCCAGCGCCTGATCGATCCGCGTACGCAACGGCTCCTGCCAGGCGCCCGGTCCCCACCACAGGTCACGCGCGGCGGCGCAGCGCATCAGCCAGCTGCGGGCCTTGTCCGGCCCCAGCCGCAGCGACAGGGCCTCCAGCGCGCCAACCGGCTCGGCATCGCCAGACGCCTGCCATTGACCCAGCAGGTCGGCCAGCACCTGCCGGCCCAGCAGGTCGCGATCGCGATCCTCCATCGGCTGCGTGCCAGGGGCCATCTCCGCCTCTTCCGGAAAGGCACCCAGCAGCCACTGTGAAAAGGCGTGGATCGTATCGATGCGGAGGCCACCGCCCGGCGAGTCCAGTACCGCCGCGAAGCGGGTGCGGGCGCGGTCGCGGGTGGCATCGTCCGTCGGGGCGCCGATCGCCTCCAGGTCGCCGAACAGCACCGTCTCCTCCAGCCGCACCCAGCGGGCGAGCACGGCATTGACCCGCTCCGCCATTTCGGCCGCCCCGGCCTTGGTGAAGGTGAGGCACAGGATCTGTTCGGGGCTGACATCGGGCTGCAGCAGCAGCCGCAGCACGCGGGCGGACAGGACCTGCGTCTTGCCCGTGCCGGCACTGGCGCTCAGCCACACGCTGTCCGCCGGGTTGACCGCGCGCGCCTGTTCGCCGCGCAGGGGATGGACCTTGCTCACAGCTCTCCCATCCATTCGTCCAGCCGCATCAGCTGGTCATAGGTGGCATAGCCCGGCGCATCGGGGTTGAGCCGCGCCGTGAAAGGTTCGTCGCCCAGGATCCAGCGGCTCAGCGCCTCGTGTAGGTAGCGTTCCGCTTCGGGCAGGAAGTCGTCCGGCGGGATGCCGCTGCGCTTGGACCCGACCAGCAAGGGCGTGACCACCGCACCGAAGCCTGTCTCGCTGGTCCGGGCCTTGGCCATCGTCCAGTATTCGAACGCGGTCGGCTCACCCTGCAGATCCGGAAAGCCGCCGGCCCGTGCCATCAGCCCCAGCGTGCCCAGCTGCAGGGCATAGCCGGCCTCGACCTCCCTGCCGCTGGGCGGCTGGCCGGTCTTGTAGTCGATGATCGCCAGCTCCCCGCCGGGGAGGCGGTCGATCCGGTCGACCTTGCCGAAGATGGTGACGCCGCGCACCGCCATTTCGCCCCACTCCTCGAACAGGATCGGCGCGCGTTCCGGGTGGCGGGCGATCTCGGCCCCGGCCCATTCCAGCGCCTTCAGCAGCCGGGGCCGCCATAACGCCAGCATCAGCGGGTGCTGACCCATGCGCGCCAGTTCCGCCTCCGCCACCTGCGGCAACGGATTGCCGCTCCTGTGCCATGCCTCCAGGATCGCGTGAGCCGCCGTGCCACGCCAGGCGGCGTCGGGTTCGGCATCCAGCGGTTGCAGCTCCTTCAGCCGCAGGATGGAGGAGGCGTAGAACTGGTATGGGTCGGACCGCAGGCGATCCAGCGCGGTCACGCTGATCCGCACCTGCCGCTGTTCGGGTGATGGCCGGGGCTGGGGACGCGGATGCGGCGGCTTCTGGCCGGTCTGGTCCAGCTTTCGGGCCAGTTCGGGGATGCGCAGCTCGTGATGCCGGGGCAGCAGGTCCTCACCCAGCAGCGCCTGCACGCGCAGCCAGAAGCGGCTGGCGATGGCCGGCCCGCCGGCATCCCGTTCCGCGCGGCTCAGTACCACCTCGGGCGCGCCCAGTGCCCCGGCAAGATCATGCGCGGCCAGACCGATGCGGAAGTCCGCGCCCGGCACACCCAGCGCACGCAGCACGGCGGGTGCCAGCAGCGGGTCGGTGGAGGGCGTGGCCGGCCAGACACCTTCGTTCAGCCCGGCGCAGATGACCAGGTCCGCCCGGCCCATGCGTGATTCCAGCAGGCCGTAGATGGTGACACGCGGGTGCCCGCCATAGGCTGGCCGCACCGCCACCCGCTCCATCGCCTCCCGCAGCACGGCAGGCAGTTCGGCGGCATCCAGCACCGTGCCGACCACGCGGGCCTGCCCGCGCAGATCCTCCACGAATGCCGCCAGTGCGCGCCCGTCCTCCCGGCCCCACAGCGTCTCACCGGCCAGCGTCTCGCCTGCGCCGATCAGGCGGTCGAGCAGGTCCGCCAGCGGTGCCGACCCCGGCTGCACCAATGGTGTCAGCATTGGCTCCAGTTCCGCCCACCAGCGGTCGAGCCGTGCCTCTTCGGCTACGGCTCCGATGGCATCCAGCCCCGGCGCACGGCGCGGACCCCGCAGTGCCAAATCCAGCCGGCGTACCCGCTCCAGCCATTTCGCCCGTGTCGCGGGATCACCGGCCCGGACCAGCGGATGCTGCAGCAGCCCGATCAGCGGCACGGGCGCGGCACTCTCCGCGCCGACCTGCGCCAGCAGCAGGAACAATCGGCCGGCGGCGGTCTGCGGCAGCGGCCGGCCCGCGGAATCGTCGGCTTGGATGTCCCAGCGGCGCAGATGATCCACCACCCGCCCGGCCAGTCCGCGATCGGGCGTGACCACCGCCACGCGCCGGGCCGGTACCTCCAGCGCCTCGCGCACCAGCAGGGCGATGGCCTGCGCCTCCTCTTCCGGATGCGCGGTCTGCATCAGCCGCACGCCGGCCATGCGGCGCTTTTCCGGCAGCAGGTCGATCCAGCCCCGGCTGGCCGACGGCGGCAGGAACAGGCTGCTGAGCGCCTGGCTGCGCGCCGGAGGTGCCGCGCCCAGGCCGGCGCGGTGCCAGGGCTGCACCTCTTCCCGGCCCACGCCCATGCGATTCAGCAGCAGCTTCAGGTGATATTGCGGGTGCGTCACCGCGTCACCCCGCGCCATCGGCGGCTGAACGTCGGGTGCACCGGCATGTCCCAGCTCGTCCCACACATGGTCCGCGAGTGCGAGATCGAAGTCGGGCAGCACCACGCTGCCCTGCGGCAATTCGCTCACCACGCGCAGCAGCCGCGCCAGCGCCGGCGCCGCGCTGGTCACGCCCGCCGCCACGATCGGCGTTACCGGCGGATTGCTGCGCCAGCTGTGCGCGGCGTGGCGGAACAGCAGGTTGCGGCGGGTGGCGGCATCCACCTGGCCGCGCTCGTCCAGCTCGAACCGCCACATCTGCTGCACGCGGGCGAACAGCGCCAGGCTCTTGCGCCAATGCTCCGCCAGGTCGCCCAGCGTATCGAGCACCAGGTCACCCAGCAGCTCCTCCGGCGCGATCTCCTCTACCAGCAGGCGGTCCATCGTGCGCGCGGTTTCATGCGCCAGCCGCAACAGCGCGGCGCCGGGCAGGCCAGGCCGCTCGCCCGCGATCAGTTCGGCAATGCGCAGCCAGCGGAACGTGGGATCGGCGGCCGGCGGGATGTCCGCATCCGCCGCCAGCGGATCGAGCAATGGCCCGAGCGCCTCGTCCAGATCGAGATCGCCGACCACCACCATGCGTGGCAGCAGCAGCCCGGCGCGGCGTTGTCCGTCAGGCCCCTTGCGGCCGCCATGTTCGCCAAAATGACGGATGAACGCCTCCGTCACGGTGCGGATGGCGCGGGTGCTGGGCAGCAGCAGGGTCAGCCGGGCCAGGCCCAGCTCCGCATCGGCGTAGCGCGGCACCAGGCCGGCCACCAGCGCATCGGCAAAGCCGCGGTGGGCGGCAATGGCATGGACGCGCGGCGCAGTGCGGCTGGGCGCACCACCCGGGCTGGCCTGGTCCAAGGCGGTCAGCCGCCCGCCAGGATCGCTTCGGTCGGCGCGATCGCCTGCGGTGTGCCGACCTCGAACCACTCGCCGGCGAAGGCCATGCCGAACAGGCGCCCGTCCTTGATGGCGCGATCCCACAGCAGGTTCGTGGAAAACGCCCCGCCGGGCGCGTCGCGCAGCAGGCGCTTGGACACCAGCTGCACGCCGGTGAACACGAAGGGGGCAACCCGCGCGGCCCGGCGACGGCTGAGCCGGCCAAGCCCGTCCATGTGGAAATCCCCGGTGCCAACGAAATTGTGCGTGCGGGCGTGGCCGGTCACCAGCAGCAGCGCATCCATCCGTTCCGGATCCCAGGCGCGCGACAGTTCGTGGAAGGCGTCATACGGCCCGTCCAGCCAGATGTTATCGCTGTTCATGCAGAAGAACGGATCGGGCAGCAGCCCGGCCGCATGGGCCAGCCCGCCGCCGGTTTCCAGCAGTTCGGCCCGCTCGTCGGAGATCACCACCTGCGGTGCGGTGCGAGACTTCACATGGGCCTCGATCGCGTCGGCCAGATAGTGCACGTTCACCACGGCGCGCGCGATGCCCGCGGCGGTGAGCCGGTCCAGCGCATGATCCAGCAGCGGCTTGCCGGCCACACGCACCATCGGCTTGGGCTGGCTGATCGTCAGCGGCCGCATCCGCTTGCCCAGCCCGGCGGCCAGCACCATGCAGGTGTCGGATGCCAAGGTCGGCAGCAGTCCCGTTACCGGCGCATTCATTGCAGTTCCCCGCCTTCGGTGTCGCGTATTTCCTGCGGTATGTTGGCCGCGAACCAGGCGGCGACCGGCGCCAGCGCGGGATGGTCCAGATCACGCTCCAGCGCGGCCCAGACCCGCGGGATGAAGGCGAGGTATCGCGCCTTGCCGTCACGCTTCCACAGGCGGGCGAAGATGCCCACGATCTTGGCATTCCGCTGCGCACCCAGCCGGGCATAGTCGGCACGGAAGGCGTCATCTGCGTTGGCCGCGGCGCAGTAGCGATCCAGCATCGCCGCCTCCAGCGCGGGCGGGACATCGCGGCGGGCATCCTGCAGCAGCGATACCAGGTCGTAGGCACGATGGCCGACCAGCGCGTCCTGGAAGTCGATCAGCCCCTGCGCGCCGCCGTCCAGCAGCATGATGTTTTCGGCGTGATAGTCGCGCAGCACGGTGACGCCGGGCGCCTGCCGGGCCAGCAGCGGCTCCAGCACCTGCTCCCAGGCGGCGTGCCAGCCTTCGGTATCTACGGTCAGGCCCATCGCCGGGCAGTACCATTCCACGAACAGCGCCGCCTCCCGCTGGTAGACGGTCAGGTCGTATGGCGAGAACGGGCCGGCCGGCTGCCGGTGCAAGGCCACCAGCGTGTCGATCGCCGCGGCATAGACATCGCTTTCGTCCTGCACGTGATCGTCCAGCCAGTCGCGCATCCGCGCCTCGCCGAAATCCTCCAGCAGCACCAGCCCCTGCTCCGCCCGGGCGGCCAGGATGCGGGGCGCGCGCTGCCCGTGTTCCGTCAGCCACCCGGCGACATGCAGGAACGGGCCCGGGTCCTCGTGCGGCGGCGGCGCGTCCATCAGCATGGCGGTGCGGCCGTCACCGGCACGAATGCGGAAGTAGCGGCGGAAACTGGCATCGCCGGCCAGCGGCTCCACCGCCGCGCCGGACCAGCCGGCGTCAGCAAGAAAATCGTCGAGGCCCGCAGGCAGAGCATCATTCATGGGGCACGGCCATGCCAATCCGCGCCCGGTTCCACAATCGCCCTTCTTGCCTCACCCACTGTTTCGAGCCGGATGGACAGGCACGCAGGTTCATGCGTGAAGCCGCCGGCATGGTCGGGCCATTCGGCGATCAGCGCCGCGCCGGTGCGGTAATCGTCCAGCCCGATCTCCGCCGCCTCGTCGGGCGAGCGCAGGCGATAGAAGTCGGCGTGCACCAGCGGCAGCCGGACATTCGGCGGATCGTATGTCTCGACGATGGTGAAGGTCGGTGACGGCACCTCCCCCAGATGGCCGGCGGCCGCGATGATCGCGCGCGCCAGCGTGGTCTTGCCGGCGCCCAGCCCACCTGTCAGCGCCACCACGTCATCCGCCCGCAACACCGCCGCGATCCGCTGGCCGAGCGCGCGGGTGGCGGCTTCGTCCGGCAGGTCGATCGTGCGGGTCATGGCAGTACGATGCTGGCGATCGTACCGCGCACGCCATCCGATCGCAGGCGCAACTGGCCGTCCTGCGCCTCCACCAGCAGGCGCGCGCGGGACAGCGCCCGGCCGGCTTCGCTACGCGCAGGCGCGCTGCCCAGTGCTTCTTCCATCACGCCCGGGGATAGCGGCACACCGTCATGCGCCAGCACGATACGCTCCGGCTTGCGCGATCCGGCCAGGGTCACCTGGATTCGGCCGCCGTCCCGGCAGTCGGTGATCGCGCGCGCCAGCAGGATCGCCAGCGCATCGGCCAGCTGCTGGGGATCGGCCTGCACCTCGCCCGCGCTGCGGTCGCCGCGCAGGTCCAGCTTCAACCCGCGGGCGACGATCGCCTGTTCCTGTGCGCGGACGCCCCCGGTCACGAATGGCAGCAATTCGATAGTCTCGCGGGCGCCGGACATGACCGGGCCGGTCTCCACCTGAACGGCACGGTCGGCCTGTTCCACCAGATCGGCCCGTTCGCGCAGCACATCCTCGCGCAGCTTCTGCCCGGTGACATCGATCGCGGTCAGCAGGCCGTTGCCATCCGGCAGCGGGATCCCGGCAAAGGCCAGGGTACGGCCATCCGCCAGCAGCACCTGCCCGGCCCGCATCCGCCGGTCCAGCGTGGCCGCGCGCACCACATCGGCGATCGCAGCGACCTGCGCCGGGCGGGCCAGACGGTCGGCGATCGCCTGCAGCACGCTGTCGAAGCGCGGCGCCGAGGGATCGGGGCCGATCCCGGCAGGCAGCAGGTCTTCGGGCAGATCCCACAGCAGGCCGAACCGCCGGTTCCACAATTGCAGCCGGCCATCGGGCGCGACCACCGCGACCGCTTCAAACAGGTTGTCGACCATGGCGGTGCGCACACGCAGCAGCGTGTCGCGCGCGGCCAGCACCGCCAGCTGTTCCGACCGGTCCTCCGCCACCAGCACCAGTCCGCCATCGGGCAGCGGCAGGCCGAGCACCTTCAGATGCATGCCGCCCTTCACCGCCCAGTCCGCGCGCATCGGCTCGCCCGCCTGGAACCAGCCGGCCAGTTCGCGGCGGAACGCAGGGAAGTCGCGCATCTCCGGCAGACGGCCGGCGTCGCGCATCCTGTCCAGCACGCGATCCAGCGGCAGGCTGTCCTGCACGGCGGCGACATCCAGCCCGAAGACGCGGGCGAAGGGCTCATTGATGAAGTCGACGCGGCGGGCGGCGGAGAACTGCGCCACGCCCAGCGGCAGATGATCCAGCAACGCGCGCTGGCTGGACTGGAAGGCAGCAAGCTCGCGCGCCAGCAGTTCGCGGTCCTCCACATCCAGCGCGTAGCCGGCGACGTTGCCGGTGGTGCCGATAGGCAGGTCGGTCACCTTCAACGCGCGCCGATCACCGGCGATGGTCGCCTGCACCCGGCGTGAAAGCGGCGCGCCCTTCTCCGCGGCACGGGCGGCGGATGCGCGGGCGTTCATGCCGTCGACCGGCTCGACCAGTTCCAGCCCGCGTTCGATCGCGGTGCCGGCGTCGGGCGCACCCACCGCATCGGCATAGGGCTGGTTGACAAAGCGCAAGGCGCCATCGCCGCCGCGCACCCACATCGGCAGGGGAGCATGCTCCACCAGGCCGACCAGGGCGGCGAAGTCGGCCGAGGCTTCGGCCGCCTGCCGGCGGGCGGCGACCAGTTCGGCGTCGCTGTCGGACACGTCGAACCACCACAGCAGCGCCGTTCCTTCCGGTGCGACGGCCGGGTCGGCCAGCTGCCCCTGCACGGACAGGCTGCGCAAGGTGCCACCGCGGGCCTGCAGCACGAGGGAGAAGGAAGCGGCGCTCTTCTGCGTGCGGCGGACCTGTTCGGCCAGGCTGTCCACATCCGCCGGATTGAGGCCGGTCGCGTGGCGGCCGAATTCCGGCAGATACTCCGGCAGCCGGTCGAGGCCCAGCCAGGAGGCCAGGCGTTCCGGCCCTTCGATCCGGCCGTCCGACCGGACAAGCAGCGGCAGCGCCGGCGCGGTGTCGATCATGCGCGTCAGGCGCCGCACATTGGCGCGTGCGCTGCGTGCCTGCCGTTCGCGCGAGCGGGCCCCCAGCGCAATCCACGCCGCCCCCACGCTCCAGGCGGAGAGCAGCAGGCCGACGAGGACCAGCGCGAGCGGCGACAATTGCATCGGCCGCCAGCGCTATGGGCGCAGGCGGCGCGATGCAAGCGTCACGGACCTAGTAGCGGTAATGGTCCGACTTGAAGGGACCGCTGACCGGCACGCCGATGTAATCGGCCTGCTTCTGGCTGAGCGTGGTCAGCTTCACGCCGAGCTTTTCCAGATGCAGGGCGGCGACCTTCTCGTCCAGGTGCTTGGGCAGGACGTAGACGTCGTTCTTGTACTGCTCCGCCTTCTGGAACAGCTCGATCTGGGCCAGCACCTGGTTGGTGAAGGAGCAGCTCATCACGAAGCTGGGGTGGCCGGTGGCGCAGCCCAGGTTCACCAGGCGGCCCTTGGCCAGCACGATGATCTTCTTGCCGTCGGGGAAGGTGACGACGTCGGTGCCGGGCTTCACTTCCTGCCAGTCGTAATTGTCCAGCGCGCTGATCTGGATCTCACTGTCGAAGTGGCCGATGTTGCAGACGATCGCCATCGGCTTCATCGCCTTCATGTGCTCGGCGGTGATCACGTCCTCGTTGCCGGTGGTGGTGACGAAGATGTCGCAGCGGGTCACCGCTTCTTCCATAGTCACGACCTCGTAGCCTTCCATGGCAGCCTGGAGCGCGCAGATCGGATCGATCTCCGTCACCATCACGCGGGCGCCGCCATTGCGCAGCGAATCGGCGCTGCCCTTGCCGACATCACCGAAGCCGGCGACGCACGCGACCTTGCCGGCCAGCATCACGTCCGTCGCGCGGCGGATCGCGTCGACCAGCGATTCCTTGCAGCCGTACAGGTTGTCGAACTTCGACTTCGTGACGCTGTCGTTCACGTTGATCGCGGGGAACGGCAGGCGCCCCTGCTTGGCCAGCGAATACAGGCGGTGGACACCGGTGGTGGTCTCCTCGCTGACGCCCTTGATCGCCTGCACCGTGCGGGTCAGGTAGCCGGGCCTGGCCTTCAGGAAGGCGTTGAGCGCGCGGACGAACTCGATCTCTTCGGCATTGCTCGGCTCGAACAGGGTCTCGCCCGCTTCGACCCGGGCGCCCCACAGCGCAAACATGGTGGCATCGCCGCCATCGTCCAGGATCAGGTTGCAGGTCAGGTCCTCGTCCGCCTCGCTCGACCAGTCGAAGATGCGGCCGACATAGTCCCAGTAATCGGCCAGGCTCTCGCCCTTGATGGCGAAGATCGGCGTGCCGCCCGCGGCGATCGCGGCAGCGGCGTGGTCCTGCGTCGAATAGATGTTGCAGGTGGCCCAGCGGACCTCCGCACCCAGCGCCGTCAGCGTCTCGATCAGCACGGCGGTCTGGATGGTCATGTGCAGCGAGCCGGTGATACGGGCGCCCTTCAGCGGCTGCTCCGCGCCATATTCCTCGCGCACGGCCATCAGGCCGGGCATCTCGGTCTCGGCGATCTCGATCTCCGCCCGGCCGTAATCGGCGAGGCTGATATCCTTGATGACGTAATCCTGGGTAGGCGCAATGGTGGCCACGTGGACGAACTCCTGCTGAAATGGCTGGGGGCGCTGCCGGGGCTCCACGCGGCGCCGTGGTGCGGAGCCCCTTAGCGCGGTGAGCACACCCTTGCAAACCGCCGGTTGTCTGGCGGGCGTCACCCATTATGTGCGGTCGCAACATCAAAGGAGTTACAATCGTAATGACCATTGCCAAGGGCGATCGCCTGCCAGACGTGAAGCTGACCAAGGTTACGCCGGACGGGCCGGACGCCATCCAATCCGCCGATTACTTCGCCGGCCGCAAGGTCGCGCTGTTCTCCGTCCCCGGCGCGTACACCCCCACCTGCTCCGCCCGGCACCTGCCCGGCTTCGTGGAGAGGGCGGCCGAGCTGAAGGCGAAGGGCGTGGAAGAGATCGCCTGCACCGCGGTGAACGATGCGTTCGTGATGGGCGCATGGAACGAAAGTGCGGGATCGTCCGACATCACCATGCTGGCTGACGGCAATGGCGAGTTTGCCGAGGCGCTGGGTCTGGTCATGGATGGCAGCAAGTTCGGCATGGGCAAGCGCGGGCAGCGCTTCTCCATGATCGTGGACGATGGCGTGGTGACTGAGCTGAACGTGGAACAGCCGGGCGACTTCCAGGTCAGCACCGCGGAGTACATGCTGGGGCAGCTCTGACCGCAGCCTGATCACGGGTCCGGCAGATGCCGGGCCCGCTCTGATCAGTAATCGACGTAATAATCCTTGCGGAAGTCGCCGCCGCCATAGGCCCGGCGCATCGTCCAGGGCAGCGGCTGGTCCGTCCAGTACGCGGCACTGGCCGGCAGACCCATCGCCAGCAGGCTTTCGGACGCGACATACATGCTGCCGGCATTGGAATAGATGTCGCCCAGCGCCGGCTGATGCCGTGCGAAGCCGATCGTCAGAAAGCCGTCGGCATTGAAATTGCTCGGATCGGCGAAGATCCGCCGCTGCGCCGCCATCGTCGCCGCGCGCACCTGACCCGCCGGCAGGCTGTCCGGCAGCTTGCCGAGCCAGGCCAGTTGGCCGAGCGGCTGGTGCACGGCGGTGCGATAGGTCAGTGAGCGCCCGATGGCAGGATATGCGCCATCCGGCCCGATCATCCGTTCCAGGTGCTCGCAATATCGCTGCGCCCGACGGATCGTGAGTTCATGCTGCTCCGCCAGGTTCAGGCCGTTCAGCCGTGCCTTGCCGCTGCCCAGCGTCGCGAGCGCGGACAGGATCTGCACCAGCATCGGCTGGATCACGTAGCTGTTGTAGTAGTCGAAGTGGAACCGGCTGCCATCGCCGTACCAGCCATCACCGACATACCATTCCAGGAACTTGCGGATCGACAGGGTGACCCGCATCGGATCCCAGTCCTCCCCGATCGAGAACAGGAACGCCTCGTTCATGGCGGCGAACAGCAGCCAGTTGGTGTATGGAGGATCGATCTGGCGCAGCGCCTTCATCTCGGCAACAAGGCGTTGTTTCGTGGTGGCGGATAGCGGCTGCCACAAGGCATCGGGCGCACGCAGCAGTGCGCTGGTCAGATAGGCAGAGTCCACCAGCACCTGCCCTTCCCCCTGCCACGTCAGGTAATCCGGGCTGGCGGGATCGACCGCATGATCCAGGCTGCTCAGCGCCTGATCGCGCAGTCTTGCACGCAGGCGGCCTTCGGGCGAGCCATCATCCGGCAAGGCGAGCCAGGGGGCGATCCCATCCAGCAGGCGGCCGAACGCCTCCAGGTAGCTGACGCCGAGATTGCGCCCGTCCCAGGTCGGGCTGACCTCCGGTGTCCACTCCTGCCGCAAACGTCCGCGTGCCATCCTGTCGAGCACGGGCTGCGCCATCCGCTGCAGCAGGTCGAGCGAGAAGGCCCGGTCGGCTGCGCCAGCATGCAGCGGCGCATCGGGCGGGTTGATTTCGGCCCCGGCCGCCACGCCGGCGGCGCCGATCATGGCCGCACCACCCGCGGCACCACCCAGCACCTGACGACGGTCTAACATGGCTGTTCTCTCCCGGCTGTTGCAGGTCGGGCTCTATCAGCCAGCGTGCGCCTGCCAAGAGGATCGCACCTATGGATCGCGTGGCAGGTTCCACCGCGATGACGGCGTGCGAAACGTGACCGACCAGCGGGGCCGGTCCAGCTCAACGATGCTGTGCTCCCACGCGTGGCGCGCTTCTCCGCTGAGATGATAGGCGGCGCGTGGCACCAGCGGAACGGACACCCGCTCGAACCCGCCACCGTCCCTGCGTCTCCGGAACCGCATGTCCGCGTGAGCGCCGAGCGACAGGCCGACCACATGCTCGTAGATCGGCCGGTCGCGGTGCCAGCCGATGCCGGCCCCCGGATCGTAGCGGATCAGCAATGCCTGGATCAGGGTTGCCGGATCGAGGCCGGCGAATGCGGCCATGCGTGCACGGACCGGCAGCAACCAGTCCGGGATCGGTTCGGCACGGGCCACCTGCTGCGTGTCGAAATCATAGTTCCAGCCGAACGAGACGGTCAGCCGCTTGCCCTCCCAGCCCTGGAACCTGAAGGGTGCCAGATCGGTGCCATCGATGCCGGCGATGAGCATGGCCTCTTCCCCGACCGTCACGAGGTCCGCCACCGTATGCAGGCCGGGAAGCAAGGGTGCGCCGAACAGGTCCATCATGCGGCCAAGATCGTGTGGCATGGCCGCGTTTCCAGCCATCGGGCCGGTCGGAATGCGAGAAAATGCTGCGGTGCACTTTGGCAGCAGGCCCAGCCCTGATAGGGGGCGCGCATGATCACGATCAACGACCTCACCGTGCGGCTTGGCGGCAACACGATCCTGGATGGCGCCAGTGCCTCCATCCCGCCCGGTGCGCGGGCCGGCATCGTCGGGCGCAACGGCGCTGGAAAGTCGACCTTGATGAAGGTGCTGATCGGCGAGCTCGATCCCGATGCGGGATCGATCAACGTGCCGCGGCGCGCCCGGCTGGGCTACATCGCGCAGGAGGCGCCCGATGGCGCAGCCACGCCGTTCGACACCGTGCTGGCCGCCGATGTCGAGCGCACCACCCTGCTGGAAGAGGCCGAGACCTGCGAGGATTCCGACCGGCTGGGCGACCTGTATGACCGGCTGCTGGCGATCGACGCCTACACCGCCCCGGCCCGCGCCGGCCGCATCCTGCAGGGTCTGGGTTTCGACGAGGACATGCAGGCGCAGCCGCTGAGCAGCTTTTCCGGCGGGTGGAAGATGCGCGCCGCGCTGGCCGCCCTGCTGTTCTCCGCGCCCGACATCCTGCTGCTGGACGAGCCTTCGAACCACCTGGATCTGGAAGCGACCCTGTGGCTGGAGAACTTCCTGAAGTCCTACCCCGCCACGCTGATCATCATCAGCCACGAACGTGACCTGCTGAACAATGTGGTCGACACGATCCTGCACCTGCAGGGCGGCAAGATCACGCTGTACCCCGGCGGCTATGACGATTTCGAGCGGCAGCGGGCCGAGCGTTCGGCGCATCTGGCGGCGGCTGCGGCATCGCAGGATGCGCAGCGTGCCCGGCTGCAGGACTACGTGGCCCGCAACAGTGCGCGTGCTTCGACCGCCAAGCAGGCGCAGTCCCGCGCCAAGATGCTGGCCAAGATGCAGCCGATCGCCGAGCTGGCCGACGATCCCAGCCTGAGCTTCGACTTCCCCGATCCCAGCGAGCTGCGGCCGCCGCTGATCACGCTGGACTTGGCGGCGGTCGGCTATGGCGAGACGCCGGTGCTGCGGCGGCTGAACCTGCGGATCGATCCTGCCGAGCGGGTCGCGCTGCTGGGCCGCAACGGCAACGGCAAGACCACGCTGGCGCGCCTGCTGGCGGCGCAACTGCCGCCGCTGGAAGGCGCGATGAACGCATCGGGCAAGATGCAGGTCGGGTACTTCACGCAGTATCAGGTGGAGGAGCTGGCATCCGACGACACGCCGCTGGACCATATGACCCGGGCGATGACCGGCAAGACCGCGGGCGCGGTGCGGGCGCAGTTGGGGCGGTTCGGCTTCTCCGGTCATCGGGCGACGCAGCAGGTGGCGAAGCTGTCGGGCGGGGAGCGGGCGCGGCTGGCGCTGGCACTGATCACGCGCGACGCGCCGCACATGCTGATCCTGGACGAGCCGACCAACCACCTCGACGTCGACGCACGCGAGGCACTGGTGCAGGCGCTGAACGCCTACGAAGGTGCGGTCATCCTCATCAGCCATGACCGCCACATGGTGGAGCTGACGGCCGACCGGCTGGTGCTGGTGGATAATGGTACCGCGCAGGAATATGCCGGCAGCATGACCGACTACATCGACTTCGTGCTGGGCCGCAACCAGCCGAAGGCCGAGGGTGGCGCCAAGCCCGCCAAGAAGAGCAAGGCCGATCAGGCCCGCATCCGCGAGCAGGCCAAGGAGGCCAAGCAGCAGATGGCGGAGCAGGAGAAGCGGATGGACCGCCTGCAGAAGCAGATCGCCAGCCTGGACGAGCGGCTGCTGACCGCCGGCGCCAAGGCGGGCGAGCTGGGCAAGGAGCGGGCGACGCTGGCGCGCGAACTGGCCGACATCGAGGCCGGCTGGCTGGAGGCGAGCGAGCGGCTGGAGACGCAGGCGGCCTAGCACCCGCGACCTTGCGTCGGCGCCGCAACAGTCTAGGCCGCGGCGATGGACTTCGACGATCTGCTACTGCGCTACTTCGGCTCCGCCGACCTTGCGTCCGTGCCACCCGGGGCACAGGTCGCGGGGATCGAGAAGATGCAGGTGGACCTCGGCCTGGAGCAGGACCGGGCAAAGCGGTTCGCCCTGTGGTGCGTGCTGCATCTGCTGGATGCCGCGCCCGACCTGGACGTGGCCTTCAAGGATGCGGCTGACCGCGATGCCGCCCGCAACTTCATGGATCTGGTAGCGGCGACCGGGCAGGAGCAGGATTGATGCAGCTGGACCCGACCCGGTTCGACCACGCGGCCTTCCTGCGTGATACCTGGCAGCAGCGCCCGTTGCTGATCCGCAATCCGTGGCGCGGCTGGGCCAACCCGCTGGAGCCGGACGAACTGGCCGGGCTCGCCTGCGAGAGCGAGGTGGAGTCCCGCCTGGTGACCGGCGGCACGGGCGCGTGGCAGATGGAACAGGGCCCCTTGCAGGAGGAGCGGTTCGCCACCTTGGGATCGGCGCCCTGGACCCTTCTGGTACAGGCTGTCGACTACCACGTACCGGCTGTGGCCGCGCTGCTGGAGGCATTCCGCTTCGTCCCCAACTGGCGGGTGGATGACGTGATGGTCAGCTACGCCACGGATGGCGGCGGCGTGGGTCCGCATTTCGACCAGTATGACGTGTTCCTGATCCAGGGTGCCGGACGCCGGCGCTGGCGGATCGGCGGCCGCCATGACGACACGTCTCCGCTGCTGCCCCATGCCGACCTGCGCCTGCTGGCCGGGTTCGAGGTGCAGGAGGAATGGGTGCTGGAGCCTGGCGACATCGTCTATGTGCCGCCCGGTATCGCGCATGACGGGATTGCGGTGGGCGATGATTGCATGACCTACTCCATCGGCTTTCGCGCGCCATCGCGGGCGGAACTGATGGATGGCTGGTCGGAAAGCCTGCTGGACGGGCTGACCGATGATGACCGGTACGCCGACCCGGCCTTGCCGTTGCAGGACAATCCGGGCGAGATCACCCCCGCCGCGCTGGCGCAGCTGCATGCGATGGCGACCGCCGGCCTGCTGGACATGGACGGGTTCGCCCGCTGGTTCGGCCAGCACAGCACCAGACCGAAATATCCGGAGATCGACTGGCAGCCCGAGCAGCGCATGGACCAGAGCGATCTGGCGGAGATGCTTCCCGCCGGCGCACTGGAGCGCAACCCGGCCGCGCGCTTCGCCTTCGTGCGGCAGGGGGAAACGGACGTGCTGCTGTTCGTGAACGGCCGGTGCATCCCGTGCGAAGGCGCCGCTGCGACCTTGGCGGAGCGGATCTGTGGCGAGGATCACCTGCTGGTAGAGCCGGCCGCCATTGCCGATCCGGCCGCGGCAGAGCTGCTGCTGGCGCTGGTCAACGAAGGCGCCGTCGCCTTCGACGGGTAGCTCAGAGGCGTCCGCCCGGTACTGCGATCTCGCGCCATTGACCCGGCGCGATGCCATCCAGCGTCCAGTCGCCGACCGACCAGCGGACCAGCCGCAGGGTCGGATGGCCGATCGCCGCGGTCATGCGCCGGACCTGCCGGTTGCGACCTTCGTGGATGGTCATCGCCAGCCAGCTGTCGGGCACGCTCTTGCGCACGCGGATCGGCGGGTCGCGTGGCCAGAGGGCGGGATCGGCCAGACGATGGATCTCTGCCGGGCGGGTCGGCCCGTCCTTAAGCTGCACGCCACGGGCGAGGTGCTGCAGGGCGGCGGGGTCCGGCTCCCCTTCGACCTGGACCCAGTAAGTCTTGCCCATCTTGAAGCGGGGATCGGCGATGCGCGCCTGCAGCCGCCCATCATCGCACAGCAGCAGCAATCCTTCGCTGTCACGATCCAGCCGCCCGGCCGGGTAGACACCGGGAATGTCGATGAAGTCCGACAGCGTGGATCGCGCGGTTCCGCTGCCGTCGGTGAACTGCGACAACACCCCGAAGGGCTTGTTAAACAGGATCAGGCGCGCCACCCGGCTGCTCTACCGCTGTCATGAGCCCGCTGTCGAGCGGCGCGGTCGATTCCCGCGTCACCAGCTCGAACGGCAGGCAGACGCGATGCGGGGCGTCGCCGGGGGGCTGACCGCCGGACACCGCCTGCAGCACGAGATCGAAGGCGGTGCGCGTGATCATGCGCGCAGGCGCGCGGACGGTGGTCAGGGTAGGCCAGACGGTGGTCGCCAGCACGCTGTCGTCGAAGCCGGCGATCGAAAGGTCGCCCGGCACCGCCAGCCCGCGGCGATGCGCCACCGCAAGCGTCGCGGCGGCCATGTCGTCATTGCTGGCGAAAATGGCACTGGGGCGGTGAGCGGCCCCCAGCAACGCCTCCGCCGCGGCCAGGCCGGACTGGTATGTGTAAAGTCCCTCACCCACCAGCCCCGGCGGAACAGGGATGTCCGCGTCGCGCATGGCCTGATGGTACCCGGCCAGCCGCAGCGTGCTGGAAGCATGATCGGGATGGCCGGTGATGAAGCCGATGCTCCGGTGCCCCAGGTGGAGGAGGTGCTGCGTCATGGCATGAGCCGCCGCCTGATCGTCTATGCCGACGGATACGACTTTGGCATCCGGCCGCACCGATCCGGAAGCCACGATACCCAGCCCCCCTGCCCGCAACAGCGTGACCAGCACCGGATCGTCGGCCAGTGGCGGCGCCAGGATCACGCCGGTGACCCGTCGTTCGACCAGGTCGGCCACCACCTGAGCATCCTGGTCCGTGGCATGGACCTCTCGTACCTCCAGGTTCGCGTGAGCCTTCGCCGCGCGGTCCAGCAGGTGCAGCAGAAACACGCCCAGCGTGCCCGGGTTCGGGAAGCGGTGCAGCAGGGCGATCCGCTGCGGCGCGCCCATGTTCAGCGCCCTGGCCAGCGGATTGGGCGCGAAGTTGAGAGCTGTGATTGCCGCTTCCACCAGCCGGCGTGTTTCCGGGCGCACGGCGCCGTGGCCGTTCACCACGCGTGACACGGTCATGTGCGAAACGCCCGCCGCTCGTGCGACATCCTGCATGGTGGCGACCCGCGCCGCTTTCCTCCCGTCCATCGTGGCGCCGTACATCCTTTCCCGCCGCACGGCATTTGCGAATTGCCACGCCTGCATGTTCACGTTAACATCGTGACAGATCGACACATAGAGGTCGAGTGACAGGAGAGGATAAGATGCGATCCACCGCCATTGCCCTTCATCGGGCTGCCACCCTGACGGCCGTGTTGCTGGCCAGCACCGCCTGGCCCGCCCTCGCGCAGACGAGCCCGAGCCAGGGCCCGCCGGCACCCACCGCCTCCTCCACCAGCAGCACGCAGCAGAGTGCCGATCCACAGCAGACCGACGGCGCCGGCCAGACTGCGCCCACCGCGATCGACGACGACTCGCCCGCTCCTGCCGACCCGTCTGCCACGGGCAACAGCGAGATCGTGGTTACCGGCTTCCGCGCCTCGCTGCAGAGCCAGACCGCGGCCAAGCGTGATTCGATCGGCTTCAACGACAGCATCTTTGCCGAGGATATCGGCAAGTTTCCCGACACCAACATCGCCGAGTCCGTGAACCGCATCCCCGGCGTCACCATCGCGCGCGAGGTCACCGGCGAGGGCACCAGCGTCGCCATTCGCGGCCTGGGCACCAACTTCACCCGCGTACTGCTGAACGGCGCGCCGGTAGCGGTAGCATCGGTGCGGTTCGACGCGCAGAGCACCAATCGCGAGGTCGATCTGGATTTGCTGCCGACCGAACTGTTCACGCAGCTGACGGTCAGCAAGTCGCCGGTTCCAAGCCAGGTGGAAGGTGGCGCGGCCGGTACCGTGAACCTGCGTTCCGCGCGGCCGTTCGACAATCCGGAGGCCTATCTCAGCTATGGCCTGCAGGGTTCCAAGGTCAGCCAGTCCGACAAGTACGGCTATCGCGCCTATGCGCTTGCCAGCAGCACGTTCGGCGACTTCGGCGTCCTGGTCGGCGGCACCGCAGTGCGCAACCAGTTCAACGTGCAGGGCTACGAGACGATCGGGTGGACCAACCCCAATCTCAGCGCCGCACAGCGGCCCGGCACCACCCGCAACACGACCGGTGGCGGCAACTGGACCATTCCCGCGACTGTGCCCACGCGCCCGGGCGCCGGCCTGACCCCCGGTGCGACGATCGACCAGGGCTTCCTGCTGGCCAACAATCCCGGCGCGACCATCGAGCAGATCGACAACGGCCTGATCCCGCGGCTCAGCCGCCCGCGGGTCGAAGACGGATACCGCCAGCGTTACAACGCGATCGCCTCCTTAGAGTGGCGGCCGAGCGACGCGCTGCATTTCTACATCGATGGCCTGTATGGCGAACGCAAGACGGAGTTCGAGCGCAGTTCGATGAACTGGGTCGGCCGCAACGGTGCCGCCATCCCGCTCAATACGACCTACGACCAGCAGAATTGCGCGACGGGGTGCGTGGTGACCGCCGGCACCTACGCAAATTCGCAGTTCTTCCTGGAATACCGCCCCTATCTGGACGAGGTGGATTTCTGGGGCGTCAATCCGGGTATCGACTTCATCGTCAACGATCTGCTGAAGGGCGATTTGCAGGTCAACTGGTCGCGCAGCAACTTCCGCCGGGAAAGCCCGACCGTGCTGGTCATCACGCCGGCGAACAGCGGCATCGTGGTGGATTACGCCAACGACGGCACGATCCCGCAGGTGGACAGCAATGTCGACCTGAACGACCCCAGCCTGTTCGGCTGGGCCGGCGGTGGCCGCGTCAACCTGAACGGCGAGGAGCGCCGGACCGAGACAAAGGGCGTGCGTGGCAGCCTGCTGTTCGGCGACGAGACACGCTTCAGCGTGCGGGTGGGCGGCGCCTATGATGACGTGCAGCGCCAGATCCGGCCGTTCGACAACACCAATCCGTGGCAGAACCTGATCTGCGGCAACAATCCCAGTGTCACCCTGCCCGGCCCCAACCGACAGCCACCATGCGATGGCGCCAATGCGCCCGGACCGCAGGTGCCCGGTGTGGCGATCGCGCCCGGTTATCCGACCTACCCTGCCTATGGCACGGTGGGTACCGCGGGCGTCCCGCCGCTGAGCTGGGGCGGATCGGTGGTCCCCACGGCGGCCGTGCCCAGCTATCTGCGGCCGGGGGACAGCGGCTTCGTCACCGTCGACTGGGACAAGTTCCGTGAAGCCACCAATTACGACGAGCTGCTGGCCGGCGCGACGGAGACCGGTTCGGGCAGCAGCGGCGCCAATGGCGGCCGGATCCGTGAAAAGGTGCTGGGGCTGTTCGTGGAAGGCAACGGCATTGTGGAGTTCGGCGACGACAAGACGCTCCGGCTGAATGGCGGCGCGCGCTGGATCCGCACGCGGCAACAGATCATCGGGCGGGTTACCGGCGTGGACCCGCGCAACGTGCGTGGCCCGCTGGTTTGCCCGGGCGCATCGCCCGGCTTCACGCTCGATGGATCGTGCTACCCCGCCGTGGTCAGCTTCGTGGATGACCAGCAGCGTTACGACAACTTCCTGCCATCGCTGAGCGCGGCGCTCAGCTTCGGGCAGGAGGCGGTGCTGCGCGCGTCCGTTTCGCAGACCCTGACCCGGCCGGACCCGAACTCGCTGTTGCCCGGCGCGTCGTTCACGTCACCATCGGCCGACATCGGGACCGTTGGTAATCAGTCACTTGATCCGTACATCTCCGACAATATTGACCTCGGGTTCGAATATTACACCGGCGGAGAGGGCGTGATCGCCGTGGCGGCGTTCCGCAAGTCGATCACCGGCTTCACCGTGAACCAGAACTCCACGGTGCCGCTGTCCTTCCTGGCGCCGTACGGCATCACCTTCGCCACCCTGACCCAGCAGCAGCAGCTGGCGCTGACGGATCGTGCACCGGGCGTGGCGCCGGAGAACATCCCGGTCGTGATTACCCAGCAGGTCAATTCGGACGGCAAGCTGATCGTGAACGGGCTGGAGTTCCAGCTGACCCAGCCGCTGGATTTCGCGACCGAATGGGCCGGCATCACCGGCTTCGGCTTCCAGGGCAACCTGACGATCATCGACCAGAAGGGTCAGGGCCAGGGTGCGCCCGCCGTAGCCTTGGGCGTGGCGCCGACCACCTACACCGCGACGGGCTATTACGAAGGCAACGGGCTATCCGCCCGGCTGACCTATGTCTTCAATGAAGGGTCGCAGGGATCGAACCCGAACCAGAACGGCATTACCGAAGCAGCCATCTTCGGCCGTGACTTCGGCCAGCTGGACTTCTCCGGCAATGTGGATCTGGCGGAGATCTTCGGGCGGGAGCAGTTGCCGACGGTGACGGTGAACGTGATCAACATCACCAACGAGCCGATCTCGAGCTACTTCCAGTTCCCGAACGCAACCTTCAACGAGTACAAGCCGGGTACGACCTTCCTGGTCGGCATCCGCGGGCGCCTGTGATCGCCTGATCCAGCAGCGGCCGGGCTCGACCCGGCCGCCTCGCCTGCAGGACTAGCGGGCAGGTGACTCCAGTCCGAGCGCGTCACGCATGATGTAGAACAGATCGGTCTGGTCGATCAGGCCGGCCACGTTCGCCGCCTGGGGGCCGTAGGCGGCGATACGCAGCTGGGTGCCGGTATGCGCCTGCGACCCTTCCTCCGCCGTGGCGTAGTTCACCGTCATCACCGCATCGTCATGCGTGATCAGCGACCGGGTGAGGCCGGGCGAGCGGGTGTCGTTGCCGACGATCTGGCTGGTATGCGCATGATCGGCGGTGACGATCACCAGCGTGTCGCCCTGCTCCCGCGCGAATTGCAGCGCCACCTGCACCGCCTCGTCCAGGTCGACCGTCTCGCCAATCTGGCCGCACGGATTGGCGGCATGGTCCTGCTTGTCGATGGAGGCGCCCTCCACCTGCAGGAAGAAGCCGGCCGGCCGGTCGCGCAGCAGCGCGATCGCCTTGGTGGTCATGTCGGCCAGGGTCGGGATGTCGGCCGTGCGCTGGGCGTTGACTTCGCAGCGGATCGGCGCTTCGTCCAGATTGCCGCGGCGGGCCGCCACCGGTCCCGTCCAGCGGACCGGCATGGTCCCGACAGAGAACAGGCCCAGCAGCGGGCGGGTCGCATCGGCCGCATCCACCGCCGCCAGCCCGGCCGCATTGCGCACGACGTGGTATCCCCGATCAGCCGCCTGCTGGAACAGGGTCTTGCCTTGCCATTCGCCGGCGGTCGCCGTCTCGTCGAAGCTGCGTGCGCCGCCGCCCAGCACCAGGTCCGGCCGCAGTGCCAGCAACTGTTCCGTGATGGAACCCGCGCCGCCATTCTCCAGCGCGTTGCCGGGACAGGTCGCGCTGGTTGCCACAGGTCCGTAGCAGCTACGACTGGTGACATGCGCGACCAGCGCCGCTGGCGTCGCGTCCTGGATCTCGGCCGTGGTCACGTCGCCGGTGGCAAGGCCTGCCGCCTTCGCCAGTTCGAGGATGCTGGAATGCGGGGCGCCGTTGACGTCGACGCCGATCGCGCCGTTGTAGCTCTTGACCCCGATCGCCCAGGCGGTCGCGCTGGCGGCGGAGTCCGTCACGTAGTTGGGCTTGTGATCGTCCTTGTTGAGCGAATAATGCGTGTAGGCCCCGGTGACGGGCAGCGCGTCGATCCCTGCGAAGTAGCCGCCGGCCCCCACCGCATAGTTGCGCGCCACGGTGATCTCGGAATCGCCCATGCCGTCGCCGATCAGCAGGATCACGTTGCGGGGGCGCGCGCCGTCGATCAGCTGCCGGAACTGCTCCGTCCGGTCGCCTTCGATCCGGCGGGCACCGCCCGGCTGCGTCAGGTCACCGTGCGCGGCACGCGACAGATCCGGCGCGGCCTCCTGCGCCAGAGCGGGCGCGGTCAGGAGGGCCGTAGCGAGAAGGAATGTGCGGAAAAGCATGGCTGGCGTCCTCATCAGAACTGCGCCCGTACGCCCAGGCTGTACCGGGCGCCGGAGAATTCGTACATCGTGGGGAAGGAAGGATCCATGGTGTAGCCGGTGGTCGCCTCCTCCGTGACGTTGATGCCCTGCGCCTCCAGGCGGAAGTTGGGCGTCAGCTGGTAACTGACCGCAACGTCAACCTGCCCGTATCCGTCGCGATAGACCGGGTAGTTGTTGTTCTGGATGTATTCCACATACTCGCTCTTGCGGTTGTAGGAGGCGCGCGCCGCCAGTGGCCCGTTGTCCCAGTACAGCGTCACGTTGTAGGTATTGTCGGCCAGGCCGATCGGCGATGTGTCGATGCCGAGATCGGACTGTCCTGTCAGCGAGCTGTCGAGCACCGTGTAGTTGGCGTTGAGGCCCAGTCCGTCCAGCGCCGGCACGAACATGCCGAAGGGCAGCACCGCCGCCAGTTCCACGCCCTTCACCGTGAAGGAACCATCGGCATTGACCGGCTGGTAAACTTCGAAATCGTACACGCCGTCGATCGTGCCGTTGGCATTGTACTTGGTGACGCCGGGCACGGTCCCGGTCAGCTGGTTGTTGATGACGCCCTTGATCTTCTTCCAGAAATAGGACGCGGACAGCAGCCCGCCGCCCGGCAGGTAGTACTCCAGCCCCGCTTCCCACTGGTCGGCGAAGGTCGGCCGCAGGCCGGGATTGCCATCATTGAAGCGAAAGCTGTTGAAGTTGGCGGTGCGCTTGTAGGCGAGATCGGTCAGCGCGGGGCGGATCAGCGTCTGCGAGGCAGCAGCGCGCAGCAGCAGGTCGGGCAGCGGTTCGGCCTGTACGTTCATCGATGGCAGGAACTTGTCGTAGCGGCCGTCGCTCGCCACGGGGGCATCGGTGTAGCCTGTCGAACCGTCGGTGTTCTGGACCTGCTGGAACCCTTCGGACTCAACCTTGGTGTTGACGTAGCGGACGCCACCATTGACGAGCACCGGCACGCTGCCGAGATCCCATTCCAGGTTCGCCTGCGCCCAGGCGGCCCAGGTTTCTTCCTGCACCTTGTAGTAATTGCCATCTCCGAAAGGTGTCTCGAACCCGTCCGGCCGGAAGAAGTCGCGGGCATAGCTGTTGGACACCTGCGCCCAGTTCAGGTCGCGCGCCTGATAGGCCTTGCCGCCGGTGATCGCGGTGACGTCCTCCAGCGGGCTGTCGGCCAGCGTACGCCGGTTCAGATAGGCGGTGCTGCCGCGGGTCGGGCCCTGGATCTTCTCCTCGCCATACTGGCGTTCATTGGTCTTGGACGTGAAGCGCACGCCCAGATTGACCCGCTCCAGCACGCCGTCAAAGAAGTGCGACACATCCGCCTGCGCGGCGTACTTGTCGTCCTGGATCTGCTCCCGCGTGGTCTCGTACGCTTCGAACAGGTAGCTGCCGGGCGCGTTGTACATGTCGATCGTGTTCGGATCGTCGCTGGGGATCGTCTCGCCCCCTGTGGCGGTGTAGCGGGTGCGCGACGGCGCATAGGCGACATGCTTGAGGTTGGAGAAATCGACCGACTTCTCCGCCCCGGAATAGCCGCCCAGCACGTTGATGGCCCAGCGCCCCGGCGTCCAGTTCAGCTCTCCGCCGAACTGCCTGTAATCGGTGCGGTTGAGGTACTCCTTGCTGAGGAATTCGTGCTGCGTGCGGGTGTAGGACACGTCGCGCAGCACCACGATGCCGTCATTGGCCAGCGTCGTGTCGTCGTAATCATGGATGATGCCCAGAGTGGAGGTGCTGGAAGCGGAATAGCCGGCGACGTCATATTCATCGACATCGGTGTCGTAGGCGCCGACGAATCCATCGAAGCTGAGGCTGAAATCGTCACCTGGCTTGTACTGGATGGAGCCCGACAGGCCGTAGCGTTCCTGATCGTCCAGGAACACGCGATCACCCACCTTGTCCAGGAACACGACCCGGTTGACCCCGTCCGGATTGCGGACATTGTCGAACACGATGCCGGCGTCACGCTGCAGAACGGCCAGCGCCTGCCGCGTCTGCGCATTGTTGCGGTCGGTCCAGCGGGAGATCGGGCGGAAGTTGATGCCGGAATTGCTGTCGGTCCGGTTGGTGCGCTGCTGGCTGGCGAACGATACCAGCACGCCGAAATCGCCGAACGTGTCACTGGCCAGCACGCTGAACAGCGGGTCGACCTTTTCGGAAATGGTGTTGTAGGCGCCCTCCAGCGTGCCGACCACCCGCAGGCCCGGATTGTCGAACGGCCGGGCGGTGCTGATCGCGACCGAGCCGGCGATGCCGCCCTCCTCGTCCGACGCGACGGGCGACTTGTGCACGGTGACGGTCTGGATCAGTTCGGACGCAAAGATGTCGAACTCGACATCGCGACCGCCGCTGCCGGACGCGGTCGCCAGCTTGTTGATGGACACGAAGGTGTATTCGGATGGCAGACCGCGCACGTTGACGCGCGTGCCCAGGCCGCGATCCCGTTCGATGGTAACGCCTGGCAGGCGCTGCAACGCTTCGGAAAGGTTCTGTTCCGGGAAGTCCGAGATGTCGGTGGCGACGATGCTGTCCGAGAAGCCGATCGTGTTGCGCTTGATGTCGATCGCTTCGAGCAGGCTGCCCTGGTAGCCCGTAACCATGATGACGTTGTCGTCGGCCGACCCGTCTTCGCCGTCGGCTTCCACCTGGTTGGCTGCCGGAGCGGAGACATCCTGCTGCGCGAAGGCCGGCAGCGTGGTGGCGACGAGCAATGCGCTGCCAGCCAGCAGGCGCGCGATCGCGCCGCTTCTGTTCGAAGATGTCATGGCTTGCGTATCCCTGCCTTGTTCTTGGACCGCCCCGTCGCCGGGCGGTCGCTCGACCCCGTGTTGCGCCACGGCCGGTGGGACCGGTTTGTTACCTCCACGTTACGAAACTTGTGCACTGCAGCAACAATCGCAGGGTACTGCGGCCAGGCAGGCGACGAGCCGTCCCCGTGGCAATGCCGGCGGCACGCCCTATAAAGCGTCTTCGGAAAGCAATTCGTTCAAGGCAGACACGTTGGCCCGCAAGCATCCCAAGCATGGACCTTATGAAGACCCCGCCGAGGACGAGGCACCTGCGCCCGCCGTGCCGTGCTGGCTGTGCGGCCGGCCAACGGGCGAGACGATCGTGTGGCACCATCCTGTGCCCAAGAGCCGCGGGGGGCGCGACACGGTGCCGATGCACCCGATCTGCCAGCAGACGCTGACCGCCAACTTCACCAATTCCGAACTGCAGCGTCACGGGATGGATGTGGATGGCCTGCTGCTCAACCCGGCCGTGCGCAAGTTCGTGGACTGGGTGGCGAACAAGGATCCGGACTTCACCGCCACCATCACGAAGAAGAAGCGCTGATGAGCGTCGCCTTCCGCCGCGAAAGCGACGAGGAGCATCTGGAGCCGAAGTTCGAGCTGCCGATCCCGGCCGGGCCCAACCTCGTGACCGCGCGCGGGCTGCGACTGATTGAAGCGCGCATCGCCGAACTGGAAGCTGATGCGGCAAAGGCGGACGATCCGGCGGCCGTCACCAGCCTGCAGCGCGACCTGCGATACTGGCGTGCGCGGCAGGTGTCTGCCGAACTGGCGCCGGTGCCCGCGGGCGAGAAGGTGGAGTTCGGTACGGAGGTGCGTTTCAGCCTCAACGACAATCCCCGCACCCTGCGGATCGTGGGCGATGACGAGGCGGCGCCTGCTGCGGGCCTGATCTCCTTCAACGCGCCGTTGAGCCGGGCGATGCTGGGCGCCGAGGCAGGCGACCTGCTGCCGTTCGGCGGGATCGAGGATGCGATCGAGATCCTGAGCGTGGCTGTGGCTGCGGACTGATCACCGGGGCAGCAGGCCGGGCACCTCGCCCAGCAGGTCGCGTGCCAGGAAGCCGACCGGGCCGATCCTGACAGCACAGGCATGGCCGGCTTCGGCATGCAGCCAGACGCCCCAGGCGGTTGCCGCCAGCGGATCGGCCCCGCGCGCCAGCAGCCCGCCGATGATCCCCGCCAGCACATCGCCGGAACCGGCGGTGGCCAGCCCGGCACACTCGCTACGGAAGTGCAGCAGCGCACCATCCGGCTCGGCGATCACCGTTTCCGGTCCCTTCAGCGCCACGATCGCGTCGAACCGCTCGGCCATCTTCTGCGCGACCGAAGCCGGGTTGGCGGTGACCTCCGCCTCGCCCAGACCGGAAAGCGCGGCCATCTCGCCGGCGTGCGGTGTCAGCACCAGCCGTTCGGCATAGCCTCGCAACTGGTCACGCAGCGGCGCGGCGCATGCCACGGCCGCCGCGTCCAGCAGCAGGGCCGTGTCGGGGGCCGACACGAGGCCCAGTGCCGTAATCAGCCGCGCGGCCGCCCCTTTGTCGGCCATGCCCGGCCCTAGAACTACCGCGTTGTGCGCCACCACCTGCCCGGCCAGCAGCTCCGGCGGACCCGGCATCAGTTCACCGTCCTGTTCCGGCAGTCCGATAATGCCGGCCTCCGGGAAGAACATGCCCAGCATGGCGGCGTGGGACTGCAGGGTGGCGATGCGTACCCGGCCGGCACCGACCCGCAGGGCTGCCTCGCCGGTCAGGCGGATGGCGCCGGGCAGGCGCTGCGCCCCGCCGATGACCAGCACCCGGCCACGGCTCTTCTTCGTGCTGTCTGCCGCAACTGGCGGCAGCGGGTGATCGCCGCGCCAGACTGCATCGAGCGAGGTCATGCCGGAGGCAGCCGGTGGCGCGGCTCGGCAGTGGGCAGCGCCTCCTCGCCGTCCAGCGCGGCGGTGGCGTTGAAGCGGGTCAGCACCATGCCGCCATCCTTGCCCCCCGCCGCGTCGAAGCGATATTCGGTGATCGCGCAATTGCCGATGTTGCCCGTGCGGTCGATCGCCAGGATCTGTTCCTCGTCCATGCCCTCCAGCACGTAGCGCAGGCAGAGCACGACCACCTGGTGCGCGAAGATCATCACCGGACGTCCGGCATGATGCAGCGCAACCGTGTCCATCAGCGATCGCAACCGCAGGATCACGTCGCACCAGCTCTCCCCGCCGGGTGGGCGATGGTAGAACTTCCCCAGGCTGCGGCGCGCTTCCGCCTGCTGCGGCTCGTGCCGCGCGATCCCGGCGGTGGTAAGCCCGTCGAGGATGCCGAACTCCTTTTCGCGCAGCCGCTCGTCCAGGCAGATCGGCTCGGCAGCATCGCAGCCACCCGCCTCCTGGAACAGGCGTGCCGTGTCCCGCGCACGCAGGTAGGGCGAGGCGAGCAGCACTTCCGGACGTTCCTCGACCGGCCGGCGCGCGAACCACCGGCCGAGTGCCGCCGCCTGCTCGCATCCGTTCGGCGACAGCGGCACGTCCATGTCACGCAGCGTCACGTCGATCCGCTCGGCCCCGGCGGCATAGGCGGCGGCGCGCGCGACATTGCCGGCACTTTCGCCGTGGCGGATGATCCACAATCGGGATGGCCAGGATGCGATCATCCATGTCCAACGACGCAGGCCGGCCATGGTTGCGGCCAGCAATCGGAGGGTCGCCGATCAGACCACCGGCATCTGCTCCACGCGCCCGTCCCGCCCGAAGATCCGCAGGTATCGCGCAATCTCGGCCGGATCACCGGTCGCCTTGGCCGGATTGTCGGACAGCTTCACCACCGGGCGGCCATTGGCGCTGGTTACCTTGGCCACCAGTGAGATCGGCTCCAGACCGGTACCGCCCGCAGGATCGCAGCCACGAAAATCATTGGTGAGATTGGTACCCCAGCCGAAGCTCATCCGTACCCGGCCTTGAAAATGGCGGTAGGTCGCCTGGATGCTGTCGACGTCCATGGCGTCGGAGAAGATGAGCAGCTTGGTGGCGGGATCACGGCCGTGCGCCTGCCACCAGGCCATGATCTGCTCGCCCCCTTCGATCGGCGGCATCGAGTCCGGGCGGAACCCGGTCCAGTCCGCCAGCCATTTTGGCGCATCGCGCAGAAAGGCGGTGGTGCCGAACGCATCGGGCAGCACGACCAGCAGATTGCCGTCATAATGCGCCTGCCACTCCTCCAGCACCCGGTACGGCGCTGCTGCGACACCGGCATCGTCTTGCGCCAGAGCCGCCAGAACCATGGGCAGTTCATGCGCATTGGTCCCGATCGCCTCCAGATCGTTGTCCATCGCCAGCAGGACGTTCGAGCTGCCGACGAAGCGGGAGCCCAGCCCTTCCCGCAACGCCTCCACACACCATCGCTGCCACAGGAAGCTGTGTCGGCGGCGGGTGCCGAAGTCGGAGAGGACGAGGTCGGGAAGCGTGCGCAACTGCTCGACCTTGCTCCACAGCTTCGCCTTGGCGCGGGCATAGAGCACATCGAGCTCGAAGCGGCCCTTGCCCTTCAGCGCCATGCGGGACCGCAGTTCGTTGAGGATCGTGAGTGCCGGGATCTCCCACATGGTAGTATGGGTCCAGGGACCACTGAAGGTCAGCTCGAACTGTCCATCCACTGTCCGGAGTTCGTAATCGGACAGCTGAAAGGTCGCGAGCCAGTCGATGAACTCGGGCGCGAACATGCGCCGCTTGCCGTAGAAGTTGTTGCCCGCCAGCCAGATCAGCTCCTTCTTGGAGAACCGCAACGTCCGGGCATGGTCGAGCTGCTCGCGCAGCTCCGCTTCATCGACCGTCTCCGCCAGCCTGACGGATGTGGTGCGGTTGATCAGCGAGAAGGTCGCCTGCACCTCCGGATGCAGGTGCCGGATCATCTGCAGCATCGGCAGCTTGTAGAAGTCGGTGTCCAGCAGGCTGCGCACGACAGGGTCGAGGCGCCAGCCATGGTCATAGACGCGGGTGGCGATGTCGGTGACGGGCACGATCGATCCTCGACGGTAACAGGGAAAAGGCGGGCACTGCCGTCGCCGGCAATCCCCCGGCATGACAACGCCACGACCGCAGCAAAGGGCCGGGTCTTCTGCAAGCTGGTCGTGCTACCGGCCGGCGTGCCCGGCCGTCTTCGCACGCCGAACAGCCCGGCGACGAACCATTCGCCGCCTTCCGAGTTTACGATGCGAGCCATGCACGCCCGTAGGAGTCGATGATCTTGATAGCTGCCAAATCCGACATGATGGATGACGGCCGCGCAACCATGCATCCGTCGCTGGCGGAGATCGCGGCAGGCCTCGCCGGCATGGCACTGGTCGGGTTTGGCGGCGCCATCCTGCTGCTCCGGACAGGGCTGCCGCCTGCGATGCCGGGCCTGCTGCTGACCGGATGGTCCGCGCTCGCCGGCTTTGCCGGCTTCGGCGCGGCCTGGGTGCTGCGCCGCCGGGCCCCGGCATTCTACGGCGTCCGTCCGGTTGCCCGGCGTTGGCTGCTGATCGGTGCAGGCGCCGGGATCGTCGCCTTCCTGGCGAAGGGATTGCTGGTCCTGCTGGGGGGGTCCGCGATCGGACTGCCGGCCAGCCCGCAGGAGATCTACGCCACCGGCGGCAGCGGAGGAACCGCGCAACTGGTCACGGCAACGATCCTGCTGGGCATCCTGACGCCGGTAGGGGAGGAGTTCCTGTTCCGCGGCGTTGTGACGAACGGGCTGCTGCGGTTCGGCGCGCTGGTCGGGGTGGTTGGCGGGGCGGTGATCTTCGCCCTGATGCATGGCATCAACATCGTCCTGCCGGTTGCCCTGCTGCTGGGGCTGGTTGCCGGCGACCTGTTCCGGCGTACCCGTTCGGTCTGGCCCGGCACGATGGCGCACATCGTCTACAACCTGCCGACCATCCCGGTCATGGTCATGGCGCAAGCGGCCTGACCTCGGCTGATCCTGTCACGGCATACACACATGGAGAGCACAGCATGAAGACGAGCGGCAACACCATCCTTGTCACCGGCGGAGGCTCAGGCATCGGCGAAGCGCTGGCGCAGCGGTTCCATGATGCCGGCAACACGGTCATCATCGCCGGACGACGACGGGAGGCGCTGGAAAGCGCCATTGCCGGCCGTCCGAACATGCACGCGATCGAGCTTGACGTAGAGGACGCGGCAGGAGTGGCCGATTTTACCCGGCGCCTGCTGGCGGATCATCCCGCGGTGAACGTGCTGTTCAACAATGCAGGCATCATGCGGACCGAGCAGCTGGACCGGACCCGCAACCTTGCCGATGCGGAGGCGACGATCGCCACGAACCTGCTTGGCCCGATCCGGCTAACCAACGCGCTGGTCGATCATCTGGTGGCCCGGCCGGACGCCGCGATCATCAATGTCAGCTCCGGCCTGGCGTTCGTGCCGATGCTGGCAACGCCGACCTACAATGCGACCAAGGCCGCCATCCACTCCTATACCGTGTCGCTGCGAGAGGCGCTGCGCGGCAAGGTCGAAGTGATCGAGCTGGTGCCGCCCGCAGTCCAGACCGGCCTGACGCCTGGGCAGGAGACCCGCAAGGGCTACCTGCCGCTGGAGGCGTTCGTGGCGGAGGTGATGAGCCTGTTCTCCCAGGTACCCACCCCGCCCGAGATCCTGGTGCAACGGGTCAACTTCCTCCGCAATGCCGAGAAGGAAGACCGGTTCGGGCAGGCGCTGGCCGCACTTAACCACCCGGCGAGGGAAACCGGAGGCGACTGATCGGTGGCGCAACGTGGCGCCACCGCAGCGGTTCAGCGGCGGGAGTCCTGGAGGAAGCCCGATGCCATGATGCGGAAGGCTGCGATGGCATCGGGCAGCTGCCGCTGCGGATCCTCGCTCGACGCCAGCCACAATGCCGCGTTCAGCGCGGCGCCGTTCAGCAGGCGCGCGGCGGCCTCCACGTCAACCCGCTGCATGGTCCCATCCGCGATCAGGTCGGCGACAGCAGAACGCGTCAGCGCGAGGCAGGCATTCTGGCTGGGCCAGAGCGACGGATCGCCCAGGATCGCCGGACCGTCCAGCAGCACGATGCGGCGGATCTCCGGCTCCAGCGCCATCTCGATATAGGCCGCCGCTTCGGCCAGCAGAGCGTTCCACCTGTCAGGCTGCGCAGCGCCAGCCTGCTGGGCCCGTGCAGCCATCTCGCTGTCGATCTGCTCGACCACGACGGCAAGCAGGCCCGCCTTGCCGCCGAAGCCGTGATACAGCGCGCCGCGGCTCAGGCCGGCATCGGCGGTGAGGTCGTCCATTGATGCCGCGACATAGCCGTTGGCGGCAAAGGCCTTGCGCGCCGCGGTGACCATCCGGGCGCGGTTCTCCTGCGTGCTCTGCGCGCGCCTGCCGGCACTCATCTCGCTCTCCAAACCAGATACATGATGTATGTGGCATTGACCGGCCTGCTCGCAACACCTATTCACATACATGACGCATGTGACATGACGGCGGAGCATTTCTGATCGTCGCCGTCGCACAGAGAAAGGAACATCGATGTCAGACCGCCAGATCATCTTCCCGCCAGATCGCCATGCCCTGTACGAACAGCACGGCTACTCGGCGGCAATCCGGTCCGGCGACCTGCTGTTCGTCTCCGGCCAGGTCGGCAGCCGCGCGGACGGCTCGCCCGAGCCGGACTTCGAGGCGCAGGTGCGTCGCGCCTTCGCCAATCTGCAAGGCGTGCTGCAGACGGCCGGATGCGGGCTCGACGATCTGGTGGACGTCACCACATTCCACACCGATCCCGAACAGCAGTTTCCGACGGTGATGAAGGTCAAGAACGATATCTTCGCCCGACCGCCCTTCCCCAACTGGACTGCAGTAGGCGTGACCTGGCTGGCGGGCTTCGATTTCGAGATCAAGGTGATTGCCCGGATCCCGCAGGCCTGACGGCAGAGTGCGGGCGCGGCCGGAAACTTCCATGGAGGAGATCCGCGATAGCTTCCGGCGCACCTGCTTCTAGCGCCAGGGCTGAACATCCTGACCGCCGAAGATGACGGGCCGCGGCAGGTCGAAGATGAAATACGGGTTCAACAGCGGCAGCGCGCCTGCCGCATCGAGCCGCGCCTGATGGTCGGCATCCAGCACGATATCGAGCGCGGCCAGGTTCTGGTGCAGCTGTTCCGCCCGGCTGGCACCGATCAGCACTGACGAGACGCCCGGCCGGTTCACTAGCCAGGCCAGCGCGACCTGCGCCATCGGACGCCCGAGCTCCGCCGCGACCGCGCGCACGACATCGACCACGGCGAAGTTCTGCTCCGTGAACAGCATGCCGCCGAACGGATTGTCGCCGTTCAGCCTTCCGTCGCTGCCACCTTCCGGCACCCCTCCGGCGCTATCGGGCAGGCTGCCGGCACCGCCTTGGCTCGCCAGCTTGTCCCGCCCGTATTTGCCGGTGAGCAGCCCTGCGCCAAGCGGGCTCCACGCGACCGTCCCCAGCCCCAGCGACCGCCCCGCAGGCACCACCTCCAGCTCGACCCCGCGATCGATCAGGGAATAGCTGTACTGCAAGCCGACCGGCTGCGGCAGTCCGTGAGCACGGGCCAGCGTCGCGATCTGCGCGACGTACCAGGCAGGCGCATTGGAGAAGCCGTAATACAGGATCTCGCCCCGGCGTACCGCATCGGTCAGCCCGCGCAGCACTTCCTCCGGCGGGGTGGTACGGTCCCACACATGGGTCCAGTACATGTCGATGTAGTCGGTGCCGAGCCGCCGCAATGATCCTTCGATGCCGTCGCGGATGTTGCGGGCGCTATTGCCGCCGGCCAGGGGTGTGCCCTGCGTCCGGGCGAAGCCGGACTTGGTGGCGATCACCAGCCGGTCTCGCAGGCCGCGCTCGGCGACGAGGCGGCCGAGCATCTGTTCGCCCGCGCCGCCGGAATACACATCGGCAGTATCGACGAAATTGCCGCCCGCATCGACATAGGCTTCGAAGATCGCGCGCGATGTTGCCTCGTCCGTACCCCAGCGGCCGGTGCCAAAGGTCATGGTACCCAGTGCAAAAGGGCTGACCGCCAGACCCGACCGGCCCAGGGTGCGATAGTGTGTCAGGTCCATTGTTGAATCTCCGTTTTCAATAACGGGAAGGTAGCGGGTGACGTGCCCCGCGATTAGAGGGTGCAACCGGCAAGGCCTTGTGAAGGACATGCAGCAATGAAGCGCGGTGAACTGGATGATCTGGCAGCCTTCGCCGCGGTGGCACGAGCCCGCAGCTTCACCCGGGCCGCAGCCGAGCTGCGCCTGTCACCCTCGGCACTCAGCCACGCGATGCGTGGGCTGGAGCAGCGGCTGGGGGTCCGTCTGCTTGCCCGCACCACCCGCAGCGTTGCGCCGACGCCGGCGGGGGAGCGTCTGCTGCGCTCGCTCGATCCCGCGCTGGCGGAGGTCGCACGCGGCCTGTCGGCCTTGGCCGACTGGCGCGGGGCGCCATCGGGCACGCTGCGGGTCACGACCTTCTGTTCGGCCGCACGAATGGTGCTGGCACCCGCCATGCCCCGGTTCCTGCAAGATCATCCCGATATCCTGCTGGAGGTGATCGTGGACGATCGCCTGATCGATCTGGTCGCAAACGGGTTCGATGCCGGCATCCGCTTCGGCGAGTCGGTCGAGCGGGACATGGTGGCCGTCCGCGTCGGACCGGACCTCCGTACGGTGGTGGTGGGCACCCCCGCTTACTTCGAACGAAATCCGCGACCGGCAACGCCGGCCGACCTGGCGCAGCATCGCTGCGTCAATTACCGGCTGCTCGGCGGCGGCGGCCTGCTGCCGTGGGAGTTCGAGCATGACGGCCGCGAGGTACGGGTCCGGCCGGAAGGGCAGCTGATCGTCAATGACGAGATACTGTCGGCGGCGGCGGTGCGGGGCGGCGCCGGGCTCGGCTACATGCTGGAGGCAGATGTCGCTGACGAGATCGCCGATGGGCGGCTGATCCAGGTGCTGGACGAATGGTGCCCCAGCTTCGCGGGATGCTACCTGTATTACCCCAGCCGGCAGGTCACGCCGGCCCTGCGCGCGCTGATCGACGCATTGCAGGTGCCCGCTGCGTGACGGCGGACGTAGTGCTACTGGCGCACGTCCAGCCGGTCGAAAGTGATTGCATGGCCCTGACTGCCAGACCGTTCGCCGCGCTTGTTGACCCAGTACCAGCCGTCTCCGACGACAGAGGCGCTGATCGTGTAGGTTCCGCGGGGGAGGAGCGGGGTCACGAAGCGGGCACTCGATACCGGATATTTCGAGTACATGTCGATCGTCGCCGACAGCACTTCGTCTCCCTGATCATCCCGCAGGCTCACGCGTGCATAGCCGCCGTCGGGCCGTGCCACGCTGTAGAGGCTGGCTTGCGTGCCGGTGAAGGTCAGCGAGAATGATGCCGTCCGGTCGTCAGTCACGCGATGGGCCGGCAGATCAGCGTCCGCCTGCCGCCACGCACCGGCAAAGCGCACGCGCGGATCGTCATGCGTGATCGTCTCGCCGATCTCCGGCCCCGGCATCACCACGCCATTCGCGGTATCGATGCGCCAGGCCTCGCGGAATGCCGGCATGGCTATCCGGTCATTCTCCATGATGAGCGGCTGCCACACATAGGTTGCGGCGCTGGCCTGACGCGGATAGGACCAGCGATCCCCCATGAACATGAAGGTAGTCTCGCGCTCGCCGGCGATCGGCAGCACAAAGGTCACCTGCGAATTCCAGGTCAGCGTTCCTTCCGGCGCGACGAACCCCTGCCGTGTCCAGGGACCAGCCAAGTCACGCGCAGTAAAGTAGTAATTGTCGTTCCGCTCCCACCCCGTCAGGTTCGATCCCAGGAAGTAGTAGGTGTCGCCCTTCCGGAACATCGCCGGGGACTCGAAGCCGTGTGCCATGGCGACGTTCACCTGCTCCCGCACGCTCCGGTAATCATCTGCCAGACGGTAGATGTCGCCGCCATGCAGTAACACATAGCCCGCGCCATCATGGTCCTGGAACGTGCCCATGTCCCATTTCCTGATCGGGGCCCCGTCGAACAGCAGTGGCCCCTGGTACGTGTAAGGCCCGGTCACGTCCTTTGCGGTGGCATAGCCGACAAACTGCCCGCGATAGTCGATGGCGTCGGCATGCATGAACATGACGTACTCGCCGGTTGTCGGCGAACGCATGACCTTCGGCCGCTCGCCTACGGTTTCCGGCCCCAGCGCACCTGACGGCTGCATCGGCAGGGCCACGCTTTCGAAGCGCCAGTTCACAAGGTCGGTGGAAGAGTAGCAGTTGAACCCGGCAAAGGCGTTGGTCATGTCCCGGTGCGCTTCACCGAACAGGTAAAAGGTGTCGCCTACCCTGATGATGCCGGCACCATGGGCGCTGACCGGAAGGCCGCGCTGATCGAACCAGGGCGTTCCGGAATGCACCGCGTCGTAGCGCGCGGCCTCTTGCCCCAGGGCGGACTGGGACAGGGTCGCCAACACCATCAAGCCGCTGCTGAGCAGGCATGTCCATGGCTTCGTCATGCCGTCGCGCACCTCGAGATATGGAACCAGGCGGAAGCTATCACTTCAGGAAGCCGACCTGCCGCAGCCATGCCTCGCACAATTGGGGCCAGATCGCCACCGGCAGGTCCTGCGTGTCGAGCGCGAAGCCGTGCGGCGCATCGGCGAAGACATGCAGCTCGGCATTGGCGCCGGCACGCTCCCACGCGGCATGCAGTCGGCGGGCATTCTCGACCGGCACCACGGGATCGTTGCCGGCATAGGTGATGAAGCATGGCGGCGGTCCGGCACGCAGCTGCGCATCGGGTTGCAGCCGGTCATACATGGCCTGCTTCTCGACCGGCGGCAGCGGTGGCTTGTCCGCGATGATCGTGCGGCCAGCGGCGTTGGTGGAAATCGGGGCATAGCCGATCACCAGCACGTCCGGCCGTGTGTCATGTTCTGCATGAGGGCCGGTCCGCTCCGTCCATTCCGCCGGATAATCAGCCGCCAGACAGGCCGCGAGGTGCCCGCCGGAGGACAGGCCGACCACGCCCAGCTCCGCCTGCCCCATCCCGCGGATCAGGCGCATTGCCTGGCGCGCATCGTCCAGCGGAGCGGCCGGACCGTGGTCCGCATCGGGGAAGCGGTGGATCAGGACATAGGCGTGATAGCCCAGCCCGGTCAGCCAGCGTGCCACGGCCACGCCTTCACGACCGGCCATCAGCGCGGTGTAGCCGCCCCCGCCAAGCACCAGCATGGCCCGCCCGTTCGGCTGCGCCGGAGTAAAGCCCAGCAACACCGGATGAGCGACCGCGGCGACCACCGCCTGTTCCGGCGTTGCGGCACCATCCTGCAGGGTGAAGGCGCCGGCCGGCGCCTCCCCGTCCCACACGGGCCAGGCCGCATCTGCGCCCAGCATCGCCGGATCGGCGGTCACTTCACCCACTGCACGTCAGCGCCCAGGTTGACGAAATTGTCCACGAAGCCGGGATGCGCGCGCCGGATGGGGTCAGCATCCAGGATGGTCGACTCCCCTTCGATGCTGCTGGCAACCATCAGCAAGGCAATGGCGACGCGGATGATGTAGGGGCTGGTGACGGTCGCCGGCGCCAGCGGTGCGCCGCCAAAGGTGATCAGCCGGTGCGGATCGCACAGCAGGGTATGTGCGCCGAAGAGGCTCAGTTCCGTGTGCCAGGTCAGGCCGCCTTCATAGACCTTGTTCCAGAACATCATCTGTCCCTCGGCCCGCGCGCCCAGCGCGATGAAGATCGGCAGCAGGTCTGCCGGAACGTAGGGCCAGGGCGCGGCCTCCACCTTGGTGATCAGGTGACTGGTGAAATTGCCTTCCACGCGCAGCCGCTCCGGCGCCTGCAGCCGGGACCAGCCATCCTCGTGGCGCACCTCGGCACCGAACTTGGCGAAGGTGCGGTCGATCAGCATGAAGTGTTCGGGATGAGCGTTGCGCACCGCAATGTCGCCGCCGGTTACCGCCGCCAGCGCCAGGAAGGTCGCAACCTCGTGGAAATCTTCGATGAAGGTATAGTCGGCGCCGGTTAGTTCGGCTGTGCGCTCCACCGTGACCATGGACGTGCCCTTGCCGTCGATCCGGGCTCCGCACTGCTCCAGGAAGGTGCACATCTCCTGCACATGCGGCTCGCATGCGGCGTTGACGATCTGCGACGATCCGCTGACCGTAAGCGCGCTGAGGATGAAGTTCTCGGTCGTGGTGACGCTGGCATATTCCAGCCACATGCGCGCGGGTTGGCCTGCGGCACCAGCGCGGAAGATGATCTGCCCGCCGGTCTGGCTGACCTCGGCACCGAAGGCGCGGAACACCGCGACATGCGGGTCGATCTCGCGCGCGCCCAGCGTGCAGCCCTTCACCTCATGCTCCAGGCGGGCCTCGCCCAGGCGATGCAGCAGGCCCGGGATCATCATGATGGAAGCGCGCATCGCTTGCGGCAGGGTGCCCTTGGCCCCTGCGGGGATCGTCGAATGATCGATCTCCAGCACCTTGGCTTCCTTGTCCCAGGCGATCGTGCTGCCAAGCTCGCCGAAGAACGCGACGATCCGGATCACGTCGGTGATCTCCGGCACGTTGCGCAAGGTCACCGGCGCATCGGTCAGCAGCGTCGCGCACAGCACCGGCAGCACCGCGTTCTTGTTCGCCGAAGGTTCGATCCGCCCCGTCAGCGGCTTCCCGCCACGCACCAGCAGCGCCGTCATTTGCAATCCTTCTTCATGTTTCGCGGGCCGATCAGTAACCCATCAGATCAAGCACTTCCTGCCGGCTCTTTGGATCCGATCGGAAGGTGCCCATAACCTTGCTGGTGATCATGGCAACACCCGGCGTACGTACGCCGCGCGCGGTCATGCAGGCATGGCTGGCTTCGATCACCACCGCCACGCCCTGGGGCTGCAGGTGGTCCCAGATGCATTGTGCAACTTCTGCCGTCAGCCGTTCCTGCACCTGCAGGCGGCGGGCATAAGCGTGCAGCACACGCGCCAGCTTGGAAATGCCGACCACCCGATCGGTGGGCAGGTAGGCGATCGCCGCCCTGCCGATGATCGGCGCCATGTGATGTTCGCAATGGCTCTGGAACGGGATGTCCTTCAGCAGGACGATCTCGTCATATCCGCCGACTTCGCGGAACACCCGGGACAGGTGAACGGCGGGATCCTCGCCATAGCCCTGGCAATATTCCTTCCACGCACGGGCAACACGGCGGGGCGTGTCGCGCAGGCCCTCGCGTTCGGGATTGTCGCCGGCCCAGCGGATCAGCGTGCGGACGGCATCCTGCACGTCTTCGGGCACGACGATCTTGCCCTGTGGTTCTTCGTCGTCTGATCCCAGCAGGCTGCTCATGCCCGCCTGCGTCTGCGGAGTCTCTTCATGGACCCAGCCAATAGGCTGCCCGCACGGAAAAGACCACGCCTGCGCGGTGTGATGGCAAACATCTCGGCCGGTTCTTCGGGGTCGAGCATCTGACGGGTCGCCAGGTCGATCTCCAGCTCGCTCAGATCCTGCCGCTGATAGGGTCGCAGGGTATGCACCCGGTCAGGACCCAGCCCGCTGATCATGTCCGCCATCGACCCGCTTTCCTCCAGCAGGCGGGCAACCTCGTCCGGCTGCAGGTCCAGATGCTCCCCCAGCAATCCCAGGCGGACGGAGCGGATCGTGTCGCCGCAACCTTCGTTGCCCGGTCGCGTGCAGTCGATGAACACGTCGCATTCACTGTCCAGCCCCATGGACCGGTTGTTCCAGTTGGCGGAGCCGATGCGGATGATCTGGTCATCGATGATCGTCAGCTTGGCATGGACGTAGATCGACGTCTCGCCGGCATAGGGAATGAACAGGTGAAAGCGGTTCTTGTGGTCCGCCTCCTTCACCGCGCGGAACAGCAGGTCGCGCGCCGGGTCCATCGCCTTCGCCTCGACCCAGCCATCGGCAGTCGCCGGCATGACCAGCACGATCTCGGGCGGATCCGGCTCCGCCATGCGCAGGCAGATCGCCTCCGCGATGCGCCGGCTGGCGAAGTACTGGTTCTCCGCATAGATGAAGTGGCGCGCGCCGGCGATCTGCGAGAGGATCAGTTCTTCGATCTCGCTGATGCCTTCATCGTCCTTGTACGCAGCGCGGGTGCGGGCAATGCCGACCTCGACATCGGTGAAATGCGCGTCCAGCGGATCGGGCCAGGCACTTTCGGCGCAGTTCTCCACCGGCTCCAGCTCGCCCCCGCCCGCCCGGCGCCAGCGGTCACGCGCCAAGTCCTGCAGCGTGCCGGCGATCGGCCCTTCCATGATCATGGTGATGTCATGCCATGGACCATGCAGCGAACCCCAGGGCCGCCGCCGGCGCTTGTCCCGTTCGCGATGTTCGGGTGTGTCCCAGCGGCGATCGGTCATGTCGATCCCGCCGCAGACGGCCACAGTGTCATCCAGGATGACGATCTTCTGGTGATGGCTACACCCGATCGGGTGCGCGTTGTCGAACTTGAAGTCGATCCGCCGATGCGGGAACCAGCGCGCCAGATCGAACAGCATGGTGCCGCGCAGACCCAGCTTCAGCGCGCCGAAGCCCCATTTCAGGATCTTGAGCTCCAGCTCCGGATTGTGCCGCACCAACCAGACGAAGAAGCTACCCAGCCGGCTGGGATATTGCCGCTTGATGCCCTTCTGATACCAGCGCCGGCCGCGCAGCAGGTGGATCCGCGTGTCGAAGTCCCAGCCGATCAGGAGCACCCGACGACGCGCCTTCAGCATGGCCCGCTGCATCAGATCGAAATAATCGGCCGCATCCACGACCACCCGCACACGGCTGGCCTTGGCAAAGCGCCACACACCCGGTTCTACCGGTGCATCGTCGAACGGCTCTGCCACATTAACCCCTGTCAGTTCGCGATTGTGCGATAGCGGTTTATCGCCTGCGCGGTTCCGGCATCCGGCCCTTGCCGGTGGCGCGCACCACCGCCAGCAGCCCCAGGCCAACGAATGTCGCCGCACCATCGGCCAGCCAGTCCAGGCCGCTGCCCTGCCGGTTCAGCATTGGCAGGCCCCATTGCGCAACCTCGATCGCCAGGCCCAGCAGGATCATCGCCATCGCGATCGTGCGCAGCCGGGTTCCCGCGTAGGCCAGCCCAGCCAGGATGGTGAGCGTAAGGAAGGCAATCATGTGTTGCCACTTGTCGGAGAGGCCAGCGACCGGCACCGGCGTGGCCAGCGGCCACAATGCCATGGTGATGGCGAAGATGGTCGCAGCCCAGAAGAGCAGGCGGAGCAGGCGCGTCATGCGCGGCTGCGTAGCGGAGCGAGCCGTTGCGCGAAAGGGCGCATGTTGCAGTGCGGCAGGATTGGCGATGGGGCGGGCGGCAAAGAAGTGGAAACCCTGTGCTCTTGCAGCGTTTCATCCCTGACGAAACCGCGTTACGGCGGCGGCGGCGGGTCAGACCCGTCATATCCCGGGAGACGCAGCTTTGCCTGTCAAGGTTCAACGCCGCACCGTGCTGGCCGGTTCGCTGGCCACGGTGGCAGCAGTCGCCTTCCCGTTCGTTGCGAACACTCAGCAGGAGACCAATTCCATGAGCACCTTCACCCTGCCTCCCTTGCCGTACGCCTATGATGCGCTGCAGCCGGCCATCGATAAGGAAACGATGACCTTTCACCACGACAAGCACCACCAGGCCTATGTCACGGCGCTGAACGGCGCGGTCGAGGCGGATCCCGCTCTGCAGGGCAAGTCGCTGGAAGAGCTGGTCGCGGTTGCCGGCACGCTGGCACCCGTGGTGCGCAACAATGGCGGCGGTCATTGGAACCACTCCTTCTTCTGGGAGATCATGGGTCCGGATGGCGGTGAGCCCAGCGCCGAGCTGACCTCTGCGATCAACGAAGCCTTCGGCTCGCTGGACGAGATGAAGGCCAAGTTCAAGGAAGCCGGCACGAAGCAGTTCGGCTCCGGCTGGGTGTGGCTGATCGTGGGTGCCGACGGCAAGCTGGCGATCACCTCGACCCCGAACCAGGACAATCCGCTGATGGATGTGGCGGGCACCAAGGGCACGCCGATCCTGGGCAATGACGTTTGGGAGCACGCCTACTACCTGACCTACCAGAACCGCCGCGCGGATTATCTGGAAGGCTGGTGGCCGGTGGTGAACTGGACCAAGGTCAGCGAGCACTTCGCGAACGCGAACGCCTGATCGATGCAGGATCCCCGGCGCCTACGGTGCCGGGGATCTTCCCGGTTGCATCAAATATCTGCCAACATGTGGATATCGCGCATTCACGATCAGCAAGATGCCAGCAAGCGGCAACAGTCCGATCATCGATGCCGCATCGAAGCCTAGTCGCGATCCCAGCCACGCCACGTTCACATACTGACAACACTTGCCGAGCACGACGCCGGCGCCGACGATCGCGATGGTTTCAGCCAGCGCAAGTAACGCCGGCCGAACCTTCACCGAAAATTATCGGCGTAAGCCTGGAGCTTCAGCCGCTTGGGCGGGGTGTGATGCACGCTGGCCTCGATCCCGTACTTCTCGGCGTAGGCGATGGCCGCCTCGCACGATTCGAACTTCAGGCTGACCTGCTGCTGCGTGTCGCCGCTGCCGGCCCACCCCATCAGCGGGTCCGGCTTCTTCGCTTCGGCGGGGACAAAATCCAGCACCCAATTGTCGGTGTGGGCCTTGCCGCTCTGCATCGCGCTCTTGGGTTTTTCGTAGATACGGGCCTGCATGGTGCTGCCATTCCCTGAAAAGTGATTCCGATCAAGACCGTTCGAAGGCGTTCCGTGTCCTCAGACTCGGCTTTTCCGCCCATGGTTCCACCGGCCAGCGATGGCGCGGGTAGCGGCCCTTCATGTCCTTGACCACGTCGGCCCAGCTTCCGCGCCAGAAGCCGGGCAGGTCGCGCGTGGCCTGGATGGGTCGGCCTGCAGGGCTGGTCAGCTTCAGCAGCAGCGGCGTTGTGCCGATCAGCGGATGACGTTCCAGTCCGAAACAGGCCTGCACCCGCACCTCCACGCTGGGGGCGTCATCCCCGGCATAATCGATGGCGTGATGCGAGCCGACAGGGCTGACCCACTCGCGCGGGGCGACCCGATCGAGCCGCTGGCGATCGTCCCATGACAGGCTGTTCAGCAGCGCTTCCGCCATCCGGCCCGGCGCCACGTCCAGGTCACGCCGGCCCTGCAGCAGCGGGGCGAGCCATGCCGCCGCGCCCGCGCGCAGAGCATCGGGCCGAAGTGCCTCCAGCCCGGCATATCCACCCCGCGCCAACAGGGTTCTCGGCAGCATTTCCACAAGCTTTTCCACAGCCTTGTCCAGCAACAGCGCATGAATCGCGGCGGGGTCAGGCTGCGGATCAGGCCCGGTGGCGAGCGTGACCGCCCCGATCCGCCGCTGCAGCCGTGCCTCGACCCGCTCACCCGTCCAGTGCAGCACCTGCCGCCGCTCGATGCGGTCGGCCAGCCATTGCTCCACCTCCGCTGTTTCCAGCGGCAGGGCGGCGGTGATGCGCGCACCCTTCGCCAGACCGGTTGCGTCGCCGATCGCCAGCCACTCGCTGCGGGCCAGCGGCGATATCGGATCGAGCACGAAGCCGCGCCCACCCGCCGCCAGCCAGTTCTCGCCGGACGGATCACGCCGTCGGGCCAGGTTGTCGGGCTGCGCCAGCGCCAGCAGGATGCCCGGCGGGTAATTGCCCGCTTGCGTCTCGGCCTGAAGCTTGCGCGCCATGGCGGCCCAGCGCCCGGCCAGCTTGCGGCTGGCCTCTGCCTTGCCGCCGCGTTCCGTGGCGAAGCGCGACAGGCGCTGCGCCAGATCCTCTCCCCGTCCACCAAGGCCCCGCTCCTGCAGCAGCAGTGCCAGCCGAGCGGCGTCCTCCGCCTGGCCGCGCCGCGCACCGTGCAGGACCATCGCCGCCTGCCAGGGGGCCATCGGCAGGGTGGCGACCCGCCGGCCAAAGGCGGTAAGCTGCCCCGCCGCGTCCAGCGCATCCATCGCGTGCAGGCGCGCCTGCGCGGCCTGCAACGACGCGGCCGGCGGCGGGTCGAGCCAGGGCAGGCTCGCCGGATCGCCCGTGCCCCAGCGCGCCAGCGCCAGCACAAGCGGCGCCAGATCGGCCACCAGCATCTCGGGCGGATCGAACGGCGCCCGCCCGGCATGGCCAGCCTGCTCCCACAGGCGATAGGCAACGCCCGGTCCCTGCCGCGCCGCACGTCCGGCACGCTGGGCGGCGGCGGCCTGGCTGGCGCGGGTGGTGACCAGATGCGTGACACCTGCCGCCCGGTCGAACTCCGCCCGGCGCGACAGGCCGCTATCGACTACGACGGCCACGCCATCCAGCGTCAGCGATGTCTCGGCGATGGTGGTGGCCAGGACTATGCGGCGTCGCCCGTCCGGATCACGGCGCAAGGCGGCGCTCTGCAAGGCGGGTTCCAGTTGGCCGTGCAGCGGCAGCACCGGCACACCGGGCAGGCGCTCCTCCAGCCGTTCGCGCACGCGCTCGATCTCGCCCACGCCGGGCAGGAAAGCGAGCAGGTCGCCCTCCTCCGCCCGCCACGCGGTCAGGATCGCGCCCGTCATCGCCTCGTCGGGGCGCAACTCGGCGCGGGCACCCAGCCACTCGATACGCAGGAGATGCGCCCGCCCCTCGCTCTCGATCACCGGCGCGCCTGCACCCAGCAGCCGGGCGAAGCGGGCACCGTCGATCGTGGCGCTCATCACCAGCAGGCGCAGGTCCGGGCGCAGCACGGCCTGGCTTTCCAGCGCGAGTGCCAGGCCCAGATCGCTGTCGAGGTGCCGCTCATGCGCCTCGTCGAACAGCACCGCGCTGACGCCGTCCAGCTCCTGGTCGGCCAGCAGGCGGTTCACGAAGATCGCTTCCGTCACGACCAGGATCCGCGTGGCAGCGGACTGGCGGCTGTCCAGCCGGGTGAGATAACCGACGCTCTGACCCACCGGCTCGCCGAGGCTCTGCGCGATCCGCTCCGCCGCGGCGCGTGCGGCCACGCGGCGGGGACTCAGCAGGATGATCGTGCCGCTGCACCACGGCTGATCCAGCAGCGCGGGGGCAACAGCCGTGGTCTTGCCTGCACCCGGCGGCGCGATCAGCACGGCGGAGGACCGTTCGCGCAACACCGCCAGCACGTCCGGCAGCACGGCATGGATCGGCAGGTCGTGCATTTACCGGCCCAGCAGGCGCTGCACGTCCGCCAGATCAGCCGGTTTGTCCACGTCCACCGCCGCCAGCCCGTCCGCCGCCGGAACCAGCGCGATACGGCAGCCGATGCGCCCGCCCAGCCGGCGCAACGCGTCCGCCAGGGTCAACCGCCCGGACAGGTAGCGCAGCAGCAGACCGGGGCCGAGCCGGGCGACGATCCGCCACGGCCGCTTGCGGTCCGCCTCCACCCGTGTCCATTCGGTGACGGCGGCGCGCGCGGATGGTCCGCGCAGCAGGAACAGGTTGCAGCCGGACCAGTGACCATCGGCAAAACGCAGATAGGTGCGGCGACTGCCCGGCAGCGCGGCCTCGATCGCGTGCCGCTCCGCCAGCATGATCGCGACGTCGCTGCCCTGCGGCGCCCCTTCGATCAGTTCCCGCACCCATGCCGGGCGCAGCAAGGCATGGTCGGCGGTGGTGACCAGCAGCGGCGTACCCGCAACGTCCAGCGCGGCCAGCACGCTGCCGCTGGGGCCGGGCGCAGGTGCGATCACCTCCGCCCCAAGCTGCCCGGCAAGCTGCGCCACCGGTCCGGGCGCGCAGCTGACGAGGATGCGCGGGCAGCCTGCCGCCTGCAGGGCGCCGATCACGCGCGCCAGCATCGGCGCGCCACCCACCTCGATCAGCGCCTTGTGCGCCACGCCCAGCCCTTCGGCGAAGGGATCGCCGCCGGGCCGCGATCCGGCAAGGACCAGCGCAGTCACGCTCATGCCGCGGCGCTCGCACGGCGCAGGACGACGAAGACCAGCAGGCTGAGCAGAAGGTACGCGATCGCGAAGCCGAGTGCCACGGCCCAGCCGATCCCCACCGCCCCCATTCCGGCCAGCTGCAGCACCGCCGCCACCAGCGCCAGTCCGGCCAGCGCGCGGGCGAGCAGCGGCAGGAAAGCATGACCCAGCGAATGCAGGATAGGCTCGTAGGTGGCGCCGGCCAGGTCGAAGGCGGCACCGACGATCAGCGGGATCAGGACGACGCCGCCACGCGCGAACTCCGCCCCGCCGACCAGCGCCAGCAGGTCCGCACCAACCAGCAGGGCCAGGACGGTCACGATGAGCCCAGCCCCACCGGCGATCGCCGTCACCTGCAGCACCAGCCGGCGGAAGCCTGCAATGCCGTTGGCGAGCCGGGCTCGTGCAAATTCCGGGTACACTGCGCGGCTGAGCAGTTGCGAAATCTTGCTGAAGCCTTGCGCCAGCTGGTCTGCCAGCCGGTAGATGCCGGCTGCGCTCGGCCCCAGGAAGTGCCCGACCGCCAGCAGCGGTCCCTGCTTGAACAGCGCATCCAGGAAGGAGCCGGCATAGGTGATGCCGAAGAAGCCTATCACACCCGGATGTTCGCGCAGCGTCAGCGAGAAAGGGCCGAAATTCCGCCGACGCAGGGCATACGGGGCAATCCGGGCGGAGGCGACCCAGTATACCAGCGCGTTGAGCAGGTCGATCAAGGCCCAGGCGATCAGGTAATTGCGCACCGCTGGCGCCGTCACCATGATCGCGAGTGCAGCGACCAGCCGGCCGACCGGCACCAGCGCCTCGACATAGGTCGCCATATCGAACCGGTCGAGCACGCGAACAATGCCGTTGGGTGTCGTCTGCCGCGCCCACAGCAGCACGCAACTGAACAGGAACGCGATGTCGACGAAGTCCGGATTGAGGTCCAGCAGGTCGGCAAAGCCGTAATAGATCACGCCGGCAAGCACGCAACCCAGCGTCGCACCGATCGCATCGATCGTACCGCATAGCCACACCAGCCGCCCGAACCTAGCCCAGTCCTGGCGGTGCACCGCCTCCGCCCCGAAACGGACCAGTGTCTTCCAGGTCTGGAAGCCCACGATCGCAACCAGCGCCTGCCCGGTGCCGAAGATCAGCGCGAAATGGCCGAAGCCGCGCACGCCCAGCGACTGGGACAGCACGGCGAGGTACGCCAGGCTGCACACGGCGCCGAAGCCTTTTCCACCCAGGATCCAGCCGAGATTGCCGAGGATGTTGGACAGGCCCTTGCGCGGCAGCGGGGCGGCGGGGGTCTGCATGGCAGAAGCCTTGGACCAGCTTGGCGCAAGATACAAGTTGGCCCGGGCGGCACCCTTGCGCTAGCGGGCCCCGGTCATGAGCCGCATCTGCTTCCTGTTCAATCACGACCAACTCCACCAGGTTGCGCACAGCCTGCCGATCGCACTGACGCTGGCGGAAGGCGGCGGGGCGGAGGTCACGCTGGCCGTGGCGAGCGATGCGCTGGCGGCGCATGTCCGCCGCCTGGCCGGGGACCGGCTGGCGGCGTGCCGGCTGGTGCAACTGACGCTCGCCAGCCCGGTCACGCGGATGCTGGCCCGCACGCTGGACCGGGTGCTCCCTGCACACAAGATCCTGCTCTATCGGGAGAACGTCGCGTTCTTCCGCCAGTTCGATGCGCTGGTCGTGTCCGAGAAGACCACCCTGCTGCTGAAGACCCGCTACGGGCTGGACAAGCTGAAGATCATCCACACCCGGCACGGCGCCGGCGACCGGGCGATCGGCTTTGGCCGGGAAAGCGCCCTGTTCGATCTGGTGCTGGTTTCCGGCCCCAAGATCGCGCGCCGCCTGGTGGCGGAAGCAGGCGTCGATCCCGCGCGCATCCGCATGGTTGGATATCCCAAGTTCGACCTGTTTGCCGATGCGTCGCCCGTGGCACTTCCCTTCCCTGACCCTTCGCGCCCCGTCGTCCTGTATTCACCGCACCCCTCACCGGGTCTGTCGAGCTGGTATGGCATGGGGCAACAGGTGCTGGATGCCTTTGCTGCCAGCGACCGTTTCAACCTGATCTTCGCCCCGCATGTCATGCTGTTCCAGCGGCACTGGACCGTGACGATCAGCCCGCCTGCGCTCCGTCGCGTGCGGCAGCCGCGCATCATGCACGCGTCAAACATCCTGATGGACCCGGGTAGCCCGGCCAGCAGCGACATGAGCTACACCAACCGCGCTGACCTCTACATCGGTGACGTCAGCAGCCAGATCTACGAATACCTGCTCCGCCCGCGCCCCTGCGTTGCGCTGGATGCGCACGGCGCGGACTGGCAGGGCAACCCCAATTACACCCACTGGCAGGCCGGCCCGGTGGTCGGGCCGGGTACCGACATCATCGCGGCGGTCGAGCAGGCGATGGCAACGCACGCGGACTACCTCCCGGTGCAGCAGGCCCTGCTGGCGGATACGTTCAGCGTGACCGATCGCCCCTCCGCGCAGCGATCCGCGGAGGCGATCACCCGCTTCATGGCAGGGGAGAGCGCCTGTGACTGATCTGGCCGGCCGCCGCATCTGGGTCATGGCCAAGGGCTATGCGGCGGAGGAAGGCGGCATGCAGACCTATGCCGAAGGCGTCGCCCACGCCTATGCCGCAGCAGGCGCGAAGGTAACCGTGTTCACCCAGACGAAGCTCGGCCAACGGCAGGGACAGCATGGCGCGGTGCTGCTGGTCGATGTGGGCGCGCACCGATCCGCCCTGCTGCCATGGCGCCTCGCGCGCGCGATGCGCCGGCAGGCGGGGGAGGAGGGCGCGCCGCATCTGGTGCATGGAACCACCTGGCGCACCTCGTTGCTGCCGATGCTGCTGGACCTGCCCTATGCCACCACCTTTCATGGACGCGAGTTCATGTATGGCGGCACCCTGCGGCTCGCGTTGATGCGGCGCATCGCGCGGCATGCGCGCATGGTCTGCGCGGTCAGTGCGTACAGCGCCGGAAAGCTGCGGGAACGGTTGGGAGCAGCCTGTCCGCCGATTACCGTGGCATGGAACGGCCTGGGCGAGGATGAGCCGCTGCCAGCACCGACGGAGCCGAACGATCTGCCGCTGGTCTTCTCCCTGTGCCGGCTTGAGCCGCGCAAGAACATCGCCGCCTGCGTGACGGCGCTGGCCGGCCTGCGCGATCAGGGACTGGCGTTCCGCTACGTGGTCGGCGGGCGCGGTCCGGCGCTGGACGAGGTGCGCGCGCTGGTCGCCCGGCTGGGTCTGGCCGACCGGGTGGAGGTCGCCGGCTTCATCCCGGCGGATGAGACCGCGCGGCTTTACGCCGCGGCCGACATCTTCCTGCACCCGCAGGTGGCGGCTGATGGCGGACGCGATTTCGAAGGGTTCGGCATCGCCATCGCCGATGCCATGGCCGCAGGCTGCGCCGTCGTCGTCGGCGCCGAAGGGGGCGCGATCGAGCTGATCGAGGAAGGCGTCACCGGGCTGGCAATCGATGGCAATGATCTGAAGGCACTCGAGGCCGCGATCCGGAGCCTCCTGGTCGATGCGCAACGCCGTCGGCAGATGGCGCAGGCGGCACAGGCCCATGCCCGCGCCACCTTCCGCTGGGACCGGCATATCGAACACATCCTGGCGGCCGCCGGTCCGCCGTTCAGCGGCTGAAATCCACCACCTGCCAGCCGCGTGCCCGCGCCTGGGCGGCCTTGCGCGGGTTGCGGGTGACGAAGACCGCCTCGTCCGCCCGGTCCAGCAGCGGGCCATCGGCGAAGCTGTCGCTGTAGAAGCGAATATGCGCCCCGGCGTAACCCTGCGCTGTCAGCCATTCCTCCACCCGCGCCAGCTTTTCCGGCCCGTAGCAATTGGGCTGGTCGCTGCCCTGCCCCTGCCACTCGCTGGCGACAAGATGCTCTATGCGCAGCCCGGCCGCGATGTGCCGGGCATAGAAGGCGTAGGCTGCGGTGGCGATCACCACCGTGCGTCCCTCCTGCCGGTCGCGGTCCAGGGCCGCGCGGGCACCTGGCGCCAGGTCCGCGATCCGGATGACGGCGAAGGCGGCGGCAACCTGGTCCAGCCGCGCCGGCGCGGGCCGCCCGACGAGCAGCCGCATGCCCGCATGTTTCAGCGCGGTTCGCCTGACCAGACCGGCCTTGTACGCCGCCATCAGCAGCAGCCAGACAGGCGCGAACACTAGCCGCCACGGTGCCAGCTGCGCCGCCGCGAACAGCAGGAACGGCGTGAAGGTCGCGCGCGCCAGCAGCGTGCCGTCGAGATCGTAGATGGTCAGCTTCATGCGGGCGTGCACTGCCTTGCGGCCGCCCCATCGGCAAGAGTGCCGTGCAGGCGGTAAAAGCGCCACTGCCTCCTTGCCCTGACGGGCAAACGGGCTAGATAGGCGGCAATACTTTCCTCGGAAATACAATCAGGGACGCGCGCGCACCGCCATGGCAACCTTCACCCTCCCCAAGAACAGCAAGATCACGCCCAAGGGGAAGGCGCACACCGTGCAAGGCGCCAGCCGCGTGCAGAAATTCCGCATATATCGCTGGGATCCGGATAGCGGGCAGAACCCCCGTTACGACACGTTCGAGCTGGACCTGGACCAGTGCGGGCCAATGGTGCTGGACGCGCTGGTCAAGATCAAGAACGAGATCGATCCCACGCTGACGTTCCGCCGCTCCTGCCGCGAAGGCATCTGCGGGTCGTGCTCCATGAACATGAACGGCAAGAACGGCCTCGCCTGCACCACCTCGATCGAGGATCTGAAGGGCGAGATCCGTATTACCCCGCTGCCGCACATGGACGTGATCAAGGACCTGGTGCCTGATTTCAGCCATTTTTACGCTCAGTACGCCTCCATCCGGCCGTGGCTGCAGACCGCGACCACCACACCCAGCGGCAAGGAACGGCTGCAGACGCCGGAGCAGCGCGAGAAGCTGGATGGCCTGTACGAGTGCATCCTGTGCGCCTGCTGCTCCACTGCGTGCCCCAGCTACTGGTGGAATTCGGACAAGTTTCTCGGCCCGGCGATCCTGCTGCAGGCTTATCGCTGGCTGGCCGACAGCCGCGACGAGATGGCGGGCGAGCGGCTGGACCAGCTGGAGGATCCGTTCCGCCTGTATCGCTGCCACACGATCATGAACTGCGCCAATGTCTGTCCCAAGGGGCTGAACCCGGCGAAGGCGATCGCCGAGACCAAGAAGATGCTGGTGGAACGCGCCGCCTGAGGCTGCGCGCACGATCTTGGCCGGAGTACTCGAAGAATATCGCGCCCTGATTCAGCGGGGCGAGCTGCGCGAAGATGCGGAGCAGGCCGCCGCGGCCGGGAAGCTGGATGCGCTGCAGTGCGAGCTGGTGCGGGAGGAGACCGAGAGCGGCTGGCTCCGTCGCCTGCTCGGCGGGCGGCGCGCCCGGGCACGCGGCGTGTACATGTGGGGCGGCGTCGGCCGCGGAAAGTCCATGCTGATGGACCTGTTCCACACCACTCTGGCCATTACCGAAAAGCGCCGTGTCCACTTCCACGCCTTCATGCAGGAGGTGCACGGCCGCCTGCGCGAAGCGCGCCGGTCAGAGACGGGGGACCCCATTCCGCCCGTCGCCGCCGCCATCGCGCAGGATCTGCGCGTGCTCGCCTTCGACGAGATGGTAGTAAACAATTCGGCCGACGCCATGATCATGAGCCGGCTGTTCCGCGCGCTGATCGTGGATGAAGGGGTGACGATCGTCACCACCAGCAACCGTGCGCCGGCCGACCTGTACAAGGACGGGCTCAATCGCGAGCACTTCCTGCCGTTCATCGCCCTGATCGAGCAGGAGCTGGACGTGCTGACACTGAACGGCCCGACCGATTACCGGCTGGACCGGGTCGGCGGGCTGGACCGCTGGCTGTGGCCCCTGGGCGATGCGACGACGGAGCGGCTGCGCCAGGCCTTCTTCCGCATGACCGACTACCCGCCGGAAGATGCCGAGCATGTTCCCTCCTGCGAGCTGGAGGTGAACGGCGGACGCACCCTGCACGTACCCAAGTCGCTGAAGGGCGTAGGTGTGTTCTCGTTCAAGCGGCTGTGCGTGGAACCGCGTGGCGCGGCCGACTACCTCGCGGTCGCGCGCGAGTTCCACACCGTGATCATCGCCGGCATTCCGCAGCTGGGGCCGGAGACCCGCAACGAGGCGGCGCGCTTCGTCACGCTGATCGATGCGCTGTACGAACATCGCGTCAAGCTGTTCGCCGCCGCCGCCGTGCCGCCGGCGGAGCTGTACCGCCAGCCGGCCAAGGCCGATGGCGGCAGTTTCGAGTTCGAGCGCACGATCAGTCGCTTGGAAGAGATGCAGAGCGACAGCTACATGGCGCTGGGCCACGGCACCGAGGACTGATCGCCCGGTATCGCAGCCGGTTTACCGCACGAACAGGCTGGCCAGTTCCACATGCGTCGACCAGCGGAACTGGCCCACCGGGCGCAGCTCCGCCAGCCGGTATCCGCTCGCCACCAGCAGCGCGGCATCCTTGGCCCAGCTGGCCGGGTTGCAGCTGACATAGACGATCCGCGCCACGCCGCTTTCCGCCAGTTGCATGACCTGCTCTCTGGCGCCGGCGCGCGGCGGATCGAGCAGGACGGCGTCGAACCGCGCGAGTTCTTCGGGCCGCAACGGGCTGCGGAACAGGTCACGATGCAGCGCCTCGACCAGCAGGCCATGGCGGTTGGCGGCGGCGCGGCAGGCCAGATGCGCATCTCGCGCCGCCTCGACCGCCGTGACCCGCGCGCCATCAGCCGCCAGCGCCAGCGCGAAGGTGCCTAGGCCGGCGAACAGGTCGGCCACCTGCCCTGCACCCGCCAGCCAAGCGCGTGCCGCAGTCACCAGCGCCGCTTCGCCATCGGGCGTCGCCTGCAGGAACCCGCCCGCCGGGTAGTGCACCGGCGTGCCGCCCAGTGTGACGGTGACAGGCTGCGGCTCTCGGAACGTCTCCGAGCCATAGCCCTGATCCAGCACCAGCCGTGCAAGGCCAAGCTCCTCCGCAAAGGCGATCAGCGTCTCTGTCTGGTCCAGCCCTTCGATGGTCAAGCCCTTGATCGTGCAGTCCAGGCCCTGGTCCGTCAGCGTCAGGGTGATGTCCGCCATGTGCTTGCCGCCACGCTTGCCCAGCATCCGGCGCAACGGTGCCACGGCCGCGAACAGCTCCGGCGCCAGCACATGGCATTCCCGCATGTCGATGATGCGGTGGGAGGCCGCTTCCCGGAAGCCGACCGAACCGCCGCTGGCATGCAGCGTGGCGCGGCGGCGGGTGAGCGGCGGGCTGAGATGCGGTGGCGAGACCACCTCCGGCGCCAGCGCCTCCGCCGGCAGGGTGACGCGGTCGTGCACGAAGCCGGCCAGTGCCGTCTCGTCCAGATGCTGCAGCTGACACCCGCCGCACCGGCCGAAATGGCGGCAGGGCGGAATGGCGCGGTGCGGCCCCGGCCGCACGGTACCATCGGGCAGGACGGTGTCGCCGGGCGCGGTCAGCGGCAGGTGACGGCCGGTGGTGGTGACGCCATCGCCCTTTGCGGCCACCCGGAGGATTGTCTCGGTCATGCGGCCTGCTCCCACGCTGCGGGCAGAGCCGCGATCAAAGTATCCGGCAGCAAGGCCGACCCGGCCAGACGCGCCGCCGTGGCATGGAGCCAGAGGCCCTCCTCTGCCGCTGCGAGCGGTGCCGAACCGTTCGCTAGGCGGCTGGCGACCAGACCTGCCAGCACGTCGCCGGTTCCAGCGACCGACAGCCAGCTGGTCGCAGGCTTCGTGAACACCAGTTCGCCTGCCGGCCCGGCAATGATCGTATCGGCGCCCTTGGCAATCACCACGGCATTCGCTGCCGCAGCCAGGCCCTGCGCCTGCGCGATCTTGCCTTCAGCCACCACGGCGAACGCCCGGCACAAGGCGGCCATTTCGCCGGCGTGCGGCGTTAGCGCCAGCGGCGCATCACGGCCCTGCAACGCCGCCGGGGTCAGCAGGTGCAGCGCATCGGCGTCCAGCACCAGCGGATGATCCGAGGCAAGCGCCGTGCGCAGCCGTTCGGCGGCATCCGTCCCACGCTCCAGGCCCGACCCCGCGAGCACCGCCGCGATCCGCTCGTCTGCCAGCGCGTCCGCCGCCGGCCCCGTCAGCACCACCAGATCGTCCGGCACGCCCTCTGGCCGCTCCGCCGCGAGCAGCCGTACATAGCCGGCCCCGCCGCGCATGGCCGCGCGCGCAGCCAGCAGGCTGGCGCCCGGCATCGCGCCACCAACCACTGCCAGCAAACCGCGGCTGTATTTGTGAGCATCGGGCCGAGGCGCGGTCAGCTCCGGTCGGCGGGCCAACCGCCCCGCCCCGCTCACGGCGTCGATGCCGATTTCCACCAGCCGCCGTTCGCCCATCGACGCGCCTGCCGGCATCAGCCAGTGCGCCCGCTTCCATCCGCCAAGCGCCACCGTCAGCTGGTAATCGGGCATTCCGTCACCCAGCGCCTGCCCCGTATCACTGTCGATCCCGCTCGGGAGATCGATGGCGATGCGGAACGGATGCGCAGCTGCCAGGCGCTGCAGCATCTGTGAAAGCTCCGGCGAGAGGGCCCGCGTCAAGCCGGTACCGAACAGGCAGTCCACCAGCACGGCGCCGGCCGCATCGGCCACCGGCACCCCGCCCCAGCGGCGGCACGCCTGCTGCGCAGCTTCGGTCGCGGGTGGCAGCGGCGCGACCACCTGCACCGGCAGGCCACGTTCCGCCAGCACACGCGCGATGACATAGCCATCCCCGCCATTGTTGCCCGGCCCGCACAACACCGTTACCGTGCGCCCGGCGGCGACGCGCCACACCCACTCGGCAGCGCCCCTGCCGGCATGCTCCATCAGCGCAGACACCGAAGTGCCGGCGGCGATCAGCACGTCTTCCGCCGCGCGCATCTGCGCGGCGGTCAGGACCTGGTCGAACAGGATCAGCGACCCCGCTTCAGTTGCGACAGGTCGCGCACCGCACCGCGCGCGGCGCTGGTGGTCATCGCGGCGTAGGCCTGCAGCGCGAGCGAGACCTTGCGCGGACGCACCTGCGCGGGTGCCCAAGCAGCGTCACCCTTCGCCTCCATCGCGGCGCGACGATGGGCCAGCTCCTCGTCGGTCACCAGCAGGTTGATCGTCCGGTTCGGAATGTCGATCGCGACCGTGTCGCCTTCCTCCACCAGTGCGATGGTACCACCCTCGGCAGCTTCGGGGCTGACATGGCCGATGCTCAGCCCGCTGGTCCCGCCGGAGAAGCGCCCGTCGGTGATCAGCGCGCAGGCGGCACCCAGCCCCTTCGACTTCAGGTAGCTGGTGGGATAGAGCATTTCCTGCATCCCCGGCCCGCCCCGCGGGCCTTCATAGCGGATCACCAGCACGTCACCCGCGACGATCTGCTCTGTCAGGATCGCAGTGACGGCCGCGTCCTGGGATTCGAACACCCGCGCCGGGCCGGTGAAGGTCAGGATGCTGTCATCCACGCCGGCGGTCTTCACGATGCAGCCATCCAGCGCCATGTTGCCATACAGCACGGCCAGCCCGCCATCCTGGCTGAAGGCATGCTCGGCATCGCGGATCACGCCCTCGCTGCGATCCAGGTCCAGGCTTTCCCACCGGCGGCTCTGGCTGAAGGCCACCTGCGTAGGCACGCCGCCAGGTGCCGCGGCATAGAATTCATGCACCCGGTTGTTGCGGGTGCGGCCGATATCCCAGTCGTCCAGCGCGTCAGCCATGGTCGGGCTGTGCACCGTCGGCAGCGCGGTGTTGAGGAGGCCGGCCTTCTCCAGCTCGCCCAGGATGGCCATGATGCCGCCTGCGCGATGGACATCTTCCATGTGCACGTCGTTCTTGGCCGGGGCCACCTTGCTGAGGCACGGCACCTGGCGGCTGAGCCGGTCGATGTCGCGCATGGTGAAATCCACGCCGGCCTCGTGCGCGGCGGCCAGCAAATGGAGCACGGTGTTGGTGGACCCGCCCATGGCAATGTCCAGGCTGATCGCGTTCTCGAACGCGGGGAAGCTGGCGATAGTGCGGGGCAGGACGCTCTCGTCCTCCTCCTCATAATAGCGCCGCGCCAGTGTCACGATCAGGCGACCAGCGCGCTCGAACAGCTGCTTGCGGTCTGCATGGGTCGCCAGGGTGGAGCCGTTGCCCGGCAGCGAGAGACCCAGTGCCTCCGTCAGGCAGTTCATCGAATTGGCGGTGAACATGCCGCTGCACGATCCGCAGGTCGGGCACGCGGCGCGCTCGATCGCCAGCACCTCGTCATCGCTCAGGCTGTCATCGGCGGCGGCGACCATCGCGTCGACCAGATCCAGCGCGACCAGCTTGCCGTCCAGCACCACCTTGCCGGCTTCCATCGGGCCGCCGCTGACGAACACGACCGGAATGTTGATGCGCAGGGCCGCCATCAGCATGCCGGGGGTGATCTTGTCGCAGTTGGAAATGCACACCATCGCGTCGGCGCAATGGGCGTTGACCATGTATTCCACGCTGTCGGCGATGATCTCGCGGCTGGGCAGGCTGTAGAGCATGCCATCATGCCCCATGGCGATGCCGTCATCCACCGCGATGGTGTTGAATTCCTTGGCCACGCCACCCGCCGCCTCGATCTCCCGCGCGACCAGCTGGCCCAGGTCCTTCAGGTGGACATGGCCGGGCACGAACTGTGTGAAGCTGTTGACCACGGCGATGATCGGCTTGCCGAAATCCTCGTCCGTCATGCCGGTTGCCCGCCACAGGCCGCGGGCGCCCGCCATGTTGCGGCCGTGAGTGGTGGTGCGCGAACGATAGGCAGGCATGGGCAATTCCGGTGTGCGAGGGTAGCGGGATCGCTTTGGGCGCTACACTATTCGCCGGCCGCCTTGAACCGGGCAAAATCTTGGGACCGGCGAAGGTCTGGTGCCCCTCAGCCCAGCCGTCGGGCGACTTCCCCTGCGACATGGGCGATGCGGGCGGCCCAGTCCCGCCGGCCGGCGGTGTCGCGGATCAGGTCGTTGCGCAGTTCTATCGCGCAGTATGGCCGGCCATGAGCCTCCGCATGGCGGTTCTGCGTCGCATTGAGCAGCAGGCCGGAGTAAGGCTCGTTGTCGCCCACCATCATTCCGTCCTCGGCGCCGAACAGTTCGATCGCATGGCGCGCCGCCCGGGCATCCTGATTGTAGAGCAGTCCCACATGCCACGGCCGCTCCGCCCCTGCACTGGCGAGGCGCGGGGTGAAGGAATGGATCGCCAGGATCAGCGCCGGCCGGGCCGCGTCCAGCCACTCCGCCAGGGCCGCATGGTAGGGGCGGTGCAGCGTGGCGATGCGCTTTGCGCGATCCGGATTGCCGCTGCCCGACTTGTTGCCGCGGATCGCGAAACCGTCGCTCACTTCGGGGATCAGTCCGGCCGAGTCCTCTTCCCGATGCAGGTCGATCACCAGCCGGCTGACACAGGCGAGAAAGCCGGGGATGGCATGATCGGCCGCCAGATGCTCCGTCACGCCGGCCGCGCCGATGTCCCAGCCCATGTGATCGTCCAGCACCGCTTGCGGCACGCCCAGGTCGTAGCCGGGCGGCACCTGATTGCTGGCATGGTCGCAGATGGCGACGATGCCGCCGGGCTGCGGGTGGCCGATGGTGCGCCAGACGTTCATCGCAGCGCACCTGCCAGGTGCCACCAGCCGGGCTGCTGCGCCGCGATGTGCGCGGCGGCCGCGTCCCGCTCGGCAGGCGTGCGGTAAAGCGCGAAACAGGTCGCGCCCGACCCGCTCATTCGCGCCAGCCAGGGATCGGTCCCCTGCAGCGCAGCAAGCACGTCGGCGATCGCGGGGCACAGCGCAATGGCCGGCGCCTCCAGATCGTTGCGCCCGGCCAGTGCGATGGCGGATGCCACGCCGTCGGGCAGCGGGCCGCGATCCTGCCCGTCCCACCCGGCGAAGACCGGCCCGGTGGGCAATGGTAGCCGGGGGTTGACCAGCAACACCGGGGTACCGCCAAGATCGCTGTCGATCGGGTGCAGCTCGGTGCCGGTACCGCGGCCGATGCAGGTGATGCTGTCGACACAGGCGGGCACATCCGCGCCCAGCCGGCCGGCGCGGACCGGCCAGCTATCCGGCAGGCCGGACATGTCCCGCACCGCCCGGAACAGCGCGCCGGCATCGGCCGATCCCCCGCCCAGCCCCGCCGCCACCGGCAGGTTCTTCTCCAGCAGCACTGCCAGGCCGCCGGCACGGGGCAGCGCGCCCAGTGCCTGCATCACGATGTTGCCGAACGAATCGTCCAGCGCCGGGGCGAACTCGCCCGTCACATGCAGGCTATCCTGCGCCGCCGCGCGCACCGTCAGCCGGTCGCCTGCATCGACGAAGGCGAACAGCGTCTCCAGCTCGTGATATCCGTCCGCCCGCCTGTGTCGCACATGCAGGGCCAGGTTGATCTTGGCATAGGCGGTCACGGTCATGCTCATTCCCCGTGCCTTAGCGGCCGGTGCCACGATTGCCAGATGATCGACAAAGCAGGACGGAACATTGTGCAATGCAGCATCGTTATCGGCCAAAATCGACAACAGGATATACCCGCATGATCAGACTTGCCGTCATCTTCGCCGTTATCGCCGCCGTGCTCGGCATTCTCGGGTTTGGCGGACTGGCGGGCGCGGCATGGGACGTGGCGCAGATCTTCTTCTGGATTGCCGTGATCATTGCTGCGGTGCTGTTCGTGCTCGGCTTCACGATCTACAAGAAGGTTACCTGACACGCAGCGGGCAAACGGGGGGACTGCAAGGATGAGCATCGAGGAGACGCCTGCCGTGCCGCAGGCGCGGCAGGGTGGCGGGCCCTGGACCGTTGGCCGCATCGTCACCGTGGCGGTGGCGATCATGGCCGTGATCGGGGTCGCGTGGCTGCTGGTGAGCCTGTCGCAGTTCCTGCTGCTGGTCTTCGCCGCCGTCGTGCTCGCCTGTATCTTCGATGCCATGGCAGAGGGCGTCGGGCGGCTGACCGGTCTGAAGTCCCGCGGCCTGAGGCTGGCGATCGCGGTCCTCGTCCTGCTGGCGGTGTTCATCGGCGCGTTCGTGCTGTTCGGTGCGCAATTTGCGCAGGAAGTGAACACGATCCGCGACTCCATCCCGCCCGCGCTGGAGCAGATCGAGGGCTTGCTGCAGCGGATGGGCTATGGCGGCACGCTGACAGGTCTGCTGGAACAGGGATCGCAGGATGTTTCCTCCATCGCCAGTCGCCTGGGCAGTTATGCGCTGGCGGTGGGCAGCGGGCTGACGGACTTCGTGCTGGTGTTCGTGGCGGCTATTTTCATCGCCGCCGACCCCGGCCTGCATCGTCGCGGACTGGTGCTGCTGATGCCGCGCCGGGCCGAGGAGCCGGCCCGCGAGTTCCTGGACGATTGCGGCAACGGGCTGCGCGGCTGGATGCTGGGACAGGCGGTGTCGTCCATCCTGGTCGGCACGCTGACCTGGGCCGGGCTTGCCCTGCTGGGGGTCCCGGCGTCAGGCGGACTGGGCCTGATCGCCGGCCTGCTGGACGTGATCCCGCTGGTCGGCCCGGTACTGGCCGGCATTCCCGCCGTGCTGCTCGCCTTCACCGTTTCGCCGATGGCGGCATTGTGGACAGTCGGACTGTTCCTGGTGATCCAACAATTGCAGGGCAATTTCCTGCAGCCGATGATCCAGAAGCAGGCGGTGAACGTGCCACCCGCGGTGCTGCTATTCGCCGTGTTCGGCGCCGGCGTGCTGTTCGGCGGTCTGGGCGTGCTGCTGGCGGCGCCGCTGACAATCGTGCTGTTCCTGTTCGTGCAGCGCATCTATGTCCGCGACCTGCTGGGCAAGGACATCACCGTCGCCGGGCAGGAGGAGCAGCCGGACTGATCGTCCGGCGCCTCCGCCTGCCTCTCACATGTTCGGATAGTTGGGCCCGCCGCCACCTTCGGGCGTGACCCATTCGATGTTCTGGCGCGGATCCTTGATGTCGCAGGTCTTGCAATGGACGCAGTTCTGCGCGTTGATCACCAGTTCCGGCTCACCCTCTTCCACCCCGGCATATTCGTACACGCCCGCAGGGCAGTAGAACTGCTCCGGCCCGGCATAGATCGGCCAGTTGACCCGTTCCGGCAATGTCGGGTCGGTCAGCCGCAGATGGCTGGGCTGGTCTTCCTCGTGATTGGTGCCGGACAGGAACACCGATGACAGCCGGTCGAAACTGATCACGCCGTCGGGCTTCGGATAGGCAATCGGCCGGAACATGCGCGCCGGCAGCGTTGCCGCGTGGTCGGGATGGTGGCCCAGCGCGCCCAGCCTGATGCCGGCGGTGCGCAGCCACATGTCGGCGCCGGCAACCACCGTGCCGATCGTTCCGCCCAGCTTCGCGACCAGCGGCTGCGCGTTCTGCACCTCCTTCAACTCCTCCGCGATCCAGCTGGATCGCACGGCGGCGTCATAGCTGTCGAGCTGCACGTTCTCCTCGCCCGCGGCGATGCTCGCGGCGGCGGCTTCGGCAGCCAGCATGCCGCTCTTCATCGCCGTGTGTGTACCCTTGATCCGTGGCACGTTCACGAACCCGGCGGAGCAGCCGATCAGCATGCCGCCGGGGAACGCCAGCTTCGGCACGCTCTGCCAGCCGCCTTCATTGATCGCCCGCGCGCCATAGGAGACGCGCTTGCCGCCTTCCAGCAGGCTGCGGATCGCCGGATGCTGCTTCCAGCGCTGGAATTCCTGAAACGGGCTGATGTACGGATTGGCGTAATCCAGCGCGGTAACGAAGCCGAGCGCCACCTGACCGTTCGCCTGGTGATACACGAAGCCGCCGCCCCACGCCTTGTCATGCTCCGACAAGGGCCAGCCCTGCGTGTGGACCACCTTGCCCGGCGCGTGCTTCGCGGGATCGACGTCCCACAATTCCTTCACGCCCAGGCCATAGACCTGCGGCTGGCACTCGGCGTCCAGCGCGAAGCGGGCCTTAAGGCGCTTGGCCAGGCTGCCGCGCACGCCCTCGCCGATCAGAACCTGCTTGGCGATGATGCCCATGCCCGGCTGGTAATCGTCCTTGGGCTTGCCATCGCGGCCCACGCCCATGTCCTGAGTGATGACTCCGATCACCGCACCGGCATCGTCGAACATCAGCTCCGCCGCCGGGAAGCCGGGGAACACCTGCACGCCCAAAGCCTCGGCCTGCTCCGCCAGCCAGCGGGTCAGGTTGGCGAGGCTGCCGGTGTAGTTGCCGTCATTGCTCATCAGCGGCGGCAGCAGCAGGTGCGGCATTTCGTACTTGCCGGTGCGGGACAGCACCCAGTGGTGGTTGCTGGTGACCGGCACCTCCGCCAGCGGGCAGCTCTCGCGCCAGTCGGGCAGCAGCTCGTCCAGAGCGCGCGGATCGATCACCGCACCGGACAGGATATGCGCGCCGACCTCGCTGCCTTTTTCCAGCACGACGACTTCCAGATCCGTGTCGATCTGCTTCAGACGGATCGCGGCGGCCAGCCCGGCGGGCCCTGCGCCGACGATCACCACGTCCACCGGCATCGTCTCGCGCTCGATCCCGTCCACTAGCGTGCTATCTTCGTTCATCACGCGGACTTGATCGCTCCCCCCGGCAAGGTCAAGAGAGGGCCTGAATGGATGATGTTGCCCCAGCCAAAGCTCCGCTGAGCCCGACGGAACGGATTGCTGCCGTACTGGACTGGTGGCGGGCGGCCGGCGTGACGCAGACGTTTCACGATGTCCCGCAGGACTGGCTGGCCCCGCCGGAAGACAAGGCGGCGCAGGCGCGCACGGCCCTGCCACCTGTACCCGTGCCGGAGGAACCACCTGCGCCACGGCTGGGCGGCGATCCTGCCAGCTGGCCGACCGACCTGCCCGGCTTTGCCGAGTGGTGGCTGAACGAACCGAGCCTGCCCTTCGCCGGCAGACGGCTGCCCCCGCGCGGGGTGTCCGGTGCGGCCCTGATGGTGCTGCTGGCCATGCCGGAGAGCGAGGACGAGGCCGAGCTGCTGTCGGCGTCGCACGGCCGGCTGGTCGGCGGCATCGCCCGCGCCCTGGGCGTGGGGGAAGACCAGCTCTACATCGCCAGCGCTCTGCCATCCCACCAGGCGCTGCCCGACTGGGCCGCCCTGCGGGAGGGCGGCATGGACGCCGTGCTGCAGCACCATGTCGCGCTGGCGCAGCCGCAGAAGCTGCTGGTACTGGGCGCGGCAGACATCCTGCCGCTGCTGGGGCACGATCCGGCGCAAGCGGCTCCCGGCATTCATGCTCTGTCTGCTGTTGGCATGGACAAGCCCGTGCTCGCCAGCTTTGCGCCCGATGCGCTGCTGGCGCGCTGGCAATTGCGCGCGCAGCTCTGGCGCGCGCTGCTCGACTGGACGAACGGGGACGCATGATCAGGACCATCCTTGCCGGCATCGCAGCCGCGGCCTTGGCCGGCACGGCGGCGCAGGCGCGCACCACCTTTGACTATTATACCGGCCGGGCCGACCTGTCGGCGACCCAGATCCCGGCGCAGCTGACCGCGGCCGATCGCGAGTACTACCGTGCGGTGTTCGCCGCGATCGACCGGCAGGACTGGGCCGGGGCGCAAGGGCTGCTGGCACAGCGCGGCGACGGCGTGCTGCACTGGATGGCGCTGGCACAGCTCTACACTGTCGCGGGGAGCCCGCGGGTGGAGCTGCCGGCGATCCAGGCGTGGCTCTCGCGTGGCCAGAACCTGCCGCAGGCGGAGCAGCTAGGCCGGCTGGCGCTGACGCGCGGTGCCACCACGCTGCCGGGCCTGCCGATGGCGCAGCAGTTCCAGTCGCAGGGCGGCATCCCCAAGCGGATCCAGCCGTCCCCGGTCAATGACGGCACCATGCCGGCAGAAATCAGCGCCGCCATCCTGGAACGGATCCGCAACGACGATCCCGATGGCGGGCGTGCCCTGCTCGACGGTGTGGACGCCTTGCTCAGCCCGGGGGCCCGCGCGGAATGGCGCCAGCGGGTGGCGTGGAGCTACTACATCGAGAACCGCGATGCCGAGGCGCTGGCACTGGCCCGCACGGTATCGGCCGGCGAAGGTGCCTGGGTCGGCGAGGGCGAGTGGACCGCCGGCCTCGCCGCCTGGCGGCTGGGCGACTGCGCCGGGGCCGGCGACGCGTTCGAGCGGGCGGCCTATTATGCCCACAACCCGGAACTGCGTTCGGCCGCGCAATATTGGGGCGCGCGCGCCGCGCTGCGCTGTCGTCAGCCGCAGAAGAGCGCCGAACTGCTGCGCGGCGCGGCGCTGGCAGACGAAACGCTGTATGGCATGCTCGCCGCCGAACAGCTCGGCACCGCCCTGCCCGCGCGGGTCGCCGGGGCCGACTTCTCCGCTGCGGACTGGCAGAATGTCGGCCGGCACGAAAACGTGCGCGTGGCCATCGCGCTGATGGAGATCGGGCAGGACGACCTCGCCAGCAAGGTGCTGCTGCATCAGGCGCGGATCGGCGACGCGGGCGACTATGCGCCGCTGTCGCGCCTAGCGCGTGACCTGGGTTTGCCATCGACGCAGCTCTACATGGCCTACAACGCGCCGCCCGGCGGCCGCAGCGATCCGGCCGGGCATTACCCCGCCCCCCGCTGGGTGCCGCTGAACGGCTGGCAGGTGGATCCCGCGCTCGCCTTTGCCCATACGCTGCAGGAATCGAACTTCCGCGCCAGTGCGGTCAGTCCCGCGCAGGCGCAGGGGCTGATGCAGATCACGCCCATCACCGTGCGGCAGCATGCGCCCCGGCTGGGCTTCGACGCATCGCGGGTGAACATCTTCGATCCGGCAGTCAATCTGGCGTTCGGGCAGCAGAACCTGGCCATGCTGCGCGACAATCCGGCAACCGGCGGCGCCCTGCCCAAGATCATGGCCGCCTACAATGCCGGGCTGACCCCGATCACCCGCTGGAACAGCGAGATCAACGATCAGGGCGATCCGCTGCTGTACATGGAGTCGATCCCCTACTGGGAAACGCGCGGCTATGTCGCCATCGTGACCCGCAACTACTGGATGTACGAGCGGCAGGCGAGCGCCGACGCCTCGCCCAGCCGGATCAGCCTGGCGCAGAACGCCTGGCCCGCTTTCCCGCAGGCCGATGGCCGCGTCTACCTTTCCGCAGGAGGACAACCCTGATGGCGATCGACGAGACCCGCGAGTTCCGCCCGCTGAACATCGCCGTGCTGACCGTGTCCGACACCCGCGATGCCGACACCGATACGTCCGGCGACATCCTGGCGGCGCGGGTCACGGGTGCCGGCCACCAGCTGGTCGCCCGCGCGATCGAGCGGGACGACGTCAACGCGATCATGACCCGGCTGGAAGGCTGGATCGATGATCCGCTGGTGGATGCGGTGGTCAGCACCGGCGGCACGGGCCTGACCGGGCGCGACATCACGCCGGAGGCACTGGGCCGCGTGGCCGACAAGGAGATCCCCGGGTTCGGGGAACTGTTCCGCTGGATCAGCTACCAGACGATCGGCACCAGCACCGTGCAGAGCCGCGCACTGGCCGTGGTCGCCCGCGGCACCTACATCTTCGCGCTGCCCGGATCGAACGGCGCGGTGAAGGACGGGTGGGACGGGATCCTGGCCGAACAGCTGGACAGCCGTAACCGGCCTTGCAACTTCGTGGAACTCATGCCGCGCCTGCAGGAACGCTGACGCAAGCAGGGCGCGGCCTGCTCAGCCGTGAGCCACGTCTACCAGCAGGTACATGACACCCATCCCGGCCAGGGTTGCCAGGGTCACCCGCAGCCGGGGATCGCGGGCATGGCTGCGCGGCACCAGCTCGCATGCGCCGATATACAGGAACACGCCGCCGAACAGCGCCAGCAGCAGGGCCATGTCGGCAGGGGAAACCTGCAGCAGCAGGCCGACCATCGTGCCGGTCAGCGGGGCGGCTCCGTTGATCAGCAGCCAGCGCCGGGCAAGACGCGGGCCGGATCGGGCCAACGACAGGCTGACCGTGTTGATCCCGTCCGCCAGATCATGCGTCAGCACCGCCGCGGCCACCAGCCAGCCGACATCGTGCGACACCTGGAAGGCGATGCCGATCATCACCCCGTCGATGAAGCTGTGCAGCGTCAGGCTGGCCGGTCCCAGATGGGCCTGCCACGCAACCGTCTTGGGCGCCGTGCCCGCCGGCAACTGGTGCAGCAGCAGGTAGGCCGCGATCCCCAGCCCGACACAGGCGAACAGGGCATGCACATCATGCACGCCCGCGCCCAGCTCTATCGCCTCGGGGATGAGGTCGAACACCGCCACGCCAAGCACCACGCCAGCCGCCAGTCCCAGCACCAGCGAGGCCCGCCCTTCCAGCCGCAGGGCCAGCAGACCGCCCAGCAAGGTGGCGGCACTGGCGGCAAGGCCGAACAGCAGAGGCAGGAGGATGGACGCCATGGTGGCGCCAGCGCCTAGAAGATCGTGGTGAATGTGACAACGTCACTCGTGCAGGAGACGGCACATTCCTGGACCGGCAATGACCGTGCCGCTTGTTCCGGATCCATGTTCCCTGTATGTTCCGCATCATGGATCACGATGCACCATCCAGGGTCCACGCACGCGGGGCGCAGTCAGGGGCGCTCTCCTCCCGCTTCGACGCGCAGCAACGCAGCACGGACGGGGACTGGCGCGACCATGTGGCAACGCTGGACGGCCCGCCGGTCAAGCTGCGCACCACCGTCACGGAGGAACATGCCCGCTCGATCCTGAGCTTCAACACGTCGCCGGACATCGGCTTCGATCGGTCGGTCAACGCCTACCGCGGCTGTGAGCACGGCTGTATCTACTGCTTCGCCCGGCCCACCCATGCCTATCACGACCTGTCGCCGGGGCTGGACTTCGAAACGCAGCTGTTCGCCAAGCCGGACGCGGCGCGACTGCTGCGTCAGGCGCTTGCCCGGCCCGGCTACGTTCCCCAGCCGATCGCCATGGGCACCAACACCGATCCCTATCAGCCGATCGAGCATGACTGGCGGCTCAGCCGGGCCTTGTTGCAGGTGTGTCTGGAAGCGAACCATCCGGTAACCGTGACCACCAAGAGCGACCGCATTCTGGCCGACCTCGATCTGCTGCGCCACCTTGCCGACCGGCAATTGGTGGCTGTCTCAATTTCGGTCACAACGCTGGACCCGCGCCTGGCGACGCTGCTGGAACCACGCGCGCCGACCCCGATGCGTCGTCTGACGGCACTGGAACAGCTGCGGGCGGCGGGTGTGCCGGTGCATTGCGCGATCTCGCCGATCATCCCCGCGATCACCGATGACGGGCTGGAGGCGATCATCGCCCGGATCGCGGAAATTGGCATCATCTCCGTCGGTTACATCCCGGTGCGGCTGCCGCACGAAGTGGCGCCGCTGTTCCGCGAATGGCTGGCGGTGCACTTTCCCGACCGCGCGGCGAAGGTCATGAACATCGTGCGCTCCATGCGCGGCGGGCGCGACAATGATCCTGCCTTCTTCACGCGAATGCGGCCGCAAGGCGTCTGGGCCGAGCTGCTGCAGGCCCGGTTCCGGACCGCGTGCCGCCGTGCAGGATTGCAGCCGGAGCGGTTTGTGCTCGACTGCGCCCGGTTCGCGATCCCCGCCGATTGGCCGGAGGCACCGGCGCAGCGCCAGCTGCTGTGATGAATTGGACACAGGCCGCATCCACTGACGCTTGACGCAGGAACAAGGATGTCTGACTTGCGTTGGGCGCATATTCTGCACGCCTGATCGGGCTTGTGGAAGATGGGCAATTCGTCTGGGGGCGCTGGCGCCACTCGCTGGAAGGGGAAACAAGAACATGAACAAGCTGCTATTCGGGCTTGCGACGGCCGGGGCCGTCGTGGCCATGCCGGCTGTCGCACGCGACGGTCAGGCCTATGTCGGACTGGAAGGCGGCGTGGTCGCGCCGGAGGATTTCAACTTCCGGCTGCAGGGCCCCTCTTCCCTGGTTTCTCCCAACGGCGCCGGGGACGCGCCGACGATCCGTGCGCAGCCTGCGGACACCGGCTGGGAAGCCGGCGTGGTCCTGGGCTATGATGCCGGCGTCGGCCGTATCGAGGTCGAAGGCACCTACAAGAACTTCGGCATCGACACCCTGATTGCCGCCGGCGGCCGCAACGGCCTGCCCGTGACCGGCTCCGGCCTGTCGGGCGGTACGTTCGAAACCGACGGCAAGATGGAAGTCGTGACTGCCATGGTCAACGCGCTGGCCGATATCGGCGGCGAAGATGGCATCGGCGTGTCGTTCGGTGGCGGTATCGGCATCGCACGCGCCGACGCCCGCATCGCAGCGGAAACCGGCACGCGCGGGTTCATCAATGCGCAGGATGACGCAGCCCTTGCCTATCAGGGTCTGGCCATGCTGCGCCTGCCGATCAACGATCGGGTCGATCTGGGCGTGAAGTATCGCTACTTCCGCACCGCCGACCTCAGCTACACCGACACGATCGGTCGTGACGTGGAAGCGCAGCTGACGACCCACTCGGTCCTCGCCACGCTGCTGTTCAACCTGGGCGGGTCCGAGCCTGCTCCGCCGCCCCCGCCGCCGCCGCCACCGCCTCCTCCCCCGCCGCCGCCCCCGCCGCCTCCGCCGGTCGCGCAGTGCAACCGTGGGCCGTATGTGGTGTTCTTCGACTGGAACAGCTCGACGATCACGCCGGAGGCTGCGAGCGTCCTGAACAGCGCCGTGACCGCATATGGCAATTGCGCCAATGTGCCGATCATGCTGGCAGGTTACACCGACACGTCGGGCCCGACGCAGTACAACGTCCGCCTCGCCGGTCGTCGTAACGAAAGCGTGCGCACCTTCCTGACCGGTCGTGGCGTTCCCGCAGCGCGCATCACCGCCGAAGCGTTCGGCGAAACCAACCTGCGCGTTCCGACCGCCGATGGCGTCCGCGAACTGCAGAACCGCCGCGTGGAAATCAGCTACGGTCCCGGCTCCGGCCGCTAAGACCGTCGCCTGACGAAAGAAGGGCCGGGGGAGCGATCCCCCGGCCCTTCTTGCATCTGCGACACTGGCGCTCCGCAGCGCCGGCGATCAGGCCACCAGGCGCAGGCGGCCTTTCATCTCGCGACCCTGCCGCCCGGCGCCCTGCGGCTTCAGCGTGACGGACGACAGGCCCGGCACCTCGGCCAGGCGCTCCACCATCTCGCCGTCCAGCGCGAAGTCCCGGCCCAGGCATACCACCGGATCACGCGTGCCGTCGCCGATCCGCAGCGTGGCGACCACCTCGCCACGCCCCTTGTCGCCCGGCTGCAAGGTTTCGCGCAGGATCTGCAACGCGCTCTGGTTCTCGACGTCTAGGGTCAGCAGCATGCGTACGCTGCCGGTCACCTCGCTCAACGGGCGGGCACCACGCACGGTAATACGGGGCGGCTCGTCCGGGCTGGGGCTGTCGAGCTCGACCTGCAGCAGCACGCAGATGTCGTCCCCAGCCCACCGCTCGAACGGCTCGACCAGCGCCTCCTCGAAACAGGCGGCGCTGAACTGTCCGGTCGCGTCGGAGAACTCGGCCCGGATGAACGCCCCGCCCTTGCGCGTGCGCCCCTTGCTGACATTCTCCACCAGCGCCGCCATCACCGCATTGCGGCGACCGCCCGCCACGCCTTCCCCGATGATCGAGCCGTAGGAGCGCGCCCCTTGCGCCGAGGCGACGGCGCGGAACTGCTGCACCGGATGAGCGGCGAAGAAGAAGCCGAAATTGTCCCGCTCCGCCGCCATCTGCTCCGCCCGCGGCCAGACCGGTGCGTCGACCAGCCGCAATGCGGGTTCCACATGATCGTCACCGCCGAACAGCCCGACTTGCCCGCTGGCACGTTCGCGGCTGGCATGGTCGGCCACCGCCAGCAGCATGTCGGCATTGGCCAGCACCTTGGCCCGGTTCGGCTCCAGACCGTCGAACGCGCCGGCCGCGGCCAGTCCCTCCAGCTGGCGCCGGTTCATGCAGCCGGGCGGCATGCGGCGGAAGCAGTCCTCCAGATCGGCGAAGCGCCCATGCGCCTGCCGCTCCGCCACGATCGCGTCCATCGCCTTCTCGCCGACATTGCGGATGCCGGCCAGGGCATAGCGGACCGCCAGCCCGTCGCCGGTCTGCTCCACGGTGAACTCCGCCTCGCTGGCATTGATATCCGGCCCCAGCAGGGTCAGCCCGGCCCGGCGCATGTCGTCCACGAACACCGCCAGCTTTTCGGATTGGTGCATGTCGAAGCACATGGAGGCGGCGTAGAACTCCTCCGGATAATGCGTCTTCAGCCACGCCGTCTGGTACGACAGCAGCGCATAGGCAGCCGCGTGCGACTTGTTGAAACCGTATCCTGCAAACTTGTCGATCAGGTCGAACAGCTCGTTCGCCTTCTTCTTCTCGATCCCGCTGACCGTCAGGCATCCATCGACGAACCGGGCGCGCTGCACGTCCATTTCTGCCTGGATCTTCTTGCCCATGGCCCGGCGCAGCAGGTCGGCATCGCCCAGGGAGTAGCCGGCCAGGATCTGCGCCGCCTGCATCACCTGTTCCTGATAGACGAAGATGCCGTAGGTCTCCGCCAGGATACCCTCCAGCTTGGCATGCGGATACTCGATCGGCGCTTCGCCGCCCTTGCGCTTGCCGAACAGCGGGATGTTGTCCATTGGCCCCGGCCGGTACAGCGAGACCAGCGCGATGATGTCCTCGAACCGGGTCGGCTTCACCGCGGTCAGCGTGCGCCGCATGCCTTCGGATTCCAGCTGGAACACGCCTACCGTGTCGCCGCGCTTCAGCAGGGCGAACACATCGTCATCGTCCCACGGCAGGGTGGCGAGGTCGATGGTAATGCCGCGCCGCGCCAGCAGGTCCACTGCCCGCTGCAGCACCGACAGAGTCTTCAGGCCCAGGAAATCGAACTTGACGAGGCCCGTATCCTCAACCCACTTCATGTCGAACTGGGTGACCGGCATGTCCGATCGCGGATCACGATACAGCGGCACCAGCTGCGCCAGCGGCCGGTCGCCGATCACCACGCCGGCAGCATGGGTGGACGAGTTGCGCGGGAATCCCTCCAGCAGCATGGCCAGGTTGATCAGGCGCTTGGTTTCGTTGTCGTTGTCGAACTCGCGACGGAACTCCAGCACGCCGTTCAAGGACCGCTCCAGCGTCCACGGATCGGTCGGATGGTTGGGGACCATCTTGGTCAGGCGATCGACCTTGCCGTAACTCATCTGCAGGATGCGGCCGCAATCGCGCAGCGCGGCGCGCGCCTTCAGCTTGCCGAAGGTGATGATCTGCGCGACGTGGTCATGGCCGTACTTGGCCTGGACGTAGCGGATCACCTCGCCCCGCCGCGTTTCGCAGAAGTCGATGTCGAAGTCGGGCATCGACACGCGTTCCGGGTTCAGGAAGCGTTCGAACAGCAGCCCCAACCGGATCGGATCAAGGTCGGTGATGGTCAGCGACCATGCGACCAGCGATCCCGCACCCGAACCACGGCCCGGACCGACCGGGATGCCCTGCCCCTTCGCCCACTTGATGAAGTCGGCGACGATCAGGAAATAGCCGGGGAACCCCATGCGGGAGATGACCCCCACCTCGAAGTCCAGCCGCTCGGCATAGATGCGGCGGTCGTCATCCGTCAGCGTCTCGTATCCGGCCAGGCGGGCGGCGAGACCGGCTTTCGCATCCTCGGCCAGCATCCGCGCCTCGCCTTCGATATCGCCGGCCAGGCTGGGCAGGATCGGCTTGCGGCGCGGTGGCGCGAAGGCGCAGCGTTGCGCCACCACCAGCGTGTTCTCGACCGCCTCGGGCAGGTCGGAGAACAGGTCCGCCATCGTCTCGGCATTCTTCACCCAGGCCTCCGCCATGGATCGCGGCCGGTCGGTGCTGTCGATCTGGCTGGAATGGGCGATGCACAGCATGGCATCATGCGCCTTGTGCATGTGCGCCTCTGCGAAATTGGCGGGGTTCGTGGCCACCAGCGGCAGATCGTGGGCATAGGCCAGCTCAATCAGCCCCTCCTCCGCCCCATCCTCGGTGGCATCGCCGCGCCGCGCCAGCTCGACATACAGGCGCCCGGGGAACAGCTGCGCCAGCCGCAGCAGCAACGCTTCGGCCTGATTGGGCCGGTTCGCCGCCAGCAGCCGGGTCACGCCGCCTTCGCTGGCGCCGGTCAGGGCGATCAGGCCATCGGTGCGCCCGGCAAGATCGGCCAGGGTGACATGCGGCTCCTGTTCCAGCGGGCGATGCAGATGCGCCTGGCTGACCAGATGGCACAGGTTCTGCCAACCGGCCTCGTCCTGCACCAGCAACGGCAGGTGGTCGATCGTGTCCTCGCCATCGCGCACCACACCCAGCAGCGCGCCGACGATCGGCTGCACGCCGTCGCCCTTGCAGGCGGCGGCAAAGGCGCTGGCGGCATAGAGCCCGTTGCGATCGCACAGGGCAATGGCGGGGAAGCCATTGGCCTTGGCCAGCTTGGCGATGTTCTTCGGCTCGATCGCCCCTTCCAGCATGGAATAGGAGGAGAAGACGCGAAGGGGAACGAAACTGGCGTGCATAAGCCCTTGATAGGCATGGCCGCGCCCGTGGCATAGGGGCGTCGGCCGGTTTTGCCGGTTCAGATGCGCGGGAAGTCGGGCCGCCCGGCCAGCGCCATGATCTCCGGCACGGTCAGGATATGGTCGCCCGCGTGATAGATCACGTACTGGGCACGCTCGTCCTCCGGCATGTTGCGGATCATGGCGACCATCTGCGCCAGCGTGCCGCGATGCAGCCCGGCGAAGCCTTCCAGGATGCCGCCGCCGCCCGCCAGGTGGATGGACGCGTGCGTCTGCCAGTCGAAGCCCAGCGGGCCGGAGCTTTCACCCTGGATGGTGCCGGGATTGTGGGTCATCGTGTGTCGCCTTTCGAATGGGTTCAGGTGAGCACGCCGTCGTGCAGCCGGACCACCCGGTCCATGCGTGCCGCCAGGCGTTCATTGTGGGTCGCGATCAATGCCGCGCTGCCGGTGCCGCGCACCAGTTCCAGGAACTGCGCCAGCACCCGGTCTGCCGTATGCTCGTCCAGATTGCCGGTCGGCTCGTCCGCCAGCACCAGCTGCGGCCGGTTGGCCAGCGCACGGGCCACGGCCACGCGCTGCTGCTCGCCGCCCGAAAGCTGGCTCGGCCGATGATCCAGCCGATGTTCCAGGCCCAGCGCGGTCAGCAGCTCGCGCGCCCGCTCCTCACCGACCGGCCGGGCGATGCCGGACACCAGCTGCGGCAACAGGACATTCTCCAGCGCGGTGAAGTCGGGCAGCAGGTGGTGGAACTGGTACACGAAGCCCAGATGGTTGCGGCGCATGGTGGTGCGACCGGCGGCATCCAGCCCGCTGGCGTCGGTGCCGGCAATGGCGATCCGCCCGCCGAACCCGCCTTCCAGCAGGCCGACCGCCTGCAACAGCGTCGACTTGCCCGAGCCGGACGGGCCGAGCAGCGCGACGATCTCACCCGGCGCGATCTGGAGGTTCACGCCCTTCAGCACATCGATCCGCACACCGCCCTGTTCGAAGGAGCGGGCGAGGTTTTCCAGCAGGACCACAGGATTACTCATAACGCAGCACCTCCACCGGGTCGGTGCCCGCGGCGCGATAGGCGGGATACAGGGTGGCGAGGAAGCTGAGCCCCATGGCCATGCCGCAGATCATCAGCACCTCGAACGGGTCGGTCCGGGCGGGTAGCTGCGTCAGGAAGCGGATCTGCGGATCCCACAGGTTCTGCCCGGTGATCGCCTCGATCCCGCGCACGATCGGCTGGCGGAACAGCAGCACCGTGAAGCCGAGCGCCAGGCCCGCCAGCGTGCCGATTGCGCCGACTGCGGAACCCGTGGTCACGAAGATCTTCAGCAACGAATTGCGGGTCGCGCCCATGGTCCGCAGGATCGCGATGTCGCGCGTCTTGGACCGGACCAGCATCACCAGGCTGGACAGGATGTTGAACGCCGCCACCAGCACGATGATCGACAGTGCGAAGAACATCGCCACGCGTTCCACCTGCAGCGCCTCGAACAGGGTGCCGTTGATGGTGCGCCAGTCCTGCACCACGGCGCGGCCTGTCAGCTGCTCCGTCAGCGGTGCCAGGATCTCGCCCACACGGTCGGCATCCTCGGTCGTGACCTCGATCATGCCGATGGAATCGCCGGTCAGCAGCAAGGTCTGCGCCTGCGAGATCGGCATGACGACGAAGGCCTGATCGTAATCGTAGACGCCGATCTCGAAGATGCTGGTGATGGTATAGCCGACCTGCCGCGGCACGGTGCCGAACGGGGTGGAGCGGCCCTGCGGGTTGATGATGGTGATCACGTCGCCCACCCGCACGCCCAGGTTCATGGCCAGGCGCGATCCGATGGCGACATTGTCCGCCCCCGGCTGGATCGTGGCGATGTTGCCGGCCACCACGCTGTTGCTCAGCGCGCCGATGTCTTCCTGCGTGTTGCCACGCACCAGCACGGCCTCGACCCGGCCGTTGAAGGTCGCCAGCAGTGGCTGCTCGATCAGCGGGCTGGCGTCGGTCACCCCCGGGGTGGCCCGCACATCGCGCAGCACCGTCTCCCAATCATCCAGCCGCCCGCCATAGGCCTGGATGATGGCGTGGCCATTCAGGCCGACGATCTTGTCCAGCAGCTCCGCCCGGAAGCCGTTCATCACGCTCATCACCACCACCAGCATGGCGACCGACAGCATGACCACGCCGATGGAGATCGACGCCACCAGCGCGATCACCGCCTCGCCGCGCCCCGGCAGCATGTAGCGTTTGGCAATGGTCCATTCGAAAGGGGACAGGATCAAGAGCGGGCTTCTTTGCGGCGAAGGGAGACGCGGCGATCTAGCAGCTTTGTGGCGGAGCGGAAGGGGGCCGCGCCCCACCGCCCCTAATTGGCTCAGCCATCATTGGCCGGATCGGCCGGATCGCCCCCGCCGCCCGATTTCGCCACCGGCAGGTCGTTGCCGAACACGATGGTCCGCGTCGGAAAGGCGATGCCGATACCGGCATTCTCGAACCGCTCCAGAATGGTGAGCAGCAACTCCTCCCGATGGATCAGGCTTTCGGCAAAATCGGGCACGTCGATGTAGGAGAACACCTCGATGTCGAGGGAGCTGGCGCCGAAATCCTTCAGCCGGGCGCGGGAGCCTTCCGCCACCTTCTCGTGTGCCTCCAGCACTTCGGCGACGATCTGGACCGCTTCGCGCACCTTGGCCGCGGGCAGGCCGTATTCGATGCCGATCAGCGGATTGAACAGGAATCGTTCGCGGACGGAGTAGTTCTCGATCTGCTGCGATGACAGGTCGCCGTTGGGGATGGTGACGATCGTGCGGTCATTGGTGCGGATGCGGGTGGAGCGGATGCCGACATCCTCCACCGTGCCGACGACCGTGCCGACCTTCACGAAGTCGCCCACCTGTGCCGGCTTGTCGACGATCACCGTCACGCTGCCGACCAGGTTCTCCACCGTCTTCTGCGCACCCAGCGCCAGCGCGATACCGCCGATACCCAGCGCGGCCACACCGGTGGTGACGTCGATGCCGAACGTGTCCAGCACGGCGATGAACACGAAGGCGAGCAGGATGATCTTGACCACCCGCCGCAGCAACGAGACGACGGAGATGACCTGCCGCCGTTCGTGCCGCTGCATCCGGGCAATGGTCAGGTCCGACACCGCGTTGACCAGTCGCAGCCCGAACCACACCAGCGCGATCAGCGCGACCACGCCGGTATAGCGCAGCAGCAGTTGCCGCGCGACGATGGAGGCCGGCAGCTGCTCCGCCCAGACATAGAACATGCCGCCCGCCACCAGCAGACTCACTGGCGGTAGCGCAGCGTTGAGCGCGCGATACAGCAAGCTGGTCTGCGGTTCGCTGATGACCCGCTTGGCAACCGTCAGCAGCAACCGGGCGATGACGTAGAGCCCGCCGAACAATGCCAGGGCGGCCCCGATCAGCAGCGCCCAGTCCGCCAGGGGTGCGCCTGCCAGCATGAAGCCGTCCTCGGATGGTGCCGCCTCGGCCGCGACCTGGGCGACCTCCCGCGTGGCGAGCTGCGCCACCACCTCCGGCGCCACCCGCCAGACCTGCACCGTGCCGCCCTCTTCCACGGCGGAACGGACCAGCACGATCGGCACCTGATTGCCGCCGATCGGCACGCTGCCGACCTGCTCCTGCTCCAGCGCCAGTCCGTCGTCGGTGCGGCCGGTCGGATCGTTGGACAGGTTGCCGAAGGGCTGCAACGTGCCGCCGCTATCCAGCAGGGTGCGCAGTCGCTGCGTCAGGGTGGAGGCGCGCGCACGTTGCGCATCGGTCTCCAGCGGTACCGTCAGATATTGCGCCGCCCGGTTGTAGTCGCCCTCCCCCAATGCGTTGAGCAGGGCGGTGACGGAAGAGCGCGGCGTCAGCCGGTCATACGGATCGGCAATCGCCGCCACCGCCTCCTCTGCCGCGGCGTCCGCGTCCTGCGCGTAAGCATGCGCCGGCAGCAAGACGAGCAGGACGGCGAGCAGCTGGGTCAACAGGCGCAGGGACAAAAGGCATTCTCCGGATAGTCGCAGCGGCGGCATGGGTGGTGGCGCATCCCATCAACCCGCGGCAAGTCAACCGGGCAGACGGACGGTCCGTTCCAGCGGGCCGCCGGGCCGAGCCGTTCAGCCGCCGCGGAGCAGCTGCACGCCCCAGTCGCGTTCCAGCAGATACAGCAGGATGCGGGCGGCCGCGCCGCGTGATCCGGTCAGGCCACCATCACGTTCCAGCAGCAGCCGCGCATCGTCCTGCGCCATCTGCCCCATGCGACTGGTCTGTTCCAGGGTGGCGATACGGAACGCCTCCTCCCCCGATTGCCGCGTGCCCAAGATCTCGCCGCCCCCACGCAGCCGCAGGTCCTCTTCCGCCAGGCGGAACCCGTCCTGCGTCTCGCGCATCAGCGCCAGCCGCTCGCGCCCGACCTCCGACAAGGCGTCGCCGCGCAGCAGCAGACAGGTACTCTTGCCGGTGCCCCGCCCCACCCGCCCGCGCAACTGGTGCAGCTGGGCCAGGCCGAACCGTTCGGCCTGCTCGATGACCATGAGGGTGGAACTGGGCACGTCCACGCCGACCTCGATCACCGTGGTCGCCACCAGCAGCTTTGCCCGTCCGCTGGCGAAGCGCTCCATGGCGGCATCCTTCTCCTCCGGCCGCAGCTGCCCGTGAACCAGCTCGACCGCATCGCCGAACCGCTCCTTCAGCGATGCATACCGGGCCTCGGCTGCGGCCAGATCGTCGTTCTCGCCCTCGTCGCGCACCATCGGGCACACCCAGTAGGCCTGCGCGCCCGCCTCCAGATGCCGCGCCACGCCGTCGACCACGTCGCTCAGGCGGTCCAGCGCGACCACCCGCGTGTCGATCGGCTGCCGTCCGGGTGGCAGTTCGTCGAGGCGGCTCACGTCCATCTCGCCATATTGCGCCAGCACCAGCGTGCGCGGGATCGGCGTGGCGGTCATCGCCAGCACGTGCGGCGTGCGGCGGCCCTTCTGCGTGAGCAGCAACCGCTGCCCCACACCGAAGCGGTGCTGTTCGTCGATCACCACCAGTCCCAGATTGCGGTAGTTCACCGTGTCCTGAAAGATGGCATGCGTGCCGACCAGGATGTCGATCGTGCCGTCCAGCAGCCCCATCAGGATGCTTTCGCGCTGACGGCCCTTGTCGCGCCCGGTCAGCAGCGCAACCGTCGCACCCGTCGGCGCCGCCATCCGGCGCAGCGTCTCGTAATGCTGGCGCGCCAGGATCTCTGTCGGCGCCAGCATCGCTGCCTGGGCGCCGCTCTCCACCGCACCCAGCATGGACAGCAGCGCCACCACCGTTTTGCCCGCGCCCACATCGCCCTGCAGCAGGCGCAGCATCGGCGATTCCTGCGCCATGTCCCCGGCGATCTCCGCCACCGATCGCACCTGCGCGCCGGTCAGCGGGAACGGCAGCTGCAGCGTGTCCGTCAGCCGCCCGTCGCCCGCCAGCGCCTGCCCCCGGCGACGACGATTGTCCGCCCGAACCAGCAGCAGCGCCAGCGCATTGGCCAGCAGCTCGTCATAGGCCAGCCGGTCGCGGGCGCCGGCATTCTCTTCCCGATGGGCCGCGGCGAGCGCCTCGCGCCATGCGGGCCAGCCGGCCCGGTCCAGCACGCCGGGCTCGATCCATTCGGGCAGATCGGGGCAGCGGGCCAGCGCCTGTTCCGCGAAGCCGGCAATGCGCGGCTGCGTCAGCCCTTCCGCCAGACGATAGATCGGCTCCATCTGCCGGGCCGTTGCGCTCTCGCTGCTTTCGGCGATGTGATCCGGATGCACGATCTGCAGCATCTGGCCATACTGGTCCAGCCGCCCGGCCACCCACCGTCGTTCCCCGATCGGCAGCGCCTTGCGCGCGCTGAAGGCGGCCTTGCCGAACCAGGTGAGCGCGATGACGTTGCCGATCGCATCCTGCGCCAGGATGCGGAACGGTGCACGCGGGCTGGGGCTGCCGCGATGCTCGGTCACGGTCAGCGCGACCACGATCTGCTCGCCCACACCCGCCGCATCCAGGTCCGGCACGGCGCGGCGGCTGACGAAACGTTCCGGCAGGTGATAGGCAACGTCCCGCACCCGCGCCAGGCCCAGCCGTTCCAGCGGCTTCTTCAGCTTGGGGCCGACACCGTCCAGGCCTTCGATCTCGGCAAACAGGGGATTGAGCAAATCGGGGCGCATGGCAGACCCGCCTTTGCCTGCCCGGCGGCCCGATGGGCAAGCGCTTTGGATCATGCCGGCCATTGGCGGCAAGGTCACACCGCTTTCCTACACGGCCCCCGCTGGCTTACGCACTCACGACAGGCAGAAAGCTTCTGGCCGATATTCAAAGGTTTGCACGACCCGGATGGCACACCGTGAACACTGTCAGGAGTGTCAATTTCGCCCCTGAACTGCGTGCCGTCCGGGCGTGACCAGGCGCCCTCGACCTGCTAGGCGCACCTGCATGAACGACATCTTCAAGGCCCGCCTTGCCCGGGCCAGGTTCCGTGCCTGGCACCGCGGCACGCGCGAGGCGGATTACATGATCGGCGGCTTCTTTGACCGCTACCACGCGGAATGGGCCGAGGCGGAGCTCGTCTGGTTCGAAACGGTGCTGGAGGAAGACGACGTGGACATCATGGCCTGGGCGCTGGGGACGCAGGCGGTGCCGGCGGCATTCGAAGGGGCGCAGATGACGGCGTTCCGCAAGCTCGATTACGTCACCATCTGAGGAACCTGGCTGTCGCTGCACGCTTGAACGAACCGCATGCCTGACCTTTCCCGTATCCTGAAGGCCGCCCGGCCGCTCACCCTGGCCTCCCTGCCCCGCGGTGCGCAGCCGCTGGTGCTGGCCGATCTCGCCCGCAGCGCGAAGGCGCAAGGCGGCCGCGCCGTGTTCATCGCGCCGGACGACCAGGCGATGCGCGCCATCACCGACGCGACCGGCTGGTTCGCGCCCGAGTTGCAGGTGATCGAGTTTCCGGCATGGGACTGCCTGCCATATGATCGCGCCAGCCCGGCCCTGTCGGTCAGCAGCCGGCGCCTGTCCGCCCTGCACCAGCTGCAGCGCGACAGCAGCGACGGGCAGTTGCTCGTCACCACGATCAATGCGGTGCTGCAGCGCGTGCTCACCCCCTTCCGCATCCGGGAGGCCGTGCGCGAGCTGAAGCCGGGTCTGCGCATCGGCCACGAGAGCCTGACCGCGCTGCTGCGGCGGCAGGGATACAGCCGGGTCGATACGGTGGTCGATACCGGCGAGTTTGCGGTCCGCGGATCGATCTTCGACATCTTTCCCAGCGGCCTGGACGAAGGCCTGCGGCTCGACTTCTTCGATGACGAACTGGAATCGCTGCGCCTGTTCGATCCGGCGACACAGCGCACCACGAAGACGGTCGAAGGCCATCTGCTGCTGCCCGCCAGCGAGGCATTGCTGGATGACGACACCATTAAGCGGTTCCGTACCCGGTATCGCGACATGTTCGCCGCCCATGCCACGCAGGATCCGCTGTACCAGGCGGTCAGCGACGGGCGTCGGCTGGCGGGCATGGAACACTGGCTGCCCCTGTTCGAGGACAAGCTGGCCACCCTGTTCGACCATCTGGGCAAGAACGACCTGATCGCGGTGGAGACCGCCGCCCTGACCGCGGGTGACGAACGGCTGGGCGACATCGACGATTACCACCGGCAACGCGCCGAAAGCTCCGGCCCGGCCACCGGTGCCTACCGCCCCCTGCCACAGACCGCGCTCTATCTCGACCGGGACGAGCTGGCCCGCGCCGTTGAAGGCTGGCCGGTCCACCGCGTGTCGATCTTCGCGGAGCCGGAAAGCGACCGCGTCGTGGATTTCGGCTTCCGCTCCGCCCGCGACTTCACGCCGGAACGTGGCCAGGGCAGCAATGTCTACGAAGCCGCCGCCGCGCACCTGAAGGCCGTCGCCAAGACCGGCCGTCGCCCGCTGCTGGCCGCCTACTCCACCGGATCTCTCAGCCGCATCACCTCCATTATCGAGGAAGCCGGCACCCGTACCAAGATCGCCAGCAGCTGGCAGGATGCCCTCGGCCTGTCTGCCAAGGGGCAGCCGGTGGCGATGGTGCTGCCGCTCGACACCGGCTTCGCCAATGACGAGCTGGAGCTGATCACCGAGCAGGATCTGCTGGGCGACCGGCTGGTCCGCCGCCGCAAGAAGCGCAAGGACGCCGACGCCTTCCTGGCGGAGCTGTCCGCACTGAACCAGGGCGACCTGGTGGTGCATCTGGACCATGGTATCGGCCGCTATGTCGGGCTCCATCCGATCTCTGTCGGCGACAGCAAGCATGATTGCGTGCAGCTGGAATATGCCGGCGGCGACAAGCTGTTCATCCCGGTCGAGAACCTGGAAGTCCTGACCCGCTATGGCAGCAGCGAGGAAGCCGTCGCGCTGGACCGTCTGGGCGGTGAAGCCTGGCAGAGGCGCCGGGCCCGGCTGAAGGAGCGGATCCAGGCGATCGCCGGCGAGCTGATGCAGACCGCCGCCGCCCGCGCCTTGCGCCGTGCCCCGGTGCTGGAGCCGGAGGAGACCAGCTGGCGCCAGTTCCTCGACCGCTTCCCCTGGGAGGAAACCGAGGATCAGGAGCGCGCCATCTCCGACGTGCTGAGCGATCTGGCCGAAGGCCGGCCAATGGACCGGCTGGTCTGCGGCGATGTCGGCTTCGGCAAGACGGAGGTGGCGCTGCGCGCCGCCTTTGTCGCCGCGATGCAGGGGCAGCAGGTCGTGATGGTCGCGCCCACCACCCTGCTCGCCCGGCAGCATTACAAGAACTTCTCCGAACGGTTCACCGGCTTCCCGCTGAAGGTCGGCCGGCTGAGCCGGCTGGTCACCGCCAAGGAGCAGAAGGAGACGCGCGACGGGCTGGCCGACGGCACGATGGACATCGTGATCGGCACCCATGCGATCCTGTCCAAGACCACCAGCTTCAAGAATCTGGGCCTGGTGATCGTGGACGAGGAACAGCGGTTCGGCGTCACCCACAAGGAAAAGCTGAAGCAGCTGCGCGCCGACGTGCACGTGCTGACGCTGACCGCCACTCCGATCCCCCGCACGCTGCAGATGGCGATGAGCGGCTTGCGCGAACTGTCCACCATCCAGACGCCCCCGGTCGACCGGCTGGCGGTGCGCACCTATGTGATGGAATGGGACGACATCGTGATCCGCGAGGCCCTGATCCGCGAGCATCACCGCGGCGGGCAGAGCTTCGTCGTGGTGCCGCGCATCGCCGACATGGAGCGGCTGGAGCAGTGGATGCGCGACTATGCGCCGGAGATAAAGTTCGTCTCCGCCCACGGCCAGATGGCCCCGACCGAGGTGGAGGAGCGCATGAGCGCCTTCTACGAAGGCAAGTACCAGGTGCTGCTGTCCACCACGATCGTGGAAAGCGGGATCGACATTCCGTCCGCCAACACGATCATCATCCACCGTGCGGATCGCTTCGGACTGGCGCAGCTCTACCAGCTGCGCGGCCGGGTGGGCCGGGCCAAGCTGCGCGCCTACGCCTACCTGACCTATGACAAGGACAACCAACTGTCCGGCGTGGCGGAGAAGCGCCTGAAGGTGCTGGGCGACCTCGACAGTCTGGGCGCCGGGTTCCAGCTGGCCAGTCACGACCTCGACATTCGCGGCGCCGGGAACCTGCTGGGGGACGAACAGTCCGGCCATATCAAGGAGGTCGGCTTCGAACTGTACCAGTCCATGCTGGAGGATGCGATCCTGTCGGCCAAGGCGGGCGAGGCCGGGATCGGCCGTTCGTCGACGGACGGGCTCAGCCCGCAGATCACCGTCGATGCGCCGATCATGATCCCGGAAGATTACGTGCCCGACCTGGCGGTGCGCATGGCGCTGTACCGCCGCCTGAACGATGCCAAGGAAGGTCGCGAGATCGAGGCGATGGCGGCCGAGATGATCGACCGCTTTGGCCCCCTGCCACCCGCGACCGCAAATCTGGTCAAGCTGATCGAGATCAAGCACCAGGCAATCACCGCCTGCGTGTCCAAGATCGACGTCGGCGCGCGGGGCACGCTGGTGTCGTTCCACAATGACAGCTTCCCCGATCCCCTGGCGCTGATCGGCTATGTCGAACGGCTGCAGGGCACGGCCAAGCTGCGCCCGGACAACAAGCTGGTGATCAATCGCGCATGGGGCGACCCGCAAAGCCGGCTGAACGGCCTGTACCAGCTGACCAAGGGCCTGAGCGCGATCGTCCGCAAGGCTGCGAAGAAGGAAGCAAAGGCGGCCTAGGCCGGGTCGTCAGCTGCCCGGCAACGATCTTCCACTCACCCGCCGATCGAACCACGACAAGGAGCAGCGCCTGCTGCAGTCCGGCCACCGGCGACCATCCGGCTGCACGAAGTCCATGTGGAAGAACAGCGTGGCGACGTCCGGCGTCAGCAGGTGAAGCTCCGGCGGGTCCTTCAGCGCGATCGAGGAAGCGCGGCGCGCCTTGCAGTCACGCAAGGCCCGCATCGCGCATACGATAGACTGAGTTGCCCTTAACCCGAAGTACGGGAAGCGGGACTGAACGTTCAAGAACCGCGGGAGCGATGAACATGCTGGCGGAAGCGCCTGTCCAGACGCCACCGCTCGATGCTCAACGGAAGATGAAGTCTCCTGCACCCAACGGCTGCCCCGATTGCGATGTCACCTGCAGGCTGTAGACGTGCCCGGCGGTGTCGGTGACCGTGTAGTAGTACACCAAGGCACTACCCCGGCCCGCCCGCGCGGTCTGGTACAAGGCCAGGCTGCCGCGCCGGAAGCCGGTGAGCGCCAGCACATCGCCGCCGGCCGCGCCTGCGCCCTCAAAGTCGCCGATCACCGCCAGCTGGCTATGGTAGGCGAGGTTCTGGCCCTGCGGCGCACCGGCAGCACGAGCGGACGCCGCGTTGATCATGAACACGTCCGCGCCCATGCCACCATTGTACAGGTTCCACGCCGCATGGCCTTGCAACCAGTCATTGCTGGCGGTGCCCGCCAACTGGTCGGACGCGCCGCCATTGCCCTGCAGGATGCCGGCCGCGTCGGTGAGCTGGCGCATGTTGTCCACCCGCCCGCCATTGCCGCCCGACATCGGCAGATCGAACGCGCCGGCATAGCGGATGTTCGGCCGGGCCGGTGCCGCCATGCCCGTGCCGAGATAGTAGTCGGTCAGCGGCGATTGCAGGTAGCCCTTGATGGTCATGTGGTTTCGGTAGGCCGGGTTATGCGCCATCGTGTACAGGCCGATATTGGTCGGCTGGTTGGTGGTGAAGACGACGATTTCGTCCCAGTTGTTGCCCATCAGCACGACTTCCGTGCGCCAGTCGCCCATGATGTCGCCGATGAACATCGGATCGCGCCCAGACAGGCGGGGGGAGCCGAAGGTGGAACTGGTCATGCTGACCAGTCGCTGCAACGAACCGGTCGCCCGGGGGTTCAGCGGATCCCATTTCTCGATCTTGAAGTCGTTCAGGTTCTCGCCCAGAATATCGCCATCCCACCAGATCATGTTGTGCGGCCAGGGACGCAGGCTGGTGTTCGGTTCCACCAGCTGGCCGGACTCGCCATTGCGCAAGCCGTCGAACGCCCAGACCTCGTAGCCGGGGAATCGCGGGTCATAGTCGCCCACCATGCCGCGGCCGATATCGGTGACGGTGTTCGGCACGCCGAAACTCCACAGCACCTTGCCGGCCGTGGCGTCATAATAATATTCCCGCATGCCGCTGGGATTGTTCTGCTGCACGCCATAGCCGCGGAAGTCGGTGTGATCCGGGCTGAACTTGCCGATATAGAACCGGTCGCCATGGTTCACGCCGGGCAGGATGTAGCGCAGCGTGCCGTCGCCGTTCAGCATGAAATTGCCGGTCGCGACCTCGTCCTTGCCATCGCCATCGACATCGATGATCCGCATCTGGTGCGATGCTTCCTGCTGCGTGCCATCCGGGTTGCCGCCCGAATAGCCTTCCTGCTTCAGCGGCAGCACCCAGTTCTCGGTGATCTGCGATCCGCCCTTCCAGCTCCAACTGGCGAAGATGTCGTTGAACGACTTGTCAGCATTGCGGTTGCGGCCCCAGAAATAGATCGACGGGGTGCCGTCGCCGTAACCGATGCCGAGCTGCGTGCCGAAATCACCCGCCTGATCGTAGAAGAACGCGGGGAACCGGCGCGTCGCCCGTGGCTGGCCCGTCATGCCGTCCAGCACGGCGACGTGCTGCTGGGTCGGATCGGCATCCCGGAAGGTCGTGCCGTCGGGAAAGCGGACCCCGTCAGCCACCTTGAGGACGACCTCCGACCGACCGTCCCCGTCCAGGTCATAGACGGTGACACCGTCATACATGCCGACACTGATCGTGCTCGGCCCGGGGCTGATGTTGTAGATGTTGCGGCTGCCGGGGCCCAGGTCGATCTGCCACAGCCTGGTGCCATCGCGGCGATACGCCTCCACATATTGCGGGCCGGCACCCAGGTCGCCGTTGGTGTTCGGCACCTCCGGCGCCTTGCGATCGATGACGTAGTCATACTCCCCATCGCCATCCAGATCGCCGACCCAGACGAAGCTCGTCGTGTAGCCCTCCGCCGGCGGCGGGGCGATCGGGATGCGCACGACGGGATGCGTGGGCCCGTTGGCATTGATGGCGAAGGGCAGGCTTTCCGTCTGCTCCGCCCCGTTCACCACCGGCCGGACGACATAGGTATAGGTCCCCTCCCCACGTGCAGCGGTAGTATCGAGGAAGTTGCTGACGCCGCTGATCGGTGTGCTGTTCAGCAGCTGCAGCTGACCGTTGTCGAACGAGCGGTACAGGTTGAACGCGACATCCGCCGGATCGAGGCCCAGAATGCGCCAGGTCACCAGCATCTCGCTGGAGTTCCGCCGTACGGCGACCACGCCGCGATCAAGATGTTCCATGATCCTGGCCGGCAGGTCACCTGCCTGTGCGGCGCTCGCGCCTCCCTCCGCGGCGTTCGACGCCAGCCTGGCGGGCAACGGAACGGACAGGTTCAGCAGGCCGGATTGCTGGCCTGCGGTCAATGCGCCGACGGCGAGCACCGGCACGCCCGCAATCGCGAGCCAATGGGACTGAGACATTGTTATCCTCTCCTGATGTCGGTCAACGACGTTGCCGGATCTGTGTCCGGCTTCGGCTCAGGCTGACTTGCGTGTCAGCTCCATGTTGCGACCTGCAAAGTTCTCTCGCCTCCCGTCCCGGGCGCTTGTGCCTCCGCCCTCTTCCCCAACTCAGAAGCTGTAGCGTGCGCCCAGCGTGTAGGTCCGACCGAAGCTGCGATAGCTCCGCACACGTTCCGACGTGCCTTCGTACTCGATGAGATCCTCGTTGGTGACGTTGAACGCCTCGGCCGTGAACGTCAGCTTGTCCGAGACATTGAACTGACCCGACAGATCGAGCTGCGGGCGCGGTTCCACCAAGCGGTCCGCACCGGTGAACGTGCCACCTGATGCCAGAAAATACCCGCTGCGGTAGTTGTAGGCTGCGCGCACGCCGAAGCGCGGCGTCTCATAGTACAGGATCGCGTTGACCGTGTGGCGAGAGATCTCGCTGATGCGGAAGGTCGATTCTGTCTCGAACTGCACGTTGGTGTAGTTCATCTGACCGCCGAAACCGTCCCACGGCGCGGGTAGGAAATCGAGGTTCTGCTGCGCGGTGACTTCGAAGCCCTTCAGGGTGAACTCGTCCTGGTTCGCGATCTGGCTGATGGCAACCAGCGTGCCCACAGGCAGGTCCGGGAACAGCCCGTCCGCACCGCGCGGCGTGGTCGTGCGGCACAGGCCGCTGACGTTGGACAGCGGGCCGAAGCCGAAGCTGCCGCCATCTTCGGGGCACAGCACCTGCGCCGCGGCATAATCGGTCACCTTCTTGTGGAAATAACTGGCGGACAGCACGCTGCCGCTGCGATTGTACCACTCGATGCCAAGATCGATATTCTTGGAAATGAACGGACGCAGCTCGTTCGCCCCGAGGGAGATCTGTACGGAGTTGCTGGCGAAGGACCGCCCGTTGCCGACGGCGAAGCTGTCGACCTCCGGCCGACGCATCGTATGGGTGTACGATCCGCGCAGGATCAGCTGGTCGTCATATTCCAGCGCCAGGTTGACCGAAGGCAACCAGTTGTCGAACGAGAAGTTGATCGCGGGGGGCTGCTGGGCAGAGATGGTGGAACGGCTCGTTCGCTCGTACCGGACGCCGGCATTGCCGCGCAGCCGGAGCAGAGGTGCCAGGTCACCATCCAGCTCGACCATCCCGTACCCGCCATAGATCTCCTGCCGGTTGTCGAAGCTGAGCGAGGGCATGCGCTGGTAGAGATAGCCGTAGGGCCCGACATAGCTGTTCGGCAGTGCCGCAAGGTTCGGCGCGGGTGCCAGCAGCCGGTCGAGCAGCTTGGTGTCCATCTCGGGCCGGTCCGCCGGATCGAAGCTGCCCAGTTGCCCGTAATAGAAGTCGGTCTTGCCGCGGATCGAGCTGAAATCATACGCGCTGTTCGACAGGCCGGCCAGGTTGGTCCCGAACAAGGTGGTGTTGGCAAACCGCTGCTGCTGCTTGGCCCAACGATAGAAGGTGCCAGCCTTGATGGCCTGCAACGGACCCCATTCGATCCGTCGGCCGACATCGAAGCGGGCGACATATTCCTTCTCGCCTTCTTCCTCGTCCGTCCCTTCGGCCTGGAACTGCTGCCCGACTGATGCCAGCCCGTTGACCGAGCGGGGCGAGGCAAGCGTCGGCGCGCTGAAGGGCTGCTGCAGGTCGACCACGAAGGTCCGGGGCTGGATCAGGTCGTAGGTAAAGTCGCGGATGTTGCCGCCGCCAGTGTCGACCAGCAGCGAATATCCGTTGGAGGCTGCCCCGGCGAGGGGGTTCTGCACCGCATAGAAGAACCGCGTCTCGCGGGAGCGGTCGCCGCGGGTGAAGTGGCCAATGGCATTCACCGTCCAGTCGCCATCATCCCACGCGACTTCCGCATTGTAGGCCTGCGTGGTGAAACGATCCTCCAGCTCGCGGCTGTCCACGCGAACCCACGGATCGTCGAACCGCACGGAGGTGAACGTGCGGCCGAAGTCGTCGGTGTCGATCGGGTTGGACTGCGTGCGCGAGGATGCAGCCTGCGATTCCACGGCGAAGTTGGTGTTGTAGATGTCGGGCGCATACATGCTGTAGAACCCGCCCAGGCGGATCGTGAGCTCGGGCTCAGGCCGGTATTCCACCGCGCCGGACAGGGAGTAGGCGTCGCCGGTCGCGATATTGGTGTTGAGCCGTACCTGTCGCGGGACCAGCACATCATCCGAACTGTCGGTCGGCGTCGCGGCGCCGGCGGTGCGGTCATAGGCGTTGATCTGCACCTCGTCATCGCGGAAGTTCAGCCGCTTCCACCCGCCAGCAATGCGCACGGCCAGCGTGTCGTCCAGGATCTCCTGATTGAGCGCAACGGCCGCGCCGGGCGCGAACCCGTCCGCCAGTTCCTCGTAGGAATTGTCGACCGTGATCGTCAGCGAATCCCGGCTCGACAGGGGATCGCCGGTCCGCAGATCGACAACGCCGGCCACGCCCCCGCTGTAGCGATCAGCGCCCTGCGCCTTGATCACGTCGATCCGGCTGAACGCCTCGGACCGCACCGCGCCGAAGTTGAAGCCAGTCACGTTCGGCGAGCTGAGCGGCTGCCCGTTCAGCTGCGTGGCGACGAACCCGCCGGGCAGGCCACGGATTGACACGGAACCCAGCCGCCGCAGCGCGCTGCGATTGATCTGCACGCCGGGTACGCGCTGCAACGCTTCCGCCAGGTTCAGGTCAGGCAGCTTGCCCACCCCTTCGGACGACAGGGAGTCGACCACTTCGGTGGCGTTGCGCTTGGTATTGAGCGCGTCTTCCAGGCTGCGGCGCACGCCGGTAACGACGATCTCGGCCCCGCCTTCTTCCACCGGCGGGGCGACCGTACCGGGGGTCCGCGCCGGTTCGCTGGCGGGGCTCTCCTGAGCATGCGCGGCTCCCGCCGTCAGGCAGAAGAGGGCAGTGGTGGCATAAAGCGCCTGCTTGCTGATCATGGCATTCCCCGACACATCTGCCTTCCCGACAGATTGGTCAGGCCGATATCTGAACTTATCGCGTGTCTGTCAATCCACGGTTTACCAGATACGAGATCCAGTAACAATTTTGCCAGACCAGTGGCAATGCTCGTCTCGCAGGATCCCGCCGCTTCCGCTCAGTCCTGCGCGTCGCTCCGCGCCGCATAATACTCAGCCAGCACGTCGAATGCCTGCTTGCGAACTCCGGTTTCGGATACCAGGCCCTTCCGGTTCCAGCCATTCTGAAACACTGGATGCTCCCGCCGCGGAGAGCGGAAGTCCTTCAGGATCCACGGAGACATGCCGCGCAGGGTGCCGATCTGATCCGCCATGGCCAGCGTGCTGCGGTAATAGGCCGCTTGATACTCTTCCGAGAACTTCCGCATGTCCGGATCGTGGTAGCCCGCCAGGGCGTCAGCGCCGAACTCGGACAGGATCAGCGGACGATCCGCCGGCACGCTCCACTTCAGGCCTGCGACCGCCTCCAGCGCGTCATCACCATACCATCCGGCATAGGTGTTGACCGCCAGCACATCCAGCTTGTCGGCCAATGGATCGTTGATCGCCGTCACTACCTCGCCATTCTCCTCGCGGCGCTCCACCAGCAGGGCCGCGCTGATCAGCCGGGTGGGATCGAGCGCACGCGCATTGTCGGCCAGGGCACTGTGGAAGGCGGTACGCGGACCGGATACAGGCGTTTCGTTGCCGATGCTCCACAGGACAATGGAGGCTCGGTTGCGATCACGCAGGATCGCCTCGGTCTGCATGGTCAGGGCCTTCTGCAATACCTCCGGGTTCTCCCAATCGACCGTCCAGTAGACGGGGATCTCGCTCCATACGAGCAGGCCCATCTCATCCGCCAACCGCACAGTTTCTTCCGAATGGGGATAGTGGGACAGGCGCACATAGTTCGCGTTCAGACCCTCCTTGATCTCCGTCAGCAGCGCGCGCGATGCCTGCGGCGTCATGTTGCGCGCCGGATTGGGTCCGAACTCCTCCTCGTGAAGCGACATGCCCCGCAGGAAGATCGGCTGCCCATTCAGCAGGATCTCGCTGCCGCGCACCGCGATCGTGCGGAACCCCATGCGATCCCGGACTTGGTCCCCCGCAGCCCGGAACGTGACATCGTACAGCGTCGGCGTGTCCGGAGACCACAGCGCGAGGCCGCGCAGGCGGCGGATGTTGATCGCAGCGCGCCCGTCCGCGTCGGTGGTTGCGGAGTACGTACCCAGCGAGCCGATCGCGATCTCCACTCGCTGTCCGGCCGCTTGCGGCCCGGTCAGCCGGACCTCGCCCGTGACCCGGCCATCGGTGCCAAGCGACAGGGTCGCGTCATCAATGAAGGTAGCGGGCGTGTAGACCAGCGTCACCGGCCGCGTGATGCCGCCGTGCAGGTCCCAGTCGGTGATCGGCGTGGGAATGGTTTGCGCATCGAGTGCGGAATCGACGGCCACGACCAGCCGGTTCTCGCCGCTGCGCAGGGCCTCGGTCACCTCTACCACGAAGGGGGTGAACCCACCCTTGTGCCGACCGACCTCCTGCCCATTCAGATAGACATGCGCGCGATAATTGACCGCTTCGAAACGCAGGAATGCGCGGTCACCGTCCAGCGGGCGAGGCGTGAACTTGCGCTGGAACCAGATTAGTCCGTCATAATAGCGCAGCTCCGGCTCGGCCGCGTTCCAGGCACCGGGAATGGTCATCAGCGGCCCGCGATCGAGATCGAACTCGAAGAAGCCGGCACCGCCCTTCGCCTCTTCTGCCTCAACATCGATGTCGCGGAAACGCTGCATGCGCGACTTGGCGACCCAACCATTGATGTCGGTCAGCCCGGTGCGATACAGGTCCTTGCCATACGTCCACTGACCTGACAGCGGCTGGCTTTCACGGCTGGCAGCCGCAGTCAGCAGCACAGGCGGGCGCGTCTCCTGCCCGAGGGCCACGCGCGGGAGCAGCCCGCAGGCAAGCAGAGCCAGGCACATGAGGCGAAACAACGTCATCGGCTATCCTCCTGCGGTCGGACGAACGCCGACCGGTGGTCAGGCCGGTCTACGCAATTGAACCGCCGATGCAAGCCGGTGCGCCACCACACTGACGAAGAAGGCCTTACCAATCCACAGGCTGGCCTAGCCAGCGGAGAGAAGGCCTGCTAGTTGCTGCAACCCTGCACACCTCATTACGGCTCTTCGGGAGTGAATTTTGCCTCGGATGATTTCTACGCTTCGCTGGTTTGGCCCTGCGGATCCGGTTCCGCTGGCTCACATCCGTCAGGCAGGTGCGACCGGCGTGGTGACGGCGCTGCACGAAGTTCCCAATGGCAAGGCATGGCCGCTTGCCGCCATCGAACAGCGCAAGCGGATGATTGCCGAAGCCGGCCTGGACTGGACTGTGGTTGAAAGCGTGCCGGTGCATGAAAGCATCAAGACCGGCGGGCCGGATCGTCAAGGTTGCATCGAGGCATATTGCACCACCCTGCGCAATCTGGCGGCCTGCGGCATCACCACCGTCACTTACAACTTCATGCCCTTGCTGGACTGGACCCGCACGGATCTGGCGTGGGCGATGCCGGACGGCGCCCTGGCCTTGCGGTTCGACCTGGTCGCGGTCGCCGCCTACGACATCCACATCCTCCAGCGCGATCGTGCGATGGAGGATTACAATCCCGCCATCCGCGAAGCCGCTGCCCGCCGTTTTGCCGAGATGGACGATGCTGGGATAACTGCCCTGTCCGGTACCATCCTGGCGGGACTGCCGGGGAGCGAAGAAAGCTTCAGCGATGACGGGTTCCGCCGTGCCATCGCCACTTATGATACAGTGGACGCGGACAGGCTGCGCGAACACCACATTGCCTTCCTGGAAGCGGTCTGCCCGACGGCGGAGGCGGCCGGCATCCAGCTTGTGGTACACCCGGACGATCCGCCCTTTCCCATCTTTGGCCTGCCGCGTGTCGTCAGCACCGAAGCCGACATTCAGCATCTGTTCGATCGTGTGCCCAGCCCGTCGAACGGGCTATGCTTCTGCAGCGGATCGCTTGGCGTGCGGGCGGACAACGATCTATCCGGCATGATCGAGCGGATGGGGACACGCATCGGCTTCCTGCATCTGCGCTCCGTACAACGCGAGAGCGATGGCGCCTTCCACGAAGCCGCGCACCTGGAAGGCAGCGCCGGCATGGTGGAGATCATTGCCCAGGTGCATCATCTGCAGCAGCGCACCGGCCGGTCACTGCCGATGAGGCCAGACCATGGGCACCAGATGCTGGACGATCTGGGTAAGGTCGTGAACCCGGGTTATTCCCTGCTTGGCCGGATGAAAGGCCTGGCGGAGATCCGCGGTGTTGAACAGGGTCTCGCCCACGCGCTTGGCGGCTGAACCGCATCAGCCGCTTACGCTCACGCCAGGAGACGCTTAAGACGATCGTGGACATTGTGCTCGTCGGTGCGACGATGCCGTAGCGAGCTTTAGTCGTGAATTGGTCCCGTTCCGCGCATTCGCTACCGTCCGCCCGCCGGATAGCCGGTCCGCATGGATCGAGTCCGCCGGATTGACGCGATGGTGATCGACCGCCTCATCCCGCCACCCTGGCGATCGTCCGGCATCGGCAATCGCAACCGCCGTAAAAAACGAGCTCTCGCCGGAAGCTGCGCCCGTATTGGGTGGAGCGGCGCCGGTCGCCTGCCGATAGCCTGCTCCTCCAGCAGCAGCTTAGGAGCACATCGCACGGGCGATGCCGCTGCTCTTGCTGCCTTAGCGCAGTGGCCGGGCGCGCCTGGCGAAATCGCTTCCTCGTTCGACAAGCTTCAGGCGCTGACGCTCGCGGGCATTTTCCTCCGTCGCAATCAGCAGGCTTTCCGTTACCTTGGCCAGATGCTCGCACATGGCGACGCGCGCACGTTCGGGGTCGCGGTCACGCAAGGCGGCGATGATGATCCGATGCTGATCCGCCGGCGGTTCGATCCCGTGCTCACGTGCGCGCTGGAAGAAGTAGGCGCATAGCGGTGAATTATAGCGCATGTCCCACAGGTTCTCGACCATGGACACCAGCACGTCATTGCCGGTGATCCTGGCCAGCGCAGTGTGGAAGCCGCGATCGGCACATTCGCGCGCTTCCGGGCTGATGCCAGGATCTGACATCGTCGCCAATGTATCGTCCAGTTCGGCAAGTTGCGGCTCTGTGATGATCCCCGCCGCCACGCGGCAACTTCGCCTTTCAACAGACGTCGCGCTTCCGTGACCTCGAACGGCCCTGCCCCGGGCTGTGGCGACACCGGGCCTGCATCGGTGCGCTGCGCAACGATGAGGACGCCACTTGGTCTGACCGCGACACGGCCGCGCATCTCCACCTCTGTGAGCGCCGGCACTTAGCCAGAATATCGGTCGTGCTGACGCCCGTGCCCCTATGATGATAACGCTTGCATGCTACCTTTCACAGAAGTTCGGAACCCTGATGCGTATTGTAGCTGCAACAATTGTCTTGGCACTGGTGGCCTCGCTCGCCACCGCCTGGATCAGCCCCGCGACGGACGAGCGGGCCATGTACGGCCTCGAAGGCCCTCTTGAGGCGAACTGGCGTTCACGCAAAGTCGCAGGTTGGCCGGCGCCTTTCCTGGCCGATGATCCCGGCACTTCGGTTCCGCATCATATCGGGCTCGAGGACACCTTCCGTCCGGGCCCGTTCATCGCAACGTTCAGCTTCTGGTTTCTCGTCATCTCGGCAGTCGTCAGGCTGGCACGGTGGGGCACCCACACTCTCCGGCAACGATTGTAACGCTGGGCTTCGTTTCACTGCTCTCAACCCGGAGTAGGCCCTACCGACCAATCCTGCCGCAGCTCAACCAACCACAGGTTCCGGTTTATCGGCTCTTCAATGCTTCAGCCATGCTCTCCAGCACGAGTCGACGATGAATCGTTTCGTTCAGCAGGCAGTTCGGCGACTCGAACATGTCGCCCGTACCGCCCGTCATCTCTGCCTTACAGTCGGCATCACGCCGGCACCCAGACTGCGTCTGGCGCGCGCCGCGGCGCCGATTTACGCAGCAGGTCAGGCGTCGGCCAACTCGGCAAACGCATCCGCCGTCAACGGCGGCGCACCCAGGAAGCCCTGCCAGATGGCGCACCCCTCGTTCGCCACCGCAGCCCGCTGCGCCTCCGTCTCGATCCCTTCGGCCACCACGATCAGGTCCAGTGCCTTGGCCATGGCGACGATCCCGCGCAGCACCGCCAGATCGCGGGCATCCTCCACGATCCCTTCTACCATGCTGCGATCCAGCTTCAGGTAATGGATCGGCAGCAGCTTCAGGTAGCGGAAGTTGCAGAAGCCGGCGCCGAAATCGTCCAGCGCGACCCGCACGCCGCTGCCCGCCAGCTGCTGCAATTGCGTCGCCGATCCGTCGAGGTCCGACACCAGCAACTGTTCGGTGATCTCCACCGTCAGCCGATCCGGCGTGAGGCCGCTTTGCGCCAGCATGGCGTGCAACCGCTCGGAAAAATCGGAAGACGCCAGTTCGTCTGCCGTGATGTTCAGCGACAGCCGCAGGTGATCGGGCCAGCGGGCAGCCGTCGCCAGCGCCATCTTGGCCAGGTGACGGGACAACGGGGCGACGTGGTCGGTCCGCTCGGCAATTGCGAACAGGTCGATCGCGCCCAGCCGGCCCAGTTCGGGATGACGCCACCGTGCCAGCGCCTCCGCCCCGACCAGCCGGCGATCGGCGGAACTGTATTGCGGCTGGAACAGCACCTCGATCTCGTCCCGGTCCAGCGCGTGCAGCAGATCGGCCTCCAGCTGCCGGGCCAGCGGTTCGGCCAAGGCCATTACTCCGTCGGCCCACAGCAGCCGTCGCGCCGGCTGTTCCCGTGCGCGGTCCAGCGTGTTGGCGAGGCGCCCAAGGATCAGGTCCGGGGTCATGTCGGACCGGCTGCGCAACAGGGCGATGCGCGGCCACAGGCGGACCGTGCCGCCGCCCGCATCCACGATCGGTTCGGCCATGATCAGAGCGATGTCTTCCGCCAGCGCCTGCCATTGTTCGCGCCCCATCAGGCCGTGCACCGCCAGCAGGAAGCTGCCGCCGCTGATCCGCGCCAGCAGGTGATCGGGCTGGCAGTGCCGCTCCGCAAAGTCGGTCAGCCGGGCGGCGATACGCGCCAGCGTCCGATCACCCGCCGCGATGCCATAGGCCAGGTTGACGGACGAGAAGCGACGGAACCGCAGCAGCATGGCATGGACCGGTGCTGCACGATCGGACAGCTCGACCGCGGCCTCCTGCCATTCGGACAGGCGCCTGCGCGCGGCATCCGGACCGATCAGGCCGGTCAATCTGTCTCGTTCCGCGCGTACCATGGCAGTCTGTGTCCACATGCCATGCCGCAACCCGGCACGCATTGTGGCCAGCATAGTATGGTGCGTTGCAAAACGACACTGGCGAGATAGGGTTGTGTCCATGGGAGACAAAGAGCGCGAAAGCGCCCCGCCGCCGCGCCGCCTGGCGCTGTTCGCCTCGCCTACCCCGCGGGGGCAGGAGGTTGCCGCGGTGGTACGCGGCACAGCCGAATGGTGCGCGCTGGAGGAGGCCGACATCGTCGTCGTGATCGGGGGCGACGGCACTATGCTGGATGCGTTGCACCACATGATCCGCACCGGGCGCGTCCGCCCCGTCTATGGCGTGAATGCCGGCACGGTCGGCTTCCTGATGAACCGGTATCACCGGTCCATGAACATCATCGAACGGCTGCACCATGCCCGCAGCATCGCCGTCTCCCCGCTCGCGGTCGAGGCGGTGATGCAAGGGGGCGATACCCATTGTGTCTATGCCATCAACGAACTGTCGCTGCTGCGCGAGACCCGTCAGACCGCCAAGATCGAGATCAGCGTCAACGGACGGGTGCGGATCGCGGAACTGGCGGGTGACGGGGTGCTGCTGGCGACACCTGTCGGGTCCACGGCCTACAATTTCTCCGCCAGCGGCCCGATCCTGCCGCTGGATTCGCAGATGCTGGCGCTGACGCCGATCAGCCCATTCCGGCCCCGCCGCTGGAAGGGTGCTATTCTGCCCGATCGCAGCCGGGTGACGTTCCGGGTGCTGGAGCCCGACAAGCGCCCCGTTTCCGCCGTCGCGGACCAGACGGAGCTGCGCAACATCGCCGAGGTGCGGCTGGCCATCGCCCGGGAACGGGAAATGACGCTGCTGTTCGACCCCGGCCACGCACTGGACGAGCGGATCGTGGCGGAACAATTCGCCCATTAGCCAACGATGGGCAAAAAAGGGTGTTGCCAAAGGCCGCCACCCTTCATATTGCGCACCCCTGCCCGGCAACGGGCTGCTCCCCGATAGCTCAGCGGTAGAGCATTCGACTGTTAATCGAATGGCCGTAGGTTCGAATCCTACTCGGGGAGCCACTTTTCACCAGCACGAACCGGCAGGGTGCCCGCTCCACGAGCGGGCGGCGATCTGCCTGCAGGATCAGCGCTCTCCCGTGGCGGCGAAGCGCAGCGCATCCGCATCCCCGACCGCTTCCTCGCCTGCAAACAGGGCATCCAGGCGGTTGTAGACGTCGTTACGGAATTGTGTCCGCGGGATCGAGCGGGGGCAGGTCAGTGCGACTTCTTCGGCGATGGCGGTCTTGATCCGGTCAATCGCCGGATCATCCAGGCTGCCTGCCTGCCGCAGCTCCTTGCACAATTGCACGAACCCGGCGGCGGTCGCTTGCGCACGCAGGCCGACATTCACCAGTTCGAAGTGCACGTCCCGCTGGTTGACTTGCCTTTCCACGACATTCTCCTCCGGAAAACAACAGGTCGACACATGGTCCTCCTGTTATGTGCCTGAGGCAAGCGGCTTTTCTTCCGCGCAGCCGCGATCACCAGCGTGGCGCGGGTGATCTGCAGGCGCGCGGCCTGATGCCCGGGTGGACGTGGAAGCAATACAAGCGTGCGGCGACAGACCGCCAGCCGGCCTACACCCGCATCGGCATCAGCACGTACAGCGCCGGCGACTTCTCGTCCTGCCGGATCAGCGTGGGAGCGTTCGGGTCGGCAAGATGCATCTCCACCGTATCGCCGTCGATCTGCCCCAGGATGTCCTTCAGGTAATTGGCGTTGAAGCCGATCTCCAGGCTCTGCGCGGTGTAGCTGGCGGGCACCTCTTCGGCGGCCGTGCCATTGTCCGGGCTGGTGACGGACAGGGTCACCCGGTCCGTGTCGAGGCCCATCTTCACCGCACGCGTCTTCTCCGTCGCAATGGTCGCCACGCGATCCACGCCTTCGTAGAAGGACCTGGGATCGATCTTCAGCAGCTTGTCATTGGCGGTCGGGATCACGCGGCTGTAATCGGGGAAGGTGCCGTCGATCAGCTTGCTGGTCAGGATCACCCCGCCCTCACCACCCAAAGTGAAGCGGATCTTGCTGGCGGACAGGTCGATCTCGACATTGTGCTCCAGCGCTTCTTCCAGCAGCTTGCGCAGCTCGGCCACGCATTTGCGCGGGACGATCACGTCCGGCATCCCTTCCGCGCCGTCAGGCCGCGGCAGGGTGAAGCGGGCCAGCCGGTGGCCGTCCGTGGCCGCCGCCCGCAGCAGCGGACCGCCGCTGCCGCCATCATCGCTGACATGCAGGAAGATGCCGTTCAGGTAGTAACGCGTCTCCTCGGTGGAGATCGCGAACCGGGTCCGGTCGATCAGTTCGGCCAGCTGCTTGGCCGGCAGTTCGAAACTGGTCGGCAGGTCGCCTTCCACGATGGACGGAAAATCGTCACGCGGCAGGGTCGGCAGCTGGAAGCGGCTGCGCCCGGCCTTCACGGTCATGCGGTTGTCCGCCGTTTCCAGGCTGACCTCGGCACCATCGGGCAGCTTGCGGGCGATGTCGAACAGCAGGTGCGCCGACACGGTGATCGCGCCGCCGCTTTCCACTGCATTCGCCTGCACGCTTTCGACCACCTGCAGGTCCAGATCGGTGGCCATGATCTTGACCGTGCCGTCGCCTGCCGCCTCGATCAGGACGTTGGACAGGATCGGGATCGTGTTGCGCCGCTCCACCACCGATTGGACATGGGACAGGCAGCGAAGCAGTTTCGCGCGTTCGATTCTGGCCTTCATGACGTGACTTCAACCCCTCTCAGGCCGGGCGATGCACCTGCCGCAGCCCATAAAAGACGGCCTCCATCCTTAACGCGGGCGCATGTGGCGGCAAGCCGGAATGGCACGCGACGCGCATAGGCTGGGGATAACAGGACCGCGCGACCGGTCAGATCATCGCCATGCCGCCATTCACATGCAGCGTCTGCCCGGTGACATAGCAAGCCTCGCGGCTGGCAAGGTATGCCACGGCAGCGCCGATCTCCTCGCCCTCGCCCATCCGGCCCATCGGGATCCGCTCGGCCAGCTTGGCCTTCTGCGCATCGGGCAGCGCATCGGTCATGGCGGTGCGGATGAAGCCGGGCGCGACGCAGTTCACCGTCACGCCCCGGGCGGCGAGCTCCGCTGCAAGGCTCTTGCTCATGCCGGTCAGCCCGGCCTTGGCCGCGGCGTAGTTCATCTGGCCGGGATTGCCGGTGGTGCCGACGATGGATGTGACGGAGATGATCCGCCCGAACCGCGCCTTCATCATCGGCCGCGATGCGGTGCGCATCAGGCGGAACGCCGCCTCCAGGTTGATGCGGATCACCTCGTCCCACTCCTCGTCCTTCATCCGCATGGCGAGGTTGTCGCGGGTGATGCCGGCATTGTTGACCAGGATGTCCAGCTTGCCGAACGTATCCAGCGCGGCGGGCACCAGCTCCTCGACCTGCTTCGTGTCGGACAGGTTGCAGGTGATCTCCACGTGATCCTCCGCCTCGCGTGGCGGATGCGCGGCGTTCAGCTCCTCGCGGAAGGCGCGCAGCTTGGCAGGGTTGCTGCCGCTGAGCGCCAGCCGCGCGCCATTGGCGGCAAGCGCCCGCGCCACGGCCGAGCCGATGCCGCCGCTGGCGCCGGTGACGAGGGCGGTCATTCCGGTAAGATCGAACATGCTGGTGCTCCTTGTCAGAGGGTCTTGGCGAAGGTTTCTATGTCGGCCATCGTCACCACGCTGGTGACGGTGGCATCCGGCAGCGTGCGGCCTACCATGGGGCCGACGACCTTGCCGCCCAGTTCCACGAAGCGTTCGACGCCCGCTTCGCCCATGGCCAGCACGCTTTCGCGCCAGCGGACCCGGCCGGTGACCTGCCGGACCAGCAGCTCGCGCTCGGCGGCGGGATCGCTCACCAGCGCGGCGGTGACATTGGCATAGATGGGCAGCAGCATGGGCGCGGGCGGCGTACGCTCCAGCGCCTCGGCCATGGCATCGGCCGCCGGTGCCATCAGATCGCAATGAAACGGGGCCGACACCGGCAGCAGCACGCCGCGCTTGATCCCGTGATCCTTCACCATGGCCACCGCCCGCTCGATCGCGGCGCGATGGCCGGACAGCACGACCTGCCCCGGATCATTGTCGTTGGCGACCTGGCACAGGGCCGGCTTGCCGTTCTCCAGCGGCTCGGCCGCGGCCGCCTCCGCCAGCGCGGTCGCCTTGTCGAGATCGGCGCCGAGCAGCGCGCACATCGCGCCCTCGCCCACCGGCACTGCCGCCTGCATCGCCTGCCCACGCAGCTTCAGCAGCCGCGCCGTATCCGCCAGGGTGAAGGCGCCCACAGCACACAGAGCAGTATATTCGCCCAGCGAGTGGCCGGCGACGCACTCGCCCCGTGCCTGCAGGCTGAAGCCGCCCTCCACCTCCAGCACGCGCAGCACGGCGATGGCATGCGCCATGATCGCAGGCTGCGCATTTTCCGTAAGGGTCAGCTGATCTTCCGGCCCATCGAACATGATGCGCGACAGGTTCTGGCCCAGCGCGTCGTCCACTTCCTGGAACACCGCGCGCGCGGCGGTGCTGGCGTCCGCCAGTTCGCGGCCCATCCCGATCTTCTGGCTGCCCTGACCGGGGAACAGGAATGCACTCATGATCTGCCTCTCCTTCTGCGCTGGCCGCATCCGTGGCGGGCGCCGTTATGGTGCGGGCGGCGGCGATGCAAGGCCGAAGGGGACAACGCGGTTCGCGGCATCATGCCCGATATCGGCCGGGCCGAGGAACGGCACGCCCGCCCGCCGGCACCACTCGCGCGCGATCTGCTCTGCCGTGACGCCGAACGGGCGATCGTTCTCCGGCACGGCGCTGACCCGCCCCAGCCGCAGGCCGGCAATCCCCGTCAGATGTGGCATGAGCGTGAAGAACAACCGGTCGATCGCATACAGATGCTCGGCCACTTCCTCCACCATCACGACATGACCGGCAAGTTTTGGCATCAGCGGCGTGCCCGCCAGCATCGCCAGCGTGGTGAGATTGAACGCGACAGCGGGCTGCCGGTCCAGCGACGGCTCGAGCATGTCAGGCACGTCATCGCCGCACAGCCAGCCCAGCGCACGCCGGACCGCTTCCTCCCCGCCGGGCTTGCCGCAATCGACCGGCATCGGGCCATGCGCCGGCCGCCCGATCCCCGCGCGATACAATTCCGCCAGCAGGTAACCGCCATCGGAGTAGCCGAGGAACGCCTTCTCGCGCGCCGCTGGTCCCATTGCCGCGACGGCTCCCGCGGCAATGCGGTTGGAGCCATAGCCGCCGCGCGCGATCCATACCGCTTCGAAGGCGGGATCATCCGCGCATTGCAGCAGCGCGCCCAGCCGGGTCGCGTCGTCCCCGGCGAAGTGCCCCTGCTCCACGAAGCATTGCGGATGGAACGACAGCTCGGCCCGGGGCACCGCCATCGTGGCCAGCGCGGTGACGGCGTCGGCGATGGCCCGCGTGATCGGCCGGGCAGGCGCGCAGATCGCGATGCGGGTCATGGCCAGAGCGTTAGCCGCCGTGGTTGCAAAGTCCACTGCCAGTGCATAGCCCATGCCGCATGACCGACACGCCCCCTTCCGACCTTACCGCCCAGCCCTGGTTCTTCTGCGGCATCGGCGGATCGGGTATGCTGCCGCTGGCGCTGATCCTGCGGTCGCAGGGGGCACAGGTCGCCGGCTCCGACCGCAGCTTCGATCAGGGGCGTGCGGAAGCCAAGCGGAACTGGCTGGCCGCGCTCGGCTTCGGGCTGTTCCCGCAAGACGGGTCGGGCATCACCAGCGCCGCGCAGGTGCTGGTCGCCAGCGCCGCGATCGAGGACAGCGTGCCCGAGATCGTCCGTGCCGCAGCCCTCGGCTGCCCGCGCATGAGCCGGGCGCAATTGCTGTCGACCTTGTTCAACGCGGCGCCGCGCGGCATCGCGGTGGGTGGCACCAGCGGCAAGAGCACCGTCACCGGCATGCTCGGCTGGATCATGCAGGCGACCGGTCGCAACCCGACGATCGTGAACGGCGCGGTGATGAAGAACTTCGTGCTGCCCGGCCTGCCGTTCGCCAGCGCCATCGCCGGCACGGGAGACGCCTTCGTGGCGGAGGTGGACGAAAGCGACGGATCCATCGCCCTCTACGATGCCGCCGTCGCGGTGCTGCTGAATGTAAGCCTCGATCACAAGAGCATCGAGGAACTGCGTGTTCTGTTTGGCAATTTCGTCGGCCGCGCAGGGGTGGCTGTGCTCAACATCGATGACGAGGAGGTTTCCTGGCTGGCCGATCGGGTCGCGAGTGCGCTGACCTTCGGCATCGACAATCCGGCCGCCACAATCGGCATCGAACCGGGCACGATCGAGGACAGTTCCGACGGTATCGCGGCGCTCGTGGTCGACCGGCGGGAGGACGTCGCGCATGCCCTGCGGCTGCAGGTCCCAGGCCGACACAATCTGTCCAATGCGCTGGCCGCCATCGCCGGTGCCGCGGCGGCGGGCGTGCCCGTGCACGAGGCGACGCTGGCGCTGGGCAGCTTTGCCGGCCTGGCCCGCAGGTTCGATGTGCTGGGCACCAGTCCAGCCGGCATTACCGTGATCGACGATTTCGGCCACAATCCGGAAAAGTGCGCCGCCACCCTGCGTACGTTGAAGGCGCATCCGGGCCGCGTGATCGCGTTCTTCCAGCCGCACGGGTATGGCCCGTTGCGCCAGATGGGGCAGGAACTCGCCGCGACCTTCGCGCACGAACTGGGGCCGGACGACCGGACCATCATGTGCGACCCGGTCTATTACGGCGGTACCGTCGATCGCAGTCAGGGGACCGAGCAGGTGGTATCGCGCATCAACGCCTTGGGCGCCCACGCGGAACATGTATCGACGCGCGAAGCCTGCGGCGACCGCATCCTGGCCATTGCGGAGCCGGGCGACCGCATCATCGTGATGGGCGCTCGTGACGACACGCTGACCAGCTTCGCCCAGGGTCTGCTGGACCGCCTGCCCTAGTCGCGCCAGCCGCGCCACCAGCCATGTCCGCCCTGGCTGTCGGCGACGGCAGCCACCTCCGCGGTGCGGCCCAAGGTGATCGCCAGACCGCCTGTGCGCGCCAGGCTCCAGCGGTCGGCCTTGAGCCAGCGGGGCACGCAGGTACGCGGCAGGCGGCGGTCTGCGACCACGATGTCGGCGGTGGCGCAAGCGATTGCCAGTTCACCGGCATCCACCAGCCGCCGGGTGCGGCTCATCAACACGCGCCAGCGCCGTCCATCCCGCAACAGGTCGATCGTGCAGAAATCGATGCTGCACCGGGCGCCAGGCCAGTCGTTCAGCGGCAGCGGCTCTCCACCGTTGGCCGCCAGTTCGCCCAGCACCTCGCGTGCGAAACCCTCCCGCAAGGGACGCAACACCAGCAGCCGGTCGCCCTCTCCGCTGATTGCGACATGCCGGCCATCGCCTGTCACCAGCAGGTCCGGCACCGGGGTCGTCAGCAACAGGATCGTGGCAGCAGCGATCGGCAGCAGGCCTAGCAGGCGGACGCGGCCATGCCATAGCGCCAGCCACAGCCCGCCAGCGACGAACAGCGCGAAGGTACCGTCGCCCATCTGCGGCAGCAGGTGGACGGCATTCGGCTGGCCTGCGGTGAAATGCGCCAGCGCCAGCATCAGGTCTAACGATCGGCCTGCCAGCCACCACAGCGGCGCACCCAGCCCTGCCAGATCGAGCAGCAGCGCCAAGGCGATCAGCGGCATGGAAACGAACGTTACCAAAGGGATGGCAACGACGTTTGCGAATGCGCCATAGATGCCGGCCCGGTGGAAGTGGAACAGGACCACCGGCATCAGCGCCCACTCGATCACCAGCCCGCTTGCGAGCAGCATGACCAGCCGCCGTCCCGATCGCTGCCAGCCAGCCTCGTCACGCGGAGCGAGGAACGCGCGCACCGGGGCGCTGTCATGCAGGGCAACGATGGCGATGACGGCGGCGAAGCTCAGCTGGAAGCTTGGGCCGATCACTGATTCGGGCCAGATGAGCAGCACCAGCATCGCTGCCACCGCCAACATCCGCAGACTCAACGGCTCACGCCCCAGCGCCAGCGCGCACAGCACCAGCACCGCACCAAGGCAGCTGCGCACCGTCGGCACTTCCGCCCCGGTCAGCAAGGTATAGCCGACACCCGCCAGCGCCCCGGTCGTCGCCGCCAGCAAAGGCAGTCTCACCCGCAAGGCCAGCCACGGGGACAAGGCCAGCAGCCGCAACGCAAGGAGGTAAGCCGCACCCATCAGCGCACTGACATGCAGCCCGCTGATCGACAGCAGATGCGTCAGCCCCGCATCGCGCATCGCCTCCTCGTCCGTCGGCGCGATCGCGCCACGATCGCCGCTGGCCAGGGCGGCGGCGATGGCGCCGGACGATCCGCTCAGCTGCGCCCGCACATGGTCGGCCAGGTTGCGCTGCGTTCTGGCGAGGACGCCATTCCGGGGCGCAGGTTGCAGCACTGTTACCGGCCCGCTGGCGGCACCCGTCGCGGCGAGGCCCTGAAACCAGGCCGTGCGCGCGAAATCATAGCCTCCCGGTACCATCGGCGACCCTGGCGGCATCAGACGTGCATCCAGCCGGATCAGCGCGCCCTCGACCAGTTCCGCCGCGTCATCCTTCAGCGGCAGGTTCACGCGGACTTTCACTGCCCGGCCGGTCTCCCGCTCGCGCGTCGCCAGCACCAGCCGGATGCGTCCTTCGGCCGGCTGCTCGATACGCTCGATAATGCGGCCGCTCAGCGGCCGGGCGACGGGTCGGGACAGCGCCGGTGTGCCGACCGCTTCCGACCTGAGCCAGATCAGCGTCACACCACCAGCAAAAACCAGCCCGAGCGCCACGCAGGCGGACAGCAGGTGAAAGCGATCGACACGCCCGCGCCACAAGGCGGCGGCGCCACACGCCAGCAGCAGGCCGCCGGCGATCGCCGCCACCCACCAGCCGGGGTCCGGTCCGGCAAACCAGCAGGCGATCCCGGCAACCAGCGCCACCGCCAGCCAGGGCGCACGGTCAAACCCTGCTCCGGCCAGGAAACGGTCCGCACCGGAGACACCATCTTCCGCCATGCTGGACAAGCGCAGCCGCTTTCGCCAATGCGGGTGCTGCAACGCAGCAACGGCATCGTCACCGATCATCGGAATCGCGGGCCATTGCGGAATTGCCATGAGAACGGGTTGGAAAGGACAGAGGCGCGGATGGCAAGCGGGAGTGTGACGCAGAGCGGATCCGCCCGACCGGTGGTGACGCGTTTCGCACCATCGCCGACAGGCTTCCTGCACATTGGCGGTGCGCGTACCGCGCTGTTCAACTGGCTGTTCGCCCACCACCATGGCGGCAAGGCGCTGCTGCGGATCGAGGATACCGATCTGAAGCGCTCCACGCCCGAAGCGATTGCCGCCATCCTGGACGGTCTCGACTGGCTGGGCCTGTCCTTCGATGGCGAGACCGTGTTCCAGTCCGAACGTGCCTCGCGCCATGCCGAGGTGGCGCAGCGCCTGCTCGACAATGGTCATGCCTACCGCTGCTACGCCACGACTGAAGAGCTGGAGCAGATGCGGGCCGAGCAGCGCGCCGCGAAGCAGCCTCTGCGCTATGACGGCCGCTGGCGCGACCGTGACCCGGCAGAGGCGCCGGAAGGTGCGCCGTTCGTGGTACGCCTGAAGGCGCCGCAGGATGGCGAGACCGTGATCGAGGATGCCGTGCAAGGCCAGGTCACTGTCCGCAATGCGGAGCTGGACGACTTCGTGCTGCTGCGCGCCGACGGCACGCCGACCTACATGCTGGCGGTGGTGGTGGATGACCACGACATGGGCGTGACCCATGTGATCCGCGGCGACGACCACCTGAACAACGCTTTCCGGCAGCTGCCGATCATGCGCGCGATGGACCAGATCGAAGGCGGCTGGCCCGATCCGGTCTATGCCCATATTCCGCTGATCCACGGCAGTGATGGCGCCAAGATGTCCAAGCGTCACGGCGCCACCGGCGTGGACGCCTATCGGGATGAGCTCGGCATCCTGCCCGAAGCACTGTTCAACTATCTGCTGCGCCTCGGCTGGGGCCACGGCGACAAGGAACAGTTCACGCGGGACGAAGCGGTTGCGCTGTTCGACCTGGCCAATGTCGGCCGCAGCCCGAGCCGCTTCGACCTTAAAAAGCTGCAGAACATGAACGGCCACTACATCCGCGAAGCCGGCGACGCCCGGCTGGCGCAACTGGTGGCACCCCAGCTTGGCAGCGATGCCGGCGGAGAGGCGGGGCTTGACCTGCTGACATCTGCCATGCCGGTATTGAAGCCGCGGGCCAAGGACGTGGCGGAACTGGCGGACGGGGCCAGGTTCCTGTTCGTGCAGCGTCCCTTGCCGCTCAGCGAGAAGGCGGCCACTCTGCTCGATGACACCGCGCGCACCCTGCTGCGCGAAATTGCGGATCGTTTGCGCGATAGCGACGTCTGGACTACGGACAGTCTGGAAACAGACCTCAAGAGTCTGGCGGAACAACAGGGTCTCGGCCTCGGCAAGCTGGCGCAACCTTTACGCGCAGCGTTGACCGGGCAGACGACCTCCCCGGGGATATTCGACGTGCTGGCATTGCTGGGTCGGGCCGAGAGCCTCGCCCGGATCGATGACCAGGCGGCAAACGGACACAATCAGGCGTAAGGAGACACGCTTTGGCGGACAATCAGGCGAAGCTGACAGTAGACGGGGCCGGTTTCGACCTTCCTGTCATGCAAGGCACCACCGGGCCGGACGTGGTCGATATCCGTAAGCTTTACGGACAGACCGGCATGTTCACCTTCGATCCCGGCTACAAGTCGACGGCATCGTGCGAAAGCGCCCTGACCTATATCGATGGCGAGGAAGGCGTCCTGCTCCATCGCGGCTATCCGATCGGGCAGCTGGCGGAACAGTCCAGCTTCATGGAAGTGTCGTACCTGCTGCTCAATGGCGAGCTGCCCACGGCCGACGAGCTGGACAAGTTCACTTACACGATCAGCCGTCACACCATGCTGCACGAGCAGCTGGCGCGGTTCTATCAGGGGTTCCGGCGTGATGCGCACCCGATGGCGATCATGTGCGGCGTGGTCGGTGCGCTGTCGGCCTTCTATCATGACAGCACGGACATTGCCGATCCGGAACATCGCCGGATCAGCAGCCACCGGCTGATCGCCAAGATGCCTACGATCGCGGCGATGGCGTACAAGTACTCCATCGGCCAGCCCTTCATGCAGCCGAAGAACTCGCTCAGCTACACCGGCAACTTCCTGCAGATGACCTTCGGCGTCCCGGCGGAGGAATATGAGGTGTTGCCGGCAGTCGAGCGGGCGATGGACAAGATCTTCATCCTGCATGCCGATCACGAGCAGAACGCCTCCACCTCCACGGTGCGGCTGGCGGGTTCGTCAGGCGCCAACCCCTTCGCCTGCATGGCGGCCGGGATCGCCTGCCTGTGGGGCCCGGCGCATGGCGGCGCCAACGAGGCCGCGCTGGAGATGCTGCGGGAGATCGGCACGCCCGACCGCATCCCGCATTATATCGAGCGCGCCAAGGACAAGAACGACCCGTTCCGCCTGATGGGCTTCGGTCACCGCGTGTACAAGAACTACGATCCGCGCGCGACCGTGATGCAGAAGACCGTGCGTGAAGTGTTCGAGGCATTGAACGTGCAGGATCCCGTGTTCGAGACCGCCCTGCGGCTGGAAGAGCTGGCGCTGAGCGACGACTACTTCATCGAGAAGAAGCTGTTTCCCAATGTCGACTTCTACTCGGGCGTGATCCTGTCGGCGATCGGCTTCCCGACCACCATGTTCACCGTGCTGTTCGCCCTCGCCCGCACCGTGGGCTGGGTGGCGCAATGGAACGAGATGATCAGCGATCCCGCGCAGGTCATCGGCCGCCCCCGTCAGCTCTATACCGGGCCGACGGAACGCGATTACGTGCCGGTCGCGCAGCGTTGAACACGGAACGGCCCGGACACGCAGTCCGGGCCGTTCTGCTATCCGGCACGAAGCGTGCTGGTCCGGCGGGCGACAAGCCGGTCACTGATCAGCAGCAGCAGCGCCAGCGCCATGGTCAGCACTTGCGCCAGCCCCAGCGCCGTGCCGAGCGACAACAGCGCCGCCAGTGCCATGCGATCTCCCATCCAGCCGACCTGCCATGGGCGGCAATCGGCCTCCGGCGCGTGCAGAGCCGCAAGCAGCACCAGCGGGGGGAACAGCCGGTTGGTCCAGTCGCCATCGATCGCGCTCGTCAGCCCGATCAGCAGCGCCATATCGACGGCAACCGAGAAGTACCGGGCGATCCGGCCATGCTGCCCCTTGGGTGCGAACGGCCCTGCGGCCATGCGTCGCAAGCGGCTGGCGAGATCCCGCAGCATCACCGCCGGCGCGAGTGCGGCCAACCCCCAGGCGGGCAGACCAGCCAGCGGCAGCACCAGCGCCAGTACCAGCAGCAGTAGCGACAGGGCCAGGGCGCCGCTTGCCTCGCCCCCGCGATAAAGCAGTGGGTCGAGCCACCGGCCGATGACGGTGCTCGCCGCCCGGCCGGTCACGTCCTGTCGGCCGCGCCAGAGCAACTGACGCCGCAGCCACGCTTCGCCCGACAGACGTCGCGCCCGTCCGCCGGCTGCCAGCGACCAGCAGCCCTGCTCCATCACGGCGTCGTCCAGCTCCCGCTCCCGCACGCCCGCCTGCAAGGCGATGCGCAGCAAGGCGGCGGCGGTGTCGCAGTCGGGTGGCAGGTCGGCCAGCCGCTCGACCAGTTGCCCGGGAATGATCGCCACCCCGGCCCAGGCCCGCTCGCCATCGATGCGTTCGAAGCCGGCCTCGACCGCGCCGTCCGCCGGCAGGGTCAGGATGGCAGTTCCGTGCTGCAGCTGCCCGGCCACCTCCGGCGCCTCGGGCAGCAGTTCGGGTGATACGACCAGCAGTTCCTCGGCCGCGCTGACCGCGCCCAGCAGGCCATGCGCATCGCGCACGAAACGCACCGTCAGCCCCAGCACGCGCGCCTTGCCAGCCAGCGTCAGCGATTCGGCGCCTTCCCGCTCCGCCACCACGATGATCTGCCGGCAGCCCATCGCCGCCGCAAAGCTCAGCTGCTGCAATGCCAGCGGCCGCGCGCCCGCGGCATCCGCCAGCGACGGCTCCACGATGGTCAGGACCGCGGTACGCATGCGATCAGGCCGGACAGGATGGAACAGCAATCATCCTGCACCCCTGCCAATCTGCCGGGTATGGGGCAATGCCCTGTGCGCCGAACGCCACGTGATTGTGGATGGCGCGGGCGCCATGCGGCAAAGCGGGTGCCGCCACCCGGCACTTGTGCTAGGCAGCGGCATGGGGAACGGACGAATGATCTTGAGCCACGGGACCGACACAGAACAGACCGACAACGTGCCGGTGCAGCGCCCGCAGGTTGCGGCCGACATGCACGACTGGTCCGCTGCCGAACCGGCGGACGATGTCGGTGCCCGATCGCGGGCCCCTGCTGCACTGGCGCTGATCGCAGCAGCAGGCTGGACCGCGTTCTTCCTGTGGGCCAACGCGCCGCATCTCGGCATCGCCACTCCACCGGCGATGTGGGCCGGGCTGGTGGCCGAATGGGCGATCGTGCCGGTGCTGCTCGCCGCATTGTGGCTGCTCGCCATGCGCAACAGCCAGCGAGAGGCCGTACGCTTCGGCGGCACGGCACGGTTGCTGCAGCAGGAGGCTGCGCTGCTGGAACAGCGCCTCGCCACGGTGAACCGCGAGCTCAGCCTTGCCCGTGACTTCGTGGCCGGCCAGTCCCGCGATCTCGAGAGCCTGGGCCGTGTTGCGGTCGACCGGCTGTCCACCAGCGGACAGAAGCTGCAATCGCTGATAGGCGACAACATGCAGGAGGTCGAGGCGATCGGCCGCATCAGCACAAACGCTGCCGCCAACATGGAGAAGGTCCGCAACGACCTGCCCGTGCTCGGTGCGGCAATGCGCGACCTGACCAACCGGATCGGCCTGGCCGGACAAGCCGCTGGCGATCAGGTCGGCGTGCTGACCGAAGCGGTCGAACGGCTGGGTATCAGCGGTGACGAGACGGAGGCGGAAGTCGCCAGCCTGCGGTCCGCGCTGGAAGGCACGATTGCCGAACTGACCCGCCAGAGCAACCTGCTGGCCGGCGTCGCCGAACACCGCATGGCCACGCTGGAAGATCGCTCGAGGGGCTTCGTCGCGCAGCTTCGTGCCAGCGAGAGCGAGGCTGGTGCGACCTGGACGGCGGCGCTGACCGCGTTCGAGGCGCGGATGACCGATACGCTGCAGCGGGTTGGCCGACTGGACCAGCAGACTGCGCAAGCAGCGCGCGAGCGCCTGGCCGCGCTGCACGAAGATGCGCTGGCGCTGGAACGCTCGGCCGCCGAACGGCTGGCGCTGTTCGAGGGCGAGCGCCGCCAGCGCGAGGTAGAGGCGGCGGAGCGGGAGGCCGGCGCCACCATCATGCTGCGCGAGCATTTCGAGATGCTGGATGCCGATATCGCCCGGCGTCAGCAGGAACATGTGGCACAGGTGGAACGCCTGGTGGAACGGGGCGAGGCGGTCGCCGCCCGCCTTTCGGCTGCGCGCGGCGAAGGCACCGCGACACTTGCGCAGATGGACCTGCTGGAACAGCGCCTGTCCGCCCTGCCCGCCCATGCAGAAGCCGGTGCCGGCGCCGCCCGCTCACAGCTGGCCGCCACCATGGTCGAGGTGGAAGCGCTGGCGGAGGCGCTGGAACAGCGCATCGCTGCAGCGCGGGAGCAGGCCCTGGCGCGGATCGACAACGGCTTTGCCGCGAGCATGGCTGCCATCCTGCAGCGGCTGAACAGCGAAGCGATCGACCTGACCCGCACCTTCGCGGGGGAGATAGAGGAAGCCGACTGGAACGCCTATCTGGCGGGCGATCAGGGTCGCTTCACCCGCCGGGCGGTGCGCCTGCTGGACGCCGGCGACGCGGACCGGATCGCCGGCCTGCATGATGGCGATGCCGCCTTCCGGGAGGCGGTGGACAATTACCTGCACGATTTCGAACTGCTGCTGCGGGAGGTGCTCGCCACCCGCGCAGGCAATCCACTGGCGGTGACGCTGCTGTCGTCCGACATGGGGAAGCTCTATGTCGCACTCGCCCAGGCGACGGAGCGGCTCGCCGACTGATGGGCATAACCCTGCCCGGCCCGTGTCAGGCCGGGCGGTCGATCTTGCGGTAATCGGCGCCGGCAGGCGGCTCTCCGAACAGGTTCAGGTCCTGGGCCGTGATCCAGCCCTGCGTGTAGTTGAGCACGTATAGTCCGCACAGCAGCGTGGCCAGCAGCGTGGCACGCGCCATCAGCCGCCCGGGCCGGAAGGTCGCCGGCGCACTGTCGGCCTGCCCCGGCACCTTCTCCACACCTGCCTCCTCATGCGTACGAACCCCGAAAGGCAGCAGCAGGAAGGCGCTGAACACCCAGAACAGCGCATAGATCGCCAGGATGGAGGTCCACTTCACGCCGGCGATCCCATCCTTAGCGCGGGTGGATGATGCGCATCTGTGGCTTCTTGCCGGACCAGCGCTGCGCCGCACGGCGGGCCGCCAGCCTGGCAGCCTCCTCCTGCGCTGCCGCATCTGCCCGGTCCCGGCCCTTCAGCCGGCCCAGCGACGTCGCGATGTCACGCTCCGCCTCTGCCACGAAGGCGGCGTAATCCTCGTCCAGGGGCAGGCCCAGACCCTGCACCTGCGCACCGCCGCGCCCGTCCAGCACCACGATCACCAGACCGTCACGCGCGAGGCGGCGACGGGTGACGATCGCCTCGCCATCAGCCGGCACGATGATGTCGCCATCCAGCACCAGCCTGCCGTTCGGCACGCGGGCCAGCTTGCCCGGCTTGCCGGGGGCCAGTCGCACGATCTCGCCGTTCACCTGCACCACCTGATCGGGGATGCCAGCCGCCTTGCCGACCCGCGCCTGCTCCTGCAGATGCCGCAGTTCGCCATGCACCGGCACCAGGATCTGCGGGCGGAGCCAGCCATACAGCGCCTCCAGCTCAGGCCGCCCGGGGTGGCCGGAGACGTGGATCAGGCTCTGCCGATCACTGACCATGACGACGCCGCGCGCGGCAAGCATGTTCTGGATGCGGCCGATCGCCAGTTCGTTGCCGGGGATCTGCCGGCTGGAGAACAGCACGACGTCGCCCGCACTAAGCTCCAGCTGATGCGTGCCTTCGGCGATGCGCCCCAGCGCCGCCCGCGGCTCACCCTGTCCGCCTGTCGCGACGATCAGCACTTCGCCACGCGGCAGGCCCATCGCGGTATCGAAGTCGACCGTCTCGGGCAGCTTGGACAGGTAGCCATTGTCCTGTGCCACCTGGATGATCCGGTCCAGCGAGCGGCCGGCAACAACCAGTTGCCGCCCCGTCGCCCGCGCGACCTCGCCCAATGTGTGCAGACGCGCCACGTTCGAGGCGAAGGTGGTGACCAGCACCCGCTTGCCCTTGTGCCGGGCGACCTCTTCCATCATCCCGCGCAGCACCTCGCCCTCGGAGCCGGATGCGGTCTGGTTGAAGACATTGGTCGAATCGCAGATCAGCGCCAGCACGCCCTCGTCGCCGATCTCCGCCAGCTCCTCGGCTGTCGTGGGTTCGCCGATCAGCGGCTGATCATCCAGCTTCCAGTCGCCCGAATGGAACACCCGGCCAAAAGGCGTTTCGATCAGCAAAGCATGGCTCTCGGCAATGGAGTGCGCCATCGGCAGCCACTCGACTGCGAACGGCCCCAGCTTCAACGGACCGTGATCATCGTCGATGATGTGCAGCTTGACCTCACCGGCCAGCCCCGCCTCCTGCAGCTTGCGCCGCACCAGGTCCGCGGTGAACGGCGTGGCATAGAGCGGCACGCCCAGGTCGGCGGCGAAATAGGGCAAGGCGCCGATATGGTCCTCGTGCCCGTGGGTGATCACGATGCCGAGCAGCGACTCGGCACGGTCCTCGATGAACTGGATGTCCGCGAACATCAGCTCGGTGCCAGGATATTCGTTGGCTCCGAAGCTCATGCCCAGATCGACCATCAGCCATTGCCCGCGGCAGCCATACAGCGTGACGTTCATGCCGACCTCGCCCGACCCGCCCAGGGCCAGGAACAGCAACTCGTCTTCAGGCGCGAAATTTTTCTTCATTCAAACTTTCCGCTCGGGCGGCGAGGATCGCCAGCCCCTTCAATGTAAGATCGGCATCCACCGCGTCAAAGATGCGCGTGTGCCGTTGAAACAGCAAGGCCAGCCCGCCGGTTGCAATCACCCGGCAAGGTCGGCCGATCTCGGCCTTGAGGCGGGCGATCAGCCCTTCCATCATGGCGACATAACCCCAGAAGACGCCGATCTGCATCTGGTCTTCAGTGTTGCGTCCGGTAACGGATGTGGTGCGCGGATGGTCGATCGCAATGCGCGGCAGCTTCGCCGTGTTGTTGACCAGTGCATCCAGCGACAGGTTGATGCCCGGCGCAATGATCCCACCCTGATACGCGCCATCACCGCTGATCACGTCAAAGGTGGTCGCCGTACCGAAATCGACCACGATCAGGTCGCCGTCGAACCCGGCATGCGCCGCCAGGGCATTGACCGCTCGGTCCGCGCCCAATGTGCGCGGCTCGTCCACATGGATCGGGAAGTCCCAGGCTGCGGCGCCCTCGCCGGCATGCAGCGGGTTCAGGCCGAAATATTTCTGGGCCAGCACTTCCAGATTGTGCCGCGCCCGCGGCACGACGCTGGACACGATCATCGTGGCGATGGCCGAACGCTCGACCTCCTCGATCGCCATCAGCTGCAGCAGCCACACCGCATATTCGTCGGCCGTGCGCCGCACATCCGTGGCTATGCGCCAGCGGGTACGGATCGTCCCCGCCTCGATCAGGGCGAACACCACATTGGTGTTGCCGACATCCACCGCCAGCAGCATGTCAGGCCTCGCATCCTTCCAGCACCACATCGCCGGCCCGGATGACCCGGATGGCGCCAGCATCCACCGCCAGCCGCAATGCGCCATCCGGCTCCAGTCCCGCGAACCGACCGCCGATCCGCAGCCCGGCATCATCATGCACAGCCAGCGCGCTGCCGACCGGGTGCGCTGCGGCCAGCCACCGAGCGATCGTGCCCGGGGCACCCTCGGCGCGCCAGAGTTCCAGCGCGCGGACGAACGCAGTTGCCAGATTGCGGGCAAAGCTGTCCCGGTCGGGCGCCGGCCCCACCTTGCCGAGTGTGCCGACCTGCCGATTCGCCACCAATGGCGCAGTCGCCAGGTTCACGCCGATGCCTGCGATGATCGTGTCACTCTCCCGCTCCAGCAGGATGCCGGCTATCTTGCCGCCACGCAGCAGGACATCGTTAGGCCATTTCAGCTGCAATTGCCCGGGAACGGGTACCAGCGGCACCAGCGCCTCCAGCACGGCCAGGCCGCAGGCAAGCGGCAGTGTGGTGGCCGGCGGATCGCCAGCCCGGGCAACGATGATCGTCGAACCCATGAAATTGCCGGGAGCATCGAGCCAGGCCCGGCCCTGCCGACCACGCCCACCATGCTGGCGATCGGCGACCAGCCAGCATCCTTCCCCCGCCGGCAGCCCCGACCTGCGGCGCTGCAGCAAATCCGCGTTGGTCGAGGCGGTGTCCGCGACAATCTCTATCATGCCGCGGTCCCAATGCGGCGCAAGGCCGTCAGGCAAGCAGCAGCAGCGATGCCGCTGCCCGATCTGCCACGGCCCCCAGCCAGCCGGTCGCCAGGAAGCCGAACGGCGAAATCATCAGCGTGGACAGCGCCAGCAACGTGCCCAGGGATCTGTCGCCACGCTCACCAACGCCGGACACGACCGCGCCCGATGGCTCGTCAAAAAACATGACCTTGACGATCTTCAGGTAATAGAACGCGCCAATCACGCTGGCGGCGATGCCGACGGCGGCCAGCACGACCATGTCGGCCTGCACGGCTGCCTGGAACACCACGAACTTGCCCCAGAATCCAAACATCGGCGGAATTCCGGCAAGGCTGAACATCACGATCATCAGGCACCAGGCCACGGCCGGCCGTACGCGTGACAGACCCGCCAGGTCCGCGATCCGCTCGATCGGCTCACCCGCGGCATTCCGCAGCATCAGCACCGCAACAAAGCCGGCAATGGTCATCGGCACGTAGATCGACAGGTAGACCAGCATGGCACTCGTACCAGCGCTGCTCGCCACCGCCAGGCCGATCAGGATGAAGCCGACATTGTTGATGGAGGAATAAGCCAGCAGGCGCTTGACGTTGTCCTGCCCGATTGCACCCAATGCGCCCACCACGATGGATGCAAGCGCCAGGAACACCACGATCTGCCGCCAAGAATCAACCTGCGAGCCGAACGCCTCCATCAGCACACGCGTGAGCAACGCAATCGCCGCCACCTTGGGTGCGCTGGCGAAGAATGCCGTGACCGGCATCGGCGCGCCTTCATAGACATCGGGAGTCCACATGTGGAACGGCACGGCGCTGATCTTGAACGCCAGACCTGCCATCACGAAGACCAGCCCGAACAAGGCGCCAGTGCTCAGATCGCCGCCCAGCGCAACGCCGATGGCGTCGAATGCGGTGCTGCCGGAAAAGCCGTACGTCAGGCTCATGCCGAACAGCAGGATGCCGGATGCCAGCGAACCCAGCACGAAGTACTTCAGCCCCGCCTCGGCCGAACGGTTGTCGTCTCGCACGAAGGACGCCAGCACATATGCTGCCAGCGATTGCATCTCCAGGCCAATATACAGGGTCAGCAGGTCGGTCGCGGACACCATGATGCTCATGCCCACGGCAGAAAACAGCACCAGTACCGGATATTCCGCCCGCATCGACCGGATCCGCTCAAGGAAGGCCGGTGCCAATACCAGAGCCGCAAGGCTGGCAGCATAGATCATCAGTTTGGCGAGGGACGCGAAAGCATCCGCCCGGAACTGTCCGTCGAAGGCGATACGATCGGCGCCCGCAAGGCCGCCATTCACGACCGGGAGGCACAGCGCGAAGGCCGCACCGAGTGCCATGCACGCCAGCACGCTGATGGTGCGGGCGGCACGGTCGCCGGCCCACGCCGCCACCAGCAGCAGCGCCAGGCCGGAAAGCGACAGCACCAGTTCCGGTGCAATCAGCGCGAGCGAAGTCGAGAAATCCATCAGTGCGCGCCCCCATGCGCGTCAGTTCCGTGGGCTGGCGCTTCATCGCCACCCTGGGCCGCTGGCGCGACCGTTCCCATCACGAGCCGGGCGTCGCTTTCGGGCGCGGCGCGGGCCAGACGAGCGTCCAGGATCGCGATGTCGGACCGCATCGGCGCCAGGAAGCTTTCGGGATAGATGCCCATCCAGAGCGTCGCAGCCGCCAGCGGCGCCAGCATCGCCCATTCGCGCGCATTCAGGTCCGGCATGGCGGCAGCATCGGCATTCTTCTGTTCGCCAAACACGACGCGGCGGTACAGGTACAGCATGTAGGCCGCACCCAGGATGATGCCGGTTGTGCCGACAAAGGCGACCCAGCTGTTCACCTGATAAGCGCCGGCGAGGCTCAGGAACTCGCCCACGAAATTGCTGGTGCCCGGCAAGCCGACGCTGGCCATGGTGAACAGCAGGAAGAACAACGCATAGCGCGGCATGTTGATCGCCAGACCGCCATACCGACTGATCTCGCGGGTGTGCAGCCGGTCGTAGATCACGCCGACACACAGGAACAACGCCCCTGACACCAGGCCGTGACCCAGCATCACCATCATCGCGCCTTCCAGCCCCTGCACGTTGAACGCGAACAGGCCGATTGTCACGATCGCCATATGGGCAACTGAGGAATAAGCGATCAGCTTCTTCATGTCGTGCTGCACCAGCGCAATCAGGCTGGTCACCACCACGGCGATCATCGACAGGACCCAGATCAGCCAGGCCAGTTCGGCGCTCGCTTCGGGGAACATCGGCAGGCTGAAGCGCAGGAAGCCATAACCGCCCATCTTCAGCAGCACGCCAGCCAGGATGACCGAGCCCGCCGTCGGCGCCTGAACGTGCGCATCGGGCAGCCAGGTATGCACCGGCCACATCGGCATCTTGACCGCGAAGCTGGCGAAGAAGGCGAGGAACAGCCAGAACTGCGCATCGACGGGGAAGTCGTAGACCATGAGCGCCGGGATGCTGCTGGTACCCGCCACGTTCACCATCCACAGCATCGCGATCAGCATCAGCAGCGATCCGAACAGTGTATACAGGAAGAACTTGTAGCTGGCGTAAATGCGGTTGTCCCCGCCCCAGATCCCGATGATCAGGTACATCGGGATCAGGCTGGCTTCGAAGAAGATGTAGAACAGGAAAATGTCCTGCGCGCTGAACACACCGATCATCAGCACTTCCATGAACAGGAATGCGGCCATGTATTCAGGCACCCGCTTGCTGATCGCCTGACTGGCCAGGATGCAGATCGGCATCAGGAACACGCTGAGCACGATCAGCATGAGAGCGATGCCATCGATGCCGAGCGCCCACGCGAAGCCGGCAAACACGTCCGCTCGCTCGGTGAACTGCCACTGCGCGCCTCCGATGTCGAAGCTGGTCCACAGGATCACGCCCAGCACGAGGTCAATGGCAGTAGCGGCTAGCGCGATCGAACGCGCGGCGCGTTCATTCACGAACAGGCACGCGATGGCACCCAGCAAAGGTACCAGCAACATCAGCGAAAGGATCGGAAAACCCCCCATTACACGAGCACCCAGCTGACCACGGCGACAAGGCCGAGCAGCATGACCAGAGCATAGCTGGTGAGATAGCCCGACTGCACCTTGCGTGCGAGCACCGCCCCCTGTTGCACGACAAACGCCGCGCCATTGGGACCGAACCGATCGATCCCGCCGACATCACCCTTCTGCCAGAACACGCGACCAAGCGCGAAAGACGGCTTCACGAATACGGCATGGTATAGTTCGTCGAAATACCACTTGTTAAACAGGAAGCGGTAGACCGGACCCAGCGCCGCCGCGGTCTTCCCCGGAATGGAGGTATCGCGGACGTAGGCCAGCCAGGCAACCGCCAGACCGATCAGCATCACGATGGTAGCTGACAGCTTTACCCACAGCGGGACCAGATGCATCTCGTGCATCAGATGCTCGTTATAGGCGATCGCGCCGTTCCACACGCTCTCGCTTTCCAGGAAGAACGGGCTGAACATGAAGCCGGCAAACACCGCGCCGACCGTCAGCACGACCAGCGGGATCAGCATGGACCACGGACTTTCGTGCGGGTGGTAACCGGCCGTCCCGTCATCCTGCTGCGCCGAAGGTACAGCATGGCTGTGATCATGCCCGGCATCTTCCTGCGCAGGCGGATTGTGCGCAGCATGCTCGGCATGGCCGTGTGCGTCATGGTGGCCATGCGCATCATGCATCGCATGCTGGATATGCTCGGATAGCGCCCAGCGCGGCTTGCCCCAGAAGGTGAGAAACATCAGCCGCCAGGAGTAGAAGCTGGTCAGCAGAGCCGCCAGCGCGCCGACCCAGAAGGCAAACCGCCCCATGCCGGTCCCGCTTGCAAATGCTGCTTCCAAGATCGCGTCCTTGGAGTGGAAGCCGGCGAAGCCTGCATGCACCCAGTAAATGCCGACACCGGTGATCGCCAGCGTACCCGCCAGCATGGCGCAGAAGGTCAGCGGGATGTGCTTACGCAGCCCACCATAATAGCGCATGTCCTGCTCATGATGCATCGCGTGGATCACGCTGCCCGCTCCGAGGAACAGCAGCGCCTTGAAGAAGGCATGCGTGAACAGGTGGAACATCGCCGCGCCATAGGCGCCGACACCGGCGGCGAAGAACATGTATCCCAGCTGCGAGCAGGTGGAATAGGCGATCACCCGTTTGATGTCCCACTGCGTCGTTCCCACCGTTGCGGCGAAGATGCAGGTGGCCGCACCGATGAAGGTGACAAAGGTCAACGCCGCAGGCGCCGCCTCGAACATCGGGGACAGGCGGCACAGCATGAACACGCCCGCGGTGACCATGGTGGCCGCGTGGATCAGCGCCGACACAGGCGTAGGTCCCTCCATCGCGTCCGGCAGCCAGGTGTGCAGGCCCAACTGCGCCGACTTGCCCATGGCACCCACGAACAGCAGCAGACACAGGATCGTCATCGTGTCGAGCCGCATGCTCAGGAAGGTGATCGTGCTACCCTGCATTGCAGGGGCTGCTTCCAGGATGGCCGGGATCGAAGTCGTCTGGAACACCAGGAACGTGCCGAAGATGCCCAGCATGAAGCCGAGGTCACCCACCCGGTTCACCACGAACGCCTTGATCGCGGCAGCACCGGCCGAAGGTTTGCGATACCAGAAACCGATCAGCAGATAGGAGGCAAGACCGACCCCTTCCCAGCCGAAGAACATCTGCACCAGGTTGTCCGCCGTGACCAGCATCAGCATGGCGAAGGTGAACAGCGACAGATAAGCAAAAAAGCGGGGCTGGTCAGGATCCTCCGCCATGTAGCCCCAGCTGTACAGGTGCACGAGTGCCGAGACGCTGGTGATCACCACCAGCATGATGGCCGTCAGCGTATCGACGCGCAGCGCCCAGTCGAAGCTCATGTCACCAGACTGTACCCAGGTCATGAGCGGCACGACCTGCCCGGCGACATCGCCGCCAAGATAGGCAAGGAAGATCGGCCAGCTCAGCGCACATGACACGAACAGGCCAGCGGTGGTGATGGCCTTCGCCACCGTCGCGCCGAACGCCGGATGGCCCAGCCCCGCGACGATCGATGCCAGCAGCGGCAGGAAAACGATGATGAGGATGGAGGACAAGTACTTACCCCTTCATCCGGTTGACGTCGTCCACCGCGATGGTGCCGCGTCCGCGGAAGTAGATAACCAGGATGGCCAAGCCGATTGCAGCCTCGCCGGCGGCCACGGTCAGGACGAACATGGCGAAGATCTGCCCGGTCAGGTCGCCAAGAAAGGCGCTGAAGGCAACCAGGTTCAGGTTCACCGCCAGGAGGATCAGTTCGATCGCCATCAGGATGACGATGATGTTCTTGCGGTTCAGGAAGATGCCCAGGACGCCCAGCACGAACAGGATCGAACTGACAACGACATAATGTTCAACGCCGATCATGTGCGCTTACCTTCAGCTTCTCGACCGGTCACAACTTCACTCCCTGGCCGATTTCCGGCCGGACATTCACCGTCGCATCTCCCGGACGGCGCGCGATCTGCTTGCCGATGTTCTGGTGGCCGCGAACAGCGCGTCCTTCACGATGGGTCAGCACGATCGCACCGACCATCGCTACCAGCAAAATGAGACCCGCCGATTCGAACAGGAACAGGTACCGGCCGTACAGCAGCGCACCGATACTCTCGATATTGCTGCGCCCCAGCAGCGGCGCTGCCTCTCCGCTGGCGACACCCAATTGCAATCCGCCAGACTGCCAGACACCGATGCCCAGCACCAGTTCGGCCAGGAGCACTGCGGCAATCGCGATACCCAGAGGAAAATTCTTCATGAAGGATGCGCGCAGTTCCGCAAAGTCGATGTCGAGCATCATGACCACGAACAGGAACAATACCGCGACCGCGCCGACATAGACGATTACCAGCAGCATGGCGATGAACTCGGCGCCGATGATCACCATCAGCCCGGCAGCGTTGAAGAAGGCGAGGATCAGCCACAGCACGGAATGTACCGGATTGCGGGCGAGGATCGTGAACACCGCGCTGAGCAGGACCAGCGCGGCGAACAGGTAAAAGGCTATGGCTTGCAGCATGTGTCGTGTGTCCCGGCGCGTGCGTCAGCGGCGCCTAGCGATACGGCGCGTCGGCTTCAAGGTTGGCAGCGATGGCACGCTCCCACTTGTCCCCGTTCGCCAGCAGCTTGGCTTTGTCGTACAGCAATTCTTCGCGCGTCTCTGTCGAGTATTCCAGGTTCGGCCCCTCGACGATCGCATCAACGGGGCATGCCTCCTGGCAGAACCCGCAATAGATGCACTTGGTCATGTCCAGATCGTACCGCGTGGTACGGCGGCTGCCGTCGTCGCGCGGTTCGGACTCGATGGTGATTGCCAGCGCCGGGCACACGGCCTCGCACAGCTTGCACGCGATGCAGCGCTCTTCCCCATTCGGGTAGCGTCGCAAGGCATGTTCGCCGCGGAACCGCGGAGAGATCGGATTCTTCTCGTAAGGATAGTTGATCGTCGCCTTCGGCTTGAAGAAGTACTTCAACGTCAGCCTGTGGGCCTTCAAAAACTCCCACAGCGTGAACGACTTGACCAGTTGCGCGATACTCATGCGCCATACCTCGTGAACATCAGCCACCCGCTCACCAGCACGACAAAGGCGAGGCTCAGCGGCAGAAAGACCTTCCAGCCCAGCCGCATCAGTTGATCATAGCGGAAGCGCGGCACAGTCGCCTTGATCCAGGAAAAGACGAAGAAGAAGAATGCGATCTTGAGCAGCAGCCAGACGAAGCCCGGGACCCAGTACAGGATGCCGATCTCCAGCGGGGGCAGCCAGCCACCGAAGAACAGGACCGCGTTCAGCGTGCACATCAGGAGCACGTTGGCGTACTCGCCCAGCCAGAACAGAGCAAAGCTCATGGAGCTGTATTCGGTCTGGTACCCGGCAACCAGTTCGCTCTCGGCCTCGGTCAGGTCGAACGGGGCTCGGGCCGTCTCTGCCAGGGAGGAGATCAGGAACATCACCCACATCGGGAACAGCAACAGGTTGAAGAAGAAACCGTTGACGATGCCCAGTCCGTGGCCGCGCTGCGCCACGACAATCGCGTTCATGTTGAACGAACCGGCCCACAGGACCACGCAGATCAGGATGAATCCGATGGAGACCTCGTACGAGATCATCTGCGCGGCGGCGCGCATTGCGGAGAAGAACGGGTACTTGGAGTTCGAGGCCCAGCCCGACATGACCACGCCGTATACACCAAGCGAACTGACGGCGAGGATATAAAGCAGGCCCACATTGATGTCGGCCAGCACTGCGCCGGAATTGAACGGCACTACTGCCCAGGCCGCCAGCGCGACCGTGAAGGTGATGATCGGTGCGATCAGGAACAGGCCCTTGTTCGCAGCGGACGGGATGATGGTTTCCTGCAGGAAGACCTTCAATCCGTCGGCAAAGCTCTGCAGGAGCCCGAATGGCCCCACCACGTTGGGACCGCGACGTAGCGCCATGGCAGCCCAGATCTTGCGATCGACATAGATCACCATGGCCACCGCCAGCATCAGCGGCAGGGCGATCAGCAGGATCCCGGCAATCGTCGAGGTAGCCCAGGCCGCCTCGTAGCTCATGCCCCAGCCTTCAAAGACGGGAATCATTCGGCGGCCTCCGCCAGGTTCTCACCATGCAGCAGTTCGGCCGAACAGCGTTGCATCGTGGCGCTCGCACGCGCGATGGGGTTGGTGAGATAAAAGTCCTTTACCGGGTAGACGATGGTGCCACCGGCCCGCTCCGCGCTTTCGGCCGCCGGCAGCGGTCCGAAATCGACCAGACCGTCGACGCCCAGCCCCGGAATCTCCGCGATCATGGCGCTGCGCAGCTGCTCGAAGCTGTCGAAACCGACAGATACGCCCAGCGCATCTGCCAGCGCACGCAGGATGGTCCAGTCCTCCCGAGCATCGCCCGGCGCGAATGCCGCCTTGTCGGCGAACTGCACCCGGCCTTCGGTCGACACATAGGTGCCGGCCTTTTCCGTGTACGCGCTGCCCGGCAGGATGATGTCCGCCGCCGCCGCGCCCTTGTCGCCATGGTGGCCGACATAAACCTTCAGCGCCCCGGTAAAGCGGGTGTAATCCACTTCGTCCGCGCCAAGCGACAACAGCACCGCAGGTGCCGCCTGCGCCAGATCCGCGATACCGCGCGGGCGAGCGAACCCCAGCATCAGGGCGCCCATGCGCGCTGCCGCCATGTGCAGCACGTTGAAGCCGTTCCAGCGCACGCCATCCACGTCGCGCACGACGTTCCAGGCGTGGGCCAGTGCCAGTGCCGGACCATGCGCACCCGCCACCAGACCGCCGGCGCCGACGACGATCGCCGGCCGCGCGGCACTCTGCATCGCCGCTGCGACATGATCGGGCAGGTCGTGCAGGATGGAGGCATCGTCGCCCAGGAACTCGGCGGCATAGGTCGTGTCCCAGTAAGGACCGACGATGAAGATCTTCGCACCGCGCTTCGCCGCCTTGCGCAGGCGGACATTCAGCAGCGGCGCTTCCCAGCGCAGGTGGCTGCCCACGACAAGCACGGCGTCCGCCGTCTCGATCCCCGCAAAGGTGGTGTTGAAGTTGACACCCGCCAGATTGCCGACCGGGTAGCTCATGCCCGTCTGCCGGCTCTCCAGCAGATCGGAACCGAGCGCCGTCATCAGCCGGCGGGCCGCAAACATCGTCTCGCAATCGAGCAGGTCACCGGCCACGGCCGCCACGCTGGCACCGCGTGCGGCAGCAGCGATCATGCCGAAGGCTTCGTCCCAGCTTGCTGGCTGCAGCTTGCCGTCGCGCCGGATCCACACGCGGTCGAGCCGGCGCCGGGCCAGGCCATCCACCTGCCAGCGCGCCTTGTCGCTCAACCACTCCTCGTTCACATCGTCGTTGTTGCGCGGCAGCACGCGCAGCACTTCGCGGCCACGCGCGTCGATGCGGATGTTGGAGCCCATGGCGTCGGACACGTCGATGCCCAGCGTCTTCTTCAGCTCCCACGGACGCGCCTCATAGGCGTACGGCCGGCTGGTCAGCGCACCTACGGGGCACAGGTCGATCACATTGGCCGACAGCTCGTGCTTGGCGGCATGTTCCAGATAGGTGGTGATCTGCATGTCCTCGCCGCGGTAAAGCGCGCCGATCTCGTCCACGCCGGCCACCTCTTCAGAGAAGCGGACGCAGCGGGTGCAATGAATGCAGCGGGTCATGATCGTCTTGATCAATGGGCCCATGTACTTCTCGGTCACGGCCCGCTTGTTCTCGTGGTAGCGGGAACCGCCGCGACCATAAGCGACAGACTGGTCCTGCAGGTCGCATTCGCCGCCCTGATCGCAGATCGGGCAATCCAGCGGGTGGTTGATCAGGAGAAACTCCATCACCCCTTCACGCGCCTTCTTCACCATCTCGGAGTCGGTGCGGATCTCCTGCCCCTGCGTCGCCGGCAGCGCACAGCTGGCCTGCGGCTTGGGCGGGCCGGGCTTAACCTCTACCAGACACATGCGGCAATTGCCGGCAATGGAGAGGCGTTCATGGTAGCAGAAGCGCGGGATCTCCTTGCCGGCAAGCTCGCAGGCTTGCAGCACGGTCGCCCCATCGGGCACTTCGATCTCTGTTCCGTCAACGGTGACTGTAGGCATCTCTGTTTCCGCTTGGGCGTCGACACTGACCATGGGTGCAGCGCGGCATCGCTCCGCCGTGTTCCTCTGTCCGACCAGGCGGCCAAGTGCAAGGCCGCAGCGTGGTTAATCTTCAAGCAGCTGATGCATCTTCAACGGGATTCAACGTCAAAGACCCAATCAACCGCAAACGCCTCGCATTAGGCCGCATTATCGTGCCGGATGTCGCTTCCGGCAGTTGCATTGCTACTCGGCTGCTTCCTGCATCATGACCGCCTTGTCGCCGATCCGCCGCTCGATCTCGGGGCGGAAATGCTTGATAAGTCCCTGAATCGGCCAGGCGGCCGCATCACCGAGGGCGCAGATCGTGTGTCCCTCGACCTGCTTGGTCACTTCGTACAGCATGTCGATCTCGCTTACCTCGGCATCGCCGGTGCGCAGCCGCTCCATCACCCGCCACATCCAGCCGGTGCCTTCACGACACGGCGTGCACTGCCCGCAGCTTTCATGCTTGTAGAAGTAGGACAGCCGGCTGATCGCGCGCACGATGTCGGTAGACTTGTCCATCACGATGATTGCCGCAGTGCCAAGCCCGCTGCCCAGTGCCTTCAGCCCGTCGAAATCCATCGGGCAGTCCATGATCTCGGCCGCCGGAACCAGCGGGACGGAAGAACCGCCCGGGATCACCGCCAGCAGATTGTCCCAGCCGCCGGTGATGCCGCCGCAATGCTTTTCGATTAGGTCGCGGAAGGGAATGCTCATCTCCTCCTCCACCACGCACGGGCGATCCACATGGCCGCTGATCTGGAAAAGCTTGGTACCCTTGTTGTTCTCGCGTCCAAAACTGGAGAACCACGCCGCACCACGCCGCAGGATGGTCGGCACCACGGCAATCGATTCGACGTTGTTGACCGTGGTGGGGCAGCCATACAGGCCGGCGCCCGCCGGAAAAGGCGGCTTCAGGCGCGGCTGGCCCTTCTTGCCTTCCAGACTTTCGATCATCGCGGTTTCCTCGCCGCAGATGTAGGCGCCCGCGCCGCGATGCACGAACACGTCGAAATCGTAGCCAGAGCCCGCCGCGTTCTTGCCCAGCAGGCCGGCGGAATAAGCCTCGGCAACGGCCGCGAACAGCACTTCCGCCTCGCGGATGTACTCGCCACGGATGTAGATGTAGGCCGCCCGAGCACGCATGGCGAAGCCGGCGATCAGCGCCCCTTCCACCAGCTTGTGCGGATCATGGCGGATGATCTCCCGATCCTTGCACGAACCGGGTTCGGACTCGTCCGCATTGATCACCAGAAAGGACGGGCGCCCATCCTTGCTTTCCTTCGGCATGAAGGACCACTTCATCCCCGTCGGGAAGCCGGCGCCACCGCGACCGCGCAGGCCGGATGCCTTGACCTCGTTGATGATGGCATCCTGCCCGCGCCCGATCAGCGCCCGTGTATCGTCCCAGTCGCCGCGCATCTGCGCGGCCGGCAGCCGCCAGTCCTGGAAACCATACAGGTTGGTGAAGATACGATCCTTGTCGGCGAGCATCAGCCGATCCCTCCAAACACAAACACTGCCGCCGCGACCAGGATCACGACCAGCACCGCGGTCTTGACCAGACCGGCGAGGAACTTCCACGCAAGCACCATTAGCACGATGGCGACGATCAGCAGGACAATCGGGTCCATCAGCGGACCTTCCGGCCTAGGCACATCATGCCGGTGCCGTCGCCCATTCGCCGCGATAATCATGATTGCCGTCGGCCATGGCATTGAGATTGCTCAGCGCGCCGACCGGCTCCACCGTGTGGCGCGCCGGATCCTGCGTACCTTCCTTCGGCTGCTCGCCCCGCGCAAGCGCGTCCAGCACGGCATCGAGCCGCGCGGGCGTCAGGTCCTCGTAATTGGCGTCGTTGATCTGTACCATGGGTGCGCTGGCGCAATTGCCCATGCACTCCACCTCACTCAGCGTCCACAAGCCGTCGGCTGTCGTATGGCCCTTCTTCATGCCGCGCGCATAGCACGCATCCATGATGTCGTCCGACCCACGCAGCATGCATGGCGTGGTGCCGCAGACCTGCACGTGGAAGCGGCCGACCGGCGCAATGTTGTACATCATGTAGAAGGTGGCGACCTCCAGCACGCGGATGATCGGCATGTCGAGCTGCGCCGCGACATATTCCATGACCGGCAACGGTAGCCAGCCTTGCGTGCTCGTCTCCTGGCCGACCTGACGCTGCGCCAGGTCGAGCAGCGGCATCACCGCAGAGCGCTGGCGGCCTTCCGGGTACCGACCGATGATCTCGCGCACCTTCTCCGCATTCACATTGGTCCAGGCAAAGCTGCCCCAGCGTGCGCGCAGTTCGGGCGTGTCAGGGTGCGGTGCGCGTTCAGCCATTAGTCTTGCCCCAGCGCTGATGCGCGAAAGTGATCCAGAGGAAAGTGAGGAACAGGACGACCGGGAAGCCAGCGCCCTCGCCGATCTGGCCGATTGCGAAGCCAAGCGCGGCGATCGCCGCCGCTACGGCCACGAACAGCCAGGTGGTCGGACGGGCCGTCACCGGTCGCACTCCCCGAACACGACGTCGATCGCCCCCAGGATGGCGGTGGCGTCAGGCAGCATGTGCCCTCTGGCCATGAAATCCATTGCCTGCAGATGACTGAAGGCTGTCGGGCGGATCTTGCAACGATACGGTTTGTTGCCCCCGTCGCTCACCAGATAGACGCCGAACTCGCCCTTGGGGCTCTCGGTCGCCACATAGACCTCGCCCGCCGGAACATGAAAGCCTTCGGTGTAGAGCTTGAAGTGGTGGATCAGCGCTTCCATCGACTGCTTCATGTCGGCGCGCTTGGGCGGCGCCACCTTGCGGTCGCTGCTGGCAATCGGCCCTTCGGGCATTTCGCGCAGGCACTGCTTCATGATGCGCATCGACTGGCGGACTTCCTCCACCCGCACCATGAACCGGTCGTAGCAATCGGAATTGGTGCCGACTGGAATGTCGAAATCCATCCGTTCGTACACATCGTAAGGCTGGCTCTTGCGCAGGTCCCATGGAATGCCGGCGGCGCGGATCAGCGGGCCGGAGAAGCCCCAGCGCAGCGCGTCTTCCTTGCTGACGACGGCGATATCCACGTTCCGCTGCTTGAAGATGCGATTGTCGACCACCAGGCTCATCGCATCCTCGAACAGCTCCGGCATGCGCTTGTCCAGCCAGTCGCCGATGTCGGTCAGCAGCTTAAGCGGCACGTCCTGATGCACGCCACCCGGCCGGTACCATGCCGCATGCATCCGCGCGCCGCTCGCCCGCTCGAAGAAGTTCATGCAATCTTCGCGGATCTCGAACAGCCACAGGTTGGGCGTCATCGCGCCCACATCCATGACATGGCTGCCCAGGTTCAGCATGTGGTTGGAAATGCGCGTCAGTTCAGCGAACAGAACGCGCAGATACTGCGCCCGCAGCGGAACCTCGAGGTTCAGCAGCTTCTCGATTGCAAGCACATAGGAGTGCTCCATGCACAGTGGACTGCAATAATCGAGCCGGTCGAAATACGGTAGCGCCTGCAGATACGTCTTGTGCTCGATCAGCTTTTCGGTGCCGCGATGCAGCAGACCGACATGCGGATCGATCCGTTCGATGATCTCGCCATCCAGTTCCATCACCAGGCGCAGCACGCCATGTGCGGCGGGATGCTGCGGACCGAAATTGATCGTGTAGTTGCTGACGACCTCGTCGCCCGACGTGGGGGAAGTCTCCTGGATGAGGCCGGCCATCAGTCCTTGCCTTCGCTTTCGGTCGCGATGTCCGTCGCGCCCGGAGTGTCTGCTGCGTCGTCCTCGTCACGCGGAGCGCGATCGGGACGATCCTCGGTCGGCTCGGGCGCGCCAGGTGCCTTGGTACCAGTCTCTTCCGGAACCGGTTCACCCTGACCCTGCCCTGCCACGGTGCTGCTGTCACTGCCGCGTGCCACATGCTCCGCCGCCTTGACGTTGGCTGGGTCGCCGGCGCCCGTCTCGGCCCGCTTCTCCGTCACCTTGACCTCGTTCACCGGCGGTGGGCCACCAGCCTTCTCGTCACCCGGCAGCACGTAATCGGCACCTTCCCACGGGCTGGCAAATTCGAAGGAGCGGAACTCCTGCGACAGCTTGACCGGTTCGTAGATGACGCGCTTGTCCTCTTCGGAATAGCGCATCTCGCTATAGCCGGTCAGCGGGAAGTCCTTGCGGAAAGGATGCCCTTCGAAGCCATAATCAGTCAGGATGCGGCGCAGATCCGTGTTGCCGTCGAACAGCACGCCGTACATGTCGAACACTTCCCGCTCCAGCCAGCCCGCATTGGGCCACAGGCGGGTGGCGGTGGGGACCGGATGGTTCTCGTCCGTCATGACCTTGACCATCACGCGGGTGTTCCGCGTCACAGACAGCAGCATGTAGACGACCTCGAAGCGCTCGGCCCGGCCCGGGAAATCGACGCCGGCGATCTCCATCAGCTGCTGGAACTCGTGCTCGTCCCGCAGCAGGCGCAGCACGTCTTCCACCGCATCGCGGTGAACGGTCAGCAAGATTTCACCATGCTCTTCCTGAGCATGGACCAGATTGACACCCACGGAGGTGGCCAGTGCCTCCATCATGCCGGCGCCGGTCACGAAGCGCGGCGCAGGATGCAGAACCATGCTCATCGCTCGATCGTCCCCACACGGCGGATCTTCCGCTGCAACTGCATCACGCCGTACAGCAAGGCTTCGGCCGTGGGTGGGCAGCCCGGGACATAGATGTCCACCGGCACGATCCGGTCACAGCCGCGGACCACGGAGTAGCTGTAGTGGTAATAGCCACCACCATTGGCGCAGCTGCCCATGCTGATCACATATTTCGGATCGGACATCTGGTCATAGACCTTGCGCAGCGCCGGGGCCATCTTGTTGCACAGCGTGCCGGCCACGATCATCACATCGGACTGGCGCGGGGATGCACGCGGCGCGACGCCGAACCGCTCCATGTCGTAACGCGGCATGTTGACGTGGATCATCTCCACCGCGCAGCAGGCCAAGCCGAAGGTCATCCACCACAGGCTGCCGGTACGCGCCCACTGGAACAGGTCCTCGGTGGTGGTAACCAGGAAGCCCTTGTCGGATACCTCGTTCGACAGGTCGTTGTAGAAACCTTCGTCCGGCCGGCGGATCTCCGGATGCAGCACCGGATTGTTCGCGTCGCCGCGCACGGTGCTGCCCGCAGGATTGGCCAGCGGTCGATCGAGCGCACTGTTCAGGCTGATGGGCTTGCCCTGGGTGTCGGTAATCATGTTGTTCACTCCCACTCCAGCGCGCCCTTCTTCCAGGCATAGGCAAGGCCGACGGCCAGTTCGAACAGGAACACCATCATGGTGATCCAGCCCGGCCAGCCGGTCAGATCCAGGCTGACCGCCCAGGGAAACAGGAAAGCCGCTTCAAGGTCGAACACGATGAACAGGATCGCGATCAGGTAGAAGCGGACGTCGAACTGGCTGCGCGGATCCTCGAAAGCAGGAAAGCCGCACTCATACTCGCTCAACTTTTCGGCGCTCGGATTGTGGGTACCGGTCAGGCGGGCAACGCCCATCGGCAGGAACACGAAGGCGGCCGACAGGCCGACCGCGATCACCAAGAAGATCAGGATCGGGAGATATTGGCTCAGGTCGACCATTGCTGTCCTTGGGGCATGGCATTCGGCGTTGCAGCCGGCTGAATCGCCCGGAAAAGTTGGATTGTCGCGTCGCACCTAGTCCCGCGCCGCAGTACGTTCAAGACCCGCGGCCTTGTTGCGAATGCTTAGCGCAAATCGGGTCGCGCGCGCTGCCAAGCCCGTTGCACAGCCCGCCCGCGGTCCCTAGCATGCTCTGCAAATCAACCCGCAAGAGGATTGCCGCCATGGCCACGTTCAACCAAGCCGATCCCATCGTGATCCTGTCCTATGCCCGCACGCCGATGGGCGGGATGCTGGGTGCGCTGGCCGATGCTTCCGCCACGGATCTGGGCGCCACGGCGGTGAAGGCCGCTGTGGAGCGCGCCGGGGTGGACGGCAGCGCCGTGGACCGGCTTTACATGGGCTGCGTCCTGCCTGCCGGGCTGGGCCAGGCGCCCGCCCGCCAGGCCGCGCTGAAGGCCGGCCTGCCGCAGTCGGTGCAGGCGACCACCGTCAACAAGGTCTGCGGCAGCGGCATGCAGACCGTTATCATGGCGGCCGAAGCACTCGCCACCGGGGGCGCGGACCTGATCGTGGCTGGCGGCATGGAGAGCATGACCAATGCGCCCTACTTGCTGAAGAAGCATCGCAGCGGTGCGCGCATCGGCCACGACAAGGCTTATGACCACATGTTCCTGGACGGGCTGGAGGACGCTTACGAGGAAGGCGCCTCCATGGGTGCCTTCGCGCAATGCACCGCCAACGAGTACCAGCTGACGCGCAAGGACATGGACGATTTCTCCATCACCTCCCTGTCGCGCGCGAACGAGGCGATCAACAGCGGCACCTTCGACGACGAAGTGGTTCCCGTGACGCTCAAGACCCGCAAGGGCGAGGTGATCGTCGATCGGGACGAGGCCCCGGGGAAGGCCAATCCCGAGAAGATCCCGCAGCTGAAGGCCGCCTTCGCCAAGGAAGGCACCATTACCGCCGCGACGTCCTCCTCCATCTCGGACGGCGCGGCCGCTCTGGTGGTCACGCGCGAAAGCGTCGCCACGGCCGGGGGCCAGACGCCGATCGCCCGCATCGTCGCCACCGCTGCCCATGCGCAGGATCCCAAGGATTTTACCACCGCCCCGGTCGGCGCCATCCGTACCCTGCTGGACAAGGCCGGCTGGTCGGTGGACGAGGTCGACCTTTGGGAGATCAACGAGGCGTTCGCCTGCGTACCGATGTTCGCCATGCGTGACATCGGCATCCCGCATGACAAGGTGAACGTGAACGGCGGCGGCACTGCGCTGGGTCACCCGATCGGCGCCAGCGGGGCGCGGATCATCGTGACGCTGCTGGCGGCACTGAAGGCCCGCGGCGGCACCAAGGGTGTCGCCTCCCTGTGCATCGGCGGCGGCGAGGCCACGGCTCTCGCAGTGGAGCTTTGCTGATACAACGTGATGTCTGGCCGGCCCTGGTGCCGGCCAGCACCGCGCCCGGGCAGCGCGATTGATCGTGCGAAGGCCACTGCCCTCTCGTTTGTGCGCCTTCGGCCCGGCCGGCACAAAGGGCACGTCCACCCGGTCACGGCGCCGGGTTCTGCCGCATCACCCTTGTAATCCAGCCGTAACAGCGCCATTGGCAACAGCGCGTCCCACACCACTGTTGCGAGTTCTATGAACCTCACCCATCCCTTCATGGACGCGGACGGCGACAAGCTGCGCGAGGAATGCGGCGTCTTTGGCGTCATCGGTGCGCCGGAGGCGGCCGCCGCCTGTGCACTAGGTCTGCACGCCCTGCAGCATCGCGGGCAGGAGGCGGTCGGCATTACCAGCTTCGACGGTGCGGAATTCTACACCCGCCGCGGGCTGGGCCATGTGGCGGAGAACTTCTCCACCGGGGAGTCGATCGCCGAACTGCCGGGCAGCATGGCCGCCGGCCATGTGCGCTACTCCACCACCGGCGGCGCCGGGCTGCGCAACGTGCAACCGCTATTCGCCGATCTCGCCAGCGGCGGCTTCGCCGTGGCGCACAATGGCAACATCTCGAATGCGCGACACCTGCGGCAGGAACTGGTGCAGAAGGGCGCCATCTTCCAGTCCACCAGCGACACGGAGGTGATCATCCACCTGGTCGCCACCAGCCGCTACCCTACCATGCTGGACAAGCTGGTCGATGCGCTGCGGCTGGTCGAGGGTGCCTATGCGCTGATCGTGATGACGCCGCGTGGCATGGCCGCCTGTCGCGATCCGCTGGGTATCCGCCCGTTGGTGATGGGCCGGCTGGGGGACGCCACCGTGTTCGCCAGCGAGACGGTCGCGCTCGATGTCGTCGGCGCCGAGTTCGAGCGCCAGATCGAGCCGGGCGAGTTCGTGGAGGTCGATTTCGACGGCACCCGCCGCAGCCACCGCCCGTTCGGCAAGCCTGACGCCCGCCCCTGCATCTTCGAGCATGTCTATTTCAGCCGGCCCGATTCGATCCTAGACGACCGCTCCGTCTACGAATCCCGCAAGGCGATCGGGATCGAACTGGCGCGGGAGTCCCGGGTGGAGGCCGACATCGTCGTACCTGTGCCTGATAGCGGCGTACCGGCGGCGATCGGCTATTCGCAGGAGTCGGGCATTCCGTTCGAGCTCGGCATCATCCGCTCCCACTATGTCGGGCGTACCTTCATCCAGCCTTCGGATAGCGTCCGCCACGCATCGGTGAAGCGCAAGCACAATGCCAATCGCAAGCTGGTGGAAGGCAAGAGCATCGTCCTGATCGACGATTCCATCGTGCGCGGCACCACCAGCCTGAAGATCGTGCAGATGATGCGTGATGCCGGGGCCAAGGAGGTGCACTTCCGTGTCGCCAGCCCGCCCACGGGCCATGGCTGCTATTACGGTGTCGACACGCCCGAACGCTCCAAGCTGCTAGCTGGCCGGATGGACGTGGCTGCGATGTGCGAATTCATCCAGGCGGACAGCCTCGCATTTGTTTCCATCGATGGCCTGTATCGCGCGGTCGGGTTGAAAGGGCGCAACGATGCCTGTCCGCAATATTGCGACGCCTGCTTCACCGGCGACTATCCGACAGCCCTGACCGATCTGACGGACCGGCGCCGCCTGGACAATCAGCTGCCCTTCCCCGTCAACAAGGTCGCGTGATGGCGGATGAACTGCACGACGGCCCCCTTGCCGGGCGGATTGCCTATGTCACCGGCTCCAGCCGCGGCATCGGCGCGGCCACTGCCCAGGCGCTGGCCGCCGCGGGGGCGCACGTCCTGCTGAGCGGGCGCTCGGCGTCTGACCTTGAGGCGGTGGAAGATGCCATCCACCAGGCTGGGGGCACCGCTACCATCGCGCCGTTTGACCTGACAGAAGGCGACTCCATCGCCCGGCTGGCCGGCGCGGTGGCCGAACGCTGGGACCGGCTCGACATCCTTGTGCTCAATGCCGCGATGCTGCCGCAGCTTGGGCCAGTGGCGCAGATCGAGAGCAAGGCGTTCAACCAGGCGCTGACCATCAATCTGCTGGCACCCCAGGCCTTGCTCGCCGCCTTCGACCCGCTGCTCCGCCGCAGCCCGTCAGGCCGGGTGATCGCTCTCACCAGTTCCGTCGCCACCGCACCGCGCGCTTATTGGGGTGCTTATGCCGCCAGCAAGGCCGCGCTGGAGGTGCTGGTGGACACGTACGGGCAGGAGGTCGAGCGGATCTCCGGCACGCGCGTCGCCATACTCGATCCGGGGGCAACCCGCACCACCATGCGCGCCCGCGCGTTTCCTGGCGAGGACCCGCAAGGCGTCAAGCCGCCGGAAGCTGTCGCGGACCGCATCGTGGCGTTGCTTGCGGAGGACTTCCCGAACCATCATCGCGAGCGTGTCGATGGCTGAAGGAACCGGTTCGCCGGAGCCTGGGCCTGTTCACGAGCGCTTACTGTTTGCTGAGCGATCTTCAGGTTCACACAGGCATCAAGCTCCCCGCGCCTGCGAAGACCGCTTGTCACACATTCCTGAACCAAGCGGCAGACGGCCTCTACGTCGTCCTCGTCCTGCCTGGCATCCCGTCCACCGCAGTAAGACAGCCGGCCACGTGCGAGCCGATAGTCGATCTTCACGTCATCAAGTCGGCGCCCTGTAACTACGATGACGTCTGAAGCTGGCACCGTGGACCGCTCCGCCTGGTTAGCGAACGTCAGCCCCGGACTGCTCACAGCGGCTATGAACAGAAGGGATGGATAGGGGAAATCCACTCTGGCGATCAACTGGCCTGATCGTCTCGCAGGCTGCGATAGGCCGCCAGGGCGCGTTCCCGTCCCTCGCGATGGCCGACGATCTTCGGCAGATATGTGCCCTCCGGTGGATCGTGTACAAGCCGGTCCGGCACCTTCGCCAGCTCCGGCACCCACCGGCGGATATAGTCTCCGGCGTCGAACTTATCCGATTGCGTCAGCGGCGCCATCACGCGGGTGAACAGCTGTGTGTCCACGCCAGTACCGCTGACCCATTGCCAGTTCACCGAATTGTTGCCGCAATCCGCATCGACCAGCGTGTCCCAGAACCAGCGTTCACCCACCCGCCAATCGATCAGCAGATGCTTGATCAGGAAGCTGGCCACGATCATCCGCACGCGATTGTGCAGCCACCCGCTCTGCCATAGCTGGCGCATGCCTGCATCGACGATCGGGTAGCCGGTGCGGCCCTCCTGCCATGCGCGGATCTCGCCCTCGTCATGCCGCCACGGAAACCGCTCGAACGCCTGCCGGTAGTTCTGCGTCTGGTATTCGGGGAAGGTCAGGATGATGTTCTGCGCGAAGTCCCGCCAGACCAGCTCGCTGCGGAACGTGTCCGCGCCCTCGCCCGCCTGCCCGTCCAGCGTGTGCCAGATCTGCGCTGGTGACAGCTCGCCCCATTGCAGGCGTGGGGAGAGCCGGCTGGATCCCTCGATGGAGGGCAGATTGCGCTCCTCGTGGTAGAGGTCGGCATGGTCGACGAAGCGTGCCAGTTGCTCATGTGCCGCCGCCTCGCCCGGCACCCAGTCGGCGGCGAAGCCGGCGGACCAGTCAGGTTTGGTCGGCAACAGGTTCCATTCTTCCAGCCGGTCGGATCGCGGCCAAGTGTCCGGGGCTGACAAGGCCGGCACCGGCAACGGCGCCTGTTCGGGCAACTCCCGTCGCAGCGCCCGACCGAAGGGCGTGTAGATGCGGTAGGTCTGCCCGCCGCCTGTACGCACGCTGCCCGGCGGCATCAGGTAATTGCCGTCATGCAGCTGCAACTCGACCCGCTGCGCCAGCTGGACCTCAGCCTCGCGCCACCACGGCTCGTAATGACGCAGCGCATGCACCCCGACCGCGCCTGTCTCCTCCACCAGCCGACAGAGTTCCTCGACGCTGTCGCCGCGGCGCAACACCAGTGCGCTGCCGCGTTCCGCCAGCGCCCGGCCTAGCGCGTCCAGCGAATGATGCAGCCACCAGCGTGATGCGCCGCCCAGCCGGTGCTCGCCCGCGCGCGCGTCGTCCAGCACATAGACCGGGATCACCGGTCCGGTCTCGGCCGCGGCAAACAAGGCTGGCTGGTCCGCCAGCCGGAGATCGCGCCGCAGCCAGACGATATGAGGTCGGTTCATGGGGCCACGAACGGCGCCGAACGCTACCCTGTTCCCCGGCATGTGCCGGCAGGTAGCGGCACGCTGAACCGATCGCGTGACATCCCTGCGGCAAACCGCGCATCGCCCAGCAGCAGGACATCCCCGTCCCGCAGGATCACTGGCGCGCGCGACCAGAACAGGAAGGCATCCACCGCCCGGTCATGCCGGCGGGCGGCGGCAAGGTCACAGCGGCCCAGCGGCATCACTCCGACCGGCTGCCCCGCTACCAGCCACCTGCCATCGCCAGCGCCGATGATCATCTCCCGACGCCAGAACGCCACCGGCACCTCGTTTGCAACGGCGACCAGCGGATAAGGCGCGCTCAGCTTAGCATGTCGTTCGTTGGCCCAGGTGATACCGGCATTCAGCCCGACATAGGCCAGCGTTGCCGCGATCGCGACCCGGGCAGGTCGCTGCCAGTTCGCGCCGCGCCGCTCCCGCCGCAATGACCACCAGATGGCACTGCCCATCCCCAGCCATAGCCACAGGTCGATGATGAACAGGATGTCACCATGGAACCACCGCTGATCAAAGGGCTCCAGCAGCCGCACGCCATAGGAGTTCAACCAGTCGAAGGCCGGATGGCTCAGGCAGGCGATCAGCGACAGCATCCACAGCCACCCGAACCTCACCGGCAGTCGTGCCGCGGGCCGCGTGCCGCGTCGTGCCTGCCACCGGTCGAACCACCACAGTCCGACTGCCAGCAGCAGCGGCAGCACCAGCATGGCCAGCGGGCCGTGCGTCAGCCCCCGCCGCAGGGCCAGATGCTGCATCTCGCCCAGCAGCACGCAGGTAGCATCCACGTCTGGAATGTTGGCGCCGATGATCAGAGCTGGCATGGCCAGGCCGGTACGCCGCTTCAGTCCGGCCTGCCCGATCAGCGCCCCCACCATGCTATGCGTCAGATTGTCCATGGCGCTGCTTGCCACAGATCGCGCCGGCCACGCAAAGCGACAATCTGGCATTCGCCTCTAGGTTCGCCTACCTCTGCAACATGAACGAGACAGATCGCGCGAAGTACCGCCCCTGCGTGGGCGTCATGCTGGTGAACACGGAAGGCCATGCCTTCGTTGGGCAGCGGATCGACAACAAGGAAGGCGATCGCTGGCAGATGCCGCAGGGCGGCGTCGATCCGGGCGAGGACCTCGACACGGCCATGCTGCGCGAACTGGCGGAGGAGACCGGCGCCACGCCCGAACACCTCGAGACCCTTGGTCGGCTGCCGGATGAACTGTTCTACGACCTGCCAGCGGACTTGCAGGGGAAGCTGTGGGGCGGGCGCTATGTCGGCCAGCGGCAGATGTGGTACCTGGTGCGCTTCACCGGCAGCGACAGTGACATCGACCTGGAGGCGTACAAACATCCCGAATTCAGCGCATGGAAGTGGGTCGAGCCCGATCTGCTGCCGGAACTGATCGTACCGTTCAAGCGCGAGATCTACTGCACGGTGGTAGAAGGCTTCCGCAACCTTCTGTAATTCTTCAGTTCTGCGCCACCCCGTCGCCGTCGGGCAGTGCCGCTTCGGCGGTCTGGACCGGCGGGCCTTGCGCAATTGCAGCGGCCAGTAGCTCCGCCTCAGCGCAAGCGCCGCCGCACAGGGACTGCAGCTGCGCCAGGTTGCGTTCGGCCTTGGTCACTGCCCCCTTCTCCACCATCGCGGCGCCTTCGCCGCTGATGGCTGCCAGATTGCCGGGCTCGCGCTGCAGCGCCTCTCGGTAATAGTGGATCGCCTTGCCCTGCAGACCCTGCTGGCGGGCGGCGTCGGCCAGGTGCAGATAGACGCCGGTGAAGGCCGGATCGATCACCAGCGCGGATTCATAGGCATCGATTGCAGCCTGCAGGTCGCCGGCATCGGCGGCGCTGCGGCCCTGCGCTACCAGCGCCGCGGCACGCGGGTCGGGATCGTGCGTGGCGCCATGGCCCACGCTGGCGCTCACCGCCACCAGCAGCGACAAGGCGAGGGCGGCGGGGGTGAAGCGCATCACGAACTCCTGGAGCGCGGATCGACGTTTGAGGCGGCTGACAGCCATGGAATAATCAAACTACCATCTCTTTCCGAGGCACGCGACGAAAAAACCGTCCGTTCCATCAACATGCGGGGTCAGTCGCAAGCCCGCACCCCGCTTTGTCCCGCGGGGCAGGTCGATCGCCTGCTCGGACCAGTCCGGCCGTCCAGCCAGGAACCGGACTGCCTGGTCGGCCCCCTCCGCATCGAGCAGGGAGCAGGTGACATAGACCAGCCGCCCGCCCGGCTTCACCAGCTCCGCCGCCACCTCCAGCAGTCGCGCCTGCAGCGCCACCAGACGATCCAGCTCCGCCGGGCTCAGCCGCCAGCGTGCTTCCGGATTGCGGCGCCAGGTCCCCGTGCCCGAGCAAGGTGCATCCACCAGCACCGCATCGGCCCGGCCGATCCATTGCTCCAGCGCCACCAGTTCCTTTCCCGGGTTCAGCAGCACTGTATGGTCCACCCGGACCCCGGCCCGCCCGGCCCGCGGGGCCAGCCGCGACAGACGCGCACGGTCGGTATCGGCCGCCACCAACGTGCCGGCATTGCCCATGGATGCCGCGAGTGCCAGCGTCTTGCCGCCAGCCCCGGCGCACAGGTCAACCACGGTCTCGCCGCCTTGCGCCGCCACCGCCTCGCACACCAGCTGGCTGCCGCCATCCTGCACCTCGATCAGCCCATCTGCATAGGCGTCCCACTGCTCCACCGGGGTGCCGGCGGGAAAGCGCAGGCCCTGCTGTGCCGCCAGCGGCTCGCCCGGTTGCGGCAACTCCAGCGCGGCGCGATCCACCTTCAGCAGATTGACCCGCACATCCAGCGGCGCCCGCTCCAGCAGGGATGCGGCTTCCGCGCCGTCGATGCCGGACCCTGCCAGCCGCGTTGCCAGCCAGTCCGGCGCCACGCCACCTTGCGCCACCGGCTCGCCTGCCGTGACCGGTGCAGGCCCGTAGGTCGATCCGTCGAACAGAGCGGCCAGTTCCGGCTGCACCTGCGCCAGCCGCAGCATCGCGGCGCGCCCGCTGGCCGGCACCGGCCCGCATGCGCGGATCGCGCCATAGACCAGCTCGCGGATGGCCCGCCGATCCTTGGATCCGGCAAAGCGCCGCTGGCGAAGCCAGTCGCCCAGCAGACGGTCGGCCGGGGCGCCCTGCGCCTGCGCGGCGGCGATTACCGCATCCAGCACCTCGATCGCGGCAGCGACCCGCGCGGCCGGCGTCATCGCGCAAGAAAGTCCACGATCGCCTGCCCCAATGCAGCAAAGGTCACGCTGCTCATATGGGTGCCTGGCACCTCGGCCTCGCGCCCATCAGGCAACGCCGCGACGAGTTCCTCGGGAGAGCCGTTGTCACGGTCCTCGCTGCCGCACACCACCAGCGTCGGCGCGGCGATGGCGGCCAGTTCCGCCGGCTCGATGTCCCCCACGCTGCCCAGCAGCAGGCGGGCCGCCGCCCGGTTGACGCCCATCGTCCGCATGAACTGTACCGCCAACCAGGCCGGATCGCCGCGCACCACATCATCGAACCGGTCGATCGCATCGATGAAGAAGTCCGCCCGCCGGTCCCACCCGGTCAGCCCGCTCAGCCCCATGCCGGCCAGCACCAGCCGTCGCGGTCGCAAGCCGGCGATGACCGCGCCTGCGCTGGTGCGTGCCCCGAGGGAAAAGCCTACAAGGTCGAAATCGTCCAGCTGCAGCGCCTGCACCAGCAAGGTCACGTCGCGCAGCAGGACGCCGGCCGGGTAAGCCGCTGCATCGGTTGGTGCCTCGCTCTGCCCATGGGCGCGCAGGTCGGGCATGATCGCCTCGAACCCGGCGTCGGCCAGCTTCTGCGCATGGCCAAACTTGATCCAGTTGGTATGCGCATTGGAGAACAGGCCATGCAGCAGCAGCACCGGCCGCCCCCCACCATCTTCCGGTCCCAGCCGATGCACCGCCAGCCGGGTGCCGGCGTGACCTTCCACCATCTGCGTGCGCAGGCTCACGATCTCGTCCTCCAGCATGGTGCCGCGCCTTCGCGCCCGGCACGGTCGCTGGCGGCATGGCGCCTCGCATCCGACATGACAAGCGCCGCGCCCGATCTCACGGTCGGGCCGGGCGCCGGCATCATGCCGTGCGCTGCCTGATGACCGTCGATGTCAGAAGAGGCGCGGCCCTGCCATGCCCGATCGATCCCTCAGCGTGCCGGCTCCACGCCGGCTTCACGCCAGCGGCGCACGACATCGGGGTTCTCCTCGGTACGTTGGCCTGGCAGGTGCGACACGTCGGTCCAGGCCGGCAGCATGCCCTCTACGGACAGATTGCGAACGGGCCGGAAGTGCTCCGGTTCGTCGAAGCTGCCGATGGTCAGGTCGACATGAGTCATGTCTTCCAGATAGGCGAAGCCCAACGGAGTACCGCAATGGCTGCAGAAGGCGCGATGCGCGATGGCGGAGGACTGGTGCCAGTCAGGCTTCCCCTGCCACTTGATGCTGTCCATCGTCACGTTGATGTAAGCGCCCCAGGCGCCGCCCGTGGCTTTGCGGCACATGCCGCAATGACAGGCATAAGCCTCGCCAGGCTCGACTTCGGCAGTGTAGCGCACCCGCCCGCACTGACACCCACCGCTCAACCGCTTCATTCTTCTACCTCCGACGCCGAGCATACAGGAACAGCGAGGGAGGATGTAGTTCCCCAAAAGAAGCGTTACGATGCCGCTTGTCCCATTTTGAGAACGGGCTGGACTGGCGGCCGGTGCGTCATCGACCAGTGCAGGTGATGCCTGCAAACAGCGCCTCGACCGGCGCCTCCGGCCCGCTACCCGCCAGCACACCGCGGATCTCGCCCGCCGGTGTGCGGTAGGCGAACTCGCCCCGCAACGCAGGCTCCGGCACCATGCGCAAGCCGGTCAGCCGCTGCAACCGCGCCCGGGTAATGCCGGGTGCGATACCGCCCTCCGCCGCAACGTCCGCCCCGCCCCGCATGGTCCAGCCCACCAGCCGGTCATGCTGGAAGCCAAGCTGGATAGGGCCATAGCTGGTGAAGGCCATCGCCCCCGCAGTGCACGCATCGCTGGCAGCGCGGCGCGCGACACCGTCGCCATAGGCCGCAGCGCCCATCGCCTCGACCGTGGCACGAGCACTGCCGAAAGGGAGCCGATCGTAGGATCCGTCATCACCGGCGAACACCACGCCCTGCGCGTCCAGGATCAACGCGCGTGGCGCCGCCGGTGCCGGCGGGTCATCGCACGCGCACGGCAGGAACGCCGCGGCAATCGCGGCGGCGCTCCGCACGATGCGCATCCAGACGATCAGCCCTTCTTCAGGTGACGCCGACCCAGCAGTTCGGCGATCTGTACCGCATTCAGCGCTGCACCCTTGCGCAGATTGTCGCTGACGCACCACAGGCTCAGGCCGAACTCGACCGTGGGATCCTCCCGCACGCGGCTGACATAAGTCGCGCCATCGCCGGCGGCCTCGACCGGGGTGACGTATCCGCCGTCCTCACGCTTGTCGACCAGCATGATGCCGGGCGCCTCACGCAGGATGTCCTGTGCTTGCTCGGCGCTGATCTCACGCTCGAACTCGATGTTGATCGATTCCGAGTGCCCTACGAACACCGGCACGCGCACGCATGTGGCGTTGACCTTGATCTTCGGGTCCATGATCTTCTTGGTCTCGACAACCATCTTCCACTCTTCCTTGGTCGAACCGTCGTCCAGGAAGCTGTCGATGTGCGGGATCACGTTGAACGCGATCTGCTTGGTGAACTTCGCCGGCGCCACCGGGTCGCCGACGAAGATGGCGCGGCTCTGCTCGAACAGTTCGTCCATGCCAGCCTTGCCGGCGCCGGAGACCGACTGGTAGGTGCTGACCACCACCCGCTTGATCCCGGCGGCATCATGCAGCGGCTTAAGCGCCACCACCATCTGCGCGGTGGAACAATTGGGATTGGCGATGATGTTGCGCGCGGTATAGCCATCGATCGCGTCGGGGTTCACCTCCGGCACGATCAGCGGCACGTCCGGATCCATGCGGTACAGGCTGGAATTGTCGATCACGACACAGCCGGCCGCCGCAGCCTTGGGGGCATATTCCTTGGTGGGGCCGCTACCAGCAGCAAACAGGGCAATGTCCCACCCGGCAAAGTCGAAATGCTCAAGGCTCTTGCACTTCACCTTGCGACCGGAGTCGCCGATCTCGATTTCCATGCCGATCGAGCGGGAAGAGGCGACCGCGGCCACCTCGTCCATCGGGAATTCGCGCTCGGCCAGGATCGCGAGCATCTCGCGTCCCACATTGCCCGTCGCACCCACGACCGCCACCCGGTAACCCATCACCTACTCCTCAGTTCGACAGCCGCGCGCGATAGCGGATCGAGGCGCCTGCGCAAACAAATTGCCCGCGCCCTGCCCCAAGCAGCGCTATTCTGTTGCCGGACCAGACACCTCCGGCCCTGCCCCGTTGCGATCGAGGAAATTGAAGATCGAAGTCCAGACATGCACGCTGACCTTGGGGCCGCCCACGCGGTGGGTGAAGCCGGGATACAGCATCATCTCGAAGGGCACAGCCTCGCCCTGCATCCGGGCAATCAGTTCGGACGCATTCTCGAACACCACATTGTCGTCCGCCATGCCGTGGATCAGCAACATGGGGTCGGTGATGCCCAGCGCACCCTCGATCGCCGCCGACCGCTCGTAAGCCGCGCCATCGGTGCTCGGCAAACCCATGAAGCGCTCGGTATAGTGCGTGTCGTACAGCTCCCACCGGGTAACCGGCGCGCCGGAGATGCCGGCCGCATACAGGCCCGGATCCGCCGCGAGCTGCTTCAGCGTCATGTAACCGCCATAGGACCAGCCATAGGTGCTGATCTTGTCGTCGTTCACGAAGTCGAGCGTCTTGAGGTATTCGGCGCCCGCCTTCTGGTCGGCCACCTCCACGGTGCCCATTGCACGGTAGATCGGCTTCTCGAACGCGACGCCCCGGTTGGCGCTGCCGCGATTGTCGAGTTCGAAATAGATGTAGCCGCGATCCACGATCGCCTGCGCCAGCGCACCCTTCCAGCCGCGCGTCACACCCTGCGGACCGGGGCCGCCATAATGCTGGAAGAACACGGGATAGGTCTTGCCCGCTGCCAGTTCCGGCGTGATCATCATCCAGTGCAGCGGCGTACCGTCCTCCGCCGGTACGGTGCCGTAGGTGGCCGAGCGGTGGCTCGCCAGGAACGGTGCATACGGATGACTGGCATCTAGGCGGTTCTCCTCGATCCATGCCAACCGTTCGCCGGTCGTGTCCGCCAGATAGACCTGCGTCGGCTGCGTGTCATTCGACCGGCTGACCAGCAGGCTGCGCGCCGCGCCGTCCATCTGCACCGCATTGCTGAATGCCTTGTCGGTCAGCAACGTCTGCGCCGACGGGTTCACCAGGTCGAGCACATAGGTCTGCTGCGCCAGCACGTTGTCCTTGGTGGCGGAGAAGAACACCCGACCGCCATCCTCGTCCACACCGACCAGCCGGGTCACCATCCACTCGCCATCGGTCAGCTGGGTCCAGCTGCCACCGGCGAAGCGGTAGAGATGCCCGAACCCGTCCCGCTCCGACCACCAGATCAGGCTGCCATCCTTCATGAAGCGGTAGTTGTTGGTCAGGTTGATCCAGTGCCCCTCGGCCGCCCGCTCAGTGAACAGCACCTCGCTGGCGCCGGTGGCCGGATCGACCTTCAGCATGTCGATCTTCGTCTGCAACCGGTCCTGCCGCTGCACATACAGCGCCTGGCCATCGGGCGCCCAGTCGACCCGTGCGACGTAGATGTCCTTGTCCGCACCCAGATCGACCTCGACCTGCGCGGCTCCATCCGGGTTCATCACGAACAGGCGCACATCGGCATTGGGCGTGCCCGCTGCGGGGTAGCGCTGGTCATAGACGCGCGTGCCGGTCGCACCGATCGCCGCGCGGGTGACCACGCCCACCGGGCTTTCGTCGACCCGCGCCACAGCAATGCGGGCATCATCGGGCGACCACCAGAAGCCGGTGTGCCGGTCCATCTCCTCCTGCGCCACGAACTCGGCCTCGCCCCAGGTCACCAGTTCGCTGGCCTCTTCCGGCGTCACCGGCGCCGGCTGCTGCCCTAGCCGTCCGGTCCACAACTGCCGGTCGCGTACGAAAGAGACCCATGCGCCCGTCTGGCTCAGAGTCGGGTTCAGCTCGCTCTCTTCTGTATCGGTCAGCCGCTGCACCGAGCCGTCCAGGCGCGCGAGATACAGGTCCCCTTCCAGCGGCACCAGCAGCGCCTGCCCGTCCGCCGCCCACTGATAGTCGACGATGCCTTTCAGACTGCCGATCCGCAGCCGCTCCCGCTGCATCTTCTCCGCTTCGGACAAGGCGCGCCCGCTGCCCAGCGCCTCGCTGTCGACCAGCATGCGCCATTCGCGGGTCTCGCGGTCGTAGCCCCACAGATCATACCGCTCCCGGTCATCCTCCCGGTTGCGCAGCAGCGTGAGATACCGGCCATCCGGTGATATCTGTGCCCCGCGCGGCGCTGGCCCGTTCAGGCTGGGGCTGCCGAATACCCGCTCCAGCGTGAGCGCCGCGTCTTGCTGCGCCACGTCAGTCACGGGCGCCTCCTGCGCCAGCACAGGCGCGGCGACAGTGGAGGCAAGCAGCATTGCGGCAATCAGGGTACGCATATGGTGGCATTCTCTCGTTCCGGTGGTGGGCGGCGAGCATGGTTACGCATGAAAGCGGTGCAGGGAAAGGGCCACGAAAAAGGGCCCGGCCACCCGACGGTGACCGGACCCTTTTCCTGAACCCTTCGAAGGGCAGGTCAGCCTTACGGGTTGACCTTGCGCTCGGCGATACGGGCGCGCTTGCCGGTGCGGCCACGCAGGTAATACAGCTTGGCGCGACGCACCACGCCGCGGCGGACCACGGTGATGCTGTCGATGTTCGGCGAGTAGAGCGGGAACACACGCTCCACGCCTTCGCCGAAGCTGATCTTGCGCACGGTGAAGTTACTGCCCATCGCGCGGTTCGAACGCGCGATGCACACGCCTTCGTAGTTCTGCACGCGGGTACGCTCACCTTCCACAACGCGCACGCCCACGCGCAGCGTGTCGCCGGGGCGAAATTCGGGGATGTCCTTGCCTTCGCTCAGCTGGGCAATGGCTTCGGCTTCTAGTTCCTGAATCAGACCCATGGTCCGTATTCCTCATCAATCATGCCGCGCGCCAGAGGCAGGCTGGCCCCGAACGCCACCATGACGTTCCCAAAGGTCCGGCCTGCGTAACCGTGTGTCTTCCTCGCTGCGGGCCTTGCGCCACGCCGCAATCTTCGCATGATCCCCCGATCGCAGCACTTCGGGGATCGTGCGTCCTTCCCATGTCGATGGTCGGGTATAATGCGGGTACTCAAGCAGCCCTTCTTCGAAGGATTCCTCGGCCCCGCTGGAAGCCGCGCCCATTACGCCGGGCAAAAGGCGAATGCAAGCATCCAGAATGGCGATCGCCGCCGCCTCGCCGCCGGACAGCACGATGTCTGACAGCGACACCTCCTCCACCTGCCGCGCCTCGAAGATCCGCTCGTCGAACCCCTCGAACCGGCCGCACAGGATGGTCACCCCCGCTCCTTCGGCCAGTTCGCGGATGCGTGCCTGCGTGATCGGCTTTCCCCGCGGCGTCATCGCCAGCACAGGGCAGTCCGGCCGCCGTTCGCGCACATCATCCACTGCGCCCGCGAGGATGTCCGCCTTCAGCACCATGCCGGCACCGCCGCCAGCCGGCGTGTCATCGACGGTGCGATGCTTGTCCACCGCATAGTCCCGCAACTGCACCGCCTCGCACGACCAGCTTCCCTCGGTTAGTGCGCGACCGGCCAGCGAAAGGCCGAGCGGACCGGGGAACATGTCCGGATACAGCGTGATGATGGTGGCGGCGAAAGTCACAGGGTCCAGTTCTCTATCAGCGCGCCGGAGACATCGAAGTAAGCCTACCGCCACTCTGCCGCTTTTGCACGTGCTGCAACGCCATGTCAGATCGACTGGTCAGGAGGTAGATGCGCCCGGATCGCCACGGCGCCGCCTGACCTGAAGCGTCGGGTCGTGCACCGTCCGGCCATGCCGCCATCCTGTATATGCAGGCGTACAGGCTATTCGGCGAACAAGGGGTCGATAACCACCCGCTCGGCGTTCCACTCGGGCACCGCCTCGGGGCGCATCGGCACCATGAAGGTCTTGCCCTCCAGGCGCTCCACCTCGAGGATGTCGCCCGCCCCGTAATTCTCGACCGCCACCACCGTGCCGAGCGGCGCACCGTCTCCGGACACCACTGCCAGCCCGATCAGATCGGCATGGTAGTACTCACCCTCCGCCAGCGGCGGCAGGTATTCGCGCGGTACGTTCAGCAGCGTGCCGCGCAACGCCTCAGCGGCGTTGCGACCGGCCACCTCGGCGAAGCGCGCAACCGCGCCGCCCTTGCCGTCATCGCGCAGGGTGGTGACGGTCAGCGCGCCATCGTTGAAGGCCTTGTGCGCCTTCAGCGAGGCGAAACCGTCGCCGAACAGCTTCAGCCGCACATCCCCGGTCACGCCATGCGCGCCGGTGATCACGGCGAGGACGATGGGCTTGTCGCTCATGCCAGAATGCCCGGGGCAGATGCCCCTCCCGCCGGCGGGAGGGGCACTCGCCGTCAGCCTTCGGCCGGTGCGTCGGTGCTGGCACCCACGGCGGCGTCGTCGCCGGTGGCCGGGGTTTCGCTGCCCTCGGCCGGCTCCTGCGAGCTGGCCTCTTCGGCCGGCGCAGCCTTGGCGGCAGCTTCAGCCTCGGCAGCCTCGGCAGCCTTGGTGGCCCGCTCCTCGGCGCGCTCCTTGGCCTTTTCGCCCGGCTCGGCCTTGTTCGGGTTGTTGCGCGCCGCACGCTCCTTCACGCCGGCCTGGTCCAGGAACCGGGCCACACGGTCGGTCGGCTGCGCGCCGACGCCAAGCCAGTAACGCGCGCGATCCTCGTTGATCTTCATGCGATCGGCCGAATCCTTGGGCAGCAGCGGGTTGTAGGTGCCGATCTGCTCCAGATACTTGCCGTCGCGCGGAGAGCGGACGTCAGCCACCACGATGCGGTAATACGGACGCTTCTTGGCACCACCACGCGACAGACGGATCGAAATTGCCATGTTATTCTACCTTTCCAACAATTCTTCTGAGCTTAATTCTTCTTGAGCAGGTTCATCAGCTCGGGCGGCAGCTGACCGCCCGCACCCAGCCCGGGCAGCCCGGGCTTGGCGCCGGGATTGCCGGCGCCCATGCCACCCATGCCGCCGCCGCCTAGCCCCGGCATGGCGGCATCAAGCCCGCCTTTGCCGAACAGTGCGCCAAGGCCCTTCAGCCCACCCATCTTCTTGATCTGCTTCATGGCGCGACCCATTTCCTGGTGCATCTTCAACAGCTTGTTGACGTCCTGCACCGATGTGCCGCTGCCTGCCGCCACGCGCTTCTTGCGCTTGGCGTTCAGCAGTTCGGGCTTGCTGCGCTCGGTCTTGGTCATCGAACCGATGATTGCGTCCATGTGCAGCAGCACCTTGTCGTCCATGCCGCTGGCGGCCATCGCCTGCTTGGCCTTCTTCATGCCCGGCATCATGCCGGCCAGCATGCCCAGGCCGCCCATCTTCTGCATCTGCATCAGCTGTGTGCGCAGGTCGTTCATGTCGAACTGACCCTGCATCATGCGCTGCGCCAGCTTGTCGGCGTCCTCCGCATCCACTGCCTGCGCCGCGCGCTCCACCAGGCTGACGACATCGCCCATGCCCAGGATGCGACCCGCCACGCGGCCCGGATGGAACGGCTCGATCGCGTCCAGCTTCTCGCCCGTGCCAGCAAACTTGATCGGCTTGCCGGTGACGGCACGCATGGACAGCGCCGCGCCACCGCGCGCATCACCGTCCATCCGGGTCAGCACCACGCCGGTCAGCGGCACTTCGCCGCTGAAGCTCTGCGCGACATTCACCGCGTCCTGCCCGGTCAGCGCATCGACCACCAGCAGCACTTCGGTCGGGGCCGAGACGGAGGCGACCGCCTTCATCTCCGCCATCAGCGCCTCGTCCACGTGCAGCCGGCCCGCGGTATCGAGCATCAGCACGTCCACTGCCTGCAGCTTCGCGCTTTCCAGCGCGCGGCGGGCGATGTCGACCGGCTGCTGGCCCACGATGATCGGCAACGTGGCGACCTGCGCCTGCTCGCCCAGTACCTTCAGCTGCTCCTGCGCCGCCGGACGATTGACGTCCAGGCTGGCCATCATGACCTTCTTGCCCTGCTTGGTCCGCAGCAGTTGCGCGATCTTGGCGGTGCTGGTGGTCTTGCCCGAACCCTGCAGGCCGACCATCATGATGACCGCCGGCGGGCGCACGTCCAGCTGCAGCGGCACGGCCTCGCCACCCGTGGCGTCGGCTCCCTCGCCGCCCAGCATGGCAACCAGCTCGTCATTGACGATCTTGACGACCTGCTGACCCGGCGTGACCGACTTCAGTACCTGCTGACCGACTGCCTTTTCGGTAACCCGGGCGATGAAGTCCCGCGCCACCGGCAGCGCCACGTCTGCCTCCAGCAACGCGACGCGCACCTCGCGCATGGCTTCGCGCACATCGGCCTCGCCCAGCGCACCGCGACCGCGCAGGCGGTCGAACACACCATTCAGGCGATCGGACAGTGTGTCGAACATGGCCTCACCTCGCTCTTGCCGCCCCGAGGGGCCGAATGCCAAAAACGCCGGCGGACGAAACCTCGTCAGCCAGCGTGCAGCCTGGAACTGGGTGACCATTGCCCGTGGGCGATGGTCGGTAGTCAGAGGAAATGGTGGAGCCTAGCGGGATCGAACCGCTGACCTCTACAATGCCATTGTAGCGCTCTCCCAGCTGAGCTAAGGCCCCGTCCATTTCAACGCCGCCGCCCTGGGAGGCTGCGGCACCGGACCTTCTCGGCCCGGGGTGGAGCGCCCTTTATGGGCACTCCACCCGGGACGCAAGAGGTAAAATCAATTGTCCTCGTCATCCTCGTCGGTCGCGCCGGCTACGCCCAGATCGTCGTCGCCGCCCAGGTCTACATCGTTGTCGGGCGAATCCTCGTCCTCGTCGATGTCGCCCAGCTCGTCTTCCTCGCTGAGGTCGGTGTCCTGCTCCTCGACGACCTTCTTCTTCTCTTCCTCGTACGGGATCGGCTGCTTGCTCTTCAGCACGGGCTCCGGATACCACTCGTTCCGGCACTCGATGCACACGATCGGGCTGTCGTTGCCCAGGTCGTAGAAGCGTTCACCGCACTTGGGGCAGGTGCGCTTGGAGCCCCATTCAGGCTTCACCATGGATTGATCCTCTTGGACGCCAGGCCGCGTATCGCGGTGCCGGACGGAAAAAACATCGGTCGCGTGCTTGATGGAAACCGCCCGCCCGCTTTGCAAGGGCATGCATGGCAGCCCCGCGCCCGCGGGGGCGGCGATCAAGAGCGGCGCGCCTTGCCACAGGGCACCCCCGCTGTCAAAAGCCGGCCGCTCCCACAGCACGAAAGCTACCGCCCTGCACGCTTCCCACGACCACGGCCCGACCCCGCGCCGCTTCCTGCCCGCCGGCCCCTTGCGCGGCCGCATCCGCGTGCCTGGCGACAAGTCGATCAGCCACCGCTCCATCATGCTGGGGGCGCTGGCGGTGGGCGAGACGAAGGTGACCGGCCTGCTGGAAGGTGAAGACGTCCTTGCCACCGCGGCTGCCATGCGGGCGATGGGCGCGACCGTGGAACGGCAGGGTGATGGCAGCTGGTCGATCCATGGCACCGGGGTCGGCAGCCTGTTGCAACCGGTGACTGCGCTGGAGATGGGCAATTCCGGCACTTCCACCCGGCTGCTGATGGGCCTGGTCGCCAGCCATCCGATCACCGCCACCTTCACAGGCGATGCCAGCCTGTCCCACCGCCCGATGGGGCGCGTGATCGAGCCGCTTAGCCAGATGGGCGCCGACATCACTGCCAGCCCCGGCGGTACCCTGCCATTGATGCTGCGCGGCCTCAGCCCGGCCGTACCCATTACCTATCGCCTGCCGGTCGCCTCCGCCCAGGTGAAGAGCGCCGTGCTGCTGGCCGGGCTCAACACCGCCGGCATCACCACCGTGGTCGAGCCCGTGCCGACCCGTGACCATTCGGAACGCATGCTGCGGGGCTTCGGTGCGGACCTTTGGGTGGAGGAAGAGGGCGGCATCCGCACCATCCGCCTGCGCGGAGAGGCTGAGCTGCGGCCGCAGACCATCATCGTGCCCGGCGATCCCTCCTCGGCCGCGTTCTTCGCTGTTGCCGCGCTGCTGGTGCCCGGCAGCGACCTGGTGATCGAGAATGTCGGCCTCAACCCGACCCGCGCCGCCCTGTTCACCGTGCTGCGCCAGATGGGCGGCAGCATCGTCGAACTACACCCGCGCGAAGTCGGCGGCGAGCCGGTGGCCGATCTCCATGTCCGCCACTCTCCGCTGACGGGCGTCGCCGTGGACCCGGCCCTCGCTCCCGCCATGATCGACGAATTCCCTATCCTGTTCGTCGCCGCTGCCCTGGCCAAGGGCCGCACCGTGACTACCGGGCTGGAAGAGCTGCGCGTGAAGGAATCGGATCGCCTTGCCACCATGGCCGCCGCGCTCACCGCTGCCGGTGCCCGCGTGACCGAGCAGGAAGACGGTCTCACCATCGACGGCACCGGTGGCGACCCGCTGTCGGGCGGCGCATACCCCGTCGCCACGAAGCTCGATCACCGCATCGCCATGAGCATGGCCGTTGCCGGTCTCGTCAGCCAGGGCGGCGTGGAGGTGGACGATACGGCGCCCATCGCCACCAGCTTCCCGACCTTCCAGCACCTGCTGGACAGCGCGACCGGCAACCGGTGAGCGGCCTGCTGAGTCCCCTTGGGGCGGACATCGTCGGACTGCTCGGCAGCGCCCTCTTCATTGCCGCCTTCGCCTACGCTAACATGGTGAAGGTGATCGACAAGGTGCTGTTCAACGCCGTCAACCTGATCGGCGCGGCGCTGCTGCTCACCTCCCTGTCAGTCAACTTCAACCTCGCCGCCTTCGTGCTGGAAGCTGCCTGGACGCTGATTGCAGCTATCAGCCTTGTATCCGCGCTGCTGGCGCGCCGGACGGTGGAGGTACAACCATGACCACCCTCATCATCGCCGTCGACGGCCCCACAGCCAGCGGCAAGGGCACGATCGCGAAAGCCCTGGCCGCGCATTACGGCCTGCCGCATCTCGACACCGGGCTGCTTTATCGTGCCGTCGGCTGGCAATGCCACCTGAATGGAGGCGATCCGGACGACCCCGCCGCCGCCCTGGCCGCCGCCAGCTTTGCGGATACTCTGCTCGGGGACGACCGGCTGCGCAGCGAGGCGACCGGTGGCCTTGCCAGTCGCGTGTCCGTCCATCCCGCCGTGCGCCAAACGCTGTTCAACCGGCAACGCGCCTTCGCCCTGCAACCGGGCGGCGCCGTACTTGACGGGCGCGACATCGGCACGGTGATCGCGCCGGAGGCCCGGCCCAAGCTGTTCGTGACCGCCAGCGTGGAAGCGCGCGCACTGCGCCGATGGAAGGAAATGCAGAGCCGGGGGGAGGATCATACCCTCGCCACCATCGAGGATGACCTTCGCCGGCGCGACGAGCGCGACCGCGAACGGGCCCAGGCACCACTGCTGCCCGCCGCCGATGCGGTGATCCTCGACACTTCCAGCCTCGATCGCGACGCTGCGATCAGCGCCGCCATCGCGCTGGTGGAACAAGCCCGCTAGTCAGGCCTGCAAGTCAGGCGGGGCAAGCTTCCGCCCGCCCCGCCCTGCATCACCTTACAGCCCGTCGACGCTCTTGCTGACCAGGATGTTCACCGCCACGCGGCGGTTCTGTGCCCGGCCCTCTTCGGTGCTGTTGTCCGCCAGCGGATCGGCCATGGCCATGCCGGTCGGCGTCAGCATCCGGTACGGCGCCCAGCCGCACCGCTGCTGCAGGTAGTTCACGACCCGGCCCGCACGCCGCTCGCTCAGCTCCTGGTTGAAGTCCTCGTCACCGACATTGTCGGTATAGCCCACCACCAGCAACAACGCGTTCGGCGTTGCCTCGGCCTGCTGCGCAGCGGCGCACAGATCAGCCTGCCCCTGCGGGGTCAGCTGCCACTTGCCGGTATCGAAGTTCACGTTGGTCGTGCCGTGGATGTTGTACTTGTCGATGTCGCCCAGACGTCCGCGCAGTGCCTCGGTTGCGGCGGTCTGCTCGGCAAAGCCCTGCGCGGTGCCGGTGCGGATCATGCTGGCGGTCCGCAGATCGCGGTTCTTCAGATTGACGCGGGTCGCCACCAGCTGTCCGGCCCACTGCACAGTCTTCACGGTAACCGGCAGACCATTCAGCAACTGCTGAGCGGCGAGCTGATCGCGATCCAGGCCCAGGAACCCGCCGGTGCCGTAGATTTCGGTGCCTTCGCTCAGCACCACCACGTTGCTGGTTCCGTCCTCGCCCATCACCTGCAGCCGGTTACCATCACGGGCGGAGATCATGCCCGACACTTCCGGGCCGGCCTCATACTCCGACAGATCGGCGGGCGGCGCGCCGACAACGGTTGCCGCCACATCGGCGCCCCGGGTCATCTGCTGCGCCATGGCAGTTCCACCCATCGGCAGGGCCAGCGTGGACAGCAGCACCAGAACCTTACTCTTGTTGCTCATCATGTTCATACCCTCATCCTCGTTTCACTGCGTGCGGCTGCCCTGCGGGTCGCTGTTCGACTGTTCCGATCCCTGTTGCGTCTTGCGGCGTATATGCCAGGGCAGGCCACGATTGTTTGGCAAGGCGGCTTGGGTGTTCAGCCGGACCTGTCCGCTGGATGAACGTTCCTGCCGTGCCTTTGGCTACACCGGCCACCTGCCCGCCCGATGCGGCGAGTTGCAGGCCGGGCGCCGGGTCCGCCCTGCTCTGCACCGCACGATTGCCACGGCCAAGGCGGGCCGACATAGTTGCAACTCTTGCCTTCCTGCCTGTTTTCACCTATGTGCCCGCCCGTCCGACGGGGCTTGCGTGTCCGGTCCGGCGAAGCGGGGCCGCGCCAGGCGGCCTGTTGCAGGTCATCGCTTGTGGCGCTTGCCCGGTCCGGTTGGCCGGTGTCCGCGCCGTCGGCCCTGCCGCCCCGCCCGCCAGACCTCCGCCTGCCACTGAGGACGCCCTGCCGGCATCCGGCCTGCAGGGCGGATCGGCCAAGCAAGACCGGCGGAGACAACCGCCTGGCCGGAAAAAACGAAAAGACAGGATACCTCTCCTTTATGGCATCTACCGCCACCCCCAGCCGCGACGACTTCGCGGCTCTCCTGGATGAACAGCTCGGCGGCGCCGACGGCGGCTTTGAAGGCCGTGTCGTCCACGGCACCGTCACCGCGATCGAGAACGGCATGGCCGTGATCGATGTCGGCCTGAAGAGCGAAGGCCGCATCTCCCTGCGCGAATTCATGCGCGGCGAGGACGACCACGGCCTGACCGTGGGCTCCGAAGTCGAGGTCTATGTCGATCGCGTCGAGAACGCCGACGGTGAAGCCATGCTCAGCCGTGACCGCGCCCGTCGCGAGGCCGCCTGGGACAAGCTGGAAAGCGAATTCGGCGAAGGCAAGCGCGTCGAAGGCCGCATCTTCGGCCGCGTCAAGGGCGGCTTCACTGTCGACCTGGACGGCGCCGTGGCCTTCCTGCCCGGTTCGCAGGTCGACATCCGCCCCGTGCGCGACGTCACCCCGCTGATGGACGTGCCGCAGCCCTTCCAGATCCTCAAGATGGATCGCCGTCGCGGCAACATCGTCGTGTCGCGTCGCGCCGTGCTGGAAGAGACCCGTGCGGAACAGCGCAGCGAACTGATCGACCGTCTGGCCGAAGGACAGGTGATCGAAGGCGTGGTGAAGAACATCACCGATTACGGCGCCTTCGTGGACCTGGGCGGCATCGACGGCCTGCTGCATGTCACCGACATGAGCTACAAGCGCGTCAACCATCCTTCGGAAGTGATCAATATCGGCGACACCGTCACCGTGCAGATCATCCGCATCAATGCCGATACCCAGCGCATCAGCCTGGGCATGAAGCAGCTGGAAAGCGATCCGTGGGAAGGCGTCGCCGCCAAGTACCCTGTCGGCCTGAAGACCAGCGGCACCGTCACCAACATCACCGAATACGGCGCCTTCGTGGAGCTGGAAGCCGGGATCGAGGGTCTGGTCCACGTCTCCGAGATGAGCTGGACCAAGAAGAACGTGCACCCCGGCAAGATCGTCTCCACCTCGCAAGAGGTCGAGGTCATGGTGCTGGAGGTCGATTCCGACAAGCGTCGCATCAGCCTGGGTCTGAAGCAGGCCCATCGCAATCCGTGGGACGAGTTCGCCGACAGCCACCCCGTTGGCTCCATCGTCGAAGGCGAAGTCAAGAACGCCACCGAGTTCGGCCTGTTCGTCGGCCTGCCGGGCGACGTGGACGGCATGGTCCACATGTCCGACATCGCCTGGGGCATCTCCGGCGAGGACGCACTGGCTCTGCATCGCAAGGGTGAGTCGGTCCAGGCCGTCGTGCTCGACGTCGATGTCGAGAAGGAGCGCATCAGCCTCGGCATGAAGCAGCTCGAGAAGGGTGCACCGGCCGCCGGTGTCGCCGCCTCTTCGGGCAGCCTGCGCCGCAACGAGGTCGTCACCGTCACCGTGCTGGAAGTGCGCGACGGTGGTCTGGAAGTCCAGGCGGGCGAGGATGGGGCCACCGGCTTCATCAAGCGGTCCGATCTTGGCCGTGACCGCGACGAGCAGCGTCCGGACCGCTTCCAGGCGGGCCAGAAGATCGACGCTCTGGTCATCGGTTTCGACCGGTCCAAGAAGCCGAACTTCTCCATCAAGGCGCGTCAGATCGCTGAAGAGAAGCAGGCTGTGGAACAGTACGGCTCGTCCGACTCGGGTGCGTCGCTGGGCGACATCCTGGGCGAGGCCCTGAAGCGCCAGTAAGCGCCTCAGGCTTGTTCTGACGAAAGGCCCGTCCGCTCACCCGAGCGGGCGGGCCTTTCCGTTTGTGGCACTGAGGGCTACCTTCGGCGCATGACCCTCCAGTTGCATACCTTTCCCGCCCTCACCGACAATTACGGCTTCCTGCTGCACGATCCTGCCAGCGAAGAAACCGCCTGCATCGACACGCCCGATGGCGCGGAATGTCTGCGCCAGGCAGAGGCCAAGGGCTGGCGCATCACGCAGGTGTGGAACACGCATTGGCACGCCGATCACACGCAGGGGAACCTGGCGGTCAAGTCCGCAACCGGCTGCACCGTCATTGCTCCGGCCGAGGAGGCGCACCGGATCGAAGGCGTGGACCGCACCGTAGGGCCCGGCAACACGCTGCTGCTGGGTGAATGGCAGGCGGAGGTGTTCGCAGCCGGCGGCCACACGCTGGGCCACATCGCCTATCACCTGCCCGCCGCCACGATCGCCTTTGTCGGGGATTGCCTGTTCGCGCTGGGCTGCGGCCGCATGTTTGAAGGCACGCCGGACCAGTTCTGGGCCAGCCTGCAGCGCATCGCCGCCTTGCCGCAGGACACCACCATCTGCGGCGCGCATGAATACAGCGCCGGCAATGCCCGCTTCGCCCTCCATGCCGACCCAGACAATCTCGCGTTGCAGGATTACGCACGGGAGATCACGGCAAAGCGCGCGGCGGGCGAACCGACCGTACCCTTCCGCCTAGAACGGGAGCTGGCGACCAATCCGTTTCTGCGGGCCGATCAGCCCGCCTTGCAGGCGCGCTGGGGTGGCGGCGACGCAGTAGCCACCTTCGCGGCCCTTCGTGCCGCCAAGGACGCCTACTGACCCGGGTAAGGCTCCGCCTGCAGCAACCTGGCCAGATGCGCGGCGTTGCCTGCGACCATCTCCGCCGTCTTGCTCACCTTGTCCGGCACGGCCTTCAGGTCCTTGAAGTCGGTCGACCCCATTGCCTCGCCCACCCAGTAACAGGCGCCTACGGCCGGGATCGTCCAGCCGGTGTCGTTCAGGCTCTGGAACAGCTGCGCAGTGCTGAAATGCGCCCCATCCTCGTTGCCCACGATCGCCGCCACCGCCACCTTGCCGTAGCTGGGCATGCGGCCGGCATCGTCGGTTTCGTCCAGGAACGCATCCATCCGTTCCAGCACCCGCTTGGCAACGGAACCGACCTGACCCATCCAGATGGGGCCGCCGAAGATCAGGATGTCGTGCGCCAGAATCTTCTCCCGCAACGCAGGCCAGGCATCGCCCTTGCCCTCGTCGGAGGTTACACCGGGCTTCACGTCATGGTCGGCAATGCGCAGCACCTCTGCCACCTCAACGTCGTGCTGCTTCAGGGCGTCAGCCAGCACACCGATCATGCGGTCGGTGCTGCTGTCCTCCCCATCGCTGGGCTTCAGGGAGCAATTGATGGCTATGGCTGTGACGGTCACAAGAAAACTCCCGCGCTGATGATCAGCACGGGAGCGTTCGTAGGCCGGGTGCGGTTCCACAGAACCGCAGGATCTCAGAGTGCGGCGATCGCCTCGTCCACCAGCCGCCGGTCGGCGCCCGCATCGTGGCGTTGGGCAATCAGATCGCGCGAGGCCCTGGTGGCGGCAAGGGCGGCACGAGCGCGCAGCTCGTCCACCGCGGCTCGCTCGGCGGCGGCGATCCGGTCCTGTGCCATGCGCTCGCGCCGGGCGATCAGGTCGGTGGTGTCGCTTTCGGCCTGCACCAGCACGGCATCCGCCTCACGCCGCGCATTGGCCAGCATGTTGGCGGCGTCCTGCTCCGCACCGGCAATACGGCGGGCATATTCGTCGCGCAGGGCTTCCGCCTCAGCACGCAGCTTCTTGGCTTCGTCCAGCTGGGTGCGGATCGCGGCAATGCGGCTGTCGAGGCCGCCGGCGACCTTGCGGTGCACCTTGGCGCCGAAAAACGCGACCAGCAGCAGGATCAGCATGGCGATCGACACCCACTGGAAGGGCGCCAGGCCCAGCAGCGAGGGTTCGACATGGACCGTGTGGCCGTCTGCCGCCGTGGCGTGCAACGCAGGGTCTGCTTCGCTGGTGGCAAAAACGTGAGGGGCGTTAGCCATGGACCATGACCTTTCTGACAGCATGATGCGCCGCGTCGGCATCCACATCGATCCGGGCCACACGGGCCACGATATCCTGCGTCGCCTCGCTTGCGACCTGCTCGATCTCCGCCGCGGCGGCGGAACGGGCGGCGTCGATGCGCTGCTCGGCTTCCACCAGGCGGGCGTCCAGGCTGGTCTTGATACTGGCCAGGCGCTGCTCGGCATCACGCTTTGACTGGTCACGAGCTTCGTTCACCAGCGCATGCGCTGCCTCGCGATTTGCGGCCTCCCGCGTGCGCCATGCATCCTCGCGCGTGTCGGCCTCGTCGCGCGCGGCCTGCGCCACGGCAAGGTCGTCACCGATGCGGCGATCACGATCGGCCATCGTGTCCATGACCCGCGGCAACATGCCGAGGCCGATGATGAAGAATGCCAGGGCGAAGATCACCAGCAGCCAGAAGATCTGGCTGGAATAGGTGCCTGCGAGCTGTTCGATCTGGGGCATGGTTCGCCTAGCCGGGGAAAATCATAATTCGTCAGCCGCCGCCCGGCACCGCACATGGCGGCCCCGGGCAGGCAGCATAATCGCGTAACGCTTACTGGAAGATCAGCAGTGCGGCGACGACGAAGGCCAGCAGACCCAGCAGCTCGGCACCGGCGAAACCGATGAACAGGCGGCCCTGCTGTGCGTCCGCGGCACCCGGGTTGCGCAGCGCGCCTTCCAGGAACTTGGCGAACACATTGCCCACGCCGATGGAGGCGAGGCCGCAACCGATCGCAGCGAGACCGGCGCCGAGCAGCTTGGCGGCTTCAGGTTCCATGATAAAACTCCTTGCAGATTGAACAGGTTAGTGAAGGTTTTCGGCGTCGTTGATATACAGCGACGTCAACAGCGCGAAGACATAGGCCTGAATGCCCGCGACCAGGATCTCCAGCGCGCAGATGCCCACCATCAGCGCCAGACTGGGGATGCCGATGAAAATGCCATAGCCGATTCCGGCATTGCCGCCAGAGATGACGAAGGACGACAGCACTTCCAGCAGGACGTGCCCGGCCATCATCGCCACGAACAGTCGCAGACCCAGGCTGAAGGGGCGCACCATGAAGGAGATCAGCTCGATCGGGGCAATGATCGGCGCCATCCACCACGGTGTGCCATGCGGCAGGAACAGGCTGAAAAAATGCAGCCCGTGCCGTGCGAAGCCGACGATCAGCACGATGGCGAAGGACAGCACAGCCAGCACGCCGGTCACGGTAAAGTGGCTGGTGAAGGTGAAGGCATGCACGCCCACCACGCCCAGCGGCAGAAGCCCCAGCATGTTGGCGAACAGGATGAACATGAACAGCGTGAAGATGTAAGGCACATACTTGCGCCCCGCCGGACCGACATTCGCGGCCAGCATGTCTTCGATGAAGCCGGTGAAGCTTTCCACCGCCATCTGCCAGCGGCCGGGCACCAGCTGGCGCCGCATGCCGCCCAGCATGAAGGCCCAGAGCACCAGGGCGCTGATCGCCATCCACAACGCGCTGTTGGTGAACGCGATGTTGTAGCCCGCCAGTTCCCAGTTCCCGGAGCCGAACAGCGGCTCGATCGTGAACTGGTGCATCGGATCGACCTTGGCCGGTTCGGCTGCCACGTTAACGTCCTTCGTTCATTGCCACCCGGCACGCGGGCGTCGCCAAGAAAGTCGGCGCCTGTCCTGCACCCCTGCGTTTTCGCGGGTTCAGTCCGGGCGCCGGCTCGAAATCCGAATGATATTCCTGAAGGCCACCACTATTCCCAGGAACAGCATGACCAACAGACCCCAGGGCGCGGTTCCGGCGAAGTGATCAATCACCCAGCCGATTACTGCACCACCCAAGATCCCGCCGAGCAGTTCCGCGAGCACCCGGTTGCCAAGCTTGTAGGAAGCGTCGGCGCCGGTACCGCGCGGACGGTTGCGTTCCTCTTCACGCTCCTGCGCGGCCTTCAGCCGCTGCCCGAGCGCGTCGATCCTCGCATCCCCCCCGTCAGGATCCCGAGCGGACTGGTCGTCGTTCATCACCGGTTCCCTTTTCATGGGGCAACGACATGACAGATGGCCTGCCCGCCTGGGGCGCCGACCCCGTAGGCGGGCTGCAATCCCAAGTCAACATGCCGCCAGCCTGCCGACGCTTACCTTGCGAGCAAACCCAGCGCCCGTAAAGAGACATGCCCGTCCCGCCCGATGATGACATGGTCGTGCAGGATGATGCCCATCGGCTGCGCCACGGCGGCGATATGGTTCGTCAGCTGGATGTCTGCCCGGCTGGGCTGCGGATTGCCGCTGGGATGGTTGTGCACCAGGATCATGGCCGCCGCACCCAGGTTGGCACCCTTCAGCACCACTTCGCGGGCATAGACCGCTGCTTCGTCCACCGTACCGTCGCTGAACAGGTGGTCGTCGATCAGCTGGTTGCGCGAATCCAGGTACAGCACCCGCACACGCTCCGTCGTCAGGTGCGCCATGTCGATTGACAGGTAATCCACCAGCGCCTGCCAGTTGCCCAGCACCGGCCGCGCCCGCGCCTGCCCACGTGCCATGCGGCGGGCAGCGACCGCGGCGATGCGCAGCGCACCGATGCCGCCCTCGCCCATGCCCTTCACCTGCCGTAACAGCAGGGGATCGGCATCAAGCACGCCCGCCAGGCTGCCGAAGCGGCGCAGCAACTCCTTGGCCAGCGGCTTGGTGTCGCCGCGCGGATTGGCGCCGAACAGCAGGAACTCGATGATCTCGTAATCGGCCAGCGCATCCGGCCCACCGCCGATCAGGCGCTGCCGCAGTCGCGCGCGGTGGCCGACGGCACCATCCACCTTCTTCGGCAGGGCGGGCGGATCATCCAGGGGCAGAAGCGGCGCAACCATCGCATAGCGCATTGCCTTTGCCGGTGCTTGCTTGCAAGTGGACCGCGATGGCCGACGACGTCGCATCCGATCCCGAGGCCGCCGCATTGCCGGAAGCGCCGCCGCGCCGCCGCATCGGCTGCTGGGCGTCGCTCGTCATGCTCGTCTTCCTGCTGGGTGGCCTGCTGTTCCTGTGGCTCAGCCGCGACCGCATCGCCGGCGACATCATTACCGACCTGCTGGACGACAACCGCCTGCAGGCGACCTACCGTATCGAAAGCATCGGCCCGCGCCAGCAGGTGCTGGCCGACGTGGTGGTGGGCGACCCAGCCCGCCCGGACCTGACCATCGAACGGGTCGTGGTCCGCATCGGCCCCCGTCTGGGTACGCCGGCGCTGGAATCGGTCCGCCTGGTCCGCCCGCGCCTGTACGGCACCTATCGCGGCGGGACGCTCAGCTTCGGCGCGCTCGATCCGCTGCTGTTCGAAGGCGACCGCAAGCAGCCCTTTACCCTGCCCGACCTGCGGCTGGTCGTGGAGGACGGGCGCGGCCTGCTGGTGGGCGATGATGGCCGGCTCGGCTTCAGCCTGGCGGGCAGCGGCTGGCTGCGCGACGGCTGGACTGGAGAGGTCGCCGCCATCACCCCGCAATGGGCCGCCGGCGGCTGCGCTGCCACGGGCGCCAGCCTGTATGGGCGCCTGTCGATCCGCAATGCCCGCCCGCAAATCGCCGGCCCTCTGCGGCTGGACCGGCTGGCTTGCGCTGGTGCCGGCATCGCCGTTGCCAATGTCGCAGCCCCGCTGGACGTGACGGCCGAGCAGGCGCTTGACGGATTCGGCGGCACCGCGCGGCTGACCAGCGGTGCCACTGCCCTGCCGCAGGTGACCGCGCGCGACACGCAGGGCACGCTGCGCTTCAGCTGGCGCAAGGATGCGCTCACCGCCGATTACAGCCTGACCGGCACACGCGTGACGGCAGCCGGCGTGGCCTTGGCCGAGCTCACGCTGGAAGGCGCCGTGCGCACCCGCGGCGGCTTGCGCCGGATGGAACTGGAGGCGGATGCCAGCGCGAAGGGGATCGCCCCCGGCCCGGCGCTCGACCGTGCGCTGGCCAGTGCACAAGGCACCACGCACGATACCCTGCTGTTCCCGCTGATGGGGCAGTTGCGCCGGACGCTGGCGCGAGAGACACCCGGCAGCACGCTGACCGGCCAGCTGATCGCCCGCCGCGTGCCGGGGCGAAAGACTGGCGACGAGCCTACGCTCACCCTGCTGGTGCCATCCGCCACCCTGCGCGGCGGCGGTGGCGCCACCCTGCTGCGGGTGTCGCGCGTGCAGCTGGTGGATGGTGGCGGCCAACCGCTGCGCTGGTCGGGCAACGCACTCACCGGGGGTGACCTGCCGCGCATCAATGCCCGAGTTGAACAGGCGCCGGATGGCAGTCTTGAGCTGGTGGGCAGCATGGCGCCATGGCGCGTGGGCGACAGCAGCCTGTCCGTGCCGCGCCTGACGCTGGCCCATGCCGGCGGCGGCAGCTGGCGCTTCGCCGGCGCGTTGCAGGCGAGCGGCGCCCTGCCCGGCGGCAGCGCCCGCAACCTGCAGGTTCCGCTGGACGGTACCTGGTCCCGCCGCGCCGGCGTCGCCATGTGGCGCGACTGCACCGATCTGCGGTTCGATGCGCTATCCTATGCCAACCTTTCGCTCGACCGCCGGCGGCTGACCCTGTGCCCGCCGCGCGGAGGCACCATCCTGCGCCTGCCGGCCGGCGGAGCCTTGCAGGTGGCCGCCGGCGCGCCCTCGCTGCAGGTGACCGGCCGACTGGGCGCGACCCCTGTCGCCATCGATAGCGGCCCGGTCGGGTTTGGCTGGCCTGGCACGCTGACGGCGCGCGCGGTCACCGTTGCACTTGGCCCGGCAGAGACCGCCACCCGCTTCGTACTGACCGACCTGACTGCGCAGCTGGGGCGTGAGATCGGCGGCACCTTCGCGGGCACCGACGTGCTGCTGAATGCAGTGCCGCTCGACATTCGCGATGGCGCGGGCAGCTGGACCTATGGTGGAGGCCGGCTGGTTCTGGCCGATGGCAGCTTCCGGCTGGAGGACCGGGCCGAGATCGACCGCTTCAACCCGCTGGTGGCGCGCGGCGCCAGCCTGACGCTGTCCGACAACCGCATCACCGCGGATGCCTTGTTGCGCGAGCCCGCCAGCGACCGGGAGATCACCCGCGTCGCCATCGCGCACGACCTGTCCCGCGGTATCGGCCGCGCGGACCTGGCCGTGGACCGCATAACCTTCGACAAGGGGCTGCAACCGGTGGCGCTGACCCCGCTGGCGCTGGGCGTGGTGGCCGATGTGGCAGGCGACGTGACCGGCAACGGCCGGATCGAGTGGAACGAGGTCGGCGTCAGCAGTTCCGGCGCCTTCACCACGGAGGATCTGGACTTCGCCGCCGCGTTCGGCCCCGTCACGGGCGCGTCCGGCACCATCGCCTTTGCCGACCTGCTGGGCCTCACGACCGCACCCGACCAGGTGCTGCGCATCGCCACCGTCAACCCGGGCATCGTGGTGACCGACGGCGTGGTCCGTTACGCGCTGAAGAATGGCGAGACACTGATAGTGCATGGTGGGGAATGGCCGTTCTTCGGCGGGAGGCTGGTGATGCAGCCGACCTCCATCACCTTCGGTGTGCCGGAGGTACGGCGCTATACGTTCGAGATCACCGGCCTCGATGCCGCCCGCTTCGTGACCAATTTCGGCATGTCCAACCTGTCGGCCACCGGCACGTTCGACGGCACCATGCCGATCGTGTTCGACGTGGACGGCAACGGCCGGCTGCAGGGTGGGTTGCTGGTGTCCAATGCGCCCGGCGGCAACGTTTCGTATGTCGGGGAACTGACTTACAAGGACCTGTCCCCTATCGCCAATTTCGCGTTCGATTCGCTCCGCTCGCTCAACTACGAGCGCATGAGCATCCAGCTCGACGGCAGCCTGACGGGCGAGATCGTGACCCGGGTCAGCTTCGACGGGATCAGCCAGGGCGAAGGCGCCTCCAGCAATTTCGTCACGCGCAAGCTGGCCAGCCTGCCCTTGCGCTTCATCGTCAACGTGCGTGCCCCGTTTCTTTCGCTGATCGGTTCGGTACGCTCGCTCTACGACCCGTCCGCCATCCGCGACCCGCGCACGCTGGGCCTGCTCCCCACTGGCGGCAGCACTCCATCCATCGACCAGACGGCACGGCCCGGCGCGCCTGCCATTCAGCCTTCCGAAAGTGAGCCTGTGCCATGACGCTGCTTGAATTGACCTGCCGGCGCCCGCATCTACCATACAGAACGATGTGGCAGACGACCGCGCGGCTCTGGCCGGTCCCGTTGCTTGCGATGCTGCTGGCGGGCTGCATCACGGTCAACGCACCGGAGGAGCCGATCGTGATTGAGCTGAACATCAATATCAAACAAGAGGTGATCTATCGCCTGGCGGCGGATGCCGGCACGGCGATAGATCAGAACGCAGAGATTTTCTGATGACGACCTTTCGCTCCACATTGCTCACCTTGGCCGCACTCGCCGGCCTGGCACTGGCCGCCCCGGCCAGCGCGCAGCGCGATCCAGCCTACGAGGCTGCGCGTGCCGAGGGCACCGTGGGCGAGCGGACCGACGGCTATCTGGCGCTGACCGGCGGCGGCGATGCTGCCCTGCGCAAGATGGTGGACGACATCAACATCCGCCGGCGGGCGATCTATGCCCGCCGCGCGCAGGCGGAGGGCGCCACGATGGAGGAGTACAGCTTCACCGCCGGCTGCATCGCCATCGGCCGGACGCAGCCAGGCGAGAAGTACCAGGCGCCCGACGGCAGCTGGCAGACCCGCGGCGGCGGCGCGCCCCAGCGCGACGCTCGCTGCCCGGGCTGAGCCCGCCCCGGCCCACCCGCTCCATCCGGCTTGCCAAGCGCCGGGCTGTTCCATAACGGGCGCGTCATCCCGCAATTGGAGCTCCCCATGGTCCCCCGCTATTCCCGCCCCGCCATGACCGCCTTGTGGGAGCCGGAGGCGCGTTACCGCATCTGGTTCGAGATCGAGGCGCTGGCGACGCAGAAGCTGGGCGAGCTGGGCGTGGTCCCGGCAGGGGCGGCCGAGGCGCTGTGGAGCTGGTGGCGCACCGATCCCGCGATCGACGTTCCCGCGATCGACGCGATCGAGGCGGTGACCAAGCATGACGTGATCGCCTTTCTGACCTGGGTGGCTGAACAGGTGGGCGACGATGCCCGCTTCATGCATCAGGGCATGACCAGCTCGGATGTGCTCGACACCACGCTGGCGGTGCAGCTCGCCCGCTCGGCCGACCTGCTGCTTGCCGACCTCGACGCGCTGCTCGCCGCACTGGAGCGCCGGGCGCAGGAACACCGCTACACGCCAACCATCGGGCGCAGCCACGGCATCCATGCCGAACCCGTTACCTTCGGCCTGAAGCTGGCCGGCTATCACGCCGAATTTGCCCGCAATCGCGCGCGGCTGGTCGCGGCCCGGGCGGAGATCGCCACCTGCGCCATCAGCGGCGCGGTGGGCACCTTCGCCAATGTCGCGCCGGAGGTGGAGGAGTTCGTCGCCGATCAGCTCGGGCTGGTGCCCGAAACCGTCTCTACGCAGGTCATTCCGCGCGATCGTCACGCGATGTTCTTCGCTGTGCTGGGCGTCATCGCCAGCTCGATCGAGCGGCTGGCGATCGAGGTCCGCCACCTGCAGCGCACCGAGGTGCTGGAAGCGGAAGAATATTTCAGCCCCGGCCAGAAGGGCTCCAGCGCCATGCCGCACAAGCGCAATCCGGTGCTGACCGAGAACCTCACCGGCCTCGCCCGGATGGTCCGTTCCGCCACTATCCCGGCGATGGAGAACGTTGCCCTGTGGCACGAGCGCGATATCAGCCACTCCAGCGTCGAACGTTTCATCGGTCCCGATGCGTGCATCACGCTGGACTTCGCGCTCGGCCGTCTGACCGGTGTGGTCGACAAGTTGGTGATCTATCCCGACCGCATGCAGGCCAACCTCGATCGCATGGGTGGTCTGGTCCACTCGCAGCGTGTGTTGCTGGCGCTGACGCAGGCAGGCGTCAGCCGGGAGGATTCCTATCGCCTGGTGCAGCGCAACGCGATGAAGGTGTGGGAAAGCGACGGCAAGCTGTCGCTGCTGAACCTGCTCCAGGCCGATCCCGAAGTCACCGCCGCCCTGCCGGCCGCACAACTGGCCGAGAAGTTCGATCTCGACTATCACTTGCGGCAGGTCGATACGATCTTCGACCGCGTGTTCGGCCCTTCGGCCTGAACCTGATCGCTGTCTGAGGGAGCGACAAGTCTGATGGCAATCGTGCGCACCGTCCTGTGGGTCTTGCTGCTGGCCGTCCTGCTGCTGTTCGCCGCAAACAACTGGACGCCGGTCGAGGTGCGCATTTGGGAAAGCCTGGTGCTGGAAACCCGCCTGCCGGCGCTGGTCATCGTCGCCTTCCTTGCCGGGCTGGTGCCGTTGTGGCTGCTGCACCGTGCGCGGGTGTGGAACCTGAAGCGCCGCATCGCCTCGCTCGAAAGCGCCGTTCGCACCGCCGCCATGGCCGCCGACACGACGTTCGTGCCGGCTACGCCCGCGCCCGCCAGCCCGGCGGTGACCGCCCAGGCAACACCCTCGCCCGCACCTGCCGGCACGCCGCACCCGTTCGGAGAACCCCTGTGAGCAACCCGATCTTCCTGGCGCTGGACCTGCCGCGGCTGGATGCGGCGCTGGCGCTGGCGGGCAAGGTCCGGGGTCATGTCGGCGGCATGAAGCTGGGTCTCGAATTCTTCTGTGCCCATGGCCATCACGGCGTGCACGAAGTGGCCCAGCTCGGCCTGCCGATCTTCCTCGACCTGAAGCTGCACGACATCCCCAACACCGTCGCCCGGGCCATGCAGTCGATCCATGTGCTGGAACCCGCCATCGTCACCGTCCATGCCAGCGGCGGACGCGCGATGATGGAGGATGCCAAGGCGGCCGCGGGCGAGCATTGCAAGGTCGTGGCCGTCACGATGCTGACCAGCATGGACGATGCCGATCTGGCGCAGACCGGCATTGGCGGCAGCGCGCACGACCATGTGCTGCGCCTGGCCGATCTGGCGCAGGAGGCCGGCATCGACGGCATCGTCTGTTCCGGGCAGGAGGTCGCCGCGGTCCACCAGCGCTGGAAGGCCGGCTATCTGGTGGTGCCCGGCCTGCGCCTGCCAGACGGGGCCACCGCCGGCGCTTCCGGTGACCAGAAGCGTGTCGCCACCCCGCGTGCTGCACGTGATGCGGGTGCCTCCGTGCTGGTGATCGGCCGACCGATCAGCCGCGCGGCCGACCCGCTCGCCGCCGCACGTGCGATCGAGACGACGCTCTGATGCCCGCGCCCGCCGTCAAGATCTGCGGCTTGTCCACGCCGGAAACGCTCGCCGCGGCGGTGCAGGCCGGAGCCACCCATGTGGGGCTGGTCCACCATCCCGACAGCCCGCGCCACCTCACGCTCGATCAGGCTGCAAAGCTGCGCGCGCAGGTGCCCCCGCATGTCCAGACCGTGCTGCTGCTGGTCAACCAGCAACCGCAACCAACGCTGGAGGCGATTGCCGCCGTCAGGCCCGATATCGTGCAGTTTCATGGCAAGGAAACGCCCGAATGGCTGGCGCTGCTGCGAGGCCATGCCCGGGTCGGCGTGTGGAAGGCGTTCGGACTGCGTGACGCCGCCGCGCTGGAGCGTTCCCGCAAGTATCAGGGTGCGGCCGACCTCCTGCTGTTCGACGCCCCGGCGAACAGGCTGCCTGGCGGCAACGGCCTGCGGCTCGACTGGACGCTCCTCGCCGGCTTCCGCCCCTTCATGCCCTGGGGCCTTGCCGGCGGCCTGAACCCGGCCAACGTGGCCGATGCCATACGCCAGACCGGCGCCACGTTGGTGGACGTATCCTCCGGCGTGGAGAGCGAGCCCGGCGTCAAGGATGCCGGGCTGATCCGCGACTTCCTGCGCGCCACGCAGGCGACCGTCGCGCCGGCCTGACCCGTTGGGTGGCGCAGCACGTCGTTCAGCCGACCAGATCCTGGATCGCGTTGGCAATGTTGTGGGTGGTATAGGGCTTCTGCACCACGGTGGCGTCCCGGTGCTCCATCGGCAGGCTGGCCTGCTCGCCATAGCCCGAGGCGAAGAAGAACGGCACGCCAAGCTCCGTCAGCCGGTCGGCGACGCCGAAGCTGGTCTGGTCGCCAAGGTTTATGTCCAGGATCGCGAAACTCGGCCGCTGCTGGTCAAGCATGTCGTGTGCCGCTTCCGGCGTGGAGGCGGTCGCGACCGTGGCTCCGAACCGGTTGAGGATGTCCTCGGCATCCAGCGCGATGATCAGGCTGTCCTCCACCAGCAGCACGGACTGGTCGAGCGCGATGCCGGGATTGACCGCCTGCTGGCTCGATGCGGTACGCCGGGGTAGCCTGATCTCCGGCCCTGTCGCATTGCGTGCTTCCGACACATGCCGCGCCGGAATGACGAACTCGGCCCGGACGCCGTCCGCCGCATAATCGATACTCGCCTTGCCGCCCAGATCGTACGGGACGGAGCGGTTGATGATGGTCGTGCCGAAACCCTTGCGCTTCGGCGCGGAGACCGGCGGCCCGCCGGCTTCCTGCCATGTGAATCGCAGGTCCCCTGCATCGTCCCGCACCCAGGCGATATGCACATGCCCGTTGCCCGAGAGGCTGCCATACTTGGTCGAATTGGTGACCAGTTCGTGCACCACCAGCGCCATGGTCGAGTAGGCCTGCGGGTTCAGCAGCACCGGATCGCCCTCGGCCATGATCGCCGACCGCCGTTCGGCGGCAAAGGCAGCGGCCTCCGCATCGATCAGCGCGCCCAGCGGCGCGGGGCCCCAGTGATCGTCCGTGATCTGGTTGTGCGCGCGGGCCAGCGCGTGGATGCGACCATCCACCAGCCGGACGAACTCCTTGACCTCCGGATTGTCGGGCTGCGACTGCCGGATCAGGCCGCGAATGACACCTAGGATATTGCGCACGCGGTGGTTCAGCTCCGCGATCAGCATTTCCTGCCGGGCGTTGGACTGACGCCGCTCGGCCGCGGCCTCGTCGGCCAGGCGCAGCACCACCTCGATCAGGGTTGCGCGCAGGGTCTCCGCCACGCGCAGTTCCGAAGTGGTGAACGGTTCGGCATGACCATCCACCGTCTCCTGCCACTCGGCGAAACTTTCGCGCGGAGTCAGCCGCGGTCCGTTCGGGCCATACTCGACCGGCTTGTGCGGATCGCCGGCCCAGCGAACCGCCTGCTTCAGCTCGCGCCGGAACAGCATGACGTAGTCGCGCGGGGAGCGGGAAATGGGGATCGCCAGCATCCCGGCCGCGCGATCCGCATAGGTCGCGGCATCATCCACCAGGCTGCCGATATGATCGGTGGTGAAGACCCGCCCCGCCGCCAGCCCGTTCAACGCACGGACGATCTTGCGGAACTCTTCCGTCGGCGGGGTGATGCCGGAGAATGCGTAATTGCCGTTGATCCAGACGCCGACCCCGTCCGCCGGGATCGCACTGGTCAGGATATCGCCCAGCCAGTCGGGATCCTGCAGCAGCGTCTCGTCGGATGCCACGGCGCCCAGCAGCTGGTCGGAGATGTCGCGAGCACGCCGCTCATATTCGGCCATCTGCCGGCGCTGCCGCGATTCCAGCCGCATCGCGAACATGTCGGCGAACAGCTCGCAGACGGAGCGTCGCTCGAAGGTCGGGGCGCGCGGCGCATAATGGTGGCACGCGAACAGCCCCCATAGTTCCCCATCCACCACGATGGAAATGGACAAGGAGGCGGCGACCCCCATGTTCCTGAGATATTCGAGGTGGATCGGCGACACCGAACGCAGGATGGACAGCGACAGATCAAGCCGCTTGCCGGAGCGGTCCACCTCCGGCACGATCGCCACCGGCGTCGCATCGACATCACGGATGACGCGCACGAGATTGCGCTTGTAGAGCTCCCGGGCCTGTCGCGGGATATCGCTGGCCGGATAGTTGAGGCCCATGAAGCTGCCGATGCCGGGCTTGCAGGCCTCTGCCACGACCGCACCCGCGCCTGAGGCGGCGAACTTGTACACCATGACCCGGTCGTAGCCGAGCATCGCGCGCACCTGCCGTGCGCCCTCCCGGAAGAAGGCCGGCAGGTCGGCGGTGCGGTCCAGACGCGACATCATCGCGCGCACCGCGTTGGTTGAATCCCCGCCGGCTGCCACACCTGGTTCCGCCTCGATGACGATCTGGCCGCCGGAATAATGAACCGCCACGTCGTAAGGCTGGCCCGTCGTGCCAATCTGGCAACCGAACAGGCGTTCCACCATGTCGGGTTCGGCCAGCAGGGAGATCCGGTTGCGCAGATCGTGCAGGAAGGTCATCGGGACGTAATCGGCCAGCGGCGTGCCCAGCAGATCGTCCGGATCGTGCCCGAGCAGGTTGCGGATGTTCGCGGACACGCGGGCGATCAGCCAGTCAGTGCTCACGGCGATCAGGAAGCCTGGCTGCTGGATCGCTCCGGATAGGTGGATCGGCTCGCGATCGCAGTTCGTCAGATCGACAAGGTCCAAGTCCGCCACGTAAGCTCCATGCAAGTCAGCAATCTCCAGACGCGAAGCGCCTGTGATCTACGGATCGCGGTATCGGTTTCGTGCAGCGGAGGCAACTTTCGGCTGACCATATCAACGTGCAGAACCAACTCTTGCCCGGACCAATGGCACAGGCAAGATACCGATCGCCACCGGCCAGCCCGCCAATCCCTCCGCGCTCGTAAACTGTCGCAAGGAAGCATGTTGATCGCGCATCACGAAGGTCTGATCTCGGTAAACGGCTTGGCCTCGTAGATGCCAAGATTGTTCACCAGAATGTCGGTGTGCGGTACCGCGGCAATCAGCGTCTCGGCTCCCGCCGCAGTCGCCGGTTCGGCCAGCACCGGTGTCACGCTGCCATGCTGGCTGATCTGTGCCGCCGCGTCGTCCAGCTTGGCCTGATTGCGGCCGCAGATGGCAACCGCCACACCCTCGCGCGCCAGCCGCACCGCGATGGCAAGGCCGATCCCGACGCCACCCGGCAGCAGCACAGATCATGGCCAGGCAAAGGTCATCCACACCGCCATTGCGATCATCATCAGGTTCTCGGTCAGTGACAGAAAGCCCAGCGGTACATTGCTCGACCCGCCGACGCAGGCACATTTCAGTTCGCGCCTGTCCAGGTACACAGCCTTGATCACGGACACCGCGCCGACCGTGCCGATGAACAACGCAACCGGAACCGACAGCCAGATGAACACACCGGCAATCATCAGCACGCCAGCCAGTCCCTCAGCGAACGGGTAGATGTAGGAATACGGCACCCACCGCTTTGCCAGCAGATCGTAGTTCAGGAACATCGTGGCAAAGCTCTCGACGTTCTGGAGCTTCAGCAGCGCCAGCACCACCATGCTGAACCCGACAAACCATTCGGCCGCATGCAAGGTGAAGGGGGTGCCATAGATCGCCTGGCTCACCGCCGCTGCCATCAGCGCAGTGATCGCGAACAGTGCTATGACGGGCGTGTAGCTGGGCGCCTTCGGATCCGTGACCTTCTTCCCGAGATGACGCCGGAGGTCGTCATACCCCCCGATCCGTTCGCCAGCGATGAAGACCAGGGGCGTTGTCTTCACATCGTGCTCGGCCTTGACGGCGTCGGTCTGCTCACGCGTGGTCAGCCACACATCATCGACGATGTAGCCCTGCCGCCGCAGCAGGTCCCTGGCCTTGAGGCCATAGGGGCAGACATGGTTCTCCATGACCATCCGGTACAGGGTGGCTTGGCGCGGCTCTGAGGTGGCGGGCATGATGGCAGACTTCCGTTGCTGTTGATCTATCTGCTCCCCATATAGGGTCCGTACCATGGTACGGAGTCAAGTGGTGGACAGGATGACGATCTCAGGTCTGGCGCGCGCGGGCAGCGTGGGTGTCGAGACGGTGCGGTTTTATCAGCGGCGCGGCCTGCTGGCCTTGCCGGATCGGTCAGGCGGTACCGCACAGCCGGGCGGTGTCCGGCGCTATGGGCACGCCGATGTCGGGCGCCTGCGGTTCATCCGGTCGGCGCAGGCTGCAGGGTTCACGCTCGATCAGATCGGAGAGCTCCTTGCGCTCGATGCGACAGACGACCGTGCCCGGGTGCGCGAGCTGGCTCATGAGCGGATCGTCGCACTGAACGCCAAGATTGCCGAGCTCGAAGAAGCACGCGCATCCTTGCTGCGGCTGGCCGGCAAATGCGCGAATGGTGCCGACGGGCCCTGTCCGATACTGGCGTCGTTCGAGGATACCGGGCCAGTCGCGCGACCCGTTACATGAAGCGTGGCGGGTTCCGGCAAGCGCCAGGATCAGCCTGCAACATCCACGATCAGGCGCGTAGCTGGCACCAGTTTACCCCCGTCGCACAAGTCGGCTCATCCTGCCGCCCGCGTCTGATCCATTCCGGATGACCTAATGCTTTGCACCCGTCACCTTTGCATCAGCGCCGCATCGCCCCACGTGACCGGCAGGCGCCCGTTGGCGGCATCACGGGTGCGGGCAACGAGTTCCAGCAATGTCACGCCGGTGATGTCCGCCTCCAGCGACTGTGCCGGCATGCCGCGGGAAAGCGGCTCGCTCCGGGTCAGCAGCCTGCCGTCACCATACAGCGCGAAGGTCACTTCATTGTCCGCGTCCTCTGCGGAATCATCCACCCCGACCGAGGCGGTGAAGCGCCGATGACCTTCATTGCGGGCCTCCAGTCGCGAATTGGCAAGGACGCCGATACCGCTGGCGAAATGCTGCCCCGCGACCTGCAGTACGCGGCCATACGGCGTCGAATCCGCACGCGCCCCGCCCCAGCCGGTGTAGAACGGCCGCGCGCCGCTGCCCCGCGTGCCGAAGCTGGCTGCACGATGGATCGTGGGGTCGACCTGCGGGACGGTCAGGCCATCCACCGCCGGATTGACCTGACCCGGCAGTTCCGACAGGTACATGCCATCCTCCAGCGCACGATTGCCGCGGACGCGCCAGGCGCGGGTTTCCCGCGGCGCGACTGTCACCTTCATCTCGCCGGTGAAGCTGGCGCCCTCCCCGTTCCACAGATCGGTTGTCGCGATCGCGGCATCATCGCGCAGCTTCATGTGCGCAGCGGTCAGGGTCGCCTCGACCGGCGCGGACGAGCGATTGAGGATCGCGACCGCCTTGTCGCCATCGGCCAGGGTCTTGACCAGGATCTGCAGGTCGTCGGTATCGTAGGCGAGCACCGCCTGATGGCCACCAGGATCCTGGTTCAGGGCGATCAACGCGCTGTTGCCGAAAATGTCCATCAGTGGCTGCGGCGTGTTGCGCAGATCGCTGCCGATGAGCAGCGGCGCGTTGAGGAAGGCCCACAGGGTGAAGTGCGATCGTGCTTCCGTCAGGTGGTCGGCATCAAAATCGCCCTTGCCGATGAACAGCATGTCCGGGTCGTTCCACGATCCCGGATGGGCGTAGAGTTCGCGCGTCACCGCCGTATCGAAATTGGTGAGCATCCGCCCCCAATGCGGCGTGATGTCGTCGCTGGTGCGGGACACATTGCCGATGTCCTTGGCCCATGCCCGCACATGCGCAGAGCCCCAGATGCACAGCGACAGCACGAAATCGTTGTCGGGATTGTACCGCATCAACGCCGTCTTGACCTCCCCGAACAGCCCCCTGACGGCCGGGATGTCCGACAAGGCAACCGTTTCCAGGTTCAGGATCGGGTCGAGCGCGCGGTATCGCCCGGAGACGACCCTCTCGCTCTCAGGGCCATAAGCCCGCAGGCCGCAGCCATCGATCTTGATGTAGTCGAAACCCCATTCACCGAAGAACTGGCTGATGTCCTGGTCGATATGACCGTACAGCCCGACCTCGCGCTGCGTCAGCGTACCGCGCGGCAGGTTGGTCTGGTCGGGCATGTAGGCCTGGGCGCAGGTGTTGCGGCCCAGGTCGGAATACAGGCCCGCCTTCAGCCCCATGCCGTGCAGACGGTCGGTGAACGGCCGGAACGATGTCGCCCCGTCCGGTGTGCGGGTGGACGGGAACCTGTCGGTATTGGCCAGCATCCGGCCATCATCACGCCGGTGCTGCCACCAGCCTTCGTCCAGGTTGATGTAGCGGTAGCCTTTGGCCGCCAGTCCGGTGTCCACGATCACCTGTGCGGAGGCGAGCACCTTCTCCTCATCCAGGTCGGTGAAGAAGGCGTTCCAGGAATTCCACCCCATCGGCGGGGTGATCGCGGCACCGTCGACATTGGCCGACCAGGTGCCCGTGGGCGCGAGCGGGTCGGTCTGCTGCGCGATGGCTGGTTGCGACCCGCACAGCAGGGCGATCGTCAGCATGGTTGCGAAGCGCGGGCGGCGCCTCGTCTGGGTACGGGCTGGCATGTTCTTCTCCCGATAGGATCTGCTTGTGTTCTGCACGTTGATCGCCCGGTTCACAGGCCGCTACTCGCCGCGGAGCAGGCGAAGAACCATGGCGCGTATCCGACCGTAATTGCCGGCCCTGAGCGGACCCAGGACGCCGTGCACTTCCGCGTCCAGAAACTGCAACGGATGCCCGTCCGGGCGGAAGACGTAATGGTCGAACCAGGCCCGCCAGGCCGCACGCTCTGCCGCCGGCCGTTCGGCAATGGCGATCATTGCCAACAGCATCGTCGTGTATGGCTTGTCCGGCCCTGCGGCGAAGCCGTCCCACCAGAAGTTGACCAGCATGTTGATGTCGGACGTCGCCTCCACCTGATGCCACCAGAGCTTGGGCAGGTAGATGGCGTCCCCCGGCTCCAGCTCCGCCACCAGCGCCCGCCCTCTGGCGCGCTCGAAGCGGGGGTAGCGCGCATCGGGGCTGCTCCCGCTCGCCGCCAGGCTGATCGGCTGGCCCGCCATCGTCCGGTCGATCGGCCCGACATAAAGATCTCCGATCGCATCAGGAGGGTACAGCGTGAACCGCCGCCGCCCGGCGACGACACAGGCCAGGTTGTCCATGGTGTCGTAGTGACAGGGAACCGAGGAGACATGGCCGATCCAGAACCGCGGCCGGACGGCCGACGGCACGAAGGCCACGGGCGTGAGCCGCTCTACGCCGGGAAGGTAGGTCTCGGACGTCAGCGAGCCCATGTACATGGTATCGTGATCAGGCTGCCCGGCGGTTTCCAGGATCTGCTGCAACGCCTCCCTGAACGGCAAAGTCCGATGCGTGAAGTTGAACGCGCGCAGCCTCTCATCCGCATGCCGGTAGCTTCCGCCGATCTCCGGCTTGCCGACGAACAGGTCGGTTTCGCGGCCACTGTCGAAGGCCATGATCTGCTCGGCTGCAAGCGAAACATCGCCGCAGGAAACGAGCGGCCAATGCCGGGCCGCGCCGCGCAACACGACCGGCTCGTACCGCGCCATCACGCTTGTCCGGAATGCGTCCGGATCGCGCAACGCGGCCGGATCGGTCATCTCCGGAACCGGGATCATACCGACGGGCCCGCCAGCCGTTCATTGTGCAGCCGCGCCAGCCGCCTGATGTGCCTGACGGACCCGGTCTGCGCGTAGGCGAGCTGCAGATCGCCCTGCCGGAACAGGTCGAGCGCTGCCTGATCTGGCAAGGCATGCAGGCGATCCAGGCTGATTGTGTACAGCCCATCGAGCCGGATGCTGCTTCCATCATCGAAGCTGAGGCTGACATCGATCGGCTCGATCAGACGGTGCTGCATGTATCGCGCGACGATGGCATCGGTGGCGGCAAGGCCGGTGTGCAAGCGACCCAGCGCGTGCTGGATACGCTGCAGCGCGGTCGTGGGCTCCCCCGCTTCATCGAACAGGATCCGCCCGTCCGGCTTCGTAAGCGCCGGATGGTCCGGCTCCACCATAATGCGATCTTCCACGACGAAGAACCCCTGGCGCTCGAGATCGGCAGGACGGTAGCCGGTCATTTGTCCGCGCAGACAAGAAAGGTTCTCGCCCGGCACAAGGCCCATCACCACCCCGGCGTAGAAGGCGCCGGTCTCGGGATGCTTGGTGAAGAAGATCGGATGATCATGCGCCGCATCAAGGAACTCGTCGGCGACAATCTGCGCAAAATGGCGAGTCGCATCAGGCGCGGGCGACACGCGAAGGTCGCCATGCCGCTGCGGGTTCAGCGGTTCAAGGGTCTGCGCCGCCCCGCCTCCGCCGGGTTGATCCTGCCCCCTGGTCGTCATGCCCCACCCTTCGCTTCGCCAATGTTCAAACTTGTACTCTGACAATAGTTGTAATGCATAGCAGCTGAGATATGGTAGCGTTAACTAGTCGAGAGTCGAGGGTCACCTGACCGTCGCTTGCCGGCCGGTTCAACCAATCGTGATTCCTCGGCTCAGAAGGAACGCGACCGAGAGAGGGGATGATCGAATGCGCCTGCTGGCCATGAATCGCATGCACCTGCCGAACGGACCGGGTGCCCTGTCCACCCTGGCCTGCACAACCAGCCTGGTTGCGCTGATGGCCTCGGTTCCCGCCTTTGCGCAGGATCAGTCCAATGCGCTCCCGGGTTCGGCACCGACCGTCGAAGCAGACAGCACGACGATCGTCGTGACCGGCCTGCGCGGATCGTTGCAGCGCAATCTCGACATCAAGCGCGATTCATCCGGCGTCGTGGATGTGATCTCGGCGGAAGATATCGGCAAGTTCCCCGACTCCAACGTCGCCGCGTCCCTCCAGCGTCTGCCCGGCGTGTCCATCCAGCGGTCCGGATCACGCGGCGAACCGACCGGGATCACCGTTCGGGGCTTTGGCGGGGACTTCAACACCACCCTGTTCGACGGTCGGCGCATCTCTACCGCCACCGGGGGCCGGCAGATCGACTTCAGCACGGTAGGGGTCGATTTCATCGGTCAGCTTAGCGTGTTCAAGACGCCGGACGTGTCGCTTTCGTCCAGTTCGATCGGTGCGACGGTCGACATCCAGTTCCCCAACGCCTTCGATCAGCCGGGCTTCCGCCTTGCCGCGACCGGGTCGGGTTCGATCCAGGACCGGGCGGAAAAGATCGTGCCCACCGGTGGCCTGCTGGTCAGCAACACCTTTGCCGACGACACGATCGGCATACTGGCCGACGTGATCTATACGCGACGTGATACCGATACCAACCGGGTGTTCGTTTCCGGCTGGCCGGGCGGCAATTTCGCGCCCTGCCAGCTGGCTGGCAGCGCCGGTGCCTGCACCCCCACCAGCGACGCAAGTTCCACCGCCTTCGCCAACCCGGCCAACCGCCAGAACCTGCCCGGGTGGTTCCCGCAGCAATATGGGGCGGAGCAGCAACGGGTCAGCGACGAGCGGGTCGATGCCCGCATCTCGCTGCAGTACCATCCGTCCGAAGAGCTGATGGTCACGCTGGACAACAATTACTCGCGCCAGAACATCACCCAGGACAATTATGCCTTCGGCGTGTGGTTCAACCAGGGCGACCTGCGCAACGTCACCGTGGACGAGAACGGCACGGCAATCGACTTCACGCAGCAGGGCACGCCGACCGACTTCACCTCGGCACTCAACAAGCAGATCCTGCAGACCAACCAGACCGGCCTGAACATCACCTATGCAGCGTCGGACAACCTGACGCTGGAAGGCGACGTCGCCTACGCCAAGAGCTGGCTCAATCCCGATGACGTGATCGGCAGCCGCAATGGCGACATCGGCTATGGCGGCGCGCTGGGCAACAATCTGCGCTTCACCGTCGATGGCGACAGCAAGGACGCCTTCCCCTCGATCAGCAATTTCGGCCCGGCCGGCAACGGCGCCGAATGGGCCAACCAGTCCCTGATCGGCAGCCATGTGGCGGTGAACCAGACGCAGGTGAATACCGACGAGCTGGTGCAGTTTCGCGGGGCCGCAACCTGGACCCAGGACGACCTCACCCTGAAGGCCGGTGGCCAGTATTATCAGGACACCTTCAACTTCCGCAACCAGAGCACCTTCGTGAACAATTTCTGGCAGGCCTATGCCGGATATGGTCGCCCGTCGGGTCGGGACACCGGCATCGCCCCGCTGCCGGCCAGCCTGTACGAAGGCTCCATCAGCCTCGACGGGTTCATTCCCGGGTTCGACGGCAGCCTGCCACCATCGGTGTTCGTGTTCAGCCCGGTCGGCTTCCAGGATTACCTGACCGGTCTGGGCAATCCGCAGGCGCAGACCATACCCGGCTTCAACTATGGCAGCGTCAACGGCTTCACCGGGACGTTCGACGAAGCGGTGGATCCGGGCAGCGTCCTGCGCGTGCGCGAGAAGACCTGGGCACTGTTCCTCAGTGCCAGCTTCCGGGCAGAGATCGCGGACATGCCGTTCACGTTCAACGCCGGCGTCCGCAACGAGGTGACCAACCTGTCGGCCACCGGTCAGGGCCGGCTACCGACCTCGATCGTGACCAGCACGGCCGATCCGACCCTGCTGACGGTCGCTGCCTATACCGATATCCAGGGGGTCACCAACGAGAGTTCCTACTCCTACCTGCTGCCCAGCTTCGATGCGAAGCTGGAGGTGACCGACAACCTCATCCTGCGCGTGGATGCGTCGCGTACGTTGACCCGCCCCACGCTCAACCTGCTCAACCCGGTCCTGAACGTCGGCAGCGGACAGCGCGTCGGCGCCCTGTCGGCAGCCGGCGGCAATCCCAACCTGCGCCCGTACCTGGCGGACAATTTTGATATCGCGGCGGAGTGGTACTACCAGCGCAACTCCTACCTCTCGGTCGGGCTGTTCCTGAAGAATGTCAGCAACTTCATCGTCGGCGGCGTCACGCGGCAGGCGGTCAACGGAGTGATCGATCCTACCACCGGCCAGCCGGCGAGCTTTGCCGTGTCGCAACAGATCAACGGTCCGGATGCGACGGTGCGGGGTGTCGAATTCGCCTGGCAGCAGGTGTTCGGCGATAGCGGTTTCGGCTTCCAGGCGAATGCGACACTGGTCGACACGAACCGGCCGTATGACGATACCAACATCTCGCAGACGGGGTTCGCGGTCACCGGCCTCGCCAACTCTGCCAACTTCGTCGGTTTCTACGACAAGGACGGCTTCCAGCTGCGCGCCGCGCTGAATTGGCGTGACAAGTACCTGCTGCAATTCGGTCAGAACCAGAACACCGGTGCCTTTGGTGCAGAGCCGACCTTCGTGAACCAGAGTTTCCAGATCGACCTGACCACCAGCTACGACCTGTCGGACAATTTCAGCGTCTTTGCCGAGGCGCTGAACGTGAACAACAATCAGCAAAGCACCCACGGTCGCTACGGCAACCAGCTGCTGGACGTCTTCGATTACGGCCGGCGGTACACGCTGGGCGTGCGCTATCGGTACTAGAACCTCCCCAGTACCGATCCAACCTGGGCAGGGTGCGAAATGCCGCACCCTGCCGCTTTTCCGGCGGCAGACTGATGAACGACATCAAGCACATCGTGATCGTGGGCGGCGGCACTGCCGGATGGCTGACCGCCGGGATCATCGCCGCACGGCACCAAGGTCGCCGGCCACACGGCTTCACGGTGACGCTGGTCGAATCGCCGAATGTGCCGATCATCGGCGTAGGCGAAGGCACCTGGCCCACGTTGCGTGCCACGCTGCGCAAGATCGGCGTATCGGAAACGGACTTCTTTCGCCATTGCGGGGCTGCGTTCAAGCAGGGCGCGCGGTTCAATCGCTGGACCACCGGTGCCGCCGATGACGGCTACTACCATCCGCTCATGCTGCCGCAGGGCTTCGCGCAGACCAACCTGGTTCCGCATTGGCTGGCGGCGGAGGCAGAGGAAAGCTTCTGCGATGCCGTGACCCCGCAAGGGCGGCTGTGCGATGCCGGGCTCGCGCCCAAGACCATCACGACGGCGGAGTATGACGGTCCGGCCAATTATGCCTATCATCTGGATGCCGGCAAGTTCGCCAGCTTCCTGCAACGCCATTGCTGCGACACGCTGGGTGTCCGCCATGTGCTGGCCGATGTCACCGACGTGCATCTGGACGACAGCGGCGACATCGACCGGCTCGATACGAAGCAGGGCGTGACGATCGCTGGCGATCTGTTCGTGGACTGCACCGGCTTTGCCGCCTTGCTGATCGGCAAGACGCTGGGCGTTGGCTTTCGCGATTGCAGCGACGTGTTGTTCTGCGACACGGCGCTGGCCATGCAGGTGCCATACGACCGGCCGGATGCGCCGATCGCCAGCCACACCATCTCCACCGCGCAGGATGCCGGCTGGATCTGGGATATCGGCCTGCCCGCCCGCCGTGGTGTCGGGCATGTCTTTTCCAGCAGCCACACCAGCGTGGAAGCCGCGGAGCAGGCGTTGCGCGACTATGTCGGGCCGGCTGCCCGCGACCTGACTGTCCGCCATTTGCCGATCCGCTCCGGCCATCGCGAACTGTTCTGGAAGAACAATTGCGTTGCTGTCGGTCTCGCTGCCGGGTTCCTGGAACCGCTGGAGGCATCGGCGATCGTCCTGATCGAGCTTTCGGCCAAGATCATCGCGGAACAGCTGCCGGCCAGCCGCGCGGTGATGGACACGGTCGCACGGCGCTACAACGATACGACCCTGTATCGCTGGGGCCGGATCATCGACTTCCTCAAGCTGCATTATGCGCTGACGAAGCGAACCGACACGCAGTTCTGGCGCGACAATCAACGCGCGGAGACGATCCCCGACCGTCTACGCGAACTGATGTCACTGTGGGCCTATCACCCGCCATGGCTGCATGACGAATTCGACCGGGCGGAGGAGATCTTCCCTGCCGCCAGCTACCAGTATGTCCTGTACGGGATGGGTCACCGCACCGCGCTGCAGCCCGGCAGCTTCGAGGCGGATGCGGAGCAGGCCTCCCGTTTGCGGCGGGAGAACCGCAGCTACACCGACCGTCTGCTGGGTGCGCTGCCGGCGCACCGGGCCCTGATCGACAAGATCATCCACCACGGCCTTCAGCCCGTCTAGCCAAGAGCCGCATCACCATGCCCCCTCGAACCCCTCTGTTTGCCGCGTCGCTGGTCGCCTTGCTGTGCCAGGCGCAGGTGGCCCTTGCCCAGCCGCGCCTCGATGGCGCACTGGCGGACCATGCTGTCATCCAGCGGGATCAACCGATCACCCTGACCGGTCAGTCCCGCCCGGGCGAGACGGTGATGATCAGCCTGGCCAGTGTCAGCGTCAGCGCAACGGCCGACAGCGACGGGCGCTTCGTTGCCCGGCTGCCCGCGCTGCCGGCGGGCGGCCCCTACACGCTGACACTGGCCGCAGCCGACGGCGCCACTGTCCTGAGCGACATCCTGGTAGGCGACGTGTTCCTGTGCTCCGGCCAGAGCAACATGGAAATGCGGGTGAGCGACTCGCAGAGCCTGTTCGCAGAGGCACACCCTGACATCGACCCGCGCCTCCGCCTGCTGACCATCGGCAAGCAGGCCGCGACCAGCCCGGCCCCGGCCCTTCCCTCTCCGCCAAGCTGGCAGGTTGCCGGGCCTGACACCGCCCCGACCTTCTCCGCCGCCTGTTTCTACATGGCGCAGGCGCTGCGTAGCGGCAGCGACGTGCCGGTCGGCGCGATCCACTCCAGTTGGGGCGGATCGCGGATCAGCGCCTGGCTGAGCGATCCCGCCTCGCGCCAGTCGGGGCTGGCGGCGGAGGCGGACCTGCTGGCGCTGTATGACCGCGACCCGCTTGCCGCGACGAAGGACGCGTCTGCCACATGGGAGAGCTGGTGGCGCACGCAGACCGGCGATGCCCCGGGGCAGGAGCCGTGGCAGCCGGACACGCAACTGACCTGGCAGGCCGTGCCCGCGATCGCCAACTTCGAAAGCTGGGGCGTGCCGGAACTGCAGAACTACAACGGCATGCTGTGGTACCAGCGATCCGTGACGCTCACGGCGGCGCAGGCGCAGGGGCCCGCCATACTGTCCCTCGGCATGATCGACGATGCCGACCAGACCTGGGTGAACGGCACCGCCATCGGTGGCACCAGCCTGGCCGGCACGCCGCGGATCTATGTGCTGCCCGCCGGCACGCTGAAGCGCGGGCGAAATGTCATCACGATCAACAATGACGACGTCTATGCGCTGGGCGGAATGATCGGCCCGGCCGAAGCCATGCGGCTCACCCTGGCTGACGGCACGACCATTCCGCTGGGGACAGAGTGGCGCTACGCCATCGCCGCACCCGTGTCCGGCAGTGCCCCGCGCGTGCCGTGGGATGCCATCAACGGCGCAGGCACCCTGTTCAACGCGATGATCGCCCCGCTTGGCCCCATCCGCCTGGCCGGTATCGCATGGTATCAGGGGGAGTCGGACACCGGCATTCCGGGTTACGACCGGCGGCTGCAGGCACTGATCGACGACTGGCGCGGTCGTTTCGGCAGCGCGCAGACTGCCTTTGTCGTGGCGCAGCTGGCCAATTACGGCGCGCCTGCCACGACCCCGGCAGACAGCGGGTGGGGCGATGTGCGGGACGCGCAGCGCCGGGTCACCGCCGCCGATCGCCACGCCGGGCTGGCTGTCACCCTCGACATCGGGGACGCGTTTGACATCCACCCGGGGCAGAAGCTGCTGGTGGGACAGCGGCTTGCGCGTGCCATGCGCGCGGCCCTTGGCGGCTCGGAGACGGACCGTGCTGGTCCGGCGATCATGCGCGCGGAACGCAGCGGCGATGACATCGTGCTCCACTTCACGGGGGTGACGGGCGCCTTGCGCACCAGCAGTTCCCCTCAGGCGATCGGCTTCGAACTCTGCGGCCCGGCACTGCAGACCTGCCGCTTCGCCGCGGCCCGGGCTGATGGCGCGCAGGTCACCGTCACGGGAGACGGTCAACCTGTGGCGCGGGTCCGCTACGCCTGGGCCGACGCACCCGTCACCAATCTGTGGGACGATGCCCGCCTGCCGGTGGGCACGTTCGAGATCCCGGTGCCCTGACCGGGGCCGGCGACCGACAATCATAACGACAAGGAGAGGCGAGATGGAAAGAACTATGGAGCACACAGCAGGCGTCCGCCGGCAGCATTTCTCGCTCAGGCGGCTCGGGCTGGTGGCGGGGGCGCTGGCCTTTGCCTTCTCCGTCCCGGCGCATGCGCAGGACGAACAGATGACGCCGATCGAGATCCCGGCGCAACCGACCGCCATCGAACTCGGCACCGGGCCGCTGCCGGGTGGCGACATCCCGGAATCCTGGCACAGCCAGTATGGCAGCGTCTTCGCCCGCAACGTGGTTGTGGCGACGCTTACCCCGTTCCTGCCGGATCCTGCGCAGGCCAACGGCACGGCGGTCGTGGTCGCGCCCGGCGGCGGCTTCCGCACGCTGTCGATGGAGAACGAAGGATGGGACGTCGCCAAGGCCCTGGCGGCCAAGGGCGTCGCCGCCTTTGTCCTGAAGTACCGGCTGAACCAGACTCCGGCGGAGATGGCCGCGTTCGAACAGTCCATGACGCAGATGTTCTCCACTGCGGCGGCCCGCCCGCCCCGGCCCAGCCCGGCGGAGATGATGGCCAACCTCGAACCGCAGATCACCGATTCCCGGGCGGCGTTCGCTATGATCCGCGCCCGCGCCGCCGAGTGGAACGTGAACCCGGATCGCATCGGCATGGTCGGCTTTTCCGCCGGCGCGATGCTGACCTTGGCCACCGCACTGGCCGGCGAGGATGCCAAGCCGGCCTTCATCGGCAACATCTACGGCCCGCTGGCGACCGTCGAGGTGCCGGCCGACGCGCCGCCCCTGTTCGTCGGGCTGGCGGCGGACGATCCGCTGTTCGCGAATAGCGGGTTCGGCCTGATCGAGGCGTGGAAAGCTGCCGGGAAGCCGGTCGAGTTCCACCTCTACGAACAGGGCGGTCACGGCTTCGGCATGTATCCGAAGACCACCACCAGCACCGGCTGGTTCGATGCCTTTGCCGCGTGGATGACGATGCACGGCTGGATCACCGCTCCGGCCACCTAAGCAGGTCGTGCGCACACGGAGACCAGAACGGGGATCGATGCGGGCGGCGTGCGCGACGACATGTTCGCGGCGTATGTCGCCCTGACATCCGGGTGCCGCCGGGCAGGCGGCAAGACCTGCCTCGACGTCGATCCGGGTGCAGGAGGCGGCGCATCCGGGCAGAAAGCCATGCCGACCTTTGATGCCTTATGGATCCGCGTTCGATAGCTGTCCGGGTGATCGGGTAACAGCAACTGCTCCGGCAGCCTGAGGCCATGGCCGCCGCGCTGGTATTGCAGCGCGGCGGCCATGTTCTGCTCAGCGTGGCAGCGCCTGCGAACCGGTGATCGTGAAGGAGGCCGCGACGCCAGCCGCCGCCGGAAGGCCGGCGCGCATGCCGGGCTGGCCGCCGCCGATCCACAGATCGACCTTCCCCGCATCTACCCGACGCTCACCGGCCGCATCGACGGTGCTGAGCGCGCGCGGATCGAGCGTGAGGCACACCGTGCGGCTCTCTCCCTTGGCGAGGGTGATGCGCTCGAACGCCGCCAGGGAGCGGATCGGCGCGCCGTCCATGCCGGGCCGGCTGACATAGACCTGCACCACCTCTTCGCCATCCATCGCCCCGCTGTTTGTCACCTGGACCGACACGGTCGCCGGCTGGCCGGCGCGGATGCGCCGGCCAGAGACCCGCGGGCGGGCATAGTCGAACGTGGTGTAGGACAGGCCGTAACCGAACGGATACAGCACCTCCCCTGCGAAGTAGCGATAGGTGCGGTTCGCCATGGCATAGTCACCGAACGGCGGCAGGTCGTCCGCCGACCGGTAGAAGGTGACCGGCAGGCGCCCGGCCGGGCTGAAATCGCCGGCAATGGCCCGCGCGACCGCATCGCCGCCCTGCCCGCCCGGATACCACGCCTCGATGATGGCAGGCACGTTCTCGTCAGCCCAGTTGACGCTCAGCGCGCTGCCATTGACCAGCACCAGCACCGTCGGCGTGCCGGTGGCAACGACCTGTTCCAGCACCTTCTGCTGCGGGGCCGGCAGGTCCAGGCTGGTGCGGTCGCCGCCGGCGAACCCGTCGACCACGACCTTCATCTCCTCACCTTCGACCTGCGACGTCAGCCCGCCAACGAAGACCACCAGCTCCGCCGCATCCGCCGCCGCGACGGCAGCGCGCGCACCCTCGTCGCTGGGCAAGGCCCACAGCAGGCGCTCGTCCCCCTTGTCCTCGCGCTGGAACGCCTCGACGGTGATCGGGTACGTGCGGCCGGCTTCCAGCGTCACGGTGCCGGTTGCGATCGACGGGCGCCAGTCGACGTCCCACGCATCCACGATCGTGTTGTCGCCGACGCGGATGCGATAGCCGCCATTGGCTTCGTAGCGGAAGGTGTAGGTGCCGCTTTCCGGCGCGCGCAGGAACCCGCTCCAGCGGACGGCGCCGTTGCGGCGCTCGCCCTCCCAAGCATGATGCGCTTCTGTCCGGACCTCGCTGTCATCGGGCTGACCGGCGAAGCTGCGGTCGCTGAACTCGCCCAGCCGCACGCCGGGTCTGGCACAGCGCGCATCCAGGCACAGGGCGCTGGCCGGCACAGGCGCCAGGCCCGGCTCGATCAGGCCGGACCCTTGCACATAGGTGACCTCCGCCTGCGGGTATCGGCGCCGGATACCTTCCAGCACGGTGACCGGGTGCGACGGTTCGCCGTTGTAATTGCCGACCAGCGATTCCAGCGTGTCCGCATTTGGCCCGACCACGGCAATCCGCTGCGGAGCGCGGGCGAGCGGCAGCAGCTTGCCTTCGTTCTTCAGCAGGACGAGGGCCTTTTCCGCCGTCTGCTGCGCCAGCGCGCGGTTCGCCTCCGTGTCGTTGTCGCGCGGCGTGATGCCGGGAAACACGTCCGCCGGATCGTCGAACTGGCCCAGCTGCATGCGCGCGGTGAACAGACGCACCAGCGACCGGTCGATCACCGCCTCGTCCAGCACGCCCGTGCGCACGGCGCTGACGACATGCTCGATCTCGACCGGGCCACCGCATATCAGGTCCATCCCCGCCTCGAATGCTGCGGCGACGCCCTGCTCCGGCGTGTCGGCATAATCGTGGTGATCGTCGAGGTAGATGTCTGCCACCGCCTCGCAATCCGACACGACGAAGCCGTCGAACTTCCAGGCATCCCGCAGATATCCGGTCAGCAGTTCCTCGCTGGCGCAGGCGGGCTTGCCGTCCACGGCGTTGTAGGCGCACATGATCGATACCGCCTCCCCCTCCATCACCGTCGCGCGGAACGCCGGCAGATAGGTGTCGGCCAGGTCACGGGCCGAAGGATGGATGTCGTCCCGATGGCGCGAGGGCTCCGGCCCGCTATGCACCGCATAATGCTTGGGTGTCGCCACAGTCCGCAGGTACGTCTCGTCGTCACCCTGCAGACCCTTGACGAAGGCGACCCCCAGGCGGGAGGTCAGATACGGATCCTCGCCATAGGTTTCCTGTCCCCGCCCCCATCGCGGATCGCGGAAGATGTTGATGTTGGGCGACCATATCGTCAGCCCCCCGAACCAGTCGGACCCGCCGAAGCGGTGCTGCTCCGCCAGATGCTTGGCGCGGAACTCCCGGCTGATCAGGTCGGCGACATCGCCGATATGCGCCTCGTCGAATGTCGCGGCCATCCCGATCGCCTGCGGAAAGACCGTGGCAAAACCGGCCGCGGCGACGCCGTGCAGCCCTTCGTTCCACCAGTTGTATTCACGGATCCCCAGCCGCGGGATCGCCGGCGCATCGTTCACCAGCTGCGATGCCTTCTCCTCCAGCGTCATCCGCGCAACCAGATCGCGGGCGCGCGCATCGGGCGCCAGGCCGGCCTTCTGGTAGGTCGGCACGCTGGCCCCGGGCAGCACCTGGGCCGTCACGGGCAGTGCGGCCAGAAGGCAGCTCGCGCTGGCGAGCGCCGCCAGGGCGCGTCGCAATCTGATGGTGCTCGAACGTGTCATGGTCTCTCCCTCGGATTGTCGTTCAGCCGTCCTGCCCGCCCTGCTTCTTCCAGCGTACGGAAGGCGGCGATTGCCCCGCTCCGCGGCACGATCTAGCCTGCGGCCAACGAAAAGAAGCAAGGAGAGGGAACGGATGCACAGGATATTGGCGACACACTGGATGGCGGGTGCAGCGGGTGCAGCGTTGGTCGGTGGCTGCGCCGGTCAGCTTCCGGCCGGGGCTGCAGGCGCCGCGCCGACGCAGGCCTGGCGTTCGGACCAGGGTGACGGCACTTACCTGAATCCGCCGCTCAATGCCGATTACCCCGATCCCGACATCATCCGCGTCGGCGAGGATTTCTACTTTGTCAGCACCACGTTCGCCAACGTGCCGGGACTGACCCTGCTGCACTCGAAGGATCTGGTGAACTGGGACATCCTGTCGCATGTCGTCAACCGGCTGGAGGGGCGGCCGCAATATGATCTGGCCGATGGCGGTGCCTATCGCGCCGGGGTCTATGCCCCCAGCCTGCGTCATCGTGACGGCACCTTCTACGTCGCGGTAACGCCGGTGGGGCAGAGCACGCGCATCTACCAGGCCCGCGATCCGCGCGGACCGTGGACCTTTGTGGAACTGGGGCAGGAGCTGTTCGACCCCGCGCTGTTCTTCGACGATGACGGGACGGCCTACCTCGCCAGCGCGATCGGCAGCGACGGGACGATCACGCTGTATACGCTGGACCGGACTGTCAGCCGCATCAGCGGCTCGCGCGTCGTTCACTACTATCAGGGCGCGGAGGGATCCAAGATCGTCAAGCGGGACGGCTGGTACTACCTCTTCAACTCGATCCCGCGCCGACTGGGTATGACGGTCAGCCGCGCACGCAGCCTGTTCGGCCCGTGGGAAACGCGTGCCTCCATCGACGATACCACCGGCGGCCATCAGGGTGCGCTGGTCGACCTGCCGAACGGCGACTATTACGGCTTCGTGATGCTCGATGCCGGCGCCAAGGGGCGGGTGACGAACATCAGTCCGGTCTTCTGGCGTGACGGATGGCCGATCTGGGGCACGCCCGAAGCGCCCGACCGGGTGCCCGCTCGCGCGCCCAAGCCGATCCCCGGCCATCCGTTCCGTGAACCGCCCGCGTCCGACACCTTCGCCAGCAGGACGCTGGGCCTGCAATGGCAATGGAACCACAATCCGCTGAACGACCGGTGGTCCCTTGCCGAACGGCCGGGCTGGCTGCGATTGAAGGCGGCGCCGGGTGACCAGCTGTGGTCGGCACGCAACACGCTGGTCCAGAAGGGGCAGGCACCGGGCGGGCGCGGCGAAGTGGTGGTGGATGCAACTGGCATCAACCCCGGTGACGTGTGCGGGTTCGGCACCTTTGGCAAGTTCAGCGGTCAGCTTGCGGTCGCCGGCCAGCCGGACGGCAGCCGCGCCCTGACCATGCGGGTGACGGAAGCGACCGAGCGCGGCCCGGTTGTCGATACCCGCGTCGCGGCCCTGCCGCTCACGGCGGAACGGCTGTGGCTGCGCACCGACATGGATTTCCGAACCGAGCGCGCAACCCTGTCCTACAGCGTGGACGGACAGCGTTTCACACCGGTCGGCGGCACGCTTCCGCTGGTCTATGACTGGCGGACCGGCACCTTCCAGGGCGTGCAGTTTGCCCTGTCGTGCTACAATCCGGGCGCCAGTGGCGGGCATCTGGATATCGACGGGTTCACCCTCACGCCCCTGCCCTGACATGTCGCCGCCGCCACGGCCCGGGGTCGTGGCGGCGGTCACCCGCATCAGAACGCGAACCGGACACCGGCGCGATACACGCGGCCGATCTGGTCATACAGGGCCGGATTGTTGAAGATGGGCGACGGTTCGGGATCACGGTCGAACAGGTTGTCCACCTTGCCGTACAGCGTGACCTCGTCCGTCAGGTTCACCGTCGCGCCGATATCGACATAGAACGCACCCTTCAGCGTGTTGTAGTCGATCGTCGGCCGCTGCGATGTCGACACGGGGCAGCTACCCGGCGCGCAGACCACATACTGGTTGCCGTAAGTGCCGTCGCTGAACCAGCGTTCCTGCACCAGGAGCGAGAACGTGTCCGTCTCGTAGCTCTGGATCATCAGCCACTTCCAGTCCGGGGTGGCACCCGAATTGCTGCCCGCGCCATCGACCGGGATCGTCCCGGGCAGGCCGGTGTCGGTGATATATTCGATGACATGGGTGGCAAGGCCGCGCAGCGTCAGCGAACCCGGCAGGCCGAGCGGCTGGGGCAACCGCAGGCTGGCTTCGATGTCGAAGCCCCTGGTCTCGATCGACGCCAGGTTGAACGCCTGGACGTTAACGAAATTGCCGCTCCCGCCACTGTTGCTGAGATCGAACGCGGCGCAGGTTTCCGGCAGCACATTCTGGAAGCACAATTGCACGATGTCCGCCGGCGCGAGGCCGGAGATGACGTCCTTGATCGACAGGTTGTAGTAGTCGAACGACAGGTTCACGTTTGGCGCGAATGCCGGATTGTACGTGAAGCCGACCGTGGTGTTGCGCGCCAGCTCCGGCGTCAGCGCGGTGTTGCCGATCGAGTTCTGGATCACCAGCACGTTGGTATTGGTGAACGGGTCGAAGAAGTTGGGCAGCGTCGTGGTGACAGGCGCCGCGAACAGTTCCGACAGGTTGGGCGCACGCACGTCGCGCGACGTCACGCCCCGGATGCGGAAGCCGTCCAGCGGCGTGTCCCACGTACCGCCCACCTTCCACGCCCAGACCACGCCGGATGTGCTGTAATCGGTTACACGCGCCGCACCATTCAGGTTGGCCTGGCCGATCGCCGTCGAATCGAACAGCGGCAGGTTGGCTTCCAGGAACGCTTCCTTGACGTTGTAGACGCCGCGACCGTTCTTGTAGGTGCCCGCATACCAGTTGCCGTTGCCGGACGCGTTCAGCACCGGATCGGCCGGGTAGTCCGCATTCGGCGGCGTGTTGGCGAAGCCCGCGCCGTACGGGTCGGCCTCCACCCGATAGAATTCGCGCCGGTACTCCCCGCCGAACGCGACCGAGAACGGGCCGGCCCACAGGTCGAAGGGTGAGCCGGAGAAGCTCAGGCTGACGACGTCCTGGGTCTGGCGCGTGCGCTGGTACGGGCCGTTCGCCGGAACGACGTAATCCAGCGCCGCCTGGGACGCCGCATCGCCGAAGATGTTCAGCGGCTGACATCCGGCGGCCCGCGCAGCCGCGCTGCGGCATGCGGGCTGGCCGTTCAGCGAGATGACGTCGATCGCCTGGTTGAACCGCGGATTGAGCATGATGTTGCTCACGTCGATGTCGGTGTAGTTGATGCCGTGCGTGCCGTAGAGGTCGTAGGTCCAGTCCCGCTCGCCGATGCCGAACTCGCCCTTCACCCCTGCCACGTAGCGATATTGCCGCCGCTCGGTATCCACCCTGGTGTTGCCCAGCGAAGCGTTGCTGGTGCCGAAGCCGAAATTGGTGATCCCTGCCGTTGCGCAGCGGGTCTTGATCGCCTGCGGCACGAACGGGTTGTCGCACTGGATCGTCAGACCGGGGCGGTTGGCGCCATTCACCGGCTGGTTGCTGGTGCGCACCCGCGCCAGGTTCACCGTGGCATAGATCTCGTGGCCCGGCGAAAACTCGAACCCGACCCGGCTGTAGCTGTTCAGGCGCTCGATCGCGGATCGCAGGGATCGACCCGCATCGACATTGCCGGCAACATTGCCGCCAAGGCACAGACTGCCATAGCAGGGGCTGCCGAACTGGAACTGATACGGGTTGCCCTCGGCGTCGATGCCGGTGCCGGTCAGCGGCCCGCTGGTGATCAGGCCATACTTGCCGTAGCCGGCGGTCTGCACCCGGTCGCGCATGATATATTGCGGCGAGCCATCGTTCAGCACGCCGCGATTGATCATCGAATATCCGGTGAACCAGTCGCGGCCATTGGCCAGCTCGAACCCGTAATTGCCGCCCGGTACGCCCGCTTCGTCGTCATACTCGATGCTGGTCACCAGGTGCAGCCGGTCATCCAGCAGGCTGGTGCCGGCGGCGAGCTGGAGCAGGATCTGCTCGTCATCACCATAGGTGGTGATCCCGCCCAGGACGTTCCCCTTGATGCCTTCGAAGCGGTTGTCGAGAATGAAGTTGACCACGCCGCCGACTGCGTCGGAGCCGTAGGAGGCGGAGGCTCCGCCGTTCACCACGTCCACCCGCTGCACCAGCAGCTGCGGGAACAGGCTGACATCTGGCACACCCGTCACGTTGGCGCCGACCACGCGCTGCCCGTCCAGCAGGGTCAGCGTGCGGATCGCGCCGACACCGCGCAGCGAGAAGGAGCTGAGGCCCTGCTGCCCGCTGGACGTGCTGAAGGTGTTCACCTGGGTGCCGCTCGATCCCTGCAGGGAGGGGAGCTGCGCGATGGTGGTGAAGATGTTCGGCTGCGCGTTGGCGGCGATCTGTTCGGCGCCCAGGACTGTCGTCGGCGTCGGCGCGTCGAACCCGCCGGTGACGATCCGGGTGCCGGTGACGACGATCTCGCCTCCGGCACGGCCGCCGCCCTGCGGCGTCTGGGAAAGTTCTTCGGGCGCGGACTGGAGCGGGCCGTCAGGCCCGGCGGGAACCCCCGCCGGCGGCGTCTGGGCCGGCGACACCTGCGCCAGGGCCGGCAGCGGCAGGAGACACGCCAGCGCCGTCAATACAGGCAGCGACGCGCCTTGCATGAGAGAACGACGATGACCGTGGTCTTTGTGAAGCATCCTGTTTCCCCTTTGTTTTTTAACTCTTCGCCAAGAACCCGCCCGGCGACGGACACAGGTCCGCTCGCCCCTAAGCAGAGGACTTCGGCATTATTCGCAAAGAACAGGACAACGGATGATCGTGCCGTAGCTGCGTGACATGGTACGCTACCAAGCACTCTCCACCCGCTGATTGCCTGCACCCTCCCACCCGTTGGCTCACTTTTGCTGCAGTGCAGCGTGATAACGTTAACAGGTGTAGATTATGTAGGACTTATCCTGTTGTCAATTCGACTCTGCCGGGTATATCGCCCAACTGCATTACCAATGAGTGATGTGCTTTGTCTGACACGCTACTGGCGCAGCGACCAACCAGTCGCTAAGCCGCCAGAGCGATGTTCACGTTAACGGAGAGCGGCTTGCGTACGTCTGGCTTCCCGAAAATGCGGTGGATCATCATCGGCCTGTTCGTGGGCGCGATGGTCATCAACTACCTGGCGCGTGCCGTGCTCGGCGTGGCGGCGCCGGTCATCCTGGTGGAACAGGCGATCAGCAGCGAACAATATGGCTGGATTACCGGGGCCTTCCAGCTCGGTGTCATGCTTCAGCCGCTCGCCGGCTGGCTGCTGGACGGGGTGGGTCTGCGAATCGGATTCGCCATCTGCGCGGCGGCCTGGTCGCTGATCACGATGGCCCATATCTTCGCCAACGGATGGCTGGGCTTCGCGGCGCTGCGCGGCCTGCTGGGTCTGGCGGAAGGCGCGGCTCAGCCGGCCGGTCAGAAGCTGGTGGCCGAATGGTTTCCGGCAAAGGAGCGCGGCGTCGCCGGCGGCATCTACAATATCGGCGCCTCGTTCGGCGCGGTGCTGGCGCCGCCGCTGGTCGCGTGGGCGGTGCTCACGCAAAGCTGGCGCCTGGCCTTCCTGATCGCGGGCGGGATCGGCCTCGTCTGGGCCGTCATCTGGTACCTGTTCTACAACACTCCCGCGCGCCATCCCCGGCTGCGGGAGGACGAACGCGCCTATATCGCCGCCGGGCAGGAGGAACACCTTGCCGCAACCGGCACGCGCGTGTCGATCCCGGCCCTGCTGCGCCGGCGCAATCTGTGGGGCATCGCCCTGCCCCGCCTGCTGGCGGATCCGGTCTGGGGCATGCTGGCGTTCTGGCTGCCGCTCTACCTGGTGCGCGAACGCGGTTTCGACCTGACGCAGATCGCCCTGTTCGCCTGGCTCCCGTTCCTTGCGGCCGATCTCGGCTGCCTGTTCGGCCCTGCCGTGGCCGCATTCCTGCAGCGGCAGGGCGTCTCGCTGATCAATGCGCGTCGCTGCGCCTTTACCGTCGGCGCCATCATGATGGTGTCCATGGCCTTTGTCGGTGTCGTCACCAGCCCCTACGCGGCGATCGCGCTGCTGTGCCTGGGCGGGTTCGCCCACCAGACCCTGTCCGTCACCGTCATCACCATGGCGTCCGACCTGTTCAGGCGCAACGAAGTGGCGACCGCGGCCGGACTGGCCGGATTTGCCGGCAATCTGGGTGTGCTGGTCTTCTCGGTCCTGCTCGGCGGCATGGTTGACAGCGTCGGCTTCGAACCCTTCTTCGTCATCCTCGGCGTCCTCGACCTTGTCGGCGCCGTCATCATCTGGACCATGGTGCGCAAGCCGGCATGACACGCTTCGACAACCCGATCCTCCCCGGGTTCAATCCCGATCCCTCGATCGTGCGCGTGGGTGACGACTTCTACGTCGCCACCTCCACCTTCGAATGGTATCCCGGGGTGCAGATCCATCACAGCCGCGACCTGGTGAACTGGCGCCTCGTCGCGCGCCCGCTCTGCCGGGCGGCTCAGCTGGACATGCGGGGAAATCCCGATTCCTGCGGCGTATGGGCGCCCGACCTGACCTGGGCCGATGGCCGTTTCTGGCTCATCTTCACCGATGTGAAACGCTACGGGCAGACGACCGCGGACGGCGCGGTCGGCGCATCGCTGCGCGACTTCCACAATTATGCCGTCACCAGCGAGACGATCGAAGGGCCGTGGTCCGACCGGATCTACCTGAACAGCAGCGGGTTCGACCCGGCGCTGTTCCATGACGATGACGGCAGGAGCTGGCTGCTCAACATGCTGTGGGACCATCGCCCCGGGCGCGGGCGGTTCGCCGGCATCGTGATGCAGGAACTGGACCGCGCGACGATGCGGCTGGTTGGCGAGAGCCGCGTGATCTTCGAAGGCACCGCGCGCGGCTTCACCGAAGGCCCGCACCTCTACAAGCGCGACGGCTGGTACCACCTGCTCGTCGCCGAAGGTGGCACGGGCTGGGACCATGCCGTCGTCATGGCCCGCTCCCGTTCGATCTGGGGCCCGTACGAGGTGCATCCGGAGGGTGTGGTGCTGACCGCGGCCGGACACGACGATCTGCCGCTTGCGCGCGCCGGCCATGGCGACCTGGTCGAGCTGGACGATGGTTCGGCCTGGCTCGTCTATCTCTGCGGTCGGCCGCTGCCCGGTCTGGCACGCTGCGTCATGGGCCGCGAAACCGCGATCCAGCCGGTGGCCTGGGGCGATGATGGCTGGCTGCGGACGCTGACAGGAGATGCCCGGCCCGATCCCGCGCCCCCGCTGCCCGCACTCCTGCCGCATCCATGGCCGGCCGAGCCGTGGGATGGCCGGTTCGCGTCGGACCAGTTGCCGGCCGAGCTCCAGTGGCTGCGCACCCCCGAACCCGAAGCCTTGTTCAGCCTCTCCGCCAATCCGGGCCATCTGCGCCTGTGGGGTCGTGAGAGCCTGGGCAGCGTGTTCGAACAATCGCTCGTCGCCCGGCGGCAGGAGCACTTCTGCTACACGGCCACCACGCAGCTCAGCTTCGCACCTGCCGGTTTCCAGCAATCGGCCGGGCTGGTCTGCTACTACAACGGCACGAAGTTCCATTACCTCTACGTGACCTCAGATGCCGGCGTGCGCCAGCTGCAGGTGATGAGCGCGGACCCGGCCCATGGCTGCGCCATCAGCGTCGCCGTCGCCGCCCTGCCGGATGGCCCGGTCGAGCTGCGCGCCGAGGTCGATCACGGGACGCTGCGGTTCTCTTGGCGGCAGGATAGGGCCGGGTGGGAGACGCTGCCTGGCACGCTGGATGCCAGCATCCTGTCGGATGAGGTTACCGTACCCGGATTGCCGAACTTCACCGGCACCTTCGTCGGCATGGCCTGCCAGGACATGTCCGGCGCCAGGCTCCCGGCCGACTTCGCCTGGTTCCGCTATGAAGGTCGTACCGCCTCGTCGGCTGCCGATCCCGCGCTGACCGTCTCCGCCGGCGGCGCGGTGGAGGAGCGTTTGATCAGCACATAATCGAGGATCTTCTCGCGCCCGGTCTCGCCAGCCTTGCGCGGGGCGGCCCCTGCCGTCGCCACTTCGGCCAGCGCCTCGGCCGCCAGCCGGCGGATGGGCTGGCCGATGGTGGTGAGCGGCGGCCACAGCGTCACCGCAGCGGCGCTATCGTCGAAGCCCACCACGGTCAGCATCCGCGGCACGTCAAGCTGGCGGCGATGCGCCACCGAGACGACCGCCGCAGCCATGTCGTCATTGCTGGCGAACACCGCCGTCGGCGGCAGCGGCGCATCCAGCAGCTGTTCGCCCGCCGCCAGGCCGGAGGAATAGCTGAAATCGCCCTGCGCCAGCCTGACCTCGGCATCGCCGGCTTCGCGCACCGCGGCATAGAACCCCGCCAGCCGCTCGGCACTGGCGGCCTGGTCGGGATTGCCGACCACGAAGCCTAGCCGGCGGTGACCCAGCTCGATCAGGTGCATGGTCATTTCGTAGGCGGCGGCGCGATCGTCGATCCTGACGCAGCTGGTTCCGGCCACGTCATGGGCACCCACCGCCGCCAGCGGGATGCCCGCCTTGTGCAGCATGTCGACGACGCGCGCAGCCTCGCCCAGCGGCGGCGCCAGGATCGCCCCGGACAGCCCGATGGCGACAAAGTTCCGGATCGCCTCTGCGGAAGGCGGCGCGCCGCCCTCCCCCTTCAGCAGGAACAGCTGGGCGCCATGGGCGGACGCTTCCTCGTAGATCCCGGTCAGGAACTCGCTCATGAAGGCGGCGCTCGGGTTGGAATAGATCACGCCGATGCGCAGCTCGCCCGACGTCACCAGGCTGCGCGCCGCCGTATTCGGGGTGTACGACAGCGCCTGGATGGCATCTTCCACCAGCCGGCGGGTCTCCGCCCGCACGCCGGCCTGGTTGTTGATGACCCGCGAGACGGTCATCGGAGACACGCCGGCCCGTGCCGCCACGTCGACAATGGTCGCGCCGCGCGCCCGCCGCTTCTTTTCTATCACCGTCGCTCCTGGTGCCCTGTTCTCACCCGGTGCCTATAGCGCCGGTCGCCTTTGCGAAAGCCGGCGTGGCAGTTTTGTCCGGACGGCGCTCACAGCGGCAAGGCGTGCAGGCTGTGATGGCTGATGATGTACAGGGTGCGCCGGTCGGCACCGCCCAGCAGGAGCTGCAAGGGACGTTCCGGAACGTCGATACGCCGCAGCAATGTGCCGTCGGCGGAATAGACGAAGACCTGCCCGTTCGCGACATAGAGCGTGCCGTCTGCCGCCCGTACCGCACTCTCGCCGCCACGTTCGGCCAGTACCTTCAGCTCGGTGACGCGGCCCTCCCCGGCTATCAGCCCTTCATAGGTCCGGTTTTCCGACGAATTGGTCAGCACGATCCGCTCGCCCGCCTGTGCCCCCACCAGGCTATACGCGTCCAGCGGGTCCGACCAGCGCCAGCCGCGATGGTCGCTGCCGCCTTGCGCCCACACCCGATAGGCCGGCAGCCGCAGCGATCCGTCCGGCGAGGCATATTCCATCGGCTTGGCCGCACCCAGCTTGTCCGCGAAGAACTGCGCCAGCGGCGGAAACTCGTAGGTGGCGAAATCGATCTGGTCGGCGAACTCGCCATTCGCCCACAGATTGCCGGGCTGCAGCGTCATGGCCCCCGGCGCGGCGGCCGCCGGTGTCGGTGCGATCACCTGCACCCGGTCGGGCGCCGCCGGATCGATGCTGTAGACCGTGCCCCCGGCCCCCTCGGACGACAGCACCATCAGCCTGCCGCCACCATCGACGGCGAGGTTTACCGGATCGAGCGGTGGATCGGTGACGATGCGCAGCCCGCCGGACGTGGACCAGCTGTAGATGCGATGGAAGAACCGGTCGATGAAGAACAGGTTGCCCTTGGCGTCCACCGCCCCGCCACCGGCGGAATAGAAGCCGTCAGCCAGCTTCCGCACCCCTGTCGATACCGCCGGCACCCGCTGTTCGGGCGCAAGCACCGCCGCCGGTCCGATGTCCAGCGCGCCGAACTGACGCTCCCGCAGCGCGCGGCCGGTCGCCGCGTCGATCATCGCATTGTCGAACGGGAACTTGCTCGCCCGGGCAAAGGTGCCGCAGCCGTCCTCGTCGCAGGTCGAGAAGCCGCTTTCCGCATTGATGTGCACGTTGCGGAACCGCACGTCGTTGGACCCGAACAGCCGCACCGCAGTTTCGACCGGCTTGATCGAACGGGTGACGCGATAGGCGCGATAATTGGCCAGCAGGATGTTGCGCACATCGCTCAGCTCGATCGAGAAGGCGTTGGGGCCGTCGCGCGCCTCCTGCTCTGTCTGCGCGCCCAGGAACTCCCAGTTGGCCACGTTGCGCAGCACGATCTCGTGGCGGTAATGATGTTCGGCCGACAGCCCGTAGACATGGCCGGACGTATCCGTGTCCGAGACATGGAAGCCGGAGGAGGACAGCGTGTTGGGCGACCAGATGGCGGCAAAGGTCCCGCCCCCGCCATCGGTGACCCAGATGCTGGCCTGCTGCCCGTCCGGGCGTGCGGCAGGGTCCGTGGCACCGGTCGCGGTGCCGTTCACCCGCACGACCGGGCCATGGATGCGCACGTCGTTGACCATGGATCGCGCGCCGCTGCGCCATAGCAGCGCGGTGGCACGCGGATTGATGCCACCGGTCCACAGGCCGAGCCCGGACACGATGGCCGCACCCCCGCGCGCGCTTTCCAGCAACGGGACCGGATCGCCGATGCCGGCATAGGCGGCGGCTTCATCCGGCAGGTAGAGCTGCGTCGTGTCGGGATGCAGCGCGATCAGCACCGTATCGGCACGCAGCCGGATCGGCCGTGTCACCCGGTACCGGCCCGTGGGCATGTAGAGGACGCGGTGCGTGTCGATCGCACGCTGCAGCGCCGCCGTGTCGTCCGTCCGGTCGTCGCCCGCGACGCCAAGATCGCGGACGCTGACCCATTCCCTGACGGGCGGCAAGGCGCGGATGGCGGGCGGGCGCGGTGCGACAGCGCGGCGGACCGGCACCGCGTCGAACACCGACTGCTTCGTGCCGGTTTCCCCCAGCGCCGCGACGGCAAGACCGTGCGAAAACCGGCGCACCTCGTAATGGTCGCCCACGCCGGCAAAGGTCCGTCCGCTCTCCCTCAGGCGCGCGAAGACCGGCGTGGCCGACGCCGCGGCATTCTCGAACCCGACCTGCGTGAAGGTGCTGTCCTCCATCGAGATGACGATCCCTGCATCGCTCACATTCGCAAAGCGGACATCCTTGCCCCACACCATGTCGGAATAGCCGCGGTCGATCTCGATCCCCACCGGCATGTCGCGGAACATGACGTTGACCAGCGTCAGCACAGCCTCGTGTTCACGGATGCCGGCGACCTGCTGCCCTTCAAAGTGGCTGTCGATCAGGGTGAACGGCCAGGTCGGCGCGGTCTTTTCCGCCACGATGCCATACCGTCCGCCGAAGAAGCGCACGTTCTCCACCTCGTTGCCCACATGGTAGACGCCGGCGAATGCGCTGCCGAGCCGCATGTCGACATGCCGCAGGAAGGCATGCTGCGCGACGCGGAAGCGGACGGCGACAGCGCCCTGATTGCCCTCGCCGATATCGAAATCCACGTTGGACAGAGCCGAATAGAACGTCGTCTGCGTGCCGTCGAAGATGGTCGGGTCGAACGGCACCGTCGTGCGCGGTGGAACGGCCGGCCGACCGGAGCGGAACTGGTCCTCGCCAGTGAAGCTGACCATCGCTGCCACGCCCTCGCCGAAGCCGGGCGTGCGCTCCGCCAGCACGAAGACGGGCCGTCGGCGCCCGACGCCGAACACCCTGACGCCCGAGCGGAGCAGCAACGTCCGGGTCAGGCGATAGCGGCCCTCCGGCACGAACACGATGGCGCCGGCGCCCTCGGCAGCGGCTGCATCGATCGCCTGCTGCAATGCGGCGGTGTCGTCGGCCCGCCCGTCGCCGACACCTTGCACCACGATGGCGGCGGGGTCCTGCGGCATGGCCTGGTAGACCGAACGCGAAGGTGCCGCAGCGGACGCCAAGCTTCCTGCGAACAGCATGACGGGCACCATGGCCAGCAGGATGTGCCGCAAGGACCGGCCCGCCTGAACCCATGTCATGGCGGTACGCCTGACGACTGCAATCATGCTGCATCCTTCCCTCTGATCATGGATGACCATCTCGGCGGCAGCTCTGCTGCTGGCGATCACCTCATGGCATTGTTAACGTAACCATGGCATGGAAGACCAGTGCTTATCGTCCGTCGGTCAAGATTGCCGAAGTCTAATGGACAAATTATTGTATGATGTATGATCTACGGTAGAGTGGATCGGGTTCGCTCGGAACGAAGTCGCACAATGCCTTGGGAGAGGATGATGGCCAGGATCAGGTATGTCGCGCTGCTGGCGCTATCAGCGGCCATCTCCGCTCCCGCTGCCGCGCAGCTGGGGCCGTTCCCGGCGATCCCGGTGGCGCCGCCTCATGTCGAGCCGGAGCGCCACCGTGTGGTCATCCCCAATCGTCCGGTGCCGACCCCGGTGGTGCTGCATCTGTCCGCCAGCGGATCGGACGCGGGTGACGGATCCGCCGAGCGCCCGTTCGCGACCTTCGAACGCGCGCAGGCGGCGGTGCGCCGGCTCAACCGCGATCACGACGTGACAGTCCGGGTGGCCGCGGGCACCTACAATCTGGCCGCCCCTCTGCGCTTCGGCGCGGAGGATGGCGGACAGAACGGTTCGACGGTCCGGTGGGAGGGCGAACCGGGTGCCTATCCGCTGCTGTCGGGCGGCGTGCCGGTAACCGGATGGCAGCTGGCGGATGCAGCACGCGGCATCTGGTCGGCACCCATGCCGCGCGGCAGCGATCCGCGACAGCTGACCGTCGACGGCCACCTGGCACGTCGCGCCAGTATCGAGATGCCGCGCGCGGCGGTGGAGTTTCATCCCTGGGGCCTGACGATCAAGGACCCGGCCTGGAGCACGCTGTCCGAACTGCCCGACCAGAGCCGGATCGAGATCGAGGGGATGAGCTGGTTCACGCACCGCCATGCCATGGTCGAACGGATCGAGCGGGACCGCATCGTCATGCAGCAGCCGGGCTGGCGCAACAATCTGGTCGGCTACGACACCTTCGCCCGCCCGGTCGCCGTCGAGGTTGCGCGCATGTTCCTGGTCAACGCCCTCGCCTTCCTGCGGGAACCGGGTCAGTGGTATGCCGATCCGGCGGCAGGCATTCTCTACTACAAGCCTGTCGCCGGGCAGGACATGCGCAGCGCCGAAGTGGTCCTGCCCCGGCTGGAACGGCTGGTCTCGATCTCCGGCACCTATGACCGCCCGGTGCGCGACCTGCACTTCCGGGGCCTGGCGTTCCGCCACACCAGCTGGCTGCAACCGTCCGGGCCGGAAGGCTATGCCAGCCAGCAGAGCGGCGCCTATCTGGCCGGCGACCTGGTCGATTATCCGGCGGATCCGATCAGGGATTGCAGCTGGGGGTGCCGCGCGTTCGAGGTGATGCGCAACCGCTGGAACCAGCAGCCCGCCGCGGTGCAGGTCGCCGCCGCGACGCGCGTGATCTTCGACGACAACCGCTTCGGACAGCTGGGCCAGGTGGCGCTGGGGATCGGCAACAATGCCGATGCGAACGACAGCGGCATCGGCCTGGGCACCGCGGCGATCGAGGTGACCGGCAACACCTTTGCCGATCTGGCGGGCGGCGCGATCATGGTTGGTGGCACCCGTCCGGACGCACATCACCCGTCCCGCCCGGAGATGGCGCTGCGCGACATCCTGATCCGCAACAACCGCATCTCCGGCATCTCGCACGACTACAAGGAACAGTCGGCGATCCTTGTCACCTACGCCTCGGGAACGCTGATCCTGAACAACGACGTGTCGGATACCCCCTATGACGGGATCGACGTCGGCTGGGGCTGGGGCACGAACGATCCCGGCGGCAGCCCGGAATACTGGCGACAGCAGCGCGGCTATTACGATGTTCCGGAAAACCGCGTCTACGATACGCCGACCACGCTGCGCGACACCGTCATCATGGGCAATCGCGTGTCGAAGGTGAAGCAGTGGTTCCCGGATGGCGGCGCCATCTACCACCTGTCGGCCGATCCGGGCGCGCTGATCGCGGGCAACTACATTTCCGACGTGCAGGGTTCCGGCGGCATCGCGATCTACCTGGATGAAGGATCGCGCCATGTGACGGTGCGCAACAACGTCATCGACGATGTCGGCGGCGTGTGGCTGAACCTCAATTCGCAGGATCACCTGGCGCCCAGACGCACGGCCATGGACAATGTCGCGACCGGCAACTGGTACAATTCCGGCCGCCTTCAGGGCAGCTGGACCGAGTACCTGAACAACTGGGCGCAGGACAATGTCGCGGTCCGCGGCGATGCCTGGCCGGATGCGGCGCAGCAGGTGATCGCCCGCAGCGGGATCCAGCCGGCAGCCGCCGAATGATCGCAGGCGGCGGAGCTATCCAGCAGGCCCGACCATGAAGTCGCCGTCGATCCGGATCGGTGGCAGGCCCGCCGCGCGGGTGATCTGTTCCAGATAGTCGGCAATCGCCCGCGCCCGTGCGCCGTCGGCCAGCACCGGCCGACCGGGCGCCTCCACATGGACAGGCACGATACCGGCCTGCAATCGGCCGTCAGGATGCCACAGCAACCGCCCGATGAAGGCGTTGACCGCCTCCGGATGGAACGGCGCCAGCGTGTAGGCGGGGTCAGGTTCGAACCCGAACAGCTGCTTGCGCCGCTGCGCCCAGGCGGCGCGTGCAGGATGGTCCTGCCCCGGGCTGAGCGCATCGGTGACGACGCAGCCATTCCCCAGACCGTGGAAGATCGGCCGGCCCCCATGGAACTCGATCCCGCGCACGATATGCGCATGGTGCCCGATCACCGCATCCGCGCCGGCATCGATCGCCGCATGCGCCAGCGGCCGTTCGTACGACGCCAAGCGGGCCGGCACATGGACGATCCCCTTGTGCAGCGCGACCAGCACCAGATTGGCCAGCGGGCGCACGGCAGCGACGTCGGCCGCCAGCATCTCCAGCGCCTCCTCGCTGACCCGCGCCAGCGGCGCGATCGGCGTGATGGTCGATCCGTCCGCCGTGTCGATCCGCAGATAGGCCGACCCCGCGGCATCGTCGCCTGCCCAGCCGAACTCGGGGCCCACACAATTGTAGCTCAGCAGCGCGATCCGCCGGCCGGCACGCTCCGCGATGGCCGGCTGGCGGGCGGCGGCCAGGTTCGGCCCCGCGCCGGCATGGGCGATCCCCAGGCCATCCAGTCCGGCGATCGTGTCCGCGATGCCGTCCGGCCCGCAATCGCTCATGTGGTTGCCGGCCAGGCTCAGCATGGCAATGCCGGCATCGGCGATGGCCGGCAGGTTTCCGGGCGGGGCACCGGGCGCGGGCACATCGCCGACCATCTCCTTGCCGCGACCGGTATGCGGCACCTCCAGATGCGCGATGGCCAGGTCCGCGCGGCGCAACGCCGGGGCGATGCCGCCCAGCCAGTAGGCCGCATCCGGCTCGTCCAGCACCAGGTCGCCGGCCAGCAGCAGCTCGGTCATACGGTCACGGGTCACAGCTTGCGGTCGATCATCCAGCCTTCCGCGGTGCAGAAGGTGCAGTCCTCCCCGGCAAAGGCCCGCGCGGCCGTGGCATCGCCCTTCAGCTGCCAGTCGAGCCACGCGGCCCCGGCCCGCGCCCATTCGCCGCCATCGGCCAGCGCAAAAGTGCCGCCATGCCCCACGGGGTAGTTCATCAGCACGACCGGCACATGGTCGATCCGTCGGAAATCGTCGGTCCCGTTGGGATAGGCGATGTCCGTCGGCCCGCCCAGGATGTAGGCGACCGGCGTGTGCAATCTGGCGAGGTCGGCCTTGTCGATCGCGACCCCGCTGATCCCGCTGCCGGCCCGGTTGTATACCCCGCTGCCGAACGCCACCACCGTATCGACCCGCGGATCGGCGCCGGCAGACAGCGCCTGCAGCCCGCCGCAACTGTGCCCCATCACCGCCACGCGATCCGTATCGATCCGGCCATGCAGCGGATCGGCCGGATCGGCATTGGCCCTGGCCGCCCAGTCCAGACCGGCCAGCATTTGCGCGACGCTGGTCTCGTCCGGTGCACGTTCGCCTGGCGCTGGCGGGCTTGCAGGACCGGTCCGTTCCTGCGGCAACCGGTCGAGGACAGGCTGCTCCTCTCCGGGCCGGCCGTTGGCGATCACCAGATAGCCGTGACTGGCAAATTCCCGCAGCGCATGGCTGGCGGACAGGCCGTTGTCGCGGCAGCCGCCATTGCCCCACAGCACCACCGGCATCGGCGTGTCCGGCAAGGTCTGCGGACGATAGAAGGTGTAGCCGGGTGCATCCGCCCGCGCCTCGGCAATGGCCGGGCTGGAACCGCGACCGGCCGCGGCACCGATCTGCCTTGCCGGACCGGCCGGCGATCCGGCCCCGGTGACATCCTGGGCGGACAGCAGCGGCAGGTCGATGCGGGATCCCGCCTCCCACCCGCGCTGCAGCGTCAGCACAGGTGCCGGCGCCTGCACCATATCCGCCAGGTTGCGCTGGCGCGGATCGGCCCCGGTGACGACGAACCGCACCCGGCTGCCCGCCTCCAGCCGGCGTGACAGCGGCATCATGGCGATGGACAGGCGCGCGACCTCGCCATCCGGCAGGGGCGCGGTGTCCGCCTGCCGTCCGCTATGCCAGGGCAGGCCCAGATTATCCCACGGCGGCGCCTGCGTGGCACGGTGCGACAGTTGCAGCCGGCCGAAGGACAGCACGGACACCGTGCCATCCGCCGCGACCTCCTCCAGATAGGCGAAGACCTGCGCATCGGGCTTGTCCACCGTCAGCGCCACATGCGCGACGGGGTAGCCGAGCAGATCGACCACCGCGGCCAGCGGCGCGGAGGTATAGACGATACCGTGCTCGTCCAGCGGCTCGGGCCAGAAGGCGAAATAGCTGTCGTTGGCTACATCGTAATCGACCGTCATCGCATCAGCGCCTGCGGTGCCCGGACGCGGGGCCAGGTTGTTGCCTTCCGCCAGGTAGAGGGACAGCGGCAGCGCATCCGTACCGGGCACGTCCGGCCCGGTGACATACTCGCCCCCAGCCGCCCCCTTGTCCGACCACCAGGTGGCACGCGGCTGCGTGTCGAAGCCGTTGGCTGCCCCTTTCAGTTCATGATCGAAGTATCGGACGACCTCCCCGGTGAAGTCGAAGCCCGGCGGCGGCACGCAATGGCTGCCGGGACCGACCAGCACGTTGCTGCCGATGTTCTCCGCCGCGACCAGCACCTGGCTGGTCGGCTCGTCCTTCCAGTTGCTCCAGAAATAGGTGGCGATGCCGGCATCGCGGATCGCACCGGCGTATTTCCATGCGGCAACCTCGTCCCAGAAGGCATTGCCGGTGAGGTCGGAGATGCTGTCGCGATACGGCATGCCGTACCACAGCCCGGACATTGAGGTGTTGGCGGCATGCTCGGCCACTGCGGCGCGCAGCTCGCTGCCATCGCTGTCGGCGTCCACCGGGATGCTGGCGAGATCGACCGCCAGCGGCTCGTCCGGGCGGGTGTTGAACTGCGCGGTGATGCCGCCCCGGCGCACGAAATCGTACTTGTCCCAGTCGGTCGCGCCGATGAACACCGCCTTCAGCGCGGGCGGCACGGTGGTCGCGGTGTGCATGGTGCTGCCGCCCAGGTAGGAACAGCCGATCATCCCGACCTTGCCGGTGGTATAAGGCTGCGCCGCCAGCCATTGCACCAGATCGTGCCCGTCCTGCGCTTCCGTCCGGTCCTGGAACCCGCGGCGATGTCCGAAGGATGCGCCCTTGCCCCGGATGTCGGCCACCGCCACGACATAGCCGGCACGCAGCAGCGACCGCAGCGCCAGATTGTCGCCCAGCGCGGCCTCCTCCACCTTGCCGTCCTCGTCACGAAACCGCGCGCGGTACGGGGTGAAGGCGAAGATCACCGGCAGCTGGCCCTGCTCCACCGTCGCGCCATTGGCGGGCCGGTAGATGTTCACCGCCAGCCGGGTGCCGTCGCGCACGGGGACGTACAGCGATTCACGCCGGTAATCGGGATAGTCCGCCTCGGCCTGCTGCGCCCGTGTGCCGGGCGCCACCACCAGGGCGATGGCTGCCGCCAGGATACCGATCCTCATCTGTCGTCTCCGCCTGAAGCTTCGGGCCCGGGGTCGTCGCTGGCGAGCCAGTCCAGGATCTCCTGCCGGTGCTGGTCGATCCGGGGTGGCGGCTGGTCCGTGCCGGGTGCGCCCGGTTCCATGTGGAAGCCGGCATTCGGCACCGCGACATGGGGGTTGTCGGGCAACTGGTCGATCGTCAGGTCCAGCAGCGCGCCCGGACGGCACAATGCGGCCGCCTCGCCCACCTGCCGCACCATGCCGCACGGAATGCCGGCCGCGCTGAGCTCCGCTTCCCACCGGGCGGCAGGACGCGTGGCGAAGATGCGCGACAGCTCATCATGCATCGCATCGAAATGGGTGCGCCGGGCATCCGCAGTGGCGAAGCGCGGGTCGGCCAGCCACTCCTCCCGTCCCAGCGCCCGGGCCAGCGCGGCGAACTGGTTGTCCTGCACCACGCCCAGCGACACCTGCCGGCCGTCACCCGTGGCGAACAGGGCGGCGGTCGGCAATTCGCTATAGCCGGTATTGCCCAGCCGCTTCAGCGTGCTGCCGGTGACCAGGAACGGGGTCAGCGCGCTGGTCATGAACGCCATGGCGGCGTCCAGCATGGCGACATCGATATAGGCACCCTGCCCGGTCCGTTCCCGCTGCAGCAGCGCGCCCAGGATCGCCACGGCGGCGGTCTGCCCGGTCAGCGTGTCGACGATGGGAAAGCCCACGCGCACCGGCGGATCGCCCTCCGCGCCGCTCAGCATCATCATGCCGCTGGTCGCCTGCACGATGTTGTCGATCGCGGGCCAGTCCCGCTGGGGCCCATGCTGGCCATAGCCGGAGACGGAACAGAACACGATGTCGGGGCGCCATTCGCGCACGGTCTCGTACCCGAAACCCAACCGGCCGATCACGCCGGGGCGGAAGTTTTCCAGCAGCACGTCGCTGCGCGTGACGATCCCCTGCGCGATGGCCCGGTCGGCCGGGTCCTTCAGGTCCAGCGCGATGCTCTTCTTGCCGACATTGGCCGCGATGAAGGCCGGGCTCATGCCGTCGAACTGCCGGTCGGCCCCGTAATTGCGGAACCCGTCGCCCCTGGTGGATTCAATCTTGATGACCTCCGCCCCCATCAGCCGCAGCAGGTGGCTGGCGAAGGGGCCGGCCATGACATGGCTGAAATCGGCCACCCGGATGCCGCTGAGCGGCTGCGAAGCTGGGTCGATCATGCTGCACCTCCACACACGACGCGATCATCGCCGGGCAGGCTGGCCTGTGCCCGCCGGAACACCGCCTCGCCATCGATGCCCCACCGCCGCGCGTCCCGCGCAGTGCGCAGATTGTCACGCTGGTACACGTCCTCGAACCGCTGCTGGTCGGCCGCGCTGGGCTGGAACACCTGCACCTTGCCGCGGCTGTCCTCCAGCCCGGCCTCCAGCGAGGTGTAGATCGCATCGGCGATGGCGCGTTCCCAGACCGGCGTGCTGGCCGCCAGGATGTCGCGCTGCCATGGCTCCAGCCGGTGCCAGCGATCGTCGCCCATAGCCCGCGCCGGGTAGGCGCCGCGCGGTATCTCCAGCGCGAAATAGTAATCGGTCACTTCGGACAGGTGCAGCGCCTTATAGGAGTCCGGGCTGGAGACAACGCCGTCCAGCACGCCCTTGGCCAGCTGCGAGTAGACCTCCCCCATGGGCATCAGCACCGGGTCGGCGCCGAAGCTGCCCAGCACCGACAGCAGCTCCGTCGGTGCACGGATGCGCAGGCCGCGCAGATCGTCCAGGCTGCGGACCGCACGCCCGCGGATCATGATCCCCGGCAGCAGCCCGCCTTGCGCCGCCAGTACCTTCAGCCCGTGCAGCTCCCGGCCGATCTCCGGCTCTGACCGGGCGAGGCAATGATACAGCGCCATCTGGCTCTCGATCGATTGCGCGCCCTTGTAGAACCCGGTCTGCGTGCGCAGCAGATGCGTGCCGCCGCGGGAATAGATCGGGCTGATCAGCGCGATGTCGGCCACGCCGTGGCGCAGCTCCTCCATCGACATGTCGGCCGACATCAGCGCACCCGACCATACCGGGCGGATGCGCAGCCGCCCGTTCGATTGCTGCGCCACATGGTCCATCCACACCCGGTCGGCGCGGCTGAACGGGTGCGACGGTGGATAGGGACTGGCATAGGTCAGCTCGGTCACGCCGGCGGGCAGCGGCTTCGCGCAACCGGCCAGTGCCAGCAGCGGGGCCAGCAGCAGCGCCAGCCAGGTGCGCAGCGGCATCATGCGGCCACCCGGTCCTGCAGGAACCCTGCCACCATGCCGACCATCCGGTCATGGTCCCAGATATTGGCATCGACCATGTCGGCGCCGATCATCAGCACGGGAATGCCGGCTTCCTCCAGCGCCGCCGCCGTCAGCTTGGTGCCTGACTGCGACAGGCGATTGTCCGGCGGCAGCAGGATCACCGCGGCATCGATGCCGCAGCGTTCCGCCTCCGCCCGCATCCATCCGCTCATCCATGGCGGCAGGTGCAGCGTCTCGTTCATGGAGGCGATGCGGCTGGCCAGCGCCTCCATCGGCCGCCCCTGCAGCTCGCGGATATAGGCCGGCCCGGCGAAGGGCATGTACATCGACCACACGAACACCGCCCCCATCCGCTCCTCCAGCGCCTGGTAGAAGCCGGGATCGTGCCACACGCCGGCACCGATCCACATCAGGCGCAGCTTCTCGTTGCTGCCGGCGCCGCCGCCCTGCGCGATCCGCTCCAGCACCTCGTCGCGGAACTTGCGCGCATGGGCCACCGCCCAGTCGGATCCGCGATGCCATTGCGGGATCATGGTGTTGGGCATCTGGTCGGCGATGGACACCGGGCTCGGCCGCGCGGCGCCGATTGCCTGTGCGGCTTCCCAGATGTAACCTTCCTGTTCGTTTATGCGCTCCATCAGGTGATGGAACTTCGCCTCGTCGAACCGGCGGCCGGTGCGCTGTTCCAGCAGGCTGATCAGGTCGCGCATCTCGGCCACCATGTGGGCGATGCGGTCGGGCTGGTACACGCGTTCCCACTGGTCGTGCGAATGGCGGAACCAGTCGGCCTCCTTGTGCTCCCACGCGGGCGCTTCCATCGCGAAGAACTCCGTGTCCAGCTCCCTGGCCCACAGGCCGAAGACGTGCTGGATGCAGTCGCAGGTCAGCCGGGCGACCAGCACCGTCGGGCGCGGCAGTCCGCCCCAGGGCGCGCTGGCGGGATCCTTCGCCAGCGTGCAGGCGAGGCCGAGCGAGCAGTACTTGCAGCTGTTCGCGGGGTAGCCCTTCTCCACCATGGCATCGAAATACCGGCCCGACAGCTGCTTGGCGGAGATGTAGGCCGACCACCATTGGTTGGAGACGATGGGGATGTCCATCGCATGGAAGATCTCGTGCGGGGTGTCGGCCTGCGCGATGGCGAACGGCTCCTGCTCGTCCACCACCCGGCGGCGCAGCTCCTGCCCGAAGGCCTTCTGGTACGCGGTGGCTTCCCCGGTGCAGGCCAGGGTCTTGCGGCTGCGCTGATTGGCGGAGGTGCTCAATGGAAGACTCCGGCTTGGTCCAGGCGGGCGATCATGTCCGGATCCAGCCCGGCAATGTCGCGGGCGACCTGGTGGCTGTGCTCGCCCATCATCGGGGCGCGGAACGGCTGCGGCACGTCACGGGAAAACCGGATGGGCGTCGCCACATGGCCGAACGGGCCCAGCAGCGGATGGTCCAGGGTGACCAGCGCGCCGCGCCCGGCCATCTGCGGATCATGCTCGATCAGGTCCTCGCTGTCCTGCAGCACGCCCGCGGCGATGCCGGCGGACTGCAGTTGCGCGGCGATGGCATGGTCGGCGCGGGCGGCGGTCCAGCCGGCGATGTCGCCGCCGGTGATCGCCAGCAACCGGTCGCGCTCCGCTGCGTCGAAGGTGCTGATCGCCACCCAGCGATCGTCACCGGCCGCGGGGAACACGCCCTGGAAGAACACCGCAGGATCGGCATTGCCGGTGCGCTGCGGCACCTGCCCCGCCCGTGCCAGGGCCAGCGCATCGCGCATCTGCTGCACGCAGATCTCGTACATGGAAGCGTCGATGTGACAGCCACGCCCGGTCTCTCGCCGGTGCTGCAAGGCCGCCGCGACATGCCCGGCCATCACGAACGGCACGATCACGTCGCCATAGGGTACCGCGCCCGGGATCACCGGGTCCTCGTTCGGCCAGCCGGTCAGGAAGGTGCGGCCGGACAGCGCGCCGCCGGTCCCGTCCACGCCCCATTCCTGCGCCAGCGGACCGGTCTGGCCGAACACGCTGCCGGACACCATCACCAGCCCCGGCCGCGCCGCTGCCAGCGCATCATAGCCCAACCCCAGCCGGTCCATCGTGCCGGGGGAGAAGTTCTCCACCACCACGTCCGCCCACCGGATCAGCGGGTCCAGCACACGGCGGGCATCGGCCTGCTTCAGGTCGAGCGTGAGGCTCCGCTTGGAGGTATTGAGATGCGCGAACCACGGCTTGTCATCCAGATTGCCGGCTTGCGAGGCGGAGACCTGCAGGTCCAGCCGGGCGAGATCGGGCCGGTTGCGCGTCTCGATCTTCACCACTTCCGCGCCAAGGTCGCCCAGTGTCTTGGTGGTGATGGAGCCGACCAGTGCCCAGGCGAAGTCCAGCACCTTCACGCCCGACAGCGGCCCCGGGCGATCGCCCGCATGGATCGCCGGCGCGCCGGCAATGCTGCCGGGACGGACCATGGCGAAGCGTTCGGGCAGCCCGTCCGCCGTGTCGAGGAAGCCGCGCGCGGCCAGATGCGGGTCGGCCAGCACGTCGGCCGGTTCGTTGACCACGCAGGCATTGATGCCGCGCCGGCGCCCCTCGCCCGCGATGTCCGCCTTGGTGCGGGTGGCGAAGAAGGCGGCCATGGCGCTCTCCCACTCGGCCCGCACCTCCGCCGGCAGGGTGGAACGGTTATAGGCCAGCCAGTCCACATCCCGCAGCGGGTTGGCGCCGCCCGCCTCGTCCATCCATTGTGCCAGCGCACGGTTGGCGGGCGCACCCAGCCGGCCCGTCATCAGCGCGTGGAAGCACCAGCCATCCGCCAGCCGCCAGATCACCTGCACCCGGGCGCGGCCATAGGCGATGCAGCCGCCCGCCCGGTCCAGCTTGCGGCGGTCGAACTGCCACACCAGGATGCCGTTGACGTTGCGGCTCATCGCCACCTGCTGGATCGAGACATCGACATGCTGCCCCCGGCCATGCGTGCCGCGCGCGAAATGGGCGGCCATCGCACCGGCAGCCGCGACCATCTCCGCATGGAAGGTGCAGGCATCGCCCGCTTCCTTCACCGGCATTTCGCCCGGCCGCCCCGTCAGCCGCAGCGCGCCCCCGGTGGCGGAGGCGACCAGCTCGCCCGCGCGCCACTCGCTGCGTGGCCCGTCCGAACCGAACGGCGTGACCGAGACATGCACCGCCTCCGCGCCGATCGCCAGGTCGGCAGTGGCTGCGCGGCCCAGATCGTCGATAACGAAGGAGGCCCCCTCCACCGGACCGCCCAGCTCCGCGCCGAGCGACGCGAGATAGCGGGCCAGCGGCCGGTCGGCCATGGTGCCGAGCACCGCCACGCGGTGACCATCGAGAAGCTTCATGCTGCAATTCCCTGAAGAAAGCCGGCGATCTCCGCGCCCGCGCCGTCCCGTCCGCGCCAGTCGCGCCGGGTCAGGACCAGCGCCGGCACGCCCGCCTGCGCCAGCGCCGCCCGCTCCTGCGGCAGGTGCCAGCATTGCGCCTCGTCCTCTTCCACCCGCCACAGCACCACGGCGCGTGCCTGCGCCTGTGCGATCCCGGCGGCGAGGGACGCGACGGGATCGCGGAAGCCGCGCGGTCCATCGGGCCGCTCGTGCATCCAGCGGCCCAGCGCCGCGACCGGATCGCCGCTGCCCTCCGCCACCGGCGCACCCCGATCGCACCATGCTTCGGCCAGCGTCTGCCCCACCGGGCGGAAGCCGGCATCGGCGATCACGGCGTGCAGGCGTCCGTCCGGCGGGGCGGTGCCGGTCAGCAGGCAGGCCGGTCGATCGTCCGCCGCTGGTCCGGCGCCCCGCTCCGCATTGGTGCGCGCGATGGCGGCCTCCAGCGCGGCGTCGGCGATGCCCAGCCGCTGCACCAGCACGCGCAACCGCTCGACGGTGCGTGCCAGGCTGGCGGGGCGCGGGATACGGGCGCTGTCCAGCAGCAGCGGCTCCGGCCCGGCGATCCGGCCCAGCCGCTGCAACTCGCACAGGTAATAGTACAATCGCTGCGACGTATCGTCGGACCGGCTGAACAGCACCGCCTCCAGCCCGTCATAGGCGCCTTCCGCCCAGGCATCGAGGACCGGCATGGCCCAGGGCGCGAACTTGCTTTCCAGCCAGTCGGCCGCGCGGCCCGGTGCGCGGTCGGGATCGAACCGCACCGGCCCTGCGTCGCGGCCGGAGGCGATCAGCAATTCTCGCGGGATGTCGGGACCGGCTATGGCGATCATGATCGGTCAGGCTCCCAGCACGGACGGCAGCCACAGGATGATTGCCGGAAACAGGATCAGCAGGATGAGGTGGACGAAATCGCTGGCCAGGAACGGCAGCACGCCGCGGAAGATGCGGGTGATCGACACGTCCTTGGCCACGCCCTGCATGATGTACAGGTTCATGCCGAGCGGCGGATGCACGAAGCCGATCTCCATTGCCCGGGTCAGGAACACGCCGAACCAGATGGCGGACAGGCCGGTCGCCTCCACGATGGGCAGCAGGATGGGCGTGGTCAGCAGCATCAGCGCCAGCCCGTCCAGCACCGATCCCAGCAGCAGCAGAAACAGCGCGATCAGCACCAGCGTGCCGAACTGCCCCAGCCCCAGCCCCTGCATCGCGCTGCCCGCCGCATCCGCCAGGCCGGTCAGCGCCACGAAGACCGAAAAGATCAGTGCGCCGATGATGATGAGGTAGATCAGCCCGGTGGTGCGCAGCGTTTCCTGAAACGCGACCTGCAGGCTGGCCCAGGTGAGCTTGCGGCGCATGGCCGCCACCAGCAGCGCGCCCGCCGCGCCGATCGCCGCCGCTTCGGACGGGCTGATCCACCCCACGGAGATCCCGCCGATCACGAAGCTGATCAGCACCACGATCTCCCAGATCCGCGCCAGTGCCGGCAGCCGCTCGCGCCACGGCACGCGTTCGCCGGCCGGGGCCAGTTCGGGCTTCAGGCGCACCAGGATCCACACCACCAGCGCATAGAACAGCGCCTGGGTGATGCCGGGGATGATCGCGGCGGTGAACAGCGATCCGATGGAGGTTTCGGCGATGATGCCGAACACGATCAGCGCGCCGGATGGCGGGATCATCTGCCCCAGCGTGCCGCCGGCCGCGATGGTGCCGGTGGCCAGTCCCGGGTCGTACCCGCGCTGGCGCATCTCCGGATAGGCGACCAGACCCACGGTCGCGGTGGTGGCCAGGCTGGACCCGTTGATGGTGCCGAACCCGGCGCATCCCGCGATGGAGGCGTAGGCCAGCCCGCCGCGGCGATGGCCCAGCATCCGTGCGGCCGCCTCGAACAGGTCGCGGCTGGCATCGATGGAAAAGAAGATGTGCGCCATGAACAGGAACAGCGGCAAGGTGCCCAGTTCGTACCGGGTCAGCGTGTCGAGCATGATGACGCCGGCCTTGATCACCGCGGCCTCCCAGCCGAGCAGCAGCACCATCCCGCCCAGGCCCACCAACCCCAGCACGGCGCCGATCCGCCCGCCTGCCAGCAGCAGCACCAGCAGAATGATGATGCCGACCAGGCCGGTAGCAGGGGTCGCCCAGATCATGCGCCCTCCTCGCGCACGGGGCCGGCAAACAGCCGCCGCAGCAGCACCAGCAGGGTCAGCACCAGGCAGGTATTGGCGACCAGCCGCAGCACGCGCCACGGCACGCCGATGATCTCGCTCTGCTCATGCGCGTGCCACAGGTCGAACTGCAGCCACAGCGATCCCGCCAGCAGCGCCAGGAAGAACAGCAGGGTCAGCGCCGTGGCCAGCCGCGCCGCCCAGGCCTGCCCTGCCGGGGGCAGCCGGTCCACCACCAGGCTGACATGGGCATGGCTGCCCTCGATCGCGGCAATCACCAGGCTGAGCGCGCCGGACACCAGCACCACCGCCTGCATCAGCTCGATCGAACCGTTCAGCGGCAGGCCGATATTGCGGCCGATCACCGCCAGCGTGTCGACCGCGGTGGCGGCCAGCAGGGCCATGCCGCCCACGATCGTCGCCCCTTTCAGCAGGTTCGTCATCGCGTCACCGGCGTTCAGAAGCTGACACGGGCGCTGATCGCCACCTGCCGGCCGATCGGGTTGGCGGCGGTCGCGTCATAGCCGCCGCTGCCATTGCCGGACGGGGCGATGTTCACGAATGGCGGATCATCATCGAACAGGTTGCGCACCTCCGCCGTCAGTTCCAGCCCGCCGGGCACCCGGGCATAGCTTTCGCGTACCCGCCAGGTCAGCGTCAGGTCCACCGGGGTGAACGCCTCCACCTGCTGCGACGGCTGGATCTGGTTGTTGGTATAGCCGCCGACATGGGTTGCAAGCGTGCGGAAGGTGAACGGCCCGTGATCCCATGTCGCGACGAAGCGCCCGCGGAACCGCAGCGGCTGGAAGATCACGTTCAGCTGGCTCACCAGATCCGCCTCCGGCGCCACGGCCACGCTGTATTCCGTCAGGTAGGTACCCGACAGGTTCAGCCCGACCCGGTCGTCCGGCCCCAGCTCGGTCGACCAGCTGGCGTTGAAGTCGATCCCGCGGGTGACGGAGCGCCCCAGATTGAGCCCGCGCCCGTCCACGAACAGGTTCACATTGTTGATGTCGCCCCCGGGGATCGGCTGGTTCAGCACCGGCAGGCCCGCCGCCAGCGCCGCGGCCACGCGGTCGCGCGCGGCCTGTCCGCGGAAGATCACGGGCGTTCCGGCATACTGGGCTTCCTGCGCCAGCAGGCCCAGGTTGGACAGCAGGCCGATCACCTGATTCTCGTACTCGACGCTGAAATAGGTGACCGACAGGCGCAGGCTGTCGGTCGGATCGACATCCGCGCCGACGGACCAGGTGGTGGCCGTTTCCGGCCCCAGATCCAGGTTCGGACCCGCCAGCGTATAGCCGAGGAGCGGCGCCCCGCCGGCCGGGTTCTGGTATTGCTGGCCGAACAGCGCGTTGCTGTTGCCGTAGATTTCCGGAATGGTCGGCGCCCGGAACGACGTGCCGTAGCTGGCGCGCAGCTTAACGTCCTCGATCGGCTCCCAGTCGATGCCGAACTGCGGATTGGTGGTGTTGCCGGCATCGCTGTACTTGTCGTGCCGGACGGCCGCGGTCAGGTCCAGCGACCGGATGCCGCCGGTGGCGTTGTCCGGCCCGAACAGCGGGACCAGCAGCTCGGCATAGCCGGAATCGACCGTGCGGCCGAACTCGCGGAACACGATCGGGTTGGTCGCGGCGCCGCGCCCGTTGCCCAGCGCGACCTCGAAATCCTGCCGCTCGTATCCCAGCGCCAGCTTCACCTCCCCGCCGGGCAGGGTGAACAGGGGCCCGCTGATGCCGGCTTCCATGAACAGCAGCTTCCCGTTGGTAGGCGCCAGGAAGACCTGGTCGAAGATGTTGTCCAGCACGCCCTGCTGCGTGCGGCCCAGACCATAGGGGTCGAAGGCGGTGGCGGGGTTGCTGCTGGCCAGCGCGGCATTCAGCGCCGCATTGTCGACCCCGCGGGTGGACCCGGAATAGTCGCGCGTCTCGCCATAGCTGATCAGTGCATCCAGCGACCACTGATACGGCAACGACACCTCGACGCTGGGCGACACCTGCCAGCTTTCGGCGAAGCCGGACGAGGTATCGAGCGGCGCGTCGTTGATGAAGCTGTAGCCGAGATTGTAGCTGGTGCCGGTGAAGCCCGGCGGACGCACGAAGAAGGCGTTCGTCTGCGGTACCGTCAACCGGCTGCCGATGGCGTTCGGGATCCGGTCGAATTCCCGCCGCGAATAGAACCCGTCGACCTTCAGCTCGAGCCCGTCGGTCACCGCCAGCGATGCGGTGGCGTTCACCGAATCGTACTTCTGCTGCGGGATCAGGTCCTGGCCGGGATTGCCCTCGCACAGATTGCTGGTCCCCGGCGTGATCGCGCCGGCATTGGCCGGCGTATACTGGGCCGGCAGGGCATAGCTGGTGTTGCCGATGAACAGCGTGCCGGGCGCACAATTGGTGACCCGGTAGTCATTGCCGCCGAACCGTCGCTGATCGCTGGTGAAGTAATCGCGATCGTCGCCGCTCAGCCGCGAGCGTTCCACATGTTCGTAGGCGACCATCAGCTGCCCGCCCTCGAACACGGTGCCGAACGCCGCGCCGGCGGCCCATTCGTCCCACCCGCCCTGCGTGGCGGTGTTGTAGCGGGCGAAGGCCTCCACCCCGTCCAGCCGTCGTCGCGGGATCAGGTTGACCACGCCGGCCACCGCATCGCTGCCGTAGATCGCGCTGGCGCCGTTCGCCACCACCTCGACCCGCTCCACGCCCAGGGTCGGCAGGACGGACGGATCGACGGAGCGGCTGTTGTTCACCACCCGGTGCCCGTCGATCAGCACCAGCGTCGCATAGGGGCCGATGCCGCGCAGGTTGATCGTGTTGCCATAGACGATGTTGCCCGACCCGCCCGATTGCGCGCGGGAGTTTTCCGAGACACCCAGGTCGAACACCTGCGGCAGTTCGCGGATCACCCGGTCGATGGTGACCGCGCCCGACGCCACGATGTCCTGCCGGCCCAGCACCGTCGCGGTGGCGCCGACCGGCGTGCCGGTGGCGATGCGGCTGCCCGTCACCACGATCTCCGGCTCGGCGGCGGTCGCCTGATCGTCACGCGCGATCTCGCCCGCCCCGGCGACCTGTTGCGCCTGCGCCTGACCCCCGGCCAGGATCGCCAGCGAGCTTGCAGCCAGCATGATGCGCCCACGGGCGCGTGCCACTCTTCCAGACATGTCCAACTCCCGTGAACGCGGGCCTTGTGGCCTCTCACGCCGGCATGGTTCTGCCAGTCGCACGATTGCGGCAACCGGAATCTCGCCTACAATATTGTTGACAATCCGCTGTGCCGGCATGAACCAGCAGCATGGAAGACGCTGCTGCTGCCCTCGCCCGCAAGGGTCCGCCCGCTGTCGAGATCGCCGACTGGATCCGCCGCCAGATCAGCGCCAGCCGCTTCGTGCCCGGGCAACGCCTGGTGGAGGTGGACATCATCCGCCAGACCGGCGGCAGCCGCTTCAAGGTGCGCGAGGCCTTGCAGCGGCTCGCGGCAGAGGGGCTGATCGACATCGAGGAGTTCCGCGGTGCCACCGTGCGCGGCGCATCGATGGACGAGGTGCGCCAGCTCTACCTGGCACGCGCGGCCGTGGAAGGCATCTGCGCCGCCGACTTCACCCGGCGGTCCAGCGCGGCGGAACGCCGGATTCTGGCCGACATGACGATCGAGATGGAGCAGTGCCCGCAGGATCATGCGCCCGAACGCTTCGGCCGGCTGAATGCGCGCTGGCACGCCTTCATCATGGACGTGTCCGGCAACCTCGTGCTGGCCGACATGGTCAAGCGGCTGAATACGCCGGTCCACCGGCTGCTGTTCGGCACCTTCTACCGGGGCGACCGGCTGAACGAAGCCATCGCCGACCATCGCCGCATCCTGCACGCGATCACCGCCGGGGATGTGGACGCCGCCGATGCTGCGATGCGCCAGCACATCCTGAACGGCTATCGCTTCCTGACGGGCCTAGACCATGCCATTCACGAGGAGGACGAGGTCAATCCCGTGTGACAGGTTGATCCGACCGGCCGGTGTCGTTGACAGGACCGGGCCGGGCACGGATATTGTCGGTGATGCAGGTAGATGACGTTCCCAGGCGAAGGCGGCGCCGCCAGCCGGAGGAACTTCGCCGCGAAGCCATCATGGCCGCCCGCCAGATCCTGCTGGCTGACGGTCCGGCCGCCATCACGCTGCAGAGCGTGGCGGGTGAGCTGAAGATGGCCCACGGCAACATCACCCACCATTTCGGCACGGCCGCCAATCTCCAGGCCGCGCTTGCCGATACCTTGATCGCCGACCTGATCATGGCGGTGCGAAGCGGAACCGACAGCCTGCGCAAGGGTGTGATCCGGGAAGCGGATCTGGTGGATCTAGTGTTCGATACCTTCGAACAGAGCGGATCCGGCCGCCTGATCGCCTGGCTTGCGGCGCAGAACAGCGCGCACCTCGCCCCTTTGTACGATCGTTTCAGCCGCCTCCCGGCGGAGCTGTTCGACGGGGAGCCGGCCGGGGCCGTTCTCGGACGTGACGACCTGCCGCCGATTATCGGCAACATCGTCATCACTGCCCTTGGATCATCGCTCATCGGCGACAGCCTGACGGACTCGCTGGGACTGTCGCGGACATTCATGCGCGAACGCCTGACCGCCGATCTGGTGCGTGGCCGGATCGCGGCCTCGGCAAAACAGGCTCAGGTCCCGTAAATCCGCGTACGCCATCCACGCCGCACTATTGTCATCGCTGACAGTAATGCATATCATAGGCCTTATGGCGGATGAGGATCATCTTGTGGAAACATCGGTCTTGCCGGTCGGGCGACATCACGCCCACCCCATCTCGGTCGAAAAGAACGAGATCGATCATCTCGGCCACGTCAACAACGCGGCCTATCTGACATGGGTGCAGGATGCCGTGGTCGCTCATTGGGAACGGTTCGCCTCCAAGGAGGCTGTCCGCGATCATCTGTGGGTCGCGCTCAAGCACGAGATCACCTATCGGCGGCCGGCCTTCCTCGGTGACGGGATCACGGCCGAAAGCATTGTCGAGCAGCTGGTCGGTGCTCGCGCCTTCTTCACCACGCTGATCAAGCGCGGGGACGAGTTGCTTGTGGAAGTGAAGAGCAGCTGGTGCTGCATCGACGCGGTGACCCATCGGCCGGTGCGACTGGCCAGGACGATCGCCGCCCGCTTCCTTCCGGTCAGTGCGGCATAGCGATCCTGGCAGGTGACCGGAGCGCGCAAGCGGCAACCCGGACCTCCGATCATTCCAGCGAGGCCATCCGCAGCATCCGCGGCATCGCGGCCGACAGGATCGACGCATGATCCTCCTCCGGTAGCAGCCGGAACTGCACCCGCTCCTGGCCCAGCGCCCGCGCCAGCAGACCGGCGATGTCCCGCGCCCCCGCCACCATCTGGCGCGCCTGCCGCCGTGCGAGCGCCTCGGTCGCGTTCGGCGCCCTTGCCTGCCATGGCGGCAGCGCATCCTCCCATTCACCGATGCACACCAGCGCGCGCCGGTCGCCCGGCGACAGGCGGGCGATGCCGTCCTCCAGCAGCGGCCGGTCCCACCACACCGACGGACTGATCGCGGCATAGGTGCGGAAGCTGTCCGGCGCATGGGCGAGTGCCCACAGCGTGAAATATCCCGCCAGCGAATGACCCCACAAGGTCGTGCGGGCCGGATCCAGCTCCACCCGCCGGCCGACCTCCGGCCGCACCTGTTCCAGCACGAAGCGCAGGAACGGCTCCGCCCCGCCCGCACCTTCCCGGTCGGGCAGCGGCGTGGTGTAATCCCGCTGGCGGTGCGCCCGATCGCCATCCGCGGCGGAGATGCCGACGATCACCTGCGGCACCACGCCGGTCGCGTCGCAGCGCCGGCTCATCCGCCGCATCGCCTCGACACAGGTGCCGAAACAATCCGCGCCATCCAGCAGCCAGACCGATGGCCAGCCGCCGGCGGGCGCCGGACCGTCCGGCACCAGCAGGTCGATCCGGTACGCGCCCAGCCGCCAGCTGGTGGCGCCGGGCAGGCGGTAACAATCATCGGGCACCATCATCGCGTTCTTTACAATCATTATCATTTGCGCAACAGGCGGGCGGCAGGTGTCGCAGCCTGCCGCATCAGGGGGGACGGGGCAAGATGACCATTCGTGGCCGCACGCGCGGCGCAATCCTGGCGGTCGCCCTCGCTGGCCTGTCCGCTGGCGGATGTTCGCCGGACCCCGCGCCTGACCAGCAGGCGGCAACTGCCGGGCTCGTCGATGTGCGCGGGCGGCAGGTCCGGGTGAACGGCCCGGTCAGCCGCATCGCGATCGACGATTCGCGCTATCTGGTGGCGCTCGGCCTTATCCATCCCGATCCCGGCTCCCTGCTGGTCGCCTGGCCGCAGGACGTGAACCGCCTGGGGGACGAGACCTACCGGCAGTTCCTGGTCAAGTCGCCCGGTCTCGGCGACCTGCCCAAGGTCGCCAGCTCGGCCGGCAATTTCGACCTGGAATCGCTGCTGGCCGCAAAGCCGCAACTCGCGCTGCTCTCGCTGGAAAGCGGCATTACCGATGCGCAGATCGCGCAGCTCGAAGGCGCCGGCATCACCGTCGCCATCGTCGACTTCTTCGTCCAGCCGCTGCAGAACCTCGAACGCAGCCTGCTGCTGCTGGGGGAGGTGACCGGCCGCCAGCAGCAGGCGCAGGCCTTCGTGCAGTTCCGCAAGGCGCGCATGGACCGCATTGCCCAAGGCATCGCCAGCCTGCCCGCCGACGATCGCCCGACCGTGTTCCTGGAGGCGCATGCCGGCATGGGCGGCGATTGCTGCAACAGCCCGGGCCGCGGCAATATCGGCGACTACCTGTCCTTCGTGGGCGGCCACAATATCGGCGCCGACGTGATCGAGCAGAGCTTCGGCAAGCTGAACCTCGAATATGTCGTCAGCCGGGATCCGGCCGTCTACATCGGCACCGGTGGCCCGCATCTGGCCAAGGCCAACGGGCTGGTGCTGGGCGCCGCCGTCACGCCCGCCCAGGCGCGCGCCGCCCTCGCCCGTGTCACCGCCCGGCCCGCGATCGCCGGCCTCACCGCGGTGCGCACCGGCAATGCCCACGGCTTCTCGCACCAGCTGATCAACTCGCCGCTCGACATCGTCGCGATCGAGACCTTCGCCAGGTGGCTCCACCCCGACCTGTTCGCCGACCTGGACCCCGCCGCCACGCTGGAGGCGATCAACCGCCAGTTCCTGGCCGTGCCCTATCGCGGCACCTTCTGGGTCGACCTGCCCGCTTCCAATCAGGAGTAAGTCCATGCGTTCATCCACCTTCCGGCGCCACGGCCTGTCGCTGCTCGCCACCGCCGCGCTGTTTGCCGGCGCCGTGCCCGTCCTGGCGCAGGACGCCTTCACCACGCTGAACCGCACGGCGGAGGCGCAGGTCACCTTCTCCGGCCCCGACCGCATGACCCCGATCCAGGCCGGCAGCACGGTCACCGTGGGTGGCGAGGGCTTCCAGCCGGGCCAGCAGGTCACGCTGCTGGTCGGCACCACCCCGCTCGGCACGCCCCTGACGGCCGATGCGGAAGGCAAGATCACCGGCACCGTCACCGTGCCGTCCAACGCCGTCAGCGGCACCCACCCGGTGGTAGCGGTCACCAACGCGCCCTACACCGCCCTGGTCGCGGAGCTGAAGGTCAGCCCCGTCGTGCCGCTGTCCGGGCAGGACCGCTTCACCGTGACCAACGGCATCGCCGCGCGCGGCATCTACCAGACCGCCTACAGCCCGGCCGCCGATGCCATCTTCGTCACCACCGCCGTCGGCCGCCCCCCGGTGACCGTGTCGGAACTGGTGAAGATGAACCCGGACACGCTGGAGGTGCTTGCCCGCGCGACACCGCCGGCGGCCCCGGCCCGTGACGCCCGCCCGGGTCAGCCGCAGCGCCCCGGCCAGTCGAACGAGCCCGGCCTCTTCGCGGTCTATGGCGTCGGTGTGGACGATTCCGACGGCAATGTCTGGGTCACCAACACCCGCCAGAACACCATCGCCGTGTACAAGCAGGCCGACCTGTCGCTGGTGCAGCAGTTCGCGCCCAATACGGTGCCCCACCCGCGCGACGTGCGCGTCCATGCCGGCAAGGCCTACATCGCCGCGACCAACGAACCCTTTGTCGCAGTGATCGACACCGCCACCCTGGAGCCGCTCGCCCCCATCCCCATCCAGTCGGGCAAGCGCGGCGAGGCCTTCGGCGGTGCAAGCCTGTCGCTCGATGCCGCGAACAACCGGCTCTACGTCGTCAGCCTGTCCTCGGCCGAGGTCGCGGTGATCGACACCACCACCAGCCAGGTCGGCAAGGTGTTCCCGCTGCCCGGCGCACGCGGCGCGATCGGCGTGTCGCATGATCCGGCCACCGGCCGCATCTATGTCGCCGCGCAAGGCAGCGACAACCTGCTGGTGCTGGATGGCGAGACTGGTGCCGTCATCGCCGACACGCCGGTGGGCGCCGGCGCGCTGAACGTGGCGTTCGATCCCGCCAGCAAGCAGGCCTATGTCACCAGCCGCGGCGCGGGCACCGTCACCGTCACCGATGCCGATGGCAAGATCGTCGCCAATCTCGGCCCCGCCCCGCTGGCCAACCACGTCACCTTGGGCGAGCCCGGCGTGATCTACGCCGCGGTCAAGTCCGGCCAGGCGAGCGGCGAGGAAGGCGACACCGTGATGCGCATCGCGCCGAAGCGCTAAGGGCACTCAGGGCAGGATGTCGTCGATCGCGATCCGCAGATCGGCGCCATCCTGCTCCACCCGGCCCCGCACCTTGTAGACCTGCGCCAGTACCTCCGCGCTGATCGCCTCGGCCGGCGGACCATCGGCCATCACGCGCCCCTCGGCCAGCACCACCACCCGGTCGGACCAGCGCGCCGCGATCGCCAGGTCGTGCAGCACCATGATCACCATCATGCCCCGCTCACGCGCCAGCCGCTGCACCAGCTTCATCACCCGCAGCTGGTAATACAGGTCCAGCGCGCTGATCGGTTCGTCCAGCAGCAGCACGCGCGGGCTCCGCGCCAGCGCCTGCGCCAGCGAGGCCAGCTGCCGCTGCCCGCCGGACAGATGATCGAGGCCTTCCAGCGCCTTGTGCCCGATGCCGACCAGCTCGATCACCTCCAGCGCGCGGCCCATCAGCGCCGCATCGGACAGCGCCGGCCCTTCGACGGGCGAGGCCCGCAACGCTCCCGCCACGCCCTCCAGCACGCTCAGCGCCACGCGCTGCGGCAGGCTCTGCGGCATGTAGGTGACGTACCGCGCATGGTCCGCCAGCGGCAATGCCAGCAGGTCGCGCCCGCCCAGCCGCACGGCCCCCTTCGCCGGATGCAGCCCGGCCAGCGCGCGCAGCAAGGTGGTCTTGCCCGCCGCATTCGGCCCGATCAGGCTGGTGACGCTGCCCGGCACGAACGGCGCCAGCGACAGCCCGTCGATCACCGGCTTGCCGCCATAGGCCGCCCCCAGCCCGTCGATCTCCAGCGTGTCAGGCACGGTTCGGCTTCTTCAGGATCAGCAGCAGGAATACCGGCACGCCGATCATGCTGGTCACGATGCCCACCGGCAGCAGCACGCCCGGCACCAGCACCTTGGACAGCACGCTCGCCAGCGCCATGATCACCGCCCCGGTCAGCAGCGATGCCGGCAGCAGGAACCGGTGATCCTCCCCCAGCAGCATCCGCGCGATATGCGGACCGACCAGGCCGATGAAGCCGATCGTGCCAACGAACGCCACCGCGGTTGCCGCCAGCGCACTGATCCGCAGCAGGCTGAACAGCCGCAGCCGCCGCACATCGATGCCGAAGCTGCGCGCCCGGTCCTCGCCCAGCCGCAGCGCGGTCATCGCATCCGCCGCGCGCCAGCTGAACGGCAGCACCACCGCCAGCACCACCGCCAGTGTGGCGAGGCCACCCCACGTGGACCGGCCCAGCGAGCCCATGGTCCAGAACACCAGCTGGCTCAGCGCCTCCTGGCTGGCCACGAACTGCAGGAGCGCGACCAGCGCATTGAAGGTGAACACCAGCGCGATGCCGAACAGCACCACCCCCTCCATCCCCGCCGCCCGGCTGCGCGCCAGCGCCTCCAGCAGCAGCACGGATGCGAAGGCGGCGACAAAGGCGTTCAGCGGCACCATCCAGTCCGCCGGCACGAACGGCAGGCTGATCCCGGACACGATCGCCAGCGCCGCGCCGAAGCTCGCCGCACTCGACACACCCAGCGTGAACGGGCTGGCCAGCGGATTGTTCAGGATCGTCTGCATCTCCGCCCCGGCCAGCGACAGCGCCGCCCCGACCAGCAGCGCCATAAGCGCATAAGGCAGCCGCACCTGGCGGATGATGGTCTGTTCCGGCGCACTCAGCTGGTCGGGCTGGAACAGGCCCAGCAGCACGTCCCACAATCGCAGGGGCGATGGCCCGGTGGAGATGTCCAGCAGGAACGCCGCGATCCCCAGCACCACCATGCCCAGCAGGATCATCCCCCGCCGCCGCCGCGTCGCGCGGTAGGCAGCCAGGATCGCCGCCCGGTCATGTTCGGTCCCTTGATGCACGCCAGCCCCGTGACGCAGATGCGTCGCAATGTCTACCGGCAGGCTCCGGCCCCCGATCACGCCACGCTCGGCAGAAATGGTCAGCGTGAACGGGTTCTTTGAAGCTCGACCTTCCTGTACGTAACAGATAGAAATCGCGCCGATGCTCAACAGACTGCCGCTCTCCGCCATCATCGCAGCAAGTGCCTTGCTGACCAGTTCGGCGGCCTCGGCCACCGAACTGGTGCTGGCCGATGCACCGAGCAGCAGGTGGGTGGTCGATGGTTCGCAGGGACAATGCCGCATGGCCCGGGATCTGGACGAAGGGAGTGACGGCGTCACCCTGCTGATCACGCAATGGTCGCCGGGCAGCAGCTTTTCCATGGTGCTGGTCGGAGATCCGCTGAAGCGGTTCGAAGACCGCCAGGAGATGACGCTCCAGTTCGGCGATCCTGCGGGCCTGTTGGGGGAGCGTCGTGCGTTTTTTGCCAAGGGAAGTCTGGCCGCCAGCCAGGATGCGCTGATCTTTCGCAACGTGTCGCTGGCGCAACCGACGCCGGAGGATGCGGCCGCAGGGGACCTGGCACCGGAATACGGCACGGCCGCTCCGATCCTGCCACCTGCGGCCCTTGCGCAAGCCGACCGGATCGATCTGGTTCAAGGGCAGCACAGCCTGCGCTTGCGGCCCGGCCGGTTGGCGGATGCGCTCGCCGTGCTGGATGCCTGCTCGATGGACCGGCTGAACGAATGGGGGCTCGACGAGGCCGCCCATCGGACCCTGACGCAATCGCCTCGCTGGACGGGGCGGGACCTGGCTGATCTGGCACGGCAGGTGCAGCGAGGCTACCCGAGGGCCGCCTTGCGGCGTGGAGAGCAGACCGATCTGCATCTGCGCGTCCTGGTAGACGAAGCCGGAACCGCAACCGACTGCACGATCATCGACACGACCAACAGCAGCATCACTGCCAATGTCTGCGACTTCTTCAGGACAGCGGGCGCATTCAGTCCCGCGCTGGATGCATCGGGCCGGCCGATAAAGTCCTTCTACACCTCCTGGATCGTCTATCGACTGGTACGTCGTGGTCCGAACTGATCTCTGGTGATCCTGGCGAAAGGACCTGTCCGGCAACCCGGCCCGTCCGGAACAAGGCGGATCCGGTCTGGTAGCGCGTCTGGTGCGGCAGGCCTGTCCTACACGCCCCCATCTGCATAATAGGCCCGATTCGCCCGCCCACGCCCCAGCACAGGGAACCCGCGAATCATGCCCGCACCACACGCCCGCCACGATGGCTGGACGCCCGACCGCACCGCCCGCTTCCTCGACACGCTCTCGCACAAGGGCAATGTCAGCCGCGCCGCTGCCGCCATCGGCCTCTCACGGGAGACCGCCTATTGCCGGCGCCGGCGCGATCCGCTGTTCGCCCGCGCCTGGGCGGCCGCCATGCTGCTGGCGCGGGAGGAAGGCGGCCACATCCTGGCCGATCGCGCGCTGGAGGGCGTGGAGGAGGCGGTCTGGTTCCGCGGCGAACTGGTCGGCACCCGCCGCCGCTACGACAACCGCCTGCTGCTCGCCCACATCGCCCGGCTCGACCGGCTCGCGCTGGACGAGACTGCCACGGCCGACGCCGCCCGGTTCGACGAGCTGGTCGCCTGCCTCGCCGGCGCGCAGCCGCCTGCCTCCCTTGCGGCCGCCAATGACGACCTCCCGCCCGACCGCGTCACCGTCACCGACCGTGCCGCCGGGCAGGAAGCCGACCGGCAGGAAGAGGAAGCCGCCGGCGGCTTCGGCGAGGATGAGTGGGAGCGTGAACGCCGCGAAGCGGCCGAGCGGATAGAGCAGGCCCGCACGGACGCGGGCACAGCATGGGACCGCTGGACCGACGATGCCCGCGCCCATGTCGATGCGCTGCTCGCCGCCGAGGCACCCTGCCCGCGCAGTGGTGAAGAGGCCCCCGCCACCGCTCCGCAAGCCGCGCTCTGCACTGTGTCAGACCTGTCAACTTCGCCCACGCCAGATCTCCTTTCTGGCCCTGCCGCCTCTGGCGGTCCGCGTGCCGGCGAAGGTACCCTGCCCGTCCTCGCCAACCGTGCGGAACGCCGCCGTCGCGGTCGCAAGTCCCGGCCCGCCGTGCCTCACACCCGGTCTGGCCGCCACGCCCACCCCCCGCTACAGCGCCGCCCATGACCATTCCCGCCGCCCTGCACGCCCTTGCTCCTGCCATGACCGAGTGGCGCCGCGACCTGCACCGCCACCCTGAGCTTGCCTTCCAGGAGAGCCGCACCGCCGCCATCGTGGCGGACCGGCTGCGCGACTTCGGGCTCGACCCGCACACCGGCATCGGTGGCACCGGCGTGGTGGCGGTGATCGACAGCGGCCAGCCTGGCGCGTCGGTGGCGCTGCGCGCCGACATGGACGCGCTGCCGATGGCGGACGAAAGTGGCAAGGACTGGCACTCCACCGTGCCCGGCATCGCCCACACCTGCGGCCATGACGGCCACACCGCCGCGCTGCTCGGCGTGGCGCAGCACCTCGCGGCGAACCCGCCCGCCAGCGGCCGGGTCGTGCTGATCTTCCAGCCGGCGGAGGAGAACGGCCAGGGCGCCCGCGCCATGCTGGCCGACGGGCTGCTCGACCGGTTTCCCTTCGATGCGGTCTATGCCTTCCACAACATGCCGCTGCTGCCGCCCGGCAGTGCCGGCATCGCCGCCGGCCCGGTGCTGAACGGCTACATCATCTGGGACATCCTGGTCGAAGGGACCGGCGGGCACGGCGCGGCCTTCTACAAGGCGGTCGATCCGCTGCAGGCCGCGGCCCGGCTGGCGGTGGAAATCTCCTCCATCGCCGGGCGCTATCTCGATCCGGCGGAAAGCGGTCTTGTCACCGCCTGCGCCTTGCAGGCGGGCACCTCGCACAACATCATCCCGGGCACCGCCACCCTCGCCGGCACGCTGCGCGCGCTGAAGCCTGACGTGCTGGCACTGCTGTGGGGCCGGTTGCAGCAGGCCTGCACCGGCGTGGCCGCGCTCACCGGTTGCACGATCACCTGCACGCCCGCGGCGGAGGTGCCCCCATGCGTGAACGACCCCGCCGCCGCAGACGAGGCTGCTGCGGCCGCGGCCACCGTGCTGGGCGCCGACCAGGTGGTGCGCGACCATCCGCCCTACCCGTTCACGGACGACATGGCCCTGCTGCTGCAGGCCGCGCCCGGCGCCTACCTGTTCCTGGGGCAGGACAGCGCCATGTGCCACAATCCCGCCTACGATTTCGACGACGCACTGCTGCCCAAGGCGGCGGCGATCTTCGTGGAGATCGTCAGGCGGAAACTGGGCTGAACCGCGCCATCCGCTCGGACAGCAGCGGCGCGATCAGCGCGCTCGCCTCCGGTCCGGTCAGCTGCGGGTGCAGGAACGGCACGGTCAGGCATTCCACCGCACCGGCGTAGGCGCCCCAGCTGCTGGGCACCAGTTGTGGCTTGTGGGCATGGTCCAGCCCCGCCCGGATATGGGTCAGCGTGCCGGCGAACCGCCGGTGATGGTGCCCGCGCACCAGCCGGTTATTGTCCAGCACCACCCGCACCACGCCGTCCAGCACGGCCGGCGGCAGGCTTCCCAGCGGGCTGTCGCTGCCCCGCAGGAAGCCGGTGACCTGCTCCCGCGTGGTCAGCTCCGGGTGGGCCTCCGGGTCGAGCCCGGCAATCGCCAGCAGCGCGCGCAGGGCCTGGGCCTCGGTCGGCTCCGGCTCCGCGCGCCAGCAATCCGCGGGGTAGGCGTCCAGCAGTGCCAGCAGCCCGACCTCGCGCCCCATGTCCTGCAATGCCGCCGCCACCCCTTGCGCGATGACCCCGCCGACGGACCATCCCGCCAGATGCACCGGCCCATCCGGCACAGCGCGGTCCACGCGGTGGGCATAATCATGCGCCAGCCGCTCCAGGCTCTCGGGCGCCGCCACCCCGGCATCCAGCGCCGGCGCCTGCAGGCCATAGACGGCCCGCGCCGGCCGCAGGCTGGTGGCCAGCGTGCGGTACCCCCAGCTCAGTCCGCCTGCCGGATGCACCATGAACAGCGGGCTTTCCGCGCCCCGCGCCAGCACGATCAGCGGCCCGACCCCGTGATCCGCCTCCGCCGCACCATCGATCCGCGCGGCCAGGCCACGGATATCCGCCACCTCGAACAGGGTGGCCAGCCCGGGATCGTGCCCCCACTCCTCCCGGATGCGCAGCAGCAGGTCCACCGCCGACAGCGAATGGCCGCCCAGCGCGAAGAAGTCGTCCCCGGCCGCCAGCGGCCCGCCATGCTCCAGCACCGCGGCGAACAGCTCCGCCAGCCGCCGCTCCGTCCGCGTGGCGGGCGCCGCCCCGCCCTCGCTGGCGAAGTCCGGTTCCGGCAAGGCGCGCCGGTCCAGCTTGCCGTTGACCGTCACCGGCATCGCCGCCAGCGGCACGATCGCGGCCGGCACCATGTAGGCCGGCAGCCGCCGCCCCAGCGCCGCCCGCAAGGCCGCCTCGCCATAGCCCGCGGCCGGCACCAGCCACGCCGCCAGCCGCTCCCCCCGCACCAGCACCACTGCCGCGCTGGCGAGGCCGGTATCGGCGATCGCCGCCTCGATCTCGCCCAGTTCGATGCGCAAGCCGCGGATCTTCACCTGGTGATCCGCCCGCCCCAGGAACTCGATCGCGCCATCATTCCGCCGCCGCGCCAGATCACCGGTGGCATAAAGCCGTTCGCCGGGGTGGGACGGGTCGGCGACGAACCGCTCCGCCGTCAGGTCCGGCCGCCCCAGATAGCCGCGCGCCAGCTGCACGCCGCCGATGAACAGCTGCCCGGCCATCCCCTGCGGCACCGGGCGCAAGCTGTCGTCCAGCACCAGCAGCCGCGTGTTCCAGACCGGGTGCCCGATCGGCACCGGCCGGCTCTCGTCGTCCGGTCCAGCGGGCCAGTAGCTGACATCCACCGCCGCTTCGGTCGGGCCGTACAGATTGTGCAACTCGCCCCTGATCCGCCGGTGGAACCGGTCGCGCAGATCGGCCGGCAGTTCCTCGCCGCTGGTGAAGGTGCGGGCGATGGCGAGCCCGTCGCTCTCCGGCGCGGCCAGGAAGGCGGCGAGCATGGAGGGGACGAAATGCATGATCGTGATGCCCTCCGCCCGGATCAGCCGCGCCAGCGCCACCGGATCGCGATGCGCCTCTGGCGGGGCCACCACCAGCGTCGCGCCGCGGATCAGCGGCAGGAAGAACTCCCACACCGACACATCGAATGTCGCGGGCGTTTTCAGCAGGATGCGGTCGCTTCCTGCGATGCTGTATTGCTCTGCCATCCACAGCAGGCGGTTCACGATGGCACGATGTTCGACCACCACGCCCTTGGGCGCGCCAGTCGAGCCGCTGGTGTAGATCACGTATGCGGCATTCCCCGGCACGGCCGCGCAGGCCTGCGGTTCGCCAGCGTCGGGCCAGTCGACCGGCCGCAGCAATGCCGCGCCGTACACACCATGCGGATCGTCCTCGGCCAGCACAACGGCAGGTTGCGCGCCGGCCACGATGGTCGCGATCCGTTCCGCCGGATGCTCCAGGTCGAGCGGCAGGTAGACGCCGCCTGCGCGCAGCACCGCGACCAGCGCCACGACCAGCGCGAGCGAGCGCGGCAGGGCCACGGCCACGATAATTTCCGGCCCCACGCCCCGCGCCTGCAACGCCGCCGCCAGCGCCCGCGTCTGCCGATCCAGCTCGGCATAGGTGAGGTCCATGCCCGCAAGACGCAGCGCCACGGCATCGCGGTGCGTGCGAAAGGCTTCCTCCAGCAACTGCACCAGCGTCACGGCGGATACCGGATGCGCGGTATCGTTGAACCGGCCCAGCTCGGAACGCGCTTCCTCCGGCGTGGCGGTGGGCACGTCACCCAGCCGCTCCGCCCGCAGTGCGGCCTGAAGGAAGGTGGCGAGGCGAAGGCCATGCGCCTGCACCGCAGCGGCATCGTAGAGCGCCGGATTGGCATCCACCTCGATCGACAGGGTACTGCGACCATCGCCGCGGAAGGTAAAGTGGATGTCGTCCACCGGCCCGGTCCCGGTGACATGCAGGCCGACCTGCAACCCTGCCATGCGCGGCGGACGGTCATAGGGCTGCACGTTGATCAGCGGGCCATACAGCCGCCGGTCACCGCCGATCAGGCCCAGATCGCGCCGCACCTGTTCCGAGCGGTACCGACCGTGCCGGCGAACCTGTGCCAGGTTATCAGCGACTTGAGCCAGATAGCTGTCAAGTGGAAGCAACTCGCCAGACGCGATGCGCAGCGGCAGCACGTTCATCACCATGGCCGGCACCCGGGCCGTGGCGGACCCCATCCGGCCCATATGCGGCACGCCCACCACCGCCTCCTCGCCACCCGTGAAGCGTCGGCAATAGGCTGCGGTCAGCGCCATCAGGACGTCGGGCCAGCCCAGCCGGGCAGACTTGGCGCGGTCCAGCAAGGCGAGACGTACATCATCCGGCAGGGCAGCTTCGGTGCGGATGAAGCTGTGCGAGGACACGGCGCGGCCCGGCGCCATGCCGGTTACATCCGCCATGCCGTGCAGGTAGTCCCGCCACCATGCCGCATCGCCAACGCGTTCCGGCGAGGTGCGATAGACCGCATCCTCGGCCAGCACACCGGCCAGTGGCGCCAGAGCGCGACCACCCGTCTCCTGCCCGGCCAGGTAACGGCCGTACAGTTCCGCCACGCGCGCGGTCAGCAGCACCATCCCGTACCCGTCGATCGCCAGATGGTGGACCTGTTGCGCCCACAGATGCCGCTGCGGCGCCAGCCGATACAGCCGTTGTCGCGCCAGAGGGTCGTGCGCCGGATCGACCGTCGTGGCCATGTCGGCGCGGATCAGCAGCAGCGCAAACTGTTCCGGATCATCAGCGGCCGTGCAATCAATCACTTGCAGGTCGATGCGAAGATCGTCTCTCACCAGCTGACCGCCGGTAGAGCGAACGCGCAGTCGCAATGCTTCCGCTTCGACACCTGCCTGGGCCACGGCGCGCGACAGCGCCGCGATGTCGAGTTCGCCGACAAGGTCGAGATACTGGCCGGTGTTGAACACCGGGTTGGCCGGATCGAGCAGCTGGGCGTAGAACAGCCCTTCCTGCGCCTCGGCAAGCGGGAACGGTGTCGGCGAGAACCGGGTCAAGAGCCCTGCCGCTCCTCCACCAGCGTCCACAGCCCCAGCAACGTCGGTGATTCCGCCAGGTCGGCGAAGTCGAGCGGGATGCCTTCCGCCTCCCATTCCAGCGCCAGGTTCATCGCCCGCATGGAATCCAGCCCCTGATCCATCAGGTTGACGTCCTGCAGGAGCGTGTCGGTGCCGAGATATTCAGCGACCTGCTCGCGAAACGTGGCGTAATCGATCATCAGGCGGTTCCTTCCCCGGCCAGCATCCGCGCCCGCAAGGCAGCGCGCAGTTCCTTGCGGCTGACCTTGCCCACCGCGGTGGTGGCAAAATCATCCACGAACACAATCTGGTCCGGCACCTTGAACGCGGCAATGCCGCGCCCGCGCATCCACGCCTTCAGCGCGGCCTGCTCCGGCGCTGTCCCATCGGGGATGATGAAGGCGCAGCTGCGCTCCCCCAGGAAGCGGTCCGGCAGGGAGACGACCGCGGCATCGAACACCTGCGGATGTGCCAGCAGGTGATCCTCCACCTCCTCGGCACTGACCTTTTCGCCCGCGCGGTTGATGTGATCGGTTGCCCGGCCCTGCACCTCCAGATAGCCGCCGGGAAAGCGGCGCACCACGTCGCCGGTGCGGTAGAAGCCGTCGGGCGTGAAGGCGCGGGCGTTGGCGGCGGGATCATCGTGATAGGCGCGGATCGTGTAGGGCCCGCGGGTCAGCAGGTGCCCGGCCTCGCCATCGGCGACCGGAGCGCCGGCATCGTCCAGCACCAGCACCTCGTCATCCGGGCTGATCGCGCGCCCCTGCGTGCCGGTGACGATATCCTCCGGATCGTCCAGCCGGGTGTAGTTCACGAGACCTTCGGCCATGCCGAACACCTGCTGCAGCGTACAGCCGAGTTCCGGGCGCACGCGCTTCGCCGCCTCCGCCATGAACTTGGCCCCGCCCACCTGCAGCACCTGCAAGCTGGACAGGTCATGCCCCCCGCGCTTCGCCGCCTGCAGCCACAGCAGCGCCAGCGGCGGCACCAGGCCGGTGATGGTGACGCCCTGCGCCGCGATCAGCGGAAAGGCGACATCGGGAGTCGGCGCCGGCGCCATCACCACCCGCGCACCCGCCACGATCGCGCCGAAATGGCCGGGGCTGCTCATCGGGAAATTGTGCGCGGCGGGCAGCGCCACCAGGTAGCGGCTGTCCGCGTCCAGACCGCAGATCGGATTGCTGGCGCGGATGGAATAGAGGTAGTCGTCATGCGTGCGCGGAATCAGCTTGCTGAGGCCCGTGCTGCCGCCGCTGATCTGCACCAGCGCCACGCTGGAGGGGCTGACATCCTCCTCCGGCAGCGCGGCCCGGACGCCCTCGCCGAAGGGCGCCGCGCCCGGCGCGATCACCACCACATGGCGCAGGGTCGGCACCTCCGCCTGCACGAGAGCGGCCATGGGCGGATAGTCGAACCCGTCATGCCGCTCCGCCACCACCAGTGCGGCAGCCTCCGCCTTCCTGGCAAAATGCGCGATCTCGGTCTCGCGATGTGCCGGCAGTGCGAAGACCGGCACCAGGTTGGCGCGCATCAGGCCGAAGGTGACGGACAGGAACTCCGGCACATTGGGCAGCTGCACCACCACGCGGTCGCCCGGTTGCAGGCCCAGTGCCACGAAGCCGGCCGCGGCCAGGTCGATCCGCCGGCCCAGCTCGGCATAGGTCCAGCGCTCGGCCCCGCCGACCACGGCCATCCGCTCGCCGCTCTCCGCGATGCGTCGCCGCAACATGGCGCGGAAGGTCTCGCCCGCCCAGTGGCCGCGTGCGCGATAGCGTTCCGCCAGTTCCTCCGGCCAGAGCTGTTGCAGCGGCACCGTCACCTTCAAGACCTTCTTGTTGCTAATGGTTCGCGCCTTATGGCGGCGGGCCGCCCTTGGCAACCTGCCGATGCTGGACAGGGCGCGCCGTGCATGGCAGGCGCTGCGGCATGAGCAGCCAGCCCAATTCCTTCCGCAACCAGCCGGACGAGCGTGGCCATTTCGGCCAGTTCGGCGGCCGGTATGTCGCCGAAACCCTGATGCCGCTGGTACTGGATCTGGAGCGGGAATACCGTGCCGCGAAGGAAGATCCGCGCTTTCAGGCCGAGTTCGACGACCTGCTGGAACATTATGTCGGCCGCCCCAGCCCGCTCTATTATGCGGAGCGACTGACCGATGCGCTGCGGCTGGATGCGCCGGAAGGCATGGGGGCGGAGGTCTGGTTCAAGCGGGACGAGCTGAACCACACCGGCGCGCACAAGATCAACAATTGCATCGGGCAGATCCTGCTCGCCATCCGCATGGGCAAGACGCGGATCATCGCGGAGACCGGTGCGGGGCAGCATGGTGTCGCCACCGCCACGGTCTGCGCCCGCTTCGGCCTGCCCTGCGTGATCTTCATGGGCGCGACCGACGTGGCGCGGCAGCAGCCCAACGTGTTCCGCATGAAGCTGCTGGGTGCGGAGGTGATCCCCGTCACGAGCGGGGCCGCCACGCTGAAGGATGCCATGAACGAGGCGCTGCGCGACTGGGTCGCGAATGTGCACGACACGTTCTACATCATCGGCACCGCTGCCGGGCCGCACCCCTATCCGGAGCTGGTGCGCGATTTCCAGAGCGTGATCGGCCGCGAGGCGCGCGAGCAGATGCTGCGCCGTACCGGCCGCCTGCCCGACCTGCTGGTGGCCGCGATCGGCGGCGGGTCCAACGCGATTGGCCTGTTCCATCCCTTCCTGGACGATGCCGAGGTCAAGATGCTGGGCGTGGAAGCGGCGGGCTATGGCTTGGACCAGAAGCATGCCGCATCGCTGGCCGGCGGCGCGCCGGGCATCCTGCACGGCAACAAGACCTATCTGCTGCAGGACGATGACGGCCAGATCACCGAAGGGCATTCGATCAGCGCCGGGCTGGACTATCCCGGCATCGGGCCGGAACATGCCTGGCTGAAGGAGGTCGGCCGGGTGGAATATACCGCCGTCACCGATTTCGAGGCACTGGACGCGTTCCAGCTGCTGTGCCGCACCGAAGGCATCATCCCCGCGCTGGAGCCGGCCCACGCGATCGCCGCCATCGTCTATCGCGCGCGAGAGATGCCGCGGGACAAGGTGATCCTGGCCAATCTGTGCGGGCGCGGTGACAAGGACATCTTCACCGTGGCCGAACGGCTGGGCGTGCGGATGTGAAGTTCGTGACCTCGCTGGCGACCAGCTTCGCCATCTTCTTCACCGCCCTGGTCGGCGCGCGGCTACTGACGCGCTACCTGCTGTCGCGCGGCGTGACCGTGGGGATGAACGACCTGATCGAAATCGCCATCGGCGCGGCCATCATCGCGCTCGGTGCCACTTTGCTGGGACGCGCATGACCCGTCTTTCCGATGCCTTCGCCAAGGGGCGCCCTGCCCTAGTCTGCTTCATCACCGCCGGCGACGGCGACACGGGCGCCAACCTGGATGCGCTGGTCGCGGGCGGGGCCGACGTGATCGAGCTGGGCATGCCGTTCACCGACCCGATGGCCGATGGCTCGGCGATCCAGGCGGCGGACATTCGCGCGCTGGCGGCGGGCACCACCACGGCCGACGTGCTGGCGATCGCCACCGCCTTCCGCACGCGCCACCCGGCGGTGCCGCTGGTGCTGATGGGCTATGCCAACCCGATGGTGCGGCGCGGGCCGGACTGGTTCGCCGATGCGCTCGACGTGGCCGGCGTGGACGGCGTGATCAGCGTGGACCTGGCGCCGGAAGAGGATGCCGATCTCGGCCCCGCCCTGCGCGGCAAGGGCATCGCACTGATCCGGCTGGCCACCCCCACCACGGACGATGCCCGTCTGCCGGCGGTGCTGGCTGGCGCGGGCGGGTTCCTTTACTATGTTTCCGTCGCCGGGATCACCGGCAAGCAGCAGGCCGCCATGGCCTCCATCGAAGAGAACGTGATGCGCTTGAAACAACAGACCGACCTGCCCGTGGCAGTCGGCTTCGGGGTGCGGACCCCGGACCAGGCCGCCACCATCGCCCGCGTGGCCGATGGCGTGGTGGTCGGCTCCGCCTTCGTGGAACTGGTGGCCGAACATGGCGCCGCCGCGCCCGCGCACCTGCAGGCACTGGCCAGCGGCCTGTCCGCCGCGGTGCATGGCGCCCGGGGGGCCCGCGCATGAGCTGGATCAGCCGCGTCCGCAATTCGCTGCCCTTCGCGCCGCGCCGCGACACGCCCGACAATCTGTGGACCCGCTGCCCGGGCTGCAACGAGATGCTGTTCACCCGGGAATACGAGGCGAACCTGTATGTCTGCCCCAAATGCGACCATCATGGCCGCATCGGCGCCGACACGCGGCTGGCGCAGCTGCTCGACCCGGGATTCCACCTGCTGCCCGATCCCACCGTGGCCGACGATCCGCTGAAGTTCCGCGATACCAAGCGGTATCCGGACCGGCTGAAGCAGGCGCGCGCCAGCAACGCGCATTGCGATGCCTTCACCGCTGCGACCGGCGCGATCGAGGGCCGGCGGGCGGTGGTCGGTGTGCAGGACTTCATGTTCATGGCCGGCTCGATGGGGCAGGCGGTCGGCCAGGCCTTCTGCAACGGCGCTGACGCCGCCCTGCGGGAAGGCCTGCCCTATATCGTCGTCACCGCGGCGGGCGGCGCACGCATGCAGGAGGGTATCCTCAGTCTGATGCAGATGCCGCGCGCCACCGTGATGACGCGCCGCCTGCGCGAAGCCGGTCTACCCTACATCGTAGTGCTGGCTGATCCCACCACCGGCGGCGTCACCGCCAGCTATGCCATGCTGGGCGATATCCACATTTCCGAACCCAATGCCCTGATCGGCTTCGCCGGGCAGCGGGTGATCCAGGAGACGATCCGCGAGCAGCTGCCCCCGGGCTTCCAGCGGGCGGAATATCTGCTGGAACATGGCATGATCGACATGGTCCTGCACCGGCGGGATCTGCGCCCGACACTGGCCATGCTGCTGGATTACCTGTCACCGGCCAAGGCCGCCTGACTCCTGCGCCGGTGAAGGACTTCGCCGCCTCCAGCGATCCGGCGGTGCAGCGCCAGCTTGACCGGCTGGCCGCGCTCAGCCTGCCGCAGGGGCGGCTGGGGCTGGAGGTCGTCCGGGACCTGCTGGGCCGGCTGGGCGATCCGCAGCTGAACCTGCCGCCGGTGTTCCATGTCGCCGGCACCAATGGCAAGGGTTCCACCTGCGCCTATCTGGCGGCCATGCTGGAGGCCGAGGGCCTGGTGGTGCACAGCGCCACCAAGCCGCATCTGGTCCGCTACAACGAACGCATCCGAATCGCCGGCCGGCTGATCGACGATGCGCTGCTGGCCAGCCTGCTGGCCGAGGTGCTGGACGCCGGCGAGGATCTCACGCCCTCCTTCTTCGAGGTGACCACCGTTGCCACCTTCCTCGCCTTCGCCCGTCATCCGGCGGATGCCTGCGTGATCGAGGTCGGGCTGGGCGGGCGGCTGGATGCCACCAACGTGCTGGAGCATCCGGCGGCCACCGCCATTGCCAGCCTGGGCGTGGATCACGAGGCGTTCCTGCTGGTGCCGGAGGACGGCGCCCCGTCCGAACCGCTGGTCCGCATCGCGTTCGAGAAGGCCGGCATCGCCCGCACCGGTGCGCCGATGGTGACGCAGGCTTACGCCGAGGGCATGGAGCTGGAGATCCAGCGCCTGTGCGCCGCCGCCGGTGCCCCGCTGCACATGCGCGACGCCGACTGGTGGGCGGAAGTGGGCGACGATGCCATCGAGTACCGCGACCGGCATGGCGCGCTGACCCTGCCGCTGCCTGCCCTGCCCGGCCGGCACCAGGGCGACAATGCCGCCCTGGCGGTCGCCGTGCTGCGCCACCAGGACCGGGTGAGCGTCGGCCCGGCCGCCATGGCCGCCGGCATCCGCGCCGCCCGCTGGCCCGCACGGCTGCAATTGCTGGGTGATGGGCCGTTGACGGCGCAGGCACCTGGCCGGGCGATCTGGCTGGATGGCGGGCACAATGCCGATGCCGGCGCCGCCATCGCGCGGCACTTCGCCGGTCAGCAGGTGCATCTGGTGATCGCCATGCTCGCCAACCGCGATCCGCAGGCGATCATCGCGCCGCTGGCCGCCAGCATCGCCACACTCTCCGCCGTGCCGATCGAGGGCAGTGCGGCACATGAGGCCAGCGCCTTCGGTCCCGACGCGCGCGCCCATGGCACCGTGGCCGCGGCGCTGGCTGCCTTGCCGCCCGATGGCCTGCCGGTGCTGATCGCCGGCTCGCTCTACCTGGCAGGCAAGGTGCTGGCGGCGAACGGAGAAGCACCGGACTAGCCCCGGCCGGCTGCATCGGCGCTCCACGATACCGTTGCCGTGCAGGACGAGACGAGTTCTGCGGGGAGCCGAGCGGCCCAGCACGAGGCTGCCCGCACCCGTGATGCCGCCGCGCTCGACGCGATGATGCACCCGACCTTCCACGTGAACTCGCCTGAAGGGGAGATGTGGTCGCGCGAGCGGACGCTGGCCCTGTGGCTCAATCGCGGGATCGGCCACAACCGGTTCGAACGGTTCGTGGAAACCGTGTCGCTGGATGGCCACGTCGGCGTCGTGGCCGGACGGGAGGTCGTCCGACCCTCCACCGACAGCATCGCCGGACAGAGGCGGGCCGATGGCGGCCACGCCGTGGAGCGCCGGTTCACCAATGTCTGGCTGTGGAAGGACGGTCGCTGGTGGTTCTTCGCCCGTCACGCCAACGAGACGGTGGCGCGGCCGCCCGCGCCCTAGACCAGCCGCGACTGCGCCAGCGCCGCCTTGATGAAGCCGGCGAACAGCGGGTGCGGGTCGAACGGGCGGCTCTTCAGTTCGGGGTGGAACTGCACGCCGATGAAGAAGGGATGGTCCGGCCGCTCCACGATCTCGGGCAGCAGCCCGTCGGGCGACATGCCGGAGAACAGCAGGCCGCCAGCTTCCAGCCGATCCTTGTAGGCGGCGTTCACCTCGTAGCGGTGCCGGTGCCGTTCGCTGATCGCGGTACCGCCATACACCTGGGCGACATGGCTGTTGCCGGCCAGCACCGCGTCATAGGCGCCGACCCGCATCGTGCCGCCCAGATCGCCCTCGGCCGAACGCTGCTGCAGCCCCTCGGCGCTCATCCACTCGGTGATGATGCCGACCACCGGCTCCGGCGTGGGGCCGAACTCGGTGGAGCTGGCCTCGGCGATGCCGGCATTGTTCCGCGCCGCCTCGATGCAGGCCATCTGCATGCCCAGGCAGATGCCGAAGAACGGCACGCCGCGTTCACGGGCGAAGCGGACGCTGGCGATCTTGCCCTCGCTGCCCCGCTCGCCGAACCCGCCGGGCACCAGGATGCCGTCCATCGGCTCCAACTGGGCGGCGATGGTGGCATCGTCCTGCTCGAACAGCTCGGCATCGATCCACTTGATGTGGACCTTCACCTTGTTGGCCATGCCGCCATGCACCAGCGCCTCGTTCAGGCTCTTGTAGGCATCGGGCAGACCGACATACTTGCCCACCACCGCGATGGTCACCTCGCCTTCGGGGTTCTGGTAGCGGTCCACCACCTCGTCCCACGTGGTGAGGTCCGGCAGCGGTGCGGTCAGGCCGAAATGGCGCAGCACCTCGGCATCCAGCCCTTCGCGGTGGTATTGCAACGGCACGCTGTAGATGGAGTTGGCATCCAGCGCCTGGATCACCGCCTCCGGCCGCACATTGCAGAACAGCGCGATCTTCGCGCGTTCCGCCGGGGGCAGCGGGTGTTCGCAGCGGCACAGCAGCAGGTCGGGCTGCACGCCCAGGCTGGTGAGGTCCCGCACCGAATGCTGCGTCGGCTTGGTCTTCAGCTCGCCCGCGGCGGAGATGTACGGCACCAGCGTCACGTGGACCAGCGCGGTGCGTTCGCGCCCCAGCTCGTTGCGGAGCTGACGGATCGCCTCGATGAAGGGCAGGCTCTCGATATCGCCGACCGTGCCGCCGATCTCGCACAGCACGAAGTCCAGGCCGGCCGTGTCGGCCTGCGCGAATTCCTTGATCGCGTCCGTCACATGCGGGATCACCTGCACCGTCGCGCCCAGGTAGTCGCCGCGCCGTTCGCGCGCGATGATCTGCTGGTAGATCCGGCCGCTGGTGACATTGTCGCTCTGGTGCGCGGACACGCCGGTGAAACGCTCGTAATGGCCCAGGTCGAGATCCGTTTCCGCGCCGTCATCGGTCACGAACACCTCGCCATGCTGATACGGGCTCATCGTGCCCGGATCGACATTGAGGTAGGGATCGAACTTGCGAATGCGGACGGTGTAGCCGCGCGCCTGCAGCAGCGCCGCCAGGCTGGCAGCCATCAGCCCCTTGCCAAGCGAGGAGACCACGCCGCCGGTGATGAAGATGTACCGGGTCATGGGAGTCGGGCCTTAAGCGGGCAAGCGGATTCGGCGCAAGGCCGGGCCGTCACGCTGTGCACAGAAATCGTCGGAAACGCAGCAATGCCGCGCCAGGTGGAAAGCGGGCGCTTACTGCGCCACGCCGGCGAGCGGATCGTCCTGCGCCTGCGGCACGGGCTCGACCGGTGCCTGCCCGTCGAGGCCCGGGTCGCCCGGGATGACATCAGGCGCCTGCTGCGGGTTCTGCGCCGGCGTGGTGACCGTGCGATCCAGGCTGGTGTCCAGCTCGCGCGTACCCGCCTGGTTTACCGCCAGCCCGGCCAGCACGATGGCCAGCGAGACGAAGGCGACCGTCAGCCACTTGGTGGTGCGGGTCAGGAAATCGGCCGCACCGCGGGCCGACATCAGCCCGCCCGGGCTGCCGCCGCCGCCAACGCCCAGCCCGCCGCCTTCGCTGCGCTGCATCAGCACGACGGCGACCAGCGCCACGGCGATGATCCCCTGGATCACGGACAGAAAGATGAACAGCGACATGAACTACCTTAAGGCGAGGCGCGGCGGAGCGCGTGAAGCCGCGCATCTAGTCTGCCGGGCGTGTTTTCTCAAGCATTGCGGGAACCCCGGCCCGCAATGCCCTGCGATCGGGGGCGATCAGTGGTGGCTGTGCTCCAGCCGCTCCGCCGCGGCGACCACGATGCCGACGAAGCTTTCGGCCGTCAGGCTGGCGCCGCCGACCAGTGCGCCGCCGACCTCGTCCGCCGCCAGCAACTCGGCCGCATTGTCCGCCTTGACGGATCCGCCATACAGGATCCGCACCGCCTCCGCGCCGGGGCCATAGACCGCCAGCAATTGCGCGCGGATGGCCCGGTGCATGGACGCCACGTCCTCGACGGTGGGCGTGCGGCCGGTGCCGATCGCCCAGATCGGCTCGTAGGCGACGGTGACCCGCTCCATCACATGCTCGCCGCGGGGCAGCGATGCCTCCAGCTGCGCGGCGACGACCGCCTCGGCATTGCCGGCATCGCGCTGTTCCTCGCTTTCGCCCACGCACACGATCACGGCCAGGCCGACCGACAAGGCGGACTGCGCCTTGGCGCGGACCTCGGCATCGGATTCGCGATGATGGCTGCGGCGTTCGGAATGGCCCACGATCACGAAGCCGGCACCGGCATCCTTGACCATCGCGGCGGAAATGCCGCCGGTATGCGCGCCGCTTTCGGCCGCATGGCAATCCTGCGCGCCCACGCCGATCAGGCTGGCCTCCTTGCGGATCGCCTGGATCAGCGTGGCCGGCGGCGCCAGCGCCACCTCCACCTTGATCAGCCGCTCGGCCGCACGGTCGATGGCGCGCGCCTCCGCGACCATGGCACGGTTCCCGTGCATCTTCCAGTTGCCGACGATATAGGGGCGCTGGGCCATCTATAGTCCTTGATGCTTGTCAATGTACGAATGATCGGTCGATGCGCGGCGGTGCCGCCATCGGCCTGGTCGGATGCCGCTACCCCCGGCCGCCCTCATTGTCAAAGCTGCCGGTGCGGCCGGATGTCCGGCGCCGCCGGCACTGTTGCGGAAGGGTTGCAGGCCGGATACAGCGCCGCCTCGCATGCGTCCGGCCGGGCGCCTGTCGTCCTGTCCTTTCGCAAGAAGCGCCCTGCTCCCATGCTCCAGATGTTCCGCAATCTCACCAAGTCGAAGGTCGGCGTCGGCATCACGCTGGCCTTCCTGGCACTGATGGCCCTCGCCTTTGTCGGCGGCGACCTGGCGAACAGCAGCTTCTTCGGCGGCGTCGCCGGGGGCGACCGGGTGGCCGATGTGGGTGACGAGCGCGTCGACAGCGCCGACCTGGTCAGCAACATGAACAACGCGCTGGAGGCGGAGCGGCAGCAGAACCCCACCCTCACCATGCCGGCCTTCATCGCGCAGGGGGGCTTGCGCCAGGTGCTGGACCAGCTGCTGCGCCGCACCGCGCTGGCGGTGTTCGGGCAGGAGAACGGCCTGCGCGTCAGCGACCGGCTGGTGGACAGCGAATTGCTGCAGATCGGCGCCTTCCGCGGCGCGGATGGCCAGTTCGACGCCAATCTGTTCCGCGCCACGCTGGCTCAGCGCGGCCTGACGGAGGCCGCCGTGCGGGAAGATCTCGCTTCCGGGCTGTATGCCCGCCAGCTGCTGTCGCCGATCGCGCTGTCGCCGGTGATGCCCGCCAGCTTCGGCCCGCGCTATGCCGCGCTGCTGCGCGAACGGCGCCAGGGCGCGATCGCGCTGATCCCCAGCGATGCCTATGCCCCGACGGCCGCACCCACCGACGCCCAGCTGCAGGCCTTCTATCGCGAGACCAGCAGCAGCTACATCCGCCCCGAACGCCGGGTGCTGCGTTACGTCACCTTCGGCACCGATGCGCTGCCGGCCGTGCCCGCGCCGACGGATGCGCAGATCGCCCAGCGGTTCCAGCGTGATGCCGCGCAATATGGCGCCACTGAGCAGCGCCGCTTCACCCAGCTGATCGTGCCGACGGAAGCGGCGGCGCAGGCCATCGTGGCGGAAGTGCGCGGCGGCACCACGCTGCCCGCCTCGGCCGGGCGCAAGGGGCTGCGCACCGCCAGCATCGGCCCGATGACGCAGGGCGCGCTGACCAGCCAGTCCTCCGCCGCGGTCGCCACCGCCGCCTTCGCCGCGGCGAGCGGCGGCATCGCCACCCCGGCGCGCGGCCCGCTCGGCTGGTATGTGCTGCAGGTCGATGCGGTGGAGCGGAACCCCGCCCGCACGCTGGCGCAGGTCCGTGGCGAGATCGCCCAGACGCTGACGCAGGAGGCCCGCACCGCGGCCGTCGCCGGCCTCGGCGCCCGGGTGCAGGACCAGCTGGATGACGGCGCCACCCTGGCGGAGGTCGCTACCTCGGTGAAGGGTACCGTCGCCACCACGCGGCCGGCCACGGCCGAGGGCGTGCTGTATGGCACGACCAGCAACGAACGGGTTCCGGCCGAACTGGTCCGCGTGCTGCCGTCCGCCTTCGAGATGAAGGAAGGCGAGGCGCAGGTTGCCGAACTGGTGCCGGGCGAACGCTTCATCGCCTATGATGTGGGGGAAATCACCCCGTCGGCCACCGCCCCGCTGGCGGAGATCCGGGAGGAGGTTGCCGGCCTGTGGCGCCGGGACCAAGGCGCCGCTGCCGCCCGCGCCGCGGCGCAGCGCATCCAGCAGCGCATCGCCGGGGGTTCCACGCTCGCCGCCGCGCTGACGGCGGAGAACAAGGGGCTGCCCGCCCCGCGCGCCGTCAACCTGACGCGCGACCAGCTGGCCGGACAGCAGCAGGTGCCCCGTCCGCTGGCGCTGTTCTTCTCCATGGCGAAGGGCACGACCAAGACGCTGGAGGAACAGGGCGATGGCGGCTGGTACGTCATCCAGCTGGCCGACGTGCAGGCACCCGTGATCGCGCAGACCGATCCGCTGGTGCTCGCCTCGCTGCAGCAGCTCGGCACGGCCACCGGCGAGGAGTATGTGCAGCAGTTCCTGGCCGCGGTGGAGGCGGAGGTCGGCGTGACGCGCAACGCCGATGCGATCGCCGGCGTCACCGCACAGCTGACCGGCGCGCAGTAAGTGCCGCCGCTCGCCTCCCACGCCCTCGCCAATGCGGACGCCGCCCGCCGCCAGCTCGCCGCCGGGCAGCCGGCGCTGGTGTGGCGGCGCGTAGTGGCCGACACGGAAACCCCGGTCGGCGCCGCGTTGAAGCTGATCGAGCCGGGCCGGGGCGACTTCCTGCTGGAATCGGTCGAAGGCGGCGCCATCCGCGGCCGCTACAGCCTGCTCGGCCTCGACCCGGACCTGGTCTACCGCGCTACCGGCCTGTCTTGCGAGATCAACCGTGCGTGGCAGCAGGACCGTGCCGCCTTCGCCCCGCTGCCCGGCGGATCGCTGGCCGAACTGCGCGCACTGGCCGCATCCTGCCGCATCGACGTCCCGCCCGAACTGCCGCCCGCGCTGGCCTGCCTGGTGGGTTATTTCGGCTACGAGACGATCGGCCTGGTCGAACAGCTGCCCCGCGCGCCGCAGGGCGCGCTGGCACTGCCCGACATGCTGTTCGTGCGGCCGACCGTGGTGCTGGTGTTCGACGGGCTGACCGACGCGCTGTTCTGCGTCGCGCCCCTGTGGGCCGATGGCACCGGCGCCGACCATGCGCTGGCCCGCGCGGCAGAGCGGATCGACGACACGCTGCGCCGCCTGGCCGCACCCGCCCCGATGGCGCCGGCCGCCGCGCCCGAACTGCCGGAGATGGCGCTGAACCCGGTGCTCGCCCCCGGCGACTACCCGGCGATGGTGGCCCGGGCGAAGGAGTACATCACCGCCGGCGACATCTTCCAGGTCGTGCTGGCGCAACGCTTCACCTGCCCCTTCCCGCTGCCGCCGCTGGCGCTGTACCGCGCATTGCGGCGGGTGAACCCCTCTCCCTTCCTGTACTTTCTCGACCTGCCGGGCTTCGCGATCGTGGGCTCCAGTCCGGAGATCCTGGTCCGCGTGCGTGATGGCGAGGTGACCATCCGCCCCATCGCCGGCACCCGCCCGCGCGGGCTCAGCGAGGCGGCCGATCGCGCGGCGGAGGCCGAGCTGCTGGCCGATCCCAAGGAGCTGGCCGAGCACCTGATGCTGCTGGACCTGGGCCGCAACGATGTCGGCCGCGTGGCGACGGCGGGCAGCGTGACGGTGACCGACAGCTTCACCGTCGAACGTTACAGCCACGTCATGCACATCGTCAGCAATGTGGTCGGCCAGCTCGCGCCCGAACGTGATGCGCTCGACGCATTGTTCGCCGGCTTTCCCGCCGGCACCGTCAGCGGCGCGCCCAAGATCCGCGCCTGCGAGATCATCGCCGGGCTGGAGCCGGAGACACGCGGGCCTTACGCGGGTGGTGTCGGCTATTTCGCGCCCGACGGCTCGGTCGACAGCTGCATCGTGCTGCGCACCGCCGTGGTCAAGGACGGCACCATGCATGTCCAGTCCGGCGCCGGCATCGTCGCCGACAGCGACCCGGCCTACGAACAGCGCGAATGCGAGGCCAAGGCCGGCGCCCTGATCGCCGCCGCGCGCGAGGCAGCACGCATTGCCGCCGAACCCGGCTTCGGCCAATGAGTGCGCCCATGACCGCCCCCATCCTCGTCATCGACAATTACGACAGCTTCACCTTCAACCTGGTCCATTACCTGATGGAACTGGGCGCCCCGGTGGAGGTGGTGCGCAACGATGCGCTGACCGCCGCCCAGGCGCTGGACACCGGCGCCGCCGGCATCCTGATCTCTCCCGGCCCCTGCACGCCGACGGAGGCCGGCATCAGCCTGGACCTGGTCGGCGCCTGCGCAGATGCGCGCCGGCCGTTGCTGGGCGTGTGCCTGGGCCATCAGGCGATCGGGCAATATTTCGGCGGCACCGTCACCCGCGGCGGCCTGATGCACGGCAAGACCAGCCCGGTCACGCATGATGGCAGCGGCGTGTTCGCCGGCCTGCCCAGCCCGTTCACCGCCACCCGCTACCACTCGCTGGTGGTGGTCGACATTCCGGACGTGCTGGTGGTCAATGCCCATAGCGAGACACCGGGGCTGGACGGCACGGTCGCCATGGGCTTCCGCCATGCCACGCTGCCGATCCACGGCGTGCAGTTCCACCCGGAAAGCATCGCCACGGAACACGGCCACGATCTGCTGGCGAACTTCCTGCGCGATTGCGGCATCGAGCCCGCAGCACGGCCATGAGCCACCCGCTCCCCGCCGACGAGGCGGAGGCGCTGTTCGGCCGCATGCTCGACGGCGGGATGGACGATCAGGCGATCACCCGCACGCTGGTCACCATGACCGAACGTGGGGAGACCGCGGCCGAGATCGCCGGCGCCGCCCGCGCCATGCGCGCCCGGATGATCCGCGTCGCTGCCCCCGCCAGTGCCATCGACGTATGCGGCACCGGGGGTGACGGTCACCACACGCTGAACGTGTCCACCGCTGTCGCCATCGTCATCGCCGCCTGCGGTGTCCCGGTGGCCAAGCACGGCAACCGCGCTGCCAGCAGCAAGGCGGGCGCGGCCGATACGCTGGAGGCGCTCGGCCTCGACCTGGACGCTGCCGCGCGCACGGCGGAGACGACGCTAGGCACCATCGGCATCGGCTTCCTGTTCGCCGCCGCGCACCATCCGGCCATGGCACGGATCATGCCGATCCGCCGCGCGATCGGCCGGCGCACCATCTTCAACCTGTTGGGCCCGCTGGCCAACCCGGCCGATGTGTCCCGCCAGCTGATCGGCATCGCCCGGCCGGATTACGTCCCGATCTACGCCGACGCGCTGGCACAGCTGGGCACGGCGCATGCCCTGATCGTATCCGGCGACGAGGGGCTGGACGAGCTGAGCCTGGCCGGCGGCAACGAAGTCGCCACCATCCGCGGCGGCACCGTGCAGATGAGCCGGGTGGAGCCGGCCCTCGCCACGCTGCCCACCGCCCCCGTCAGTGCCATCCGCGGCGGCGATGCGGCGCATAATGCCGCCGCCCTGTCCGCCCTGCTGGCCGGGCAGGCCGGTCCTTATCGTGACGCCGTGCTGCTGAACGCGGCGGCGGCGCTGATCGTGGCGGAGGCCGCGCCCGACTGGCAGGCCGGCGCCGCCCGCGCGGCCGAGGCGATCGACAGCGGCGCTGGCCGCGATCTGCTGGCACGGTGGATCGCAGCGGCGCGGTAAGGGCGCGCCCGGGTCTGCAGGCAAGCCCATCCCTCGCCCCTGCCCGTCCACGGCCTGTCGAAGGACGCCGGCACCTCTTTCCATCCGCGCCACCGCAAGCCATAGCGCGCCCATGAACAAGCTGACCGAGATCTGCGCCACCAAGATGGCAGAAGTGGCCGACCGCAAGGCCTACGCCACCATCGCCGATCTCGATCGCCGCGCAGCCGGGGCTACCCCGCCTCGCGGCTTCCGCGCCGCGCTGGAGGCAAAGGCCGCGACCGGCTTCGCGCTGATCGCGGAGATCAAGAAGGCCTCGCCCTCGAAAGGCATGATCCGCGCCGATTTCCGGCCGGCGGAACACGCCATCGCCTATGAACAGGGCGGCGCCGCCTGTCTCTCGGTCCTGACCGACGCGCCCTATTTCCAGGGGCACGAGGACTACCTGATGGACGCTCGCGCGGCCTGCGGGCTGCCGGTGCTGCGCAAGGATTTCACGCTCGATCCGTGGCAGGTGGCCGAGGCACGCGCGATCGGTGCCGACGCGATCCTGCTGATCGTCGCCGCGCTGGAGGACAGCCAGATGGCCGAACTGGAAGCCGCCGCGCTGGAACGCGGGATGGACGTGCTGGTGGAGGTCCACGATGCTGCCGAGATGGAGCGCGCCGCTCGCCTCCGGTCCCGCCTGATCGGCGTCAACAATCGCGACTTGCGCACCTTCAGCACCGACCTCGGCATCACGCAGGCGCTGGCGCCACTGGCACCGGCGGGCACGCTGCTGGTCGGCGAAAGCGGCATCGCCACCCATGCGGATTGCGTCACGCTGGCGGACAGCGGCGTGCGCACCTTCCTGGTGGGCGAAAGCCTGATGCGCCAGCCCGACATCGCCGCGGCCACGCAGTCGCTGCTGAAGGGCTGACCGCGCCGGCGATCCGCCGCCGGTCAGGCTGATGCCGGACCTGCCTGGCGCGTCGCCTGCAGGATGACCGCTGCCGTCTCGCGCGGCATGTCCCACATGGGAAAATGGCCGCTCTGGTCGAACCAGTGCAGCGTTGCGGACGGGAACGCCGCCAGCGCCCGGTGTGCCTGACGCGGCAGGCACAGATGGTCGCGCCTGCCCCAGCCGATGACGATGCGCGCCGCCGGATCTGCGGCCGGGCCGCGCTGCTCCGGACCATTGGCAAGGTCCTCGACCAGGGCATCGAAGGTCGGCGTGTCGGTGATGGCGGTCAGCTCGCCGCAGACCAGGTCCGGCGACAGGGCGGCGGGCTTCGCCGATAGCTGCGCCAGCAGCGCGGTGCGCGCCGCGGCGCTGCGGCTGATCGCCGGCAGGCGTGACCGCAGCAGGCGCAGCAGCCGGGCGGACAGGCCGATGGTGGTGCTGAAGAACCTGCGCTCCCACCCGCGCCAGAACCCGCCCGGGTCCAGCGCGACGACATTGCCGACCTTGCCCCGCCGGGCCAGCTCCAGCACGATCCGTGCCCCCATCGAACTGCCCACGACATCGACGCCGAGCAGATCGTTGGCCACGAGATAGCGTTCGACGCTGCCGACCAGACCGGCGAAGCTGCCGCTGTCCGGCTCGGCCGGGCTGGCGCCGTGGCCCGGCAGGTCGATGGCAATGACTAACCGCTCCGCGGCGAGATCGTCCAGGATGGGCTGCCAGGCGCGCCAGCTGCTGCCCAGGCCATGGATGAGCAGCAACGGTGTGCCGCTGCCGCGGGTGATCTGATGCATGGGTGTACTCTCCTCTTCGCCCGGCAACGATCGGCCGGGCAGAACGGTCCAGGACCGGGGCGAAGACGTCGGTCGTCGCGCAGGCCACCACATCGCATGCGGCGCCTGTCCTACAGCGCCGCCCTGTGCCATGACCCGGCGATGATCCACGTCCGTCCTCCTGCCGCACCCTTCCTGCCCCCGCCGTCCGTGCCCGCGATTGCTCTGGCAGGGTTCCGCCCGGACAGTGTCAGATGTGTCAGCTTCGCCTCCGCATGGGACGTCCTTTCCCGGGCAATCCGGATCGCCGGACAGGGTCACATCGTCGACGCAGGGCCGGCATGGCAGGCAATGCCTTGCACAGTGTCACCCCTGTCACCCCCCCTCGCCGCCGGCACCGCCCGATGAGCCGCCTCACCCACCTGGACGAGACCGGCGCCGCCCGCATGGTCGATGTCGGCGGTAAGGCGCCGACCGCCCGCTCCGCCACCGCAACCGGACGCATCCGCATGACCGCGGAGGCGCTCACCGCCATCCGCGACGGCAGCGGCCCCAAGGGCGACGTGCTCGCGGCGGCGCGCATCGCCGGGATCATGGCGGCCAAGCGCACGGGCGAGCTGATCCCGCTATGCCATCCGCTGGCGCTGGACACCGTCAGCGTCGACTTCGCCTTTGCCGATGATCGTACGCTGGAGGTGACCGCCCGGGCCGCGCTGACCGGCAAGACCGGCGTGGAGATGGAGGCGATGACCGCCGCCTCGATCGCGCTGCTCACGATCTACGACATGGCCAAGGCGATCGACAAGGGCATGATGATCGACGGCGTGCGCCTGCTGGAGAAGACCGGCGGCAAGAGCGGCCACTGGCGCGCCGTCCCGGAACACTCCGTCGGCGATCACGGCGCATGAACCCGCCAATCCCGCTGGAAGAAGCGCAGGACCGCCTGCTCTCCGGCGTCACCCCGCTGGGTTCGGAGGAGGTTGCGACGGAGGCCGCCACCGGCCGCTATCTCGCGGCTCCGCTGGCCGCCCGCCGCACGCAGCCCGCGGCCGACCTGTCGGCGATGGATGGCTATGCCATGCGCGCCGACGACCTTGCCGGGCCGTGGCAGGTGATCGGCCGCAGTGCCGCCGGGCGCCCCTTCCCCGCCGCACTGCTGCCCGGGCAGGCGGTGCGGATCGCCACCGGCGCGCTGGTGCCGGCCGATGCCGGCGCGGTGCTGTTGCAGGAGGAGGCCTTGCGCGACGGCGACAGCCTGGTACTGCTGCCCGGCGGCACGGCCAGCGCACGGCACATCCGCCGTGCCGGGTTCGACTTTGCCACGGGCGCTCCGCTGTTGCACACCGGCACCATGATCGGCGCAGGCCAGATCGCACTGGCGCTGTCCGCCGGGCATGCCGCCCTGCCCGTCGGCCGGCTGCCAAGGCTGGCCGTACTGGACAGCGGCGACGAGCTGGCAACCGATCCCGCCGCCTGCGCGCCGCACCAGATCCCGGCCAGCAACGGCGCCATGCTCGCCGCCATGGCCATGCCGCATGTTGCCGCCATCACCCGCATCGGCCCGGTCGCCGATACGCTGGCCGCCCTGGCCGATGCGCTGGCCGGTATCGGCGACGCCGATGTGCTGGTCACCAGCGGCGGTGCCTCGGTCGGCGATCACGACCTGATCCGGCCGGCGCTGGAGGCCTGGGGGGCGGAAATCGCCTTCTGGCGGGTGGCGATCCGCCCGGGCAAGCCGCTGCTGGTGGCCCGGCGCGGGTCGCAATGGATCATCGGCCTGCCGGGCAATCCGGTGTCGAGCTACGTCACCGCCGTGCTGTTCCTGCTGCCCCTGCTGCGCGCCCTGGCCGGCGCCGCCGACCCGTTGCCCCGCACGCTGCACCTGCCGCTCGCCGCACCGCTGCCCGCCGCGGGTGCGCGCATGGAATTCGTCCGTGCCCGCCTCACCGCGGACGGCGTGCTGCCGGCGGACGAGCAGGACAGCAGCGCCCTGCTTTCGCTGGCGAGCAGCGATGCGCTGATCCGGCGCCCGGTGGGCAGCGCGGCGGCGTCGGCCGGTACCATGGCAGCGGTGCACCTGCTGGCTTGACGGCGCGGGGCGAGTTGCCTACTTGTTCCGTATCCGTTCACGAAACGGCCGGTCAATAATGGGAACAGGCGCCCGATGCTCACCGCCAAGCAGCACGAACTTCTCCAGTTCATCCAGCAGCGGCTGGAGGCGACCGGCATCTCGCCTTCGTTCGAGGAGATGAAGGAAGCACTCGACCTGCGCAGCAAGTCCGGCGTGCATCGCCTGATCTCCGCGCTGGAGGAACGCCAGTTCATCCGCCGCCTGCCGAACCGCGCACGCGCGCTGGAAGTGGTGCGGCAGCCGGACAATGTCACCCGTGTCACCCCCGCTGCCGCGGCCAACGACGTTGCGTCCACCGTGGTCGCCGCCCGCGCCCCGCAGGTGACGCCGGCCCCGGCCAATGATGTGATCGAGGTACCGCTGCACGGCCGCATCGCCGCCGGCATGCCGATCGAGGCGATGGAGGACAACCGCGTCCTCCCCGTCCCCGCCGCCCTGCTGGGCGCCGGCGAGCATTATGCGCTGGAAGTGTCCGGCGATTCCATGGTGGAGGCCGGCATCCTGGATGGCGACTATGCCCTGGTGAAGCGTACCGACAGCGCCCGTGACGGAGAGATCGTCGTCGCGCTGATCCGCGGGGAGGAAGCGACGCTGAAATATCTCTGGCGCGAGAAGGGCGGCATGATCCGCCTCGACCCGGCCAATGCGGCGTACGACCCGCAGCTCTACCCCGCCGGCGATGTGCTGGTGCAGGGCAAGCTGGCGGGTCTGCTGCGCCGCTACAACTGACGGGGTGCGGCGCGCAGCCTAGTGCGCGCCGACCTTCAGCACCTTGTGCAGCACCAGCGCGATGATCGTGCCCAGTACCAGGCCGACGATTGCCGAAATCCCGGCATAGCCCAGCCAGCCCAGCACGCCGCCACCCGCACCGCCATGCGCCGCCAGCCAGTGCTCGGCGCCGTGGGCCCAGTGGGCCGGCGCCGGCAGGCCCAGCACTTCGCCCGAATGCAGCACGATCCCGCCGCCGACCCACAGCATGGCGACCGTGCCGATCACCGACAGCGCCACCAGGATGCGCGGCATGGCATAGAGCAACCCGCGCCCCACACTCTGCGCCCCGGCACTGTCCCGCTTCGCCAAATGCAGCCCGACATCGTCCATCTTCACGATCAGCGCCACGACGCCATAGACCACCACGGTGATCACGATGCCGACCAGCGCCAGCGTGATCCCGCGGGTCACCAGCGTCTGGTCCGCCACTTCGGCCAGCGCGATCGCCATGATCTCCGCCGACAGGATCAGGTCGGTGCGCACCGCGCCGCTGACCCGCGCCTTCTCGAAAGCGACCGGGTCCTCGATCGGATCCTCCAGCGTTTCGCCATGCTTGGCGCCGCCCAGCTTCTCCATCACCTTCTCCGCGCCTTCATAGGCGAGGTAGAGCCCGCCCAGCAGCAGCAGCCAGGTGATCGCGGCAGGCAGCAGCTCGCTCAGCAGCAGCGCACCCGGCAGCAGGAACACCAGCTTGTTGATCAGGCTGCCCTTGGCGATGCGGGCGATCACCGGCAGCTCGCGGTCGGGCGTGAAGCCGGTGACGTAGGACGGGGTCACCGCCGCATCGTCGATCACCACGCCCGCGGCCTTGCTGCCCGCCTTGGCCGCCGCCACGCCGACATCGTCGATCGATGCGGCCGCGACCTTGGCGATCACCGTTATGTCGTCCAGCAAGGCAACCAGTCCACCGGCCAAGATCGTTCTCCATCAAAGATTCGCGCGGCGGTCGTAGCAGATCGCCCGGCGGGTGCGAGCGGATCAGCGTGCTTGCTTTCCGCCCGCCATGCGCTAAGGCCGCCGCTTCCCGCGCCGGCGAACCGCGCCGCGTGGGTCAGCAGAAAGCCGGAGGGGCCGATGCCAGCGCGGGTGACGTGCATGGCGGACAGCCAGCGATCGGCAGGAAGTGAAAGGAAGCGTTGGCATGGCTCTTTATGAGCATGTGTTCCTCGCGCGTCAGGATCTGAGCCAGGCTCAGGTCGACGCACTCGCCGCCTCGATCACGGAGATCGTGGAAGCGAACGAGGGCAAGGTCGTCAAGACCGAGAGCTGGGGCCTGAAGTCCCTGGCATACAAGATCGACCGTAACCGCAAGGCGCATTTCGTGCTCCTCAACCTCGAGGGTCCGGGCGCCATGGTCATGGAGCTGGAGCGCCAGAACCGCATCAACGAGGACGTGATCCGCTGGATCACCATCGCCGTTGAAGAGCACGAGGAAGGCCCGTCTGCGCAGCTGCGCAAGGTCGAGCGCGACCGCAAGCGCCGTGGGGATAGCAACTGATGGCCCGTCCGTTTTTCCGCCGCCGCAAGTCCTGCCCGTTCTCGGCCAAGGACGCCCCTGCGATCGACTACAAGGACACGCGCCTGCTGCAGGGCTTCATGTCCGAGCGTGGCAAGATCGTGCCGAGCCGTATCACCGCCGTCAGCGGCAAGAAGCAGCGCGAGCTGGCCAAGGCGATCAAGCGCGCCCGCCATCTGGGCCTGCTGCCGTATGTCGTGAAGTAAGGAGCGGACGACCATGGATATCATCCTGCTCGAACGGATCGAGAAGCTCGGCGCCATCGGCGATGTCGTGACCGTCAAGGACGGCTACGCCCGCAACTTCCTGCTGCCGCAGAAGAAGGCGTTGCGCGCCAACGACAACAACAAGCGCGTGTTCGAAGCCAACCGGGAACGGCTGGAAACCGAGAACGCGGAACGCCGGAGCGAGGCCCAGGCCGCCGGCCAGACCGTGGAAGGTGCTCAGATCGTCCTGATCCGCGCATCCTCCAACTCCGGCCAGCTGTACGGTTCGGTCAGTGCACGCGACATCGCCGTGGCGCTGGTGGAACAGGGTCACGACGTGGACAAGCGCCAGGTCGTGATGCCCACGCCGATCAAGACGCTGGGCATGTTCGACATCACCATCGCGCTGCACCCTGAAGTGCGCGTGACGGTGAAGGTGAACGTGGCGCGGTCGGCGGACGAAGCCGAGCTGCAGAGCCAGGGCGTCGACGTCATGGCCCGCATGTTCGAGGAAGACCGCGGCGAGAGCGAAGGCTTCACCGAGGGCTACGACCCCAATCGCGAGCTGGGCGAACTGCCGAGCGACGACGAAGAGGAAGCGGCTCCGGAGGCGACCGAGCAGTAAGCTCGGGTCCATCGCGAACCATCAGGAGGGGGCGTGGAACCGGTCGGTTCCGCGCCCCTTTTTCGTGCCGAACCGCTGCTGAACAATCCGCGACAGACTTGCGAGAGAATCGCATCTTTAATGTTGCAGTTGAGAATCACTCGTAGTAGCTGCGCCCTCGAGTTTACTTGGGGGTCTCATGTCTGCAATTCGAACCATTCCGTCGTCCCTCGCGCTCGGCTGCGTCAGCGCGCTGGCCTTTGCCGGCGGGGCGCAGGCCCAGCAGGCAGAGCCGCAGCGTCTCGGCTCCGCCACCGTCACCAGCACCGCGATCGATGACGAAGATGCGGTAAAGGTGGAGGAAGCGGAATCGCCCAAGTACACGCAGCCGCTGCTGGACATTCCGCAGACCATCACCGTGCTGAGCAACACGACGATCCGGCAGCAGAACCTGCTGACCCTGCGCGAGGCGCTGACGACAATCCCCGGCATCACCTTCGGGGCGGGCGAAGGTGGCGGCGGCTATGGCGACAGCATCAACCTGCGCGGCCAGAGCGCGAACAACGACCTGCAGATCGACGGCGTGCGCGACAGTGCGCAGTACAACCGCTCCGACACGTTCAACCTGGAACAGATCGAGGTGGTGAACGGCGCCAACTCCGTCTTCGCCGGCTCCGGCTCAATCGGCGGCACCATCAACCTGATCACCAAGCGTCCGCGCGCCGACGACCTGACGATCGTGTCGGGCGGGATCGGGACAGCCGACTATTATCGCGGCACGATCGACAGCAATGTGCGCGTGGCCGAGAACATCGCCGTGCGGCTGAACGCCATGGTCCACCATAACGAGTTCGCGGATCGCGATTTCGAGAGTTCGGAGCGGTGGGGCGTGGCGCCGTCCGTCACCTTCGGCATCGACGGGCCCACCAGCGTGACGCTGCTGTACCAGCACCAGGAGGACGAGAACACGCCGGTCTATGGCGTGCCTTACTACCCCGCGCTGGGCGGGCTGCTGCCGGGCGCCGATTATGGCGGCTATTACGGATACAAGGATATCGACCGACAGGACCAGAAGATCGATCTGGCGACCGCTATCGTGGAGCATCAGTTCAGCGACACGTTGTCGGTGCGCAACCTGTTCCGTCTCAGCCACATCGATGCCGACATCCTGGTCAATCCGCCGCAGGGTGCATTCTGCCTGGCGAGCGGTACGCTGACGTCGGGCGCGCGCTGCGATGCCGGTCAGGTGCCCGGCACCTTCTATCCCTCCGGTCCGCGCGGCACCACGCGGTTCACGGAAACGGAGCTGCTGTACAACCAGCTGGACCTGATGGCGCAGTTCGACACCGGCGGCGTGCAGCACAACCTGACCTTCGGCGCGGCCTACACCACCGAGGATTACCGGCTGGACAGCGGCAATTCGCTGCGCAACCCGGGCGGTGCCCTGCCCAACCCGGTGCTGCCGCCGATCAGCATCGCCGATCCCGACGCGGTCTATGGCGGCCCGGTCAACTTCATCCGCAACAGCCGGCAGCGCGGCACGACCAGCAACATCGCCGTATACCTGTTCGACGCGGTCGTGCTGAGCGAGCAGTTCGAGATCAATGGCGGCGTCCGGTGGGAGCACAATGATGCGACCTTCCGCGCCGATGCCGTCAGCACCGCCGGCGCGATCACGCCGGGCGTGGTGCAGGAGACGGAGGACGATCTGTTCAGCTACCGCATCGGCGCCGTGTTCAAGCCGGTTCCCAATGCCAGCCTGTATGCCGCCTATGGCAACAGCCGCACGCCGACCTCCAGCTCCGTGCGCGGCGGCTGCGGCACGGCCACGGTGGAGAACGTGCTGGCCGGAACGGAGCCGTGCGGGGTGAACCCGCAGGAGGCCGTGAATTACGAGATCGGCGGCAAGGTGGACCTGTTCGATGCCGGCCTGCAGCTGACGGCGGCCCTGTTCCGCAACGAGCGGACCAACTATCCCCTCGCCAGCAACGATCCCTCGATCGGCAACCTGCAGGTGAATGACGGGCGCAACCGGGTGGACGGCGTGGCGCTGGGTGCGGCCGGGCGGATCACGCCGGAATGGACGATCTTCGCCAACTATACCTATCTCGACAGCGAGGTGCTGCAGTCGACCTCCAACTACTGCCTCGCCAATCCGGGCAGCAGCTATATCTCGCCCAACCCGACCAATCCGCCGACGCGGGTCACCTGCCCGCTGACGGACACGCAGGCCGACAACCCGCTGACCAACACGCCCGAACATTCCGGCAGCCTGTTCACCACCTACACCCTGCCCTTCGGCCTGCAGGTGGGTTACGGCTTCACCTACCAGGGCAGCTTCCTGCTGACGAATACGGCCACGCCCTTCGTCAAGGCGGAGGACTGGATGACGCACCGGTTCTACGTGGCGTACACGATGGATAACGGTCTGGCCGCGCAGCTGAACGTGCAGAACGTGTTCGAGGAGCGGTACTTCACCGGCATCCGCAACAATGGCTGGGCAACCCCAGGCGAAGGCCGGTCCGCCGTGCTGACAGTAAGCTACAGCTACTGAAGCTACTATTGCGAGGTGATTGCATGATAGTGCTTGAGCTTCGGGGGCTTTGCGCGGAGAAGAACGGCCATGCTGATGCGACGCACCGATGGCCTGACGCATGAGGCGGACATGGAGCTGCTGCCAGCACCGAGCCGGTATGGCAGCAACCCGCGCCCCCGCCTTGCGGCGATCGGCATAACGCTGGGGGTGCATGTCGTGCTGGCGCTGGCCTTGCTGGGCCTGGGGGTCAGGGCCAGCCGGCAGGACAGCGCGCGCATCGTGGCGGTGAACCTGACGCCTGGCAGCGAGACGAAGCAGCCGCAGCCGGAACAGGCGCCGCAGCCTTCCCCGATGGAGCCACGCCAGCTGGAGACGGCGATCCGCGCGCCGGATCTGCCGGTGCCCACGGTGCGGCCGGCAATCGCCTTCTCGCCGGCGATGTTGCAGCCGGCCGCGGTGGCGCCGGCCGTAGCCGCGCCTGCGCCCCCGGCAGCGGCGGAGCCGGTGGCCGCCGCTCCGGCACCGCCGGCAGCCGCCGCCACGGTGCAGAGTGGTGATCTGGGTACGCGGGTGCTGTTGGCTCCCCCGCCCCGCTACCCTACGCAAAGCCGGCGTCGGCGTGAGCAGGGAACGGTGGAACTGCTGCTGACGCTGGGGACGGACGGGTCGGTCGAGGCGATCTCCGTCAGCCGCAGCAGCGGGTTCGAACGGCTGGACGATGCGGCGCTGAGCGCGGTGCGGCGGTGGCGGTGGCAGCCGACGGTACAGGCCGGCGCACCGGTGCGGGTGCGCGGCATCGTCGCCATCCCCTTTGTGCTGGCGGAGCGGGCCTGAGCGCCCATGCTGATCGCGATCCCCGATCTGCTGGATGCGACGCGGCTGGCGGCCGTGCGGGCGCTGATCGACGGCGGCGAGTGGGTGGACGGCAACGTCACCTCCGGCCCGCAATCCGCCCTTGCCAAGAGGAACTGCCAGTTGCCGGAGGACAGCGCGGCGGCGCAGCAGGCCGGCCGCCACGTGCTGGAGGCATTGGGGACCAACCCGCTGTTCATTGCCGCGGCGCTGCCGCAGGCGATCTTCCCGCCATTGTTCAACGCCTACGAGGGCGGGCAGCTGTTCGGCACGCATGTCGACAACGCCATCCGCATCCATGCGGGCAGCGGGCTGCGCGTGCGATCGGACCTGTCGATGACCGTGTTCCTGGAGGATCCGGCCAGCTACGATGGCGGGGAGCTGACGGTGGAGACGAATTTCGGAGTGCAGATGGTCAAGCTGCCGGCGGGCCATGCGGTGCTGTACCCCTCCTCCTCCCTGCACCGGGTGGAGGAGGTGACCCGCGGCCGGCGGGTGGCGAGCTTCTTCTGGGTCCAGTCCATGATCCGCGACGATGCCGCCCGCGCGATCCTGTTCGACCTCGACCGCTCGGTACAGGAACTGGCGGCTGCCCACGGCCATGCGGATGCCGCGGTGATCCGGCTGACGGGCGTGTACCACAACCTGCTACGCCGCTGGGCCGATGCCTGAATGATGCGTTGAGCGTTAGGGTCCTATGCGCCAATGCCCGGTGCGTCCTCACCGCTTCGATCGAGATTGCATCAATGCCCCCTTCAAGTCCCGACGCCGGCACGCCTTCCTGGTCGGAAAGTGACCGGGTCGCCGCGCTGGAAGCCTACGGCATCCTCGATACCCCGGCAGAGGCCGACTTCGACGATCTGGTGCGTCTGGCCACCGACACGTTCGACGCGCCGATCGCGGTCATCAACCTGGTCGGCGGCGATCGCCAGTGGTTCAAGGCGGAGCGGGGGATCGGCACGCGCGAGCTGCCGCTGGACGTGTCGATCTGCGCGCATGCCCTGCTGGGGGGCGACCTGACGATCGTGCCGGACCTGCAGGCGGATGCGCGGTTTGCCGCCAATCCGCTGGTGGCCGCGCCCGATGGCCTGCGCTTCTATGCCGGCGCGCTGCTGCGCAACCCCGCCGGCCTGCCGATCGGCACCGTCTGCGTGCTGGACCGCGTGGCGCGCCCGGGCGGCATCACCCCGCATCAGCAGCTGGTGCTGGAGGTACTGGCCCGTCAGGTGATGACGCAGCTGGAACTGCGGCGAGCCCTGGCGGAGCAGGCGCACCGCGCCGAGCTGATCTCTGCCATGACCACACAGCACGGCCATTCGCAGGATGCCCTGCGCGAGATCGAGCAACGCTACAGGCTGGCAGCGCTGGCCACGAACGACGCGGTGTGGGACTGGGATTTCGCCACCGATCAGGTGGTGTGGAACGCCGCGCTGGAGGAAAGCCACGGGCACCACCTGACAGGGGCGGAGGCGACCGGCGACTGGTGGATCGCGCAAATTCATCCGGACGACCGGGCGCGGATCGACGCCAGCATCCATGCCGCGATCGATGGCGGGGCCGACAGCTGGACGGACGAGTACCGCTTCCGCCGGGCCGATGGCACCTATGCCAGCATTCTGGACCGGGGCCATGTCATCCGCGATGCCGATGGCAGCGCCACGCGGATGATCGGCGCGATGCTGGACATGACCGAGCGGCAGGAAAGCCGTGCGGCGCTGGCCATCAGCGAGGAGCGGCTGCGGCTGGCGACGGAGGCGGCGGAGGTCGGCTTCTGGGATGTCGATGTGGTCGAGGACGTGCTGATCTGGCCGCCGATCGTGAAGCGCATGTTCGGCATTTCGGCGGACATGCCGGTAACTCTGGGCGACTTCTATGACGGCATCCATCCGGACGACCGCATGGCCACGGCCGCAGCCTTTACCGCTGCGGCCGATCCGGACACGCGCGCCGTGTACGATGTGGAGTATCGCACCGTCGGCAAGGAGGACCGGCTGGTCCGCTGGGTCGCGGCCAAGGGTCGCGGGATCTTCGCCGCCGACGGGCAATGCCTGCGCGTGGTCGGCACCGCGATCAACGTGACCACGCGCAAGCAGGCCGACCAGGCATTGCAGGAAAGCGAGCGGCGGCTGCGTTTCCTGCGCCTGCTGGACGAGGCGCTGCAATCCGCGGTCGACGCGCCGGACGCCATGGCCGCGGTGGCGGAACTGCTGGCGCAGCAGCTGGGTGCATCACGCTGCGCCTATGCCGATGTGGATGCCGACAGCGATCGCTTCATCATCCGCAACGATTATGCCGCGCCTGGCGTCGCCAGCTCCACCGGGATCTACCGCCTGGACCTGTTCGGATCGCGCGCCGTGGCGGACATGCATGGCGGGCAGACGCTGGTGGTCCGCGATGTCGGGCAGGAGCTCGCCCCGGCGGACGGCCAGGACATGTTCCGGTCGATCGGCATCGAAGCGATCATCTGCTGCCCGCTGGTCAAGGATGGCGGGCTGGTGGCCATGATGGCGGTGCATCAGGATCGACCGCGTGACTGGCAGGGTGCGGAGATTGCGCTGGTGGAGGCGGCGGTCGAGCGCTGCTGGGCGCATGTGCAGCGGATCGGCGCCGAAGCCCGGCTGCGGGAGAGCGAGGAACGGTATCGCACCCTGTTCGAGGCGGTCGATGCCGGCTTCACCATCGCCGAGCTGAAGTTCGACGCCGATGGCACCGCCACCGATTACCGGCTGGTGGAGATGAACCCGGCGTTCGAGCGGCAGACCGGCATGGCCGGCCTGCTGGGCCGGTGGGTGCGTGAGGCGATCCCCGATCTGGAGCAGCACTGGTTCGATACCTATGGCCGCGTGGCGGCCACCGGGAAGCCCGCACGGTTCGAGAACCATGCCGAGCCGATGGGCCGCTGGTTCGATGTGCATGCCTATCGCGTCGGCGAGCCGGGGCAGCATCAGGTCGCCATCCTGTTCAACGACATAACCGTGCGCAAGCAATCCGAACGGTTGCTGCACAAGCTGAACGACGAGCTGGAAAGCCAGGTTGCCGAGCGGACGGCGGAGCTGCGCTTCAGCCGCGACATCATCGAGGCGACCACCTCCCCCATCTGCGCCTTCGATACCGATTGCCGGATCATCGCCTTCAACACCGCCCATGCCCAGGAATTCCGCCGCGCCAACGGCTTCGATGCCGCGCAGGGCGATATCCTGTTCGACCTGTTCGAACCCGGCCAGCGCGAAACCATGCAAGCACTGATGGGCCGCGCCCTGGCCGGGGAGCGGTTCACCGCGGTGGAGGTGTTCGGCCGGGCGGACTGCGCCCTGCCCTGCTGGGAGATCGGCTTCACCCCGATGCGGGACGAGGCCGGCGCGATCGTCGGTGCCTTCTACCTGGCGAAGGACATCTCCGATCGCCTGCGGGCGGAGCAGGAACTGCTCGCCGCGCAGGAGGCCCTGCGGCAGAGCCAGAAGATGGAGGCGATGGGCAGCCTGACCGGCGGCGTGGCACACGACTTCAACAACCTGCTGACGCCCATCATCGGCGGCCTAGACATCCTGCAGCGCAAGGGTGTCGGCGGGGAGCGGGAGCAGCGGCTGATCGGCGGTGCGCTGCAATCGGCGGAACGGGCCAAGGTCCTGGTGCAGCGGCTGCTCGCCTTCGCGCGCCGGCAGCCATTGCAGCCGCAGCCGGTGAATGTGGGCATGCTGGTCAGCGGCATGGCCGACCTGGTGGCCAGCACCTCCGGCCCGCAGACGCGGGTGATCATGGAGGTCGCCGACGACCTGCCCGCCGCGCTGGCCGACCAGAACCAGCTGGAGATGGCCATCCTGAACCTCAGCGTGAATGCGCGGGACGCCATGCCCGATGGCGGGCGGCTGAGCATCACCGTCCGCCATGTGCAGGCAGGGGAAGACCAGCATCCCGGGCTGCAACCGGGCAGCTACGTCCGCCTGTCGGTTGCGGATACCGGCATCGGCATGGATGCCGAAACGCTGAAGCGCGCGGTGGAGCCGTTCTATTCCACCAAAGGCATCGGTCAGGGCACCGGCCTAGGCCTGTCCATGGTGCATGGCCTGGCTGCGCAGCTGGGCGGTGTGCTGACGATCGACAGCCGGCCGGGCCTGGGCACCGACGTCCAGCTATGGCTGCCAACCACCACGGTCAGCCCGGATGCCGCCGAGCGCGTGGAGGATGCAGCACCGGTCACGAGGGCCGGGCGCGCGCTGGTGGTGGATGACGAGGAGGCGGTGCGCGCCAGCACGGCCGACATGCTGGCCGATCTCGGCTACCACATCACGGAAGCGGACTCGGCGGAGCAGGCGTGGGACCTGATCCAGGGCGGGCTGGTGCCGGACCTGCTGGTGACGGATCACCTTATGCCCGGCCACACCGGGACCGACCTGGCGCGCGAGGTGCTGGTGCGTTTGCCCGCCACGCGCGTGCTGATCGTGTCCGGCTATGCCGAGGCGAACGAGATCGCGCCGGACCTGCCGCGGCTGGTCAAGCCGTTCCGGCAGGCCGAGCTGGCCGCCGCGCTCGCCGACGGTGGCTGACACCGCGCGCCGCCGGATGCAGTGGCTCGCCGCGCAGGATCAGGCGGCACGACGGTCTTGCCGCCGTGCCGCCCGTCCGTGTCAGGCCGCGTCGACCAGCACGATCTCCGCGTCGTCCAGTGCCGTGACGGTCAGCACCTCGACATCGCTGATCGCCGCGCCGTCACGCGCGTTCACGCGCACCCCGTCGATCTCCACCGCGCCGGCCGCCGGCACCAGATAGGCCTTCCGGGTCCGACCCAGCTGGTACTCCGCAGTCTCGCCTGCCTTCAGCGTGGCACCCAGCACGCGCGCTTCCGTGCGGATCGGCAGGGCATCATCGTCGCCGGCAAAGCCGCTGGCCAGCGTCACGAACTGGCCGGAACGCTCGCCCTTGGGGAAGGGCTTGGCACCCCATTGCGGGGCATCGCCGGTGGCGGTCGGGATGATCCAGATCTGGAAGATGCGGGTCTCCATATCCTCCATGTTGTATTCCGAATGACGCACGCCGGTGCCTGCGCTCATCACCTGCACGTCGCCGGCTTCGGTACGGCCCTTGTTGCCCAGGCTGTCCTCATGCGTGATCGCGCCTTCGCGGACATAGGTGATGATCTCCATGTCGCGGTGCGGGTGCGGCGGAAAACCGGTGCGCGGTGCGATGATGTCGTCGTTCCAGACGCGCAGATTGCCCCAGTGGACGCGGGACGGATCATGATAGTCGGCGAAGGAGAAGTGATGCTTGGCATTCAGCCAGCCATGATTGGCGCCGCCAAGGCTGTCGAAAGGGCGAAGGTCGATCATCGTGCGGTCTCCTTGTGGCCGGCGGGTCTCGCCGGCGTTGATCGTCATATGGACCTTCTACGCTGTTCCATGCAGAAGGATAAATCCTGACGATCTGTTCGATGGAGTTGAACAGTTGAGCGAACCCGGCACCCCCAGTCTCGATCAGTTACGCATCTTCCTGGCCATCGTGGACGAGGGCAGCTTTGCCGGGGCCGGGCGGCGGCTGAACCGGGCAGTGTCCGTCATCAGCTATGGCATCGCCAATCTGGAGGCGCAGCTCGGCCTCGTGCTGTTCGAGCGGGAGGGCACGCGCAAGCCGCGGCTGACCGAGGCCGGCCGGGCCGTGCTGACGGAGGCACGTGGACTGGCGGAGGGGATGGACGCCTTGCGCGCCAAGGCCCGCGGCTTGCTGCACGGGCTGGAGGCGGAGGTGTCCCTGTCGGTCGACGTGATGCTGCCGCCCGAACGGCTGGGCCGCGTATTGCGGGCCTTTGCGCGCGAATATCCCACCGTGTCGTTGCGGTTGCATGTCGAGGCGCTGGGCGCGGTGACCGCGATGGTGCTGGAACGCGCGGCGGTGATCGGCCTGTCGGGACCGCTGGCCATCGGGGTGCCGGCGATCGACAGCTGTGCTGCAGGATCGGTGCGGATGGTGCCGGTCGCCGCGCCCGACCACCCGCTGGCCCGCATGGACACGATCCCGTCCGGCGCGGCGCGCGGCCACACGCAGCTGGTGCTGACCGACCGTTCCAGCTTCACCGAAGGGCGCACCTTCTCCGTCATCAGCCATCGCACCTGGCGGCTGGCGGATCTGGGTTCCAAGCACGCGCTGCTGCGCGAAGGCATCGGCTGGGGCAACATGCCGCTGCCGATGATCGAGCCGGATCTGGCGGCGGGCACCCTGCTGCGGCTGGCACTGCCCGATCACCCGGGCGGCACCTACCGGTTCTGCGGCATCTGGCGCCGCGACGCCCTGCCCGGCCCGGCGGCCCGCTGGTTGCTCGACCAGTTCGTGGCCGAGGGCGGAGGCGATGCGACACAGGACGCACCGGGTGACCTGTGACCCCTAGCTGTCCGCCACGGCAAACGGGTCGTTCTGCGGGTCGTCGTTCCACCGGTATTCGGCCCGGTGGGCAGCCTCGTCGGCCGTTGCGCGGTCATAGAGCCGCTCGACCAGCGCCAGCGCCATGTCCGTGCCGGCCGACACGCCGGAGGAGGTGACGTACTTGCCGTCCACCACCCAGCGGGCGCGGCCGTGCCACGTTACCTTGTCGGACTGGCGCTTGACCCAGTCGAACGCCCGCTTGTTGCTGGTGGCGTTGCGCCCGTCGAGGACGCCGGCCCGCGCCAGGATCGCCGCGCCCGTACAGACGGAAGTGGTCCAGCTGGTGCTGCCATCCTGCTGCCGCACAAAGCCGAGCAGCGCCGCATCTTCCACCAGCGGCCGGGTGCCCTGCCCGCCCGGCACCATCAGCACATCGAACTGCGGGGCTGAGGCGAAGGACCAGTCGGGCACGATCACGCTGCCCTGGGACGAGCGGACCGGCTGCCCGTCCGCGGTGACGAAGCCGAGTGCGTGATCCGCCAGGCGGCCCCACATCTGCACCGGACCGAACACGTCCAGCGTCTCGAAATCCTGGAACAGCACGATCCCGATGGTGCGGGTCCTGGGCCCAGGCTGCGGTCCGGCAGCGCCGGCATCCTGCGAAACCTGTGCGGTGCCCGCACCGGGCAGCGACGCCAGCCCCATCAGCGTGGTCGCGGTGGCGGTGGACCGGATCATCGCCCGGCGGGAGTAATGGTCGGGCTTGGGCATGACGGCTCCTTCCAGCGAACGGCTTGCGCCATCGGGTGTATCGCAAGCCGGCGGTCGGCGGCAGGCAAAAAGACGGGCGCCGAGATCATGAACCTCGACGCCCGAGAATACGGCCGGCGATACGCGTCGCGGGGGGTCATGGGGTACGACGCGCACCCCGCCGGCCGGTGCGTCAGAACCCCATCTTGAGTGTTCCGCGCAGCGCCACGGCATTGGCATCGTGGCGATCTTCCAGGCGGAGTTCCCCCGCCAGTTCGAACCTGGCCCCGCCACCCAGGGCGCGCAGGCCAGCATACCAGCCGCTTTCCATCTGCTCCGGCGCCAGCGTGAAGCGTTCGCCGGTCTCGCCGAAGCGGGCGGTGGTCGAACCCAGCGTGCCGCCGGCAAGCTCGCGCCAGCCGCCTTCGCCTTCGACGCGGAACCAGCTTTCGTCGCCGCGCGCCTTGCCCATGAAGTCGATGCCGGCGGCGACACCACCATTCACGCCCAGCTCGTCACTGGTGCGGTCCTCCACGATCAGGTTCAGGCTGCCACCGCCGGTCTCGGTATAGCCGTCTTCCTTCAGGCGGGTATAATCGACCGTGACCTGCGGGCGCACGAAGAAGGCGCCGCTGCCAAGCTCGTAGGACAGACCGCCACTGGCCGCGACCACCGTGCCGTTCCAGTCGCCAGCGATATCGCGATCGACCTGCCGTTCGCCCGCATTGCCGGCGAAGGACCGCTCGGACTCGAAGTCGGATCGCCCGATCGAGCCGCGCAGATGCGTCTGGAAGTCGCCAAACGCGCCGCGCCACCAGGCGGCCAGGCCATAGGTGTTGCCGGTCGTCTGGCTGCCGGCATCATTGTCGTAATCGCTCCAGATCCAGCTGGCGCCCAGGCCGAAGGTGCCGAGGCCGGTGTCGACCTCCGCCCCTGCGCCATAGCCAAGCCCGTCCTGGGTGAAGCCGTCGGTCACCCCCTCGCCCTTCTCCGTGCTCCAGCCGGACATGTTCAGGACCACGTTGACCCCGCCGACCGTCCAGGTCGGGCTTTGCGGATCGGCTACCTGCCGGGCCAGCGCGCGCGTGCCCTGGCTGATGCTCTCGAACGTGCCGCCGGCATGATCGGGCAGCATCTGCCGCACGGTGGCGCGGAACTCGCCGCCATCGGTGATGCCCAGGAACACGTCCTCGATCTCGTCCTCGCCGGCGATGGCGGCGAAGATCGCGGGGTAGGCGCTGGTCTGCGAGCGGTTCAGGCCCAGTTCGATCGCCGAGCGGCGGGTGACATCGACCGCCAGCTGGTTGGCCGGCCCGTTGCCGGCGACGCTGGCCTTGAACAGGAACGGGATCAGGGTGGTGTCGGTGACCAGCCCGCCGACGCCGGCGAGGCTGCCGGCCCGCAGGACCGTGTAGCGCCCTTCCGCACTGCCGACATCTGCCAGGCGCAGCTGCAATCGGGTGTCCCTGGCGAAGCTGGCGGCGCCGGTGACGGTCAGGTCGGTGCCCTCGCCCGCCGCCTTGCTGAGCGTGACGCCCAGCGTGGTGCCGGCCGCGAGGTCGAGCGAGGCGATGGTCGCCGTCCGGGCGACATCGAAGGTCCCGCCGCTGACCCGCACCGACAGGTTGGCTGCATTCGCCAGCGAGCCGGCGAAGCGCGCGGTGCCGGCGATCGTCAGCTGGTCGGCTCCGCCGCCGAAATCCGCCGCGCCCGCGAAGATGGCGGTACCCGCCAGGCTGAGCGTATCGCTGCCGCCGCCGAAGGTCGCCGCACCGGCATGGATGGCGTCGCCTGACAGGGCCAGGACGTTGTTGCCCGCGCCGAACTGCACGGTGCCGGCCAGCGTACCGTCTGCCAGTTCCACGCGGTCATTGCCGGCGCCGAGGCGCACGTCCCCAATGATGGACGGGGCGGCAATGCCGGCCGCCACTGGCGTCTGGCGGATGGTCACGCCGGCATTGCTGGCTGACAGGTCGATGGCGACGTTCCGGTTCGATGCGGTCGTCGCCCCGCTGGCGGCGATGGTGCCGCTGTTCTCCACCAAGGTTACCGTGCCGCTGCGGTCCACGATGGCGGTGGCATTGCCGTCCGCCCCGCCGGCCGTGGCGCGGATGGCGCCGCTGTTGCGGATGGTGGGCAGGCTGGCGCCGGCATCGATGGCAATTGCGGTGGTCTGCGCCGCCGCGGCATTGCCGCCGCGCGCCTCCACCGTGCCGGACACCTGCAGCACCGGCGTCGTCGCGCCCGCGCCCAGGCGCAGCGCCGTGGCGCTTGCCCCGTTGGAGTTGGCGATCACCGTCCCCGCAACACCGATGCCGTTGACGACCGACACAGCCCCGCCGCGCCCGCCGATTGCCAGCCCGTTGCCGTTCACGCCGGCATAGACGCCGTCGCCGCCGATCCGCCCGTCGATCTGCAGCCCGAATCCGCTGGACGTGCCCGCGACCGGACCGATGGTGATGGCCCGGTCCGTAGCGCCGATCAGCATCGCAGGCGCCGCGCCCAGCGACACGACGGCTGCGCTGCCCTCGCGCGCATCCTCGATCCCGTCGGCATCCTCGTCATTGTTCGTAGTGGAGGCATCCCGCGGGGGCACGGCCAGCACGATGCCGCCGGTGACATTGCCTTCCACCAGCAGCGCCGGCCCGCCCTGCAGCAGATCGTCCGCATCCAGCCGGGTCGCGCCGGCGGGTGCGGCATTGTAGCGGTAGCCCGTGGCGGTGATCGCCCCCTGCACCACCATCGCGCCGGTCACGTCGCCCGCCAGGTGTGCCGCCATGGCATCCTGCCCGCGCGCCGTCATCGTGCCGGCGAGCCGGACATTGCCGGTGACGCCTTGCGCGCGCAGGCCGATCGCGCGGTCGCCGGTGACCGTGGTGGCGCCATCATGCACCAGCGCGCCGGTCTGCGGGCCACCCAGGCGGATGCCGGCAGAATCATTGCCTTCCACCACGATGGTGCCCGTGTGGCTGATCCGCCCGACATGCGCGCCGTCCGTACGGATGGCGAGGCGGTTGCGACCCAGCGCCAGCGGGCCGTCCAGATCGCCGTCATTGTCGCTGTCGGTGGGGGTATAGGGCTCGTCCAGCGTGATGGTGCCGGTGTTGATGATGTCACCAGTGGTGCCGGCCTGGGCCAGAATGCCGGTGGCATTGTCGGCATTGGCGACCGTGATCGCGCCGGCATTGCTGACCGCGTGGTTGCTGTCGATCGTCACCGCCGCGCCGCCTGTCGGCACGACCGAGCCAGCCGCTGTGATGGTGATGTTGCCGGCCGCGCCATTGGCGATGGTGGCGGTGCGCACCGGATTGGTCACGCGCGTGGTGAGGTCTTGCGCCGCCGCCGGCGCGGCAATGGCCAGCGCTGCCGTGGAGGCAAGCAGGTAACGATGCATTGGAGATCCCTTCCCGTCCAACTCTTGTGGATCAGGACGGACCGGTGCCGGCGCAGCCTTGGCCGCCGGCGCAGTTTTCGTCAGAACGCGGCTTCGAAGCCCAGGCGGACCGTGCGCGGCCGCAGCGGTGTAACCTGCAGGCGATCATCCACGAACGGGGTCCCCAGCGCGAAGCGATTGCCGCGCGTATCGGGAATGTTGGTGATGCCCAGCGTCAGGCCCATGCCGTCACGTCCCAGGCGGATGGCGAGCCCGCTGTCGAGGTAATCGCCCTGGCGCGCGCCCAGTTCGGGCCCGATGCCCAGCCGCGACCGGCCGACATAGCTGACCCAGCCGCGCGCGGTCAGGTCCAGTCCGCCGCCGACCGGCCGGCTCCAGTCGAACCCGGCACGGCCGGAGATATCGGCGATGTTGGGCACCTGGCGCGAACGTTCTATCAGCTCCGTCCGGCTGACGTTGCTGACCACATCCACGCCGGACAGGAAGGATACCGTGCCCGTCTGCACCCGGCTGTCGTTCAACGACAGGCCGCCTTCCAGCCGCAGGTTCCGACCGATGGCCATGCTGCCGGAGAGGGTGGCGGTCCAGACCCGGCCGTCGCCGATATTGGCGGTACTGGGAAAGCCGCTGGCATCGATGAAGTCGGCCTGGATGTCGTGCCAGTCGGTGAAGGACAGGCTGGCAGCCAGGTCGAACGGACCGTTGCGGGGCGTGCCGTGGCGGGCGCCCAGTTCGAAGGTGGCGGTGGAATCGCCTTCGAACCGGCGGACGATGTCACTCTCGATCGCCAGGCCGCCGGGGCGGAAGCCCTGCTGATATCGCAGATACAGGGTCGTATCCTCCCGCAATCGGGCCAGCAGCGCGGCGGAGGGAAGGAACACCGTCTCCGTCCGCTTGCCGGTCAGGGCGCGCAGGGCGGCGACCAGCGGCAAGGGCAGGTTCTCCCCCTCCCCACCCAGTTCCGAATGCGTCAGGCGCGCGCCCGCCGTGGCGGTCAGGCCCGGCATCAGGGACAGGCTGCCCTCGCCATAGATCGTGCCTTCGCGGATGCGGTTGGTGACGCCGGTGGTGAAGACGCGGCTCCCGTCCGGCAGGTCCAGCGCGCGGGTTAGGCGGACGCGGTTGCTGGTATAGCTGATACCCGCCAGCCAGCCGAAGCTGTCGCCCCCCGGCTGCCACAGGCGGGTCTCGTGTGCGAACATGCGGGTGTCGTTGTGCTGCACGAACAGGCGCGGAACCGCCGGGTCACGGGTCGCATCGTACCGTTCGCTCAGCTCCTGCCCGGTCAGGCCGGTGGTGGAGCGCAGACGGACCGAGCCGATCCAGCCGGACACGACCAGCTGCCCTTGCCCGAAACTGGCGTCGGAGCCTTCGGTCACCAGCGCGTCCCGCTCAAGCCCGTCGCTGCGGGCCGCTGCTATCCGGTCGGCATACTGGCTGTCGGCAGCGTCGATCCGCTGGCCGATGCCCATCAGGTCCACCGTCCAGCCGGGCGCCATCTCCACCCGGATCGTCGCGCGACCGCCCAGCACGTCGGACCGGTTGACGTCGTCCTGCCCGATCAGCGGCTTGTCGATGTAGCCACCGCTGCGCGATCCATCGACCACCAGCCGCAGCGCCGCGCTGTCGGATGCCAGCGGCAGGTTCAGCGTGGCGCCGGCATCGACCCCGGGCTCGCCATGCCAGGTGACCGACGCACCGATCCGCCCGGCGGCAGTGGTGACGCCCAGCTGGGGCACGTTGGGCACCAGGCGGATGATCCCGCCCAGCGAACCGGCACCGTACAGCGTGCCCTGCGGCCCCTCCAGCACCTCCACCCGCGCCAGGTCCGACAGGCGCAGGTCCGGGTCAGGCGCGTTGTAGCCGAGGCGCAGATCGCCCAGATATTGCCCCACCGTCGCCTGCGTCGGCCCGGTGAAACTGGAATCGGCCATGCCGCGGATGAACAGCTTGTTGCGGCCGCTGCCCAGATGGGTGGAGGAGACGCTGGCCAGTGCCTGCGTGATCCGCTCTGTCCCGCCGACCCCGCCGAAGGTCAGCTCGCGCCCGTCCAGCACGGCCACCTGACCGGCGAAGTCGGCCAGGCTGAGGTCGCGCTTGCTGGCGACGACCGTGATCGGCAGGGTCGGTTCTGCGGGCGGCGGCGGGGCCGGCCGGGGATGCGGGCGGGTCGCAGGCGGCACATCCCGGTGCGGAACGATGCGCCACGCGCCGGCGCCCACCGCGATGGCCTGACCGCCGATCGCGGAGGCGAGGCGCCGCACCGCGTCCTGCGCACTATGCCGCCCCCGGACCGCGCGCACGCGCCGCGCAGCCAGCGCCGGATCGGCGATGACCACGCTGGTGCCGCTCTGCCGGGCGATCGCGATCGCCGCCTGTCCGGCGGTGCCGGCGGGCACGTCCAGCACCACCCGCTCCCCTCGCGCGGCGGCGGGCGGCGATGCGGCGATGGCCAGCAGCAGGAGCAGCGCAGGCGCCGCGCGCCGCATCAGGGTGCCCCGATCATCCAGCTGTCGCCGACGCGGCGGATCGGAACCCCCAGCAGGGCGCCGGCCCTTGCCGGATCGCGGCGCACGGCATCGATCAGGATCGAACCCGTCAGGCTGCCGCGCGGCGCACCGGGTGCGACGGTGAAGACATGGCCACTCGCCCGCGCAAGATCGGCCGCGACCTCCAGCAGGGTGGCGCCGGCAAAGGTCAGCCGCCCGTCGCGCCAGGTGCCGATATCGGCCGGCGTAACCTCGCTGACGGTCAGCGTGTCGCTGCCGGGGGCGATCGCCAGCCGGTCGCCCGCGTCCAGTCGTACTGCGGCAGCGTCGGGATCGAACAGCACGGCCCCTTCCTGGACCGCCACCACGAAACCGGCGGCATCGTCGCGCACGTCGAACACGGTACCGACATCGAGCAGTTCATGACCGCCCGCCTCCACCCGGAAGGGGTCGGTATCGTCGTGACGGACGGTGAACAGGGCACGGCCGCGCTCCAGCCGGGCGAAACGCGGGTTCCTGCGGTCCAGTTCGATGCGGCTGTCCCCTGCAAGGTCGATCCGGCTGCCATCGTCCAGACTGATCGCCAGCACCTGCCCCGGCTCGGTCTGCCGGCTGTGCAGGTCGGGCGCGGTCTGCTGCCAGTAGCCGAAGGTCAGCAGCCCGGCAGCGCAGGCAGCCAGGCCACCGGCGAACCAGCGCCGGTTGACCCGGCGGACCGGCAACGTGTCCTCCGCATCATTGGCCGCCACCAGCGGAGCCGCCACCTCGCCCGCCTCGACAGCGGCACTGGCGATTCGGTCATAGGCCGCGCCATGGGCGGGGCTCGCCTCCAGCCAGCGGGTGAAGTCGTCCCAGTCGGCAAAGGCCGGATCCAGCGTGCGGACCGCCCAGGCCAGTGCCTCGTCCTCCTTCAACTGATCATCCGGCTGCATGACGCGGTCCTCCTGCAGGCAAGACGGAGACGTGACGGCACTGCCTCGACCAGGGAACGGCAATCAGTTCAGACTGCATCGAACTGCTCCCGCAGGTCGGCCAGCGCGCGATAGGCGATGCGCAAGTCGGCCTCTACCGTGCTGAGGCTGATGCCGAACTCGCCGGCGATCTGCCGCTGCGGCACCCCGTCGATCCGGTGGCGCCGGAAGACCGCCGCCACCCGCGGCGGGTGCAGCCGGGCCAGCAGCGCCTCTACCGCGCGGGCCAGGTCGCGGGCCAGCACGATCCGCTCGGCCGATGGTGCATCGGATACCGCCGGATCGCTGCCGCCCTGCGTCTCGCTCCATGCCCGGTCGCGCAAGGTGGCCTGCCGGCGCGCGCGGTAGCGGTCGATCAGGACGGTGTTCGCCGTGCGGTGCAGGTAGGACAGCGGATTGCCCACCGGGCCGGTCTGCGCGGCGGAGATGCGCAGCCAGACCTCCTGCAGCACATCCTCCGCATCCGTGCCGCCCCCGCGTGCGGCAATGAAGCGCAGCAGCTGCGCCCGATGCTGGAGAAAGGCAGCGTGCAGGCCGGAGTGGGGCAAACTGTCCGCCATTGTTCCCTTGCCAGCGATGATCCCGTGTCGCGCTTTGCGTCGCGGACCGATCGCCCGTCAAGCCGTTCGCTTGGCACAGCAGGGGGCCGACTTGTCAATCATCAAGTCCGGACCTGATCTGTCCGGCGGCACGTCAGTATAGCAAATGAATAGTTCAGGAGAGTAACCATGTCCGTTCTCGACAAGCTCGTAGCCGCCGTGACGCCGATGGAATCGGAGGAAGAGCGCGCGCAGGCTCATCGTGATGCTCAGGATCTGGCCGCGTCGAATCCGTGGCTCGACCGCGCCTTGCGCCATCACGAGCAGATCGGCGCCGCGTTCGAGCGTGCCCGCCACGCCACCACCGAAGGCGACGCGACGATGGCGGTGAAGCAGCTGGCCGAAGTGCTGATCGCCCATTCGGTGGCCGAGGAAGTGGTGCTCTATCCCGCGCTGGTGATGGAAGGGCACAAGGCCCATGCGACCATCGCATATGAGGAACAGACGCTGGTGAAGGTACAGATGGCCGAGCTGGAACGGCTGGCGCCGCTGAGCCAGGAATGGCGCGACAAGCTGGAGCATATCCGTGGCGCGGTGATGCACCACATCTATGAAGAGGAAAGCACCTGGTTTCCGGAGATCGCGCGCGAGGTCAGCGAGACCGATCGTGTGCTGCTGGACCAGCGCTTCGCCGAGGAGTTCAACCGCTACATGGGCAAGGCGGCCTGACCTCCACGGCCGACGCATGAATGAAGGGCGGGACCCCGGTCCCGCCCTTTTTCATTTGCGGTCAGCGCGTGGGGTAATTTGGCGCCTCGCGCGTGATCGACACGTCGTGCACGTGGGACTCGGACAAGCCCGCATTGGTAATGCGGATGAAGCGCGCCCGCTCCTTCAGGTCGGCGATGGTGGCCGATCCGGTGTAGCCCATCGCCGCCTTGATGCCGCCGACCAGCTGGTGCACCACATCGCGCGCCGGGCCCTTGTACGGCACCTGCCCCTCGATCCCTTCGGGTACCAGCTTCATCTGGTCCTTGATGTCCTGCTGGAAGTACCGGTCGGCGCTGCCCCGGGCCATGGCGCCGACGCTGCCCATCCCGCGATAGGCCTTGTAGGCGCGGCCCTGGTACAGGAACGTCTCCCCAGGGGCTTCCTCCGTACCCGCCAGCAGCGATCCGATCATCACCGCGGAGGCGCCGGCGGCCAGCGCCTTGGCCGCATCGCCGCTGGTGCGCAGGCCGCCATCGGCGATCACCGGTACGTCGCCTGCCGCCTTGGCACTTTCCATCACCGCGGTAAGCTGCGGCACGCCGACGCCGGCCACGATGCGGGTGGTGCAGATGGAGCCCGGCCCGATGCCGACCTTCACCGCATCGGCGCCCGCGCCGACCAGCGCGCGGGTTGCCTCCGCTGTGGCGACGTTGCCGGCGATGACCTGCACCGAATTGCTCAGCTTCTTGACCCGCTCCACCGCCTTGGCGACTTCGCGGTTATGGCCGTGTGCGGTGTCGATGATGATGACATCGCATTCGGCATCGACCAGCGCCTCTGTTCGTTCGAACCCCTTGTCGCCCACGGTGGTCGCGGCGGCGACCCGCAGGCGGCCCGTCGCATCCTTGGTGGCGTCGGGGTGCGATACGGCCTTCTCGATGTCCTTGACGGTGATCAGGCCGATGCAGCGATAAGCCTCGTCCACCACCAGCAGTTTCTCGATCCGGCGCTGGTGCAGCAGGCGGCGCGCCTCGTCGGAGCTGACGCCTTCGCTGACGGTCGCGAGATTGTCGCGCGTCATCAGCTCTTCCACCGGCTGCGCCGGATTGTCGGCGAAGCGGACGTCACGGTTGGTCAGGATACCACGCAGGCGGCCGGTCACGTCGGTGACGGGGATGCCGCTGATCCGGTGATGGGTCATCAGCGCCTGCGCCTCGCCCAGCGTCGCATCGGGGCGGATGGTGATGGGGTTCACCACCATGCCGCTCTCGAACCGCTTCACCCGGCGCACGGCATCGCATTGCTCTTCCACCGTCAGGTTGCGGTGGAGGACGCCGATGCCGCCCAGCTGCGCCATGACGATGGCCATGCCGGATTCGGTCACCGTATCCATCGCGGCGGAGAGGATGGGAATGTTCAGCCCGATCGCCCGCGTCAGCCGCGTGCGGGTGTTGGCCTGGCTGGGCAGGATGTCGCTTTCGGCCGGCCGCAGCAGGACGTCGTCGAAGGTCAGGCCGGTTTCGATTTCCATAGATGCCACTTTGTCTTGCGCGAAGGGACGAGTCGTGGCGGCCCATGTAACGACGGTGTGTGACGGGGGCTAGAGGGGGAGGCGCTCTGCGTGATCGCCGCGGCGCCGCCACGCCGCTGGCAGGCAGCCGCCGCTCGCGCTAGGCGGAGCTGATGGACCTGCAACTCCTTGTGATCTGCCTGCTGACCGCCGGCATCAACCTGATCGGCACGCTGGCCTATGGCGCGCGGATCGCAGGGGTGCGGACACGGCGCATCGCGATCAGCTTTGCCCTGTTCAACATCCTGGTGCTGGTCTCCCGCATGTCGAACAGCTTCCTCGGCCCGTTCCTGGCGAAGCGGATCGAGCTGCGGCTGGGCGATGGCGGCGGCGAGGCGCTGCTGGGCGATTTCCGGCTGGTGCTGCTGTCCGCCTCAGTCGCGGTGTTCGTCGGCATCCTGCTGGTGCCGACGGCGCAACGGCTGTTCGCCAGCGCGATCAGCTATTTCCAGCAGCACCGCTCCACCACCCGCATGTTGCTGCACACCGCCACGCCGGCGGGCATGCGCACCATCCGCAACGCGGTGGCCATGCCCAGCAGCGGGCAGTTGCAGGCACTGGGGCGCGAGCGCGGGGTCGGCTGGGGCGTGCTGCTGGCCAATTGCCTGGCGCAGGCGCTGCTGACCGTGGGGGTGCTCGCCTCGCTGTATGCCGGATACCTGAACCCGGAATATCGCGTCACCGCCTCGCAGCTGTCCGCCGTGATCAACGGGCTGGCCACCATCCTGCTGTTCGCGCTGATCGACCCTCAGCTGTCCGTCATGACCGACGATGTGATCGAGGGACGGGTCAGCGAGCCGCTGTTCCGCCGGACGATCGTGTGGATCTCCTTCAGCCGCCTGGCCGGCACCATCCTGGCGCAGGTGCTGTTCGTGCCGTCGGCCATGGCGATTGCCTGGGTGGCGAATTTCGTCTGACAGCCAGGCGCCCGACCATTCTAGCGGTTGCTCTCGCGCACCGATACCGCGACGAGGACCGCGGTCGACAGCAGGATGCTCGACACCAGCCCGCCGATTGCCAGGATGCCGCGGGAGGTCAGCTTCACGCGCACATCGAGCCCGACATTCCTGCCGAACCACAGCGATACCTCGCCGGTCTGGCGCACCGGGCCGGACGGCGTTGCGGGCTGTTCATGCGTCGCCATGCTATTCGACCGTCCAGCCGCCATCGATCGTGTAGTTGGCGCCATTGATGTTGCGCGCCTCGTCCCGGCACAGGAACACCGCCATGGCGGCGATCTCCTCCGGCTGGACGAACTGCTTGGTCGGTTGCTGCGCCAGCAGCACCTTGTCGATCACGTCCTCCCGGCTCATGCCGCGGCTCTTCATGGTGTCGGGGATCTGGTTTTCCACCAGTGGCGTCCAGACATAGCCGGGGCTGATGCAATTGGCGGTGATCCCGTCTGTCGCGCATTCCAGCGCCAGCACCTTGGTCAGCCCGGCAATGCCGTGCTTCGCAGCGACATAGGCGCTCTTGAACGGACTGGCGACCAGCGAATGCGCGCTGGCCGTGGCGATGATGCGGCCCCAGCCCGCCTCCCGCATATGGGGAATGGCCAGCCGCGACGTATGGAATGCGGCCGACAGGTTCAATGCGATGATCGCATCCCACTTGGCGGCCGGGAAGTCCTGGATCGGGGAGACATATTGCATACCCGCATTGTTGATCAGGATGTCGACCGGCCCGGCGCCCGCCATCAGTTCCTCGACGCCGGCCGTGGTGGTGAGGTCCGCCGCCACGAAATCGGCGCCAAGCTCCTTCTGCAGCTGCGCGATCGCATCTGCGTCGCCGAAACCGTTCAGCACCAGCTGCGCGCCTTCGGCTGCCAGCGCTCGCGCGATGGCGAGGCCTATGCCGGAGGTGGACCCGGTGACGAGTGCGCGCTTGCCCGAAAGGAACATTCCCTACCTCCTGCCAGTTGATCGGCGTAACCCAGCAGTGAAGCGTCGGGGGATCAAGGGGGTTCCATGCGGCTTAATCCATTCAACCCGGACAGCATCCAGGTGCGTCGCGGTGGCGGCGGCGGTTTTCCCGGTGGCGGCGGCGGGCAGCTTGGCTGCGGTGCGATCGTGATCGCGCTGGTCGGCGCACTGGTCTTCGGCATCGACCCGGGTCAGATGCTCGGCACGATGCAGGAGGCCGGCGTGCAGCAGCAGGCGGGACCGGGCAGCACCTATGGCGCCGGAGAAAGCGCGACGGAGATCTGCGACGACAATCCTTATGCGACCGAGTCCTGCAACGCGCTCGCCTCGCTGAACCAGACCTGGCAGCCGCTGTTCGCGCAGGCCGGCGCACAGTTCCAGCAGCCGACCCTCGTGTTCTATCAGGGTGGCACATCGTCCGGCTGCGGCAGCGCCACATCCGACGCCGGGCCGTTCTACTGCCCGGCGGATGCCGGCATCTACATCGACACCAGCTTCTACGACACCATGGCGCAGCAGCTGGGGGCACAGGGGGATTTTGCCCGCTATTACGTGATGGCGCATGAATATGGCCACCACGTGCAGACGCTGACCGGCATCTCGGCGGCGATCCGCCGGGCGCAGCAGCAGCGGCCCCAGCAGGCCAACCAGTTGCAGGTGCTGATGGAACTGCAGGCCGATTGCTATGCCGGCGTATGGGCCGGCCGCAACCGCAACCTGATCGAGCCTGGCGATTTCGAGGAAGGCATGACTGCCGCCAGTGCAATCGGTGACGATGCGTTGATGCAAGGTGCCGGACGAAGTGTTAACCCGGAGAACTTCACTCACGGTTCAAGCCAGCAGCGTATGCAGGCCTTGCGAATGGGTTTGGAATCAGGCGATGAAACACAGTGTGACCGAATTGTCGAAGCAGGCTAGCACGCTGGGCGCGGTGCTTGGCGTCGTCCTGGCGCTGCCCGTCTGTGCGCAGGAGGTGGTGACGGAGGAGCGGGTGGAGATGCGCGACGTCGCGCTGCTGCCGCTGGCCGACCTCAACCTGTCGCGTGACGAGATCCCGCCCGTGCTGGTGATGGCCAAGGCGACGCCTTATGCCAGCGACGGACTGACGGACTGCATGGCCGTGCGTTCGGCAATCGGTGACCTGGATGCGGTGCTGGGCGAGGATTTCGACATGCCCAATGTCGAGGCCGGCGGGCTGCAGGTCGGCAAGGTGGCGCGGGGCTTGCTGGGGATGCTGATCCCTTATCGCGGGGTGATCCGCGAAGTATCCGGCGCGAATGCCCATGCCAAGAGCTTCAAGGAAGCGATCGTCGCAGGCATGATGCGCCGTGCCTATCTGAAGGGTCTGGGACAGGCGATGGACTGTCCCTATCCCGCACGACCCGCCACCCCGGAAGTGATCGCCACCTCCATCCTGCTGCGCGACCCTGCACCCTACGCCACCCTGGGCGAGCAGCAGGAGCAGACCAGCGGCGGCGAGGTGCCGGTGGAGCCGGTCACGGCAACGCAGCTGGTCACCGCAGACAAGCGCGAACAGGCCCGGCCGTGAGCATGGGGCAGGTAGTGGCATCGTGCTGACGCGGTTCACGCTGTCGCTGGCGCTATTGCTGGCCTCGCCGGTGATGGCGCAGGATCAGACTGCTCCCGCAATGACCGAAGTGGTCATGCAAACCTCGCGCGGGCCGATCACCATCGCGCTGGAGACGGACCGCGCGCCCGTCACGGCGGGCAATTTCCTCGCCTATGTGGATGCAGGTAAGTTCGACGGAACAGTGTTTTACCGCGCAATGCGGCTGGAATGGGGGGAGCAGCCCAACGGACTGATCCAGGGCGGCACGCAGAATGATCCGGACCGCCTCCTGCCGCCGGTTGCGCATGAGCGTACCAGCGATACGGGCGTGCTGCATGGCACCGGCGCGATCAGCATGGCGCGGCTGGCGCCAGGCACGGCGACCGGCGACTTTTCCATTATGGTCAGCCCGCAGCCGGGGCTGGACGCCGATCCTGCCAGCGATGATCCCGATCGACGCGAAGGCTATGCTGCGTTCGGCCATGTCACCGCAGGCATGGATGTCGTGCGTCAGATCTTCGATGCGCCGCTCGACCCGGACAAGGGTGAAGGCTGGCTGAAGGGGCAGATGCTGGCAGAGCCGGTGCGGATCATCTCCGTCGATCGGGTATCGCCGCAAGAGGACTGAGCCGGGCCCTTCCGGCACAAAGGAAAAGGGCGGCCCTGCCGCAGCAGGACCGCCCTTCATCCGTTCAGCCGAAGCGGATCAGTACACCCGCTTCTTCGGCTTGATGTAGCTGATGTCGTCCGTCAGCGTGTATTCGTGCACCGGGCGGTAGTTGATCTGGACGTCGCCGCCCGTTCCGCCCCAGCCGTTGAACCAGGCGATCGTGTGCTTCATCCAGTTCGCGTCATCCCGCTCCGGAAAGTCCTCATGCGCATGGGCGCCGCGGCTTTCCTGGCGATTGGCGGCCGAATGCATCGTCACCACCGACTGCGAGATCAGATTGTCCAGCTCCAGCGTCTCGATCAGATCGCTGTTCCAGATCAGCGACCGGTCGGTCACAGAAACGTCGCTCATGCGCGAATAGATCTCGGCCAGCTTGGCCTTGCCTTCCTGCATCAGCTCGTCCGTGCGGAACACGGCGGCGTGGGTGGACATGGCGCGCTGCATGTCCGTCCGGATCGAAGCGGTCGGGCTGCTCCCGCTGGCGTGACGGAAATGATCGAGCCGGGTGAGCGCGAAGTCGGCGCTGGTCTTGGTCAGCTCCTCCTGCGCGGCGCCGGGCTTGATGATCTCCTTCAGCCGGTGACCGGTGGCCCGGCCGAACACGACCAGATCGATCAGCGAGTTGGAGCCAAGGCGGTTGGCGCCGTGCACGGACACGCAGGCTGCCTCACCCACGGCGAACAGGCCGGGCACCACGCTATCGGGGTTGCCGTCGGCACCCAGGGTGACGACTTCACCATGATAGTTCGTCGGGATGCCGCCCATGTTGTAGTGCACCGTCGGCACGACCGGCAGCGGCTGGCGCGTCAGGTCGACACCGGCAAAGATCTTCCCGGACTCGGTGATGCCGGGCAGCCGTTCGCCCAGCACGGCCGGATCGATGTGATCCAGGTGCAGGAAGATGTGGTCCTTGTTCGCGCCGACGCCGCGACCCTCGCGGATCTCCAGCGCCATGGAGCGGGACACGACATCGCGGCTCGCCAGGTCCTTGGCACTGGGGGCGTAGCGTTCCATGAACCGCTCGCCCTCGGAATTGGTGAGGTAGCCGCCCTCGCCCCGCGCGCCTTCGGTGATCAGCACGCCGGCGCCGTAGATGCCGGTCGGGTGGAACTGCACGAATTCCATGTCCTGCAGCGGCAGGCCGGCGCGCAACACCATGCCGCCACCATCGCCGGTGCAGGTATGGGCGCTGGTCGCGGTGTAGTAGCAGCGGCCATAACCGCCGGTCGCCAGCACCACGGCCTGCGCACGGAAGCGGTGCAGCGTGCCGTCATCCAGGCACATCGCAATCACGCCGACGCACTTGCCGCCCTGCATGATCAGGTCGATCGCGAAATATTCGATGAAGAAGTCCGCGTCGTACTTAAGGCTCTGCTGGTACAGGCTGTGCAGCATGGCATGGCCGGTGCGATCCGCCGCGGCGGCGGTGCGCTGCACGGGCGGGCCTTCGCCCATGTTCTGCATGTGACCGCCGAACGGCCGCTGGTAGATCGTGCCGTCCTTGTTGCGGCTGAACGGTACGCCGGCATGTTCCAGCTCGTACACCGCATGCGGCGCCTCGCGCACCATGTACTCGATCGCGTCCTGGTCGCCCAGCCAGTCCGACCCCTTCACGGTGTCGTACATGTGCCAGGTCCAGTGATCCGGCGAGTTGTTGCCCAGCGATGCCGCGATCCCGCCCTGCGCCGCCACGGTGTGGCTGCGGGTCGGGAACACCTTGGTGATGCAGGCGGTCTTCAGGCCCGCCTCGGCGCTGCCCATGGTGGCACGCAGGCCCGAACCGCCGGCGCCGACCACGACGACATCGTACATGTGATCGACGATCGGATAGGCGAGGCCCGTAGGCTTGTTCGCGGTCTGCTGCCCGCCAGTCGGCACGTCACCGGTATTGGGGGCTACGTTCTCGGCCATCATGCCACTCCAAATGCGATGCGGGCGACCGACACCAGGCCGAAGGCGCCACCGCCGAACACGGCCAGATTCATCAGCACGAGGGCGGTGAACTTGTTGCCGGATGTATGAAAGTAATCCTCGGCCACGACCTGCAGGCCCAGCCGTGCGTGCCAGAAGGTGTTGACCATGATCAGGCTGAGCACCGTGGCGACCAGCGGTTTCGCGATCCAGCCGGTCAGCGTCTCGTAGCCGAAGTTCGGCAGCAGCGCGAAGGAGATCACCAGAAAGCCGACCAGCAGCAGGTTGCCGACAGCGGTGAAGCGCTGCAGCAGCCAGTGGCTGACGCCGTGATGGGCGGAGCCGAGGCCCCGTACACGCCCGAGGGAGGTTCCTTTAGCCATTGTATCCCCGAAAAATAATGCGTCTTGCCGTCAGAACAACAGGATGGCGGCCCAGAAAACCGCCGTCAGGATGATGCCGCTGGCCGTGCATGCCATTGCCACGCGCTTGTTGGTGGTCAGTTCGTACCCGGCGCCGACATCCAGCACGAAGTGCCGCAGGCCGGAGCTCATGTGATTGAAGAACGCCCAGCTGACGCCGACCAGCACGATCATGCCCGGGATCGACCCGGCAATCGCCCGGAAGCTCTCGTACGCTTCCGGCCCGCTGGCCAGCGATCCCAGCCACCACAGCAGCACCGGCAGGCCGACAAAGGCCAGCCCGCTGCCGGATACGCGATGCAGGATGGAGGTCAGCATGTGCGGCCCCCATTTCCAGATCTGCAAATGTGGCGATAGCGGACGGTTTCTCATGTGAACTATACCGGTTGTGTGTGCAGTTCCGCCTCCCTTAGCGGAACCGCCCGGCAGGGCAAGGCTGTCGCTTGGCCGTAACCGCGAGATCGCGTAAGGCGCCGGCCCATATGCAGACGCCTACCATCCTCGTCACCGGATCCAGTCGCGGCATCGGCGCCGCCATCGCCATGCAACTGCGCGATCGCGGCGCCCGGGTCATCGGGCAGGCGACCCGCGCCGCGGATGCCGATACAATCGCGGCCGATTTCTGCGAGCCCGGCGCGCCCGACCTGCTGTGGCACGAGGCGATGGAGCGGGCCGGCGGACGGATCGATGCGCTGGTGAACAATGCCGGCCTGTTCACCGCCAATCCGCTGGACGGCAGCGACATCGCCTGGCTGGACGGGTGGGAGGACACGCTGCGCATCAACCTGACCGCAGCAGCACAGCTCAGCCGCTTCGCCGTGCGCCACTGGCAGGAGGGCAGGACAGGCGGTCGCATTGTCCATGTCGCCAGCCGCGCCGGCCATCGTGGCGACAGCCCGGCGCACTGGCACTATGCGGCTGCCAAGGGCGGGATGCTGGCGCTGCACAAGACCATTGCCCGCGCCTATGCGGCGGAGGGTATCCTGTCCTTCGCGGTCGCGCCCGGCTTCACCGACACGGCCATGGCCGGCGACTACCTGGCAAGCCGCGGCGGGCCCGGCCTGCTGGCCGACATCCCGCTGGGCCGCGTGGCCGAGCCACAGGAGATCGCCGCCATCGCCACCTTCTGCGCGCTGGATGCCCCGGCCAGCATGACCGGCACCACCATCGACGCCAATGGAGCAAGCTATGTCCGCTAGGATAGCCACGCTGGCCGCACTGCTGCTGGCGGGGTGCGCCAGTTCCGGGGTGGCGCAGGAACCTGTCGCAGGGCAGCGGGCCGACCGGGGCGAGGCCTGGGCCGCGCGCTGCACGGACGAGGATCCATGGGACCGCCCGGGCCCACCCTTCCGGGTGCATGGCAACACCTGGTATGTCGGCACCTGCGGCATCACCGCGCTGCTGGTGACGGGCGAGGATGGCCATGTGCTGATCGACGGCGGCACGGAGGCCGGCGCCGCACTGATCGCCGCCAATGTGGAGGCGCTCGGCTTCGCCCTGTCCGACGTCAAGCTGCTGCTGGCGAGCCACGAGCATCACGACCATGTCGGCGGCACGGCGGAGCTGCAGCGGCTGACGGGCGCCCGCCTGCTGTCCTCGGCCGAGGCTGCGCCGGTGCTGGCGAGCGGCAAGGCCGATCCGGCGGATCCGCAGTTCGCGATTGCCGAGACGTTCCCGGCGGCGCGGGTGGACGGCACGGTCACGCCCGGCGTGCCGGTGCGGCTGGGCGACCTGGCGCTGACACCGATCGCGCAGCCGGGCCACACGCTGGGCGCGCTCAGCTGGCAGTGGCAGGCTTGCGAAGGCGAGGTGTGCCGCACGATCGTCTATGCCGACAGCCTGACCCCGATCAGTGCGGACGGCTATCGCTTCACGGCCGCGCCTGCCCTGGTCGAGGAGATGCGCGCCGGGCTTGACCGGCTGGCCGCCCTGCCCTGCGACCTGCTGCTGACGCCGCACCCGATGGCCAGCAGCATGGACCAGCGGCTGCAGGCCGGCGCGCTGGCGGGCGAAGGTCAGTGCCGCGCCTATGCCGACACCAAGCGCCGCGCGCTGGACGAGCGGCTGGCCCGCGAGGCGGCGGGGACCGAACCATGAGCTGGAAATTGCTCGCCCATGCGCCGCGTGATGCCGTGCGGCAGGCGCTGGTGACGCATGAGCGGATGGAAGAGACCGGCGACTGGGACAGCGACATGGTGCTGACCGGCAGCGAGGTGGCGGAAGATCGGCCGCACGACTGGCAGCTGGAAGCCTACCTGCCGCGCAAGCCACTGGCTGCCGACCGCAAGCTGCTGGCGCAGCTGTTCGGCCATGATGCTCCGGAGATCCGGGCGGAGAAGCTTCCCGATACCGACTGGGTGACGGAGACGCAGCGCAGCGTCACCCCGATCCGCGCCGGCCGCTTCCATGTCCATACGCCCGACTTCCCGGCCGACCCCTCGCCGGAGGTGTTCGACTTCACGATCCCCGCGGCGCAGGCCTTCGGCACGGGGCAGCATGCGACCACCGCCGGATGCCTCGCCATGCTCGACGCCATGAAGCAGCGCGGCGTCACCGTGCGCGACAGCGTCGATATCGGCACCGGCACGGGCCTGCTGGCCTTTGCCGCGCTGGCGCTGTGGCCCCGCAACTGCGCGACGGCGAGCGACATCGACGCCGTGTGCGACAGCGTGGTGGCGGAGAACTGCCGGCTGAACGGCATTGCGCAAGGGCCCGGCCCCGGCGCGCTGGCGATGGTGGTGGCGCCGGGCACCGATCACCCGCTGACCCATGCGCGCGCGCCGTACGACCTGATCATGGCCAACATCCTGGCGGGGCCGCTGATCGAGCTGGCAGGCGACTTCGCCGAACTGGCCGCGCCGCGTGGCAATCTGGTCCTGGCCGGCCTGCTGCAGACGCAGGAGGCAGCGGTGCGCGCGGCCTATCGCACGGCAGGCTTCCGGCTGGCCGCGCGGATCGTGAATGGCGATTGGTCGATCCTGTGGCTGCGACGCCGCTGGCAACCCGCCTGATCCGCCGGACCCGGCTGGCCGCGCTCGCGGTAGCTGCCACGGTGGCGCTGTTTGCCCTCATGGCGGGGATCGGCAGCTCCATTCCGCGCAATGCGGGGTGGCAGGCGCCCGCGCATGGCGTGACCATCATGGTGGAGACCAACGGCGTCCACACCGCGCTGGTGCTGCCACTGGTGAGCGAGCAGGTCGACTGGCGACGCGTGTTCCCGGTGCAGCATGTCGCCGCCGCCGGACGGCCCTACACGCATCTGGCGATCAGCTGGGGGGAGCGGGAGGTGTTCCTCAACACGCCAACTTGGTGGGATCTGCGGCCCGGTACCGTCGCCCGCATCGCCGGGCTGGGCGGTGACGGGCTGCTGCACGTGGCGCACTATGTCCGCCCTGCCCCCTCTGCGCAGCTGCGCCCGCTGGTGCTGCGGCCGGAGGAATATCGCCGCCTGGTGGCAGCGATCGGCCGGAGCCTGCCGCCACCGGAAGCGCGGCACTATCCCGGCTATGGTGCGCAGGACGTGTTCTATGATGCGCCGGGCCGCTACACGGTGCGCAATACCTGCAACCAGTGGACCAGCGACATGCTGGCGGCCGCGGGCGTGCGGATCGGCTGGTGGACGCCGGCGGCGGGCGGCGTGATGAAGTGGGTGCCGGAGACGCCGGACGGAAACTCCTGAACCAGCTCAGCCACAAGCCAGCACGACCAAGATCGGACAGCAGGTATCAGACGCGGACGAGCAGGGACGTGTCGCCCATCTCGATCACGGGGATCTCCCATGGATGGGCCGCCACGATGGCCGCCACGGCTTCCGACACACGGGCGAGCGATGCGTCGGCCGGGATGTACACGGTCAGGATCGCAGTGTGTGATGCGGTGGGCGATCCTGCCTCCCCCATGGTGGGGTTGGCCATGCTGTCGGGCGTGAACAGTTCCCACCCGCAGGACAGCTCGACGACGGCCTTGTACATGCCGAAATCACCCAGCGCGTTATCATCCCTGATGATCGCCATGATCCTGGAGAAGGCGGACTGCTGCTCGATCTCGGCAAACCGACCTGCCGAAATCAGCTCCATCGTCCCGCGATCGACGGGGCAGTAGATCCTGAGCACCTTCGCGGCGCGCATCGCCGGGATTGCATCCATCATCGCATCCGCACCCTACCCGGCAGCAGCCACGATGGTCGCCCAGGCGGCCTCGTCGATCACCTCGATGCCGAGTTCCGCCGCCTTCTTCAGCTTGGATCCGGCACCCGGGCCGGCAACGATCAGGTCGGTCTTGGGACTGACGGAGCCGGCGGCGCGGGCACCCAGCCGTTCGGCCTGTGCCTTCGCCTCGTCACGGCTCATCGTCTCCAGCTTGCCGGTGAACACGACGATCTTGCCGGCCACCGCGCTGTCGCGGGTTTCCACCGCGAACGGCGGCGGGCTGACCTCGCCCAGCAGGTCGTCCCACAGTTCGCAGTTGTGCGGTTCGTGGAAGAAATCGCCCAGGGCCTCCACCACCACCGGGCCCACGCCGTCGATCGCCAGCATCTCCGCTGCGGCATCGGTGTCGCCGGCCCGGGCCGCCTCGGCCGCGCTGCGCAAGGCCGGCAGGGTGACGAAATGCTTCAGCAGGTCGCGCGCAGTGACAGCGCCGACATGGCGGATCCCCAGGCCGAACAGCAGGCGTGCGGCATCGGGCTGCCGGTGCCCCTCGATGTTTGCCAACAGATTATCCACAGACTTGTCCTGCCAGCCTTCGCGGCCGACCAGATCGCCGCGGTGGCGGTGCAGGCGGAAGATGTCGGCCGGGCCGTGGGCCAGCCAGCCAAGGTCCAGGAACTCGGCAATGGTCTTCTCGCCCAGACCCTCGATGTCGAGCGCCGCGCGGCTGGCGAAATGGCGCAGCCGCTCGAACGCCTGCGCACGGCAGACCAGCCCGCCGGTGCAGCGCACGTCGACCTCGCCCTCGGCCGCCACGGCCTCGCTGCCGCAGACGGGGCAATGGTCGGGGAACAGGTACGGATCGCGCGGCTCCTCGCGGGTGAGGTTCTCCACCACCTGCGGGATCACGTCGCCGGCGCGCTGGATCACCACCCGGTCACCCGGGCGCACCCCCAGCCGGGCGATCTCGTCGCGGTTGTGCAGGGTCACGTTGGTGACGGTGACACCGCCGACCAGCACCGGCACCAGCCGCCCGACCGGCGTCAGCTTGCCCGTGCGGCCGACCTGGATGTCGATCGCCTGCAGCACGGTCTCGGCCCGTTCGGCCGGAAACTTGTGCGCCAGCGCCCAGCGCGGCGCCTTCGCGACGAAGCCCAGCCGCTGCTGCAGCGCCAGGCTGTCCACCTTGTACACCACGCCGTCGATGTCATAGGGCAGCCCTGCCCGCCGCTCGCCGATGCCGCGATAATGGTCGAGCAGCGCCTCCATGCTGTCCAGACGCACCAGATCGGGCGAGACCGGGAAGCCCCACCCGCGCATGGCCTGCATCACCCCGAACTGGCTCTCGGCCGGCAAGCCGCCGACGGCACCCCAGCCATGGGCCAGAAACCGCAAGGCTCGCTGCGCGGTGATCGCCGGGTCCTTCTGCCGCAGCGATCCGGCCGCAGCGTTGCGCGGCGTGGCGAACTGACGCACCGCCGTCTCGTCGAACCCCTCGCCACCGCTGGCGCGCGCGCCTTCCATCAGGCCGGCGTTCAGCGCAGCAAACGCCTGTTTTTCCATGTAAACCTCGCCGCGCACCTCGAACAGGTCGGGCGCGCCTGCGGGCAGATGCTGCGGGATGTCGGGAATGTAAGCGACATTGGCAGTCACGTTCTCGCCCACGCTGCCATCGCCGCGGGTCGCGGCCAGGGCCAGCCGGCCCCCTTCGTACCGTAAGGAGCAGGACAGCCCGTCGATCTTGTCCTCGGCGGTGAACGCCAGCGGCTCCTCCGCGGGAAGGCTGAGAAACCGGCGGATGCGGGCGACGAACTCCGCTACCTCCTCGTCGCTGAAGGCATTGTCCAGGCTCATCATGCGTTGTGCATGGGTGACCTTCGACAGCGGCGAGGCGGCAACCTCGTGCCCGACGGCGCGACTTGGCGAATCCGGGCGGACGAGATGCGGAAAGGCGGCTTCCAGCTCCGCATTGCGGCGGACCAGCGCGTCATATTCGGCATCGCTGATCTCGGGCGCGTCCTGCGCGTGGTACAGGCGATTGTGGCGGGCGATGGTGCGCGCCAGCCGCATCAGTTCGTTGGCGGCATCGGCTTCGGTCGGATCCTGCGTCATGCCCCGCCCGTAACAATCACCCAGCCGAAGAACAGCACGCAGAAGGTGATCGGCACTGCCGCCAGCACATCGGCGATGCAGGTCAACACGAACAAGGTCCGCGATCGCCGCCCCCTGGCAAGCAGCACGGCCAGCACGATCGCATACGCGCACAGGCCGACCCACAGGAGCGCGGTGGCCTCCACGAGCGGCAGCGCGATCATCATCACCAGCGGCACCAGCGCCAGCAACGGCGCCGCCACCAGCCACCCGGTGCTGAGCAGATAGAACGCCAGCGAGGCGTTCGCATGAGGCACCTGCAACGCAGGGCGATGCTTGATCATTGTGCGATGATCCGCCGGTCGCCGGCAAAGGTCCATGCCCCGTCCACCCAACGCATGGTCCAGCGCGTAGCCGGGCGACCGGGCGCGTTGGTCCAGCCGGTGCAGGTCTGGGCATCGCTGCATGCAAAGCCATAGGCCTGCAGCAGCACGGCGCGCTCCCCGGTGATCCGGTCCATCAGGCCCGGCGCCTGCTCGCACCGGTCGCGCGGCGCAAGGCGCGGGAAGCGGGCCATCAGGGCCGCCTCCTGCTCGGCCGGCAGGGCGTCGGGCGACAGTTCGACACAGACGGTCGGCGGGTCGGGGGTTGCGCCGGGCCCATCGAAGAAGCCGGCCAGGGCATGTTCCAGCAGCGCGGCTCCGGGTGCGGCGCGGTCCTGCGCCAGCGCCGGCGCGGACACATCATGCAATGGCGGCGCGCAGGCCGGGACGGCCATGGCAAGCAGCGGGACCATACAGAGCTTCGGGATTGGCATGGCCGGTCAGAAATCCACTTTGGGCGGCGTGTTGCCGTCAAACGCATTGTCGGCAAACGGTCCATCACGATCGACCCAGTGCAGGAAGAGATGCGCGGACCAGCGGTTCGGATTGGGCGTGGTGCGCCCGTGATGGTGATGCACCCCCTGGTAAAGCACCGCATCGCCCGCCGCCATCGCCACCGACGCTGCCCGCTCCTCCGCCCGGAAGGCGGCATCGGCCCGCTCGTAAGGCGCGGCAATCGCCTCGCTCGCAACCTCCAGCGGCCATGCGAGGTCGTCCGCATAGGCCAGCGTTAGCGACAGGCTGTGCTGGCACGATGGCCGGTCGCCATGCACCCGACAGATGTCGCCCTGCCGATAGACCCGGAAATAGCAGTAGCTGGGCAGCAGCGATGCGCCGACCAGCCCTTCCACGATGGAGGTCAGCCCCCAGTGAAAGGTCGCGAACGGGGCATAGTGGTGCCCGTAGAGTTCGATCGCGGGGGAGGCCAGCAGCGGTCCCTGCTGGCGCAGCCGGGCAAGATCGACGCCCTGCCGGTGGAAGTCGGTCCGCATGCGGGCGAGCAGCCCTTGCGCTACCTCCGCCGATACCAGTGCCCGCAGATGCTGGTATCCGTCAGCCCGGTAATCGCCGGCGACCACTTCCACACTCACGATCAGACCCTTTCCAGCAGACGCTCTGCCTGCGCGCGGGCTTCGCTGGTGATCTCCGCGCCGGACAGCATCCGGGCGATCTCCTCCTGCCGGCCCGCTTCGTCAAGCAGGGTGACGGAGGTGCGGGTCACGGTGCCCTCGCTGGACTTGGCGATCAGGTAATGCGTGCCGCCCCGCGCGGCGACCTGCGGGCTGTGCGTCACCGCCAGCAACTGTCCGCCGCCGCCACCCACCGGGCCTGCCAACCGGGCCAGCCGCTCGCCGATCGCGCTGGCGACCGCGCCGCCCACGCCGCGGTCGATCTCGTCGAAGATGATCGTCGCCGCGCCGCCCTGTTCGGCCAGCGCCACCTTCAGCGCCAGGATGAAGCGGGACAGTTCGCCGCCACTGGCGATCTTGTTCAGCGGCGCGAACGGCGCACCGGGATTGGTGGCGATCAGGAACTCGACCGCATCCATGCCCTGCGGGCCCCAGCGGTCCTGCGGCAGCGCGGTCACCGCCGTGCGGAAGCGCGCGGCGTCCAGCCGCAATGGCGCCAGTTCCGCCGCGACGGCCTTGTCCAGCCGGACCGCCGCCTCCAGCCGGGTGGCATGCAGCGCTTCGGCCGCCTTGCGGTACATCGTACCGGTGCGACCGGCCTCCGTCACCAGGCCGGCAATCTCGGCATCGCCAGCCTCGATCGCATCCAGCGTCACGCGCATCTGCTGCATTCGTGCGGGCAGGTCGTCGGGCTCGCAGCCATGCTTGCGGGCCAGCGCGCGCAGGTCGAACAGGCGGGTTTCCACCCGGTCCAGCTCGTTGGGATCGAAGGCCAGCGCTTCGGCCGCCTCGTTCAGCTTGTCCTCGGCCTCGCCCGCCTCGATCACCGCACGGTCCAGGGCCGCGAGCGTCTCGTTCAGCAGGGGATGCTCGCCGGCGATCCGGTCCAGCCGGCGGGCGGCGATGCGGATCTGGGCGAGCGCGGAATCCGATCCGTCCCACACCTGGCGCAGTGCATCCAGGTCGCCCGCCAGCCGTTCGCCCCGCTGCATGTCCGCCCGGCGCAGGGCCAGCAGCTGCTCCTCGCCCACCTCGGGTTCGGCGGTGGTCAGTTCGGCCAGATGCGCCAGCAGCAGGTCCTGCTCGGCCCGCGCGGCCTCGACCGCGGCACGTGCGGTGGCCAGGCGGGTCTCGGCATCGCGCCAGGCGGCCCAGGCCTGCTCCACCCCGGCGACCTCGCCCCCGGCGTAGCGGTCCAGCAAGGCGCGGTGACCCCGCGGGTTGACCAGGCCGCGGTCGTCATGCTGCCCGTGCAACTCTACCAGCGCCGGCGCGATCTGCCGCAGCAGCGCGGCGCCGACGGGCTGGTCGTTGATGAAGGCCTTCGATCCGCCATCGGCGCGCACGCGGCGGCGCAGGATCAGCGGCTCGCCCCGTTCTGCCTCGACCTCGGCCTCGGCCAGTGCATCGGCGATCAGCGGCGGCAGGTTGCCGAATTCGAAGGTCGCGGTGACGTTGGCCTGATCGGTGCCGGCGCGAACCAGGATTGTCTCGGCCCGGTTGCCCAGCACCAAGCCCAGCGCATCCAGCAGGATCGACTTGCCCGCCCCTGTCTCGCCTGTCAGCACGCCGAGGCCCGGCCCGAAAGCCAGGTCCAGCGCCTCGATCAGGACGACATTGCGGATGGCAAGGGAGGTGAGCATCGTTCACCAACCGTTCTAGTGCATCAAAGGTTGCGCGTCACCTGCGATGCGCGCAACCGCAGCAGCAATCAGCCGCCGACAGCAGCCAGCTGCGCACCGGCATCCGGCGCATGCTTCTCCATCAGGGCGAAGGCCTTCTCGTACCACTCGCTGCCGGGATAGTTCGCGCCCAGCACGGCGGAGTACTTCTGCGCCTCGGCCGGGATGCCCAGCGCCAGGCTGGTCTCGGTCAGGCGATACAGGGCTTCCGCCGCATGGCTGGTGGTCTGGTAGTTCTCGACCACGTTCTGGAACCGCACCTGCGCCGACAGCCAGTTGCCGGCGCGCTGGTAATAGCGGCCGATCTCCATGTCCTTGCCCGCCAGGTGATCGTTGACCAGATCGACCTTCAGCCGGGCATCGGCGGCATATTCGCTGGCCGGATAGCGGCGCTGCACTTCGGTCAGCGCGGTCAGCGCCTGCTCGGTGATCCGCTGGTCGCGGTCGACGTCGCTGATCTGCTCGTAATAGGACATCGCGATCAGGTAATAGGCGTAGGGCGCGTCCTTGTTGCCCGGATGGATCGACAGGAAGCGCTGCGCCGACTGGATCGCCTTGTTGTAGTCGCGCTGCAGGTAATAGGTGAACGCGCTCATCAGCTGCGCCCGGCGTGCCCATGGCGAATAGGGGTGCTGACGCTCCACCTCGTCGAACAGGGCGGCGGCGCGCAGCGTGTCGCCCCGGTCCAGCCGGTCCTTCGCCGCGGTGTAGAGCGATTCCACGTCGCGCGCGACATAGGCGGTGTCCACGCCGCTGCCGCCATCGCGGCCGCCGCCACAGCCGGACAGGACGATCGCGGGAAGGAGAATGGCGGCGAGGGGCAGACGGCGCAGGTTCATGGCTGCGCTATAGCCGCGCGCCGCGTGAACGCCAAGTGAAGTGACGCGGCCCCGGCCGGTCATTCCTCGCCCATCCGCAATGCGGCGATGAACGCCTCCTGCGGGATCGAGACGTTGCCGTATTCGCGCATCCGCGCCTTGCCCTTCTTCTGCTTTTCCAGCAGCTTCTTCTTGCGGCTGATGTCGCCGCCATAGCACTTGGCGGTCACGTCCTTGCGCAGGGCGGCGATGGTCTCGCGCGCGATGACCTTGCCGCCGATGGCCGCCTGGATCGGGATCTTGAACAGGTGACGCGGGATCAGGTCCTTCAGCCGCTCGCACATGCCGCGCCCGCGTTCTTCCGCCACCGCGCGGTGGACGATCAGGCTGAGCGCATCGACCGGTTCGTTGTTCACCAAAATGCTCATCTTCACCAGGTCGCCTTCGCGCAGGCCGATCTGTTCGTAATCGAAGCTGGCATAGCCGCGGCTGATGCTCTTCAGCCGGTCGTAGAAGTCGAACACCACCTCGTTGAGCGGCAGTTCGTAGCTGACCTGCGCCCGTCCGCCGACATAGGTCAGTTCGGTCTGGATGCCGCGCCGGTCCTGGCACAGCTTCAGGATGGAGCCGAGATATTCGTCCGGCGTGTAGATCGTGGCCTTGATCCACGGTTCCTCGATCGTCTCGATCCGGCTGGGATCGGGATAGTCGGCCGGATTGTGCAGCAGGATCTCGGCGGCGTCCTCCGTCCGGCTTGCGCGCAGCTGGATGCGATAGACGACGCTCGGCGCGGTGGTGATCAGGTCCAGATCGTATTCGCGGCTGAGCCGTTCCTGGATGATCTCCAGGTGCAGCAGGCCCAGGAAGCCGCAGCGGAAGCCGAAGCCGAGTGCCGCGCTGGTCTCCATCTCGTAGGAGAAGGAGGCATCGTTCAGCCGCAGCTTGCCGATGCTCTCGCGCAGCTTCTCGAAATCGGCGGCATCGACCGGGAACAGGCCGCAGAACACCACCGGCTGCACTTCCTTGTAGCCGGCGAGCGCCTCCTTGGCGCCGTTCTTCACGGTGGTGATGGTGTCGCCGACGCGGGCCTGCTCCACCTCCTTGATCTGCGCAGTGATGAAGCCGATCTCGCCCGTGCCGATCTCCGGCAGTTCCTCGCGCTTGGGCGTGAAGCAGCCGACGCGGTCCACCAGATGCTCGGTACCGCCCTGCATGAACTTGACGTGCAGGCCCTTGCGGATCGAGCCGTCGATCACGCGCACCAGAATCACGACGCCCAGATAGGGGTCGTACCAGCTGTCCACCAGCATGGCCTTCAGCGGCGCGGTGCGGTCGCCGGACGGCGCGGGAATCTTCCTGACGACGGCTTCCAGCACGTCCTCGATCCCGATGCCCGACTTGGCGCTGGCCAGCACAGCGTCGCTGGCATCCAGGCCGATGATGTCCTCGATCTCGGCCCGCACCTTCTCGGGCTCGGCCGCGGGCAGGTCGATCTTGTTGATGACGGACACGATCTCGTGATCGTGTTCGATCGACTGGTAGACGTTGGCCAGCGTCTGCGCCTCGACCCCCTGCGCCGCATCCACCACCAGCAGCGCGCCCTCGCACGCGGCCAGCGACCGGCTGACCTCGTAGGCGAAGTCGACATGTCCGGGCGTGTCCATCAGGTTCAGCGCATAGGTCTCGCCATCCTTGGCGGTGTAGCTGAGGCGCACGGTCTGCGCCTTGATGGTGATCCCGCGCTCCTTCTCGATATCCATGTTGTCCAGCACCTGCTCGCTCATCTCGCGATCGGTCAGGCCGCCGGTGAACTGGATCAGCCGGTCCGCCAGGGTGGACTTGCCGTGATCGATATGCGCGATGATGGAAAAGTTGCGGATGCGGGAAAGCTCGGTCATTGCGCGCCGATAGCAGCGGGCGCGCCGCTTGGGGAGTGGTTCGGCGCTGGCCGGCGATGTTTACAGCAAACGGCCGAAAAGTGCGCGCACCTGCCGGTCGGCCAGCGGGTTGGTGGTGGCGTGCGCGGTGGCCCGGTCGAGATCGGCGATGGCGGCGAGAAGCGCGGTATCGCTGGACTTGCGCTGCACGCCCTTGAAGATGCCGCGCCACATGCGGGGTTGCACCGTGCCGGTGATGGCCAGTGGCAGGCGCTCGTCACGTGTGAACTTCCAGCGGGGCTGTGTGCGGCCGGACAGCGCCGTGGTCCAGGCGGCGATGAAGGAGCCGGCCGCCGGGTGACGGCGCAGGCGGTAAGCGCTTTCACGGCTGAGGCCGATCATGTGCGCGGCCTTGCGGACGCAACCGGTCTGCGCGAGGAGGCCGATGAAGCGGGCCTGGCGGGCCGGAGTCCAGCCGTCGCGGCGGGCGCGCAACGGCACGGGGAGGAAGGCGGGGAGGCGCAGGTAGCGCTGCATGGGCTTGCGGCGGCGTGCGGTGGTGCGACGGTTGCTCATGCGCGGCGGGGTAGCTGCGTGGTGGGCGTGTAGGAAAATGGTTTGGGGGTTTGCTATTCACCCGCGGTCGCCCCTGCGCAGGCAACGGCCTGTCGACGCTCGCCAACTGGCCCGACGTTGATGGTGGAGGGCTTATCTACGCCCCTGCCTGCGCAGGCGCGACGGTGATATGTTTCCCGGCGGCAGAGATGGGTGGAGAGCCGACACTCAGAAACTCGGTTCGCGTCGGCTTTTCCGCCATGCTTTAACAGCGGCGAAGAAGCAGAATGCAATCCAGAGTATCCCGATGGCAATGATGAACCAGAATGCCTCCGGGCTTTCTGCCCGCGTTATAGTGCCGCCTCTCGTATGAGTGACGCCTGAGCGCACCTCGTAGATCAGCCAAATGCCGCATAGCAAACCGAGTGCGGCCAGCGCGCCCGAGATGATCCTCCACCACATAGAGGCAACTCCAAGAGGCACTTTTCCACGCCATCTTGGCGGCCACCGCTAACGGCCGCAAAGGGGCGTAAGCCGCCACCCACAACCGCTTCGCCATGCCCTCCACCAGCCTGCAGCTGATCCGCTCCCCATGCGGCGCATGGGGAGGGACAGGTCGGATCAGGCGTGGGCGCCGTGGCAGTGCTTGTACTTGTTGCCGGAGCCGCACGGGCACGGCGCGTTGCGGCTGACCTCCTGCCCGGCCCAGGGGTCGGTCATGTCCGCCCCGCCCGGTCCGCTGGCCGCCACCGGCGAACCGGCGAGCGAGCCCAGGAATGCCTCCTGCCCCGTTGCGCGGCTCGACCCGTCGCTGTCATCGGTGCCGAACAGCGGATCGATATGGCCGGTCAGGAAGGCGGGCAGCTCGGGCAGCGGCGGCGGGGCCGGCTGCGGCATGCGCAGCTCGCTCTTCATCAGCACGCGGGTGACATCGGTGCGGATGCCTTCCAGCATCGCCTCGAACAGGCCGAACGCCTCCTGCTTGTATTCGCTGAGCGGGGTCTTCTGCGCATAGGCGCGCAGGAACACCACCTGGCGCAAGGCATCCAGCGTCGCCAGATGCTCCTTCCAGTTGTGGTCCAGCCGGTCGATCAGCACGCCCTTTTCCACGTGGCGCCAGATCTGCGGTTCGATCCCGTCCAGCTTGGCGGCCAGCTTGTCGTCGGCCAGCGCGACGATCCGCTCCTCGATCACGTCGGGCTCGACGGCTTCCTCCGCCAGCCACGCGTCGATCGGCAGGTCCAGGCCCAGCACGTCGTCCGCCCGTTCCCGCAACCCGGCGATATCCCACTGCTCCGGGTAGGAGCCCGGCGGGCAGGCATTGGCGACCATGGTGTTGATCGTGTCCTGCCGCATGTCGTGGACGACATCGTCCACCGTCTCGGCATCCATGACCTCCGCCCGCTGTTCGTAGATCACCTTGCGCTGATCGTTCATGACGTTGTCGTATTCGACGACCTGCTTGCGCGCCTCGTAATTGCGCGCCTCCACCTTCTTCTGCGCCTGCTCGATGGCCTTGCTCAGCCACTTGGAGCCGATCGCCTCCCCTTCGCCGAGATTGCTGTTCATCATCTTGGCGAACAGGGTGTCCGGGCCGAAGATGCGCAGCAGGTCATCTTCCAGGCACAGATAGAACCGCGACAGGCCGGGATCGCCCTGCCGGCCGGACCGGCCACGCAGCTGGTTGTCGATGCGGCGGCTTTCGTGCCGCTCCGTGCCCAGCACGAACAGGCCGCCGGCGGCGCGCACCTGTTCCCGCTCGGCAGAGATGGTCGCCTTGATGCGGTCGATCGCGGCGTCGCGCTCCGGCCCCTCGGGCATGTCGCGCAGTTCGTCCTCTACGGTGAACTCGACATTGCCGCCCAGCTGGATGTCGGTGCCGCGCCCGGCCATGTTGGTGGCGATGGTCACCGCGCCCAGCCGACCGGCCTGCGCCACGATGTGCGCCTCCCGCTCGTGGAAGCGGGCGTTCAGCACCTCGTGCTTCACGCCTTCTTCCGTCAGGAAGCGGCTGAGCAGCTCCGACTTCTCGATGCTGACGGTGCCGACCAGCACCGGCTGCCCGATCTCGTTCTTCTCGCGGATCGCCTTGGCGATGGCGCGGAACTTGTCCTGCGTGTTCTTGTAGAACTCGTCATCCTCGTCGATCCGCTTCACCGGCACGTTGGTGGGGATCTCGACGACGTTCAGCTTGTAGATGTCCCAGAACTCCATCGCCTCGGTCGCGGCGGTGCCGGTCATGCCGGACAGCTTGGGATACATCCGGAAATAGTTCTGGAAGGTGATGGAGGCCATCGTCTGGTTCTCGGGCTCGATCCGCACGCCCTCCTTGGCCTCGACCGCCTGGTGCAGACCGTTGGACCAGCGCCGGCCATCCATCATGCGGCCGGTGAACTCGTCGATGATGACGACCTTGCCGTCCTTCACGATGTAGTCGATGTCGCGCTTGAACATGACCACCGCCTTCAGCGCCTGGTCCAGATGGTGCACCACCATCGTGTTCTCGACATCGTAGAGATTGTCGGTCGCCAGCAGCCCGGCGGCGGCAAGGCGGCGCTCCACCTCCTCCGTGCCGTCCTCCGTCAGCGACACGTTGCGGGACTTCTCGTCCGCCTCGTAATATTCCGCCTCCAGCTCCTTCACGATCGCGTCGAGCGCGACATAGAGGTCGCTCTTGTCGTCGGTCGGGCCGGAGATGATCAGCGGGGTGCGCGCTTCGTCGATCAGGATGGAATCGACCTCGTCCACGATGGCGTAGTTGAACGGACGGTGGACCTGCTGGCTGCGCTCCTGCTTCATGTTGTCGCGCAGGTAGTCGAAGCCGAACTCGTTGTTCGTGCCGTAGGTGATGTCGGCGGCATAGGCCTCGCGCCGCACGGGTTCCGGCAGGTTGGGCACGATCACGCCGGTGGTCAGGCCCAGCCAGCCATACAGCCGGCCCATGGTCTGCGCATCGCGGCTGGCGAGGTAGTCGTTGACGGTGACGACATGCACGCCCTTGCCTGGCAGCGCATTCAGGTAGGTGGCCAGCGTCGCCACCAGGGTCTTGCCCTCGCCGGTGCGCATCTCCGCGATTTCGCCCCGGTGCAGCACGATGCCGCCGACCATCTGCACGTCGAAATGCCGCATGCCCATGACGCGGAGCGAGGCTTCCCGCACGGTGGCGAACGCCTCGGGCAGGATGTCGTCCAGCGACTTGCCGGCGGCCAGCTGCTCGCGGAACTTAGCGGTCTGGGCCTGCAGCGTGGCATCGTCCATCGCCTGGATCTGCGGCTCCAGCGCGTTGATCTGGTCGACGATCTTCAGCAGGCTTTTGACATGGCGTTCATTGGCCGAACCGAACAGCGACTTGGCGAGCGTCTGGAACATGGGTGGTCCTCGGGACTGGGTGCAGCGGCGCAGCGGGCCGGCAGAATGGGGTAAGGCGGCAGGCGCAGCGGGGCGCGGCCTGCAGGGTGGCGCCGACGGAAGGCGCCCGGAAGCGTGCCGGACGCGCTATTCGCGCGCGCGGTCTGCCTTCAGGTAGATCGTGACCGCAGCCACGGCCGGACGCGCACGCGGCACAGGCCCTGCCCGTTGCTCGCCCAACCGGGTGGCCGGGGCAGCGCCGATCAGGCGGACCACCGCCACCGGGGCGGATGCCACCGGCGGTGCCATCGCCTGATCCGCAGCCACCACCACCTGCGCAGCCTGCGCAGGCGTGCCGATTGCGGCAAAGCCGGCACACAGGGCCAGGAAGGTCAGCAAATGGCGGATCATCGGTCGCGGAAATAGGGCACCCTGCCCGGTTCGTCCAGATGGCAACAGGTGCGTTTACCCGGACAAGGCGTGCCGGTATGGGCATCGGCGATGGATATCGCCCGCTCGCCGCTCGCCCAGCCCTTCCCTGCCATTCCGCCGATCGCCGGCGTCACGCTGCGGATTGCCCGGGCACGCTACAAGGATTGGGACCGGGCCGACCTGACCTATGCCGAACTGGCACCGGGCACGGCCGTCGCCGGACTGTTCACGAAGAATATCTGCTGTTCCAGCGAGGTGGAGCTGGGGCGCGAACAGATGAAGGGCGGCCGCGCCCGTGCATTGGTGGTCAATGCCGGCAATTCCAACGCCTTCACCGGCTATCGCGGGCGGGAGGCAGTGGAAGGGATCATGGCGCAGGTCGCCGACCATCTGGGCTGCGCGGCGGCAGAGGTGTTCGTCTCCTCCACCGGCGTGATCGGCGTGCCGTTGCCGCAGGACAAGGCCCGTGCCGGCATCGCGGCGGCGCTGACCTCCGAACCCTGTTCGTGGGAGGATGCGGCCGAAACCATCGGCACCACCGACACCTTCACCAAGGGCGCCGTGGCGCAGGCGGTGATCGGCGGGCGCACGGTGACGCTGGCCGGCATCATCAAGGGCAGCGGCATGATCGCGCCGGACATGGCGACCATGCTGGGCTACATCTTCACCGATGCCGCGGTGGAGCCTGCCTTCCTGCAAGCCTGCCTCAGCGCGGCGAACGAGCGAACCTTCAGCTGCATCACGGTCGACAGCGACACTTCCACCAGCGACACCGTGCTGGCCTTCGCCACCGGCGCCGCCGGCAATGCGCCGCTGGCCTCATTCGACAGCGAAGGCGCCGATGCCTTTGCCGCCGCCATCGCCGACATCTGCCGCCAGCTGGCGCTGCTGGTGGTGCGGGACGGCGAAGGCGCGCAGAAGCTGATCGAAGTGCGCGTGAGCGGCGCCGTCAGCGATGCCAGCGCCCGCCGCGTCGGACTGGCCATCGCCAACTCGCCCCTGGTGAAGACCGCCATCGCGGGCGAGGATGCCAATTGGGGCCGCGTGGTCATGGCCGTGGGCAAGGCGGGCGAGCCGGCCGATCGCGACCGCCTGTCCATCGGCTTCGGCGGTCACTGGACCGCGCGGGAAGGACAGCCGCTGGCGAATTATGACGAGGCACCCGTGGCCGAACATCTGACGGGGCGGGAGATTGCCGTCGCCGTCGACCTGGGCCTGGGTGACGGTCAGGCCGTCGTCTGGACCTGCGACCTCACCCATGGCTACATCGCCATCAATGCGGATTACCGATCATGAGCATGCTTGACCGAGAGATCCTGGCGCTGTGCCGGGACGTGACCGAACGCATCATCCTGCCCCGCTACCGCAACCTGCAGGAGGGCGAGGTAGAGGACAAGGGCGGCAACGACCCCGTCACCATCGCCGACAGGGAAGCCGAGATCGCGCTGTTCGCGGCGCTGGCCCGACTGGAGCCAGGCATCGGTCATGTGGGGGAGGAAGCGACCTTTGCCGATCCCGCCGCGATCGAGCAGCTGCGCGGTCCGTGCTGGATCGTCGATCCGATCGACGGCACGCGCAATTTCGCCAGCGGACAGCCGCCCTTCGGCATCATGATCGCGCGCGCCGATGGCGGACTGGTGCAATCGGGCTGGATCTTCGACTGCCTGACGGAACGGTTCTGCGCCGCGCATCGGGCCGGCGGCGCCTTCGTGGATGGGGAGCGGATCACCGTCCGCACCACCGGCGCCGAGGTGCCGGTCGCGGCGATCTCGCTGATCTTCCTGGATGACGCGCACCGCCAGCGTGTGCTGGATGGCCTGGGTCCGCACTACACCCTGGCCGACATTCCCTACTGCGCGGCCGAGCAATATCCGCGGCTGGCGCTGGGCACGAACGACGTGTCGATCTTCGAACGGACGCTCGCCTGGGACCATGCGGCAGGCACGTTGTGGCTGGAGGAAGCCGGCGGCAAGGCAGCCCGCAATGACGGCAGCCCATATCGGGTAGACGAGTGGGACCGCCGCGGGCTGATCGCCGCCGCCAGCCCGGCGATCTGGCACGCCATGGCCGACCGCCTGAACGCGCTGTAGGGGCCGGCGCGATGAGATCGCGCTGTTTGCGATTGAATTGCAGCAGCAAGTGATTAGGTGGACACATCGCTATCGAGGATTGCATTGTGTCCACTGCCCGCCCCGCCCCTCGCCCGCTGACCGTGCTGGCCCGCCGGAACGTGACGCCCAACATGTTGCGGGTCACGCTGGGCGGGCCGGGCCTGGCCGGCTTCCCCGCAGGGCAGGCGGGCGGCTACCTCAAGCTGCGCTTACCGACCGGCACCGGCCGGCCATGTGTGCGCACCTATACCATCAGCGCGCAACGCGATGGCGAACTCGATGTCGACTTCGCGCTGCATGCTGATCCGCAGGGCCATGCCGGCCCGGCAACCCGCTGGGCCATCGGTGCCCGGACAGGCGAGGTGCTGGAAGTCGGCGGGCCGGGCCAGGCCAAGCCGTTGCCGCCGGGCCACGATTTCTACCTGATCGCGGGGGACATGACCTCGCTCCCGGCCATCGCCGTCAACCTTGCGGCCCTGCCCGCCGAAGCGCGCGGCTTCGCGGCGATCGAGATCAGCGATGCGGCCGACCGGCAGGACCTGCCCTGTCCGGCCGGGGTGGAGATCGCGTGGCTGGTCAAGGAACCGGGCAGCGATCCCGACCTGCTCGCCCGCACGCTGCGCGGGCAAGCCGTGCCTGCCGGATCGCTCTACGCCTGGGTGGCATGCGAGTTCGCCGCGATGCGCGCCCTGCGCAGCTACCTGCGCGAGGAGCGCGGCCTGGGGCCGGACCGGCTGTACATTTCCAGCTACTGGCAGGCCGGCAGCACCGAGGACCGCCACCGGGAGGTCAAGCGCGCTGACATGGAGGCGCTGGCGGCCTGAGCTTCAGACCGGCAGCCCGACATAGTTTTCCGCGATGCTGGTCTGTGCCGCCCGGCTGCTGGCGATGTAGTCCAGCTCCGCCACCTGCATGGCGCGTTCAAACGGGCCATCCTCCGGAAAGCGGTGCATCAGCCGGGTCAGCGACCAGCTGAACCGTTCCGCCTTCCATACCCGCGCCAGCGCCTTGTCCGAATAGCCGCCGATCGCATCCGGGTCATTCGCGCCGAAGAACGCGCGTAGCGCCTCCGTCGCATAGTACACGTCGCTGGCCGCCAGGTTCAGCCCCTTGGCGCCGGTCGGCGGCACGATATGGGCGGAATCGCCGCACAACAGCAGCGAGCCATGCCGCATGGGTGCGAACACATAGGATCGCAGCGGCGCGATGCTCTTCTCGATGCTCGGCCCACGGGTGATGTGCGCGGCCGCCTCGGGCCCCAGCCGGGTCGCCAGCTCGTCCCAGATCCGCTCGTCCGGCCAGTCCTCCAGCCGGTCGGTCAACGGCACGTCGACATAATACCGGCTGCGCGTCGGACTGCGCTGGCTGGCGAGCGCGAAACCGCGTTCGTGATTGGCATAGATCAGCCCGGCGCCGCAGGGCGGCACATCGGCCAGGATGCCCAGCCACCCGAACGGGTAGACCCGCTCGTACTCGCGGCCGACACTGGCCGGCACCGCCCGGCGGCTCGGCCCGTGGAACCCGTCGCAGCCGACCACGAACCGCGCCTCGACCCGGTGCTCGGTTCCGTCACTGCTGGTATAGGTCACGAACGGCGCGTCGGTGGCCACATCGTGCAGCGTGACGCCTTCTGCGCCATAGATCACCTGCAGCCCGCGCGCATCGCAGGCTTCCATCAGGTCGCGGGTCAGCTCGGTCTGGCCATAGACGGTCACCTGCTGACCGACGAGGTCCATCAGGTCGATGTGGATCAGCCGCTCGCCATCGGCCAGACTGAACTCGCCATGCGGCATCCCCTCCGCCTTCAGCCGGGCATCCAGGCCCAGCTGCTCCATCAGGGATACGGTGATCCGCTCCAGCACGCCGGCGCGGATGCGGCCGAGCACGTAACCGGGGGAACGCTGCTCCACCACCACGCAGTCGATGCCCTCGGCCCGCAGCAGATGCCCCAGCAACAGCCCGGCGGGCCCGGCACCGACGATGCAGACCTGTTTGCGCAAGGTGCTCATATCGGGAAATGTCCTGCCTGCGTCTCGACCGTGATCCAGCGCAGTTCCGTGAACGCGTCGATCCCCGCCTTGCCACCGAAACGGCCGTATCCGCTGGCCTTGGTGCCGCCGAACGGCATCTGCGCCTCGTCATGTACGGTGGGCCCGTTGACGTGGCAGATGCCGGACTGGATCTGCCGCGCCACCTTCAGCCCGTTGGCGATGTCGCGGGTGAAAACGGCCGCTGACAGACCATACTCGGTGTCGTTGGCCAGTTCGATCGCATGCGCCTCGTCCCGGGCGCGGGCAATGCCGACCACCGGGCCGAAGCTTTCGTCGCGGAACAGCTTCATGTCAGGCGTCACCCGGTCCACCAGATGCGCGGGCATCAGCACGTTGGCAGTCGTCTCGCCCCCCACCAGCAGCTCGGCGCCCTGCGCCACCGCATCCTCGACCAGCGCCATGCAGTGATCCACCGTCTTGCGGTCGACCACCGCGCCCAGCGGCGTGTTGCCGGCGGCGGGATTGCCCACCTCCATGGTCCGCACCTTGTCCGCCAGCTTTGCCACAAAGGCATCGGCGACCGCATCGACCACGATGATCCGTTCGGTGGACATGCAGATCTGCCCCTGGTTCATGAACGCCCCGAAAGCCGCCGCCTTCACCGCTTCGTCCAGATCGGCATCGGCCAGCACCACGAACGGGGCCTTGCCGCCCAGTTCCAGCAGCACCGGCTTCAGGTGCCCGGCCGCCCGCTGCGCGATGATCCGGCCAACGCCTGTGCTGCCGGTGAAGTTGATGCGCCTCACCTGCGGCGAGTCGATCAACGCGCCGACGACCTCTGCCGCGTCTTCCGGCGCATTGCTGACGACGCTGACGGTGCCTTCCGGGAAGCCTGCCTCGGCAAAGGCTTCGATGATCAGCGCGTGGGTGCGCGGGCATTGCTCGCTCGCCTTCAGGATTACCGCATTGCCGCAGGCCAGCGGCACCGCGATCGCGCGCACGCCCAGGATGATCGGCGCATTCCATGGCGCGATGCCCAGCAGCACGCCCACCGGCTCCCGCAGCCCCATCGCCAGACAGCCCGGCTTGTCGGACGGAATCACCTCGCCGCCGATCTGCGTGGTCAGGGATGCCGCCTCCCGCACCATGCCGGCCGCAAGCTGCAGGTTGAACATCGCCCAGCCCGCGGTCGCGCCGATCTCGCCCATCATGGCGGCAACGAACGCGTCCTTCTTCGCCTCCAGCGCGGCAGCCGCCTTCATCAGCACGGTCCGGCGGGCATTGGGGCCGAAGGTCGACCACTTGGCGAACCCGGCCTGCGCCTGCGCGGCGATGGCGGGAATATCGGCGGCGTGCATCGCCGGCGCCTCCGACGCGACCGCGCCGGTGACGGGATTGTGGCGAGCAAAACTGCGCGGGTTCTCGGCGTTCATCGGTGGCCTCTCCATGACCTGCTTTGTTATTAAACATAGCGGTATGCGGATCGGCCTGCAAGCGGCACGGCAAGGCACGCGGGATCAGCGTGCTGACGCCGTCGCCGTGGGCCCGGGAGCGGGTGATGCGATATGTATCTGAAGGATGGTAGCGGAGGAGGGACTCGAACCCCCGACACGCGGATTATGATTCCGCTGCTCTAACCGGCTGAGCTACTCCGCCCCGAAGGGAAAGCCGCGCCACATGGGCGTCGGCAAGGCGGCGCGTTTACGAAGGACCTGCGCGTTGGTCAACCGCGAAAAGGCCAGCTTTTTACATGGCTCCACGGACCCCCGGCATAGACATGCAGGCCCAGGCCCGCGAAGCGGAAAGCCTCGGCCCGGATCTCGGCCCCAAGCTGGGCCTGCAGAGCCTTCGCGGCAGCGGGCGTGACCTTGTTCTGCACTGTGACGTGCAGCCGGGGACGATGCTGGTCCTGCGCGCTCAGCAGCGACCAGAACCGTTCCGCCAGACCCTCCCGCAGGGCAAGCAGAGCGGGGCTGGCCAGGCGGATTGCCGTGCCGCGTCCCAGCGACATCACGCCTTCGACCTGCCCATCAGGCGCCGGACCGGCGGCCAGGCGCGCCAGCACCTCGCGCAGTTCCGCCTCGCACGAAGGCGGCAGGGCATGGAACAGGGTGACATGGGCGGACAGGTAGTTGCGCTCCGGCGGGAAGTGCGCCTGCCGCAGTGCATTCATCCGCGCCTGCAGGGCCGGCGGCAGCTCGGCCGTCACGATCAGCGCGCCACCGGCGCTTCCGTACCCGCTCAAGCAGGTGTGCAGTCGGCAGGCATTGTTTCGGGCATCGGATGGCACTGCATCGGCATGGCTCCTTCATCGCGCGCACGACTGACGCGCGAAGCGGCCTCCCTGTTCCGGAGCGTGCCGTCTACTCGATCTCGCCCCGTTGCCGGCGCAGCGCGAACCAGCGCGCCACGTTGCGGTTGTGCTCCTCCAGCGTGGCGGCGAACACATGGCCGCCCTTGCCGTCCGCCACCATGTAGAGCGCCTGGGTTGCCGCCGGGTTCAGCACCGCCTCGATGGAGGCGCGCCCGGGATTGGTGATCGGTCCGCGCGGCAGACCGGCCATGCTGTAGGTGTTATAACCATTCACCGCCGCGATTTCGGACTGGCGGATGCGGCGGCCCAGCGGCCGGCCCTGCGTCAGGGGGTAGATGATCGTGGGATCGGCCTGCAGCCGCATCCCTTGCCGCAGCCGATTGGAATACAGGCCGGCGACCATGCGTCGTTCGGCGGGTACGCCGGTTTCCTTCTCGACGATGGAGGCCAGCGTCAGCGCCTCCTGCGGGCTGCGGACCGCGATGTCCTTTGCCCGGGCCGCCCACAGTTCCGCCAGCGTGCGGCGCATGCCTGCCTGCATCCGGGCCAGCACGGCGGTCCGGGCCTCGCCACGTTCGAAGTCGTAGCTTTGCGGCAGCACGCTGCCTTCTGGCGGCACGGAGACGGTCCCGGTCAGCAAGGGCTCCGCCAGCAGCCGTTCCCGCACGAGCACCGACGGCATGCCTTCGGGAATGGTGACGAAGCGGCGGATCACCTCGCCATGCTGCAAGGTATCGAGGATGGCCGCCGCGCTGCTGCCGGCGGGCAGCAGGAACTCGCCTGCCTTCACCGGGTCGCTGCCGCCCAGGACCCGCGCCCGCAGCAGGAACGTGCCGGCGGAGCCGACCAGCTCCTCTGCCCCCAGCCGCCGGGCTACCTCCGCCAGCGTCGCGCCGTTCGGCACGATGAAGGTGGTATCCTCCTCCACGCGGGAGGTGATCCACCAGCCCCCCACGAACCAGCCGCCGGCCGCGGCGACGACGATCGCGAGCGCGATCGCAAGCAGGCAGCCGGTGCGGCGCATGTTATTCGGGACGCACCAGCACCAGGCTGGCATTGGTGCCGCCGAAACCGAAGCTGTTGTTCAGCACCGCGCGGATCTCCCGCTTCTTGGCCTGATGCGGCACCAGGTCCACGCCCACGCAATTCTCGGACGGATTGTCCAGGTTCAGCGTCGGCGGGGCGATCTGGTCGCGCATGGCCAGGATGCAGAAGATGCTTTCCACCGCCCCCGCGCCACCCAGCAGGTGACCGATGGCAGATTTGGTGCTGCTCATGCTGACATTGGCCATCGCATCGCCGAACAGCCGGCGGACGGCACCCAGTTCCAGTTCGTCGCCCAGCGGCGTGGAGGTGCCGTGCGCGTTGATGTAGTCGATGTCGTCCGGCGTCATGCCGGCTTTCTTCAGTGCCATCTGCATGGACCGGAACGCGCCCGAGCCTTCCGGATGCGGCGCGGTCACGTGATAGGCATCGCCCGACAGGCCATAGCCGACCACTTCGGCATAGATCTTCGCGCCGCGCGCCTTGGCGTGCTCGTACTCCTCCAGCACCACCACGCCCGCGCCTTCGCCCATCACGAAGCCGTCGCGATCCACGTCGTACGGGCGGCTCGCCCGTTCCGGCGAGTCGTTGAAGCCGGTGGACAGGGCCCGCGCCTGCGCGAAGCCGGCAATGCCGATCGGGCAGATCGTGCCCTCGGCACCGCCCGCCAGCATGATGTCGGCATCATCGTCGCGGATCATGCGCGCCGCATCGCCAATGGAGTGTGCGCCGGTGGAGCAGGCCGTCACCACCGCATGGTTCGGCCCCATCAGGCCGTACTTGATGGATACCTGCCCGCTGATCAGGTTGATCAGGCGGCCATGCACGAAATGCGGGGACACGCGCGACGGGCCCTTGGCGGCCAGCACCAGCGATTCCTTCTCGATCCCCGGCAAGCCGCCGATGCCCGATCCGATGGAACAGCCCGCGCGGAACCGGGTCGCCTCGTCCATGTCGAGCAGGCCGGCATCCTCGATCGCCTGGCCGGCCGCGTCGATGCCATAGATGATGAACGGATCGACCTGCCGCTGCACCTTGTGATCCACGCGCTGGTCGGGGTCGAAGCCCCACGGATGATCCTTGCCCTTCACCTCGCAGGCGATGCGACACTTCTGGTCGGATGCGTCGAAATGGGTGATCGGACCGGCGCCGCTCTTGCCGGCGATGATGTTCGCCCAGGTGGTTTCAACGTCCGCACCCAAGGGGGTAACGAGCCCCAGACCGGTTACGACCACTCGCCGCATAGTTCATCCTCTCAACGCATGTCCGCCGGATCGGCCGGCTTGTCCCCAAACGCACCAAGGCCCAGCCGCCAGGAAATCCCGGGGGCCGAGCCTTGAGTACCCGTCCGCGCCGGCGCGTGCCGTCGCGGCGGAACGGGTCCGGCAGGGGCGCAGCCGCACGGCCACCGCCCCCGACAGCTTACCCCTTGTGCTCTTCGATATACTTGTTGGCATCGCCCACGGTGTTGATCTTCTCGGCGGCGTCGTCCGGGATCTCGACCCCGAACTCTTCCTCGAAAGCCATCACCAGCTCGACGATGTCGAGGCTGTCCGCACCCAGATCATCGATGAAGCTGGCGTCCGGCGTGACCTTGTCCTCTTCGACGCCCAGATGTTCGACGACGATCTTCTTCACGCGGTCGGCGGTATCGCTCATGTTGTGCCCTCTTTGAAACACGAAGAAACTGTAGTTGGTCCGTTGCCCTAATGAACGCGGCGGAGGCTGGCAAGTGCCGCAGGGCGGCGCAAATTCGCGCCGGTCAGGCGCCTGCCTGATCCACCCGCACCGTTTCCGCCGCGCCGGCACCGGCCGCAGCCCTGGCCCCTTGATCGGCGGTGCGGATGTGCAGCTCGCGCAGTTGGCGCGGGCTGGCCGGGGTCGGCGCGCCCATCATCAGGTCCTGCGCACGCTGGTTCATCGGGAAGGCGATCACTTCACGGATGTTCGGCTCGTCCGCCAGCAGCATCACGATCCGGTCGATCCCCGGCGCGGAACCGCCATGCGGCGGCGCGCCCAGCTTGAACGCCTCGATCATGCCGCTGAAATTGGCGTCGACCTCGGCCTGCGAATAGCCGGCCAGCTCGAACGCCTTGTACATGATGTCCGGCCGGTGATTCCGGATGGCGCCGCTCGACAGTTCGTAACCGTTGCAGACGATGTCGTACTGCCACGCCAGGATATCCAGCGGATCCTGGGTTTCCAGTGCCTCCATCTCGCCCTGCGGCATGGAGAACGGATTGTGGCTGAAATCGACCTTCTTCTGCTCCTCGTCATATTCGAACATCGGGAAGTCGACGATCCAGCAGAACTTGAAGCAGCCCTGCTCGATCAGGCCCAGCTCCTCGCCCACGCGGGTGCGGGCAGCCCCGGCCAGCTTGGCCGCGTCCTTCTCCTTGCCCGCGGCGAAGAACAGCCCGTCGTCCGGGCCCAGGCCCAGCGCGTCATACAGCTGCGCCATCCGGTCCGCGCCGTGGTTCTTGGCGATCGGCCCGCCGAACTCGCCACCCTTACGCGTGACGTAGCCCAGCCCGGCAAAACCTTCACGCTTCGACCAGTCGTTCATGTCGTCGAAGAACTTGCGGCTGCGATCGGCGGTGTTCGGCGCGGGGATCACCCGCACCACGCCACCGCCGCCCACGATCTTGGCAAAGATGCCGAAGCCGCTTTCCGTGAACTCGGCCGACACGTCGCTGATCACCAGCGGGTTGCGCAGGTCCGGCTTGTCGCTGCCATACTTCAGCATGGACTCGGCATAAGGAATGCGCGGGAAGGTGCCCGCCGGCGTCACCGTCTTGCCGCCGCCGAATTCCTCGAACACGCCGGCCAGCACCGGCTCGATGGCGTTGAACACATCGTCCTGCGTGACGAAGCTCATCTCGAAATCGAGCTGGTAGAATTCCGGCGAGCGATCGGCCCGCAGATCCTCGTCGCGGAAGCAGGGCGCGATCTGGAAATAGCGGTCGAACCCGGCGACCATCAGCAGCTGCTTGAACATCTGCGGCGCCTGCGGCAGCGCATAGAAGGTGCCCGGATGCAGCCGGCTGGGCACCAGATAGTCGCGCGCGCCTTCCGGGCTGCTGGCGCCCAAGATCGGCGTCTGGAATTCGGTGAAGCCCTGGTCTGTCATCCGCCGACGCAGTGCCGTGATCACCTGGCTGCGCAGGATGATGTTGCGGTGCAGGCGTTCCCGCCGCAGATCGATGAAGCGGTACTTCAGCCGGATGTCTTCCGGATATTCCTGGTCGCCCGCCACCGGCAGCGGCAGTTCGTCCGCCCGGCTCTGCACCGTCACCGCGCGGGCATAGACCTCGATCGCGCCGGTCGGCAGGTTCGCGTTCACCGTGCCTTCGCTGCGCGCCTTCACGTCGCCGTCGATGGTGATCACGCTTTCCACCCGCAGGCCTTCCAGCACGGGCAGCGCGGGGCTGTCCTCGTCCACCACGATCTGGGTGATGCCGTAATGGTCGCGCAGGTCGACGAACAGCACGCCGCCATGGTCGCGCTTGCGGTGCACCCAGCCCGACAGGCGAACGCTTTCGCCGACATGATCCTGCCGCAGGGCGGCGCACGTATGGGTCCGGTAGGTATGCATGATGGCGCTCATAGCGAAAGTCACGACCGGGACAAGCGCGCGAACACAGCGCTTCTCCGGGGACAATCGCGCAGCCAGCCATTGGCGCGGGGCCCGGCAGTCGCTAACGGCCATCGGTTATGAAGATCCATCCGCTGATCACGGATACGCAGTCGCTCGCAGAACTGTGCACCCGCCTCGCTCAAAGTGATTTCGTCGCCGTGGACACGGAGTTCATGCGCGAGAACACATTCTATCCGCTGCTGTGCCTGGTGCAGATCGGCAACGAGGAGGAGGCCGCGGCGATCGATCCGCTCGCGCCGGGCATCGACCTGGCCCCCCTGCTCGAACTGCTGACCAACAACGAGGACGTGCTGAAGGTCTTCCATGCCGGCGGGCAGGATGTGGAGATCATCTACAACCTGACGGGCAAGACCCCTCACCCCATCTTCGACACGCAGATCGCCATGATGGCGGTCAGCCAGTCCGAACAGATCGGCTATGCCAACCTGGTCGAAAGCTGGATGAACAAGGTGATCGACAAGGGCGCCCGGTTCACGGACTGGAGCCGCCGCCCGCTGAGCGAACGCCAGATCGAATATGCGATCGGCGATGTCACCTATCTGGCCAAGATCTTCCCGCGCCTGCTGAAGAAGCTGATCAAGACCGGCCGCGGGCAATGGCTGGATGCGGAGATGGAGCGGCTCGCCGATCCGGCGAACTACGCCAACGAAGTGGACGAGGCCTGGCACCGCATCCGCCCGCCCAGCCGCAATGCCGCGGTGCTGGGCCGGCTGAAGGCGCTGGCCGCCTGGCGGGAGAAGGAGGCGCAGGGCAAGGACATCCCGCGTGGCCGCATCATGCGCGACGAGACGCTGGCCGACCTCGCCAGCCAGCCGCCGAAGAAGCAGGAGGAACTCGCCAAGGTGCGCGGCCTCAGCCAGGCATGGCGCGACAACGATATCGGCCGACGCCTGATGAAGGTGCTCGAATCTGCCGAGGACCTGCCGGCCGACGAGATGCCCGACCGGCCGCAGCGCGGCCCCGCGCTGGGCAAGGAAGGCGCACTGGTGGCCGACCTGCTGAAGCTGCTGCTGAAGATCCGCAGCCGGGAGATCGACGTCGCCCCGCGCCTGCTCACCCGGTCGGACGAGCTGGAGCTGCTCGCCGCAGGCGTGCGCAAGCTGCCGGTGCTGGAAGGCTGGCGCTATGACACGTTCGGGCGCGACGCGCTGGACCTGGTGGAAGGCAAGCTGGCCTTTGCGGTCGAGAACGGGCGGCTGAAGATGACCCATATCGACGACGCCGTGCCGGCGTCGGCCCCCACCTCGGCCGCTGCCGCTGCCGCAGCAATCGACGAGACCGACCCGGAGTGACCGGGCGATGAGCACCTACCTTCCCACCATCAAGCAGCTGCAATATCTCGTCGCGCTGCACCAGTCGGGGCATTTCGGGCGCGCGGCCGAGGCCTGCTTCGTCTCGCAATCCACCCTGTCGGCCGGCATCCGCGAGCTCGAATCGCTGCTGGGCGTCACGCTGGTCGAACGCAGCCGGCGCGTGGTCCGCTTCACCCCCCTCGGCAATCAGGTGGTGGCGAAGGCGCATCGTCTGCTGCGCGAGGCGGAGGAGCTGTCCGAGCTGGTGCAATCCGCCGGCATGCCGCTGGTGGGCGAGCTGCGGATGAGCGTGATCCCCACGATCGCCCCGTTCCTGCTGCCGCGCATGCTGCCCCGGCTGCGTAAGGAGCGGCCACAGCTGAAACTGTTCCTGCGGGAGGAGACCAGCGATGCGGCGATCGAGTCGCTGCATCAGGGCCGCGCCGATTGCGTGCTGCTCGCCCTGCCCTACGCGACCGGAGAGGTGGAGCACGAGCATATCTGCGACGATCCGCTGCTGGTCGCATTCCCCAAGGATGATCTGCGCGATCCGCCCAGCATCATCCTGCCGGGCACGATCGACCAGGGGCGACTGCTGCTGCTGGAGGACGGACACTGCCTGCGCGACCATGCGCTGGCCGCCTGTGACCGGCCGGGCGTGCGGGCCAGCGCCACGATGATCGGCACCAGCCTGCATACGCTGGTGCAGATGGTGGACAATGGCCTGGGCCTGACCATGCTGCCGCAGATGGCGATCGATGCCGGCATCCTGAACGGCACCAACATCATCGCCCGTCCGCTGCAATCGGACCATGCCAGCCGGGAGATCGCGCTGGTCTGGCGCCGCAACAGCCCCCGCGGAGAGGAATTCCGGCTCCTGGCGCAGGAACTGCGCGCAGGCTGAGCGGCGCGCTGATCTGTCGGCAGAACGCCACGCAGGGCGTGCCCCGCCTGCCGATCCACATACGACAAGGCACGCCTCGCAATGATCGCGAGGCGTGCCTGTCAGTCATTCATGCATGGCCAGCCGGTTAGTGCCGGCCGGCCATGTCGAAGGTCAGCCTACCTCGCCGGCAACCGGCGAACCGATGCCCAGCAGGCCCAAGATGCCTTCCAGCTGCCCCAGCAGGGATGCGTCGGTGCCGGCGAGCTGGACGACCGTGTTGCCGGCCAGCGTGATCTCCAGCAGCCCGTCGCCGCCAACGATCACATCGACCAGGCTGAGATTGGTGCCCGGCTCGAACGCAATGATGTCCGCACCGATGAACGTGCCGAGAAGGCCGGTGTCGAAGTCGACGATCACATCCTCGCCGCCGCTACCCAGCACGAAGGTATCGATGCCGGCGCCACCGACGAAATAATCCACGCCCGTGCTGCCATACAGCGTGTCGTTGCCGTCCATGCCGTACAGTTCGTTGTTGTTGCCACCCGTGGCGCGCAGAATGTCGTTGCCACTCTGGCCATAGATGAAGCTCGAACCTTCGCCAATGACGATGCCGGTCAGCGTGTCGTCGGTACCCAGGTTGAGGCCGGCAACATCACCACCGTAGATCTCGTTGTACACCGTCGAACCGGCAGCCCCCTGAATCGTGGCCGTGACCGTGTCGATGCCGGCACCGGCCTCGACATAGTTATATGCTACGGTCCCGACGCCACCCGTGGTGGACGCGTTCATCGTGATGTTGTCGCCACCGGTGCCGCCATAGGCTTCCTGCCACAGGTTGCCGCCACCGTTCAGGGCTGCCGTCATGTTGATCGTGTCGGCGCCATCGCCGCCGACAGCATAGGACTCCAGCAGCGTATCCGAGAACCCGTTCGACAGAGTGGTATTGGTAGTGATCGTGTCACCACCGATACCGCCATTCAGAACCGAGCCGAGATACCGTGCGCCCGCATTCACGTTCGCCGACAGGATGTCGGCACCGAGTTCGCCATTCTGATAGATGAATAGATCATCCGTGCGATTGGTGATCGTCGTGGAAACCGTGTCTCCGCCGCCGCCCGCATTCACGGTGACGTTGTTGGCCGTGACGGTGATGGTGTCAGCAGCGCCCGTGCCGGTGATCGTTGCGTTGTCGGTGATCCCGTTGATCACGGCGAAGATGTCGTTCTTGCGTGCCATAGTGCTACACTCCACACTGGTAACTGGGTCTTGCGGACCTCCTCGCTGGCAGAAAAGAATTATGGTTTCCAGAAAGATATGATCTTAGGTAATCGTCTGTCCGACAGGATACATCCCCGTCTTTTTTCGAGACAGCGGCCTGAACTGTTCGATAGAATACAGAAGAAAGTTTGGGCGGGACTTTGTCTTGCAGCTGCAATTCGGACCCGGCAATCTCTTCCTCCCACACAGAAACGCGCCGGCAGGGGATCCCTGCCGACGCGTCTGGCCAAGTCCGGCGCAGCCATCTGGCTGCACCGGCTATGACATGGGTTTCAGCCGAACAGCAGTGCTTCGTCCGCGATCGTCACGCCCTGCAGCAGAACGCTGCCACCATCGGCGAAGGTCACGAACGTGCTGCCGTTGGAGATTGCCAGCGAGTCGATGGTCTGCCCATCCGTCAGCACCAGCGTGTCGCTCCCGACCTGGAAGTCGGTGATCACGTCCGCGCCATTGTTCAGACCGATGAAGAAACGGTCTGCTTCGGTACCACCGCTCATGATGTCGATCCCGGTGCCGCCGAACAGCGTGTCGTTGCCGCCCTGGCCGTACAGCTCGTTGTAAAAGCCGCCGATCACCTGCAGCACGTCAGCGCCCGAGCCGCCCGCAATGTAGCTCTCGCCGTAGCCACCTTCGGTCCGCGCGATGATGATGTCGTTGCCGATCCCGCCGGACACTTCGTTGATCAGGTAGTCATCACCGTCACCGAAGGCCGTCGCGAAGATCGTGTCGTCACCGGTGCCGCCGTCGGCATAGTTGTACGCCAGTTCGACATCGGTGCCTTCCAGCACGCGTGCAGTCATGGTGACAGTGTCGTTGCCGGTACCGGCATAAACCTCGTTGTTGATGTTGCCGCCGCTCACGCTGCTCAGCGTGGCATCAACGTCGATCACGTCATCGCCGGTGCCGCCGGTCAGATAGTTCTCGATCAGGACCGTGGCATCTGCGTCTTCGTTGGTCAGCGTGCTGTTCACGGACAGCCGATCCGCGCCAGTGCCACCGTCCAGCTGCGTGTAGGCATAGTTGGTGAAAGCGTTGATCAGCACCGACATCGTGTCATTGCCGGTCCCGCCATTCTGGATCGCGTACAGCTCACCCGTGTAACCGCGCCCCAGCAGGCCGGTGGTCAGGGTGTCATTCCCCACAAGGCCGTTCAGCGTGGTCCGGTTGGTGCCGGTGTTCAGCGTATCATCGCCGGTGGTGCCGTTGACAACCACAGGCTCATTCTCGGCCTGAATAAAAGCGGCAGTATCGAACATCGAAGCCATACAATCTCCTGAGACTAAACCAGCTGCCAGCAAGTTTTCGCCCATTGCTTCGATATTCTTAAATCGAGCAAGCGCAACTTCGGCCGGCGGCGGGCACTTGGGACTTCCTTAGACCCTTTGTTGTGCGGCAGGTTAATGCCCGCTTCCGAGGTAAGTTCCATCCCTCAATCAGGCACGTCCACTTTCAGGACAGATTGCGTCGGTAAGCGTACAAAGTCATCCCGATTGCAATTGATCGCCCACGCAGAAGCCGGCCAGCCTGCGCCGACCGGCAACGGCATCGCCGGCTCCGATAATGTCAGTCCATGTGCTTGAGGCCGACGCGCAGGTAATCCCACCCGGTCACCAGCGTCAGGATCGCGGCGCCCCACAGGCTCACCAGGCCGCACAGCCGGATCCATGCTTCCGCCGGCAGCGCGCCGGCCAGGATCAGCGCACCCAGCGCGATCAGCTGCAGCGTGGTCTTCCATTTGGCCAGCTTGCTGACCGGCACGCTCACCTGCAGCCCGCCCAGAAATTCGCGCAGGCCAGACACCGCGATCTCGCGAATCAGGATGATCAGCCCCGCAACTGCATGCAGGTCCCCGACATAGGGCCCAGTCAGCTGCCCCTTCGCCGTCAGCACCAGGATGACGGCGGCCACCATGATCTTGTCGGCGATCGGGTCCAGGAAGATGCCCAGCCGGCTGACCGCCCCGCTGGAGCGGGCCAGCAGCCCGTCGAAATAGTCGGTAATGCCCATCAGGCAGTACAGCGCGAAAGCCAGGGCATAGCCCGCGTGCCAGGCGGGCCACCACAGCAAGGCGGCGAGCAGGGGGACCGCGACGATGCGCGACAGGCTGAGGAGGTTGGGCAGCGTAAGCATTGTGCCTGCCCTAGCGCGTCCGGGCTCCGACAAAAAGCGTCGCATGCGGCTTGTTCTTGCCGGTCACGTGGCTAGGAACGCTGCTGCCATGCTCACCTCCCTTCACCTGCTGCGCAAGCGGCGCTTTCTGCCGCTGTTCGCCACGCAGCTGCTGAACGCGTTCAACGACAACCTGTTCAAGAACGCCATGGTGCTGTTCGTGGTCTACACCTTCTACGATTCGCAGGCGGAGGAAGCGCAGTTCAGCGCCATCGCCTCGGGCGTGTTCATCCTGCCCTTCTTCCTGCTCTCGGCGCTCGCGGGGCAGCTGGCGGACCTGACGGACAAGGCGGCGATCATCCGCCGGGTCAAGGCGGCGGAGATCGGCATCATGGTGGTGGGCGCCGCCGGGCTGTACCTGGCGTGGCAGAGCGGGCGCGACAGCGACTTCGCCATGCCCCTGCTGCTGGCGGCGCTGTTCGCCATGGGCGTCCATTCCACCTTCTTCGGCCCGATCAAATACGCCATCCTGCCCCAGCACCTGAAACGGGAAGAGGTTCTGGCCGGCACCGGGCTGGTGGAGGCTGGCACCTACGTCGCCATCCTGGCCGGCACCATCCTGGCGGGCTACATCTCCGTCCGCTGGGCTGCGCTGGTGGTGATCGTGGCGGCGCTGATCGGCTATGTCACCAGCCTGCAGGTGCCCCCTGCGCCCCCGTTCGAGAAGCACGGCAAGCTGGACCTCAATGTCTTGCGGTCGTCCATTACCCTGATCCGCAACACCACCGCCCAGCGGGAGGTGTTCTACGCCATCCTGGCGATCAGCTTCTTCTGGACGATCGGCGCGGTCCTGTTCATCCAGTTTCCGCCCCTGGCCAAGAACGTGCTGAACGCCAGCAAGGAGGTCGCCAGCCTGTTTCTGGTGATCTTCTCCGTCGGGGTGGCAATTGGATCGGTCGCGATCAACACGCTGCTGAAGGGCGAGGTGTCGGCCCGCCATGCGCCGGTCTCGGTGCTGTTCATGGGCGGGTTCGTCGCGGTGTTCTATTTCGTGTGCCGTGCCTGGGAACGGCAAGCGACACCGACCGGCCTGCTGGATGTGCCCGGCTTCCTGGCACAGCCACTCGCGCCGCTGGTGCTCGGCACGCTGCTGCTGATCGCCATTGCCGGTGGCATGTTCGTGGTCCCGCTCTACGCCTTCCTGACCACCAAGTGCGATCCCTCGCAGGCGGCCCGCACGGTGGCGGCGAACAACATTGTCAATTCCGGCGCGATGGTGGTCGGGTCGCTGATCGCCGGCGGCCTCTCGGCGCTGGGCATCCCGCTGGTCGAGCAATTGCTGCTGAGCGCCGGGATGTCCGTCATCTCGGCGTGGTTGGGTGCCCTGCTGCACCGGGCGGAGCGTCTGGCCGCCGCTCCCGCCTGATCCGGCCTTGAACGATCAGGCCGGGCCTTTGGGGTCCAGCGCCGTCCCCGGCGCAAGGCCACCCCTGCCATACAGGTAGCTGGAGTCGAACATGCCGTACTCCTCCAGTCGGCGCCGGTCCGAGACATAGAGCGTGCCCCGGCGCAATTCGCCGATCCCTTCCTTGCGCAGCTGCGCCAGTGCCCGGTTCATGTGAATGGCGGTGGTGCCGCACATGTCGGCCAGATCAGCCTGGATCAGCGGTGTCCGCACGCTGTCATTCCGGCCCAGACCCACATGGTCCAGCCGCTGCCACAATTCGGCAAAGACATGCGCCACCCGCCGGGCGGCGGTCAGCTGCTCCAGCTTCATGATCCACTCGCGATGGATTGCAGCATCAAGCAGCGTCGCGAACCACAGGATGCGCGCCAGATGCGGCTCCTTCTGCATGACCTCTTCCAACCGCTCGTGCGGCACGATCCCGACCCGCGCGGGACCGGCGGCCACGAGATCGTGATCCAGCCGCTTCAGCGCGAAGCCATGCAGATCGACGAAGTCTCCCGGGACCTGCAGGCCCAGGATGAAACGGCGGGAGCCCTCTTGCCCGGTGCGCATCATGTAGCCATCGATCAGGATCGTGCTGTGATCGACCAGCTGGCCGCGGTGCAGCATGATGGCGCCGGCTTCGACGGACCTGGTCTCGACAACCAGCTCTTCCAGCAGCTGCCGTTCCCTTGCGCTGATGGAATGTCGCAGGCGGCCCATCAGGAATCGTCCGGTCAGCGGAAAGGCAGCCAGTTCATCGGCAATGCTCTCATCGGTCCCGAAGACGACAGCACCCGTCGACAATCCGTCGGTAAGCTCTCCCTTCACGCCGCGCTCCCGGCTCCGGGGCGCCCGCCCCTGCTATCGAGCCGGACCACTGCGCGATCCTCCAGCCAGTCGACCAGATGATTGCTGCCCGGCCACACCTGGCCTTCCGGCGGATTGGTCATTTCGTGATCGGCGTCGGTCGGCTCACGCAGCTTGCGCCAGGCCCCGGACGATCCATCCCCGCGGCGGCATGGCGCGATCAGGCCCATCAGTGCAAATGCCCGCAGCCAACGCTCCGGCGCCGGCTGGTTCCAGGTGACATGGAACTGCGCCGCGTCGGCCAGCAAAGCGTCCAGCTGCTCCAGCGGCGGCAGCGGACGGGCGCGATATTGATGCAGTGCGACGGCACCTTCGATCCAGCGCGGGGGCATCCCGCGAGCGGCCGCACGCCGCGCCAGGTCCGCCTCGCCGACCGAAAGCGTCCGGTAGGCTTCGTCGAACCCGCCCAAAGCCTGCAGGTCAGCCACCCGGATCGCCCAGTTCGCGCCCCACAGGCCCGTCGCAGTTCCGTCAGCCGGCACCAGGCCGGCTGACGGCACCGGCCGATCGGGATGCGTCTGCGCATCGTCCGCCAGTGCCACCAGATCGGGAACCATCGGCAGGTGCGGGCCGCGCTTCTCAGGCTGCTGCGCTGCCGGCGGCAGGAAGCCGATCCCGCCGGCCATGATGCCGCGCTGCCGCTGGGCGGCGGCGGCGTAATCGTCCATCATCGTGGTCGTGGCCATGCATTGCGGGTCCAGGAATACCAGCAATTCACCCTGGGCCTCGTGCGTCAGCGTATTGCGGACAACCATCGGTCCGGTGCCTTCGGGCAGACGCAATTGCCGGATCGGAAAACTGGCCTGCGGGAGGCGAAGCCGAGCCTCGCCAGTGACGGCTACGATCACCTCGCGCGGGGGGCGCGCGGAAAGGCGCAGCGACAGCAGGGTCTGTTCAAGCGCCTGGGCGGCGCGGCTTTCCTGCGCCGCATACGCGTCACCATCCATGTCGAACGGCATTGCCCAAGCGATACAGACGGAAATAGTCATGGCCTGATCATTGTCTCCAACCCCTCACGGCCGCCCCTCATCGGCGGTGCCATGCACACGGCACGGGCCACCTTACCGGAAACAACCACATGCTTGTTAACCTGTGATACAGGCACCGCGTTCCCGGGTTGATATAAATTGATTTGGATCAAGTTCCATGGGATCGCTGGACAACGCGTTGGCGCAATCACCGGTTCACCTGCGTCGGCTTATATGCTCCAACCAAGCCCATGATCGCCGCCCCGCCCCGCCCTGAACGACCAGCCGTGTTGGTGACCGGTGCCGCACGCCGTATCGGGGCTGCCATCGCCCGTTGCTTCGCCGATGCCGGCTGGCATGTTGTGATCCATGCCCGCCGTCCGGACATCGACGCACAGGCGCTGGCTGACGAACTTCCCAGCGCGGAGGTCATGATGGCCGATCTTGCCGACATCGATGCCGCCCCTGCGCTGGTGCAACGCCTGGCCGCGCGTCTGCCGGACTGGCGCGTGCTGGTGAACAATGCCGCACGGTTTGGCCCGGCACCGAATGCGGCGGATGCCATGGGCACCTTCCGCCTCAATGCGCTGGCGCCATGGACGCTGGCCGATGCATTCCTGCGCCTGCCTCCGCTCGCCGGCGGGCGGCGGGTGATCCACCTGACCGACCAGAAGGTCGCGCACCCCAATCCGGACTTTCCCCATTATACCATGGCCAAGCACGCGCTGGCCGGCGCCGTGGCCGGACAACAGATGGCGCAGGACCAGGCTGGCCGAGCACAGGACCGGATCTTCGCGCTTGCCCCGGGCGCAATCCTGGCCAGCCTGGACCAGAGCGAGGCGGAGGCCGACCGGACGCATCGGCTCAACCTCCTGCGACGCCGCGTCTCTCTGCCGGACATGGCCGACGCGGCGCTGTTCCTTGCCACCGGGCCGCTGGTGGGCGGGCAGACGCTGTTCGTCGATTGCGGCCAACATCTGCTGCGCCAGCCGCGCGACGTCATCTTTCTGGGGCAGGACAGGCAGGCCGACATATGAAACAGCGCCACACCTTCGCCACGCGGCTGTGGCACTGGCTGAATGCGCTGTGCCTGCTGGTATTGCTGATGAGCGGGCTGAACATCTCGAATGCGCACCCATGGCTATACTGGGGCGACTCCGGATTCCAGCCCGCACACGCATGGGCCGCGCTGCCGCGCTTTCCGCACTGGATGACCATCCCGGACCGCTACAGCCTGGCGATCGCGCGGGACTGGCATGTGCTGTTTGCCTGGGTGTTCGCCCTGTCGCTGCTTGCCTACATGCTGGCCTCCCTGCGCAACCGGCATTTTGCGCGCGATCTGGTAACGCGCCGGCGCGAGTGGCGGGTGGGTGCCATTCTTGCCGATATCGCCGCGCACCTCCGCCTGCGCTTTGCGGCGCACGGGGCGAAGTACAACTTCCTCCAGAAGCTGAGCTACGGTGTCGTCATCTTCATCCTGCTGCCGCTGATGATCCTCACCGGCATGGCGCTCAGCCCGGGCGCGGATGCTGCATGGGGGTGGCTGGGACAGGCGCTGGGCGGGCGGCAGAGCGCGCGCTCCATCCACTTCATCACCGCCGCGGCGCTCACCGGCTTCACGATCGGCCATGTGCTGCTGGTGTTGCTGTCCGGCCCCTGGGGGCAGCTGCGCGCCATGATCGGCGGAGGACGGATAGATGAACAGGCGTAACCTCTTGGCGACCCTGCTCGGCACGCTGACGGCCGGCTGTACGAAGATCGGGGAAACCGCACCCTTTGCCTGGGCGGTCGATCAGGCGGAAGGCCTGCACCGTGTCGCGCACCGTGCCATCGGCGGACCGCGTCCGCTGGCGCGCGAATATCCGCCTTCTGCCATCTCCGCCGATTTCCGCGGCAACGGCAGCACGGATGTGCCCACGCCTGCCTATCGCGCGCACCAGGCGGCCGGCTTTGCCGATTGGCGCCTGGTCGTCGGCGGGCTGGTCGAACGCCCGCTCTCGCTCTCCATGGCCGATATCCGCGCACTGCCGCAGCGCACGCAGATCACCCGGCACGATTGCGTGGAGGGCTGGAGCGCGATCGGCCAGTGGACCGGCCCGCAGCTTGGCCCGATCCTCGACCGCGCCGGCCTGCTGCCCGATGCCAGGTTCGTCATCTTCCGCTGTGCCGACCTGCTGTATGGCGCGCCGTACTACGAAAGCTGCGACCTAACGGACGCCTTCCACCCGCAGACCATCATCGCCCATCGGCTGAATGGCGGCGACCTGCCGGTGAAGAACGGCGCGCCCCTGCGGCTGCGGCTGGAACGGCAGCTGGGCTACAAGCATGCCAAGTACCTCACAGGCATCCAGGCCGTCGCCAGCCTGGACGGGTTCGGCGACGGCAATGGCGGCTTCTGGGAAGATCGCGGCTATCAGTGGTATGCCGGGATCTAGCTCAGATAGCGCACCCGCGGCCGCTGCCACGCCAGGCCGATCAGTCCGGCCAGTACAGCTGGGCGGGCCGATGACAGCAGGCAATTGACACGCGGACGAGCGCCCGGTCTATCCTTCTTGCACACTGCCAGGCTGCCGAAAGGAACACCCATGCCGCACCGCGCCCCGACACACCGGCGCCACCGCGCATGAGATCGGCTGAACGCCTGCTGGCGCGCGTGCTCGACCGGCTCGTGCGGCAGGGTACGCTTGCGCTGACCTTTGCCGACGGGACCACCCGCACCTTCGGCACGCCTGCCGCCGCGTTCCCCGATGTCGCGATGCGCTTCGCCGATGCCCGGGTCGCGCGGGACACGCTGCTGGACATGCGCCTGGGCTTCGCGGAAGCGTGGATCGACGGACGCGTCATCATCGAACAGGGGGACATCATGCAGGTGGTCACCCTGCTGCGGCACAATACCCGGTGGGAGGAACGCCGCGACCTCGCCCCGCCCTCCCCTACGCGGAAGCTGGCGGTCCGCCTGCGCCATCTGGCCAAGAGCTTCAACCGCCCGGGCAGCGCCCGCCGCAACGTGGCGCATCATTATGACATCGGCAACGCGCTTTACCGCCTGATGCTGGACGAAACGCACATGCAGTACAGCTGCGCCTACTGGCCGCGCCCGGATATGGAACTGGCCGAGGCGCAGACGGCGAAGCTGGCGCATATCGCCGCCAAGCTGGCGATCACGCCCGGCATGCGCGTGCTCGATATCGGGTGTGGCTGGGGCGGGATGGCGATCTACCTGGCACAGCACACCGGTGCGCAGGTGCTGGGCATCACCCTCAGCGCCGAGCAGCTGGCCCTGGCGCAGGAACGGGCGGCGGCGGCCGGCGTGGCCGACCGTGTGCGGTTCGAACTGGTGGACTACCGCGATCTTGCCACCCGGGGCGAGAGGTTCGACCGCATCGTCTCCGTCGGGATGTTCGAACATGTCGGGCAGCCGCAATTCACCACCTTCTTCCGCGCCTGCGCCGCGCTGCTGGCGCCGGACGGCGCGATGCTGCTGCACACGATCGGTCGCATGGGCGGACCCGGCCGGACCGATGCCTTCACGGCCAGATACATCTTCCCCGGCGGCTACATTCCCGCGCTCAGCGAGACACTCGCCGCCAGCGAGAGTGTGCGGCTGATTGCCACCGACGTGGAGGTCTGGCGGCGCCACTACGCCCCCACCCTGCATGCCTGGTACCGCAAGTGCCTGGCACACCGGGCGGAGATCGAGGCGCTGTTCGACGAGCGCTTCTTCCGCATGTGGACCTTCTACCTGGCGGGCGCCGCCACCGCCTTCGAGACCGGGGGCATGTGCAATTACCAGGTGCAATACGTGCTGGATCGCGACGCCCTGCCCCTGACGCGGGACTACATGGCGGAGCGGGAGCAGGCGCTGCTGGCGGGCTGAGCCGTCACCAGCAACAGAAAACGGCCGGCCCGGGATGATCCGGACCGGCCGTTTCTGTTTGCGCCGCAGGCAGTGGCCGGCAGGTCGAGACCTGCCGGCCAGTCGATCATGCCCAGGCCACGTTCTCCTGGTGGGCCAGGCTGGTCTGGCTGAACGAGCCGGACATCATCGCTGCCGTGCCGCTCTGGCCGATCTCGCCCTGCATGTCCGCCGCGCTGACGCCGATGAAGTCCGCCACCAGCTGGCCACGGAAGAACATCTGCGCACCTTCGGAGCTGTCGAGGAAGGTGACGTTGCGTGCCGCCACGCCCAGCTCCAGGCTGTCCTGCGCGACATTGTAGTCCAGCACCCGGTCGACGCCCTCGTTGGCGGCGGCGAAGCGGAACGTGTCCGCGCCGTTGCCACCCACCAGGATGTCGTTGCCGCGACCACCATACAGGTAGTCGGCGCCGTTGCCGCCTTCCAGGTAGTCGTCGCCATTGCCGCCGAACAGCCGGTCGGCACCGGCACCACCGTACAGGTAGTCATTGCCGGCAGCGCCATCCAGCTGGTCGTTGCCGTTGTTGCCGTACAGGTAATCGTCCTGGTTGCGGCCGTTGATGATGTCCGCACCACCCAGACCACTGATGACATTGGCCTGGTTGGCCCGGCCGGTCAGCGTTTCGGCCTGGTTGTTGCCATACAGGATGAAGCCGTTGTTCACGCCGTCGACCACGAGCTGGACCGACTGCACCTGGAACTCGTACTCCTGCGAGGCCAGCACATCGCGGGCGGCGGTGTTCTCGATGGTCGCGACCGCCACGCCGTTGGCGTAGACGATGGTGTCACCGTCGACTTCCTCGTAACGCACCCGGCCATTGCCCAGCGAGTTGATGCGGAAGGTGTCACCCTCTTCCCAGTCGGTGATCGTGGCGTAGCTGGCATTCAGGAAAGCACCGCTCACCACGAAGGTGTCGTTGCCCGCACCGCCGGTCAGCGTGTTGTTGCCACGGCCGCCCAGCAGCGTGTCGTCGCCTTCGCGGCCGAGCAGCGTGTCGTCGCCATCATTGCCGGTCAGCACGTTGTTCGCCGCATTGCCCAGCAGCACGTCGTCGCCCGCACCACCCGTGGCGTTCTCGATCATCACCCCGCGCGCGATGAGGTAGCCGCCCCAGATATCGTCCACGTACGACACCACGCCACCACCCGTCGGGGTGTAGTCGATGGTCGCCGCGAACAGGTCGATCTGTGCATCACGTGCGCCATCGTACTGGATGGTATCGACGCCGGCCGTATCCCAGATCGTCTCGTAATAGGTGCCGGCATCGTTGACGTCACCCAGCAGGTACACGTTGTCGCCCGTGGCATACTGGTTGATGACGTCATACCGTTCCTGCAGCGCCGCGATGTCGAAGGCGCTCAGCGTGCCGGACCAGCCGCTGTCGATGTTATTGACCGAGTACGGCGTCGGGCCATCCGGATGGAAGTCCCACGCATCGTTGTAGGACATCACGGTATAGATGCCCTGGTTCAGGTCATAGACGCCGTAGGAACCGGTCGCGGAGGTGACGCCCGGCATGATTTCGGACCCGCCACCCCGGTCGTGCGGATGCGCCAGGCCATGTGCATGGCCGAACTCGTGCAGGATGACGGCGAAGGAATAACCGCCCTGCTCCAGGCTGATCTGGTCGCCCGGGATGTTCTGGGTGGAGAAGCCATCCTTGTCCCAGCCGCCGCTGTTCACGTTGAACGCGCCGATGCCCTTGGCATCGCCGTAGGCCGGATCCTGCGGGTAGAAGTAGGCGCCATACTGCGTGCTGGTGGTGGTCAGCAGGCGGAAGGTCGCCGCCGACGCATCGGTGGTGATCTCGTAATTGGTGCCCAGGATCTTCGAATACTCGCCCAGCGCCAGCATGACCTGCTGGATCTCGCGCTCGTTCCAGCCATAGGACGGGATCGGGCTGGTGCCGTCATCCGCGGTCTCGCCGAAGGTCTCGCCGGCATTGGCGAAATAGACATAGGCCGTGTTCGACGAGTCGAACGGCACGTTGGCCGCCGAGTCCCAGATGATCGAGTCGAGCGGATCGAGATCGGCCAGGTCCACAGCGCTGGTCGTGATCGAGAAGCCGCCGGTCTGACCCGAATAGGCAGTCACGTCGAGGTAGTAGGTGCCGGTCTCGGACACGAGGAAGCTGATGCTCGACGACACGTCATTGGGGAAGTTGATGTCGTCACTTTCCGCAACCAGGGCGAAGCTGGCATTGTACAGCGCGATATAGGTGTCCAGCTCGCCCGGCCGTACTTGGAAGCCGGACTCGTAGTCGGCGCCGCCGTTCACTTCGATCGTAACGATCGTGCCCGCAGTGGCCGTGAACTTGTAGGTGTCGATGTCTCCGCCCAAGGACGGGCTGATCGGGTTCGTGGCGGTACTGGCGTCGATGAAGCCGTAGACCACGTCACCGCCGATGATGATTTCCGGAGCCGCTTCCACGGTGTCCGACACGACGTCCGCGCCCGTGTACTCGATCGCGTCCAGCGTGAAGTCGCCGCTGTCGGTCGGATCGAAGGACGCTGCCACGATATAGTACAGGCCGGCAGTCGCCGCCGTGAAGGTGATCAGCGAGTTGATGCCGGCGCCACCGTCATCGTCGCTGACGAGCAGGTTGAACTGCGCATCGTAGATTTCGAGCAGCGGGTCGGCCAGCGGGTTCTCGCCACGACCGAACAGGGAGAACAGGACGGTCTCGCCCGCAGCCAGGTTGATCGTGAACAGTCCGATATCACCCGGCTCGACCGTGCCGTCGATCATCAGTTCGCCCGGCACGGACGTCGACGCACTCGCGGCGCTCAGGGAAACATGGGTGGCGGCGGCGAGTTCGCCCGCGCCATAATAGCCGGCGGACAGCACGTCGCCTGTCTTCGCCATGCACATGGTGCAACCGCAACCCAGGACGTCGGGCGTGTCGGTCTTGTCCATCAGATGTACGTTATTGCGCATGAAGAGATAGTCCTCAACGTTAAGGGCGCCCTCTATGCCTGTCCGCTGTACGGATCCGGTGGCCCGACCCCAAGAGAGCAATGCCGTCTTGTTCATCCAATTTTAACCGAACGCAATAGATGAACATACAAGACGATGAATTTTGTTTTCACAGGAAATCAGCACCCGTGCCTGGCGCAACCACACTGCTCCTGTTCCTGCTTGCCGGCGCCCCCGCCGGCCACCCCGTCACCGCGCAGGAATCGCCGGTGAAGGAAGCCGCGGCCCGGCCCGCCACGCCCGCCCGCCTGCCCTGGGCACGTGGCCGCAGCTTTGCGACGCTGGATGCCTACCTGGCCTATCTGGAGCAGTATAATGGCCCGATCGATCTGCCCTGGTGGCGGGAGATCCGGCCGGGCGTGTACGAGAAGATGGTGCGGTTGCCGGAGGGCAGCCGCGAGGTCGTCACCCGTACGCAGCTGGAACGTCGCTGGGGCTTCGCGCCCCTGCGCTGACCACGCTTGCGCCAGGCGACACCGGGCCGTAGCGTCGCCTCCATGACAGCCTTGCCGGCCCTGCTGCGCCGCTTCCCCCCGCTCGTTCTGCTGTTGCTGGCGCTGGTCCCGGCTTGCGCGCGGGCGGAGGTGACGGCACATTTCCACAGCTTCAACGGATCGGTGATGTTCGGCCGGTACCCGCACACCTTCGTGGTGTTCGACGGGCATCTGGATGACACCAACACGCCCGTGCACGAAAACTGGGGCTTCTCGGCCCGCCGGGTGACGCCGGCGATCCTGTCCGGCCCGGTGGAACACATCGTGATGGTGGAGGAGGAGGCGCAGATCGCCCGTACCAACCGCCATTTCAGCGTGACCCTGTCCGATGCGACCTACCGCCGGATGCGTGCGGAGGTGGACGCATGGCGCGATGCGCCCGGCCGCTATTATGACCTGGACCGCCGCAACTGCATCCACTTCGTCGGCCGCCTGGCGCAGATGGCAGGGCTGACCGTGGACTATCCGCCGGGATTGCTGCGCAAGCCGCGTGCCTGGCTGAACCATGTCGCCGCACTGAACCCGCAGCTGCACGCCGCGCCGATCTGATTTCTGCTTTCCTACGTCTTTGCGGCCATGGCAGGGGCACTGCCCACATTGCCGCGCGCGGATCGTGCTGGTAGGCGCGCGGCGATTTCTTGTCCGGAGCTTTGCATGACAGATCGGCCCCCCATCAAGCGCGTTGTCCTCGCCTATTCGGGCGGGCTCGACACCAGTGTCATTCTGAAATGGCTGCAGGTGACCTACAATTGCGAGGTCGTGACCTTCACCGCCGATCTCGGCCAGGGCGAGGAGCTGGAGCCTGCCCGCGCCAAGGCCCGCCTGATGGGCGTGCCGGACGAGCACATCCATATCGAGGACCTGCGCGAGGAATTCGTGCGCGACTTCGTGTTCCCGATGATGCGCGCCAATGCCCGCTACGAAGGCGACTACCTGCTCGGCACCTCGATCGCCCGCCCGCTGATCGCCAAGCGGCTGGTGGAGATCGCGCGGGAGACCGGCGCCGACGCCATCTCTCACGGCGCCACCGGCAAGGGCAACGACCAGGTCCGGTTCGAACTGGGTGCCTACGCCTTGGCGCCCGACATCCGCGTGATCGCCCCGTGGCGCGAATGGGACCTGACCAGCCGCACCGCGCTGATCGCATGGGCGGAGGCGCACCAGATCCCGGTGCCCAAGGACAAGCGCGGCGAGAGCCCGTTCTCCGTCGACGCCAACCTCCTGCACACCTCGTCCGAGGGCAAGGTGCTGGAGGATCCGTGGGAGGAAGTGCCGTCCTACGTGTTCAGCCGCACGGTCGATCCGGAGGATGCGCCGGACCTGCCGGAATACATCACCGTGGATTTCGAACGCGGTGACGGCATCGCGCTGAATGGCGAGGCGATGAGCCCGGCCACGCTGTTGGCCGCGCTTAACGAGCTGGGGCGCAAGCACGGGATCGGGCGGCTCGACCTCGTCGAGAACCGCTTCGTCGGCATGAAGAGCCGCGGCATGTACGAGACGCCGGGTGGCGAGATCTATGCCCGGGCGCATCGCGGGATCGAGCAGATCACCCTGGACCGCGGCGCCGCCCACCTGAAGGACGAGTTGATGCCCCGCTATGCGGAGCTGATCTACAATGGCTTCTGGTTCTCGCCGGAGCGGGAGATGCTGCAGGCCGCGATCGACCATTCGCAGGCGCAGGTCAGCGGCACCGTCCGGCTGAAGCTGTACAAGGGGCTGGCCAGCGTGGTCGGTCGCAAGTCGCCCAACTCGCTCTATTCTGAGGCGCATGTTACCTTCGAGGATGATGCCGGCGCATATGACCAGCAGGATGCGGCGGGGTTCATCCGGCTGAACGCCTTGCGGCTGAAGCTGCTGGCCAAGCGGGACGGAAAGTAACGATTCGCCACGTCGGGATCGTTCGGGAGCCGTAGCGGCGAGCCGAACGATCCCCGCGACGGGCTGATTCCGAGCCTGCGCGAACGTTCCGGCGAAAGGGACGAGTGGAGCCGAGGACGGGGCCGGCGGAGGCTGATGGGGTTACCGCCAGCGATCATGCACCGTATCCAGTCCGTGGATGGACGGGATGACAAACATGAAGCGGATCGCACTGGCCCTGGCAGCCCTGACGGCTACCGGCACAGCACTCAGTCCGCTGAACGCGACCGAGGTCGCGCAGCCTCTGCCAGCCGAGTATGTCGAGTACGATCCGGCCGAACCCCGGTTCCAGATCGCCGACGATATTTCCGCCGAGATCGCCGAGAATGGCGACCCGATCGATGGCGGCGTGGCCAGCTGGTACGGCCCGGGCCTGGCCGGCCGGCCGACCGCCAGTGGCGAGGCGTTCAATCCGTCCGAACTGACCGCCGCCCATCGCACGCTGCCGTTCGGCAGCATGGTGCGGGTGAGCCATCGCGGCGAATCCGTCGTCGTGCGGATCAATGATCGTGGTCCGTTCCATGGCAACCGCGTGATCGACCTGTCCTCCGCCGCCGCAGAGCGGATCGGCCTGCGCCGCGCCGGATCGGGCCGCGTGCAGCTGGCGCTGCTCGACAGCTGAGCGCCGGTGGCGGGGCATGGCGCCCTGCCCTTCTTCTCCCCGCTACATCCGCGTGATCCTGGGTTCGCACCGGGCCGGTGACACGGCATGGGGGGTGACAGGGGTTGCACTGTGCAGGAGGGCGGCCTTCAGCGCCTTCCCGATCCCTGGATCCGGCCGCAGGCCCGCCTCTGGCTCCCCCTTCACCTCCGGCGCCGCCAAGCCGTCCACCCGGGCGTGGAGCGCGGTGGCGTCCTTGTCCCATTCGGCGCCGGCCTGCTCCTTCGCACTGACGAGCGCGGCGGCACGGGACAGGCGGGCGGCCTGCAGGGCGACGATCTCCGGGTCCTCCGGCTCCTCCTCGTCCGTCGCCTGCTCCCATGCCGCGCCCGCCTTGGCCGCCGCATTGGCGCACCAGGTGGCGCGGGGCGTGGCGGCGCGGGTGGGCGCGTCACCGGCGATGGCGGCGAGCAGCGCATCCAGCCCGGCCTCGTCCGCCGCGATGCGCGGGTCCTCGGCCGCCTTGTCCAGCCGCCCGGCCAGCGCCAGCAGCAGGCGGTTGTCGTAGCGGCGACGGGTGGCGACGACCTCCCCGCGATAGAGCACCGGCTCCTCGATCCCGTTCAGCGCACGGTCGTGGATCACCGCCTCCACATGCACCCGCGCCGCCGCCTGCGCCCCGGCCCAGCCGCGCGCGAACAGCGGATCGCGCCGGCGCAGCTTGTAGGCGGTGTGCGCCGAGGTGCCGACCGCCGCGCAGGCGCTACGCACATTGCCGTTGGTGGCCAGCGCGGAGAGGAACTGCACCTGCCGTTCGGGCGTGAGCTGGTTGGTGGCGGCATCCTCCAGCCCGGGCCACAGCGCGGCGAAGGCCACCTGCGCGCGCGCCTCCGCCTCCCGCCACTGTGTGTAACGCCAGGCGTGATCGTTCTCCTCCTCCGTCAGCGCGGGATCCCACATGTCGTCCTGCTGCGAGGAGATGCGCGGCAGCCGATCGTCGGGCAGGCCGATGTCGCGGTCGCCCGGCACCCAGCCACGTCCGGCATCATGCGACAGGCCGCGCTGCGTGGCGGGGGTGTGCGCGGCGGGTGCGGGTGCGTCCAGGCCGACCGAGCGGCGATACTCCGCCACCTCCGCCCGCAGCTTCAGCTCCCGCTCGAAGGCGTTGGGGGCGTGGATGCGGTCGATCTCGTCAATGCCGATGCACTTCTCCGGGATGGGCCCGAGCGCCGGGTGGCGCGGGGGCTGTTCGGTGTAGGTGCTGGTGCTGGCATGCGGAGCGGGGTGCGGGTGGGAGGCCATGGATCACCTTTGGTCGTGGGCGCGCGGGCGCCGGTGATCGAGGCAGGTATGCTATGTGGGGGGCTGTAGGAAAGTATGTGCGTTCTGTGCAAAGTGACGGGCAAGCCGTTGACCCGATCAACTAGCTGTCTACCCATACTGGTATGAAGCTCAGCCTCAAACATCGCGATCAACGTTTAGGCCCTATGATCAATAAGAGATTGCGTCGGCGAACTGCATCTCAGCGCAAGATTAAAGTTAAGAATCTTCGATCTGCCTGGCCCTACACTCAAGATCGTTATGTGATAAAAGCTCCGCACGCCATCAACGTGCAAGGAAAATCAAACCGGAGACAAAACTCGAAGTTCTTTAATCAAATTAGAAAGTCCATTATAGACCGTGAGATGAAAGCCATCCTTGACTTTTCTGATACTCAACACATACACCCAACAGGAGGTTTGCTCCTGACTGCAGAGCTCGATCGAGCGAAGCGGATCTCGGAGCAGCTCTTTGATGTAAAGATTGTGAACTCCGAGGTGCCAACCATCAATGCTGTGTTAAACCAAATCGGGATAGCGGAAATTTGCGGCGTCGCGCTTGAAGTTGAAGACGCTGATAAAGCTGAGAACGTCCGTCATTGGCGGTTTGCGACAGGCGAGCGGATTAATCATCAGACAACACGGGCGTTTGAGCAGTTTGAAGGTAAGCTAGCGGGTAATCTGCGCAAAGGCATGTGGAAGAGTATTTCTGAAGCATTGGGAAACAGTGCCCTTCACGCCTACGTCGCGCCTCGCGGAACAGGTACGAAACGCATGGGCCACAAGCGATGGTGGATGTTCTCTCAAGAACGAGACGAAAGGCTTACCGTCGTAGTTTGCGACCTTGGCATCGGAATCCCCAACTCCCTCCCGTTGAAAATGGAACCTAGTGCCCTTAGTAGGCTTTATGACGGAATAGTCGGGCAAGGCCGGGATTGCCGCGCAATTCGAGGCGCTATCAAACTGGGTGCGTCTAGTACCGGCGAGGCGCATCGAGGCAAAGGCCTGCCTCAGATTTGGCATGAATTACGTGATTTGAACGCTGATAGTGTAACCATTCTCAGCAACAAAGGAGCGGTATCATGGAGCCGAGAAACCAATTCTGAAAGGAGCTTTGAGTATAACGAAAGTATTTTCGGCACCGTAATTTCTTGGGTCGTGCCATTGGGTTAGTAGGATGACAGAGACTGTGAATATCAACATCGGTCGACAGTTCTCACGGTTTCCGTCAGGTCGGACGCCGATTGATAGCGCATTTTCCGGTGAGGCTTTCCGAGAGAAGTTTCTGCTTGCCCCGTTGAAGGCGGGAAAAGTCGTACAGGTTGAGTTAGACGACGCGATATCTTACGGCTCGTCATTCCTGGATGAGGCGTTCGGCGGATTAGTTCGGAAACACGCCATGTCTGTTCCGTTTTTAAAAGAAAGTTTAAAGTTCGTTTCTTTTGATCGGTCGCTAAAAAGCGAAATTTGGTCATACATTCAAAATACGTAAATAGCTGTGACGGATTTCATAAAGCTCACGGTTCCTGCCATTCTAGTAATAGCTGGCTGGTACGTAGTTTACCGCAACGCGCTGAAACTGGAGTTCCGGAAAGACACGAGAAAGCTGATTGAGATCACAATTGGCATTGTTGAATCAGTCACAGAGGATTCGCGCGATTACTATTCCGAAAGCAATCGCGATCACATCGGTTATCTGTCAGCTCGCATAAAGGCTGACCTCTCGCTCATTTCTCACTATATCTTTATGATCGAGTCCTGTGGCGTGAAGTTCAAAGGTTCTGATGCGTTAGTTGACTTTCGCAAATGCGTGTCGGGATCATACTTCGAAACGACCGATTTCCGGAAGCAAATCGATCTTCCTGGATGGCATTCAGAGCTTTCGGTATCGTCAGCGCGTCTCAAGATGCTGCTTGACAGGTGTTACTTTGAATGGACCAATGCTTTGAAGTCGAAGCATATTGTCAGAACGTACTTGCAGAAGAACTTCAAAGAGTCGCTATAAATAGCAAATGATCCCGCGACCAAGTTACCCGTTATACTTAGGCTCCGAGTAGATCCAGGGCTCGCGCCGCCTCTTCCCGGCAAAGCTATTTCCGCGCGAACGGCATCCTTCACGCATGGTCGGCTAATAACAATCCCCTCTTCGCTCCGTTCTACGACCCGCCGCAATCCTCACGGTAATCAGGGTCAAAGAACTAAATGGCGCCCGGGGCGCATGGGACGCTGTATGTCGGGGTGACCGCCGCCATTGCGGCGCGCGTGATGCAGCATCGGGAGGGGCGTGGGTCCGTGTTCTGCAAGGAGCATGGGTGCCCGCGGCTGGTCTATGTCGAGCGGCATGAGGGGATCGAGGAGGCGATCCGGCGGGAGAAGCAGGTGAAGGCCTGGAAGCGGCAGTGGAAGTTGCGGTTGATCCGGGCGGGTAATCCGGAGTGGCGGGATCTGTTTGAGGATGTGCTGGCGTAGCGCTCGGCCGTCGCCCCTGCGGAGGCAGGCGCGTAGCTGAGCTCTCCAACTTCGATGCCGTACACGGTGGAGGGCTTATCTGGGCCCCTGCCTGCGCAGGGGCGACGGCAATGGTTCGTTGCGCCAAACCCCTCCACCACCCGGCTGCGCCGGGCGGTCCCCCTCCCCATCTTGCGATGGGGAGGATTGGTGTGGCGCTACTTCAGCAGCAGCGGCGCCAGGTACTGGCCGGTGTAGCTGCGTTCCACCTTCACCACCTGTTCGGGCGTGCCTTCGGCGACGATCTCGCCGCCGCGGACGCCGCCTTCGGGGCCGAGGTCGATGATCCAGTCGGCGGTCTTGATGACGTCGAGATTGTGCTCGATCACCACCACGGAATTGCCCTGCTCCACCAGGCGGTGGAGGACTTCCAGCAGCTTGCGCACATCCTCGAAATGCAGGCCGGTGGTCGGCTCGTCGAGGATGTACAGCGTCTGCCCGGTGGAGCGGCGGGCGAGTTCCTTGGCCAGTTTCACGCGCTGCGCCTCGCCGCCCGAGAGCGTGGTCGCCTGCTGGCCGACCTTGACGTAGCCCAGGCCCACCTCGTTCAGCATGTGCATCCGGTCGCGGATGGGGGGGACGGCCTTGAAGAACTCCTCCGCATCCTCGACGTTCATGTCCAGCACGTCCGCGATGGACAGGCCCTTGAACTTCACCTCCAGCGTTTCGCGGTTGTAGCGGCGGCCGTGGCATTCCTCGCAGGTGACGTACACGTCGGGCAGGAAGTGCATCTCGATCTTGAGCAGGCCGTCGCCCTGGCACGCCTCGCACCGGCCGCCCTTCACGTTGAAGGAGAAGCGGCCGGGCTTGTAGCCGCGGGCCTGCGATTCCGGCAGGCCGGCGAACCAGTCGCGGATCAGGGTGAAGCTGCCGGTATAGGTGGCCGGGTTGCTGCGCGGGGTGCGGCCGATGGGCGACTGGTCGATCTCGATCACCTTGTCGCAATGCTGCAGCCCGGTGATCTTGTCATGCGCGCCGGCCAGGATGCGCGCACCGTTGAGCTGGCGGCTGGCGCCGGCCTGCAGCGTGTCGATAGTGAAGGAGGACTTGCCCGAGCCCGACACGCCCGTGATGCAGGTAAAGGTGCCCAGCGGGATGGAGGCGGTCACGCCCTTGAGGTTGTTGGCGCGGGCATTGTGGACGGTGATCTGCTTGCCGTTGCCCTTGCGCCGCTTGCCCGGCACCTCGATCTTGCGGGTGCCGTTGAGGTAGGCGGCGGTGAGCGAGCGCTTGCTCTTCAGGATCTGCTTGAGCGTGCCCTGCGCCACGATCTCGCCCCCATGGACGCCGGCGCCGGGGCCGAGATCGACCACATGGTCGGCGGTGCGGATGGCATCCTCGTCATGCTCGACCACGATGACGGTATTGCCGAGGTCGCGCAGGCGCTTCAGCGTTTCGAGCAGGCGGTCATTGTCGCGCTGGTGCAGGCCGATGGAGGGTTCGTCCAGCACGTAGAGCACGCCGGAAAGGCCGCTGCCGATCTGCGACGCGAGGCGGATGCGCTGGCTCTCGCCGCCGGACAGGGTGCCCGAGGTGCGGTCGAGGTTGAGGTAGTCGAGGCCGACATTGTCGAGGAAGCCGAGCCGCTCGTTGATCTCCTTCAGGATGGCCTTGGCGATCTGGTTCTGCGTGTCGGTCAGCTTCTGCGGCAGGTCGGTGAACCAGGCGAGCGCGTTGCTGACGGAGAAGCGGACGGGGGTGGCGATGTCCTCGTTGGCGACCTTCACCGCCAGCGCCTTGTCGTTGAGGCGCTTGCCGTGGCAGGTCTCGCACGGCTGCGCGGTCTGGTAGCGTTGCAGCTCCTCGCGCATCCAGGCGGATTCGGTCTGCAGCATGCGGCGGTTGAGGTTGCCGATGACGCCCTCGAACGCCTTGTCCACGGTGTAGCTCTTGCGGCCGTCCTTGAAGGTGAGCGGGACCTTCTTGCCGCCGGTGCCGTGCAGGATGGCGTGCTGGTGCTCGGCCGAGAGCTGGTCCCACGGGGTGGCGAGGTCGAAGCCGTAATGCGCGGCCAGGCTGGCGAGGACCTGCATGTAGTAGGGCGATGGCGGGTTGGACTTGGCCCAGGGCACGATGGCGCCCTGCTTCAGGCTGAGCCCTTCGTTGGGGACGACCAGCTGCGGGTCGAACAGCTGCTTCTCCCCCAGCCCGTCGCAGGTGGCGCAGGCGCCTTGCGGGGCGTTGAAGGAGAACAGGCGGGGCTCGATCTCCTCGATGGTGAAGCCGCTGACCGGGCAGGCGAAGCGTTCGGAGAAGGTGATGCGGTCCCCCTGCCCGTCCGCCGGCTCGACATAGGCGAGGCCGTCGGCGAGTTTCAGCGCGGTCTCGAAACTGTCGGCCAGGCGCGTCTCGATCCCTTCGCGCACGGCGATCCGGTCGACCACGACCTCCAGGTCATGCTTGAACTTCTTGTCGAGCGCCGGGGCCTGCTCGATCTCGTACAGCTCGCCATCGATGCGGACGCGGGTGAAGCCGGCCTTCTGCCATTCGGCCAGTTCCTTGCGGTACTCGCCCTTGCGGGCCCGGACCACGGGGGCGAGGAGGTAGAGGCGCGTGCCTTCCGGCAGGGCCATCACGCGGTCGACCATGTTGGACACGGTCTGCGCCTCGATCGGCAGGCCGGTGGTCGGGCTGTAGGGGGTGCCGATGCGGGCCCACAGCAGGCGCATGTAGTCGTAGATCTCCGTCACGGTGGCGACGGTGGAGCGCGGGTTGCGGCTGGTGGTCTTCTGCTCGATGGAGATGGCGGGGCTGAGGCCCTCGATATGCTCCACATCGGGCTTCTGCATCATCTCCAGGAACTGCCGCGCATAGGCGCTCAGGCTCTCGACGTAGCGGCGCTGCCCTTCGGCGTAGATCGTGTCGAAGGCGAGGCTCGACTTGCCGGAGCCGCTGAGGCCGGTGATGACGATCAGCGCATCGCGCGGCAGGTCGATGTCGATGCCCTTGAGGTTGTGCTCTCGGGCGCCGCGGACGGAAATCTGGGTAAGACTCATGGCGCGTATATGTTCGCGCCCCGTTCCGGGTGCAAGGCGGACGCGCGGCCGACCGGGGCTGATCCCGCACTTTCCGGAACCAGCCCCCGATCCGCGCGAGCCGCTACCCGGGCCCGCCGAAGCGGAAGCGTGCGCCGCCGTTCAGGACGAAGCCTTCGAGCGGCGCCCAGGCATCGACCGTCCAGCGTCCGTCGGCGGCCCGGACCGGTCTGAGCAGCGGATCGTACCTGGTCTGTCGGATGCCGAGGATGTTCTCCGCATTAAGGAACAGGCGCGCCTTGCCGACTGCGATCTCGCCCATCAGGCCGAGGTCGAGATAGGCGCGCGAGCGTGTGCGATACGGATTGTCGTCCAGGGACTGGTGGCCGGTGTAGTAGATCTCGAGCCCGAGCCGGCCCTTGTCGTGCTGCTCCCACATGGCGACAAGTCCGGCCGTGTGCCTGGGGGTGAGCGGCACGGGCCTGCGTCCTGATCCATCGGGGTTGCCCTCCTCAGCATCGACATAGACGTAGCTGCCGGTCACCGTGAGGTCCTGCCAGCGGTAACGGAGCAGCAGCTCCGTCCCCCGCGTCCGGGTGGTGCCCGGGACATTGACGAGCCGGACCCGCCCTGCCCCGTTGCCGGTGTCGACCGGCACCAGTTCGGTGCTGTTGCGCATGTCGGCGCCGAACACGGTGATGTTCGCCTCCAGCGGCCCGCGGCGGTAGCCAAGATCGACCGAGGCATTCGTGGCCGTTTCCGCCCGGAGACGGTCGAGGGGGCTCAGCCGCGACAACCCCGCCGCCTCGATCTCCTCCACGAACGGGGTTGGTGCGTAGAACCCGCGGCCGCCCGACAGCCGGACGGTCCAGAAGCCCGGCCGGTAGAGCAGCGACAGGCGCGGGCTGACCCGGGTGCCGAACTCGTCATGAAAGTCGATCCTGGCGCTGCCGGCTATCGTGAGGTCCGGGGAAAGGTCCCGTTCCAGCTGGCCGAACACCCCCGGCACATCGTAGGCATAATCGAAGACCGGGAAGGTCCGCGACCGGAAGGTGTCGCGCTGGAAGGCCACCCCGCCGATCCACGCCGTGCCGCCGGCCATCCCCGACACGGATGCCTCCGCAAAGGCGGTGCCGTGCCGGTCATCTTCCACGATGTCGCCAAACAGGTGCCGGTGGGTCTGGGTCATGCCCGAGCCGCGCAGATGCATGGTCACGCCATCCCCGACGGGCGCCTCGGCGACCAGACCGACATCAAAGCGGTCGGTATCCTGCGCCTGGGGAAAGGCACTGCCGTCGGCGACCGTCCGCCCTTCCAGCGTTCCACCGCGCCGTCGTTCGGTCATCGCGCCGGCCGTCAGGAAGACCTGCGCACCATTGGCCCCTTCCCAGAACAGGCGCGGCCGTACCGTCCACCTGTCGTAGCCCGGCATGTCCACCCAGCCATCATCATCGAGATCCTTGCGCGCCTGACGATGGTAGCCCCCGGTGATCGACCCGCCGATGCCGCCGCCCAGCGGCGCGGCGGCATAGACGGTGACGTCCTGGCCATTGCGCGAGGTGGCATTGAGCAGGGTCTCCGCCTCCGGCATGTCGCCCGGCCGGCGCGATACCAGGTTGATCACCCCGGCAAGCGCCGACGGACCGTAGAGCGCGGAGGCCGCCCCCTTGATGACCTCCACCTGGCCGAGATCGGTGGGCGGGATCTGCAGCAGACCGAGGGACGATGCCTGCCCGCCATAGAGCGGCAGCCCGTCCGCGAGCAGCTGGGTATAACGGCCTTCCATCCCCTGCACCCGGACGTTGGCCGAGCCGAGCGCGGGAGAGGTGATCTGCACGCGCAAACCGCCGGTCTCGCTGAGGATCGTTGCGATGTTGCCGGGCCGCATGAGGATCTTCTCCTCGATCTCCTCGCGGGCGATCACTTCGACCCGGACGGGCTCGTCCTGCACACGGCGGTTGGACCGGGTCGCCTGGACGATGATCTCGTCCTCTCCCTCCACTGCTCCGCCGGGGTCGGGCGGAACGGTCTGGGCGAAGGCGGCGGCGGGCATGAGCAATGATGCGCCCACCAGCAGGGCGCGACGAAACGTGATGGTCAATCCTTGAACTCCTGAGCACGATGTCAGCAAGCAGGCGCGATGCCTGCGGCTTGCAGTGCTCAGGCGGCAGGCGGCTCGATCGGCGGCGCCTGTGCAGCGGAGGTCAGCGCCCAGGTGGGCAAGGCCCAGAGCAACACCCGAACGAGGTGCCGGGTGCCGATGGCCGGCCCGGAGCCGACCGCCGGTGCGACCGGGCAATGATTGTGACATCCATGCACGAGATCGGCCTGCGGGTGACCGTCACCGGCATGATCGACGGAGCGGGCGTGCGCGACAGCACCCGCCTCTGTCCAGACACCGCCATCGGCCTCCGCCGGGGACAGGTGGAGGCCGCACCAGAGCACCGCGATCGCGAGCAGGAGACGGACGATGCGGTGCATGCGGCAGCCCTTAGCCCAGTTCGGCGCCAAGGCCCAGAACCTCTGTCAGATCAGCGATCCTGCGCGATCGCGGGTGGCGGCTTGTCGCGGGCCGTTCCGTGCCCGGCGCCATTGCAGCGAGCGGGCATTGGCGGCGGGCAGGTCCAGCGCGCCGTCCCGCGCGGCGCGCGCGAGGGCGACCGCCGCGGTCAGCTGGGCGTCCGTGGCGTGACGGTAGGCGGGGCGGCGGGGGATGGCGTCGTACCAGCAGCCGCCCACCGCATTGTCGAGCAACACCCGGGCGAAGCAATGGTCGAGCGCGATCGGCCATCCGCGCGCGGCGGCAAGCGCAGGGAGATCGTGGCGGGTCAGCGCCAGCCATTCCTGCTGCAGCGCGGCCCGGTCGGCGGCGGAAAGTGGCGGCATCGCAGACATTCGTTCCGGCTGTGCTCCGCATGCGGCAGGGATGCCTGCCATAAACCGGCGCGGCGGCTTGACAAACGGCCCTGTCGGCCGGGAAGTTGCGCCTGGCGATTGCAGGGGGATTAGGCAGGTCATGCGGCATATTCTTGCGAGCGCGTTCCTGCTGGCGACGGGGCTGCCGGGCGCGCCGGCAGCGGCGGCACGAGGCGAAGCGGAGTTCCGGGCGCTGCTGACCGAGGCGGTGGCGATCGACACCAGCGCGGAGAGCGGATCGTGCACCCCGCTGGCCGAGCTGACCGCGCAACGCCTGCGCGAAGGCGGGCTGCCGGCAGAGGACGTCCACGTCTTCGTCCCGGAGGAGGATGCCAAGGCCGGCATCGTGGTGGCGACTTACCCCGGCACCGACGCAGGCGCCGCGCCGCTGCTGCTGGTCGGTCACCTGGACGTGGTCAACGCCCGGCGGGAGGACTGGACGCGCGATCCGTTCACCCTGTTCGAGGAGGATGGCGTGTTCTACGGCCGGGGGGTCGCGGACATGAAGGCACAGAACGCCATCTGGATCGACACCCTGCTGCGCTTCGCCGAAGAAGGCCATCGCCCGCGCCGCACGGTGAAGCTGGCGCTGACCTGCGGCGAGGAAGGCAGCGGCTTCGTGAACGGCGCCAGCTGGCTGGTCGAACACCAGCGCGACCTGATCGATGCCGGCATGGCGCTGAACGAGGGCGGCTATGGCGAGCTGACGGCCGATGGCGTGCCGGTGGCGCAGACCTTCCAGGCGGCGCAGAAGGTGGTGATGAGCTTCCAGCTGGAGGTCACCAACCCCGGCGGCCATTCCAGCGTGCCGCGGCCGGACAACGCGATCTACAGCCTGGCGCGCGCGCTGGACCGGATCGGCCACCACGAATTTCCAGTGCAGTTCATCGATGCCAATCGCGCCTATTTCACGCAGATGGCCGATGTCGTCGGCGGAGAGGCCGGCGCGGCCATGCGGCGGCTGGTGGCCGATCCCGGCGACGGGGAGGCTGACCGGCTGCTGAGCGCCAACCCGTCATGGCATACGATGCTGCGCACGACTTGCGTCGCCACCATGCTGACCGGCGGCCATGCGCCCAACGCCCTGCCGCAACGGGCGCGGGCGCACATCAACTGCCGGGTCTTGCCGGGGGTCGACCAGGCCGCGGTGCTGGCCGCGCTGGTCGCGGCGGTCGACGATCCGGAGGTTGCGGTCGAGGCGGTCGGCACCTGGCGCCCGATGGAGCCGGCGCCGGTGACCGAGGCATTGCTGGCGCCGGCGCGGGCGGCGGCGGAGGCGGTGTGGCCGGGCGTGCCCGTGGTGCCGTACCTAGCGCCGGGCGCGACCGATGCCGTCGCGCTGACGCCGGCGGGCATTCCGACCTATGGCGTCACCGGCTTGTTCCGCGATCCCGACAATAACGGGGTCCACGGGTTGAACGAGCGGCTGCGGGTGAAGTCCGTGATGGACGGCCGGCGGTTCCTGTATGCGCTGGTGAAGGCCTATGCGGAATGAGGGCCGGCCGGGGGTACGCTCCCTGCCGGTGATGGGCCGGACAGAACGTCAGGCGACCGAGATGCCGGGCTTCACCGTGGCGCGTTTCAGCGCCTCGGCCGCCTGCACCGCCTCCAGCCGCGCGGCGTGGATGGTGGCGGGCTCGCCGGGGATGGCGGCGCGGATGGCGGTGAGGGCCTCCTCCACCTCCTGCTTCACCGGGTCGTACGCCGCGCTGTCCTGACCGTGGGCGGGGCTGATCGCGAGGGCCTGCGTGGCGGAGACGATCATCAGCGCGTCGGTGGTGAAGGCGGCGCGCACCTTGGCGTCGAAGCGGCGGTTGTTGGCGCCTTCGAACAGCGCGGCGCCGAGGGTGGCGGCAGAGGTCAGCACGTCGACAAGCGTGGTCATGGCAGCAGGGTCCCGATCCCGAGCAGCCCCGGCAGCGGGGAGGCGCCGATCCGTGCCAGCCGGTCGAGCAGGCCGAGCACCTGCCGGCCGCCTTCGCGCCGGATGCGCAGCTGCTGTTCGCTGGTGGGCTGGTTCCCGGCGAGCTGCACCAGCCCGGCATGCTGCGCGGTGATGTCGCGCAGCAGGGCGGCGGCTTCGTCATAGGCGGCGGCGGCGGCGGATTGCTGCTCGCCTTGCTCGATCAGCTGGAGCAGCACGGCACGGCGGGCCTCGAAATCCTGCAGCTGCGCCAGGTTGCGATTGGCGACCTGCAGTTGCGCGTTGGCGGCGACCTGATCCGCAGTGCCGACCACGCCGATGCGCCAGGCCTGCATCTGCGCGGCGAGTGCGATCACCGCCCGGTCGAAGGCAGGGCCGCGTTCGCGCACGGTGCGGGCGACGGCATCGCCCTGCCCGCGCGTCTGCGCGATGGCAGCGAAATAGTCGGCCAGCTCCGCCACCGGCCCGGCTGCGCCGACCAGATCGGGCGGTTCGTCGCCGGCGGGTGCCAGCAGCGATGCAAGCAGGTCGAGCGCGTTGGCGGCATCACTGACTGCAACGGTGAACTGCGGCTCCGTCTCCGGCGTGAGCTGCGACAGTTCGCCGAGATAGGCGCCGAGCGCGCCGATCAGCTGCATGGCCCCTTTCGCGGCGCGCGGGTCGATCGGGCGCAGGCTGTAGGTCGTGGACGGGGCGCCGGCGGCCAGCTCCGCATCGGACAGGCACAGGCTGTCTCCGGCGGTGAAGTCGGTCCGCAATTCTATGGCCGGGCCCCACAAGCAGGAGGGTTCGGACGCGACCAGGATGGCGTTCGCCTCCAGCTGGCGGCGGTGGGCCTCGTCGAAGAAGCTGGCGGCCCGGTCGCCCGCCTCCCGCCCGGCGGTGACGAATTCGCGCGTGTCGGTGACGAGCACCGCCTGCCGCGTGGCGCAGCCGGGCAGCAGGAGGACCAGCACTGGAACGAGCAGCAGAGTTGGGTTGCGCATGGTCGGCCCCCGGGGGTTCGGCCGCATCATCCGCCAGTCGGCGCCCGGGTGCAAGCCGGTTTGCTGCGGCCGGCGCCCTTGCCCTACTCCGTGATGTTGGTGCTGAGCATGGTGTAGGGCGGCTGGATGTATTCCAGCGCGCTGGCGGCGGCGCGGCCGTAGCGGTTGCCGCCGGCGAACCGGCGCACGATCTCGCTGAAATTGAGGCTGACGCCGACGAAGACGTGGCGCTTGGGCCGGATGCCGGCCTCGCGATCAGGATTGGTAAAATCCTCCGCCCGGTAGCCGAGATCCAGTTCGAGATAGCGCAAGGGTGTCTCGCGCAAGCCTTCGAACCCGGCGAGCTTGAGCGCGAAGAAGTGCCACTGCGCCTCGAAATGCTTCTTGCCGGACAGACGGTAGCGGCCTTCCTGCGGCTGGATCATCAGCCGGTAGTCAAGCTTCTCGTCCAGCCCCGGGACGGAGTTGCGCAGGGCGGAGAAGCCGGCGCCGAGCGCGTTGAAGGTCACGTCCTCCCACGACCAGCCGCCGCTGGATTCGATCGAGTCCCAAAACTCGGTATAGGCCATCGCGCCGAAGGCCAGCGCGGCGGCGGTGTACTGGATGCCGGGCGCCTCCCCCGTCTTGCGGCGCAGGCGGTGGTGCAGCAGTTCGGCGATGACGTAGGAGCTGTAGGCGTGGGCCAGCTTGTCCACACCCATATTGTTGGTGTCGCGGCCGAACCACCCTTCCACCTGACCGTGCGGCCAGGTCGGGTCCTCGAACAGCTTGGCCCCGTTGGTGGCGGTGTAGAACAGCATGACCGCGCCGAATTCGTACTTCACCGCATCGGCCTGGGACGCGAAGCTGAGCCGCTGCCCGCCGGTATCGGGGTCCGCCCAGCGCGCGGCGGCGGCGGCATCCCGCGGGCCGTAGGTTTCCCGCCGGGGAACGGGGTCGCTGGTGATGGTGTCGAGCGCGGCGTCGCCATCGTCGGTGCCCGCCTGGGTGAAGGCGGAGGCAGGTTCGGCCGTGATGCGCGACAGGTCCGTCGCGGCCGACGGCAGGCGCCAGCCGGCAAGCGCCGGCGCCTGTGTCGTAATGGTGGCGAGGTCGGTCGCGAGAGCCAGGTCGCCGGCCTGCGCGGGGAGCGCGGACAGCATGGCGGCAACGGGGAGAGCGGCGAGGAACACGCCGGGCTTGCAGGTCAAAGGTCGGTTTTCCTGAGGTATCTGGGCATTGCCCGGCGGCTTAGCCTGATCAGGCGATAAACGCCAAGGTCGCGGCAAGGCCGCCGCTGTAGGTGGTGATCACCTGCCGCAGCATGGACCGGCCGGGCTGCGCCGCTGCCGCATCTGCCGCGGGACAGGAGGCACCTGCGGGGAGGAGGGTGCGGAGCCAGTGCCGGGCGATAGCGGGTTGCATGGGCACAGGTTAACAACCCGTAAACCTTCGCCCAAGTGAAATCGCGCGGCCACGGCACATACGAAAAGGGCCGCCCCGCTATGGAGCAGCCCCGTTCGCGTGACGATTACGTCAGGCCGTTGGCGTCAGACCTTGTCGCCCAGCGCGCCCTTGACCGAACCCTTCAGGTTCTGGGCCTCGCCCTTCTTCTCCTGCGCGACGCCTTCGCTGCGGGTCGCCGGATCGTTGGAAGCCTGCTTGGCATTGCCGACCAGTTCGTTGACGGCACCCTTGGCCTTGTCGATGAATTCACCCATGATGGTGTCCTTCTCTGTTGGGCGGCACCGGAGAGTGCCGCGCTTAACATTAGTAACGTTGCGGGCCCGGTGCGGTTCCGGATCAGCCCTCTTCCTGCTGCTTGCTCATGGCGATGATCCGGTCCCAGTGGTCCTGCGTGACCTCCCCCACGGAAAGGCGCGACAGGCGTACCAGCTCCATCTCGGCAAGCGCCGGCTCCGCCTTCACCTCCGCCAGGGTGACCGGGCGGGCGAGCGGCGTCACCGGGGTGACGCGGACGCTGGCCCATTTCGGATCGTCCGAGTCCATCAGCCCGGCTTCCGCCACCTCCATGATGCCGACGATCTCCTTGCCGGTGACCGAATGGTAGAAGAAGGCACGGTCGCCCACTTGCATGGCGCGCAGATTGTTGGCCGCGCGGTGGTTGCGCACGCCGTCCCACAGCGTGTCCCCGTCACGCACCAGATCGTCCCAGCCGAAAGCTTCCGGTTCCGACTTCAACAGCCACAGGCGCTTGGACATGGCGAGGTACGCTCCTTGAATGATTGCCCTGCCCCCTTCTGCTCATTAGGTGGCAGGCGATGCGCGCTTCCTTCACCAAGATGCACGGACTGGGCAATGATTTCGTCGTGCTGGATGCGCGCGGTGGTGCCCTGCCGCCGCTGCATGCGGGCACGGTACGGGCACTGGCGGACCGGCAGACCGGCATCGGCTGCGACCAGCTGCTGCTGCTGGAGCCGAGCCAGGTCGCCGACCTGAAGGTGCGGATCTTCAATGCCGACGGCAGCGAAGTGGCCGCCTGCGGCAATGCGATGCGCGCGGTGGCGCTGCGGGTGGCGGATGACGGCCTGCAGCGGGTTACGATGGAAACCGGCGCGGGCCTGATCGCGGCGGAGGCGGATGGCGCGGAGTTCCGCGTGGACATGGGTGTGCCGCGCACAGAGTGGGACACGATCCCGCTGGCCTACCCGCTGGACACCCTGGCGCTGCCGGTCGGGTGGGACGGGCTGGAGAAGCCGACCTGCGTGAACGTGGGCAACCCGCATGTCGTGTTTTTCGTGCCCGATTGCGATGCGGTACCGCTGGCGCGACTGGGCCCGCGGATCGAGGCCGATCCGCTGTTCCCCGAACGGATCAACGTCAATGTGGCGACGGTGGTGGACCGGGCACGCATCCGCCTGCGCGTATGGGAGCGCGGCGCGGGCCTGACACGCGCCTGCGGCACCGGCGCCTGCGCCACCGCTGTCGCGGCCATGCGGCGCGGGCTGGTGGAGCGCGAGGTCGAGGTCGCCCTGCCCGGCGGTACCCTGCGGATCGGCTGGGGCGCGGACGGGCGGATCAGCATGGCCGGGCCGGCGGCGGAGTCCTATCGCGGATCGTTCGACTGGGGCGATTATCTTTGAGCATCGAGATCATCAGCCTCGGTTGCCGGCTGAACCTGGCGGAGGCGGAACGGATGCGCGGGCTGCTGGCGGGCGCGGATGATCTGGTGGTGATCAACAGCTGCGCCGTGACGGCTGAGGCGGTGCGCCAGACGCGGCAGGCGATCCGCCGGGCGCGGCGGGCGCGGCCCGATGCGCGCCTGCTGGTGACCGGCTGCGCGGCGGAAGTGGAGCGCGACGCCATCGCCGGCATGCCGGAGGTGGACGGGCTGATCGCCAATGCCGCCAAGCTGGATGCGCGCAGCTGGAACGTGGCCGCGCGCGCGGGGCCGGTGCAGCCGCTGCATTCGCGCGGCTTCGTCGCGGTGCAGAACGGGTGCGACCATGCCTGCACCTTCTGCGTGATCCCGCAGGGGCGTGGTCCGAGCCGGTCCTTGGCGGTGACAGAGGTGCTGCGCGAGGTGGAGCGCGACCTTGCGCGCGGCGCGGCGGAAATCGTGCTGACGGGCGTGGACCTGACCAGCTGGGGGCGTGATCTGCCGGAAGCGCCGGCGCTGGGCGTGCTGGTGGCGGCGGTGCTGGAGGCCTTCCCGCAGCTGGCGCGGCTGCGGCTGTCCTCACTGGACGGGGTCGAGATCGACGGCCTGCTGCTGGAACTGCTGGCAGGCGAGGCGCGGGTCATGCCGCATCTGCACCTGTCCCTGCAGCACGGGCACGACCTGGTGCTGAAGCGGATGAAGCGGCGGCACAGCCGGGCGGATGCCGTGCGGCTGGTGCAGACCTTGCGCGCGCGCCGGCCGGAACTGGCGCTGGGCGCTGACCTGATTGCCGGCTTCCCCACGGAGGATGACGCGATGCACGCCGCCAACCTGTCGATCGTGGAAGAACTGGGCATCGTGCACGGCCATGTGTTCCCCTACTCCCCGCGCCCCGGCACACCGGCTGCGCGGATGCCGCAGGTACCGGCGCCGGTGGTGAAGGCCCGCGCGGCCGAACTGCGCCGCCGGGTGGCGCAGGTGCGCGAGGCGTGGCTGGAGACGCTGATCGGGCAGGAGCTGGACGTGCTGGCGGAGCGGGACGGCACCGGCCATGCGGGCAATTTCGCGCGGGTCGCCCTGCCCGCGGACACGGCGCCGGGCACGTTGGTGCGGGTGGTGCCGCAGGTGATACAAGAAGGATTGTTGCGATGAGTGATGCGGGCTGGAGCGAGCGGCTGCTGGGCGCGTTCCGCAAGACCTCCGAACGGTTGGGCGGCAATCTGGCAGGCGTGGTCGGCACGGCCAGGCTGGACGACGCCACGCTGGACGAGGTGGAGGACGCGCTGATCCTGTCCGACCTCGGCCCCGCCGCCGCCGGCCGCATCCGGCGGCGCCTGTCCGACAAGCGGTTCGGCCTGAGCATGACCGAGCGCGAGCTGAAGGAAGCGGTGGCGGAGGAGATCGCCGCCATCCTGCGCCCGGTGGCCAAGCCGCTGGAGGTGACCGCCTTCCCCCGCCCCCAGGTGGTGCTGGTGATCGGCGTGAACGGCAGCGGCAAGACCACCACCATCGCCAAGCTGGCACACCTGTTCCAGGAAGAGGATTATGGCGTGCTGCTGGCCGCCGGCGACACCTTCCGTGCGGCGGCGATCGGCCAGCTGGGCGTGTGGGCGGACCGGATCGGCGTGCCGCTGGTGCGCGGGCCCGAAGGCGGCGACCCGGCCAGCGTGGTGTTCGACGCGGTGAAGCGGGCGACCGATACCGGCATCGACGCGCTGATCGTGGATACGGCCGGCCGGTTGCAGAACAAGCGCGAGCTGATGGACGAACTGGCCAAGATCCGCCGCGTGCTGGGCCGGCTGAACCCCGCCGCCCCGCATGACGTGGTGCTGGTGCTGGACGCCACCAACGGGCAGAATGCGCTGAACCAGATCGACGTGTTCCGCGAGGTAGCCGGGGTGACGGGCCTGATCATGACCAAGCTGGACGGCACCGCACGCGGCGGCGTGCTGGTGGCGGCTGCCGAGCAGTACGGCCTGCCGATCCACGCGATCGGCGTGGGCGAGACGCTGGACGATCTACGCCCGTTCGATCCCGACCTGGTGGCGCGTGTGATCGCGGGGGTGGCGTAATGACCGAGAGCAGGCCCAAGGCGAAATCCGGCTGGATCAACGTGGCGGTCGATTACGGGCCGCTGGTGGTGTTCTTCCTGGCCTATCGCCACTTCTCCCCCACCGGCGAGGATGCCGCGGGCGAGATCCTGGCGGTGGTGAAGAGCACGGCCGCGTTCATCGTCGCATCGCTGGTGGCGCTGGCGGTCAGCAAGTGGCGGCTGGGCAAGATCAGCCCGATGCTGGCGCTGTCCACAGCGCTGATCGTGGGCTTCGGCGCCCTGACCATCTATTTCCAGGACCAGCGTTTCATTCAGTGGAAGCCGACGATCATCTATCTCGGGTTCGGCATCGCGCTGCTGCTGGGCTGGCGCCGCGGCAAGGCGCTGCTGAAGATGCTGCTGGAGGCCGCGTTCGACGGGCTGAGCGACGAGGGCTGGCTGAAGCTGTCGCGCAACTGGGGGCTGTTCTTCCTGCTGCTGGCGGGATTGAACATCGCGCTGACCTACGCGCTCAGTTTCGAGGCGTGGCTGGCCGCCAAGCTGTGGCTGTTCATGCCGCTGAGCTTCCTGTTCACCTTCACCCAGCTGCCCATGCTGCTGCGGCATGGCCTGGCCACCGGCGCGGAGGAACAGGTGCCGCAGAACCCGCCGGTGGAGTGAGCGGACGTGGCCGGCGACATCCCTGCAGGCACGGTGCACCAGCTGCCCGATGATCTGCGGGCGATGCTGGAAGACCGGCCCGACCTCCTGCCCCTGTGGACCGCGCTGACGCCGCTGGGGCGCAACGAATTCATCTGCTGGGTCGAGGATGCCAGGCAGATCGCCACGCGCCGGCGCCGCAGCGTGCGGCTGGCGGAGGAGCTGCTGGAGGGGCGCAGGCGGCCGTGTTGCTGGCAGGGGTGCATCCACCGCACCGACAAGGCGCCGGGCCGCTGGCAGCAGGCGGTGCTGGTCGACAAGGAATGGCGGTGACGGAGCACGACCGGATGGTGCGCGGCGAGCTGTACGACGCGCTCGACCCGGAGCTGGTGGCCCGCCGCAACGCCGTGCGCGCCCTGTGCCGGCAGCTGAACGCCTCCGCCGAAGAGGAGGAGACGCTGCGGCGCGACCTGTGCCGGCGGATCTTCGGCGCCGGCGGGGACAGCGTGTGGATCCAGCCGCCGTTCTTCTGCGATTACGGATCCAACATCACGCTGGGGCAGCGGGTGTTCTTCAACTTCAACTGCACCGTCCTGGACGTCTGCCCCGTGACGATCGGCGACTACACGATGTTCGGCCCGGGCGTGCAGGTGCTGACGCCCATGCACCCGCTGGATGCGGCGCTGCGCCGGCAGCAGGAATATGGCCGGCCGGTGATCATCGGGTCCGATGTATGGGTCGGTGCCGGCGCGCTGATCCTGCCGGGGGTGACGATCGGATCGGGCAGCGTGATCGGCGCCGGCAGCGTGGTGACGCGCGACATACCGCCTAGCGTTCTTGCAGCGGGCAATCCGTGCCGGGTGATACGCGCGCTGGCAGAGAGTGACCGGCCGCTGGTGCCGGCCGATGATGCACGAGCGGCGGAAAAGCGCATTTAGATGCGGGGGTTGCGCAACCCGCGCATCAGGCCCATATGAGTGTTGCTACAGTCGCATATAGACGGTCTATCGGCGCTTTGCGGCTCCTTTCTTCCTTCTTTCCCTGCCCTCGCGCACTCGTCGTCTCACGCGGAGCCGACGTTCAACAAAGAAGGAAATACCATGAGCTTTACCGGAACCGTCAAGTTCTTCAACGCCGACAAGGGCTATGGCTTCATTGCTCCCGATGGTCAGGGCGCCGATGCGTTCGTCCACATCAGCGCCGTCGAGCGCGCCGGCATGACCACGCTGAAGCAGGAGCAGCGCGTGCGTTACGAGCTGGAGCAGGACCGTCGCGGCAAGACCAGCGCGGTCAACCTCGAAGCGGCTGACTAACCCTCAACCGGATGACCGCCGCGCAGGGATGACCTGCGCGGCGGTCTTCGACCACAAGGACGATCCATGGCCCAGGACGCTATCTTCTACCGTGCGCAGGCGGCCAAGGCTCGTGAAGAGGCCGGCGCGGCCGTTCTCGATAATGTGCGCGACCGTGCACTGCGCTCCGTTGCTGCCTTCGAGACGATGGCTGCTTCCGCCGAGCGCGTGACCAAGCAGCGCGAAGACCGCAAGATCGCGGCAACCCCCTCCGAATAACCGATCTCCTTTCGGAAGAGATGCAGGCTGGTTCCATTTGGAGCCGGCCTTTTTTGTGCGTCCGGGCCGCCGCCGGGAAGGACTGGCGTCAGGCTGGTCATCCATCGACAGGCTCAGGGTGCGTGGAGAACAGCGGGTGGTATCACCCGCCGCTACAGGGCCACCCGGCGGCGGTCGTCCCGACTTGCAGTGAGGCCAACGAAAAAGGGGCGCCGTTGCGGGCGCCCCTTTCGGTATCGGTCGAAGCCCTGGCTCAGGCTTCTTCGTATTCGTCCTCGGTCTGCACCGGGCCGCTATCCTGGCCCTTGGCAGACACGTCACGATCAACCAGCTCGATATAGGCGATCGGTGCCGCGTCGCTGGCGCGGAAGCCGGCCTTGATGATGCGGACATAGCCACCCTCGCGGCCGGCGTAACGCTCGGCCAGCACTTCGAACAGCTTGCGCTCCTGCGTGTCGTCCATCAGGCGCGAATGTGCCAGACGACGGTTCGACAGGCCGCCACGCTTCGCCAGCGTGATCAGCTTCTCGACATAGGGGCGCAGTTCCTTCGCCTTGGGCGTGGTGGTCTTGATCTGCTCGTGCTTGATCAGCGCAGCGGCCATGTTGCGCAGCAGGGCGGCGCGGTGGCCGGACTTGCGCTGCAGCTTGCGGCCGGAAATGCCATGACGCATGATTTGGTGCTCCGTTCGTAAGGGGGCCGTGTGAGGTACCCCGGTCCTGGTTCGGATTGAGGGCTCCGAACCTGTGCCCATCTCTTCAAGTCTTGTGCTGCCGACCAGCCGTCAGGGAAGTAGATAACGTGACGGCTGGCGGCTGCGAACTCCGGACCTGGATTAGCCCAGCAGTTCCTGCTCCAGCTTCTTGGCCATTTCCTCGATGTTCTCGGGCGGCCAGCCGGGGATGTCCATGCCCAGGCGCAGGCCCATGCCGGACAGTACTTCCTTGATCTCGTTCAGCGACTTGCGGCCGAAGTTCGGCGTCCGCAGCATCTCCGCCTCGGTCTTCTGCACCAGATCGCCGATGTAGATGATGTTGTCGTTCTTCAGGCAGTTGGCCGAACGGACTGACAGTTCCAGCTCGTCCACCTTCTTCAGGAGATAACGGTTGAGCTGGTTGGTGTCGCTTTCTTCGGTCGGAGCAACCATGCCGCCGCCCGCCATCGGGGCAGAAGCCTGCGGCATGCCGTCCTCGAAGTGGACGAACAGCTGCAGCTGGTCCTGCAGGATGCGCGCAGCATAGGCCACGGCATCTTCCGGGGTCACGGTGCCGTCGGTCTCGACCGTCAGGTTCAGCTTGTCATAATCGAGTTCCTGCCCGACGCGGGCATTGTCGATCTTGTAGCTGACCTGGCGGATCGGCGAGTACAGCGAATCGACCGGGATCAGGCCGATCGGTGCATCGACCGGGCGGTTCTGCACGGCGGGGACGTAGCCCTTGCCCACGTCGGCGGTCAGCTCCATGTTGAGCGTCGCGCCTTCGTCCAGATGGCAGATCACCAGATCCTTGTTCATCACCTCGATGTCGCCGCTGACGGCAATGTCGCCGGCCTTCACCTCGGCCGGGCCGGTGGCGGACAGCTGCAGGCGCTTGGGGCCTTCACCTTCCATGCGCAGGGCGATCTGCTTCACGTTGAGGACGATGTCGGTCACGTCCTCGCGCACGCCGGCGAGCGACGAGAACTCGTGCAGCACGTTTTCGATGCGGATGGCGGTGATCGCGGCGCCCTGAAGGCTGGACAGGAGCACGCGGCGCAGCGCGTTGCCGAGCGTGAGGCCGAAGCCCCGCTCCAGCGGCTCGGCCACGAAGGTGGCGCGGCGCTTGGCATCGCCAGTTGCCTTGATGTCGAGGCTGTTGGGCTTCTTCAGTTCCTGCCAGTTCTTCACATTGACGGACATGGACTTCCCCTAAATGGTCTGGTGCTGGCGGCAACGGCCGCGGACGCCTTTGGAGCGTCGCGGCCGTGCAAAAGGTTCGCCCGGCGGCCTGCGGATGGCCTGCCGGGCGACACGATCAGACGCGGCGACGCTTGGACGGGCGCACACCGTTATGCGGGATCGGGGTAACGTCGCGGATGGAGGTGATGGTGAAACCCACCGCCTGCAGCGCGCGCAGGGCGCTTTCGCGGCCCGAACCCGGACCCTTGATCTCGACTTCCAGCGTGCGGACGCCGTGTTCGGCAGCCTTCTTGCCGGCATCGTCCGCCGCGACCTGAGCCGCATAGGGAGTCGACTTGCGGCTGCCCTTGAAGCCCATCGCACCGGCCGAGGACCAGCTGATGGCATTGCCCTGGGCATCGGTGATGGTGATCATGGTATTGTTGAAGCTGGCGTTCACGTGTGCGACGCCAGAAGAGATGTTCTTGCGCTCCCGCCGACGAATGCGCTGAGGTTCGCGTGCCATATTTGGGTATCCTGTCCTGTCTCGTCAAGAATGCGCGCGGCCCGGCCGTCCCGATCGGGGAGGCAGGCCGGCAGCGGCTTACTTCTTCTTGCCGGCGATCGGCTTCGCCTTGCCCTTGCGGGTGCGGGCATTGGTGTGGGTGCGCTGGCCACGGACGGGCAGGCCCTTGCGGTGACGCAGGCCGCGATAGCAGGCCAGGTCCATCAGGCGCTTGATGTTCATCGCGGTGTTGCGACGCAGATCGCCTTCCACGGTGTATTCGGCGTCGATCGCCTCGCGGATCTGCAGGACTTCGGCATCCGACAGGTCCTGCACGCGGCGGGCCTCGTCAATGCCCAACTTGGCGGCGATTTCCTTCGCCGTCGCAGGGCCGATACCATGGATGTAGGTCAGCGCGATGATCACGCGCTTGTTGGTGGGGATGTTCACCCCGGCAATACGAGCCAAAATTCGTTCTCCATGCTCCACAGGGCGCAAGCCGGCCGGCAGGTGCCCTATCTCATCGCGGTTACATTCACCCTGCCACAAACGAAAATGAACCGACCGGCGCGCATCAACGCTGCGGCCCTGTCGGTTTGTTCGTCCCCGGTAAAGCGAATGGAGAGCGCCCTTACGGCGATTCGGGAGCATCGTCAACCGGCTAAACACGGCCGGTCGTCACAAGCATGGCGCCTGCGATCCGCGGGTTGATCCCTCCCCTTCCAGTAGCGTGCCTGGCCGGTGCCGTCAAAGACGGGGTGAACATGACGGCGCTGTTGCACCCGCGCACGGGTCGGGTAGAACGGGGTGTGATCCGCGCTGCACTGCACCATGCCACGTCGTATCGCTACGACCGGCCCGTCCGCCTCGGACCGCAGGTTATCCGCCTGCGTCCCGCCCCGCACACCCGCACGGCCGTGCCGAACTATTCGCTGAAGATCGAACCGGCGAACCACTTCCTGAACTGGCAGCAGGACCCGCACGGCAACTGGCTGGCGCGGGTGATCTTTCCTGAACCCGTCACCCACATGTCGATCCAGGTCGACCTGCTGGCGGATCTGGCAGTCATCAACCCGTTCGACTTCTTCGTGGAGGACAGTGCCGCCGCAGTGCCCTTCACCTATGACGGGGAACTGCGCGAGGAGCTGTCAGCCTATTTCGGCAGCGAGGGCAGCGGTCCGCTGTTCGAGGCGCTGGTAGCCGAGTTCGCCCACTGGCAGGGCCGTACGATCGACTTCCTGGTGGCGCTGAACCGCGGCGTGCAGGAGCGGGTCGGCTACACCGTGCGGATGGAAGCGGGGGTGCAGACCCCGGACGAGACGCTGCAGCTGACGACCGGCAGCTGCCGTGATTCCGGCTGGCTGCTGGTCAATGTGCTGCGCCGGCTGGGGTATGCGGCCCGGTTCGTGTCCGGCTACCTGATCCAGATGAAGCCCGACGTAGTGGCGGTGGACGGCCCGCGCGGAACGGAGGAGGATTTCACCGACCTGCATGCCTGGGCGGAGGTCTACGTACCGGGCGCCGGCTGGATCGGGCTCGATCCCACCAGCGGGCTGTTCGCGGGCGAAGGGCACATCCCGCTGGCCGCCACGCCGCATTACCGTTCCGCCGCGCCGATATCGGGCGCGCTGCTGGATGCGGCGCGGACCGATTTCGAGTTCGCCATGCGGGTGGACCGAGTGCACGAGGCGGTGCGTATCACCAAGCCGTTCACCGACGGGCGCTGGCAGGCGCTGCTGGACCTGGGCGCGAAGGTGGATGCCGACCTGGAGGCGGGCGACTGCCGGCTGACCATGGGCGGGGAGCCGACCTTTGTCGCCGCCGACGATCCCGAGGCCGCCGAATGGAACGGCGAGGCGGTCGGCCCGACCAAGGCACTGTATGCCGACAGGCTGATCCGCAACCTGCGCCGCCGCTTCGCGCCCGGCGCGCTGCTGCATCATGGCCAGGGCAAGTGGTATCCGGGCGAGAGCCTGCCGCGCTGGGGATTCTCCCTGTACTGGCGCAAGGACGGCACCCCCCTGTGGGAGGATGAAGGGCTGATCGCGGTAGCCGGCAGCAGCGAGCTGACCGGCGACAACGAGGTCGAGACCGGGCGCCTGGGTCCGGCCGATGCGCAGGCCTTCCTGGACCGGACCGCCGCCGGGCTGGGCCTGGCCGACGATTACGTCCGCCCGGTCTACGAAGACCCGGTCCGCTGGATCGAGCGGGAGGGCGAGCTGCCGGTGAACGTCACCACCGCCGACCCCAAGGTCGACGATCCGGAGGAGCGCGCGCGTATCGTCCGCACCTTCAGCCGGGGCCTGAGCCAGCCGGTCGGCTATGTGTTGCCGATCCAGCGCTGGCAGGCGGAACCGGCGAAGACCAGCAAGTGGAAGAGCGAGCAGTGGAGCGTGCGGCGCGATGCGCTGTTCGCGGTGCCGGGCGATGCCAGCCTGGGATACCGCCTGCCGCTGGGCAGCCTGCCGCATGTGGGCAAGTCCGATTACCCGTACATCCATCCGCGCGTCACCACCGATGCCGCCGCACCGCTGGCCGATTACCGTGCGCAGGAGCCGCAGACCGGCGCCGACGACCGGGAACGGGCCGCGTCGCAGCGGATGGAGCGGGTCGAGGGGCCGGACGGCAACCGGCAGGATGTGGTCGAGCAGCGGATCATCGAAGGCGCCGTCCGTACCGCCATGACGGTGGAGGCGCACGGGTCCTACCTGTCGGTGTTCGTGCCCCCGGTGGAGGAGATGGCGGACTTCCTGGAGCTGGTCGCCACCATCGAGGCGACAGCGCGGGCGATGGGTGTGGCGGTGCGGATCGAAGGCTACCCCCCGCCGCCCGATCCGCGCATCAACGTGCTGAAGGTGACGCCCGATCCGGGCGTGATCGAGGTCAACATCCACCCGGCCGCCAGTTTCGCCGAGGTGACGGACATCACCACGCAGCTGTACGATGCAGCGCGCGAATGCGGGCTGACGGCGGACAAGTTCATGGTCGACGGCCGGTCCGTCGGCACCGGCGGCGGCAACCACATCGTGCTGGGCGGGGCGACCTTCCCCGACAGCGCGTTCATCCGCCGGCCGGACATGCTGAAGAGCTTCGTGCTCTACTGGCAGCGGCATCCGTCGCTGTCCTACCTGTTTTCCGGCCTGTTCATCGGCCCGACCAGCCAGGCGCCGCGGATCGACGAGGCGCGGCATGACAGCCTGTACGAGCTGGAGGTCGCGCTGGCGCAGGTGCCGGGCATGGATGCACCGCAAGGCTTCCCCTGGGTGGTCGACCTGCTGTTCCGCAACATGCTGGTGGACGTCACGGGCAACACGCACCGGACCGAGATCTGTATCGACAAGCTGTATTCCCCTGACGGCCCCACCGGGCGGCTGGGCCTGGTGGAGTTCCGCGCCTTCGAGATGCCGCCGGACGCGAAGATGAGCGTGGCGCAGCAATTGCTGCTGCGCGCGCTGTTCGCCTGGTTCTGGCGCGAGCCGCAGGATGGCGACCTGGTCCGCTGGGGCACGGCGTTGCACGACCGGTTCCTGCTGCCGCATTTCTGCTGGGCGGATTTCCTGGAGGTGCTGGGCGACCTGCGCCATGCCGGTTACGACTTCGATCCCAGCTGGTTCGAGGCGCAGCGCCAGTTCCGCTTCCCCGTGCATGGCACGGTGGAGGCCGGCGGCGTGGAGCTGGAGATCTCCCACGCACTGGAGCCGTGGAACGTGCTGGGCGAGACCGGCGCGATCGGCGGCACGGTGCGCTATGTCGACAGCTCCACGGAGCGGTTGCAGGTGCGGGCCAAGGGGCTGGTGCCGGGGCGGCATGTGATCGCCTGCAACGGCCGGCGCGTGCCGCTGCATCCCACCGGCCGCCCGGGCGAGGCGGTGGGTGGCATCCGGTACAAGGCGTGGGCGCCGCATTCCTGCATGCACCCGCTGCTGAAGGCGGACCCGCCGCTGACCTTCGACGTGCTGGACAGCTGGAACGGCCGATCGCTGGGTGGCTGCGTGTATCACGTGGCCCATCCGGGCGGCCGCGCCTACGACGACGTGCCGGTCAACGACTACGAGGCCGAAAGCCGGCGCAAGGCGCGGTTCCTGGATCACGGGCATACGCCAGGGCGGATCGACATTCCCGCGGGAGAGGCCGGTGGCGAGTTCCCGATGACGCTGGACCTGCGCCGCCCTGCCCCGCGATCCGGTGGATAGTTTGTCAGCGGACGGAGCATTGCCCGCCTGGGCCGATCGGGGCGACAGTGCCGTGAATGACGGACAGCACTGCCGCCGGCCCGACGGGCATCGCCTACAGCCCTGAGATCGACGGGCTGCGGGCGCTGGCTGTCACCTGCGTGCTGATCGGTCATCTGTACTGGCTGGAGTTCCCGCTGACGGGTGCCGGGGTGCGGCTGTTCTTCTGCATCAGCGGATATCTGATCACGCACATCCTGCTGTCCGCCCATGCGCGCGGCGCCAGCACCGGGCAGATCCTGCAGGCGTTCTGGACCCGGCGGGTGCTGCGGATCTTCCCGCCATACTACCTGGCGCTGGGGATCGCGCTGGCGCTGGATGCCTATGCCATCCGCGACACCGCCTGGTGGCACCTGACCTTCACCACCAACATCCTTCTGGCGCTGCAGGGCGAGTGGGAGCCGGTCATCACCGGCCATCTGTGGTCGCTCGCCGTGGAGGAGCAGTTCTATCTGCTGTGGCCCGTGACGCTGCTGTTCGCCCTAAGAAGGCGCAATCCGCACATGGCGGGCCTGCTGTGTGCCGGGCTGATCGCGGGGGCGGTCGCCTGGAACCTGGCGCTGAGCGAGGCGCACCATGCGCGCGAACCCGGCCTTGGCCTGCTGCTGATGGGGCAGCTGGACGCTCTGGGTGCCGGGGCCCTGCTGGCCTGGGTCGAGGCGCGCGGGCGGCTGGGCCGGTGGTGGATCGTGCCGGTGCTGGCGCTGATCGTCATCGGGCTGATGCTTTCGGTCGGCCTGGGCGCGATCCTGCCGGCACTGGCCGTCAAAGGGCTGAACGGCCCGCTGACGTGCCTTGCCTTTGCCGGGCTGATCCTGTTCGCACGGCATGGGCCGCGCGGCGTGGCCACGCCGCTGCTGGGCAACCGGTTGATCGTGTGGCTGGGTCGTCGGTCCTACGGCATCTACCTGTACCATATCTACATCGCCAACACCCTGCTGGACGCGGACGAGGCCGCGCCCGGCTGGACCACTTTGCTGCTGTGCGGCGGGGTGACGATCGTGGCGGCTGCCCTGTCGTGGCGGTACCTGGAACAGCCGCTGCTGCAATGGCGCACCCATTTCCCCTATGTGGCGCCACGGGGTGTTGCACCGGGCCTGCAGGCTGTATGAGGCCGATCCGCAACCTGTTCGAGGAAGGATCCCTGCATCATGGCCAGTCTGGGCGCCGACCTGTTCGGTGCCGATCCCGCGGCTGACCCGCTTGCCTGGTATGGCGGCGATGCAGAGGGCGATCTGTTCAGCGCTTCCAGCCCGGCGATCGCCGATGCCTGGCGCGGCTTCGTGGCCGCACTGTCGCGGCAGGGTGGCGGGCAGCTGGGGCCGGTACAGGCGCAGATCGACCGGCATGTGGCGGAACTGGGCATCGCCTTCCGGCTGACGGGGGACGAGCAGGAACGGTCATGGCCGCTGGGCCCCGTGCCGATCGTGATCGGCGCCTCCGAATGGCGGGGGATCGCGGCGGGGCTGGTGCAGCGGGCGGAGCTGCTGGAGACGATCGTCGCCGACATCTACGGCCCGCAGCGGCTGGTGCGCGAAGGGCATCTGCCCGCTGCCATGGTGTCCGGATCGCCGCATTTCGCCCGGCGCATGGTCGGGCTGAACCCGCCGCGGCATCACCTGCAGGTGCTCGCGGTCGATCTGGCGCGGGGCCCCACCGGCGAATGGCGGGTGCTGGCCGATCGCGTGCGCTTCGCCATCGGGATCGGTTACGCGCTGGAGAACCGGCTGGCGATCAGCCGCGCAACCGGCGGTGCACTGTCGGAGATGGGCGCACGGCGGCAGAGCGACTTCTTCGCCGCATTGCGGGCCGGTATCGCCGCCGACTGCCAGCGGAGCGAGCCGCGGGTCGCGCTGCTGACGGCGGGGCGCTTCAACCAGTCCTACCCCGAGCAGGCCTATCTGGCGCGGCATCTGGGGTTCTCGCTGGTGGAAGGGCGCGACCTGGTGGTACGTGACGGACGCCTGTTCGTGCGCACCATCGCCGGCCTGAAGCGGATCGACGCGCTTTGGCGCTGGATCAACACCCATTCGATCGATCCGCTGAACTTCGACACGCGCAGCCGCATCGGCGTGCCGGGCCTGCTGTCCGCCTGCGAGAGCGGGCAGCTGTCAGTGGCCAACTGGATGGGCGGCGGCGTGGTGGAATCGCGCGCCATGTCCGCCTTCATCCCGCGCCTGTGCCGCGAGTTGCGGGGCGAGCCGCTGCTGCTGCCCAATGCCGCGACCTGGTGGTGCGGCGGCCCGGCGGAGCGGGATCATGTGCTGGAGCATCTGGACGACCTGGTGCTGTCATCATCGTTCCGGACGCCTGTCGCGCTGCTGCCCGATGGCGCCACCCGCCAGGGCAGCAGCCTGACCGCGGAGGAGCGCGTGCGGCTGCGCGAGGCGATGGGGCGGCGGGCGATGGATTATACCGCGCAGGAGATCATCCGGGTCAGCACCACGCCCTGCCTGGTCGGCAACCGGCTGGAGCCGCGCGGCTTTACCCTGCGCGCCTTCCTGGCGCGCAATGCCAGCGGCGCCTGGACCGTGCTGCCGGGCGGCCTTGGCCGCATCTCGCAGAGCGGCGAGCTGCGCACCTGGCTGATGGGCGAAGGCGACCTGTCCGCCGATGTGTGCATTGTCGATCCTGTGGCGACGGCAGGCGACCAGCCCTTCCCCCGGCTGACCCTGTCGGTGCCGGAGGAGGCGCCCGCTATCCGTCGTGGCGCCGGCCTGCTGCCCAGCCAGGCGGCGGACAATCTGTTCTGGTTCGGCCGCTACGCCGAACGGTGCCAACAGGTCGCCCGCGCGGCACGCACCCTGCTGCAATGCGCCGGCGACCTGCAGGCCGACCCGGGCGCAAGCGGCACGGTGCAGCGCCTGTCGCAGCTGCTGTATCGCTGGGGCGCGGTGTCCTCCACCTATGGGCCTGCGCTGGACATCGCCGCCGCCGCGCTGGGCGACACGGGTGCCGGCAGCTCCGTCGCGTCGCTGGAAGAGCGGATGCGGTCACTGGCGCTGCTGCTGCGCGACCGGCTGAGCCGCGACAGCTGGCGGGCGATCAGCCGGCCGCATGCACCGCTTGTGCCGGGCAATGCGGAATCGCTGATCGCGGCGGCGGAGGCGGCGATCGAGCGGGGCGCGGCGGTGCAGCGGCTGATCGCCGACACGCTGAGCCGGGCGGATGCCTGGCGGTTCCTGGATGTGGGCCTGTGCCTGGAACGCGCATCGCTGATCTGCCAGGCGGTCAACGTGCTGGTGCCGGCGGAGCCCAGCGCCGACGATCTGGGGGCGCTGCTGGACCTGGCCGATGCGGAGGCGCTGTATATCAGCCGCTACATGACCCGCCCCTTCGCCGCCCCGGTGATCGATGTGGTGCTGCTGGACCCGGAACAGCCGCGTGGCGCGATCTTCCAGACCCGGCGGCTGGTGCAGCACATGGAGGCCTTGCCGCAGCTGCGCCATTCCGGCCGGGCCGATCCGCCGCTGCGGATGGCGCGCCAGCTGCACGCCCGGATCGAGGCGCTGGAGGCGGAACATGTGACCCCGCGGGTGATCGACGAGCTGGTCGACAGCCTGGGCGGCCTGTCGGACACGATCGCCCGGCGGTTCTTCCTGCAGCAGGACGTGCTGCGGCGGCGAGGCACGGAGGCGCTGCTGGGGTGAGATATCGCGTCCGGCAGGATTCGCGGCTGCAGTACCGCACAGGGGTCACCGATGCCCGGCTGAACCTGCGCCTGCGCCCCGTGACCTGGCCCGGGCAGGTGGTGCGCGATTTCACGATGGAGCTGGACGTGCCGCCGACGGAGCGGACGGAAGGACCCGGCCCTTATCTGAGCCACGTCACCACCCTGCGCTATAGCGGGCGGCTGTCATCGCTGCGGATCGTGACGGAATTCACGGCCGAGCTGTCCCCGTTGCCGGTGCCCGACATCACGCCGCCAGTGGCCGAGTTGCGACAAATGGCGAGCGAAGCCCGTACGCTCGGCCCGCTCGCGCCTGCCGCCTATCTCTACGGTGCCAGCATGACCCCGCCGGACGAGGCGATCGGTGCCTGGGCTGCGCCCGACCTGCTGCCCGACACCCCGGTGCTGGAGGCCGCGCGTGCGCTGGCCATGCGCATCCATCGCGAATTCGCCTATGCCCCCGGCACCACCACCTCCCGCACGCTGCCGGCCGAGGCCTTCGCCGCAAAGGCCGGGGTGTGTCAGGATTTCGCGCATGTGATGATCGTGGCACTGCGAATGCATGGCATCCCGGCGGGTTATGTCAGCGGCTACCTGCGCACCCTGCCGCCGGCGGGCCGGGCGCGGCTGGTCGGCGCGGATGCGATGCATGCCTGGGCCGCGGTGTGGTGCGGGCCTGGTGCCGGGTGGATCGGCATCGATCCGACCAATGACAGCCTGGCACGGGAGGACCACATCGTGCTGGGCATGGGCCGCGACTATGCCGACGTGACGCCGGTGAATGGCGTGTTCGTGGGCGGTGGCAAGCAGACCACCGATTTCCGCGTGGATGTGGTGCCGGTGGACGAGACGATGGCAGAGATCGCACCGCCTGCTTCCGCCTCCGCCCGTCGCACCGGCTGAACAATCGCAGATCGCCCGAAAGGACGCGGGTACCGGTTCGGCCCCGCGTCACCCACGGTCAGAACTGCGACTGAACGGTGAAGCCCCAGGTGCGCGGATCGCCGGGGTTGCCGACGATCAGCCCGGTATTGCCGGACGGCACCTGCAACTGCTCGAAATAGTCCTCGTCCGCCAGGTTGCGGACCCACAGGAAGGCATTGATGCCCGCATCGGTGCGGAAGCCGGCGCGCAGATTGTGCAGCTGGAACTCGTCGATCCAGGTATAGGCCGACGGCGTGGGGTTGGACGAGAAGCGCGAGCGATAGCTGCCGTCGTATCCCAGGTAGAGCTGGCCATCCCGGCCCGCCAGCGTGACGGGCACGTTGCCCTCCGCCCCGAAGGATACCGCCCAGCGCGACACGCCGGGCAGGCGCTGGCCGGAAATGTCGCAGTTCGCCGGGCTGAGCCCGCCGGGCGTGCCGGCCGGCGATGCCGTCTGCCCGGCGCCGACCGTGGTGCCGCCCGACAGTTCGGGCGGGCACGGCGCATCGGCGAAGGAGCGATAGGTCGCATCGGTGAACGCGCCGCTGACATAGGTGTTGAACCGCGCGGACGGACGCAGCGATGCATCCAGCTCGATCCCCTGCGTGCGCACCGCCTCCGCATTGGCGAGGTAGCCGCGCAGCACGCCGGTCTGCCCGTTCACCACCTGCGCCTGATAGTCGCGGATGTCCGTGCGGAAGGCCGCCAGGTTGACCGTGGCACTGCCATCCAGGAACTGGCTTTTCAGGCCTACCTCGTAATGGCTGACCCGTTCCGGATCGACCGTGCCCACCTCCAGCACCGGATTGCCGGCCGCATCGTTGGGCACGCCGTTCAGGTTGATGCCGCCCGGCTTGAAGGTGCGGGCATAGGTGGCGTAGCTGTTGATGTCGGGCGTGATCTCATAAGCCAAGGTCACGTCGTAGCTGACATTCCAGTCATCGAACTGCGGTTCGAAGAACTGCGGCGCCAGCACGCCGCGCTGCGCCACGATGCGCGGATCGGTGCTGGCGAAGGTCACCAACTGGCCCGTGCCATTGGTCACCACCGAATTGTACAGGCCATCCTTGCGGTCATAGTTCAGCCGCACGCCTGGCTGGATGCTGAGGCTGTCGGTGATGTCGAAGCTCAGCTGGCCGAACAGGGCGAGCGAGAGGTTGTCGAGCCGGATGTCGTTGCGCGCCGTCAGCCCGTCCAGCACGGACGGATCGCGCGACAAGGCGCTGGTTGGCGCCAGCAGCCAGGCGCTGGCTGCCCGACCCTGCGCCTGCAGGCCCTGGGTCCGCACCTCCTGGTAGAAGCCGAAGGCACCCACCAGGAAGTCGACGCGGTCGCCATCGTGATTGAAGCGGAACTCCTGCGTCCACTGGTTCTGCTGGCTGGGATTTTGCGAGATGCTGGTGATCGGCAGGCCGGTGAAATCGCGATCGTTCTCCGGCAGCCAGTCCCAGTACCGCCAGGCGGTGATGCTGGTCAGCTCGCCCCAGCCGGTGTCCCAGCGGACCCGGGCGGAGGCGCCGGCGATGGTGTTGCCGGCATTGAGGTTGGCGTCGATGTCAGTCCGCCGCGCAAAGGCATCGGTATCGGGCACCTGGTAGTTCTGCGCCGCAGCCAGCGCCGCATATTGCCGGTTCAGCGCGCGCTGGGTGGCGCCGGTGCGGACGAACACGGTGCCGCAGCAGGCCGGATCCTGCGTGCTGTAGTCGGCCGTCAGGGTCACATCCACGCTGTCGGCCGGCTCCCACAGGATCTGCCCGCGGATGCCGAAATTGTCCTGTTCGTTGATCCATTCGTTCGTGGCGACATTGCGGATCGTGCCACGGCGGCCGGTGCCGGAGAAGGCGACGCGGGCAGCGATGGTGTCGGTGATCGGGCCGGAGATGCTGGTCTTGCCCTGCGCGAAGCCGTAATTGCCGACCGACGCCTCCGCCCGCGCCTCGAAGTCGAAGGTGGGCTGGCGGGTGGTGATGTTCACCGCGCCGGCGGTGGTGTTCTTGCCGTACAGCGTGCCTTGGGGCCCGCGCAGCACCTCGATCTGGGCGACGTCCAGGAAGTCGAACGTGGCGGAGGCGACGCGGTTGTAATAGACGTCGTCGACATAGATGCCGACGCCCTGGTCGAAGCCATCATTGGTGAGACCGAAGGGTACGCCGATCCCGCGGATGTTCACCGCCGAGTTGCGTGGGTTGGAGCTGTAGAAGGTGAGCGACGGCACCAGCTGCTGCAGCCGGCCGACGTTGAACGCGCCGGTATTGTCGATCTTGTCCGCATCCACGACGCTGATCGCCAGCGGCACCTGCTGCGCGGTTTCCTGCCGCCGGCGCGCGGTCACGAAGATCGCCGGCTGCTCCGCATCGCGGGCGCCCGTGCCGACGGAAGGGGGCGCTTCCCCGCTTTCCCATCCGGGATCGCCTGCCTGGGCGGGGCTCTGTGGCTGCGCCTGGGCGACGGCCGTGCCGGGTGTGAACGCCAGCAGGCTCGCCGCCGCCAGCAGCGGCGCAATCATCTTGGAATGCATGGCCTCGCTTTCGAAAGGTGGAGATGATGCACCCGGAAACCCGGTCTCATCAGTGAAGGGATTGAAGGGGCGTACCGGCTCAGCCGGCGAAACGGCGCCGTTCGGTCACGTCGATCTGCATCAGCTTGCCGTCATGGACGGTCAGCTGGATCACGCCATAACGCAGGCGGCCCAGCGCCTCCGATACCGTGGAAAGAGCGTCGTCCTGCTGCCCGGAGGCGAGAGGGTCTGATCGTGTAGCCATCGAATTGCTCCTGCTTCGATGGGGCCGGTTTGTAACTCAACTCACTTGGTAGACAATAGGCTTCAGCTATTCGTCGCCCAAGTGCAGCTTTGGTGCGGCGGGAGGAGCCTCGTCATCTGCAAAGGGCGGCAGCGGATCGATCCGGTCGGACAGGCGGATGCCGTCCAGGATGGAGGCGGTCTGGTCGCGCACCTGCAGCATCAGCGTCCGCGTGCGGCAATCGCCTTCGGCCAGGCAATGACTGCATTTCTCATGCGCGAAGCGGCTGGCACACGGGACCAGCGCCAGCGAGCCGCGCATGAGGCGGATCAGGTCGCCATAGGTGATGTCCACCGGCGGGATCGCCAGCCAGTATCCGCCGACCTTGCCCCGCTTGCTGCCGACCATGCCGTAGCGTGCCAGTTCGGACAGGATGGTGGTGAGGAACTTGACCGGGATGTTCTGCGCCGCGGCGATCTCCGCCAGTTGCACCGGTCCCTGCCCATGCCGATCGGCCAGGTGCTGCATGGCGCGGATCGCGTAGCGGGTCTTCTGGGACAGCATAGGTCGCTACCTTCATGCCCGGACGGAGCGCGAACGGCAAGGTGGCACGTCGCGGGCCTCAGAACGCCTGCGCCACACCCAGCTTCAGCGTGCGGCCCAGCGCATTGTGGGTGAACGGATCGAAGTTCTGGTCGATCCGTGCCAGCGGTGGCTGCTCGTCGGCCAGGTTGACCAGCGCCAGCGACAAGGTGGTGCCCCCGTCCCGCAGCGGCAGGGTCCAGCGCCAGGTCGCATCCAGCGTCGTGAAGCTGCCGATATGCCGGCCCGCCGGCACGCTCTGCCCGCCAAGCGCGGCGCTGGGGCCGAAGATGGCAGCCCCCCGCGCATCGTCATAACCGGCGATGTGGTTGAGCTGCAGCCGGAGCAGGTGCCCGCCACTCTCGCCCTGCAACCAGGCGAAGCCCTTCAGGTCCGGCAGCGGATAGGCGGTGGTCTGGAAGTTCAGCGTGCCGGCCGCGTCGAAGGCAGGCTGTACGATGATCCCTTCTACCAGCAGGTCATCGACCTGGTATTCGATGGTGTAGGTGGCGTTCAGTCCGCCCTCCAGCCGCAACCCGGCGGCGGGTTCGAAGGCATAGGCGACGCGGGCATCGACGCCGCTGGTGTCGATCCCGCCGGTATTGAACAAGCGCGTGGACAGGCGCTGCACATTGCCGATGCCGCAGCTGCCGCCGGAAAAGGTGAAGCGCGCCTGCAGGGCGGCAAAGGCCGGGTTGCCGCAGTTGGCTGTGCCGCTGGCGCCGAACAGGGCGCCCGTGATCGCCCCCACGGGCTCCGCCTCGATCGCGCCGGCGAAGTCGTAGCGCCAGTAATCGAGTGCGGCGGTGAAGCCGCCTTGCGCCACGTCCACCCCGGCGTTCCAGGTGGTGGCACGTTCGGGCGCCAGTCCGGGATCGCCGCGCACATCCACGGCGCGCAATGCGCTGCCGATCAGCGTGAGCACGACCTGATCGACCAGCCGGCTTTGCGGTGGGGCGGCACGGAAGGTGGAGCCGACTCCGGCGCGCAAGGCGATCCCGTCCGCCAGTTCCCACCGGATGCGTGCCTGCGGGTCGAACGTGTTGCCCCCGCCATAGCTTTCATATCTGGCGGACAGCTGCACCAGCAGGCCGGGCAGCAGCGGCAGACGGGCCTCTGCAAAGCCGGCCCAAACCGCGTCCGCCGCGGCGACGTTGCGGTTCGAGCCGATGAAGCCGAGCGCGCCGGTCTCCACCGCGCAGGTGGCGGCCGGATCCAGCACGGAGCCGGGGCACGGAAACAGGTCCAGGCTGTTCGCCCCGGTGTAGCGACGTTCGTAACGGTCGCGCCGGTACTGCCCGCCAACGGCAAACTCCGCTTCCCCGCCCGGCAGCTCCACCCCGGTGCCGCCCGCCAGTACCAGATCGGCCACCCAGGCGCGGGTATTGGCAACCCGCCACGACAGGTCGTAGATGTGGTCGACCGTCGCCAGATCGTTGGCCAGCGCCGCGCCGCCGAAGTTCGGGTTGACCGCGCCGGTGATCGCGTTCGCGGAAACTGCGGTGGAGAACGGGTTGAAAAAGGTGCAGCCACCGGTGCCGGCCAGTGCCGCCAGTTGCGTGGCATTCAGCCCGGCGCGGCTGGCCGGGCGGGCATAGGCGCAGTCAGGCCCGCCGAAACCCGCCAGCGCATTCTGCAGCAGGTCCACGAAGCTGTCACCGACCGCGAAGTGCCGGTCATACTCGCTGTAGGTCGCGCTGGCGGTCAGGCGCAGGGCGCCCGCCAGCTGCCAGCCCAGCTCCGCGCTCGCCTGGTACATGTCGGCATCACGCGGCTGCTTGGCGGTGTTGCGGGCATTGTCATACAGCGGATTGCCGCCGGCCAGCAGCGGGCGGAAGCGGACGGGAAAAGCCAGGGCTGGCTGCCCCGGCGCACAGCCCGCCGCCGCGCCGAAGCGGGCGCAGTAATCCTGCAAGGCGGGTGCGTAGGCCGGGATCACGAACAGCCCGCCCCCGCCGAACGCCGCATTGCCCGATGGCGCCACGGTCGGCAGGAAGGAGGGCGAGGTCGCCAGCGTGGTTTCCAGCCGACCGTACAGGCCGGTGACGCGCAACTCCGCCGATGGGCCGAGGTCCACGGCAAGGTCGGCGAACAGCTGGTAGCGGTCCTCCGGCTCCACGATGTTGGTGAAACCCAGGAAGTTGGTGAAGCACAGGTCGCCGCCGCTGATGGGCGAGCGATAACCGCCCAGCCCTTCGCAACCCTCGTCCGCGGTGAAGCTGGTCCCGTTCAGCGGGCCATCCCAGTCGAAATTGCCGGGATTGCCGCCGCCGGTCCAGCCGCCTTGCGGGTTCTCGGCGTAAGGGCGCAGCACGGCCCGTCGGTCACTCGCCATCAGTTCGCTGCGGTGCTGGTAGCCGGCCGACAGGAAGGCGCGCACCGGACCGATCCGTCCGCCCCAGCCTAGCGCCGCATTGCTGTCACCCTTCGATCCGTCGATCAGCCGGTGCGCGGCCGAAGCGGTGAAGCCGTTCTGGTTTGTGCGGGTGATGAAATTGACTACACCGCCAATCGCGTCGGAGCCGTAGGTGGTGGCGCCGCCGTCGGTCAGGATCTCGATCCGGTCCAGCGCATCGACCGGCAGCAGGTTCACGTCCACAAAGGGGATGTTGCCCGATCCGCTCTGCGCCAGGCGGCGTCCGTTCAGCAGCACCAGCGTGCGCTGCGGCCCCAGCCCGCGCAGATTGATGGACGCGCTGCCTTCCGCAAACTGGCTGCGCCCGTCGAACTGCGCGGAGTCCCCCAGCACGCCGCTGGAGGCGGGCAGCAGCCGGGTCAGGTCCAGCAGGGTCGGCGATCCCTGGGCGGCCAGGTCGTCCGCCCGGAACACCTGCACCGGCGCCGCACCGTCACCCGGGCCCGCGATCAGCGTGCCGGTCACGACGATCGGTGCATCCGCCTCCTGCGCGATGGCCGGGGCGGTGGCGAGCGCCATGGCCGGCAGGCAGGTCGCCGCAAGCAGCCGATGCGATGTCATTGGTATGTTTCCGTTCCGGACCCGTGTGCGGCGGCCCGGATAGAGCGGCAGCAGGATTGATCAAGCGCAGTTTCGGCAGCCGGTCCGGTGCGAAGAGGCTGGCACTGCGCGCAAGGGCTGTGCATTAACAAAGGCGGGATGAGACAAACCGACCGGCACAGGTCGCAAGCTGGAAGAAGGAAGAGCGATGGCAGACGCGACAATCGCGGAGCGGTGGATCGAACCGCCGCTGCAGGCGCGCGAGCACACGCTGTGCGACGCAGACACCTACGAGGCGATGTATCGCCGTTCCATCGAGGAGCCGGACGCGTTCTGGGACGAGCAGGCCGCGCGGCTGGAGTGGATCACGCCGCCGGAGACGATCGCGGACTGGAGCTTCGACCCGGTGGCGATCCGCTGGTTCACCGGCGGCACGCTGAACCTGTGCCACAATGCGGTGGACCGCCATGTCGCCGCCGGCCGGGGCGAGACGATCGCGCTGATCTTCGAACCCGACGACCCGGCGGGCGAGGTCCGCCGCATCACCTATGCCGGGCTCCAGCGCGAGGTCATCCGCATGGCCAACACGCTGAAGCAGCTGGGCGTGGCGCGTGGCGACCGGGTCACCATCACCATGCCGATGATCCCGGAGGCAGCCTTCGCCATGCTGGCCTGCGCCCGTATCGGTGCGGTGCATTCGGTGGTGTTCGGCGGCTTCAGCCCCGACGCGATCGCCGGCCGGGTGGAGGATTGCGCCAGCGACTGGATCATCTGTGCCGATGGTGCCGTGCGCGGGGCCAAGCCGGTACCGCTGAAGGCGCATGTCGATGCCGCCCTGCAGAAGGTGGCGGCCAAGGCGGTCTTGGTGGTGCGCCATACCGGCGTGGACGTGACCATGGTGGCAGGGCGCGACCACTGGTACCACGAGGCGTCGCAAGGCGTGGCCGAGGATTGCCCGTGCGAGCCGATGGCGGCGGACGACCCGCTATTCATCCTCTACACCTCCGGCTCCACCGGCAAGCCGAAGGGCGTGCTGCACACGACCGGCGGCTATGCCGTCTGGACGGAAACGACCTTCCGCTACGTGTTCGATTACCGCCCGGGCGAAATCTACTGGTGCACGGCCGACATCGGCTGGGTCACCGGACACAGCTACATCGTCTATGGCCCGCTGCAGAACGGGGCCACGGCGCTGATGTTCGAAGGGGTGCCCAACCACCCCGATCACGACCGGTTCTGGCAGGTGGTGGCCAAGCACAAGGTCAACATCTTCTACAGCGCGCCGACCGCCATCCGCTCCCTGATGCGCGAAGGCGATGGCCATGTGACGAAGCACGACCTGTCCAGCCTGCGCCTGCTGGGATCGGTGGGCGAGCCGATAAATCCGGAGGCATGGCGCTGGTATCATCAGGTCGTCGGCAAGGGCGCAGTCCCGATCGTCGATACCTGGTGGCAGACGGAGACCGGCGGGATCATGATCACTACCCTGCCTGGCGCGCACCCGATGAAGCCGGGCAGCGCAGGACGGCCGTTCTTCGGCGTATGCCCGCAACTGGTGGATGGCGATGGGCAGGTGCTGGACGGCGCAACGGAAGGCAATCTGTGCATCAGCCGCAGCTGGCCCGGCCAGGCGACCACGATCTATGGCGATCACGAACGCTTCGTGCAGACCTATTTCAGCACCTATCCCGGCAAGTACTTCACCGGCGATGGCTGCCGGCGGGACGAGGACGGATACTACTGGATCACCGGCCGGGTGGATGACGTGATCAACGTGTCCGGCCACCGGCTGGGCACAGCGGAGGTGGAAAGCGCGCTGGTGCTGCACCCCAGGGTGGCGGAGGCGGCAGTGGTCGGCGCGCCGCACGACATCAAGGGTCAGGGCATCTACTGCTATGTCACGCTGAATGTGGGGGAGGAGCCGGGCGAAGGTCTCGCAGCGGAGCTGCGCGCGCATGTCCGGCAGGAGATCGGCCCTATCGCGACGCCCGACTTCGTGCATTTCACGCCGGGTCTGCCCAAGACCCGCTCGGGCAAGATCATGCGTCGCATCCTGCGCAAGATCGCGGAGAACGACTTCGGGTCGCTGGGCGATACCAGCACGCTGGCGGATCCCTCGATCGTGGAAACCCTGATCGACGGGCGGCAGAACCGCTGAGGATGTGCGCGGCAGACCTTCCGGGGTCCGCCGCGCAGGTCCCGGGCTCAGTCGGCGCTGCCGGGCTCCGCCATCTTGCGGTGCTGTTCGGCCTTGACCGACTCCGGAATGATCCCCTCGACCGCCATCTGCACCTTGTTCTTCCAGCCGGACACCACGCTGGCCTTGCCGGACATCAGCGCATCCCAGCCGTTGCGGGCGGTGACCTGCGGGTCTTCCTTCTTGGGGTCGGTGCCGACCGAGGTGTCCATCATGCCGCCCCGCTCGAAGAACTCGGTGTCGGTCGGCCCCGGCATCAGGTTGGTCAGCGTGACGCCGTCCACATCCTTCAGCTCGTTCTGCAGGGCCAGCACGAAATTGTCCACGAAGGCCTTGGTGCCGTTATATACGGCCTGGAACGAACCCGGGATGTAACCGGCAACGGACCCTGTCACCAGCACCTTGCCGTCATTCCGCGCCACCATCGGCTTCAGCACGGTCTGCAGCAGGTACAGCGTGCCGGTGATGTTGGTGTCGACCACGTGGCGCCAGTCGGCGACCGGCTGGTCCAGGAAAGCGTGCCCCAGGCCGTGCCCGGCATTGGCGCACAGCAGGTCTACCTGCCGGCCCTGGGTGGCGGCCAGCAGGCTGTCCACGCCTTCGATGGTGGACAGGTCCGCCTCGACCGCGTCGACCTGCGTGCCGAACTGTCGGAAATCGGCCGCCGCATCATTGATCAGCCCCTCGTTCGCCACGACCAGGATGTCGTACCCGTCCTTGGCCGCCAGCGTCGCCAGCTCGAACCCGATGCCGGTGGAAGCTCCGGTAATGATTGCGAATTTGCCTGCCATGATTGCTGCATCCTCTGAAACCCGTCGTCGGGCGTAGAAGCGTGCTGCACCGGTGCCGGTTCCCTGTTCGGCAACGACACCGCCGGGTCGCAGGATCAGTCCCGGCCTGCGTCCTTCTTGCGGCGCATGGCATCGTGGAAGGCGTCGGCCCAGCCGGGCTTCACCAGCTGGTCGGCGCGTACCAGCCGCAGCTCGCCATCGCCGACGTCACGGCTGACCGTGCTGCCCGCGGCGACGATCGCGTCCGCGCCGATGCGGATCGGCGCGATGAGAGCGGAGTTGGAGCCGATGAAAGCGCGCGGTCCGATCTCGGTCCGGTGCTTGAAGTAGCCGTCATAATTGCAGGTAATGGTGCCGGCACCGATATTGGCGCCCGCGCCGACGGTGGCATCGCCGATATAGCTGAGGTGATTGGCCTTGGCGCCAGCGCCCAGCACAGCGGCCTTCACCTCCACGAAATTGCCCACGCGCACGCCCTCTTCCAGCACGGTGCCGGGGCGCAGCCGGGCGAACGGTCCGACGACGGTGCCGCTGGCAATCGTCGCGCCCTCCAGATGGCAGAACGCGTGAACGGTGACGTTGTCCGCCACGCGGACCCCGGGGCCGAACACCACATTGGCGCCCACCGTGACATCCCGGCCCAGCTGCGTGTCCCAGCTGAAGAACACCGTCCCGGGCGCCAGCAGCGTGGCACCGGCATCCATCGCCCGGACCCGGGCGCCCGCCTGCCAACGTGCCTCCGCCTGCGCGAGTTCCGCCCGCGAGTTGATGCCGGCGACCTCGTCCGGATCGGCGGCGCTGATCACCGCACAGCCCTGCCCTTCGGCGATGGCGATGTTGATGATGTCGGGCAGGTAATATTCGCCCTGCGCATTGTCGTTGCCGACACGCGCCAGCAGCGGGAACAGGGTGGCGGCAGGCGCCGCCAGCAGGCCCGAATTGCACAGCGTCACGGCGCGCTCGGCCGGGTCGGCATCCTTGTATTCCACCATGCGCCGGATGGCGCCATCTTCCGCCACGACCCGCCCATAGTTCAGCGGATCGGCCGGCTCGAAGCCCAGCACAACGACCGCCGGCGCATCCGCCCCGTGCAGTCGGTCGAGCATGGCCCGCATGGTGGCGGCGCTGACGAAGGGCACGTCGCCATACAGCACCAGCACATCCCCGGCGAACCCCGCCAGCGCGCCTTCCGCCTGCGCGACCGCATGGCCGGTGCCCAGCTGCTGGTCCTGCACGGCGAAGCTGGCGCGGCCGGCAAGCTGGCGCTCCACCTGATCGCGGCCTTCGCCGGTGACCACCACCACCTGACGCGGGGCCAGTTCCGCCACGCTGGCCATCAGATGTTCGATCATCGGGCGGCCCGCGACCGGGTGCAGCACCTTGTGCATGGCGCTGCGCATCCGCGTGCCGCGCCCGGCGGCCAGGATGATGATGGCAAGCGGCGTGGCGGCGTCGGGCATGTTGCTCATGGCAGGGGCCAATGCCACCGTTCGGTTGCGGTTTCCAGACGGCTCGGGCACGGGCGCCCGCGATGAACAGCTTTCCATTCACCGCAGTCGGGTTCGACCTTGACGGCACGCTGGTCGATTCCGCCCGCGATCTCGGCCCGGCCCTGCAGCACGCACTTGATGCGATCGGCCGGCCCGCCGTCCCGGCGGAGGATGTCGTGAGCCTGATCGGCGGCGGGGCCCGCGCGATGCTCGAACGCGGATTGCTGCTGACTGGCGGCCCGCTGCCGGCCAGGGCGTTCGAGGCGGCGCTGGCCGGTCTGATGGACCACTACACCGCGCATATCGCCGACCATACGGTGCCGTATGACGGTTGCCTGCAGGCGCTGGACGACCTGGCCGCGCGCGGCGTGGCGCTGGCGGTGGTGACCAACAAGGCGGAACATCTCGCCCGCCTGCTGCTGGAGAAGCTGGACCTGACCGACAGGTTTGCCGGGATCATCGGCGGTGACACGCTGGGGGCCGGCCGGTCCAAGCCCCGCCCCGACATGATCGTCGAGGCCATCCGCCTGTGCAATGTCGGCGGCCGCTTCGCCATGGTGGGCGACAGCACCTACGATACCGGCGCGGCGCGCGCGGCCGGGGTACCGTCCGTCGCGCTGTCCTTCGGCTATAACGACCGGCCTGCGGCCGAGCTGGGGGCGGATGCGGTGATCGACCATTACGACCAGCTGGTACCCACCCTGCTGCGGCTCTAGCTGCCCAGCAGGATGGAGATGCGCCGGTTGCGCGGGTCGGCCGGGTTGTCCGCCACCAGCGGCTCCCGGTCGGCAACGCCTTCGATGCGGCGGAACCGGCCCGGCATGATGCCGTGCCGCACGAAGGCCTGCCGCGTCGCTTCCGCCCGGCCGCTGCTGAGCGCCCAGTTGTTGCCTGCCCCGCTGCGCCATTGCAGCGCATCGGTATGGCCACGCACCGTCAGCATCCCGGCCTCGTCCGCCACCGTGGCAGCAATCGCCCTGACCAGCGCATCCGCGTCCGCCGTCATCACCGTGGTGCCGAGCTGGAACATGGAGAAGTCGGCATCGTCCACCAGGTCGATACGGATGCCCTCGGTCGTGTCGACCATCTTCACCTGCTTCATCAATCGCTGCAGCTTGCGGTTCTCGGCCAGCTTCTCCGCCACCTTTTCCCGCATGCGGGCGATGGCGGCGGCGCCTTCCTTCGGACCTCCGGTCACATCGCGCGGAATCGTCAGGGTGCGGGTGCCGGTCTGCCCCTGCCTGTTCGGATACTTGTCCACCTCCGTCAGCGAGGATCCGCCCAGCAGGCCGTTGTTCGATCCGGCGCTGCCTTCCTTTGTCTTGACCAGGGTGGGGGTGAAATAATCCGCCAGGCCGCGCTTCTGCTTCTCCGTCGTGGCGCCCAGCAGCCACAGCAGCAGGAAGAAGGCCATCATCGCGGTCACGAAATCGGCATAGGCGACCTTCCAGGCGCCGCCATGGTGGCCGCCCCCGGCGACCACCGTGACCTTCTTGACGATGATGGGCGGCGGCAGATCGTTTTTGCCGCGGGACGTAGCGGCCATGTCAGCGGCCCCGCAGGCTGTCGAGCAGCTCCGACAGGCCGGGCCGGAAGGCGTGGCCCAGCCCGGATCGCGCGCTTTCCACCACCAGCGGCTGCGGATAGCCGTTCAGGGTGGCGATGATCACCTGCTTTACCGCGTGGAAGATCTGCTCGTCCTGGTCCAGCACCTGCTTCAGCCGGCCGGCCAGCGGGCCGACGATGCCATAGGCCAGCAGCACGCCCAGGAAGGTGCCGACCAGTGCCGATCCGATCATCCCGCCCAGCACTTCCGGCGGCTCGCTGATCGATCCCATGGTCTTCACCACGCCCAGCACAGCGGCCACGATGCCCAGCGCCGGCAACGCATCCGCCAGCGACTGCAACGCATGCTGCGGTTCCTGCATGTCGTGGAAGTGGCTCTTCATGGCATTGTCCATCACGTCTTCCACCGCATGGGTTTCCAGCGTGCCGGAGGACACCACGATCAGCGTCAGCGTGTCGCTGATCAGCGCGGTCAGCGGACGGTTGGCCAACAGGCGGGGATATTCGGCGAAGATGGTGGAGCCGGCCGGGTCCGTCACATGCGATTCCAGCGCGACCGGCCCGTCGGCGCGCAGCACCTTCATCAGCTTGCTGGTCAGCGCGATGGCATCCACGTGATCCTGCTTGGTATGCCGGGGCCCCTTGAAGATCTTGCCGAAGCTGGCGCCGATCGCCTTCAGCTCGTGCAGCGAATTGCCCGCGATCATCGCGCCCACCGCGGCGCCACCGATGATCAGCATCTCGTGCGGCAAGGCATGCAACACCGGCCCCAGCGCGCCACCGGTGAAGGCGAACCCGCCGAAGACCATTACCAGCAGGACGATTATCCCGATTGCAGCATACATGCGTCAGAGCCCTTGTGTGGATGCCAGGCTAACGGCGAAAGATTACGAAAGCTGATCGAACAGCGAGATGTTCGCGAGGCGCACGAAGCTGGCCTGGCTGGCTTCCAGCACGGTCATCACTTCCTGCAGCCTGCTGATGGTGGTGGCGAGATCGGCGGCGCCCAGATCCTTGGCCTCCTGCGCGCGCAGTTCGCCATTGGTGGTGCGCCGTTCGTCCATCAGCTCGACCCAGTTCATGCGCGAACCGATCACCGCCTGCGCGGTGGTGACCCGTTCCAGACCGGCGGACAGCCCGTCCATCGCGTTGCGCGACGCAGCCACCGGATCGCTGCCGTCCCCCTGCAAGGCGGAGGACAGCGCGCCCAGCACCGCAAACAGGTCCGTCGCCGTGCCGTTCACCGTGAAGGACAGCACCTCCGGACCGGTCAGCGAAGGGGTGACGGTCTGCCCTTCCCCCAGGTCGATCGGCTTGCTGGCGCCGCTGCCCTGATAGGTGACGACGCCGCCGACCTCCGCATAGGCCGCGCCCGCGCCCTGCCCGCCGAACAGCGCGTGGCCCGACCCGTTCTCCCCGTTGGCGATCGTCAGCAGGCTGCGCCGCAGGTCGGCCGCCTCCACCCCCAGTGCGGTGCGCTGGCTGGGTGTCAGCACGCCATTTGCCGCCTGCTGCGCCAGTTCCTGCGCGCGGATGACGATCTTCGCCGTCGCATCCAGCGAGCTGCCGACCTGCTCCATTTCCGCCATCGCGGTGTTTGCGCCGTTCTGGTCGATCTGCGCCAGCCGTTCCCCGCGGGACAGGCTACGCAGCCGCGCGGCCGCGACCGGATCGTCGGAGGACGTGGTCAGCCGCTTGCCGGTGCTGGCCTGCTCCTGCAGCCTGGCCGCCTGGCCGCGCAGGTCGGTCAGGTACCGGTTGGACTTGTCGTAGAACGATGCGGTGGAAAGATTGACGGTCATTATCTGATCCCGATCAGAGTATCGAACAGGTCGCTGGCCACCTGCATGGCCCGGCTGCTGGCCTGGAAAGCCTGCTGGAAGCGGATCAGGTTGGCCGCTTCCGTATCCAGGTCCACACCCGCCTGTTGCTGCAGGACAATCTTCGCGGAGGAGGCGATGGTGCCCAGCGCCTCGTTCGACAGGGTGCGCGCGGCCACCAGGGCGGATGCGTCGAACAGCAGCAGGTTCATGCCGCCCGCCGGGTCCAGCGTGGCCACCGCCTGCCGCAGGGCCAGCAGGTTCGTGCCGTCCCGACTGCTGGCGGGCGCACCGGCGGCGGCGGCGGCGATCCTGCTGCCATCGGGCAGCACCATCCGCATGCCTGCCGCACCTGAGCCGGCAAAGATCGGCTGGCCGGCGCCGCCGGTCAGGTCCACGCCAGCGCCCTGCGCATCGTTCACCGTCTGCACGATGCCGTCCGCCAGCGTGTCGAGCCGGGCGCGGAAGCTGTTCGCGCTGACCACGCCCGTCTGCGCGCCGGCCAGCCTGCCGCCGGTGACCGCAATGGCGGCGCCATTCACTGCGAAGGACAGCGTGTCGTCGGCTGCGACGGCCATCTCCAGCGTGCCGGCGACATTGCCGGCGACGAACACCGCGCCGCCCGCGCCGCCCAGCCGCACGGTCACCGTGCCGTCGCCCGCAAACTCCGCCGTGCTGTCGGCATGGGTGCTCAGTTCGCTCAGCAACAGGTCGCGCCGGTCCAGCAGGGCGGCCTTGTCCGTGCTGCCATTGGCCGCGCGGGACAGGCCGACATTGACCCGTGCCAGCTCGGCCCCGATCCCGTTGGCACGGGCGACATCGGACCTGGCGTCGAAATGCAGCCCGTCCACGCTGGCATCCAGGCCCTGGGCGGCGATGTTGAACTTGCCGGCCATCGCATCGGCCCGGGCCAATGCGACGGCGCGCAGGGCCGGGTCGACCGGATCGTTGGACAATTGTTGCAGGGCCGCCTCGAACTCGACCACGGAGTCGAAGATCGCGGTGTCCTCCAGCGCGGCCTCGACCTCGCGCAGAGCCGCGAGATCCTTGTCGGACCGGGCCAGGTCGCTGCCGGTGCGGCGCACTTCCGCCTGGCGGAACGCGTCGGCATTGCGGTGGATCGACCCGACCCGCGCACCCGACAGGCTGATGTCGCTGGTGTAAGGGAACGTGCCGCGGCCGGCCAGTTCCTCCAGCCTGGCGGTGCGGCGGATGTAGCCTTCGGTGGAGGCATTGGCGATGTTGTGCGCCGTCACGTCCAGCGCGGCGCGGGCGGCCTTGGCGCCGGCGGCGCCGATGGTCAGAAGATCGGAGGCCATGGATTATAGCTCCTGTGCCGCGCCAGGTCGGGCGAATTTGGGGCGGGCGAGTTGGGCTTCGAGCATGTCGGCCAGGCCCAGCATGCCGGAGCCGGCGGCGAGGTCCGCGAACTGCGCGTCCTGCATCTCGGCAAAGGTATCCTGCCCGGCGCTGCCGCCGAACAGGTCGTCACCCATGTCGCTGGCGCGCGCGGCGGCCAGCATCTGACGCAGCATGATCGCCTCGAACCCTTCGGCGGCAATGCGCAACTCGCTCCTGGCCGCATTCGGCGGAGCCACGGTGTGGACAGGAGCGATCATATCACCAGCATCTCCGCCTTGAGCGATCCAGCCTGCTTCAGCGCCTCCAGGATGGCGACGAGGTCGGACGGGGTGGTGCCCAGCATGTTCAGCGCATCGACCACCTCCGCCAGGCTGGCGCCGGGTTCGAACAGGGCGACGCGGCTGCCCTCCTCCTCGATGCTGACGGCGGAGTCCTCCTCCACCGCCGTACGGCCATTGCCGAACGGTTCGGGCTGCACCACGCGGGGGGTCTCCTCCACCCGCACCACCAGGCTGCCATGGCTGATTGCGGCGGGGGCGAGGCGCACCGCGCTGGAGATGACCACGGTGCCGGTGCGGCTGTTGACCACCACGCGCGCGGCGGCCTCCGCCGGGTTCACGTCCAGCATCTCGATCTCCGCCATCAGGCCTGCGCGCAGGTCGGCGCCGGCCGGCAGCGCCAGCGCCAGCGTGGCGCCATCCTCCACCGATGCGGCACCGGGCAGGCGGCTGTTGATGGCATCACGCACGCGGGAGATGGTCAGGAAATCGGCCTGGAACAGGTTCCAGCGCAGCAGCGGCTGTGTCTCGAAGGCGACCGCCACGCCGCGTTCCACCGTGGCGCCTTCGGGAATTCGGCCCACGGTCGGCACGTTGACCGTCAGGCTGGACCCGTCGCGGCCGGTCACGCCGAGGCCGCCCACGGCGAGGCTGCCCTGCGCCATGGCGTAGATCTGCCCGTCCGCGCCATAGAGCGGGCTCATGATCAGTGCCCCGCCCCGCAGCGAGCGGGCGCGGCCGATGGCGGAAACGGTGATGTCGATCCGCTGGCCCGGCTTGGCGAAGGCGGGCAGGTCGGCGGTGATCATCACCGCCGCGGCATTGCGCAACGCCGGATTCACGCCCGGCGGCAGCTGAAAGCCCAGCCGGTTGGTGACGCCCCGCATCGCCTCCGCCGTGTAGGCGAAGTTGTCGTCGCCCGTGCCGTCCAGCCCGACCACTATGCCATAACCGGTCAGCTGGTTGCCGCGGACCGACTGGAACGCGCCCAGGTCACGCACGCGTTCCGCCGCGGCGGGGCTGGCCAGCGCGGCGCAGGTTGCGGCGGCGGCGAACAGGATATGTCGCAGGGTGCGCATCAGAACGGGCTCACCAGGTTGAAGAAGCTGGTCAGCCAGCCCTGCCGGCTGGACTGCTGCACCGATCCGCGCCCGCCATAGGTGATGCGGGCATCGGCCACGCGGGTGGAGAGCACGTCGTTGCCGGGGCCGACATCCGCCAGCCGGATGACGCCGGACAGCTGGATCCATTCCTCGCCCTGGCTGAACGCCATCTGCTTCTCGCCGCGCACCAGCGCAGTGCCGTTGGGGCGGACATCGACGATGGTCACGGTGATGTCCCCTTGCAGCCTGCTCTGCTGGGCCGCGTCGCCCCCGCCATTGAACGACGAGGACGCGCCGGAATTAACCCCGGCCGGGTTGAAGGAGAACGGCCCGGTGGCCGGTGGCGAGACGCTGATGCCGCCGTCCCGCTGCGTCTGGCTGCTGGCCGATTTCACCGTGCTGGTCACCTCCACCAGCCGCACGGTGACCAGATCGCCGATCCCCTGCGCGCGGTAACCGCGATAGAGCGGGGCGTAGCCGTTGGCCGCCTGGAAGATGGCGCCGTTGCCATCCGCCGTGGACGGAGCTGGCACGGGTGTCGGCGGCAGCACGGGCATGTAGCCCAGCGGCCGCTGGCCCACGCCGCCGCAGCCGGCCAGCAGCAGTGCCAGGATGAGGGGGAAGCGCATGGCGGTCACAGCGTCTGGTTCGCGTTCTGCAGCATCTCGTCGACGGCGGAGACCATCTTCGAATTGATCTCGTAGGCGCGCTGACATTCAATCATCGCGACCAGTTCCTCCACGATGTTGACGTTGCTGCCCTCCAGCATGCCCTGCCGGATATTGCCGCGCCCCTGCTCGCCGCCGGCGGCCAGCTGCGCCGGGCCGCTGGCGGCGGTTTCCAGCAGGAAGTTGTCGCCGATCGCCCGCAGGCCGGCCGGGTTGGTGAAGTTGGCGACCTGCAGCTGGCCCAGCTCGGACGGTTCCGCCTGGTTCGGCATGATCGCGGTGACGGTCCCGTCCGGCGCGATGCTGACGCCGGTCGCCCCCTCCGGCACGGTGATGCTCGGCTGCACTGCGAAGCCCTGCTGCGTCACCAGCTGGCCATCGGCGGTCAGCGCGAAATTGCCGGCGCGGGTATAGGCCAGCTGGCCATCGGGCCGCTCCACCTGGAAATAGCCATTGCCATCCAGCGCCAGGTCGTAGGCCTGGTCGGTCATGTTCAGCGTGCCCTGGGTCACGATCTGGCTGGTCGATTGCAGCGCGACGCCGGTGCCCAGGTTCAGCCCGGTGGCATAGGCGGTCTGCGCGGAAGACCGCTGCCCGGCGACCCGCGCATCCTGATAGGCGAGCGTGGCGAAATTGGCGCGGTCCCGCTTGAAGCCGGTGGTGGCGACGTTGGCCAGGTTGTTGGCGATCACCTGCATGCGGTGGCCCTGGGCCTCTAGCCCGGTGCTGGCGACCTGGAGTGCGTTGGTAGGCATGTGTGCGTTTTCCTTCGTGTTTCGGTCAGCCGAGGCGCATCAGGGAAGCGCCGCTTTCATCGAGCTCGCCTGCGGTGGCGATCAGCTTGGTGCGCATGGCAAACAGGCGCTGCGCGTCGATCATCTCCACCAGCACCTCCGATGAATTGACGTTCGACTGTTCCAGCGCAGCCGTGACCAGCGTGGCCTGCTCGTCCGCCGGCAGCATGCCGCCGCCGACCACGCGGAACAGGCCATCCAGCCCCTTCAGCACCTGGCTGCCGGTGGCGCTGGCCAGCTTGATCCGGCCGGCATCCTGCGGTGGCGCGGCGGGTTGCGCCGGGTCGCGCACGGTGATGCTGCCATCGGCTGCCAGCTGCGGCTGCGCATTGGGCGGCAGGCTGATCGGACCATCGGCGCCCAGCACCAGGAACCCTTCGCCATTGGTCAGCATGCCCGCCGCATCGACCGTCAGGTCGCCGCGACGCGTGTAGGCCTCGCTGCCGTCGGGCGCCTGCACCGCCAGCAATGCGTCGCCGTTCAGCGCCACGTCCAGCGGGTTGCCGGTCTGGACCACCTCGCCCGCCCGCATGTCCGCGCCGCGCACCTCGCCCTTCTGCATGGCGCGCACTTCCAGTGCCTCGCCACGCAGGGTGACGGGGCGGCGATCCAGCTCCTCCGCGCGGAAGCCGATGGTCTGGGCGTTGGCCATGTTGCTGGCGGTGACCCGCTGCTGGTCCATGGAGGCGCGCATGCCGGACAGCGCGGTGTAGATGAGGCGGTCCATCGATCAGCCTCAGGTGCGCAGGTTGATGATGGTTTCGGTGATGCGGGTGGCGGTGTCGATCGCCTTGGCATTGGCCTGGAAGTTGCGCTGCGCGCTGATCAGGCCGACCAGTTCCTCCGCGATGTCGACGTTCGACCGCTCCAGCGTACCCGACAGCAGCGAACCGTTCATGCCGACCCCTGCCTCACCATAGGTCGGCTGGCCCGACAGGCCGGTCGCCTCCCACTTGGTCGATCCGACCTGCTGCAGGCCGGTGGTCGACGCAAAATTGGCCAGCGCCACCCGGCCGACCGGGTTGACGGAGCTGTCGGCATAGTTGGCGGTCACCAGACCATCCTCGCGGATCGTCAGACCGACGAACTCGGCCCCGCCGGCATTGGTGGCGGGGATCAGCGCATCCACCGGCGTGGTGCTGGTGACGGCGCCATTGGCATCCACCGCGAACACCTGCAGCCGGTTGTCCGATCCGTCGTTGATGTAGCCGTTGCGGTCCAGTTCCAGTGCGCCGTTGCGGGTATAGCTCATGGAACCATCCTCCGCCGCCTTCAGCGCGAAGAACCCGCTGCCGTTGATCGCCAGGTCCAGCGCGGAGCCGGTCTGCTCGGTCGAGCCGAGCGAGAAGTTCTGCGTGATCGACTGCAGCCGGGCGCCGATGCCCATTGTCTTGCGCGGGTCGGACATGGCCGAGCGGGCGACCACGTCGGAGAAGCTGGCATTCGACTTCTTGAAGCCGTTCGTTTCCGTGTTGGCGATGTTGTGGGCGATGACGCCAAGGTCGGTCTGGGCGTTCTTCAGCCCGCTGATGGAGGTGTAGTAGGACATGCGGCTTGCTCCTGGATCGGGGTGGCGGGATCAGGTCTTGGGGGTCAGGCGGTCGAGCTTGGCGGAGATCTTCGCCAGCTCGGCGCTGACGTCGGTCATGGTGGCGAGACTGGAGAACTGCGCCATCTGCGCCAGCATCTGGGTGTTATCGACCGGGGCGAACGGGTCCTGCTGCTGCAGCTGGGTGGTCATCAGCGCCAGGAAATCTGCCTGCCCCAGGCTCTCCAGCCCGCGGCCGGTGCCGGCCTTCTCCGGGCGGCTGGTGGCGGTGGCGTTCTGCAGCTGGGTGATGGTGGAAAGGCTCATTTCATCCTCATGGTTTCGAGCATCAGTTGCTTGGCGGTGGACAGGGCCTCCACCATGTTGCGGTACTGGCGGGAGGCCTCGAGCATCTCGACCATCTCCTCGTTCTCATCGACCGGGCTGACCCAGACCTCGCCCTGCTCGTCCGCCAGCGGATGACCCGGGTCGTAGCGGCGGGCAGGCGCGACATCGGCGCGGGCGACAGTGGCGACATTGACGGTGCTGAGGCCGGTCTGCCGGTCCAGCGCCTGCGCGAACACGGCGCGCACCGGGCGGTACGCGCCCTGCTCCGTCTGCGAGACGCTGCCCGCATTGGCGAGGTTGGAGGCGGCGGCGTTCATGCGCACCAGCTGCGCCGACATCGCCTGGTGCCCCAGCTGGAACAGGGTCGTGGGGTTCGGCATCGCCCTACTCGCCCCGGATCGCGCGGGTGACGGTTTCGACCCGCCCCTTCAGGAAGCCGAGCGTGGCGGAATAGCCGACGGCGTTCTCGGCAAAGGCGGCCTGCTCGGTCGCCATCTCCACGGTGTTGCCGTCCAAGCTGGACATCACGGGGCGGCGATACAGGGTGGCCCCGCCGATCGCGGCCTCGCCATCCGCACCCGCCAGGCGGGCCTGCAGCGCACCGCCGAAGTCAATGTCCTGCGCCTTGTATCCAGGCGTCGCGGCATTGGCGATGTTGGACGCCAGCACGCCCATGCGGTGCGAGCGAACCTCCAGCGCCGCGCCGTGGATGCCGAACAGGGATTGGCTCATGTCAGAAGGTGCTCCGTTCCGGTTGCCCGCCTGTGCGGCGGTATCGTGGAGCTGTTCAGCAAGGGACGTGCCAATTGCGCTTTCGCACCGGCGCATGGCTGCGGCCGGCAAGCGCTTGCCGCTGTCCGGCAAGTGTCCGCCCCGGCCTGAAAGCCGCTGCCCCGCTGCCGTTCTGACGTGCATGGACATTCTCGATCCCGCATCGGCCATCATGGTGGCCGGCGGCACGCTGGCCGCCACGGCGCTGCGCTGCGGCGCGGCGGAGCTGCGCATCACCTTGCGGGCGATTGCCGGGCTGACGCGAAGGCGATTCGACCCCGTCACCATCCGCCAGCGACTGGCCGCGCAGATCGGCGACATCGATGCCGACGGGCTGATCCGGGCGCGGATGCGATCGGTCAGCGATGGCGAGTTCGACCGGGCGACCGATGCGCTGATCCGCTCCCGATCGGTGGACGGGCTGCTGGCCACCCATGCGCGTCTCGGTCGCGACCGGGCGGGCGACGCCGCGGTCGCCGGAAACGTGCTGGACCAGGCGACCGAGCTGGCGCCGGTGCTGGGCCTTGCCGGCACGTTGCTGGCGATGAGCGGGCTGACCGGCGCGGTGGCCGGTGGCAGCACCTATGCCGATGCGATCGGCGGTGCGGTGACCACCACCCTGTACGGCCTGGTACTGGCGCATTTCATCTGCGCGCCGCTTGCCGCCGCGATCGCCCGGCGAGCGGCGCACGAAGATACGGAACGGCAGGCGGTGGTCGAGTGGCTGGCCCGTGCCGTGCGGCAGAGTGTGGCCTCCGCGACGATGCATGCCTCTGACGCCGACATCGCAGCATGATTCCCGGCGCACGTGCCGGCCTGGGCGGATGGCAGACCATGCTGGCTGACCTGGCGCTGATCCTGTTCCTGGTCGCCGCCTCCGCTCTGGACCGCCCGGACGCTGCGCCTGCGCCTGTCTCCGTCACGCCGCCGCAGGTCGGCACGCCTGCCGCGATCTGGCGCGACAAGCCGGATGCGCCTCCACTGGCCGAATGGCTGGCGAGCGAGCAGCGTGATCCCCGGCTGCAACTGACCCTGCTCGCTGCGCCCGTCGACAGCGGACGAGCGCTCGCGCTGGCGGCGGACCTGCCGGATGCCCGCGTGGTGATCCAGCCGCGAACTGCAGAACAGACCACGGGTGTCATCGCCATCCTTGCCTATGATCGCGTGCCCTGATGGCATGATGCTTGCTCCGAAGGTGCCAACCACCAAGGAGCCTTCATGCGATCCCTGTTCTTTCTTGCCGCCGCCTGCGCGGTGCTGCCGGCCACCGCCCTGGCCAATCCGGTGGTCGATCCGGGCGCCATCGACGGTGCCGTGGCGAACTTCACCGGCCACGGCATCGGCGAGCCCGGCGGCGCGCGCCAGCCGGTCGATCGCCGGTTGCGGCTGGCCGCCTGCCCGCAGCCGCTGACGCTGGAAATGCATGGCGGCGGGCAGGCGAGCGTGCTGGTCCGCTGCCCGGTCGCAGGCTGGCGACTGTTCGTGCCCCTGACATCCACGCCGCAAGCCGCGGCATCTGCATTCGCATCCGCATCCGCATCCGCTCAGAAGGTGGTGGCACGCGGAGAGACGGTGACCGTCGCGCTGCGCGGTCGCGGCTTTGCGCTCCAGCGGCAGGCGGAGGCGATGGAGGCGGGCGCCGTCGGCGACTGGATCCGAGTGCGCCCCGCCGGGCGCGATGCGGAGCCCATGCGCGCCCGTGTGATCCGGCCGGGCCTGGTCGGCATGGAAATGCCGTAGATCGGCAACACTCTGCCGCCAGTGCCCCTATAAAGGCTGGCATCGCTGCCGTTCTGTGCATTCGATAGCTGATCGCCGGAGCACGCGCGATGAAACCGATCGAAAATGCCAGACCCATTGCCCCGCAGCGGATCATACCGTTGCAACCACTCGCCAAGGTGAGCGCAGCCCGCACCGACACCGGCAGCGCCACGCCAGCCCCGCCGGACGTCGAGGCGTCGATCGCCGCGCGGCTGTCTGCTGCCGGCGAGACGCCGATCGATACCGGGCGGGTTCGCGCTATCCGCGAAGCGATCAGGCGGGGCGACTATTCCCTGGAGCCGGGGGCGATCGCCGATGCGATGATCGCCGCTGGCCACCTCAAGCGAGACAATGCATGATCTCCGCCTTCCACACCGACACCGCCACGCGCCTGCGGCAGATGCTTGCCCTGCTGGAAGGCGAGCGGCAGGCACTTGCCGGGCTGGACCTGGAACGCATCCTGACCTGTGCGCAGGGCAAGCTGGACATGTGCGACCAGCTGTCCGCCACCGACGCGGCCGCGCTGGATGACGAATGCCTGGGCCTGCTGGATGCGGTGCGCCGGGTGAACGAGACCAATCGCCGGCTGCGCAACCTGATCGCCACCAACATGGCCGCGCGCTTCGCCGCGCTGACCGGATCGGTGAAGCTATATCACCGGGCAATCCCCGCGCACTGATCTGGCACGACCCTTGCTGATCTCCTCTGCAGGAACCCAAGCAGAGGGGATCACGAGTGCCCACGATTACCGCCGCCCAGCCGGGCGGCACCGCGGTCGGCGACCCGCATGAAGCGATCGCCCGCGCCGCCGCCGCGACCGGCGTCAACTTCGATTACCTGATGGCGCAGGCGCGGATCGAATCCGGGCTGGACACCAACGCGCAGGCCCGCACCAGCAGCGCGGCCGGCCTGTTCCAGTTCGTGTCCGGCACCTGGCTCGACACGCTGGACAAGCATGGCGCGGCGCATGGCCTGGGCTGGGCCGAAGCCGCGATCAGCCGGGATGGCGGCCGCGCACGGGTGGACGATCCGGCGATGGCGCGCGCGGTGATGGCGCTGCGCTACGACGCCGATGCCTCCGCCATGATGGCGGCGGAGCTGGCGCGCGACAATGCCGGCGCATTGCGCGGCGTGCTGGGGCGCGAACCTGACGCGGCCGAGCTGTACCTGGCGCACTTCATGGGGCAGGCGGGCGCCCGGCAGTTCCTAGGGGCGCTGCACACCGACCCCGGCCAGTCTGCCGCTGCCCTGTTCCCCGACGCCGCCGCCAGCAACCGTGCCATCTTCCACGGCACTGCCGGCCCGCGCTCCGTGGGCGAAGTGATGGGCCTGCTGCGCAGCAAGGTCGCCAGTGCCATGGAGGGCGGCACCGGCTGGCAGCCCGGCGGCGGCAACGCCTTGCCGACCAGCAGCCGGCCGGCATCCTTCCGGCTGGCCAGCATGGGCAACGGTGCGACCAGCGCTCCTGCCTCGCGACCGTCCATGGCAGACACGCTGCGGGCGACCTTCGGCACGGGTGACACGGCCATGTCCGGCCGGGCGCTGGCCCGGGCCGATGCCGCTTACGACCGGCTCAAGGCCTTCAACCTGTGACCACCGCCTCCTTCGTCGCGCCGCGCGGCGTGAACCGCTTCCTGCCGCCGACCCTCGCCCTGCCGGGCGCGATCCTGACCATCATCGTGCTGATGGTGATGCCGATACCGGCGCTGGTACTGGACGTGTTCTTCGTGCTGAACATCGCCCTGTCGGTCGCTGTGCTGATGGCGGCAATCAATGCGGAAAAGCCACTCGATTTCTCCGCCTTCCCTTCTGTCGTGCTGTTCGCCACCCTGCTGCGCCTGGCGCTGAACGTCGCCTCCACCCGCGTGGTGCTGCTGAACGGGCATGAGGGCGAGGCCGCCGCCGGCATGGTAATCGAGGCGTTCGGTGCCTTCCTGATCGGCGGCAACTTTGCGGTCGGCCTGTTCGTGTTCCTGATCCTGATGATCATCAACCTGGTGGTGGTGACCAAGGGTGCGGGCCGCGTCTCCGAAGTGTCCGCCCGCTTCACGCTGGACGCGCTGCCGGGCAAGCAGATGGCGATCGACGCCGACCTCGCCGCCGGGCTGCTGACTGCGGAGGAGGCCAAGGCCCGCCGCCGCGAGGTCGCCACCGAGGCCGATTTCTACGGCAGCATGGATGGCGCCAGCAAGTTCGTGAAAGGTGACGCGGTCGCCGCGCTGCTGATCCTGGCGGTCAACATCATCGGCGGGCTGGTGCTGGGCATGGTCAGCCACGGCCTGTCCGCCGGCGAGGCGGGCGAGCTGTACGTCACGCTGGCGGTCGGCGACGCGCTGGTCGCGTCCGTTCCCGCGCTGCTGCTGTCGATTGCGGCGGCGGTGATCGTCACCCGCGTGTCCGACACGCGCGATCTGTCCGGCCAGATCGGCGGACAGCTGGCGGACCCGCGCATCTGGCTGCCGGTCGGCCTGATCCTGGCGGCGCTGGGCATGATCCCGGCCATGCCGCAGACCCTGTTCCTGCCGCTCGCCGCCGCCACCCTGCTGCTGTGGCGCAAGCTGAGCCAGAGCCGCGCGATCGCTGCCTCCAACGCCATCGTGCCCGAACCCGTACCCGATCCGGCGCGCATCACCATTGCCGACGTATCCGAACGCGCCATGGTGACGATCGAGCTGGGTTATGGCCTGGTGCAGCTGGCGGACGAGGCCCGCGGCGCTCCGCTGGTCAGCCGGCTGACCGGCCTGCGCAAGCAGATGTGCCAAAGCTTCGGCTTCATCGTCCCGCAATTCCGCATCCGTGACAGCTTCGATCTCGCACCTGACCGCTACCGCATCACCCTGGGCGGTGCGCCGCTCGGCGCCGCTACGCTGCGCCTCGGCCGCCTGCTGGCGATCGACACCGGACAGGTGGGCCGCAGCAGCCTGGTGCAGGGCGAGCCGACGCTGGATCCCAGCTTCAACTGCCCGGCCCTATGGATCGACCCGGCCATGCGCGACCTGGCCGTGGCAGAAGGCTACCTGGTGGTCGACCTGGAAAGCGTGGTTGCCACGCATGTGAACCAGTTGCTGAGCGTGCGGGCACACGACCTGCTGGGACCCGACCAGGTGCGCGAGCTGATCGACCTGGTGCGCGAACGCAATGCGCAGCTGATCGACACCATCACCCCTGCCCCGCTGAGCCTGGCCGCCCTGACCCGCCTGCTGCGCGCCCTGCTGGCCGACGGCATCCCGTTCGCGCATCCCCTGCCGGTGCTCGCCAGCCTGTCGCAGGCGGTGCAGGTCACGCTGGAGCACGATCGGCTGCTCGACATGATCCGGGCCGATCTGGGTCCGCTGCTGGTTGGCGCCCTGTGCCAGCCGGACGAGGTGTTGCCGGTCATTACCCTCGCGGCCGAGCTGGAGGAGATGGTGGTCGGCGGCCTGCACGATCCGCTGAGCGGTCAGCTGGTGCTGGAACCCGACCTTGCCCGCTCCATCGGGGAACGGGTGGCCGCGATCGCCGCCACCCTGCCGGGCGGACGCCATGCCGCGCTGATCGTGCAGCCCCGCGCCCGCCGCCCGCTGGCCGCGCTGCTGAAGCTGCGGGCACCCGCCTGCACCGTCCTGTCCATCGCCGAGCTGCCACCGACCCAGCCGATCGAGGTGATCGGGATCGTCGGCGGCAAGGAACCTGCCCCACCCGCACTGGCCCACCCCGCGACAGAGGAGCCGCTGGCCGCATGATGTACTACGCCCCTGTTCCCCTATCCCGCCACGCCGGCATGCGTGCCGAACGGTCCTACCGCGGTGACGAGGTTGCCGATCGCGTGACCCGCTTCCTGCCGATGGTCCGCCGGCTCGCCTGGCATCTGTCGGGCAGCGCCAGCGGTGCGCTGGACGTGGACGACCTGATGCAGGCCGGCCTGGTTGCGCTGACCGAATGTGCGCAGAAGCATGGCGGGCCGACGGAAGATGGTTTCGCCGCCTATGCCAAGCTGCGCGTGCGCGGGGCCATGGTGGACCTGCTGCGCAGCTGCTCCGCCGAACCGCGCGGACAGCGGATGCGCCGCCTGCGGCTGGAGAAGGCGGTAGCTGGCCTGCGGGCGCAACTCGGGCGCGAGCCGGATCTGGCTGAACTGGCAGGTGCGTTGGGCCTTTCGGCCGAGGAAGCGCAGCAACTGCGCGACGAGGCGGGACCGATCACTGTAGGTTCGATCGACGAGTGCTATTCCGATGCCGACACCCGCTTTGCCGCCGATGACGCGACGGCGGAGCAGGTCCTGCTGGCGCAGGAGGACCGGTCACGGCTTGTCACGGCCATCGCCGACCTGCCGGAACGGCTGCAACTGGTGATCAAGCTGTATTTCGTGGAGGAGATGAACCTGGCGGAGATCGCCGCCGTGCTGGAGGTCAGCGTGCCGCGGGTTCATCAGCTGAAGGCATCCGCGCTCAAGCAGCTGCGGAGCGCGCTGCGGGAATGAAGGACGGTTGCTGGATGGCCGGGCCGACCTCGATTGTGACGCCATCCAGATCCGTCATGATCTGGCTAGGCTTACCGGGGTTACTGAAGCCGATGCCCAACGTGCGGTTATAGCGCCACGTCATTCTGGGCTCACCGTCGCCACTGGTGGCGCACACTGCGACATACTGACAACGCCCCTGCCAACCCGATCGTACCGACGAGCACAGCCCGCCAAAGTACACGCACCGGTGCTGTTAATGCGTCAGGCGACGGCGTAGGCGATATCGGCCCTCGGCCCAAGGCTCAAAGATCTGGTCCACGCTGGGATGATCGACCGGGCCGGCCTTGCTGTCCTCCACCAGGTTCTGCTGGCTGACATAGGCGACGTAGGATCCGTCGTCATTCTCCGCCAGCAGGTGGTAGAAGGGCTGCTCGCGCGCCGGGCGGATCGCCTCGGGAATGGCGGCATACCATTCCTCGCTGTTGGCGAAGACGGGATCGATGTCGAAGACCACGCCACGCAGGTCGAACATCCGATGGCGCACGACATCGCCGATCGTGAAGTTCGCCGCGTTCTGGCGAGGCGCCTTGATCAGGCGGCCGGCTTGCGGCGAAAAGAACTGCGATACTTCCATGGTGCCGATATAGGTGACTGACCGGGCCGGGCAAGGTTCCCGGGCCGTGCCGGCTGCCGATCCGGGATGTGTGGCGGAGAGGGTGGGATTCGAACCCACGTTACGGTTACCCGTAAACCGCATTTCGAGTGCGGCGCGATCGACCACTCTGCCACCTCTCCGCACGAGAGCGCATGGCGCCGGGGGCGCCCAGTCGGTTGCGAGCGCGGCGCCTAGCGCAGGCCGGCAGGCTTGCCAAGCCCCTGTGTGTCACCGCGGCAATGCCCCCAGCAGCAGTCGCAATTTCTTCAACAGAATAAGCAAGGATCATCGGGGCGCATCCATTGCAAGGATACGCCCCGGTTCAGGCCCCGGTCAGGCGTGCTCGACCCGCTCCAGCCGCGGGGAGAGCAGGTGCACCGCCAGCAACGCCAGGAAGTAGGCCGAGCCGGCAACCGCGAACAGCGGCGTGTAGCTGCCGATGCTGTCGAGCACGTAGCCGGCATATTTGGCCATGATCATGCCGCCAATCGCGCCGATGGTACCGCCGATGCCGACCACCGAGCCGACCGCCGCCCGCGGGAACAGGTCCGAAGGCAGCGTGTACAGATTGGCCGAGAAGGCCTGGTGCGCGGCGGTAGCGATGCCGATGACCAGCACGGCAAGCCACAGATTGTCGATCGACTGGGCGAAGAACACCGGCGTCACGGCGCAGGCGCAGATGAACATGGTCAGCTTGCGCGCATAATTGACGCTCTTGCCCGCGGCGATCAGGCGCGAGGACAGCCAGCCACCGGCGATGCTGCCGACGTCCGACAGCAGGTAGATCGCCACCAGCGGCGGACCGAAGCTCAGCAGGTCCAGGTCATAGCGGTCACCCAGGTAGCCAGGCAGCCAGAACAGGAAGAACCACCAGATCGGATCGATGAAGAACTTGCCGAGCGCATACGCCCAGGTTTCCTTGACGGTGATCAGGCGCTTCCACGGCATCGGCGTGACGGGATCGACCGGATCCTGGTTGATCCAGGCAAGCTCTCCCGACGTGACCTTCTTGTGCTCGGTCGGGCGGCGATACATGATCAGCCAGGCGACCAGCCACACCAGGCTGACCGCGCCGGTGATCACGAAGGCCATGCGCCAGCCATAGGCGACCGTCAGCATCGGCACCGCCAGCGGGGTGATGATCGCGCCCACATTGGCGCCGGCATTGAAGATGCCGATGGCCAGGGCACGTTCCTTGGCCGGGAACCACTCGGTCACTGCCTTGATGCCGGCCGGGAAGTTGCCCGACTCGCCGATGCCGAGGCCGAAGCGCGCCATGGCAAACTGGGTGACGCTGTAGGCACCGCCATGCGCCATGTGCGCCACCTGCCAGATGACGAAGGCGATCGCGAAACCGAACCGTGCGCCGATCACGTCCACGATCCGGCCGAAGCCGATATAGCCGATGGCATAGGCCATCTGGAAGAAGAAGATGACGTTGGCGAAGTCGGTTTCGGTCCATCCGAGGTCGGCGGACAGGGTCGGCTTCAGCACGCCGATCATCTGGCGATCGACATAGTTGATGCAGGTGGCAAGGAACAACAGCGAGACGATTACCCACCGGTATCGCCCTGCTCGCTCTGCCGCTTTCCCGATCCCGTCCGACTCCGCAGCCACCATCACCCATCCCTTGTTGTTTGGGCATCAGCGCATGCGCATCGCCCGCTTTGCACCTCACCTGCATGGCAACACAAACCATGTCAATGCGACCCTCCCGCAAAATGACAACGGTGTCCGACCTGCATGGAGAAACTTTCGCGCGCTATCCGGCTTATCGTCGTGCGTGCTACAAGCCGGATGCCCGCGCCGGTTGCGTTACCCGGCGGGCTGTCCCTAGAAGCAGGTGACCGCAACAGGAGACACCCTATCACCGGAAGCTTGTTCCGCCGTAAGCACATCACCCCCGATCACGGCGGGCAGCAGCCCCTCGCCCGCTCGCTCGGCTGGCCGCATCTGATGGCATTGGGTGTGGGTGCGATAGTCGGAACAGGCATCCTGACGCTGATCGGCGTAGGGGCGGACAAGGCCGGGCCGGCCGTGATCCTGGCCTTTGCCGTGGCGGGCGTGATCTGCGCCTGCGCTGCCCTTGCCTATGCCGAAATGGCGACGATGATTCCGGCATCGGGCAGCGCCTATACCTACACCTATGTGGTAATCGGCGAAGTCTTGGCGTGGGTCGTGGGGTGGAGCCTGATCCTGGAATATTCTCTCGTCGTCTCGGCGGTTGCGGTCGGCTGGTCGGGCTATGCCGCGCCGTTGCTGCGGGATGGCGTCGGCGTGCCGATGGCGCTGATGCAGGGGCCGGAACTGGGCGGGATCATCAACCTGCCGGCGGTCGGCATCATCGGCGTCGTCGCGGCCCTGCTGCTGCGCGGCACGCGGGAGAGCGCGACGGTCAATGCCGTGCTGGTGCTGGTCAAGATCGCTGCGCTGATCGTGTTCGTGATCGTGGCCATGCCGGCGGTCGACACCGCCAACATGGTGCCGTTCAGCCCGTTCGGCTTTGGCAAGACCATGGGGCCGGATGGCGTGGAACGTGGCGTCATGGCTGCGGCGGCGATCATCTTCTTCGCCTTCTACGGCTTCGATGCCATTGCCACCGCGGCGGAGGAGGCGAAGAACCCGGCTCGCGACCTGAAGATCGGCATCGTCGGCTCCATGCTGATCTGTGTGGTGATCTATGTGGCCGTCGGGGCCGCGGCAGTGGGCGCCGTATCCTACACCCGCTTCGCCAACAGTCCCGAACCGCTGGCCCTGATCCTGCGCGAGCTTGGCAGCCCGCTGGCCGCGCAATACCTGGCCGCATCTGCGATGATCGCGCTGCCAACCGTCATCCTCGCCTTCTTCTACGGACAGAGCCGGATCTTCTTCACCATGGCGCGTGACGGCATGTTGCCGGCCAGTCTGGCGCGCGTCTCCGCCCGTGGCACGCCAGTACGGATCACCCTGTTCACGGCCGCGATCGTTGCCGTGCTTGCGGGCCTGGTCCCGCTGGGCGAGTTGGCCGCCCTTGCCAATGCCGGCACGCTGGCGGCGTTCACCGCCGTGTCCGCCTGCATGCTGATCATGCGGCGTCGCGCACCCGACGCCCCGCGCACCTTCACCACGCCGCTGCCCTGGCTGGTCGGTCCGGTCGCCATCGGGGGCTGCGCCTACCTGTTCTTCAGTCTGCCCACACAGACCCAGGTCTGGTTCGGCGTGTGGAACATTGTCGGGCTGGCAGTTTACTTCCTCTACAGCCGCAAACGCGCTGTCATCGCCTGATCCGGCACTGACGGTACTCTTCCCTGTTGAAGGTCGCGTCATCCGGCGTGCCTGCCTCGAGAACATGACAATGCATGACCGCATGATGGCCCCGCCCGAACGCCCCGGCGCATGATCCAGGCGGTCCAGGGTTTCCTCGAGGCGCACAGCGCGATCATCGGCCTGCTCATCCTGGCCGCGATGTTCGTGGAGTTCTTGCGCGAGCGGTTCCCGGTGCCGGTGGTCGCGCTGCTCGGCACCTGCGCGTTCCTGGTGACCGGCCTGTTGGATTCGCCCGGCTTCTTCGGCACGTTCAGCAACAGCGCGCCCATCGCGGTGGGCGCGATGCTGATCCTGTCTGGCGCGCTGATGCGGACGGGGGCGATCGAGGCCATCATCAACGTGATCGTCGCACGGGCCGAACGGCACCCGCGGCTGGCCGTGGTCGAGGTGTTCGCCGGCCTGCTGCTCGCCTCCCCCTTCCTGAACAACACGCCGGTCGTGGTGATCATGATCCCGATCATGTTCCGCCTGGCGCAGGCAACCGGCATTCCGGCCAAGCGCCTGCTGATGCCGATGTCGATCCTGGCGGTGCTGGGCGGCTGCCTGTCGCTGATCGGCACCTCCACCAACCTGATCGTCGACGGGATCGCGCGCAAGGAGGGCATGGCCCCCTTCGGCATCTTCGAGATCACGCCTTATGGCCTCGCCGGCGTCGCCGCCGGTATCGTGACGCTGCTGCTGCTGATCCGGTTGCTGCCGAGCGATCCGGTGTCGACCGAGACAGCGAGCGCCGGAGCGGACTATCTGACGGAACTGACACCACGGGCCGACAGCCAGCAGATTGACCGGCCGCTGACCAGCCTGCCGGTGTTCAAGGGCGGCGTGAAGCTGCTCGGGCTGAGGCGCGGGGCGGAAACCGTGCGAACCGGACTGGAGGAACGCCGCCTACGGCGCGGGGACCGGCTGGTGGTGCGGGCCAGTGCAGTGGAGCTGATGACGCTGCGTACCAGCCGCGACTTCGAGATCGGCCTGGGTGGTCCGACAAGTCCCTCCGCGGATGTGGGCGCCGCGGTGGAGACGATGATCTCGCCCTCGCATCCTTCTATTGGCCGACGCCTGGGCGACATTCCGTTCCTCAGCCGCGTGGGTGTGCGGGTGCTCGGCGTGTCACGCCACAACCACCTGCCCGGCCCCGATCTGGGCAATGCGCGGATCCGTGCGGCCGATCGCCTGCTGGTGACAGGAGAGCCGCGCCAGATCCAGCAACTGCGGGAGAACCGCAACCTGCTGGGCGTCGACCTGACCCTCACCCGTCCGTTCCGGCGGGCCAAGGCCCCCGTGGCCATCGGCGCACTGGCTGCGACCGTCGCTGTGGCGGCGTTCGACCTCGTGCCCATTTCCATCGCGGCGGTGGTGGCGATCGGGGTCATCCTAGCCACCCGCTGCATCGATGCGGAAGAAGCGTGGTCCTCCATTGACGGCAATGTCCTGATCCTGATCATCGCCATGCTGGCGGTGGGCACGGGGCTGGAGCAGGCTGGCAGCGTGGCGCTGATGGTGTCATGGTTCACGCCGTTGCTGGGCCATGCGTCCCCCACCCTGCTGGTCTTCCTGATCTATTTCGTCACGCTGCTGCTGTCCGAATTGCTGAGCAACAATGCGGTGGCGGCGATCGTCACGCCGGTGGTGATCCAGCTGGCCATCGACCTGGGCATCGATCCCCGGCCGCTGATCATCGCGGTAATGATCGGTGCGTCGGCCTGCTTCGCGACGCCGATCGGCTATCAGACGAATGCGCTGGTCTACACGGCCGGCGAGTACCGATTCGCGGATTTCGTGCGCATCGGCGTACCGACGAACATCATCGTTGGCGTGGCGGTCTGCCTTTCGATCGTCGCCCTGGGCTGAACAGGATCGTCCGCCCGCACGGTGCCGGTCGCATCGCGCGCATTGTCAGCCGCCCCGGCCTGCTTTAGCGCACACTGCACCACATCATGCCAAGCATCGTTCCCGATCCCGTCGCCGCGCTGCCGTGGAGAGTGCTCTTCACGCTGACCGGCATCAGCCTGTTCGGCACTGCCGTGCTGTATTCCGCGGCCGGTGGCGCGATGCAGCCGTGGGCCGCGCCGCACCTGCTCCAGTTCGTGGTCTTCCTGACGCTGGCAATGGGCATCAGGATGATCAGCGTGGACATGATCCAGCGGCTGGCCCTGCCCGCCTATGGCGCGTGCCTGCTGTTGCTGATCTTCGTGGAGGTGCTCGGCCAGGTCGGTGGTGGCAGCCAGCGCTGGCTCAGCCTGGGCCCGCTCACGCTGCAGCCTTCGGAGCTGATGAAGCTGACCATCATCATGGCGCTCGCCCGCTATTACGAGATGCTGCCCCCCGGGGTGGTGGCGGAGTGGCGCTCGCTATGGCCGCCGGCATGCCTGATGGGGGCGCCTGCGCTGCTCGTACTGATTCAGCCGGACCTCGACACGGCTCTTATCCTGATTGTCGGCGGCGCGGTCGTGATGTTCCTGGCGGGCACCCCGACACGGGTCTTCGGCTGGGCGGCCGCCGCCGGCGCGCTGGTGTCCCTGCCGGCTTATTTCTTCGTGCTGAAGCCATATCAGCAGCGCCGCCTGCTGAGCTTCATCGATCCGGAAAGCGATCCGCTGGGCGCCGGGTACCACGTCATCCAGTCGAAGATCGCGATCGGCTCCGGCGGGTTCTTCGGCAAAGGCTTCCTCAACGGCACCCAGGGTCGGTTGAGCTACCTGCCGGAACATCATACCGACCTGGTGTTCGCCACCATGTTCGAGGAGTGGGGCCTGATCGGCGGGCTCGCCCTGCTGGCGGTGTACATGTACCTGTTCATCTGGGGCTACAAGACCGCCCTCGGCGCCAAGACCCGCTTCGGCAAGCTGATGGCCGCGGGCCTCACCACGACCATCTTCTTCTACGTGGCGATGAACATGCTGACGGCCACCGCGATCACCCCGGTCATGGGCGTGCCCCTCCCACTCGTCAGCCATGGGGGGTCGGCGATGATGACCATCATGATCGCATTCGGCCTGATCATGGCCGTCGAACGCGAAGGCGCACGCAGCCGCAGCAAGTCGCGCGCCGGATTGCTCGCCTAGGGGCACAGGCGGGCTGTTTTATCGCGCCGTCTGGGGCATTAGGCCCAGATGTTCATGATTCTCCTCGTCTCGCTGGTCGGCGCGCTGCTCATGCCGCTGTTCGCGCGGATGATCGGCCGGGGTGCGGGGCTCGTCATCGCGCTGCTGCCGCTGGGGCTGCTGGTGGCCTTCATCGAACTGGCCGAACTGGTGGAGCGTGGCTGGGTGCTGGGCCAGGGGCGGCGGTGGGCGCCTTCGCTCGGGCTTGACCTGACGCTGCGGCTGGATGGTTTTTCGTTCCTGTTCTGCCTGCTGATCACCGGCATCGGCGCGCTCGTCATCATCTATGCGGGCGCGTACCTGACGGACAAGTCGCGGGTGGAGCGCAGCCGCTTCTTCCTGCTGATCCTGCTGTTCATGACCGCCATGCTCGGCACGGTACTGGCGGAGAACCTTCTCGTCCTGCTGATCTTCTGGGAGGCGACCAGCATCATCTCCTTCCTGCTGATCGGCTTCGACAGCCGCAGCGCACGGTCCCGCCGGGCCGCGCTGATGGCATTGCAGGTGACGGCGTTCGGCGGGCTGATGCTGCTCGCCGGGGTACTGATGATCGGGCATGTGCTGGGCACCTATTCCATGGCCGTGGCGATCGACCGGGCCGACGCGCTGGCGGCCAGCCCGTTCGGCGGACCGATCGTGGCCTGCATCCTGATCGCCGCCTTTACCAAGTCGGCCCAGTTCCCGTTCCATTTCTGGCTGCCCAACGCCATGCAGGCGCCCACCCCGGCCTCCGCCTACCTGCATTCGGCGACGATGGTGAAGCTGGGCATCTACCTGCTCGCCCGGTTCGAACCGGTGTTCGCCGCGACCAGCTGGGGCCGGGCCACCGTCATCACGATCGCCTGCATCACCATGCTGGTGGCCGCGGCGCAGGCGTTGCGGGCGGAAAGCTTCAAGAGCGCGCTGGCCTATTCCACCATCGCCTCGCTGGGCATCCTGACGCTGCTCGTGGGACTGGACGGGCCGGCCGCCACGGTTGCCATGGTCGGATTCCTGCTGTCGCACGCCCTGTACAAGGCGGCGCTGTTCTTCTGTGCGGGGTCGGTGCTGCACGCCACCGGCATGCAGCGGCTGCGACCCAAGAGCGGGCTGGCGCGCGTGCTGCCGCTGACCGCCGTGGCCAGCGTCGGCGCCAGCCTGTCGATGGCCGGCATTCCACCCTTCCTAGGCTTCATATCCAAGGAATTCCTGTTCGAGGCGCAGCTGGAAAGCAGCTGGGAAATCGCACCGCTGGCCGCCGCGGTGATCGTCAATGCGGTGATGGTCGGTGTGGCGGGCGTGGTCACGCTGCGGCCGTTCTTCCTGGGGCGCGGCGAAGGCAGTGGGGAACGGCCCATTGTGCGACATGGGGAAAGCTTCTCGCTGGTGGTGCCGCCGCTCATGCTCGCGCTGGCCGGGCTGATCATCAGCCTGGAGCCGGACTGGATTACCCGCGCCGTGCTGCGGCCGGCGGTGGCGGCGGTCTACCGCGCGCCGGTGAATGTCGACATCGCCGTGTGGCATGGCCTCACGCCGATGCTGCTGCTCAGCGCCGTCGTCGTCACCATCGGTGCGTTGATCGTGCGCTTCTGGCATCCGATCCACGTGCGGCTGCGCACGATGGACCGGTTCGACACGCTGGCGGTGGAACGCTTGTGGGAAGAGACCCTGCGTGGCCTCGTCCGCGGCTCGACCGCGCTGACGGAGGTGCTGCAGCACGGTGACCTGCGGCGGTATTTGTTGCTGGTGGCCATCGGCATTGCAGGCCTCGGCGCATGGTCGGTCGGTAATCTGGGCCTGTTCCCGCGCTTGCCGACGGACGATCCGCTCAGGATCGCGCCGGCCATGGTGGCCCTCGTCGGCCTGGCCGGTGCACTCGCCGCGACCAGGGCCGCCAGCCTGCTCGGCGCGATGATCGCCACTGGGCTGACCGGCTTCGCCACCGCGCTGACCTTCATGATGAACGGCGCGCCGGATCTGGCGTTGACACAGTTCGCGGTCGAGGTCCTGCTGGTCGTGCTGCTGACCGCCCTGCTGCTGGCCGTGCCGCTGGCCACCGCGCCGACCCGCACGCCGCTGATGCGGCGGACCGATGCGGTGGTCGCCTGCGGCATCGGTGCGCTGCTGTTCTGCGGCATCGTCGACATGGCGGCCAATCCGCAGGCATCCCCTGCCAGCGACTTCTACGGCCGCGCATCCTATCTCGCGGCAAAGGGGCACAATGTGGTGAATGTGATCCTGGTCGATTTCCGCGCCTTCGACACACTGGGGGAAACGACCGTCATCGCCATCGCCGCCGTGCTCGCCCGGTCGCTGCTGATGACCCGTGGCGGCGATGTTCCGGCCGGTCGGTCGCAACCGGTGCACTTCTCCTTCCTCATGTCGGGCCGGGCGCTCAGCTGGCTGCTGTTCGCGGCCTCGCTCGTGATCCTGTGGCGCGGCCACGACCAGCCCGGCGGCGGGTTCGTCGGCGGCTTGGTGGCGGCACTGGCCTTTGCGTTGCTGGCGCTGGCCTATGGCGTCGACTGGGCGCAGCGCGCGCTGCGCGTGAACCCGCTCACCCTGGTTGGAACCGGCATGCTGCTCGCGCTGGTCAGCGGCCTGCCGGGCGTTGCCGCCGGCCGGCCATATCTGAGCCATCTGTGGTGGGAACCTGGCGGATGGCTGCCCAAGCTCGGCACGACGATGATCTTCGATCTCGGCGTCTATCTGGTGGTGCTCGGCGCCGTGCTCACCTTCCTGTTCGGCCTGCAGCGGGAGGCGGCGCGATGACGGCCCTGTATGCATTCGTCGGCGCGGCGATCGTCGCCTGTGCCCTGTTCATGATCCTGTCGCGCAATCTGGTGCGGGTGCTGCTTGGCCTCTCGCTGCTGGCGACGGGCGCCAACCTGCTGCTGTCGCTGGTGGGAAATGTCCGCAGCGAGCAGCCACCGATCATCGCGGATGGCCAGCAGACCCTCGGCACCGCGGCAGACCCGCTGGCGCAGGCGCTGGTGCTGACCGCAATCGTCATCGGCTTCGCGCTCACCGTGGTGCTGGCCGTGCTGGTACTGCGCGCCTGGCGGGCGGAGCACACGGTCGATTCCCGGCAGGTCGATTCCGCCGAAGCCCTCGGTCCCCCTCAGGAGCGGGATCCGACCAATGTCTGATGCCCTGCTGGTCTTGACGCCGGTGGCGGTGCCGTTCGTCGGCGCGGTGCTGGCCCTTCTCCTGCGCGAACGTGTCGCCGCGGCGCGCGGCGTGGGCATGATCGCGCTGGTGACGCTGGCGGTGCTGTCGCTGGCGCTGTTCCGGCGGACGGCCGGCGGCGCGCGGCTGGTGGGCAGCGTGTTCGGCGGTTGGCCGCAACCGTTCGGCATCGGCTTCAGCGCCAGCCTGCCGGGTGCGGCGCTGGTGCTGGTGACCGCGCTGGTGGCGCTGGCCTGCGCCATCTACGCGCTCAGCGATATCGGGCCGCGCCGCCGCCGGGCGGGCTACGACGCGCTGATGCTGGCGATGATCGGCGCGGTCAACGGTGCCTTCCTGACGGACGACCTGTTCAATCTGTATGTCTGGTTCGAACTGGCGCTGATCTCCGCCCTGGGGCTGCTGACGCTGGACCGGCGCCGGACGCAGATCGACGGGGCCATCCGCTATGCCGCGTTCGGCATGCTGGCGGCGACCTTCATCCTGCTCGGCATCGGCATGATCTACGGCATCACCGGCACGCTGGACATCACCCGGGCCGCGGCCGCCCTCGCCGCCGGGTCACCCAGCGTCGGCTCTGCCGTGGCGGCAGCGCTGCTGCTGGGCGGCTTCGCGCTGAAGGCCGGGCTGTTCCCGTTCCACCTGTGGCTCCCCGCATCGTACCACACCGCGCCGGTCACCGTGGCGGCGCTGTTCGCCGGGCTGCTGACCAAGATGGGCTTCTATGCCCTGCTGCTGGTCTTCGCCGGGCTGTTCGGCGTCGGCTCCGGCGGTGTTGCCGCCGCACAGCTGGTGCCGGCACTTGGCCTGATCGCTGGGGCGACCATGGTGGTTTGCGCCGCCGGGGCGCTGGCGCAGACCGACATGCGCCGGCTGCTGGCCTACCATGTGATCGCGCAGGTCGGCTACATGATGGCCGCGCTGGCGCTATCGACGCGTGAGGGACTGGCTGCTGCGATCTTCTACATGGTCCATTCGATCATCGTGCAGGCCAACCTGTTCCTGGGCGCAGGGCTGATCCGTCGGGCCAGCGGCAGCTGGGACCTGACCCGCACAGGTGGCATGGTGCGGCAGGAGCCGTTGTTTGCCGTGCTGTTCGCGGTCCCGGTGCTGTCCCTGGCCGGCATTCCTCCGCTGTCAGGCTTCTTCGCCAAGCTGATCGTGATCCGTGAAAGCTTCGATGCCGGCATGGCCTGGCTCGGCGCGGTCGGGCTGCTCGCCGGGTTGATGACGATCGTGTCCATGGCGCTGTTCTGGTCCGACGCCTGCTGGAAGGATCCGCGCAGCGGCCGGACCCAGCGGCGCCTGCCGGGCAGCGCACTGCTCGCGATGGCGATGCTGTCGGCCGCGACGGTGGCGATCGGCCTGGCACCTGGCTGGTTGTGGACCGTGGCGCAGCTGTCGGCCAAGGCGCTGGGGGATCTCGGATGAAGCTGCTGCGCCGCATTCGGGCCGCGCTGATGCTGCTGGCGGTGTTCCTGTGGGACCTCGTCGTCGCCTCGCTGGGCGTGGCCCGCATCGTCCTTTCACCGCGCATCGACACCGCGCCTGCGATCATCGTCGTCCCGGTCGAGCTGGAGCAGCCCTGGGCTGTCGCTCTAGCCGCGTATTTCGCGTCGCTGACGCCCGGGTCGACCTGCCTGCACGTGTCGGACGACCGCCACCTGCTGTATGTTCACGTGCTGCATACGGCTGATGCGGCAGCCTGGACCGCGCGGTTCAAGCGGCACTTCGTCCGCTGGATCAGGGAGCTCGAAGCATGACGGGGCCAGACAGTTTTCAGGCGATCCTGGGCATCATGCTGGCGATCGCACTGATCCTGGCGGGCTGGCGCATGGTGCGTGGTCCCAGCTTCGCCGACCGGTTCGTGGCGCTGGACATGCTGACGGCGGTGGCTGTCGGTTTCGCCGCGCTGACGGCACTGAGCACCGGGCGCGGTGCCTTCCTGGACATCGCTCTGGGCGTCGCGCTGATCAACTTCATTGCCACGGCCGCCTTCGCAGTCTTCCTGGAACGCAAGCGGAAGGGACCGTGAGCATGCTCGCCATGATATTGCAGGGCCTGGGTGCGGCCTTCCTGCTGATCGCGGCAATCGGCGTGATCCGCCTGCCCGATCCGCTGCAGCGCATGCACAGCGCGACCAAGGCTGGCACGCTGGGCACCACCTTGCTGCTGCTGGGCGTGATGGCTTCGGGCGAACTGGATCGCAGCGGATCCGGCTGGCTGCCGATCCTGTTCCTTCTCGTGACCCTGCCGCTCGGCGCGCAACTGCTTGCGCGCGGCAGCTACCTGTCGGGCACCAGGCTGGAAGGGCTGGAAGACGACCCGCTCGCCGAGGAGCTTGGCCGTCCGCGCAACGCTACAGAACAGGGCACCGGCATCGACCTGCCCTGACAAAGGGCGACGGGCGCTGCAGGCGCGAGGGCTTCGGCGTCGTCAGCCTTCGCCCGGTCCTTCCACGCCGTAGAACATTTCGCCCATGCGGATCTCCTCGCGACCCTGGCTCACCCGGTGCGCGTTCGTGTCCCGCAGTGAATAGACACAGCCACAATATTCCTGCTGGTAGAACTGCTCGCGCTTGCTGATCTCGATCATGCGGGCGGCACCGCCGCCCTTGCGCCAGTTGAACGTCCAGTAGGTGATGCCGGGATAATGGGCCGCTGCGCGTTCGCCGCAGCCGTTGATCTGCGTCATGTTCTTCCAGCGCGAGATGCCGAGCGACGACGTGATCACGGGGAAGCCGTTCTCGTGCGCATACAAGGCCGTGCGTTCGAAGCGCATGTCGAAGCACATCGTGCAGCGTGCGCCGCGCTCCGGCTCCATCTCCATGCCCCGCGCCCGCTTGAACCAGTTGGCCGTGTCGTAATCGGCGTCGATGAACGGGATCCCATGCTTCTCGGCGAAGCGGATATTCTCCTCCTTGCGGAGGATGTACTCTTCCTTGGGGTGGATGTTCGGGTTGTAGAAGAAGATCGCATAATCGATGCCGCTCGCGGTCATCGCCTCCATCACCTCGCCCGAGCATGGGGCGCAGCAGGAATGCAGCAGAACCCTGCCCTGCGCCTCTGGCGGGATCAGGACGGGGCGGTCGATCGGGGTCGTGACAGGCTGATCGGTCATGCGCGCGCCCATACAGGATGTGGGCGGCCGATGCGAGAGGCTGTGCCTCAGTCGTCCGCGGCGGCTTCCTGCCCCTTGCGCGTCAGTACGGCCGCCATCAGCAGCGGCGCAGGGCCGGTGCCCACCAGCAGCGCCTCGTACATGATCAGCCCGTCATCCTGCAGCGCAACCGCCGCCGCCAGGAAGTCGTCCGTCGTGATACCGTTACCCAGCGTCCGCGCGCTCAGGTCGACGCTGTCGGGCCAGTCACGGCGCAGGTGCTGCAGGATGGCGGTGCGCGCCGCACCGCCGCTGTCCTGTCGATCGCCGTCCATCCGCCGCAGCCCCGCTCACCAGATCAGGCATCATCCGGCCCCGTCGCTCCACCTGATGAACACAGCTGGTAAACAGACGGTAAAGACCGGATCGTTGCCATGGCGATCATGGCGCAGCCGCGAAGAAACGCAAAGGGCCGCAGCCAGACGAAATGTCCGGCCGCGGCCCCGTTGATGTCCCGAAGCGGGAAATCAGCTAGATGCGATCAATCCTCGCGCAGGAAGGCAGGCAGGTGGTCGGGGTCACCGCCACCATTGTTGCCGCCATTGCCGCCGTCTTCGCTACGGCCGCGACCTTCCGGGCGCGGACCGCGATTGCGGTCGCCCCCGCCGCTGCGGGGACCCCGACGGTCGCCACCGCGTGCGCCACGGTCGCCGCCGCGGTCACCACCACGATCACCGCCGCGATCGCCACCACGGTCACCACTGCGCGGCTCGCGCGCTTCACGTGGCGGACGGGTGTCTTCCAGCGGTTCGCCGGTTTCCTGGTCGACGACGCGCATCGACAGGCGGACCTTGCCGCGGCTGTCGATTTCCAGCACCTTGACCTTCACTTCCTGGCCTTCGGTGACGACGTCGGTCGGCTTCTCGACCCGCTCGTTCTTCATCTCGGACACATGGACCAGACCGTCCTTGCCGCCCATGAAGTTCACGAACGCGCCGAAATCGACGATGTTAACGACCTTGCCGGTGTAGATCGCGCCGACTTCGGCCTCTTCCACGATGCCGGAAATCCACTTCTTGGCCGCCTCGATCTGGGCGATGTCGGAAGAGGAAATCTTGATCACGCCTTCGTCGTCGATGTCGACCTTGGCGCCGGTCTCGGCCACGATCTCGCGGATCACCTTGCCGCCGGTGCCGATGACGTCACGGATCTTCGACTTGTCGATCTGCATCGTCTCGATGCGCGGGGCATGGGCGGACAGTTCGGTGCGGGCGGTGCCCAGCGCCTTGGTCATCTCGCCCAGGATGTGCGCCCGGCCGGCCTTCGCCTGCTCCAGCGCCTTGGTCATGATCTCCTGCGTGATGCCGGCGATCTTGATGTCCATCTGCAGGCTGGTGATGCCCGCTTCCGTACCAGCGACCTTGAAGTCCATGTCGCCCAGGTGATCCTCGTCACCCAAGATGTCGGACAGGACGGCGAAGTCCTTGCCTTCCAGGATCAGGCCCATCGCGATGCCGGAGACCGGCCGCGTGATCGGGACGCCGGCATCCATCATGGACAGACAGCCACCGCACACCGTCGCCATGCTGGACGAACCGTTGGACTCGGTGATGTCGGACAGGACGCGGATCGTGTAGGGGAAGTCTTCCTTGGCCGGCAGCACCGGGTGCAGCGCCCGCCATGCCAGCTTGCCATGGCCAACCTCGCGGCGGCCCGGCGCGCCGAACCGGCCGACCTCACCCACCGAGTAGGGCGGGAAGTTGTAGTGCAGCATGAAGGACTGGTACGACAGGCCTTCCAGCCCGTCGATCATCTGCTCGGCGTCCTTGGTGCCCAGCGTGGTGGTGCAGATCGCCTGCGTCTCGCCACGGGTGAACAGGCTGGAACCGTGCGTACGCGGCAGGAAGCCGACCATCGCCTCGATCGGGCGGACCTGGTCGACCGTGCGACCGTCGATCCGCTTGCCGTCCTTCAGGATGGCCTTGCGCACGATATCGCTTTCCAGCTTCTTGACCAGCTTCAGCTTGCCCAGATACTCGGCCGGGTTCGCGCCCTCGATGCTCTCGAAGTGGGTGCGGGCCTTGGCACGCGCCACGTTGATGGCGTTCTGGCGCTCCTGCTTGTTGGTCAGGGCGTAAGCCTTGGCCAGATCCTTGCCGATCAGCTTGTCGAGCTCCTTCAGGGTGGCGGACTTGTCCTCCACCGGGGTCAGCTCCCAAGGCTCCTTGGCGGCCTGCTCGGCCAGGTCGATGATCGCGTCGATGACCTTGCGGCACTCTTCGTGCGCGAACAGGATGCCGCCCAGCATCTCTTCTTCGGTCAGTTCCTTGGCTTCGGACTCGACCATCATCACCGCTTCGTGCGTGGCGGCGACGATCAGGTCCAGCCGGCCGTCAGCCAGCGCCGCGTCCTGCTTCGGGTTCAGCGTGTATTCGCCGTCCTTGAAGCCGACGCGCGCGGCGCCGATCGGGCCCATGAAGGGCACGCCGGAAATGGTCAGCGCAGCCGACGCGGCGATCATCGCCACGACATCGGCCTCGGTCTCGCCATCATAGGATAGGACCTGCGCGATCACGTTGATCTCGTTGTAGAACCCTTCGGGGAACAGCGGGCGGATCGGACGGTCGATCAGGCGGCTGGTCAGCGTTTCCTTCTCGGTCGCGCCACGCTCCCGCTTGAAGAAGCCGCCCGGAATGCGGCCGGCGGCGGAGAACTTCTCCTGGTAGTGGACGGTCAGGGGGAAGAAATCCTGCCCTTCCTTCACGGTGCGTGCGGCGGTGACGGCGCACAGCACCACGGTCTCGCCATAGGTCGCCAGAACGGCGCCATCAGCCTGGCGCGCAATGCGCCCGGTTTCGAGGGTGAGGGTCTTGCCGCCCCACTCCAGCGATACGGTCTTGGTGTCGAACATGTGTGTTCCTCGTACCCGCCGGCCCTATTGCACAGGCGGGGTTTGCTGCCGGGTATGCCGTCCCGGTCCGGTGTGGAGCCTTGATCTTTGGCTCCGGACCAACAGCGCCGGATTGCGCTGGTCTATGGTCTTGTCTGCAGGCCCGGCATCGTTGCACGGGCTTCATTGCATCCATGCGAAAAGGGCGGCCGATCGGCCGCCCTTCCCGAAATTGCTTACTTGCGCAGGCCCAGCTTCTGGATCAGCCCGTTATACCGCTCGACATCCTTCTTCTTCAGATAGGCGAGCAGGCTGCGGCGCTTGTTGACCATGGTTAGCAGGCCGCGGCGGGAATGGTTGTCCTTGTGGTGGTCCTTGAAGTGCTCGGTCAGGTTGCGGATCCGCGTGGTCAGGATTGCGACCTGCACTTCGGGGGACCCGGTGTCGCCCTGCTGACGGGCGTTGTCCGTGATGACTTCCTGCTTCTTCTCGGGGGTAACCGACATTCTGTTTGCTCCGCGGTATCGTTAAAGATTGAACCCCCGGACGACCGTGATCGTCCCGCCGGCGCTCTCCATCAACGCGACCGGTACACCGGCCAGCGTCGCAAGATGGAGCCCGTCTGCTTGGGGCTGCCCGGACAAGACCCGGCCCTGGCGGACCGCCTGCGCGTCTTCCGGTGTGAGGTTCAGGGCCGGGATACCGTCCAGCCCCGCCTCCAGCGGCAGGAGGTGGTCTTCAAGCGGGGCACCATTCCCGATTTCTTCCAGCATGTCCAGCGAAATCGCCTGATCCTGCACGAACGGGCCGGCCTGGGTGCGGCGCAGGAAGGTCACATGCCCCACCGTATCCAGCGCGTGCGCGATGTCGCGCGCCAGGCTGCGGATGTAGGTCCCCTTGCTGACATTTGCCAGCAAGGTGGCGTGATCGGGACCGCTTTCCAGCAGGTCGAGCGCGTGGATGGTCACGCTGCGCGTCGCCAGCACGACCTCCTCGCCGGCACGCGCCAGATCGTAGGCGCGGCGGCCATCCACCTTCAGCGCCGAGTAGGCCGGCGGCACCTGTTCGATCGGCCCGGTGAAGCGCGGCAACATGGCCTGGACCTCTGCCGCGGACGGGCGATGATCGCTGCTGGCGACCACCTCTCCCTCGGTATCGAGCGTGCTCGTCTGCTCGCCGAAGGTGACGGTGAAGGCGTAGGTCTTGCTGGCATCCAGCATCCGCCCGGCCAGCTTGGTCGCCTCGCCGAGCGCGATCGGCAGCACACCTTCGGCCAGCGGGTCCAGCGTGCCGCCATGGCCCACCTTCACCTTGCCGTACCCGGCGGCGCGCAGCACGCGCTTCACCGCACCCACCGCCGGGGTGGAGCCGAGCCCACGCGGCTTGTCGAGGATCAGCCAGCCATGCGGCATCCTCAGACGCCCGCCACGAAGCCGGCCAGCGCCATGTAGCGGCCCTCCAGCCACTCGACCGGCGGGGCGACGAGGTTCTCCACGATGCCGGCGCCGGGGAACAGGTACGGCACCGCCACCAGCAGCACGAACAGCAGCGGGAAACCCAGCGGGCGGAACCGGTCGTACACCCGTGCCGCACGCCGGGGCAGCAGCCCTTCCACGATATGCGACCCGTCAAAAGGCGGGATCGGCAGCAGGTTGAACAGCGCCAGGAAGATGTTCACCAGGATGAACAGTTGCAGCGTCACCACAAAATAGGCGAACACGCCGCCGGACGGTGCCGCGGCGAAACGGGCCAGCAGCCCCAGCAGGATCGCGCCAAGCGCCGCGAGCACCAGGTTCGTCAGCGGGCCGGCCGCGGCCACCGCCATCATGCCCGTGCGCGGATCGCGCAGTCGCCTGGCATCGACCGGTACCGGCTTCGCCCAGCCGAACACCGGCATCCCCGCCAGCGCCAGTGCGCCCGGCACCAGCAGCGTGCCGACCGGATCGACATGGCGGATCGGGTTCAGGGTCAGCCGGCGCTGTTCGCGCGCCGTGGGATCCCCCAGCAGCAGCGCGGCCCAGCCATGCGCCACCTCGTGAAACACGATGGCGATGATCAATGCCGGGATCATCGCCAGGGCCAGCAGGAATGTATCTGTCATGGGGCTCACCTAGGCGCGCGGGCGTCCGGGCGATAGAGGTCCAGCGCGTCCGCGAAATGGCGGCGGCATAGCGCTACATAGCGTTCGTTGCCGCCGATCTGCGTCTGGTCGCCCTGCTGCACCGCGCCGCCCTCGTCGCTCAGCCGCAGGTTCATGGTCGCCTTGCGGCCGCAATGGCACACGGCCTTCAGCTCCACCAAGCTGTCGGCCAGTCCCAGCAGGGCCGCCGATCCGGGGAACAGCGCACCCTTGAAGTCCGTACGCAGGCCATAGCACAGCACCGGAATGTTGGCCGCATCCGCCACCCGGGCGCACTGCCACACCTGTTCGTGTGTCAGGAACTGCGCCTCGTCCACCAGCACGCAGGCGAGCGGCGTCGCCGCATGGCAGGCCGTGACCGCAGCCCACAGGTCGGTCTCGGGCGCGAACAGATGCGCATCGGCAGACAGGCCGATCCGGCTGGCGATGGGCGCCACGGCGCGCGTGTCGATCGCGGCGGTCCAGCGCATGGTCTCCATGCCGCGTTCGCGATAGTTGAAGTCCGCCTGCAACAGGTTGGTCGACTTGCCCGCATTCATGCTGGCATAATAGAAATACAGCTTGGCCACGTGGCATCCTGCCGCGCTGAGCGGTCAGTCCTTGTCCAGGTCGCGCGTGACGCGCGGGTCGGACAGCAGCTGGTCGATACGGCCAGCCTCCTCGAAGCTTTCGTCGGCCAGGAAGCTCAGCTTAGGCGCGAACTTCAGGCCCAGGCGCTGTGCCACCTCGCGCTGCAGATAGGCGGTGTTGCGGCGCAGGGCCGTCAGCACTTCGGCCTCGTCCCCGCCCAGCAGCGGCTTTACATAGGCCTTCGCCTGCCGCAGGTCGGGCGTCAGCCGCACCTCCGTGACGGAGACGGTGTGGGCCGACAGGGTATCATCATGCACGCTCTGCCGGGTCAGCAGCTCGGACAGGATATGACGCACGCGCTCGCCCACCTTCAGCAGGCGGATCGACTGGTCTTCGTTCGTATGCGGCTGGCGGGCCAATGGTTCGCTTCCGTTTCATAGCTTGCGGCAGGATGACTGGTGACCGGATCGGGCGACAATCTGCGACCCGATGTGACGGACACGGCGCCGGGTCCGGCCGTAGATAGGGCACAGGTTCTCGAAAGGAAATGCGCCATGAACAAAGTGATCGCCACCCTGCTCGCCGCCGCGCTGGTCGTCCCGTTCGCTGCGGAGGCGCAACCGGTCCAGCGACATGACCGGGCGGAACAGGCACGCTACAACCAGCACGATCGCGGCGACCGGCACGACCGCCGCCCCCAGGCGACATCCCCGCGGCAGCAGCACCAGATCCATCGCTTCGCCCGTGGCGATCGCTTCGACCGCAACCGTGCCGCCAACTACCGTCGGCTCGATCACCGCCAGGTCCGCCGGCTGAGCGCACCCGGGCGCAACCAGATGTGGGTCCGTTCGGGCAACGATGCCCTGCTGGTGTCGTTGAGGAACAACACGGTCCAGCGGATCGTGCCGAACATCTTCTGACACGAATGCGATGGCCGGCATGCCCGCGGAGCGGACGTGCCGGCCAGTCTTGCGCAAGTACCTTCCAGCGACTGCCGTCAGGAAGCGCCGCTTACAGCGTGCGTTCCTGCTCGGTCACCTCGAACACTTCCAGCTGGTCGCCCGCCCGGATGTCGTTCGTGTCGGCCAGCACCACGCCGCATTCCATGCCGGCGCGGACTTCGTCCACGTCGTCCTTGAAGCGACGGAGCGAGGCAATGGTGGTCGCGCTGACAATCACGTCGTTGCGGGTGAGACGGGCATGCAGACCCTTGCGGATCGCGCCTTCCTCCACCAGCAGGCCGGCGGCCTTGTCGCGCTTGCCGGCAGGGAAGACCTGCTTGACCTGCGCACGACCGACCACGTTCTCGATCCGCAGAGGCCCGAGCTCGCCCGCCATCTCCTTGGCGATCTCCTGCGTCAGGTGGTAGATGACGTCGTAATACATCATCCGCACCTTGTCCCGCTGGATCAGCTGCCGCGCATTGGCATTGGGACGCACGTTGAAGCCGATCACCGGCGCCTTGGACGCCGCTGCCAGCACCACGTCGCTCTCGGTGATCGCACCCACGCCAGACTGCAGGACGCGAACCTTGATCTCGTCGTTCGACAGATTGTGCAGCGCATTGACGATCGCCTCGACGGAGCCCTGCACGTCGGCCTTCACCACCAGCGGGAACTCGATGACGGCGCTGTTCAGCCCCGCGAACATCGTGTCCAGGTTGGCGGGGGCCATTGCCGTGCGCTTCTCCGTCGCCTGCTCGCGGCGGTATTCCGCCACTTCGCGGGCCCGCTGCTCGTTCTCTACGACGGTCAGCACGTCACCGGCCTGCGGCACACCGCCGAGGCCCAGCACCTCCACCGGCATGGACGGACCGGCTTCCTTGATCTGCTTGCCCTTGTCGTCGACCAGGGCGCGCACGCGGCCGCTCTGCGTACCGACCACGAAGGTGTCACCACGCTTCAGCGTACCACGATTGACCAGCACGGTAGCCACCGGGCCGCGACCCTTGTCCAGCTGCGCCTCGATCACGGTCGCTTCCGCCTCACGGTCGGGCCGTGCTCGCAGCTCCAGCAGTTCGGCCTGCAGGCCGATCGCCTCGATCAGCTTGTCCAGGCCGGCGCCGGTCTTGGCGGAGACTTCCACGTCCTGCACATCGCCGCTCATCTGCTCGACCACGACCTCGTGCTCAAGCAGGCGCTCACGGATCCGCTGCGGGTTCGCCTCCGGCCGGTCGATCTTGTTGATCGCCACGATCATCGGCACGCCGGCCGCCTTGGTGTGATTGATGGCTTCGATCGTCTGCGGCATGATGCCGTCATCCGCCGCCACCACCAGCACCACGATGTCCGTCACGTTCGCGCCGCGCATCCGCATCTGCGTGAACGCCTCGTGCCCCGGCGTATCCAGGAAGGTGATCTTCTGCTTGTCCTTCGTGACGATCTGGTAGGCGCCGATATGCTGCGTGATGCCGCCGGCCTCCCCCTTCACCACGTTGGCGCCGCGCAGCGCATCCATCAGGCTGGTCTTGCCGTGATCGACATGGCCCATGATGGTGACCACCGGCGGACGTTCGCGCAGCGTTTCTTCGGGATCGGCCTCGACCGTCTGGCTGATGTCGATGTCCGCCGCCGAGACCCGGACCATGTTGTGGCCGAATTCCTCGACCAGCAGCTCCGCCGTGTCCTGGTCGATCGTCTGGTTGACGGTCACCGGCATGTCCATGTTGAACAGCGCCTTCACCAGGTCGGCGCCCTTCTCGGCCATGCGGTTGGCCAGTTCCTGCACCGTGATCGCCTCGGGCACGATCACATCGCGTACCTGCTTCTCGCGCGGCTTGGACGACCCGCCATGCTGCGAACGACGCTCCTTCTCCCGCGCGCGCTTCAGCGCGGCGAGCGAACGGGCGCGGGCACCCTCGTCATCGTTCAGCGCACGGTTTACGGTCAGCTTGCCACCGCGCCGCTTGTCGCGGTCGGCTGCGCTGCCGCGCTCCGGCGCGCCGCGTTCCACGACCGTACGTCCGGGTGCAGCCGCCGTGGCGCCCGATCCCGTGACCTTGCCGCGCTCGGCCCGCTGCGCAGGTTCCGCCTTCGCATCCGCACCACGCGCTGCCGTCGCCTCGGTCGGCGCAGGCCGGCGTGGCTCCGGCCGGGGCACGGGCGAAAAACGCCGCGGGGCCGGCGTAACGACAGGCGCTTCTTCCGCCTGCGGCTCGGGTGCCGGAGCAGCCGTCGCAGCAGCAGCATCAGGCGCTTCGGCCGGTGTTGCAGCAGCGCCTTCGTCTGGCGCGGGAGCCGGAGCGGCCTCGACAGGCGCCGGGGTGGCGATCTCCGCAGCCGGCACCGGTGCTTCCGCTGCCGGCTTCACCTCTTGGGGCTGGCTCGGCGTGACGGGTTCGACCTGGGCCTCCCGTGACGCGGCCTCGGCGCGGCGGTTCTCCTCGGCACGCACACGCTCGGCTTCGGCGACGCGCTGGCGTGCCTCTTCCTCGCGTCGGCTGACATCTTCCATGGCCGACAGGCGTGCTTCTTCCGCCTCGCGCAGCAGACGCTGCTGCATCTCGAGCCGGCTTTCGCCCGACGGGGCCGGTGCGGGACGTGCCGGGGCCGGCGCCGGCGCAGCGGGCCGCGGCTGGGCAACGACCTGAGCCGGAGCCGGAGCAGCCTCGGCCACTTCCGCCGCAGCAGGCTTGTCGCCCGGGCGGGTCAGCTTGCGGGAACGCTTCACCTCGACCGTCACCTTGTTGGTCCGGCCGTGGCTGAAGGTCTGCTTGACCTCGCCCGCATCGACCGAACGCTTCAGCCCGAGGGGCTTGCGGGTGCTGGTCGTGGTGGTGTCGTTATCGCTCATTGGTGGTCAACAATCCTTCAAATCAGCTCGTCGGGTCCGGCCTGCGCCGCCCGTGCCGGTGACGCGCTCACGCGGTCCGGTCCATCTTCGTTCGCCTCGATCAGCTGCGCGTCGTCGGCGGGGACGCCCAGGAAGTTCAGCAGGCGTTGCAGCGGGACGGTGACCCGCTGCGCAGACCCGGGATCGGTCAGCGCCAGATGGACGACATTGTCGCGGCCCAATGCCACAGACAGGGTCGCCCGGTCCAGTGGCAGACGCTGCCCCGCCAGTCCGGTGCCTTCCGCCTCGTTGCCGACACGCCAAGCCTGATCAAGCTTGCGGGCCCCGTCGCTACGGGCATCCGCGGCGTGGAACAATGCCGCCACCGTTCCGTCACGCGCGGCGCGGGCAATGCGGTCTGATCCCAAGATAAGACGTCCGGCGCGAAATTCGAGTCCCAGCCGTTCCGTCAATGCACGGGTCAGGCCCGCCTGCGCCAGTTCGGGCAGGTCCTCGGGAATCGCGAGTGCGCCGGTGCGCAGCGCCCGGGCCAGCGCACCCTTCAGCTTGCCATTGACCAGCGCCGTTGCCAGCGTGTCGCGATCCACCCCGATCCAGGCACCGCGACCCGGCGCCCGCGCCAGCGGATCGGGCAGCACGACATGCTGCCCGTCCGGCCCGGTCGGCCCCATCGCCAGACGCAGCATCGCGTCCCGCCCGGCATTGCTGCCGGACAGGATGCAACGCCGCTCCGGCGCGTCATCGCTGTCGTGGTCGACTAACGGTTCATTGCGAGGATTCCGCACCGGCGGCCTCCTGCGCTGCGGGTGCGTCATCTTCGTCGGCGAACCAGTGGGCGCGCGCGGCCATGATGATCTCGTTCCCTTGTTCCTCGGTCAGGCCGAACTCGCCCAGCACGCCGCCCTTGTCGGTTTCGCGCTGCGGACGCCGCGGCGGCGGACCGGCTTGCGGCTTGTCGGTGTTGCGCCGACGCGGCCCTTCGCGGCGGCGGGCGATCAGCTCGTCCGTTGCCAGGTCGGCCAGGTCGTCCAGCGTCTTGATGCCGGCCTTGCCCAGCACCACCAGCATCTGTTCGGACAGGTGCGGCAGCTCGGCCAGCGCATCCTCGACTTCCAGCGCCTGCCGTTCCTCGCGGAAACCGGCCTCCTGGCGCTGCAGCGCTTCCTGCGCGCGGTTCTGCAGTTCCTCGGCCAGGTCGTTGTCGAACCCTTCGATGCCGGCGAGCTCGCTCAGCTCGACATAGGCGACCTCTTCCAGTTCCGCGAAGCCCTCGGCCACCAGCAACTGGCTCAGCGTCTCGTCGACATCCAGCTCTTCCTCGAACATCTTGGAGCGGCTGGAGAATTCCTTCTGCCGCTTCTCGGAGGCTTCTTCCTCCGTCATGATGTCGATCTGGCTCTCGGTCAGCTGGCTGGCCAAGCGGACGTTCTGCCCGCGACGGCCGATCGCCAGCGAAAGCTGGTCGTCAGGCACCACGACCTCGATCCGGCCCTCGTCCTCGTCCAGCACCACGCGGCTGACGGTGGCGGGCTGCAGCGCGTTCACCACGAAGGTCGCGGTATCCTCGCTCCAGGGGATGATGTCGATCTTCTCGCCCTGCAGTTCCTGCACCACTGCCTGCACGCGGCTGCCCTTCATGCCGACGCAGGCGCCGACAGGATCGATGGAGCTGTCGCGGCTGATCACGCCGATCTTGGCGCGGCTGCCCGGATCACGGGCGGCGGCCTTGATCTCGATGATGCCATCGTAGATTTCGGGCACTTCCTGCGCGAACAGCTTCTTCATGAATTCGGGGTGCGCACGGGACAGGAAGATCTGCGGCCCGCGATTGTTGCGCTCCACCTTCATCACCCAGGCGCGGACCCGCTCGCCCACGCGGGTCGCCTCGCGCGGGATCTGCTGGTCGCGGCGGATGATGCCTTCCGCGCGGCCCAGGTTCACGATGACATTGCCGAACTCGACCGACTTGATGACGCCGGTGATGACTTCGCCCGCGCGGTCCTTGAACTCTTCGAACTGGCGCTCCCGCTCCGCATCACGGACCTTCTGGAAGATCACCTGCTTGGCGCTCTGGGCGTCGATGCGGCCCAGATCGACCGGCGGCAGCGGATCGACGATGAAGTCGCCCAGGGCCGAACCCTTCTGCAGCTTTTCAGCCTGTTCCAGGTTCACCTGCTTGAAGTAGTCTTCGACCTCCTCGACCACCTCGACCACGCGCCAGAGGCGCAGGTCGCCGGTCAGCGGATCGAGCTTGGCGCGGATGTCGTTCTCCGCACCGTAGCGCGCCCGCGCGGCCTTCTGGATCGCCTCTTCCATCGCCTCGATGACGATGGAACGGTCGATCATCTTCTCGGACGCGACGGAATTCGCGATCGCGAGCAGTTCGGCCTTGTTGGCGGAAATCGGACTGGCCATCAGTCGTCTGCCTTCTCTTCTTCAGGAATGTCTTGGGGAACTTCCAGGATTTCGTCGGCGCCGCTCATGTCGAGCGGGCGGGTGGCGGCGATCAGCTCGTTCGTCAGGACCAGCTTCGCCGAGTGGACCTGCGCCAGCGGCACGTCCAGCCGGCCAACCTTGCGATCCTCGAACGCGATCACATCGTCGGTGATGCCCAGCAGCTTGCCGCGCAGCTTGCGATGCTCGCCCAGCGGTTCGACCAGGGAGACATTCGCCTCGTGCCCGGCCCATTGCGCCCAGTCCTTCACGCGGGTCAGCGGACGGTCGATGCCGGGGCTGCTGACTTCCAGGTGGTAGGCGCCGGGGATCAGCTCCTCGCCTTCCGCCTCGATCGTGTCGATCGCGTCGGATACGCGGCGCGACAGGGCCATGCACTGTTCCACGATCAGCTGCCCGGTGGCGGGATCTTCCGCCATGACCTGCAGCGTGCGCTCCTCGCCCGTGCCCGTCAGCTTGACCCGCACGAGGTCAAAGCCGAGCGCGTTGGCTTCGGGCTCGATCACTTGGGTCAGGCGGGCAGTATCGGCCATGGGCGTGCAGTCATGCTCCAGTTGCGGCCAATGGCCGATCGTGCCGGCCCCTTCCGGCGCCAGCCCCACAATGTCGCGACAATGTTGGGATGCCGGCCATGTATGCGGAGTCGCCCGTAATAGCAAGCAGGAAGCCGATTGCCGCTCTTGCGCATTGTACGGGCACCATGCTGGTGTTCCTCGACTTCGAAGCATCCTCCCTCTCCGACCATTCCTACCCGATCGAGGTCGGCTGGGTGTGGGAGGATGGCACGGGGGAGGCGCACCTGATCCGCCCTGCCCCGCGCTGGACCGACTGGGACATGAAGGCACAGGCGATCCATGGCGTCTCGCGGGCCGAACTGGAGGAGCATGGCACGGATCACCGGGAGGTGGCCCGTCGCATGGTCGAGGTGCTGGCCGGGCACGATCTGTGCGCCAGCGCCCCGTCATGGGATGGCAAGTGGATGAGCGCGCTGCTGCGCGCCGCCGACCTGCCGCGCCATACGCTGCGCCTGCGCGACAGCGACGACGTGATCGCCGAGGCAGCCCGCACCATCCTGCAACCGCGCTACCCGGCCGGACAGCTGGAGACGGCGCTGGAGACGATCCTGACGCTGGACGATCTGCGCGAACGCCCGCCGGCGCACCGCGCGCTGGAGGATGCGCGAGGAGAATGGCGCAAGTGGCAGCGGGTCATCGCGCGGGCCACGGAAATGGCCGGGCCGCAGGCAGACACGAACTGATCCGGACATTTAACCGTGGGAACATTGACCAAGCCGGTTATTCGCTCAGCGCGTGCTTCCGGATGCAATGGCGTAGCTGGTCGTAGGTCAGGCCCAGCGACTTGGCCGTCTGTCGCTGGTTCCAGCGGTTGCGGCCGAGATGATGCTCCAGGATCGCGCGCTCATGCGCTTCCACCGCAGCCCGCAGATCGGCGATCGTTTCGAAATCGGCGGGCTTCGGAGCCGTGGGGGTCGCGGGGCCGGACGCCGGACCGTCTTGCACACGCGGCAGCGGGGTCGGCTTCCAAGGGCTGTCGAACGGGTCGAACTGGGCGTGGCCGATGGGCTGGTTCCATTCGTCCCAGCGGTAGACGGCGCGTTCCACCACGTTGCGCAATTCGCGCACGTTGCCGGGCCAGGCGTAGTCCTCCATCTGCCGGCTGACATGCGGCGCGAAGCCCGGCCAGTCGCGCCAGCCCAGTTCGGCCGCCATCCGTCGCCCGAAATAGTCCGCCAGCACTTCGATATCGCCTTCGCGCACACGCAACGGCGGCAGGGTGATGACCTCGAAGCTCAGCCGGTCCAGCAGGTCGGGCCGGAACCGCCCTTCTTCTGCAGCGCGCGGCAGATCCTCGTTGGTGGCGGCAACGATCCGCACGTCCACCCGCACAGGCCGGCTGGCGCCGATCCGCGTGATCTCGCCATATTCCACCGCGCGAAGCAGCCGCTCCTGCGCACCCATCGACAGGGTCCCCAGCTCGTCCAGGAACAGTGTGCCGCGATCTGCCTCCTCGAAGCGTCCGACCCGCGCCTTGGTCGCGCCGGTGAAGGCGCCCGCCTCGTGCCCGAACAGCTCCGCCTCGATCAGCGTTTCCGGCAGCGCGGCGCAGTTCATGGTGACCAGCGGCTGGTCCCACCGGTCGGACAGACGATGCAGCCGCTCCGCGATCAGCTCCTTGCCAGTGCCGCGTTCGCCGATCACCAGCACCGGCCGACGCAAGGGCGCTGCCCGGCTGGCCCGCTCCACCGAGTCCAGAAATGCGCCGGACTGGCCGATGAACTGGTTTTCCCGCTCCATCCCCAGAACATAGCACCAGGCCCCAACATCTGGCAATTTGCGCCATCGCGATTTCCCGCTGCTCCACGCAAGTGCATGTTAAATCGAGAAGAAAGCGTTTGGCACGGCTTATGCAAAAGCTTCGGCATACAGGTTCAGGAGCCATCACGATGTCCGTCCATACGATCCTCGCCCACCCGTCCCGCTTGGCCGCGCTGGTCAGCGTGCTGGCGCTTGTCTCCCTGAATGTCCTGGCGCTGGACAGCGTGGAACGCGCCACCGGTCCGGTGCTGGTGGTGGCGCCGGTGGTGGCCCTGGCATGAGCGACAACCAGGTTCCCGCCCCCGGGCAACGCCTGACCCAGCTGGGCAGCCGGCTCGATCGCGAGATCGAACGGTTGCGCACCAGCCCCACGCCAGTGCTCGGCCCCAAGCTCGAGCGCGTCTTTGCAAGCGGAGTACCCCTTATGGGCATCTTTTCCCGCACCCGCGACATCATCGCGGCCAATTTCAACGAGCTGCTCGACCAGGCGGACGATCCGACCAAGATGATCCGCATGATCATCCTGGAAATGGAGGAAACGCTGGTGGAGGTCCGCGCAAGCGCTGCGCGCACCATCGCCGACCAGAAGGAGATGCACCGCCACACCGTCCGCCTCGAGAAGCTGCAGGCCGACTGGGCGGAGAAGGCGCAGCTGGCTCTGTCCAAGGATCGCGAGGACCTGGCCCGCGCCGCCCTGATGGAACGCAAGAAGGCGTCGGACATGGCCGACCAGCTGAAGGAGGAGATCACCGTCCTAGATGATTCCCTACGCGCCTACGAGGAGGACATCGCCAAGCTGCAGACCCGCCTGCGGGAGGCCCGCAGCCGCCAGACGCAGATCGCCGCCCGGCTGGAAAGCGCGGAGAACCGCGTCAAGCTGCGCACGCTGATGACCAGCGAGCGGGTGGACGATGCGCTGGCCCGGTTCGACCAGCTGGAGCGCCGCGTCGACTACGCCGAAGGGCGTGCCGATGCGCTGAACACGGGCCAGGGTCGTCCCAGCCTGTCGGACCAGATCGCCGCGCTGGAAGGCTCGGACAAGATCGATGCCGAACTGGAAGAGATGAAGCGCGCGCTCGGCAAGGGCGGCGAGAACAAGGAGGGCTGACCCATGGAACCCGTCATCGCAATCATCGCTATCTTCATTGGCCTGCCCTGGGTCATCCTGCACTACATGACCAAGTGGAAGACCGCCGCCACCATCACCACCGATGACGAGGTGCTGCTGGAGGAACTGTACAACCTGGCCAAGCGGCTGGACGAGCGGATGGAGACGGTGGAGCGCCTGGTCGCCGCCGACAGCCCGGAATTCCGCCCCGCCCGCCTGTCCGACAGTGCGGACAACAATGATCAGCTACGCGAGTTGGACCGCCTGCTGGCCGAGAAGAAAGGAATGCTTTCGTGAACTCTCCCCGCACCCGCCTGTACCGCGACAAGCAGGAAGGCAAGCTGATGGGCGTCTGCGCCGGGCTGGCCGACTATGCCGGGGTCGATCCGATCTGGACGCGGCTGGGCTTCCTGGCGCTGGTGTTCATGTCCGGCGGCACCATCCTGCCCTTTTACTTCATCGCCGGCCTGCTGCTGAACAAAAAGCCGCCGCAGCTCTACACCGACCGCAACGAGCAGAAATACTGGCAGAGCGTGCGCCAGAGCCCGAAGCGCACCGCGCGCGAGCTGCGTTCCAAGATGCGCGAGATTGACCGCCGGCTGGCGGATGTGGAGCACCATTACGTGTCCAGCAATCCGCGACTGTCGGCAGAGATCGAACGGCTGCGCTGATCCATTAGCGAAGGGACTGTTTACATGCACGGTACCATGGCCCTGCTTATCCCGATCCTGGCATTGATGATCCCGTTCTTCGCCATCTGGATCAAGCATCGCGAGAAGATGATGGACCGCCAGATCGGCACCACCAGCGAGGCGACGGCCGAGAAGGCAGCGCAATATGTCAGCCATGTGCAGGCGCTGGAGGATCGGGTCCGCGTGCTGGAACGCATCGTCACGGATCGCGGCTACGACATCGCCACCCAGATCGAGGCGCTGCGCGATCAGCGCCGTGTGGAGGATGGCGCAGGACTGCGCGACAGTCGGGAGAAGGTGCAATGACCTTCTGGACCGCCGCCGTCCTGATCGTGCTGATCTGCGCGATCGCCAGCGTGTTCCGCAAGCCGCGCCGAGACCTCGACTCCGCTGAAGGTGTGCCAAGCCAGCGCGAGACCGAGCTGCAGCGCGAGCTGACCGAACTGCGCGAACGGGTGCGCGTGCTGGAACGCATCGCCACCGACGACACCCAGGGCCGCCGCCTGTCCGACCAGATCGAGCGCCTGCGCGAAGATTGAACACAAGGAGCCTGCCGCCATGTCCCACGACCTGCTGCTTGCCCTGACGGCCCTCTCCGCCCTGCTGGTGATCGCCGCCGCTGCGCTGAAAGGCTGGCAGGGTTGGCTGGCGCTCAAGACCCGGGAGCTGGACCTGCGCCGCGCCGGTCCGGCGGAGAGCGGCAGCCGCGAAGGCGCCGCCCGGATCGAGATGGCCGACCTGCGCGAACGCATCCGCCAGCTGGAAGCGATCGCCAGCGGGGTGGATTTGTGAGCCGCAGCCACTACATCGCCGGACCATGCGATCCCTCGACGACATCTTCGAAGAATATGACTTCCTCGACGGCGACGAACGCTATCGCCTGCTGATCGAACTGGGCCGGGAGCTTGACCCGATGCCGCCCGCCCTGCGCACCGATGCCACGCTGGTACGCGGATGCTCGGCCAGCGTGTGGGTCTACCCCACCGGCGGCCCTGACCAGCTGCACTTCATGGCCGACAGCAATGCCGCGATCACCAAGGGGATCGTCGCGCTGGTCGTAGCCGCCGTGCAGGACCGGCCGGCGGCGGAGGTTGCGACGACTGACATCATGGACCGGCTGGCGCCGTTCGACCTGAAAAGCCAGCTCAGTTCCAATCGCACGCAAGGGGTACCCAACATGATCGCGCTGGTGCGCCAACATGCTGCGCGCATCGCGGCCGACGCCTGAACGCATGCTGCGGTCGCTGTGGATGGCGGCCGGCCTGGTCATGGTGGTGCTTGGCATCATCGGGCTGATCCTGCCGATGATGCCGGGCGTGGTGTTCTTCATCGGTGCGGCCTTCTGCTTCGCCCGCGGCAATCCGGCATGGGAGCAGCGCCTGCTGGCTGACCGGCGGATCGGCCCGCACCTGATCGCATGGCGCAGCCGCGGCGCCATCTCCGCGCAAGGCAAGCGGGCGGCCCTGATCATGATGGCGATCGCTGCCGCACTCACCTGGTGGCGGCTCGGCTGGCCATGGGCGGCGGTCTCGAGTGCGGTGCTGGTGGTCGTTGCGCTGTGGATCGCGACGCGGCCGGAGTGAGGTCGCTGCGCCGGGGCGGCCAGACGCTGTTAAATGGGCGCTTCACGGGCGGAAAGACAGGGCCGGCTTGCCTTGGCGTGCGCGCCACGCCATCTGCTGCACATGGCCAGCAAACCACGCACATTGTACGAAAAGATCTGGGACGCGCACGTCGTCGAGCGGCGGGAGGATGGCACCTGCCTCATCTTCGTCGACCGGCATCTCGTTCACGAAGTCACCAGTCCGCAGGCCTTCGAAGGACTGCGCATGGCCGGGCGCCCGGTGCGCCGGCCCGAACTGACGCTGGCCACGCCCGATCATAACCTGCCGACGACCGCCCGCATCGATGCCGCCGGCCAGCGCCTGCCGATCGCCGACGGCCAGAGCGCGCAGCAGCTGTCCGCGCTGGAGCAGAACGTGGCGGAGTTCGGCATCCGTTACTTCAACGCCACTGCGCGCCAGCAGGGCATCGTGCATGTGGTGGGGCCGGAACAGGGCTTCAGCCTGCCGGGCACCACCATCGTGTGCGGCGACAGCCACACCGCCGCCCATGGCGGCATGGGCGCGCTGGCCTTCGGCATCGGCACCAGCGAGGTGGAGCATGTGCTGGCCACGCAGACGCTGCTGCTGCAGCCGTCCCGCACCATGGAGATCCGGGTCGATGGCGAGCTTGGCCCCGGCGTCACATCCAAGGATCTGATCCTGCACATTATCGGGGTGATCGGCACCGCCGGCGGCACCGGCCATGTGATCGAGTATCGCGGCGAGGTGTTCGAGCGGATGAGCGTGGAAAGCCGGCTGACCGTCTGCAACATGAGCATCGAAGGCGGCGCCCGCTCCGGCCTGGTCGCACCCGACGAGACGACCTTCGCCTATCTCAAGGGTCGCCCCTTCGCGCCGCAGGGCGCCGAATGGGACGCGGCTGTCGCCTATTGGCGCACGCTCCACACCGATCCCGGAGCCACCTTCGACAAGTCGGTCGTGATCGATGCAGGCACGGTGGAGCCGACCGTTACCTGGGGCACCAGCCCGGAAGACACTGCCCCGATCACCGGCTTCGTCCCCGCGCCCGAAAGCTTCGCCGATCCGTCCAAGCAGGATGCCGCGCGCAAGAGCCTGGCCTATATGGGCCTGGAACCCGGCCAGAAGCTGGCTGGCCTGCCGGTGGAAAACGTGTTCATCGGCAGCTGCACCAACAGCCGGATCGAGGATCTGCGCGCTGCGGCCGCCGTGCTGAAGGGCCGGCATCGGGCAGCCAATGTGAAGTGGGCCATTGTCGTCCCAGGCTCCGGACTGGTGAAGGAACAGGCCGAGGCCGAGGGGCTGGACCGCATCTTCACCGATGCCGGGCTGGAATGGCGCGAACCCGGCTGCTCGGCATGTCTGGGCATGAACCCCGACAAGGTGCCTGCGGGCGAACGCTGCGCTTCCACCTCCAACCGCAACTTCGTAGGCCGACAGGGCCCGGGCTCGCGCACGCATCTGGTCAGCCCGGCCATGGCCGCGGCGGCAGCGGTGACCGGACGGCTGGTGGACGTGCGGGAGCTGGTCTGACCCGCAAGGCGTCCTTCCCGCCTGTCGTCGCGGCCGACACCAGCCTGATGATCCTCGGCAGCCTGCCCGGCGAGCGGTCGCTGGCGGAGGCGCGCTATTACGCGCACCCGCAGAACCGCTTCTGGCACCTGGTGGGCCATGCCATCGGCACGGAGTTGTACGCCATCCCCTATGAGCAGCGCCTCGCCACCCTGCTCGATCACGGCATCGGCCTGTGGGACGTGATCGGCTCCGCCTCCCGTGCGAACAGCAGCCTCGACGCCGCGATCCGCGACATCGCGCCCAATCCGCTGGCCGACCTGGCCGCCACCCTGCCCCGCCTGCGAGCGGTCGCCTTCAACGGCGCTACCGCCGCGCGCATCGGCCAGCCCCTGCTCGCCGGCAGCAACCTGGCCCTGCTGCCGCTCCCCTCCTCCAGTCCCGCCTACGCGTCCATGTCCCTGGCGGAGAAGGAGCGACGGTGGCGGGCAGTAGGAAAGTTTGTCGGCAGGCGCTTGCCAGCACCGCCGCAGCAAAGCATCTAGCAGGGCATGACCAAGAACAAGGATCTGGGAGCGGGCGGCAAGGCTGCCCTGGCAGGCGCCATCGGTTCGGCAGCGGTCGCGGCCGCGTTGCTTTACGTCAAGCGACGCAAGCAGCGCGATGATCGCAAGCTGTTCATCACGCCTTCCGGCGAACTGCCGGAAACCGACTGATGGAGCCGGTGCGCGCCATCGAAGGTCGGGCGATTCCCTTCGGGTTGAAGAACGTCGATACCGACCTGATCATTCCGGCACGCTGGCTGAAGACCATCAGCCGCGAAGGCCTGGGTGCCGGCGCGTTCGAGGCGGTGCGGGCGGAACCCGGCAACATCTTCGACGATCCGCGCTTTGCCGGTGCGCCGATCCTGATCGCGGGCGACAATTTCGGGTGCGGGTCCAGTCGCGAACATGCGGCCTGGGCACTGGCCGACATGGGCGTGCGTGCGGTGATCGCGCCGTCCTTCTCCGACATCTTCTCCGGCAATGCCTTCAAGAACGGCATCCTTACCGTGGCTTTGCCGCAGGATGCCGTCGACCGGTTGCTGGCCGTGGCGCAGACCGACCCTGTCTCGATCGACCTGGAAAGCCAGTCGGTCACCACGCCGTTCCAGGACCGCTTCAGCTTTCCGATCGATCCGTTCCGCAAGGACTGCCTGCTGCGCGGGCTGGACGAGATCGGCCTGACGCTGGCGCGTGACGCGGCGATCTCGACCTATGAGCGGCGGCTGGACGCGGCGCAGCCATGGCTGGTGCGCGGCACCGCGCTGTCGGCCTGATGCTGCGATCGACCAGCACCCCTCCACGAGAGACCGCAAGATGACCGACCCGGATGACAGGCAGCACGGCAAGGACGCGCAGTTCGCCTTCGATGGGGAGATCGCGTTCCGCATCGCTGCCCGACGCAACCGCCTGCTGGGCCGGTGGGCGGCCGAGCGGATGCAACTGACGCAGGAAGAGACCGACGCCTATGCGCGCGAAATCATCCACGCCGAGTTCGAGGAAGGCGGGGATGAGGCCGTGATCCGCAAGCTGCTCGGCGATCTGACCGGAGCGGGCGTGGAGACGGATGAGGCCGCCTTGCGCACTGCCCTCGACGAACAGAACATCGTCGCCCGCCGACAGCTTATGAGCGAGAACTGATCATGGCCATGCCAGCCGCCGAAATCGAGGCGCTGATCCGCGCCGCCCTGCCTGACGCCGATGTGGTGATCGAGGATCTGGCGGGGGACGGCGATCATTACCGTGCCCGCGTCACCAGCGCATCCTTCGCGGGGCGCAGCCGTGTGCAGCAGCACAAGCTGGTCTATGACGCGCTGGGTGGGCGCATGGGCGGGGAACTGCATGCCTTGCAAGTCCTGACAGCGATTCCCAACTGAACCCCAACACCGATCAATTGGAAAACACTGCCATGTCCGACGTCAACGCCCGCCTGTCTCAGCTCGTATCCGAAAACGAAGTCGTGCTGTTCATGAAGGGCACGCCGTTGTTTCCGCAATGCGGTTTTTCCAGCCGTGCGATCGCCATTCTGGACCATTGCGGCGTTGCGTACGAAAGCGTCGACGTGCTGCAGGACATGGAAATCCGTCAGGGTATCAAGTCGTTCAGCGACTGGCCGACCATCCCTCAGCTATACGTGAAGGGCGAGTTCGTGGGTGGCAGCGACATCATGATGGAGATGTACGAGGCCGGTGAACTGCAGCAGATGCTGGCCGAAAAGCAGGTCGCCCGCGCAGAGTAATCGCGTCGCCTGAGACATGAAAGGACCGGGCACAGCCATGCTTCCCCGGTCCTTTTTGTATGCGTCGCCTAGACGCGCCGCATCTTGCCCAGCAGTGCCAGGTGTTCCATGATCTGGCCACGTGCCAGCATGGCGACGTGCCGCGTGGGCATGTCCTGCCCATTCGCCAGGTAGGTTTCCTGGATCTGCAGCAGCTTCTGGTGCCCTTCGATCTGTGCCGCGACATAGGCGCGGTCAAACGCCCGCCCGCTGGCGACGTTCAGCCGGGCGAGCACTTCCTGCTCCATCGCGCCGGGCGGCGGCGGGGTCATGTTCTTGGATTCGCGGATGATCTGGGCGATCGTGGTCTGCTCCGTCACTTCGAAGCCGGCAAATTCCTTCACCGCGGCATTGCGGCCCTTCTCCAGTGCCATCTGGCTGGTCATCAGCGCCAGGCCGCCATTGCGCAGCGTTTCCATTGCGTGCTGCCGCTCGGCCTCGCCCATAGCACCCTGCGCCCATGCTGCCGCCGGAAGGCCTGCGCCTGCGGTCGCAAACGCGCCACGCAGCAATGCTCCACCAAGTTCTCGCCTGTTCATCGCTTCGCTCCAACTTCGCGGCAGGATGGCCGCTTCATCCAGAGAACCGGCAGGTGTCAGACAAGTAACAAAGTAAACATTGAGCAACAGGGAAGATGCGGTCGGTCTGCAGTCAGCCGGTGACTTCCAGCGGCTCTTGCGGATTGTTCGGTACAAGGATCATGGTGTCACCCTCCACCCGCCAGCTGGCGAGCCGGGACAGCAGGTTCATGCCGATCACATTGGTCGGTCCCAGTCCCGGTGCGATGATCGCATCCAGCCCGCGCGCCGTGACATTGCCGAAGCGCAGCTCTTCGATGGAGGTCAGCTGCGCAGCAACCGGACCGTTTGCCGTCTGCATCCGCACCGGCAGGCCGTTGGTGCGGACCTCCAGCCCGGCCGACTGCGCCGTTTCCGTGGATACGGCCGTCAGCGTCGCGCCCGTATCGACCAGGAAGCGGGTCGGATGGCCGTTCAGCTCCCCACGCAGCCAGAAATGACCGTCACGGGCCAGCTTCACGCGGGTCTCGTCCCCGGCGACGGTCTGTTCAGGCATGCCGAGCTGCGGCACCGCCATGTCGAAGCGCGGGTCCATGCGCGACAGTTGCAGCACCACCATCGCCAGCACGGCCATCAGCGCCAGCGTGCTGCCCGCACGGAGCAACCGGCCGATCGACGGCACCCAGCGCATCACCATCGATCCCAGAATGCCGAGCACCATGGCCGCGATCGCAGCCATCAGCAGACCCGATTTGGGCAGTTCGGCAATGGAGTGGGCCAGCTGGTCCCAGATCGGCGCGAAATCCATGACGCCTATCTAGGATCAGTAGTGGCGGTTTGCGATGGGGGCTGCCCGCTCATGGCGCATGGTGCGGCTCGCGTGCCTCCGCCAGAAGCAGGCTGAACCGCTCGTCCGCGTCGGTCCAGCGCTGTACGGGCGTCCAGCCGCCGGCGGCCAGCAGCAGGTTCTGGCTGCGACCATCGTACTTGTGGCTGTTTTCCGTGTGGATCGTCTCCCCCGCCGCCATGGAGAAGGCTTGGCCGGCGACCTCGAACCGGATCGCCTCGCGCGCGACCAGATGCATCTCGATCCGGGCGAACGCATCGTTCCAGCGCGCCTCGTGCTTCAGGCGATCGAGCGGCAGGTTGCCAGCCAGTTCCCGGTTGATGCGTGTCGCCAGGTTCAGGTTCAAACGGCCGGTGATCCCGGCGGCATCGTCATAGGCGGCTATCAGGGTGGCCGGGGCCTTGATCAGGTCCATGCCGATCAGCAGCTGCGCGCCAGTGCCCAGCGTCGTCCGCATGTTGCGTAACAGGTCCACGGCCTGGGTCGGCACCATGTTGCCGATCGTGGAGCCAGGGAAGAAACCGAGCTTCGGCAGGCCGGCAACAGCATCCGGCAGCGTGACCGGTGCCGTGAAATCCGCTTCGACCGGCCACACGGGCAAGGCCGGGAACTGCTGCTGCAGCTGCGCGGCGGAGCTCCGCAGGAAGTCTCCGGAGATATCCAGCGGGACATAGGCGGCCGGCGCGATCGCCTGCAGCAGCAGGGGCGTCTTGGTGGAGGAACCGGAGCCAAACTCCACCACGGTGCGCCCGGGCTGGATCAGACGGGCGAAGTCCGGGCCGCGCTCCGCAAGGATGGCCCGCTCCACCCGGGTCGGATAATATTCCGGCAGCCGGGTGATCTCCTCGAACAGCAGGCTGCCCGCATCGTCGTAGAACCAGCGCGCGGGCACGGCCTTCTGCGGCAAGGCCAGCCCGGCCAGGACATCGTCGCGAAAGGCGGTGTTCGCCGGGCGGGTTGCCGCCGCTGTCTCTGCCAGGTCAGCCCTCACAGGTCACGCGCCAGTCGTACGCCGGTGAACTGCCAGCGTTGATGCGGATGGAAGAAGTTGCGGTAGGTGGCGCGCGAATGGCCGCGCGGGGTAGCGCAACTGGCGCCCTTCAGCACCCACTGCCCCGCCATGAACTTGCCGTTATACTCGCCCACCGCCCCGCCGGCAGGGCGGAAGCGCGGGTATGGCAGGTAGGCGGAACGGGTGAACTGCCAGCAATCGCCGAACAGGCTGTCGCCACCCTGCGGCAGCGGCGCGTCTGCCGCGTCCAGCTGATTGCCGCCATCGGCCGCGTGATCGGCCGCGATCGCCTCCCACTCGAACTCCGTCGGCAGACGATGGCCCGCCCACGCGGCGAAGGCATCCGCCTCCCAGAAGCTGAGGTGGGTCACCGGCCGCTCCGGATCGCGCGATTGCCAGCCGGCATGGGTGAACTGCTCGTCCCCATGCCAGTACAGCGGGGCGGAGATGCCGTGCTGCTGCACCCAGTCCCATCCGTCGGCGAGCCACAGCGCGGGCGTCCGGTAGCCGCCGTCGGCGATGAACTGCGACCACTCACCGTTCGTGACCAAGCGATCGGCAAGGGCGAACGGCTCCAGCAGAACGCGATGGGCCGGCCCTTCATTGTCGAAGGAAAACTCGGCCCCTGCATCGCCGATCTCGACGACACCGCCGGCATGGTTCCACCACCCACGCGCGCCCGGCGCTTCGGCAGCTTCGTCGCTCGCAGGCCACACGGCAGGGCCGGCAGGATTACTGAAGAAGGCGTGCTTGATGTCGGTCAGCAGCAATTCCTGGTGCTGTTGCTCATGCGCGATGCCAAGCCGGATCAGCGGTGCCATCGCGGGATCGCCGAGCAAAGGCTCCATCGCCGCGTCCACATGCGCCCGCCAGTCCAGCACCTCCGCCAGTGCCGGCCGCGACAGCACACCGCGACTGTTGCGCGCGATCCGCTGACCTTCCGCCTCGTAATACGAATTGAACAGGAACGGCCAGTCCTCCCGGAACAGGCGGTAGCCCGGCAGGTGATCACGCAGCAGGAAGGTTTCGAAGAACCAGGTCGTGTGCGCCAGATGCCACTTCGCGGGCGAGGCATCCGCCATCGACTGCACGGTGGCGTCAGCATCGGACAACGGCGCAACCAGCTCCCGCGTCAGCGCTCTTGTGGTGGTGAATTGCGTCGGCAAACCCATTGCGATTGCCGGCGCCACGTTGCGGTGCATCGTGGCCAAATCATCCTCCCCCACCCGGTCCGAAGCGAACGGTCGCCGGCACATGGTCTGATAAAGATCAGGCCGGCGACCGGTTCCCCGGATCAGGCCGCCTGGCGTTGCCGCTCCCGCCGATCCAGGTTGAGCATGTCGGCCAGCAGGAACGCCATCTCCAGCGCCTGCGCGGCGTTCAGGCGTGGATCGCAATGCGTGTGGTACCGGTCGGCCAGGCCCTCATCGGTGATCGCCACAGCGCCGCCGATGCATTCCGTCACATCCTGTCCGGTCATCTCCAGATGGATGCCGCCGGCATGGGTGCCTTCCGCCCGGTGCACTGCGAAGAATCCACGCACCTCGGCCAGGATGCGGTCGAAGGGCCGCGTCTTGTAGCCGCTGTCCGACTTGACGACATTGCCATGCATCGGGTCGCATGACCAAACGACCGGATGACCCGACCGCGCCACCGCGCGCACCAGCCGCGGCAGGCCGGCCTCCACCTTGTCGTGCCCGAACCGCGCAATCAGGGTCATGCGGCCGGGTATGCGCGCCGGGTTCAGCGTATCGAGCAACCGGAGCAACTCGTCCGGCTCCAGGCTGGGTCCGCACTTCACGCCGATCGGATTACCGACACCGCGCAGGAACTCGACATGCGCGCTGCCAGTGAACCGGGTGCGATCGCCGATCCACAGGAAATGCGCGCTGGTGTCGTACCATTCGCCGGTCAGCGAATCCTGTCGTGTCAGCGCCTGTTCGTAGGGCAGCAGCAGCGCCTCGTGACTGGTATAGAAGGCGGTGCTCTTGAGCTGCGGCGCGGTTTCCGGCGCCACGCCGCACGCTTCCATGAAGTCCAGCGCCTCGCGGATCCGGTCCGCAACGTCGCCGAAGCGGTCGGCCCAGGGCGAGCGGCCCACGAAGTCGAGCGTCCACTGGTGCACCTGGCGAAGATTGGCGTAGCCGCCGCCGGCAAAGGCACGCAGCAGGTTCAGCGTCGCTGCCGCCTGACTGTAGGCACGCAGCATGCGCTGCGGATCATTGCGGCGGATGTCCGGCGCGAATTCGATGCCGTTGATATTGTCGCCTAGGTAGCTGGGCAGCGTCAGCCCGTCGATCGTCTCCGTCGCGGAGGAACGCGGCTTGGCGAACTGCCCCGCCATGCGGCCAACCTTGATCACCGGCATCGCGCTGGCGAAGGTCAGCACGACCGCCATCTGCAGGATGACGCGGAAGGTGTCCCGGATGGTATTCGGATGGAACTCGGCAAAGCTTTCCGCGCAATCGCCGCCTTGCAGCAGGAAACCGCGGCCGCTGGCGACTTCCGCCAGCTGCGCCTGCAGGTCGCGCGCTTCGCCGGCGAAGACCAGCGGCGGGAAGTTGCTCAGCTGCGCTTCCACGCCGGCCAGCTCCGCCGCATTGTCATAGACGGGCAGATGCTTGGCTTCATGCCGCTGCCAGCTTTGCGGATCCCAGTTCTGTACCACGGCGTTCAATCTTCCAGACATTTGCAGGCGGATGCGCGCACTACACCGCGCGCACCCACCCGGCAAATGTTACAGGCGTAATCAGCGGCTGGCGGCCGCAGCGGCCTCCTGCGGCAGGACCACCAGCTTCCAGCCGCCATGTGTGCCCAGGTATTCCTGCGCCAGCGCGCGATAATCTGCCGGTGGTGTCTCCGTGTAATCGGTCCACAAGGTGCGCAGATGCTGCACACGCGCCGGATCGTTTGCCGCCCCGCTCAACTGATTGAGCCAGAAGGTGTGTCCGGTCTGCGCCCGGTCCAGCATTTGCCGGATCGGCTCCACCACACGCGCCAGCTCGTCCGCCTGCGGGCCGTTGGTGGCGAGGTCGGTGGCGATCTCCTGTGCCTCGGCGAAGAAGGCCGGCACTGCGGATGGCGGCAGCTGCGCCAGCGCCATCAGCTGGCCGCCGCCATTCACGTCCAGCGGCCAGTTGCTGCCCACGAATGGCGCGTAGCTGGCACCCAGCCGCTCGCGCAGCCCATCCATCAGACGGTTGGAGAAGACCTGCGCCAGCACGTCCAGCCGGCGTGACCGTGGCAGATCCGCGCTGCCGCCGCCCGTCGGCCAGGCGATCACCGCTGCGGCCTGGTCCGCATCGCCGGTATGGCGCAGCACTTCCGGCTCTGCGTTGGCGGCCGGGAACTCGACCGGCGGATCGATCGCCTCCGCCGGCGCGGGCTGGCGGGCCGGCATTGCACCGAATGTCTGACCCAGCGCAGCAATCACGGCAGCCTTGTCGAAGTCGCCGAACACATCGACCTCGACCGGTCCCTGTGCCAGCAGCCGGGTCCAGACCTGCTGGAAACCGGCCGCATCGGCCCCCGCCAGCGCTGCGGCGTCAGGCTTGCGGTAGCGCGCATCGCGATCGTGCAGCAGCCATTGCAGGTCACGGTTCAACACGCCGTTGGGATCGCCGCCGAAGGAATCGTAGGACAGCCGCTGCGCCGCCTTGGCCCGCTCGAACGGTGCCGCATCCCAGCGCGGATCGGCCAGCTTCGCAGCGAACAGGTAGAGCTGGTCCGCCACATCCTCCCGCCGGGTCTGCCCGTCGAACACGAAGGTGCCGTCCTCGATCTGGAAGTTCCAGCCGAACTTGCGGCCGGTCGCCAGCTGGTCCAGCCCGTTCTGGTCCACCTCGCCGAAACCGGTCCCGACCAACGCCTGCCGGCCGAGATCGAGATAGACGCTCTCGTCCTCCTTGACGCCCTGCAGGCCGGTACCGAAGCGGACGCGCACGGTCGCGCGGCCAGGCTCGTTCGTGGTCGGCCACAACAGCGCGGTCACCCCGTTGCCGAAGCTGACCCGCTCCACGTCCAGCACGCCCAGCGGGGCGACGGCAACAGGCGCCGCCGGGGCGCCGACCGGTGGCAGCTGGGCAAAGGTGATCGCCTCGGCCCCGTTACGCGCCAGTGCCTCCGTGCTGATCGGTGCGGTCATGGCCGTCCGCAGCGCGGCATCGTCGGCCTCCATCGGGTCCGGCGTCAGCAGCATGGCGCGGATGACCTCACCGGTGAACAGCGCCTGGGTATGCTCGTGGATCGCCGCCGGGGTGAAGCGGTCGCGCATGCCGCGGAACAGCTCCAGCACCGTTTCAGGCGACGCGATCGCTTCCCGGATGTCGACGGCATTGACCAGCTCGTTCGCCAGTTCGGAACCGGCCTGGATACGGCTCTGCTCGACGCCATTGGCGAAGGCGATGTCGAACTCGGCCACTTCGCGGTCGATCTCCGCCTGGGTCGGTGGGGCTGCCACGGCATCGGCGATCACGGCGCGCACATCGGCCAGCGCGGCGCGCCAGTCCTCCGTCAGCGGCGCCAGGGTGACGAAGGTGCCGTTGGCGGACCGGCTGGGCCGATCCTTGTTGACCGCGGCGAACAGGAAGCTGCCGCCACCGCGCGCACGCTCCTCCAGCCGGCGATTGATGACCGCGGTTGCCATCGAATCGATCAGCAGGCCGCGATTATACTCCTGCGTGTCCACCACCTGTTGCCACGGGCGCAGCACGGCAAAGGTCAGCCCGCGCTGCTGGCCGGGCTCCACCACGACGCGTGTCTCGCCAACCGGGTTGGCGCGATCGACACCCCTGGGTGCCTCGGGCTTGCCGAAATCCGGTGCCTCGGCCGCGCGGCCCTGCCCTTCCCAGTCGGTGAAATACTTTTCCACCAGCGCAGCCAGCAGCTGCGGATCGGCATCGCCCACGATCGCCACCGTGGCACGCTCCGGACGGTACCAGCGACGATGGAAGGCGCGCACATTGTCCTGCGTGGCACCCTGCAGCGTTTCGACCGTGCCGATCGGATTGCGGCTGGCGAGCGGCTGGTCGGCGAAGAACAGCTGGCGCGTGGCATCGGCGATGCGCTGGTCCGGCCCCAGTCGCTCGCGCCGCTCCGCCAGCACGATGGGCAGTTCGGTGCGGACATTGTCGCTGCTCAGGGTGGGTTCGCGGATCATGCCGGCGAACAGGCGAACGCTGTCATCCAGCGTCTGCAGCGTCGCATTCGGCAGGTCCAGCTGGTACACGGTCTGCGTCGGACTGGTGGTCGCGTTCGTGTCCGCGCCCAGTGCCGCACCCAGCCGCTGGAAATAGGGGATTGCCTCCCCGTTGCCGAAATCGCGCGACTGACGGAACACCAGATGTTCGATCAGGTGGGCAAATCCGCGCTCCTCCTCCGTCTCGTACAGCGACCCGGCATCGATCGCGACGCGGATGGAGATTTGCCCCGGGGGCACGCCGTTTTCGCGCACGGCGTAGCGCAGCTTGTTCGGCAACTCGCCCATCAGCCAGTCCGGATCGATCGGGATGTCCGTCCCGCGGTAGATCCATGGATCGGCCGGCTTGGCATATTGCGGTGCGCTGATCGCGGGTGCGGGGGGTGCGGCCGGTGCGGTTGATGGCGGCAGGGGCGATGCCAGCACGGGAGCCGGCGACGGCGCCTGCTGGGCTTTGAGCGGAGCGGCCGGCAGAACGGCCAGCAGGGCGATTACGGCAACGGATCGGCGAAGGATCGATTTCATGAAAGCCCTAAAGGTCGCGGGGGATGAAGCAACAGTGAATAGGGTGCCGCAACCATTTGGCCAGTCCTTGCGGCATGTGCCTGCTGTGCCTAAATCGCTCACCATGTTCATCGAAACCGAAACGACACCCAATCCCGCCACCCTGAAGTTCCTGCCGGGGCAGGCTGTGTACCCGGCCGGCACCCGCGACTTCGCCACGCCGGAGGATGCGGAGGCCTCGCCGCTGGCGCAGGCCCTGTTCGACACCGGCGAGGTGACGGGCGTGTTCTTTGGCCGCGACTTCGTGTCGGTCACCGCGGCGCCGGGCGCAAACTGGGGCATGCTGAAGCCGCAGGTCGTGTCGATCCTGCTGGACCATTTCATCAGCCAGGCCCCGCTGTTCGCGGGCGGCGATGCCGGCGCGTTCAACGTGCCGGCGGAAGACGACGATCTGGTGGGTGACGATGATCCGGCGGATGCCGACATCGTGGCGCAGATCAAGGACCTGATCGAGACGCGCGTGCGCCCTGCCGTCGCCAATGATGGCGGCGACATTCGCTACCGCGGGTTCCGTGACGGTGTCGTCTACTTGGCGATGCAGGGCGCCTGCTCCGGCTGCCCCAGCTCCAGCGCGACGCTGAAGCAGGGGATCGAGGGGCTGCTGCGCCACTACGTGCCCGAAGTCAGCGAAGTACGCGCAGCCTGAACGCCGGCCACCTCTGCCCATGCGCCTGCTGGCGATCGATACCGCGACGCCGGCCTGTTCCGTCGCCCTGTTCCACGATGATCGGCTGATCGCCGGCGACTATGCCGTGATCGGTCGTGGCCATGCCGAACGGCTGGTGCCGATGATTGCCGCGCTGCCGGATCGTGGCCGGGCGGACCGGATCTGCGTGTCGCTTGGACCCGGCAGCTTCACCGGCGTGCGTATCGGCCTTGCCACTGCGCGTGCGCTGGGTCTGGCCTGGGGTGCGGAGGTGCTGGGCTATCCGACGCTGGCGCTGGTGGCTGCCATGGCTCGGGAAGAGAGCGCCCAAGCGGTCTCGGTGGCCATGACTGGCGGACACGGCGAATGGTTCGTGCAGAGCTTCACCCAAACGGGCCTGCCGGATGGCGATGCAATGTCGCTACCCCCGCAGGAGGCACAGGTGGCCTGTACCGCGCCGCTGGTGGCGGGGGATCGTGCGGCCGAACTGGTGGCGGTGCGTGGCTGGGGCGAGGCGCAGGAAACCTTGCCGGATGCGCGCGCGTTCGACCGCTTGCCACCGGCCTGCCTGCTGAGCGCGCTCAGCCCGCTATACGGCCGCGCGCCCGACGCCAGGCTGCCGGCATGACCGACGATCTGGATGCCGTCATGGCAGTGATGAGTGCTGCCTTCGACCCGGCGTTTGGCGAGGCGTGGACACGCCGCCAGGTGGAGGACACGTTGCTGATGCCTGGCACCGCCTGTCTGCTGGCCGGGCCAGATGGCGGGCCGCCCGCACCCAACGGGCCGGTTGCCGGCTTTGCGCTGACCCGCTGCGTGCTGGACGAGGAGGAGCTGCTGCTGCTGGCCGTGCAGCCGCGCTGGCATCGCCGCGGGGTCGGCGGCCGCCTGCTGCAGCGGGTGATCGCGGATGCCGAAGCGCGTGGTATTGCCCGGCTTTTCCTGGAGATGCGGGACGGAAACGATGCGGTGCATCTGTATGCGGCCGCCGGCTTTGCACAAGTTGGTCGCCGGTCGGGCTATTACAGGCGTGGTTCAGGTGGACCTTTCGATGCGATTACCTGTGCCATGTCGATCCAGAAGCTCGCTTCATCGAACAACGTCTCCTAGATACATAAAACATGCTTGTTTTTCAGCGCTGCGCCTGAAATAGGCGTCCAGAAGGTCTGGCAACGATGCTTTGATCAGCATTCAATGCCGATCTTGCCGGAAATCTAATAAAATTAAAGGGTCCCCATGAACACTTTGGAACATGATTTTAGCGAAACGCTGATCTCGCTCACCTCCGACATCGTTGCGGCGCATGTCAGCAACAATAATGTCGCGGTGGAGGACGTCTCCACGCTGATCCAGAACGTGTATGGCGCGCTGCAGGGTCTTGGCGCTACCCAGCCGGTCGAGGAACGGCCGGAGCCGGCGGTGTCGGTCCGCGCATCGATCAAGCCGGACTACCTGGTCTGCCTGGAAGACGGCAAGAAGATGAAGATGCTGAAGCGTTACCTGATGACGCAGTACGGCATGACGCCCGAGCAGTATCGCGCCCGCTGGAATCTGCCCGCCGACTACCCGATGGTCGCGCCCGAATATGCCGAGAAGCGCCGCAAGCTGGCGAAGGATATCGGTCTCGGTCGCAAGCCCGGTCAGAAGCGTGGCCGTCGGCCCAAGGCAGCCGGTGCGGCAACGCCTGCCGAGTAACACGCAGGGCCGGGGACGGAGCCCGATCGAGGCCTCCACCCGGTTGCAATCGCGCCCCTCCGCTTCCATAGTGGTGGGGCGCTGGCGCTTTCTGTCGCGTCTGCGATGACAGAAGGGAATACGAAGGCGTGCAGCAAGTGATCGATCTGGAAGCGCTATGTGCGGAACGGGGTCTCCGGATTACCGAACAGCGCCGGATCATCGCCCGCGTGCTGTCGGAATCCGACGATCACCCGGATGTGGAACTGCTGCACAAGCGGTCCAGCGCGATCGATCCGCGCATCTCTATCGCCACCGTGTACCGCACCGTCCGCCTGTTCGAGGATGCAGGCATCCTGGACCGGCACGATTTCGGTGACGGCCGCGCTCGCTACGAAGCCTCGCCAGAGGCGCATCACGATCACCTGATTGATGTGGAAACCGGCAAGGTCGTTGAATTCGTCGATCCGGAGGTGGAAGCATTGCAGCGCCAGATCGCCGAGAAGCTTGGCTATCGCCTGGTGGACCACCGCATGGAACTCTACGGCGTCCGGATCGACCGCGAGGAATGATCGCGCGCGCCGCGCCGCCTGCAGCAACGGTGACCGGCTGGTTGCCGCCAGTCCGCGTGGCTGCCATCCTGGCGTTGTTCGTGGCGATCATCCTGCCCCATCTTCTGCTCAGCCTGTTCGGCCTTCGCCGCGCGATACCGCCGCACTTCCTGGGCGCAGTCGGCTGGCTGGCCGGATTGCGGGTGACGATCGTCGGACGCGCGGCTTCGGGACAGCTGCTGCTGATCGGCAATCACACCAGCTGGCTGGACATCCTGGCGCTGGGCGGCGCGTGTCGCGCCGCGTTCGTTGCCAAGGGCACGCTGGCGAACAATCGCCTGCTCGGCTGGCTGTGCGCGCAGAACGACACCCTGTTCATCGCGCGTGAACGGCGGGGCGCAGTGAGCCAGCAGGTCGGCCAGCTGCGCGCTGCCCTGGCGAAGCGCCGCATGTGCGTTTTCCCCGAGGGTACGACCGCTGACGGAACCCGCCTGCTGCCTTTCAAGAGCGCGCTGCTGTCCGCCGCGGAGGGCGCGCAGGGCGTGACCGTGCAGCCGGTGGCCTTCGAATACCAGGATGCGCCGGCAGTTGCCTGGACGGATGCGGAACCCGGCGCCGACAACATCCGCCGGCTGCTGGCCCGGCGCGAACCCATCCGGCTGACAATCCACTTCCTGCCTCCGCTGGATGCGGCGGCACTGGCGACCCGCAAGACCATGGCGGAGGCGGCGCAGGGCCGGATCGCCGCGGCGCTGGCGCTTCCAATCGGGGCCCCGATCCCCTAACTGGCGGCCTATGCAACGCCGTCCCCTGCCCACCACCTACCGCATCAAGAGCTTCGGCTGCCAGATGAACGTCTATGATGGCGAACGCATGGGCGAGCTGCTGGCATCGCAGGGGCTGACCCCCGCCGCGGAGGGCGAGGATGCGGAGCTGGTGGTGCTGAACACCTGCCACATTCGCGAACGTGCGGCGGAGAAGGTCTATTCGGATATCGGCCGCCTGCTCAAGACGGATGGCCCCGCGCCGATGATCGCCGTTGCCGGCTGCGTCGCGCAGGCGGAGGGAGAGGAGATCATGGCCCGTGCGCCCGGCGTCGGCATCGTCGTCGGCCCGCAGGCGTACCACCGCCTGCCCGACCTGATCGCGCAGGCGACGCAAGGCGTCCGCGCCACCGACACCGACATGCCGGCGGATGCCAAGTTTGCTGCCCTGCCCCGCCGCCGCCGCAGTGCGCCGTCCGCGTTCCTGACCGTGCAGGAAGGGTGCGACAAGTTCTGCACCTATTGCGTGGTGCCCTATACCCGCGGCGCGGAGATCAGCCGTCCGTTCGCCGACCTGCTGGCGGAGGCGCAGCTGCTGGTGGAAGCCGGCGCGCGCGAGATCACGCTGCTGGGACAGAACGTCAACGCCTGGTCCGGCGCGGACAAAGCCGGTCGCGTGCTGGGCCTTGATGGGCTGATCCGCCATCTCGCCCGGGTCGATGGGCTGGAACGGATCCGCTACACGACCAGCCACCCCAATGATGTCACCGACGGACTGATCGCCGCCCATGCGGACGTGCCCAAGCTGATGCCTTACCTGCATCTGCCGGTGCAGAGCGGATCGGACCGGGTGCTGCGCGCCATGAACCGCAGCCACACGGCCGAGGCCTATCTGCGCCTGCTGGAACGTTTTCGCGCCGCACGGCCGGACATCGCGCTGTCGGGCGACTTCATCGTCGGCTTCCCGGGAGAAACGGAGGCGGAGTTCGTCGAGACGCTGCAGCTGGTGGAGACGGCGGGCTACGCCCATGCCTTCTCCTTCAAGTACTCGCCGCGCCCTGGCACGCCCGCTGCCACTATGGACGCGCAGGTTGCGCCCGAAATGATGGACGAGCGCCTGCAGCGCCTGCAGGCGACGATCGCGCGCGGGCAGCTGGCCTTCAACCAGGCGACTGTCGGCCGCCGCTGCGCCGTGCTGGTCGAACGACGTGGCAAGTTGCCCGGCCAGTGGCTCGGCAAGTCGCCCTGGCTGCAATCGGTGTGGTTCGATGCCGACGCGACAATCGGCGATCTGGTGATGGTGGACCTGGCACAGGCCGGGCCCAATTCGCTGGAAGGGCGTGTGCTGGAAACACTGGCCGCCTGACACCGGCAACCTGCTCCTCCGCCACAGGACGGAGGAGCGAAGTGCTTACTTGGGTGACAGCACCATCAGCATCTGCCGGCCTTCCAGCCGCGGGTAGGCCTCTACCTTGGCGACTTCCAGAACGTCGTCCTGCACCCGCTTCAGCAGGTCCATGCCCAGATGCTGATGCGCCATTTCGCGTCCGCGGAACCGCAGGGTAACCTTCACCTTGTCACCATTCTCGATGAACTTGTTCATGGCGCGCATCTTCACGTCATAATCATGGTCATCGATGTTCGGACGCATCTTGATCTCCTTGATCTCCTGCGTCTTCTGGGTCTTGCGGGCAATATTCGCCTTCTTCTGCGCCTCGTACCGGTGCTTGCCCACGTCCAGGAACTTGCAGACCGGCGGATCGGCGTTGGGCGACACCTCCACCAGGTTCAGGCCGGCCTCATTCGCCTGCTCGATCGCGGCGCGCGTATACATCACGCCTAGGTTTTCGCCCTCGTCATCGATGACGCGGACCTTGTCTGCCTGGATGAGATGGTCGAAGCGGGGGCCGGACTTGACCGGGGGCGCCAACATGCGCCGGGGTGGACGGGGTATGGTTTGTTCTCCTGAAGCCCAATGGAATCACCGGCCCACATAGTATGGCTGCGGCCATTTCGCTAGAGGGCGAACCGCTCCGCCCGGCAGGTTTCAGGCAGCCGCCCGCCACAGGGGAAACTGTGCCAGCCGCCCCTTCGCCGGCAACACCGCCCGGATCGTCCGGGCCGGCTGCAATGCGGCCAGGATCGCGGGGTCGCCTGCATCCATCCCGCCGGTCAGCGCGCCGAAGGCCGGCAGGATCATGCGCCCGCCCGCATTGCCGATGCCGTCGCTCACCACCGCGCAGGGCCGCCGGATGCGGCGGGCGCGCACGGTGACGTCCAGCCGCGGATGGAAATGCCCTGACAGTTCAGGGCGATCCTCGCCCGGCTGCGCATGATGGCGCAGGATGATGCCCGCCAGCTCCAGCTCCCCCAGCACGGTCCCGCCCAGGCGCTGCGCCAGCGCGGCATGGTCGGCCGGAATACCGCGTGAGGCATCGTGATTGCCCGTCAGCCACACCCAGTCGAGCACACGGGTCAGCGCCGCCAGCATCCCGGCGGCATGCGGCTCCAGCCGGGCCGGTCCGCCGGCATCATGGAAATTGTCGCCCAGCGTCACCACCCGCCGTGCACCGGTCTGCCGTACCTCCACCGCCAGCCGCTCCAGCGTCTCGCGGCTGTCGTAAGGGGGCAGCATCTGGCCATGCCGGGCAAAGAAGCTGCCCTTCTCCAGATGCAGGTCCGCGACCAGCAATGTGCGTTCACGCGGCCAGTAGAGTGCGTGACCGGGTGTCAGCACGAACTCCTCGCCTGCGAAGGGCAGCGGGCAGCCACCGGGGCTGCAGGGATCGGAGCCGAACGAAACGGGAACCATGCCGGCGCCTTGCCGGACCGGTCCGGCTTTGGCAAGCAGGTGCGATGGATCAGATCACCGACTGGAACCCGTACACGCAACGTGCCCGCGACTGGTTCGAGACCTTGCGCACCCGCATCTGCGCAGCGTTCGAGGAAATCGAGCGGGAGGCGGGCAGCGATGCCGCCTTCACCTACACGCCGTGGGACCGCAGCACGGAGGACGGCAGCGAAGGCGGCGGCGGGGTGCGCGCGGTGATGAAGGGGCGTGTGTTCGAGAAGGTGGGCGTGAACGTGTCCACCGTGCAGGGCGAGTTCGCACCGCAGTTTGCCGCCACCATCAACGGTGCCAGCGCGGATGCCCCAGGCTTCACCGCCACCGGCATCAGCCTGGTCGCGCACATGGCGAACCCGCACGTGCCGGCGGTGCACATGAACACCCGTTTCCTGACGACCAGCAAGGCATGGTTCGGCGGCGGGGCCGACCTCAATCCGCCGATCCCCTACCCGGAGGATACGGAAGCCTTCCACGCCGCCTTTCGCGCAGCCTGCGCCCCGTTCGATCCCACCTGGTACGAACGCTTTGCCCGCTGGGCGGACGAATACTTCTTCATCCCGCACCGCGGCGTCGCACGCGGGGTCGGCGGCATCTTCTACGACCATCTGGAATGTCCGGACGACGCGCAGTGGGACCGGCATTTCGCCTTCACCCGCGGCGTGGGCGAGGCGTTCCTCCGCGTCTTCCCGCGCATCGTGCGTCAGCGGATGGGCACCGAATGGACGCCTGCCGACAGGCAGACGCAGCTGGAATGGCGCGGCCGCTATGCCGAGTTCAACCTGGTCTATGACCGCGGCACATTGTTCGGTCTGAAGACCGGCGGCAACGTCGATGCCATCCTGATGAGCCTGCCGCCGGAGGCGGTCTGGAGCTGAACTGAATTGCTGCAACAGCGATAAGGCCTTGCCCTTCCCCTGTTAATAGGCACATCGTTCTCCGCGATGCTGCGGCAATATGAACTGGTGGAACGGGTCAAGGCATATGACCCAGGGGCCGACGAGGCGCTGCTGAACCGCGCCTACGTCTTTACCGTGCAGAAGCATGGCAGCCAGAAGCGCGCCAGCGGCGATCCCTATTTCAGCCATCCGGTCGAGGTGGCGGGGCTGATGACCGACCTGAAGCTGGATCAGGAAACCATCGCCACCGCCCTGCTGCACGACACGGTGGAGGACACGCTCGCCACCATCGCCGACATCGAGGCGCAGTTCGGGCCCGAGATCGCGCGGCTGGTGGATGGCGTGACCAAGCTGTCCAAGATCGAGACCATGCCGGAGAACGAGCGCGCGGCGGAGAACCTGCGCAAGTTCCTGCTGGCGATGAGCGAGGACATCCGCGTGCTGCTGGTGAAGCTGGGTGACCGGCTGCACAACATGCGCACGCTGCATTTCATCAAGAGCCCGGACAAGCGCCGCCGCATCGCGCGCGAGACGATGGAGATCTATGCTCCGCTCGCCGAACGGGTCGGCATGTACGAATATATGCGCGAGATGCAGGCGCTGGCCTTCGAACAGCTGGAGCCGGACGCCTTCAAGACCCTGAGCGGCCGGCTGGAACAGTTGCGCAGCCAGGATCACGGCCAGGTCGATCAGGTCGCGCTGGCCATCAAGCAGGCACTGGCGGCCGAAGGGCTGCAGGTGATGGTGTGGGGCCGGGAGAAACAGCCCTATTCCATCTGGCGCAAGATGGCCGAACGGCATGTCGCCTTCGACCAAGTGACCGACATCATGGCCTTTCGCGTGCTGACGCAATCCCCGCAGGACTGTTACCGCGCGCTGGGGGTGCTGCACACGACGTGGCAGTTCCTGCCGGGCCGGTTCAAGGATTACATCTCCACGCCCAAGAGCAACGGCTACCGCTCGCTGCACACCGCGCTGATCTACGAGAACTCCATGCGGGTGGAGGTGCAGGTCCGCACGGGCGAGATGCACCGTACCAACGAGTTCGGGCTGGCGGCGCACTGGGCCTACAAGCAGGGCAATCGGCCTGATGGGCAGGTCGGCTGGCTGCGCGACCTGATCGAGATCGTGGATGCCAGCCACGATGCGGAAGAGCTGCTCGAGAACACCAAGATGGCGATCTACCAGGATCGCATCTTTGCCTTCACGCCCAAGGGGGCGCTGTTCCAGCTGCCCAAGGGCGCCAGCGCGGTCGACTTCGCCTTCGCCGTGCACACCGACTTGGGCGCTGCGGCGGTCGGCGCCAAGATCAATGGCCGCCACGTGCCGCTGCGCACCCAGCTGGAGAACGGCGATGTGGTGGAGGTGGTCAAGGGCCAGAGCGCGGAACCGCAGCTGTCCTGGCTCGGCTTCGTCACCACCGGCAAGGCCCGCGCCGCGATCCGCCGCGCGCTGCGCGCCAAGGAACGGGCCGAGGTGATCGAGACCGGTCGCCGCCTGTATGACGAGATCGCCGACCGGCTGCCGGCGCGTGTGGGCCGCAAGGCCCTGCGCGAGGCGCTGGAGCGGCTGGGGCTGGAGGACGAGGACGACCTGCTGTTCGCGATCGGCGCCGCGCGCCTGTCCGCGCGCGAGGTGATGGAAGCACTGGTACCTGGCAGCACGGCCGACCTGCCCGATGAGCCGGAGGAGCGCGCCATCACGATCAAGGGGCTGCGGCCCGGCAGCGGCTTCCATCTGGCCGAATGCTGCCACCCCGTGCCGGGCGACCGCATCGTGGGCCTGCACGAGGAGGATGGCTCATCCCGCGGCACGGTCGCGGTCCATGTGATCGACTGTCCTCGCCTGGCGGAGGAAGGCACCGCCGAGTGGCTGGACCTGGGCTGGGGCGAGCATTCGCGTGGCGCGGTCGGCCGGCTGCGCGCGGTGCTGTATCACCGGACGGGAACGCTGGCGGAGATGGCCGGCATCTTCGCCCGCGCCAATGCCAACGTGATCGGGCTGGACCTGACCGAGCGGCGCGACGACCCGTTCCACACCTATGTCGTCGACCTGGAAATACAGGATCTGGCGCATCTTACCCGCATCCTCAGCGCCCTGCGCGCCAGCGATGCCGTAGCAGAGGCAATGCGTGTCTGAATGAGCAGCAATTCCCCGTCAGGTCCCACGCCCGATCGCCGCATCGCTCTGCTGATCGACGCCGACAATGTCTCCCACAGCAAGATTCCGGCCATGCTGGCCGAACTGGCGAAGTACGGCACGGCCAGTATCCGGCGCGCTTATGGCAACTGGGCCAGCCCCGGGCTGAAGGGCTGGACGGGCAAGCTGCACGCCCATGCGATCCGGCCGATCCAGCAGTTCAGCTATTCCACCGGCAAGAACGCCACCGACATCGCGCTGGTAATCGATGCGATGGAACTGCTCTACACGGTCAAGCCGGACGCCTTCTGCCTGGCGTCGAGCGATGCCGATTTCACCCCCCTGGTGATGCAACTGCGCGCCAACGGGCACGACGTGTATGGCTTCGGTGAGCGCAAGACGCCCGATCCGTTCGTGAACGCCTGCACCACCTTCCTGTATCTCGACAGCCTGGACGATCCCGCGGCCGCCGTCCGCGACGAACCTGCCAGGGAGAAGCCGGCGCGCGCAAGGGCGGCCAGCAAGGCAAGGCCCGCCGAAAGCGAGGACAATCCGGCAAAGGCGGCGCCCGATGCCCCCGCCAAACCGGCTGTCAGGTCGGAACGGCCGCTGGCACTCGACGCCAAGCTGGTGACCATCCTGCGCGGCGCGGTCGACGCGGCCGCACGCGACGATGGCTGGGCTGTGCTGAGCACCGCCGGCAGCGCAGCGAAGCGGCAGGCGCCGATCGATCCGCGCAATTACGGGGTCAAGAACTTCCCTGCCCTGTTCGAGGCAACCGGACTGTTCGAGATCGTGCAGGTCCCCGGCGGCCAGCGCTATGTGGCCGACCGGCGCAATACCGACCGGGCCAAGGCGCCCGAAGGCTAGCGCCGGCTGCGGCGCGCGCGCCAGTTCGTCACATGCGCGCCCGCCAGCAGCAGGCTGCCGCCCAAGGTCAACATCTGCTCCGCCGCCTCGCCGACCAGCAGCGCGAGCGCGAGCAGGCCCAGACCGGCGGCGCCTGCAAGTAGCGGGCCATGGCCGCGGCCCGGGGAGCGCGAGGCCCACAAGGCCATGGCACTGGTCGGCATCGCCAGTGCCAGCACCAGTACGTGAAAGCCCTCCCCCTCCACCAATGTGCCGGACAACAGGGGCAGCATGGCGAGTACCAGCGGCAGCGCCAGGCAGTGCACCATGCATGCGGCAGACGCCGCCAGCGCGAAGCCGTCGAGCAGCGTCAGTGATTGGCGGCGGGCAAGCTGGGACGAAATCATGACCGGTCTCTTAGAACCGATCACGGCATGTGACAACATTACTTTGCTGGTCCATCAGGATTGTACGCGGCGTACCGGCACCGGCGCATTGCACAGATCGACCCCGCCCGCCGGCACCTTGTAGAACGAGTCCTGCCGGTTGGCCTTGATCGCCAGATAGCGGTCAAAGCTGTCGCTGTCCGTGGCCAGGTACTCGAAACGCAGCGGCTCGCCCGCTGGCAGCGCGTCGCCCATGCGGACGGAGCGGATCGGCGTATGTTCCGCCGGGGTGCGGTACACGCCCGCCTCTCCCGTGCCACGCGGCAGGACGGAAAGATGCTCGATCCCTTCGATCACGCGGCCCACCACCGCGATGTTGCGGTCGAGCTGGCGCGGCGCATGGCCGATCACCGCATACAGCTCTGCCCCGCTGCCGGTGTCGGGCGACAGGTCGCGCGCCACGCCGACCGCGCCATAGCAGTGGACCGGCCAGGCGGTGCCGTCGCCCTGGCTGTCCAGCGCGACCGGCCAGCCGGCGACATGCGCGCCAATCGCATATGGGTCTAGCCAGCGGCTGACCACGATCTCCTCACGGCCGCCATTCGCGCCCCGGCCGGTCAGCACGTGATCGCGTCCGTCCTCCGGCCCGCGCAGGACAGAGGTGACATAGGCGGTTTCGGGCACGGGCGTGATTCCCGGCGGCAAGGGCTTGCTCTTGCCGGCCTCATCCTCCCCCGCGCCCCATTGTGCCACCCAATTGTCGACCACGCGATAGACGCCGGTCCCGTCCCACCAGCGCGCGGCGGCCAGTGTCCGGATGTTCTCCACCCACCCCTGGCTGAAGGGCGCCGGCAGCAACTGGATGACGACGCGGCGGGGTTGCCCGGCAGCATCCGGAGCAAGGTCCATCACCAGCAGGTCGGCCGGATCGATCGCCCGCCAGTCCTCCGCCGGCGCTGCAGCGATGATCGATCCGGGCGTGGGTGGCTCTGCCGGCTGTTGCGCGCTGGTGGGCGTGGCGGTGGCGAGAACGGCCAGCAGGGCCGCGACGGAGGCGTGGATATGCATCGCGCCATCCTGCCACCGCGTCGCCCTGCGGCAAGGGCAATCTCAGCCGGCCTCGTCCTCCAGCGCATGCATCGCCGCATCAGACAGGCCGAAATGGTGGCCGACCTCATGCACCAGCACGTGGGCCACAAGATGCTCCAGCGTGATGTCGCCACGCTCGGCCCATTCATCCAGGATCGGGCGACGGAACAGGCGGATGCGGTCCGGCATCGCGCCGCTATGGTCAATGCTCTTGTCGCCCAGCGGCAGGCCTTCATACAGGCCGGTGAGTTCGAACGGATCTTCGATGCCCAGATCGGTCAGGACGGCTGCTTCGGCGTAGTCCTCCACCAGCAGGCGCACACCCGTCAGATGATCGGCAAAGGGAGCGGGAATGCGCCGGAGCGCTGCATGGGCGAGCTGCTCGATCTCCTCCAGACTGGGCGGCGGACCAAAGGTGCGGGGTGTCATTGGTGCATGCTACGCTGCCTGTGGATGGAGTGACAAGCACATGCTTGCCAACCGGCCCACCCGCCTGTAGGGGCCGCGCTCTTGCCAGCAGGCATGCGGAGCGGTGGCCGAGTGGTCGAAGGCGCACGCCTGGAAAGTGTGTATACGTCAAAAGCGTATCGTGGGTTCGAATCCCACCCGCTCCGCCACTTGCAGATCCATGGTGATCCAGGATCGTCCGCCATCCAGCTGAAATCTTCATACTTCCCCGCTGCTCGTGTCCGACAGGGTCCACGTCGGCCCGCCTCAAGCCGACGGCTGTTCGGGGGTGGATCGCGAGGCTATCGGGCACCACAGGGTGGGGCTTCAGATGCTGACGGACGAGGCAGTACGGGCTGCTACAGCTCGCGATAACCCGGCGGTCAGTTCCTCCCGTGACCATCCTGCCGCATTCCCGGATTGTGGCATCTGACCGATCATGTGCGTGGCGCGATGCCTCGAGACGAAATCGTCAGGATCCCCTTCCTTTGCGGACGAAGCGCGGCACGTTCCGTAGTGGAAGATCGCCGTTGCCGCCTTGCCCCTGCTCGCCGCCATCCTGCCGGGTGCGGCACTGGCGGCATCCACGCCGCCGGCAGTCCGTTGGAGATGACCACGGCCCCGGCTGACCGGGCGGCATGGCGGAAGTCGCCACCATCGTCGCCTCCCGCGCGCCTGACCTTGCTCAGCTGGATGTCGCACTGGCCAAGCTTCCCCGCCCTACCCCGTTGCGCGGCATGGTGCAGCCGGTGCGGGCCGGCCTGCTCGCCCAGGCACGCCAGCCAGCGCCGGCCGTCCTGGCAGTAGAGGAGGCGCTGCGCCTGTTGCCCGATCATCCGCAATCCAAGCTGACCGCCGTCAGCATCTTCACCTTCTCCGGCGCGCCCACTCGCGCTGCAGATCTATGGCTTCAGGCCAGTCGGGAAGCGCCAGCCGCGGCGCAGCGTACCAGTTCCTACCTGATCGACGCGCTGCTCGATCGGCTTCGCCGTATTGGCGATCACGAGCGGGCAGACCGGGTGGGCGCTCCTCTCAGCGAGATCGGCTACACCGTCACCAAGGCATCAGACTGGTCCGGCTCTGCCCTTGCCCGCACGCGGCAGGCGGTCCGCAGCGGACAGCAGGCGGAGGCGCTGCAAGCCGTCACGGCGATCGGTAGTCCCGGCCACATGATGACGCTGTATGTCGACCGGCGTTACGAGGCGTTGTGGCCGCGCATTGCCGAATGGGCCGATGCGGGCCCGTGCATCAATCGCGAGGCTATCGTCTAGGTCAACATGGCGGGCCTGCGCCTGTCGCAACTGGGGCGCAACGACGAGGCACAGGGCCCGGTCGCCGCTGTGCTGCTGGCACGGGCCGTGATGCCCACCCATGCCATGACGGTCAATCTGTGCCGGGGCGACCTGACGGCAGCACGGGCGCTGTTAGTGGAACGTTTGGCCGACGAAGAGACGCGCACATGGGCGCTCAACTTCGTACAGCCTGAGGCAGAGAGGGCGCTGACACCATTGGACCGCCTGATGCAACCGCCCGCCGAGGCCATCCACACAGCGCCCGACGTGATCGCGGCGGCGGCGGCTGTGGGCAGGATCCTGCCCGAGCCCATCAACGCCACCCTGCCCGCCAGCTTCGATCCGTTCCGCGCCAACCCCGCCACTGGATTGCCTGACGCCGGGGTGGCCTGACACGTAAGCGCGCTTCTGTCGCCTACCGGTCCGAGCCGCCGACAGGCACCCGTCCGGGCCTTCCTTTATGGCTGCTCAGACCTCGTTGCAGTCGACATATCCACACCTCTCGCCCCGTAGCTCAGCTCTCGATCGTCATGAGGTAAACCGCATGCGGCAAGGTCGCTAAGGTCGCGCCTTAAATCCCTTTGAGGCGCAAGCTGCCTGACTGTCCTTGCGCCGGTGTCGATGCAATCCGCAGGCCCAGGCTGGTGCTTGCCGCCCCGCGGCAAATGCCATTTAGGCTACCGCCCCCTAAGCTTCAGGCGAGCAGCGCGGCCTCAGGTCTTGGCGGGCCAGGCACCGGCCAGATAGGCGTCACCGGGCAAGGGGTCGGGCACCGACACCGCCGGCGGCTGCAGCGCTGCCGCAAGCCACGTTGCGCCCTGCTCACGGTTCCGCGTCGATCCGTCGCCGCGCGTCGCCACCCGGCCGTAGACCGGCCGGTCCCGATCCCCGGGCGAGCCACCGAACATCGCGGCCATGTTGCCATAGGTGGCCGGGTCACGCCCATCCAGGCTCAGTCGGTCGTTGAGATAGCAGGCGGTCGCCCATGCCGTCTCCGGATCGGGCGTCATCGCGATGATCCGCTTGCCCCAGTACATGCGCAAATTGTTGTGCATCCAGCCATGGACGAGGAACTGGCGCTGGCACGCGTTCCACGTCTCGTCGCGCGTTTCGCCGCGCAGCATGGCCGCCAGCGGCTCGGCATCCGGCCGAGCATCGTCCGCGTGCTCGGCCAGCGTCCGCCGGGCCCACTCCGCCACCCTCCCGTACTGCTCCGGCCGGGCGAGCCCCCGCGCCTGGTAGTGGAACCACTCGCGCCAGCCGAGCAGTTCGTCGGCGAACTTGGCCTTGTGCGTCCCGCCGGCCCGGGCATCCGCTACCGCCGCCATCACTTCGCGCGGGCCGAGGACTCCGAAATGCAGGTAGGGCGAAAGCCCGCTCGCCCCCTCCGGCCGCGTGGCATCGTTGCGTGCCGAGGCGTAGCCGGGCAGCACCTCCTTCATCAGCCGGGCAAGCCGGGTCATCGCCGCCGCCCGCCCGGGCGGATGCATGTCGCTGGGCGGCAGCGTGTGGTCGATCGCCAGACTGGCAACGAGGGCGTCGATCCCGGCGCTTTCCAGCTGATCGGGATCGAAGGGCAGCGGCCCGTCGTAGCGCGAGACATCAGGCGCCTCGTCCCCGGCCTTGCTCCAGGTGGCGCGCTCAGGCTCATGCTGGCGCAAGAAGCCGGAGCGGCCGCGCACGTTGTCGCCGATGACCGAAGGCGGAACCAGGCAGGCGGCGTTGACCACGTAGATCGGCACCGCCGCGCGCCGCGCTACCCGGTCCGCCTGCCAGCGCGCCACAAAGGTCGGCTGGTCCTCCGCGACGATCGCCGCGGCGTCTGTGCCGAGCCGGTGGACAAGGCCGCGCTCGCGCTGCTCCTGCCGGTCGACATGGCGGACAAAGGCGATCCCGCGTGCCTCGCAACCCGCCCCGAGGTCGAGGCTTGCGCCCAGGATGAAGCGATGCAGCCGATCGGATGCGTATGGATAGTCCTCCCGCACGCCGTGATACACCAGAACAGGCAGCCGCAACGCATTGCCGAGCCGGACGGCCGCATCGATCACCGGATTGTCGCGGGCGCGGAGCGCCTGCTGCAGCCAGCACAGCACGTAGCGGCTGTCTGCCCCGAGCGGGCGATCGTTGAGGGCGCGGACGCGGGGTGCCTCGCGCCAGTCGGCGAGCACTGGCGGCAGCGGGGGCATCACCATCTCATGCTGCCCGGCCTATCCCGCTTTGTGCGCCCGCCCGGCAACAACGCGCGGCCAGGCCACGGCGCCAGCCGCAAGATGACGGCGACCGCCCCGGCTTTATTGTCTCTGCCAAATTTCAGCTCCTGCGGGCCGGAGGGCCGCCGCTGTTAAGCGAAGCAGGGCAGCCGGTGTTCCTACCGGATCGGGTTCAAACCAATTGGGCCAAAGCGATGACCCGCTGCCAGCACCGGCAATGCAGCCGTGGATCAAGCGTACAGCCGCTCGTCCTACCATGCACGTGTCAGCGGACCATCGGCAGCCGGCGCTGCCAGAGTGTCCAGTTCAAACTCTTGTCGGCTTTGCTGGTCGTGACATTCGTACCCGCCTTTGCGAGTCCGAATCTAGGCGCGTTGTGCTACGCTACGAAGATGTTGAAACCTCGTGGCGCTTGGCGTGCTAATCAGGACAGGCGTGCAAAGAAGCACCTGGCGGACATCGAAGCGACGGTTGTCGCCTTGAGTGACAACGATCTGCTCGATCTTGCAGACATCTTCGAAGCTGCCCCGCCGTCGACCTTGAAGGAGATTGCTGCGCGCGAGATGGCGAGGCGTGGAATTAGTCTATAGCCAGGCTCCGCCTGCTTCAACCGCCAGCAGCCGCCGGACGTTCAGTCGTCTTTGAAGCGCTCCGCCAGTCCTGCGCCACGAATTTCCACGGCTTTGCGCCAGATGCGGATCGCCTCTCCCATGGCAAACTCCGGAAGCATGTTCGTCACGCCCCCGGACCTCGCACCCGCCGTCAGCTCATCACAGCCTCTTGCTGGCGTACTGCCATTCCCGGCTGGTGCAGAGCTGGCAATCCTCGCCGGCGAACCACGTGCCCGCCGCCTGATCACCGCGCAACTGCCAGTCCAGCCAGCGCCAGACGATCTGGGCCGCCCTGCCCCCATTCGGCTGGTCGAATGTCCCGCCATGTCCGACATCCAGATCCGCGGCCGCCACAGGCACGTGGTCGATGCGCGCATAATCGTCCATGCCGTTGGGCCACGCCACGTCACCCTGTCCGCCCAGCACATACAGGACGGGCGCGTGGAGATTGTTAAGTTCGGCCTTGTCGACAGTCAGCCCGCGGATCGGGTTGCCACTGCCCGGGTTGAGGACGCCGCTGTTCTGCACGATGGTCGTGGCGATACGCGGATCGGCGGACAGCTTGATTGCCTGCAAGCCGCCACAGCTGTGCCCCGCTACCGCGATCGCGACCGGATCGATGCGCTGGTACCAGCCGCTTCCAGGGCGCGCGTTTTCGGCCAGGAGCCAGTCCAGTGCGGCGACCATGTCTTCGGGCGTGGTCTCCACCGGCGGGAATGCGTCTCCGGCATGCGGACGCTCGGCCGGCGGGGCGGGTGGAGCGCCAGGACCGCTGCGGATCGAGCCTGGCGCGATGGCGACATAGCCGTGGGAAGCGATTTCCAGCAGGTGCTGGCGCGCCGATGCGCCATCCGCCCGGCAGCCGCCATTGCCCCACAACAGCACGCCCAGCCTGGTCTGTCCCAGCCCGTCCAGTTGCGCCGGGCGATAGAGCACGTGATCGGGCAGGCCGCTGACGACTTCCTTGATCGCGGGGAACGGCCCGGTGCCCGGCATGTCGGGCAGGGTGTCGGCCAGACTGGCCGCATCCGGACCGCTGCCCGCCGGTGCCGTGGTCTGCACACATGCCGCCGCCATCAACATGGCCAGCGTTGCACCGGTCGCCTTCAGCACATGACGCATCCTTGGTCCTCCCTTACAGAAACAGGCGGTCGGCCAGCGCGGCGAGGCGCGCGTTGCCGCCGCGGACATGGCACCGCATGGCGGCCTCCGCCGCGTCGCCGTCGCCTGACAGGATCGCGCGGGTGATCGCCTGATGGTCGCCATTGCGCTCCTCCAGCGTCTCGCGCCGGAGCCCTTCCACGAATTGCAGCCGGAACAACGGCACGCGCAGCCGATCCAGCGTGGTCGCCAGCAACGCATTGTCCGCAGCCCGCACGATCAGGTCGTGAAATTCACGATTGAGGTGGCCGTAGGTTTCGGCATCGGAAGCGGCAGCCGTCTGGTCCATCTGCTCGCCCAGCGTGACCAGCTGCCGCTCCAGCTCCGCATCGGGCATCCGTTCCGCAGCCAGCCGTGCCGCCAGACCTTCGATCATCTCGCGCAGGCGGCCCAGGTCGGTCGCGTCCTTGCGGTCCAGCCGGCGGATCCGTACGCCGCGCTGCTCCTCGAACTCCAGCAGGCCCTCGCCCACCAAATTGCGCAGCACCTCGCGCATCCGCCCGCGGCTGACGCCGTATTCCTCCACCAGGTCCTTCTCGAGCAACCGCTGGCCGGGCGCGTACAGCCCTTGCGCGATGCGCGTCTTCAGCTCTTCCGACACCTGCCGGAGTGTCTTGCGATCTACCATCGGCAACCGGCTCAGCCCTGCGCCGCGACCAGCCGCACCGGGGTGCTGACAGGGCCGAGTTCGGGCAGCCGGGTCATCTCGACTTCGCCGTTCACCTGGATCTGCGAGGTCCGCCGCAGCAGTTCTTCCAGGAAGATGCGCAGTTCCAGTCGGACCAGTCCGCTGCCGGCACATTGATGCGCGCCCCTGCCGAATGCCAGATGTTCACGGATGCGCGGGCGGTCGAAGCGGAATTCATCCGGTGCGTCGAAGATCGCCTCATCCCGGTTGGCGGAGGCATAGACCATCGTCACCGCATCATCGCGCGGTATGGTCCGGCCGCCGATCTCCACGTCGCGCGTCGGTGTGCGGGCGAAGCCGCGATACGGACCATACAGCCGCAGCAATTCCTCAATCGCGGCGGGGATGCGGTCCGGCGTGGTGCGGAGCAGATCCTGCAGCGCGGGGTCACGCGACAGGTGCACGCAGATGCTGCCAAACAGCGGCGGCGGCGCCATCAGGCCGACGACCAGCGTCTGGCGGATGGTGGCCACGACGTAGTGGGGCAGGATCGGGCCACCGGGCGTCTCTTCCGCCAGCAGGGCGGAGGCCGGATCGGTTGCCACGGGGCGCGGATGCTGCTGGCGGTCGGCCACCAGCCCTTCGGCGATCGCGTACAGATCCTGGCTGGTCTGGCGGACCACCGCAGTATCGCTGGCACGCCACGCGATGTTGTAGAGCCGGGCGACCTCCGCCAGCAGGGCGGCATGGGCAGGATCCAGGTTCAGCCATTCCACGGCCACCCAGGCCGGGAAGATGGTGGCGAAGTCGCTGGAGATGTCGCCGCCGCCCGCGGCGATCATCCGGTCCAGCTCGCGCGCGGCATGCTCGCGCAGCACCGGCTCCAGCGCTGCGACCCGGCTGGCACGCAGCGTGCGGTCCAGCGCCCGGCGATAGGGTGTATGTTCCGGCGGATCCTTGCCCAGCGGCGGGCGCCGTTCGCCCATCGCCATGTTCGGGATCACGTTGATCCTGGATGTGATGAAGGTTTCGCTGTCGGTCACCGCGTCGACGATGTCGGCATGACGGGTCAGGGCCCAGAAACCGCCATGCGCGTTGCTGTGTGCCACCGGGCATTCGGCCCGCAACCGGCGGTAGGTATCGTGCACGTTGTCGAACGTTTCGGGCGCGTGCGGATCGAAATCGTCCGTGCCGGAAACTGGGTGGTCGGTCACAAGGTCACTCCGTATGCAACATGGCGCGATATGCGCCGCGCCCGGCGATCAGGGCAAGCACCGCCGTCAGGCCGATCGCCGCGGCGACGATGGTTATAGAATGCCGCAGCGCCTCTTCGGCACCGAAGACATTGTCGGTCAGCAGGGCGATCAGCGTCGGGCCGAGCGCGGCGCCGATCAGGTTGACGATGAAGAAATACAGCGCCGCGATCTGCGACTTCATCTGCGTGGGCACCACCGCCATCAGCGTGGTGACGCCGGTCGCCTGCAGGATGCCCCCGCCGATCCCCGCCGGCACCAGCACCGCGATTGCCAGGTTCGGGGTCGGCATTGCGGCGAACAGGGCGTAGCCGGGCGCCAGCAGCAGGATGCCCACCAGCAGGGTACGCAGGTGACCGTCGCTGTAGCGGCTGCCCAGCCAGTCCACCAGGAAGCCGCCGCCAATCACCCCGCATGCACCGGAGACCATGGAGATGGCGCCATAGGTCGCCAAGGCCTGCCCCGCCTCTGCCGTGGACAGGCCGAAGCTGCGCTGGAAGAACGACGGTATCCAGTAGCCGACGCCGAAGGTCATCATGGCACTGGCGACCAGCGGCCAGCCGATCGCCATGTAGGCCATGCGGTGGCGTGACAGGTGGGCCACGATCTCGCGCACCGGCAGATTGACCAGGCGACCTCTGGCATCACGCCGGACCTGCCCCTGCCGCGCGGGCTCCCGCACGGTCAGCAGCAGCGCCACCATCAGGAAACCGGTCAGGCCCAGGAACAGCAGCAGTGCCTGCCACGGCCGGATCAGGCCGATAACGGGCAGTTGCACCAGGTCGGGCGAGGACAGCACCGGCAGCCATGCACCGCCGACGATATGCGCCAGTCCGCCGCCGATCGACACGCCCAGCATGTACACGCCCATGGCCCGGCCCAGCCGGTGGCGCGGGAAGTAGTCGCTGAGCATCGGCACGACCGCGGGGTTGAGGCAGGCCTCGCCCAGCCCTACGCCCATGCGGGCGGCGAACAGCTGGCCGTAATTGCGGGCAAAGCCGCACAGCGATGTCGCCGCGCTCCAGATCGCGACCCCCGCCACCACCATGTTGCGCCGGTTGGAGCGGTCTGCCAGCCGCCCCATGGGCAGCCCCACAATCGTGTAGAACACCGCGAAGGCGAAGCCGAGCAGCAGGCTCATCTGCGTGTCGCTGATCGCCAGGTTGCGCTTGATCGGTTCCACCAGCACACCCAGCACCTGCCGGTCGATATAGGCTAAGATGTAGATCAGCAGCAGGACGCACACGACGTACCAGGCGTAGGCCGGCCTGGGCCAGTCCGGCCCGGCTGCCGTTCCGGCGACAAGGCCGGGTGCCGGATCGAGCGCCGGTTCGGTCGCGTGCGTGTCCGTGGCTCGCATGGATCAGAACCTCGTGCGGATGCCGGCGGACACAGTGCGCCCCAGCGGGTCGTGGGCATTAGGGTCGAACGCCAGGGTGCCGTTGCGCACATAGGGCGGATCGTTGTCGAACACATCCCGCACGTCGAGCGTGAAGGTCACCGCGTTCAGGAACGACGCGACGCCCTCGACAGTGTAGCGCAGCGCCAAGTCGAACTCGGTCTGCGACGGCACTTCGACCAGTGGCGTCACGGTATCGTTGTCGTAGCCGCCGGTATGGTTGACGGTAACCCGCCCGGTCACGCCGCCCACGGTCGCGCCGAGATAGGCGCGGGCGATGAACTGCAGCGGGTTGTTGAGCGTGTTGACGATGTCGAGGGCGGCCGCGTCGGGCGTCAGCTGCCGGTCGAAGTTCAGGATGTAGGCCGCGTTGACGCCGGCGGTCCACGATCCCCAGCCAGTGTCGGCATCATAGTCGGCGATGAACTCCAGCCCGTCCGTCTGCACAGTCCCCAGGTTGACGCGCCGGCCATCGACGATGGCATAGATGGTGGCGGGATCTTCCGGCACGCCGTTGAAGCTCGGCTGGGCATAGACGGCGTTGATCACTGCCGGATCGGGGTTGAGGGTGATGAGCGACGCCAGTTCCGGCCGTGTAAGCGCCAGTTGATCGTTGCCGGGCGTGGCGATCCGGTTCGAATAATCGACATTGTAGTAGCTGACCGACAGTGTCAGCCCGTCGACAAACGATGGCTGGACGTCCGCGCCCACGGACCAGGTGGTCGCCTTCTCCGGCTCCAGCTCGGCATTGCCGCCGCGCAGGAACAGCACCCGCCGGAAGCCGTCGGGCGACGTCGGATCCACGAACGTCCCCAGCCCGTTGCTGGGATTGCCAAGGTCGGCCAGGGTCGGCGCACGGAACGACTTGCCCCAGGTGGCGCGGATCGCGACATCGTCGATCGGCCGCCAGGTGAGGCCGAACTTGGGATTGATCGTCGATCCGACGTCCTGGTAATCGTCGAAGCGGGCTGCGGCGGACAGGTTCAGTTCCTGGCCGAAGGCGCCGGCCGTCTCGCCGCCGATGACCGGCACGAACAGCTCCCCGAACACCGAATTGACGCCGCGGCTGCGATCGTTCGCCACCGGGCTGATATCGACGAAGCGGATTTCCTGCCGCGAGGCGCCGATCGCCGCCCGCACGTCGCCCGCCGGCAGGGCGAACAGCGGGCCGTCAGCCGACAGGCCATATTCCTGCAGCCGGTAATCGGTGTCGACCCGGAACCGGCCGACCAGCGATGCCAGCGTTGCCGGGTTGGTGTTGCTGCCATCGCCAAAGGGGTTGAGCGCGGTGGCCGGGTTCGGGTCGGCCAGGGCACGCGAGAGGGCGGCCGCGTCCACATTGTTGATGGAGGAGCGTTCGCGATCCTCGCCATAGCTGAAGAACGCCTGCCCGGACCAGCCGCCCCACAGGTCGGCATTGAGGGCGGACGTGACGAACAGCACGTCCTGCTCGCCGCGCCGGACATTGTTGCCTAGATCATCCTGGAAGCCGTAGCGGACCTGTACGCTGCGCGCGGCCGGGTTGGTCGGGTGCACGAAGAACGGATTGCTGGACGGCACGGTCAGCGTGGACGTCGTGCCGCCGAATGCCTGCTCGCCATCGCGATGCGCCATGAAGCCCTGCACGTCCAGCGACAGCCAGTCTGTCACGTCCTGCTGCAAGGTCAGCGCAGCTGAGTAGCGGGTCTGCGACGGAAGGGCGTAGGCCCCGTCATAGATGCTCTGCAGGTTGGTGGTACCGGCTGCCAGATCGCCCGGTTGCAGGTTCGTGCCGTCCTGTCCCGCCGGGATGGCATAGGACGTGCCGCCGACGATGATGTTGCCCGGATTGGAGAATTGCGAGCGCAGGTCCGGCCCGCCGAACGGCCGGTGATCGTCGGTATAGAAGGACCGTCCGGACGCCAGCAAGGCGTCGCGATTGCCATATTCGCCGGCCACCATCACCGACCCGCTGCCCCAGCTGTCGCCGATGACACCGCCGGCCTGGTACTCCTCCGCGCCGTCGCTCAGGCTGACACGGCCGAACACTTCGGCCCCGGTATAGTTGCGTCGCAGCAGGATGTTGACCACCCCGCCCACCGCATCGGACCCGTAGATCCCGGAACTGCCGTCTGCCAGGACCTCGATCCGCTCGATCGCGGTGGTCGGGATCACTGACGGATCGAAGAACTGCCCTTGCGTGCCGGCCTGCGGCAGCCGGCGCCCGTCCAGCAGCGACAGCGTGGATTCGGTGCCGAGCCCGCGCAGGTTGATGCCTGTGCCAAGGGTGACATTGGCATTGGCGTTGTTGGCCGAACTGAAGCTGGCATCGGTGACACCCAGGTTGAACACCTGCGGCAGCTCCGACAGGAACTGCGCCGTGGTGGTGGCCGTGCTGGCCTCCAGATCCTCGCGCGAGAGCCCGATTACCGGCGATCCGGTCGGCTCGATCCCGCGAATGCGGCTGCCGGTCACGATGATGGCCGGCTCGGCTGCACCCTTGCCATCGGCGGCGGGCGGCGCCGGATCACTGGCCTGCTGCGCCTGCGCCATCTCTGTGGTCAGGGTGAACCCGAATGCCCCGATGGCGAGCGCCATGGCGGAGACGCCCGGCGACATCTTGCGTGCAATAACCAGCACCTGAACTCTCCCATTTTGTATTCTTGTATAGCAATATGATGCTTGTCAGCGACGTGAGTCAACAGGAATGTCGACATTATGATTGACATGTGAGCGTCATCGCTCAGTTTGCGGCAGCAGAAAATGGACCGGCTCTCGTTGAAGGGCGGCGTGGGTGAAGGACAGGATGATGATGAAGGTGCGGCGGAACGCGGCGGCGTGGATGCTGGCATGCGCGGGCTCGCTGGTATTCTCCGGGGCAGTGGCGGCTGCGCCCGACGGTGAAACGGCAACGACCATCATGGTGGAAGGCACCACGCATCAGGCAAACAACTGGCGCATCGAGATGCCGGCGAACTGGAACGGCACCCTGCTGCTGTTCAGCCACGGCTTCGTCCATGGACCCGACAACCCGGCCCGCAACCGCCCGCACGAGGGCGCGGAAGACCTCCTCGCGCGCGGCTATGCACTGGCGGGCACGTCCTATCGCGCCACCGGCTGGTCGCTGGAGGAGGCGGTTCCGTCGCAGATGGAGATGCTCGACCTGTTCGAACACCGGTTCGGCCCGGCCCGGCGGGTGCTGGCCTATGGCGAGTCCATGGGCGGCCTGGTCACGCTGGCGCTGGTGGAACGGCATCCGGAGCGCATCGCCGGCGCCATGCCGCTCTGCGCCTCCGTTTCCGGCGGCGTCGGCATGATGAACCAGGCGCTGGATGGTGCGTTCGTGCTTGCCACGCTGGTGCCAATGGATCGCCCGCCCGCCATCGTCGGGATCGCGCGCAAGGGTGAAGGCCTTGTCGCTCAGGTGCCGGACGAACCGGAGGCAGTCGGCGCACTGGTCCGGGCCGCCTCCGCCACCCCGCAGGGCCGCGCACGGCTGGCCCTGGCCGCTGCCCTCGCCCAGTTGCCGGCCTATGCCGGGAACGGGCCGCGCGGCGCCGCTGCGACAAGGATCCCGCAAGACGATCTCGCGGAACGGCAGGACGCATGGGCCACAGTGTTCGAACGCGGCGTGTTCTTCCCGCGGCGGGATCAGGAGCATCGCGCTGGTGGCAACTTCTCCTGGAACACCGGCATCGATTATGCCGCGCAGCTCGCCCTGTCCGGCCAGGAAGACGCGATCGGCCAGATCTATCGCGAGGCGGGGCTCGACCTCGCCGCGGACCTTGCCGTGCTGGCACAGGCGCCCCGCATCGCCGCCGATCCGGCAGCTGTCGCCTATATGCGCGCGAACTACGTGCCTACGGGGCAGTTTACCCGACCAGTCCTGTCCATGCACACGACCGGTGATCCGTTCACCATGGTGACCTACCAGGACAGCCTCGCCCGGCTGGCCCGCAATGGCGGCGGATCACGATGGCTGCGCCAGGCCTATGTCGAAGGCGGCGGGCATTGCACCTTCAGCGGGGCGGAAATCGTGGCCGGGATCGAAGCGCTGGACGAGGCCGTCCAGGCTGGCGGGTGGGACGGCGTCGCCGTGGACAGCGCAGCGATGAACCGCCGTGCCGGAAGCAGCCCGGCCACCCCCGGCAGGTTCGTCGCATTTACCCCCGACCCGTTCCTGCGTCACTGCGGCCGCACGCCGGGCAGCTGTCCGGGAGAACCCGCGGCCGATCGTTGATGGCCGCACCGCGCACGCCGCCGGGCGGGCATCATGTCCACGATCGTTCGATCTCCTCCAGCGTCTTGCCCTTAGTTTCGGGCAGGCGCGTGTAGACAAAGATCAGCCCGGCAACGCAGATCACCGCATACAGCCAGAACGTCAGCCCCGTTCCCGCGGCAGCATTGAGCAGCGGGAAGCTGTAGGTCAGCAGGAAGCAGGCGGACCACAGCGCCGTTGTGGCCACCGCCATGCTCGCCCCGCGGGCCTCGCCCGGGAAGATCTCCGACAGCGCCACCCAGGTCACCGGGGCCAGCGTCATCCCGTAGCAGGCGATCGCCGCAATCACGAGCAGCAGCAACGGCCACCCCTGCACCCCTGCCAGGTAGCATCCGCCCAGCACGATATAGATCACCGCCAGGCCCGAGCACCCGATCAGCATCAGCTGTCGCCGGCCAAGCCGCTCGATGGTGAACAGCGCCACCAGGGTGGCGATGCAGTTCACCACCCCGGTGATGACGATGTTCAGCATGGTGTCCGACACCGCATAGCCGGCGGACGCGAAGATCTCCTGGGCGTAGTTGAAGATGACGTTGATACCGCACCATTGCTGGAGCACGGCCAGCACGATCCCGATGACCAGCACCCGCCGGAAACGGGGCTCGGCCAGGATCGAGCGCAGGTTCCGGCCGGGTGCCGCTGCAAGGGCCTCGCGTATCTCGCCGATCGCCTGGGTCGCATAGTCCGCGCCGCCGAAGCGGGACAGGACCTGCTCGCTCTGCGCCCACCTGCCCCGCTTGGCCAGCCAGCGCGGACTTTCCGGGATCAGCAGGCAACCCAGCAGGAAGAAGACGGCCGGTACCGCCGCCGCACCGAACATCCAGCGCCAGCCGCTGGTGCCGTTCCACGACCGGCCGATCTCGGCAACGGTCGCACTCACCGGCACAGGCTCGGCGATCAGCAGGTTGACGACCTGCGCGCCCAGAATACCCAGCACGATGGCGATCTGGTTGAGGCAGACCAGCCGCCCTCGGCTCGCCGCCGGTGCGATCTCGGCGATGTAGAGCGGCGACAGGCCGGAAGCCATGCCGATCGCGACACCGCCGGCGATCCGCCAGGCGACAAAGGCATCGAACTGCGTGGCCAGCGCAGTACCGACCGAGGAGACCGCGAAGATCACGGCGGCCACGATCAGCGCCGGCTTGCGCCCGAACCGCTCGCTCAGTCCGCCCGACATGATCGCACCCGCGAGGCAGCCGATCAGCGCGCAGCTCACCGCCCAGGCCTGCTGGGTCGGGCTGGCGAGGCCGAAGCTGGCCTCGTAGAACGGCTTGGCACCGCCGATCACCACCCAGTCATAGCCGAACATCAGCCCGCCCAGGGCGGACACCGCCGAGCACAGCCACACCGCTCCCGACGCGCCCGGGGGAACGACCCGGGCACTCCCCTGTCCGCCCAGATCCATGCCCTGCATCAGAGTCTCCCCATGCGGCCGGCATCGGCGACCACGTCTTCCCCGGTGATGAAGCGGGCAGCGGCGGATGCGAGAAAGGCGACCGTGGCGGCCACGTCCTCGGGCTGCCCGATATCGTCCTCGTCCAGCACCTCGGCGCCCGACTTGATCGCCGGGCTTTCGCGCAACATCGGCGTGTCGATGGCGCCGGGCAGCACGGCGTTGACCCGTATGCCCAGCGGCCTGCCCTCGATCGCAGCCGAGCGCGTGAGGCTGACCAGTGCCGCCTTCGCTGCGGCGTAGGGTGCGACGAGCGGGGTGGTCCTGCGGGCATGGACCGAAGCCACGTTCACGACGCATCCGCCAGGCTGCATGCGCCGCAGCGCATGGCCGATATAGAGCGCCGCGCCGACGAAATTGATGTCGAGCAGGCGGCGCCAGTCGGCCGCGGCGAGCTCCGCCACCGGCTTGTAGATCATGGCCCCGGCAACGTTGACCACGACATCCAGCGCATCGAACCGATCCATGACGTGCTCGACACTGGCGGCGACCGCGGCTTCGTCGGTGATGTCGGTGGCCAGTGCGATCGCGTCGCCCGCCCCCGCCTCGATCAACGCCCTGCAGGCCGTGCCATCATCGGGCCTGCTGTCGACCAGCAGGATCCGGGCGCCCTCTTGCGCGAAGGCATGTGCACAGGCGAGGCCGATGCCGCCCAGCCCGCCGGTGACGATGACGCTTCGGCTCACCATTCGCGCAGTTCCCCATGTTCGCCGCGCCATGCCGGATTGCGCCAGCGATGCGGCTCCCTGGCCATCTCGCGCACGGCGTCTTCGTTGATCTCGACGCTCAGTCCCGGCCCCTGCGGAACCGCGACCGAACCGGCGGACAGGTCGAACAGCTCCGGGTTGCGCATCAATGTCGTCAGGTCTTCCGCCACCCCGTTGTAGTGGATGCCGAGCGACATCTCCTGGATGACGAAGTTCGGGGTTGCGGCCGCCACGTGCAGGCAGGCGGCCAGGCCCAGCGGGCCGATCGGGCAATGCGGAGCAAACGCAACGTCATAAGTTTCCGCCATCGCGGCGATGCGGCGGCATTCGGAAATGCCGCCAGCATGCGCCAGATCAGGCTGCGCGATGTCGATCGCGCCGCTCTCCAGGAATGGCCGGAAGTCCCAGCGGCTGTACAGACGCTCGCCCATGGCGATCGGCACGCTGGTGTGCTGCGCCAGCTGCTCGATCGCCTTGGGGTGCTCGCTCAGCAGCACCTCCTCCGCGAACAGGGGACCAAAGGGTTCGATCGCCCGCAGCACGCCGCGGGCCATCGGCTTGTGCACGCGGCCATGGAAGTCGACGCCCACGTCGATGCCGGTTCCGCGTACCAGGGCGACCCGCTCGGCAATGCCCTCCAGCTGCGACGGGCTGGCGACCCAGTCCATGCTCTCGACGCCGTTCATCTTTACGGCGGTGAAGCCTTGCAGCTTGCGCGCGGCGGCGCCGGCCGCGACGTCGTGCGGCATGTCGCCGCCGATCCAGGCATAGACCGCGATGCGGTCCCGCACCTGCCCGCCCAGCAGGGCATGCACCGGAACGCCCAGCTTGCGGCCCTTGATGTCCCATAACGCCTGATCGATGCCGGAGATGGCGGACATCAGCACCGGGCCGCCCCGGTAGAACCCGAGCCGGTAGAGCAGTTGCCAGGCATCCTCGATGCGGTCCGGGTCGTGCCCGATCAGGCGGTCACGCGCGGCATCGATGGCGCCGATGACCGACTCCACATGCCCCTCCAGCGTGGCCTCGCCCCATCCGACCGCACCCTGCGCCGTCTCCACGCGGACGAACAGCCAGCGGGGACGCACAGGAAAGCACTCGATCAAGACGATACGATCAGCCATTCACGCCCTTTCGACCGGCAGGTGCGGAGCGCCGGTCGCTCACCCGGTAACGGCCCGGAGGTAGGCACTTCGCCTACCCGGGTCAAATAAAACCATACTTTATCGGGCAACGCATTACAGGTCGTGCCGGGACGACAGGCGCGTGTCGCGGACCTGCAGCAGACAGCCGGACCTCAGTCGAACAATGGCGGCCGCGTGCGATGCCCGCCCGCTGTCATGAGCAGGTCGAGCGCACCCTGGATCAAGGCGTGCATCAGCTTGGCGGCAGCCCTTGCATCGCCCTGCACGATGGCGTCGGCGACCTGGCGGTGATCGGTCGCGCTGGCGCGGGCGACACCCTTGTAGGCGTTGGTGCGCCGGATACTGAACCGCAGAGTCGCCTCGGCAAGATCGGTGAACTGCCGCATGAAGCGGTTGTTGCTCGCCTCCAGAACCGCCGTGTGGAAGGCGATGTCCGCCTCCAGCGCATCGTCGGCGCCTCGCTCCGCCGCGAACATCCGGTCGATGGCATGCAGGATCGCCTGCCGTTGCGCACCCTTGGCGCTTTCGGCGGCAAGGGCCGCAGCGCGTGGCTCGATCGACATGCGGATCTCCGTGAAATCGATCAGCAGGTCGATCGAGAATTCCCGCTGCAGCATCCAGCCCAGCACGTCCGGATCCAGCAGGTTCCAGGACGATTCCGGCAGCACCTCGGTCCCGGCCCGCTGCCGTGCCTTCAGAAGGCCCTTGGCGGTAAGCATCTTGACCGCTTCCCGCACGATCGACCGGCTTGCATCGTATCGCCGGCAGAGCTCCGCCTCCACGGGAAACGGTGCTGCGGCCGAAAACTGCTCGGTCACGATCGCACGCCCGAGATCATGGACGATCCGGGATGTCAGATTGCGTGTGCCGCCTGCTTCCTGCGACAACAGCCCGCTATGGCCATCCGCCTTGAACGTGCTGGAAGACAAGGCCGCTGGACTCCTTTGCGCTGGTGGGAAGACGGTGCTGCCGCAACCCACGCCAAATTGCACCTAATTAAGCCGGTTCTGTCGGCAGTGGCCCATCCGCGCGGTCCGGACATGGGGAACGTCCACCAGCGCCGGGTCCTCGCCTGCCTTGCGGCACATGGTGGATAGACTCGCTGCCGTCGATCTGCAAAAGTATGACTTAACCTGCCGGGATGAGCAGGCATCCGGAAGGCACCGCTCGCGTGCTGATTGGCGTCGATGGCGGGGACATAAGCGTGTCCATCGCCCAAACCGACCGCCGCACGGGCTGCCGCGGCGGGGGGCAGCCTCGACCGTAATGGCCGGACGAACTGAAGGAAGCAGGACAATGATGCGCCACCCCGTGCCATTCCGGACAGGATTTCTGACACTGGCAGCCTGCCTGCTCGGCACCGTCGCCACCCAGGCATCCGCCCAGCTCCTGCAGATCGACGCCAGCGCGCCGGCGTCGGAGCCGACCTCCGGCTATCTCAGAATGGGCACCGGCACCGGCCCGAATGGCACCATCGCCATCAACAGCCGCTATCTCACGCGCGATGGCCGGCCGTGGATCCCGGTCATGGGCGAGTTCCACTACAGTCGCTTCCCGTCCCGGTACTGGGAGGAGGAACTGCTGAAGATGAAGGCGTCGGGCATCGACACGGTCGCCACCTACATCATCTGGAACCAGCATGAGCGCATCCCCGGCCAGCTCGACTGGACGGGTGATGGCGACCTGCGCCGGTTCGCCGAACTCTGCGCGAAGCATGGCCTCCTGCTCTACGTGCGTCCGGGACCGTGGGTCCATGCCGAGACGCGGCTCGGAGGTCTGCCGGACTGGGTCGTCGCCCGCACCACCAGGCGCAGCAACGATCCCGCCTACATGGCCGAGGTGGAGCGTTTCTGGGGCGGCATCGCCGACCAGCTGCAAGGCCTGCTGTGGAAGGATGGCGGCCCGGTCATCGGCCTGCAGGTCGAGAACGAATACAACCTGACCGGGCCCGGCCAGGGTGCGGAACATATCGCGGCCTTGAAGCAGCTGGCGCTGCGGCTCGGCCTGGATGTACCGCTGTACACGGTCACCGGCTGGGACAACGCCGTCTATCCGCGCGGAGAGGTTGCGGCCGTTGTCGGCGGATATGTCGACGAGCCATGGGCCGCCTCGCGCCGCGAGATGCCGCCGCGCGAGAATTACGTGTTCCGGTTCCGCAGCCGGGTGTCGGGTGGTCTGGGCGCCCAGACCGAAGGCGATGCCCGGCGCGAGCCCGACGCCGACAAGGACCGTGACCTCACCCCCTTCCTGGGGGCCGAATACGGGCCCGGCCTGCCGGTCATGTACCGGCGCCGGCCGCTGGTCGCGCCGGACGACATCGCCGCCTCGATCGTCACCCAGATCGGTTCGGGCCTGAACCTGCTCGGCTATTACATGTATCACGGCGGCGCCAACCCGACGGTGCAGGGCCGCGGGCTGGAGGAAACCGTGCGGACCGGCGGGTTCAACGATGTCCCGCTGATCGGTTATGACTTCCAGGCACCGCTGGGCCAGTATGGCGAGGTCAATGCGGTGCAGGATTACCTCCGCCCGCTGCACTACTTCCTCCAGGACCATGGCGACCGGCTGGCCCGCATGACGCTGCGCCAGCCCCAGATCGTTCCGGGCGCGCCCGACGACCTGCGGACGCCCCGGATCGCCGTGCGCAGCGATGGCGAAGCAGGCTACGTCTTCATGAACAACCATGTCCGCCAGTACCCGATGGCGAGCCACCAGGATGTCCAGTTCGAAGTCGCGACCGGCAGTGGCACGATGCGGTTTCCCAGCCGGCCGATGGACGTCGCCAGCGGCACCTACTTCTTCTTCCCCTACAATCTCGATCTTGGCGGCATCCGGCTCGCCTGGGCCAGCGCGCAGCCGATCACCACGCTTTCCGATGCGGACGGCCCGCTGCACGTCTACATGGCGGTGGACGGCATTGATGCCGAATTCGGCTTCGACAGTGCCGATGTGGCAAGCATCAGCGGCAAGACCCGGACCCAGGCGGGGCGGATCATCGCCGACGTTGCGCCATCAGCCACGCGCATCACCACCATACGCGACCGCACGGGCGGCACCCATCGCCTGCTGCTGCTCTCCCCGGCCGACGCCAGGCGGCTCTGGATCGGCGACATGCTGGGGGCGCGGCGATTGGTGCTGACCGATGCGGACATATCCTTCGCCGACGGGGCTGCCACGCTGCGCCAGCGCGGCACGGCCAGGTTCAGCATGGACGTCTGGCCCCGCATCCCGAACCCGTTGGGGCTTGCGGCGGACCGGAGCGCCGGCTTCCTGCACCGCTACCGTGCCACCGTGCCGGCACAGGCCATCAGGCAGCCGGCAGTGGAACAGCTGCGCGCGCCGGGCGCTGTCGGCCCTGTGCCCACGACCGGGCCGCGCGGCTCTGCCGTCCAGCCGTCTCTCGAGGCGTTCGCCAATGCCGGCCGGTGGACGGTGCAGGTGCCGGAGAACGCCCTTGACGGGGTGGGCGATGCCTGGCTGACCATCGACTATACCGGGGATATCGCCCGCCTGTTCCAGGGCAGCGACATGCTGGATGATGCGTTCTGGGACGGGCGCAAATGGTCCATCGGCCTAAAGCGCTTCCGAGAGCGGCTGGCGGACCGGTTGGAACTGGTCATCCTGCCGCTTCGTGGTGATGCCCCGATCTATCTGGACGCAGCCGTCCGCCCGAAGCTCGCGACCGATGCGCAGATCGCCGAGGTGCGGTCGATCACCATCGAGCCGGAGTACAAGCTCGTCCTGACCGGATCGCCCGCGCTCGATCAGCGGGGACCGTCAGATCAACGTGAATAGGCACGCTGCTGGACGAAGTAGCGGAACACTTCCCGCCGGACGGGGGTCCGCTTGGCACGGCCGGTCAGCACCATGCCAAGTCCGTCGCGGATGCCACGCAGGCACGGCATCGGCCGGCGGCGGCGGATCGCCAGCATCATGTCCTTGATCGCCGCCCCCGCGATCCGGCCCGGCACGATCATGGCCGGCGCATACCGGTAATAGAACAGGACCTTGTTCCGCCCGCCCGTGTAATCCTGGATGTCGCTGACCTTCTTCAGCAGCTGCATGTGGTGCAGCGGTGGCGACGTGCCCAGCACGGTGCGCCAGCCGCCATCATTCAGCAGCCGCAAGGCAAGATCGCCTTCCTCCATCGTGTAGAACAGATCTTCGTTGTAGCCGCCGACCGCCAGGAAGGCGTCCCGCCGTACGACATGCGCGCATGCCGCACTATCCAGGAGATCGTTCGGGATGCCCGGCTTGATCTGGTGCCGGACGACGTCATCCTGCAGGATATTGATGAACGGCATGCAGACGATCGCGATATCGTCTGCCGTGAAGTCGGCCAGCGCCTGCTCCAGCGTGGCCGGGTCGACCAGCATGGAATCATCGTCCAGCGGGAAGACGAACGGGGTGGATGCCGCCTCGACGCCGGCATTGCGCTGGTAGCATGGCCCGCGCGACGTCTCGCTGCGGAGATAGGTGATGTCCGGGAACTGCTGCAGCACCGCCTGCTGCGTGCCGTCGGTCGATGCATCGTCGGCCACGATGATATGGACCGGAATGGTCTGCACCAGCGCCAGGGGGATTGCCCGCAAGACGAGATCCCGCCGGTTATGGCACGTGAATACAATGGTGGTCTCGGCCAGACGCTCGGACAGTCTGCCATCTTCAGTATGTGCAAAGCGAGTTTGAGCCATCATTTTCCACCTATATGACAGTTGCCACAGCTAAGACTGCTATCCGGCGCGTTGGTCATGGTTTGAAGTCTTCGGACGGTTGCCCGTCGCTGAACAATCCGCCGCCCATACATGTCGCCAGACCTGGCCGTGCCTGCAGGATCATCGTGGTCGCAAGCCTCAACCATTCCGCGCGAACGCTGTTACCCGTTGCAGGACACGGGGTATGTCATGCACCAGATCGCGCAGGTTCAACACACCTATTTTCCGCGCCAGCGGCACGATCCACAGGAGCATGAACAGGTCGACCGCCAGAACGGATATCGCGGCACCGGTGGCGCCGAAGGCACTGGTCAGCGGGAAGCAGATAAGCAAACCCGCAAGGCTGGCGGCGAGGTAAGCGTAGGCAAACCGCTCCTGCAGATTGATCGCCATGATCAGGTTGGAGATCGGCGTCCACAAGGTGTTGATGAACGCCGCACCCGTCATGGCAATCAGGATCGCGTTGCCCGGCCGGACGGCCCCATTCGTCCAGAACTCGATGAACCATGGGCCCAGCAGGGCCGCCGGTACCAGCACGGCGGTGGAGCAGATCAGGGTGACGATCACGCTTGTCGTCATCAGTTCGCGGGTCCTGGCACGATCGTCCGTCGCCATGGCAGCACTGAATGACGGCATGATGGCATGATTGACGATCATGATCGCCTGGATGGCGATGCGGGACAGTGTCCGCACGGTGGTGAAGACCGGCACCATCGCCGCGCCGGCGACAAAGCCGACCGCTGCGACCGTGCCCTGGATCGAGATCGCCTGCGCCACGGAGCCGAAGACCAGTGCCAGGGCAGGACGCACCAGCTGCGCGACATGATCACGCCATGACACCGAATGTTCGCCGAAGAGCCATGGCGCGATACGCCTGGCGATGAGCGAGAACATCCCCGTGCCGAGCGCCCGGATCACGACGTAGGACAAGGCCACCGTCGCGATGCCACCGCCGCTGGCCACGATGATGATCGCCGATATGGTTTCCGCCGCGAACATCGTACCGACGATATAGCCAGACAGGGCATAGGCACCGGAAGCCGTGTAGGCCGCGTTCGTGACCCCGTTCTGCAGGGTGATGATGCCGTAAAGCGCCAGCAGCGAGAGGACCAGCGCCACATCATACCCGACGATGGCGTAGTTCTCGTTCAGATCCTGGTAGAAGACCGTGAAGGACAGCGAGATGACCAGCAGCAGTCCCAGACCGCTGGCCACCAGGGTCAGGACGCGCGCAGCCCGGTAGGTCGCCACGGCCTTGCTGTGTTCGTTACGTGCGACATAGCTGATCATCTCCGCAGTGGCGGCGCGCGAGATGCCGAGGTCCGTCAGTGCAAGATAGCCGGGGATGCTGAACAGCAGCAGCCACACACCGTAGGTCGTCAGGCCCCAATAGGTCGCCATCACCGGGACGAGCGCGACCTGCGAGAAGATCTGCGTCAGCTGGACGTACATGTTGGAACTGACGCCGCGAAATACCCGCGATCGCTGCAAGTTCTTGATCAGGAGCCACATGCCAATCGTCCCGTACCACTCACCAGATAAGCAAGCCGGCGATGCCTTGACGGGCCACCAGCTCGTGCAGCTGCGCTGACAGTTCAGTTCGCCGGCTGACCGTCACGCCGTGCCCGGCGCATCGCCGAGGCGCCGCCCGGCGGACATGCACCCGGACACGAAGCTGCGTCCCGGTCATGCGAGAAGTCGATCATCAGACGCGCCGGCATTGGACCCCCAGGAACTGGCTAACCCGGCCTGCCGCCCAGCGCACGCTTGGCCTGCGGAGGAAGCCCGGTCGCCATAGACACGAACCTGCCCCTCGGCAACTCGCCGCTGTCGCCCGGCTGAAATCACCCAATCGCCGCCGCTCGCGACCTCGCCATCGCTTCTGGAACACGGCATCCCGCCTGTTCGTTCGTCCACCGTCCACGCAGCAGATTGCGGCAGTTGGAGAATGACCCGATGCGCATGTTCATCCTGCTGGCAGCCGCCGTGCTCCTGCCATCCTGCACCGATCAGGCGGTGAATACGGCCACCAACGCTGCCGCGGGTGAAGCACGGGAGTGCTTCTTCGGATCGCGGATCAGCGGCTTCAAGGATGACGGGCAGGATCGTGTGCTGGTACGGATCGGCTTCCGGGAGGCTTACGAACTCACGCTCGCCGCCGGCTGCCCGCCCGTCAACCTGGCGACCAGCATCGGCATCGTGTCGCGCGGCGGGGACCGGATCTGCACCGGCCGGCCCGCCGAACTCGTCGTGCCACGGGCCAGCGGCACCGGCTCCCAGCGCTGCCTCGTCAGCAATGTCCGCAAGCTGTCGGACACGGAGCTGGCCACCGCCTGGAACCGCGACCCCGCCGATTGAATCAGCGGAAAGGCGGCTCGTCGAAGGCACGCAGCTTGCGGCTGTGCAGGCGTCCGCCGACCTCGCGCAACTGGCTCACCGTCTCGATGCCGATGGCGATATGTTCGCGGATCGCGCGCTGGTAGAACCGGTTGGCCTGCCCCGGCAGCTTGATCTCCCCATGCAGCGGCTTGTCCGACACGCATAGCAGCGTGCCATGCGGCACCCGGAACCGCTGGCCCTGCGTGGCGATGGTGGCGGATTCCATGTCCACCGCCACCGCACGCGACTGGTTGAAGCGCAGTGCATATTCGGCGTAACGCAGTTCCCAGTTGCGGTCGTCGGTGGTGACCACGGTTCCGGTGCGCAGCCGGTCGCGCACAGTGGCCGCATCCTCGCCCGTCACGATCTCGGTCGCGCGGTGTAGCGCCTGCTGCACCTCCGCGATCGGCGGCACGGGAATTTCCGGCGCCAGCACCCCGTCCAGCACATGGTCGTCGCGCAGATAGGCGTGCGCCAGGACATAATCGCCGATCAGCTGGCTGGCGCGCAGGCCGCCGCAATGGCCGATCATGATCCACGCCTCCGGCCGCAGCACGGCCAGGTGATCGGTCAGGGTCTTCGCATTGGACGGGCCGACGCCGATATTGACCAGCGTGACCCCCTCCCCGCCCGGCGCGATCAGGTGATATGCCGGCATCTGATGCCGCCGCCAGGCATCGTCCGCCACCTCGTCCTGCGGGGCGCCACGTTCGTGATAGGCGCCGCCCGCGGCGCTGAACGCGGTGAACCGGCTGTCGCTCCTCAGTTGCTCCCCGGCCCAGCTGGCAAAGGCATCGACGTAGCGGTGATAGTTCGTGAACAGCACGTAGCGCTGGAAATGTTCGGGCGGCGTGCCGGTATAGTGGTTCAGCCGCGCCAGGCTGAAATCGGTGCGCAGGGCATCGAAATGCGCCAGCGGCTTGTACCCGTCATTCCCCCGCCAGCTGCCGTCGGAGATCCGGTCGCCGACCAGCGCCAGTTCCGTCGTCGGCAGGATCGCCGCCAGCGCGGCCGGCGGCACATCCTGCATGTCCAGCCCGTCGATCGCATAGGGAAAGGGGATCTCGGCGGTGGACTGGCCCACCTCTATCTCGATGGCATGGTCGCGCGCCACCGCCTCCAGCTGCTCCACCAGATAGCGTCGGAACAGCTGCGGCCGGGTAATGGAGGTGCGATATTCGCCGGGACTCAGGAACTTGCGGTCGGCGCGGCGCGTGCCGTTACCTGTGCGCGGACCGAGCACACGGACCCGCAGCTCGGGATAGGTGAAGGCCCCCGCCGCCCGCCGCTCCGCCGCCGGGGCGGAGCCATCACGCAGATAGGTCGTCACCGCCTCCCGCAACTCGCCCATGGCGGACTGATACCGCTGCTCCAGCTGATCCACGATTGTATCGGGGGTGTCAGCATCCATTGTCTCTCTCCATCTCGCTTCTTCGCCTCGCGCGTCTGTGGCCCTGTAACCGATCCGTGCCCGCCGGTAACGCCCTGCCGCAAGGCCATGTCCGCACGTGCCTGCCACGAAGTGCGCTGCGTGCAACGGTTCTGCAACATGCCAGCCATGCAGGTGTCACAGTCAGCCCGTAGCGGCGCCCTCACAGGCTCAGGGCCTTCGGGGAAAAACACATCATGTCACGCATTTTGCGCGCACTTCGTGCGCCGCTTCCATTCGCCTGCATCATTCTTGCGCTGTCGCAGCCGGCCTGTGGCCAGACGGCGACGCCGGACACCGCCGCTGCCGAACAGGGCGGCGACGAGATCGTCGTCACCGGCACCTATGCGCGCAGCCTGGCCGCCGCGACCCAGACCAAGCGCAATGCATCCTATGGCGTCGATTCGATCGCCTCCACCGACATCGGCAAGTTCCCGACGCAGAACGTGGCCGAGGCGCTGCAGCTGGTCACCGGCGTCTCCATCACCCGCCCGCGCGGCGAAGGGTTGTATGTCAGCGTGCGCGGCCTGGGGCCGCAGTTCCAGAGCACGCTGGTCAACGGGCGCACCGTGGCGATCAACGACCTGATCGAGAATGGCGGCGCAGCCGGGCGGCAGTTCCGGTTCGAGATGCTGCCGGCCGAGTTCGTGTCCCAGATCGACGTCATCAAGACGCCGACCGCGGACATGACCGAAGGCGCGCTGGGCGGCAATATCGACGTGCAGACCTTCAAGCCGCTGGATGTCGGCACAAAGACCACGCTGAACCTGCGCGGCACCTACACCACCATGACGGAAAGGGTCCGCCCCAACGCCACGGTGCTCAGCAGCTACGCCGCCGCCGATGACAGCTTCGGCATCCTGGCCGGCGTGCAGTACTGGGCCAAGTCCGTGCGGAACGACCGGTTCTACAACACCGGCTGGAACCTGATCCCCCGCTTCGCGCAGACACTGGGCGGCAGCTTCTACACGCCGACCCGCACCCGCCCGACGGTGGAGACCGAGGAACGCGACCGCTATTCCGGCATCGTCTCGGCCCAGTGGCGCCCCTCGCCCGAGCTGGAGACGACGCTGGACGTGTCGCTGACCCGGCTGGATGTCGAATATGACGAGTTCGGCCTCGACATCTATCCCGACGATCCCGGCACCGCGATCGTGCCCGGATCGTTTACCGTCGCCGGCGACACCGTGACCCGTGCCACCATCAACAATGTGCGCTTCATGGCCTCGCGCGAATACAGCCTCAACCGGCACGACCTGATCAATGTCGGGCTGAAGCAGCTGTGGTCCCCCGGCGCGTGGGACGTGTCGGCCAATGTGAACTGGTCCTACGCGCACAGCTTCCATCCCAGCTATCGCGAAGGCACCGTGCGCAGCCGGATGCAGATCATCGCGCCGCTGACCTATGACGCATCGGGCGGCTACAAGGTCGGCCCGGTGATCAGCACGCCCGCGAATGTGGACGATCCGGCCAGCTACATCTTCTATCCGTTCAACATCGCGCCCAAGAACAGCAAGGACTGGGACACCTATGCCCGGCTGGATATCGGCCGTGATCTGTCCGGCTTCATCACCCGGCTGCAGGCCGGCGGCGAATATCATTGGCGCAAGCGGGATTACGCGCGCCGCGACTTCAACGTGAACGTCCCCGGCAACCCGCCTATCGGGCAGGTCGTGCCTGGTGGTTACGAGCCGTTGCCGTTCGACGATGCCTTCGACCGGATCGGCGGCGGCTTTCCGCGCAGCTGGGCCGTGCCGGTCACCAGTGCCTTCTACGACCGGCTGTTCACCGATGCGGTGGCCAATGCGCCGCTGGCAGCGGGCGACCTGCGCGCATCCTACATCGTGGAGGAGAAGATCTTCGGCGGCTATGTCCGGGCCGATTACGGGTTCGACCTGGGCGCCGTCGGCGTCACCGGTAATGTCGGCGTGCGTTACGTCCACACCGACCAGGTGGCGAGCGGCACCCTGACGCTGGGCACCACGCCCACGCCGGCCAGCTTCCCGCAGGAGTTCAACAACTGGCTGCCGTCCTTCAACCTGCGCGCCGCGCTGACGCCCAGCCTGATTGCGCGCCTCGCCGCCAGCCGCGTGCTGACCCGGCCCAACATGACGCAGACGGCGCCGCAGATCAGCGTGTCGACCGATGCACCCACCGCCAGTGGCGGCAATCCGGATCTGCAGCCTTTCCTGGCCACGCAGTTCGACGGATCGCTGGAATGGTACTTCCAGCCCGCCGCATCGCTGACCGGCGCCGTGTTCTGGAAGAAGATGGACGACTACATCACCGCGCAGAACGTCAACATCGACATTCCGGGTCGTGGCACCGTGCTGCTGAACACGCAGGTCAATGGCGGCGCGGCCAAGGTCTACGGCGTGGAGGCGGCATACAACCAGGTGTTCGACTTCCTGCCCGCCCCGTTCGACGGGCTGGGGGTGCAGGCCTCCTACACCCACACCTCCGTCCGCTCCAACTACCAGGCCGGCGCGCGGCCGATCGTGGACCAGCTGATCGGCCTGTCCAAAAACAGCTACAACCTGGTCGGCTTCTACGATTATGGCCCGGTCTCCGCCCGGCTGTCCTATGTCTGGCGCGGCCGGTACCTGACCAGCAATGGCAGCACCACGCAGACGGAAAGCTATGTCGCCCCGTTCGGGTCGCTGGACGGCAACCTGTCGTTCCGCGTCCTGCCCGACACATTGCTCAGCCTGGAAGGGATCAATCTCGCCGGCGCCAAGGCCTACTCCTATAGCGGGATCGAGCAGCGCTATAACGAGATCCAGTATTACGGGCGCACCATCCTGTTCGGCATCAGGACGCAGTTCTGATGCGCCGCCGGATCGCCCTCGCCGCCGCGCTCCTCGCCACGATGCCGGTCCTGCTCGCCGCGGGCGAGCCGGCGCCGCTGGCGATGAACGACATCCAGGTCGTCGGCTCCCACAACAGCTTCAAGGCACAGATTTCCTCCGCCGTGATGGCGCGGCTGCGCGCCATGGAACCGAAGCTGGCCGACGGGCTCGACTACCATCACCTGTCCCTGACGGAGCAGCTCGAAGCCGGCATCCGCCAGTTCGAGCTGGACATCTTCGCCGATCCCGATGGCGGCCGCTATGCCGATCCGGCGGGCGAGGCCTGGGCGCGCGAGGCTGGCGAGGTGACGGGCTTCGACCGGGCGGCGATGCTGGCCCCCGGCTACAAGGTGCTGCACATCCCGGACGTCGATTACCTCAGCACCTGCGCTACGCTGGCGCTGTGCCTGACGGAGATCGACGGCTGGTCGCGCAGCCATCCCGACCATCTGCCGATCATGATCACCCTGAACGCGGCCGACATGCCATCTGGGCGGCCCGGCATCACCGATCCGCTGCCGCTCGACAATCCGGCGCTGCTCGACGCACTGGATGCGGAGGTCCGCGCGGCGCTGCCGGCCGGTCGGCTGATCACCCCGGACGAGGTGCGCGGCACTGCGGCCAGCCTGCGCGACGCGGTGCGGGACAATGGCTGGCCCGCGCTGGATGCGACGCGTGGCCGAATCTACTTGGTGCTCGACGTGCGCGATGCGGTGTCGGACGCGTACCGGGCCAGCCACCCTGCCCTGGCCGGGCGGGCGATGTTCGGCTGGTATCCGGACGGCCAGCCCGAATCCATGCTCCAGATCGTGCAGGATCCGCTCGCCGATGGCGCGCAGATCCGCCGCTGGGTAGCGGGCGGCACGATCGTGCGCACCCGCACCGACGCCAATGCCGTGGAGGCCCGCTCGGGCGACCACACCAAGGCGCAGGCCGCCATGGACAGCGGGGCCCAGGCGGTCAGCACCGATTACTACCCCGGCGCGCCCGACCCGCTCGGGGCCGGGTTCACCATCAGCCTGCCCGATGGCGCGATGGCGCGGTGCAGCCTGGTGCGCGTGCCCCAAGGATGCAAGTTGAAGCCATGAACGCCTTGCCCGTCAGCCAAAGGCGGCGCGCGCCAGCTTCATGACTTCCTTTGATGGCTTCGGCGGCTCCGACGGGGTCGCCGCAGCCAGCTGGTCGTGGATCGCCTGCAGGGCAGCGATCCGCGCCGGCTTCTTCTTGTCGCCGTTGATGATCGTCCAGGGCGCGAGGGCGGTATCGGTCTGCGCGAACATCTCCTCCATGGCGGCCAGGTAGGCGGCGCGCTGTTCCCGGTTGCGGAAATCCTCCGCGCTGACCTTCCATCGCTTCCATGGATGCTCCAGCCGCGCCTTCAGCCGTTCGTCCTGCACCTCGGCGGAGACATGCAGGAACAGCTTGACGATCGTGGTCCCGTCCGCTGCCAGCTGTTCCTCGAACTGGTTGATCTCGGCATAGGCGCGGCGCCACTCCGCCTTGGTGGCGAACCCCTCCACCCGCTCCACCAGCACCCTGCCGTACCAGCTGCGATCGAACACCGCGATCTCGCCCGATGCAGGCAGGCGCTGCCAGAACCGCCAGAGGAAGTTGTGCGCCTGCTCCTCGGCCGTCGGGGCGGCGATCGGCCAGACGGAGAAGGCGCGCGGGTCCCACTCCGCCGTCAGCCGCTTGATCGCGCCGCCCTTGCCCGCCGCGTCCCAGCCTTCGAAAACGATCACGCTGCGCCGGCCATGCACGATATGCCCGACCATCACCTGCGCCAGCTTGCCCTGCAGATCCTCCAGCGCGGTGTCGTATGGCTGGTCCAGCGGCTCGGGCCGGTCGTGCCCGGCCAGCCTGCCGTCCGACTTGGCAGTGGAGCTTCGCGCCTTGGTCATTCCCGTACAATCCTCTCTCCCGGGGATCCCTCCCGATCCGGCTCGCCCGCCGGCCCCTGCAGGCCCGGCGGGCCCGCACCTTCGGCGTCCGGATCGATGCCGCGCTGCTGATCCAGCGTGCGCATGATCGGGGTGACCGTCAGCCCATGCAGCAGGATCGACAGCAGCACGACCAGCCCGACCACGCCCCACAGCCGCTCGGCATCGCCGATGCTCATGTGATTGATGCCGAACGCCACGTAATAGATCGTGCCTACCCCGCGGATGCCGAAGAACGCCAGCGTCAGCTTCTCGCCCCGGTCCGCCGGATAGCCCAGCATCGCGATCCATCCGGCCACCGGCCGGATCACCAGCAGGATGAGCAGCGCCGCACTCACCTCGATCCAGCCGACGGGGGCCAGCAGGCCGCTCACCAGCGCACCGCCGAACAGGATCAGCAGCACCATCATCGCCAGCCGCTCGACCTGTTCGGTCATCGCGTGCATCTCCAGCTGGAAATCATGGTCCCGATGCGTGCTGCGGAACGTCAGCGCGGTGACGAACACCGCCAGGAAGCCGTAGACATGGATGATCTCGGTCAGGCCATACGACACCAGCGTGGCCGCCAGCGCGATCAGCCCGTCGCCGGTCCGCGCCAGCTTGGTTTCGGCCGGCACCCGGAAGGTCAGCCAGCCGAAGGCACGGCCCACCAGCCAGCCGCCGACGATCCCGCCGCCGATCTCCCACAGCACGCGATAGGTCAGCCATTCGGTCAACCACGGCTCCCCACTGGGCAACGCGACCGCCAGCAGGACGGCCAGGTGGACGAAGGGAAAGGCCGCCCCATCGTTCAGCCCGGCTTCGGAGGTCAGGCCGAACCGCACGTCATCCTCGTCACCGGTGCGGGGCGGACCGACCTGGATATCGGCCGCCAGCACCGGATCGGTCGGCGCCAGGCTGGCCCCCAGCAGCAGCGCCACCGCCAGCGGCAGGCCGAGCATGGAATAGCCCAGCAACGTCATCGCCAGGATGCTGAGTGGCATGGTGATCAGCAACAGCCGCCACGTGATCGCCCATTGCCGCCAGCCGAACAGCCGGTCGATCTTCAGCCCCGCACCCATCAGCGCGATGATGACGACGAATTCCGTAAACCGCTCGGTGATCTCCGGATACAGCACCGGCAGCGGCCGCAGGGTCACCTGCGGCAGCAGGAACACGCCTGCACCGATGGCAATGCAGATGATCGGCAGGGACAGCGGCAGGCGCTTCAGTGCCAGCGGCAGCCAGGCGACCAGCGTGATCAGCACGCCGAAACCGGTTAGCATCAGGATGTATGGATCAGGGGCCAGGTCGGGCAGCATTCCCACGCAACGTGCGTCGGGCGCTTTCGGGGCAGCGCCGCGCGCAAATAGGTCTTGTCGGCCTCAGACCTTCACGATCCGCAGCGCGATGTAGGGCTTGCCCGGCAGCGCCACCGTGGGCCGCGCAGGATCGTGGACGTCATATTCGTCCAGCTGCACCATGTTGAACACGCCCTCCACCGGCGTCACCGTCATGTTCCAGGTGTCGAGCACGTCGACGCGGAACTGATGATGCGGATCGGCGGCGCGGGTCGGCAGCCGCATCTGCCATTCGGTCGGCTGCTCGCGCCCGAAATATTTGAGGTACCAGGTGAAATCGCGCCCACCCAGGTGATAGTCCCAGAACTGCTGCAGCGGATCGATGCCCGGGATCGGCGCATCCTCCAGCACCTGGCGCAGGAAGGCGAGCCGCGGCGGGCTGGTGCCGTGCAGCGCACCGCCCTGCCCCAGCCAGGAAATGTCGGGGTTGTCCTCGCTGCTGAATACCTCGCCATGGCCGACATAGCAGCCGCCCAGCGTGCCCCACCAGAACCGCTCCACCAGTTCCTCGCCGCTCAGCCGGGCCCAGCGCTTGGAGGAATTGCCTTCATAGATCACCTCGTCGAAGATCACCGCCTTCTGCGCGAACAGCCGGTGCGGATGGACCCGCCCGTCATCCAGCGGTGCGGCGCCATGCTGCACGCTCGCATGGGTAATCCACGGCTTGCGATGATCGTAATAGACATGCAGCTGGTGGATCGATCGCAGCCGGTCGTGCGGATCGGCCGCGACCAGCACCTGGAACAGGTGGTCCCAGTCGGCGACCGTCTTGCTTTCGACGATGTCGTATTCGTTGGCCATCGACCACCACACATTGCGGTATGCGCCGAAGCGCGCGACGACGTAGCGCAGGTAGCGCTCGTCATCCGCGCGGATCATCCCGGAATAGCCGCGCGTGGCGTCATAAGGGTGGAACAGGATCACGTCCGCCTCGATGCCGAGCTCGCCCAGCCGGATGATGCGATCCTCGAACCGGCGGAAATAGTCGGGATCGGGCCGGGTCGGATCCCAGTCCTTCGGCCCGCCGCCGGTCCGCACGAACGGGTCTGTGGCGACAGAGGCGACATTGGGGAACACCAGCATGCGGATCTTGTTGAACGGCGCCGCCTTCAGCGTCGCCAGCGTCTCCGCACAGCGGGCATCCGACTGCAGCGCCCAGGAATAGGACGTGGTGCCGACCGGCCGGTACGGCGTGCCGTCGGCATGGGCGAAGTGATACCCGTCCCGGCTGATCCGCACCGGCCCGCGATTGCCAGGACCAGGCGCGACGCTGTCGAACGCGCCGGTGCGACCATCCAGTGCGGCGACATTGCTGGTGGTGCGCCAGCGCCATTGCCCCAGATCGGGCGGGCTGAAGCGGATGCGGTACACACCCGCACCGTCATAGAAGCCCGGCACCTCGATCTGCCGCTCGCCCGACTGGAACAGGCCCGTCAGGCGTACATCGTCGAACGGGTTGCCGCCTGCCGGTCCGTCCAGCACGATCTCGTGCACGCCCCACCGCTCCACCTGCGTGCCGCGGGCGGCCGCTGCATGCGGCGCGACGGCCATGGCCCCTGTGGCCAGCGTGGTGCCCAGCAGCACCCGGCGCGTGATCGTCATCGACATTCCTCCCGCTCGACACCGCATTTCGCGGTTGGCATGCACAAACATAATATCATATGCTGTTTGGAAGCAAGACGATGGGGAGAGCAGATGGCGGGCGAGCAGAACCTGGCAGCACCAGGCACGCAGAAGGATGACTGGAAGAACACGATCCTGGCGGGCCTCGCCAACTATATCGATGCCGGATCGATCGTCGCCGGTTCCGCCGCGCTGGCGCTGTGGATGGAGGAGTATGCCCTCAGCCCCAGCTTCGTCGGGCTGATCGGCGCGCTGGGGCCCAACGCCATCTCGGCCGGGCTCGGCGCGTTCATCGGCGGGCGGCTGTGCGACCTGTTCGGGCGCAAGAAGATCTACCAGTACGATATGCTGTTCTACGCCTTCGGCATGCTGTGGCTGATCTTCGCGATGAATGCGTGGATGGTGCTGATCGGCTTCTTCCTGGTCGGCCTCGCCGTGGGCGCGGACATTCCGGCCTCGTGGTCGCTGATCGCGGAGGCCGCGCCGAAGGGATCGCGCGGCAAGCACAGCGGCGTTGCGCAGGTGCTGTGGTATCTCGGCCCGGTCGTCGTCCTGCTGATGTTCCTGGTGCTGGAACCGCTGGGCCTGCTGGGCGCGCGGATCGTGTTCGGCCACCTTGCCGTGCTGGCGCTGGGCCTCACCTTCCTGCGATCCCGCATGAAGGAATCGCAGCGCTGGCTGGACGCGCAGGTCGAACAGGAGGCGGCCGGCACCGCCGCGAAGCCTGCACGCCTGCGCGACCTGATGCAGGCGAAATGGATCGGCCCAATGGCGTTCCTGATCGGCATGTACGGCATGTGGAACCTGTGGGCCGGCACCAACGGGTTCTTCTTCCCCTACATCCTGCGCACCGTCGGCAATCAGAGCCAGGGCATGTCGGTCGCCATCCAGTCGCTCAGCTTCTTCATCGGGATGCTGTCGATCTGGCTGATCTTCATGAAACTGTCGGACCGGGTGAACCAGCGGCTGCTGTTCCTGGTATCCGCCATCATGCAGGTCATCGGCATGGCGCTGCTGGCGATCTTCCCGCTGACGCTGCCCATGGCCTTGCTGCACGTGTTCCTGATGGCGGTCGGCCAGGGGTTCGGCGCGCAGTGCTTCTTCCAGCTGTGGAGCGCGGAGATGTTCCCCACCCTGCTGCGCAGCACCGCACAGGGGCTGATGTTCGGCATCGTCCGGATCTCGCTGGGCGTGTTCAGCTTCTTCGTGCCGCTGCTGACCGCGACCGGGTTCCAGACCCTGGCCTGGATCCTCACCGGGTTCCTGGTGCTGAGCGGGCTGATCGGCTTCCTCGGCGCGCCCCGGAACGAGGGCAAGTCGCTGGAGGAGCTCGAGGAGGAGATGGCCTAGGCCGAAGCGCGATCCACCGCGGCGTGCCAGTCGCGGCGGATCGCCTGCCGGGTGGCGTCCGGCAGGGTCGGCACGAAACTGTCGTCCGCCCGCAGCCGCAAGCCGCCGTCATCCAGCCCCAGCGCCCTTATCGCCATCCGGGCCACACCCAGCGCGCTCGCGCCGGCGGCCTGCGGGCGGCGGATGGTGCGCCCGGTCAGGTCGGCCAGCAGCTGCGCCAGCACGACATTGCCCGCCGCCCCGCCATCGATCGACAGGCTGGTGGTGCGGGTGCCGAGATCGGCATCCATCGCGTCCAGGACGTCGCCGATCTGGTGCGCGATCGCCTCCAGCGTGGCGCGCGCGACATGCGCCGGCTGCGTGCCCAGCGTCATGCCATGGATCGTCCCGCGCGCCTGTGGCCGCCAGTACGGCGCGCCGAGCCCCGCCAGCGCCGGCACGAAGGTCACCCCGCCGCTGTCAGGCACGGTGGCGGCCAGCGCTGTCAGCGCATCTTCGTCCGCCAGGCCGAGCAGCGCGGTCGCGAACGCCGCGGCATGGCCGGACACCGAGATGTTGCCCTCCAGCGCGTGCTGCACCTGCCCCCTGCGCGACCAGGCGATCGTGCCCGAAAGACCATGCGTCGACTGGACGCGCCCCTGTGTCGGGGTCATCAGCGAACTGCCGGTGCCGATCGTCGCCTTCACAGCGCCCGGGCTTTCGATACCATGCGCGAACAGGGCGGCATGGCTGTCGCCCAGCATCGCGTGGATCGGAGTGCCCGGCGGCAGGCCGTATCCGGGTGCGACCATGCCGAACTGGCTGTCGGACGGCATGATCGCCGGCAGCATGGCCAGCGGCACGTCGAAGATGCGCGCCAGTTCGGCATCCCATTGCAGCGTATCCAGGCTGAACAGCTGCGTGCGCGACGCGTTGCTGTGATCGGTCGCATGGACCGCGCCGCCGGTCAGATTCCACAGCAGCCAGCTGTCGATCGTGCCGCAGCGCAGCTCGCCCCGTGCGGCCCGTTCGCGCCCACCGGGCAGGCTGTCGAGCAGCACCGCCAGCTTGGCCGCGGGGAACATCGGGTCCAGCCCCAGCCCGCTGCGCCGGACAACCTCGTCCGCCACTCCGCGATGCTGCAACTCGCGGCAGCGCGCGGCCGAACGCTGACACTGCCACGACACGGCGGAGGTGACCGGCTGCCCGCTTGCCGCGTCCCAGATCACCACCGTCTCGCGCTGGTTGGCGATCGCGACGGCCACGATCCCGGGGGTCGCCACCTCGGCGATCAGCGCCGCCACCGTCTCCCGGATCTCCGCCGCCGACTGCTCCGCCCAGCCGGGCTGCGGGAAGGACAGCCGCAGCGCGCGTGAGCGTGATTGCATCACGCGGCCATCCGCCGCCAGCAGCACCGCCTTGGTGTTCGTCGTCCCCTGGTCGATCGCCAGGATCAGCGGTCCGCTCATCAGCCGGGCTTCGCCTGCAGCACCTCGCGGGCGGCGGCGGCGATGCCGGTGGCGGTCAGGCCGTGCTGCTCCATCAGCCAGTCCGCCGATCCGGTCGGCAGGAAGCCGGGAAAGCCCAGCATCCGCATGCGTGTCGGGGCATGGCGCGCGCACCATTCGGCGACCGCGCCACCCAGGCCGCCATGCGCCAGCCCTTCTTCCGCCGTCACGATTGCGCCGGTCGCCGCCGCTTCGGCCAGTGCCGCCACGTCGATCGGCGACACGGTGGCCATGTTGATCACACGCGCCCCGATCCCCTCGGCCGCTAACGATTCCGCCGCGGCAAGTGCGCGGTGGACCAGCGTGCCGGTCGCCACGATCGCCAGGTCGCCACCCTCGCGCAGGGTCTCCGCCACGCCGATCCGGAACGTCGCGTCGGTCCGGGCCAGCTGCGGCACCGGCATGCGGCTGAGGCGCAGATAGACCGGTCCGTCATGCGCCGCCGCCGCACGGATCGCCGCCGCCGTCTGCCACGGATCGGCGGGCACGATCACCGTCAGCCTGTCGATGGCGCGCAGCCAGGCGACATCCTCGATGCTGTGATGCGTCGCGCCCAGTTCGCCATAGGCCACTCCGCTGGAGATGCCGCACAGCTTCACATTGGCCTGGCTGTAGGCGCAATCGACCTTGATCTGCTCCATCGCCCGCGCGGTCAGGAAGCAGGCGGCACCGCTGACGAACGGTACCTTGCCGCCATTGGCCAGCCCGGCCCCCACGCCGACCATGTTCTGTTCGGCGATGCCGACATTGATCAGCCGGTCGGGGAAACGGTCGCGGAACCGGCCAAGCTTGGACGAGCCGACAGAATCGTTCACCACCGCCACGATGCGCGGATCATCCGCGGCCAGCTCCTCCAGCGCGGCGACATAGGCGTCGCGGCAATCGAACATGCCCTGTGCCGGTGCAGCCCCGCTCATCGTCCCGCCTCCGCTTCCAGTTCGGCGAGCGCCGCCGCATATTGCTCTGCATTCGGCACGCCGTGATGCCAGCCGGCCTGGTCCCGCATGTAGCTGACGCCATGCCCCTTGAAGGTGTGCGCGATGATGCACAGCGGTACGTCGCGCGGAGCGGCAGCGGCGTCGAGCGCCTGCAGCAGCGCGGCATGGTCATGCCCGTCGACCTCCGCCACCTGCCAGCCAAAAGCGCGCCACTTGTCCGCCAGCGGCTCCAGCGCATTGGTGTCCTCCGTCCGGGCACCCTGCTGCAGGCGGTTGCGATCGACGATCACCGTCAGCCTGCCCAGTCTGCGGTGACCCGCCAGCATCGCCGCTTCCCACATGCTGCCTTCCTGCAGTTCCCCGTCGCCGGTCAGCACGAAGGTGCGGTAATCGGTGCGGTCGATCTGCCCGGCGATGGCAATGCCGACCGCGACGGGGAAGCCATGCCCCAGCGGCCCGGTATTGGTCTCTACCCCCGGCAGGTAGGTACGGTTGGGATGCCCGTTCAGCCGCGATCCCGGCTTCAGGTAGGTGTCGAGCTCCGCCTCCGGAAAGAAGCCGCGCCCGGCCAGCGCGGAATACAGCGCGCCGGTGCAATGCCCCTTGCTCATCACGAACCGGTCCCGGTCCGGCGCGTCGGGCATCGCCGGATCGATCCGCAGGACATCGAAATACAGGCTGGCCAGGATATCGGTCGCCGACAGGTCGCCGCCGGGATGCCCCTGGCCCGCCGCCACGATCATGCCGAGCAGCCGCTGCCGCATCCACCCGGCGCGTTCCCGGGTGCGGGCGGCGCGCTGCTCGATGTTGTTCCGGTTCAACTTGTCTGTCATATGATGACCATACGGCCCTCAGCGCCGCGAAGCAATCGGGAGGATGACAATGGGCACGCAACGCTACGGCGCCGGCATCTGGCACTTCGCCACCTATGTGGATCGCTACGCCACTGACGGCTACGGCGAGGCGCGATCGCTGCTGGAGATGATCGATCTCGCCGGACAGGTGGAGGATCTGACGGTAGTGGACATCAACTACCCGTTCGTTGATCCCAGCCTGTCGCTGGACACGGTCGAACAGGCGCTGCAGCGCAACGGCCTGTCGGTGATCGGCATCACGCCGGAGATCTACACAAGGCAGTTCGCCAAAGGCGCCTTCACCAACCCGGATGCGGGCATCCGCCGGCTGGCCAACGAGATGTGCAACGACGCGGCCGACGTGGTCCGCCGGTTCGGCGCCGATTACGTAAAGCTGTGGCCGGGGCAGGACGGGTGGGACTATCCCTTCCAGGTCGATCACCGCAAGCTGTGGCAGGCCAGCATCGACGGCGTGGCGGAACTCGCCGGCCAGAACCCGGACCTGAAGTTCGTCATAGAATACAAGCCGCGCGAACCGCGCGTGCACATGAGCTATGACAGCGTGGCGCGTACCCTGCTCGGCATCGAGAAGATGGGCCTGCCCAATGTGGGCATCCTGCTCGACTTCGGCCATTCGCTGTATGGCGGGGAGAGCCCGGCCGATGCGGCGCAGCTGGCGATCGATCATGGGCGCCTGTTCGGCATGGACGTGAACGACAACCTCCGCGGCTGGGACGACGACCTGATCGCCGGCTCCGTGCACCCGATCGAGCTGTTCGAGTTCTTCTACACCCTGCGCAAGAATGGCTGGGAAGGCGTGTGGCAACTTGACCAGTTTCCCTTCCGGGAGGACTCCGTGGCCGCCGCCAATTCCGCGATCGGCTTCCTCAAGGCGGTCGAGCGCGCACTCGACAAGCTCGATTTCGAGGGGATGCAGGCGGCGCAGGACCGGCAGGATGCCGTCACCGCGCTGAACCTGGCGCGCGCTGCGCTGTTCAGTTCGTACTGAGGGCTGCATCGCCTTGACCGATCTTGCCGTCACCGACCTGCGCGCCGAACAGACCACCCGACTGCTCGGTACGGATGTGCGCCATCCGCGCCTGTCATGGCGGATCGAGGCGACCGCGGCCGGCGTGGCGCAGCACAGCTACCGCATCCGCGCCGCCGCCGATCCGGACGCGGCCGGACCGCCGCTGTGGGATAGCGGCGTCGTCCGCTCCGATGCCTGCTTCGACATCCGCTATGGCGGCCCGCCGCTCACCTCCATGCAGCGCGTGTGGTGGTCGGTCGAGGTGACTGACAATCGCGGCCTGGTCGCCCGCGCCGCGCCCACCTGGTTCGAGGCCGGCCTGCTGGAACCCGGCGACTGGCGCGGCGACTGGCTGGAGGCGGAGGATGCCGGCGCCGCCGCCGAACGCGCTGCGGGCCTCGCCTGGATCTGGAGCAAGACGGCGCTCGACCCGCGGCCCCATGCCTTCCGGCTCGACCTCGACCTCGACCTGCCCGACGACATCATCCGGGTGGAGGTGCTGGTATCGGGCAAGGACCATCTGCGCGGCGTGTGGATCGACGGAGCACCGGCTGCGCTGGACCAGCCATGGGGCTATGACACGCCGCTGCCATATTGGGGCACGCTGAGCCCGGTCGTGGTGCCCTCCGGCGCCATCCCGCGGACGATCTGCGCGCTGGCGCAGGCGGATGTCGCAGGCTTCTTCCCGGTCGATGGCGGGGCCTTTGCCGCGCTGGTCCGGCTACACCGGCGGGATGGCTCCGTCATGCCGGTCGTCAGCGGCCCGGCCTGGCATGTGTGCGTCGATCCCCCGCAGGGCTGGCAGGCACCCGGCTTCGATGCCGGCGGCTGGCCAGCCGCGGTGACCAGCGGCGCGAATACGCACAACGATCCCCGCCCGTCCGAGCCGGTCATGCGCCTGCAAAGCCGTTTTGAGGCGCGCGGCAACATCATTGCTGCCCGCCTCTACGCCACCGCGCTGGGGGCCTACGACCTGTCGATCAACGGGCAGCGGGTGTCCGACGCGGTGCTCTCGCCGGAGATCAGCGTCGCCGCGCGGCATATCTTCTACCAGACTTGTGACGTCACGCCCCTGATCGTGGCGGGCACGAACGCGATCGACGTGCTGGTTGGCGATGGCTGGTATGCCAGCCCGTTCGGCTGGCGGATCGAACGCTACGCCTTTGGCCCTGCGCCGCGCCGGTTCCGGGGGCAGCTGCGGCTCGACTACGCCGATGGTTCACATGAATGGGTCACCACCGGCCCGGACTGGCGGATCGCATCGTCGCAGATCCTGACCTCCGAGATCTACGATGGCGAGACGGTCGATGCGCGCCGGCAGTCACGCGACTGGGTGCCGGTGAAGCTCGGCGCCGACCCTGGCGTCGCGCTGCTGCCGCTGACGTCCCCGCCGCTGCGCCCGGTGGAGGAGCTGCGGCCACTGTCCGTCAGCGAGCCGGTCCCGGGGCGTTTCGTGTTCGACTTCGGGCAGAACTTCTCCGGCTGGGTGCGGATCGCGGCACGGGGTGCGGCAGGCACCACCATCACCGCCCGCTTTGCCGAGCTGCTGCACCCGGACGGCACCGCCGACCTCGCCAACCTGCGCCTCGCCCGCGCCACCGACCGCTTCACGCTGGCAGGTTCCGGCGACGGCACCGGCGAGGCCGAGCTGCTGGAGCCGCGCTTCACCTATCATGGGTTCCGCTATGTCGAGCTGGACGGCTATCCTGGCACACCCGGGCCGGAGGATGTGGCCGGCGTGGTGGTCCACAATGATTGCCGCGTCACCGGCGCGCTGGAGTTCCCCCGGGCCCCGCTGCTGCAAGGCATCTGGCGCAATGCCATGTGGAGCCAGAAGTCCAACTTCTTCGCCGTGCCGACCGACTGCCCGCAACGGGACGAGCGGATGGGCTGGATGGGCGATATCCAGGTCTTCGCGGATGCCGCGGCCTTCAACATGGAGGTCGGCCCGTTCCTGCGCCGCTTCCTGATCGAGGCGCGCGCCGCGCAGCGGCCCGATGGCGGTTACCCCATCGTGGTGCCGCAGCCGCAATCCTACCCCGACGTGGTCACTGCAGGCTGGAGCGAGGCGGGCGTGATCCTGCCATGGCAGCTGTGGCAACGCTATGGCGACACCGCCGTGATCGAGGAGAACTGGGCGGCGATGCAGGCGTGGATGGACCATGTCGCCAGCCACAATCCCGACGGCATCTGGCGCCAAGAACGCGGGCTGGACCTGGGCGACTGGCTGTCCGTCGACGCGATCAAGCCCGATGACGAGACCACCCCGCGCGGCCTGTGCGCCACCGCCTACTGGGCGTGGTGCGCCGACCTGATGGAGAGGATGGCCACTGCCACCGGCCGCGACACCGATGCCGCGCATTACGCGCGGCTGCGCACCGGCATCGGACAGGCCTTTGCGGCCGAGTACCTGCGCGGCGACGGCACCGCAGGCAATGGCAGCCAGACCAGCCAGGTGCTGGCCCTGCATATGGGACTGGTCCCGCCCGGACAGCGCGCTGCCGCCGCGCGGGTGCTGGCCGACGACATCCGCGCACGCGGCATGAAGCTGTCGACCGGCTTCCTCGGCACGCCCTACATTCTGGACGTGCTCGCCGATGCGGGCCTGCTGGAGGAGGTCAGCGGATTGCTGCTGCAGACCGGTTATCCCAGCTGGGGCTACATGGTCGCGCAGGGGGCGACGACCATGTGGGAACGGTGGAACGGCGACACCGGCGATCTGGCGATGAACAGCTACAACCATTACGCCTTCGGCGCGGTGGTCGGCTTCTTCTACCGCCGCCTTGCCGGGATCGCACCGGCGGCGCCGGGCTTCCGCCGGATCGCGGTGCGGCCCTTGTGGCTGCCGGACGTCGGGCCGGTCCATGCGCGATATGAGTCCGTCATCGGCCCGATCGCGACCCGCACCGAAGGCGATGCCATCGGGCTGACCGCCCTGTCCCTCACCGTTCCGCCGAACAGCATCGCGGAGGTCGAGCTGCCCGATCGCGGCACATGGGTCGCGGACGGCCAGGACCTGCCATCCCACCGCTTCTCCGTGCCATCGGGAGAGTACCACTTCACCCTGCGCGATTGACGCCTCCTCACCAGCTTGCTAATCATCATACGTCTTACGACACATGGGAGAGAGTGGTGGTTACGCTGTTCGGCGAGACGATGACCCGGCGCGCACTGGCGGAGCGGACCGGCAGCCTGTCCCAGTTCGCCGGCGTGCGCCTGTCCACCCTGGGTGACGGTGTCGAACGCGGCAATCGGCTGCTGGAATTCCGCACCGGCACCGGCCTGCGCTTCACCGTGCTGGTCGACCGGGCGATGGACATCGCCGAGTGCGAGCATGCCGGGCGCAGCGTCGGCTGGCACTCCCCCTCCGGCTTCCGCCATCCGTCGCTGCACGATTACGAAGGCGAAGGCGGGCTCGGCTGGTTCCGGTCCATGTCCGGGCTGAACATCACCTGCGGGCTGGACCACACGCTGTTCATGCATGACGACCCCGCTGGCCATTACCATTACGGCCCGCGCCAGAAGGTATCCTCCTCCCTGCATGGGCGCGTCGGCACGGTCCCTGCCCGCCTGACCGGCTATGGCGAGCAGTGGGACGGCGATACCTGCGTGCTGTGGGCCGAAGGGATCGTGCAGCAATCGACCGTGTTCGGGGAGGACCTGCACCTGATCCGCCGGATCGAGGCCGATGTCGGCGGCGACGAGATCCGGCTGCACGACCGGGTGGTAAACCACGGGTTCTACCGTACGCCGCACATGTACTGCTACCACATCAATGTCGGGCACCCGGTGCTGGCCGAAGGCGCGCGCTATGTCGCGCCGATCCGCGAGGTGCTGTGGGCCGCGCATGAGGGCGACTACCGTGGCCAGGGCGTCGGCTACCGCACCGCGCCCGCGCCGATCCGCAACTTCCACGAACAGGTCTGGCAGCATGACATGGCCGCCGATGCGCATGGGCGCGTCAACGTCGCGCTGGTCAACGAGGCGCTCGGCTTCGGCTTCGAGGTCGAGACGCTGAAGAGCCAGTTTCCCGCCATGTACGAATGGCAGAACTTCCATGCCGGCCATTATGCGCTGGGAATCGAGCCTTCGACCAATCACGTGCTGGGCAAGGATTTCGCGCGCGAGCGGGGCGAGCTGATCTGGCTGGAGCATGGCGAGGAGCGGCAGTACGACACGGTTCTGCGCATCCTGCCCGGCAGCGCGGCCGTGGCCGATGCGGTCGCACGGATCGAGGCGGTGCAGCGCCAGCCGGACGAGGATTACCCGCAGCCGACCGGCAATTTCCCCGAAATCGCCGGGCGCGCATCGTGAACGGCCGCACGGTGCTCTACACCGGCGCGGCCGGCGGGCTGGGGCTGGAGACGACGGTACTGCTGCTGCGTCGCGGCGCCACGGTGGTGGCGGTCGACAATGATCCCGCCAAGGTCGCGCAGTTGCAGGCCGCCGCAGCTGATGAAACCACCGGCCGGCTGGTGGTGTCGCAGGCCGACCTGTCCGACCTCGCCGCCTTCCGCACCGAGCTCGACCGCCTGCTGGGCGAGGTCGGCCGGTTCGACGTCGTCATCAACAACGCCGCGATCTATCCGTCGAAACCGTTCGAGGACTTCACGGTCGAGGATCACCAGCTGGTCCAGCGGGTGAACGTCGATGCCGGCATCGTCGCGGTGCAGGCTGCCCTGCCCGGCATGCGGGCCGCCGGTCGGGGCCGGATCATCAACATCTCCAGCATCACCATCTCCGGCGGCTGGGCCAACCTGTCGCCTTACGTGGCGTCCAAGGCGGCGCTGATCGGCCTGACCCGCGCCTGGGCGCGCGAGTTCGGCCCGTATGGCATCACCGTCAACGCCATCGCGCCGGGCGCCTTCCCAACGGATGCCGAGAAGATCCACCCGGATCCGGAAGGCTACGACCGAATGGTGCTGGACGCGCAGGCGATCAAGCGCCGCGGCAGCGCGGACGACATCGCCGCCGCCATCGCCTTCTTCGCTGCCGACGAGGCAAGCTTCATCACCGGTCAGACGCTGCACGTGAACGGCGGCTGGGTCATGGCCTGAGGACCTGATTGCATGACAATTCTCAATGGTATCCGCGTGCTCGACTGCTCCATCGCCATGGCCGGCCCGCTCGCCGCCCAGCGGTTGGGCGACATGGGGGCCGACGTCGTGAAGGTCGAGCCGACCTCCGGCGAATGGCAGCGCCATGCCTCCGCCGGCGGGGCGACGGGCAACAAGATCAACGTGTCGTTCCTCTCGCTCAACCGCAACAAGCGATCGCTGGCCGTCGATCTGAAGGCGCCGGAGGGCAAGGCGCTGCTGCTGGAGCTGGTGAAGACGGCCGATGTCTTCCTGCAGAACTACCGCCCCGGCGTGGCCGAGCGGCTGGGGGTCGATTACGCCACCCTGTCGGCGATCAACCCGCGGCTGATCTACGTCTCCATGTCCGGCTATGGCGAGGACGGGCCGTATCGGCTGTATCCCGGGCAGGACCTGCTGCTGCAGGGCATGTCCGGCGCGATGTTGTCGGCCGGCGCCGAAGGGCAACCGCCGGCTCCGGCCGGGCAATATCTGGTCGATGCCGTTACCGCCTACTCCGCGTTCGAGGGTGCGCTGGCCGCGCTGTTCCACCGGGAGCGCACCGGCGAAGGCCAGCTGGTGCAGGTCAACATGCTGGACGCCATCACCACGCTGCAGATGCAGGAACTGTCGGTCTTCACCGTGGGCAACAAGCCGCAGACCCGCTCGGCCGAGGCGCATGCCCACAGCTACATCCGCGCACCCTATGGCGTGTTCGCCACCAGCGACGGCTACATCACGCTCGCCATGGCCAAGCTGGCGAAGCTGGGCGAGGTGCTGGACGATCCGTTCTTCGCCACGCTGGACGAAGAAAGTGACGGCTGGACGCAGCGCGATGCGATCTTCGGCCGGATCAAGGAACGGCTGACGACGAAGACCAGCGCCGACTGGCTCACCGCCTTCCGCGCGGCGGACATCTGGGCCGGGCCGGTCTATGGCTATGCCGATCTGGTCGACGATCCGCAGATCAGGCACAACGGCACCTTCGTGGAATATGACCATCCGACCGAAGGCCGCGTGAAGACGCCGGGCTTCCCCATCCGCTTTTCCAAGACGCCATCCGCCGTTACCCGCGGGGCACCGCTGGTGGGGGAACACAGCCATGCGGTCCTGGCCGAAATGGGGCTGGACGAGGCGGCGATCACGCAGCTGATCGAGTCCGGTGTCGTCAGACAGCACGCATGACGCCGCGCTATCACGGGCTCACCTGGGATCATCCGCGCGGCCATGCGGCGCTGGCCGCATCCGGCGGAACGCTGATCGGGTGGAACAAGCACCCGCTGGAAGGCTTCGAGTCCCGCCCCATCGCCGAACAATGCGCGCTGTACGATCTGGTCGTGCTGGACCACCCGCATGTCGGCGAGGCGGTCGCGGCAGGGTGCCTGTACCGGCTGGAGGAGCTGTTCGCCGCCGACGAGATCGCGGCGTGGCACGCGGCGGCGATCGGTCCGTCCCTTGCCAGCTACCGCTATGCCGGCGCACACTGGGCCCTGCCGCTCGACGCCGCGACGCAGGTGATGGCATGCCGCAGGGACATGGCCGAGACGCCGGAAAGCTGGGATGAGGTGATCGCGCTGGCGACCCGCGCGCCGGTCGCCCTCTCCCTCGCGGGCCCGCATGCCGCGCTCAGCTTCCAGTCGGTTGCGGGCGCGCTGTCCCCGGTGATGCGGCCGGACAACAGCTTCATGGACCGCGTCCTCGCCCGCGGAGCCTATGCGATCATGGCCCGCCTGACCGGCGATGCCACGCGGGCGGCGGCGGCAATGAACCCGATCACCATGCTGGAGGCGATGGCAACGGGCGACGGACCGGCGCTGTGCCCGCTGGTCTACGGTTATGTGAACTATTCCGCGGCCGGCACCGTACGCTACGCCGATGCCCCCTGCGGCCCCGGCGGGCGGATCGGCTCGACCCTGGGCGGCACCGGCATTGCCGTCTCCCGCCGGGCGGAGATCTCGCCGGCGCTGCTCGATCATCTGCGCTGGCTGCTGTCGGACGCGGCGCAGCGCGGTTTCATTCCGCAGCATCAGGGGCAGCCCTCGTTCCGATCCGCCTGGACCGATCCGGCGGTGGATCGGGCCGCCAATGCCTTCTACTCGGCCACGCGCGCCACGCTGGAGGCAGCGCTGGTGCGGCCACGCCACAATGGTGCCATCGCCTTCCAGACGGAGGCTTCGGCCCTGCTGCGCCAAGGCCTGCTCGACCAGACACACGCGGACACGGTGCTCGACGCGGTCGAAGCCGCCTATCGCCGCCACCATCCTGCCGGAGCCGAAACATGAGTGACGAACTGAGCTTCACCATCGCGGACCGGGTCGCCACGATCCTGATCAACCGTCCGGCCAAGCTGAACGCGATGACCCCGGCCATGGCGGATGCGCTGGTCACCGCGATCAGCGAATGCAACCAGTCGGACGCGGTGCGCGCTGTCGTGGTCACCGGCGCCGGAGAGAAGGCGTTCAGCGCCGGGTCGGACATCACCACGCTCGATGCCTATGCAACCCCGTGGGACTTCCGCAACCGGGCCGATTATTGCGACGCGCTGCGCGCCTGCCGCAAGCCGGTGATCGCGGCGATCAACGGTTATGCACTGGGTGGCGGGCTGGAGACGGCGATGGCCTGCGACATCCGCATCGCCTCCGCCAACGCCCGCTTCGCCGCGCCGGAGATCAAGCTGGGCTGGATCGGCGGCGGCGGCATGGCGGCGGGTCTGTCCTATTCGGTCGGTACCTCCAATGCGGCGATGATGCTGCTGACCGGCGACATGATCGACGCGCAGCAGGCGCTCGCCTGGGGCCTGGTCAGCGAGGTGCTGGCGCCCGAGGCGCTGCTGCCGCGCGCACAGGCGATCGCCCGCACGATTGCGTCGCGCGCGCCGATCGCGGCGGAAATCGCGAAACTCAATCTGCGTGCCGCGTTTACCATGCCATGGGACAAGGCCATCGAATATGAGCGCGAGCTGCAGGCGATCTGCTTCGCCACCGAAGATGCACAGGAAGGCCGCGCCGCCTTCGCTGAGAAGCGTGAGCCCGACTTCAGGCGACGCTGAGCGATGACCCGCCCGCGCATCCTGCTGACCCGCCGCTGGCCACAGGCGGTCGAGGACCGGCTCGCCCGCGATTACGATGTGACGCTCAACATCGCCGACCAGCCGCTCGACGCCGCTGCCCTGACCGCCGCGCTGCGCAGCCATGATGCGCTGTGTCCGACCGTGACCGACAGGCTGCCGCGTGCGGTGATTGCCGGCGGCACGGCTCGGATCATCGCCAATTACGGCGCGGGGTTCGAGCATGTCGATCTGGACGCCGCGCGCGAGGCCGGGATCGTCGTCACCAACACGCCCGACGTGCTGACCGACGCCACTGCCGACATCGCGATGCTGCTGATCCTGATGGCCACGCGCCGCGCGTCGGAGGGCGAGCGCGAGCTGCGCGCCGGCGGATGGACAGGCTGGCGCCCCACCCACATGCTGGGGCAGAGCCTGACCGGCAAGACGCTGGGCCTGATCGGCTATGGCCGCATCGCCCGCGCCACGGCCGAGCGGGCGCAGGCGTTCGGCCTGCGGATCATCTATCACAGCCGCAGCCGGGCCGACGACATGCCGGCCGACACTTATCGCGCCACGCCGCACGCGCTCGCCGCCGATGCCGATATCGTGTCGCTGCACGCGCCTGGCGGGGAGGCCACCCGGCATATGGTCGATAGCGCCTTCCTGTCCGCCATGCGGCCCGGGGCCGTGCTGGTGAACACGGCGCGCGGCACGCTGGTGGACGAGGCCGCCCTCGCCGCGGCGCTGGATGCCGGCACGATCGCCGCCGCCGGGCTCGACGTCTACGCGGCTGAGCCGGAGGTCAGCGCCGCCCTGCTGGGCTGCCGCAACGCCGTCCTGCTGCCGCATCTGGGCAGCGCGACGCTGGAGACGCGGGTGGCGATGGGCATGCGCGTGGCCGACAATCTCGATGCGTTCTTCGCCGGCGAGGAGCCGCGTGACCGGGTCGCTTGACCGGGTCGAGCAGGCCGTCGGCCGCTGGCTGGCAGGTCGCGACAGGCCGCTGATCCTGGGCCTGTGCGGCGCGCAAGGGTCGGGCAAGTCGACGCTGGCGGAAGGCTTGCAGGAGCGGATGACCGCGCGCGGGGTGCGCACCGCCATCCTGTCGCTGGACGACCTCTATCTCGACGGCCCCGCCCGCGCCGCGCTCGCCACCCGGATCCACCCGCTGCTGCGCACCCGTGGCGTGCCGCTGACCCATGACGTGCCGCGGGGCATCGCGGTAATCGACGGCATCCGTGCCGGGCAGCCGGTCACCCTGCCCCGGTTCGACAAGGCGCGGGACGAGCCTGCGCCAGATACCGGCCCGGCTGACGGCGTCGATCTGCTGATCTTCGAAGGATGGTGCGTCGGCGCCATCCCGCAGGACGAGGTTGCCCTGGCCAAGCCGATCAACCCGCTGGAGCGCGACGGCGATCCTGACGGCACATGGCGTCGCGCGGTCAATGCAGCCCTTGCCACGGACTATGCCGCACTGTTCGGCCGCATCGACCGGCTGATCCTCCTGGCCGCACCCGGCTTCGAGGTGGTCGCGGGCTGGCGCACGGAGCAGGAGGAGGCACTTCGCCGGCGGATCGCTGCCACCGGCGGCGACGCATCCGGCCTGATGGACACCGCCGCGATCGGCCGCTTCGTGCAGCATTACGAACGGCTGACCCGCCACATCCTGCACGAGATGCCCGCCCGCGCCGACCTGACGCTGCCGCTGGACGAACATCGCCGATTGCTCGGCTGAGGGGTCAGTCCCGCACCCCGGCCCGGTCCATCACGTTGCGCGCCTCCACCGACCAGTCACGATCCGGCACCAGCACATTGTCGCGCGCGACATTGCCGATCTCCGCCAGCCAGCGCCCGCCCGTGGTGCTGGAGCTGTGCCAGTTGCCGGTCGCCAGATTGTCGGTCGAGATGCGCCGCTGGTACATCTTGCCCGCGGTGTTGATGTTCAGCCACTTGCCGCGTGTCTCGATCACGTTGCCGGTCACGTCGAAATGCTTGCTGCCCTCGTCCAGGTAGATCGCGATCTTGTCGTCGATGTCGAAGATGTGGTTGCCGCGGATCACCGCGCCGGGATTGGCCGACAGATTGTAGATCGCCCCGCCATCCATGAACCAGGTCTTCACCCCATGGATGCGGTTGTTCTCCACCACCGTGTCGCGCAACGTCGTGGGCGTGGTGTAGCGGGTGTTGTGGACGTATCCCTGCTGGTTCTCGTCATAGTTCGGGTTGCCGCCGACATCGTTGTAGCCCCAGCCCCAGCCCACCGCGATCGCGTCATAGGGCGCGTCGGTGATGTCGTTATGTGCGATCCGCGCGCCGGTGATGTAGGTGGTCAGGATCGCGGCATTGTCCTTGTAGTCCTGGCTGACGGTGGCGATCGTATTGTCCTCGATCACCAGGTCGCGGTTTATCAGCGCGGGGTCCTGCGGATGGTGCGCATCCTCCCGCACGCCGCCGGCCATGATCGCGCTGCCGGACAGGACGGCGAAGTGGTTGCGTACCACCCGCACCCGCGCGGTCGCATGACCCATGCCGCTGCGGTTGGCGGTCGGATCGTTGCCGATGCCCAGACCGATCTGGCCGAGCTGCGTGAAGCGGTTGCCTTCGAACGTGACGTCGCGCGCGGCGGCGACCTGCACGGCAGCGGGCATCTGGTGCCATTTCTGGCGCATGGATTCGAACTCGACGCAGCCCCAGCCGCATTCCTGCCAGGCATCGGCCGGGCGGATCGGCGACACGTCCGACAGATAGGCGCCGCTCTGCTGGTTGGCATAGCCGGTCGGCTGCGACGGCCCGAGCCAGCTGGTATAGGAGAAGCGCAGGCCCTTGAACGAGAGCCGCTCGACCGACTGCGCCGGGGTGCCGGCGATCGACACCAGTGCATCCAGCCGGGGGATCACGACCTTCAGTTGGCGGATATCGTCATCCTGCGCGATCCGCAGGTACAGCTTGCCCGCCTCCGGGTCGATGAACCACTGATACGGATTGGCGTGCCAGTCATTGGTCCTGCCGACGAACTCCAGCGCGTTGACCAGGAACAGCCGCGAGTCTTCCGGGAAGATCGGCTTGGTGATCGTGTCGTAGCCCCAACTGTTGTTGTCCCACGCCGGCTGCTGCATCGTCACCGTGCGGCCGGAGATCGACTGCACGGGCGAATACCGGTCGGTGAAGAAGCCGGTCGCCTCCACCTCCATCCGGCCGGGCTGCGCGACCTCGGCAACCCAGGCCAGATCCGGGTTCATGATGTCGAACCCGGTGCCGGAGAACGCGACATCGCTGGCCTCGATCTCGATCCAGGGCCGCTCCGCCAGCTGGTCGTTGACCCACAGCTGCCGTGTGTCGATGCCCCGGGGCACATCGGCCACCCAGATGCGGCGTTCCTCGTCATGCAGGCGGAAGCCGGCCACTGCCAGGCCACCGGACAGCACCGGCTGCGCGCCGTCCGCCGCCCGCCATTCCACGCGGTAGGCGCCCTGCCCGCCATCGGCGCTGCGGAAATCGAGCGGGGCGGCGAGGTCGTAGGTGCCGTCCGCCAGCACCACCGTCACATCATTGCCCGCATTGGCCGCCCGCACCAGTTCCTGCGCGCGGGGCAAGGTCCTGACCGGCCGCTCGGCAGTGCCGGCGGCACGGTCGTTGCCGTCCGGCGCGACATGCACCACCACCTGCGCCGCCGCCGCGAAGGCCGAGACGGAGGCCAGCAGCGCCGCAGCGATCGCCATGCCGGCGCGCAAGCGGGGGGCGTGAAAACTCTTCATCCTGCTCCTGGATCCTCTGCTGTTATCCGCCGGTGGACAGCGGTTTGCATAAACGTATGATGTCTTATGTTTGGAGCGCATGCAAGCGCGGGATGATGGAGAGCGCATGTTTACCGAAGGAATGGCAATGGATCGACGGTCGCTGCTGCTGGCCTCCGGCGCCACGCTGATGGCGGCCGGGTGGACCGACCAGGCCGGCGCCGTGGCCGCCGGCATCTTCGAGGATGTGCGGCAGCATGGCGCGATCGGCGATGGCGTGGCGATCGACAGTCCGGCGATCAACCGCGCGATCGAGGCGGCGGCGCAGCGCGGTGGCGGCACGATCGTGGTGCCGCCGGGCCGCTATCTGTGCTTCACCATCCGCCTGCGCGACAATATCGCGCTGGTGCTGTCCGCCGGCGCGACGATCATCGCCGCCAGTCCGGAGACACATGGCGCGCATTACGACCCGCCCGAAAACTACATGGAGGAGCAGTTCCAGGATTTCGGGATCACCCATGTCCACAACAGCCTGATCGTGGGCGACGGCGTGAGCAACGTGGCGATACTGGGGCCGGGCATGCTGCACGGCATCGGCCTGGACCGCGCGGGTCCGGGCGAGCGCTGGCATGGCCGGGGGCAATGGCAATCGGCCGCCGCGCTGGGCATCACGCCCCGCGAACAGGCGCTGCAGAACCCGGAGGAGCGCGCCGCCGTCGGCCGTGCCAACAAGACGATCGGCCTGATGAACTGCCGGGGCGTGCGGTTGCAGGACTTCACCATATTGCAGGCCGGCCATTTCGCCGTGATCGCCCATGGCTGCAGCAACGTGCAGATCGACGGGCTGGTGATCGACACCGATCGCGACGGCATCGACATCGACGCCTGCCGCGACGTCCGCATCGTCAACTGCACGGTCAACGCGCCGAAGGACGATGCGATCGTGCTGAAGAGCAGCTACGCGCTGGGGCGCCCGGTGCTGTGCGAGGACATCCTGGTGACGGGCTGCAAGACCAGCGGGTACCTGATGGGCTCGCTGCTGGATGGCACCTACCGGCCATCGGACTACAATATCGAGAATATCGGACCGCTCGGCCGGATAAAGCTGGGCACCGAAACCAATGGCGGGTTCCGCAACATCCGCATCACCGACTGCATCTGCACCGCGACCCGCGGGATCCTGCTGGGGATCGTCGATGGCGGCACGCTGGAAGATGTGTCGGTGTCGAACATCACCTTGCGCGATCCGTTCAACCACCCGCTGTTCATCCACCATGCCGCCCGCATGCGCGCGCCGCGCGGCACGTCAGTGGGCGCAGTGCGGCGGGTGCAGTTCGACGGGATCAGCGTGACCGGTGCCCGGCTGCCCTACCCCTGCGGGGTCGAAGGGATCGCCGACGCGCCGGTGGAGGACGTCACCTTCCGCGACATCGACATCGTGGCCCGGGGCGGCGGCACGGCGGAAGATGCCGCGCGGGAGCCAGAGTATCGCCGGGAGACCAGCCTGGAGGTCAGCTATCTCGGCACGCTGCCCGCCGCCGGCCTGTATGCGCGGCACGCCCGGCGCCTGACCGTGCGCGGCTTCAACCTGTCGTTGGGGGCACCGGATGCGCGCCCCGCCGTCGCCCTGCGCCATGTTGCCGGCGCCAACCTCGACGCGATCACATCCCCGGCGGAGCGGGCGATGGTGGTCGATGCGCGGGACAGCACGAACGTTGCCCTGGGCCAGATCAGCACGGCCTGAACGCCGACATGCGAAGGGCGCCCCGGTCGTGGAACCGGAGCGCCCTGGGTCCGCCGGGTGGGGCCGGCGGGGGAGTCGGGATCAGAACCGGATGCGGGCGCCGGCGGAGATACGCCGGCCCGTCTGGCGGTATTCCTTCGTGCGGTCTTCCGTAACGGAGTAGATGAACTCCTTGGCGTTGTTGACGTTGATCGCATCGGCAAACACGGTGACCTGCTCCGTGATGTCGTAGGCCAGGCTGAGATCGAGCTGGCCATAGGCATCGAAGTACTCAGGCTCGCCATTGCGCCCGGAAGCGACCTGCAGGAAGTTGTCACGATAGGTGTAGGCCGCCCGGGCGGTGATCCCGTACTTCTCGTAGAAGCCGACCAGGCTGTACGAATTCTTGGACAGCCCCTCCAGCCCGAACGACACGTTGGCGACCGCGTTGGTGTAGTTGGCGTTGGAGTCGGTATAGTTGTAGCTGGTCTGCACGCCGAACCCGTCGAACGGGGCCGGCAGCCACGAGGCGAAGGACTGGCGGTAGCCGATCTCGAACCCCTTGACCGTCGCGCCCTCGCCATTGTCGGGCACGGTCACCTGGAACGTCACCTGGTCCACCACCTGCGGCGTCGTGGTCAGCGTGACGAAGCTCTCGATATCCTTGTAGAAAGCGGCGAAGTTCAGCAGCGAGTCCGGCGTGAAGTACCATTCCAGCCCGGCCTCGATCTGCTTGGCGCGGAACGGCTGCAGGTCGGGGTTGCCGCGGCGGATCGTCTCGTTGCCCGGATTGGTCTGGATCGTCTGGCGTGGCGACAGGTCGGACAGGGTCGGCCGGGTGATCACCTTGGATGCGGCGAAGCGCAGCAGCAGCTCGTCCGTCAGCGACAGGCGCAGGTTCACCGAAGGCAGCCAGTCCTGGTACTGCCCGCGGAAGCTGACCGGGATGACCGGCGACACCACCACGATGTTCTGCCCGCCCGCATTGGGGCGCGCGCTGACCACGGTGCGCGACGCGCCGGAAGAGGTGTAATCCGTATCCTCGAACCGGAGGCCGACATTGACCGCCAGCGGCATTCCGCCGATCTCGGTATCCAGCCCACCCATCAGGTAGACCGCACGCACCTTCTCATCCACCTCGGACGAGGCGGACGGAGAGAACACGGCCGGGTCGAAGGGGATGCGGTCGGTTTCGGCGAACTGGTTGATCTGCTGCACCAGCTGCAACGGATCGTAGATCAGCCAGTCGCGCAGGATGTTGCCGCCGCCGCCGGGGAAGAACCCGCGATCGGTGTTCTCGAACAGCGATGCCGGCAGGGCGCGGTTGGAATCGCAGTAGGCGCATTGCTGGGCGAACGGCGTCTCGTCGGCATTGATCGTCTTGGTGCGCCGCTGCATCAGCGCGCCGCCCGACAGGGTGAACGCGCCGCCGCCCGGGTTCCACTCGGCATCGCCGCGCAGTTCGGAGATCTCGTCGTCGATGTTCGACCCGCCGCCCCAGATGTAATAATGGGCGGTGAGGCCGTTCGGGTTGGTCGCCGCATCGGCATAGTTCGGGCTGGTGAAGCCGTAATCGTAGATCGGGCTGCCGCTGCGCCGATCCCAGAACAGGTCGACATTCTTGCGCCGGATGGTGGTGAACAGATTGTTCTCCTTGCCCCGCCGCTTCGCATTGGACAGCGATCCGTCCAGCTTGATGCGCAGGTCGTCCGTCGCCTCCCAGTCGAAATTGATGCCCAGCTGGTCGGTCGTGACGTCGCGATCGTCGTACTGGATGATCTGGTCCACGAACCCGCCGACGTAGCGCTGATACAGCGCCTCGCCGTTCTCGACCACCTGCTCCACCAGCGTGCCGCCGGCGAAGTCGTAGGCGAGGCCCGTCTGCTGCTCCACGAAGCGGGCGCTGGAATACAGGCCGTCGACCGACACGGTCAGCCGGTCGGACGGCTTGAACTGGAACGCGCCGTTCACGCCCCAGCGGGTCAGGTCGCGTTCGAAGAAGAACGGCGACAGGTTGGACGGCATCGACACGCGGCTGAACGGCGCGACGTTCGGCCCGATGCGGCCACCTGGCCGCGCCGGCACGCCCGGCCGCGCCGCCGAATTGTAGTAGCTGTCAGTGCTGGACCGCCGCACATGGCCGGCGCCGATGGTGAACTCGTCAATGCGGTTCTCCTGCTTGGAATAGACGCCGCCCAGCGCGAATGCCATCGTGCCGTCATCGTTCTTCCAGCTGCCCACGGCGGAGATTTCCGGGTTGTAGCTGTCGGCCAGTTCCGACCACATGCCGGCCGCCGATCCGGCGAAGCTGAAGCCGGAGCGCCCGTTGAGCGGCCGGATCGTGCGCACGTCGACGGTGGCACCGATCGAGGCGCCGTTGATGCTGGCCTGCGGCGACTTGTAGACATCCGCGCCCGAGATGATTTCAGACGGCAGCACGTCGAACGAGAATTCGCGGCCATTGTTGTCGGTCGCCAGGGTGCGGCCGTTCACGGTCACCGCGTTGAACTTGGGCCCGAAGCCACGGACGGTGACGAAGCGTCCTTCGCCGCGGTTACGTTCGATGGTGACGCCAGGGATGCGCTGCAGCGATTCCGCCACATTGTTGTCCGGCAGCTTGCCCAGATCTTCCGCCACGATCGAATCGACCACGACCACCGCGTTGCGCTTGATGTCGATGGCGGCGCGTTCGGCGGCACGGATGCCGGTGACGACAATCTCGCTATCGTCGACCACGGCGGCATCGGCGCCGGCTGCTTCGGACTGCCGTGCCGGCTGGATCACCTGCGCGGCTGCCACGCTACCCCAGGCCGAAGCCTGCAGCGCGGTTGCAACGAGAAGCGCGCGGCGCGCACGACCACTCACCTGTGCCATGAACTCTCCCATCCCTAACCATTATCTTGTGACGCTATCCTGCGCCCTGCTCACGCAAATGTCAAATGATGTAATACGTAGTATGTTTAGCGGACGCCCCGGATCGGGACAACGCAGATGGCGGATCCGAACACGAACAGGATCGCGGCCCAGAAGATCGTGCGGTAATCCCCGCCGCTCAGGCCCAGCAGCGTCGCGGCCATGACCGGGCTGATGATCTGCGGGATGTTCACGGCGGTGGTCAGCACCCCCAGGTCGCGGCCCTCATCGCCCAGCGCGCTCTGCGGCAGCACCTGGGTCATCAACGCGATGTCGATCGACATGAACATGCCGTAACCCACGCCGATGATTGCGGCGTAGGCCCACATGCCGGTCATGGAGGGGAACACCAGCGGCATCACCATGGCACAGCCCATGATCAGGCTGCCGGCTACCACGAAGGGCTTGCGGCGCTGGATCCGGTCGGACCACCAGCCGGAGATCAGCGCGGAGGCGACCAGCCCCACCAGCGTGATCACCGCCATGTTGGCGATGGCGATGTTGGAGGCATCGTCGCCAAGGCCGATATAGTCGCGCAAGATGTACAGCAGATAGGCGGCAACGCCCTGGTACCCCATGTAGATGGTGAACCGGCTGAGAAATGCCCAGGCGAAGTCCGGATGCTCACGCGGGCTGATCCAGAAGCCGCGGACGAACTCGCCCCACTGGATCGGCCGGCGTGGCATCGTCTCGCTCGACGGCTCGCGGTTCAGCGTCACGAAGGCGAGGCACGATACCGCGATGGCGGCGGCAAACAGGCCGTAGGCCAGCGTCGCCTGCCCGGCGAGGTATCCGGCGACCACCGTGCCGGCGGTCAGCCCTGCCGTCATGCCCGCGCCGACGATCCCCGACACGCCGCCGCGCACTTCCGGCGCGAACCGGTCGGCGATCAGGGTCGTCATCGCCGGCTGCATGGAATTGTAGGCGACGGCCGCCATCACCCACAGCACCATCAGCGACCACAGGCTGGTCATCCACGATACGCCGAACAGGGCCAGCGACCCGACCAGCGACCCGACCGCGATCCACGGCGTGCGCCGGCCCCAGCGGCTGCGGGTCCGGTCCGACAGGGCCCCGGCGATCGGCGTCGCCAAGGTCGAGAAGACGGAGGTGATCGCGAACAGCAGGGCCAGGTTGTTGGCCTTGTTGTCCGGATCCAGGATGGCGATCTGGTTGGGCAGCAGCACGCCGAGCACGCCGCTATAGAGCGCCATCAGCAGGAAGAAGTTCGCCATCAGCGAAAACTGCAGCCGCGTGCGCGCACGGCCCAGCACGTAAGCGGGCTCTGCCGCGGCGGCGGTCATGACAGCATCGGTCCGGCATCCGGCACCAGCCGCAGCCCGGCATCGCGCGGACGCTTGTGCGGCCCGCCCGCGGCGTTCCAGCTGCCTTCGCTGCGCTGCTGCGCGATTGCCGCCTCGTCCACCACGATCCCCAGCCCCGGTCGGTCACCCAGGATGATGCCGCCATCGGCGATCTCCTGGTCGATATCCAGGCCGACCGGCCAGTTGAAGTCCTGCACCTCCAGGCCGATCATGTTCGGCACCGCGGCGGCGGCGTGGGCGATGGGATTGCCGTCATAGCCGACCGGCGAAACGGGCAGGTCGCGCACATGGGCGGCGATCGCCACGCGGTTGAAATGGGTGATGCCCCACACGCTGCCGGCCTGCACCACGTCCACCGCGCCGGCATCGAACAGCGGCGCGAACTGTTCAAGGCCGGTCAGGTTTTCGCCCGTGGCCACCGCGCAGCGGGCCGCGCGGGTGATCGCCGCGTGGCCGGCCGCATCCCAGCGGCGCACCGGTTCCTCGATCCAGGTAAGATCGATGTGCGCTGCCTCGATCGCGGCGAGATGGCGGATCGCCTGCTTGCGGTTCCAGCTTTCGTTGACGTCCAGCATCAGCGCCGGCGCGGGCGAGTTGGCCGCCATGATCTCGCGCACGATGCGCAGCCGGGCGATGTCGCGCGTCAGGTCCTTGCCGCCCTTGATCTTCGCGGCATCGAAGCCACGCTCGGCCCAGCGGGCATACAGCGCGGCGAAGGCGTCATCCTCCAGCCCGTAGCACAGGCCGGAAGCGTAGCCGCGCACGAAGCGGTCGGCGGCGCCCAGCGTACGCCATAGCGGCTCGTCCGCCATCTTGGCCTTCAGGTCCCACAGTGCCATGTCGATCGCGGCGATGGCACCGTAGGTCAGGCCGGCATGGCCGCTCTTGAACACGTGGGACAGCATGCTGTCGTAGAGGACCGGCACGGCGCGGGGATCCTGGCCTTCCACCGCGGCGAAGACCCGGTCGATCTCCGCATGCTGCCCCAGGCCGATCCCCTCCAGCCCGCCATCGGTTTCCAGGATCAGCACCGGCACTTCGGTGATGCCCGAGGCGACAACCCCGTTGACGTCGCCAACCGGTCGCTGCCAATCGTGCGATGTGACCAGGCTCCTGTAGCCGGTGACCTTCATTGATGCCCCTCCTCCGACCACATCGGGTGGTCAGGCAATACGTATTACGTATTATCTTTGGCGTTGGCAAGGCGTTGACGAAGCAGCATTAGCATGGGCAGGTACCGGCAATCGCCAGCCGTCCGCACCGGGGAAGAGTCACAATCGCCATGTACGAAAAGCCTGCCGCCGATTCGCTGCGCATCCGGCGGCGCCCTCGCCTGGCCGAGGCGGTGGTCGAGGATGTGGTCAAGGCGATCGTGACCGAGACCTACCCGGCCGGCACCGCCCTGCCCCCCGAAGGAATGCTGGGCGACATGTATGGCGTCAGCCGCACGGTCGTGCGGGAGGCGACCATGGCCCTGACCGAGAAGGGGCTCGTCGTATCACAGCAGGGACGCGGCACGATCGTGCGCGAATCCAGCGGGTGGGACATGCTCGACCCCCTGATCCTGGGCGCACTGTTCCAGCGGGAGGACGGGCTGCGCTATCTCGACAATCTGTCGGAAATCCGGTCGCTGCTGGAAGGCCAGATGACCTACAAGGCGGCCGAAAGCCACACGCCGGAGCAGCTGGCCGAACTGTCGCAGCAGATGGCCAAGCTGGAAAGCCTGATCCCCCATCCGGCGGCCTATGTTCACGAGGACGTGGCGTTTCACGACATCATCATGCGCATTTCCGGCGACAAGCTGAGCAAGGCGGTGATCGACGGGCTGCAATCGGAAGCGCTGCGCAATCACGGCTATAGCGGCAGGCTGAACGAGGAGCATATCCGCGCGACCCATACGGCGCACGAGATGATCTTCGACGCCATCAGGAAGGGCAACGGCCCGGCCGCGCGCAAGGCGATGCGCGACCATATCGAAAGCTCCTGGGCCCGCCGGCGCGCGGCGCGCACCTCCGAAGACTGACGAAAGGCGCACCCATGGCGATCCGCCTGCTCGACTCCCACCTGCATTTCTGGCGGATCGGCGGGCCGGGCCAGGTCTGGCCGGATGCCGACTGGCCGCGGATCCATCGCGACTTCCTGCCCGCCGACCTGCGCGCCGAGGCGGAAGGGTACGGGCTGATCGGCGCCGTGCTGGTCCAGTCGCAGCCGGACGACCGTGACACGGACTGGATGCTGACACTGGACGACCCGCTGATCCGGGCGATCGTCACCTGGGTCGACCTGGCGGACGGCGGCGCGCCGGACCGCATCCGGCACCTGGCGGCGCAACCGCGCGTGCGCGGTGTCCGGCCCATGCTGCAGGGCATCGCCGACACCGACTGGATCCTGCAGCCTGCGCTCGATCCGGCGATCCGCGCGCTGCTCGATACCGGCCTGCGGTTCGATGCGCTGATCCAGCCGCGCCACCTGCCCGTGCTGCACCGGTTCGCCAGCCGCTGGCCCGACCTGTCCATCGTGATCGACCATGCGGCCAAGCCGGACATCGCGGCGGGCGAACTCGATCCGTGGCGCGACGGAATCGCCGCATTGGCTCAGCTGCCGAACGTCTGGTGCAAGCTGTCCGGACTGCGGACCGAACAGGCACCGGAGCAGCCGGTCGAGGCGTTGCGCCCCTATGTCGCGCACCTGCTGGCCTGTTTCGGCGAGCGGCTGATGTGGGGCAGCGACTGGCCCGTGCTTCGCCATGCCGGTGACAGCTACGGCACGTGGGTCGAAACCACGCTGGAGCTGGTTGGTCCGCAGACGCCGGATGCCCGCGATCGGCTGGTTGCCGGTGCCGCCGCTGCGTTCTACAACATTGACGTATGACGTATTATGACTTAGTTGTTTGCTGACGCAAGCAGGAGAGGCACGTCACATGGTCGATCTTACCGCGCTAGGACGGCTCGGCTTTGGCGCCGGATCGATCGGTAACCTGTATCGCGCCCTGCCGGATCAGGAGGCGCACGAAGCCGTCGCCATAGCCTGGGACACCGGCATCCGCTATTTCGACACCGCACCGCATTACGGTTTCGGCCTCAGCGAGAAGCGCCTGGGCGCGGCGCTGTCGCAGGTCGATCCGCACGAAACCGCGATCATCTCCACCAAGGTGGGGCGCCGGCTGGACCCGGTGCCCGCCGGCACCGACCTGTCGGTTCCGCGCCAGGCCTTCGTGACGCCGGAGCCGTTCGAGAGCGTGTTCGACTACACCTACGATGCGGTGATGCGCTCGTTCGAGGCCAGCCGCTGGCGGCTGCGGCGCGAGCGGATCGACATCCTCTATGCCCATGATATCGGGCGCATGGCGCATGGCGACGACCATCCGCGCCGCATGGCCGAGTTCATGGAGGGCGGCTATCGCGCATTGCGCGAATTGCGGGCCGCGGGCGTGGTCGGCGCCATCGGCCTGGGCGTGAACGAGACCGCCGTGTGCGAGGAAGTGCTGGCCGCCGGCGATATCGACGTGGTGCTGCTGGCGGGACGCTACACATTGCTGGAGCAGGACGCGCTCGCCACCTTCCTGCCGCTGTGTCGCCAGCGCGACGTGAAGATTGTGCTGGGCGGGCCATACAATTCCGGCATCCTGGCCAAGGGCGTGCGCCATGGGGGCGAGGTGCATTACGACTATCAGCCCGCGCCCCGGCACATCGTGGACCGGGTGGGCGCGATCGAGGATGTCTGCGCCGCCCATGGGGTGCCGCTCGCTGCCGCGGCCTTGCAGTTCCCGCTGGCGCACCCGCAGGTCGTGTCCGTCATCCCCGGCATGAACAGCCCCGCACAGGTGGCGCAGGCGGTGGCGCTGATGGACACAGCCATCCCCGCCGCGCTGTGGCGCGACCTGCAGGATCGCGGACTGATCCGTGCCGATGCGCCCATTCCCGACCCTTCATAGAAAGCTTCCCCCATGCGCCTTCAGGGCAAGACCGCCATCATCACCGCCGCCGGCCAGGGCATCGGGCGTGCGACCGCCGAACTGTTCGTTCGGGAGGGCGCGCGGGTCATCGCCGCCGACATCAATGCCGACACGCTGGCGACGCTGGAGGGCTGCGAGACGCACGTGCTGGATCTGACAGACGGCGCAGCGATCACCTACTTCGGGCAGGCGGTCGGCGCAGTGGACATCCTGTTCAACTGCGCCGGCTTCGTCCATGCGGGCACCATCCTGACGACGGAGGACCGCGATTTCGACTTCTCCTTCGACCTGAACGTCCGCTCCGCATATCGCATGATCCGGGCGGTCCTGCCGGCGATGCTGGCCAAGGGTGGCGGGTCGATCGTCAATATGTCGTCGGTCGCCGGATCGATCATCGCGGTGCCCAACCGGTTCGTCTATTGCGCGTCCAAGGCGGCGGTGATCGGCCTGACCAAGTCGGTGGCGCAGGACTTCGTGGACCAGGGCATCCGCTGCAACGCGATCTGCCCCGGCACGGTGCAGTCGCCGTCGCTCGACGAGCGGATGGTGGCGACCGGCGATGCGGACAAGGCCCGCGCCGATTTCGTCGCCCGCCAGCCGATGGGCCGGCTGGGCGGCGCGCCCGAGATCGCCGAACTGGCGCTGTATCTGGGCAGCGACCTGTCATCCTATACCACCGGCACGGTCAACATCATCGACGGCGGATGGAGCAACGCATGAGCGGACGCATCTGCCTGGCGCTCGACCTGGTCGACGATGCCGACCTGATCGCGGAGTACGAACAGTGGCACCGGGTGGGCAACACCGACCCGGCGGTCATCCGCTCCATCCGCGATGCCGGCATCGTGAACATGGAGATCTACCGCGCGGGCACCCGGATGTTCATGATCATCGATGCGGATGACAGCTATTCCGACGCAGCAAAGGCCGCGGCGGATGCCGCCAACCCGGCGGTCGCGGCATGGACGGCGAAGATGCTGCGCTTCCAGCAGCCGATCCCGGCCGCCGGGCCGGACGGCACCTGGCTGCCCATGGACCGGGTCTTCCGTCTGACCGACCACGCGGGCTGACGCCGCCGTCCAGCCGAGATCCCCGGCGGCAGCGTAGCCACGCCGCGGCCAAGGTCACCCGCCACGAACCCTGCGGCGTCACGACCCGCCGCAGGCTCGATCAGCGCGGGGTCACATCGATCGCCGAGACGATCGCCTCGCCCACCTCACCCTTGAACTCCAGCACCAGCAGCCCGTCACGCGCCCGTGCCGGCAGTTCCACCGTCACCGCCCGCATTCCGCCGCCGGCGCGCGCCACCGGATCGATCCGGACCGGCGCCGCACCGCCGGCCGCGACGGTGAAGACCCGCTTGCCAGCCTCCGTCTCGGTCGGGTCGAACAGGTGCAGCCGTACCCGGTACCGGCCATCAGGCACCGGCAGCGCGTAGCGGAAGGACGATCCGGCCCGCCAGCTGGCATACAGTTCCGGCATATCCGCCCCGGCCACGATCTTGGGGGCAGGCCGCTGCTGGTCGGCGGCGTACAACTCGCGCTGGTAAGGGTTGAGCGTGTAGCCCAGCCCGCCGTCGAAGAAGTTGTCCGAACCGTAGCGGGTGCCCGCCGCCAGCGTCACGCCGTCCAGCGATCCGGCGCGCACATGCACCGCCCGCTCCGGCCCGGCATAGCGCAGCACCATGCTGTCGCTCTGCGCGCCGGCCGATGCCTCGATGCTGTTCTCCCCCGCGGACAGCTGCACGCCCGGCCACACGCACACGAAGTCGGCGCAGGCGGTGGTGCCGATATCCTGCCCGTTGACCCGCAACCGCGCCTCCGCCGCATTGGAGTAGGCGCGCACGTCCACCACACGGTAGGCGCGATCGACGTAGCGGCGGCCGGTCAGGTGCAGCACCGGCTTCTTGCTCCATGCCGCCTTGTAGAACCAGAACGCATCCTTGCGGATGCCCCGGTCGAAGGTGACGAGGCCCTTGGTGTTGATGTCGCTGCTGTCGCCTTCCTCCCGCAGGTCGGAGGTTGCATCGAACATCTGCCAGACCCAGGTGCCCCACATGAAATCGAGCGGGGCAAGCTGCTTCCACGACAGTTCGTGGACCACCGCCTGCACTTCCTCGGCCTGCGGGCGGTAGATGCTTTCGATCTTGCCGCCATGGACATTGTCGGTGTGCTGGGTCGTCGCGCCACCGGCGCCATATTCACCGACGCCGACCGGCAGCGTGGGCATCTCCCGATGATAGCCGCGCATCACGTCGCCCAGCCGCGCCGCGTCGGCCACCCGGCCGGACACGTACCAGCCATAATACAGGTTGAAGCCGACTGCGTCCGCCGTGCCGGAGGTGTAGTCGCGGCCATCATCGGCCTCGCCCGGCAGCACCTCGCAACAGGCGGCGATGGTGGTGGGACGGCTGGCATCCTCCCGCTTCGCCACGGCGTCCAGCGCATCCATCAGCGGCCGCGCGTTGGAGGGGGTCAGGCCCTTGGACGACCAGTTGGTGATCTCGTTGCCGATGCCCCACACGGCCACGGACGGGTGGTTGTAGTTCTGGCGGATCAGCTCCACCATCTGCGCCTCCGCACTGGCGCGCATCTGCGGCGGCGTGTCGGCCACGCCCGGAATGGAGGCCAGGTTCACCAGCCCCAGTTCCGCCCACAGCATCATGCCGGTGCGATCCGCCAGATCGTAGAAGGTGCCGGCATGGTTGTAGTGCGCCAGCCGCACGGAATTGGCGCCGACTTCCCGGATCAGCGCCATGTCCTGGACATGGTCGGCCTCGCTCAGCGCCCAGCCCTTCTCCTGCCGGTCCTGGTGCCGGTTGACGCCGCGCAATTGCAGCTTCTGCCCGTTCAGCAGGAAACCCTGGTCGGGATCGACCGCCACGGTACGCAGGCCGAGCGGTTGTTCCACCCGGTCCAGCACCGTGCCGTCACGCCCGACCAGCTCCGCCACCATGCGGTAGAGATAGGGATCGTCCAGCCCGTTCCAGCGGCGGGGTTGCGGGATGGTCAGCGCCAGTTCGCGTGCCCCATCGGCACCGGCGGCCAGCCGCAAGGCTTCCTCGCGTGCCGCGACCTCGGCACCGGCGGCATCGAGCACGCTGGTGCGCAAGGTGAAGCGCCCTGCCCGCCCCGCATTGTGCAGCCGGGCCAGGATGGCGACCTCCGCCGCGTCGTCCGCCAGCGTGACCACGCGGCCGTAGATGCCCGGCCCGCCATGATCCATCATGTCGATATGCGCGGGCCCGGCTGTGATCAGCGACACCGGGCGGTACAGCCCGCCATACATGAAGAAGTCGCCGGAGATCGGCACGATGAATTCGGTCGTGCTGCCCGGTTCCGGCTTGGAGTTGTCGACCTTCACCACCAGCACGTTCTCGCCCGGCTGCAATGCGTCGGTCGCATCCAGCCGGAACCGGCTGAACGCGCCCTCGTGCCGGCCCAGCTTGCGACCGTTGACCCAGACTTCCGCGATGATGCTGGCGGCGTCGAACTGCAGAAAGGTGCGCTGTCCGGCGGCATCGTGCGGCAGGTCGAAGCGCAGGCGGTACCAGCCGACCCCGCGCGTCGTGTCGGCATCCGGGCGGCGGGTCAGGTCGTAATTGCCCAGCCTGTTCCAGGTGTGCGGCACCGCCACCGGCTGCCATCCGGCATCGTCGAACGCCGGGGTGGTGGCGTTCCCGCTCACCTCGCCCAGATGGAACCGCCAGCCATCGGCCAGCGGCGTTTCGGTGCGGGCCTGCACCGCCGCCGGCATGAGCAGCACCCATGCGAGCATCAGGGCCAGGATCTGCCTCGGCATCGTTCTCTCCATCATGTCTCAGCTCGTCACGATCTGGCCGGGGGCGCCGTTCACGCGGACGTTCTCCATCCGGATGTTGCTGGTGTTGCGCGCGATCAGCGCGGTGCGTTCGGGGTCCGTCAGCCGCACGTCGATGTCGCGGAGCAGGAAGTCGCTGATCTGGGTGGTCGGGTTGCCGCTGATCGTACCGAAGCTGCGCGTGGTGCCGCGCACATCCTCGATCACCACGTCGCGGATGATCGCGGCGGGCAGCTGCGGTTCGACCCGCGTGCCATGGTTCAGCCGGGCGTTGACGATCAGCCCGATCGCAGGATCGCTCCAGCTGAAATTGGGGATATCGGTGCCGTAGAAGACCTCGCCATTGTGCCAGCGGGTGACCGGGGTGGGCGCCTCCGCCAGATGGACGCCTTTCACCCGCAGCTTCTCGTACACCTGGCCCGGCGTATCCGGACGGATCTTGAAGCGGATGGTCGGAATGTCGCCAACATTGGTGATCCGCTCCACCAGCACGTCGCGGATGATGGTGGCGTTGGTGCCGTAGGTGATGCAGCCCAGTCCGTGCTCGAAGACGCAATCGTGGATGTGGATGCGCTCTACCGGCGGCGCCTCCGTATAGGCGGCAGCGCCCGGCCCTTGTGTGCCCTTCAACGCGATGCAGTCATCATCGACGGAGAACCGGCAGCGGCGCACCACCACGTCCTGGCAGCTGTCTATATCGACCCCGTCGCTGCTGGGTGCGCGGATCTCGTGCGGGACTTCGAACCGGCAATCCTCCACCACCGCGCGGCGGCAGCGATACAGGTGCAGATTCCAGAAGGCGGGATCCTTGAACAGAACGCCGCTGACCAGCACGTCATTGCTATCCTCGATCGAGCAGAGCTGCGGGTAATGGTAGAAGACCTTGTTGCCCTCGACATACTCCTCCGGCCGTTCGAAGAACCTGCGCCAGAACGGATCGCCCTGCCCGTCCAGCGTGCCGGGGCCGACGATCCGCAGGCCGTGATTGTTCGACGCGTTGACCAGCGCCAGCCGCAGGGGTTCGGGATAGGCTTCCACGAAGCGGCGCATCACCAGCGGATAATCCGCCAGATCCGCCGATCCCTTCAGCACGCCATCCTTGCGCAGTTCCAGCCCGACGCCCGGTTTCAGCCAGATCGAACCGCTGACGAACACGCCTGCCGGCACGGCGATCATGCCGCCACCATCGCGCGCGCAGGCATCGATCGCCGCCTGGATCGCCCGCGTGTTGACGGTGCGGCCATCGCCGACCGCGCCATGATCGCGGATGTCCACCGTCCGGCGGCGCTGCGCCCGCGCAATGCCGGGCAGTGCCGATGCCGCCGCTGCCATCGGCAGTGCCAGCAGCAGATGTCGCCGCGTGTTCACCCAACCTCCTCTCGCCTGTTCTATTTGACGTATGACGTATCATGACTCAACAAGGGCGTATAGAGAGGCTCTCATCATCGAAGGAGATTTGCATGAAGCTCTGTCGTTACGGTCCGGTCGGGGCCGAGAAGCCCGGTATCATCGACGCGGACGATCGCATTCGCGACCTGTCCGGTCATCTGGCCGATCTGGACGCTGCCGCCCTTGCGCCCGAGGCGCTGGCGCGGCTGGCTGCCATCGATCCGGCATCCCTGCCGCTGGTCGACGGTGACGTACGCTATGGCGTGCCGGTTACCGGCACGCGGCAGTTCGTGGCGATCGGGCTGAACTATGCCGACCACGCCGCGGAGTCGAACCTGCCGATCCCGGACGAACCGGTGGTGTTCAACAAGTGGGTCAGCTGCCTGCAGGGGCCGAACGATCCCGTCACCATCCCGCGCGGATCGCTGAAGACCGACTGGGAGGTGGAGCTGGGCGTGGTGATCGGCACCACCGCCAGCAATGTCACCGAAGCCGACGCGCTGGACCATGTCGCCGGCTATGTCGTGGTCAACGACGTGTCCGAACGCGCCTGGCAGACCGAGCGCGGGCCTACCTGGGACAAGGGCAAGGGCTTTCCCACCTTCGGCCCCGTCGGTCCGTGGCTGGTCACCGCGGACGAGGTCGGCGATCCGCAGGGCCTACGCATGTGGCTGGACGTCAACGGCACGCGCAAGCAGGACGGGTCCACCGCGACCATGATCTTCACCGTCGCGCAGATCATCGCCTATTGCTCGCAGTTCATGACCCTGCTGCCGGGCGACATCATCACCACCGGCACGCCGCCCGGCGTGGGCCTGGGGCAGCGGCCGGAGCCCTGGTACCTGAAGGCAGGCGACACCGTCGCGCTGGGGATCGAGAAGCTGGGGCAGCAGCAGCAGACCTTCCACGCCGCGCCGGAGCGCTGACGGTATCTGGCCACCCGGCGTCGGGTCGGGTGGCCAACGCAGCCCGCCGGCGCTAGACGCCGGCCATGCTGGAGACCCGAATAAACCCGCGCGTGTTCTGGGGCGCGTCCGCCATTGTTGCCGTGATGCTGGCTGCCACGCTGCTGATGCCCGGCACGGCGGATGCCGCGTTCCGGACCGCACAGAGCTGGACGATCGACACGTTCGGATGGTTCTACATCGCCTCTGTCGCGGTGTTTCTGGTGGTGGTGCTGGCGCTGGGCTTCGGCCCGGCCGGCAAGCTGCGGCTGGGGCCGGACGATGCGGAGCCGGACTTCCCCTATCTTTCCTGGCTGGCGATGCTGTTCGCGGCCGGCATGGGGATCGGCCTGATGTATTTCGCGGTGGCCGAGCCGATCCAGCACTACATCTCGCCCCCGGATGTGGAGAGCGGCACCATCCTGGCCGCGCGCGAGGCGATGGCCATCACCTTCCACCATTACGGCGTGCATGCCTGGGCGATCTACGCGCTGGTGGGCATGAGCCTGGCCTATTTCACCTATCGCAAGGGCCTGCCGCTGACGCTGCGATCCGGCCTGTCGCCGATCCTGGGCAAGCGCATCAACGGCCCGCTTGGCGATGCAATCGACATCTTCGCGGTGTGCGGCACCGTGTTCGGCATCGCCACATCACTGGGCTTCGGCGTGTCGCAGATGACGGCCGGCCTCAACTACATCTACGGTGTGCCCGACACGACCGCGACCGCGATCATGGTGATCGCGCTGGTCATGGGTGCAGCCACCCTGTCCGTGCTGAGCGGTGCGGATCGCGGTGTGCGGCGCCTGTCCGAACTGAACCTGACCCTGGCCGTGCTGCTGATGCTGTTCGTGCTGGCGGTCGGCCCCACGCTGTTCCTGCTGCGCGCGCTGATCCAGAACTTCGGCCTGTATCTCGACCATTTCGTGATGCGGACCTTCACCCTCTATGCCTACGAACCGCGGGCGTGGATGGCGGACTGGACGCTGTTCTACTGGGCCTGGTGGATCGCCTGGTCGCCGTTCGTCGGCATGTTCATCGCACGCATTTCCCGCGGGCGCACGATCCGCGAGTTCGTCATCGGCGTGCTGTTCGTGCCGACCGCCTTCACCTTCCTGTGGATGACGGTGTTCGGGAACACCGCGATCTCGCTCGACCTGGGATCGGCCGCCGGCGGGATCGCCGATGCGGTGCAGGCGAACCTGTCCACCGCGCTGTTCAAGTTCCTGGAATACCTGCCCGCGCCCGCCTTCACCTCCACGCTGGCCATCCTGCTGGTGGCGGTGTTCTTCATCACATCGGCAGATTCGGGCGCACTGGTGATCGACACGCTCGCATCCGGCGGGGCGGAGGACACGCCCCGCTGGCAGCGGGTCTACTGGTGCATCCTGCTGGGTGTCACGGCAACGCTGCTGCTGGTGGCGGGTGGCTTGGGCGCGCTGCAGGCCGCAACGCTGATTGCGGCCCTGCCGTTCTGCTTCATCATGCTGCTGCTGGCTGTCGGGCTGGTGCGACAGACGAACGCCGATCTGGCCGGCATCACCTTGTCGGACGAGGCGCCGGCGATCAGCGAGCGATTGAAGCAGCTGTTCGTGCCGGCACGCCGGGCCGACATCGTGCGGCAGATGCTGGCAAACGGCGAACCCGCGCTGCGATCCGTCTTCGAAGCGATGCAGGCGGAAGGCTGGACGGACAGCCGGATCGAGGCGGAGGAGGAGCAGATCACGCTCACCATCGGCGCGGATACCGACCACACCTTCGTCTATCGCCTGCTGCCGCGCTCCCGCCCGCTGGCGGCGTACACTGCGCTGGAGGCCCCCGAAGGCCGGCGCAGCGTGACTTGGACGCTGGCCGCACAGACCAATGACGAGAGCCGCACGCGGGATCTCACCGGGTTCTCCGCCGAACAGATTTCCGGCGATGTGCTGACCCAGCTGGCACGCTGGCGGCTTGCCTGAGACCAGCGCGGCACGATCCCCCTAGAGCGGCGTCAGGATGCTGCCGCTGGTCTGCAATTGCCGGATGTCGCGCCGGGGCGGCGCGCCGAACAGCCGGCCATACTCGCGGCTGAACTGCGACGGGCTGTCATACCCGACCGCAAAGCCCGCCGACCCGGCGCTGGCCCCTTCGGCCAGCATCAGGCGGCGAGCCTCCTGCAGGCGCAGCTGCTTCTGGTATTCCAGCGGCGTCATCCGGGTCACCGCCTTGAAGTGTTCATGCAGGGATGACGCGCTCATCCCCGCCGCGGCGGCGATCTCGTCGATCCTGAGCTGCCGGTCGAACCCGCGGCGGATGGTGGCAATCGCCCGGCTCACCTGATTGAGGTGGCTGTCCGCCACCGCCATGCGCCGCAGGGCCGGGCCATGCGGGCCGGACAGCAGGCGATAGAGGATCTCCCGCTCGATCATGGGTGCCAGCACGGTGATGTCGGCCGGACGGTCCAGCAGCCGCACCAGCCGGCAGGCCGCATCGATCAGATCATCGTCGCTGCGGTACACCGCCAGTGGCGGCAGGTCCGCCTTCGGCGCAGGGCCGTCCTGCGCCAGGATCAGCTCCGCCAGCACCGCCTGGTCGATGTCGATCTTGCAGCAGAGATAAGGGGCATCGCGGCTCGCCTGCGTGACATGGCCGACCAGCGGCAGGTCCACGGAAACGAGCAGGTAATGTGCCGCGTCATATTGCAGGTGCTGGTCCTGCAGCGAGACCCGCTTCGCGCCCTGTGCGATCAGGCAAAGCGAGGCTTCGTAGACGGCAGGCACCGGCGCTGTCGGTTCGTCGGCACGAAACAGCGACAGGCGGGTCAGCGCCGTGCCGGTCATACCGGTGCGGGGCACGTGGCGTTCCACCAGGGAGGCGAGTTCGGCGATGCGGTCCATGCCCTTACCTGTCACGCCCGCGCCCCGTCTCGCAAGCACCGGCCCTGTCTTTACGGAGGATCGTGCAAGAACTCCGGATGATCGCTCTCACGCCTGACCCCCGCCTGGCGCCATCTGATGGAGGCGCCGCAAGGGCGACAGGAAAGGACCGACCATGACCACTTCCATCAACAAGACCGTGCTGATCACCGGCGCATCCAGCGGCATCGGCGAAGCGACGGTACGCGAACTCGCCGCCACCGGCGCCCGCCTGTTCATCGGTGCGCGCCGGACGGACCGGCTGGAGGCGCTGGCGGAGGAGCTGGGTGACAATGTGGCGTGGCGCGCGCTGGACGTGACCGACGCGGCCGCCTTCGCCGGCTTCGCCGATGCGGCGCAGGACCGCTTCGGGCAGGTCGACACGCTGATCAACAATGCCGGCATCATGCCGCTTTCCCCGATGGCCGCGCTGAAGCAGGACGAATGGACGCGGATGATCGACGTCAACATTCATGGCGTGCTGAACGGCATTGCGGCGGTGCTGCCGCGCTTCGTGGCGCAGGGGTCGGGCCATGTGGTCAATGTGGCCTCCATCGCCGCGCATGTCGTGCTGCCCAGTGCCGCGGTCTACTGCGCCACCAAGCATGCGGTACGGGCGATCACCGAAGGGCTGCGGCAGGAGCATGACGAGATCCGCACGACGCTGATCTCCCCCGGCGTGGTCGCGACGGAGCTGGGCCATGACATCACCGATCCGGCCATCGCCGATGCACTGGTGGGGTGGCGGCAGAAGTCGCTGACGCCCGACGCGATCGCCCGGGCGGTCCGCTTTGCCGTGGAACAGCCGGACGGCGTGGACGTCAACGAGATCATCGTGCGCCCCACCGCTGCCAACATGTAGCCACCGGCTGGCGGGACGATGACCTGATCGCCCGGCTGGTGCCGATCAGGTCATCCTGCCGCCGGGACCGGCCCGCCCGTCGGCTGGCGAGCCGCAACCGGTGGCAGCTTGGCGCGCACGCCGTCCGGCAGGCGCATGACCAGGCGTTGCCGGATCTGCTGCCACCAGGCGGACAGTGCCAGCAGGGCGGAGCCGATGATCAGGGCGGTCAGCGCGACGTTGAGCTCGATCGCGCCATAGCTCTGGAACAGCTGGGCCAGCGCGATCAGCACATAGGCCAGCGCAGATACCAGCAGCGCGCGCCGGTCGATCGCCAGCGCGACCACGCCGAAGCCGAGATAGATCACCAGCACACCGCCGGCCGTAAGCAGGCTGATCGCATTGCCACTGGTGACGCCCATCCAGTGGAACAGCGGATGGGCGATCAGCGGCGCGGCGACCAGGTGGAGCCAGAAGGCGATGTCGGACCGCTGTGTCGTCCGCAGCCGGTCCGACATGTCCCAGCGCATCGCATAGGCGAACACCGCCAGGCCACACAGCAGCGCGGTCGGCTCCAGCAGCGGATTGTCGCCGAGCGCCTCGTTGCGGGTGGCCGCGATGCCGGAGATGACGAACAGGGCCAGCGCACCGACGGCCGCGGCGATCGTGATCGGGACATGGAAGCGGCGCCAGTGCAGCAGTGCACCGATGCCGGCTGCCGCCGCGCCCGCCAGCACCATCACCGCCTGCTGCCAGGGGTGGTGTTCCCACTCCGACAACCGTTGCAACCTGCCCCCGAACATATACGATCTGTCGACTTCGTGTTTCGGCATGGCCGCTTCCAGCCAGAAGGATGTGGCGAACCACAGGCCGAGCACGAAGGCCAGCAGCAGGATGATCGACGGCAGGGCCATGCGGCGCCGGCGCGTGAAGGCTTCGGCCATGGCCCATGCGGCCACGGCGACGAGCAGGCCCCCGGCGGCCGCGGCGATCATCGTCGTGCCGACCGCGGCGGCGGCGAACACCACCAGCAGGCAGGCGATGGACACGAAGATGTCGTTGAAGCCGGTGACCAGCCGGAAATGCTCTTCGTCCACGGCCGGTGCGGCATGCAGGGCCGCAGCATGGGCGCGGAACGCCGCCGCCGCCTCGGCCGAGACGGCACCCGCATCCACGGCGGACTGAAGATCACTTTCGCTGTACATTCCCGGCTGCCCCCAATGCCTGCGACGCTTGCATCAGGAACAGTCTATCGCGGGGCATGCGGCTTGGCGAGCCGATCCGGTTGCCGGAAAGGCACGGTCAGCCGCCTGCCGCCGCTGACCATCGTCGCCGACAGGATCGTGCCCTCCCCTGCAAGCGAGATACCGTCGGGTCAGAGGCCGGCCCGTTCCAGTGCCGAGGCCAGCTCGTCGTTCATCGCACCGCCGTCCTTCGGGGTCAGGCGGTTCAGCGCGGTCTGTATCCGGGCCTGCGCCACCTGCAGGGTCTTGTGCCGCACCGCGCGGACCGCATTGGTCTTGCCAGAGCGGCTCTCTCCCAGCAGCGCGTCCCATTTGGCCTCCTCCGCCGCCAGGATGGACAGGGCCAGCCGAAGGCCGTCGCGCCGGCCATGCGCATACTCGTCAGACATCGGAAATCCTCAGGCATGGCGTATCAGGCGATGGTCGATCTTGCATCGCGGGTTCGCCCGATGCCATCGTGGCGCGCATCGGCAAACGCAAGCACGAGGATTCGCATGATCATGGCAGGATGTCGCCCGGCGATGTTCGCACTTGCGACCCTGGCCGTGGCACTGGCCGGTCCCGCGGCGCAGGCGCAGCAGGCGCGCCCGGTGCAGGTCGGCGGTGACGGGACGATGGATGCCTGTTCCGGCATCGGCCAGGTGACAGGGCTGCGGCCGGGTGGAGACGGCTTCCTCAGCGTACGGGCTGGTCCCGATGCGTCCCGCGCCGAAGTCGATCGGCTCGGCGCCGGCACACAGCTTCATCTGTGTGACGCGGACGGAGCATGGCTGGGCGTCGTCTATGCCGATGATGAGAGCGCGGATTGCGGCGTGACCTCGCCGGTGCCGGGGCGCAGCGCCTATGCCGGGCCGTGCAGGTCCGGCTGGGTGCACAGCCGCTTCGTGAACATTGTTGCCGGATGATCGCCTGGCGTCGCGCGTTCCGCCGCGCCGCGATCTTCGCCGTCCTTGCCGGCACGTTATGGCTCAGCCTGGCTGTGCTGGCCGAAGCCTATGGCGCAGGGCCCCCGTTCTATGGCCGGACAACCAACATGGACAAATGGGCGAGCCCGTGGCCGTGGCTGGCGCCGATCGATCTGGTCGCGGGTGTGGCGGTGCTGCTGCTTGCCCGGTCCGGCCGTCGTGCGGACAGTTGAAGGCCGGTCATCTATCCGGCAGACCATCCGCTTCGAGGAGGTCGGGACATTGATGTCGAGATATCTTGCGGTCGCCCTGCCCCTGCTGCTCACCGCATGTGGTGCTTCGGCCCAGCCCGTTTCCGGTCAGTACGGACCGCTGCTGATCTCGGTAGCCGACGGCAGGATCTCCGCGGTGTTCGTCGATGCAGTCGGCGGCAGCGGGCCGGGCGGCGCGCCGCAGTTCCTGTGCGCCACACTGCTCGACGGACAGGCTGCGGGAGACAGTGCCGCGCTCCGGGCCTGGCTGCCCGATGATCCGGAGCGGATTTCCGGCGAGCTGCACGCGGGTGGGGAGACGATCGTGCTGCGGCTGGACGAGAACCCGCCGGGCTGCGCGATGGCCTCCAGCCTGACGGGCGAAGGACAGCGCCTGCTGCGGACAAGCGCGCATCCCGACTGGATCGGCGCGGGTCTGGTCACCGCGGAGCGCGCAGTCCTCCATCCGGAACCGCAGGCGACCAGCGGACGGCGCACCCCCTACCTCGTTGCATGGAATGCCGTCGCGATCATCGCGGAGCGTGGCGCGTGGGTGCAGGTCGAATATGTCGGCGGCAAGCAGCCGGTCCGCGGCTGGCTGCGGCGATCCGATCTGGCCGTCGCCGGCTGAGGCATGTGCGGAGGGCACCGGCCGGCGCCCTCCGCATGTCCGGTCACCAGTCGAGGTTGATCCGCGCATAGAGATACCGGCCGTTGAAGCCGAACGGCGAGTAGTACGGGAAGGCCGTGCCGCCATTGTTGTAGTTGATGGCGTTCGTCTCCGGCACGAAGTCGGGATAGACGTCGAACAGATTGTTCGCGCCCACCGCCAGTTCGGCCTGGCCGAACAAGGGCGCGCGCGCCTCCAGGTCCACGATCACGTGTTTGCCGGTATAGGCATAGTTCGCCGGCGTCGGCGCCGGCTGGGTGACGCTGCCGTAGTACGTCGCCCGCACCAGCGCACCGAAGCCGTCCAGCTCCCAGTTCGTCTGGCCACTGACCTTGACCCGTGGCGTGCCGCGTTCCAGCCCGACGATCCGCTGCTGGCCGAACAGCGCCGGCACGGTGATCGTGCCGGTACCGGTCGGCACCTCCGTCAGCTCGACCTCGTTCAGATTGCCCGCGAGGGTGAAGTCGAACCGGCCGGCCGCATCGGTCGGCAGGCGGTAATTGGCGACCACATCGATGCCCCGGGTGGTCGAACGGATGCCGTTGACGAAGAACCGCGCCGCCGAGACGTTGAACGGCGCCAGCAAGGCGGTGATCTGCGGCGTGGCGTTGACCCCGGTGCCGAGGTTGTCCGACAGGGCCAGCTGGTCGCGTACCTTGATGCGGTAGGCATCGATGCTGAGGTTGAACCCGCCGGAGCGGAAGACCGCGCCCGCCGACAGGTTGAACGACTTCTCCGGATCCAGCGGCTGCCCGCCCAGCGCGACCGCCACCGGGCTGGTGGCCGGGAAGGTGCCGGTATCGACGATGGTCACCCCGCCCCCCGGTGCCGCGGCCACCTGTGGCTGCGTCAGCGTGTAGAAGGATTGCTGCAGCGATGGCGCCCGGAACCCGGTGGAGGCCGCGCCGCGCAGGGCGAAGCTGTCCGTGAAGTCGTAGCGGGCGGAAACCTTGCCGGTGGCGGTCTCGCCGAAGTCGGAATAGCTTTCGCCACGGGCCGCGACGCCGATCAGCAGGCGGCCGAGCTGCGCCTCCAGGTCCAGATAGGCGCTGACATTGTCACGCGATACATCGACCACATTGGCGGGCGAGAAGCCCTGGAAGCCCTGCGCGCCGCTGCCCAGCGCGGTGTTGCCGCCCAGCGGACCACGGGCATAGGATTCCACCTGGCCCTGGGTGATCTCGAAGCTTTCCCGCCGATATTCGAGGCCGGCGGCCACGTTCAGCGTGTCACCGCCGCCCAGTTCGTACAGGCGGCTGGCATCGGCACCGGTGACCAGCTGGTCATAGGCCAGCTTGCCGTCGCGGAAATCCGTCGGCGAGGCGGCGCCGTAGGTGGAGTTGATCGAATCCAGCGTGCGGAAGCGCAGCTGGTTGCGGCCCCACGACACGCTGAGATCCAGGTCCCAGTCGCCCACTGGTCCGCGCAGGCCGAGCGCCGAATTGACGTCGTCCGACCGTACGTTGATCATCGGGCGGAACCCGTCAGGGTAGATCGACGCCACATTGTTCACATTGTTGGCCAACCGCGGGAAGGCCGCGCCGGTGCTGTCGCGAAACTGGTAGCCGGCAAAGCCGTAGACATCCCAGTCTCCGGCAAAGGGTGCACCGAAATTGCCGAACAGACTGACCTGCTCCACCTCCGGATCGCCGAAGCGCGAGGTGACCCGCGCCGGGTTCACGCGCCGGTCCAGGTCGCCGCGGCTGGTGAAGCCGCGATCCAGGTAATCGGCCGACAGCGTCAGGAACCCGTCGCTGCCCAGCCGCATCCCCTGCCACACCGCGACGTTCACGGTCTTGCCGTCACGGCGCTCGTACTCGCTGCGCGCCGGTTCCACGCTGGTGACATACTGGCCGTAACTGACGGTGCCGCCGCCGCCCTCGCTCGCCTCGCGCAGGCGCAGGTTGATCACGCCGGCGATCGCATCGGAGCCATATTGGGCGGAGGCGCCGTCACGCAGCACCTCGACCCGGTCCAGCGCGATCGTCGGGATGGTGTTGAGGTCGAAGGCGGCGGAGCCGCGCCCGACGGAGCCGTTGGTGTTCAGCAACGCGGAGCTGTGGCCGCGGATGCCGTTCACCAGCACCAGCGTCTGGTCCGGCGACAGGCCGCGCAGGGTGGCGGGCCGCACGGAATCCGTGCCGTCCACCGCCGCAGAGCGCGGGAAGTCGATCGACGGCGCGACGTTGGCCAGCGCCTGTCCCAGTTCGCTGGTCCCCTGCGCCCGCAGTGCCTCGCTCGACAGGACGTCCACCGGGGACGCGGTCTCCAGCCGGGAGCGGCCGGGCGTGCGCGTGCCGGTCACCACGATCTCGTTCGCGGGGTCGGCCGCCACCGGGCCGGTTGCCACCGTCTGCGCCATGGCGCCGGACGGGATCGCGAGAGTGAGGAACGAGACGCTGAGCAGCAGATGGCATGTACGCACGGACAGGTGACCTTGGATTGATGAAGCCAGATACCTGGCCGGCTTAGTAGGAAGCCGGCGACTTGCCGCGCGGGATCATCTTCAAGGCGGTCAAGGTTTTGTTGCAGCGCACATGCGGTTCCATCCGGTGGGGCGCCGCTTCCCATTCCGGCCCGTTTGTCGATCCCGGCCCGCAAGCCGGCAGGGCGACGACCGCCGCGGCACCGAACCGGGGCATGATCGTTCTGCCGCCCATGGACGATCATCCGCTCGACTGCCTGATCATCGGTGCCGGCCCCGCCGGACTGACCGCGGCCATCTATCTTGCGCGGTTCCACCTGCGCATCCGGATCGTCGATGCCGGACGCAGCCGCGCGGCGATGATCCCGCACACCCGCAACCATGCCGGCTATCCCGGCGGTATCGCCGGCAAGGACCTGCTCGCCCGCATGCGGGAGCAGGTCGGCGAGCTCGGGATCGAGGTGATCGAGGGTCTGGTCGAGACGATCGGGAAGGCGGACGGCATCTTTACGGCGCAGCTGCCGGACCAGCAGGTGCGCGCCAGGACCGTGCTGCTGGCGACCGGAGTGGTGAACAATGCGCCGCCGATGGCGCCGGAAATCCACGACGCCGCGCTTGCGCGGGGACTGCTGCGCTATTGCCCGATCTGCGACGGGTTCGAGGTGACGGACAAGCGGATCGCGGTGATCGGGACGGAAACGCATGGCCAGAACGAGGCGGTGTTCCTGCGCACCTACAGCAAGGACGTCACACTGATCGCCCCGAATGCGGAACATGTGCTGGCGCCGGAGGAACGCAGCAGGCTGGAGGAACTCGGCGTCCGGATCATCGATGGGCCATGCCGGTCACTGCGCATTGATGGCGACCAGATCCTGATCCCGACGCCGGCCGGCGACCTGTCGTTCGATACCGCCTACCCCGCGCTGGGTTCGGTGATCCGCTCCGAACTCGCGATCTCGCTCGGCGCCGAGGCGACGGCGGATGGCTGCATGACGGTCGATGACCATCAGCGCACCACCATTCCCGGGCTCTACGCCGCCGGCGATGTCGTGAAGGGGCTGGACCAGATCAGCCACGCCATGGGCGAGGCCGGCGTCGCCGCGACGACGATCAGGAACGATCTAGCAAAGGAGATGACCCTGGCGCGTTGAGGACCGTCCGGTCGCACCGCCCCCGGGAAGCATGTGCGACCGGAATGACCTGAGCAGATGTCAGGCCAGCGCGCCGCCATCCACGTTGAGGATGGTGCCGGTGATCTGCCGGGCGGCCGGGCTGGCCAGGAAGGCCACCGCGGCCGCGACATCCTCCGGCTGGCCGAACCGGCCGAGCGGGGACAGGCCGCGCTGGAACTCCGCGAACTCGCCCGCATCGGGGTTCATGTCGGTGTTGGTCGAGCCCGGCTGGACCAGGTTCACCGTGATGTCCTTCGGCCCCAGCTCCTGCGCCAGTCCCCGCGTGAAGGACTGGAGCGCGGACTTCGTCATGAAGTAGACCGTGCCCGGCGTGCCGACAATCCGGTCCGCCCCTGCGGAGCCGATGGTGACGATACGCCCCCCTTCCCCGAGATGGGGGATGGCCGCCTTGGCCGTGAGCACCGGCCCGCGCACGTTGACCGCCAGCAACGCGTCGATATCCTCCACGGTGAAGTCGGCGATGTTGCTGTAGCGGGCGATGCCGGCATTGTTCACCAGGATGTCGAGCCCGCCGAGGGCGGCGGCCGCTTCCTTCACGGAGCGTTCGATCGCCGCAGGATCGGCGCTGTCGGCCCGGATCGCCACGGCCGTGCCGCCCCTTGCCTCGATCTCCGCGATGACCCCGGCCGCGCGTTCGCCGGATTGCGCATAGGTGATGGCGACGGCCGCGCCCTTTTCCGCCAGCGCAACCGCGATCGCCGCACCGATGCCACGCGAACCACCGGTCACGAGCGCGCGTTTGCCAACAAGTTCGTTCATTTCTGCAATCCTTGATTCTGTGTTGATCGACACAGAATAGATGCGGGCGTTGCCGGCAGGCGTCAACTGATTTATATGTCGATTGATGCAGAAAGATGATGCCTGTGTGAAGGAGCGTCGCGGCCGCGGCCGACCAAGGGCGTTCGATCGGGACGCGGCGCTGACCGCGGCGATGCGCCTGTTCTGGCAGAAAGGTTTCTCGGCCACCTCGATGAGCGAACTGACGGCCGCCATGGGGATCGGCTCGCCCAGCCTGTATGCGGCGTTCGGATCGAAGGAGGCGCTCTATGCCGAGGCGCTGGAGCATTATGCCCGGCTGAACGAGGCGGCCGCATGGGGCGGCTTCTTCGCGGCGACGACGGCGCGCGATGCGGTAAGCGCGCTGCTTCATGACTCGGCCGTCGGGCTCAGCCATGTCGCCAACGGGTGCATGGTGACCCTGTCGTCGGTCGGCCGGGAAGGCCATGCCGGGCTCGGCGCGCTGGTCGCCGCAACGCGCGACGCCCGGCTGACGCGGATCGTGGAACGGATCGAGGCGGGGCAGGCCGCCGGAGAGATCGGGCGGGCGGTGGACGCGAACAGTCTCGCCCGCTTCGTGCTGGCGGTGCAGAACGGCATGTCGATCCTGGCCCGCGACGGCGCCAGTTGCGAGGAGCTGACCGGCGTGGCAGAGACGGCGCTGCTGGGCTGGGATGCCCGCGTGAACGCATGATCGACACGCGGGCTGCCGGGCCCGCGGGGACATGCCTGCCCCATCGCTGACGAGGATCGCGCATGTCTGCGCGGCGCATTGACCATGACCGAAGACGACGAAGACCTGTTCCCGCGCGCATCCGTGCTGCGCAAGGTGCTCGCCTTCACCTTCCGGCTGTGGGCACGCGCGCCGCTGCTTGCCGGCGCCTGCGCCATGGCGATGCTGCTGGCGACGCTGACGGAAGTGTTCGTGCCGCTGTTCGCCGGCCGCATGATCGACGCGGTCGGCAGCGGGGACGGCGCTGCGGCATGGCGTGCCTTCGCCGCCATTGCGGGCCTGGGCGCCGGCATGGTCGTGCTGCGCCACCTTGGCTGGTGGGCCATCACGCCGCTGACGCTGAACATGATGCGCGACGTGACGCAGGAGGCTTTCGCCCGGGTACAGCGCCTGTCGACCGACTGGCATGCCAACGCGTTTTCCGGTTCCACCGTGCGGCGGATCACGCGGGGGATGTGGGCGCTCGACACCCTGAACGACGTCATGCTGCTGTCGCTGCTGCCATCGCTGACCGTGCTGGTGGGCACGGTGATCCTGCTGGCGGCGCACTGGCCGCTGCTCGGGCTGGTGACGGGTGTCGGGGCGCTGGCCTATATCGCGCTGACGGTCGGCCTGGCGACGCGGGTGCTGGCGCCGATCGCGCGCCTGTCCAATCAGTGGGACACCAGGATCGGCGGCGTGCTGGCCGATGCCATCGGCACCAACGCCGTGGTCAAGGCCTTCGGCGGCGAGGCAGGCGAGGACGTGCTGCTGGCGCGCACGGTCGCCAAGTGGCGCCGGCGCACGCACCGCACATGGATGGCGTTCACCTGGGCCGGGTCCGGCCAGTCCACCCTGCTGTGGCTGATCCGCATCGTCGTGACCGGCGCGGCGCTGTGGTTGTGGGCGGATGGAAGCGCCAGCGCCGGCGACATGGCTTATGTCATCACCACCACGCTGGTGCTGAACGGCTACCTGCGGGACATCGGCCAGCACATCCACCAGCTCCAGCGGTCGGTGAACGAGATGGAGGAACTGGTGCAGCTGCATGACGAGCCGCTGGGCGTGGCCGATCGTGCCGGTGCCCGGGCGATCCGGGTGACGGCGGGCGCGATCCGGTTCGAAGATGTGACGTTCCATTATGCCGGGCAGGACCGGCCACTGTACGATCGCCTTTCGGTGACCATCCCCGCCGGTCAGCGCGTGGGTCTGGTGGGGCCGTCAGGCTCCGGCAAGACCAGCTTCGTCAAGCTGATCCAGCGGCTGTACGATGTGGAGGGCGGCCGGGTGACGATCGACGGGCAGGATCTGGCGCAGGTGACGCAGGCCTCGCTCCGCCGGCAGGTGGCGATCGTGCCGCAGGAGCCGGTGCTGTTCCACCGCACCTTGGCGGACAATATCGGCTACGGCCGGCCCGACGCCACAAGAGCGGACATCGAGCGGGCCGCGCGGCTGGCCAATGCGCATGATTTCATCACCGCCCTGCCTCGCGGCTACCGCACGCTGGTGGGGGAGCGCGGCGTGAAACTGTCCGGCGGGGAGCGGCAGCGAGTGGCGATCGCGCGCGCGTTCCTGGTGGATGCGCCGATCCTGATCCTGGACGAGGCGACCTCCAGCCTCGATTCCGAGTCCGAGGCGGCGATCCAGCAGGCGATGGAGCGGCTGATGGTCGGCCGCACCGCCATCGTCATCGCGCACCGGCTGTCCACCGTGCGCGCGCTGGACCGCATCCTGGTCTTCGCGGGCGGCCGCATCGTGGAGGACGGCACGCACGATGCCCTGCTCCGCTCCGCCACCGGGCATTATCGCCGCCTGTTCGAGCGGCAGACCGGAACCGCCACGCCGGAGATCGTGGCCTGATCGCACCGGTCAGGCAGGGGCATGCCAGGCGGAGGGATCATCCTCCTGCGCCACCAGCGCCAGCCCGTGGGCGATGGAGGTCAGCTCCCCGCCCGACATGATCCGGCCGCTGCCGAAGCGGTCGGTGAAGATGCGGCGCACCGCCGGCACCAGCGATGTGCCGCCGGTCAGGAACACGCGATCGATGCCGCTCTCCGTCACGCCGGCATCGGCCAGCGCATCGTCCACTGCCTGCGCCATGCGGGCGATGTCGGCGGCGATCCAGTCCTCGAACTCCGCCCGCGTCACCTGCGCCTCGATCTCCACCTGCCCGCCGGCGAAGCGGAAGGTGGCGTGGTCGGCCTCCGTCAGCGCCCGCTTCAGTCCGGTCACCGCGTCGTAGAGCGGGAAGCCCAGCTCATCCTCGATCAGCGCGATCATGCGGCCGATCGCCGCCGGATCGACGGCGCTGCGCTGCAGCCGGACCAGCTCGTCCAGCGTGCGCCGGTTGCGCATCAGCGCCAGCTTCGACCAGTCGGAGAAATCGTTGAAGTAGGTGGCCGGGATCTCCAGCACCTTGTCGAAGGACCGGTACATCCCGCCCTTTCCCAGCATCGGCAGGACCAGGTGATCGACGATGCGCTGGTCGAACCGGTCGCCGGCCAGGCCCACGCCGGCATGGCCCAGCGGAACGCAACGCTGCGCCGCGCCAGGCTCGCGCACCTGCACCACCGAGAAGTCGCTGGTGCCGCCACCGAAATCCGCCACCAGCAGCGTCGCCGGGGCGGTCAGGCGGGCGGCGTAGCTGAAGGCGGCGGCCAGCGGCTCGTACACGTAGTGGATCTCGCGCGCGAAGCCGTCGAACATCGCATCATAGCGTTGCCGCGCGAGAGCCGGGTCGGGGCGCGAGCCGGCGTAATGAACGGGCCGTCCCACCACCAGCCGATCCAGCCGGTCCAGCTTGCCACCGGCGTGGGATGCCAGCTTTTCCAGGAACAGCCGGCCCAGTTCCTCGAACCGGTAAGGCCGGGTGAAGATCGACGCCCGTTCGAAGGAGCGGCTGGCGGCGACCGACTTGAAGGATTGCAGAAAACGGCTGTCGCCCGGAAACTCCAGATATTCGTGAATCGCGGCGGCGCCCGCTTCCACGTCCAGTCCGCCGCGCACACCCTCCTCGCGCCAGAAGCACAAGGCGGAGCGGAACACGTCGACCGGACCACCCTGCCCGTCCAGCGCAACCAGCTGCGGTCCCGTGCCGGCCCCGCCGGCCAGCGCCGCGACGCTGTTGGTGGTGCCGAAATCCAGGCCGGCATAGCGGGCGGTGGCGGATGTGTTCATCGGGCGGCGGCCGGGCAGTAGCGGGTCATGAATGCCGCCTACGTGCCGCACCCCCCTTCCGACAAGCCCGTGATCAGGCCGCCACGCGCCGGGTACGGCCAAGCACGCCGCCGGCGACATATACCGCCAGCCCGGCCCAGATCAGCCCGAAGCTCAGCAGCTTCGTCGCATCCAGGTGCTCGCCGAACAGGGTGATCGCCAGCACGAACTGGATGGATGGTGCCATGAACTGGAGCAGCCCCAGGGTCGCCATCTTCAGTTCCCGCGCGGCCGCCGCGAACAGCAGCAACGGCACGGTCGTCACCGCGCCCGCCAGCACCAGCAGCGTGGTCAGCCCCCGCTCCTGCCCGAAGCTGAGACCCCCATGAGAGGAGAGCCAGTACAGATAGCCGAGCGCGACCGGCGCCAGCAGCAGGGTCTCCACCGTCAGCCCCTCGAACGCCTCGACCGGCGCCAGCTTGCGGATCAGGCCGTAGAAGGCGAAACTCAGCGCGATCGCCAGGCTGAGCCACAGCCCGCCGCCCCCGGCACCCAGCGCCAGCACCGCCACGCCGGTCCCCGCCAGCACCACCGCACCGGCCTGCGGCCGGGTCAGCCGCTCCCCCAGCAGCGCCACGCCGATGGCGATGTTGAGCAGAGGGTTGAGGAAGTACGCCATGCTGGCGGCCAGCACCTGATGGTGCAGCACCGCCCAGACATAGATCAGCCAGTTCGCCGCGATCATCGCCGCACTCGTCGCCAGCATCAGCATGACGCGGGGCGACCGCAGTGCCGTCCACAGCGACCCGCCGCGGCGTAGCAGCAGGACCAGCGGCACCAGCAGCACCACCGACCACAGCACCCGCTGTGCCACGATCTCTCCCGCATCCACCTGGTCGACCAGATGGAAGTACAGCGGCAACAGGCCCCACAGGCCGTAGGCAGCGGCGCCATGGATCAGCCCGCGGCGGCTTTCAGGCATATGCGTCATGGATCGACCTGCAGTCCGGAAGGGAAAGTCCCGGATGCCGTGTCGCCAAAGCGCCGCCATGTCCACCCGCTGGTTACAAACTGTTGCTCATGGCCGGGCGCTCCGCTCGGCGGTTGACGCGTCCGGACACGTCTCTCAAAGGCGGCGAAGTGATCATGCGACCTAATCGCATTATCACCGGGGTCTGACCGGATATCCGGTCCGCTAACGGGGGAATTACCGATGTCGTTTTCACGATCGGCGCTGTCCGGCGCCGTATCCGTCCTGGCGTGCGCCAGTGCCCTGCCTGCGCTGGCCGACGATGCCGCCGATCAGGGCGCGCGCACGGACGAGATCGTGGTGACGGCGGCCGGTTTCGAACAGAAGATCACCGACGCTCCGGCCAGCATCACGGTCATTACGGAGAAGGAGCTGCGCGAGCGGCCCTACACCACGCTGATCGACGCGGTGCGCGACGTGGAAGGCGTCGATGTCGGTGAAACGTCGGACAAGACCGGTCAGCGCACGATCAGCATCCGCGGCATGGGGGCGGACTACACGCTGATCCTGATCGACGGGAAGCGCCAGAACAATCATGGCGACATCTATCCCAACAGCTTCGGCGGCAACCAGTTCAACCACATCCCGCCACTGGACGCGATCGAGCGGATCGAGGTGATCCGCGGGCCGGCCTCAACCCTGTATGGCGCCGATGCGCTGGGCGGCGTGATCAACATCATCACGAAGAAGGTGGCGGACCGCTGGACCGCGTCGGCCACGATCGGCCGGGTCATCCAGGAAGATCCCGTATTCGGCGACGACATGACCTATGACGCGACCGCGCGCGGGCCGCTGCTGCCGGGCCTCGCCGGCCTGACGCTGCGCGGCTCGCTGTACCGCCGGATGGCATCCAGTCCGGATTTCACCCCCGTGATCGACCCCGCCGGCGTCTCCCACGTCCGCAGCCTGGGGTTCGGCGGTGGTGGCCGCACGGTGGACAACACCAACAAGAATGCCGGCGTGTCGCTCAGCCTGACGCCGGTCGAAGGCCACAGCCTCATCTTCGACCTCGATTATTCGCGCCAGAAGTACGACAACACCGCGATCGTGGATCCGGATACCGGCGCGATTTCCTATCCGCTGGGCACACTGGACGGGATCGAGAGCATCTGGCGCGCGACCGGCGGCGTGGTGCAGCCGCGCGTGGGCTACACCGCTGACCAGGTGTTCGACCGGCTGAACTGGGCCGCGACCCATCAGGGCGAATATGGCGCGGTGCGCAGCTTCGTGTCGCTCGCCTATATCGAGACGAACAACAAGGGGCGCACCATGCCCTTCTCCGTCGCGGAGCGGCTGGAATTGCAGCAGATGTGGAGCGGCCGGGGCATCTATGCCGGCTTGCCCACCGCGGAACGCCGCCGCATTGCCGAGGAAACCTTCCTGCCGCGCCCGCTGCGCACGCTGGAAAGCAGGCAGTACACGCTGGATGCACGGGTCGACATCCCGGTCGATGGCTGGCTGGGCGAGCACCGCTTCATCGTCGGTGGCCAGTATATCGATGGGGAACTGGACGATGGTGTGTTCGGGCTGGAGGCCAGTACCGGCGGCGTGCAGGCGGTGCAGGACCATCGAATCTGGTCGCTGTTCGCAGAAGACAACTGGACCCCGCTGGACGGGCTGACCATCACCGGCGGCATCCGCTATGACGATCACAACCTGTTCGGCGGCCGCTTCAGCCCGCGGCTTTATGCAGTCTACACCGTGACCCCGACCGTCACCGTGAAGGGCGGCGTCAGCACCGGCTACAAGACACCGCGCACCACCGACCTGTATGACGGCATCCGCGGCTTCGGTGGCCAGGGCACCAGCCCGTTCATCGGCAATCCCGAACTCGAACCGGAAACCAGCGTCAACAGCGAGATCGCCGTCTACTGGAACCCGTCACCGTTCAGCGGCATCAACGTCACGCTGTTCCAGAACGACTTCAACGACAAGATCGCCAGCACCAACGTGCGGCCCTGCGCCGTGACGGACTTCGTGCGACCCTGCGCCAATCTGGGCGATTACTGGGAGGTGCTGGGGCTGGGCGGCAATATCAGCATTCCGGTGAACGTGGATGAGGCGCGCATTCGCGGGGCGGAGATCGCCGGCCGGTACGAGGTCTTCACCGGCCTGTCGGTCCGCGCCAACTACACCTACACCGACAGCGAACAGCTCAGCGGGCCGGAGATCGGCCTGCCACTGACCCAGACGGCCAGGCACATGGCCAACGCCACGATCAACTGGGAGCTGCTGCCCGGCCTCGCCACGCAGCTGATGGCGGAGCACCGGTCCGAACGGTATCGCGGCGTCGATGTCGATGGCAGCCACCTGTACTGGCGCCCGTACACGGTGCTGAACCTGGGCGGGCAATACCGCCTGAGCGACAATCTCACGATCGGCGGGCGCGTGAACAACTTGCTGAACCGGGATTTCACCAGCTACGACACCAGCTTCATCGACAATGGCGATGGCACCTGGACGCCCAGTTTCCAGGATCATTACAACAACAAGGACCGGGCACGCAGCTACTGGATCAACCTCAACGCGCGGATCTGACCCATCCGCGCAGGCTGGGTCGGGCCGGCTGACGGTTGCACGATGGTGCCGACCGTCCCGGTCAGGAGGTTCCCCGATGAAGGTCTGGCGTGATCGCCGCAGCGTTCGAGAAAGGCGCGGACCATCGCCGGTTCGGCCCGCCGGAGTTCACGCCCTGGTAGCGGAAACCCGCCCATTCACTCCTCGACAGATGGCGCCACCGGCGTGCGGCCGGGCTGCTCCAGGCGCTGTTCCGACAGGATTTGCCAGCAGGTGAGGAACAGGGCGGCGGCAAGCGGGCCAAGCACGATGCCGCTCAGCCCGAAGGCATCGATGCCGCCCAAGGTGGTGACCAGCACCAGCCAGTCCGGCAGGCCGGTGTCCCGCCCGACCAGGATCGGGCGCAGGATGTTGTCCGCCAGTCCGATCAGCAACACGCCGGACGCGACCACCACGATCGCCTGCCACACTGCGCCGGTCGCCAGCAGGTAGACCGCGACAGGTCCCCAGATGATCGCCGGGCCGATGGCCGGCAACAGGGCGGCGATCGCCATCAGCACGCCCCACAGCAGGGCCGCCGGCAGGCCGACGACCCAGAAGGTCACCGCACCCAGCCCGCCCTGCACCAGCGCGACCACGCCCGAACCCTTGATGGTCGCACGCACGACGCCGACGAACTTCTCGGCCAGACGCTCGGCCGCTTCCGGCTCCAGCGGCAGCGCACGCACCACGGCGGGGCCGATATGCTCCCCGTCGCGCAACAGGAAATAGGTGACGTACAGCCCGACGCCGAACGCCAGCAGGAAGGCCGCGGCATTGGCACCGATCGACAGCGCCCGGCTGGCCAGCTCGCTGGCGCTGCTGCTGACCGCCTGGGTGATGCGCGCCTGCGTCTGTTCGAAGCTCTGGAAGCCGGACCGGTCCAGCAATCCCTGCACGGGGGACGGCAGCCCGTCATAGAACCGCTGGAAATAGGTGGCGAAGTTGATGTCTCCGCTGCGGATCTGGGTGTAGACGCCAGCCGCCTGCTCGACCACCAGGCTGGAGATGATCAGCGCCGGGATGACGACCGCCACCGTGATGACCAGCAACGTCACCGCGCTGGCGATGTTGCGGTGCCCCGGCCACCGGGCCAGCATGCGCTGGAACAGGGGCTGGAACAGCAGCGCCGCCAGCGATGCCCACAGCAAGGCGCCGACGAAGCCCGACACTACAAAGGCCAGCGCGACGGTGACCAGCACCACAGCAAGGATCAGGCCGCCACGCTCCACACGCCCACGAACAATCATGACCAGCCTGCCTTTGCGGGAGAGAAGAAGTGGCGCAGCCGCGACTGGCGCCTGACCGTGGAGCATAAAGTAAACTTTGTCAGGATAGTTCCCCGCGGACGCCTTGGCGGCAGATCGGCTTGAACCCGTGCCGGCAGGGTCTAAGACCGGGACCATGACAGCACCTTCCAGCGACACGCTCCGCCACCCCCAACTCGCAGCCCGCCCGATCACCCGGCGCATCAGGCGCATCGCGCCACGGGCGCTGCTGCTGCTCTCCGCCTGCGCGACCATCGCAGCGACAGAACCAGCGGTTGATGCGGACATCTCGGCCGAGCGCCTGTCGCGCGACGTGCGCATCCTCGCCTCCGATCCGTTCGGCGGCCGCGCGCCCGGTACACCCGGCGAGACGCGCACGATCGAGTGGCTGGTCGGGGAGTTGCAGGCGATCGGCCTCGAACCCGGCGGCCCGGATGGCGCGTGGACGCAAGCCGTGCCCCTGCTGCGCACGCAGCTGGGGACCGGTACGCTGTCGGCCAGCATGCAGGGCACCACCCTGCCGCTGCAGCAGGGGGAAGACATCTACTTCAGCACGCTGCGGCCCGTGTCCGAGATCACGCTGGCGCAGGCACCGATGGTGTTCGTCGGCTATGGCGTGACCGCGCCCGAGCGCGGGTGGGACGACTTCAAGGATGCCGACCTCACCGGCAAGGTGGCGGTGTTCCTGATCAACGACCCCGACTTCCGCGCCGCGACCGGTGACGAAGCGGCAAACAGGTTCGGCGGGCAGGCGATGACCTATTATGGCCGCTGGACCTACAAGTTCGAGGAAGCCGCCCGCCGGGGCGCCATCGCCGCGCTGATCGTGCACGACACGGATGGCGCGGGTTATGGGTGGTCCACCGTCACCGCGCCCGGTGGCGAGAATTACGACGTGGCCGGCGCCACGAACCGGCTCGCGCTGCAGGGCTGGCTGAGCGGTGCCGCGGCGGACCGGCTGTTCACCGCAGCGGGGCAGGATCTCGCCACCCTGCGTACGCAGGCCGCCACGCCCGCCTTCCGCCCGGTGGAGCTTGGCACGACCTTCAGCGCCAACCTGCCGGTCACGCATGAAAGCCTGATGAGCCGCAATGTGCTGGCCCGCCTGCCCGGCACCACGCGACCGGACGAGGTGGTGTTCTATGGCGCGCACTGGGATGCCTATGGCGAAGGCGCGCCGGACGCGCAGGGGCGCACCATCCGCCCCGGCGCCAATGATGACGCGCTGGGCGTCGCCGGCCTGCTGGAGATCGCGCGTGCGTTCAAGGCCGGCCCGCCGCCGCAGCGCAGCGTCGCCTTCGGCTTCTGGACGGCGGAGGAGCGCGGGCTGCTGGGGTCCGAGACCTATGCCCGCGATCCCGTCTATCCGGCAGCCAGCACCGTGGCGAACATCACGCTGGACATCCTGAACACGGGCGGCCCGTCGCGCGACGTGCTGCTGGTGGGCGAAGGACAGAGCACGCTGGAGGACATGCTGACCGGTGCCGCCGCCGCGCAGGGCCGCACGGTCACGCCCGAGACCCTGCCCGAACGCGGCCTGTTCTACCGCGCCGATCACTTCTCCGTGGCGAAGCGCGGCGTGCCGACCCTGCTGCTGATGGCGATCAGCGGCGCACCGGACCTGGTCGAGGGCGGCCGCACAGGCGGGCAGGCGTGGCTGGACGGCTACATGGCCTGCTACCACCAGACCTGCGACGCCTGGACCCCGGAACTGGACTTCACCGGCGCCGCGCAGGACACCGCGCTCGCCTTTTACGTCGGGCGGGACCTTGCCATGTCCGACGTCTGGCCCGAGTGGAAGGAAGGGTCGGAATTTGCGCAGATCCGCAATGCGGACCGGCTGCGGAGCAATGCCTCGCAGCCCTGATCAGGGGCGATCGGCGGTCAGCATGCCACCACGTTGACCGCCAGCCCGCCCAGGCTCGTCTCCTTGTATTTGCTGGCCATGTCGATCCCGGTCTGGCGCATCGTCTCGATCACCGCATCCAGGCTGACGATGTGCCGGCCATCACCCTGCAGTGCCAGGTAGGCGGCGTTGATCGCCTTGACCGCACCCATCGTGTTGCGTTCGATGCAGGGGATCTGCACCAGCCCGCCGATCGGGTCGCAGGTCAGGCCCAGATTGTGCTCCATCCCGATCTCCGCGGCGTTCTCCACCTGCTGGTTGGTCCCGCCCAGCGCCGCCGCCAGCCCGGCCGCCGCCATGGAGCAGGCGACCCCGACCTCGCCCTGGCAGCCCATCTCGGCCGCGGAGATGGAGGCACGTTTCTTGTACAGGCAGCCGATCGCCGCCGCCGTCAGCAGCAGGGTGCGCTCACCCTCCCGGTCGGCGCCGGGCACGAACTTGCGGTAATACAGCAGGGTGGCCGGGATCACGCCGGCCGCGCCATTGGTGGGCGCGGTGACGACGCGGCCGCCGGCGGCATTCTCCTCGTTCACGGCCAGCGCGAACAGGCTGACCCATTCGAAGACCTGCGCCGGCCCGGCATTGGCGCCCTGCTGCCGCAGGCGCAGCTGGATCGCCCGCGCGCGCCGCCGGACCCGCAGGCCGCCGGGGAGCAGCCCTTCCTGCCGCAGCCCGCGCTGCACGCAGGCATCCATCACGTCGATGATCCGGTCCAACCCTGCCAGCGTTTCGCCTTCGGTGCGCCATACACCTTCATTGCGCAGCATCAGGGTGGCGATGGACAATCCTTCCCGGTCGCCCAGCACCAGCAACTCCTCGCCGGAGCAGAACGGGAACGGCAGCCGGGCATTGTGTCCGGCCATCGTCACCTGCGGGGTGAGAGATACCGCATCCCCGCTCATGATCGCGCCGCCACCGACCGAGTAGAAGTAATGTTCCACCGGCTCCGCCACCCCCTCCAGCCAGGCGGTGAAGCGCATGCCGTTGGAGTGCGCCGGCAGGAACTCGCCCAGCCGGAAGACCAGATCGGCCCGCTCCTGGAACGGGATCGCTGTGCCATCGAAGGTGCGGCTGAGCAGCCGGCCCTGCTGGCGGATATCGGCCACCATGCCGGCCATCGCGTCCGGATCGATGGTCGCCGGACTGTGGCCGGACAGGCCCAGCAGCACCGCCACGTCGGTGGCGTGACCCAGTCCCGTCAGCGCCAGCGATCCATACAGCTCGCATCGCACCCGCTGTGGCGCCTGCGGCAGCGCTTCCATGAACTGTCGCGCGGCCCGCATCGGCCCGACCGTGTGCGAACTGGACGGGCCGATCCCGACGGAGAAGATCTCCAGCGCGCTGATCGGGGATGCGGACAGTTCCTCATCCGGCATTTGCGACACGGCCTGTGATGCTCCCGACGATTGGCACGACCGCAGCACGGCCCCTTGATGAGCGAGCCTTAGCTGTGATCATGCCTGATGTCGCCGGCGATTTTGCGCGCTTTCCGCGGTCAGAGTGACGGATATGCAACCATCTTGCCGTACAGGCACACGATCTCGCTACTGCAGCAATCCTGTGGCCTGCATCGCTCCTTCAGGGGATCAGCCGGCCCGCCCGAAGCTGCTCGAACAGGGAAAAGAATGCATCCTCGGTCGGCTGGTACGCGGTGAAGCCGAGCCGCCGGCTCTTGCTCATGTCGGTCACCACCTCGATCGGTCGGCCCAGATCGGCATCGGTGTGCCATGGGGAGGCCAGCCGGGTCAGGTCCGCCTCCGCCAGCCCTTCACGCTCCGCGATCGCACGCCACACCCCGGCATCATCCGCCATCTGCTGCTCCAGCGGACGCACGATGCCGTCGAACGGCGCCGCCTCCACCCCGAACCATCCGGCGATGCGGCCCCACATCCACTGCCAGCGAAAGATGTCGCCATTGACGACGTTGAACGCCTCGTCATGCGCCGCCTCGGTTTCCGCCGCCCACAGCAGATGCTGCGCCAGCTGCCCGGCATCGGTCATGTCGGTCAGCCCCGCCCATTGCGCGGCCGATCCGGGGAAGGTGAACGGCCGCCCGGTTTCCCGGCACAGGCTGGCATAGGCAGCCAGCGTCGTACCCATGTTCATGGCATTGCCGACGGCCAGCCCGATCACCGTATGCGGGCGATGCACGCTCCAGCTGAAGCCATCGCGCGCCGCGGCGGCGAACACCTCGTCCTCCTGCGCGTAGTAGAAGTTCTCGACATCCAGCCGCCCCTGCTCCTCGCGGAACGGGGTCTGCGGCAACGCGCCCTTCCCGTAAGCCTCGAACGGGCCGAGATAGTGCTTCAGCCCGGTGACCAGCGCGACATGGCGCGGTCCGGTCGGTTTCGGCAGGCCGTCCAGCAGGTTGCGCACCATCGCGGAATTGACGCGGATATTCTCCGCCTCGCTGTCCTGGCGCAGCCAGGTGGTGATGAACACCGCATCCGGGTTCAGGTCGCGCAGGGCCGCGGCCGTCGCATCCCGGTCCAGCAGATCCGCCGCAACCGGCTGCACGCCCGCCTGTTCGCCGGGTCGGCGCGCCAGGCCGTGTACCGTCCAGCCCTGCGCCGCCAGCAGCTTCGCCGTCGCGCTGCCGACGATCCCGCTCGCGCCCACCACCAATGCCGTCTTCGCCATGAATACACTCCTTCGTTGCCGTACAGCTAGGCACCGGCCCGGCGTGGTTCTAGACGGCACCATTCACGTCCCCAGGCACCAGGAGGTAACCACATGCAGCCCGGAACCCCCGATGACGACTGGCGGGAGGATTGCGCCCCGCGCCGCGTGCTGGAACTGTTTGCGACCAAGTGGACCAGCATGGTGCTGCACACGCTGCATGCCCGCCATGACGGTGCAGCCCGCACCGGCGTGCTCCAGCGCAGCCTGCCGGGTATTTCCAAGAAGATGCTGACACAGACGCTACGCGACATGGAAGGCAGCGGCCTGCTGGACCGGCTTGTCCGGAGCACGATGCCGCCAGCGGTCGAGTACCGCCTGACCGAACTGGGTCGCCGCTTCGTCGAGCCGGTGGAGCTGCTCTATGGCTGGGGCCGGGACAATGCCGATGCGCTGGACCAGCTGGTGCCGCGCCCGGGTTCACGCCGGACGTAAGCCGGGCTCAATCGTCGCCGCACCGGAACGCCGCCGATTTTGCCGGGTTCAACCTATCCATCTTCAAAGGATAGCAGCTTGGCAGCGAAGTCATCGGAAGCTCATGCAGGAGTGAGCGACATTGTTGCCGGACTGCTCACATCGCTGGAAGACGGTGACCTCCTCGTCATCACCAGGGACGATCCGGATGCGGCGGAACTGGCACGGGCGCTGGCGGCCGGCGCCCCGGATGCGGTGGTGGTGTTCTGCCCGGGCAGCGATGCCCTGCCGGGTGACAGCGCGCCGCCCTCCCCGGCCAATGTGGGCCAGCGCGCGACAGCCCTGCGCCGCGTGCGGGCCGCCCTGTCCGGGGCCGAGCGCCCGACGATCGCGCTGGTAACCACCGGCGAGGCGGTGACGCGGCTGTACCCGCGTCCGGAGGAGTTCGACGCCGCCCCGCCGATCCTGCGTGACGGGCAGGAGATCGAGGTGGAGGCCTTCGCGGCCATCCTGGCCGACAGCGGCTACGTGCTGGATGACCGGGTGGACGAGCCTGGCGAGATGGCCGTCCGCGGGCAGGTGATCGACCTCTACCCGGCCGATGCCGGGGAACCGTACCGGATCGAAGTGCAGGATGGACGCATCCTTTCCATCCGCCCGTACGATCCGGTGACACAGCTGACCCATGGCGAGTGCAACAGGCTGGAGGTCGGCCGGGCAAGCGAGCCGGACCTGCGCCATCCCGTCACCCTGCCGGACCATCTGCCCGGTGCCCGGATCGCCGTGCAGCCCGGTGCCGAGGACCGCCGGCAGCGCTTCCTCGCGCTGGCGGAGGACGCGGTCCGGCGCCGCCCCGAACGGGCGGTGCGCGACGTATGCCCGGGCGAGCGCTGGAACGCCGCGCTGGATGGCCGTGACGTGCTTGATCCTGCGGACGATGCCGGTGACCCGCCGCCACGCTTCGTGGAACGCAAATGGCCGCTGCGCGCCCTGAAGACCTTCGCCGGACAGGCAATCGAGGCGGGTGACCGCGTGCTGCTGCTCGGAAGCCCGCGCGACCTGCGTTTCCTTGCCCGCCGCGTGACCAAGGCGCTCGGGTCCGATCCCGCGCCTGTGCGCAGCTGGGCTGACGCCATGGCCGCGGCGCCCGGCGCGCTGCTGATGATGGAGATGCCGCTGCGCCGTGGCTTCCGCCATGACGGGCTGGTGGCGATCACCGCCGCCGACCTGCTCGGCAGCCGAGCGCAGCGCGACATCGATGCGCCCTCCGCCGACGCCGCCCAGATCTTCGCGATGGGCGAACTGCATGTCGGGGACGTGGTGGTGCACGAGGATCACGGTGTCTGCGTCGTCGCCGGTCTGGAGCCGCTGGCGGATGAAGGTGATGATGCAGTCGTGCTGCGCTTCGCCAATGACGCGCGGCGGATGGTGCCGGTGGCGGAGGCGGCCCGGATCTGGCGCTATGGCGCGGACGAGGATGCCGTCACGCTGGACAAGCTCGACGGATCGAGCTGGGAGAAACGGCGTCGTGCGGTGGACGTGGCGGTGGCGGAAACCGCGCGCGGCCTGATCGCGCTGGCGGAGGAACGGCTGGCCAGCTCCGCCCCGGAACTGGTGCCCGATGCCGCCGCCTACGAACGGTTTGTGGCCGGCTTTCCATTCACCGAGACGGCAGACCAGGGCCGGGCCATCGACGCGGTGCGCGACGATCTCGCCTCCGGCAAGCCGATGAACCGGCTGGTGGTCGGCGATGTCGGCTATGGCAAGACGGAGGTTGCGCTGCGCGCCGCCGCGATCGTCGCGCTCGGTGGCAGCCAGGTGGCCGTGGCGGCGCCCACCACCGTGCTCGCCCGGCAGCATCTGGAAAGCTTCCGCGCCCGGTTCCACGGGCTCGGCATCACCGTCGCCGGCCTGTCGCGCTTTACCCCGGCCGCGGAGAAGAAGGCGACCCTTGCCGGCCTGGCGGATGGATCGATCCACGTCGTCATCGGCACCGGCGCGGTCGCGGGCAAGGCGGTCACCTATCATGACCTCGCCCTGACCATCATCGACGAGGAGCAGAAGTTCGGCGCCGCCGACAAGGCCAAACTGCGTGATCTCGGCGCGGGCCATGTGCTGACGCTGAGCGCCACGCCGATCCCGCGCACGCTGCAAAGCGCACTGATCGGTCTGCAGCAATTGTCCGTCATCGCCACGCCACCCGCCCGCCGACAGCCGATCCGCACCGCCGTGGACACCTTCGACCCGCAGACCGTCCGCACCGCCTTGCTGCGCGAACGCAGCCGCGGCGGGCAGAGCTTCGTCGTCGTGCCGCGGGTGGAGGACATCGCGCCCATGGCCGAACAGCTGGGCAGGCTGGTGCCGGAACTCGACCTGCTGCAGGCGCATGGCAAGCTGCCGGCGGCCGAGATCGACGAGGCGATGGTGCGTTTCGCCGCCGGCGATGGCGACGTGCTGCTGGCCACCAACATCATCGAATCCGGTCTGGACGTGCCGCGCGCCAACACAATGATCGTCTGGCGCGCCGACCGCTTCGGCCTGTCGCAACTCCACCAGCTGCGCGGCCGGGTCGGGCGCGGTGCGCGGCGGGGGCAGATCTACCTGCTGACCGATCCAAAGGCGGAGATCGCGGCGCATACCCTGGCCCGGCTGAAGACATTACAGGCGCTGGACCGGCTGGGGGCAGGCTTCGCGATCAGCGCGCGCGACCTGGACCTGCGCGGCGCCGGCGACCTGCTGAGCGAGGAACAGACCGGCCATGTGAAGCTGATCGGCGTCGATTTCTACCAGCATATGCTGGAAGGCGCGCTGCGCACCGCGCGTGGCGAGCCGGTCGAGATCTGGACACCTTCGCTCAACTTCGGGGTCGGCGGGCGGATCAGCCCGGAATGGATCCCGGAGGAGGATGTGCGGATCGGCCTCTACGTCCGCCTGGCCCGCCTCGGCAGCCTGCACGAACTCGACACCTTCGAGGAAGAGGTGACGGACCGCTTCGGAGAGCCGCCGGAAGACGCCCGGCACCTGCTCGCCCTCGCCCGTCTGCGCGTGCTGGCGCGCGATGTCCGGATCGAGCGGATCGATGCCGGCCCCGCCGCGATCGCCTTCACCCCGCACCGCCAGTTTGCCGGCGATCCCGCCGCGGCTGGGCTGGAGGAATCCAAGGGCCGCCTGTTGCTGCGCGAGACGATCCAGGAGCCACACGAACGGCTGACCCGCGCGGAAGCGATCCTGACGGAACTTGTCGCGGACGTCTCCTGAACAGACGGGGAGCGGCACAGGACCGCTCCCCTGCTCCACCTCAGTCCTGTGGTACGGCCACGCTGTTGTTGCGCCGGGTCACCTCCGGCGCATCCTGCGGCAGTGCCACCTCCACCCGCAGCCCCTCGCTCCCGCGCGGGACCTGCAGCCGGACGGTCGCGGTGCGCGGCATGAGGTCGGCCGGTGCCTCCAGCGGCGGAATGGCCGTGCGCGCCACGACCGTGCCGCCCGCATCCACCAGCCGGGCCTCGCCGCCGGCGGTCGCCTGTGCCCCCAGGCTGTGCACCGTCACGTCCAGCCGCGATCCGCGGCGACGCAGATCGGCAGGCCCGATGCCCAGATCGGCCCGGCCCTCCACGGGCGTGCCCGCCTGCACCAGCTGGAAGTCCAGCACGGTCGTTGTCCCCGGCGCGAAGGTCACCGGCACCTGCGCGCCCCGCTCCAGCGTGACGGTGTCGGCCGGCCCGGTCGCGGTCACCGTCCTGCCCTCGTCCGCGCTGGTGCCGGCCTGCATCGTCCACTGCCCGGCCGTGACGTTCCAGCTGTCCATCAGCGCCGCCTGCGGCACGTCCGACATGTTCCAGGCGATCACCCGGAAGCGGTCGCGCGTGGCGCCAGGCATCAGGATCGCGACCTGCTCCGCCGCGCCTTCCTCGGCGAAGCGCCAGCTGACCGTGTTGCCGGGCACCGTCTGGTTGCGGCCCAGCGCCACACCGCCCAGCCGCTCGCGCTGCAGGATCTGGCTCGGCAGCTCGACCCGGTCGGACCACCAGTGCCCTTCCGTCATCATGTACATCCGCTGCGATCCTTGTGCGATCGCATCGGCATGCAGCGCGCTCAGCTGTCCGGTATCACCGGTCTCCGCCCAGGCGGCATAGCGTGCAAAGGGATCGCCTGATCCGGCACCACGGGCAATGCGGCCGCGCAGCGCCGCGCCATCCGGCAGCAGGTCGAACAGGTTCTCGTTGAACTCCGCCGCGCCACCGGCGCTGCGCGCCAGCCGCGCGGTGACCGGCTGCAGATACCGCTGGTCGCCGCTGAAGCGCCATGCGGCGAAGGCGGATTGCAACGGCAGGGTCGCCCCGCCGCCGTCGCCCTGCCGCTCCTCGTCGGTGCGCCAGTTGATCTCGTTGGGATAGGTCCAGCTGCCGTCCGCCCCCTGCTTGCCATGCGCCAGCAACCCGTCGACCAGCCCCGTCACCAGCCCGCGCGAGGTCGGATCGCCGTTGAACATGCCCAGCAGGATCGGGCCGTGCATGACGGTGAAGGCATAGGGCTTCTGCCATTCCCAATGCGGATCGCGATACATGGCGGTCGCGCCGTACCAGCTGCTGGCGAAGTGCAGATGTCCGGTCGGATTGGGCAGGATCACGCGCGACAGGCCACGGACATTGTCCATGATCCGCTCCACCGCCAGCGGCTCGCCCCAGTTCAGGTACAGCCGTGCCGCATTGCTGTTCAGCCCTTCCTCGTAGGCGTGCAGCTCGTCCGTGGCGATCGTCCCCAGACCATCGGTGATCATGCCGTCGCGATAGACCGCGTCCGACACCGCCCGCAGCGATGCGTTGATCTTGTCCGGCAGGATGCCCATCAGCGCGACGCCCGGCCATTGCTGGACCAGGTCGGTATCATCCGACAGGCCGCCGCCGAAATCGCCATACGGCACCTGACGTTCGTCGATCCACCATTCGATGAACTGGCGGACCTGCTTCAGGTCCTCCACCTGGCGGAAGGCCCACAGCGGCACGCCGGCCGGCGGCTCCGCCATGGTGACGACGGGAATGTTCTCCGGCCGGTAGTTGATGTCCGACCAGTAGGCGCGCCCCTGTTCGTGCTCGGGATCGGCCGCCAGCAGGTCGGTGATGTCGGCGTACAGCCGCTTGTACAGACTGGCCCGCTTGGAGGCGGTGTGCTCCTCCACCAGGAAGGCCCAGTTGTCCTTCACCTGGTTGAAGCGGTCGGCGACATGCTCGGTCAGGGCCTGGTCGCGCGGCTTGAACACCAGCCGGATGTTGGCGCCCTTCAGATGGTCGGCGGTGAAGCCTGCATTGGCGGAGGCGATGCTGATCAGCATCGACCTGGCCGGCAGGATGCGGTCGCGCAGGTCCAGCCACAGCGTCCGTGCCTCCCGCGGGCGGACCGAGACCGACAGGTCGATCATGTCCCGTTCGGGCCACAGCGGATCGCGGACCCGGATGTTGAGCGGGATGCGCCCGTCCGGATCTGCCGGCAGGTCCAGTGCGGGCAGGTCGATCGCCACGCCGTCCAGCCCGTCATGCAGGTTTTCCCACCCGTAATCCCAAGCCCGCGCGATCGGCCGGTCCGGCTCCGCATTGCCGAAGCTGGACGGGATCAGGATATGCGCGACCGGCGCATCGCCGCGCACCCGCAGCGCCGCGCCATCGGTGGCACTGCCCGCGCCCACCGCGACACGGATACCGCCGGTCGGCAGGGCGACAACCGTGCTGCGCTCCTCCCTGGGCAGGCGCCCGGCGATGAAGCCGCGCAGGGGCGCCAGCGCCGCCAGGTCGATCGAGGCGGCGGGATCGACCGTGTAGGACAGCCCGAAGCTGCCCGCCGGTTCGGTACCGGCCCCGATATCGTAGGCCCACAGCTCCTGCACCGGCTGCTCCTGCATCCGGTTGGTCAGGCGGATGGTGCCGCCGGTACGCGGGGCGAAGTCGGTGACGCTGCGCACCACGCCTTCGGGCCGCTGCGCCAGCTCCTCCGCGCGCCCGCCCGGACCGGTCCAGTCGAGCGTGCCATAGGCTGCGCCGCGCAGCTCGATGCGGTTGATCTGCTCGCCATCGGGCACGGTCAGCACGTAGCTCTTCCCGCCCTCGGCATAGGTGTTCCAGTCCGGCAATTGGAAGTAGTCGTTGCGGCCCGTCAGGCGGGACCGGTTGTACACGCCGGGCCAGGTGGTTTCGGCGATGCCGTCCACCCCCTTCCACATCCACTGCTTCAGGTCACGCGCATCGGCGAACTCTACCTTGCGCACCCGCGTCACCGCATCCGCCAGCACGGGTGGTGTGGCGCGGTCCCAGCCATAACGGTGCAGCCACGCCGCCCGCCGTGCCCGTTCGTCCGGCAGGATTGCCGCCATCGGGCCGGCGGCGGGATCCTGCCGCGCGGCCAACGCGGCGATCGCCGCCGGATCGAGGATGCTGTCATAGACCCGCAGTTCGTCCACGTCCGAACCGCGCATGAAGTTGTAGCGGCTCTGCACCTGATGCGGCGACAGCACCCGCCCGGCCAGGCCGAACCCGTCCAGCCCGCTGTCGAGGTCAGCCTGCTGGTCGCGCCGCGCGACCTCCTGCCCGTCCACGAACAGGCGCACCCCGATCGTTTCGTCCCAGGCAAAGGCGATGTGCAGCCAGCGGTCGGGGGCGGGCCGCTCCGGCATCTGCCACGATACGCGCACGCGGGACAGGTTGGCATCGGTGACGAAGGCATCAAAGCCGTGCCCGTTCCAGTCGATCCGCAGGAACGCCATGTCCCAGCTGCTGTGGTCGGAGAAGCTGGCGCGGAAGATGTTGAACGGCGCCTCCCCCACCGGCTCGCGGGCGCGCCAGAAAAAGCCCAGCGTGCCCCGCGCCGCCTGCATGTTGCCGCGCGCATTCCACGCCACATAGCCTTCATCCGCCCAGCGTGCGGCGCCGCCGACCGCGCCGTCGGGCACGATGCTCATCCCGCTGCGGAACTCCGGCTGTGCCTGCCCCTGCGCCGCATCGGCATCGAAGGTGTCATCCAGCGAGGCATGGAACAGCAGGCCGGGTGCAGGTGCGGCAGGTCCGGCAGCGGCGCCGGTGTCCTGCGCCTGCAAGGGCGATGCGGCGAGCGCCAGGGCAAGCGCGGCCAGGGAGGTGTGGGGGAATCTGGACATGCTTACCTCTCGTCGGGTCAGCTTCTTGCCGGCAGGTGGCGGCTGATCCCGTTTCACCACATGCTTAGATACCGGTGTCATAGGGGGCAACCCCTCGTCAGCCGGATCCGGCGCCACTACCTTTTGACGACACGTTTGAACCGGCAGCCGCCCGGTGCGTTCAATGACCAAAGCGCATCGCCTTTCCACGGCGGGTGCATCAGCTGGAAGGATCAAGATGGCGTACCAGAAGACCGAGGAAGCCGTCCGGCGCCTCACGCCGGAGCAGTTCCGGATCACGCAGCAGAGCGGGACGGAGCGCCCCGGCACCGGCGAGTATAACGATCACAAGGAACCCGGCATCTATGTGGACATCGTTTCGGGCGAACCGCTGTTCGCGTCGTCCGACAAGTTCGAATCCGGGTGCGGCTGGCCCAGCTTCACCAAGCCGATCGAGCCGGCGCATGTCAGCGAACTGCGCGATTCCACCCACGGCATGATCCGCACGGAGGTGCGATCGACCCATGGCGACAGCCATCTGGGTCATGTGTTCAATGACGGGCCGATCGATCGCGGCGGGCTGCGCTACTGCATCAACTCCGCATCGCTGCGCTTCGTGCATCGCGATGCCATGGAGGCCGAAGGCTACGGCGCCTATCTCGATCAGGTGGAATAAGGCCGACGGCGTCCATCGTCCGGCGCGGCGCCGCCTGTCGGTCTAGGGAGACACTTCCTTGCCTTCGAAGTCGAACAGCTTGCCGCTGTCGATGACCTTCAGCCCCTCGATCACGTCGAGCAGCTGAAGGGCGGCGCGGTCGGGCGTGAACAGCCGGCCGGCGGGCACATTGCCCTGGAACGGGCGTGACAGCCCCGTATCCACCGTGCCGGGATGCAGGGCCACCACGATGGCGCGGTCGTTGCGGCGGCGTTCCTCGATGGCGAGGTTGCGGATCAGCATGTTCAGTGCCGCCTTGGATGCCCGATAGCCGTGCCATCCACCCAGCCGGTTGTCGCTGATCGAACCGACACGCGCGGAGAGTGCGGCAAACACCGCCCGCCCGGTGCGCGGCATGATCGGCAGGAAATGCTTCGCCACCAGTGCCGGGCCGATCGCATTGACGGCGTGGACCTGCGCCAGCCAGACCGGGTCGAGGTCGCGCAATGCCTTTTCAGGCCCCTTGTCGCTGGCGTGCAGCAGGCCCGTCGCCACGATCACCAGCGCCGGCGGCGGTCCGCTGGCGACATGCGCCGCGGCGGCCGCGATGCTGCCTTCGTCCAGCAGGTCCAGGTGCTGCGCCCCGCTGCGCGACCGGGCAAAGCCGTGGACCGTGTGAAACGCGTCCTCCTCGCTCAACGCCGTTTCGAGCGCACCGCCGATGCCGCCGGATGCGCCGATCACGACTGCGGAGGTTTCAGGGGCCTTGCTCATGGGAAATCGCCTTCGTTGGTAAGCAACAGATGGTCCGGCTACCGCCGCCGACTGGCCTGCACCAGCGCGTAGCCGGCCAAGGCGCAACTCGCCACGGCCAGCACCAGGCCGATACCCGCGCCCCACAATGTCGCATTCCCGCCACCCAGGTACGCACCGCCCATGAAGCCGAGCAGCGGCAGCACCACCAGCAGCAGGCATCCGAGCGCAACCATCCGCCGCCTATCGGCACGGTCGCGGCGATTGGCAAGCGCTGCCGGACCTTCTATGCCGGCCCCCATGACCCGCCTGCGCCATCTCGGCCGGACCCACGCGCTGCTTGCCGGCCTGCTGCTGGCATGCGCGCTGGTCATGCGGCTGGCGCTGCCGGCGGGCCTCATGCCGGTGTCCGCCGGGGGGCAGATCACGCTGGCCCTGTGCACCGCCGCCTCGTCGCATGCAGGCCCTGCCTCCATCACCATCGATCTTCCGGCAAAGGCGGCGTCCGATGCACCGGACGGTGCCGATGATGGCCCGTGCCCCTTCGCCGCTTCCGCCGCCCCGGCGCTGGCCGATGGCGAGGGGCCGGACCTCGCCGCGCCGGCCCTGCTGTTCGCCGAATTCGCCCTCCCTCCGCCGGCCGTGCCTGCGCCGCCGCGTCTGGCCTTCCTGACACCGCCCTTGCGCGGACCTCCGCTGCCGGCCTGAACGCCGGAGCTGACCGACCGTCTCCGGCCGCCGCGCACCGTGCGCGCCCCTGCCATGCCGGAGACTATCCTTGCCCTATCTTCCTCGGGACCAGCGCACGCGCCTGCCCCGCCTCCGCCAGATCGTGCGGAAGTTCCATCTGTGGCTCGGCCTGACGGCCGGCCTGCTGTTCGTGCTGCTGGGCCTCACCGGCTCGGCCCTGGTCTTCTATGTGGAGCTGGACGACACGCTTCACCCGATCGCCCGGAATGAGCCCGCCAGCCCTGCCCCCGGCTGGGAGTCCCCGGTATGGGATACAGCCCTGGCCACCGGGCGCGCCCACTATCCGTATGGAGGCGGCAGCTGGAACCTGGAGGTGACGCATCACGGCGGACCGATCCCGGCCCGCTACTACTACCCCGCGGATGGTGCACAGCATGGCAGCCATCACGGCGCCGGGCGGGACATGGTGTGGTTCTCCGCGGACGGCACGCGCATCCTGCGCAGCCAGCCATGGGGCGGCTACCTGATGAGCTGGCTGTACCGGCTGCACATGGACCTGCTGCTGGGCGATCCGGGCATGCAGATCGTCGGCTGGGCAGGTGTCGTCATCCTGCTGCTGCTGCTTTCCGGCATCGCCGCCTGGTGGCCGCGCGGCAGCTGGCGCAAGGCGCTGGCCTTCAAGCGGCCTGCCGGGCGCCTGCGCCGGTTGCGAGACCTGCACAAGCATTTCGGCCTGTGGAGCGCCGGCCTGCTGGTCCTGCTGGCCGCCACCGGCGCGCTGCTGGCGCTGCCAGACATCAAGGCGGCCCTGTTCACCGCCACCATCGCCACGCCCGATCCGGTGCCCTCCCCCATCTCCACCGCCGCCAGCGGACAGCAGGTCAGCATCGCGCAGGCGCTCGCAACCGCGCGTTGGGCGCTGCCGGATGCCCGGCTGGCTTTCATCAACGTACCCGATGGCGGCAGCGATCCGATCCGCATCCGCGTGCAGGTGCCGGGCGACCCGCATGCCCGCTTTCCGGGCAGCTCGATCTATCTCGACCAGTATTCGGGGGAGGTGCTGGCGGTGCACGATATCCGCCGGGGCAATGCCGCGACGAGCGTCAATGCTTGGATCCGCGTCCTGCATGACGGCTCCGTCGGCGGGCTCGCCACCCGCATCCTAGCGGTGCTGCTTGGCCTGGTACCCGCCGCCCTCTTCATCACCGGCCTGCTCCACTGGCGCCAGCGCCACCGCGCCGCCAACCCCATCGAACAGGATTGCTGACCATGCGTGCTTCCCCGATCGCCATCGCCGTGGCGCTGCTGGCCACCCCCGCCGCGGCGCAGGACAGCATCATCGTCACCGCCGCCGGCAAGCCGCTGGACCGGGAGGCAGACACCGCCAGCCGGCTCGGCCTGACGCTCCGCGAGACGCCGGCCACCGTGGAGGTGCTGGACCAGGCCGAGCTGCAGTTCCGCGGGGTACGCACCGCGCGGGAGGCCTTTGCCGAGGTCCCGGGCGCCATCGCCGGCAACGTGCCCGGCAACCCGGCGGTCATCACCTTGCGCGGCTTTGCCGGCAACGTGGTGTCGATCCTGCAGGATGGCGTGCGCATCTCCGCCTCCACCGTGGTGCAGCGGGACACCGGCATCTGGCACTTCGACCGGGTCGAGGTGATCAAGGGCCCGGCCTCCGTGCTGTTCGGCGAAGGCGCGCTGGGCGGCGTGATCAACAAGGTGACGCGCAAGCCGCGCCTTGATGCCGCTGCCCTTGACGCGCTTGCGAGCCATGGCAGCTTCGACACGCTGACCGTCGCCGCCGGAGCCAACCTGCCGCTCGGCAACACCGTGGCGCTGCGCGCCGATGCCAGCCACATGCGGTCCGACAGCCTGTACGATGTGGAGCGCAACCGCACGGTGGCCGACGGGCTGACTGCCAGCCTGCTGTTCCAGCCCTCGGCCAGCCTGTCCGTCCTGCTGGCGATCGACAATTATGCCGACCGCTACGACACGCCATATCAGGGCGCACCGCTGATCCCCGCCGCCTTTGCTCGCGATGCCAGCGCCGTGGTGCGCAGCGACGCCGGGCTGGTGGTGGACCGGGCGCTGCGCCGCCGCAACTACACCCCGGAAGGCGGCACGTCGGGCGCGACCGAGACAACGCTGCGATCGCGCATCGACTGGCGGGTGGGCGACGGCTGGGCACTGGCGACGGACCTGATCTGGTACGATGCCGAGCGGGACTTCCTGAACAACGGCACCCGCACCTTCGCCCCGCCGAACGGCGCCTTCCCCGATGGCAGCTTCGTGCGCGGCCTCACCCGCTTCACCCACGACCACCGGTTCTGGAATGGCCGCCTCGCCATCAGCAATGCAGGTACGATCGCCGGCATGCGCAATCGCTTCACCCTGGGCGCCGAATACAACCACACGGATTTCGCCAGCCTGCGGGAAACGGCCACCAACCAGCTGGTTCGCCCGGTCGACCCGTTCGCGCCGGTGGTCGGCACCTTTCCCACGGACGGCGCGCTTTATCGCGCCTCCAACGTGAACTTCGATTCACGCCTGAGCACCGTCTCGGTCTTTGCGGAGGATGCCCTGAACATCACGCCCGCCTGGCTGCTGGTTGGCGGCGCGCGGTTCGATGACATGGAGCTGGACCGCTCGATCACGGACCTGCTGGTCACGCCGGCCCCGGTCACGCGCGCCAGCCCGACCTACCGGCCATTCTCATGGCGCGTGGGGTCGAGCTATGCCGTGCGGCCTTCGATCACGCTCTACGCACAATACACCACTGCCGTGACGCCGGTGTCTTCCATCCTGCTGCAATCGATCGCGAATACCAGCTTCCGCCTGACCAAGGGGTATTCCTACGAAGCCGGGTTCAAGGCGGATGCACTGGACGGACGGCTGACCCTGACGGGCGCGGCCTACCGCATCGTGCAGGACGATATCCTGACCCGCGATCCCGCCAATCCGCAACTGACCGTGCAAGGCGGCACGCAATCCTCGCAAGGTGCGGAACTGACGCTGGCCGCATCTGCCACGCGCCAGCTGACCATGGGTGCGACCGTCACCTACACCGACGCGCAATATGACGATCTGGTAGAGGCCGGCGGCGCGGTGCGCACCGGCAATCGCCCGGTGAACGTGCCGTCGACCACGGCCGCGGCCAATGTCGCCTGGATCCTGCCGCGTCTGCCGGTGACGCTCAGCGGGTTCATCCGCCACGTCTCCGGCTTCTACACCGATACGGCGAACACCATCTTCGTGCGGGGACGTACCACCTTTGACGCGGCGGTGAACTGGCAGGCCACGCCGCGGCTGACGCTCGCCCTGCGCGGTCGCAACCTGACCGATGCGTTCTATGGCGAATATTCCGGCTACGGCGCGACCGACATCTATATCGGCGCGTCGCGCAGCGTGGAGGTGTCCGCGGCCGTGCATTTCTGAGCGCACGGCCGGCGGACAGCCGCATCACTTCTTCTTCAAGGCGTCCGGCTTGTGCACGGCTTCCTTGCCGGACTTGTCGCTCTTGACCCGATATTGCGGATCGTCCTTGCTGGCCTTGGCGGTGTGACCCCCGGCCTTGGTGGTGCCGGTTTCCTTTTTCACCACCTTGCCGGTCGTCTCGCCCTGTGGCGTGTCCCACTTCACGTGATCGCCGGCTTTCAGGTCCTTGGTCATGCGATACTCTCCCGGCATCGCCGGACACGGCGATACTTCGCCCTGACAGCGAGCGATGGGCCGGTCCGTTCCGTACCGCGGACATGGAAAAGGCGGTCCCATCGGGACCGCCTCAACCATCTCAGCACTGAGATGCGTCAGGTCAGAAGCGCAGGCGCATGCCGGCATAGAAGCGGCGGCCGAACGTCTCCAGGATGGTGCGGCGATATTCGCTGTTGGCGTTCTCGATCCGCACCGCATTGGTCAGGTTCACGGCCTCCACGAACAGCGAAGCCTTCTCGTTGATGTTGTAGCCGGCCGATGCGTCCAGCTGGCCATACGCCTCGCCGAATTCCGGATTGTTGCCACGGCCCAGCGCGGTGATCAGGTACTTGGACCGCCAGTTGTACGAACCACGGATGCTGAATACGTCGTCCTCGTAGAAGGCCGACACGTTGTAGCTGTGGCGCGACAGGCCCGGGAAGGACAGCGGACCGCCGGTGAAGAAGTCCTTTTCCTCGTAACCGCTATCGTCGGAGAAGGTGTAGTTCGCCAGCAGGCCGAGATTGGCCAGCGGACCGGGCAGGAAGTCGAAGATGTACTGGCCACCAACCTCGGCGCCGTTGATCGTCACCTTCTGCGTACCGTTGGACGGCACGTTGATGGCATAGACAGCGCCGCTTGCCGGATCGGTGTAGGGTTCGGTCACGTTCTGCACGAACGAGCCGATCTCCTTGCGGAAGTAGGTCGCCGACACATAGCTGACGTTGTTGAAGTAGTATTCCAGACCCAGATCGTACTGCCGGGCGCGGTACGGCTGCAGATCGGGATTACCGCGCGAACCGGTCAGGCCGACGACATCCAGCGTGAAGCGCGGCGCCAGCTGCTGCGGCAGCGGACGGGCCAGCACCTCGGTGGCAGTGGCGCGCGCCTGCAGGCGGTTCGGGATCAGCTCTGCCGTCAGGTTGATGGAGGGCAGGAATTCCGTGTAGCCGCCATCGAACGACACCGGGGTGACCCTGCCGCCCTGGACCTGGAACCCGTCCGAGGTGGTCCTGGTGTCGACCACGCGGGCGCCGACAACGCCCTTCACGATCACGCCGAGATCGGCCTCGAATGCAGCCTGGGCATAACCGGCCCAGTTGTCCTCGTTCACTTCCCAGGTGTCGAGCGGGACCGGATTGTCATAGGCATCGGGCACGCCCACGGCATCGGCCAGGTTCATGCCGAGGTTCACCCAGCGCCGGATCCCGCCATCATAGCCAAGGTTCGCGCCGCCGAAGAAGTCGTGGTCGCCCAGCGTGGCGTTGTTGGCGACGATGCCCTGGATGCGCTGGATCAGCGCCAGCGGAACTTCCGTCGACTGCACAACCGTGGCGCTGACGCCGCTGTTGAAGTTGTTGAGGGTCGTCTGGCCAGTCACGCCGTTCAGCGTCAGTGCCTTGTCGTAATAGATGCTGTCGGCCGTCAGCTTGCGGTACTGGCCACCCACCTTGAAGGAGGTGAAGAAGCCGCCGGTCGGCTCATACTCGGCATCCAGCTTGCCGCCGATCTCTTCCTGGTTGTTGAACCGCGGACGGCTCAGCACGATCAGCTGGGTAATGCCCTGCGCGGTCGTCGGGTCGATCGGCAGGGTGATGTTCGGCGCGTTCTGATCGTTGTTGTAATCGATCGTCAGCGAGGACAGCCCCTGCGCCGTGGCGGTCGCGTTGACCTCGTCGTTGAAGGCGCGCGCCTTGGCATAGCTGCCGCGGCCGCTCAGCGTCAGCTGGCCGGTCGTCCATTCGAAGCCGGCCTGCGCGTTGGTGGTCCGGCGCTCCTGCGTGCCCAGGATGTTGCGGTACGCAGCGCTCAGCCCGCCCGGTGCGGCGACGCCGCCCACGAAGGTCACGCTCTGCGCCGTGTTGTCCGGGCCGATGACGGTCCGGCTGGGGTCCACGCCGCCATTGATGATGTTCTGCACCGTGCCCAGCTGCAGGAACTGGCTGTCCAGCTCCATGTCGGAGCGGGTGTGCGTGCCTTCCACGAACATGCGCAGATCGTCGGTCGGGCGCCATTCGAAGATGCCGTTGATCGATCCGCGCTTGGTCAGCTCGCGGTTGATGATCGGGCGCGGGATGTCGGGGTAGAAGTCGCCCACGCCATCATTGTTCAGGTCCAGCGCCTGCACGCCGGCGACCGCCGGATTGCGGTCGATCTGGCGCCAGCCGGTGGTGCGCAGCTGGTCGTACCACAGGCTGCGCTCCTCGTAAGTGGCGGAGACCAGCAGACCCATTGTGTCGTTGTTGAACAGCGTGCTGCCGATCAGCGCGAACTTGGGGTCAATCCGCTGCGACAGCTCGCTGTAGATCGCCTGGGCGGAGCCGGCGACGTAGGACTCGCCGTTGCCGTCAAACGGCCGGCGGGTGATGATCCGCACGGTGCCGCCAAGGCCGCCTTCGGTCATGTCGGGAGTGGCGGACTTCACCACCTCCAGCCGGTTGACGAATTCCACCGGCAGGTCGCGGAATTCGACCGCGCGGCCACCGCCGACATTGGTCGACAGGGCCGTCTGGCCGTTGATCTCCACGCGGTTCAGCGCGGGCTCGGCACCACGGATGGAGATGCTCTGCCCTTCACCACCAGCACGGCTGATCTGCACGCCGGTGACGCGCTGCAGCGCCTCGCCGATGTTCTTGTCGGGGAACTTGCCGATGTCTTCGGCAGAGATGGCGTCGATCACCTGCGCGGAATCGCGCTTGGCGCTCAGCGCGCTGGCAAGCGAGGCGCGGATGCCGGTGACGACGATCTCGTCGCCCGCTGGGGCGTCGGCAACCGGCTCGGTCGGCGTCGCTTCACCGGCGGCCTGGGTGGAGGAATCCTGCGCCGCGGCCGGCAGGGCTGTCACCAGGGCGATCGCCAGGGCGGCGACAGACGTGCGGGTGACCGAAACGAGGGGCGTGGAACGCATGGCGGAGAACATCCTCTGAAGTGTTGGCGGTTCTGTGACCGCCGATCCTGAGGGCGGGTTAACCCCACCATGCCGCCTTGCCTAGCTGTCAATCTCAGATTGTGGTGGCGCACCGCACAGTTTGGGATGGCATTGTTGCACATTTGCCGCGCTTTGTGCCTGCTTTTCAGGCAACCTGGCTTCCCTACTGCGCCTGCGCGGTGGCCGCACTTCTCCGGAGGCTGGTCAGGGGTCCAGCGGATCGCGCGGGTCGATCCGGGCGGAGGCCGCGTCGGGTCGCCATGCCAGCAGCGTCGGACTGATCCGCGCACCTGCCACGCCCGGCGCATAACCGAGCTCACGCTGGTTGCGCTCGACAAAGGCCGGGCTGCCGATGGCGGCGCTCTGCACCGGATTGCACACGACCAGCGTGTCCCGCTCCAGTGGCGCACCCATCGCCACCAGCAGGCGGGCGGCGTTGCGCAGGTTGGTGGTCGTATGCCGGGCGTGCGGATCGATCACGATCCGGTCGGCGGGGATGCCATAGCGTTCGATCAGCGCGGTGCGCATCTCCACCGCCTCGGTGAAGCGCGTGTTGAACGGATGGGCACGCCCGCCCGATACGATGATGAACGGCGCGTCGCCGGCGGCGAACTGCTGAGCGGCCAGGCGCAGGTGGTACTTGCCGCCGGGGCTCAGCGGCATGTCGGCCAGCTCCGGCCCTATGCCGGTGACGATCAGCGCGGTGTAGCGGTACTTGCCCCAGTCCGTCCTGCGTGCCCGGGTGAACGCTGCCTCGTTCATGCCGCCTTCGATCGGCAGGTGCGCCACGGCATCGGTGCGCGTGCTGCCGTCCAGCAGGGCCAGCGCGAAATCGAAGGACAGGTCCATCCCCTGCAAGGAACCGCCGCGCGGGGTGCCCGACAGCCACAGTGCCGCCTGCAGCCAGGCGCGCCGCTCGGCCGGGTCCAGCACGCCTGCGCCGTCGATTGCCGGATACGCCGGCACCTGACCCAGGCCATAGGTACCCAGGATCACGTTCACGCCCTGCAACTCGCGGGTGGCCTGCGCCGCCACGCCATCGTCGAAGGCCGGCAGCGTGGCGGGGAGCGCCGCTGCCAGCGTGGCGATCTCGGCCTCCTGCCACAGCAGCGCCTGGGCGACGCAACCGGTGTCCTGCCGGCAGGTGGCCTGCCGCGTAGCTCGGGCGGACATGATGTCCCGCGTGCCCGGGTCCGTCATCAGCGCCGACATGGCCGCAGGGTCCTGCGCCAACGCGGTGAACAGCGGGAACAATCGCTGCGACAATGCGGCAAATGCCGCATCCTCCACCGCGACCGGCTCCGCCGCCTGCGTCAGCACGGGGCCGGAAAAGACGCAGGCGGCGGCCAGCGCCGCCCGCACCATCAGGCGGAGCGCGCTCACCAATCCAGGCCCACGACAAGGCGAACATTGCGGCCGAAGATCGGGCGGCCATAGATCGCCTCCGCATTGCCCTGCCCTGCCAGCGAGTCCGTGCGGGTATTGCCTTCGGTCAGGCCACGCTCGTTGAACAGGTCGTCGCCTACGACCTGCACCTGCCACGGCCCATGGTTGACCGTGATGCCTGCACCCACCGTGCCGTAAGCCGGCAGCGCGGTGTTGTTGTACAGGTCGACGAACCGCTCCCCCATATAGGTGTAACGGCCATAGACCGACACATCGGTGTCGTTCACCGCGAAGTCGAAGGTTGGACGGATGTTGCCGTACACCTTGGGCTGGCGGGTGATCTGGTTGCCTTCCACCTGTTCCGGGTCGGCGCCGGTCGCGGACTGGAAGTTCTTGTACTTGGGATCGCTGATCGTCAGCGCGCCGTTGAGCGTGAACCACGAGGTCAGCGACAATGCACCGTCCAGCTCCACGCCCAGGATCTGCGCCTCGCCGATGAAGGGCACGTTCACGTCGTTGCGGCCCGTGGTCGGATCGAACGCCAGGAAGGAAGCGTTCAGCGGGTCGAAATTGGAATAGAAGCCGGTGGCGTAGAGGTACGACCGGCCGCTCGCCAGCTTCAGACCCACTTCGTACTGGTCCGCTATCGTGGTGATGAACACCGGATTGGGGTTCACCTCCATGACCGACTGCACGTTGGGCGGGGTCTCCAGGTGCGAAGCGCGGGCATAGATCCCGACCACGTTGCTGAAGTCGTAATTGGCGCCGACCGTCCAGTTGGTCGCTCTCGTCTTCATCTCCCGGTTCAGGATGCGCCCGGTGAAGCCGCGCGTGGCATCGTCGGCCAGCGTGGTGCGGTCGCCCAGATCGACCTGCTCGGTCAGCGCGCCATAGCCGGAATAGTCATATTCCTCGTGCCGGATGCCGGCATCGATGCGCAGGCCGGGCACGATCTCCCAGGTGTCGTTGGCGTAGATGGCGAACATCTGCGCATCGCTGTCGCCGCCGTTCAGGGTGGCGGCATAGTTCAGCACGCCGTTATCGGTCACCCGGCCGACCTCCGCCCCGCCGGCGTTGTAGGCGACCAGGTCCAGCGTGCGCGGCGTACCCGCCACCTCGATCAGGTAGTTCTGGTAGGCGTAGAACCGGTCCATTCCGTACAGGCTGCCATACAGGCCCACGGTGATGTCATGACTGCCCAGCGCCGTCTCGAACCGCTTGGCGACGGACAGGTTGCCTTGCGCCGAGTAGAAGTCCGACGCGACGTCGCGATACTGGCCCTGCATCACCAGCCCGCTGTCGTCGTCCGGCAGGTAGACGTCGTTCGTGCCTGCCAGCGTGTAGCCGAACGACACGACCGGGCCGAACGCGGCGGCGGCGCGGGCGCGATATCCGGCGGCGAACACGTCGGCATCGGCCGGGTTGGTGGTGGAATAGAACGCGGTGAACCGGTTCTTGCCCTGCGTGTAGCCCAGCTTGGCGGATACCAGCCAGTCATCGAACTCCGCCTCGTACTGCAGGCCGGCATTGAACACGCGCATGTGGCGCCCATCCGCCAGATCGGTGGTGCGGCTGTCGGTCTGCCCGGTGCCGGTGCGATAGGGAATCGTCACACTGCGGAACGCGGGCGAGTTCATCGTGCCGTCGAAATAGTCGATGAACGGATCCAGGCTGACCGACGGATTGCGCGGATCGGCGATCGGGATCGGCAGGTAGAACACGTTCTTGTCGTTGACGTAGTTCGCGCTCAGCTTGACGAAGCCGTTTGCCAGATCGTGCCGGATGTTGGCGCGGATCTGCCCGCCGCGATCATTGGGGAAGCCGTTGTCGCGGTAGCCATCGTGATGGCGGATGAACCCGCCCACCGCGAAGTAGGTGTCGTTGCCCAGCGGGCCGGACTGGTATGCGTCCAGCCGGTACAGGCCGGTGTCGCCCAGCGTCACCTGCGCACCGCCGGCCGGCGTATCGCTGCCTTCGCGGGTGATGGCGTTGATGATCGCGCCGGAATAGCTGGCGAAGACCGGTGCCGGCCCGCCACGCACGACCTCCAGCCGCTGCGTCATGATGTCCTGCCGCAGGATCGCGTCGCCGCGGAAGAACACGCCGTCATTCTCGTGGAACAACGGCAGGCCGTCCTGCTGGAAGGAGACGAACCCGCCATCGTTGGGCAGACCGCGGATACGATAGATGTTCTGCACCTCGCCCCCCGTGCTTTCCGTCTGGAAGCCGGGCAGCTGGCCGATCAGGTCCGCAAAGTTCAGCGGCGCGATCTTGGCGATCGTGTCCTGGTTCAGCGTGTTGATGGCGTAGGACGCATCGAACCGGCGCTGCGCGCGGGCGGCCCCGGTGACGATGATTTCCGATCCCGCCGGGCTGTCCGTCGCGGTGCCGGTCCCTGCCGCCGCGGCGCGGGCATCGGCCTGCGTGGCGGCGCCAGCCTGTGTGACGGCGTCCTGCGCCTGTGCGGTCATGGAGGCGCTGATCGCGATGATCGCGGCACCGGAAACGGGCATGTTCTTGTACATTGTGACCCTTGTCGCATCGGCGTGCATCGCCACCCTGCTGGCGGCACGTGAGGCGCAAGTGGCGCCGGTTTGTGACGGGTCCGTGTCGGATCGACCGGATTTCTTACATTTGTGAGAAGAATTCAGCGGCAAGTCGCTGCGACCATCGCAGCGCTGTCACAAACCGGCCATAGGCGGCGCATCATGCCTGTTCCCCTGCCCTGCATCGCCCCGCCCCTTGCCGCCCTCGCCGCGTCGCTGCTGATGCTATCGCCGGCCTTGGCCGAGACACCCGCGCCCGAACCGGTCGACCTGGTCGATCCCTTCGTCGGCACGTCCGGCGACCATGGGCAGCTCACCCCGGCGGCGACCGGACCATACGGCATGGTGCAGCTGTCGCCCGACACACGGCCGGCGCAGCATGCCGGATACGATCACGCCGCAATGCAACTGACCGGCTTCTCCCACACCCGCGCCGTGGGGGTGGGCTGCGGCGGCGGCGGCGGGGACCTGCATGTGGCCCTGGCCTACGCCGGCAACAGCGGCCCGTGGCTGATGGACAAGGCGACCGAACGGGCCGGCCCGGGCTGGTACGGCGTGACCTATGGCGACGGGATCGCGGCCGAGCTGGCGGCGAACGGCGCGGCGGGGATCGTGCGCTTCACACTGCCCCGTGCCGGCACGGTGCGCCTGGTGATCGACCCACGCCACAGCTACACCGTGCGTCACGCCGTCGAATGGATGCAGGCCGGTTCAGGCGCGGACCTGCAGGCGCGCATGTCCGCCGGGACCGTGTGCGACGAAGGCATCTACCACCTGTCCTCCGCATCGCAGCTGCTGCTGAACGGCGCGCGGGTGAACGACGCGCCGATCATGCTGGAGGGCGACAGGCTGGCCTTCGACCTTGCCGTGGCAGCTGGCGACAGGGTCGAGCTGCGCACCGGCCTGTCGGTGGTCGACTCCGCCTCCGCCGCCCGCGTGCTGGCGGCACAGGTGGGCGGTCGCTCGCTGGAGGACTTGCGCGCCGAGGTCCGCGCCGCCTGGAGCCACGAACTGGCCCGCGTCGCGGTGCCCGGCGATGGCGAGGCGTCGCGACTGTTCTACACCCACCTGTTCCGCGTCATGCAGACGCCCGCGCAGATCGACGATGCCGATGGCCGTTATCGCCGGTCGGACGGATCGCTGCAGCAGGTGCCGGAGGGACAGCACCGCTATGCCGGCTGGGCGGTGTGGGACAATTACCGCACGCAGCTGCCATTGCTGGCACTGCTCGATCCGCAACGCTCCGCCGACATCGCCGCTTCGCTGGCGGAGCTGTATGTCGCCGGCAAGATGCAGTGGGCGACCGACAGCGAACCGTTCATCACGGTGCGGACCGAACATGCCGGCGTCGCGCTGCTCGATTTCCGCCGCAAGGGCATCACCGGCTTCGACGCGGCCGAACTGCTGCCGCTGATGGAGGCGGAACTCGCCACCCTGCCCCGCGCCGCACCGGATCAGGAGATCGAGACGGCCTACGACATCTGGGCCGTGGCCGAACTCGCCGGCGACCTGGGCGACACGGCCCGCGCCACCCGCCTGGGGACAGAGGCGCTATCCTACCGCCGGATGTGGCGCGACACCTTCCGCGATGTCGCGCCCGACTTCGACGTGGTGAAGGCGCGCGGCCTGTATCAGGGTACGCTGTGGCAATATCGCTGGGCTCCGGTGTTCGATCTCGCCTGGCTGATGGAGGACGGCCTTGGTCGCGACCGCTTCACGGCCGAGCTCGACCGCTTCTTCGGCGACGGGCTGTTCAACATGACGAACCAGCCGGACATCCAGACGCCCTTCCTGTTCGCCGCCGCCGGGCAGCCGGACCGGACCCGCGCGCTGGTGGACCGGATCCTGCACCGGCCGATGGACCACTGGTACACCAATGCCGGCAAGCGCCCGGCACCTTGGCATGGGCGCAGCTTCGCGCTGGACCCGGTCGGCTATGCCGACGGGATGGACGACGATGCCGGCGGCATGGCGGCATGGTACGTGTGGGCATCCATGGGCCTCTACCCGCTGGTACCCGGCCGGCCCGAATATCTGGTCACCACGCCTGCCTTCGACCGGGTTACCATCAGGCTGCCGGAGGGCCGCACCCTCGCGATCACGCGGGGCGATGCAGGGCAGCCGCCGCGCTGGAACGGGGCGCCGCTGGACGGCGCCTTCGTGCCGCATGCCGCGCTTGTCGCCGGCGGCGAACTCAGCGCCGGCAGGTAAGCGGCAGGGTGGCGGAAACCCTCGCCCCGTCCCGACCGTTCGGCGGGATCACCTCCAAGCAATCGGATCACCCTGCCCCATGACAAACCTACGTGGCTGACACCCTGACCTGCGATGTCGCGGTGATCGGCGCCGGTACTGCCGGGCTCGCCGCCGAGCGCGCCGCCCGCCACAACGGCGCCTCGACCCTGCTGATCGATCCCACCTTCAACGGCACGACCTGCGCCAATGTCGGCTGCATGCCATCCAAGCTGCTGATCGCCGCCGCGACGGAAGCGCACCGGATCGCCGGCGCCGACCTGTTCGGCATCAGGGTGGGCGCGGTCACGATCGATGGGCCGGCCGTGATGGGGCGGCTCCGCTCCGAACGGGACCGCTTCGCCGCGGGCACCCGCCATGCGATAGACCGGCTTGATCCCGCCACCACCCTGCGCGCGACCGCCCGCTTCATCGGCCCGGACCGGCTGCAACTGGATGATGGCCGCATCGTGCAGGCGCGTACCATCGTCATCGCCACCGGCTCCAGCCCGCTGGTACCGCCACCCTTCGCCGCGCTGGGCGACCGGCTGCTGACCAGCGACACCGTCTGGGACCTGCCCGACCTGCCCCGCCGGCTGGCGGTGGTCGGCTCCGGCTCGATCGGCATCGAACTGGCGCAGGCCTTTGCCCGGCTGGGCGTGGAGGTCTCGCTGTTCGATCGCGGCCACAGCCTGATCAAGCTCCGCTGCAAGAAGGTCCACGCCGCGCTGCAGGCGATCATCGAGCGTGACCTCACGGTCCATCAGGGCGTCGCCATCCTGCCCGACCGCACCGCCGAGGGCGTGCGCATCCGGTGGAATGGGGACAGCAGTGGAGAGGCCGGGTTCGACATGGTGCTCGCCGCGCTCGGCCGGCCGCCGAACCTCGACCGGCTCGACCTGGACAAGGCCGGGCTGGAACTGGACGAGGATGGCGTGCCCTGCCACGACCGCAGCACCATGCGCTGCGGCGACAGCGCCATCTTCCTGGCGGGCGACGTCGCTGCCGACCTGCCGCTGTTGCACGAGGCATCGCATGACGGCGCGATCGCCGGGCGCAACGCCGCCGCCTTCCCCGCACCGATCCGCACCCCGCGCCATGTGCCCTTCAGCCTGACCTTCACCGATCCCCCGGTCGCCACCATCGGCGATCCGGAGGCGGAGGGCGCGGTGACCGGCACCGCCGATTACGGCGACCAGGGCCGGGCCCGGGTGGAAGGGCGCAACGAGGGCCTGCTGACGCTCTACGCCGCCGCGCCCGATGGCCGGCTGATCGGCGCTGACCTGGTGGCGCCGGGCGGGGAGCATCTGGCCCACATGCTCGCCTGGGCGATCGAGCGTCGCCTCACCGGCAGCGAGATGCTGGAGCTGCCGTTCTATCATCCCACGCTGGAGGAAGGGCTGAAACAGGCGCTGCGCACCATCTGCGCCGCCACCCCGATCGAACTGCCGGTGGATCAGGACTCGGGCACACCGTCCGGCGCCTGACCGCGGGACGGGTTCCGCCCCAGATGCGCGTGGCCCTGCGCGGCGGCCAGCGTGATCTGCCGGTGACGTTCCCGGTAGGCGGCCCGCTGCGCCTCGGTCCGCTCGCCATGGCAGCCGGCGCAACTCACCCATGCCTCGAACAGGGGGGAGGCCTGATCCTCGGCGCTCAGCGGACGCTGGCAGGCGTGGCATAGCTGTGCCGTGCCGGGTGCAAGACCGTGCCCGACGCTCACCCGCGCATCGAACACGAAGCACTCGCCCTGCCACAGGCTGTCCTCTACCGGCACAGCCTCCAGGTAGCGCAGGATCCCGCCCTTCAGGTGGAACACCTCCTCCACGCCTTCCCGTTTCAGGAAGGCGGTGGATTTCTCGCACCGGATGCCGCCGGTGCAGAACATCGCCACCTTCGGCTGGCGCCCGTGCCCCAGCAAGGCATCGCGCTGCTCGCGAAACCACGCCGGGAAGTCGCTGAAGCTGCGCGTGCCAGGGTCGATCGCGCCGGCAAAGCTGCCGATCGCCACCTCGTAATCGTTGCGGGTGTCGATCACGATCGTGCCCGGATCTGCGATCAGCCCGTTCCAGTCCTCCGGCTCCACATAGGTGCCGGCTTCCGTTTCCGGATCGATCGCCGGCTCGCCCATGGTGACGATCTCCCGGCGCACACGCACCTTCAGCCGATGGAACGGCATCGTGTCCGCGCCCGAGAACTTGACGTCCAGCGCCGCGCAACCGGGCAGCGTACGGACATGCGCCAGCACGGCGTCAACGGCTGCCGGTTTGCCGGCGATGGTGCCGTTGATCCCCTCGGCCGCCAGCAGCAACGTGCCCCGCACGGCATGGATGCGGCACACCGCGTCCAGCGGATCGCGCAGGGCCGCCGGGTCGGTGAAGCGGGCGAACCGGTACAGGGCCGCGACCCGGATCGGCGGCTGCGGCATGTCAGTGGAGGCAGGCATCGGCGCCCGATAGCACCGGTGCCTGCCCAAGTGGAACGCCTAGTCGATGCCTTGCGCGCGGGCGCCGGTGATCATGCGCCGGGCAATCTCCCGCACCCGTCCGTCATCCTTTGTCCCGTCATGCGCCGGGTCGCCCAGATGATCGAGGCTGCCTTCCAGGAAATCGAGCAGGCCGGGGCTGTTCGCTTCCACATATTCGATCAGCTTGAACAGCAGGTGTTCGACGGCGATCTCCCGCTGGCGGGCATCAACGGCGTTATCGTCGGCCATGGACGTCTTCCTTTCGCTGGTTTTCGACCGAACGAACCAGCCCCGGCATCGGTCCGGCGTCATGCTGCCGACAGTTCAGCTTGCCCACGCGAAGGTAAAACTCTTCACCCGCAGCCTGCCGGATTGATTGTCAACTAAGCTGGTGGAGTTTAGGTCGCCGACAGTTTCGATAGCCCAGACCGGACCGCCGGATGTGCCAGCCCTGAGAGGGACCTGATGCATCCGTCGCGTTTACCGTCATCTTCACGCCGCTCCGCCACCCTTTTGCTGGGTGTCGGCCTGACCGCCCTGACTGCCTTTCCTGGCACGGCCACCGCACAGGACAGCGGCGACGAAGGATCTGCCGCCATCGTGGTCACCGGCTCCCGCGTGCGGACGGACGGGATGCAGATGCCCGTGCCCGTCACCGTGGTGAGTGCGGCGGAGATCGAGACGCTGTCCCCAGGATCGCTGGTCACCGGCCTCAGCCAGCTGCCGCAATTCTACGGCAACCAGACGCCGGCCAGCGGATCGTCGCGCGGATCGCTGAACCTGCGCGGGCTCGGCCTCAACCGCACGCTGACTCTGCTGAACGGCCGGCGTGTGCCGGCCACCACCGCATCCGGCGGCGCCGACATCTCCCTGTTTCCCGAGAGCCTGATCCGCGCGGTGGAGACCACCACCGGCGGCGCCTCGGCCGCCTACGGCACCGATGCGGTGGCGGGCGTGGTCAACTTCATCCTCGACACCGATTTTACCGGGCTGGAGCTGCAGGCGCAAAGCGGCATCACCTCGCGTCGGGACGGCCAGAACCAGGAACTGTCCGCCGCCTTCGGCACGCCCTTTGCGGATGGCCGCGGCCACCTGCTGCTGGGCGGCGAATATGCCCGGCAGTCCGGCATCGACAATTACCGCAAGCGCGACTGGTACCAGGGCTGGGGCACCTTCGGCAGCGGCACGGCGGCCGATCCGTATCGCTTCGCGCCGGGCACGAAGTCACGCAATGCCAGCTTCGACGGCAACATCCGCGCCCCGGGCACGGTGATCGACGGTCTCGCCTTCGATCGCGACGGTAATGTCGCCCCGTTCGTGAACGGTACGGAGGTGCAGGGCGTGTTCGGCACCCCAGCCGCACGCCATGCCGGCGGCGGCAGCGGGGAGGATCTGGGCGCGCAGATCAACACGCTGATCCCCGATGCGGACCGCTACTCCCTGTTCGGCTATGCCGAGTTCGAGGCGACCGACAATCTGACGCTGTTCGCGCAATACATGCACGGCAACAGCGACAGCCGGCAGCAGGGCGCCACCCGCAGCAGCTTTACCGGCAGCCCGGCCACGCTGACGATCTTCCGCGACAATGCCTTCCTGCCCGATGGTCTGCGGCAGACCATGGCAGGCAGCGGGATCAGCAGCTTCACGCTGCGCCGCGTCGGCAGTGTGGAGGATATCGGCATCCTCTCCAGCAGCGAGAACACCGTTCAGCACATCGCGACCGGTGGCTTCGCGCTGGGGCTGGATACGGGCGGCATGCTGGACGGGTGGCAGGTGGACGGCTTCTACCAGTATGGCCATTCCCGCCGGACCGCCCGCCAGTTCGGGCTGCGGCTCGACCGGGTCTATGCCGCGATCGATGCCGTGACCGATCCGGCCACCGGCGATGTCGTATGCCGCGTGTCGCTGTTCTCCGACGCGTTCCCCGGCTGCCAGCCGCTGAACCTGTTCGGGCGCGGCAATGCCTCGGCCGCGGCGATCGACTACGTCACCGGGTTCGAGCCGGGGCAGCAGGTCGCCACGCCGATCTACTTCAGCGACACCGGCTACAATCTGGGAGAGGAGCTGTCCTACACCTCGTCAAAAGACAAGGTGAACGTCACCGCGTTCGAACAGCAGCTGGCCGAGCTGTCCGCTGCGGGCGACCTGTTCGATGGCTGGGCCGGCCCGGTCGCGGTCGCGCTGGGCGGATCGTGGCGGCAGGAGACGATCCGCCAGGTGATCCAGGACGTGACCAACCCGGCATCCGACCACGACACCTTCTTCCCGGTGGCGTGCAGCGGCGCCGTGCCGGGCCTGCGCGGCGTGACCCCGACCGACTGCGCCAACACCGTCGGCGTGCAATATTCCAAGCTGTCCAACATCAACGGATCCGCCCGTGTATGGGAGGCGTTCGGCGAGTTGCTGTTCCCGCTGCTCGATACGCAGGCAGTGGATGCCAGCCTCAATCTGGCCGGGCGCTGGGCCAGCTATTCCGGCTCGGGCACGATCTGGGCGTGGAAGGCGGGCCTGGATGTCGGGCTGATCGACTGGGTCCGCCTGCGCGGCACCTGGTCGCGCGACGTGCGCGCCGCGAACCTGGCCGAACGGTTCGACAAATCCGGCGGCAGCGCCGTGATCGACGATCCGCGGACACCCGCGATCGAGACGCTGAACGTGATCCGCTATTCCGGCGGCAACCCCGCGGTGGACCCGGAACGGGCCGACACCTACACCGCCGGGATCGTCCTGCAGCCGCCCGTGGTGCCGGGCCTCAGCCTGTCGGTCGACTGGTACGATATCCGCATCAAGGACGCGATCGGCCAGGTCGGCACGCAGGCCGTGATCGACCGCTGCTTCCGGGAGAACGCGCCCGAGTTCTGCGCCCTGGTTACCACCGACCCGGCCAGCGGCGACATCCTGCTGGTGGGCGACGTGTTCATCAACGTGGCGCAGGCGCGCGTATCGGGCGTGGACGCCGAACTGTCCTACGCCACGGACCTCTCGCTGCTGGGCGGCGGGGACGAGCGGCTGAGCCTGCGCGCCTTTGCCAGCTGGCTGACGAAGCGGTCCGAGACGAACTCCTCCGGCGTCACGACCGACTATGCCGGGCAGATCGGCGCCACACAGAACTCGCAGGCTTACCTGCCCTATGCCGACTTCAAGGCGATCGGCAGCGTCACCTATCGCAATGGCGACACGTCCGGCATGGTGCAGGGCCGCTATGTCGGGCCCGGCACGCAGGATGCCACGCTGACCGACGGCGTCACCATCCTCGACAATTCCGTGGACGATGTCCTGTATGTCGATGCGCGGCTGGCGCAGCGGGTTTCAGCCGGCGCGCAGGACGCCGAACCGTGGCTGACCGTCACCAACCTGTTCGACCAGGATCCGCCGATCACACCATCATGGAACGCATCGGGCGGGTTCGCGACCCAGACCAACGCCGCCGTTCACGACCTTCTTGGCCGCCGCTATACCGTCGGCGCGACCCTCCGCTTCTGACCAGAGGAAACCTTTCCATGACCGATCGCTTCAAACAGATGCTGCTGTCCCGCCGCCATGCGCTGGGCACGCTGGGCGCCACCGCGCTGGGCACCGCCACGCTGGGCCACGCGGTGCCGGCCTTCGCGCAAGGCGCGGCGCGCCAGCCGAACTTCCTGTTCATCATGGCTGACGATCTGGGTTACGCCGACCTGTCCTGTTACGGCCGGCGCGATTACCGGACGCCGGTGCTGGACGCGCTGGCAGCGAGCGGTACGCGCTTCACCCACGGCTACGCCAACAGCGCGGTCTGCTCCCCCACCCGCATGGCGCTGATCACCGGGCGGTATCAGTATCGCACCCGCGCCGGGCTGGAGGAACCGCTGCGTGGCGACCTGGGCCTCGACCCCTCGCATCCGACCCTGCCCTCCCTGCTCAGGCAGCAGGGCTACCACACGGCGCTGGTCGGCAAATGGCACCTCGGCAGCCTCCCTGCCTATGGCCCGCTGCAGAGCGGCTATGACGAGTTCTGGGGCAATCGCGGCGGCGCGGTCGATTATTTCGGACATGATGCCGGCGACCGGGGCGACCTGTGGGATGGCGACATCCGGATCGAGGAAGCCGGCTACTACACCGACATGCTGGCCGAACGCAGCCTGGAATTCCTCGACGCCCGCGCCGCAGCGGCGGAACAGCCATGGCTGCTCTCACTCCACTTCACCGCACCGCACTGGCCTTGGGAAGGGCCCGGCGACCAGGCGGAATCGGACCGCATCGACGGGCGCCTGGTGCATTTCGACGGCGGCTCGCTCGCCACCTATGCGGAGATGGTCACCAGCCTCGATGCCGCGATGGGCCGGGTGGTGGAGCGGCTCGCCGCGCTTGGCCTGGACGACAACACGGTGGTCGTCTTCACCAGCGACAATGGCGGCGAGCGGTTCAGCGACAACTGGCCGTTCAGCGGGGTGAAGAGCGAGCTGCTGGAAGGCGGGCTGCGCGTGCCGATGATCGTGCGCTGGCCCGGCCTGTCCACCCCGGGCGCGACCAGCGAGGTGCCCGTACTGTCGATGGACATCCTGCCCACCTTCCTGGCCGCGGCGGGTGGCGCGCCCGACCCGGCCTTCCCGGCAGACGGACGGGACTGGCGCCCGGCCCTGTCCGGCGCGACCCTGCCGGACCGGCCACTGTTCTGGAAATTCGGCAAGCGCAACCAGAAGGCCGCGCGCCTGGGTCGCCACAAATACCTGTCGATCGACGGCAACGAGTTCCTGTTCGACATCATCGCCGACCCGCTGGAGCGCGCCAACCTGAAGGATCGCCAGCCGGACATCTTCGCGCAGCTGAAGGCCGATCATGCGGCATGGGACGCCACCATGCTGACCGACCCGGCCGCGCGCAGCTACGGCTTCGGTGCCAGGGATCTGGCCGACCATGTCGGTGCCGGCGACTGACAACGCCCTTGCGGCTCCTCCGCCCTCCGGACGCGCAGCGTCGGAGGCGGACCAGCGGCAGGCTGGTGGAGGGGATATGCGCGGTGCCCGGCATCGGGCACGGCATACCCCTCCATCATCTCGATCCCGGCTCTGTGACCCCGGCGCGCCGCGGCGAGGCTGGCGTGCGCCGGATCAGGGCTGGCGACCCAGCCCGGTGGCGGTCCAGTGGATACCGCCCATCAGGTGGGCGATGTAGGTCGGATCACGGTACATCTCGCCATTGTGGCCCAGCGTGGTGACAAAGACGCGGCCCCCTTCATACTGATGGTGCCAGGCAATCGGGTGATCCGCCCCCATCCGGTGCGATACCTGGCCCGGCCAGATCTTCGTGGGGTCGTAGCTCGTCTCGTCCACGTTCAGGACCGGATTGATGGCGATCCCATGCGGATTGGTCGTGACGTAGAACTCGTCGCTCCACAGCCAGCGTTCCGGCAGGCCATAAGTGGCGGGGAACCCACGATCCACGGTGGTCACGACGCCGGTCTGCAGCATCGGATGGACGCCCACGGTACGCCCGACCAGCTTCTCGTACCACGGCCAGTCGTCCACCGGCATGATCGCCGCACGATGGACGATCATGGCGTTGCCGCCGGCCCGCATGTATTCCTCGAACCTGCGGCGTTGTGGCTGCGTCAGTTCGCTGCCGGCAGTGTTCAGGAACATGATCGCGGCATATTGCTGCAGGTCATCTTCAAACACTTCGATCTTGTTGGTGTAGACCAGATCGAACGCGTGCAGCCGGGCCAATCGCTCCAGGCTGTCGCGCGCGATCGGAATGTATTCGTAATGGTAGGTGGACGGCCGGGCAAGAACGAGCAGCTTGTACTGGCTCTGCGCCGCGGCCGGCAACGGCAGCAGCAGCGCGAGCACGCTGGCAAGGATTGCTACAAGCCACTTCACCGAAACCGCTCCCTCTCTGTGCACCCGTCATCCCCCGACAGGCAGATTGCCAATCGCCCTGGAAAGGCGCAACCTCCGTCGGCAAACAAATCGCAGGTCGCCGGATCAACCTGAAACGCCATCCGGTCATGCCGTGGCGACGCCCGGATGGGAGCAGGGCATGGCGACGCGACCCGAACCTGTTGCCGGCGGTCGGCAGCCGATACCCGGACCTGTACTGCTGCGCTGGTCACCATCGCGGCGGGTCGCGTGCGCGCGCGACCTGGTGGCCCTGTGGGTCAACTGGCGCGGGCTGAACATTGTCGATGCCGCCCGGCGCGATGCGCCCCGGGGCACGGGCGCTGGTTGATGAGGAAGGCGCCCCGGGGCAACCCTTCGACCTGCGCATCTATCTGAAGCGGCCATGGTATCGCACCGGCGAGGAAGAGTAGCTGGCGGTGATCCTGGCGAGTATCGGGGAGGCGACCAGCAGCGCGCAGGCCGACATGTCGCTGTGGGGTGCGGATCCCGCCTGGCTGAATGCCGGGCCGGAAACTCCCTATGTCGCCTGGTCGCTGGAGGACCTGTATGCCGGGACCCGCCAACTGGATGACCGTTACGGCAGCGATCCGCGCATTTCCGCCATGGCGCTGCAGCCGATGGGCCTTCGTATCAGGAACGCACGCCCCATCTCGACCAGATCCGTCTGTAAGCTCGCGCATCGCTTGCCTCTGCAACGGCAAGACCGGCACCTGCTCGCCTGATCCGCCGATCCGCGCTATCAGGCCGGCAGGAGAGTATACGATGCGTATGATGCTGGCCGCTATTGCCTTGCTGACGATGGCGCAGTCAGCGCCGGATCCCCATCGGCCGACGCCCACGCACGATGCCGTGGCGCCTGTCCTGCCTGAGGGGCTGCAGCAGGCGGTCCTGATCGTCTCCAAGACCAATGGCTGGCGGCACCTCGAGCATATCCCCCACTCGAACGACGTGCTGGCCGGCATCGCGCAAGACCTCGGCCGCGCAAGCTACGTCACCGAGAATGCAGCGGTGTTCAACAACGAGCAGTTGCGGCGCTTTTCCGTGGTCGTGCTCAACAGCGCCAGTGGCGATTTCATGACGGAGGATCAACGCGCAGCTCTTGCCGGCTTCGTGGCGCGTGGTGGAGGCGTGGTGGCGCTGCATGCCGCAGGCGACGGCAGTCACACCGACAGCTGGTATGCCGACACGATCATCGGCGCAGAATATCTCGGCCATCCGGGCGGCATCGACCAGTTCCAGCCGGCCCGGATCATCGTCGACCAGCCGGATCACCCCGCCATGGCTGGCATCACGCTGCCCTGGTCGCCGGTCGATGAATGGTACTCCTACGCTACGAGCCCGGCCGCGCGGGGCATGGTCGTGCTCGCCCGGATCGACGAGGCGAGCTACCGGCCGGGGACCAGGCTGGCGATGAGCGTGCACCCGGTGATCTGGATAAACCCGGCGACGGAGGGCCGGGTGCTCTACTCCGCGCTCGGTCACAATCCGGATGCCTATGATGATCCGAATTACCGGCGCATCCTTGCCAATGCGATCGGCTGGGCGGCGCGAGCGGACCATGGCGGGCAATGACCGTATGGCCGGAGGGGCAGGAAGCATGACGGACGCCCCCGCCGGATCCGGGCGCGCTCGCCTGGCGGTATCGGCCGATGTTCCCGCACTCCATGCCCTGGTGAAGGCGGCCTATCGCGGGGATACGGCGCGACGTGGCTGGACGCACGAAGCCGACCTGCTTGGCGGACAGCGCACCGACCCGGATGAGCTTGCGGGGCTGGTCGCGGCACCGGGATCGGCCATCCTGATGGCGGAAGCATCCGGGCGGCTGCGCGGCTGCGTCCATGTGCAGGCCAGGCCGGACGCCCTCGCCTATCTGGGTCTGCTCAGCGTCCATCCCGATGCGCAGGCGGGCGGGCTTGGCCGCCGCCTGATCGCTGCGGCCGAACACCACGCCGCGCATGTCTTCGGGGCAAGCGTCATGGAGATGACCGTCATCCGGCAGCGCCCCGAGCTGATCGCGTGGTACGAACGTCGCGGATACCAGCGAACCGGGGAGCAGCGCCCCTTCCCGCTGGACGACCCGCGATGCGGCATTCCGACCACGCGCGAACTGGCGTTTGTCGTGCTGGCTAAGCATATCGCACCAGCCTGATCGGCGGCCGAATGCGCCGGCAAGCCGCGCTCAGTTCCTGAATACGACGGTCTTCCGGCCGTTCATGATCACCCGATGCTCCACGTGCCAGCCCACGGCATCGCCCAGCACATGGTTCTCGACCTCCCGGCCCTTGCGGACCAGATCGTCCGCGGAATCTTCGTGGGTCACCCGCTCGACCGCCTGATGGATGATCGGCCCCTCGTCCAGTTCGGCCGTGACGTAATGCGCGGTGGCGCCGATCATCTTCACCCCGTGCGCATGGGCCTGGTGATAGGGCTTCGCCCCCTTGAAGCTGGGCAGGAAGCTGTGGTGGATGTTGATGCAGCGGCCCGACAGGTATGTGGCGAGATCGTCCGACAGGATCTGCATGTAGCGCGCCAGGACCACCAGCTCCGCGCCGCTCTCCTCCACCAGCTCCTTGATGCAGGCCTCCTGCTCCGCCCTGGTATCCCGGGTGACCGGCAGATGATGGAAGGGGATGTCGCGGATGTCGCTGGCGGTCAGCGCGGATGCCGGATGGTTGGACGCGATGCCGACCACCTCCAGCGGCATCTCGCCCATTCGCACCTTGTACAGCAGATAGGCCAGACAATGGTCGAACTTCGACACCAGGATCAGGACCTTGACCGGCTGGCCGGTCCGCACCAGCCGCCAGTCCATCGCGAATTCGGTCCCGAGCTTCCCCAGCGCGTCGGCCATCACGGATTCCTCGGCATCGCTCTCGAACACGATGCGCAGGAAGAACCTGCCGGTCTCCCGGTCCTCGAACTGGCGGGATTCCAGGATGTTGCCGCCATGGGCGAAGATGATGCCACTGACGTTGTAGACAATGCCCGGCCGATCCGGGCAGTTGATGATCAGCGTATAGGATCCGGACATTCGGCACTCTCCGCGATGGTGTCAGCTGTGTGACTTGCTGCGCGCTTAGATCGAGACGCCGCCGTCGTCCATCATGGTGCGGATATTGGCAACCCATCTTGCCGAACATGCCCGGTCCTCGGATCATGCACTGGTGTATAAGCATATAAAGAGTTGCTTATATTCGGTTGACGCCGCATCGCCGTTGGTGTTGAAGCGCATCGTCGAGGTTCCCCGCCACAGGCATGTGGCGGGGCTAAGACGGGAAGCCGGTGATGTCCCTGAAGGACAAAATCCGGCGCTGCCCCCGCAACTGTAAGCGGCGAGCGGCGGTTCCTTTTCGTGTCACTGGGCCTCGCAACAGGTTCGGGAAGGCCGGGACTGCCGTGTTGACCCGCAAGCCAGGAGACCTGCCTCCGACGCGATAGATGTCCTCGGACGGGGGTTCCTCCGGTGGATCGCGCTCGACGCAGGCAGGTGGCTGATGGGCCATCCGGGCCGGCGCATGTCTTGCGCGCTCTGCCTGCGGCTCCCACCCGGCAACAGCAGGTGAGTCATGACGAGCAGCGGCTTCACGTTCACGCTAGGCAGCATCCCGTTCGACGAGGATTACCGCCCGGCCGACAACACGCGCACCACCACCAACTTCGCCAATCTGGCACGCGGTGCAAGCCGCCAGGAAAATCTGCGCAACACCCTGCGGATGATCGACAACCGGTTCAATGCCCTGGTGCACTGGGACAATCCGGCAGGGGACCGATATTCCGTGGAGCTGGCCATCCTGTCGGTCGGAATGAGGCTGCATACGCAGGACCATGCCTTCCCGCTGATCGAGATCCTGCAGACGACCGTGGTGGACGGGCGCACGGGCGAGCGCATTCCGGGCATCGTCGGCAACAACCTGTCCTCCTATGTCCGCGACTATGATTTCAGCATCGTGCTGCCGGACCATCTCGCGCAGAACCCCCGCGGCGGCGCACCGGAAGGCTTCGGCGAGCTGCATGGGAAGCTGTTCAAGGCTTTCCTGGCTTCCGAAACCTTCCAGTCACACTTCGCCAAGCCGCCGGTCATCTGCCTGAGCGTGTCGAGCAGCAAGGTCTATCACCGCGCGGCCAATACCCACCCGGTCCTGGGCTGCGAATACAGGAACGACGAACCGTCCACGACCGACGACTATTTCGCGAAGATGGGCATGAAGGTGCGATACTTCATGCCGCGTCATGCCGTCGCACCGCTGGCATTCTACCACATCGGCGACCTGATCGGCGACTACACCGATCTCGAGCTGGCCAGCACGATCAGCACGATGGAAAGCTTCCAGAAGATCTACCGGCCCGAAATCTACAACGCCAACTCGGTCGCGGCGGAGCGGTACCAGCCCAGCCTGAAGTACCAGGACTATTCGCTGACCCGCATCGTCTACGATCGGGAGGAGCGTAGCCGGCTGGCGATCGAGCAGGGGAAGTTCGCGGAGGAGCACTTGATCCGGCCCAACGCGGCCCTGCTCGAACAATGGTCGGCCACATGCGCCCGCTGACCGATACCAACACCACAGGGGTACCCAGCATGACGACCTTGTTGCCGACCACCACCGCGGGCAGCCTGCCCAAGCCTTCCTGGCTCGCGCAGCCGGAAACGCTCTGGTCCCCGTGGAAACTGGAGGGCGCGGAACTGGCCGCTGGCAAGCAGGACGCGTTGCGGCTGGCCGTGGATGACCAGCGGCAGGCCGGCATCGACATCGTCGGCGATGGCGAACAGACGCGGCAGCATTTCGTCACCACCTTCGTCGAACACCTGACCGGGGTGGATTTCGCCAGGCGTGAAGTTGTCCGGATCCGCGATCGCTACGATGCCAGTGTGCCGACCGTCACCGGCGCCGTGTCGCGCCCCCGGCCGGTCTTCGTCGAGGATGCCAGATTCCTGCGCGCCCAGACCGACCAGCCGATCAAGTGGACGCTGCCGGGTCCGATGACGATGATCGATACCCTGCACGACGCGCATTACCGCAGCCGCGAGAAGCTGGCGTGGGAGTTCGCCACGATCCTGAACCAGGAAGCCCGGGAGCTGGAGGCGGCCGGCGTCGACATCATCCAGTTCGACGAACCGGCCTTCAACGTGTTCTTCGACGAGGCGAATGACTGGGGCATCGCCACCCTGGAACGCGCGGCGGAAGGGCTGACGGCGGAGACCGCCGTGCACATCTGCTACGGCTACGGCATCAAGGCGAATACGGACTGGAAGAAGACGCTGGGATCGGAATGGCGGCAATATGAGCAGACCTTCCCCAATCTGCAGAAATCCACGATCGATATCATTTCGCTGGAATGCCAGAACTCGCGCGTGCCGATGGAACTGATCGAGCTGGTACGCGGCAAAAAGGTGATGGTCGGCGCCATCGACGTGGCGACAGATCATGTGGAAACGCCGGAACAGGTGGCCGACATCCTGCGCAAGGCGCTGGCCTTCGTCGATGCGGACAAGCTCTACCCCGCCACCAATTGCGGCATGGCGCCCCTGACCCGGGGCGTCGCCACGGGCAAGCTCAGGGCGCTGGGCGCGGGCGCGGCCATCGTGCGCGAAGAGCTTCTGGCCTGACCGGATGCAGGAGCGGTCAGCAGCGATATCACCCTTGCCCCGGACTCCCGAGGTTCTTCTTCCCAGCGTCACGGAACTGACATATCCGCCCGCCTGACTCGGGCTGAAGGACAGGACATGGCGGCGCACCGTCTGCATCTCATCGCGCTCGCCGCGACCGCAATCTCGATTGCCGCACCTGTCCGGGCACAAAGTGTGGCCGACCTCCAGCGCCAGATCGATGCGTTGAAGGCGCAGGTCGAGGCGCTGCAGCAGGCGCTGCAGGCACCGGAGCAGCCGGCGGCAGCAGTCGCAAGTGCTACTCCGGCCCCGCCGACGGCACCCCCCGTCCAGCCGGCGACAGGGCAGGTCGAAGCAGGCGTGCCGGACCTGCCCGTGCTGGCGGAGACCCTCCCCTCCGGCGGCGTGGCGCAGCCGCCTACGGATTCCTGGTTCGAGCGGCTTCAGCTCCGCGGCTACACACAGCTTCGCTACAACGGCGTGCTGGATGGGGACGTGACGGCGCCTGCCGGCCAGTCGCGTCTGCGATCGGTCCATGATTCCTCGATCAACGCCGATGGCGGGTTCTCCCTGCGCCGGGTGCGCCTGGTCCTGCAGGGCGATGTCACGGACAATATCGAGCTGTACCTGCAGCACGATTTCGGCACCGCCGTGAACAGCCAGTCCAGCGCGGAACCGCGGCAGGGCTTCGGCCAGTTGCGCGATGCCTATGTCGATGTGTTCCTGGACCGGGAGCGCAGCTTCCGGTTGCGGTTCGGGCAGTCCAAGGTTCCGCTCGGCTGGGAGAACCTGCAATCTTCCTCCAACCGGATCCCGCTCGATCGCTCCGACGCGATCAACAGCGCGGTTCCGGGCGAGCGCGACCTCGGGGTCACGGCATATTACACACCCCCGCACGTCCAGCGGATCTGGGACCGCCTGGCCGAGGACGGGCAGAAGCTGTTCGGCAATTACGGCGCCTTCGGTGTCGGCCTCTACAACGGTCAGGGCACCAACCGGGTGGAGCGGAACGACAGCCTGATGAAGGTTGCGATGGCCACCTGGCCCTTCGCGCTGGACGGACTGGGTCCTCTGTTCCGGGGTCAGGTGCTGGAACTCGGCGGCTCGGCCATGCTCAACCGGTTCCGGCCGGAGGTGCGCACCGGTGGCGTGAGCGCGGTCGATTACCGCGAAGACCGGATCGGCCTCCACGCCATCCTCTACCCCCAGCCCTTCGGCATCCAGGCCGAGTGGGTCTGGGGACAGGGGCCGCAGTTCGACACCGCCACCCAGCGCATCACGGAGGCGCCGCTGGAAGGCGGCTATGTGCAGCTGACCTATGATCTGGGCGAGACAGGGATCGGCCGCATCCGTCCCTACGGGCGCTGGCAGCGCTATCGCGGCGGCTGGAAGGCGGCCACCAATGCGCCCCGGCTGGAAACCGACGAGATCGAGCTAGGGCTGGAATGGCCGTTCATGGATGCGCTGGAACTGACGGTCGCCTATGCACGCATGAAGCGCCGCGAGGCCGACGAACGGCGGCTGGGCCAGGCAGAGGGTGACCTGATCCGGACGCAGTTGCAATGGAGCTATTGAGCCGGGACCGACGCATCTTATCCGCGTCTTGATCGTTGGGCTCACTCTTCCCCCATGGTCGCAACGATCGCAGCATGACGACATCGCGCTTGTGCGCGCCCCGTCCTGACAGATACAGGCTCCGTCCGAACAATGAGCACCGTCAATCCGAACCCGCCGGGCATGCGTGGAGACCCGGCGAACGGGCCTCGTGATCTTCGCACGATCGCGCGTCACCTTGCCACCTTCCGCAAGCCCAGCAACGGCCGCGCATCCGCGGAGCTGGTGGCAAGCGCCGTGCCGCTGGTGCTGCTCTGGCCGCTGATGTGGCTCTCGCTGGAAATCCATTATGCGCTCACGCTGCTGCTGGCGGTGCCCGCGGCCGGCTTCCTGCTACGCCTGTTCCTGATCCAGCATGATTGCGGACATGGCGCATTCTTCCGAGGCCGCCGGGCGAACGACTGGGTGGGCCGCGCCATCGGCGTGCTGACGCTGAGCCCTTACGAGCTGTGGCGCCGGGGTCATGCGACGCATCACGCCGGGACGGGCAATCTCGACCGGCGTGGCACGGGCGACGTCGACACGCTCACGGTGGCCGAGTTCACGCAGCTCAGCTTCGCGGCCCGGCTGCGATACCGCCTGTATCGCCACCCCGCGGTGATGTTCGGGCTTGGCCCGGCATGGCTGTTCTTCCTGCGGTACCGCCTGCCGCTGGGCCACATGCGCGAAGGCTGGCGGCCCTGGATCAGTGCAATGGGGACGAACCTGGCCATCGTGATCCTGTCCGCGGGCCTGATCTTCCTGGTCGGACTGCCGGCCTTTCTGCTGATCCAGCTGCCGATTGTCCTGCTTGCGGCCTCCGCCGGCGTATGGCTGTTCTACGTGCAGCATCAGTTCGAGCATACCTACTGGAACAGCGGCAGGGAGTGGGCCTTCCACGAAGCGGCGCTGCATGGCAGCTCGCACTATGCCCTGCCCGGGATCCTGCGCTGGTTCAGCGCAAATATCGGCATGCACCACATCCATCACCTGTGCAGCAACATACCCTTCTACCGGCTGTCGGCGGCGCTGAAGGCGCAGCCCGAGCTTGCCGACATCAACCGGCTGACGATCCGCCAGAGCCTGCGATCGGTGCGGCTGGTCCTGTGGGATGAATCCGCCGCCCGCCTGGTATCATTCCGCGAGGCGCGGCTGACCAGCAACGGCTGAGCGCCGCCCCTGCCTCAGTCGATCCGTCGGTCGGCAACGCCGCGCACCAGCGCGGCGCTGAAGCCCCGCACGCGACGGATCTGCCAGGGGTCGCCCGGAGGCAGGCGCAGGCGATGGAGGTCCACACCGGTCATGTCCTGCAACCACATGGCAGGCCGGGGATCGGGCGCCGCCACCTGCACCTCCAGATTGCTGATGGTCAGCCCGCGCACATGGCGGGCGAACAGGCCGGTGGCAGGCAGGTCGCCGAACATCGTCGCCTCGGGATAGCCAAGCTCGTTCTCCGGCGGATCGAGCGCGGCCATCGCGGCGGATGCGCCGCCGACCTGATGCAGCAGCGTATCGCTGATCATCACATCCTCGATCGGCCGTTCCGCCAGCCCGGCGATCACCGCCGGCAACTGGCTGGCGCCCGAACTGACCAGATTGCTGATCGCGATCCGCTTCATGCTGCCGACCGGCACACCGGCCGGTCCGCGCATCCGCTTGCCCAGCCGCAGGAAGAACGGGCCGTGCACCACGCCGCGCATGGCGATGTTGCTGATCGTCACGTCCTCCAGCACGCCGCCATCCACCGTCTCCAGCGCCAGCCCCCGGCTGTCCTCGAACAGGCAGTTGGTGATCGTGATGTTGCGGAAGCCACCATTCGTCTCGGTCCCGAACTTGATCCGGCCGTGGATCAGCGGGGCGAAATCCGCCGGCATCCTGCGCCAGCTGCCATCCAGCACCGCGCCGACCTGATAATTCCCGGTGACCAGGCAGTCGCTGATCGTCACGTTCTCCGTCACCCGGGCATAGCCGAGCGCGAAGCTGGACTTGGGGCAGATCGCATCGTCGTAGGGCGCATTCACCGTGCAGTTGGTGACCCGCACGTTCTTGCAGCAATCGATGTCCAGCCCGTCCCGGTTGGTGTCGATCAGCAGATTGTCGATCGTCAGGTTGTCGACACCGGTCGCCAGCAGCGCGAACCAGCCGCCTTCCAGCAGCCTGAAGTCGCGCAGCAGCACGTTGCGGCAGTTCCTCAGCGCAATGGCCTTGTTGGCGGTGCCGGGGCCGGTGGGGTCCTGCAGCCAGTTGTCCTTGCCGTCTCCCCGGCCCAGCCCCTTGCCCCAGATCAGCCCTTCGCCGGTGATGGCAATGTCGTGCAGTCCGTCACCCCAGATCAGGCTGTTGCGCCAGTGGCTGTGGCCGAAATCCTGGAAGCCGACCGCACGCGGATCCTGCTCCTCCGCCAGATCATAGCCGCCCTGCCCGTCGGCCGGCGCATCTGCCGCCAGGATCACCGCGCCGGGCGCCAGGTGCAGCGTGATGCGGCTGCGCAGGCGGATGGTGAAGCTGCGATAGGTGCCGGCGGGAAAGTGGATCGTGCCGCCGCCCGCCGCAGCCACCTCCTCGATGGCGCGGTTGATCGCCGGGCTGTCGATCGCCAGACCGTCCCCCCGCGCGCCGAAGCGGCGGACGTCGACCGGATCGCCGCCGGAAGCGGAAGGCGCCTGCGCCCGCGCGGGGTGCGCGCCGATGCCGGGCGCGGGATGCAGCAGGCCGCTGCCGGCAAGCGCGAAGGCAGTGCCGATGGCGGCGCGGCGGTGGAACAGCATGAACCCGTCTCCCCGATCAGAACCGCAGCGTCGCGCCGAGGAAGAACTCCACCCCCAGCACGTCATAGGTCGCGGCCCAGGTATTGCTGTTCGGTCCTTGCGTGGTGATCGGCGGGTTGTTGTTGAACAAGTTGTTGGCGCCGCCGAACAGCTCGAACCGCTCCGCCGGGGTCCAGTTGAACGACAGGTCGACATAATGCTGCGCCGGCAGGCGGGGATAGGCGATGTTCCCCAGCTGCGGCGTGGTCGCCGATCCCTGCCGCAACGGCACGATGTAGCGGTCGGTCACCACCGGTCCCAGATAGCGGTGCCGCAGGCTGAGCGCGACCTCCCCCACCGTCCAGGTCGCGCGGGTGGTCCCGCGCCAGCGTGGCAGCGGCTGGCCGCAGTTCGGCCCGAACGATCCGGCGCACTGATTGATGATGTCGGGGAAGGCGGCAACCGGGGTAACGTCAAAATCCTGCAGCCAGGTGAAGTTGCTGGCGAGATCGAGCCGGCTCGTGGTGCCCAGCGCGGGAAAGCCAAAGCCCAGATCGGTGCTGTAGCGTGCCGCCAGGTCCACGCCGCTGGTGTGCAGGCGGCCGGTATTGGCATTGAGCACCTGCAGGGCATAGGGATCGTTGATCTCCCCCGATTGCGGATTGCGCTGCACCGCCTGGCAGAACTCGCTGCCCGCATCCTGGATCACCAGGTAGCACAGGTTCAGCGCGTTCTGTGCATTGCCGCCCAGCGGCGCGATGGCCCCGTCCAGGGTGATGTCGAAATAATCCGCGCTGAAGAACAGGCCCGGGGCGAAGCGCGGCGTGACCACGATACCGCCGGTCCAGGTGTCGGACACCTCCTCCTGCAGATCGGGATTGCCTCCGAAATCGGCCGGGAAGATGTTGTTGGGCTGCACCCCGGCACCGAACACCAGGCCTGCCGGCACGCCGGTGGCGATGCACAGCTGGCGCACCGCGTCAGTCCGCTCGCTGGAGTTGCCGCGGCTGGAGCACGGATCGTTGGCCGCGCCGACCACGCGGTTGCGGCCCCCGAACAGCTCGCCCACATTCGGCGCGCGGATCGCCCGCTGATACTGGCCGCGCAGCATGACGTCGCGCACCGGCTGCCATTCCAGCCCGCCCAGATAGGTCCACACGCCGCCGACACCGTCCAGATCGTAGCTGGAATAGCGGAACGCGCCGTTTGCGGTCAGGCTGTCGATGAACGGCACATCGGCGATCAGCGGCACGCGCAGCTCGCCGAATATCTCCGTCACGCCGACGCTGCCGCTGGTGGGCAGGCCGGGATTGAAGCCGGCGACGTCGCCGGATCCCAGGAAATTGTCCGGCACGAACCGGGTGGAGGTATCGCGCCATTCCGCGCCAAGGGAGAAGCCCAGCGGTCCTGCGGGCAGCTCCACCGCGGTGCCGGTCAGGCTCGCCTGCGCGACCTGCTGGGTCGCCACTGTGCTGTTGCTGGCGGTGATGGCGATGGCGCTGCGGCAGGCCTCGTCGATGTTCTGGCCGAAGATGTTGCACACCGGCGCCGCGCCGCCCTGCGACAGCAGCGCCGCCTGCAGCCGGCTGCGCGACAGGGCGTTCTCCAGCAGCAGAGTGCCCTCGCTGCGACTGTAGGTATAGTAGATGTCATAACGCAGATCGGTACCGAAGCCTTCGCTCAGCGAACCCAGATCGCCGCGCAGGCCTGCCGCCACGCGGAAGACGTTGCGCCGCTCCGTCGCCATGCGCGGACCGACCTCGACATAGCGGCGGCCGGCGGTGATCACCGCCAGCCCGTCGCCCGGCGTGGTGCTGCGGGTCGCCGTGCCGGTAGTCACGTTGATCCGCCCGGTCTCCGCCAGGTCGAGCTGGCGCAGCACGCCCTGTAACGGCGCCGACAGATAGGGATTGTTGACGTCGAACAGCGTGGGCGAACCGACATTCGTGGGCGCAAGCCGGGCGGACACCTCGTTGTTGGAATAGTGCAGTTCCAGGTAGCCGGTGATGTTGTCGGTGAAGTCGTAATGGCCGAAGCTGTTGATCATCCAGCGGCGCTGCGGCTGGCGCAGGTAGTTGTCCGGCCCGAGGTTGAAATCGTCCTGCGGGGTCAGCGCCGGTCGCGCAGCCGTGCCGGCGTCGTCGAAGGTGAAGCCGCGGCTGCCCAGCGCCGACAGGCCAGCGGCGGCATAGGCCGTGTTGAGCGCGGCATTGACGCCGCCGAACGCCGGGATGCCGGAGAAGCGGCCATTGGGAATGTCGCCGCTGCCGCCGCGGATGAAGCCCGGCTCGCCGCCGCCGGCCACGCAGCCCAGCCCGCCCGCCGGGGTGAACGGCGTGCCCGCGCTGCTGGCGGTGCCGCTGCCCGGCACGGTGCAACCATCGTTCAGCGAGTCGAAGGCGAAGCTGCCACGCTCGCCGCGCGTTATCGATCCGCGATCGAGGTAGTTGCCCGACACCACCAGATTGCCGCGCCCGCCCGCAAAGTTGCCGCCGACCGTCAGGTCCAGGTTGACGACCGGCGTGCCGGTGGGATGGTCGATGTTGATCTGCCCCCGCCCCTCCACACCTTCGAAATCGTCGCGGATGATGAAGTTGACGACGCCGGTGATCGCGTCCGAGCCATAGACGGCGGAGGAACCGCCGGTGACGATCTCCGTCCGGGCGATCAGGGTGGTGGGGATGGTGTTGAGGTCGACCACCTGCTCCGGCCCGTAGATGGCGAAGCGGCGGCCGTTCACCAGCACCAGGTTCCGCTGCGACCCGAACCCGCGCAGGTTCACGTCCGCAATGCCGCCCGGCACCGTGTTGCTGAAGGCGTTGCCCAGCTGTGACCCGACCGCTTGCGGCAACTGTACCAGCGTGCGTTCGATGTTCACGTTGCCCGCCAGCTTGATCTGCGTCTGGTCCACCACGGCGACCGGCGTCGGCGAGTCGAAGCCGGTGCGGGCGATGCGTGACCCCGTGACGACGATGCTCGTCTCGGCTTCTTCGACATTCGCGCCATCGCCGGGTTGTGCCTGCTGTGCGATGGCGGGCTGCGCCAGTGCGAGCAACATGGAACCGCCAAGCAGTACCGAACGCAGTGCGATGCGCGAAGCCATAAGTCTCTCCCCGTGTGACACCAAGTTGTTAGCGTTAACAAAAACGCCTGCAGGTGTTCTACATTGTGGAATCAGCATACAGAGATTGGCACATCGGCGTCAATCTACTTCAGGGCAGCGGCAATATTCCCTCGCTGCGCACTGTCCAGCCCTCCTGCGGGAAGCCCGGTGCCGGTCCGGTCGCCCCGTCCCAGCCCGCCGCCATCATCCCCACCGCCAGCAGCAGCGCGCCGTTCGACGGAAAGTAGGTATCGGCAATGCGGCGATATTCTTGTCCGTCAGCACCGCCCGGCTCGCCAGCATGCAGTTCGTTGCGCGGCGTCATCCCGGTCCGGCCCCAGCGATTGTTGGCTTGGTCGGCGAACAGCCAGTCCACCGCTCCGGCCGCGTCACCCAGCCGGGCAGCGGTCATGGCCACCATCGGGTAGTCCCAGCCCCATAGCTGGCGCAAGTCCCACCCTGCCTCCGTCGCCGCCAGGGTACGCCGCATCGCCGCCGGATCGATGGCGGCGCCGGGAATGTAGCCATACGCCATCAGGAAGGACGGATGGTCGCGGTTGAGGCAGCCCTCCCCCGTCGCATCGCCGCGGCACCGGCCCAGCGTGGCCGGCCAGAAATCCGTCGCGCCTGCCACCGGCAGGTACAGGCCATCGGCCTGCTCAGGCGCGGGCAGACCGGCGATCACCTGATCCCACTCCGCATCGCGCGGCAACCCGGCCCGGACGCGCCAGTCCTGCGCGACCTGCAGCGCCCAGCGGTAATATTCCAGCTCGAACGCCGGGTCGCGTGTCGTCAGCGGATCGTGGTTCTCCTGCACCGGCACGATCGGCGGGCCCAGGGTGCGGCTGCCGTCCGCCGCAGCGTGCGGCCAACTGGCGAGCAGCCGGGCGGTTTCCTCCACCAGTTCGGCATGGGTCGCGACGGAGGACGGATCTGCGCGGCGCAGCAGTTCGGCCAGGAAGATCGGATGCGGCTGCTGCCACATGATGAAGGGATTGATCGGGCTCGGGCTCTCGCGCCCTTCCGGCCCGGTCATCTTGGGCCACCACGCCCCCGTGAGCCCATGCTGCCGTGCCCTTGCCAGCGCTTGCGGCAGATGCTCCCGATACCAGCCCATCATGCGCCGCAGATGCTCCGGCCGCCCCCAGCTGGCCCAGTGCGCTGCATGCCACGGCACCATCTCGCCATGGAACTTGCCGTTCCAGCTGTTGGAGAACAGCCCCTCCTCCTGTGGCGGAAGCGCACCGGCCTGGTTCACCCTGGCGAGATACTGCGACAGCACCACCCGCCGCTCCAGTTCCGCCGCGCGGGCATCGGTGCTGCCGGCGAAGTCGATCATGCCGCCGCTGCGCCAGTAATCGCGCCACCCCTCGTCCGCCGCGTCCGCCGCGTCCGCATTGGGTGCGGGCAGGAACGGTGCGCGGCCGAAACCGATGGCGGCGGCCAGCCGCTCGCCCTGTCCGTCGATGCGGAAGGCGTGGGCACCTGTCTGCGCCACGCTGCCGTCCATGGTGCGGATCGCCGCATGGATGACCGTATCGTCGATCGTCCGGCGCAGCAGTACGGCGCCGGGCATGGTGCCGACCACTTCGGTGCGATGCGCCTGCGGGTTCGACCAGTCGGACGGGTCGGGGTTGATGCTGCGGCCGACACCCGGATAGCCGACCGTCACCGCCAGTCGCCCGCTGGCGATCAGGGGAGAACGGACATCCACCAGCACCGTGTCCTCGCCCGCGGCGACGCGCGTTTCCACCACCACCGGCTGCCCGTCGAAGCGGAAGCGGCTGACCAGCACGCCGCGCCACAGGTCCAGCCGCTGGTCGGTGTCAGCCAGCTCCGCCAGCGTTGCCGGCCTGCCGTCCGCATGGCGCAGCTGCAAGGCGATGCGGGCGAGGGAGAAGCGATGCGGGTTCTCCCGCAGCCAGCGCAAGGCCGGGCGCGTCTCCAGCAGAGTGAAATCGTCGAACCAGGCATAAGGCTGCCGTCCCCGCCCCGGCACCGGCACGTCCGTTTCCCCGTCGGCCAAGGTCCAGCCGGCCGGGTTCGGATGGTTGTGCCAGGCCCACTGCGCCATGGTCAGCAACGGAGATTGCGGGGCGTAGGCTTCGGGAAAGGTCTGCAGGCCGGTGATGTCGGCGGTGAACCCCAGATCCCCGTTGCCCAGCATCACCGGCGCATGGGGATCGACCGCATCCAGCCGCACGTCGTGCCGGGCCACCAGCGCCTGCCGGTCGATCGGCTGCGCCGCCGCCGGCATGGGGCCTGCCGCCGCCAGCCATACGATCACGCCCGCCAGCACTGCCCGCAACATCCGGATCCCTCCTGCCTGCCGTTGACGGCCGTGCCCCTGCAACTTAGCCTTTCGGCCGATAATGTGAAAAGCATTCGGTCCGGGAGAGAGATATGTTGCGTGCCTTGCTGCGGCTCTCGGTCCCGCTCGCCCTGCTATCCGCCCCGGCACAGGCGCAGGACGCTGCGCCCGCCACCTACACCAATCCGATATTATGGGCCGACTACTCGGACCCCGACGTGATCCGGGTGGGCGACCGGTACTACATGGTGTCCTCCTCCTTCCACCTGTCACCCGGCTTGCCGGTGCTGGAATCGGCGGACCTGATCAGCTGGCGGATCATCGGTCATGTGCTGCCGCGCCTGCCGTTCGGCCCGCTCTACGACATGCCCGGGCCGCATACGCTGACCGATGCCATTTCCAAGCCGATCGGCGGCACCAAATATGCCAGCGGTCCGTGGGCCCCGGCGATCCGCCATCATGCCGGAAAGTTCTGGGTCTATGTCGCGACGCCGGACGAAGGCATCTTCATGATGCAGGCGAGCGATCCTGCCGGCCCATGGAGCGCACCCGTTGCGGTGAAGGCGGAACCGGGCCTGGAGGATCCCTGCCCCTTCTGGGACGATGACGGCACCGCCTGGCTGATCCACGGCAAGGTCGGCGCAGGGCCGCTGATCCTGCACCGCATGGCGCCGGACGGCACGCGCGTGCTGGACGAAGGCATCGTGGTGGCGGAGGACAAGGCGCGGTTGCCCGTTCTGGAAGGGCCCAAGCTCTACAAGCGGGATGGCTGGTACTACATCTTCGCGCCGATCGGCGGCGTGTCCACCGGTCCGCAGGCAGTGGGGCGGGCACGCAGCATTACCGGCCCTTACGAATGGCGCGACGTGCTGCTGCCGACCGACACCATCAGGGGGCCGCATCAGGGTGGCTATGTCGAGGATGCAGCGGGCCAGGGCTGGTTTGCGCACTTCAATTCCACCGGCGCCTTCGGCCGGATCACGCACCTGCAGCCGGTCCGCTGGCAGGATGGCTGGCCGGTGATGGGCGACGCTGCGCCGGGCGCCATCGCCGGTACGCCGGTGTCCCGCCACGCCGCGCCAATTACGGCGCCGGACGCCCCGCGCTTCACCATGCAGGCGGAGGACGAGTTTTCCGACCGGCAGCTCGGCCTGCAATGGCAATGGAACCACAATCCCGATGACGACCGGTGGAGCCTGACGGAACGGCCCGGCCACATGCGGCTGCGCGCCGCCCCGGCCCGGCACCTGGTCACCGCACGCAACACGCTGACGCAGATGCTGGTCGGGCCGCGCATGGTGATGACAGCGGCGGTGGACCTGTCGCAGATGGCCGATGGCCAGCGCGCTGGTCTGGCGCTGTTCGGCGTGCGCCCATCGTGGGTCGGCGCGGTGCGCGAGGGGGGAACCACCCGCCTCGCCTTTGCCAGCGAAGGGCAGGAGACGCTCGGCCCGCCGCTGCCGCACCAGGTCTGGCTACGGGCCGACGTTGGACCGGACCAGCGCGCCCATTACAGCTGGAGCGCGGACGGCGCACGGTTCGAGCCGTTCGGGGCGGTGCTGGAACTGTCGCAGTTCTCGTGGTGGCGCGGCTCCCGCCCGGCGCTGTTCACCTACACGCATGGGCAGGAAGCCGCCGGGCTGGTTGATGTCGATTTCTTCCGGGTCGAGCGGCCGCAATAGCCCAGCGCCAAGGGGCCGCTCCGCAGCACGGATCAGGCGCTGCGTGGGCGGGGCCGTGGCGGCATCGGCACATCCTGGGTGTGCGTCGGCATTGGCGGCATCTCCGGCGCATCCAGCCCGGTGACCAGATCCGCGATGCGTACCGGCCGGTTGGTCTCGAAACACTGGTTCGCCGCGACGCCGATCAGGATCGCCGCCGAACCCGCCCGTTCGTCGGCAAGCCGCAGCAACGGGTCGGCGGTGACATTCGGATCGAAGATCTCGGCCAGCATCAGCGTGTCGCCGCCACCATGTCCGCCGGTGCCGACGGCCGGCGTGATGTCGCGCGGATCGCCGCGCATGGGGATGATCCGGGTCTGGATCGCATCGCCCATGCTGCTACCGTTCAGCCCCGATATTCCCGCCTGCTCGATCACCACATGCTCCAGCCGCCCCTTCGTGCCGTTGAAGGCGATCGTGTAGCCCTCCCAGGCATTGAAGGCGTTCAGGCTGTAGTTCAGCGTGGTGCCGCCACCGTAACGGACGGTGACGTGCATGGTGTCCTCGATGTCGATCGTCGGCCGCCACACGCACTGGTCGCGATGATAACCGTCATACCGTTCCTGATCGAGGTACATGGCCTTCAGCGCCGGATCGCCCTCCAGGTCGAAGAAGAAGGTGCATTTCGCCTTCTCCGGGCAGGTGTGGCATCGTTCGTGCGGACCATCCAGGCCGAACCGGCGCGCCATTGCGGGGGTGTAGAACTCCCGCTTGCCGACCGCCTGCACCTCCACCGGCATGTCGGACAGCCACCAGTTGACCAGATCGAAATGGTGGCTGGCCTTGTGGATCATCAGCCCGCCCGAGATTTCCTTCTGCGAATGCCAGCGGCGGAAGTAGTCGGCGCCGTGCGTGGTGTTGAGCAGCCACTGGAAATCGACCGACAGCACATCGCCGATCTCGTTCGCCATCAGCAGCTCCTTCACCTGGCTGCGGTAGGGGGCGTAGCGGTAATTGTGCGTGACGCGGATGTGCCGGCCGGACCGCTGCACCGCATCCAGGATGCGCTGCGCCTTGGCCGCGGTGGTGGTCATCGGCTTCTCGGTCACGACATCGCACCCCGCCTCCAGGGCACGGACAAGGTACTCGTCATGCAGCGCATCCGGGGTGGTGACGATGATCACGTCCGGCTTCTGCTCGCGGATCATCTGATCGAACTCGCTCGCCAGATAGGACCGGGGCGCCGCCGCCCCCGCTTCCGCCGCGCTGCGCCCGACCAGCGCGAGCCGGCCGGGATTGGTGTCGACCACCGCGACCAGTTCGGCATGTGCCTTGTGCGGGCCCCAGATGGCCTGCTGGTACATGCGGTTGCGGCTGCCGACACCGACGGAGGCATAGCGCTTGCGCTGCCCTGCCCCGCCCGCGGCGCTGGCCGGCATCGCCTCCGCCGCAGCCGCCAGGACCGTCCCCGCCGCCAGCCCGCCCAGCACCGACCGCCGTTGCATCGGCAGCTTCCCCTGCTCATTCATGTTCGATCCTCTCCCAAGGTCCGCGATCATGCTGCTCTTGCCCCGGAGCCAGGAAGCGCCGGGCACAGCTTGTAAGTTGTGTGACAACAGGATTAGATGTTTTCGAACAGTGAGCAAGCAGAACCAAACTGCGCGCCGCCCAGGGAGAAAGACATGGCCGTTGCCCGACACGCGATCCGCAATGCCGCCGTTCTGCTGACACTCGCCGCCACGATGCCGGCGGTCGCGCAGACCGTGCCACTACCCGCCCAGAGCCGGGCGGCGGTGGACCCCAGCATCGACGGCGCCACGCGACTCGTCCCCGAATATCCCATGCCTTACAGCGGCACGACCGAGGCATCGGTAAAGACGGTGATGGACCGCGTGCTCGGCTATATCGAACGCGAGACACCGGTTGGCTTGGTCGATGCCGACGGGCGCGACGTGGCGGTGGGTGCGGCCCGGCCCGACAGCCGCTTCCGTCCGGGCTTCAAGCTGACCAGCTATGAATGGGGCGTCACCTATGCCGGCGCGCTGCTGGCGGGAGAGGTCACGTCCGATCCCCGTTACACGCGCTACGCCGCCGATCGCATCAACTTCGTTGCCGATCTTGCCGGGCGGTACCGTGCAGGCCGCGTCGATCCGCAGACGACGCCGGTACGCAACATGCTGGCGCCTGACCGGCTGGACGATTCCGGCGCCATGTCGGCCGCCCTGATCAAGGCGCAGCGCGCCGGCGTCGCAGGGGCCAGCGTCCGCCCGCAGGTGGAGGTCTATCTCGACTGGATCGCCAACCAACAGTTCCGCATGCCGGACCGGACGCTGGCGCGACAGCGGCCGACGCCGGTGACGCTGTGGCTGGACGATCTGTACATGAGCGTCCCGGGCCTGGCGCAGATGGGTGCGCTGACCGGAGAGCAGCGCTACTTCGACGATGCGGCACGGCAGATCCTGCAATTCTCCGGCCGGATGTTCGTGGCCGAGAAGGGGTTGTACATGCATGCCTGGGCGGAAGGCATGGACCCGCACCCGGCTTTCCACTGGGGACGCGCGAATGGCTGGGCGGTGATGGCCATGGTCGAACTGCTGGAGGTGCTGCCCGCGGACCATCCCAGCCGAGACGCGGTGCTCGCGCAGCTGCGTGCCCATGCGGCCGGCCTCGCCCGCGTGCAATCGGGCACCGGCCTGTGGCACCAGCTGCTCGACCGGCCCGACAGCTATCTGGAGACTTCGGCCAGTGCGATGTTCGCCTTTGCACTGGGCCGGGCCGTCAATCGCGGGTGGCTTGACCGGCGCGCCTATGCGCCGGTGGTGATGCTGGCCTGGAACGGGGTGACCACCAAGGTCACGGAGGCCGGCGAGGTGGAGGATGTGTGCGTCGGCACCGGCGTCGCCTTCGACCCCGCGTTCTACTACTATCGTCCACGCCATGTGCGCGCCGCGCACGGCTACGGCCCGGTGCTGCTCGCCGGGGCGGAGGTGATCACCATGCTGCGTGCCGGCGCACCTGCCATGAATGGCGGGCTGATCTTCCAGTGATGGCAAGCGGGGGCCGGTCCACCGGCCGGTCCCCCGCCCTTGTCAGAACTTCGCCGTCGCGCCGACAGTGAAGGTACGGCCGATCCGCGTCTCGAACAGGGTGTCCTGCCGCACGCTGTCGATATACAGCGTGTTGCGCTCGTCCGTCAGGTTCTGCGCCTCCAGGATCAGCTTGAGGTTCTCCGTCAGGTTGTACGAGGCCGAGGCATCGACGAACAGGGTCGGCGCATTGGCACGCACATCGCTGTCATTGGCGCCCGACGGGATCGCCCGGTTGAACCGGTCACGATAGCTGGCGGTGCTGCGGATGCTGAAGCGGTCATCCTCGTAATACAGCGTCCCGCTGGCTGCATGCTGCGACAGGTCGATCAGATCGTCGGTGGTGGTCTGCGTCGGCACGCCGTTGGCACTGGCCAGGATGTAGTCGATCTCCGACTGGACATAGGTATAGCTGCCAAGCACGCCGAAGTTGGACAGCGCACCCGGCAGGAAGCTCAGCGGGAACTGCGCGTTCAGCTCGAAGCCCTTCAGCGGCCCGCCCGGCGTGTTGCTCGACCGGTTGACGGTGAACAGGTCCGCCGGGGTCGACGGCGTGTTGTCCAGCAGCGCGTCGGGCAGCCCCAGGGAGCTGTACGGCACCTGGCTGGAGATCGACTGGATGTAGGTACTGATATCCTTGTAGAAGAACGCCGCCGAAAGCAGCGATCCCGGCGCGAAGTACCATTCCAGCGCGAAGTCGAGCGTGTCGGCCTCGATCGGGTCGAGGAACGGGTTGTTGACGTTGCCGGTCCGCGTGGCGACGGTCACGCCGGCGGTCGGGGTCAGCTGCCCCAGTTCGGGCCGCGACACGACCTTCGCTGCCGAGAAGCGCGCCTGCAGCTCGGGCGTGAGCTCGGCCACCAGGTTCACCGAAGGCAGCCAGTTTTCGTACGACCGGTTGACCTCGCCCAGTTGCCCGAGTGTCGGATATTGCGATCCGGCCGGTGCGGTGACCGGGATGTAGCCGAACGAATCCTGATCCGTATGCACGTAGCGCACGCCCGCATCGCCGCGGATGGGGATCGGCAGCGCGTCCCCGGTGTCAAACGTGATCATCAGGTACGCGCCCTTGATCCGTTCCCGCACGCCCGAACGGGCGGCACCGCACTCGATACCGCAATACTGGAAGTCGTCGAACCCGAAGGTCGCGCGCCACTTGTCGGGGTCGATTGCCGAGAACTCGGCGGGCGAGCCGGCGCCCAGCAGGTCGCCGAAGCCGGTGATCTGCCGGGTGATGCTGGCCAGCGTGGTTCCGGCGGGCAAGGCGCGCACCGCCACCTGGCTGGGGATCAGATTGTTGCCCCGCGTCTGGAAGTCGCTTTCACGGTACTGGCCGCCGGCCTTGATCGTCAGCCGTTCAAGCAGGTTCCATTCCACGTTGCCCTCGAACGTCTTGTTCTTGGTATCGTTGCGCAGCGGCCGGCCGGCGGTGCTGAAACCGCCCAGAACGGTGAAGTTGTTGTCCGGGCTGGGCGCGTAGCGGAAGTTGCCCGGATCGGCGACGTCGACGCCGAAGCCCAGCGTGGGAATGTTGCCCCCGTCACGGAAATCGACCGAGAAGCCGTCGACGTCGATGATGTCCATGAAGGTCTGCAGCCGCAGCGGGCTGTAGAAGCGCGAATGCGAGTAGCCGATCAGGCCGGAGAACTTGAACTGGTCCGAGAAGCGATGCTCGATGTTCAGGTTGCCCTGCTTGAAGGTCGAGATGAACTGGTCCACCAGTCCTTCGGAACGGATGTCCACGCCGTCGAACAGGCCGTAGACCAGCGATCCAAGTTCATCGAACTCGATGTCGCGCACCGATGTCATCGGCTTGCCGCCATTGGTGGCGGTCCGCCCGAACGAGATCGCGCTCATGTAATTGTCGCGCCGCTCAACATCGAACCGTGAATACAGCCCGTCCAGCGAGATGTCGGTGTCCTCGGTCGGGCGCCATTGCAGGCTCAGCGTGGCGCCGATACGCTCGGCATCCTGTTCCGAATTCACGTAGCGCGGAATGCGCGGGAAGAAGGCCCCGCCGCCCGGCTGGTTGCTGATGCCGCGCAGCGACTGGATGGTGTTGTAGGCCGCCGCCGTGCTGGTGCGCGGGTTGCCGGTGGAGCAATTGGCGGCGTTGGTACCGCGCGCGGCATTGGTCGCCGGGTTCTGCGGGGCAAACCCGACCGGCGAGCAGAAGCCGCCATCGATATAGGCCGGCAGCACGTTGACCGCGGAGTAGCCGACCTCGCGCAGGTTGCGCTTGCTGTAGGCGAGCGAGCCCAGGACCCCGACCGTCCCGTCGAACAGCTGCTTGGACACCAGGATCGAGGCGCGCGGGTCGACCGTCTTGGCCACCTCGTTGTACAGGCCGCGCGCCGTGGCGGACACCACGAAGTCGGTCTTGAAATCCAGCGGATGCGGGGCCCGCAGGTCCACCGTCGCGCCCAGGGAGCCTTCCTCGACGTCGGCCGACGGGGTCTTGCGCACCGCCAGCGAGGAGAATATCTCGGTTGGGAAGGCATTGAAGTCGAAGCTGCGACCTGAATTGCCCGCGCCGTAGATGTCGGACGCACCGGTCTGCGACGTGCCTTCCATGCCGTTGATGCGCACGCGCGTGAACGCCGCGCCGAGGCCGCGGACGGAAATGTTGCGCCCTTCGCCGCCATCCCCGCGCGACAGGGCGACGCCAGGAATGCGCTGCATCGATTCCGCCAGGTTCGCATCGGGGAACTTGCCGATATCCTCGGCAACGATGCTGTCGATGGCGGCCGTCTCGTTGCGCTTCAGGTTGATCGCGCTGGTCAGCGATGCGCGGAAGCCGGTGACCACGATCTCGGATGCCTCGCCCGGGGCCGGCGTGGGCGGCGTGCCGAGGGCCGTGTCGCCGCGTGGTGCCTGGGTCGCCGGATCATCCTGCGCGCCGGCACCGGGCACGGGCGTCACATCCTGAGCCGCGGCTGGCATCGCCAGCAGCGCCAGCGACAGCGCGATACCGGAGGCTGCACTCTTCAGCACGGCGCCGCGAATGGTTTCTGTGTTCATGCCCTCTCCCTTGTTCCAGCGAGAAGGCTGCGGGCTTGTGCCCGTCATGTCCTCATGCCCCCGCTTGCAGGCGATTACTATGCGGGTTCGCTCCGGTGTAAAGCGGGCTGCGTCCGGCATCGAAAACAAAAGATGCGCGATGCCGAAAGGTCACAAGCACGATTGCGCTGCCACTTCGGGCCGAGCATGCCCGCATGGCCGCAGCGGACCACAAGGTGGCGGGTGGCCGGAAGCGGCAAGCTGCAAGGTAGCCCTGCGCAAGGGTGTACTGGCGGACGGATCGGATACCCGGCGTGACGGCATGGACAGCCGCGGATCCATCGGGGATCACCCGGGGCAGAATGTGCCGGGGGGGTCTGGCACTTGGGAGGAATACGGGAATGGCTGAGACGTGCACGGTGCGGCTGCGCCGGGGATCCTTTGTGCTCGGAACCAGCATGTTCGCGATCGGCACCGCCTTCGCCAGCCCCGCCGTTGCACAATGCGCGCCCCATCCCACGCAGGCCGGCGGCATCACGATCTGCGCCGGGACGGATAATGACGGCCTCTCGGTAAGCACGCGCAGCACCACGATCAACGTGCTGGCAGGTGCGCAGGTGGACGGGCCGATGGTGATCGGCATCCCCGATGGCAGCAGCTGGGATCTGGAACGCGCCACGGTGGATGTGCAGGGGCGCATTGATGGCCGGAACGGCGCAGGCATCGACGTGCTGCCGGCCGTCAGACGCCCCGGCAGCTTCTCCAGCCCCCAGGGCACGGCGGCTGTTGTCACGATCGGGGCCGGGGGCGTCGTCACCGGCGCGGTCGGCATCCGGGCGCCGGTCATCACCCAGAACACGTTCTCCAGAAGCGTGCTGACGATCGACAATGCCGGCACGATCAGCGGCACCACCGGGATCGCCGTGGCCGCGGACAGTGATGGCTTCGGCACCGGCAGCAACATCACCAATCGCCAGGGCGGCACGATCGGCGCGATCCGTGGCCCCGTGGGCCGGCTCGACAATGCCGGCGTGATCGATGGCGGTTCGCTGTCGGCGATCGACACCACCGCCAGCTTCGACGAGCTGCCTGGGGTGAAGGCGAACAGCGGGACGATCCGGTCCAGCAGCAGTGCTGCCACCCTGCGGGACCTCACCCCCGCCTATGCCAGGCTGACGAACACCGGCGCCATCGCCAACAGCGGCAGCGGCGCGGCGCTGGGCGGTCGGGATGTGCGGCTGGACAATCTGGCTGGCGGCGTGGTCACCGGCGGGACGAACGGCATGGCGATCGACGCCACCAATATCGTCGTACTCGTCAACCGCGGCAGGATCGAAGGCGACGTGATGGCCCGTGCCACTTTCGCCGGCATGGATGCCAGCACGATCGACAGCGTCGGCGGCATCATCGACGGGGACGTGACGCTGGGCCGCACGAACGACACGCTGTTTGCCCGCTATGACGGATCGGCGTCGCTGTTTACCGGGATCACAGGCGCGATCGATGGCGGCACCGGCACCGACATCGTGCAGGTCCGCACGATCGGCGACCTGGTGATCAATACGCCTGTGGCGCTGTTCACCGGGTTCGAACAGCTCGGTCTGGATGTGGCCAAGGGTGGCAGCGTGGTGCTGGGGGCAAACTTCGTCGCACCGGGGGCGGTGGTCGTGACCGGAGCGGGCACGGTGATCAATCGCGGCACGATCGAGGTAGCCGGACAGGCGCTGACCGGCCGCGGCGCCTACGTCGACACCATAATCAACGATGGGACGATCCGCTCGACCGCGACCGACGGCTATGACTTCGCAGTCCGGACCGACGGAGCTTTCACCAATGCCGGCACGGTCGAAGCCGTGGGGCGCGGCATCTATGCCAGCGGTCCGTTCACGAACAGCGGCACGGTAACGGCCGGCAACACCGGCGTGATTGCCTATGGCGGGGTCAACAATAGCGGCACGATCCGCTCCACCGGCGGCGTGGGGCTGGAAGCGTATGGCGGCAGTGATGGCATCGCCACGCCCCGGAACAGCGGCCTGATCGAAGGCAGCGTGGCTGGCGTGGTGCTGAACGGTGCGCTGGTGAACAGCGGCACCATCCGGTCCGCGGGAACGGGTATCTCCATGGGTTTGGCCGCATCGGTCGAGAACCTGGCCGGCGGGACCATCACCGGCGGCACGCAGGCGATCGGGTCCCTGAATGGCGGCAGCCTGTACAATGCCGTGGTGCGGAATGCCGGCACCATCAATGGCGACGTGATCCTGGGCGGGCCCGGCGCGGGCTACGCCTACAGCCGCTTCTTTGCGGAGGATGGCGGCGTGCTGAATGGCAACCTGACTCTGGGCGCGTCGGACGTGCTGATCACCAGTCTGATCAACGCGGGGCCTGGCCAGTTTGCCGGCATCAACGGCAGGGTCGTCGCGAACGGCGGCAACCTGCGGTACCGGGTGGCGGCCGATGCCGAAGCTACCTACGCCCCGCCTTCCGGGTTCGGGTCCACAGGGTACGAGGTTGCCGAAGGCGCGACGCTGGTGCTGAAGGGCAATGGCACCACCGCGCAGACGCTGACGCTGGCCGGTGCCGGCACCGCGGATGTCACGGTGGACATCTCTACCAATGGCAAGCAGGCCATCTTCGTCACGGCCCCAGTGCGGGCCGACGGTCGCAGCCCTATCTCTTCCGCGATGAACGTGATCAGCCGCGGCAGCCTCACGATGGAGCGCGTCGCAGGGGATTACACCGCCGCCAGCACGGCGGTCCTGCTGACCGGGCAGACCTTCACCAATGCCGGTACCATCACCCTGCGCGAGACAGGCACCCCGGTGCCGTACCCGTATGACGACCTGCGCCCCGCGGCGATCCGGGACGACATCCACCGGGAAAGCACCGTCATCAACGACGGCACGATCAACCTGGCCGGCGCGATCGGCGTGCGCAACGTCGCATCGCTGACCAACACTGGCAGCATCGTGCAGGTGGCGGGGGCCGCTGCGACTGCGGCGCGCCAGGTGCAGCTGGTGACCAACAGCGGTACCATCCGGACGGACGGCCCGGCGTTGCAGGAAATCGCCCGCGTGGAGAATCTGTCCGGCGGCACGATCGCCAGCGCATCGGGGTTCGCGGTGTAATCCTATTCCGGCCATGTGACCAATGCCGGTACGATCATCGGCACGGTGGACGTCGGCTATTACAAGCAGTTCGACGGCACGCCGGGCCGGGGCTTCGGATCGGCGACCTTTGTCGCGGCTGGTGGTACCGTCAGCGGCGATGTGCTGTTCGGCGAAAGCAGCGACCTTTTCGTACAGACCAGCGATACGACCGGCATCGCCGGTATCGTTGATGGCGGCCGTGGGAAGGATACCCATGCCCATCTGCGCGACGTCGATGCGACCGTCTCGCTGGACCCCAACCCATCCATCATCAATTTCGAAGACGTCGCGGTGCAGGCGACCACCGCCGGCGCGACGGTGATCGTTACTGCCAGCGCGGCCCATGCAGGCGACCTGTTCGTGGGTGGCGCGGGCAAGGTGGTCAACCAGGCCATGATCACCGGCGCGGTCTATACCCCGACCAACTACAACCCGTATGAGACCGGGCAGACACTCATGAGCAGCATGGCCGCGCTCGAGAACCGCGGCACGATCACGGGCGGCGTTGCGGGGACGATCGGCAGCTTCACCAACAGCGGTACGGTGACGGCCCTGTCGGGCGATCCGTACACCGGGCCCTTCTACGGCGTCCAGCTGTATGCTGCCGGTATCACCAGCCTGACCAATTCGGGCACGATTGCCGGTGGCGCATACGGCGCGGTGGGCATGTTCGGCGATGGCGGATCGACCGTCCTCAACACCGGCACGATCACCGGGGAAGTCTGGTTCTCTGACTACGCCACCGCCGGTGACCGGTTCGAGAACCGGGGCACCATGGCCGGGCTGGTCTGGATGGGCACGGGTGACGATGTGTTCGTGCAGGTTGCCGGCGCACGGCTGGAGGCGGCGATCGGCGGCGCGGGCAACGACCTGTTCGTGATGCAGGCCGACGCGAATGGCAGCCTGGCGGCCAACCAGGTGTACGGGTTCGAACGGCTGATGCAGACGCGCACGCAGGCGATTACCTATCTCGGCGCGTTAGCCGTGCCGACCATCGAGCTTGCCGGCGGCACCCTGATGGTGGCGACCGGCGGCGCGCTGGGCACCACCGGGCCCGTCGCCGTGACTGGCGGCGATGCCGGAGTGACCGTGGTCAATCGCGGCCGGATCGCTGGCGGCGTGCAGCTGGGTTCGGGCAACGATACCTATTTCGAGGGAACCGGGTCGAGCGTCCGCTTCGTCGATGGCGGGGCGGGTCGCGACACCTATGGCGTGCTGCTGTCCGGCGACCGGCAGGGGATCGGTGCGCGCAGCGGGTTCGAACGGCTGGCGGTGGAGGGGCCGGGCACGCTGTCGCTGACACCCGATCAGGACTTCACGGAAGTGACGCTGGCGGGCGCCAACCTGGCGCTGGCCTCCAGCACCTTCAGCATCGGTGCGATCACCGGCAGCAACCTGGTCGAACAGGTGGTGCTGGCGGGCGATGTCGCTTCGGTCGCCCTGGGCGGCGGTGACGACATGCTGACCCTGTCCGTGGCGGCGCCAACGGGCCGCTACGATGGCGGTGCGGGGACGGATCTGCTGCGCCTGACCAATCCGGGCACCACGGTCCTTCGCGGCAGCGTGGCGGGGTTCGAGACGGTCGCGGTATCGGCCGGAACCCTGACGGTCGCAGGCACGCTGGGCCGGGCGGGCGAGACCGTCGCGCTGGCGGGCGATGTCCGGCAACTGGCGCTGGCCGATGGCGGCGCCATCGACGGCACGGTGGATCTGGGAGCGGGCGACAGTCTGTTCACCATGTCCGCCGGTGGCGTGCTGGCCGGCACGGTGGCCGGTGGTGCGGGGATGGATGTGGCACGCTTCGACCTGGCGCGGTCCACAACCCTGTCGGGCATGCTGACCGGCTTCGAAGTGCTGCAAACGCGCGGCCTCGGCGGGCTGACCCTGGCGCGCAACGCCTATGCCTTCACCTCCGTGGACGTCGCGGGCGAACTCGCGATCGCTGGAGACGCATCGCTGGCGGCCAGCCAGGTCCGGCTGGCTACGACCGGCAGCCGCCTGACGCTCGGCGGACGGTTCTCCGGCTCCGTCTCCGGCAATGGCGGCGGCACTGTGGTGGTGAGCGGCGGCAGCCAGGCTGCCCCGGTTGCCTTTGCCGCCATCGATGGCCTCACCAGCCTGCAGATCGCTGGCGGCTGGTCCACGGTGGCGGGCCGGGCCGGCGTGAGCGCGATCACGCTGACGGGCGGCAGGCTGACAGGTCTCGCCGGATCGACGATCGTGGCGGACCGGATCGCGGTCGGCCGCGGGGCGCTGTTCGGCTCCACCGGCACGGTGCAGGCGAATGTCGTGGTCGACGGTACGTTGAGCCCGGGCGCATCGCCCGGCACCATGACGGTCCTGGGCAATGTGTCACTGGCGCCGACATCGCTCACCCTGTTCGAGATCGCACCCGGCCAGAGCGACCGGCTGGCGATCGATGGCCGGCTGACGATCGCGTCCGGCGCGACGCTGGAGCTGGTCGCGACGCAGCGCATCCTGCCCGGCCAGTCGCTGGACCTGATCACCACCACCCGCGGCATCGACGGCAGCTTCGCCAATGTGGTCAAGTCGGCCGGCCTGTTCGGCTTTGTCGTGCAGGATGCCGACAGCATCACGCTGCTGGGACAGTTCATGGACGATCCGGCCTTCGATCCGCAGGTGCGCGGGACGATCGCCTATGTGAACGACCTGCTGACCAGCGGGCGTGCCGGTGCGGGCCTGCTGGCTGCGGCCCCCCTGCTGGTGGATGCGCGGGGCGGAACGAACCGGAGCGCCTTCGCTCAGATTGCACCGCAGGCCTATGCCACGGCCAGCCAGATCAGCGTGGAACAGGGGCTTGAGCTGGCGCGGCTCGGCCGCAGCGGCGTGCTGGCGGCGCCGTCCGACGACGTTGCGGGGCCGTACACCTTCGCCTCCGTCCTGGGCCGCACGGGTGAGCTCGGCGGTGCGGCCGGCGTCGCCAATGCGCGGCTGGACGGTCACGGCGTGCTTGGCGGGATCGGCTGGGGCAATGCCGGGCTGTCGCTCGGCGCCTTCGTGGGGTGGAGCGACAATCGACAGACGTTGCGCTCGCTGGGTGCTCGGACCGATGCGGACGGTGTGATTGCGGGCGTTCATGCAAGATGGCGGAGCCTTGGCGGTATCGGTGTTACCGCCACGATCGCCTATGACGGCGCCAACGCGACGACCACGCGCACGGTGCTGGCCGATGATGTGACTGGCGGGTACGACCTGCGGACATGGACCGGCGACATCGCGGTGGACTACGCGGTGCCGCTGGCCGGCGGCTGGACCCTGCGGCCGTCGGTGGGGGCGACCTTCATCCGCACCCGGCAGGATGGCACGGCCGAGAGTGGCAGCAGCGCTCTTGCCCTGACGGTCGCTGAGCGGCGGCAGGACTGGACGTTCGTGGACGGCACGGTGGATCTGCGCGGCGGTCAGGGGGCAGGCCTGCGTCCATGGCTGACGGCCGGGATCCGTTACCGTGTCGACGGTGCGGGCCCGCGGGCGCTGGCCGGCCTGCCCGGCGGAGCGCTCGCACTCGCCGCAGACGGTGCCGCCCGCGACGCTGCAACCGGGATCCTGGCACTGGGGGCCGATGTGATGCTGGCTCGCGGCGTGACATTGTTCGGCGCGGCTAACGGAGAGGCCGGCAAGGACGTCAGCCAGGGCGCTGCCCAGGCCGGATTGCGGGTTGCGTTCTGACCCTGTGCCGGGAGGCGTCTTCGCCAGCAACGATCGTGCAGGAGGCCGGCCACGAAACAAGGCAGCGTCGCCTGACAGCGATCCCGATGATCGTAGCGTCAGCGGGAGGTCGACGGTGTCGCTGGCGGTGTACCTTGCGAAACGGAGAGCCTGATGGCCAAGGCGCTTTGTAGGGAGCGGTCGATCCACCCGCTTCCTACATCGTCAGTACGATCTTGCCGCCTCCGCCTTTCTCCAGCAGCGCATGCGCGGCGGCCGCGTCACTTAGCGGCATGTGCCGGCTGACCGGCAGGGTGAACGTGCCGTCGCGAAGATCGTCGGCAAACGCGCGCAGCCTGGACGGGTCGGGTTGCGCGAACACCCGGCTCACCTCCACTCCTGCTTCTTTCGCAGCATTGTCCGGGAGCACCGATGCGTAGCCGAACCGGCCGCCGGCTTTGACCTTGCGAAGAAGCCTCGCCGCAGTCTCTCCACCCACCGTGTCGGCGACGGCATCGACGGGTTCAAGCCTCGCCATGGCGTCCTCGTCGTCGAGAGCCACGGCCGCGTGAGCGCCCAAGGCTTCCGCCTCCTCCAGCTGCCGCCCCCGGACGCCTGCGATGACCTTCGCGCCCTCTTTCAGGGCGACGTGCACAGCCGCGCGCCCCACACTGCCGAGCGCACCGCTGACCAGGATGGTCCAGCCAGGCGCCACTTTCGCGGCCACCCGGACGAGCTGATCGCCTGTCAGCGACACAAGCGGGATGGCCGCCGCGTCGATCGCATCGACACCATCGGGGAGGTGCGTCAACAGCGCTTCAGGCACCGCCACGACATCAGCGTAGGTCGCATCGGCCATGGCGATCACGCGATCGCCGGGTCTGAAGTTGCGGACCTCGCTCCCGATTGCCATCACGACGCCGCTCACATCCTTGCCCAGGATCGCGGGCAGCTGCAGCGGGAAGTCCTTCTGCCGGACACCGGAGCGGACTTTCCAGTCGATCGGGTTCACACTCGTCGCGACGGACCTGATCAGCACGGTGTCGGGACCCGCCACGGGGGGCGGGACATCATCCTCATACGTCAGGACGTCTGGTCCGCCGTACTGATACATCCGAACAGCTTTCATCGTCCGAGCCTCCAATCGTCGCTGGCGAGGATCATACGCGTGAGCCTCGATTGAGGCACCACGGGCTCAGGTCAGCCTGCCGCGAACGGGCTTCATTCCCACAGGAAATGACCTGCCCTGCTGACGGAACGGGTTCCACCGGGTATCCTGCAATCTGATGGACCGGCGAGAACTGACCCTGTGGATCGCACGCGAGATCCTGCCGCACGAGCAGGATATCCGTCGCTGGCTCGCCCGCACCGTTGTCAGCTTCCATGATGTCGAGGATATCGTGCAGGAATGTTATGCCCGCTTCGCGCGGTTGCAATCGGTGGCGCATATCGCGCAGCCGCGCGCTTACTTCCGCGTCACCGCGCGCAACATCGCACTGCGTCAGCTGCGGCGGGCCCGGATCGTGCGGATCGACGCGCTGACGGAGATCGACGCGATCACCCTGCCCGCCGATGAGCCGTCGCCCGAACGGATCACCGGCGACCGGCTGGAACTGGCGCATGTGCGGGCGCTGATCGCGGCCCTGCCCCCGCGTTGCCGGCGTGTGCTGGAGATGCGCCGGGTCGAAGGTCTGTCGCAGCGGGAGATCGCGGTCCAGCTGGGCATCAGCGAGAACGTGGTCGAGAACGAAGCCGCGCGGGGCTTGCGACAGATCCTGCGGCAGCTGGCGGGCGAACGGATAGAGAGCGGCACGGAGGCGAGCGATGTCCGACGCACGCGAGATTGAACAATCGGCCTGCGAGTGGGTGGTGCGCGCCCCCCTGTCCCCGGCGGAGGAGGCTGCGCGCGACGCTTGGGTCGCCGCTGACGAGCGCCACGCCGGCGCCCTGTTACGGGCAGAAGCGGCATGGCACCTGCTGGGCGATGTGCCGGATAGCGCAGCGACCTTGTCCATGGCTGATGCTGCCACGGTGGCGCCCGGTCCGGCTCCCCGGCGCCGCTGGAGGCTGGCGCTGTCCGGCATGGTGGCTGCCGCAGCTGCGGTGACGCTCGCGCTGGTGGCACCCTGGCAGGTCGCCGGCGACCGGATGGCGACCCGCAGCGGCGAGATCCGCCGGGTTCCCCTGGCGGACGGGTCGGTCACGCTGATCGACGGCGGCAGCGAGCTGGTGGTCGATCTGCAGCCGAAGGAACGGCGCGTCACTCTGGTCCGCGGCGAAGCCTGGTTCGACGTGCAGCGTGATGAGCAACGCCCCTTCGTGCTGGATGCCGGACGCGCGCAGGTGCAGGTGCTGGGCACCGAATTCGCGGTGGAGCGGATCGGCGGCTCCGTCCGGGTGTCGGTGACCGAAGGCTCCGTGTCGACCTGGTCCACCGCCACACCGGGTGTCCAGCAGATCCTGCATGCCGGCCAGTCGGCCCTGTTCCCCGCATCGGGCCAGACCCCGCAGGTGATCACGGAGCCGGAGGCGATGGAGCGGCGGCTCGCCTGGCGCCAGGGCAGTATCGCGCTGAGCGGGGAGACGCTGTACGAAGCGGCGTTGCGTTTCAACCGGTACAACCACCAGCAGCTGGTGATCGAAGGCGCGGCCCTGCGCCAGCAGCGTCTGGTCGGCCTGTTCCGCATCGGTGATCCGCAAGGCTTCGCTGCCGACGCTGCGACATTGCTCGGGGCTTCGGTCGACGTGACGGGCAACACCATCCGCCTCCGCGAAAAAGATTCCGCGCAACCCTGACGGAAAACCGGTGACGCGGAGTCCTGTTTGTTGAAGCCGGACAAACCGGCCGTACACAGGGGAGAGAACCATGCACCTTCGGGCCGTAACGCTTGCCGGCGTTTCCGTCATCGCTGTCGCCACGATGCCGGCCGCTGCTGCCGTGGCGCAGGAACGGGCATTCAACGTGCCGGCACAATCGGCGGAAACCGCGGTTCCCCTGTTCGCCCGCCAAGCCGGAATACAGGTGCTCGCGACGCAGGATGCGCTGCGCGGGCAAAGCCTGCGTGCCGTGCGTGGCACCATGACCGTCGAGCAGGCGCTCCGGCTCCTGCTGCAGGGCAGCCACCTGACCGTCAGCCGCAACGAAGGCACCATCCTGCTCCGCCGGCAGCCGCCGATCGCGGGACGCGTCGGGCCGATGCTGGTATCGGCGCAGACCCAGGTACAGCCACAGGCCGGCAGCAGCGCGGCAGGCACGCTGGGGCAGGTTCCGCCGCAGCAGAACCCGGTGGAGCAGGCTCCCCTGCCGGCTGGCAGCGATGCCGCCAGCGAGATCGTCGTCACCGGCTTCCGCGCCGCCATCGACCGCTCGCTGCAGGAGAAGCGGCAGGCCAACGGCATCGTCGACGTCATCACCGCCGAAGACGTGGCCGACTTCCCCGACAACAATCTGGCAGAAGCGATCCAGCGCCTGCCGGGTGTGTCGATCGCGCGCGATGCCGGCGAAGGCCGGCAGATCACCGTCCGCGGCCTCGGCCCGCAATTCACCCGCGTGCGCGTGAACGGGGTGGAAGGGCAGAGCACCGCCGGCGGCACCGACAGTTCCGGCGGCAACAACCGCAACCGCGCCTTCGACTTCAACGTCTTCGCGTCCGAGCTGTTCAACAACATCACCGTGCGCAAGACCGCCAGCGCCGAGACGGAGGAAGGATCGCTGGGCGCCACGGTGGATCTCACCACCGCCCGCCCGTTCGATTATGGCGAGTTCACCGCCGTCGTCAGCGCCCAGGCCGGCTACAACGACCTGTCGCAGAAGGTCGATCCCAAGCTGAGCGCGGTGATCAGCGACACCTTCGCGGACGAGACCTTCGGCGCGCTGCTCTCCGTCTCCTACACCGGTCGGCGCATCTACGAGGAAGGGCATGGCTCCGGCGGCTGGCTGGATGGGCAGAATGTCGGCGGGTACAGCCCTGCCTCGCCGTTCCAGGCAGCAAACGACGTTGCGACCTACAGCCCGCGCTTCCCGCGCTACGGCCGGCTGACGCATGATCAGGAACGGCTGGGTATCACAGGCTCGCTGCAGTGGAAGCCGGGTGCCGACACGCTGTTCAGCGTGGATGTGCTGTATTCCCGGTTCGACGCCACCAGGACGGAAAACTGGCTGGAGAACCTGTCCTTTGCACGGCCGGCATCGCAGGGCGGCCGCCCGGAAGCCGTGGTGCTGGATGGCGAGATCGATGCCGATGGCGACATGATCTACGGCCTGTTCAACGATGTCGACATCCAGACCGAGACCCGCCGGGACGAGCTGAGCACGGAATACACGCAATACACGCTGACGGGCGAGCACCGCTTCGGCGACCGGCTGCGCGTCAACGGGCTGGTCGGCTTCTCCCGCTCGTTCTTCGACAATCCGGTGCAGACCACCGTCATCCTCAACCGCAACAATACCGATGGCTACAGCTACGATTACCGGGGCAATGCGGACCTGCCGCTGATCAATTACGGCTTCGACGTCACCGATCCGAACAGCTTCGCCTTCGGCATTCCGCGGTCGGAGATCCGGCTGCGGCCGAACTCCGTCGACAACCGGATCCTTACCGGCCAGCTCAACCTGGCGTACGAACTGACCGACAGCTTCACGCTGAAGGCTGGTGGCAACATCAAGCGCTACAAGTTCGAATCCGACGCGCTTGCCCGGGTGAACGAAGGCGTGGTGCCGCAGCTGCCCGCCGGGACCAGTCTGACCGGCCTGACCTATCTGGTGGACGGGTTCGGTCGCAATCTGGGCGATCCGGCCGGCAACACCGATGCCTGGATCGCGCCCGATATCGATGCGTTCGCCGACCTGTTCAGCATCTACAACAATCAGGGGCTGTTCGAACTTTCGGGTGCCAGCAACGGCAATGCACGGGGCAACATCCGCGGCGTGACGGAAGTGGACACGGCCGGGTACCTGCAGCTCGACTTTGATGTGGATGTGGGGATCCCGCTGCGTGGTGATCTGGGGCTGCGCTACGTCCACACCGACCAGCGTTCGCGCGGCTACCAGCTGGTCGCCGGTGCGGCGCAGCTGGTGGAAGCGGAACGCTCCTACGACGACTGGTTACCCGCCTTCAACCTGACGGCGGAGGTGACGCCCGACATCCTGCTGCGCCTGGGCGCGGCGAAGGTGATGACGCGGCCCAACCTCGGCTCGATCACACCCGGCGGCAGCCTGAGCACCGTTGGCGTGTTCTCCGTCAGTTCGGGCAATCCGCTGCTGGATCCGATCCGCGCCAACACGCTGGACCTGTCGGCCGAATGGTACTTCGCGCCAGAGGCGTTCCTCGGCGTCGGCCTGTTCTACAAGGACATCAAGACCTACATCCAGACGTCCCGCGTGGTGCAGCCCTTCAACCAGTCCGGCCTGCCGCTGGCATTGCTGGACGGCCTGGGTGTCTCCCCGTCGGACGAGTTCGTGTTCAACCTGCCGGTCAATACCGAAGGCGGTCCGCTGAAGGGGGTGGAAGTCAGCTACCAGCAGCCGTTCAGCTTCCTGCCGGGCGCGCTGGCCAATCTGGGCACGCTGCTGAACTACACCTACGTGGATTCCAAGATCACCTACTTCTCGCGTCTGTCGCCGACCGGCTTCACGGATGCCGACCTGCTCGGTCTTTCCAAGCATGCCTTCAACGCGACGCTGTATTACGAGGATGACGTGTTCAGCGCGCGGGTGTCGGCGGCCTATCGCGACGATTATCTGACAGCCATCCCCAGCGGCACCAGCTTCAACAACGCGGACGGGGTCCGTAACTCGCTGACGCTGGACGGGTCGATCGGCTACTCGCTGACCGACAATCTGCGGCTGACGCTGGAAGGACTGAACCTGCTGGATACGTTCAACGAGCAGTTCACCGATACCGGGCGTGACAGCATCCTGGTGAACACCCATACCGGGCGGCAGTTCTACTTCGGCGCACGCTTCCAGTTCTGATGGGGATCGACAGCATGGACCAGCACCTCGCCTTCACCCGCCGCCAGACGCTGGCTGCGGCGGGGCTGCTGGTCCTGGCGGGGTGCGTCACCGCGGAACCCCCGGCCGGCCATTTCGACGCAGTGGTCGCGCCCCTTGCGCGAACGGATGTGCCGGCAGGTCCGCGCCACGCCAGTGTCGGCGGGGCGCTGGCCGCCGCTCCCCTGGCCGGCACCAGGCCGTTCCGGATCTGGATCGCCCGGGGTGACTGGCAGGAGCAGCTGACCCTGTCGGCCCCGCATGTGCATCTGCACGGGGAGGAGCGCGCAACGACGCGGCTGTGCTTCACCGCGGCATCCGGGCTGATCGCGCCGGACGGGCGGCCGTATGGCACCTTCCGCACGCCCGTACTGACGGTAACGGCACCGGGTTTCCGGGCCAGCGACCTGACGATCGAGAACACGTTCGACGGCATTGCCGAGATGCGCAGGACCGGCGCCCGCCTGTTGTCGGACGATCCGCGCGGCCCGCAGGCGGTGGCGTTGATGCTGAACCAGAACAGCGATGATGCCGTCCTGGAACGCGTCACCATCGCCAGCCATCAGGACACCTTCTTCCCCGATGCCGGGCGCACGATGCTGCGCGACTGCCTGATCAGCGGCAGCTACGACTTCATCTTCGGCGCAGGCGCGGCACTGTTCGAGGGGTGCGAGATCCGGTCCCGGTTGCGGCCTGATCCCGCGCAGGTCACCGGCTACATCGCTGCGCCCAGTACCCTGCTGCGGCACGCGACCGGGCTGGTGTTCGATCGCTGCAGGCTGACCCGCGACGATGGCGTGGACGATGGCAGCGTCTACCTGGGCCGCCCGTGGCGCCCCTCCGCCGCCTTCCCCGATGGACGCTACGGCAATCCTGAGGCAGCGGGCATGACCGCCTATCTCGCCTGCTGGATGGACGCCCATATCGCTCCGGCCGGATGGACGGAGATGTGGTACACCGATCGCAGCGGCAATCCCCGGACCATGCTCCAGCCGGAAGAGGCGCGCTTTGCCGAGCATGGCAGCACCGGACCCGGGGCGCGAGGTGAGCGGCGGGGATCGCAGATCGACGCAGGTGAAGCGGCAGTTCTGCGGCGGCTGCCGCGCTGAAGGCTACAGGCTGCGGCATGTCTGGTGAGAAATTGCCTCATCACCTCGGCCTCTTGCGGAACCGTTCGCTGGTCAGCTGAACGGCACGACCCTCGTCACCGGGCGGCAGGGTCGGAATCCCGCCTGAGGGATGCGGCCATGGCGGGGAGGATGGCGTGCGCCCGCCACAGGGTCTCCGCCCGCCATGCGCGGCATCGGCGATATCCGCCGAAGAATTTACGATCGAGATTCTTGGCGGACGTGTCCAGCTCCTGTCAGCATCGCCAGATCGTCTTTGACGGATGCGGCAAAGACTTTCGACGTGACACGATGCAGCACGCTCCTCTCAGCACACGGACCGCCAGGCGGCACGAACCCCAGTGACGAGGCTGGAGCCTGGAAGACTGTCATGAAACAGGCGGTGATTATGCAGGCAAAGGCGCAAACGGAAGCGGAAACAGGAACGAACGTGACTGCGGCAACGCCAGCGGATCGGCAATGGCGACCAGAGCACCTGCACCTGGCCATGAACTCGTGACAAACTCCATGAAGGATGGCGCGCTGCCGGGAAACACGGGTCCGCTCGACATCACCAGTGCAGCCGCTGGCGATCAGATTGCCCTCACCTGGCTGGAGCGTGGCGGCCCGGCGGTGTCACCACCAGACTGCTCGGCAGGCTTTGGCAGCGAGTTGGTGTAAAGATACTTGGCCAGCCAGCTAGGGGGCTCGATCGACTATGACTGGTCGGCAGACGGGCTGATCGTCAGGCCGCATATCGAGCGGGCGTGGCTGGCCTTGTAGGCGGGAGGCGTGCGCGATTGCGGGAGTCTACACTGCCCGGCTGCAGCAGCTGCGCCTTCTCGAGGTTCAGTTCACTGATGCAGCCCGGACAGGCCCCTGCCCTCAGCTCTCGGTGGCGATGATGATGTCATACAGGCGCTTCGCTGAAGGCGTCGGCTCGCCCAGCGCAAACCCGAGCAGGAATGTGGTACCGGGCGTGCTTTCCACCCCATCATCTGCCCGCCGCATCGCCCAGTCGCCGAACTGACGGGTCAGCACGACCCGATCGAAAAGCACATCCATGTCGCGGTGCCTCCGGTCACCACGAATGCGGTCTATCGTGACCGCGACCCCGTCATGTTCCCCTTCGATGACCTGCGCAAAATTCCGTCCGTCCCACCACAGCATGCCCGTCACGCCGACCTCGGTATTCCACGCAATCGACTCTGCCACGATGGCATCGAGCGCGGCCAGGCTGCCGTCAATCAGTGACCTGCTGGTGTAGATTATTCGCCGCATCAGATCCGCAACGTACCGAAGGCGGATTGGAAGCACGCGCAGCAAGAATTATGCGCGCGATCGGCGCATCACCGTCAGCCCGTTTCATGCCCCGGAAGAGATGTTCGAGATTGCCGGCAAGCTGTACCAGAAGTCCCGCTGACGGAATACCGTCGACCACCTCCAGCGCGCCCGGCGGATCGCCCGGCAACGCGACCTCGTCGTTGCTCCAGATGCTGGCGACCTCCTTGTAGTCGTCCGGGCTTCACATGTAGAGCCGGTGATGCGAGCCCTCGGCTAGGTACTTCTTGCATTCGGGGATCTTGCTCAGGTCTATGTTGGGCCTCGGCGGCACGCCGCCACCGCTGGACAGGAAGCTGGCCGCATCGCGTCTCGGCCATCGTCATCGACAAATCGCCGCCATCGTCGGTGTCATCACCATCCGGGCCGTTGACCAGCATGTTCACGCCGGCAAATACCAGTTCGACATGGCCCAGCTCCTCAACGGTGATTGACGCGACCAGGCTGTAGAAGGGCCGCAGCCTCGACTTGAGGTTGAGTCGCGGCAGGATGATCCACTGCAGCGTCGCCGTCAGCATGAGGGATGACGGCAAGAGCTGAAGCGCTGGGGGTGGAAGACACCATCAGCCTTGGCGGCCTGCTGGCATCCGGACGCGCCATCCCCGCTATTCTGGCCAAGTTCGAGGCGCTGTGCCGGTCCAGGATCGCCCTTGTGCAGCGCATGACCGACAGGATGTCCCCGCCGTTCGTCGGTCCGGAAGGATATCGACGGACGTACGAACCGCTCAGGCGGTCGGCGTGACAGCGGTGCTTCCAGCCTGACGAATTGCCGTCCGGGTCTCGCCACGAACGATCAGGCAAAGAAACACCGGACAAAGCTGATTGTTATCACGATATCTTTTACGGCAATACAGACACGATCAGAAGGAGCGAGATGATGACCACCCTCTATCACACCAGTGCCTCCGCAACCGGAGGGCAGCGTCAGCGTCGATGATGGCTCGCTCACCCTCGCGCTCGTCACCCCGAAGGAGCTTGGCGGATCGGGCGGCGCAGGTGCCAATCCGGAACAGCTGTTCGCCTGTGGCTATGCCGCATGCTTCCTCAGCGCGCTCCTCTTCATCTCTGGCCGCCGCAAGATCAGCCTGTCCGACGACAGCAAGGTCACCGCGCAGGTCGGCATCGGCGCCCGCGCCGACGGTGGCGGCTTCGGCCCCGATGTGGGCCTGTCCGTGTCGCTGCCTGGCCTGGAGCCGCAGGTTGCAGAGGACCTGCTGACCGAGGCGCACCGCGTCTGTCCATATTCGCATCCCGCCCGCGAAGGGCTGGATGTCCGCCCAAACCTGACCGCCTGAACCCTCACCGACGCAGAAGGAGAACCACGATGTTCCGCAAGATCATGAACCTTTCCCTTGCCCTCGCCGCGATCGGCCTGGCGGGTACCACCCTGACCAGCGCCGCGCAGGCCCAGCAGACCAGCGCAGCCACTCCTGACGGCGTGAAGAACGTCGTCCTGGTCCATGGCGCCTTTGCCGATGGTTCGGGCTGGCGCGCCGTATATGACGACCTGACCAGCCGCGGCTATCGCGTCACTTTGTCCAGAACCCGCTGACCTCCCTGGACGATGATGTCGCCGCAACGACGCGCGCGCTGGACCAGCAGGATGGCCCGGCAATCCTTGTCGGGCATAGCTGGGGCGGCACGGTGATCACCCAGGCCGGGGTCCACCCGAACGTCGCCGGGCTGGTCTATGTCTCCGCCCTGTCCCCCGATGCCGGCGAGACGACTGCCAAGCTGTATGAAGGCTACACCACGCCGCCGGAATTCGTGATCAAGACCACTGGTGACGGGTTCGGCTACATCGATCCCGCCATGTTCAAGGCCGGCTTCGCCGCCGACACCAGCGACGCCGATGCCGCATTCCTGCGCGACTCCCAGGTGCCGATCAACATGGCATCCTTCACGCAGGAGCTGACCCAGGCTGCCTGGCACACCCGCCCCAGCTGGGCGATCATCCCGACCGACGACAAGGCCTTCGACCAGCGCATGCTGCAGGCCATGGCTGCGCGGATCGGCGCGGAGGTCACGGAGGTGAAGGCGAGCCATGCGGTCTTCATGACCCAGCCAGCGGTGATCGCGCAGGTGATCGACCGCGCCGCCCGCAGCGAGACGGCCGCGGCCCGCTGACAGACCGCTCCGGCCGGCGGGGGCGGCAGGTATCGTGCGATGATCTGCCGCCCTCCATCTTTCCCCGATGCCCTGCTACGGACCAGCCCCGATGCGCGACACCCTGCCCCCTCTCTCGGCCTGGACATCCGCCCTGGTGGCGACGGCCGTGGGCTTTGGCGGCACGATCGCGCTGGTCGTGCAGGCGATCCGCGGCATGGGCGCCACGGTGGAGCAGACCGGATCTGCCATCACCGCGTTGTGCCTGGCGATTGCTGTCGCGGGCGGAGCGCTGTCGCTGCGCTTGCGCATCCCGGTCGTGCTGGCCTGGTCGACACCGGGCGCGGCACTGCTGGTCACGGCACCGCCGACATCCTGGCCGGTCGCATGCGGAGCATTCGCGCTGGCCGGGCTGATCGGCGTCGCGTTCGGCGCGGTGCCGTTCCTGGGCCGGCTGGCGGGGGCGATCCCGCCGCCGGTCGCTTCCGCGATGCTGGCGGGCGTCCTGCTGCCATTCGGGTTGGAGACGTTCCGGCAGGCGGATGCCGACCCGTTCTTCGTCCTGCTGCTCTGCGCGATCTTCGTGGCGGCGCGGCAGCGCGTGCCGCTGTATGCACTGCTGCTGGTTTTGGCCGTGGGTGTCGCCCTGACGCTGGCCCGCGGCGATCTCGGCGAACTTCCGGCCGGTGCCACCTTCGGCAGCCTGGTCCCGGCCGGCATGGCGTTCGACGCCGGCGCGATCCTGAGCATCGCCCTGCCGCTGTTCGTGGTCACGCTGGTATCGCAGAACCTGCCTGGCATCGCCGTGCTGCAGCTGGCCGGCTACTCCCCCCGCCCCGGCCCACTCGTGGTCGGCACGGGCCTGGCCAGCGTGGCGGCGGCGCCGTTCGGTGCCCATGCGGTCAATCTCGCGGCGATCACCGCCGCATTGTGCACCAGCCCCGATGCCGATCCTGCAAAGGAGCGGCGCTGGCGGGTCGGCCTGATCTATGCCGGCTTCTATCTGCTGCTGGCGATCTTCGCCCCCGCCCTTGTCCGCACCTTCCTGGCGCTGCCGCACACGGCCATCGCCGTGCTGACGGGACTGGCGATCGTGCCGACCCTGACCGCCGCGCTGGAGGCCATGCTGAAGGGCAGCGAGCACCGCGATGCCACGATCCTGACGCTGCTGGTGACCGCGTCCGGCCTGACGCTGTATGGCATCGGCTCGGCCTTCTGGGGTATCACGGCAGGCCTGGGCACGATCGCCATCGCCAGATTGCTGCGCGTGCGGAGGACAGCTGCTTGAGGCCGGCTCGCACACGGATCATCCCTGCAGCCATCGCCGCCTCGCTGGTGCTGCTCGGTGCCATGCTGTGGATCATGGGATCGGCCGTGGTGATCGACCGGTCGGGCAACGTCCTTTCCGCCGCGATCACCGGTAGTGGCGGGACGACCCAGCCCCTGCATCACCTGCCCGGCCGGATCTTCTACACGATGCCGCGCGTCGAAGGCGCGATCGAGCTTCGCTGCCGCGATGGCGCGCGCGGGCGCTGGAGCTACGTCACACGGCATATGCACAGCTGGCTGCGTGTCGGGCCGGGTGCCGGCTGCGGCCGGGTTGTTCAGCTGCGCTGATCCGCCGTCGCCGATGCGTGGCGGACGGTGCGGCCGGCAACGGCATCGACGCCCCGCCCCTGCCGCCGCACCTGTTGCAAGATTGGTAGCTTCCATGTGAACCTCCGGAGGCGGCACCATTGCCGACACCCGGATCTTGCCCGCGCCCGCTACCCCAGGATGGCAGGCGCATGTGCACGGCTTACCTGTGTAGCTTTCCGCTCCGATCCATCGTCGACAACATGGGCAGCCTCTTTCCGTTCAGGCCTTGCATAATAAAGTATTATCGCGATATGCAATGATGATATTCAGGTGCAGGGAATTGAAATGGTTGATGCTGCCGGGCCGGTCCCGCTTGAGGACCAGCTGTGCTTTGCCGTCTACACGACAGGGATCGCGATCCAGCGCATGTACAAGCCGCTGCTGGACAGGTTGGGCCTGACCTATCCGCAATATCTGGTGCTGAACGTGCTGTGGCGTTCCGACGGACGCACGGTGGGTGGTCTGGCGGATGAACTCGCGCTGGAATCGAGCACGCTGACCCCGCTGCTGAAACGGCTGGAGGCAGCCGGACTGCTGCGCCGCACGCGCAACCCGCAGAACGAACGTCAGGTCGTGGTCACGCTGACGCCGGAGGGGCAGGCCTTGCGCGCGCGCGCCGGATGCCTCGGGGACGCGCTGCTGACCGCCTCTGGTGAGACACCGGCGGCACTGGCTGACCTCAACCGCCAGATCCGCCAGCTCGGCACGGCGGTGTACGGGCATATGGCCGATCATGCACCCGCTGGCGCCGGCACGGGCACGAAGCGCGACTGAGATCGATCCGCCTGAACGTTCAAACCAGCTTTCCCGTGACGTCCGCCACGGGCCATTCGTGGTTTCGCCTTGATCAGGAAGGCTGATAGGCCATGACAGGCCATGCCTGCTGTGAACCTCCCGGCCTTCCTACCTGCGCGATCGTTCTGGCTGCTGACCCTTTGCCTGACCTGCGTGCCCGCGGTCTGCCACGCGCAACGCGCGGGATTGTGGGAGACGCGGATCAGCGTCGCCGGAGCCCCTGCTGCCGAGCCGATCCGGTCATGTGCAGCCCATGATGCACCGTTGCGGCTCCTGAACGAATGGCCCGCGAACTGCGATGCTGACGAGGTCAGGAAGACGGCTACCGGATTTGCTGCGAGCGCCCGCTGCCAGACCGGGCAGCCGGGTATGGTGCTGATCATACGGCGCGAACTGTCGGGTGATCTGGACCGGCACTATCGGACCCTGATGCAGACCCGCCTGCAACAGTCGGGCGCCCAGATCCAGCCGACCCAGCGTTCGGAGGCTACAAACCGCTATCTCGGGCCATGTGACCCGATCGCCCGGACGGCCACGTCTGATCCGGACCCAGGCCCCGACACGGTGTGGGCAGTTGTGGGCGCCGCGATGATCTTCATCGTCCAGCTGTTGGCGTTCGCAGCAACCATGTATGCAGTGTTCCGCGGGATGGCCTGGTTGTCCTTGCGGCTGGGTCGTCGCGCCTACGAACGGGCAATCGTCGCCAACATCACTGTCGATCAGGCGGGTGCGGCGACCATCCCCGTACTGGCGACCTTTACCGGTGTTCGCGGCTTCCCGTGGTGGTATGCGATCGCGGCGAACAACGCCAAACCGCTGCTGGTGATCGGACCCGACGGCATCCGCTTCCGCGTCATTCGCCAGCATGAGCGGCGATACGTCGACATCGAATGCGTCGATGTCCGGCAGGCCCGCGGCACCGTCAATCTGGATTTCACCTTTCGCGGGTCCCTCCTCACCTTCGCAGCCAATCTCGGTGCCGTGCCGCTCACCGCGCATGTGCTGTCCCTGTTGCCTGCATCGGTGCCGCTCTCGCCCCGCGCCATCGAACTGAAGGCGATGGTCAGCTGAGCCGAAAGGTCGCATAGCGATGCTGTAACTGGTACGCTTGCCTGTCGGACCGCTGGCGGTGACAATCGAAGAAATCGCGCCTGGCGCGACACGAACACATTGAAGGCTGAATGCTACGATGGCTCTGCCAGTTAAGACGCTGATCGCTGCCGCCACGATGCTCGCCAAGGATGAGCGCGCGCAGCGCGTCGCCAAGTCGCTGTGGGACAAGGGCAAGGATGCCTGGGACAAGCGGCAAGGTGGACGGGCAACGACAGCGGATCGGCCAGCGACCGCCGCCGGGGCGGCCGCGCAGGATGCGTCCGGGCCAACCCAGTCGGGCTGGCGGCGCGGCGGCGACCGGCAGCTGCGCTTCCAGGATGGCCAGACGGGCGACCTCATCCGGTTTGCCTATACCGACGAACACGGGCTGACCTGTCAGCGGACGGTCGGCAACTGGCGCATCGTGGGCGGCCAGCTCAACGGCTACTGCCTGAACCGCAAGCAGGACGAGAATTTCGCTGTCGACCGGATCGGCGACTGGGAAGAACTGTCGCTACAAGCCGACCGCTGAACAGATGCGCCTGTGTCTCGCCGGCATGGCCCTGCTCACGATCGCAGCTGCATCGCCTTCCGCCAATCCTGCGCGCCCCGCATCGCCGCACGATCAGGAGAGATGGCTGGCCAAGATCCAGGAGTCCTTTCCCCGGACGAACACTCCCGCGCCAACGGGCGGCCGGGTCAGGGTCCAGGTGACGATCGGCGTGAACGGGCAAGTGGCTGCATGCACCGTCGTGAACACCAGCGGCGCGCGCGCACTGGACGAGGCGGCCTGTGACGGGATGAAGCGGTATGCCCGCTACAACCCGGCGATCGGCGCCGATGGTCAGCCCCGCGAAAGCCTGGCCCGCACAACAATCATCTATGTGAACAGCAAGTAAAGTCATCCCGGCCCGGTTCCGGGGCTCGGCTGCCGCGCTCGGGACCACGGCCGGCGATGTTTCGGCTTCTGATGCATGTCAGGGATTGCAATCTCCCCTGTCACGCAACATATGAAGTTTCATGAAGCGGGACAGCAGATTGTCGGGCGTGCTGCACGTCCTCCTCCACATGGCCGAGATTGATGGTCCGGCCACATCGGAGATGATGGCGAGAGCCATGCAGACCAACCCGGTCGTCATCCGGCGCATACTGGCCGGCCTGCGCGATGCCGGCTTCGTCCGCTCCGAAAAGGGGCATGGCGGCGGCTGGACCATCGCCCGTGACCTCGCATCGATCACCCTGCGGGACGTGTATGCCGCCCTGGGCAGTCCGGAGCTGTTCGCGCTGGGCAACCGTACCGAGGCGCCCGGATGCCTGGTCGAACAGGCGGTCAACGCCGCGCTGGACGACGCGTTCAGGGATGCCGAGGCCATGCTGCTCGACCGCTTCGGCGCGGTCACGCTGGCGCAGCTCAGCGCCGACTTCCACGCCCGCATGGTCGCGAGCGGCCAATCCATCGATCTGGAGATTGTTCATGCAGCATGACGCCATCGTCATCGGCGGCAGCTATGCCGGTCTGTCCGCCGCGATCCATATCGCCCGGGCGCGCCGCTCCGTCTGCGTCATCGACAGCGCCATGCCGCGCAACCGCTTCGCCGATGCTTCGCACGGCTTCTTCGGCCAGGATGGTACCGAACCCCGGGTCATGATTGCCGAGGCGCGGGCGCAGCTCGAGCGCTATCCGACCGTCCGGACCGTGGCCGGCGCCGCCACCAATGCGGCAGCCATCCCCGGCGGGTTCGAGGTCCGGCTTGAAGGTGGCGAGACGCTGACTGGGGCCAGGCTGGTGCTGGCCTTCGGCATCGCGGACGTGCTGCCGGAGATATCCGGCCTGGCGGAGCGCTGGGGCAAGAGCGTGCTGCACTGCCCCTATTGCCATGGGTTCGAATACGGTGACCAACGTCTCGGCGTACTGCTGACGATGCCGATGTCGGCCCATCAGGCGCTGCTCATCGCCGACTGGGGCCCGACGACCCTGTTCCTTGATGGCGGCGAGATACCGGACGCCGAAGCGCGGGCGAAGCTCGCGCAGCGTGGCGTGGCGATCGAACCGGCACGCGTCCTGGCGCTTCGTGGGGACCGGTCGGCGCTGTCCTCGCTGATGCTGGCGGATGGGCGCGAGGTCGCGCTCGATGCGCTCTATCTCGCCCCCCGATCCAGGCTCAACAGCGCCATTGCGGAACAGCTCGGTTGCGCGGTGGATGATGGTCCGTTCGGCCCGGTGATCCGCACAGATGCGGCCAAGCTCACCAGCGTGCCGGGCGTCTATGCCGCCGGCGATGCTGCGCGCGCCCCCCACAACGCCACCTGGGCCGCCGCCGACGGGGTGACCGCGGGTGTCTCCCTCCACCAGTCCCTGGTGTTCGCTCCGCTAACTGTCTGATCGTACAGATCGCTGCCGCGCAGGCTGATGCGGGGCGCCATGCAATGTCCGGTGAGTCAACGCTGGCACGTCCCGTCCAGGTCACCAGGCAGCGGCGCAGCCCCTCGGGGTTATGGGAGCCCCGTCGTTCGCGCCGTTACCGGCAGCAGGGCAACGGCTATCCCGCACTCATTCGTAATGACGAGTTCGAGATCGACATCATTGTGTCCAATCGCAATCTCGTCGGCAACAAGAGCGCGCGCTCCTTGGGCAGCACTCTGGTAGGCTGCCTTCGCATCTGCAAGCATCTCCCCCTCCACATCGATCGCACAATCCCAGCCCTTGCAGACATGCGTATAAAATCTTTCCATAAGGCGACCACTCCCAAGGCAGATGTTAAACCAACCTGATCTGGCAAGGTTCCGGGCTAACAGCGTCACCTATAGAGCATTCGACACCTATGCCCATATTTTATGCCCTACACCTTAACTCGGACAATTACGCCACTCTAAAACCGTTCTATTTACCTTCTGCTCGCATATACAAATTAGCCTGTTCAACATGCTTCATCCCTCGCCTGCGAATGCCTGAGGGTACGGGCATGACGTCGCTGGCAGGATGCGTCCCGCAATCTCCGTCCAATCTGTCCGGAGGTTTGCCCATGCCGGAGCGTTGCTGCCGCTGAGCGGTTAGGGCGAAATGGCCACCTCCACCACACCCTACGCCCTCGCTGTAGATGATAGCCCGCTGATCCTGCTGGATGTCGCCGACATCCTCGAAGAGGCAGGGTTCCGTACGTACGAGGCAAGCAGTGGCGACGCCGCGATCCTGATGCTGCCGGAATACGCCCATACCATCACGCTGCTCTTCTCGGACGTCGAGATGCCGGGTGACACCAGCGGGTTTGCTCTGGCGAGGCATGTTGCCGAGAACTATCCCTGGATCGAGATCGTCATCGCCAGCGGTCAGATCAGTCCCGAAGCCGGCGACATGCCGGAAAAAGCAACGTTCCTGTCCAAGCCGTTCACCGCGGACATGGTTCACGCCCATCTCCGGGACATTCTGCCCGACGGGAAGAAGCCGGTACAGCTGCGTAGCGCCGTCTGACGATCACCATACCGGACACCATCCCGCGCGCCGCGCCGGCACGGCGGGTGGTCCGGTCAGCTGCCGACGGTCGCTCCGGGTGACATGCGCTCCTCGGGCGTCATCTGCGCCTCCAGGGTCGCCAGCATCAGCGGCGCCCGTTCATGCTGTGCCTCCGCCGCCTGCGTCAGCCATTGCCATGCGGCCACCTTGTCGACCGGGCCACCTTCGCCCTTCAGCAACATCACCGCCACGTTGACCATGCCATCGCGATCACCGCGCACCGCGGCGTGGCCGAACCATTCGCGCGCCGCGGCAAGGTCCTGCGGCACGCCCTCGCCCTGGTGGAAGAAGGTGCCGAGCGACGTCATGGCGCCCCCATGCCCCAGAAGCGCGGCATCCTTGTAGAACGCAAGAGCGGTATCCAGGTTGCGCGGCACGCCCTCGCCCCGATCAAAGGCCAGGGCCAGGGCGAACAGCGCACCGGGATGCCGGGCATTGGCCGCCTCCCGATACCAGCCGAGCGCCTCGTCCAGATCCCTGGGCACGCCGTCATCGCCGAACTCCAGGATCTGCGCGAGGGCATATTGTGCTGCCGGCAGGCCGAAGCGGGCCGCCTGTCGGTAATAGCGGACCGCCTGCCGTGCATCCCGCTCGCCGCCTACACCATCGAACGACATGTCGCCCAGCACCTGTGCCGCCGCCAGGTGTCCGACATCCAGCGCGCGATCGTACCAGCGGCGCGCCTCCTCCATGTCGGGTGCCACACCTGCGAAGCCGGTGCGGTACAGATTGCCCAGGATGACCGCTGCCTCGCCCACGGCCGTGTTCAGTTCGGGCTGCTGCGGATCGAATACCGGCAGGTCCCGCGCAGGATTGAAGCGGGCTTTCGCGGCCTTCTTCAGCCATCGGACGCCTTCCTCCGGATCGGTCCAGTCGCCGGGTGCCAGCAGGTTGATCTTGCCGATGAACAGGGCCGCCTCCTCCCCGCCGGTGCGCCATGACAGGCGGCGATGTGCGCGGCGGAACCACGCCTGCGCTTCCTGGTACCGCCCCTGATCGAACAGCCAGAATGCGGTCGGCAGCGTCCGGTCGTTCGCGATCAACCTTCCGGGATTGAACACGGGAACGATGAACCCGGGGCGAAGGCCGCTGCTCGATCGGTCGGCGGAGTTGCGCCAAACATCTTCTTGCTGGATGAGCGAGCTTGCACCCGGTTCATACGCCGCGCGGCATTGTGCGATCGCTTCCGCCCAGCTGTTGAACGCACTGCCAAACGGATCGGACTGCTGGTCCGGGTTGCTCAGGTCAGCGGTGGCCAGCGTAGTGCCGGGGTCGGTCCGCGACTCACCGAAACGCCGACCGTCAGGTTCCGGGATCGGCGATCCAGGCGGGCTCAACGGAGGAGCGTTCCAATCCGGATTGCGCGGCAGGCGCGTCCGGGCAAGCAGCGGGACACCCGGCATGCCCATTTCGTTCAGAGCATCCTGAACGGCTCTGAAGTGCGGATCACGCGCCAGCACCTCGCACATGGCGTAACGTGGCGCTTCTGCCGTGGGCAGGCGCTGCCCCGTAACCTCGATCTCCCGCTCGGCCTCGCCCGAAGGGACCGGCGCCGCCTCCTGCGCGATGACAGTGGTGCTGCCGAGGACGCCGGCGGCAACCATCGTCGACAGAAGACCGGCACGTTGTCTGGCAAACACAACCTTCATCATGCTCCACCTCTCCGGCCGCCGGTTCTGGTCCGGTCGGCCAGGGTAGCATAGCATGCTAAGTCAGGGTGGGAAGCTGCTGTGGCAGGCGACGGCAGTGTGCTGCAAGACGTGCCCGGTCCTCCGCCGATTGTGGCAGTCCAGCCGCCCGGACGCTGCCTGTCTGCAATCCGCCGGAACCGGCTGCCCCGCCCGGCAAAACCGTTTTCCTACTCACCTGCGCCCCGCCTAGTGCCGCGCGCATGAGCCATCGTCGCAACAGTACCGCCCGCCCGCGCAAACCCGTGTCGCAGCGTCCCGCCAGCCGGCCGTGGACCGCCCGGCTCAAGCTGCCGCCGTTCCTGCCGGTGCCGCTGCGCACCCGTCGTGACGGATGGACGCCGGGGCGGCAGGCGCGGTTCATCGGTCTGCTGGCGCAGTTCGGCTGTGTGCGCCGCGCCGCCGCCGCGCTCGGCCTGTCGCGGGAATCCGCCTATCGCCTGCGCCGCCATGCCGGTGCCGGCTCGTTTCGCGCGGCGTGGGATACGGCGGTGCGGGGGGTGGCACAGGCCGGCTGGAAGTTCACAGGTGCGGAGCGGCGGCCGCTGGCGCTGTCCGGCCCGTTCCATGTCCGGCTGTGGCAGGGCCGCCCGGCGGCGATCTACAGAAAGCCGTGCGATTCCCGCCTGTTGTCGGAAGGGAACGCACTGGCCCGGCTGCTGGCGCAGCTACCGGCGGGCGTCGCGGACGACCTGCTGGACTACCTGGCCATACGCGAACAGATCCGCCGTTCGGTGTCACCCCCTGCATCCCGCCGCATGGCAGCCGCGTGACAATCCACCGATCGTTCAGCGATGCTCTTGCACGCGGGCGGTCGCGGCATAATCTTGGATCCGACCGACCTGCCTGAAGGGAGCGCATGGCACGAAAACCACACCGCGCCGGGGGAAACTCCGTCGCTGACCCGTTGGGGTTCCACCCGGAAGACCGCCGTGATGCGGCACGCCGAGAGCGGGCGGAGGTGCTGTTCGACGAACAGGCGATCCTCGGCGCACTGTTCGGCGAATTCGATGCCAATCTGGTGCAGATCGAGAACCGCCTGGGCGTGTTCATCGCCGCCCGCGGCAATCGCGTGGTGATCGAAGGGGCCGGTGACGATGTCGCCCGCGCCCGGCAGGTGCTGATCGCCATGCACGAACGGATGCTGGCCGGGCAGGCCGTGGACACCGGCACCATCGATTCGCTGATCGGCCTCAGCAACGAACCCGTGCTGGACGGCATCATCACCGGCGATGCCAAGGCGCCGCCGATCTCCATCCGTACCCGGCGCAAGACCATCGTGCCGCGCACCGCGATGCAGACGGACTACATGCGGCAACTCGCCAGCCGCGACATCATCTTCGCCCTGGGGCCGGCGGGCACCGGCAAGACCTATGTCGCGGTGGCGCAGGCGGTCAGCCAGCTGATCACCGGCAGCGTCCAGCGCCTGATCCTGTCGCGTCCGGCGGTGGAGGCGGGCGAACGGCTCGGCTTCCTGCCCGGCGACATGAAGGAGAAGGTCGATCCCTATCTGCGCCCGCTGTATGACGCGCTGTATGACTGCATGCCGCCCGAACAGGTGGACCGTCGCATCGCCAGCGGCGAGATCGAGATCGCGCCGATCGCCTTCATGCGCGGCCGCACGCTGGCCGACGCCTTCGTGATCCTAGACGAGGCGCAGAACACCACGCGCGAACAGATGAAGATGTTCCTCACCCGCTTCGGCCAGAACAGCCGCATGGTGGTGTGCGGCGATCCCCGGCAGATCGACATTCCCGGCGGCGCCACGCACAGCGGCCTGGCCGATGCGGTGACCCGGCTGGAAGGGGTCGAAGGCATCGGCGTGACCCGCTTCTCCGCCGGCGACGTGGTCCGCCACCCGATCGTGGGCCGCATTGTCGAGGCGTATGAGGGCGAGAACGCCGCCGGCTCGGTGGGCAGCTGATCGGTGGAGCTGGAGATCGACGTGGAGGAGCCCTGGCCGGCCGCCGACTGGCCGGCGCTGGCCGAGCGGGCGGCGGCGGCGGTGGCCGATGTGGCGCCGGAGCTGGCGAACGAACGCCTGTCCGCCAGCCTGCTGTTCACCTCCGATGCGGAGGTGCACGCGCTGAACCGCGAATGGCGGGACCGGGACAAGCCGACCAACGTGCTGTCCTTCCCCATGCTGGAACGCGATGACCTGCTGGACCTCGCGCCGGACGGTCCGCCCGAATTGCTGGGCGACATCGCGCTCGCGTTCGAGACCTGCCGGCGGGAGGCGGCCGACAAGGGCATCCCGCTCGACCATCATGCCGCCCACCTGATCGTCCACGGCCTGCTGCACCTGGCCGGCCACGATCACGAGACCGGCGATGCGGAGGCCGAAGCGATGGAGGCGCTGGAAACAAAGGCGCTTGCCGGACTTGGTATCGCGGACCCATATGGGGCCGTCCCGGCGATGGTGCCGGACCAGCAAGGGAACTGACCGGGGCAATGCCCGAACCTTCCAACACGTCCGCCGGAGACGCGGACAGTAGACGCGGGCTGTGGCACGCCATCCGCAGCTTCTTCGACGAGGACAGCGAACTCACCCTGCGCGCGCAGATCGAGGAAGCGATCAGCGAGGCGGAGGATGAAAATGCCAGCGGCGAAGGGGCCGGCAACGACCTGACGTCGGTCGAGCTGGTGATGCTGCGCAACCTGCTCCATTTCAGCGAGCATGACGCGGATGACGTCGCCATCCCCCGGGGCGAGATCATCGCCATCTCCGCCGATGCAACCTGGGCCGATCTGGTGGCGCTGTTTGCGGAACACGGCCATTCCCGGCTGCCCGTCTACCGGGAGACGCTGGACCGGGTGATCGGCATGATCCACATCAAGGACGTGTTCGGCTACCTCGCGGCCGGCCGCACCCCGCCGCCCGACTGGACCGTGCTGATGCGCCAGCCGCTCTACGTGCCGCAGGCCCGCGGTGCGCTGGATGTTCTGGCCGACATGCGCGCCAGCCGCACGCACCTCGCCATCGTGGTGGACGAGTTTTCGGGCACCGACGGCATCATCACGATCGAGGATCTGGTGGAGGAGATCGTCGGCGATATCGAGGACGAACATGATGACGCGCCCGTCGAACTGATCGTGCCGATCGGCGCCGGCATGTGGGACGCCGATGCCCGTGCGGAACTGGACGACGTTGCCAAGGCGGTGGGCGATCCGCGGATCGCGGAGGTGGAAGAATCAATCGATACGATCGGGGGCCTAGCCGTGGTGCTGGCGGAACATGTCCCGCCGCCGGGCACCGTGGTCACCCACGCCAGCGGCTGGCGGATCGAGGTGACGGCGGGTGACGAGACCCGCGTGACCCGCCTGCGCCTGCACGAGCCGGAGCCGGAGCTGGTGGAGGCGGAGCCCGGCTGATCCACGCCTCGCTTCATGCTGCACCTGCGAGAAAGAACTCGACACAGGTTGCATAATTTAGAACAGTGAACTCATGCGTCGTCTCCCCCCCCTGAGAGCGCTGGAAGCGTTTGTGCGCGTGGTCCGTCTCGGCTCGGCCCGGGCGGCGGCAGACGAACTCAGCCTCAGCCCCAGTGCGCTGTCCCGCCGGGTCGCGAACCTGGAGGATTTCACGGGCAAGAAGCTGTTCAGCCGCAGCGGCCAGGTCATGCGCCTGACCGACGAAGGCCGCGCCTTCTACGACGCGGTCGCGCCGCATCTGGAATCGCTGGCGGTGGCGGTGGAGTCCCAGTCGGAGAACCTGCAGCTGCTGCGCCTGCGCATCGGCGTGCTGCCGCTGTTCGGCACGCAACGGCTGTTCCCCCGCCTGCCCGAACTGCGCGCCAATCACCCGCGGCTGCACATCGACATCGACACCGGGCCCGACCCGATCGACCGGGTGGGCGACACGCTGGATGCCGCGATCCTGCTCAGCACCGAACCGCCCAAGGGGCTGTACCGGGTGGAGCTGAGCAAGAACACGGTGCACGCCATCTGCAGCAAGGCGCTCGCGGAGGAGCTCGGCCCCTCGCCCACGATCGAGGATCTGTCGCAGCAGACCTTCCTGGTGCACACGGAAATGCCGCTGAGCTTCGGCGCGTGGAAGAATGCCTTCGGTCTGAGCGATCTGCACCCGAACGCCATCGACCATTACGATTCCGGGCAGCTGATCCTGGAGGCGGCGGCCCAAGGGCTGGGCATCGCCATCCTGAACGACGATTACACCAAGCGGCTGAACGATCCGCGGCTGGCGGGCCTGTTCGACACGCCGGTGCCCAGCCCCTACAGCTATTTCTTTGTCTGCCGCCCGGCCGATCTGGAAAGCCGGCCGGTGCGGATCTTCCACGACTGGGTGGTCGCCGCGGGGCTGTAGAACCCGCCGACCGGGCCCGCGAGGAGCCCGGCCGGCCGGATAGTCACGGTCAGGAAATCGTCGCCTTGGCGATCTTGCCCGGATTGCGCGGCGGCTCGCCCTTGGGCAGCGCGTCCACATTCTCCATGCCGCTCTCGACCACGCCCCAGACGGTGTACTGCTTGTCCAGGAAACGGGCATCATCCAGGCAGATGAAGAACTGGCTGTTCGCGCTGTTGGGCGCGCTGGTGCGGGCCATGGAGCAGACGCCGCGGACATGCGGCTCCGCACTGAATTCCGCCTTCAGGTCAGGCTTGTCGCTGCCGCCCATGCCGGTGCCACTGGGATCGCCGCCCTGCGCCATGAAGCCGTCGATCACGCGGTGGAACACCACGCCGTCGTAGAAGCCGGCATTCACCAGCTCGGTGATGCGTTCCACATGGCCGGGCGCCAGGTCGGGGCGCAGCTTGATGACGACGTCGCGCGCCTCGCCATCGCCGGTGTCGAGGGTGAAGGTCAGGGTGTCGGCCATGCAATCTGCTCCCATTGAGGTTCGGCGCGGCATATAGGGTGCCCTCCCGCGAAGTCACGCGCTTGCTTTTGTGGCGGGCGCGCATAGACCCCGGCCATGGCTGACCCGGACGATACCGCCCTGCTGCAGGACTTTCCGTCGCGGGAGGATGGCGAGCAGCTGGACGAGGACAACCGGCTGAAGCCGGCCTTTGTCGATGCGGTGCGCGATGCGGTGAAGGAGGGCGATACCGGCCGCGCCTACGAACTGGTGGAGCCGCTGCACCCGGCCGACATCGCCGACCTGCTGGAACTGCTGGAGAAGCCGGAACGCTACGCCCTGGCGGCGGCGATCACCGACCTGATGACCGGCGAGGTCATCGCCGAGCTGAACGATTACGTCCGCGACGAGATGATGGAGGCGCTGCCCGCCGCCGCCGTCGCCACCATAGCCGAACAGCTGGACACCGACGATGCCGTCCAGCTGATCGAGGATCTGCAGCCGGAGGACCAGCGTGCCGTCCTGGCCGAGCTGGACCCCGAAGACCGCGCCGCGATCGAGAGCGCGCTCGCATATCCCGAGGAATCCGCCGGCCGCCTGATGCAGCGCGAGCTGGTCGCCGTGCCCGAACATATGAGCGTGGGCGACCTGATCGACTATCTGCGCGAGCGGGAGGAGCTGACCACCGAGTTCTGGGAAATCTTCATCGTCGATCATCGGCATCGCCCGGTCGGTACCTGCCAGCTGTCCTGGGTGCTGCGCAGCCCGCGCCATGTCGCGCTGGCCGATGTCATGAAGCGCGAACAGACGCTGATCCCGGTGGCGATGGACCAGGAGGAGGTCGCGCTCCGGTTCCAGAAGTACGGCCTGATCAGCGCCGCGGTGGTGGACGAGGGCGGCCGGCTGGTTGGCCAGCTGACGGTCGACGACATCGTCCACATCATCCAGGAAGAAGCGGGCGAGGATGCGCTGCTGATGTCGGGCGCCGGTGAAGGCGACATCAACGAGCCGCTGCGCGAGACCTACTCCGCGCGGGTCCGCTGGCTGATCGCCAATCTGGGCACTGCGGTGATCGCCAGCCTGATCATCCATGCATTCGGCGCCGCGATCGAGCAGCTGGTGGCGTTGGCGGTGCTGATGCCGGTGGTAGCCAGCATCGGCGGCAATGCCGGCACCCAGACCATGGCGGTGACGGTCCGGGCCATCGCCACCAACCAGCTGACGCAATCCAACACCCGCCGCATCCTGACCCGCGAGATGAAGGTGGCACTGATGAACGGCGTCACGGTGGCGGTGCTGGTCGGGCTGGCGACAGCGCTGGTGTTCACGCCGCAACTGGGGGGCGTGATCGCGCTGGCAGTCGTAATCAACATCTTGACCGCCGGCATGGCGGGCGTCGTGGTGCCGGTAATGTTCGACCGGCTGGATCAGGATCCGGCGGTGGCGAGCAGCGTCTTCGTGACGATGATCACAGATTCCATGGGCTTCTTCGCCTTTCTGGGGCTGGCGGTCGCCACCGGATTGACCGGGTAGTTCGCCACCCTATCTGCTGACACATGCCGCTCAACATGACGAAGGTCGCCTTCGCCTGCCCCACCATCGATGTGCTGCGCCAGCGGCTGGAGGTGTCGGGCCATACCACCACCCGGTACCTGCCCAAGCGCCATGAGGAGATGGTGGGCGGATCGCTGTTCTGGATCATGGATCACACGCTGGTCGCCCGCAGCCTGATCGAAGGGTTCGACCAGCCGGAAGATGGCGGCCGCTGGGCGATCCGCCTGGCGATGCCGCTGGTGGCGGTTCAGCCGCGCGCCCGCCGGGCGCATCAGGGCTGGCGCTATCTGGAGGAGGCCGATGCGCCGGCCGATCTGGCCGCGGGCGAACTGGCCGGCGCGGTGCTGCCGGGCAAGCTGCTGCGCGAACTGGCGCGGCTGGGGCTCGACTGAGCGGGAGTGACCGGAACGGCCCTGGGCGCTGTCCCGTTGATGCGGCGAGGAGAGAGTAGCATGACAGAACGCAATCCCCATCCCGACAACGACCTGATCGCCGAGATCACCGAAGGTGGCGGCACGTCCGGACAGGCCAGCGGATCGCGCGGAGCCCTCCGCGCCGACGTGGGCAGCCGCGCGGAACTGGAACGGGCGCTGGGTGACGAGGACGGCACCACTGCGGTGACCGGCAGCGACAATCCGGCGCAGGACGCGCTGAAAGGTGCCAAGACGATCGACAAGCTTAGAAGCGATGACCCCGGCTGACCCTTGCTGATCGCGAGAGTCGAGAGACGCCTCAGCCGTCCTGGTCCAGCCACCATTGCAACATGGTGCGGGCCACGGCGGCCGCAGGTGGTGGAACGAAGGCGGCATTGTCGCCACCTGCCAGCGCCTGTGCCACTTCTGCCCGGGTGAACCAGCGGGCATCCTCCAGCTCCTGAACGTCGAGCGTCAGCCGATCATCGCCGGCCTGCCCGATACAGGCCAGCATCAGCTGTGACGGAAACGGCCAGGGTTGACTGAACAGGTAGCGCACGTCGCGCACCGTCACGCCCGCTTCCTCCTGCACCTCCCGCGCAACGGCTTCCTCCAGCGTCTCGCCCGGTTCCACGAAACCGGCCAGTGCCGAGTAGCGTCCGACTGGAAACCGCGCCTGCCGGCCGAGCAACAGCCGGCGGCCATCCTTGCCATCATGTTCCACCAGCATGATCGCGACGGGATCAGTACGCGGGAAGTGGCTGGCGCCGCACGTATCGCAATTACGCTGCCAGCCGCCCTTCGCGATAAGCGTCGATGCCCCGCAGTTGGCGCAGAAGCGATGGCGTGCATGCCAGTCCAGCATGGATCGCGCACCGCCATACAGCGCCAGATCGGCCGATGGCAGGCGCTCGATGGCATCCCACAAGGTCTGTCGCGCCAGCACCGGATCGGCATCGCCGTGCAACGGAACGGCGGCGAAGCGCGGGCGCCCGTCAAGCAGGCCGAGGAACACCAGCTCCGCCGCCGCAAGGTCAGGCGAACGCCAGCGAAGCGCGCCGGCCGCATCGGTCCGCGGTGCCAACCCGTCCAGATCCAGCAGCAGCGCCGTGCCGCCGGCGATCAGCGCCGCGAGCCGCGCCGGATCGGTCCGCAGCGCATCGGCGCGATCGATCGGCGATCCGGCAAAACCGATCGCGCCTGCCGCGTGCCTCATCCGAGAGGCACGCCGGTGCTGCGGGCGACTTCAGCCAGGAACTGACCTTGCAGGCGATACTGTCCGCCGGGCATGAACTGGGAGAAGAGCGAGGCACGCACGCCCTGCCCCGTATGCACGAAGCCGAACGTGCCGGCGGCGCCCGACCACCCATACAGCCCCGCCTGCGCGCCCCGCCCGACGGCTCCGCCTGCGCCAAAGCCCGCGGGCTTGCCGTCGAGGTTGAAGCCGCTGTCGGCCGCCAGCGTGTCCGGCAGCAGGTCCGACGTCGCGAGCCGCACCGCCGCCTCGCTCATCACCCGGCGCCCGTCGATCTGGCCGAAGCCGACGATCATCTGCAGGAACCGGTCATAGTCGCGCGGCGTGGACACCAGCCCTGCCCCGCCGAACGGGAATGGCGGCTGGTCCAGGTAGATCGAGTTCGCCGCCAGATCGATCGGCACCAGGGTCTCGCCGGCGATGAGGTAATTGTCGGTCAGGCGGCCGATATCCTCCTGGCGCACCTGGAACCCGGTGCTGGCCATGCCGCAGGGGTCGAAGATCCGTTCCTGCAGGAAGCGGTCGAACGGCATGCCGGTGACCACCTCGATCACCCGACCCATCAGGTCGAGCCCGACGCTGTAGCTCCACCGCTCGCCCGGCTGGTGGACCAGCGGCACGGTGGCGAGATTGTCGGCAAAGATTTCCAGGCTGGCGGCAGGCGTGCCGGCGAAATTGCCCGGTGCCTGCACGCGGCTTACCAGCGCCGGGACCAGGCCCTTCTCACGATAGGCGGCGGCCAGCGGGCCCTGCTGCACGATCGAATAGCCGAGGCCGCCCGTATGCGTCAGCAGGTGGCGCATGGTCAGCGGGCGGACGGCCGCCTCCAGATTGTCGGGCGTGATTTCGCCATCGGGCTGCTTCTGCACCTGCAGCCGGGCAAAGGCGGGCAGGATGTCGGCGACCGGCTGATCCAGTGCGATGCGGCCATCGTCCACCAGCATCATCGCGGCCATCCCCGTGACCGGCTTGGTCATGGAATAGATGCGGTACAGCGTGTCGGCATCGACAGGCGTGCGGCTGATGAAGCCCAGCGTGCCGCGGGCGATCATAGCGGAGGGCTGCTGCCCCTGGCCGATGGCGATCACCATGTTGGCGACCTTGCGCTGGGCCACATAGCTTTCGGCCAGCTGCTCCAGCCCGCCGAGGGAGCCGGCATCCTGCGCCAGCAGCGCCGTCGAGGCCCCGCCCAGCAGGGCCAGCGCACCGGCGCCCGCGCCGCGGGCCAGCAGGGCGCGGCGATCCAGCATCAGTTCCACGGTCGCCATCCTTCACCCATTCCCACGTAGAGTAGCAGCGTGCAGCCACCCGGCAAGCTTGCGCCGATCGTGTGTGGTGCCTACGTAACACACCATGAACATCCTTGCTTTCCTGATCGGCCTGTTCGCCCTGTTGCTGGCGATCCCTTCAACCATCCCCTTCCTTGGCTGGGGCAACTGGCTGGTCCTGCCGATCGCGATCACCGGCGCGGTGGTCGGTGCCCTGTCGCGCAAGAACGGCGGACGCAATTTCTGCCTGGTCGTGCTGGTGCTGGCCGCGCTGCGGCTGATGATCGGCGGCGGCATCATCTAGGCCCAACGCCACCGCCTTGCGGAACAGGGTCGGCAGGCCGGCCTGCTCCGCCTCGCCCAGCGGCACCCATGCGCCATCCATCGGCGCCGCGCCGCTGACGGTGAGGGCATGGACCGTCAGTTCCAGGTCGAAGTGGGTGAAGCCGTGGCGCACCACCCCCAGCATGCGCCAGTCGCCTGCGAGCGGCCTGATGCCGCTGCCGTCGCCCGCCGCGCTCCACCCGTCATCCGGCAACGCACGCATTCCACCGAGCAACCCGGTGCCCGGCCGCTGCACCAGCAGCACCGCACCGGCCCGCTGGATCCAGAACGCGGCACCCTTGCGCTGGGGCTTGGCCTTCTTCGGCGCCTTGACGGGCAGCGCCTCCTGCCGCCCTTCGGCCCGCGCCAGGCAGCCGTCGGCCAGCGGGCACAGCAGGCAGCGGGGATTGCGCGGAAGGCAGATCGTGGCGCCAAGATCCATCATCCCTTGCGCGAAGTCGCCAGCCCGTGTCGCCGGCGTGATCGCGTCGGTCGCGGCGCGGATCAGCGGGCGAGCCTGCGGCAGCGGCGTGGCGATGTTGGCGAGGCGGGCAACGACCCGCTCGACATTGGCATCCACCACCACCGCGCGCCGGCCGAAGGCGATCGCGGCGATCGCGGCGGCCGTGTAGTCGCCGATGCCCGGCAGGCGACGCAGCGCCGCTTCGGTGTCGGGAAAGGCACCGAGGGCCGCCACGAGCTGCGCGCAGGCATGCAGGTTGCGGGCGCGCGAGTAGTAGCCGAGGCCCGCCCAATCGGCCATGACCGCCTCCGCCGGCGCTGCGGCCAGTGCGGCGACATCGGGCCAGCGCGCGGTGAAGCGTGCGAAATAGGGCCGCACCGCCGCCACGGTGGTCTGCTGCAGCATGACCTCGGACAGCCAAACCCGGTAGGGATCGGCCCGCTCCGCCGATCCCGGCGCGATGCGCCAGGGCAGCGCGCGTGCATGCGCGTCATACCAGTGGAGCAATGCGGCGGCCCTATCATCCATCCCGCGCCTATGGCATGGCAACGGGCGTGACGGAACGCAAAGCCAAGACCCCCAGGACCCCCTCGAAGACGGGCACTCGCAAGGAACCCGAACGCGCGCGGGGCGGGCCGGCGCGTCCGGTATCCGACCTGGTGCCGCAGATCGGCCGCGCGGCCTTTCGCCGCTTCGGCTTCGTGCAGGCGAGCGTGGTCACGCGCTGGCCGGAGATCGTGGGCGAGCGCCATGCGCGGGTCTGCCGGCCCGAATCGATCCGTTTTCCCATGGGCGAGAAGACCGAGGGCGTGCTGCAGCTGGTGGTGGTGCCGGCCCATGCGCCGATCATCCAGCATCTGGTGCCCGAAATCGTGGAGCGGGTGAACCGCTTCTTCGGCTATCGCGCGGTCGCGCGGGTCAAGCTGCGGCAGGGTGCGATCCCCGCCTCCGCCAGACCTGCGGCCGCCAGCACCGCGCCGCCATCGCTGAAGCCGATCTCGGCCGAAATGGGCGAGAGCCTGCGGGATGTGGGCGATCCGGAACTGCTGGCGGTGCTGGAATCCCTGGCGCGCAGCCTGTCTGCCCGCAACGAGACGGAAGGACAGGTGCGATGAAGCCGACCCGCATGCTGCAAGCTCTGGGCGTCGCACTGGCTGCGCTGGTTACGGTTGCTGCCACCGGCAATGCGCCGGGTACGGTCAGCGTGCAGCCGGGCGGCCATACGGTCGGCAATCCGGCCGCGCCCGTCACCCTGACCGAATATGTCAGCTATACCTGTCCCCATTGTGGCGCCTTTTCCCGCGAGAGCGAGGGCGCGTTGCAGGCGGGCTATTTGGCGCCGGGCCGGCTGAAGGTGGAGATCCGCCACCTGATCCGCGATCCGGTCGACCTGACCGTGGCCATGCTGGTGAATTGCGGCGCGCCTGCGCGCATCCCGCAGAACCATGCCGCCTTCATGCGGGCGCAGCCCGACTGGCTACCCCGCGCGACGAACGCCACCGCAGCGCAGCGCGCGCGCTGGACCACCGGGACCGATGCCGCCAAGCGGCGGGCAATCGCCAGCGATGTGGCGCTGTACGCCATTGCCGAGCGGCGCGGGATCAACCGTGTGGCGGCCGACCGCTGCCTGGCCGACCAGGGCCTCGCCACGCGCCTGGCCGAGGCGTCGGACGCCGGCTGGAAGGTGCCCGGCATCACCGGTACGCCCAGCTTCGCGCTGAACGGTACCGTGCTGACCGGTACGCATGACTGGGCGGGGCTGGAATGGCAGCTGGCCGCACGCTATCGCGGGCAATGACCTGCCGCCGAACCTTGAGGAACCGTTCTATGATCGCCGCCCGCCATCTCGCCCTGCTGGCCCCTGTGGCCCTTGCCCTGACCGCCTGCGGATCGAACGAGGGCGACACCCCGGCTGCCCTGCCCAGCGGCGAGGCGATTGCCGCTGCACCGGCCCCGGCTGGCCAGAGCTGGACCGAGACGGCCGCTGCCACGCCGGAAGGGGGCTTCGTGGTGGGCAACCCGAATGCGCCGCTGAAGCTGGTGGAATATGCCAGCCACACCTGCTCGCACTGCGCCGACTTCGCTGCCGAGGCTGCGGCCCCGATGGACGAGTACATCGCCAGCGGTCGCGTCAGCTACGAACTGCGCAACCAGATCCATGACGGGCTGGACCTGGCCATCGCCGTGCTGGTCCGCTGCAGCGGGGAGCCGGCCGCGTTCCATCCGCTGACCAAGCAGGCATGGGCCAGCTTTGCCGAGATCATCCAGACGGCGCAGGCCAACGGCCCGGCCGTCGAGGCGGCGATGCAGTCGACCGGCCCGCAGCGGTTGCAGCGCGTGGCGGAGAGCGCCGGCCTGATCGACTTCTTCGCCGCCCGCGGCATCGCGCGCGAGCAGGCGCTGCAATGCCTGGGCAACGAGCAGGTGGCACAGACCATCGCGCAGAATTCTAACGAGCAGTCGGAACGACTGGGCGTGACCGGCACCCCCACCTTCTTCCTGAACGGCGCCCGCGTCGACGGCACCAGCTGGGAAGGGGTGCAGGCCGCGCTGCAGCGCGCCGGCGCCCGCTAACACCTCCATGCTGATCCGCCGGCTGAAGCTCAGCGGGTTCAAGAGCTTTGTCGAGCCGGCGGAGCTGGTGATAGAGCCGGGGCTGACGGGTGTCGTCGGCCCCAATGGCTGCGGCAAGTCGAACCTGCTGGAGGCGATCCGCTGGGTCATGGGCGAGAACTCGCCCAAGAGCATGCGGTCGGGCGGCATGGAGGACGTGATCTTCGCCGGCACCGCACAGCGCCCGCCGCGCGACTTCGCCGAGGTGCTGCTGCAGGCGCAGGCGGGTGACGGCGAGCCGCTGGAGGTGACCCGCCGGATCGAGCGTGGCGCAGGCAGCGCCTATCGCGTGAACGGCCGCGACGTGCGGGCCAAGGATGTGGCGCTGGTCTTCGCCGATGCCGCCACCGGCGCCCACTCCCCTGCCCTGGTCAGCCAGGGGCGCATCGCCGGGATCATCGCCGCCAAGCCGGCGGAACGGCGCATGATGCTGGAAGAGGCGGCGGGGATCGCCGGCCTGCATGTGCGCCGCCGCGATGCCGAGAACCGCCTGCGCCAGACGGAAACGAACCTCGCCCGGTTGCAGGACCTGCTGGCCGGACTGGACAGCCGCATCGCGGCGCTGCGCCGGCAGGCCCGGCAGGCGGAGCGGTACCGTACGCTGAGCGATGCAATCCGGCTGGCCGAGGCGCGACTGCTGTTTGCCCGCTGGCGCGATGCCGCCGCGGCAGCGGACACCGCGCGCGCGGACGCGGCCGGAGCAGAGGCACGCGCCGCCGAAGTGCAGCAGCAGCTGGACGCAGCACAGGCGGCGCAGCGCATGGCGGCCGAGCAGCTCGCCACCGCGCGCGAGACGGTGGCCGACCGGCGGGACGAGGCGACGGCGCAGGGGCACCGCATGGCCGCACTCGCCAGCCAGCTGGAGGCCGCGGAGCAACGGCTGGCCGACCTGGACCGGCAGGCCGCCCGGCTGGAGGAGGATCGCGGCGACGCCGACCGCCTGACCCGCGACGCCGCCGCGGCGCTGACCCGGCTGGAAGGCGAACTGGCCACCGCGCAGGAAGGCCTGGCGGCGGACGAGGCGCGCCGGCCCGCCCTGGCCCGCGCGGCGGAGCAGGCCGAAGCTGCCGCCCGCGCCGCCGAGCTGGCACAGGCGCAGGCGCTGGCCGACCATGCCGGCGTAGAGGCGGAGTGGCGTGTGGCCGGAGCCGCGCTGGCGCAGGCGCAGGCGCAGGTCGGGCGGCTGGCGACGGAAGCTGACCGGCTGGCCGGACACCATGCTGCCCTCCCCTCCGCAACGGCCGAGGCCGAGGCCTTTGCAGCGGCCGGTGCCGCGGTGGAACAGGCGGCCACGCTGCTGGCCATGCGCCGCGACGAGCTGACGGGCATGCAGGCGCGCAAGGAGGAGTTGCGCCATGCGGGGGACCGCGCCGCCGCCGCCCTGTCCGCTGCACGAGCCGAGCTGGCCGGCGTGGACCGCGAATGGCAGGCGCTGCAGCGTGACCGGACCGCGCGGGCCAAGCAGACCGCCAGGGGTCCCGGCGGATTGCCCACCGCGCTGGACCGCGTGCGCGCGGCGCCCGGCTATGAACGCGCGCTCGCCGCCGTGCTGGGACGCGATGCGCGGGCCTTGCTGGGCACAGCCGGCGATGGCGAAGGACGGTTCTGGACCGGGGCGGCGGTGCCCGAGCGGGTGGCAGACAGCCTGGCAGCCCATGTGCCCGATGCTCCGGCCGAACTCGCCGCCCGGCTGGCGCTGGTGCAGGTGACGGAGCGGGATAACGGTCGCGCGCTGGAACCGGGCGAATGGCTGGTGACGCTGGAGGGTCGCTTGCGCCGCTGGGACGGTTTCGTCGCTCGCGGCGAAGGTGCGGCGGAAGCGGCGCGGCTGGAGGCGGAGAACCGCTGGCTGGAGCTCGATGCCGCGCTGCCGCCGTTGCGGGCAGCCGCGGATGGTGCGGAGGCCGAGCAGCGCGCCACTGCGGCGGAACTGAGCGACTTGCAACGCCAGCTGGTCGCCGCCGAACGTGGGGTCGGCGAGGCGGCGGAGGCGGAGCGTGCGGCCCTGCGCCGGCGCGATCAGGCGGAGGCGGCGCGGGAACGCACCGCCGGACGGTTGGCGGAACTGGCGCGTGCGGAGGAGGAGCTTGCCGGCCGCCAGACGCAGGCGGATACCGAACTGACCGCCGCAGCGCAGCGGCGCGCGGCCTTGCCCGATCCCGCGACCGGGCGCGCCGCGCTGGAGGCAGCGCGCACCCGCTACGACGCGGCGCGCACCGGCCTGCAATCCGCCGCCGCCGCGCTGGCCGCCCATGACCAGGCGCTGGCGGTCGGGCGGGAGCGGGCGGCGGCAGGGCGCGCCGACATCCGCGGCTGGCAGGCGCGTGCTGGGGATGCGGCCAAGCGGCTGGCCGGCATGGAGCGCCGCTTCGCCGAGATTGCCGAGGAACGCGCGGTGATCGCCGCCAAGCCGCCCGCGCTGGCGCGCGAACTGGAGGCAGGCGAGGCCGTGCGCGACCGGCTGAGCGCGCGCTTGCGCGAGGCGGAGGCGGTGCTGGCCCAGGTCACTGCCGCAGCAGCAGCCGCCGACAAGGCGCTGGCCGATGCCAATGATGCGCTGGCCGGTGCGCGCGAGGCACGCGCCGGGGCCGCGGCGCGGGCAGAGAGCGCCGATGCGCGGCGGGTGGAACTGGCCCGCAGCGCCGGCGAACGCTTCGGCTGCCCGCCCCCGGTGCTGACCCAGCGGTTCGACTTCGCGGCTGCCGATGTCGGGGCAGCGGACGCGCAGGGTACGGATCTGGACCGGCTGACGGCAGAGCGCGAGCGCATCGGCCCGGTCAATCTGGTGGCGGCGGACGAACTGGCCGCAGCGGAGGCCGAACAGGGCACCGGCGCGGCCGAGCAGGCGGAGCTGCTGGAGGCGGTCAGCCGCCTGCGTGGTTCCATCGGCAGCCTCAACCGTGAAGGGCGGGAACGGCTGCGGGCCGCGTTCGAGCAGGTGGATGGCCATTTCCGCCGGCTGTTCACGCAGCTGTTCCAGGGCGGGCAGGCCAATCTGGCGCTGATCGATGCCGACGATCCGCTGGAGGCCGGGCTGGAGATCTATGCGCAGCCGCCGGGCAAGCGCCTGCAATCGCTGACGCTGCTGTCGGGCGGGGAGCAGGCGCTGACCGCGGTGGCGCTGATCTTCGCGCTGTTCCTGACCAATCCGGCGCCGATCTGCGTGCTGGACGAGGTGGATGCCCCGCTGGACGATGCCAATATCGACCGGTTCTGCGACCTGCTGGACGCGATGGTGCGCGAGACCGCCACGCGCTACCTGATCGTCACGCACAATGCCGTGACCATGAGCCGGATGCACCGCTTGTTCGGGGTGACCATGGTGGAGCGCGGGGTCAGCCGCCTGGTCAGCGTGGACCTGGTCGCCGCGGAGGAGCTGCTGCTGGCAGCGGAGTGAGGGCGCTCAGATCAAGGCCAGCACTGCCCCGCCGATGGCCGCCCAGGGCAGCACCGCCGCCGCTGCGATGAACAGCAGGCGCCGGCGCAACGGCCATTTCTCCGGCGCGCGGGTCTCCGCCTCGACCAGCCAGTCATGATCGTCGCTGGCCACCGGCCGCATCGCCGGCGCGGGCGCGTTCGGCAGCAGGGGCAGGCCGCGCTCCTCCTCCAGCTGGCGGATCTCGCTGCGCAGCCGGGCGGCGCTGAGATCCGCGCGGGTGAGCGGTTCGGTAAAGTTGCAGCCGACGGTCGCGCCGCCGCGCCACACGATCTGGGCCCGGCGCCGGCGCCCGTCGCGCAGGGCAACCTCCAGTTCGGCAGGCGCGTCGGCACCGTCGGCCAGCTGCGCCAGAAAGCCGGTGACGGACAGGTTCTGGATGGCGGCGGGGATCGCCGCGCCGCCATCGGCCGCGAACAGCGTGACCCCCAGCCACAGGCCGGTCCGCGGCACTGCGCGGCGATCGGCATCACTTTCTGGCTGCAGTTCGGGCAGGCTCGCCATCACACATACTCCGGCACCGGGTCCGCAAGGGACGACTGGGCACCGGGTTTATGGCGGAGAGGTAAAGATTCCGTGTGAGACGCGCGCCGGAGCAGGCGTCAGAAGCTGTCCTCGTAGACGCGGCTGATGTCGCCGTTCCATTCGCCATGGAACTTGTCGAGCAGGCGCTGGGCCGGCACCTTGCCGCTGGCGACGATCTCCTCCAGCGGCTCCAGGAAGCCGGCCTCGCTGTCGCCGCTGGCGTTCAGGCGATTGCGGGCGACCAGCCCGGCTCGGGCGATCGGCAAGATCTCGCGGGCGAGGTCCAGCAGGCGGCGATTGCCGGGCACCGGCGCATCCAGCGCCTGGCGTGGCACGGCCGTGCGCAGTGCCTCGCGCTCCTCCATCGACCAGCCCTTCACCAGATCCCACGCGGCATCCAGCGCCGCGTCATCATACAGCAGCCCGACCCAGAAGGCAGGCAGTGCGCAGATGCGGTTCCACGGGCCACCATCGGCGCCGCGCATTTCCAGAAAGCTCTTCAGCCGCACTTCGGGAAAGGCGGTGCTGAGGTGGTCCCACCAGTCGCTGGCGGTCGGCTTCTCGCCCGGCAGCGCAGGCAGGCGGCCATCCAGGAAGTCGCGGAAGCTCTGCCCGGCGGCATCGATGTAGCGCCCGTCGCGAAACACGAAATACATCGGCACGTCGAGCATGTAGTCGACATAGCGTTCGTAACCGAAATCCTCGTCGAACACGAAGGGGATCATCCCGGTGCGATGAGGATCGGTGTCCGACCAGATATGGCTGCGATAGGACAGGAAGCCGTTGGGCTGGCTCTCGGTAAACGGCGAATTGGCGAACAGCGCCGTGGCCAGCGGCTGCAAGGCGAGGCTGGTACGGAACTTCTTGGCCATGTCGGCTTCGGACCCGTAATCTAGGTTGACCTGGATCGTGCAGGTGCGCAGCATCATGTCGAGGCCCATCGTGCCCACGCAGGGCATGTGCCGCAGCATGATCTCGTACCGGCCCTTGGGCATGATCGGCAGCTCGTCCCGCCGCTTGTCCGGCCACATGCCGAGGCCGAGAAAGCCGGTGCCGGTTTCGTCGCCGATGGCCTTCACCTGTGTCAGGTGCCGGCCCGTTTCCGCGCAGGTCTGGTGCAGGTTTTCCAGCGGCGCGCCCGACAGTTCCAGCTGGCCCGCCGGTTCCAGGCTGACGGTCCCGTCGGCCCCGCCCATGGCGATGACCTGGCCGTTTTCCTCGATCGGGTGCCAGTCGAAGCGGTCCAGCGCCAGCAGCAGGTCGCGGATGCCGCCGGGTTCGGCATAGGACGGCGCGTGATGGTCGGCCCGGTTGTAGACCAGCTTCTCATGCTCGGTGCCGATGCGCCAGTCCGCCTTCGGCTTCTCGCCCTTTTGCATCGGGGCGACCAGATCGGCGCGGCTTTCAATGATGGGTTCGGCGGCCTGGGTCGCGGTGCGCGTGCTCATGTTCGCGCCGTTACTGACAAGCCTTCCCGCGCGCCAGCGATAAAGCGGCGGCTCACCAATCGCCCGCGATCCCCATCCACAATGCGGTGGCGGCAATCGCCGCGGTCTCGCCGCGCAGGATGCGCGGACCCAGCGTGATCGGCCGCGCCTGCGGGTGCGCGCGGATCGCGGCGCGCTCGGCATCGTCCCAACCCCCTTCCGGCCCGGTAAGCAGCCCGGCCGGGCCCGGATGGGCGGCAAAGCTGGCCTGTGCCGCTGCCCCGCCCGCCTCGTCCGCGAAGAACAGCGCGCGGTCCGCCGGCCAGTCGCGCAGCAGGGCGTCCAGCTTCGCCACTGCAGCCAGCCGGGGCAGCGCGGTACGGGCGCACTGCTCGGCCGCCTCCATCACCTGCGCGCGGGCACGATCGGGGTTGAGCCTGTCCGCCACGCAGCGGCGCGCCAGCACCGGGTGGATGGCCCGCACCCCCAGTTCCGTCGCTTTTTCCAGCAGCAGGTCGAACCGGTCCTTCTTCAGCAAGGCCGGGCACAACCAGAAATCGGGCACCTGTTCGCGGGGACGCAGCAACTGGCGCGGGGTCAGGACCAGCGCCCTCTTGCCCGCCTCCGTCACCTCGGCCGCCCATTCGCCGGTCACATCGTCGCACAGCACCACGGCATCGCCGGGACCGACGCGCATGACCCGCAGCAGGTAATGCACCTGCGCCTCGGCGATGGTGATGGCGGTTCCGGCCGACAGGGGCTCGGGCACGAACAGGCGGGGCGCGCTGCGCGGCGGCCAGGCGGGGGTGGCAGGCATGGCTAGGCACTAGCGGTCCGTCTGGTTAGGAGGCAAGTCATGGCCGACACCGTCCTCACCCCCGACAGCCAGCATCGCGGCCTGGTCGCCCGCCTGCCGCAGCGCCCACGCGACCTGGCGTTGCTGGCCCGGTTCGACCGGCCGATCGGCTGGTGGCTGCTGTTCTGGCCCTGCGCCTGGGGCGTGTGGCTGACGGGCACGGGGTTGCAGCCGCTGCTGATCGGCTGGCTGCTGCTGGGCGCCATCGCCATGCGCGGCGCGGGATGCGTGTATAACGACATCGTCGATGCCGATCTGGACCGGCAGGTGGCCCGCACCGCCGCGCGCCCCGTTGCCAGCGGGCGGGTCAGCGTGAAGGCGGCTTGGACGTGGCTGCTGGCGCTGTGCGCGGTCGGGCTGCTGGTGCTGTTCCAGTTGCGTTGGCAGGCGCAGCTGGTGGCGCTGGGCAGCCTGTTCCTGGTCGCCGCCTACCCCTTCATGAAGCGGATCACCGGCTGGCCGCAGGCCTGGCTGGGGCTGGTGTTCACCTGGGGCGCGCCGGTCGGCTGGATGGCGCTGCGCGGTGACCGGCCGGAGGTGCTGGCCGCCCTGTATGTCGGCAGCATCTTCTGGTGCATCGGCTACGACACGATCTACGCGCTGCAGGATCGGGAGGATGACGCGATGGTCGGCATCCGCTCCAGCGCGCTGACCTTGGGCACGCGGGTGCGCGGCGGGGTCTGGGCCTGCTATGCACTGGCGGTAGCTGGCTGGGGCACCGCGTTCTGGCTGCTCAGGGGCGACTGGCTGGCGGTGCTGGCGATCGTTCCGGCGGCGGCGCATCTGGGCTGGCAGGTCGCGACACTGCAGGCGGACGATGCCGCCAATCCGCTGGCGCGCTTCCGGTCCAACCGGTTTGCCGGACTGCTGGTGGCGCTGGCCTGTCTGGTCGTCGGCAACGCCTGATCGGTCGTTTCGCCGGGTTACCACCAGCGTCCCGGTAACCTTCTGATAACCCTGCTGCCCCATGGTCCCGATTGTATGCACAAGACAGTCGGTTGCGGTTCGTCGCAGCCAGGCTGACACCTGTCGCAAAGCATCTGCGGCCGTGATCGCCGCTATCGGGGCCAGAGGGGTTTTTCGACGTGGCGATACGGAACGACGTCAGCAGTCTGCTCGACAGGCTCGGCCGGCAGGACCTGCGATACCGCGAATTCAGCGATCCGCTGGGCGACATGGAGATGTGGCCCATTTTCGAAGCCCTGCTGCAGGATCGCCGGATCGTGGGCGAGGCGTCGACCCCGCTGGACCAGCGCCGCCGTACCGCCGATGCGCAGCAGCGCATCAAGGCAGCACCGCCGCCAGCTGGCGGCAAGGCGGACGCCGGGCCGGCGATCCCGTACTCACCACCATCCCCACCCCGTCCCGCGGCCGCAGCTGACGACCCGCAGGTACGTGCCTTCTTCGGACAGCTGGGCGCCCGCGGGATCGAGCGCGACTCATGAGCCTGATCCTGTTTCATTCGCCCAAGGGCGGCGTCGGCAACACCTTCCTGGCGGCGCATTGCGCCATGGAGCTGGCGGCGCGCGGCCATGACACCGTCGCGATCGACTTCACGTACCAGGCCACCCTGAAACTGTTCTTCGGCCTGCTGCCGGACCAGCCGCTGGTGAAGGCCGGCGATCCCTCCGGCGACGAGATCGTCGTGGCCGGGGTCGAGCTGTTCGATGGCGAGGAGCTGGGCCGTTCCGCCGCCTTCCGGCAGCTGCTGCGGCAGCCGGGCGCGCAGCCCTTCCCCACGGACAAGGTGATCGTCGCGGACATCGCGGCGCACGACCGTGCGCTGCGCCAGCTGCTGATGCCGCATGCCGCGCTGCATGTGGTGCCGCTGGTGCCCCGCCCCGCCGCGCTGGCGGCACTCGTCCATGTCGATCCGGACATCCCGCTGATGGAACTGGAGCGCACCGCGCTGGTGCTCAACATGCTGGACGATACCCGCACGCTGGCGCGCCATTCGCGCGTGTTCCTGACCCAGGCCTTCGGCGACATGATGGCCGGATCGGTCCGCCGTGACGAAAGCGTGGCGGAGGCGATGGCCGGCTTCGATTCGCTGGCCAAGTTGTTCCCGCACAGTCCCGCATTGGGCGACGTGGCGCATCTGGTCGGGGTGCTGGAACAACGCGCCGGGCTGGTCGCGCATGAAGCGCAGGCGTCCGCGTGACGATGCCCCGCAGCCGCGCGGCGCGCGGCATCGTGTGGGTCGCAGTCGCCGCCATGGCCGTGCTGGTGGTGGGCGTGCCGCTGGCGCTGGGCGACCAGTGGACCTTTGCCTTCCTGACCATCGCCGGGGCCGTGTGGCTGGCCAGCCGGCGCACCCGCTCCGCGCTGCTGACGCTGGGCATCCTCAGCCTGATCGTGTCCACCCGCTACATCTTCTGGCGCACCACGCAGACGCTGTCCTTCGACAGCCCGCTGGAAACGCTGCTGGGCCTGGGCCTGTATGCGGCGGAGCTGTATGCCTGGATCATCCTGGTGCTGGGCCTGCTGCAGACCGCCTGGCCGCTGGAACGCGGCAACGTGGCGCTGCAGGGCGAGCCGGAGAGCTGGCCGCTGGTCGACGTCTATGTCCCGACCTACAATGAAAGCCTGGCGATCGTGCGGACCACCGTGTTCGCGGCGCTGGACATGGATTACCCGCCGGAGCGGTTTCGCGTCTACATCCTGGATGACGGCAAGCGGCCGGAGTTCCAGAACTTCGCGCGGGAGGTCGGCTGCGGCTATCTGACCCGGGCGGACAACCACCACGCCAAGGCCGGCAATCTCAACACCGCGCTGCGCAAGACCAGTGGCGAGCTGATCGCGATCTTCGATTGCGACCATGTGCCGACCCGCGCCTTCCTGCAGCTGTCGGTCGGCTGGTTCCAGAAGGACCGGCAGCTGTCGTTGCTGCAGACGCCGCACCACATGTATTCGCCCGACCCGGTGCAGCGCAACCTGCGGTCCGTGAAGGACCAGCCGGGCGAAGGCGACCTGTTCTACGGCCCGATCCAGAAGGGCAACGATCTGTGGAACGCGGCCTTCTTCTGCGGATCGTGCGCCATCATCCGGCGTGCCGCCCTGGCCGATGTCGGCGGCTTCGCGTTCGAGACGGTGACGGAGGATGCGCACACCGCGCTGAAGCTGCAACGGCGCGGCTGGAACACCGCCTATCTCGACACGCGGCTGTCCGCAGGTCTCGCGACGGAGCGGCTGGTGCTGCATATCGGCCAGCGTATCCGCTGGGCGCGCGGCATGACGCAGATCATGCGGATCGACAATCCGCTGCTGGGCCCGGGCCTCAGCTGGCAGCAGCGGCTCTGTTACCTGAATGCGATGCTGCACTTCCAGTTTCCGCTGCCGCGCATCGTGTTCCTGACCAGCCCGCTGGCCTACCTGCTGTTCGGCGCGAACATCATCCAGGCGTCCGCCTCCATGATCTTCGCCTATGCCCTGCCGCATCTGTACTGTTCCATGGTGGCGGGCAGCCTGACGCACGGGCCGGACCGGCGCCCGTTCTGGAGCGAGATCTACGAAACGCTGATCGCCTTCCACCTGGTCAGGCCTACGGTGGTGACCTGGTTCCAGCCGCGAAAGGGCAAGTTCAACGTCACCGACAAGGGCGAGACGCTGGACCAAAGCTTTTTCGACCGGCAGGCGGTGCGGCCGCATCTGCTGTGTATCGGGCTGATCGTGCTGGGCGTGGGCTGGGGCGCGGTGAAGCTGGTGTTCTATCCCCACCTGTTCGACATCCAGGGCGACACCTTCGCGCTGAACGCGGCCTGGGCGACCTTCAGCCTGCTGATCCTGATCGCGGCCGTCTCCGTCGCCTATGAAGTGCGGCAGGCCCGCCGTTTCGTGCGTATTCCGGCCGACCTGCCCTGCACCATCCACTTCGCCAACGGCCACATCCTGGACGGCCGGACGGAGGAGATCTCCATGGGCGGGCTGACCGCCCTGCTGCCCAAGGACATCCTGGTCGATACCAGCACGTGGGCCGCCACGCATGTGTCCATGCCCATGGCGCACGAGACGCTGACCCTGCCGGTGCAGCCGGTCAGCCTGAAGAACGGCACGGTGCGCGTGCGCTTCCCGCGGCTGGACCTCAGGCAGGAACGCCAGCTGGTGCGTGCCGTCATGGGCCGCGCCGATGCCTGGACCCGAACAACTCCCCGGCGGCAGGTGCCCGCCTTGACCGCTTTCAAGGACATTCTGGTGATCGCATTTGTCACGATCGGGCGCCTGCTCGGCTTCAACCGGGCGGAACGCCGCGCGGAAGCGGTCGCCATCCGCGTGCAGGAGGAGGAGAACCGCAAGCTGGAGCAGGAACTGGGCGGCCGCCAGGGCGCGCTGCGCGGCGCGGGACGGCCCGGCCTGGCCGATGTGGAGCCGGTCGTCCGCACTCGCGGTCGCACCCTGCCCGCGGCCGCCGGCGCGATCGCGCTGCTGCTGGCGGGTCTGCTGCTGCTGCCGGGCCAGGGCGGCGCTGCCAGGGCGCAGGCTGCCACGCAACCCGTCGCCGGCGCACCGGCAGCCGGCGCCGGTGCCGGCACCAGCCGCCGCGTGCTCACCCTGCGCGACCTGCGCATCCAGCGTCCCATCCGGCTGGAAGGCACCCGGGGCGAGATCGGCATCCCGTTCGGCATGCGGCAGGACGAGGTCGTCACCGGCGCGCGCATGGTGCTGAGCTTCGCCAGCAGCCCGGCGATGCTGGCCGATCTCAGCCAGCTGGTCGTGCTGCTGAATGACGAGGTGGTGCAGGTGATCCCCCTGACCGCCGCGGAGGCGGCCGGGCGGGTGGTCACCATCCCGGTCAACCCGGCGCTGTTCCTGGCCGGCGACAACCGGCTGAACCTGCGGCTGGTCGGCCATTACACCCGCGATTGCGAGGATCCGTTCCACTCCACGCTGTGGACCAATGTCAGCAATGTGCGGTCATGGCTGGACCTGGACGTGCAGCGCCTTCGCCTGCCGCCGGACCTCGCCCGCCTGCCCCGCCCGCTGTTCGATCCGGACCAGACGCAGACGCTGGTGCTGCCTTTCGTCTTCGGCGGCGCGCCCGATGCCCCCATGCTGGAGGCGGCGGCTGCCATCGCCGGCTGGATGGGCGCGGAGGCGAGCTATCGCGGGTTCGACTTCCCGCCGATGGTCGGCCAGCTGCCGCGCGGTGACGCCGTGGTGTTCCTGCGTGCAGGCCAGTCCCTGCCCGGCATCACCCTGCCCGTCAGCGGCGCACAGGCGCGGATCATCACCAATCCCGCCGATCCGTTCGGCCAGCTGCTGGTCGTCAGCGGCAACAGCAACCGGGAACTGAAGCTGGCGGCGGCCGCCATTGCCAGCGGCCGGGTCGCCTTCCGCGGGCCGGATGCCCAGCTGAACGGTGCGCGCATCCCGGCCTACCCGGCCTATGGCGCGCCACGCTGGCTGCGCACCGATCGGCCCGTAGCTTTGGGCGAGCTGGTCGCGGCCAACAGCCTGCAGGGCATGGGCCTGCGTCCCGGCGCCCTGTCCGTGCAGTTCCGCGCCGCGCCCGACCTGTTCTTCTGGCCGCGCGATGGTGGCCAGCTCGATCTCGATTACCGCTACCCCCAGGCGGACTGGATGGACAAGCGCGGCAGCCGCATGGACGTGTCGCTGAACGGCCAGTTCCAGCGCAGCCTGCCGCTGGCCCGTGCCAGCTGGTGGGAGCCGCTGTTCGGCAATTCCGCCGCCAGTTCGCTGACCAGCGATGCCCGCATCACCCTGCCGCGCTATGACCTGTATGGTCAGAACGAGCTGGTGTTCGACTACAACATGGTGCTGGCGAACAGGCAGGAATGCAGCGGCACCCTGCCCGAGAACGTCCGCACCGCCGTGCTGCCGACCAGCACGATCGACCTGACCGACGCCTACCACGCGCTGCGGATGCCCAATCTGGCGAGCTTCGCCAATGCCGGCTACCCCTTCACCATCCATCCCGATCTGGCGCGCACCGCCGTGGTGCTGGGCCGCGCGCCGACGGCCGAGACGATCCGCGCCTTCCTGGTGCTGATGGGCCGGTTCGGCGATGCGACCGGCGCCCCCGCCACCCGCGTGCGCGTGGTGGCGGACGGCAGCGAAGCGCAGTTGCGCGGGCTGGACGTGATCGTGCTGGGCGGTACCCGGCTGGCGGAAAACAATCCGCTATTCGCCAATGCCCCGGTTTCGGGCAGCGGCGGACGGCTGAGCGTGGTGCAGGGTTCGCCCGTCGCGCGCGCCTTTGACGGCTACACCCCCTTCTCCGACCAGCAGGGCAAGGCCGCCGAGTTCGTCGCCACGCTGGACGGGTTCCAGGGCATCGTGGGCTTCCAGTCCCCGTACAATGGCGCGCGATCCGTGGTGGCCATCCTGGCGGACGACCCGGCCCTGCTGCCGCTGCTGGTGCAGAACATGGCCGACCTGCAGATCAACGCCCAGATCGGCGGCGACCTGTCGGTGTTCAACGGCGAGGGCATGTCGAGCTATGCCGTCGGACCGGGCTACTGGAGCGGATCGCTGCCGCTGTGGGTCCGCATCGCCTACTGGTTCAGCCAGTATCCGCTGCTGCTCGCCGCCGGTGGCCTGCTGATCGCCTCCCTGGTGGCTGGCCCGCTGCTGGTGGTCCTGCGCCGCCGTGCCGCCCGCCGGCTTCAGGGAGACGAGGCATGAGCCGGCAGGTGAAGCGCAGCCTTGCGCTGCTGCTGGGCGCCGGCACGCTGGCGATGGGGGGCACGATCCTGCCAACCGACGCCGCGCAGGCACAGGCGACCGGCGTGGAGACGCTGCTGGCGCAGGCGCGCTACTGGCGCAGCCAGGGGCGGGAGGACCGCGCGCGTGACGCCTACCGCCGCGTGCTGCAGATCGACCCTGCCAATGCGGAGGCGCGGCGCGGTGTGGCCGGCGGCGGCACTCCCGCCCCGTCCCCCCGGGCCGCACCCCGCCCGGCTCCTGCGCCGTCTGCGCCTCCGGCCACGCGGACCGGCCCCCCTGCCGCCGCGCCAGCGCGACCGGCATCGCGGCCGGCCGCACCGCGCCAGACGGGTGGCGAGGATCGCGCGGCCGGCTTCCGGGCGCTGGAGGCAGGCCAGCTGGATCGTGCCGCCAATCTGTTCCAGGCCGCGCTGGGCCGCAGCCGTTCGGATGACGAGGCACTGGGCGGGCTCGGCATCGTCCGCCTGCGGCAGAGCCGCTTCGTGGAGGCGCGCGACCTGCTGACCCGGGCGACCGCTCTGGGCAGCGCGGCGCAATGGGCCGACGCGCTGCGCAGCGCGCGCTTCTATGGCGGGATCGAGGAAGCCCGCGCCACGCTGGCGGCCGGCGACCTGACCGGCGCGGAGACGCAGGCACAGGCGCTGGTGCGCAGCGGGTTCGAGACGCCAGCCCCGGCGCTGCTGCTGCTGGCCGAGATCTACGAGCAGCAGGGCCGCTACGCCGATGCGGCCGACATCCTGGCCCAGGCGGGCGCCGATCCCGGCGCAGAGGCGGGTCAGCTGCAAAGCCGCGCGGCGCGCAACCGTGCGCTGGCCGCCGCCCGCACCGGCGATGCCGAGACGGCGGAGGCGGCCTTCGTCAACGGCCTGCTGCTCGATCCTGCCGATCCATGGATCCGCTACGAGTTCGGCCGCTGGCTGATCGCACGTGGCCGGGCGGCCGAGGGCGATTCGATGATCGCCGCGCTGTCCGGCATCGGCACCGCCGATGCGCTATATGCCGCAGCGCTGCTGCAGGAGGAACTCGGGCGCCCGCTGGAGGCGCAGCGGCTGGTCGATCGCATTCCCGACGCGGAGCGGTCGCCGCTGGTGCGCAGCTTCGCCGGCACCCTGCAACTGGACCGGCAGCTGGAGGAAGCGCGCGCGCTGGCGGCACAGGGGCAGGCGGGACAGGCCGGCGCGACGCTGCGCCGCCTCGCCGCCGACCCGGCCTATGCCGCCCGGCGGCCGCAGATCGCACAGGCGCTGCTGGACGCCGGCGATCCGGCGGGTGCGACGGAACTGGCGCGAGCGGCCTTGTCCGGCGGCGCGGTGGATGCGGCGGGTTACGAGACGCTGGTACGCGTGCTGGCGAGCGCCGGTGCGGATGCGGAAGCCCGCGCCGCACTGGCGGGTGCCCGGCAGCGGCTGGGGCCGACACAGGTGGAGCGGCTGGATGCCGTGCTTGCCGTGTCGCGGGCGGACCGGCTGCGGCAGGACGGCCGGCTGGCCGAAGCTTTCGACCTGCTGCAGAATGCCTGGCGGGTGGAGCCGAACAGCACGGAGGTGCTGTTCCAGCTGGGCCTGCTGTACGAAACCGGCAACATGCCGGCGCAGGGCGCGCAGGCGTTCCAGCTGCTGCTGGCGCGGGAGCCGGACGACGTGCCGGCACTGCTCGGCCTGGCGCGCACGGCCACGGCGGCGGGCGACAACAGCCTGGCGGACGATGCGGTGCGCCGGGCCATGGCGCAGGCGCCGGAGGATCACGAGGTCTATCTGGCCGCCGCAGATCTGGCGCGGGCCCGGGGTGACGAGCGGCGTGCAGTGCGACTGCTGGAACAGGCGCGCCTGTTCTATGGCCGCAGCCAGGGACTGGCGCTGGGCGACCTGTCGGCCGGCAATCCGTTTGCCAGTTCGGCGCTCGGCACAAATCCGTTCCGCGCACAGCAGGCGCTGGCGCCCGCTCCTGCCAGCATCAACCCATTCGCGCTCACCGCAGGCGAGACGCGCCTGCCCGGCGCCATGGCTTCCGCAGGTTTTCCACAGGCCTATGCACAGGACGAACCGGCATTGGCGGCCGATCCGGTGCTGGCCCGGATCGACAGCGACCTACGCACGCTGCGCAACGAAGCCGGGCCGCGCGTGGAGGTCGATGCCGGGTTCCGCGACCGTTCGGGCGAGGAAGGCCTGAGCGCGCTCAGCGAGCTGAACGGCACGGCGCGCGTGTCGACCGATCTCGGCCGCGGCCGCATCGGGGTCGAGGCGGAACTGGTCGCGCTCGACAGCGGCGTACCCTCCCGCTCCGCCCAAGCCCGCTTCGGCCGCAATGCGACGGCGGAGGCGCAAGCCATCGTCGACGAACTGCCCACGCCGCTGGCACTAGCGCCGACGCAGCATGCAGCCGGCGTGGCGCCCAGCCTGTTCTATGCCGGTGATCTGCTGGATGCCCGGATCGGCACCACCCCGCTGGGCTTCGAATATCAGGAGATCACCGGCCGGCTGGAGCTGAAACCCCGGCTCGGCCCCAGCACCAGCGCGCGCGCCTGGGTGGAACGGCAGGCGGTGGACGACACCATCCTGTCCTACGCCGGCACCCGGGATCCGGTAACGGGCGACTTCTGGGGCCAGGTGATGCAGACCGGCGGCGGCGTGTCGCTGTCATGGGACCAGAATGGCAACGGCGTGTATGGCGACCTCGCCTATCACCAGTATCGCGGCCGCGCGGTGGCGAACAATGACAGCCTGCAGGCCAATGTCGGTGGCTACCTGCTGCTGCATCAGGGCGCGAACGACCGGATCATCGCCGGGGCCAACCTCAATTATCAGGCTTACGACAACAACCAGAACAACTTCACCTTCGGCCATGGCGGCTATTTCAGCCCGCAGACGTTCCTCGCGGTCAGCTTCCCGCTCCGCTACATCCATACGAGCGACCGGCTGGAGGTCGAACTGCAGGCGGCGCCGGGCTATCAGAGCTTCGACCAGGACCAGACCGCGATCTACCCCACCGATGCCGCGGCACAGGCGCAGCTGGATGCGCTGAAGCGGATCAACACCGATGTGCGCAGCTATTACGATGCGCTCAGCCAGACCGGGTTCGCCTTCTCCGGCAGGGGCCGCGCGACCTATCAGGTCAGCCCCCGTACACGCATCGTCGGCGATCTGGGTTACGACACATTCGGGATCTTCAATGAATTCACCTCGACCATCGGTATCCGCCAGCAGCTGGGCAATGGGGACTAGGGTGCGACAGGCGGTGACCCGGCGGCTGTTCTGCATCGGCGCCGCGACCGGCGTGGTGAGCGCCTGCATCGGCAGCGACAGCTCGGCCTCGCCGCCGACCCCCACGCCCAGCCCGACGCAGACCGGCGCCGTCCCCGTCAGCTGGGCCGGTTTCGGCGGAAGGTTCCTCGACCCGTCCGGCCGGGTCATCGACAATGGCAACAAGGGTGTCAGCCATTCCGAAGGCCAGGGCTACGGCATGGTCATGGCCGCCTTCGCCGGTGACCGCGATGGCTTCGCCCGCATGTGGGAGTGGACACGGACCACGCTGCTGCGGCCGGAGGGGCTGCTGTCCTGGCGCTACGACCCGGCCGCTACCCCGCCGGTGAACGATCCGAACAATGCCACCGATGGCGACATCCTGGTCGCCTGGGCGCTGGGCGTGGCCGGCGCGAAATGGAAGCAGCGTGACTGGCTGGCGCAGGCGGCGATCATGCGGGCAGCGATCCTGGCGCGGGCGACGGTGACGCTGGCGGGAAAGCGTCTGCTGCTGCCGGGCGTGGTCGGCTTCGTCACGGGGGAGCGTGCGACGCTGAACCCGGCCTATTACGTGTGGCCGGCGCTGGATGCGTTCCATCGGCAGGCAGCCGGCGAAGGCTGGGACCGGATCATCGCCGACGGCACCTGGCTGCTGACGCAGGCGCGGTTCGGTCAGCATCAGCTGCCGACCGACTGGGTGGAACTGGCGAGTAACGGATCGCTGCGGCCGGCGCCCGACCGCTCGCCCTGGTTCGGCTTCGACGCCGTGCGGGTGCCGCTCTACGCCCAGCTTGGCGGGCGCAGCGGACTGGCGCGGCCGGCGGTGGAGTATTGGCGGGCGCGGCGCGGCGCCGGGCAGGTGATTCCGGCCTGGATCGATGTCACCAGCGGGGCCACGGCGGAGTATGCCGCCAGTGCCGGGGTGGAGGCGATCGTCGCGCTGACCGCCGGCGGAACAGCGCCGGCGACATTGTCCGACGATTACTACGCCGCCGTGCTGCAGGTGCTGGCGACGCTGCGGCCGTGAACCGGCCTGCGTGATTAGCGCCGCTCTGGACAAGCAGCCCCGCCCCCCGGCATAGGCAAGCCATGCTTGACCTGCGCCTGATCCGCGATGACCCGCAATCCTTCGATGCCGGCCTCGCCCGCCGCGGCGTGGAGCCCGTGGGCGCCCGCATCCTGCAACTGGACGAACAGCGCCGCGCCGCCGCCACATCCGCGCAGGAGGCCCTGGCGCGCCGCAACGAGGCGTCCAAGGCCATCGGCCAGGCCATGGCCAAGAGCGACACCGCGACGGCGGACGCGCTGAAGGCGGAGGTCGCCACACTCAAGACCGACCTGCCCGCGCTGGAGCAGACCGAGCGGGATGCGGCGGCCGGGCTTGATGCCGTGCTGGCCGCCCTGCCCAACATCCCCGCCGCCGACGTGCCCGATGGCACGGACGAGGCCGGCAATGTCGAGGTCGCCCGCTGGGGCACCCCGCCCGAGTTCGACTTCACGCCGAAGGAACACGCCGATCTCGGCCCCGCGCTGGGCCTGGATTTCGAGACTGGCGCAGCGATGTCCGGCACCCGCTTCACCTTCCTGCGCGGGCCGATGGCACGGCTGAGCCGGGCGCTGGGCCAGTTCATGCTGGACCACCAGACCTCGGCGCGCGGCTACACCGAATGCGTTGTGCCGCTGCTGGTGCGGGACGAGGCGGTGTATGGCACCGGGCAGCTGCCGAAGTTCGCGGAGGACCTGTTCCGCACCACCGATGGCCGCTGGCTGATCCCCACGGCAGAGGTCAGCCTGACCAATTCGGTGCGCGAGCAGATCATCGCCGACCTGTCTGCACCCATCCGCCTGACTGCGCTGACACCCTGCTTCCGTTCGGAAGCCGGGGCCGCCGGGCGCGACACGCGCGGCTATATCCGGCAGCATCAGTTCGAGAAGGTGGAGCTGGTCAGCATCTGCCGGGCGGAGGACCACGCGGCCGAACACGCCCACATGGTCGCCAGCGCCGAAGGCGTACTGGAGGCATTGGACCTGCCTTACCGCCGGATGCTGCTGTGCGCCGGCGACATGGGCGCGACGGCCAAGCGGACCTTCGACCTGGAGGTGTGGCTGCCGGGGCAAGGCGCCTATCGCGAGATCAGCTCGATCAGCTGGTGCGGTGATTACCAGGCGCGGCGGATGAATGCGCGCTATCGGCCGGAGGGCCAGAAGGGCACCGCCTTCGCGCACACGCTGAACGGATCCGGCCTGGCGGTCGGCCGCACGCTGGTGGCGGTGCTGGAAAACGGCCAGCAGGCAGACGGTTCTGTCATCATTCCGGCCGCGCTGAAGCCCTATATGGGCGGCATCGAAGTTCTGGAGCCTGCCTGACATGCGCATCCTGCTGACCAATGATGACGGCATCCACGCCCCCGGCCTCGCTTTGCTGGAGCAGATCGCCGCCAGCCTGTCGGACGATGTCTGGGTGTGCGCGCCTGCGCTGGAACAGTCCGGCACCGGCCATTCGCTGACGCTGCACATGCCGGTGCGCCTGCACGAACACGGCCACCAGCGCTTCGCCGTGGGCGGCACGCCGACCGACTCCATCAACCTGGCCCTGCGCAAGCTGTTCGCGGACAGGAAGCCGGACCTGGTCATTTCCGGCATCAACCATGGCGAGAACCTGGCCGACGACATCACCTATTCCGGCACGATCTCCGCCGCAATGGAGGGCGCGCTGGCCGGCATCCCGGCCATCGCCATGAGCCAGGCGCTGCGCAATGCCGGCCACGGCTTCGCCGCGGCGGAAGGCTGGGCGGCAAAGGTGATCGAACCGCTGACCCGCTTCGCCATGGCCAGGCGCACGCTGGTCAACGTCAACTTCCCGGCGCTTCCCGCCGCCGAGGTGCGCGGGATCAAGGTCGCACGGCAAGGCTTCCACGATTACGCCCGCGGCTCGCTGGTCGAAGGGACCGACCCGCGCGGCCGCCCGTATTTCTGGTTCGGGCTGGAGGATGTGGAGCACACGCTGGACCACGGCACCGATCTGGAGGCGGTGAATGACGGCTTCATCTCCGTCACTCCCCTGCAGGTGGACCTGACCGACCATGCGGCGATGGGCCGCCTGGCGGAGGTGGTCGGCCAGTAGCCATGGACAAGCGCGACAGCCACGCGCAACGCATCCGCGCCCGTCGGTTCACGCCGCTGAAGCGCGCCTTGCAGGTGCCGGTCTGGGCCGATGTCGGCCTCCGGCTGGGGGGTGCGCTGTTCTTGGTGTTCGTCGTGGTGCTGATCCACTGGCTGGACCGGGACGGGCTGGTCGACAATTATGACGGCCATATCTCCTTCCTGGATGTCGTCTATTTCACGATGATCTCCATCACCACGACCGGTTTCGGCGACATCGCCCCGGTCAGCACGCAGTCGCGGCTGGTGGAGGCGGTGCTGGTGACGCCGATCCGTTTCGCCGTCATCTTCATCTTCGTCGGCGCGGCCTACAATTTCGTCATCAAGCGCAGCTGGGAGAAATTTCGCATGGACCGCATCCAGGACCAGCTGACCAACCATTACGTCGTGCTCGGCTTCGGTGTGTCCGGGGCGGAATCGGTGGCGGAACTGGTCGCCCGCGGCACCGATCCGCGCTGCATCGTGGTGATGGACATGAACCGCGACCGGCTGGCCCAGGCCGAGGAGATGGGCTGCAACGTGATCGAGGCCGATGCCACGCGGGACGAGCACCTGATGGCCGTGCGGATCGCGCAGGCGCAGACCGTGCTGGTATCGGCCGGGCGGGACGATTCCTCCATCCTGATCGTGCTGACCGTGCGCCATCTGGCGCCGGATGTGCCGATCAGCGTGGTGGTGCGGGCGGAGGACAACGAGTTGCTGGCACGGCAGGCAGGGGCCAACAATGTCATCAACCCGGTGCGCTTCACCGGGCTGCTGCTGGCCGGCAGTGCGCAGGGCGCGCATATCGCCGATTACCTGATGGACCTCGCCAGCGTGGGCGGCCGCGTGCAGCTGGTCGAACGGCCGGTGATGGCGGAGGAGGTCGGCAAGCCGATGAACCAGCTGGCGAATGGCGGCTATGCGGTGCGCATTTATCGCAACGAGCAGGCGATCGGCTTCTGGGAATGTGCCAACGGTGTGTTCGAGCTAGGCGACGTGGTGGTGGAGATACGCCCCAACGACCCCACCAGCACGGATCAGTAGGCGGTCAGTGCAGCCAGCAGTGGATCGCGCCCAGCAGCACGGTACCGGTGGTGAGATAGCCCGCATCGATCGCGAACAGCTTGCCCGGGCGCATCTGGAACAGATACATGATGCCGATCGCCGGCGTCAGCAGCATGGCACCGTACCCGAAGGCGATCATCATCTTGGCCCGGTCGGACGGGCTCGTCATGGCATACTGATGCCCCAGCGTCAGCGAGATCAGCAGCTCGAACGCGAACACCAGCACCATCACCAGCCAGGTCGGGTTGCGGCGCATCGGTCGCCCGCCCAGCGTGCTGGCCCTGGTCGCCATCTCGTCGCCGATGCCGGTCAGGCGGCCCCAGGCGCCGCCCAGCAGTACCGTGTACCACAGCACGCCCAACATGAAGAACGCCGCAGCGCCCAGGAACACCGCCAAGAAGTTCACATTTGCCATTCCGGTCGGCTAGCGCAGAAAGCAGGCTACAGCCAGCCCTCCGCCCGGTACCACGCGGCCGTTGCGGCCAGCCCGTCCTCCGTTGCGATCTGCGCCTGCCACAGCTCCGGCGGCGGCGACTTCCCCGGACGGCAGACCCAGTCCGGATGACTCATGTAGCCGACGCGGTCGGCTGTCAGCTTGGCCCGGTCGCCCCGCATCGCCTTGTCGAGCCTGGCCGCCAGCAGCAGCGCGCCGCGGGGCAGATGCGGTACCCGCACGCGCCGGCCCACGGCAGCGCCGATCGCCTGCGCCATGTCCCGGTGGCTCCACCCCCCTGCCCGCCCGTCGTCCGGTTCGAACAGGCGTTGCGACACGTCCGCGCCGCCCGGCACCAGTGCCAGCAGCAGGTGCGCCAGATCCGTCACATGGATCATCGACGCCCGGCCCGCCGGCGGCATCGGCACCACGCCCCAGCGTGCCGCCTTGAACAATTCCAGCATCTCGCGGTCACGCGGGCCGTAGATCGCGGGCGGACGCACGATCGTCCAGTCCAGTCCGCTGACCTGCACCAGTTCCTCCGCATGGAACTTCGACCGGCCATACGCGGACAGGCCCGGCTCCCGCGCGGACAGGCTGGACACGAACACGAAGCGGCGGATCCCGGCGGCCTGTGCGGCGTGGACCAGCGTCTCCGTTCCTGCGACATTGCCCTGGTGGAACCCGGCTGGGTCGGGTGTGCTGACCACGCCGGCCAGATGCAGCACCGCGCGCGTGCCTGTCACCAGCTGTGCGAGCGCCGCCTCGTCCGCCAGATCGCCGCGCACCCAGGTCACGCCGGGCCGGGACGGCTGTTCCGACCGGGCGAGGGCCCGCACCGGCACCCCGGTGCGGACCGCCAGATCGATCAGCGTGCTGCCGACGAACCCCGTTCCGCCGGTCACCGCCAGCGGTGCTGTGCCGGTCGTCACAGCAGGACCAGCTGGTCACGGTGGACCACCGCCGAGCGCGGCGCATAACCGAGCAGCACCGCATGTTCCTCTGTCCGCCGGCCCATGATCCGCTCCACCTCGATACTGGAATATTCCGCCAGCCCCTGCGCCAGCGCCAGCCCGTGTTCGTCGCGCACGCCCACGGGATCGCCGCGGCGGAAGCTCCCTTCCACCGCGCGGATGCCGCTCGCCAGCAGGCTCTTGCCATGCTCCAGTGCGTCGGCGCAGCCGCCATCCACCACCAGTACCCCCTTCATGCGCTGCCGCCCGCCGAGCCATGCCTTGCGCCCGCGATCGCTGCGGGTCGGCAGGAACAGCGTGCCGATATCATGGGTAATGGCCCGGCTCACCGGATCGGGATGCTGGCCATTGATGATGCCCAGCGTAATGCCGGCGCGGGTGGCGATCCTGGCGGCAACCAGCTTGCTGCTCATGCCACCCGACCCCATACCCGATCCGCTGTCGCCGCTGGCCATCGCCTGTATCGCCGGGGTCACGCCCGTGATCCGCGGCACCAGGCTGGCGCCCGGCTCCTTCGGGTTGCGGTCATACAGGCCATCCACGTCGGACAGCAGCATGACCACCTGCGCATTCGCGGCCTGCGCCACGCGCGCGGCCAGCCGGTCATTGTCGCCGAAGCGGATCTCGTCCGTCGCCACCGAATCGTTTTCGTTGATGACAGGGATGGCGCCGGCGTTCAGCAGGCGGCCAAGCGTTGCCGCAGCGTTGAGGTAGCGGCGGCGATCCTCCAGATCTTCCAGCGTCAGCAGCAATTGTGCGGCAATCAGGCCATGCTCGGCCAGCAATTGGGACCACATTCCCGCCAGCGCGATCTGGCCGACCGCAGCGCTCGCCTGCGCATCTGCCAGGCTGCCGCGCCCACCGCCCGGCAGGCCGAGCCGCGCCGCACCCAGCGCGATCGCGCCGGAACTGACCAGCACCACCTGCTGCCCGCGACCACGCGCGGCGGCGATCTCCGCCACCAGCCCTGCCATCCACGCCGCGTGCGGCACACCGCCCTTGCCGAACAGCAGGGCGGAGCCGACCTTCAGCACCAGACGCTGCACAATCTGCGGGTCGGCAAGGTCGGACATGCGGGTAATGGTCATGGCGGCAGCGTCTAGCGGCTCCGCCGGTCAGGAAACAAGAGCAGGATCAGTCCAGCGGCGACCACGACTCGCCATCGGCCGCCGGCTCTTCTTCCGACTCGACAGTCTTGGTCTCCGTGGCGGTGCGGGCCGGCAGATGGCTGATCACCGCATCCATCAGCGCGGACATGCCCGCGCCGGTCGCGCCGGAAATGGGGAACACCTGCTCCGCGCCCGCTGCGCGCAGCTCCGCTGCAAAGCCTTCGGCCAGCTCGGCATCGGCCAGGTCGATCTTGTTGAGCGCGATCAGCCGCGGCTTCTCGTCCAGCCCGGCACCATAGGCGGACAGTTCGTCCTCCACGATCCGCATCGCCTCCGCCGGATCCTTGTCCGAGATGTCGACCAGATGGATCAGCACGCGGCAGCGTTCGATATGGCCTAGGAAACGGTCACCGATGCCTGCGCCCTCTGCCGCGCCTTCGATCAGGCCGGGAATGTCGGCGACCACGAACTCGCGGTCCCGATGCTGCACCACGCCCAGACTGGGTACCAGCGTGGTGAAGGCATAATCGCCCACCTTGGCGCGGGTGTTCGATACCTGATTGATGAAGGTGGACTTGCCCGCATTGGGCAGGCCGACCAGGCCTGCATCGGCCAGCAGCTTCAGCCGCAGCCATACCCACAGCTCCTCGCCGGTGATGCCGGGCTGGTGGTTGCGGGGCGCGCGGTTGGTGGAAGTCTTGTAGCTGGCATTGCCGCGCCCGCCCATGCCGCCTTCCAGCAGCACGACGCGCTGGCCCGGCTCGGTAAAGTCGGCCAGCACGGTCTCGCGGTCCTCGTCCAGTACCTGCGTGCCGACGGGCACGGGGATCACCAGATCCGGCGCGCTCTTGCCCGTGCGATCCTTGCCCATGCCATGGCCGCCACGCTGCGCTTTGAAATGCTGCGCATAGCGAAAGTCGATCAGCGTGTTCAGGCCAGCGATGGCTTCGAGCACGACATCGCCGCCGCGCCCACCATTGCCGCCATCGGGGCCACCATATTCGATATACTTCTCACGACGGAAACTGACGGCACCAGGGCCGCCGGAACCCGCACGCAGATAAATCTTGGCCTGATCGAGGAAGTGCATGCCGCTCCAGATAGGTAAAGGGGGCGGGTTGCGCCAGTCAGCGGCGCAATATGGCGCCGATCGGATCGGCCCGCCCGCAATACATCATCGCGAACCGGCGGGTGACACTGGTGGAGCCGAGGGGGATCGAACCCCTGACCTCGTCATTGCGAACGACGCGCTCTCCCAGCTGAGCTACGGCCCCGTTCAGTGTCAGCCCCGTCATCGGCCTGGCCGGAGACGCGGAGCGCGCCCCTTAGCGGCAATCGCTAGCGGGTGAAAGGGGTTTGTGCCCCCTCCAACCGCTAGCGGATATGCGGTCAGTTCGCCGGTGCGTCGTTGGCAACAGGCTGGACCACAGGCGAGCTGTTGGCTGCCGCGGGAACGGCGATGATCGGGATGGTCGCGCCGGTCTCATCCGTCACGGTGCCGGCCAGTACCGGCTGCGACGCGTCGGCCAGGCTGGTGGCGACGCTCGGCTCGCCGGAACCGTAGATGGCGACATAGCCCGGCTGTGACGCGCCATAGCGGGCGCCATATTGCGAATCCCAGGCGCGCGATGCGGTCTGGTAACCCTCATATTCCTGGAAGAAGCCTTCGAACACCGCAAGGTAGCGTGCCAGACCCGCGCTGGCGAAGACATCCACGTCGGTCGGCGGCGTAGCGGCCGCCTCGTTGGCGATGTTCAGCGCCTCCTGACAGAAGGACGCCCGCGCACCGGGGCTGGCGAAGAAGTTGTAAACCGAGGTCATGTGCTCTTCCCGGTCGCGGATCGCGGCGCGCCGGTCATTGTTGTTGGCGCGGCGGAACTTCTGATCGATCGCGTTGTTCGCCGCGGTCAGCCGGCGGGCATTGCCGGTCAGGAACTTGCCGTACTGCTCCGTCACGGGCGCGAAGGCCGCGTCCTCGGAACAGTTCAGGGCGGCGACGTTCCAGGCGGAGCGGAAGTGCCACAGCGTCTCGTTCTCGTCGAGATTGCTGTTCACCGTGACCCGCTGCCCGTCGATCCCGCGTTGCGGGATGACCATCGCGTATGGCGCACCTGCCGGCGGGATCGGGCGGTACGGCACGGCCTCCACCACGGGCGGCGGCGGCGGGGGCGGCGGGGGCGGCGGCGGCGGTGCCTTGGCGCACGCTGCCAGCAGGCCGATCGCCGCCGTGACGAGGGTAACCTTCAACGCCTTGCCCAACGAGGCCGGCAAAGTGGATTGCATGTGAAAATCGTCCCTGATGTTACGGAGCCGCCCTCTCGGCCGCATCCGCCTTGCGCCATGTCCAGTGGCGGTGGTGTAACGCCTTCACAGCACAAAGAAAATGCCCGGATTGCAATGAAGCAATCCGGGCACGATCAGTCGATTTCCGGGCAGGCAGGCCGGGACCGGCACTGCCTGCCTCAACGGGGATCAGTCGCGCTGCGCGCCCATGAAGCGCAGCAGGAACATGAACATGTTGATGAAATCCAGATACAGGGTCAGCGCACCCATGATCACCATCTTGCCCAGCGGGAAGGCCGCCACGGCGCCAGGATTGGTCACCTTCATGCGCTGCACCTGCAGGTACTCTGCCTTCAGCCGTTGCGTGTCATAGGCGGTCAGGCCGGCGAAGATCAGCACGCCAATGAAGCTGATGGCCCACATCAGGGCTTCAGACTGCAGGAACATGTTGATCAGGCTGGCAATGATCAGGCCGATCACGCCCATGATCAGGAAGCTGCCCATTGCGGACAGGTTCTTCTGCGTGGTGTAGCCGAACAGGCTGAGCCCCGCGAAGGCGCCGGCCGTGGCGAAGAACGTCGCCGCGATGGACGCCCCGGTATAGACCAGGAAGATGGTCGACAGCGACAGGCCCATCAGCAACGCGAAGCCCCAGAACAGCATCTGCAGCGTACCGGTACTGAACTTGTTGGCGCCGAAGCTCATCGCGAAGACGATCGCCAGCGGCGAGAGCGCCACCAGCCACATCATCGGTCCGCTGGCGAAGCTGTAGGCCAGTCCGGACTGCGCGGTCAGCATCGCGACGACGCCGGTTAGCAGCACGCCCGATGCCATGTAGTTGTAGATGGAAAGCATGTGCTTGCGCAGGCCCGCATCGTTGACCGTGCGGACGTCGCCAGCCTGGCTCGGCGACGCACCGAATGCGGAGCGGCCGAAGCCCTGCCTGCCACGGGGGTCGTTCCAGTCTGCCATGTAAATCCAGTCTCCGTATATGACGGCCCGATGGGGGCCGCTCGTCACCAGGCAATATCATCCTTCGGCAGCGCGCTTTCAAGGAAAACCGGACGGCCGGCAAAAAGCGCCGAAATCAGCAATCCTTTGATACACGGCGTTCCCTGGCCGGGTCGGGAACCCTGCTCGTCGGGATGCTGCTCCGTCATCCTCTGCACACGGGAGACCTGCATGGATCACCGCAAGATCGGCCTCGGTATCCTTTCCATCATGCTCGGCCTTGGCGAACTGCTGGCCAGCCGCAAGATCACGCGCGTGAACTGATCGCCGGGGCCGGCCTGCTCGCCACGCCGATCAACGCCTGGGCGCGTGCCGCAGGCGAAGTGCTGGATATCGCCGCGACCAGCGCCGCCGTGCGCAACAGTCCGCGCAACGGGATCGCCTAGGGGCACCCTCGCCTTTGTGGTCGGCGCGCTGGTGCTGGATACGCTGCCCGCCCGCGAGTTCGCGCGGCGTTGACACCCCGTCAGGCGGTGCGCGCCTCCGCCGCCATGGCGGCACTCCGGTCGCGTGCCGCCCGCAGGCATTCGAGCGCCAGCTCGTTGATCGCGCCCGCTTCGTCGAGCACGTCCAGCCCGGCGCGGGTCACCCCGCCGGGGCTGGCGACGCGATCGGCCAGGACCCCGGGGTCCTCCGGGCTGCTCGCTGCCAGCGCCGATGCGCCTTCCGCCATCGCCACGGCCAGCCGGGCGGCCTTGTCCGGCGCCATGCCCAGCTCCCGCGCGGCCGCCGCCAGCGCATCGATGTAGCGATAGACGAAGGCCGGGCCGGAGCCGGCCAGGGCGGTAACCAGGTCGAAGTCGGCCTCGTCGAACCATTCCGGCGTACCCAGCGGCTGCATCAGCGTGAACACCGCCTCCCGCTCAGCATCGTTCAGCCTGTCCGCCGCCAGCGCCACAGGGCTCTTGCCCAGCGCCACGGCGAGGTTCGGCATGATCCGCACCAGCCCGCCCGCGTCGGCAAAGCGCTGGCGCAGGCTGGAAAGCTCGACACCTGCCAGCAGCGACAGCACGATGGTGCCGGGCCCGGCCAGTGGCGCAATCGACGGCGCCGCCTCATCCAGTCCCTGCGGCTTGATGCCCAGCAGGATTGCATCGAACTGCTCCCCCGCTGGCAACTCCGGCAGGTGCCGCACACCGGCTGGCAGGCCCGTTGCGCGCGGATCGACCACCGTGAAGCGGTCAACCTCCATGCCGCCGGCCAGCCAGCCGCGCAGCATCGCCCCGGCCATGTTGCCACAGCCGACCAGCAGGACGGTGCTCACCATCGGATCAGGCCTCCCCGGCGGCATCGACTAGGGCCGCTTCCAGTGCCTCGCGCGGGCGCTTGTCGCCCCACAGCACGAACTGGAACGCGGGATAGAACCGGTCGCATTCGGCCACGGCGCTCTCGATCGCCTGGCTCGCCATGGCGATGCTCAGCATGCCTTCGTCCCCCAGCATCAGGCCGTGGCGATACAGCAGCACGCCGCCATTCGACCACATCTCGAAATGGCCCAGCCAGACCTGTTCGTTGATCAGGGTCAGCAGCTCCTGCGCGTGGCGACGCTTGGCATCCGGCACGCGGATCTCGGGCAGGCAGAGGATCTGCAGCACGCGATCCTCCGCACGCCAGACGCAGCGCAGCTGGTAGCTGGTCCAGCTGCCCTGGATCTCGCCGCTGATCTCTTCCTCGCTCACCTGCTCGCACGGCCAGCCATGGGCCTCGAACAGCTGGGCCAGCATCTCGACCGGCGCGGCGTCGTCCGCTTCTTCCATCACATCCCGCTCGGTATTCATGCGGCCCCGTTCCGTTTCGTCGTCATGGCCCCGCTTTGCCCGCTGCGGCGGGGCAAAGGCAAACCGCCGGCGCAAGGCTGCGGGGCATAAGCGATATTGCCTGTTGGCAAGGTGTGCACAATCATCACGGAAACAAGCGGTGCGCCCGCCCGGTCAGTCAAGCGCGCGCACATCCTCCCCCCGCGCGCTGGTGAACTGGAAGCTGTCGACCCCGGCTTCCTTCAGCGACGCGACCAGCGCCTCCGCCTCGGCGGAGGTGTACGGTCCGGCCAGCAGGCGCGTGCGGCCGTCCCAGTCGGCCAGGTGCGGCTTGGCCGACTGCAGCAGCTCGCCGGCGGCGCGGCGGATCCGCCGCCAGTCGAACCCGAGCGCGGCGCTGTCGCGGCCGGTCGCCAGCTGCACCCAGTGCCGGCTGGGCACCGGCGGCGGCGCCGGCGGAGCCGGTGGGGCCGGCGGCGGCTTGGGGCGTTCCCGCGGCGGAGCGATGGTGGTGATGTCGACGCCGCCCGCAGCGACCGGATCGGGCATCGCCGCCGGCTGGACAAAGGTCGCGAACGCACCGGCCATGTCGAGCGGCACCTGGGTCTCCGCCACTTGAGGTGCGGGTGCGGGTGCGGGCGCTTCGGCGAACTCCGGTGCCGGTGCGACCGGGGGCGCCTCGGCGAACTCGGGTGCCGGTGCATCGGCAGTCACGGTCTCAGATGCAGGTGCGTCCTGAACAGGCGCAAGCTCGGCCGACGCCACGATGGCTGGTGCCGGCACGTACTCGGACGGCGGCACAGATCCCTCCGTCGGCACATACCCGGTCGGGGGCACATATGCCGGCGGTGGCGGATATGCAGGCACATAGTCGGGCACGGTCGCGACAGGCCCTGCCGCGAGCTGACCCGGCTGTTCCAGAACGGCGACCACCACCGGCTGCGATGCCGGGGTCGGGAGCGGTGCCGGAACCGGGGCTGACGCCGGAGCAGAATGGCTGACCGGGGCCAGTTCCTGGCTGACAGCCGCAAACACCGGCGGCAATTGCTGCGGCACAGGCTCGGGCAGAGGCTGAACGACCGGCACTGCCACCGGTTCGACCGCCTGCTGCTGGACAGGTTGCGCGGGCGCGGGCGCCGGCGTCGACCCCATGGCCGCGCCACCCGGCACCAGGCGGGCATCGACCGTTGCCACCTGAGGCGGCGTGACCGCCCGCGCCGGAGCTTGCCGCGCCAAAGCGGCAATCGCCGGATCGTCCTGTCCGATCTGATGCGCCTGCGGAAAACGGCCCAGATGCGCCGCGGCCGCCTGCTGTGCGCGGGTCAGCCGGGGCATGTAGCGAAGGTAGGGCGCCAGGCGGCTGGACAGCCGCTCCGGCAGCATGGTCTGGGCGATCGACACGGCCTCGTCCTGCTGCCCGTTGATGGCAAGCGCGAAGGCCCGCATGCGGAACGCCGACAGGTCGCCTTGCTGCAGCAGCGGCAGCAGCGTCGCCTCGAACCCGGTGCGATCGCCGGCGATCGCCTGGCTGATCGCCAGCCGCAACGTCACACGGTCATCCGGGCCCAGGCTCAGCGCGCGATCATATTCGACCTGCGCCGCCGCATTGTTGCCGACCAGATCATAGGCGAGCCCGCGATCGGCCGCATAGGCGGTCAGGTCGGTGCCGACGGCCTCCGCCGCATCGAACGCAGCCAACGCATCCGCCGGGCGGTCCTGCCGGACCAGCAGCACGGCATGGCCGGCCGCGACCCGCCCATCCTGCGGCGCGACATCGCGCGCGCGCGCGTAGAAGCTCTGCGCCGCCGCCAGGTCACCCAGATAGAGCGCGGCATCCCCGGCCTGCAGCAACGCCGCGAGATCCTCCGGTTGCTGCGCCAGAACGCGCATCGCCTCGGCCAGACGGTCGGCCTCGGGCCCGGGGATCGCCTGCACCACGGCCTGCGCGAACGCCGGCGTGGCGGGGAACAGCACCGGCAAGGCCAGGATTGCCAGGGGAAGCAGGTGTCGCCCGGCTGCTCTGGCCCGTCCCTCGGCCATCATGGCATATGGGGTGCAGCCGTCCGGCGCGCCTGCTTTCGCAGCACGCAGCGGACGGTCTGCAGGATGGCCCAGCTTACTGATTGCTCTGCCGCCCAAGGAAGCGGGGAATGCGCAACCCTCCGGAGGCCGGCTTGGGCGCCGGTGCGGGAGCCGGGGTCGGGGCAGGTGCAGGCTGCTCCGCCACCGGTTCCGGTGCGCGAGCCGCCGGGCGGGAGACGGTGGACATCCGCTCGAACAGCGAACCCGATGTAGCTGCGGTTGCATCCGCCGCCAGGCTCTGGCCACCGGCCACGATCCGGCGACGCTGCGCCGCCGCACTGACGGCATGCTGGTCCGCCGGGCGCGCGCTCATGTCGCTTTCGTCCAGCAACAGTTCGTCCTGCTGGTCGGAGTGATCGTCGTGCAACGTGTCCAGCGTCAGCTCCAGCGTATCATCATCCTGCCGGTCCGCATCGGAATCGTCCGTCAGGTTCGCCGCAACGGGTTCCGACTGGGTGGTGGTGGCAGCGGCCGGCGCGAACTGCCGCGGTTCGGTCGGCGCGGGACGCGGGGCCGGCTCGGCCGCCGCCGGGCTTGCTGCCGGAGGGGTCGAGGCGATCGCCGGACGGCGCAGACCGCGGCCGGCACCCAGGCCGGAGGGCTGCGTCGCGGCGGCTCGCTGCTGGACCGGGGTTGGAACCTGCTCGCCCGGGGTCTCGATCCCGGTGGCGACCACAGAGACGCGGATCTTGCCTTCCAGGTCGGGATTGAAGGCGGAACCCCAGATGATGTTCGCCTCGGGATCGACCAGTTCGCGGATGTGGTTGGCCGCCTCGTCGATCTCCAGCAGCTTCATGTCCTCGCCACCGATGATGGAGATGATCACGCCCTTGGCGCCCTGCATCGACACGCCATCCAGCAGCGGGTTGGCGATCGCCTTCTCCGCCGCTTCCAGCGCGCGGTTCGGGCCCTCGCCCTCGCCCGTGCCCATCATCGCCTTGCCCATCTCGCCCATCACGGAACGCACGTCGGCGAAGTCGAGGTTGATCAGGCCCGGCATCACCATCAGGTCGGTAATGGACCGTACACCCTGCTGCAGCACCTCGTCACCCAGCAGGAACGCCTCCTTGAAGGTGGTTTCCGCCTTGGCGATCAGGAACAGGTTCTGGTTGGGAATGACGATCAGCGTATCGACCGACTTCTGCAGTTCCTCGATCCCGGCCTCCGCCGAACGCATCCGGCGGGTGCCTTCGAACAGGAACGGCTTGGTCACCACGCCCACGGTCAGGATGCCCTTGTCGCGCGCGATCTCCGCGATCACGGGCGCCGCCCCGGTGCCGGTGCCGCCGCCCATGCCCGCCGCGATGAACACCATGTTCACGCCTTCCAGCGCCCGCTCGATCTCCTCGACCGTCTCTTCCGCCGCCGCGCGGCCGACTTCCGGGCGCGAGCCTGCGCCCAGGCCCCGGGTGCATTCGGGGCCGAGCTGGATGCGGTGCTCCGCCAGCGAATTGTTCAGCGCCTGCGCATCGGTGTTGGCGACGATGAAATCGACACCTTCGATCTGCGCCTCGATCATGTTGGCGATGGCGTTGCCGCCCGCCCCGCCCACGCCGATCACGGTGATCCGGGGGCGCAGTTCCTCAACCGAGGGCGGGCCGATATTGATGCTCATTGCAAAAGCTCTCCTGCGGAGCGGTAACGGATGGGACGTCTAGCGCTCTAATGCCATAAAGCGTGAATAACAGGCAAAATGCGGCAGGGCGCTATCCACAGTCTGCCCGACTGTGCCAGGTCGGGCCTGCCGGTCAGAAATACTCCTTCATCGCCCGCCATACGCGGATGGCGCCGGCAATGCCGGACTGGCGCTGCGCAGCGCCGTGCCGCGGACTGAGGAAGCGGATGTCGGCGGGGTCTTCCAGCACCTGCAGGATCAGGCCCGCCAGGGTGGAGAAGCCCGGCGCGGCATGCGCCTCCGGCAGGCCCTTCAGCGCGGGCGGCTTGCCGATCCGCACCGGTCGGCCCAGTGCCGACTGCATGTAATCGGCCAGCCCGGTCAGTTCCGCACCGCCGCCGGTCAGCACCACCTGCCCGCGCTGATGCCGGGCACCCGCGCCGGCATAGCCCATCGCCTCCAGCGCGCGCGCGATGTCGCCACCCTGCCGGTCAAGCTCGGTCACGATCGTGCTCACAAGATCGGCCCGGCTGATCCGGTTGCGATCGTCCGCTCCGCGCGCGAGCGGGCCGATCTGCTCGTCCCCCGGCCCGTTGACCGGGATCATCTCCCGGTGATCGGCCGGGCTGGCGATCGCCGAGCCATGGAAACATTTCAGCCGCTCCGCCTGATGGCGACGGATGCCCAGGCCGCTGGCGATGGCGTCGGTGATGTCGGCCGATCCGGTCGGGATGCACACCATGTCCACCAATGCGCCGCCGGCATGGATCGACACGGTGGTGACCTGCGCGCCCAGTTCCACCAGCGCCACCCCCAGATCACGCTCCTCCGCGCTGAGACAGGCAAGCCCGGCGGCAAGCGGGCTGGCGACCAGCGCCGCCACGTCCAGATGCGCGCTCTGCACCGCTTCGCGCAGATTGCGCATCGGTGCGCCTTCCGCCAGGACCATGTGGATGTCGACGCCCAGCCGATCGGCATGCAGGCCCAGCGGATTGGCGATGCCGTCGGCACCATCCAGGAAATAGCAGGCCGGTGTCGCGTGCAGCACCATGCGCCCGTCCGGCTCCAGCGTGTCGCGCGCGGCCAGCAGCAGCTGTTCCAGATCGTCTTCTTCCACCCGGCGACCGCCGATCTCGATCTCGATCGGGTCGACCCGCGTGGTCAGGCCGGCGCCGGACGCCGCGATCGTGACGGACTGGACGCTGGTGCCGGCCAGCTTCTCGGCCCGCTCCACCGCGTCGCGCACGGCGTAGGTCGCCGCCGCCATGTCGGTCACGAAGCCGCGCTTGATGCCCTGGCTCGCCCGGTGGCCACTGCCCAGGATCACGGGCGTGCCGTCCTCCTGCACGCCGGCGATCATGGCCGAGATGCGGAAGGAGCCGAGATTGACCGCGCCGATCACGCGGGTGATGCGGGGTTCGGCCATCAGATGTCGCCCGCCTTGGCCAGCGCGGCTTCCTGAGCACGGCCGGGAACGCGCATGTAGATGCGGTCGGGGTTGCGCATGTCGAACCGGGCGACGCTGCCGCCCAGTAGCCGGTTGACCCCGTCCAGCCGGGCAAAGCTGAGCAGCGCGGCGCGGCTGCGCTCCGCCCCTTGCGGCAATGCGAGCACCTGCCCGGTGGTGAAGGTCAGGTCCCAGCGCCGCTTGCCGACCCATTCCGCCCGCGCCACCCGGGGCTGCAGGGCAGGCGCGGCGCCGAGCAGTTCGTCCAGCGCCTCCACCTGCCGGTCGGCCTCCTCGCCGGCGATCTGCAAGCGGCCACGCGCCGCCTGCGGGGACACCCGCTCCAGCCGCTGTCCGCTGCCATCGATCAGCGCCAGCGAGCCGTCGCCACCTTCCAGCACCGCGCGCGGGCTGCGTTCGACGATATCGACCACGATCGTGTCGGGCAGCTGGCGCGAGACCCGCGCATCGGCGACCCAGGGCAATTGCAGCAGCGCGCTGCGCATCTCGCCCAGGCTGACCAGTGGCATCGCCCGGTCGCGCACACCCAGCACCCGCTCGTACACGGTGACCTCGTTCATCCGGGCTACGCCGCGCACCTCCACCCGGCGCACCTCGAACCCGGCATCGCCGATCGCGACGGCAGCCTGCTGTCCGATCATCGCCGGGATCCCGGCCAGGCTGGCGACCAGCCATGCGACCACCGCCGCCGCCAGCAGGATCAGACCCAGGAAGAACCTGTGCAGCTGCTCCTCGGTAAACGGCAGCAGCCGGGCCGCCGCATCCAGCATGCCGCCGGTATGCGCCTTGGCCGCCCGCGCCTTCTGCGCCGCGCCTGCGCCGCGCGCTTGGCGCCGGACGTTGCGCTGCCCGGTGCGGCGGATGGTCTGCGCCATCAGCCCGCCTGCCCGATATCGACCGGTGCCAGACGCCCGGCCAGCCGCAGCGCATCCTCCACGATCAGCTCCACCAGATCGGCGTAGGAGATCCCGCAGGCGCGCGCCTGCTCTGGCACCAGGCTGAGCGGGGTCATGCCCGGCTGTGTGTTGGTTTCGAGCAGGAACAGCCCGGCCTCGCTCTGCTCGTCATCCCAGCGGAAGTCGGACCGGCTGGTCCCGCGGCAACCCAGCAGCTGATGCGCCTGCAAGGCATATTCCAGGCACAGCCGCTCGATCTCCGGCGGGATCTCCGCCGGGCAGACGTGCCGGGTCATGCCCTCGGTGTACTTGGCGTCGAAATCGTAGAAGCCGCTTTCCGGCACCAGCTCCGTCACCATCAGCGCACGCGGGCCGTCCGAACCGGCCAGCACGGCCGTGGTCAGCTCGCGCCCGCGGATGTAGGGCTCTGCCAGCAGGCGGCCGAATTCCTGCCACGGACCAGCGGCATCGGGGCGGATCGGGTTGCCGTAATTGCTCTCGTCCATGACGATCGCCACGCCCACGCTCGATCCCTCGTTCACCGGCTTCAGCACATAGGGGCGTACCAGCGGATCACCTTCGTGCAGCGAGGCGCTGTCCACGATGCGCCCGCCCGGCATTGGTACGCCATGCGGGACCAGCGCATGCTTGGTCAGTTCCTTGTCGATCGCGATGACGGAGGTGGCGAGACCCGAATGGGTGTACGGCACGCCCATCAGGTCCAGCATGCCCTGCACCGTGCCATCTTCCCCCGGCACGCCATGCAGCGCGTTGAACACCACATCCGGCGCCGCCGCCGCGATGCGCGCGGCAACGTCCCGCTCCATGTCGATGCGGGTCACCCGGTGGCCACGGCTTTCCAGCGCGTCGGCCACGCCGGCCCCGCTGGTCAGCGATACGGGGCGCTCGCTCGCCCAGCCGCCCATGAGGACGACGATGTGCAAATGCGGCAGGCCGATGCCCGACTGGCCCTGCTGTTCGCTCATGGCCGGCCCACCCGCTTGATTTCCCATTCCAACGTCACGCCTGTCTGCTCCGCCACCCGCCGGCGGACTTCCTCGCCAAGCTGCTCGATATCCGCGCTGCTCGCAGTGCCGGTGTTTATCAAGAAGTTGGTGTGCTTCTCGCTGACCTGCGCCCCGCCGCGGGTCAGCCCGCGGCACCCTGCCCGATCGACCAGCTGCCAAGCCTTCTCGCCATTTGATACCTCGGGGGCCGGATTCTTGAAGGTGGAGCCGCCGGTCTTGCTGCGCAGCGGCTGCGTCGCCTCGCGCGCGGCAGCGATGCGGTCCATCTCCGCGCCGATGCTGGCGGGATCGTCCGGCATGCCGCGCAGCCGCGCCGCGGTGACGATCGCTCCGTCGGGCAGGCGCGAGTGACGATAGGAGAAGCCCAGGTCACTCGCGGGCACGCTGATCGCCGCACCATCGGGCATCACCACGTCGCAGTCGACCAGCACATCCGCCACCTCGCGGCCATAGGCGCCGCCATTCATGCGCACGAAGCCGCCGACCGTGCCGGGAATGCCGCGCAGGAACTCAAGTCCGCCGATCCCCGCATCGCGTGCGGTGCTGGCGACCAGGATGCCGCTGGCCCCGCCGCCACATTCCAGCACGTGGTCCCGGCGCACCTCCACCGTGGAGAACGGCTTGCCCAGCCGCACCACCACGCCGGGCACGCCGCCATCGCGGATGATCAGGTTGGACCCCAGCCCAAGCGCCATGACCGGCGTGACGGGATCGATCTGTTCCAGGAAGCCGAGCAGATCGTCCTGATCGGCGGGTTCGAACAGCCAGTCGGCCGCGCCCCCGCTCTTGAACCAGACGAGCTTGTCCAAGGGCGCGTTCGCGGTCAGCCGGCCGCGCACGACCGGCGCGTCATCCAGCCGGGTCATGCCGGCTGTCCGGCAACGGCCGGCAGGCGCTCGGCAATGGCGGGCGCCAGGTCCGCGGCCCAGCGGGTGATGTCGCCCGCGCCCAGGCACACCACCATGTCGCCGGGCTGCACCAGCGGCGCCAGTACATCGGCCAGGGCCCCGGCGTCGGGCACCAGCCCGGCCTGCCGCTGTCCGCGCGCCTGCAGCCCTTCGATCAGCGTCGCCGAACTGACGCCGTCGATCGGCGCCTCTCCTGCGGAATAGACCGGCGCGGCGAAGACCATGTCGGCATCGCCGAACGCACCCTGGAAGTCGCCCATCAGATCGCGCAGCCGGGTATAGCGATGCGGCTGCACAACTGCGATCACGCGGCCCTCGGCCGCCTCCCGCGCGGCCGACAGCACCGCGCGGATCTCCACCGGATGATGGCCGTAATCATCGATCACCGTAGCACCATTCACCTCGCCCACGCGGGTGAAGCGGCGGCGCACGCCGCCGAACCGGGCGAAGCCGGTGCGGATCACCTCGTCACCGCAGCCCAGCTCCGCCGCCACCGCGATCGCGGCCAGTGCGTTCAGCACATTGTGCCGGCCTGGCATGGGCAGGTGCACATCGGCGATTACCCGCCGGCTGCCATCGCGCGCCACATGCACCGCATCGAAGGTGTTGCCGCCCCCGCCGCTGCGCACATGGTCCGCGCGCCAGTCCGCCTGGGCGGAGAAGCCGTAGGTCACGATCCGCCGGTCGCGCACGCGGGCGATCACCTGCTGCACTTCCGGATGATCCAGGCACAGCACCGCCGCGCCATAGAACGGCACGTTCTCGATGAACTCCACGAACGCCTCGCGCACCGCGTCGAAGCTGCCGTAATGATCCAGGTGCTCCGGATCGATATTGGTGACGACAGCGATCGTCCCGTCCAGCCGCAGGAAGCTGCCGTCGCTCTCGTCCGCCTCCACCACCATCCATTCGCTGGCGCCGAGCCGGGCGTTGGAGCCGTACTGCTCGATGATGCCGCCATTGATCACGGTCGGGTCCACCCCGCCCGCATCCAGCAGTGCGGCGACCATGCTGGTGGTGGTGGTCTTGCCATGGGTACCGGCGACCGCGACCGTGCTCTTCAGCCGCATCAGCTCCGCCAGCATCTCCGCCCGGCGCACCACCGGCACGCGGGCGGACAGGGCGGCGGCGACCTCCGGATTGTCGCGCTTCACCGCAGTGGAGACGACCACCACCGCTACGCCGGCCACGTTGGCTGCCGCATGGCCGATGCTGACCGGAATGCCGCGGCCACGCAACCGCTCCACGCTGGCGCCCTCCGCCTGATCGGAGCCCTGCACGTGGTAGCCCAGATTGTGCATCACCTCGGCAATACCGGACATGCCGATGCCGCCGATGCCGACGAAGTGGATCGTGCCGATGTCGGTGCCGACGCCCTTCACTGCGCCGCATCCGTCGTGCTGACCGCGCCGGCCAGCGCCGCGCCGGTGGCCGGCTTGGCGGCAGCGGTGCGGATCACGTCCTGCACCGGGGTGCCGCCGAACCCTTCCACCAGGTCGGCCAGGTCGCGCGCAGCATCGGGTCGGCCGCAATTCCATGCGGCATGGGCGGCAACGGCAAGCCCCTCCGGATCGGCGGCGAGTTCGGCCACCTGTCGCGCCAGTTCCTCGGGCGTGAACAGATGCTGCCGGATCGACCGCGCCCCGCCGGCTGCCGCCAGTTCGACGGCGTTGGCAGCCTGATGATCGTCGGTGGCGATGGGCAGCGGGACCAGGATCGCCGGACGCCCAGCCGCGCTCAGTTCGGCGATGGTGCTGGCGCCGGCCCGCCCGACGAACAGATGCGTGCCCGCCAGACGCGCGTCCATGTCCTCGAAGAAGCTGGCGAGATCGGCCGCGATGCCGTTCTCCGCATAGAAGGCGCGCACGCCGGCCAGATCCTCCGGCCGGCACTGCTGCGTCACCTGCAACCGTGCGCGCAGCTCGGGCGGCAGCAAGGCCAGACCCCGCGGCACGACATCGGACAGGATCCGCGCACCCTGGCTGCCGCCCGTCACCAGCAGACGGATCGGCCCGTCGGGCGTAACCAGCGGATAGGGCTCGTCCCGCAGCGACAGCACCGCCGGCCGCACCGGATTGCCCACCACGTGCACCTTGCCTGCCAGTGCCGGATCGAGCCGGGCGACCTTCTCGTAAGCGGTGGCGATCGCATCCACCCGGCTGGCGAGCAGGCGGTTAACCCGGCCCAGCACGGCATTCTGTTCGTGGATCACAGTCGGAATGTTCTCGCCATTCGCCGCCAGCAGCGCGGGCAGAGCGGGATAGCCGCCGAAGCCGACCACGGCGGTGGGGCGCAGTCCCTTGTAGAGCGCGCGCGCCATGCGGCGGCCTTCCAGCATGGCCGACAGCGCCGCCGGCCAGCCGAGCGGATTTTTTGTGAACCGCCCCGCCGCCATGACATGGGCCGGCAGGAAATCGGGCTTGCCGGGGATCGCGGCCCCGCGCGCATCGGTGATCAGCGCCACCACATGACCGCGCCGCTCCAGCTCCTGGGCCAGGGCGTAGGCCGGTGTCAGGTGCCCGCCGGTGCCGCCGGCAACCAGCACGAAGTGGCGCGACACGATGCCAGGCAGCGGGCTTTCCCCGCCCGGTGCGGTCATCGCCCGCGCTCCTGCCCGGAGCCGGGCAGGCCTTCGCGTTCCACGAACGGATTGCGCCGCGTGATCGCCAGCAGCAGCCCCACCAGGAAGCACTGCGCGATGGTGGATGAGCCGCCATAGCTGACCAGCGGCAGCGTCATCCCCTTGGACGGGAACAGCTGCAGGTTGACCAGCATGTTGATGAAGGCCTGCCCGCCGAACAGGGCGATCAGGCCGGTAGCCGAAAGCAGGGTGAACAGATTGTCCTCGCCGATCATCCGCTGCACCACGCGCAGCACGATCGCCAGATAGACCAGGACGACGAAGGCGCAAACCAGCAGACCGAACTCTTCCCCGATCACGGAGAAGATGTAGTCGGTATGCGCCTCCGGCAGCATCATCTTGCGCCGGCCCAGCCACAGGCCGCTGCCGGTCCAACCGCCATTCATGATGGTGCGGCGGGCCAGGTCCACCTGGTCGTAGGCGGTGCCGCCGCCCAGGAAGCTGTCGATCCGGTGCCGGGCATTGTCATAGGTGAGATACGCGATCACCAGCGCGGCGAAGCCTGCCCCGCCCAGGATGCCGATGCGCTTCAGCGGCAGGCCCGCCAGCAGCACCAGCACGAACCAGGCGCCGGTGAACAGGATCGCGTCGCCCAGATTGGGCTGCAGCATCAGCAGCCCGACGACCAGCGCCAGCAGGCCGGCGCTGACGCCGATCACCGGCAGGTCGGGATCGCGCAGCCGCCAGCTGAGCACCCACGCGACCGTCACCAGGAAGACCGGCTTCAGGAACTCGGACGGCTGGAAGCGGATGCCCAGGTTCAGCCAGCGGCGTGCACCGTTGACCTCGCTCCCCACCAGCGGGACCAGCACCAGCGCCAGCAGCATCAGCACCGTCAGCAGGATCGATCCGCGCCGGATCAGCGGCAGCGACAGGAACGACGTGGCGATCAGCACCACCAGTCCCAGCAGCTGGAACTGCAGGTGCAGGTAGAAGAAGTACAGGTCGGGCAACGTGCCCTCGCTGCCCGACAGGCGCCGCGCGCTCGCCGGGCTGGCGGCTGCCACCGCCAGAGCGCCCAGCGCCATCAGCAGCAGCACCATGGCCAGCAACGGGCGGTCGATCTCCTGCCACCAGATGCGCAGCCGCTGACGCCGCGTGCGCGGAAACTGCACGCCGGCCGCCTGGCGGACGCCGGGCCGTGGCACGTAGGGGCGGGCGACATTCATGCGGCACGTTCCGGATCGCAGCAGGCGTCGTCCGCTCCGCTGGTGAGACTGAGGACGATCTCCCGGAAGGCATCCCCGCGCTTCTCGTAATCGCGGAACTGGTCAAAGCTGGCGCAGGCGGGGCTCAGCAGTACCACCTCGCCCGGCTGCGCGCAGGCGATCGCGCGCCGCACGGCCTCGCACATCATCTCGCACCGTTCGACCGGCATGTGAGATTCAAGGATATCGGCAAAGTGCGGCCCGGCCTCGCCGATCGTGTAGGCCCGCACGACATGGGGGAACCCGGAAGCGCATTCGTCCAGATCGTCACCCTTGGGCAAGCCGCCGACGATCCAGTGCACGTGCGGATAGGCGGACAGGGCCGGCGCGGTCGAGGCGGGGTTGGTGGCCTTGCTGTCGTTCACGAACAGCACCCCGTCGAACTCGCCGATCCGCTCCATCCGGTGCGGCAGGCCGGGATAGGTGCGGAGCGCGTGGGCCAGCGCCTCGGCCGGGATGCCGAGGGCCTGCGCTACTGCTGCCGCGGCCCAGATGTTCTGCGCGTTGTGCGGTCCTTGCAGCGCCGGGAAGGCAGCCTGGTCATGAACCGCGAAGTTCGGCTCCTCAGGCGGCAGCGACAGGGTGCCCGGCCCGGTCGGCAGGTCAAGGATGTGCTGCAGCAGACTCTCGTCCGTATCGGCCACGATGGCGGCATGCGGCTCCGTCTGCATTCCGAACAGGCGCAGTTTCGACTGCTTGTAGCCTTCGAACCCGTCATAGCGGTCGAGGTGGTCGGGCGTGACGTTCAGCAGCACCGCCACGTCGCAATCAAGGCTGCGGGTGAGGTCGATCTGGTAGCTCGACAGCTCCAGCACATAGACGCCACCTTCCGGCAGCGGCTCCTGCGCCAGGATCGGCAGGCCGATATTGCCGCCCATCGTGACCGGCAGGCCGGCGACCGCGCAGATATGATGCAGCAGTGCGGTGGTGGTGGACTTGCCATTGGTGCCGGTGATGCCAACTACCTTGTGTGGCGGCAGGCTGGCGCGCGCCTGCGCAAACAGTTCGATGTCGCCGATCACCGGCACGCCGGCGGCGCGCGCACGCGCGGCAATCGGGTGCGTGTTCAGCGGCACGCCGGGGCTGACCACCACGCCATCGAAGCCGGCAAGGTCGATTTCGAGTGGGTCGGCAATCGTGCAGCGCCCCGCCAGCGCCGCGCGGGGGCCGTCCTGCCGGTCCCACGCCGTCACATGGGCGCCGCTTGCCAGCAGCGCCTCGACCGTCGCCATGCCGGACCGGGCGAGGCCCAGCACGGCATAGCGACGACCGGCGAAGGTGGGGGAGGTGATCACCTGACCTTGAGCGTCGCCAGGCCCAGCACGGCCAGCACGATGGCGATGATCCAGAAGCGGATCACGACCGTCGATTCCTTCCAGCCGAGCTGTTCGAAATGATGATGGATCGGCGCCATACGGAAGATGCGCTTGCCCGTCCGCTTGAACCAGAACACCTGGATGATGACGCTGGCGGTCTCCATCACGAACAGGCCGCCGATGATCAGCAGCACGATCTCGTGATGTGCGGCCACCGCGATCGCGCCCAGTGCGCCGCCCAGGGCCAGGCTGCCGGTGTCGCCCATGAACACGGCCGCCGGCGGCGCGTTGAACCACAGGAAGGCCAGGCCCGCCCCCATAATCCCGGCGCAGAACAGCGCAAGTTCCCCGGTACCGCCCACATGCGGGATGCCCAGATACTCGGAATAGTCCACGCGACCGACCAGATAGCAGATGATCATGAAGGCGCCCGCGGCGATCACCACCGGCATGGTGGCCAGCCCGTCCAGCCCGTCCGTCAGGTTCACCGCATTGCCGAAGCCGACAATCACGGTCGCGGCGAACACGTAGTAGAACGGCCCCAGCGGCACGGCCAGCGACAGGAACGGGATATACAGGTTGGTGCTGATCTGGCTGACGATGATCCACGAGGCGACGCCGGCCACGGCGAATTCCAGCAGCAACCGCACCTTGCCGGACACGCCCTTGTGGCTGCTCTTCGTGACCTTGTCGTAATCGTCCATGAACCCGATGAGGCCGAAGCCGACGGTCACCGCCAGGCAAGCCCAGGCGAACGGGCTGGCCGGGTTCATCCACAACAGCATGGACAGCACCAGGCTGGTCAGGATCATCAGCCCGCCCATGGTCGGCGTGCCGACCTTCGCCAGGTGGGTCGGCGGCCCGTCGGCGCGGATCGGCTGGCCCTTGCCCTGCCGCACGCGCAGCATGTTGATGAAGCGGGGACCGATCATCAGCCCGATGGCGAGCGCGGTCAGCATCGTCGCGCCGGCACGGAACGTCTGATACCTGACGAGGTTCAGGAGGCCTTCGAAGCCGAGATATTCTGCAAGCAGGTACAGCATGAGTGCCTGTCAGTCCTGTTCCGGTCCGGCCCCATAAGGGAGCCCGACCGTGTCAATCAGCGGTTTTCTGGGCGAAATGGGCAATCACCTGCCCCAGCCCGATGGAATTGGAGCCCTTCACCAGCACGACGTCGCCGGCGGTCAGGCCCCAGTCCTCCAGCGCCGCGATGGCCTCGCCCGATCCTGTGCAATGGACAAAACCGGCCGGCTTGCCAAGCGCGCGCCGAACCGCTTTCCCCAACTCACCCGCCAAAGCCGTCATCTCCGGCCCGACCAGCACCGCATGGTCGACCCCGGCCGCGGCCAGCGGATCGGCCAGCTGCGCATGGAAGGACGGTGCGAACTCGCCCAGCTCCTTCATCGATCCCAGCACGGCGATCCGCCGCGTCGCCGGCGTCTGCCCCAGTTGCGCCAGGGTAGCGCGCATGGAGGCCGGGTTGGCGTTGTAGCTTTCGTCGATGAACAATGCATGGCCGCCCGGCACCGGCACGCGCAACCGCGCGCCGCGGCCCTTCAGCCCGCCCATCTCCGCCAGCGCCAGCCCCGCCGCACCCAGATCGGCCCCGGCGGCATGCACCGCGGCCATCACGCACAGCGAATTGGCGACCCAGTGCTCGCCCGGATGCGCCACATTGTAGCACAGGTGCCGGTCGCCCAGCCGCGCCGTGACCAGCGATCCGCCATTGGCCGCCGGGATCGCATCCACCAGCTGCATGTCGGCATGGGCTGCGCTGCCGAAGGACAGGATGCGCGCACTGGCCGCCAGCGCGGCATCGCGCAGCTGTTCGAAATGCGGGCTGTCGGCCGGGATCACCGCAGTGCCGCCCGGCGCGAGCCCGGCGAAGATCTCCGCCTTGGCGTCGGCGATCGCCGCCATGCTGCCCAGGTTCTCGATATGCGCGGGCGCGACGGTGGTGATCACCGCGACATGGGGGCGGACCTGCGCGGTCAGCCCGGCGATCTCGCCCGCATGGTTCATGCCCATCTCGAACACGCCGTAGCGGCTGGCGGCGGGCATCCGCGCCAGGCTGAGCGGCACGCCGACATGGTTGTTGTAGGACCGGATGGAGCGATGCGCGTGACCGGCGGCGTGGCGCTGCAGCGTGGCGAAGATCGCCTCCTTCACGCCGGTCTTGCCGACCGATCCGGTGACGCCGACGATCCGCGCCTTCGGCACCCGCCCGCGGGCCGTTGCCGCCAGCGCCTGCAACGCGGCAAAGGTGTCGGCGACCAGCACATGCGGGTAGGGAACGGGGCGGTCCACCAGGGCGGCGGCAGCGCCATTGGCAAACGCCTTGGCCAGAAAGGCGTGACCATCGGTGGTCTCGCCCGCCAGTGCCACGAACAGGTCACCGCTGCGCACATCGCGCGAGTCGATCTCCACGCCGGAAACCTGGAACGCACCGCTGGCCTGCCCGCCGGTCGCAACGGCGATCGCCTGCGCGGTCCACAGCGATAGCGGCACGGGTGGCCGGGGGGCGGCGGGCCAGCGCAGGGACCCGCGGGAGGTCTGGGCGACAGCGTTCATGCGTTGCACTCCGTCAGGCTGGCGGCACAATCGCGCACCACGGTCACATCGTCGAATGGCAGCACGCGGGCGTCGGCACCGCGGCCGATGATCTGCCCCTGTTCGTGCCCCTTGCCCGCCACCAGCACCAGATCGCCCGCACGCGCCTCCGCCAGTGCGGCGCGGATCGCGTCGCGCCGGTCGCCGATCTCGCGCGCGCCGGGTGCTCCCGCCAGTACGGCGCGGCGGATCGCGGCCGGGTCTTCCCCGCGCGGATTGTCGTCGGTCACGATCACCAGATCGGCGCCGGCAGCGGCAACCGCGCCCATGTCCGGCCGCTTGCCAGCATCGCGATCCCCGCCGGCACCGAACACGATGATCAGCCGCCCGCTCGTATGCGGCCGCAATGCCGCGATGGCAGAACCGAGCGCGTCCGGCGTGTGCGCATAATCGACATAGGCCGGGACTCCGTTAGCCAGGATCGCGGCGCGTTCCAGCCGGCCGCGTACCGGCTGCAAGCGGGCAAGTGCGTCCAGCGTGGCCGGCACCGCGCCGCCGGTCGCCAGTACCAGCGCCGCCGCCACCAGCGCGTTTGCCGCCTGATAGGCGCCGATCAGCGGCAGGGTGACGAAATGGCGCGCGCCGTCGATCTCCAGCTGCAGCCGCTGGCCCAACAGGCCGGGTTCGCGGCCGACCAGCCGCAGGAACTCTCCGCCTTCGCCCACCGTCAGCACCCGCAGGCCCCGGCCCCGTGCCACTTCCGCTGCCCGGGTGGACCAGGGATCGTCCGCCCACACCACCGCGGCACCGCCATCCGCCACGACCTCGCCGAACAGGCGCATCTTGGCGGCGAAGTAATCCTCCATGTCGGCATGGTAGTCGAGATGGTCGCGGCTGAGATTGGTGAAGGCTGCGGCGGCTACGGCCACGCCTTCGCTGCGGAACTGCGACAGGCCATGGCTCGACGCCTCGAACGCGACATGCGTCACGCCTTCGCGTGCCAGGCCGGTCAGGTTCGCCAGGAAGGTGACGATGTCGGGCGTCGTCAGACCGGTGGTCACGCTTTCGTCCGGCGTGGTCACACCCAGCGTGCCGATGGAGGCGGCCCGCTCGCCGGCGATGCGCCACAGCTGCCGGATCATCTCCACCGTCGATGTCTTGCCGTTCGTGCCGGTCACCGCGACCAGCGTGGACGGGATCGGCTGGTAGAAGCCGGCCGCCATCTCCGCGAACGCCCGCCGTGGCTCCGCCGCGGCCACCAGGACTGCGCCGTCGGCGGACACGCCGGGCCGGGCGACAATGGCGATCGCCCCTGCGGCGACGGCAGGGGCGATATAATCCTCGCCATTGACCGTCTGCCCGGCGAACGCGCCGAACACGCAGCCGGGCGTCACCTTGCGATGGTCGATGGCGAAACCCGTGACCGTGCGCCCTGCCAGCTCGCCCGCATCGCCGGGCAGCGCCAGGCCGGCGGCAGCGGCAAGGCTGTCCAGCCTCACTCCTTGCCGCCGTGGATCAGCGGGTTGAGGTCGGACAGGTCCACCTCGCGATTGTCGTCCGGCATCACGCCCAGCATCGGCCCGATGCGCGGAACCAGCCGGCCCACGATCGGCGCCGCATTCCACGCGGCGGTCCGCTGGAAGGAACTGGCTGCGGTGCCCTTGGGCTCGTCCAGCATGGCGATCACCACATAGCGGGGATTGTCCATCGGGAAGGCGGCGGCGAAGGTCGCCACCAGCGTGGTGCGGCGGTACCCACCGGCACCAGGCTTCTCCGCGCTGCCCGTCTTGCCGCCGATGCGGAAGCCCGGCGCGTCGCCCTTGCGGCCGGTGCCGCGGGTGGAGATCAGCCGCAACATCTGGTTCATGCGGGCGCTGGTCGCCTCCTGGAACACGCGCCGGCCCTTGGGCGCCTGCCCCGGTGCCAGCTTCATCAGCGTCGCCGGGCGCCAGATCCCGCCATTGACCATGGTGGCGTAGGCAGCTGCCAGATGCAGCGGGGTCACCGCCACGCCGTGGCCATAGGCGACGGTCATCGCCCTCAGCCGCGGCCACTCGCCCGACGGCCAGATGGGGAAGCCGCGTGCAGGCAGTTCGATCTGCGGGCGTGCGTTGAAGCCCAGCCGGGCCATCGCGTCCTTCATCCGTGCCGGCCCCAGCTCGTCCGCGATCTGCGCGGTGACGATGTTGGACGAATGCATCAGCGCCTCCGGCGCATTCAGCGAGGCGCCGATGAAGTGGCTGTCGCGGATGCGGAAGCGGCCCATCTGCAGCGGGCGGGCCGCCTGCCAGCGGCGCGAGATGTCGGTGATGACGCCGGCATCGATCGCCGCCGCCACGGTCAGCGGCTTGAAGGTGGAGCCCAGCTCGTACACCTGGTTGGTGACCTTGTTGAAGACCATGGCCTGCGCCGCCTGATCCATGTGGTTCGGGTCGAAGGCCGGCAGGCTGGCCATGGCCATCACCTCGCCCGTGTCGACGTCCAGCACGATGCCGGCGCCGCCGACCGCGTCCACCAGCCGCATGCCGCGGCTCAGCTCGTCCTCCAGCGCGCCCTGCACGCGAGCATCGATCGACAGGGCGACCGGCTGGTCGCGCAGGGCCGGATCGGACAGGCGCGCCTGCAGCGCGTCCTCCATCCCGACATGCCCTTCGCCATCCTTCACATAGCCGAGCACATGCGCCGCCAGCGTGCCTTGCGGATAATGACGGTCCGCCTCGCGCGGCAGTTCCAGCGCCAGTTCGCCGATGTCGAGCACGCGGTTGGCATCTTCGGGCAGCACGCGCCGGCGCAGATATTGCGGCTTGCCGCTGAGCAGCGCGCGGGTCAGCGCCGTCTCGTTCATGTCGGGGAAGATCGCCACCAGCGCGCGCGCGACCGCCGGTGCGCTCTTCACCAGTGGCGGGCCGCTATCTTCCAGCGCCTGCGGGTTGAACCACAGCGCATAGGCGGGGAAGGCGCGGGCCAGCACCACGCCGTTGCGGTCGGTCAGTTCCGCCCGGGGCGGCAGCAGCGCCTGCGCCATGGACTGTTCGGTGGTCGCGGGCTGCACCACGCCCAGCCAGGCGAGCCGCATGACCGCGACGACCGCGATCGCCAGGAAGGCGAGGCCCAGCCACAGAATACGCGCCTTGGCGGTGAACAGCAGGTTGCGGCGGCGATCGATCAGCGCGATGCGCGTTTCGCCGGCGCCCCGCGAGGCGGGTGCCGGCAGCGGGAACGGGATGGGGGCGCTGGGAACAGGCTGGCGCGCCGCGGCGCCGGCCACCTGGGCAGCCTGCCCGGCGGATACGAAGCGTGGCGCGACGAAGCGGGAAGCCGCCGCGACTGCTGTCATTCAACCCCGCCCCCGGCCAGTGCCGCCAGATGGATGCGCGCACTCTGCGCCGCCAGCTGCTGCCCGGCGCCATCGTCGGCGGATGCCAGCACGATCGTCTGCGCGGGCTGGTTTGCTGCCGCCGGCTGGACCATTGCGGCAAGGCGTGGATTGCCACCTTCCGCCACGGCGCTGGCCAGGCGGATGGGTGACGGCGTGCCGATCGCGGGCGGCAGGCTGAACGCCGCCAGCTGCCGCTCGCTGTTCAGGAACTGCGGCGCGGCCGGCGCGGTGTAGCCGAAGTCCACCCGGTTCCAGGCGGCGAGCTGGAGCTGGCTTGCGCGGGTCTCGAACTCGGTCGCCAGCAGCAGCTTGCGCTGTTCCAGCGCCACGATGCGCCGTTCCGCCCGGACGATCTCGCTCGTCACCGCCTGCACCTGCAGGTGCAGGGCCAGGTACAGCCCGCAGGCGATCGCCAGCAGGACGATCCAGCCCAGACGGATGCGGATGTGGGGCGTCATGCGGCCTCCCTGGCGGGTGCGGTTGTGCGGGTTGCGGCGCGCAGGGTGGCGGACCGGGAGCGCGGGTTGCGGGCAAGCTCGGCCTCGCCCGCGCGGATCGCACGGGTGACGCCGGTAAAGGTCGGCTGTGCGCCATCGGGCGCATCGGGCAGGTGGCGGCTGGCGCGGGCCGTGGCGCCGGCCGCATCGCGCAGGAAGTGCTTGACCATGCGGTCTTCCAGGCTGTGGAAGCTGACCACGGCCAGCCGCCCGCCTTCACCCAGCAGCGTCTCTGCACCGGCGAGGCCGGCCTCCAGCTCGTCCAGCTCGCCATTCACATGGATGCGGATCGCCTGGAAGCTGCGCGTGGCGGGATCCTTGGGCGCCGGCCCCTTGTTGCTGTGCGGGCGATAGCCCAGCGCGCGGCGGATCACCTCCGCCAGCTGACCGGTGGTGGCAAGCGGCCGTGCGGCGACGATCGCGCGCGCCACGCGGCGGCTCTGCCGTTCCTCGCCATACTGGTACAGTACGTCCGCGATCGCCTCTTCCCCCGCCTCGTTCAGGAAGTCGGCCGCATTGGGGCGGCTACGGCTCATGGTCATGTCCAGCGGGCCGTCATGGCTGAAGGCGAACCCGCGCTCCGGCTGATCCAGCTGCATGGACGACACCCCGATATCCATCACCACCCCGTCCACCCGACCGATTCCCGCCTGCTCGAGCGCGGTAACCATCTCGGAGAAACGACGCGGATGGAGAACCAGGCGTGGCGGATTTTCGGAGCATTCGGGCCACTTATCCCCGGCCGCGATGGCATCGGGGTCCCGATCGAAGGCGTGAACTGTCGCACCGGCATCCAGCAGCGCACGGGTGTAGCCGCCCGCGCCGAAGGTCGCGTCGACCATCAGGTCGCCCGGCCCGGGCGCCAGAACCTCGATCACCTCGGTCAGCAGGACAGGAATGTGGGGGGCGACCGCCTCGGGAACGCTCACTTGCGCTTCCCCTTCGCTTCGGTTTCGAGCTGCCGGCAATTGGCCTGCGCGGTCTCGAACCCCTTGGGCATGGCATGGAGTTCTTCGGGGCTCCACAGCGTGAAGTAGCTGCCGGCGCCATTGAAGTAGACCGCCTCGCCCAGCCGGCCGAGTTCGGCCAGATGATCGGGCAGGACAAAGCGGCCGCTGGCATCGAAGGGCAGCTTCGTGAAGCCCCACAATTGCTGCGCACGCATGTCGTAGTCAAATTCTTGGTTGGTACGGGCGGCGCGATCTTCCTCGCGCTGCAGCTGCTCCTCGAAGGATGCCGTGCGCGACAGGCCGAAACCCATCAGGCAGTTCCAGCGTTCATGTTTGGTGAGGCAGAGGATGCGTTCGTCGCCGGCATCGGCGAAGGCCTTGCGGAAGTCCGGCGGCAGGACGAGCCGGCCCTTCTCGCCCCGAAGCGAAAAGCCTTGCCCGCTATACCCGGCCGGCACCCCAACCACGATCCTGCCCCCCAAGTTAAACCCGTCGCCACACACCTTCTCCGCCCGGCACGCACGCTGTTGCGCGGCCGGCCACCCCGCCCTGCGAGATGCACGATGAATGTGTGCCCGATAGGCCAAGCGTATATAGCGGGCTGAGGCGGGAAGGAAGGGGAAATTGCGGGAAGTTAGGGGCAGTACGTCCCACTACGGATTGTTATGCACAGCCTTGTCCACAGGTTGTAAATCGGGTGGGTCAGCCAAGTCATTGTTCTGCTTGATACTGCCGGTGGGAGCGAGCGCCCTTTGCACCAATGCCAACAGCGCCTCCTCGGCTCCGGCAGGCGGGTGGTAGAGGTCCAGCACAGCCGCATCGGCGAGGATGACCACATGCCCTTCCCCGACCACGCAATCCGCAAGGATTTCAGCGCCTTGTAGCACACAGCCTGTGCTTTCAGGCAGTGTCGCAAAGGTGCCTGAAACCTGGTGTGGCAGCAGTATTCCCGCAATTTCCCGCACCTGCCGAACGGGCGCCTGATCGGCGTCAAAGCGCAGGTCGAGGCCCCAGTGGCGCAGCAATGGCGACAACAGCACCACATCCTGCGGGCGCCGCCGATCACCCAGCGGGTAACGTGATTCGGCACTGAGCAGCGGGTCGGCGAACAGCAGCACGCGCCCGCCGGCCCGCACCCACTGGTCCAGCGCAACATTCTCCGCCGGATTCAGCACGCGGGGCTGCGCGATCAGCAGGGCATGATGGCCGGCAAGATCCTCCGCCAGCAGGGTGGCAAGCGGATGCAGCGCAAGGTGCTGTTCCAGCAAGGCCCGCGCCCAGTGCGCGGTGGCGGTGCCGGCCAGCACATCCTCCATGCCGTCACCCTCCCCCCAATAGATCGGGATGGTGCCGAACAGTGCCAGCTGCGGCTGGTCTGGCGTGGCGGGTGCGGCCACATCCGGGCGGGAGACGTCCTGAGCAGCGAGCGCGGGGGCGCCGGTCAGCAGCAGCAATGCGGCGAGCAGCGCCTCAGGGCGCCGGCGACGGCGCACCGGCACCTCCGGACGGGGCAGCCGCGGCGCTGTCGGTCGACATGTCCGGCACCACGCCGGCATCGGCCAGCGGATCGCTGGCCGGCGCCCGGGGCGGCGTCACCGCCACAGTCGGTGCCGCCTCCGGCACCACCAGCGCCTGGTTCTGCTGGGCATTGCGCATGATGATGCTGGCAAGCCCGACCAGCAGGATCATCGCCGCCAGCCCGATCAGGCCGACCTGCACGCGTTGCGTCGCCTGCCGCTTGCCGGTGAAGGGCAGCACCGGCCCGCGACTCGCGCTCCTGTCCGGTTTGCCGTCCGTCATGCCAGCCATCCGAACGGCGGCAGGCCTTTGCCGACCAGCCATTCACGATTGTAGAGCGTCGACAGATAGCGGAAGCCGGTATCGCACAGGATGGTCACCACGCGTGCTTCGGGCCCGCGCTCCGCTGCCAGCTGCCGGCCCAGGGCCACGGCACCCGCGACATTGATGCCGCTCGACAGGCCCAGGCACATGCCTTCCTCGCGCAGCAGCCGGGCGACCCAATCCAGGCCTTCCTCGTCGGCGATGCGGAACTGCCGGTCGACCGGCGCTCCTTCCAGGTTGGCGGTGATGCGGCCCTGCCCGATCCCCTCGGCCACAGAACTGCCCTCGGACCGCAGTTCGCCATGTTCATAGAAATCGTAGAGCGCGGCACCGTGCGGATCGCTCAGCGCGATGACGATGCGCTCGTCCTGCTCCTTCAGGCCGAGGCCGACACCGGCCAGTGTCCCACCGGTACCGACCGCGCAGGTAAACCCGTCGAGCCGCCCGTCCATCTGCCGCCAGATCTCTGGCGCGGTGCTTTCGATATGGGCGCGGCGATTGGCGACATTGTCGAACTGGTTGGCCCAGATCGCCCCGGGCGTGTCTTCCGCCAGGCGGCGACTGGTATGCACGAAATGGCCGGGATTGTTGTACGGCGCCGCCGGCACCGTCACCAGCTCCGCCCCGAGGGCGCGCAGCGTGTCCATCTTCTCCCGGCTCTGCGTTTCCGGCATGACGATGATCGTACGGTAACCCAGCGCATTGGCGACCAGCGCCAGGCCGATGCCGGTGTTGCCGGCCGTGCCTTCCACGATGGTGCCGCCCGGCTGCAGGACGCCGCGTGCCTCCGCATCGCGCACGATCCACAGCGCTGCCCGATCCTTGACCGAGGCGCCGGGGTTGGCCCATTCGCATTTGCCCCAGATCTCGCATCCTGCAGCCTCGCTTGGGCCACGCAGTCTGACGAGCGGGGTGTTGCCGATGAGGTCGAGCGTGTCCGGACGCGCCGCAGGTGCCATCATGCCCTAGCAGGTAAGGCCCGCACGGCACGGGCGCAAGCCAAGCACTGTTTGACGGCCCGGCAGCTAGTCTATCTCGGCGATCCGCACGCGCAGGCCGTCCATCTCCTCGGTCAGCGGGATCTGGCACGACAGGCGCGATGTGGCATCCCGGGTGTCGCTGGAGTCGAGCAGGTCGTCCTCGTCGCGTGACATCGGGGGCAGCAGCGGCAGGAAGTCGGGCTCGATATGGACATGGCAGGTCGCGCAGGAGCAGCAGCCCCCGCACAATGCCAGCAATTCGTCGAAGCCGTTGTCGCGGATGGCTTCCATCAGCGTCAGCCCGTCGCCGACAGCAATGGTACGCTCATCCCCGGACGCGCTGGTGACGATCAGTGTGGGCATGACAACTCCGACTAGGTGCGCTTCCTGCGGGCTGCTACGGGCTCCACCGGGCAATGGCAAGCGAGGCCGGCATGGCGTTGAGCGCGGAACAGATCAGGACCGGCCTCACGGCCGTTGCGGCGCTGGAGCCGGGCATCGCGCGCGCGCTGGAGCGGGCCGGCATGCCGGAGCCGCGGATCAGCCAGCCGGGTTACCGCACCTTGCTGCGCACCATCGTGGGCCAGCAGGTCAGCGTCGCTTCCGCCGCCAGCGTGTGGGCCAAGCTGGAGGCGCTGCTCGGCCCCGAGATCCCGCCCGAGGCGCTGCTGGCCGCGGAGTTCGATGCGCTGCGCGGCTGCGGCCTGTCGCGGCAGAAGCAGGGCTATGCCCGGTCGCTCTGCACGCTGGTGAACGAGGGACAGCTGGACCTGACCGCCCTGCCCGCCGACGACGAGGAAGCGATCGCAGCGCTGACGCAGATCAAGGGCATCGGGCGATGGTCGGCCGAGATCTACCTGCTGTTCGCGGAAGGGCGGCCGGACATCTGGCCGGCCGGGGACCTGGCGGTGCAGGCGGGCATCGGCAAGCTGCTGGACCTGCCTGCCCGGCCTGACGAGAAGGCCACCCGCCTGCTGGCGGAAGGCTGGCAACCCCATCGTGGTGCCGTGGCGATCCTCACCTGGCACTGCTACAACAACCCGGCGCTCTAGCCGCCCCTGCGGGAGACGAGGAACGCCAGCAGGCAGGTGCCCAGCAGCGGCGCCAGCCAGTCGATGAACTGGTCCTTCGTCTGCCAGACCTTCGGATCGAACGGCCCCCACCATGGCATGTTGGCGCGTCGCCCCTGCCCGAACTGCTCGATCCAGCGGTACTCCGCCTGCGCCATCTCGCGCCCGATGAAATAGGCGGAGGCAAGTGCCGCGCCCGCCCACCAGTTGCGGGTCAGCAGGCCCACCGCCGTCTGGATGGCCAGCGCGGCGAGCAGATGTTCCAGATAGTTCACGCGGATCCTCATTCCGGCAGCAACGGACGCCCTTCCAGCCGCGCCACCGCATGGCGCACCACCTTGTCCAACGCCTCGTCGGAGAAAAAGCCGCCCGGGATCAGGCAGCGTTCGATCAGCACGCGGCGATAGGCGGCAAAGGTGTCCGCGTCGGGCGGCACCGGGTTCTGCCAGAAGGCGTCCAGCCCGCCCTGGAACGTCAGGTCTGGCACGTCATAGACGGCATGACCCAGCACCGCCACCGGCACGCCGCTGGCCAGGCCGAACGTACCGCTGGTGCTGTTCACCGTCACCATGCCCCGCGCGCGCTGCGTGATGGGCACGATGTCACCCCAGGGCAGATAATCGACCCGGTCTGCCACGCCGAACAGGGTGGCCATGTCGGCGGTCTCCTGCTCCCAGTTGCGCACGCCATTGTCCAGCGGGTGCTCCTTCACCACCAGACGCATGTCTGCCGGCGCATGGGCAGCGAAGGATTCGATCACCAGCCGGATGGCCGGCGCCATCCCGGCAAACGGCGAGTGCAGGCGGATCTGCGCGTCGGATTCCAGTTGCAGCGGAAACACGAAGTATGGTTCGTCGGCCTGCTGCAGCCTTGCCAGCAGGGCTGCGCTGCGCTTCTCCCGATCCTTGCGGCCGCGCAGCTTGCGGTACCAGCCGACCCCTTCGACCACCGGGTGCCATGGCCGGTGATTGTTCCAGTGGGGGTAGCGCCAGCGGGTGAGCACGTCGGCCACATTGTACACCAGGCCTTCCGTCGCGCGGCGGCGGAAGGATGCGGGCACCTGCCGATGGGGCGGCACCGGCGGCAGGGCGGCGGCGGTGTCGCGATACCATTGCGGATCGCGTGGCAGGCTGGAATGTCCGTTCACCCCGCCAAGCTCCAGCGTGACCCAGTCCGGACGGATATAGCCTTCGTCGAACACGTGCACCGGCACGCCCAGTTCACGGCAGATCCGCGTGGCGGGCAGGTGATGGTCCCGGCAATCCCCGAACATCACCACATCCGTTACCGTCAGGTCGTGCAGCAGGCCCCGGAACACCTCAGGCCATTCCGCCAGCGTGCCGCGATAGTCGATGCCGTTGGGCAGGCGCCAGAACAGCTGGTCGCCGCCGTTGAAGTTGACCTTGTGGACCCGGTGCCCCGCCGCGATCAGGCCCTGCCCCAGCCGGCGGAACAGCGGCCCCATCAATCCCTGCAGCAGCAGCACCGTGCGCGGGTTCGGCACGGCTTGCGGAACAGGCGGGGCATGGGGGGCGGGTTCGCTGGCGGACCCGTATGTGACTGACATCGAAGAAATAAGCTCCCCGCACGCCGTACCGTGCGACTGTTCTGAAAACCCGCGGTAACTGCGCCGGGCCCGACCGGCAAGCCCGTGGTGGTGCCACGATGACAGTTGGCGCAAGTGGCGCTATGGGGCGCCCCGCCCGCACGGAACGGGACAATCGACGGGTCGACGGATACAGTGCGCGTGATGAATGATGACGATCCGGCCATTGCAGTACTGCTGACTGCCGCCGTGCTGCTGGACCGCCTGGTCAGCCCGCGCCCGCGGATCACCCGCGGGCTGGCCGGGCGCAGCGTCGGCGGAACCTGGCTGCTGGCCTGCATGGTGCTGGCATCGCAGGGCCTGTTCCTCGCGCTGTGCGGCAGCGGCCTGGTAGCCGCCTGCCTGGTGCTGGCGGTACAGGCGGTGCTGGTGGTCGCGTCCAATGCCAAGCGCGCCGTACTGGGCGAGCCGCTGCTGTTCCCCGACTTCGCCATGATCCGCAGCATCGTCAATCATCCGGAATTCTACTGGTCGGCCGTGCCCGTGTGGCAGCGCATCGCGGCGGCGCTGTCTGCCTTCGCCCTGATCGCGACGCTCGCCCACCTGTTCGTGCCCGATCCCGCCACGCATGCCGCCGGCCTGGCGCTGTGTGGCGCAGGCATCGGGTTGCTGTGGCTGACCTTGCGCACGGCCCCGTTCCGCGCGCTGGCGCCGACGCCTGACGCGGTCGCGGATGTCGACCGGCATGGCCTGGCCCCGACACTGCTGCTGCACTGGCTGCGCTGGCGCAGCATGCCTGACCCGCTGCCCTGCATCGATCCCCCACGCCTGCCGCCGGTGCTGCCTGCGCCCGAGGTGATCGTGATCATCCAGTGCGAAAGCTTCGCCGACCCGGCCGAACTGTTCGCCGACCCGCAGCTTGCCCTGCCCGCACTGGAGCAGGCGCGTGCCGAAGCCTGGCAGTGGGGCCGGCTGCAGGTCAGCGGCTTTGGCGCCTATACGATGCGGGCCGAATATGGCGTGCTGTGGGGGCGGGAGGAGGATGCGCTGGGCTTCCGCCGCTACGACCCGTTCCTGACCGCGATCGGGGAACGGTCCTACGCCCTGCCCCGCCGGCTGCCCGGCTGGCGCAGCCTGTTCCTGCACCCGCACGATCTGCGCTTCTATGGGCGCGACCGGATCATGCCTGTCGGGGGGTTCGACGCGCTGCTGGGGGAGGACGCGTTTACCCCGCCCGGGCCCGAGGAAGGTCGCTACGTCACGGATGCGGCCATGGCCGACACCATCCTGGCGGAGGCACAGGCGGCGACCGGGTCGACCCTGCTGTATGCGGTCACCATCGAGAATCATGGTCCCTGGGCGCCGGACAGGACCGGGCCAACGCCCGACCTGCGCCAGAGCTACCTGCGCCTGGCCCGGCATGGCGATGCGATGCTGGCGCAGCTCCGGTCCGGTCTGGCTGCCCTCGGCAAGCCGGCGCTGCTGGTGTTCTTCGGCGATCACCGGCCCAGCATTCCGGGAGTCACCGCACCCGGCGGCGATCGCCATACCCCCTACGTCATGCTGCGGATCGACGCCGCCGGACAGAACCTTGCCGGCACGAACCGTCAGTCCGACCTGACACCCGCCGCCCTGCACCATGCCATGCTGGCAGAAGTGCTGGGCTCACCCGCCTGAACCCCGCGCCCCTCGTGGAGGCGGCGCCAGTGACAGCAGCAGCCGGTCACGCAAGGGGCGCGGCAACAGGCGGTCGAACAGCCGCAGCGCCGCAAACGGCCATGGCATGATCGCATGCGCCACCCCCCGCTCGGCCGCCCGCGCGATGCGCGCCGCCGCCGCATCCGGCTGCAGCAGGACCGGGCGCGGGCCGGGCACCTGCCGTCCGGCTGCCGTGTCGATGAAGCCGGGCGAGACCAGCGTGACGGTGACGCCATGTTCGCGCACCGCCAGGCGCAGAGCATCGGCGAAGCGGGCCAGTCCGGCCTTGGTCCCGGCATAGGCCGCCGCGAAGGGCAGCGCATGAAACGCCGCTGCCGATCCCACCAGCACGATTCGGCCCGACCCGCGCGCCGTCATCCGATCCGCCAGCGCCGCCGCCAGCACGGTCGGTGCGGTGAAGTTGATGGCAGCCAGCCGGGCGACCAGCGCGGCATCTTCCACCAAGTCGCCCGGCGCGCGGATGTCGCCCAGCCCGGCGGCGAACACGGCCAGGCCGATCGCCTCCGCCGCATCATCCTCGGCCAGGGCCGCAAGCGCCGCGGGCAGGTCGGCCAGGTCTTGCGAGCGGATGTCGGCCGTGGCGCCGGCAGCAGTGCACGATGCGGCGACCGCCCGCAGCCGCGCCTCGTCCCGCCCCCATAGGAGCAGCCTGACACCGGGCGCGGCATAATGGTTGGCCAGGGCGCTGCCCAGGCCGCCGGACGCGCCGATCACCAGAATGCGGGTGGCGGACGGCATGTGACCTTCCGGCAACGAAAAACTAACCACTTGTCAACGCCAAGGCACGCACAAGCACTCTCCGTCTTGACTTAGACACACTGCTACTGTCCCACACGAGGCCAATGCCATCCCCCGATAATCATGCCGCACGGGTGAGGCTGTTCAAGAACGAGACGCTTGAACGCCTTACAACAATGTCGCCGAGAATGTTCGCGCTCTTCTGGGCGCTGGCGTTGCCGGCGATCGCCTGGGCGGGATGGGGCGCGGTCACGGGCGGTACCGGGCTGGCGCTCGCCGCGGCAGGACTGGGACTGTGGACCCTGTTCGAATATGTCATGCATCGCCACCTGTTCCACCTCCGGTCGGATGTGCCGGCAGTGCGCGCGATGATCTTCCTGATGCATGGCAACCACCATGACGATCCGGGCGATCCCCTGCGCGGCCTGATGCCCCTGCCCGCCAGCTTGCCGATCGCCGGCCTGGTCTGGCTGACGCTATATCTGCTGGCCGGCGCGCCGGGCACCTGGATCTTCCTGGGCTTCATGATGGGCTACGTCCTGTACGACGTCGTCCATTTTGCCTGCCATCAGTGGGACATGAGCGGTCCGGTGGGCGCCATGCTGAAACGGCACCACATGCGCCATCATTTCGTGGATCATGACGGCAATTTCGCCATCACTGCGATCTGGTGGGATCGGGTATTCGGCAGCCAGATCACCAGCCTGCGTCGTGCATCCGGTGACCGGCCGCATCGCGCCGCACGCAAGGCCAAGTCATGATCCTGTGCGGCCGGACCGTCGGCGCCGCGGCGCCGCTGTTCATCATCGCCGGTCCCTGTGTGATCGAAGGCGAATCGATGACGCTGACCATTGCCGAGCGGCTGGCCGAGACAGCCCGCCGGCTGGGCGTGTTCCTGATCTTCAAGGCCTCGTTCGACAAGGCCAACCGCAGTTCCGACGCATCCTTCCGCGGCCTGGGCATGGAGGAAGGCCTGCGCATCCTGCAGAAGGTCCGCGCCGAGACCGGCCTGCCGATCATCACGGACGTGCATGACATCGGGCAGGTCGCGCCGGTGGCGGAAGTGGTGGACGTGCTGCAGACGCCGGCCTTCCTGGCGCGGCAGACCGACTTCATCGCCGCGGTCGCCGCATCCGGCCGGCCGGTCAACATCAAGAAGGCGCAGTTCATGGCGCCGTCGGACATGCGGCAGGTGGTAGCCAAGGCGCGCAACGCCGCAACCGCCGCCGGCGTGGAGCCGGATGCGTTCATGCTGTGCGAACGGGGCACCTCGTTCGGGTACAATACCCTCGTATCGGACATGCGCGGGCTCGCCATCATGGCGGAGACCGGCTGCCCGGTCGTGTTCGACGCGACCCATTCGGTCCAGCAGCCGGGCGGCCTGGGTGAACGGTCGGGCGGGCAGCGGGAATATGTCCCGCTGCTGGCGCGGGCAGCGGTTGCGGCAGGGGTCGCCGGATTGTTCATGGAAACCCATCCCGACCCCGACGCGGCCCTGTCCGACGGCCCCAATGCTCTTCCGCTCGATCAGTTCGAACCCTTGCTCGCGCGGCTGCAAGCGATTGATTCCGTGGTAAAGGAACCTGCGCCCGCCGGTTGACGGCGTGAATGCGTCACTATTGTGGCGCGTTGGCAACGATCCATCGCAAAGCTGCTGCGCTTGCTCTCTTTTGGGCTGCACACGATCGAGGCTGCGATAAAGCGCGGAACTTACACGATTGTCCGGTAAACAACTTTCAATCTTCTTCCGGCCAAGGGTGTAACCGATCCGCTCCGTCTGTCGGGTGGTACGGGCATGGGCGCGATCGGCCAGGCTGGCCGATCCGGCGTCCGGCACGAGCAGAACCGAAGAGGCACACGGCGAAATGACGATCCAGACCATCACCACCCGCCAGTCGACATCGGCACTGCGAACGGTCGACACGGAACTGGAAGCGCTGCGCACGCTGCGGCAGGCGCTGAGCGAGGCGGAACTTGGCAGCGCGGTGGATCAGGCGATCCAGATCATCGCCGCGGCGACCGGCCGCGTCATCGTGACCGGCATGGGCAAGAGCGGCCACATCGCCCGCAAGATCGCCGCGACCATGCGGTCGACCGGAACATCGGCGCTGTACCTCCATCCGGGTGAGGCCAGCCATGGCGACCTGGGCGTCATCACGGAACAGGACGTGGTGCTTGCCATCACCTGGTCCGGCGAGACGACAGAGCTGAAGGACATCTTCTACTACTGCCACCATTACGGCATCAAGCTGATCGTCGCGACCTCCGATTCGGACAGCACGGCTGCCCGCCATGCCGATGTCTGCCTGGTGATGCCGCAAGTTCGCGAAGCCTGCCCCAACGCTCTGGCACCGACTTCCTCCACCACCGTGCAGCTGGTGCTGGGCGATGTGCTGGCGGTCGCCCTGATCGAGGCGCGCGGCTTCACCAGTTCCGATTTCCGGGTGTTCCATCCGGGCGGCAGCCTGGGCGCGCAGCTGGCGACGGTAGCCGACGTGATGGGCACGGATGACGCCGTGCCGCGCGTGGCGGGCGACGCGTCCCTCACCGGCGCCACGCTGGAGATGAGCCGCAAGCGCTATGGCTGCACCGCGATCGTGGACAGCCGGGGCCGGCTGGTCGGGGCTTTCACCGATGGCGACCTGCGCCGGTGCATTGCGACCCACGACCTGACCGATCCGATCGGCCTGCACATGTCGCCCCGCCCCGTCACCGTCACGGCCGACGTGCTGCTGTCCGAAGCGCTGCAGATCATGAACGGCAATGCCGTATCGGTATTGTTCGTGGTCGACCGGGCCGACGTGCTGGTCGGCATCATCCACATGCACGACATCGTGCGTGCGGGCATCGGCTGATCTGCGACCGTTGCCTGCGGACCGTCCCGCATGCCTGACCTGATCGTCATTCCCGCGCGCCACGGCTCCACCCGCCTGCCGGGCAAGCCGCTGCTGCCGATCGCCGGGCGCACCCTGCTCCAGCGTGTCGTCGCGGTCGGCCGGACCGCGGCGGCGCAGGCCGGCGATTGCACCGTGATGGTGGCAACCGATGACGCCCGGATCGCCGACCACGCCCGCGATCTCGGCGTCGAGGTCGCAATGACAGCCGAAGCGCTCGATTCCGGCTCCGCCCGCGCCTTTGCCGCCGCCGAGGGGCGCGTCGGCCCGGACGGGCTGGTGATCAACCTGCAAGGCGACGCGCCCTTCATCCCGCCGGTGGTCGTGGCCGATCTGATCCGTACCCTGCGCAACGGCCAGGCAGATGTGGCCACGCCGGTGTTCCGGCTGGACTGGGCGCGGCTGGACCGGTTGCGGGCGCACAAGCACACGGCGCCGTTCAGCGGCACCACCTGCATCCGCGCCGCCGATGGCCATGCGCTGTGGTTCTCCAAGACGATCATCCCCGCCATCCGCAACGAGGAGACGCTGCGTGCCGCCGGTCCCGTCTCGCCGGTGTGGCAGCACCTCGGGCTGTACGGCTACCGCATGGCCGCGCTCGCCTGGTTCGCCGCGGCCGCGCCGGGGGCGTACGAGGGGCTGGAAGGGCTGGAGCAGCTCCGCTTCCTGGAAAGCGGCCGCACGATCGCCACGGTGGAGGTTGCCGCACCCAGCCATGCGCTGTCGGGCATCGACACGCTGGCGGACCTGGAGCTGGCGGAGCAGACGATCCGGCGGCTAGGCGATCCTTTCCCCGCCTGATAGCGGCAGCGCGATGTCCGCATCCATCCCGTCCCCCGCTTTCGTCATCGTGCGTCACGGCAACACCTTTGCTGCAGGCGAGCCGCCGCGCCGCATCGGCAGCCGCACCGACCTGCCGCTGACCGATGCCGGGTGCGCTCAGGCGGATGCACTCGGCGCGCACTTCGCTGCCATGCGGTGGCGCTTCACCCGCGTGCTGACGTCCCCGCTCCTGCGCACGCAGGAGACGGCTGCCGCGATCCTGCGCCACCTCTCCGGCTCGCCGGCAGCCGAGCCGGCCGACTGGCTGCGCGAGATCGACCATGGGCCGGACGAGGACCAGCCCGAGCCAGCCGTCCTCGCCCGCATCGGCGCCGATGCACTGGCCGCCTGGGACAAGGCGGGCGTGCCGCCGCCCGGCTGGACCGTCGATCCGGACCTGCGTCTGGCTGCCTGGCGCGAACTGTTCGGACAGGATGGCGGGCCGGTACTGCTGGTGACCAGCAATGGCGCGGCCCGCTTCGCCCTGCTGGCGGCAGGCCTGCCCGGCGGTGGCAGCCTGAAGCTGCCGACCGGATCCTTCGGCGCCCTGCGGCGGCAGCCCGATGGCGCACTGCAGGTGGATTGCTGGGGCACGCGGCCATGAGTGCGGCCACCGACCTGCCTGTGCTGCGTGCCCCGCCATTCCCGTGGGCCGATGCCGGCGTTTCGACCGGCGCACCGGCCGACAGGGCACCCGACGATCTTTGCGCCCTGTTCGCGCAGGTGCGGGACGCGCGCGTGGGTGGCAGCTTCTGGGCTCCGCCGGCAGAGATTGCGCCCGCCGGCCGGTGGCTGCTGCGTCCCCGCGCGGCGGCGGATCATGTGGCTGACGAGGATGCAATTGCCTGTCCAGGCGAACTGGACCCGTGGTCGATCCTGCCCGACGCCGCCGGGCTGATTGCGCATGGCGATGATGAATGGGTGCCGCTCGCCCGCATCAACGATCTGCCGGTGCGCCTGTTGTCTTCCGGCCGCTTCGGCACGATAGGCGACAGCGATGCCGCACTGGACCGCCGTGCAGGAGAGGCGCTGACCGCCGCTGCGTGGCGCGATCCGTTTACCGGCGGTCCCTCCACCCTGCCGCAGGTGGTGGAACTGCTGGCGCTCTGGCGGCGCACGTTCGACGCCAATCGCGCAATTGCCGTGGCATCAGGCATGGCCTGGTGGAAGCGGCCGGAGATGCGGCGCTTCCTGTGGCATCCCTCCCGGCCACTCTATATGGCTCGTCGAGCTGGAAAAGCTCTTTCACTGGCGGAACGAGCTGGAGGGGGGCTGGCCATCTGGCCGTCGCGTGTGTCCTCCCGGCTGATCGTCGGGGCTAAGACCCGCGGCGTGCCGCTGGTCCGGGTGGAGGACGGCTTCGTCCGCTCCGTCGGCCTCGGCGTCGATCTGGTGCCGCCATCGTCTGTGGTGGTGGATTTCAGCGGCATCCATTTCGACCCGCACGGCCCCAGCGACCTGGAATCGATCCTGGAACAGGCCGCGATGCCGCCAGCGCTGCTGGCCCGCGCTGTGCGGCTCCGCGAACGGATCGTGGCAGCCGGGATCAGCAAATATGCTGTCGATGGCGCACCCCAGCCGGCGCCGGAACGTGCGCCGGGCAGGCGGCTGGTGCTCGTCCCCGGTCAGGTCGGCAACGACATGTCGGTGCGCGCGGCGGCGGGCGACCTGCTGGCAGCCGAAAATGTGAACGCGGAACTGCTGCGCCGGGTCCGCGCGGTGGAGCCCGATGCGGAGATCTGGTTCCGCCCCCACCCGGACGTCGACAGCGGCCTGCGTCAGGGCGCAGTGGCGGACGAAGAGGTCCTGCGGCATGCCGACCGGATCGTGCGCGGCGGCGGCATGGCACCGCTGCTCGATACGGTGGACGCGGTGCACACGCTGACCTCGCTCACCGGGTTCGAGGCGCTGATGCGCGGGGTGGCGGTGACCTGCCACGGCACGCCGTTCTATGCCGGCTGGGGCCTCACCCGCGACCTCGCCTCCGCGCCAACGCGGCGCATGCGGCGCCTGCGGCTGGACGAACTGGTGGCAGGCGTGCTGATCCTTTATCCCCGCTACCTCGATCCGGTGACCGGCCTGCCCTGCCCGCCTGAAGTCCTGGTGGGCCGCATGGCCGGAACCCGGACCCGCGGCCGGCTGGACTGGATCGGCCCGCTCCGCCGGTGGCAGGGCCGCATGCTGGGGGTAGTGCGATGAGCCAGGTGATCCTCGACATTTCGCGCCTGATCTCGCGCATCCGCTACTCGACACCGTCGGGCGTGGACCGGGTGGAGATGGCCTATGCCCGCGGGCTGCTGGCGCATTATGGCGACGATCTGGCCTTCGCCGCCCTGCACCCGGCGGGCCTGTATGGCCGTGTGCGTCGCACGGCGGCGCTGGCCTATCTCGATACGCTGGAACGGCGCTGGTCCTCGCAGGTGGATGGTCCGCTGCGCCGGTCGCTTCCCTCCATCCTGCCGCAGCTGGATGCGCTGCTGCCGACCCGCCGGGGTGTCGGTGGCGGTGGTGTCTATGTGCAGGCATCCCCCCACCACCTGACCCGCGCCGACGTGGTGCGCCGGATCATGCGGCGGGAACGTGCCCGCTTCCTGTGCCTGGTCCATGACCTGATCCCGATCGAATTCCCCGAATATGCCCGCCCCGCCGGCGCGGCGCTGCACCGGCAGCGGATCGAGACAGTGGCGACGATGATCGCGGAGACGGATGGCGGGGCGATCGTCAACTCCGCCGCCACCGGTCGCTCCCTGCAACCATGGCTGCGGCCCGGCACGCCGATCCATGTCGCCCTGCTGGGCACGGAGGCCCTGCCTGCAGCCGAGCCGGAACGCGGCGACAACCGACCCTATTTCGTGTGCCTGGGCACGATCGAGCCGCGCAAGAACCATCTGCTGCTGCTGCATCTGTGGCGCCAGCTGGTGCAGACGCTGCCGGCGGCCGAGGTGCCCCGGCTTGTCATCGTCGGACGGCGCGGGTGGGAAAACGAGCAGGTCGTCGACATGCTGGAACGGTGCCCGGCACTGGCCGGCCATGTCGAGGAGCTGGGCGGATGCCCCGACCGCCGCCTGTCCGTCCTGCTGCGCGGCGCGGCGGCGCTGGTGATGCCGTCCTTCGCCGAAGGTTACGGCATGCCGGTGGCGGAGGCGCTGTCGGTCGGCACGCCGGTCATCTGCAGCGACCTGCCTGCCCTGCGCGAAGTGGGCGGTGCGGTGCCGGATTACCTGGACCCGCTGGACGGACCCGGCTGGCGCCGGGCCGTGCTGGATCACGCAAGCAGCGGACCGATGCGGGCCGCGCAGATGGAACGCCTGCCCGACTGGCACAATCCGAGCTGGACGGAGCACATCGCCATCGTGGCCGACGCCATCGGGCAGCTCCAGCTTTAGGCCCGGCGGGTCAGCCCCGCCACTCCCGCCGTTCCTCTGCCTGCCGCAGCACGTCGTACGCGACCTGGTATGCATGGAAGGTCCGCGCCGCCTCGGCATCATTGGGGCGCACGTCGGGATGCACCTCCTTCGCCTTGGTACGCCAGGCCTTCTTCACGGTCTCGAAATCGGCATCGGGGTCGAGGTCCAGCACCTCCAGCGCGCGCATCTCGTCCGGGCTGCGGCTGCCATCGCCGCTGCCGCCCCAGCCATAATGCTGCGCCTGGGCATAGCCGGCATTGGTGTTGCTTTCGGCGCCCTCGCGCGCTGCCGCCTCTTCCGCCTCGAGCCCGGCAAAATAGTCCCAGCCACGATTGTATTCCGCGGCGTGCGGCTGACAGAAGTACCAGCGTTCAGGGCTGTTCGGCGCCTTGGGCGCCGGGCAGTTGCCCGGTTCGGCGCAGCCATGCCGGTCGCACAGCCGCACCTTGGCAGCCTCCTGGCCGGACTCGCCATAGGCGCGCCAGCGCGGGAAGCCCCAATCGAGCGTGCGGCTGCTTCGCGCCATCTACCAGGAACCTGCAATCATGGTGCCGATATAGGGCCGCCGGTCGCAGGTGCAAAGCGGCCGGCGGCCACGAACCGTCCGGTTCGCGGGCCGCCGGCCACAAATTGCACCGCAGATCAGTGAATGATGCTGCTCAGTTGATGACCACGGTCACGGCGCGGCGGTTCTGGGCATAGGCCGCTTCGTTGGAGCCGACCGCCTTCGGCCGTTCCTTGCCATAGCTGACCGTGGTGATGCGGTTGGCCGGGATGCCCAGGCTGACGAGGTAGTTGCGTGCGGCGTTCGCCCGACGCTCGCCCAGCGCCAGGTTGTAGTCCCGCGTGCCGCGCTCGTCGGCATGGCCTTCGACCGTGGCGCGGACCTGCGCATACTGCGTCAGGTACTGTGCCTGCTGACGCAGGGCGGCCTGATCCTGGCTGTCGACATCGTACTTGTCGGTGTCGAAGTAGATCGTGTCCTGCCCGCGCATGGTCTGCTGAAAATGGGCCTGCGTACCCGGCGCGGCGGCACCCGGCGCGGTGGTCGCCGGCGGCGGGGTGGGCGTGGTCTGCTGCGGCGGCGGCGGCAGTTCTTCCGGCGCCTTCTTGGAGCACGCGGCAAGGCCCATCGTGCTCACGGCGGCCAGGGCGAGAACCAACTTCTGCATGCCTATATCTCCTCACTCACAGTTCAATAAACGGCCCGTCGCGTCTTCGGAACGCTTCAGGGCAGAACAGGTCCCCATGACGGGTCGGACGCATTCACCGGCGTGTCAAGCTTGCGCTCGTTCCGTCCGGTCAGGTCGACCTGCCAGATGGAGGTTTCGCCACCGCCCTGTGCCGTGCGGAAGAACTGCACGATCCGGCCGTTCGGGGCCCAGGTCGGCGCCTCGTCCTGCCAGCCATCGGTCAGGTGGCGCATGTTGCGTCCGGCCGGGCTCATCACCGCCACCCGCAGGTTGCCGGCAATGTGGGTGAAGGCGATCTGGTCGCCGCGCGGGCTCCATTCCGGGGTTGCCGCCCGGCCGCCAAAGAAGCTGATCCGCCGCTGGTTCGATCCGTCCGCGTTCATGACATAGACCTGCTGGCTGCCCGAGCGGTCGGACTCGAACACGATCTGCGTCCCGTCGGGGGAGTAGGATCCGCCGACATCCAGCCCCGGGCTGTCGGTCAGCTTCACGCTCTGCCCGCCGGTCGCCGGCACGCGGTAGATGTCCGTATTGCCGGACATCGCCATGGAATACAGGATGCTGCGGCCATCGGGCGACCAGCGCGGGGCAAAGGTCGGGTTCTGGCTTTCGGTCACCAGCGTCTGCCGGCCGGTCCCGATGTCGTAGACGAAGATCCGCGGATAGCCGTTGAGGTAGCTGAGATAGACGATCTTGGAATAATCGGGCGAGTAGCGCGGCGTCAGTGCCATGGACTGGCCATTGGTGATGAAGCGCAGATTGGCCCCGTCGCTGTCCATGATCGCCAGCCGCTTGACCCGGTTGTCCTTGGGACCGCTCTCCGCGATGAAGGCGATCTTGCTGTCGAAGAACGGGCTTTCGCCGGACAGCCGGGAATAGACCATGTCGGCACAGCGATGCGCCGCGCGCCGCCAGTCGGACGGGGCGACCTGCCAGCCTTCACGCACCAGCTGCTGACCCAGCTGCACGTCGTAGAGGTAGCAGCCGATGGTCAGCTGGCCATCAGCGCCGGCCCGGACATATCCATGCACCAGCATCTCGGTCGATCGGCCACGCCACTGGTCAAAGGCCGGGGCGGTGATCTGCGGATAGGCCGGGCGCGGCAGGGATCCCGGCCCGGTCGGGCGGAACAGGCCGTTGTTGCGCAGGTCGGAATAGACCACCTCCGCCAGAGCCTGCCCCAAGGCGGTGGTGCCCTGCGCGTTGGCAGGCGTGGCCTGCTCCCGGTCCGTGGCGAAAGCCGGGATGGCAATGCCCAGATCCTGCCACTCGCTTTCATCCGTGACAGAGCCGGTCAGGCCGCCGCCATCCTGCGCGTCGGCGACGGGCGCCTCCGCCGCCGGTGGCACGGTCACAGGCACGGCCACCTGGGCCAGGACCGGACCTGCGCACAGGGCCAATGCGGAAGCGAAGAGCGGGAGGAGAAACAGCTTCATGGGGATCACAATCTCCGGTCGAAGCGCCACGACGTGACGCGGCGCCACTTGTCGTAGAACTGGTCGGGCAGGTTGAAGGGGGCAGCCAGTTGCACGGCCCGGATCGCACGTTCTGCATGCAATTGCGCCTGCGGCCGGTTGGATTCGGTGATGCCCGACTGGCTGACCACGCGTGGCGTGCCCTTCAGGCTGCCATTCGGGTTCAGCTCCCAGCTGAGCACGGTGACGAGCTGGTCCGCATCGACGCCCTGCGGCGCACTCCAGTGCGGGCGCAGCTGGCGGTTGATGGCCTGCGACAGGGACGCCTGCTCCGCCGCGCCGAAGGCGGCAGCGGGCGTACCGCTGGACTGGCTGCGCTCACCGGCACTGCTGCCGGCCAGGAAATCCGCACCGATCCGGCTGCCGCCGGGGCGTTCGGTCGCGCGGCTCGGTTGCGGCGCGGGCCGGGCTGCGGCGCGGCTCGGCTGGGTAGCCGGGCGGGCGGCGCGGCTCGGCGCCGGGCTCGGGCGGGTCTGTGCCGGGCGGGACGGCGCGGGGCTCGGCCGGGCGCTGGACCGCGGGCTTGGTCGTGCCGATGGGCGTGGTGCGGGCTGCGTGCGCTCCACCGGGCGCGGGGGCGGCGGGGGCTCCGCCACCGGCTCTGGCGCCGGGGCAGGTTCCGGTGCGGGGGCGGGCGCCGGCGCGGGTTCGGGCGACAGCTCGGGTGCGATTGCCGCCTGCGCCTGCGCCGACGGATCGGGCGCGGTCGATTGCAGGCTGACCTCGGTCGCCAGGCTGACGCTGATCGATTCCGGCGGCGCCAGCGGCACCGACGGTGCCTTGTCATGCAGCCACAATGCGGCGAACAGCGCGACATGCGCGACTGCCGCAATGGCAAGGCCCAGGCGCTCCTCGCGCGTCAGGTGAACAGCCCCTTCCATGGCGATGTGGCTATGGAGCAGTGGCTGAACCGTTGGTGACCAGCGAGATGGAATTGAACCCGGCCCGGTTCAACTCACCCATCACCGCCACCACCCGGCCGTAATCCAGCGCCCGATCCGCGCGCAGGGTCACCAGCGGCGGTTCCGCACCGCTGCGGGCGGCGAGGGATTCGAGTGCGGCCGGCAGGCCACCTTCGGGCACCTGCCCGTCATCGATGAAGATGAAACCCTCACTGTCGATCGACACGGCGACGCTCTCCGGATCCTGGTCGGCCGGTGCGGCCCGGCTGTCGGGCAGCTCCACCGGTACCGCGCTCTGAAGCAGCGGCGCGGTGACCATGAAGATGATCAGCAGCACCAGCATGACGTCGACCAGCGGCGTCACGTTGATCTCCGCCACGGCAGCCCGCCGGCGCGATCGCCCGCGGCCCCGTCCGCCGCCCGATGCGACACCCATTGCCATCAGCCGCGCTCCAGCTCGCGGCCGATCTGCGCCGCCACCTTGTCGGCGAAGCGCTGCATCCGCGCCTCGTACCCGTTCACCCGGTGGCTGAAGCGGTTGTAGGCGATCACCGCCGGAATGGCCGCGAACAGACCGATGGCAGTGGCGAACAGCGCCTCCGAAATGCCCGGGGCGACGACCGCCAGCGAAGAGTTCTGCTGCGATCCGATCTGGAAGAAGCTGTTCATGATGCCCCAGACGGTGCCGAACAGGCCCACGAAGGGGGCGACGGAACCGGTGGTCGCCAGGAAGTTCAGCCGGTCCGCCAGCGTGTCCGCCTCGGCCGAGACCTGCCCTTCCATCGCGAGCGCGACACGGCCGCGCACACCGGCGGCATCGCGCACGCCATCGGCCGTGGAGGCATCCAGTTCCGCGATGCCGGCGCCGGCGACGCGGGCGAAGGGCGTGTCATGCCGTGACTTGCTGCCCACCAGCCGGGCGGGATCCTCGGCGTCCCAGAACGCCCGCTCGAAATCGGTGGACGCGCGACCGGTCTTGGCCATGCGCAGGGAGAAGCTGACGATGATGGTCCACACCCAGATGCTCGCCAGCACCAGCCCGGCGATCACCAGCTGGACCACGATGTCGGCATCCGCGAACAGCTGCACCGGGTCGAGCCTGGTCGGTGCGGCGGTGGTGGCGCTGGCAGCCAGCAGGGAGACGATCATGGAGATTCCTCGGACGCAATGAAAGACTGGAAGGCGGCCCGCCACGCGGCGGGCTGGCGGGTCGGGCGACCGCCGGGACCGACAAAGCCGACACGCACCTGCGCCTCCGCCAGCATCGGACCCTCGCCCATGCCACGGTCCCTGCCCTCGTCAAGCTGAAGGACAGCTTGCTGGATCAGCCGAACACTGGCCGCGCCGACCTGCTCCGCACGGGTGCGGATCAGCACGGCATCGTCCAGCCGGGCGGGCGCGAGATAGCGGATCGACAGCTCCGACACGGCATAGGTGCCCGTACCGTCCTCTGCCGCGGCGCGCTGGTCTACGCCCAGCAGGCGCAGCAGGTCCGACCGCGCGCGTTCGCACCAGCGCAGGTAATTGGCGTGGTAGGCGATGCCGGACAGGTCGGTGTCCTCGTAATAGACCCGGAGCGCGAACAGGTGGGTCGTACCCTGCAGGATACCCGTCGCCGGGCGCGGTGCCGCCATCGCTCAGGCGGCAATCATGCGGCCGAGCGGCATGCCGCCGAACAGGTGGACATGCAGATGGGCCACTTCCTGCCCGCCATCGCCGCCGATATTGGCCAGCAGGCGATAGCCCGGCTCCACCAGGTCCAGCTGCCGCGCCACCGTGCCCACCGCGCGTACGAAGCCGGCGATCAGCTCGGCCGGCGCATGGGCGGAGAAGTCGTCCCAGCTGACGTAACCGCCCTTGGGCACCACCAGCACATGCACCGGCGTCTGCGGGGCGATGTCATGGAACGCCAGCGCGTGATCATCCTCGTACACCTTGTTGCACGGGATCTCCCCGCGCAGGATCCTGGCGAAGATGTTCTGGTCATCGTACGGCAGGGTCGGGTCGATCGGCATCAGGCTCCCCTTGCGGCTTTCTCGACAAGGCCGGACACGCCCTCGCGCCGGTTCAGCTCCGCCAGCACGTCGTCGAACGGTACGCCGCGTTCGGCCAGCAGCACCATCAGGTGAAACAGCAGGTCGGCGCTTTCGCCCACCAGCTTGTCCGGTTCTGCCAGGGCGGCAATCACCACCTCGACCGCTTCCTCGCCCAGCTTGCGCGCGGCCAGCGGCGCACCGCCGGCGAGCAGCTTCGCCACGTACGACGAGTCAGGCGCAGCCCCGCGACGTGCGGCGATGGTGGCTTCGAGCCGGGCGAGCGTATCCGTCCCCATCAGCTGCGCGCCGGCAGGCCGGCTGCACGCAGGGCGGCATGCGCCTCCGACACGCTGTGCGTGCCGAAATGGAAGATGGAGGCGGCCAGCACCGCGCTGGCGCCGCCCCTGGTGACGCCTTCGACCAGATGCTCCAGCGTGCCCACGCCGCCGCTGGCAACCACCGGCACGCTCACCCGGTCGGCAATCGCGCGGGTCAGTTCGAGGTCGTAGCCGCCCTTGGTGCCGTCGCCGTCCATGCTGGTCACCAGCAACTCGCCAGCGCCCAGCTCCGCCAGGCGCATGGCATGGTCGACCGCGTCGATGCCGGTCGCGCGCCGGCCGCCATGGGTAAAGATCTCCCACCGGCCATCGCCGCTCCGCCGTGCATCGACCGATGCGACCACGCACTGGCTGCCGAACCGCTGCGCAATGTCGGCCACCAGCTCGGGCCGCTCCACTGCGGCGGAGTTCACCGCCACCTTGTCTGCCCCTGCCAACAGCAGTGCGCGGGCATCCTCCGCCGAACGGACGCCGCCGCCCACGGTCAGCGGCATGAAGCACACAGCGGCCGTGCGGCTGACGATGTCGAGCAGCGTGCCGCGCCCTTCATGCGTGGCGGAAATGTCCAGGAAGCACAGCTCGTCCGCGCCCGCCGCATCATAGGCACGCGCCTGCTCCACCGGATCGCCGGCATCCTGCAGGTCGACGAAGTTGACGCCCTTCACCACGCGGCCATCGGCCACGTCCAGGCAGGGGATCACGCGGATACGGACGGTCATGCCGGTTCTGCCACCTTCAGCGCCTCTGCCAAGTCCAGCCGGCCATCATACAATGCCCGCCCGGTGATGACGCCCTCGATCCCGTCTGCCACATGCGCGGCCAGCGCGTGGATGTCGCCGATGTCGGCAACGCCGCCGCTGGCGATCACCGGGATCGACACGGCCCGCGCCAATGCCACGGTCGCCTCGACATTGCAGCCCTTCAGCAGGCCGTCACGGCCGATATCGGTGAACAGCAGCGCGGCGACGCCGGCATCCTCGAACCGGCGAGCGAGGTCGGTGGCGGGCACGTCGCTGACCGCCGCCCAGCCTTCGGTCGCCACCATCCCGTCACGGGCATCGACCGCCACCACGATGCGGCCGGCATGCGCCGCCGCCATCTGCCTGACGAACTCCGGATCCTTCAGCGCCGCGGTGCCCATCACCACGCGGGCGACGCCCAGCGCCAGCCAACCCTCGACCGCGGCCGCATCGCGGATGCCGCCGCCCAGCTGGACCTGCCCGGGAAAGGCACGCAGGATTCCCTCCACGGCCGTGCGGTTCTCCGCCCGGCCGGCGAAGCTGCCATCCAGGTCTACCACATGCAGGTGGGTGGCACCGGCATCGGCGAACAGGCGCGCCTGCGCGGCCGGATCGTCGCCATAGATGGTGGCACGGTCCATGTCGCCTTCGGCCAGGCGGACGACCTGACTGGACTTGAGGTCGATTGCGGGAAACACGATCATGGCGTCGCGGTTAACATCCCCTGCCCGGTTCAGGAAGCCACGAAGGCATCGCGTGGCACATGCGTGATGCGGCAGGCCAGATCCGCCTCGCCACTCGCCACGATGAAACGGTCCGGCTCCTCCACGATGCCGGTCGTGAACACCACGTCCTGCACATACATCTGCTCGCGCAACGGCTCGGTCAGCGCCGGGTTCGCCTCCAGCAGCGGCGGATGACTGGTGGCCAGCACATTCCATGGTTCATCCGGATCCAGCAGCGACCAGTAGGTGCGGTACTTGCCGACGATGCCGGACGGCTCCACCCCGTGCCACAGCGTCAGCCAGCCGCGCTGCCCTGCAACTTCGGTCAAGACCGGCGGAGTGCCGCCGCCGATGCGGGCGGTGCTGACGGTGCCGGCATGCGGGCGGATGCCCGGCTGCAGATGGGGCTGCCAGTGCCGCGCGTCGGGGCTGGTCGAATGATTGATGGACGGGCCGGCATGGTAGGGGCTGCCCGGCGGATAGGCGAAGTACAGGTCGCCCAGCGGCCGGGTCTGTGCCCAGAACTTGCCGCCGATCAGCCCTTCGAAGATCAGCATGTCCTTGTTCTGGTGATCCAGCACGATCCCCTCGAACGTCCAGTCCAGCGCATTGTCGGAGGAGTACAGCGTGGTGGAATGCCGTTCGGGGCTGACCGAGCAGGTGGTCATCCACCATTTGTCCCCTACCCGGCTGATCCGCGCATCCTCCACGCCATAGCACTGCCAGTTGCCGGCCGGGGCGATGACCTTGTCATAATGGAGCGCCACGACCTGCGTCCCGTCCGCCGACAGCTCCACCGGCAGCAGCCAGCTGAGCGACGTCAGCGCCATTACCTTCCAGCCATGTTCGCGCAGCAGGAACTTGCGAGGATCGGCCGTATCCGCCTGGCCCAGCGGCCAGGCGTCCAGCACATAGGCCCCGTCCTGCCAGCGGATCGCATGGACATGCCCGTCGAAGATCGGCTCGCGCAGCGCCTCCGCCACGCGCACCATCAGCAGCAGATTGCCGTCGGGCAGCCGCGTCATGCCGGGATTGAACGCCCCCAGCACATAGGTTTCCACCCCGATGCCGGCGAGCGGCGACCGGGCCAGGTCGATCTGGTCGGGTGTCAGGACCAGGCTGTCGAAGGAGAAGCTCATTCCTCGTTATTGCGCGGCACCAGGATCAGTTCCTGCACCACGGTCCGGCTTGGCTGGGTCAGCATGAAGTGCACGCCCGCCGCGATGTCCTCGGCCAGCAGCATGTTGTCCTCGCCGATGCGCCGCTGCTGGTCCTCGTCGCTCATGCTGTCCGTCGTCATGGCGCTGGCGGTCAGCCCGGGGATCACCAGCCCGACCTTGATCCCCTGCGGGCCGACCTCCCGCCGCAACGCCTCGGCAAAACCGTGGATGCCCGCCTTGATCCCGGCATAGACGGTGGAGGATGGCCCCAGCTTGCGGGTGGCATAGGATCCGGTGAAGATGATGTCGCCGCCCGCCGCCTGCATCTGCCGGACGGCCTTGTGCGCACCCAGCAGGTACCCGGTAAAGTTGATCTCGATCGCGTCGCGCACTTCCTGCTCGCTCATGGCGGTCAGCCCGACCGCCGGCACCGCCGCGTTGAGGATGGCGATGTCATAGCTGCCCAGCTGCGCTGTACCTTCGGCGAAGAACCGGTCTAGCTCGCCTGATCTTGCCAGATCGCAGGTCATGCCATGACCGCTGCCGACGGTGTTGAGCTGCTCCAGCGTCTCGGCGAGGTCGGCTTCATTGCGCCCGCAGGTGAACACCGTGGCGCCTTCACTGGCCAGCAGCACGGCGACCGCCCGGCCGATCCCGGTGGTGCCGCCGGTGATGATCGCCTTGCGCCCGTTCAAGGCGCGTCGGGCAGTATGAACATCAGCGATATGCGGGTCGGCCTCGGCCATCCGGGTCTCCTTTGCACCGGAGACGGCGGGCAGCCTCACGGGTTCCAGTCGAGGAAGCGCGCCAGCAGCTGCAGGCCGTAGGCCTGGCTTTTCTCCGGATGGAACTGCACGCCCACGATATTGTCCTTGCCCACGGCGGCTACCAGGCCGCCGCCATGGTCGGTCATCGCGGCGATGCGCCGGCCATCATCGGGCTGGAAGTGGTAGGAGTGGAGGAAATAGGCCTCGCCGCCGCGGATCAGCTCCGCCCCGTCATGGTGGCCCGCCGGCTCCACATCGTTCCAGCCCATGTGCGGCACCTTGATGGCGGGATCGCTCCGCTCGATCCGCTGGACCGCGCCATCGATCCAGCCGAGACCCGGCGTCACGCCATGCTCGTGGCCTTCGGTCGCCAGCAGCTGCATGCCGACGCAGATCCCCAGGAACGGCACGCCGTCGTCCAGCACGCGGCTTTCCATCGCTTCCACCAGGCCGGGAATGGCGCGCAATCCTTCGGCACAGGCGCGGAAAGAGCCGACGCCCGGCAGCACGATCCGGCGCGCGCCGCGCACCAGCGCGGGATCGGCGGTCACGGCGACATGCTCCGCCCCGGCCGCCTTCAGCGCATTGTGCACCGAATGCAGGTTGCCCGCGCCGTAATCGATCAGGGCGATCGCCTCAGCCACCCAGCTGCCCCTTGGTGGACGGGATGGCGCCGTTCTTGCGCGGGTCCAGCTCCACCGCCTGGCGCATGGCGCGCGCGAAGCCCTTGAAGATGGCTTCGCAGATGTGGTGGTTGTTGGTGCCGTACAGCAGTTCGACATGCAGGGTGATGCCGGCCGCCTGCGCCACCGAGTGGAACCAGTGGTCGATCAGTTCGGTATCCAGCGTGCCCAGCTTCACCTGCGTGAACCCCGCATGCCACACCAGCCAGGGGCGGCCGGAGATGTCCAGCGCCACCCGCACCAGCGTCTCGTCCATCGGGGAGTAGGCGGTGCCATATCGGCCGATGCCACCCTTGTCGCCCAGCGCCTGTCCGATCGCCTGGCCCAGCGCGATGCCGCTGTCTTCCGCCGTATGATGCTCGTCCACATGCAGGTCGCCATCGACCTTCAGCGTCACGTCGATCAGCGAGTGACGGCTGAACTGTTCGATCATGTGGTCCAGGAAACCGATGCCGGTGTGGATGTCGAACCGGCCGGTACCGTCCAGATCGACTTCGACAAGGATATCGGTTTCCGCGGTCCTGCGGGCAATTCGGCCGGTGCGCATGCGGCTGGCTATAGCCCGGCCTGTCGCAGGCGCAAGCATTGGCGCTTGACCCCGGGCACCGGCGCCGCCACCTAGCGCCCTGCCATGAGCGACACGACACCCGATAGCCTGATCCCCTATGACGAGATCGTGCAGGAAGCCCTGCGTGCAGTGGTGGGCCGCGTGCTCGGATCGGTGGAGCGGGGCGGCGGCGCGCTGCCGGGCAACCACCACTTCTACATCACGTTCAAGACGGCGGCGCCGGGCGTGTCGATCCCCAAGCATCTGTCGGAACGTTTCCCCGACGAGATGACGATCGTCCTGCAGAACAAGTTCTGGGACCTGAACGTCGGCCCCGACGGCTTCTCCATCGGGCTGACCTTCAGCGGGATCCCGGCCAAGCTGCAGATCCCGTTCAGCGCCATTACCGCGTTTGTCGATCCGGCGGTCGATTTCGGCCTGCAGTTCCAGGCAGCCGAAGCGGAGCCGGCGCAGCACGATGCCGCCGGCAATGATGGCACGGCCGGCGATGCGGAACGCGGCGATGATGCCGGCGTTGCTGCCAAGGATGACGGATCGAACGTCGTCACGGTCGATTTCGGTCGCAAGAAATAGGTTTCCGGCGCGTTCGACCGCTGCCGGGCAGCAGGGGTGAACGGGGCACATGAGCATGTTTTCGACGCAACGCGGCCTGCGGCGGCGCAGCGCACGCAAGGTCACCCGGGTGGCGCATCGCGTGAGCGACACGGCACATCGCGCGGGCAACAAGGTCACCGCCGGCGCGCGGAAGGTGCCCGGCCCCAGCCCGAACCCCGCGACCAACCTGCTGATCGCCGATATCTTCCTGCAAGGTGCCACGCTGCTGTTCCGGCAGACCATGCAGAAGGGAATGTTGCGGCTGCGCTTCGATGCGGACCGGGCGAAGGACATCGTAAAGGGACGCACCCTGATGCAGAGCGCGATCTCCTACGCTGCCGGCAGCATGGCGACGAAGTCCATCCCGGGATTCCTGGTCGTGAGTACGGGCCTGGTCGCCAAGTCGATCGTCGATCGCGCCATGGGCTCGCGCAAGGCGGGTGCCGAAGGTACCCGCGACCTGCTGGAACAGGCGGAAAATGCACCGGACGACAGCACGGGACGGGGCTGATCGGCCGGCGCGTGTCAGCCTGCCCTTGATCCCGCCCCCCTCCATGCGCCATGTGCGCGCATGGACCCGGCCCCCATCGCCCCGCCCCAGCCTGCTTCCGCCGACTTTGCGCCGCTGACGGTGCCGCGGCGCGGGCTGATGTTCATCCTGTCCTCGCCCTCGGGCGCGGGCAAGACGACAATCGCCCGCAAGCTGCTGGAGGTGGATGGCGGCCTGGACCTGTCCGTCTCCGTCACCACCCGGCCCATGCGCCCGGGCGAGGTGGACGGGCGCGACTACTATTTCACCGATCGCGCCAGCTTTACCCGGATGGAAGCCGCCGGCGCTTTCCTGGAATGGGCGGAGGTGTTCGGCAACTGCTACGCCACCCCGCACGCGCACATCACCGAAGGGCTGGCACAAGGGCGGGACTTCCTGTTCGACATTGACTGGCAGGGCGCGCAGCAGCTGCGCACCCGCATGGGGCCGGATGTCGTCTCCGTGTTCCTGCTGCCGCCCGACATCGCCACGCTGGAGACGCGCCTGCGCGGCCGCGGCACGGATGGCGAGGCGGTCATCAACGGCCGCATGGCGCGCGCCCGGGCGGAGATCAGCCATTGGGACGCCTACGACTACGTTGTGGTCAATGACGATATCGACGGCTGCTTCGCCACCGTGCGCACCGTGCTACAGGCGGAGCGTCTGCGCCGTACGCGCCAGATCGGCCTGAGCGATTTCACCGCCCGCCTGATGCGCTGATGCTTGCTCCTGCCGGGCGGAGCGGTTAGCCGCGCCTGCAATACCCAACGGGAGCCTGCCATGTCCGCCGACCTTGCCACCGCCATCGCCGCCGCCTGGGACGATCGCGCCAGTGTCACGCCCGCCAGTGGCGACGTGCGCAATGTCGTGGAACGCGCGCTGGCCCTGCTCGACAGTGGCGAGGCGCGCGTGGCGGAGCCCGACGGTACCGGTGGCTGGCGGGTCAACCAGTGGCTGAAGCAGGCAGTGCTGCTGTCCTTCCGTCTCAACGAGAATCAGGGCATCCCTGCCGGTGCGGGCGGAGCGCCCGCCTATGACAAGGTGCCCAGCAAGTTTGCCGGATGGACCGATGCCCGCTTCGCCGAGGCCGGCTTCCGGGTGGTGCCGGGCGCCGTCGCCCGCCGTGGCAGCTTCATCGGTAAGGGCGTGGTGCTCATGCCGTCCTTCGTGAACATCGGCGCCTATGTCGGCGAAGGCACGATGGTCGATACCTGGGCGACCGTCGGCTCCTGTGCGCAGATCGGCCGCAACGTGCACATCTCCGGCGGTGCAGGCATCGGCGGCGTGCTGGAGCCGCTGCAGGCCGAACCCGTCATCATCGGCGATGGCGCGTTCATCGGCGCCCGGTCCGAAGTGGCCGAGGGCGTGCGCGTCGGCGAAGGCGCGGTGCTGTCGATGGGCGTCTATCTCGGCGCCTCCACCAGGATCATCGATCGTGCCACGGGCGAAATCCATCGCGGCGCGGTGCCGCCCTATGCGGTGGTGGTGCCTGGCAGCCTGCCCGGCAAGCCGCTGCCCGATGGCACACCCGGCCCGTCGCTGTACTGCGCCGTCATCGTCAAGACAGTGGACGCGCAGACCCGCGCCAAGACCGGCATCAACGAATTGCTGCGGGACTGACGCACGGGGCTTACCCACCCGGCAGGAACCATCCGCTCGGCTGAGCCGTAGCTTGCGTGCCGTTCATGAACGGGCGGCATGGGCAAGGAGGCGGTGCAATGGTGGGCGATCCCAATACGCAAGACGGCGGGGCGCATCTGGATACGACGGAAGCGCGTGCGGGCAGCACATCGGGCACGGTACGCCGGGTCCTGATCCTCGGCACCCTGGCCGCGATCATCCTGCTGAGCGCCGTGTGGATCTTCGGTGCTGCTACCTCCAATGATGACACGCACGAAGCCACCGCGTCCGAGCGTGTCGCCGATTCTGAGGCCGCCGCGCAGGAGAACGATGACACGGATGGGCTGGTCGGCATGGACAGCGACGCTGCCAGCTTCGGCTCCGAAGGCACCAGCCGCCGCCTGCAGGAAAATTGAGCGGAGCCGCGACATGGATCAGGATGAGCGGGACTTGGCCTACGCTGAATTTGGCAAGTGCGTGAACATGACGCCGGCCGAGCTGGAGCGCTGGCTCGACACGGATGAATCACTTTCCGTCGGCGATACGCACGGTGATGGCGAAAGCACCGGGCACAAGTCTGGCAGACGGATCATAGAGCTGCGCCATACGAAGAAGGCCGACCTGTCGGATGACGATTATGCGCACATGCGCAAGGTCGTCGGCTATGTGCATCGTCACTTGGCCCAGCGGCCCGATGGCGACATCGCCGGTACCAACTGGCGCTACTCGCTGATGAACTGGGGCCATGATCCGCTGAAGAATCATGGCTGACACCGGCCTGCAGCGCTTCGTCAGCGCGCAGGACAGCACCTACGTACAGGCGCTGGCGGAGGTGCGCGCCGGCGACAAGACGAGCCACTGGATGTGGTTCGTGTTCCCCCAGCTTGCTGGCCTCGGCCGCAGCCCGACCGCACAGTTCTACGGGATAGCGGACCGGGCAGAAGCCTGCGCCTATCTCGCGCACTCCGTGCTCGGTCTACGCCTGCGCGAGATCACCGGCGCCATGCTCGCATGGGCAGGCCGCCGCAGCGCCACCGCGATCCTGGGGTCCGTGGATGCGCTGAAGTTCCGCAGTTCCATGACCCTGTTCGAAGCGGTTGCCGAGGATCCCGCCCTGTTCGCACAGGCGCTGGATGGTTTTTGTGACGGGCAGCGCGATCCTTTGACGGTGCGGCTGCTCGCCACCGCCTAGGCAGGATCCTCCACCGGCGTTTCCAGCGGCAGATCGCCTGCATGATCCGCGCCATAGGCCTCGGCCCGCTGCAGCACGCGCATCATGTTGCGGCTGCTGATCTTCTCCAGATCCTCCTGGCTGTACCCGCGTCGCGCCAGTTCGGTGAACAGGGCAGGATAGCCGGCGACGTCTTCCATGCCGACCGGGCCGCTCGGCATGCCGTCATAATCGCCACCGATGCCGATATGGTCGATGCCGGCAACGTTGCGGATATGATCCACATGGTCGGCCATGTCGGCGATGGTCGCCTGCGCCGGCGGGTTGATCTTGAGCCATTCGGTCAGGCCGGCATCCACCTGGTCCGCCGCATCGGGATACAGCGCCTCCAGCCGGGTCACTTCCGCGGTCTGCCGCGTGTTCCATTCACGCACATTGTTGCTGATGAAGCCCGGCAGCGCCACGACCATCACGATCCCGCCATTCTCCGGCAATCGCTGCAGCACGCTGTCCGGCACGTTGCGCGGGTGGTCTGCCACGGCCCGGGCGCCCGAATGGCTGAAGATCACCGGCGCGCCCTGCTGCGCCCTGATGACATCCAGCGTGTCCAGCATGGTCGCCTCGCTCACATGGCTGAGGTCCACCAGCATGCCGATGCGCTGCATCTCGCGCACCACCAGTTCGCCGAACCCGGTCAGCCCGTCATGCTCGGGGTCCGCCGTGGCGCTGTCCGCCCAGGGCGTATTGCGGTTGTGGGTCAGCGTCAGGTAGCGCGCGCCGAGCGCATACATCTGGCGGATCACCGCCAGGCTGCTGCCGATCGAGTGGCCACCTTCCATGCCCATCAGGCTGGCGATCTTGCCCTGCTGCATCGCCCGGCTCACATCTGCGGAGGTCAGCGCCAGGGCCAGCTCGTCCGGATAGCGGGCGATCAGCCGCCGGGTCACGTCGATCTGCTCCAGCGTGGCGACCACCGCCTCCGGCTCCGGCAGGGCGGCGCTGACATAGACCGACCAGAACTGCGCCCCGACCTTGCCGGCCGCCAGGCGGGGCAGGTCGGTGTGCATGGCGGTTTCCAGCGGCCCCGCCCCCTGTGCCCGCGTATTGCCGAAGTCGAAGTTCAGCAGGACGTTGTTGTACCGGCCGCGCAGCTGCCAGGGCACGTCATTGTGCCCGTCCCACACCGGGGCTGCCTCCAGCGCGGCATCCGCCACCTCCTCCGGCGGGGGTGCCGGCGTCGCCAGCATGTCCAGCGTCAGGCCTTCCGGCCGGCGGATGTCCTGCGCATTGACGGAGGCCGCCATGGTCAGCGCCAGCGCGGTTGCGCCGGTGAGTGCGGCAGATCTCATTGTGTCCCTTTCAGTCGCTCCGCCAGGGCGATCGCCGCGGCGGGCGCACGTTCCTTCGCGCCGTTGATCAGGAAGGCGAACACGTCGCCTCCCGTTGCCGGCTTATCGACCGCTGCGCCCACCATTGGCAAGCCCGGCGGAACATCGCCCTTGGCCCAGGCCCGGCACATGGCAGCAAGCCGCCCGATTTCCGCAGGCGGGTAGCCGGTCGGCTCGTCCGGCCGCATCTCCTGACAGCGCAGATAGGTGAAGCCGGCAGTCCGGTCGGCGATGCGCGGCCGGTCCGGGTTCTCGGACCACACGATCGCCACGTCAGCCGCGCGGGCGATGTCGACGAACGCGGCACAGGCGAAGCTTTCATGCCCCACCTCGATTGCGTGGCGCAGCGGCAGGCCGGCATGTTCGCGCGGCAGCAGCGTCAGGAAGGCGGCAATGTCGTCCGCATCGAAGGTCTTGGTGGTGGCCAGCTGCCAGCAGATCGGCCCGAGCCGGTCGCCCAGTTCGGCGATGCCCTGGTCCATGAACCTGCCGACCGACTCGCCCGCTTCGGCCAGTACCTTGCGGTTGGTGGCATAGGTATAGCTTACCCAAACGGCTTACACGCAGCAAGCATGCCAAGTGCACGTCGAAGCTATTCGCAGGTGAGCTTTGACGCGGACCGATTGGCCGGACGCTGCCCCACCTGGGGTTAAGTCGCCAAGCCCACCTTGAGCGTGCGAGCCGGCAATTTTGGGAGAAGTGGCCGTTTACGGATGACGTTCCCCCCATCCATCGAAATACAGCCATACTATTTACAAGCGACTACATCGCCTTTATATATTAGCGTGAACCTTCGAAGTTATATATACCGGCCTCACCTTCGACGCCAGCTTGCTGGCAAGTAGGCTTTTTTCAAAACGTCATGGAGGCGGTAATGCAGAGTACTGCAGAGAGCGACGTAAGATGCTTTTTCAACGCTGCTTCGACGATTATTTGTAAGACGAGCTAAGCGGTCTTTGGCTTACCTTCTTAGACCAGATAACGATCAGCTTGCTGAAGCGGAGCTAGACGCCTATCATGGCGTACCATTTCTTGTATCCGCAGATTGGACCTACCTGGACCATCAGAATGCTTTCATTCGAGAGCGCGCTGTTGGTTTGTGGAGTTCCTCCGGCCGTTTTCGCAACGAGCTGACGATCGGCGAACGGCTGAGCGAGAATGCCACTCTCGCGTATAGCCATGATCTAAAGAACTTCACATCGTACCTTGAGCGGCGACGCCTGAACTGGCGAACCCTGAACTACCAAGGCCTCATCGACACGTACGATGCTGACATGGGTGCTGGTAAATGGAGCGAAACGGGTAAGCCGCTTGCAGCGGAAACAATCAACCGCAGAATGCGAGTTGCCTGCCAATTCCTTCTCTGGGCAGGCGACCGAGACCATCGGCCGCCTTTTGTCGTTCCGACCGTACCGAGTCGGCGACGCTCCAGCACCACAAGGTTCGCCTTCGACATTGTCGAAAAGCGAGTTGGAAAGCGTCCACTATATTCATCACAACTAAGATTGCCGACTCGGGAAGAGATCAGGTCCTTCATTGAAGAGGTCCGGTGTCGCCACGGCCGAACACGAGCGCTCGCAATCCAGTTTATATTCGAGACGGGAACCCGTAGGCAAGAAACCTCTCTGATCAGAGCAGAACAAATCCCTGATCCAGAATACGTCGAACTTGATCGATTCGGCCGGATTGCAATTTGCTACGGAACAAAAGGCCATCGTACAGTAGGCGATCCATCCTTGGCAGGGAAGCCACGAGCTTTGCGGATAAGGCGTGATTTCCTAGTCGAGTTGCACAACTACAAACAACTTGGTCGGAAGCAAGCCCTAAGGAATTTCGAACAGAAAAACCCCGGCCAGCCATCTCCACCGCAGTTCTTCTTAGATGAAAGTACAGGAAGGCCTCTTTCATCACAAGCAATTTATCGCGCTTGGAAGACCAACTCCAATAACCCTGTCTCTAAACGAAGTCCGCACTCCGGCCGGCATTGCTTCGCGTGCTATCTCCTGCTGGATATCATCGCCGCAGAAGCAGAGAACCTTGGTCTGTCAAAGGGTTACCCGCAATCACATCTTAGAACCCGAGTTGACGATGTGATTACGACGCATATTAGGCCGGTTCTGGGGCACGTATCAGAAACAACAACTGAGCGCTACTTAGATTGGGTAATCGACCAGCTGTGGGTCGTTCCTGCTCGCGTAAACTACTCGCGTCATCTGGATGAGGCATGATGCGCTTACCACCTGAAAGCGCGTCCCCGGGGAGTGCTGTTACTGGCACCTCACCCAATGTCTTGTTGTTCCCAACTCAGGATACTCTTGCCTGGGAGGTGATACCCGACAACGGAACACCGCCTTATACCATGGACCTAAATGAATTTAGCAGCGGCGACCCAAGTACCGCCGTCCGTTCACGCTTCAACCTTATCAGACAGATTGCTCCGGCGATAAGGATACGCTCGCGAGGTCGAGCGATACATTTCAAGTACGATACCGCTTCCAATCTCAGGACACTTTGGCAGTTTCTCGACAGCTTAGCGGAAGCAGTCGGAACGGATATTGATGACCTATCCCTTATCTCCGATGCTATGGGATCCTTACTGAAAACTTGGTTGCTCCGCAAAAAGGAGCTGGCATTGACCACCGCGCGTGCAAACCTCGCGGCACTTCACCTATTGTTGTCTTTGAGCCGCCAGATGGCAGGCATCTCGCAGGACGTATTGCTCTGGCCTACTATTCAGCAAGATCGCGGCACTAAGCACGTTGATGTCGAACCTGAAGCACTCGCTCAGTTGTATCGCTATGCAAAGCAATTACATCGAGGATTTCGTTCAGCTGAATCGGAGGGTCGAGCTCTTTTAGAACAGGCTCACTCAGCAAAAACCACGATTACTTCCGCAAGAGCATGTAAATCCTGCAGCGATGTAGCCTTTCTGGTTAACGCCTTCCTAGTTGATGGACTAGTCGACAGCAGCCTCAACCTTCGACCGTACGCTGGCGCCAACTTTTTCAACCAGGTTATCACACAAGGCCCACTCTACATTCGAGAAGATGATAGACGACCCTTTGATGCTGTACGTTGGTATGCACCAGCATCTGAAGATGCTGCGGCCGCGTTTATTCTAGTACTACTCCACACAGGGTGGAACCCTGAGACTATCTTCAACATCGATATCACCTCTCCTGATAACTGGTACAGTGATCGCCTAAGTGATTCCAATGAACCGAGCACTAAGAGCACTACTGTTGCGATTTATGGCTTCAAAGGGCGATCGGCGAAGGAGCAGATATCGTTCTGCTTGAAAAATCCTTGGGCGCACCCGTTCCAAGTTATCAAATATATGATTCGCCGAACTGAGCCGCTTAGGCGCTCTCTTCGTGAGGAGCTTGAAGCCCTCGAGTCGATCGGCAGTCCAACTCTGCCTCAGCGCCAAAGAAAATCAGAACTGAAGATAATGATTAGATCACCTTGGCTCTACGTTAAGCGCGGCGGTGGATCTCCCCGCGGCGACCTTAGCAGAGTGTCGATGCTGTCAAGTAGGACTATGTACAATTCCTTCAAATCTGTCTGTGAACAGGCTATTGAGCATATTAGCCCAATTATAACAAAGCACAAACGAGAGACTATTGCAACTAGCCTTGAAGATCTGAAGTTAACCGACGTGCGAGATGGTTTTGCTGCGTTCATTTACGATAATAGCTTGTCTAACATTCTACTCCTAAAACATGCGCTTGGTCACGGCAGCATAAAGGTCACCCGCCATTATTTAAGGCAGCGCAGGCAACTCAAGGATCGCTTCTCTCAGTTCACAATTTTTCAAGAGTCATTTTTCGCTGAAGTAAGAGACTTTAATGCAGTAGATTCAACGGTTTTGTTTTTAAGGGTTAGCAGCGGTCAGATTTCGAACGAACAACGTCAACGACTTGCTGACTACCGGCTGCGCACCAGAATGAACATGGGATGCCTGGATCCATACGACCCACCTGACATGTTCTCGAACTCCCGCGGCGGCTACTGTACTGTTCAGAGATGCACGTTGTGCCGGCATGGCGTCGTTTTCGACGATAGCTTCCCGGAGATCGCGATGCGTAAGGCTGAGCTGCTCCACATTAGATCAACGAGCCCCGCCGACAGTTTCGCGAACTCTACGTTCGCGGTGGAGCTTTCGGCAATAGAGATTCTTCTTGAGCAGGTTTTTCCCCTTCTTCAAAATGAGATCGACAACCTGACAAACGAACATTTGCAAAAGCTTCGCGCAGGCGAGATCTTTCTTTTTAATCAATCACCCGCAATTTAAGGGCGCACCTTGATTAACGAGATCATCCAAACACCTGGCCATAGGGACTTTGTCGCCTCTTACTCAGTTGACGTCCTATCTGAGACCTGGACAGTTCCATGGGAGTCTATCTCTGATGTCGAGGTGCTTCCTCAATATACCATGTCGTCGGATATATGGGTCCTGCCGCTCGCCTGGGTAGCGTGGGGTCCACAACGCCGGCTCGGTATGCGCACGATTGACTTCACGAGAAGTCTTCCGACAACGTGGCAGCGAAGCGAGCCACGGGCGGAGTTTGCGCTACGTCGATTGAAGCGAATGGCTTTTCTACTGTTCACACGTACCCTGAGGCTAAGAGAACGGGTTAAATCTCCGCCACAGCCTGGATCATGGGCTCAGCATGTTAGAGGTTTGCTAGCCGTCGCAAAGACGGCGCTTTCGATTACCGGCCTTGGCTCCGCTCAATCTACCTGCGAAGATGGGGATCCCATCTTTGCAGCACTCTTAGGTTCCCAATTCAAGAGTAAAGTCTTAGACGAGCATTCTAGTGACCTGGCGCGTGTAGCGCCTCGTCTCAACGCCTTGGCACAGACTTCCAGTTTCGATGATTGGCATGTTACGAAGGTTCCACCCGAAAGTGGCAAGAACCCCGACAGTCGGACTTGGGCGCCATTTTCCGATGACTTCACTTATCTCCTGGCCGATTCAGCTTTGTGGTTTGCGGAAGTCTTGGGGCCTGATGTTTTACGTTGCTGGGCCGGATTGCGAAAGCTCCGCGAGCAGAGGATTACCACCTCGAATCCATTGAAGGCAAAGGTACAGCGAGACGTCTATGTCAAAAGCTTTGTCACCTCGTCCCTTCCAACTGACCAGTCTTTCAAGTACTCGATAAAGCTGAAGATGCACAAGGACGGTAGATACCAGATAATTGAAGTAAACCGTTGGTCTGATCTTGACCCTGATAGCTTGAGACAACTTGCAGCTAAAATCCAAGCTTCACACGCCATAATTCTAGGTTTGTGCATGGCTCCGAGAAACGGGGAACTAGCATCACTTCCGCGAGAATGTTTGCGAACTTTAGATGATCTTAGTTTGGTTCGTGGCTATACATTCAAATTGTCCGAAACTTTCGAAGAGAGGGATTGGCCCATCCCTCGCGTTGCTGTGGCAGCAATACGACAGCAGCAGGTTATCGCGAGCCTACTAGATCCTGCGGGTGATCATCTGTTTGTCTCTTTTAGGCAAGAAAGATCTCGGCTTTATGCAACAGAGAAGTTACTTCTCAAGCCCACAGCTTTCACCGATGCTATCGTGATACCTGGTCGCGGGCCACTCACATCTTTATGCAGTGGCAATGTTCACAGTCACCGATTGCGCAAGACAGTTGCTCGCCTTGCTGCACTTTCCTTGGTCGGCGCTAACCAGATCCTTTTTGACATCTTAGGGCATCGTGATCCTGAGATGACAATGAATTATATACTAGCTGATCCATTGCTGCAGGAAGAAATGCAACAGATCACCAAGGAAGCGGCGATAGCAATCGCCCAGAGCGCTTTCGATAACAGCGATGGTAATGGTGGAGCAGCTCGAGATAAGGTGTCGCACTTAGCTGCTCGGCTGAAGGTCCGTTCTGCTAACGATGAGCTCGGTAACAGCTCGTTGTTAGAGGCGGCAAAGCTTCTTTCTCAAGACGGTCGAGTGACTCTTGTTCGTAAAGGTGTCTTGTGTACCAAGACGACTAATCAGAGGGGTGAGTGTAATCGCTCGATCGGAATACCTGACATCGGAAACTGTAGCGTTTCCTGTCTACACCGGTTAGAACTTGCTGCAGCCAGACACGATCGAACACGGGCCGTATTTCAAATCCTTGATGAGATGAAAGCGTCCGGCCCATTGCTGCGGCGATGGTGGCAGGCACAACTATTGACTCAGCTGTACCCCTTTGAGGATTTGCGGCTAGAGTTGTTAGGCAACGCTCAAGTACAAGCGGCTTTGATTGACATACCTGACCACCTTATAGCAAGACTTTGGACTTCCGGGAAAGAAGAAGCAGATCGCCTGTTGGAGGACCTACGATGATCTCTGACAAACTTCGGGCAGTGAAGCAACAGGAGCAACTAGCCACGGTTACAAAGGTGACAAAGGCCATGCGCCTTATAGAAAAAGAAATCCTTAGAAAGGGCTATTATCCAAGAAACAAGGGGCAAGTGACCATGGTTGAGCTTGCTTCAAGAGCTGGGATCGGGCGGTCGACACTTAAGAACCCCGGACATAAGGAGCTTCAGGTCGTAGTTAAAGCTTGGGTCAAAAGAATGCGAGTAAAATCAGCTGTAGTACGTAAGCCGGCAGGCACTCGCCCTTCCGCTTCTCAGCTGCGACCTTCTGAGACATTGGCCTTTCAGCAACTGAATACCTTCAAGGTTCACTATGAAGAGCTTCTTAGAAGAGTTTCAGTCTTAGAGTTGGAAAATGCTGCTCTTCGAAAGAAGGTGCTGACCGCGTTCCCGCACCAGGTGATCTGATACCAACCTGCATTGATCAGAACTCACGCGTCCATTGGCCGCGGCCGATGGTCATGATGCGCCAGGGTTGAGCCTGTTCCAGGCCTCGCAGCAATGATCGACAATGTTGTTTGAGTAGCCCCTAGATTTCTAGACGCCTTCCGCTTTCAACATCCGCTGCCGTTCGAACTCGACGGGTGACAGCATTCCGTTCCTGACCTGCTTGCGCACCGGGTTGTAGAACATCTCGATGTAATCGAACACGTCCTGCCGGGCTTCCTCGCGGGTTTTGTAGGTCCGTCGCCGGATGCGCTCACGCTTGAGCGAGGAGAAGAAGCTTTCGGCGACGGCATTGTCATGGCAGTTGCCGCGTCGGCTCATCGAGTGCTCAAGGTTGTGAGCCCGGATGAAGGCTGCCCAGTCCATGCTGGTGAACTGCGAGCCCTGGTCCGAGTGGATCAGCACCCGCTGCTTCGGCTTGCGCCGCCATACCGCCATACCGCCATGTGCAGCGCCTGCAGCACCACGTCGGTGGTCTGGCGGCTCTGCATCGACCAACCCACCACGCGGCGCGAGTAGAGATCGACCACGACCGCCAGATACGCAAAGCCCTCCAGGGTGCGGATGTAGGTAATGTCTGTCACCCAGGCCCGGTCTGGCGCTGCCACATCGAACTGGCGATCCAGCGTGTTGTCGACCGCCAGGGAAGGTTTGCCGTCATAGCTGCCAGGCCGGCGCTTGTAGCCGACCTGGGCCCTGATACCCGCCAGCCTGGTTAACCGCGCAACGCGGTTGGGGCAGCAGGTCTCGCCGTGATCCAGAAGGTCATCGTGCAGCTTGCGGTAGCCATAGACCTTGCCGCTGTCGTTCCAGGCCTTGCGGATCAGATCGGTCTGCCGGGCATCTTCCCGAGCCCGCCGGCTAAGCGGGCTCTTCTGCCAGGCATAGAAACCGCTGGGCTGCACGGCAAGGCAGCGGCACATTGCCCGCACGCCAAAACGATCGCGATGCTTGGCAATGAACGCGTATCTCACTTTGCATCTCGAGCGAGATACGCGGTGGCTTTTTTTAGGATGTCGCGCTCCTCGGTCACCCGGGCCAGCTCGCGCTTCAGCTGGCGGATCTCGGCATCCTTGCCAGCATCGCCGGATACGACCTTCGCCAGCTGCCGCTTCCACGCATACAGCGAATGCGGGCTGACCCCGAGCCGCTGCGAGAATTCCGCTACTGGATACCCGCGCTCGGTGATCTGGGCCACCGCATCGCGCTTGAACTCATCGCTGAGATTGGGCTTCCCCATCATCGCCTCCTGTCCTCAAAATTAGGATCGAAGGCGTCCAGAAATCTAGGGGCTACTCAGCCCTTCAACTCCACGTGCTCGATGTTCCCAGTGAGTCGGTCTCACCTGGTGAGGTCAGAGCCGGGTTCTGCAATCTACAATTGTTCATTTATATTAGACCGGTTCCAAAGGGCTTGGGGGTACAGCTGCCACCGTTTGGCTCGTGCAGGATCCAACCACGGGCACCGAGGGTTGCGGCGATCGGATGCCGCGGCCTGCCCGTCCATCTACCCTGCTGCTGACAGGCACTACGGCCATCTTTATTGGAACGGCCTCGATGTACGAAAGGGGATCGTTCAGCGTACTCTCTCCACCCTGGTCGGTGACCCACGGGAATGCGCCACCCGATGAGTCTCAGAAGGCTGGTACGATATGTTTTGCAGTGATGGGGCCTCATACGTTACACTTGGGCCCATGATCCACACGCTGATCGGCTATGCCCGCTGCTCGACCGACAAACAGGACCTTGCCGCTCAGCAGGATGCCTTGCTCAAGTTGGGCGTGGCGGCCGATCGTATCTACACTGACAAGGGCTTCACCGGTACGAACCGGGATCGGCCCGGTCTCGACCAAGCGCTGGCGGCGGTGCGAAGTGGGGATACGTTGGTGGTGCCTAAGCTCGACCGGCTCGCCCGATCAGTTCCAGATGCACGTGCGATCGGTGACAGCCTGACTGCACGCGGTGTGAAGCTGCAGCTAGGTGCCAGCATCCATGATCCGGCGGACCCAATGGGCAAGCTGTTCTTCAACATCCTGGCGACGTTTGCCGAGTTCGAGGCGGACCTCATTAGGCTGCGAACCCGTGAGGGCATGGCGGTCGCACGATCAAAGGGGAAGCTGCGCGGCAAGAAACCGAAGTTGTCCGATCGCCAGCAGAAGGAGCTTCGTCGGATGTACGATACCGGCGACTACTCAATCAGCGACCTGGCAGAGCTGTTCTCCATCTCGCGGCCGACCGTGTACCGGACCTTGGCGCGTCAAACGACTGTCCTGGCGACGGCGGCATGACCAACTTCGAGACCGGGGCGTCTGAAGGGGAGCAATGCGGGTTACGCAATGTTCGCAACAGACTTGATAACCGTCGCGCCGGTTCGAAGGCGATGATAGGGTAGCTCGTGGCTCGCAGCGATCTTCTTGTCTCCCTTGTCCGCGCCGGGGCTGCCGGAGACCGCGACGCGTTGCGGTCCACGGCCGAGGCGCTGGCAGCAGACGAGCGTGCCAAGAACCATCACATCGTAGCTGATCGCATACAGCGGGCACTCTCCGCTGTACCGGTGACGCCGCCCGCTCTGACCGCGGCTTCCCCGCACCTTTATGCGGCGAGCGGCCGTGAGGCGATCCTTGAGATTGAGGCGCGTCTCTCCCTTGGCGAGCTGATCCTACCGCTCCCGGCAGGCGAGAGTGGCCGCCAATTGATCGAGGAGCACCGACGCGCCGACGTGCTGCGGGCCAGCGGTTTCGAGCCTCGTCACCGCGTGCTGCTGTCGGGGCCGCCAGGTAATGGCAAGACCTCATTCGCCGAGGCTATCGCCGAAGGACTCGGGCTTCCCTTTTTTGTAGTGCGTTACGACGCGCTAATCGGCAGTTACCTGGGTGAGACTAATGCTCGCCTACGCAAGCTGTTCGACTATGTTCGAACGCAGCCTAGCGTCCTGTTCTTCGACGAGTTCGATGCGATCGGAAAGGAACGTGGCGATACGCACGAGACCGGTGAGATCAAGCGCGTGGTGTCCTTCCTGCTGATGCAGCTTGACCAACTGCCGAGCTATGTCGTGGTGGTCGCGGCAACCAATCACGGTGAACTTCTCGACCGTGCCGTTTGGCGGCGTTTCCAGATGCGTTTAGCCTTGCCTGCGCCACGTCGATCCGAGATTGCCGTTTTCCTTGACCGGATTATGTCGGGTTGGAAGGTGGCACCGGCCCTTTCTGTTTCGAAGATCGCGACCAAACTTGGTCACGTCAGCTATGCAGAGGCGCTCGACTTCTGCCAAAATGTACGACGTCGCCAAATCCTCGGTTTGGGCGAAGTATCGGTCGATGCCGCGCTCACCATGGAACTCGACCTATGGACGAAGCGCGTGACACCTGAGATCCTGAATGCCGAGCGACCCAACCAAGCCCCTCCTACGCCTGACGCCACAAGCTGATCGACCGCGCGCTGTTGGCGTGGCCCGCGCCATGCCACGGCCCGACGGTTTCGCTGTTGAACGCCAAGATCAACGGATCGGACCCAAGTTCAGCCGCTTAGCTGATGTGTTGGCGCGTGGCGGTGGCGCACTTGAGCTTCGGGCCGATCCAACAGCGCTCGCGCCGGAACGCCTTCTGGTTTTCGAAGTGCGGGGCGCGATTGCTCCCTTTGCTGAGGCTATTCGGCGTGCTGGTCTTGAGCTCGTCGACGAAGAAGAGCTCGCTGGCGACGAAGACGACAAGGCCCCGGTAGCCTACCTGATGGTTCCCGACCTCGTGGCGCTGCAGAACATTGCCTCCATGTGGCGTCGCTGGCGTGCCGGGCAGCTCGTCCGCGGTGAAACCGTGTGGGCTGACGTTTTCGAGAGGCTCCGCGACCTGAGAACGTGGGGGCCTGCCGACCGCGTGCAGCCACATGATGCGGACATTCTGGCCGCCGAGATTGAGGGCCTTGTAGATAACGACCTTATCCGGCTTGAGATCGAACTCGTGTTCCGCGCCGGCGAACCCGCCGCGCGTGATGCCGAAGCAATCGTGGCAGCCGCAGTGGCAGCTCGGGGCGGCCTTGTCGTCTCCCGAGCTCGTATTCCTGAAATCGCCTATCATGCGTTACTTGCCGATTTGCCGGTGTGGGCAATTCAGGAGGTCTTGGCTCACGGCCCGGGCGGAATAGCCGGGCTGGAGCCCGTCATTTATCTTCGCCCGCAGAGCGTTGCTACCGGGATCGAAGTTGACGAACCGCTTGTCCCCGATCCTGTCGCTCACGAGGCGCGTCCGCTCGGCACGCCGATCCTTGCGTTGCTCGACGGCGTGCCAGTTGCCGGCCATCGCCTACTGGTCGACCATATCACGCTGGACGATACGTTTGATCTTGAACCCGGCGCGCTTGTTGCTCAGCGGCGCCATGGGACAGCAATGGCCTCCCTAATTATACATGGTGACCGCAACCGACGCGAGCCAAGCTTGCCGCGTCGTGTTCACGTCATACCCGTCATGGGAAATGGCGATGCCTTCCCGCACGATCGCCTTGTAGTCGACCTGATCTACCTTGCGGTGCTTCAGCTACGCGAAACAGCCCCTGACGTGGTCATCGTTAATCTCTCGCTCGGCAATGCGCACCGCCCCTTTCACGGGCAGCTATCGCCTTGGGCAAGGCTAATTGACCGCCTCGCTCAACGCTTCGGTCTGCTTTTCATCGTTAGCGGCGGTAACCAGACGAACGACATCGGCGTCCCAGCATACCAGAACAGCATTGCCTTTGAAGATGCTGCGGAGCCCGATCGGGTGACAGCAATGGTCACTGCCATCAACAACATCGCCGCAGATCGAAGGCTGCTCTCCCCGGCTGAGACAGTCAACGGGATCACTGTTGGCGCCTGCAACGACGATGCCGTCTCCCCGGCAGATCGCGCGCTGGCCCGTGTTCTGGTCGACCCCTTCCCCGGACGCCGTATGGCAAACCCGTCGAGCGCATTGGGGCCCGGCTTTGCCAACGCGGTCAAGCCCGACATCCTGATGCCCGGATCGCGAGAACATCTCAGGGTGGTACGCACTCACGCTCATATTGACGTTCGCTCAAGCGGACCTGCGCGGGGTGCCGGCTTGCGTGTCGCTGCACCACCAGCGGGAGGGCGAGAGGACCTAGATGGCTATACAAGCGGCACCAGTGCAGCAGCGGCGCTTGCGTCTCGTACCTGCCACCGTATCCACGATGCTCTGGAGGCGGCCTATGGAGACGAGTTTCTACGCCTGCCATCGATCAACCGGGCCGTGCTCTTGAAAGCGCTGCTAATTCATCCCGCACGCTGGCCAGAAGACATGGCCGAGGTAATCCGCCGGACCATCGGTCCGATTGGGCGCGGGCAAGCCAGTCGGCAAAAAGATAATATTCGACGCTTCTTGGGCTTTGGTTGCGTTGATGCAGATGAGGCGCTGGCCTGCACAGCCGACCGTGCAACATTCTTCGCCACGGGCATGCTCGCTCGCGACCGCACCGCCACGATCGAGGTGCCCGTGCCGGCAGCGATCGGCGGTCAAGCGCGCCCGCACCTTCTTGCGGCGACGCTCGCCTGGTTCACGCCTGTGTCGCCCGGCCGCAAGAGCTATCGCAGCTGCAAGTTGCGCATCCTTGACCCCGATGAGACGGAGGCGCTGGCGATCAAGGCGCACTCAAATCAGCCTGACGGCAACCAGACAAACCGGGGCACAGTCTTCACACGCGTCTGGGCCGGCGACCAAGCGCCTGCTGTGACGCCGAACATGACGGTCGCGCTAAAAGTGCAGCGCGAGCCCGATCAGGCGGCGATAATCGACGAGCCTATTGCCTATGGACTGGCGGTAACGTTGGCGATGCCCGGCGAACTCCGCCTTTACAACGAAGTAGTGGCCCGGATCGCACCGCCCGTCCGAGCCGGCGGTGCCTGATGGCCGACCACTGACCTCTGCCGGTGTATTGTCCATGCTCGCTTGAGACTGAGATCACTGCACAGGACTCACACAAGTTCAGGCTAGCACAGCTCGGCCGAAAGTTGCGCCTGGGACGCAAAGGTATCGAGTGTGCCGGGCGCGCGCTGCGTCATGCTTATAGGCCAGAATGAATAATACCGGTCTCTTTTGGGTAGTCTGCTGAAGCCTAGTCTTCCATACATCGTTCGCATACGGGAAAGAGACCGCTTTGTACCTGGTCTTCTAGAGGTATACCCAAAAGGCATCGTTTTTGGCGGAGATTGGCAGAGCTTCGGGCATAAGGTACGTCGGCACGTTTGTGGCACGGGCGCTTCTGTGTGGCGCGAAAGAGCTCTTCTTGCACCCGCGCGTGCTCAGACCTACACAGCGCCTACGAGCCGCTAATCCCTCGAGGTGCTTCCATGACTCTCCAGATTAACATCACGCCGAACGGCCGCATGAGCCTGCCCGCTGACGTTCGAAAGCGCCTGGGCCTGACAGGTGGCGGAGCGGTCTATCTCGACGAAACGGAAGATGGCATCATCTTGAGAACAGCTACTCAGTCAGTGGCGCGAGCTCAGGCTCTGGCCAAGCAGTACACCGGCGATAATCCCGATGCTTCGGTCGATGCCTTCCTTGCGCGACGCCGTGAAGAGAGCGGAGAGTGAGTGTGGTACTCGATGCCTCTGCCCTCATCGCAATGCTCAAAGGGGAGCGGGGCGCGGCTAAGGTGGCAGCTGGCATCGCAGGCGCGCGGGTTAGCAGTGTGAACTATGCCGAGGTGGTTAGCCACTTTGTCCATGCAGGTATGCCCGAACGGCAAGTCGACGCCATGCTGGATCCCCTTCCCCTTACCTTGGTGCCGGCAGACAAGGCGCTTGCGCAGATTGCTGGACGAATGCGGGCTGCAACAGCCGAAGCAGGCTTGAGCCTTGGTGACCGCTTCTGCCTGGCGCTCGCGCGGCGCGATGGATTGCCGGCGTGGACCAGTGACCAGAGCTGGAGAAAGATCGCCGATGCTGTCGAAGTCAAGGTTGTAGCGATCCGCTAGCTGCCGGCTCGTACGTGTGCGGCCGCGCCAGGCGGCTGATGCCGCACCCGCCTGGGCTCCCGAAGCTAAGGCTGACTGTTTACTGCTCTTGCTTCCCCATTCCGCGGAGCATCGCATTCAACGTCGCGATCTCGCGGTTCTGGCTGTCGATCGTCTTCTGCGCTTCGCGGCGCACATCGACGTTCTCGGTATTGGTAAGTGCAATCTGTGACATGTCGACCGCGCCGCGGTGATGCTCGATCATCTTTCGGATCCACGTTTCGCCAGCATCCGCGCCTGCCGCTGCCATCATCTGCTCGTGCATCTTCATTTCAGAAGGCGCGTAGGGATTGGCAGCGGTCGGCTGCATCATCTCGGCATGGTTCATCTGACTGTGGTCCATACCCTGCTGACCTTGATCCTGAGCGAGCGCTGGGCTCGCCATTAGCAAGGCAACGGTCATAGTGGCTGCGATCTTCATTGCACGCTCCTCAAAGCTCAACCCGTCCTAAGCGTGATACGCGGAGCGTTCCATCAGCCCTTAGAACCAAAGTCTCACGCCCGTCACAAAGCTGAAGCCGCCGGTGCTCTCGCCTTCGTCCCGCGCGTAGCGAGCGGTGTCGCCAAACTTCCGCTCCCACGACACGCCGATGTACGGCGCGAACTCCCGACGGATTTCGTAGCGAAGGCGCAGCCCTAGTTCGGCATCGGAAAGGCCGGAACCGATCTCCTCCGCTGGCATGTCCTGGGCGGCGAAGTTGAGCTCGGCGCGAGGTTGGAGCACGATCCAGTTGGTGATGCGCTGGTCGTAGTAGGCCTCCGCCCGTGCGAGCACGTCACCCTTGTCCGACAGGAACAACGTCCCCTCAACGTCGAAGAAGTACGGCGCGAGAGCTTCAAAGGCGACGCTCGCGTAAGCCCTGCTCGGATCGGGTCTGATGTCGTAGCGAATGCCCGCCTGCAAGTTGACGTATGGGTCAAGAGCGCGGCTGTAGAGGAGCTGTATCTCCGCATCCTCGACTGAACGGCCGAAATCTCCCGCTCCTTCGGTCTTCACCACCAAGCGGTTGATGTCACCGCCGAACCATCCCTCACCGTCGAAGCGGTAGCCATCGCGGCCATCCCTAATCTGCACTTCGGCGAGGTTGAAGATAATCTGGCTGAACGAGCCCCCGCCGTGCTCCTGCTTTAGTTCGCGGACCTCTCGGGCCATCTCCCTCTCGCCGTAAAACTCGCTGGCAGCGCTGCCCGGAAAGGCATTCGGTGCGGCGGCGCCACCTGGCGGCAAGTTGGTTCCGATGGGACCGTGGTGCTCGGCCATGTTGCCGCCACCCATTTGGTGACCTGCATGAACATCTGTCGCGCTCTGCTGCGCCGGCATTGCCCTCATGTCATGGCCAGCGTGCGGATTGCTCTGCGGCGTTGGCGTAGGTGCTGCTGGCATCGCATGGCCTGCATGGACGTCGTTCGGCGATTGCGCAGCAGGTGCAGCGCCCTCCATGGCTCCCATGTCATGTCCGGCATGCGGGTCTGGACGTGTCTCCTGCTCTTCTTGCGCGGCGCTCGGTGCAGCCGGCATGTTATGCTCCGCATGTACATCGCTCGGGGGCGGACTTTGCGGCGCGGGGCTGGTATGACCAGCATGCCCGCTATGCTGCGCGAGTGCCGGAGAAGCGAGCGCCAACCCGGCGACACCGGCGACTAGAGCCGCCTTCATGCGACCTCTCCTTGCTCGTTCCTGACCTGAACCACCTGCATCATGCCTGCGTGCATGTGATAGAGCATGTGGCAATGGAACGCCCAGTCACCGGCCTCCGCCGTCATATCCCAGCTCACCTTACCGCCCGGCTGCACGAGGACGGTGTGTTTGCGCGGCGCGTAAGCACCGTGCCCGGTGACCAGCTCGAAAAAGTGGCCGTGGATGTGGATTGGGTGGCCCATCATGGTGTCGTTGACCAGCGTGATCCGCACCCGCTCGCCGGTGCGGAACGGGATGGGCTCCTTCACCTCCGACAACTTCTCGCCGTCGAACGCCCACATGTAGCGCTCCATATTGCCGGTGAGATGGATCTCCAGCTCGCGACCCGGCGCGCGCGTGTCGGGGTTGCGATCGAGCGCCATGAGCTGCCGGTAGTTGAGCGCGCGGTGCGGCACGTCCTCTAGCCCCTGACCGGGGAAGTCGGTGCGATCGACGGGCATGGGCGAGATGGTCTGGACGCCCGGCCCCTTCTTCACGCCGGGTGCATTGGAGAAGTCGCGCATGGAGTGGTCCATGCCGCCTGAGCCGTGGCCCATCGCTGCGTGATCGGCCGCCGACATGCCGGCCATGCCTGCGGCGGCCGCGCCCGTGGCCGCCTGGCCGTGGCCCATCGCCGCGTGCTCAGCTGCCGACACTGCGGCGCTGCTTGCAGCTGCGCCATCATGGTTCATCATGCTGGGATCCATCGCGGGCCCAGGGGCGGACGGCGAGCCTGCTGCCATGCCGTGGCCCATCGCCGAGTGATCCATGCCGCCACTAGTGCCATGGTCCATGCCACCCATGCCCATGTCCTTCATGGTCGCCAGCGGTCGTTGGCGGAGCGGCGGGACAGGCGCGATCATTCCTTCACGAGGAGCCAAGGTCGCCCGAGCCATGCCAGACCGGTCGACGCTCTCGCCCACCAGCGTGAAGGCACGATCCTCAGACGGTATCACGATCGCATCGTAAGTCTCGGCAGGACCGAACTGGAATTCATCGATCTCTACTGGCTGCACGTTCAAGCCGTCCGCCGCCACGATCGTCATCGGCAGACCGGGAATCCGGACGTTGAAGGTGGTCATCGCGGACGCGTTGATGATGCGCAGCCGGACCCGCTCGCCCGGCCGGAACAGTGCCGTCCAATTATCCTGCGGACCGTGACCGTTCACCAGATAGGTGTAGGTTGTGCCAGTCACGTCCGCGACGTCAGCCGGATCCATGCGCATCCCGCCCCACATGAGGCGTTCTGACGCACTTTGGCCCTCGCCGGCGAGAAGACCGCCAAGCGTCTGCCGCTGCCGATTGAAGTAGCCTGCCTCCAGCTTGAGCCGCCGGAAGATCGCGTGCGGGTGAATAGGACTGTGGTCGGACAGAACGATGACGTGCTCGCGGTCGAACTGGACGACGTCCTCGCCCTGGGGATCAATCACGATGGGACCATAGTGGCCCATCTGCTCCTGCAGCCCGGAGTGGCTGTGATACCAATAGGTGCCCGACTGGATGACCGGGAACTCGTAACTGAATGTCGAACGAGCAGGAATGCCGGGAAAGCTGACACCCGGCACGCCGTCCATCTGAAATGGCAGCAGCAAACCATGCCAGTGTACCGAAGTTTCCTCATCCAGCATGTTCTCGACATGCAGACGGACGTTCTGACCTTCGCGCAGCCGAATGAGCGGAGCAGGAACGGTACCGTTGATGCCGATGGCGTGGCTCTGCCTTCCATCGATGGTCATCATCTGATGCGCGATGCGCAAGCGGATATCCTCGCCAGACACGGTCGGGAGCGGCCTGGAGATGCCTTGGGATATGGGCTGCGCCCACGCGGGCATGTGGCTCGCTAGCGCGAACCCACCGCCTGCAAGGGTCGCGCCGCGGAGCAGCGCCCGACGATCAAACTGTGCGTTCATGAAGCTTTCGGACTCGATTGCTGGTGTCATGAGGGTACGCGGGCCGCAGCCTTATCCCTGAAATCTTTTTCCTGAGCGGCAGGCCATCATTCGCTCGTCGCAAGCATATCTGCCAGTTTGGCGCGGGCACGATAAAGCCGGGTTTCGACGGTCTTTGCGCTCACCCCCAGTGTTTCCGCCGTCTCGGCCTGGCTCAGACTCTCGATGGTGCGAAGGATCAACACTTCCTTCAATGGTGCTGGCAGGTTCGCGATGGCCGTCGTGACCCGGGCAAGCTCTTGCCGATCCGCTGCAGCTGTATCCACCTCAGGCTGTGCCTCGGGCACGTGCCGCGCGTCTTCGATCGGGGCTGCGAGCGAAAAGAACCGGCGCACTGCGCGCTTTCTGCCCCAATCGCGACATTTGTTGATGGCAATGGCACACAACCAGGTGAGCAACGACCGTGCGGGATCGAACCGGCGAAGTGCTCTCCACGCCGCGACGAACGTCTCTTGAGTGAGGTCCAACGCTTCGTCGGCATCGCCGATATGCGATCGGATCAATCGGAAGACAGCTGCACGATGTCGGCGCATGATCTCGGCAAAGGCCGGCTGCTGACCAGCGAGGCTGAGGGTCACCAGCTCTCCGTCGGAGGCTGACTGATAATCGAGGCTCACTGCCTGTCTTGGGTGAGCGCCTTCACCACCGCCCGATCAAACTTCTCGGCCTGATCGGGCCTCAGGATCTGACGCATCGCGAACATGTGCGCGAGCGTCTCTTTTTGTAGTTCGCCCATCGCTGCATGGCTGCGGTCGACAGCTTGTGCCACGCGCGGGCCATAGCCGTGCTCGGCTTCGATGGCGGCGGCAAGGCGGGCATTATCGGCCCGCATCTCCTCCTCCAATGCACGGCGCTTAACCGCGAACGCTCTCTCCAGCTCGGTCAGTTGCGCATCCTGCGTCGGGTTTAGGGCGAGCTCATCATGAACGATGCGGTGAAGCTCACTGCCCGGGGGACGAGATGGGGCAAACAGCTCCCTGCCGAGCAGGACACCGCCGACCGCTGCCACGAACGCCGCGAAGACAATCAGGAACGTACGCGTCGACACCTTTGTCACCGCGTACCAGCAAGCAACGCGGACGGCGCCAGCGCGGTACCGAGACCAAGAGGCGCAACCTGACCTTCTGCTTCAATAGTGATCGCAGGTGAGCCCGCGCTCACCACGCCCAGACCGAGCGATGACAGCACTATCACCGCCCCGATGCCGAAGCCGAGGGTGGCGCGCGGCGGCTCGCCGAGCCGGGCCAAGACAGCAGCTTCAATACCCTGCAATCCCGCGTGGTCGGGCTCTGCCGTCAACCGTGCGAGCATCTGATCCAAGTCTTGCATCTTCGTCCCTCCGGCCCTGCCCTGATCTTGATACGTTCGAGCGGCACCAAACCCTCACATGAGTTCGACCCGCAGCCAAGGGGTGGTGGCTGTTCGCGCGTAGAAGCAGGGATAGTTCAGCAAGGAAAAGTCTCATGCGTAGTGTGTATCTGGCTGCCGCCCTCACGTTCGCCGCCCTGACGACCGGCGTGGCGAGCGCACACCCCAGGCTCGTCGCCGCGACCCCCGCGGCGAGTTCCTCGGTTGCCGCTCCGTCTCGGGTCCAACTGCGTTTCAGTGAGCGCCTGATGCCGCGTTTTACCGGCGCCGAGCTGGTGATGACCGGTATGCCAGGCATGACCGATCACCCGCCGATGAAGGTGGCGAGCAGCGCCGCTGTTGACGCTGACGGCCACACGCTTGTTGTCACGCCAGCACAAGCACTGCCGCGCGGAACCTACCGTGTCGACTGGTACGTAGTCTCGGCCGATACGCACCGGATCACCGGCACCCATATCTTCGAGGTCAAGTGACCGACTGGCCGCTCATCGTAGTCAAACAGGGGCTTCATGGGACACTGATGGTGCTGTTTGGTCTGGCATCCTTTGCTCTGTACACCCTGCCTGGCCATGAGCGCCGCTCGGCCTTTGCCTTACGAGTCTGGTTGAGCGGAAGCGCGGGCGTAGGACTGCTTCTCTCAGCGGCGCTCCTTGTTCTGATGGCGGCAGGTATGGCCGGCACGACGCCACTCGGCGTAGATCGTGAAACCATCACAATGGTCGCCACGGCTCCAGGCGTGGGTGCCGCCTTTATGGTGCGAATGAGCGCGTTGGTGCTCGCGCTGCTTGTCGCCCGCCGGGCGGCCTCCACAGTTCCTCTCGTGGTAGTCGCGGTCGCTGGCGGGGTGGCGCTCGGTTCCCTTGCCTGGAACGGGCACGGGGCGATGAACGAGGGCATCGCCGGATGGACACAACTTGGCGCCGTTATCGCCCACCTGCTCGCGGCCGGCATCTGGATCGGGGCACTCGTTGCTCTCCTCCTGCTCGTCGCACGGCGAGCTACGCGCACAACCCGGGCGCACCTGATAATCTCACATCGCGCGCTGCACGGCTTTTCCTCAGCGGGCACGCTCGCCGTGGGGGTTCTCGTCGTGAGCGGGCTGTTCAGCTCCTGGGTGCTGGTCGGCCCTGACAATTTGGACAGCCTGGGAGCGTCGCTCTACGGACAGCTCCTACTCGCCAAACTAGCACTGTTTGGCCTCATGCTGGTGTTGGCGGGTCTCAACCGGCTCCATTTGACGCCAGCATTCGCCGGAGCGCTCAACACCGGCGACACCCGCAGATCAGTAGGGGCACTGCGTCGTTCACTGGCCATCGAGACCCTCTGTGCACTAGCCATCCTTGGGCTGATTAGTTGGGCAGGCACGCTTGCGCCGCCGGCCTCTGGCGATCCTGAAGCGCAGCCACAAAAGGTCGCCGGACCGGTCGAGCTGCTCGGAAAGTTAAACGGGTGAACCTCATGAACAATCCCCCGCAAGTCCGTGAGAAGCGGGCTATCGTCCACCGAATGGTGATGGACAAACACATTTGTCCCTGGGGATTGCGCACCGTCCACCTCTTGAAGACGCAAGGCTTCAAAGTCGAAGACCGCTGGCTGACGACGCGACAGGAGACCGACGCCTTCAAGGCGAAGCACGACGTGAAGACGACGCCGCAAACCTTCATCGACGGCGAGCGGGTCGGCGGCTACGATGATCTTCGTCGCTTCTTCGGCAAGCCGGTAAAGGACCCGGACGCCACCAGCTACAAGCCGGTGATCGCCATCTTCGGCATGGGGGCATTGCTGGCGCTGGCGGTCAGCTGGCTCGTGTCCGGCCAACTGCTGACCGTTCTGACGATCGAGCTGTTCATCTCGATTTCTATGTGCCTGCTCGCCATGCAGAAGCTGCAGGACGTGAGCGGCTTCGCGACGATGTTCCTGGGGTACGACCTGCTTGCGCAGCGCTGGGTTCCCTACGCCTACCTTTATCCGTTCGGGGAAGGCCTCGCGGGCGTGCTGATGACCGCGCATGCGCTCGACTGGCTGTCTGTCCCGATCGCGCTGTTCATCGGCGGCGTTGGCGCGGTGTCGGTGTTCTACGCCGTCTACATTCAAAAACGGGAGCTGAAATGCGCCTGCGTCGGTGGCGGATCGAACGTGCCGCTCGGCTTCGTGTCGCTGACGGAAAATGTAATGATGTTCGCAATGGGCGTCCGGATGCTGATCGGGTAATCATTCCTATCATGGTTTAACGCGATCGAGCTTGTCGTATCCGATAGAGCGAAACTAAAGGAGCTTCTGGCATGGAAAGCAAGCAACAGGAGCATGGCGGCGGAGGCGGCCATTACGGTCGCTTCATGGCGATGGTCGGAACATCGACCTTCTGCATGTTCCTCCTAATGTACCTGAACACCTACAGCGCCGATCATATCTTCTTTTCCGAAACCCGCTTCTGGATGACGTTCGTCATGGGAGCGGTCATGGCGGTGGTGATGCTGCTGTTCATGTGGTCAATGTACAAGAACACCGCCAAGAACTTCATCATTCTGGGCGTCGCCGTAGTGACCTTCTCGCTCGCGCTTTGGCTGGTGCGCAGCCAGGAGACGATCGACGACGTCGAGTATATGAAGGCCATGATCCCGCATCATTCGATCGCGATCATGACCAGCGAGCGGGCGCATATCCGCGACCCGCGCACGCGCGAGCTGGCTCGGGACATCATCATCGCGCAACGACGCGAGATCGCCGAGATGAAGTATCTGATCGAGGATATCGAGAAGCACGGCGTCCGCACTGTCGAGCGCATGCCGACGCCGGCCGAACTCGGCTCGGCCGCGGCACCGGTTGGCTCCGCACAAGGAGGCGCACGATGAACCGCCTTGCGCTTCTTGCGGCTCTCGCGGCCGTTGCGGCTCTTCCCGGCTGCAACAGCAACACCGAACCTGGCAACGACAAGGAAGGGCAGCTTGACCCGGCACCGTCTCCTGCCCCCCGCATGCCGGCGGCGCAGGCACTATCGGGTATTGCGACCGAAGCCGTGCAGGCCGAGACAATGACCGACGCCGACATCGCCAGCCTGGGCGGCCCTGCCGGCAAATGCTCGGTGCGGCTGACCGCAGTCGGCTTCCCCTCGTTCATCTACGACGACCTCCAGGGGACCGGGGTGATCAAGCTGAACGGAAAGCTGATTCCACTTCGCGCGGCCGGAAATGGCCTGTTCGAGGATGGTGGCTTGCGGGTCATGCTGCGCCCCGTCGATCAGGAGTTCGGATCGGACGGACGGCGCGAGGCCGAGATGATCCTGATGCTGCCGGACGCAACGGATGAGCTTGGCTATCGTGGCTACGAGCAATGTCCGGAGGACCGGCAGGGGTGAAGATCGCCGGCGGGTGGCTCGGCTGAGCCTCTGTCGGCGGACACGCAAGGAGACAGAGCGATGAAGCAAATCCAGTGGCGCAGCTTTGGCTTTGGCGTGCTTGCACTGTCCATGCTTCTATTCGCCGCCGCGTTGATCACCGTGCTCACGGGCGCCTACGATGTCGCGGCTGATGACAGGCATACGCCTCTGGTCGGATGGGGCTTGGACACAACCATGCGTAACTCCGTGCAAAGCCGCGCCGACAATCTGACAACCCCCGCGTTCACGCCTGCAATGATCGCCAGTGGTGCCGGCGAGTACAAGGCGATGTGCCAGCACTGCCACGGCGGCATTGGCGCCGAGCGCGCCGAATGGGCTGGCGGCATGCGACCGCATCCGCCCGCGCTGGCTTCTGCGGCCAAGGGATGGTCGCCCGAGGAAGTCTTCTGGCTGGTGAAGCATGGGATCAAGATGTCCGGCATGCCGGCGTTCGGCGGTAGCCACGACGACCCCACAATCTGGAACATCGCCGCCTTTGTAAAAGCCATGCCGACGATGAGTGCTGAACGCTACGCTGCCTATGCCTCCGAAGGCGGAGATCACGGTAACGGCGACGAAGCCGGGCAGGCGCACCATAATTGACCCGATACTCCCCCGGGCCTCAATAGGCTGCTGAAGAGCAGCGCCTCGAAATGTCCGCTAACGCCAATCGCCTCCAAAACCTACAATTAGCAAACCGCCCCGTGCTGTCGTTCGCTACCTGTTCGCGTCTAGCGTACGTAGAACGCACTTTCGTGCAGTGACCCCTTGCTGCCGGCATCTGGTTTGGAGCGCCGGTTGCTCTCGTCCTGCTCGTCTCGCGACGGGCTACGACCCGAGCCCATCTGATACTCTCCCATCAGGCGCTGCATGGCTTCTCCTCGACGGGGACGCTTGCTGTAGGGTTCTCGTCGTCAGTAGGCTGATCAGCTCCTGGGTCTTGGTCGGGCCTGACAACTTGGGCAACCTGGGAACATCGCTTTACGGCCAGCTCCTTCTTGCCAAGCTCCTGCTCTTCGGCCTCATGTTGATGCTGGCAGGTTTGAACCGCTTCGGTTTGACGCCAGCTTTCGCTGGAGCGCTCAACACCGGCGATACCCGTGAGTCGCTACGGGCCTTGCGTCGTTCACTGGCGGTCGAGACCTTTGTGCGATCGCCATCCTCGGGCTGATTAGGTGGGCAGGCACCCTCGCGCCGCCAGCCTCTGGTATTTAGAGGAAGTGCGGGCGGCGCGATCGGCCGCCCACGCCACCCTTATGCCGCCATGGCTTCACATGTCTCCGCACACCGCAGGCAGGCAGCCACACAATCTTCCATGCCATCAAGCTTCTCGCAGCTTTCCGCACACGCCCGGCAGATCTGGGCGCAGATGCCACAGGTGAGCTTATGCTGCTCGGAGCCCCGCGCCATGAAGTCGAGCGACGTCGCGCAAATCTGGGCGCAATCGAGCATGATCTTGATGTGCTCAGGCGCCGCGTGCGCCCCTCCCGCGGGCAAGCAATGCTGGGTCACCATCGACAGACAGGTGACGTGACAATGATGGCAGGCATCCATGCATTGCTGCATCTCGGCGCTCATATGGTGGTGCATCCGGTCATCTCCTTAAGCTTGAGCCCCTCCCACCCTTGCTTACGCGGCTTGGCCGCTGAGCCCTCAAGCTGACGCTCGTCTAGAAGATCGACGCTTACTGCCGAGCGGCAGATCACATGCTCATACGCAGCGCCATCCACACGGCCATCGCCACCATCATGATGTTCTCTGTGAGCGACACGAACCCCAGTGGTACGTTGCTCGATCCGCCGACGCAGGCGCATTTCAGCTCGCGCCGATCGATGTAGACCGCCTTGAACACCGAAACCGCGCCTACCGTGCCGATGAACAACGCAATCGGGACCGACAGCCAGGTCAGCACGCCTGCAATCATCAGGATGCCGGCCGTCGCTTCGGCGAAGGGATAGATGTAGCTGTATGGCACCCAGCGCGCGGCCAGGACGTCGTAGTTCAGGAACATGGTCGCGAACTTCTCGACATCCTGAAGCTTCAACAGCGCGAGGACCGTCATGCTGAAGGCGATGAACCACTCCGCCGCTTGGAAGGTGAAAGGCGAGCCATATGCCGCCTGGCTTGCCGCAAGCGCCATGAACGCTGTGAGCGCGAACAACGTAGCAACCGGGCGGTAGCTGGTCGCACCTGGCTTCGCGACGTGCTTGCCAAGATGACGTCGAAGATCGTCGTAGCCGCCGATTCGCTCACCCCCGATAAACACCTGCGGCGTCGTCTTCACGTTGTGCGCCGTCTTGAAAGCGTCCGTTTCTTCGCGAGTAGTGAGCGGGTGATCTTCCACCTTGAAGCCGCGGCGACGAAGAAGATCGACAGCCTTCAAGCCATACGGGCAGGTGTGCCCTGGCATAACCATCCGATGGATAACCGCGCGGCTCGGCGTGGCGTTGCTCATGGGGATTCCTGCGCGTTGTTTCTCAATCCCCACCCATATAGGGTCAGTACCATAGTACGGAGTCAAGCCTTGAGCGCGATGACAATTGCAAAGCTGGCAAAGGCTGGAGGAGTCGGCGTCGAGACGGTGCGCTACTATCAACGGCGCGGGCTCATGAGTGAGCCCGCACGACAGGATGGCGCAGGTGCTGGCGGTCGCATCCGACGCTACGGTCCAACTGACGTTCACCGGCTCAGATTTATTCGGCAGGCGCAGATAGCCGGGTTCACGCTGGCTCAGATACAAGAGTTGCTGGAACTCGATATGACCGATGATCGGGCACGTGCGCGAGAGATGGCGCTTGAGCGCATCGTAGCGTTGGAAGAGCGAATTGCCGAACTGCAGACCGCTCGAGATGCGCTACGACGCTTGGCAGACGATTGCGGGTCAACGGCCTCTGGACCGTGTCCGATACTTGCATCGTTTGATCGCGCATCCTGACCTGAGGCTTTGTAGCGGAGAGGAAGTTCGTGAGACTCCGCGATCGAGCAACCCCGTGACTCACGTACAGTCGCCTGCTACCGCCCAATCGTGCTAGCTGATCTGCGCCTTGCAGGCAGGCGGTCGTTTGCCGTCTTGCTGCTCCTCGTTGCCACCGTGCTTGGTGGCGCGGTCGAGGCTGCCGCTTGCCAGGCTGAGAATGCGGCAACCTCGGTTATATTTCACGAGGGCAGCGATCGTTCGCAATCTGGCGCGGCTGAACAGCATGGCATGTGCGTTCACTGCCACTGCCATCATGTGTCGCAGGCACTTGCAGAAACGTCGGAGGTTGCTCCGTCCGAGTTGGCGAGTGCGGCACCCGTCAGCACCCCTGAAGATGTGCTCCAGCCTCTTGCCGGCGCTACACTCAAACGACCGCCCCGCGCTTAACCGAACACGCCGCGCCGTAAGCGCGGCCTGCTCTGGTTTTCAGGCAAGCGGGATGCATCATGACATCGTTGGATTTGCGGGGTGCCCTCCTGGGGGGGCTGGCCCTGGCGACGTGGTCCGCTCCGGCGGCATCACAGTCGAATGACATACTTACGTTGGGAGAGGCACTTGAGCTCTCCGGCGCAGCTACAATCGGTGAGCAAGCCTTCAATCCACGTCTCGTAGGGCCGCAGGAAGAAGTCACTGCGGCCGAGGCGGAGATCAGCCAGGCAGGGTTGCGGCCCAACCCGGTCGTCTCGCTCGAAGTGGAGAACGTCGCCGGCACCGGCGCGTTCTCGGGCGCACAGGCGACAGAGTTCACCCTCGCTGCCAGCTTGCCCATCGAGCGCGGAGGCAAGCGCCAGGCGCGGGTAAATGCGGCCGAGGCTGACCTGGCGGTCGCAGGTCTGCGCAGCGAATTGGCAGGTGCCGAGCTCGGGCAAGCCGTGCGCGAGCGCTACGTCATTGCCGTTGCGGCGCAGGCCCGGGTCGAGCTGGCGGAGAACGTCCTTGAGCGAAACCGTGAGCTGGCGCGGATCGCGCAGGCGTTGGTCGATGCGGGACGCGAACCTCCGCTGCGAGCGCTGCGGGCGCAATCCGAGCTGGCGCAGGCAGAGGCGCAACTCAAGGTCGCTCAAGCAGAGGCGCTCGCCGCTCGTCTTGGGCTCGGCGCGTTGTGGGCACCACAATCTACACCCGAGGTTCCGGCAACCTTCCCTGACATCGACCCGCCCGATGCGCTGCTTGCCAGCTATGCCGGGATTGAACTGAGGTTGGCCGCTGCCGAGCGCGAAGCGTTGCAAGCCGATGTCGCGTTGCAGCGCTCGCTCGGCGTGCCTGATCCTACCGTCTCTGCGGGCATCCGGCGACTTCAGCAAACGAGTGATCAGGCGTTCCTGGTCGGGGTGTCGATCCCGCTGCCGCTGCGCAATCGCAACCAGGGCAACATTGCCGCTGCCGAAGCGCGTGCCCGTGCCGCGTCTGCTCGGGAGTCCGTGGTGCAGGCTGACTACCGACAGGAGGTAGCACAAGCCCGCGCCGACTTCCTGGCTGCCGAGGCGCGCGCCGACACCCTCGAAAGCGGCTCGCTCCCGCAAGCCGAGGAGGCGCTGCGCCTTGCGCAGATCGGTTACCGCAACGGCCGTTTTCCGCAGCTTGAAGTGCTCTCCGCAGCCGAAGCTCGCGACACCATCCGCCGCTTCCTGATCGACGCCCGCGAAGCCCAAGGGCGCGCCGCGGCACGGCTCATCAGACTGGCAGCGCAATGAAGGATATCATCATGACCCGCAGAGGCTTGGCGCTCGCCGGAGCTGCGCTCGTACTCGTTCTCATACTCTGGTTGGCGTTACGACCGACTACGCCGGAAGAGCAACCGGCAGAAGCCGAGCATGCAGAAGAAAGCGAAGCACCAGAAGGTTTCGTCGCGATCACCCCTCAGCAACTCAGCAGCTCACAGATTGCAGTGCAGGATGTGCAGCAGGGTTCAGCAGTCGAGCTGGTATTTCCTGCGACAGTGGGGGCTCGGCCGACCGGGGCGGCCCGGCTTGATGCAAGAGCATCGGGCGTGGTGCGCAGCCTGTCCAAGACGCTTGGCGACCCTGTGTCGCGCGGCGAAACGGTCGCCCGCATCGAGAGCGGCGAAGCTGCCGGCCTGGCAGCGCAGCTCAGCGCGGCGCGGGCGCGGGTCACCGAGCTGACCGCAGCTTACGGACGGGAGCAGCGCCTGTTCTCCGAGAATGTGACAGCGCGGCAGGATCTCGAAGCTGCGCGAGCCACGCTTGCTGTGGCGCAATCGGAACTGCAGAGGGCGCAAGCGGCGGTCTCAGCAGCCGGCGTGAGCGGTGATGGAAGATCGCTGGCGGTCACCAGTCCCATCAGCGGCCGCATCACTGCGGCGCCCGTCGTGCTCGGCGCCTTCGTCAATGCTGGCGACGAGCTGTACCGGGTCGTCAATCCTTCTGCGCTGCAGGTCGAGGTCGCAATTCCTGCGGCCGATCTTGCCCGCATCGCGGCAGGCGACGAGGCGACGTTGGCTCTGCCGGACGGGCGTGAGATCAGCGGTCGGGTCCGTTCGCTAACCCCTGCGGTCGACATCGAGAACCGTGCTGCCACTGCAGTGATCTCGCTCGCCGGCCAGGTTGCGGGTCTTCAGCCGGGTGCGTTCCTCGAGGCGCGCATCAGGCCGTCAGGCGAGGTCGATGGTGACCTCGTCTCCATCCCGGAGGACGCGATCCAGACGGTCGAGGGACGGGACGTGGTGTTCCGGCAGGTGCCGGGCGGTTTCCAGACGCAGGCGGTCACTGTCGGCACCCGCTCCGCCGGCAAGGCAACGATAATTGCCGGTCTCAAGCCCGGGACGGTGATCGCAACCGCCAACGCTTTCCTGCTCAAGGCCGAACTCGGGAAGGAGGGCGCTGAAGATGATGATTGATAAGGGCGCACAATCGGATGCCCCCGCTCACGATGGCCTCATCGCTATCATTTTGGACTTCGCCGTTCGGTTCCGATGGTTGATGATCGCGCTAACTGCCGTGGTCGCCCTGGTGGGCGCGCTGAACCTGCTGCGGCTGCCGATCGACGCGGTACCTGACATCACCAACACGCAGGTGCAGATCAACACCGTCGCGCCTGCGCTTTCACCAGCACAGGTGGAGACCCAGGTCACCTATCCGATCGAGACCGGGTTGGCCGGGATCGAGGGGCTGGACGTGACCCGCTCCATCTCGCGCAACGGCTTCAGTCAGGTGACGGTGATCTTTGATGAAGGCACTGATCTCTACTTCGCGCGGCAACAAGTAAGCGAGCGCCTCGTTGCGATCGGCGCAAATCTTCCTGCAGGTGCTGAGCCCTCGATGGGGCCAATCTCGACCGGGCTTGGCGAGGTGCTGATGTATGTCGTCGAGTATCGTCATCCGGAGGGCAAGCGAGCGCCGCACGGCGGTGCCGATGGTTGGCAGACAGGTGGCAGCTTTGTCACCGAAGAAGGCGAGCAGCTGACCACACCGGTTGCTCGGGCGGCTTACCTGCGCAGCGTGCAGGACTGGGTCGTGGCGCCGCTGATGCGCAACGTCCCCGGCGTTGCTGGTGTCGACTCTATCGGCGGGTTCGAGAAGCAATATCTGGTCGAGCCGGACCCGGCGCGGCTGACCGGCTACGGCGTCTCTTTCGATGAGCTCATTGCCGCACTCGAGAGGGCCAATCTCGCCGAAGGCGCAAACTTCGTCGATCGTGCGGGCGAGGCGCTGCTGGTGCGCGTGGATGCCCGGCTCGGCGGCGTCCGGGACATCGAAGGGGTGGTGGTCTCCACTCGCGAAAGCGTGCCGGTCCGGATTGGCGACCTCGCCCAGGTCAGCATCGGCGGGGATCTGCGCACCGGAGCAGCTTCGCTGAACGGCGAGGAGGCGGTGATTGGCACGGTGCTGATGCGCACCGGCGAAAACAGTCGCACGGTCTCCGAAGCAGCAGCCGAGCGCCTGGAGGAGGTGCAAGCTTCGTTGCCCGAGGGCGTGCAGGCCCGGGTCGTCTACAACCGCGCGACACTGGTCGATGCCACGATCGCGACGGTCGAGAAGAACCTGCTGGAAGGTGCGCTGCTGGTAGTAGCGGTGCTGTTCCTGCTGCTCGGTAACTTCCGCGCCGCGCTCATCGCCGCGCTGGTCATCCCACTGTCGATGCTGCTGGCGGCGATCGGGATGAACCGGCTCGGGGTGTCTGGCAATCTGATGAGCCTCGGCGCGCTGGACTTCGGCCTGATCGTCGATGGCGCGGTGATCATCGTGGAGAACTCGGTCGCGCGCCTCGCTGCCCGGCAGCATCTTGAGGGACGGCTGTTGACGCTGGGCGAACGTCTGACCGAAGCCCGGCTTGCCGCGCAAGAGATGATCAAGCCGACCATTTATGGCCAGGCGATCATCCTGCTGGTGTTCGCGCCACTGCTGACCTTCACCGGGGTGGAGGGCAAGACGTTTTCGCCGATGGCGATCACCGTGATGCTGGCGTTGGCTTCGGCGTTTGTGCTCTCGCTGACCTTCGTACCGGCGATGGTCGCGGTGCTGCTCAACAAGCGGATGTCGGAAGAAGACGTCCGACCGATCCGTGCGGCCAAGGCGCGCTATGGGCCGGCTCTGCACAAGGTGGTCGCCCGGCCGTGGCCGATGATCGGCGCGGGCGCAGCCCTGTTCACCTTGGCGGCGATCGTGTTCCTCTCGCTCGGCAGCGAGTTCATGCCGCAATTGGATGAGCAGAACGTCGCCGTCCAGGGGCTGCGCATCCCCTCCACTCCGATCGAGACTTCGCTCGAAATGCAGCGCCGGATCGAGGATCGGCTCGAGCAGTTCCCGCAGGTCTCGCTGGTGTTCTCACGCACCGGCACGGCCGAGGTCGCCAGCGACCCGATGCCGCCGAACGTCTCGGATGCCTACGTCATTCTCAAGCCTCGAGAGGGATGGCCCGACCCATCGCTGCCGAAAGACGAGTTGGTCAGCGACATGGAGGAAAGCCTCGGTAGCCTGATCGGCAACCTCTATGAGTTCAGCCAACCGATCGAGCTGCGCTTCAATGAACTGATCGCGGGTGCGCGCGGCGACATCGCGGTGAAGATCTACGGCGACGACATGGAGCACCTCGCCGCAGTCGCCGGCGAAGTCACCGAGGTGATGAACGGCATCTCGGGCGCGGCCGACGTCCGGGCGCAGCAGGTGACCGGCTTCCCAACGTTGGACATCGCCTTCGATCGGGCGGCCATCGGCCGTTACGGCCTCGATATCGAAGACGTGACGCAGACAGTGGCAATTGCCCTTGGCGGACGGCCTGCCGGGCTCGTCTTCGAAGGCGACCGCCGCTTCGACGTGGTCGTTCGGCTGTCGGATCGGACCCGCAACGACTTCGATCGCATCGGCGCTTTGCCGGTCCGCCTGCCCGGTGGTGCATCGGTGCCGCTCCGTGCCCTTGCCTCCTTCAACGTAGTGGATGGTCTCGCCGAGGTCCGGCGCGAGGGAGGTCGCCGCGTAGTCATCGTTTCGGCCAATGTGCGCGGCCGCGATCTCGGCTCGTTCGTCGAGGAAGCACGCACGGCGGTGCAGGATCGGGTGGAGCTGCCAGGCGGAGCCTTCATCGAGTGGGGCGGCCAGTACGAAAACCTGCAGGCCGCGCAGGCAAGGCTCGGGATCGTGGTGCCCGTCTGCCTCGCGTTGATTCTCCTGCTGCTTTACGCGGCGCTGGGGGGATGGCTGCCGGCTTTGGCGGTGATCACCGCCATTCCGATGGCGCTGGCCGGCGGTGTGTTCGCGCTTGCCTTGCGAGGCTTGCCGTTCTCCATCTCGGCTGCGGTCGGCTTCATCGCCCTGTCCGGGGTGGCGACACTCAACGGTCTGGTGATGATGACCGCCATTCGCCAGCGCCTTGAAGGCGGCATGCCGCTGGCGGAGGCGATCGCTGACGGATCCCTGGCCCGCTTCCGTCCGGTGATCATGACCGCGCTGGTCGCGTCCCTCGGCTTCGTGCCCATGGCCATTGCCTCGGGCACCGGTGCCGAGGTCCAGCGTCCGCTCGCAACGGTAGTAATCGGCGGTCTGATTACGGCGACGGCACTCACGCTGTTTGTGCTGCCAGCTATCGCCAAATTGGTGCTCGACCCTCGTTGGGCCGATCGCGAATGGCGACAGCAATGGTGGGACCGGTTGCGCACGAAGGTTCTGCGAGCGGAACGGCGACCATTGCATGACATTGATTGAGAACGGAGCAATGACATGAGTGAAGCCGACTTCGATCTTGGTTCAGCTGACAAGCGCCGCACGCTATGGGTAGTTCTATGGCTCAACGTGGCGATTGCCGTCGGCTTCTTCATCACCGGCTATCTCGGTGACTCCAACGCGCTGCTGGCGAATGGTCTCGACAACTCCTCCGATGCCTTGGTGTATGGGCTCAGTCTGCTGGCGTTGGTGCGGTCGCGTAAATGGAAACGAGGTGCAGCGCGCTTTTCAGGCGTGATGCTGCTGGTCTTCAGCGTCGGCGTGATCGCCGATGCCGTTCACCGCTTTGTCGAAGGTTCGGAGCCCGGAGGAGGCATGATGATAGCGATAGCGGCGGTCGCGGCCGTGGTGAACCTGTTCTCGCTACGCCTCCTGCAAAGGCTGAAGAACAAGGACGTCAATTTGCGCGCAGCCACGACGTTCAGCTTCAACGACTTCGTGTCCAACGGCGGGATTATCGTTGCTGGAATTGTCGTCATGCTCACTGGCGCGAACTGGCCCGACCTGCTGGTGGGTGTCGCAGTTGCAGGCATTGCCTTGTATGGAGGCATCGACATCCTCCGCGACGCTCACATGGACCGTCACGAGGATCAGGGAACGAAGCACAAGGCGCGAAGGTGAGTTCTCAGCTGGCGCTGTGCTCGCCCTTGCACAGACTGTGGTCTGCAAGAACGTTCATGATGCGGCAGCTGCCGACCTGCCCACCACGACATTGGCCGATCATTCGGGTCAGTTCGTCCCGCAGGACGATCAGGCGGGAGATCTTGCGCTCCACTGCTTCCAAATGGCCCGACGCGATCCGGTCCACTTCCGTGCAATCGCCTTCGGGCTCATCAGCGAGGCCGAGCAGCGAGCGGATATCAGCGATATCGAAGCCAAGCCCACGCGCATGACGGATAAAGTTCAGGCGATCGAGATGACCGGAGCTGTAGCTTCGATAGTTTGAGCTCGTTCTCTCCGGCTCGGGCAACAGGCCGATGCGTTCGTAGTACCGTACTGTCTCCACCTTCGTGCCGGTGGCGTTAGCCAGATCGCCGATTTTCAGGTGCACTGCCCTTGACCCTGTAGTTGCTACAGGGTCCATATGGAGGGCCGGTCTGAGAAATCGAGGAGACGGCACATGGGAGCCTCTTGCTGCAGTAGCGCATGCACAAGCGACAGCAGTAACAATGAACCGCGGTGGCGGCGAGCGCTGTGGATCGCGCTCGCGGTCAACCTCGCGATGTTCGGCGTCGAGATCGTCGCCGGCGCGACTGCAGGCTCGCGCGCGCTGATGGCGGACGCGCTGGACTTCTTTGGCGACGCTGCGAACTACGCGATCAGTCTCGCTGTCGCAGGTCTTGCCTTGGGCTGGCGCGCTCGTGCAGCATTGTTCAAGGGTGCCACGCTGCTCGTACTGGGTCTGTGGGTCCTTGGGAGCACAGTTTATGCATCGTTCACCGGAGCGGCGCCGCATGCAGAAACGATGGGGATCATCGGCGTCCTGGCGCTTGTCGCCAACGTTGGTGTGGCGCTCCTGCTCTACCGCTTCCGATCGGGTGATGCGAACATGCAGTCGGTCTGGATCTGCTCGCGCAACGATGCAGTCGGCAATCTTGCAGTCGTGGCAGCGGCCTTTGGGGTCTTCGGCACCGGTACGGGGTGGCCGGATCTGATAGTCGCGGGCGTCCTCGCGGGGCTGGGCATTTCTGGAGGAGTTCAGATTATCAAACAGGCACGGGCAGAGCTTCGGCGGACACACAAGCGGTCAAGGGAGGTGAGCTCCACCTGAAGACGACCGTGCCGGAACACAACCTGCGCAGCGAGGCCGCGGCGGTTCAAGGAAAACGACATTGTTGATCGACGTCGAAGGCTTCGTGGTGCTGCTAAAACGGCCGGAGCCTAGAGCCATGAAAACCACCGCCGGCGACCGCGTGGTCGGCAACAATCGATAACAGGCAAATAGGCTCCACGCATGAGCGCCAATCAAGTCAGCCCTCTAGCGCATTGCCATGTATCGGCTATACTAGATACATGGAATCGGACCTCGCGATCTCTGCACTTGGTGCGTTAGCCCAAGGCACACGTCTTGACGTCTTCCGGCTGCTGGTGCGGCACGAGCCGGTCGGCATGGCCGCAGGTGAGATCGCCCGACGCCTTGAGGTGCCGCAAAACACAATGTCAGCTCACCTGGGCATTCTTGCTCGCGCCGGCCTCCTTCGTTCCGAGCGGCAGAGCCGATCGATCATCTACCGGGCTGATTTGGAGCGGCTGCGCGATCTGACGGTGTTCCTGGTTAAGGATTGCTGCGCCGGCTCACCGGACGTGTGTGCGCCGCTTGTGGCCGAGCTCACCCCTTGCTGCTGAAAGGACCCGCTATGGCCGTCGATATCGTGATCTACCACAATCCCGCTTGCGGAACTTCGCGCAACACCTTGGCGATGATCCGCAACGCCGGCATCGAGCCGCACGTCGTCGAGTATCTCAAGACCCCGCCTTCCCGAGCCCTGCTGGTCGATCTGATCGAGCGTGCCGGGATTACTCCTCGTGCCCTGCTGCGCGAGAAAGGCACACCCTACGCCGAGCTGGGTCTGGCTGACACATTGCTGTCGGACGATGCGCTGATCGACGCCATGATTGCGCACCCGATCCTCATCAATCGACCGCTCGTCGTATCGCCTTTGGGCGTGAAGCTGTGCCGCCCGTCAGAGGCAGTGCTTGATCTGCTGCCGGCAGATCAGCTCGGCGCGTTCACGAAGAAAGATGGCGAACAGGTGGTGGACGCATCGGGCCAGCGCATCGCTTGATGCTTCCAGCGGTCCTGATCTTCGTCGCCACGATCGCGCTCGTCATCTGGCAGCCAAAGGGGCTCGGCATTGGTTGGAGCGCTATGGGCGGCGCAATCGTGGCGCTGCTCGCCGGCGTGGTCTCGCTGTCGGATGTACCGGTGGTGTGGGACATTGTCTGGAACGCAACCGGCGCCTTTGTGGCAATCATCATCATCAGCCTGCTGCTCGACGAGGCAGGCTTCTTCGAGTGGGCGGCACTGCATGTCGCCCGATGGGGCAAAGGGAACGGGGTGGGCCTGTTTGTGCTGGTCGTCCTGCTGGGCGCGGCAGTGTCCGCGCTGTTTGCCAATGATGGTGCGGCTCTGATTCTGACTCCGATCGTCATCGCCATGCTGCGGGCACTGGGGTATGGCACGAAGGCGACGCTCGCCTTTGTCATGGCCGCCGGCTTCATCGCCGACACGGCCAGTCTGCCGCTGGTCGTTTCCAACCTCGTCAATATCGTGTCAGCCGACTTCTTCGGTCTGGGCTTCGCTGAATACGCGGGCGTGATGGTGCCGGTGGACCTGGTGTCGGTCGCTGCCACGCTGGCTGCGCTGCTGGTGTTCTTCCGCCGCGATATTCCGCGAGCCTATGATGTGGGCGCGCTGCGCGCGCCGCACGAGGCGATCCGCGATGCCGCCACCTTTCGCGGTGGCTGGATTGTCCTGGCAATGCTGCTCGCCGGTTTCTTCTTGCTTGAGCCATTCGGCGTGCCGATCAGTGCCGTGGCCGCAGCCGGGGCAGTCGTGTTGCTGGTAATTGCAGGGCGCGGCCATGTGATCCAGACCGGCAAGGTGCTGCGTGACGCACCATGGCAGGTCGTGATTTTCTCACTTGGCATGTATCTGGTCGTTTACGGCCTCCGAAATGCAGGGCTGACCGACAGCCTGGCCGTGTTGCTCGACCGGACGGCACAGGGCGGCGTCTGGGGCGCGGCGCTGGGGACGGGCGTGATCGTCGCGCTGCTGTCATCGGTGATGAACAACATGCCCACCGTGCTGATCGGCGCGCTGTCGATCGATGCCACAAACGCGACCGGCGCCATCAAGGAAGCCATGATCTACGCCAATGTGATCGGGTGTGACCTTGGTCCCAAGCTCACTCCGATTGGTTCACTTGCGACGCTGCTATGGCTCCACGTACTGAGGCAGAAGGGCGTGCGGATCGGATGGGGCTACTACTTCCGCGTCGGGGTGTCGCTCACCGTGCCGGTGCTGCTCATCACGCTAGCCGCGCTCGCACTCAGGGTCAGCATCTCATGACAGCGCTCGTGTACTTGGCGGCAGCACTCGCCGAGATCGGCGGTTGCTTTGCGTTCTGGGCATGGCTGCGCCTGGACAAATCGCCGGCCTGGCTGGCTCCAGGCGTTATATCCCTTGTACTCTTCGCATGGCTGCTGACGCGCGTAGACAGCGAGGCGGCCGGGCGAGCTTATGCCGCATATGGCGGCGTCTACATCTGCGCCTCACTGGTCTGGCTCTGGGGCGTCGAAGGCGTGCGGCCGGACCGCTGGGACGTGGGTGGAGCAGCCCTCTGCATTATCGGCGCCTGTGTCATCCTGCTCGGACCAAGGACTGCCTGATGCCGCTCCGCACATTGTCTGAACTCGATTATCTGCCAGCGCTCGACCGCGCCTATATCGTCCCGCAGCCAGCCTCGGGGCTTGGCACCCCCGATCCGGCGCCGCGCATCCTGCTGCTGTACGGCAGCCTGCGGGAACGCTCGTTCTCTCGCTTGTGCATCGAGGAGGCGGCCCGTCTGCTCCAGCTGTTCGGGGCCGAGACGCGCATCTTCGATCCCTCGACTCTGCCCTTGACCGACCAGGTGCCAGGTGACGATCATCCGGCCGTGCACGAGCTGCGCGAACTGGCAATGTGGTCAGAGGGCCAAGTGTGGTGCAGCCCGGAACGGCATGGCCAGATCACCGGCGTCATGAAGACCCAGATCGATCATCTGCCGTTAGAAATGAAGGGCATGCGCCCGACACAGGGCCGCACCTTGGCGGTGATGCAGGTGTCGGGCGGCTCGCAGTCGTTCAACGGGGTCAACACCCTGCGCCTGCTCGGCCGCTGGATGCGCATGTTCACCATCCCCAACCAATCCTCTGTCGCAATGGCCTACAAGGAGTTTGACGAGGCCGGGCGCATGAAGCCCTCGAGCTACTATGACCGGATCGTGGATGTGATGGAGGAGCTGGTGCGCTTCACCGTGCTGCTGCGCCCACATGCAACGCAGCTGGTTGATCGTTATTCGGAACGCAAGCAAGCCGGGGTGCCGGTGGATCTAGCATCAGACCTGTCGAGCATCGCGATCGCACCGCAAGGCGGACAAGAATGACCTCACTTCGCCTCCGCACTGCAACGGCGACGGATGCCGATGAGATACAGGCGATCTACGCGCCGATGGTTGAGCATACCGCAATCTCGTTCGAAGTGGATCCTCCGTCCGTGTCGGAGATGGCAGCGCGGATCGAGGCAACGTTGGCGGATTACCCGTATCTGATGGCAGAGCGGCACGGCCGAATTGCTGGCTATGCCTACGCCAGTCAGCATCGCACCCGCGCTGCTTACAGCTTGTCCGTCGATGTCACTGTCTACATCGCTGATGAGGTACGGCGTTCGGGGGTAGGCCGCGCCCTGTATACGGCGTTGTTAGCAGACCTCCAGGAGCGCGGCTTTCATGCGGCATTTGCGGGCATAGCGCTACCGAATGAAAGCAGTGTCGGCCTTCATGAAAGCGTGGGGTTCACCGCTCTCGGGATCTATCGGGAGGTGGGGCGCAAGTTCGGTCACTGGCATGATGTGGGATGGTGGCAGCGTCTGCTCTGACCATCCAAGATCGTCTCAACAAGGTACTGACCCTGTTCGTACTGCAGTCGGAGGGAATCCAGCTAAAGTAGGTTTGCTGGGTGCTCTGTAACTTCCTAGGCACCTAGGCAGTGAGGTGCTGGAAAAGTATCGAGCCACCAATTGCCACAAGCACCAAGCCTCCAAGGACGCCAGCATATCGCCCAAGATGCGGAGCGATGTGCTTACCGAGCATGACACCGCTAGTAGCGACAATCGTGGTGATGCCGCCGATGATGAGACACGCCATCCATACGTTCACATCCATGAGCGCGAGCGAAATACCGACCGCCGCAGCGTCGATACTCGTGGCGATCGCGGTTACCGCCAAGCGCCAGTAGGTTATATCGGTGCGCGGCTCCGTTGCCGGCTCGTCGGTGCCCATCAGGGCTTCGCGTACCATGTATGCACCAACCGCCAGCAGCAGGCCGAAGGCGACCCAGTGATCGTAGGCCACAATCCTGTCGTTCAGCATGTAGCCTAGAAAATACCCGATCGCCGGAGTGATCGCCTCGAAAAAGCCGAAGACTGCTCCGACCCTGACAGCGTCGCGCCAGCGATTGCCCTGCTCTGTTGCGCCTTTGCCGAGCGAAGCGGCAAATGCGTCGACCGACAAGCTCGCGCCCAATGCGCCAAGCGTTAAGATTCCAGCCATGTCATAATCTCGGGGCCGATAACCAAACGACGCACGCACCCCCGACCTCAAAGCGGAGTACAGCGTCATTGGTCTTGCTGGGCGAACCTGCGTTCGCTGCCACCGCCACGATCCCGGAGGGTCGAGTGTGTTGACGATGGCCCCACCGGAGTGGGTAGCTACTCCCCAAGAGCGAAGCCGCGATCTAATCGCGGTTGTCGGCTGAGGCAACCCACCCGCGACTTGTTTTACGTTGAAGCGATGCATGCCCGGATTGTGTCTGCCGACTTCGGCCGGTGCTGTTGGTCGGTGAACGAACGACGGCTTTTGGGATGCAGAAGAGCAAGGCTGAACGAGGGCAAAGGGGCGGAAACGGCCAGTCCGCTTACGAGCTTTGCACGAAGTCGCGCGCTCAGGGCAACCATGATTTGCAGCTGACGATTATCGACCGCTTCACCTTCCAGAGCGGCGCGGGCATGAAGGCCGATAATGGTAGCGGCACAGGCGCCGACTGCCTGTGGAGGTCACGATGACGATGCTGGACAATGCCGCGCGCGCGCTAGCTAAGGTTCGTAGCGGCGCTGACGACTACGAGGCCTTGGACGACCAGCTCAAAGCTGACCTCAAGGTCGAAGCGCGCGCTATGCTGCTGGCATTACGAGATCCGACCGACAGCGTGACCTCGGCCGGCGCGGAGATCATCCGCAATGTCCGCCAGTTAAGCCGGTTGGGTTAAAAAGGCGCGCGATCATGAGTGGCTCGATCTAATCCCCGCCGAAGGCTTTCGAGCCGGCACAGACCGCCGCGCGTTTATCGTCACCAAAACCCGCGACATGAATCCGGCTAGCGAGCAAGAATCCGCTAGCTTATGTGTATGACAGAACGAATATCGTTCTCAACCGCCGCTCAGTTGGCGATCGTCTCAATCTTCCCCTGACAGGTCGCTCCACAGTCCGAGTCCACGTGCGGACAGTGAGTCGGCCTCGGCCAACCCGCTCGCCTGACGCGAGCTGGGGCCAGGTCCCAAACGCCGCCACAGATCTCCCTCGATATGCTGAACCACAACCGGTGCCGTCCGCCCGCGCTCGTCAACCGCCTGCAATAGGTCGCCGCCGCGCCAAGGCAGGCAATACAGCTGGACGTGGGACAAGCGGTCCACGCCGTATTCGTCTAGATAGGCGACGATCTGCAGCAAGCCGGTGCGCAGCTCCGCCGGTGAGACCACATCATAGAAGTTGAAGCGCATGTCGATCCTCCTGACTGCGGGGGACCGGCAAAAGCCGGGTGTTCGTAACCTGGCGTCCGCCAAGGCGCCGCCGCCTTTAGGCGGTACCCTGGACATACGCGGCGGCCACCCGGCCGCGAAGCACGCGACCGGCCAGACGACCCGGGGTTACGACGCCCCCACGCTGGGATTGACCAGCGCTGCGCGACAGGTTGCAGAAGCCGGGAAACGCCGCAAGCGCAATCGCGACCTGTCGGATGATTGTTTCATGGATGCAGAGTCGCGCAAATTTATCCCACCAACCGGCTGGTTGCCTCGATGGTACGCCTGCACGCGGTGCTTGAACTGCCGCTGCCAGTCGATGAGTTGGTGCGCTGGAAGCAGCGCGGCATTCGCATGAGCGACAAGCGCGTGGTCCGTCGAGCACGCGGTCTGGGGCTCAAAGGCGATGTCGCCGATCTCGCTGACGAGACGTTGCAACCGGGGTCGTTGCTGGCCCTCGTCCAATCCATTCCGGAAGATGCTGCCGGCAAGCGCGACCGCGCTTTGCTGTCGGTCGGCTATGATGCGGGCTTGCGGCGATCCGGCTCGTGACGATCAGGCCCGAACACATCATGCGGTTGGGTGGCGGCGATGCCTCGGGGTTCATCCCGCACTCCAAAACCGATTAGGAAGCCGACGGTGCCTACGTGTGGTTGTCGTGCGCATCGGCCAACTACCTGGCCGATTGGACCAGCCATGGCGGCATCACCGAAGGCTCTGTGTTTCGCTCCTTAGCCTACACCTGCACAGCAGGCGAGATCGAGCCGCTCGTCGCCGCCGCATCGGCACTCGTTGCGGGTCGGTTGTGACTAGGACCTCTTCGCCGCCGGGGTCGATCTTGGCGCGATCATGCAGGGTTTGCGGTGGACAGGCGCGAAGCAGCCGCTCGCCTATGCATGGCACCTGGCCCCGCAATCCTCCGAGATTGCCTCTACGGTGCGGAAATTTTCCCTAAGAGGTCGACACGGCGTTGCGGTAAGCGGAGAGATTGCTAGCGACAATAGGCGCCAAATTAATGCCCTATCAACCAGCGAGACCCAAAGGCCACGACGCAGCAATACTAGGTGTCCGAGGCGTTATCGACGAGATGGTTGCTCGTAAGGTCCACTTTGGAGCTGGCGCTTATGATCAAATTTACAAAACAAAAGAGGCCTGAAGGCTGCAAGAAGCAGTCGCGCACCAGTCTCCAGCGCGGCTAAACAGACTGGGCGTCGAGCGGCTAGGCAGCTCCGATGCCTGCAGGCATCGGAGCTGCCTAATGCCCGGTCCCCGGAGCCTCTATTGTTACGAATGGGCCTTTGCATTATTCCAAGGCCCCATAAGGATCTGCCCAATGGTGCCACTTGTAGCTGCACCGTGCCAGCGACATGAACTCGTCGCCCCGGTGGATAGCACCGCACTGGTGCATTCTATCAGGAATCCAAGCACTCAGAAGATTGTCAGGTCGGAACGCTGGGTAGCTTTGCTACCCCAGAACGCGGCAGACGAGCTGCTCCGCCCGAGAGCGCGGTATCAACGTCGTCTTTACGAGGCTTTGTGCACGGCCGCCCGTCTAAGCCGCGCTTGCGAGCTATACACGTAGCGCGATCCCTTCAGTGCGAAGACGAAGCCCTCCGGCGTCTCGTCCCGCCATTTGCGAAAGCTTTCCGGCTTCTGCAGGCTGTGGAACGTCGCATTGATCTCGATCGCGGACACGGCGCGGGAGGCGAAGGCCAGCTCCCCCTTCTGCACCAGCCCTGGCGGGTAGAACACGCCGCCGCGCCATGGGGGATAGACCCAGCCGCCAATTCCCGTCCGGATCGCCATGGCGCCTGTCCCTTCCTGCATGGATCAGCGGAACCGCCCGGTCGCCCGGCGGGTTCGTCCGGCACATGATATCAGGAGCAGTGCCGTGACCAAGACCCTGGATGACATTTCTGAGGCATTGAAGGACATCGACTTCTGCATGCTCGTCAGCCGCGCGGCCGATGGCTCGCTGGCCGGCCGGCCCATGAGCAACAATCGTCAGGTCGCCTATGAAGGCACCAGCTGGTTCTTCAGCTCCGACGATACTCGCACGGTGGAGGACATCGCCCGTGACGCCTCCGTCGGCCTGACCTACCAGGGTAAGGCCGGGCTGAAGGGCCTGGTCGGCGCACCGGGCCTGTTCGTGCATGTCGAAGGGGAGGCGGTGCTGATCCGCGACAAGGCTGCTTTCCGCGAGCACTGGACGCCCGATCTGGACCGCTGGTTCAAGGATGGCGTGGATACGCCTGGCCTGGTGCTGGTGGAAGTGCGCGCCAAGCGGGTCCATTACTGGGATGGCGAGGACGAAGGCGAGGTTGGCGTGCCTGCGCAGGAGGCCTGAGCCAATGCCGGCGCGCGCGTTCACCCGTTGCGCGCTGGCGCTGTTCTACGGCGTGGCAGGGGTGTTCCACCTGGCCATGCCGGCCCCGTTCCTGACGATCATGCCGGCCGGCGTGCCCGCGCCCGAGCTGATGGTGCAGTTGACCGGATGGGCCGAACTGGCAGGTGCCGCCGCGCTGTTGCAGGGATGGTCGGCCGGCTTGCGGCGGGCCGGCGGGTGGGGGCTGGCGGCCTATGCGCTGTGCGTCTGGCCGGCGAACATCAACCACATGCTGATGGACATGGCCAACATCAATGGCGGGCGAAACCTCGCCTATCACATCCCGCGGATGCTGGCGCAGCCCGTGCTGATCTGGGCTGCGTTGTGGGCCGGCGGCGTCACGGACTGGCCATGGCGCCGCCGATGATCCCTCAGCTGAGGTGCTTGGACACCGCAGCGGTCATCTTGAACATGGAGATCTGGTCCTTGCCGATCACCGCGCCCAGCTTGTCGTCGGGGTTGATCTGACGCTTGTCCTTCTCGTCCTGCAGGTTCTTGGACTTGATGTATTCCCACACTTTGCTGGTCACCTCGGCGCGGGTCATCGGGCCCTTGCCGATGACCTGCTCCAGATCTTCCGACACCGTCACCGGCTTGTTCAGCGCGTTGTTCTTTGCGGCCATAACTTGCTTCCCTGTCCTTCCAGATTGACTGTCAAAAACCCGTCAACGCCCGGCTGTTCCCGTCAAGGGATCAGCCCTCGTCATCCTCGTCCCACGCCCCGGCGCGTTCGTCCCGGCTGTAGGTGCCGGTCAGCACCGCTGCGGCGAGCACATGCCCCTGCATCGCCGCCAGCACTTCGTCCCGGGTAGCCCCGGGCATCTGCGTCAGCGGCAGGTCCAGCGCGAACAGCTGGAACACGTAATCGTGGCTGCCATGCCCGGTCGGCGGATCGGGCAGCAGCCATTCGGAATTCCCGTAGGAGTTCTTGCCCACGCGCGGCGGGTTCTCCCCTTCCAGCAGCTGCCCGGCCGCGGGCGCCAGGCCCCAGACCAGCCAGTGGCAGAAGGGCTGCGGCGCAGGCGCGTCCGGATCCTCGACCAGCAGGACCATGTCCTGCGTACCGGCGGGCGGCTGCGTCCATTCCAGCGGCGGCGCAACGGCGTCTTCCTCGTCCGCGGTAAAGCTGGGGTCTAGCGCCTCCCCATGGGTGAAGGCAGCGGAGCGCAGCGTGAAGCCACCCTGGCCGACCAGTCCTTCGTCATCCAGCTGCGCGACGGCCAGTTTGCCATGGCCGGCGCGCACATTGCCCAGCGCGCGGCCGAGCCAGGCTGGCACATGTTCGAGCATCGGCAACGCATCTCCCTTGTAATTCGGGGGCGACTCCTGCCCGCTCCTGCAGGCCTTGGCAAGGGTCCCGGCACGGCTTCGATCGGTATAATGATCACCTTGCCGCACCCCTCCCGCCGAAGTAGTATCGCGGAAACAAAGGGATGGGTGACATGCGACGCATCGGGATGGGGCCTGCGCTATGTGCGATGGCGGCACTGCTGGCCGGCTGCGGCGGCGATGATGGCGGCAGTGGCAGCAGCATTTCCGGCGGCCCAGCACCTGTGGCGAGTGCCACGCCAACGCCGGCCCCGTCCACGGCCGCCTGCTCGCTGACCAGCCGGCAGGCCTGGGCGAAGGCCACGCTGGACGAATGGTACCTGTTCCCGGATAACCTGGCCTTTAACGTGCAACCGGCCGGCTACACCACGGTCGATGCCTATATCGACGCGCTGGTCGCCCCGGCCCGTGCCCTCGGGCGCGACCGGTACTTCACCTATCTCACCTCAATCCGGGAGGAGAACGCCTATTACGAAACCGGTACGAGCGCCGGCTTCGGCTTCCGGCTGAGCTATGACGAGCCCACCTTCCGTGTGTTGGTCAGCGAAACTTTCGAGAACACGCCCGCCTCCGCCGCCGGGATCGAGCGGGGCGCGGAAATCTTCGCGGTCAACGGGGTGAGCGTGACGTCCCTGTTCGCCTCTGGCGGCGCCAATGCCGTCTATGCCGCATTCGGCCCGCCCGACCCGGGTGTCAGCCGTATGCTCGGCATCCGCGCCCGCAGTGGTGCGGAACGCACGGTCACGATACAGAAGGCCAGCTTTGCGCTCGACCCGGTGTCCGACCGGTACGGGGCCCAGGTGCTGACGAGTGGCGGGCAGCGGGTCGGCTACATCAACCTGCGCACCTTCATCGACACGGCCGAGCCGGACCTGGCCGGCGCCTTCGCGCGGTTCAGGGCGGAAGGCATCACGCAGCTGATCGTCGATCTGCGCTACAATGGCGGCGGACTGATCCGCACCGCGCAGGCGCTGGGCAACCTGATGGCCGCGAACCGGGCCGGGCAACCCTTCGGCGAGATCACCTATCGCGCCAGCAAGTCGGCGGAGAACGAACGCTTTGCCTTCCAGCCACCCGCTCAGGCGATTGCGGCCACGCGGGTCGCCTTCATCGCCACCGGGGACAGCGCCTCTGCCAGCGAGCTCGTGATCAATGCATTCACGCCCTATCTTGGTACGAACATGGCGCTGGTCGGCAGCAACACCTACGGCAAGCCGGTGGGGCAGATCGCGATCGATCGCCCCGAATGCGACGACCGCCTGCGGGTGGTGGCGCTGCGCACCGTAAATGCCGCCGGCCAGGGCGATTATTATCGCGGGCTCGCCACCACCGTGCCCGTCACCTGCACCGCCCGCGACGACCTGTCTCGGCAGCTGGGCGATCCGGCAGAGGGGATGATCGCGACGGCGCTGCAATGGCTGGGCAGCGGCAGCTGCACGCCGATCTCCGTCACCGCCACGGCCAGCGCCAGCGCGGCACGCACCGGCACGCCGGCGGAACGCCGCCTGCTGCAGCCTGCCCAGCCGTCCACCACGGTTGAGCGCGAACTGCCGGGCGCGTTCTAGGCACCGCCAGGGGATCGGCCGGCAACGCCGCCGACCGATCCCCTCAGGCCCGCATCACAGGGTTGCGGCGTCGACATACTCGACCGGCAGGCCAACGCCCTGCAGCTGCGCCTCGATCGCCTGACGATCGCCGACCACCACGATGGTCAGCGCGCCGCCCTGCAGATACTCCGCCGCCGCCTTGTCGATCGCGGCGGCATCGGTGCCGCGATAGATCTGCGCCAGCTGCTCCTGGTAGTCGTCCGGCCGGCCCAGCGCGCGGTTGGCCAGCAGGGCGCCCAGCACCTGGCTGTTGGTCTGGAACCGGTTGGGCAGGCCGCGCACATTGCCTTCGGTCACGCGCTGCAGCTCCTCTTCCGTCACGCCCTTGCCTCCGGCGAAGGCGTTCAGGTCGTCCAGGATCAGGCGGATCGCGTCGCCCGTCCGGTCGGTCTGCACCGGGGTGGACACCACGAAGCTGCGCGGACCGACCGGCTGCGCTACCGAACTGCCGATGCCGTAGGTCCAGCCCTTGTCCTCGCGCAGGTTCATGTTCAGCCGGCTGAGGAAGCCGCCGCCGATCACCTCGTTGGCGAGCTCCAGCGCCTCCTGCCCCTGCTCCGTACCGACCAGTGGCAGCACGCGGCCCAGCAGCAGCACGCTCTGCGGGCTGTTCGGCCGGTCGACCACCACCAGCCGGCTCTGGCCCTGCGGGGTGGCGGCGGCCAGATCCTTGACCGGCTTGTCCCCGGCGGGTGCCTGCCAGTTGCCGAACGCCTGCTCCAGCGCGGGCACCAGCTCGGCCATGGTCACGTCTCCCACGGCGGTGATGCTGGCTGTGTCCGGCCGCAACCAGCGCGCATGTTCCGCCGCCAGCGCCTCGGGCGTCAGTGCCTCGATCACCACCGGCTTGCCGCTGGCACCGACATTGCCATAGGGATGCCCCTCGCCGAAGAGCAGCGGGTTCAGCGCGCGCCTGCCGAGGCCGACAGGGCTGGCCTGTTCCTGCTGGATCGCCGCCAGCCGCTGGTTCTTGACCCTGGCCACTTCGCCCGCCGCAAATGCCGGATTGCGCGCGATGTCCGCCATCAGCGCCAGCGACGGCACCAGATTGGCGCTGAGCGCGCTCATGCTGACGGACGAGGTGTCGATCCCCGTCCCGGTGCTGATCGATGCACCCAGCCGCTCCTGCTCCTCCGCGATCTGCACCGCGCTGCGGGTGGAGGTGCCTTCTTCCAGCATCTCCATCATCAGCGACTGGGTGCCCGCCCGGGCAGCACCGTCGGCTGCGCTTCCGGCATCGAAGGTCAGCGCCAGACTGAGCTTGGGCACAGCCGTGCGGCGCGCCAAGGCGACCTCGATGCCGTTCGACAGCGTTGCGCGCTCGACCTCGGGGAACGCCAGCTCGCCCACCGGCGCCACCTCCGGCGCGGTGCGCGGGGTCGAGGTGATCTGCGGCGCAGCCGGCTCGGGCGCAGGCGTGACGGGGTCCGTCCCCTCGTCACCCCAGCCGCCCATCGTGTCGCCACTCTCCGTTCGCGCGCCTGGCACCACCGACAGGGTGTAGGACGGACGGCCCAGCCAGCGCTGCAGCGCCTGCTGCACCTGCGCCGGCGTCAGCGCGGCCAATTGCGCCAGCTCCGCCTTGTAGTGCGCCGGGTCACCGGCATAGAGCTGCCCCTCGGCCAGGGTGGAGCCCTTGCCACCGAAGCCGCCGACCACTTCCAGCGCGCCGATCTGCGCGGAAACGATCTGCGTCGCCGCGCGGGCCAGTTCGTCCTGCGTCGGCCCTTCCGCCAGCAGGCGGGCGATCACCTCGTCGAAGCCAGCCTCGGCCGCGGCGGGGTCGACACCGGGGCGGACCTCCATCTGCGCGGACAGCCAGCTCAGCTGCTCGTCCTGCCCGGCGCTGGCCGATACCGCCACGGCCAGCTGCCGGTCGCGCACCAGCACATTGTCGAGCCGGGAGGAGGCCAGCCCGCCCAGCACCGCCATGCCGGCTGCCAGCGGAACGGAGTCGGGGTGTGTCAGCGCCGGCCCGGTCCAGGCGCGCATGACCATGGTGGTCGGCACCTGGTCGGCCATCTCCTCGCGCACGGGCGCGGCCAGCGTGACCGGCTCGGCCACCGTTGCCGCCACTTGCGGCCCGCGCGGGATGGTGCCGAACCAGCGTTCCACCAGCGGACGCGCGGTCGCGGCATCGATGTCGCCAGCCAGCGCCAGCACCACATTGTTGGGGCCGTAATTGTCGACGAACCACTTGCGCACGTCCGTCAGGCTGGCCGCATCAAGGTCGGCCATCGACCCGATCACGGAGTGGCGATAGGGGTGGCCCACCGGAAGCAGGCCGTCCTGCAGCTTGTAGCGCACCAGACCGTAAGGCTGGTTGTCGCCCTGCCGCTTCTCGTTCTGCACCACGCCGCGCTGCCGATCCAGCTTCGCCTGGTCGATTGCGCCCAGCAGGTAGCCCATGCGGTCGCTTTCCATGAACAGCGCCAGGTCCAGCGCGCCGGTCGGCACCGTTTCCACATAGTTCGTGCGGTCGGTGTCGGTGGAACCATTAGTCGCCGTCGAGCCCGCCGCTTCCAGCGGAATGTCGAAGTTCGGTACGTTCTCGCTGCCGGTGAACATCAGATGTTCGAACAGATGGGCAAAACCGGTGCGGCCGCGCGGTTCGTGCTTGCTGCCGACCCTGTAATACACCGTGACGCCGACCACCGGTGCCTTGCGGTCCGTGTGGACGATCGTGGTCAGCCCGTTATCCAGCGTGAACGTCTCGAACGGGATATCCACCTGCCGTACCAGATCGGCCAGCGGCGCAGGCTGGTCGGCCTGCTGCGCAGCGACGGCAATGGGGGTCAGGATGGTGCCGGCCAGGGCAGCCAGGGCGAAGCTCGTGCGGAGCAGGCGGTGCGGTTTCACCCCTGCTGGATAGCATCGGGCCCCCGCAGATCAAGCAAAGGCAGCGGCGCGTTTCAGCAGGTTGTACGCTTCCACGACCCGCTGCAGCTTCGCCTCGTGCGCACGATCCCCGCCATTGCGATCGGGGTGGTACCGTCGGACCAGTTCGGAATAGCGCTTGCGCAGCCCTGCACGGTCCGCCTGCGGGTCCAGCCCCAGCGCGCCCAGCGCCTCGTGCTCGCGTGGGGTGAAGCGGGTCTGCTGCGCCTGCCGCGCCCGCCGGTTGGTGACGCCGTGGCGGATGTCGTTGGCCCGCGCATTGATCGCGTCCAGCGGATCGGTGAAGTCGGCCCAGCGGGGCATTCCGTCGGCAGGCTCGGCGCGAAAGGCGCGCGTCTCCGTCGCCCAGCCGGAAATGGGGGATTGCGCCTGCAGGATCTCGTCCGCGCTCATGCCTTCGAACCAGTCATAACCGGCATTGAATTCGCGCACATGGGGCAGGCAGAACCAGCGCCAGTGGCCCGGCCCGTCAAAACTGCTGCCGCGGTCGCCAGGCGCGCGGAATTCGCCCGGGTCATCACACCCTGGCGCCTCGCACCGCTGCCCCCTGCCTTCATGCCGTCCGTGAAATCGCTGCTGCCGCATCCGCCAACAGATGGTAACGCCCGGCCGGATTTGAACCTGCCCGAAAGGACCAAAATATGAGCGGCCCCCTCGCCACCGAGATGGAGCAGCGCCTGCGCGCCGCCCTCGCCCCCATCCGGCTGGAGGTGATCAACGACACCGCGCAGCACCTCGGCCATGCGGGCGACGATGGCAGCGGGGAGTCGCATTTCACGATCGTGATCGAGGCGGATGCCTTCGCCGGGGTCAGCCGGCTGGAGCGGCAGCGGATGGTAAACCGTGCACTTGGCGACATTCCCGGCAGCCGCGTCCATGCGGTCGCGGTGCGCGCCTCCGCGCCGGGCGAACCGTTACGCTGAGGCGGAGCCCTGTTCATCGACCCCCTGCCCCGCCATGTCCAACAGGGCACTGGCGGGTGCCGGCCGGTATCGCTGCTCCTGCACCTGCTGCAAGATAAGCGGCGCGCGCTGCTGGCGCGGATCGGAGATCAGAAGGTGAAGTTGGTCGTCAGGAAGAAGGCACGGCCCGGCTCGTTGTAGTTGTTCGCGCCCGATCCGTTGTTGGCGCTTTCACGGAACAGCGCCTCGTCGAACAGATTGTTCACGCCTGCGCTGATCCGGAAATACTCGTTGGCGCGGAACAGCAGGTTGATGTTGACCAGATTGTACGGATCGCGGGGTCGCTGCTGCTCCTGCGTCGGCGCGCCCCCGCTGTACAGCACGCCGTTGGGCTGCTGCTCGCCATAGCGGGTAAAGGTGCCCACGAAGGTGAACTGGTCGGTGATCTCCCAGTCCAGCGTCGTGTTGACCGTGTAGTCGGGCACCACGGACAGCAGGCGGCCGGTCTCGCGGTTCTCGTTCTGGATCATGTAGGTGACGTTGGTGTTGATCGACAGGCCATCGAGCACCGGCACCAGCAGGTTGCCTTCCAGCCCTTCGACGACAGCCTTGCCCGAATTGTACCACTGGAAGATCTGCGCCAGGCGGCCGTTCAGCGGTGCCGTGCCGATGGGCACGTTGTTGGCGATGATCTTGTTGTCGTAATCGTTGCGGAAATAGGTTGCGGTCACGTTCCAGCCGGCCGGCGAGTAGGCGATGCCGATCTCCTTGTTGATGCTGGTTTCCGCCTCCAGATCGGCATTGCCTTGTACGTAGCAGCCGCCACCCAGATTGGGGAACGCGAAGGGACAGCCGAAGCCGGCAGTGTAGTACAGGTAATTGGGGTTCGACTGGTACAGGTTCGGCGCGGCGAATGCGCGCGCGATACCGCCCTTGATCATGAAGTCGGCGAACGGTTCCACCGCGGCGGAGAAACTGGGCGACCAGTTGTCACCAAAGGTGCTGTGATTGTCGAACCGGACGCCAGGCGTCAGGGTCACGATGCCGAGCGTGATGTTGTCCTCGACGAAAACGGCCAGCGTGGTGGCATCGGATTCCGGATTGCGCAGGCCGCCCGACCCCGGCTCGAGCCCCGGAATAGGCGCAGTGGTGCCTTGCGAGACCGCGAAGGCATCATTCAGATATTCGTGCCGGAACTCGGTGCCCAGCGTCAGGACATGCGACGCGATGGCGGTCTCGAACGGCAGGTCTAGCGATGCCTGCCCGTACCAGTTGCGCAAGGTCGCTTCGGAGAAGTTCGTGGTCGAGGTCGGCGTACCTTCGCCACCGCCGGCCAGTCCTTCGTTCAGCCGACGGTTCTTCGTCTGCTCGAACTGCAGCAGCGCCTCGAAATTGCCGAAAGGCAACAGCCCGTCATAACTTCCGCTCAGCGTGGTGCGACGCATCACGTTGGTCTCTTCACCGATCAGATCCTGCACGATCGGGCTGACGGCACCGCCGGGCAGGCGATATTCACCCTGATATTCGTTGCCCTGGCGGCTGTACGCGGCATTCAGGTCAAGCCGGTGCCCGGGTGCCACCTGCCAGCGCACCAGTCCGTTGATGTCCCTGTTCTCCACCCCTTCGCGCCCGCCCGGTGGCACGGTGCCGGCCGGCGCATCGGCGGCGGCGGCGTTGATCCGCGGATCGTCGCCGGTGGTCTTGCTCCAGTTGCCATAGACCCGGAAGCCCAGCCCGTCCGCCAGCGGCCCGGCGACCGAGGCGTTGCCGCGATAGGTCATGCTTTCCAGATCGCTCTCCGGCTTCAGGATGTAGGTCGACAAATTGCCGCGGAACTCGGTCGCCGGCCCCTTGGTGATGATGTTGATCACACCGCCTGCCGCGCCGGCCCCATAGCGCGCCGCGGCCGGGCCGCGCAGGATCTCGATCCGCTCCACCTCCTCGGCAGGGACCCAGTTGGTGTCGCCGCGGGTGTTGCGTTCGCCGTCCCGCCCCATGCGCACGGAATTGCGCGACTGCGCCGGCTTGCCATCCACCAGGATCAGCGTGTTTTCCGGCCCCATGCCGCGAATGTCGATCTGGCGGTTGTTGCCATAGGTGCCGGCGCTGCCCGCACCGGTCAGGTTCAGGCCCGGCTGGCGGCGCAGCAGGTCGGACAGGTCGTTGACCGGCGGCTGCTTGGCGATGTCCTCCGCAGTGATGGTGGTCGCGCCCAGCGCCTGCAGCCCCTGCACCTGCGCAGTGACGACGATGTCCTCCGGATCTCCGGATGTCTGGCTGTCGATGGCAACCTTCAGGTCCTGATCGGCCCTCTCGCCGCCTGCCGCATCCTGCGCCAGCGCCGGCATGGTCGCGACAAGGCAGATCGCGCTGGCTGACACCAGCGCGCTGGACCGGAAAAGCATGGTAGAACCCCCCGAACATACAAGACCCATCTGCGAAGACGTGCGAACGCTTCGCAGTAGCCTGCTCATGGCGGGAGGGTAGCCGGAACGCAAGCGCTAATGCGAGCGGGTCGCCGTTACACACCCGCTCATCAGAGGTATGTGAGCGGGTGGAGCGTGATCGCCCCACCCGCGGCTGTCATCAGGCGATCTGTTCCTTCTGCGCACCACTGTCGGGGCGTGCAGGGCCGAGGATCGGCTCCTCGCCCAGCGGTACGCTCTGCACCACCGTGAAGGTGCCCTTGCCGTCGAGCGACGGGCCGGACGTCCAGCGCCCTTCGGGCGGCGGGGTGCCGTCTGCGGCGTGGCCATAGAAATTGTAGTTGTTGGCCTGATCCTCCAGCTCCTGCGGGAAGGAGTTGGGGATCGGCAGCGAGCCTTCGGCGCCGCCCAGTTCCTCGATCACGGCCAGCCATTGCTGCTGATGCATGGTGTCGCGCGCGATCATGAAATGCAGCATGTCCTTCATGCCCTGATCGGTCGTCGCATTGTACAGGCGCGTCGCCAGCACGCGGCCGGTGCTTTCCGCCGCCACGTTGCAGTACATGTCTGCCGCGACATTGCCGCTGGCATAGATGTGGCTCATGTTGAACGGGACACCGTCGGCATCCACCGGCTGCGCCGCAAGGCCGGTCGACAGGATATGCTTGTGCAGCATGCCCTCGATCGTGTGACGGCCATTGCCGCCGCCCATCACGGCGCCGACGATGGAATCCTTCACACCCTCTTCCTGTTCGGCGACCGGGGCCGTCTCCAGGTTCAGCGCAACCGCGGTTGCCAGCATCTCGATGTGACCGATCTCCTCGGTCGCCGTGTTCAGCAGCATGTCGCGATATTTCGTGTTCGGCGCGCGGTTGCCCCACGCCTGGAAGAAATACTGCATGCAGACGCGGATCTCGCCTTCCACGCCGCCGATCGCCTGCTGCAGCATGCGCGCGAACTGGGGATCGGGCTTGTCCACCTTGACCGGATATTGCAGCCGCTTGTCGAAGTAGTACATTTCGTAGCTCCTTGAGTGGCATGGCTGAGGCCAGACTGGCCTCACGCTCATGCCTTCAATGGAGGCGCTGCGGATCGGCTCCGCATTTCACATATGTTCTATCCGGCGCTGACCAGCGCCAGTTCCCGGCGATAGCGTACCGCCTCCAGTGCGACCAAGCGGCTGCCGGATGCCTCAGCACGGCGCCACAGATCGTCCGCGGCGATCGGGTCGAGCATGCCGGCCCGGGCCTGCAAGGCCGTCAGCCGCATGCGATCGCTGGGGTGCCGGGCAGCGAAGCGATCCGCCAGATCCAGCGCCTCCGCCCCGCCCAGCCCGACTGCGATGCGCAGGAACACCTCGCTGGCGCCGGGGCTCAGGATGCCGTCGATCTCGTCCTTGTCGGTGTCGAACCGGTACTGGTCGGTCCAGCCCTGCGCCCCGCCAGAATGCATGACGTTGAGCGACACGGACAGCGCGGCAGGTGGCAGCTGCGAGTGGACGTCACGATGCGCGCGGTAATGCATGATCTTGCCGGGCGTCAGCTGCGCCCGCTCGACGAAGCGCAGGCCGGCATGTTCGCCGATGGCGCCGGCGACGTTCTCGTAATCATACTCGTAATAGTCGGAGGCATAGCCCGGGCCAAAATAGCCGTAGGTCAGGAAGTCGAAATTGTGATCGTGCGGCAGTTCGTACACGAAGGCGCTGCCGCCGCTGGCACGGAACATGTGCTCCTCCGGCGAAGGCCAGATCGCCGCGCGCAGGAAATAGGGGCGGCCCAGTGGCGACAGCATGATGACCTGCGGACCGTAGGCGGTGCTGCCGTCATCCGCCTTGTGACGGTTCGCCAGCTCGGCCACCATGATCTCCGCCAGGAAGTCGTGGTTCGCGCCCAGCCGGGCCAGCCAGTGCGCGGCACCCAGCAGGCTGTCTTCCGCCTGCGGGTCGAAACCCTGATACTCCAGCGCATCGATGCATTCTGCCACGCTGCAGGATGCGGCGACCGCGGTGGGCAGTTCGGTGGGTTCGATCACGCGGGGCATGTGGCCTCCAGGGCAAGCAGTTCCGGATGCGCCTCGACCAGCTGCGCACGCAAGGCGCCGGCCGCCCGGGCGAGGGGATCGTGCGGACGGCGGGCCAGCGCCACCAGCGCGGCGAAGCCGGTCGCGGTGTCGAGCGCCAGGCTTTCGCGCATGGCCTGCCAGCGCAGTGACGGGTCGCCATCCTCGCAGGCCATCTCGGCCATGACCGGCGCCGCTTCCGCCCGGCCCATGCGGCCGAGCAGCGCCAGCATCATTTCCTGCCGGCTGGAACGGATGGCGCCGCTGGCCTGCCGCAGCAGGCGACCATCGGGCAGCGCATGTTCGCGCGACGGCGCCGGATCGGCGGCTTCGCGCTGCAGACGCAGCGTCACCAGCCGTATGCGGGCCGACACGACCTGCAGCGTCTCGCTGCCAAGGTCCAGCGCGAGCCGGTCGCCGGCCGTCAGGGACAGGGTCTCGCTGTCGAGGTGGTAGGCGCCGTCAGGCCGCTTGGCGCAGCGCAGGATGCGCCCCTCGCCCGCGCCAGCCAGCACCGCCTCATGCCGCAGCGCGTCGGTATAGCCGGCCAGCTCATACGACCATCGGCCGGGCTCGCGGGCATGGATCGTTAGGCACGCCCGCCCCGACCGGGCGAGCAGCAGCGTGGACAGGGCGCCCGCATGGCTGTGCCGGAAAGGGGGATGGGCAAATTCCCGTTCCCGCAGCACGGGCACGAAGTGTCGCGCAAGTGCACCGGCCAGCTCCGGCGCGGTCACCGCATCGCTGAACATCGCCTCCAGCGCGGGGCAGGCTTCCAGCGGAGCGCCGGCGCCATAGCGATCGAGATCCTCGATCGCCGCGGCAACGGCATGATCCCGGCGCCACGCCGCGCCGGTGGCGCCCATCGCCACCTGCGCCTGCTGTTGCAGCGATCGGTCTGCGCGGAGCGCTGCGATCGCGGGATCGATCCGCATGGAAGCTTCCCCTGCCTGCCTGGCGCTTAGAGCGCGTCGTACAGGTAGGTCGCCAGGATCACGACGGAATCGTCATGGCCCGGCGCGCTGTAATGCAGGGAGCCGAACATGCCGACCAGGGTGTCGAGGTCGGGCAGGGCGGACAGGTCGATCTTGGGCAGCTGCATGGTACATCTCCGATGGCAAGTCGGGTGCGGCACCGCGCCGCCCCGCCCTGCACCTGCACCGCACGAAGACCCAACTTAAGTTAAAGGATTGTAATATGCCGCGCGTTTACGGGAACCGTCAGGCCCGCTGCAGCCGCAGCACCAGCCCCGCGGGCAGGGCTGCTGCGGGAGCATCGGAGGCCAGCCGCATGGCATCGGCGCGTGCGCGGGCCAGGATCGCCGATGGGAAGCCGGGCGGAACCAGCAAGGCATCCGCCGTGCCGAGCAGCCGCGCCTGCCGCAGGGTGAGATCGTCCGGATCGTCTGACCCGATCATCAGGTCGATCGTGGTGGCGTGCGTGCCACCGGCATCCGCATCGGCCAACCAGGTATCGACGCGCGCCGCGGCTCCTTCGCGCAAGGGGTCCAGCACGCCCCCCTGCGCCAGCGCCGCATCCAGCGCCCGCCGCCGCTCCGCGCCCGATGGCCATCGCCGGCGCAAGGCACCACGCGCGGCCTGCAGTGCCAGCGCGAGCCCGCCCAGATCGGCCGGCAGCAGCCCCTCCAGCCGCAGGCGCACCTGCTTGACGAGGCCAGCGGAGGTCCCATCGCTGCCCAGGGCGATCAGGACGGGTTCGCGTTCCAGCAGGCTGGGGGTGGTGAAGTCGCACAGTTCCGGCCGATCGACCACGTTGACCAGCAGACCGGCAGCGCGCAGCCGTGCGGCATCCGTCTCGCATGCACCGGCATCGTCATGCGCCACGAAGGCCAGCCGCGCCCCGGCGGCGATGCCGGCGTGCATCTCGGTAATGACCATGCCGCCGGCCCGCTCCACCAGCCGCCGCTTCGGCTCCGCCCCGTCTCCATCCCCCAGGACGATCACCGGGCGACCGGCGATCCGGTGGAACAGCGGCAAGGCGCGCATCGGAGTCTCCTACTGCAACCAGTCTGGCACCCGCTCTGCCGCAGTAATGGTCTCGGGCGCGATGCGGTCGGCCACGGTGGCGAAGCGGTCGCCATCGACCATCACTTCCGCCACGAAGCCACGGCTGTTGTAGCTGGACGCCATGGTCGCGCCATAGGCACCGGCGGTCCGGAACACCGCGAGATCGCCAGCCTCCACCGCGTCGATCTCCCGGCCCATGGCGAAGGTGTCGCCGGTTTCGCAGATCGGGCCGACGATGTTGGCGGTCATGCGCGTGCCATTGGGCCGCACCGCCTCGAAATCGTGCCAGGCGCCATACAGGGCCGGCCGCGCCAGATCGTTCATCGCCGCATCGACAATCACGAACGGGTCGCGGTTGGCGTTGCGCTTGACCCGGATCACCCGGGTCAGCAGCACGCCGGCATTGCCCGCGATCACCCGCCCGGGCTCGAACGTCAGCGCCGTGTCCCAGCCACGGGTAACGCGCGCCACCATGGCGCCATACTCCGCGGGGGAGGGAAACACTTCGCCTGCCTTGTAGGGGACACCCAGCCCGCCGCCCAGATCGGCATGGGTGACGGTGCAGCCGCCGGCACGCAGCTCCGCGATCATTCCGCCCAGTCGGACAAAGGCCGCTTCGAGCGGATCGAGCGAGGAAAGCTGGCTGCCGATATGCACCGCCAGGCCGCGCATCTCCAGGCCGGGCAGCGCCGCCAGCCGCGCATACATCGCCACGGCACGGTCGTTCGGCACGCCGAACTTGTTGTCGCGCTTGCCGGTGGAGATCTTCTCGTGCGTGCCGGCATCGATGTCCGGGTTGACCCGCAACGCGCAGGGTGCACGCAGGCCGCGCGCGGCGGCCAGGGCGGACAGCTCGACGCCCTCCTCCTCCGACTCGATGTTGATCTGCCCGACGCCGGCATCCAGCGCCGCCACCAGTTCGTGCTCCTGCTTGCCCACGCCGGAGAACACGATGTCGCCCGGCGCGATGCCGGCCGCCATGGCGCGCAACAGCTCACCGCCGGAAACCACGTCGGCGCCGAAGCCTTCCCGCTGCATCACCCGCAGCACGGCCAGGTTGGGGTTCGACTTGACCGCAAAGGCGGTATGCACGCGGCCGGCCGGCGCCACCGCGTCGCGGAACACGCGGGCGTGGCGTTCCAGCGTGGCGCGGGAATAGACATAGACGGGCGTGCCGACAGCCGCGGCGATGTCGGCCAGCGGCACGTCCTCGGCATACATCACGCCGTCACGAAGGTGGAAATGGTCCAAGGGTCTCAGTTCTCCGGGGGAGGCAGGTCGAAGGGATCGTCGGCCCGTTCCTCGGACCGGCTGCGCAGTTCGTCCGACCTGGGCGGCGCAGCCTGCGGATCGAGCTGCAGCAGCTCGCGCGGGGATGGCGGGTCGACCCGGCCATATGGCGCCGGCGGCAGGCGCTGGCCTGCCATCGGCGTCAGGTCGGCTTGCTGCGCACAGGCGGCCAGCAGCAGGGGCGTGAAGGCCAGCAGGTATCTGGTCACAAGGCTTACTCCAATCCCAGGGCGCCGCGCGCCTCGGCCACGCGCTTGCGCACTTCGGCGGGGGCTGTGCCGCCATGGCTGGCGCGGGCGGCAACGGACGCCTCCACCGACAGCGCGGCGAACACCGCATCCGTGATGCGGCCGTCGATCGCCTGCAGGTCCGCCAGCGACAGCGCATTCAGTGCCACACCGCGGCTTTCCGCCAGCTTTACGGCGGCACCGGTGATGTGATGCGCCTGGCGGAACGGGATGTCGGCCTGCCGCACCAGCCAGTCGGCCAGATCGGTCGCGGTGGCATAGCCCAGCTCCGCCGCCTGACGCATCCGGGCGGTGTTGAAGGTCGCGTCCGCCACCATGCCGGTCATCGCCGCCAGGCTGAGGCCCAGCAGACCATGCGCCTCGAACACCGGCGGCTTGTCGTCCTGCATGTCCTTGGAATAGGCCAGCGGCAGGCCCTTCATGGTCACGGTCAGCGCCACCAGGCAGCCGGTGATCCGCCCCGAATGGCCACGCACCAGCTCCGCCGCATCGGGGTTCTTCTTCTGGGGCATGATGGAGCTGCCGGTGCTGAGCGCGTCGGGCAGGCGCACGAAGCCGAAGGGCTGGCTGGCCCACAGGATGAACTCTTCCGCCAGCCGCGACAGATGCAGCGCGCATTGCGTGGCGGCCTGCAGGTAATCGAGCGCGAAATCGCGGTCGGATACCGCATCCAGGCTGTTGGCGGTCGGCCGGTCGAAGCCGAGCGCCTGCGCGGTCATGTCGCGGTCGATCGGGAAGCCGGTGCCCGCCAGCGCTGCGCTGCCCAGCGGGGATTCGTTCAGCCGGCGGCGTGCATCGGCCATGCGCGACCGGTCGCGGCGAAGCATCTCGTAATAGGCCAGGAGATGATGGCCCAGCGTCACCGGCTGTGCGGTCTGCAGATGGGTGAAGCCGGGCATGATGCTGTCGGCATGCTCGCCCGCGCGCGTCACCAGCGCCGCCTGCAAGGCAGCCAGGGCGCCGTCCACCTCGTCCAGCGCGTCGCGCACCCACAGGCGAAAGTCGGTCGCCACCTGGTCATTGCGGCTGCGCCCCGTGTGCAGGCGCCCGGCGGCAGGGCCGATCAGTTCCGCCAGGCGGCTTTCGGTGACCATGTGGATGTCTTCGAGGTCCCAGTCCTCCGGCACGCCGCTCGCGGCGTATTCTCCGGCAACCGTGTCCAGCCCTCGTTCGATGGCGAGCGCGTCCTCCGCCGTGACGATGCCGCAGGCGCCCAGCATGGCCGCATGCGCCTTGCTGGCGGCGATGTCCTGCCGCCACAAGGCCTTGTCGAACGGGATGGAGGCGTTAATCTCCCGCATCACGCTGGAGGGCCCTTCGGCGAAGCGCCCGCCCCACATCTGATTGGAGCTGCCATCCTTGGCCAAGCCGTCGCCCTTGCCGTTCACGCTGCGCACCACCTTCGGGTTTGCGGGCGCCCCATTGATGCTTGGCGCCCTGCTGCTGGGGGGGTGCGATAGGCAAAGCGCGGAGCCTGCGCAACCTGCCGAGGCGCCGCAGGCCGCTGCGCCGGCCGCCACGGGCACGATCGACCGCAGCTTCGCCGGGCGGATCATGCCCGCCGCCGATCTGACGGCGCCCGGCGGCGCGACCCTGTCGCTGGCGGCGACGCGGGGCAAGCCGGTACTGCTGAACCTGTGGGCCACCTGGTGCGTCCCCTGCGTGACGGAGATGCCGCTGCTGAACCAGCTTGCAGCCGATTACGACGGCCGCCTGGCGGTGCTCACCGTCAGCGAGGACCTGCAGGGAGAGGAAAAGGTCGTGCCCTTCTTCGAGCAGCGTGACCTGGCCAACCTGCCCCGCTGGATGGACGAGAAGAACGATCTCGCCGTGGCCTTCGGCGGCGGTGCAGCCTTGCCGCTGACCGTGCTGTACGATGCGCAGGGTCGCGAAGTGTGGCGGGTGATCGGCGGCTATGACTGGGCAGGCGCCACTGCACGACAGGCGATCGACAGCGCGCTTTGACCGGCCTGGCGCCGGAGAGGATCAAAGCTCCCGTTAATCATTGACTTATGTTGGTCCGGAACTCCCCATCGTGCCGGCCATTGCGACGGTAATTGCCCTGTCCGCATCGCAGATGCGTGACCGGGGCAGACACCCGAGGAGACGATGATGCGCCTGATCATGACCACCCTGACTGCCGCCGCCGCGCTTTCGCTGGCCGCCTGCGGCAACACGGAAGAGCCCGCCCAGGGCGACACAACCGGCAACAGCGCCGAGACGCAAGCCAGCATGACGGCCGAGCCTGCCCCGGCCCAGACCCCGACCGATTCCAGCGGCTATCTGACGATGGCCAGCGCCAGCGACCTGTTCGAGATCCAGTCCTCCGAACTGGCGCTGGAGAAGAGCCAGAATGCCGGCGTGCGGGAATTTGCACAGATGATGATCGATCATCACCGCAAGACCACCCAGGACGTGACCGCCGCAGCCCGAGCGGCAAGCCTCACACCGTCGACCCCGACGCTCAATTCCATGCAGCGCGACATGATGACGCAGCTGGAGGCGACGAGCGGCGCCGATTTCGACCGGATGTATATCGAGCAGCAGCGGCAGGCCCACCAGATGGCGCTGGCACTGCACAGCACCTATGCCGAGCAGGGCGATACGCCGCAGTTGCAGGCCGTCGCCCGCACCGCGGTGCCGATCATCCAGCAGCACATCACCGAGGCACAGGGCCTGAACCCCGCCTGATCTGCTGCAACGGGGATGGTACCGGACCTTGCCGGTGCCGTCCCCGGCCATGTCGGGGGATGGTGGGCGATGACGGGCTCGAACCGCCGACATCTTCCGTGTAAAGGAAGCGCTCTACCAACTGAGCTAATCGCCCGCACCAGGCCGCCGGCGCTTGGCGTGCCGCGCGGCCAGAGTCAACTCACCGCTCGGCGAAGGGGTTGCGGACCAGGATCGTGTCGTCACGTTCCGGGCTGGTGGAAACGGATGCTACCGGAGTTTCGATCAGCTCCTCGATCCGGCGGATATATTTGATGGCCTGCGCCGGCAGGTCGGCCCAGCGGCGCGCACCGCGCGTGGTCCCGGTCCAGCCTTCCATCTCCTCGTAGATCGGCTCCAGCGCGGCCTGATCGGTGGCACTGGACGGCAGATAGTCGATCTCCTGCCCGCGCAAGCGGTAGCCGGTGCAGATGCGGATCGTCTCGAACCCGTCCAGCACGTCCACCTTCGTCAGAGCGATACCGGTCACGCCGCTGATGGCGCAGCTCTGCCGTACCAGCGCGGCATCGAACCAGCCGCAGCGCCGCTTGCGAGCGGTGACGGTGCCGAATTCATGCCCGCGCTCGCCCAGGCGCTGACCGATCTCGTCGATCAGTTCGGTCGGGAACGGGCCGGAACCGACGCGGGTGGTGTAGGCCTTGACGATGCCCAGCACGAAACCGGCGGCGTTGGGTCCCAGGCCGCTGCCGCTGGAAACCGTGCCGCTGACCGTGTTGGAGCTGGTGACGAACGGATAGGTGCCGTGATCCACATCCAGCAACACGCCCTGCGCGCCTTCGAACAGGATACGGGCACCATCCGCCCGCGCATCGCGCAGCCGCTTCCACACCGGTTGCGCAAAAGCGAGCACGAAGGGGGCGATCTCGCGCAGTTCGGCCTTCAGCGCCTCGCGGTCGACCGGCGGCTCGCCAAAGCCGGCGCGCAGCGCATCATGATGCGCGCACAGCCGGTCCAGCATCGGCTCGATCGCGTCCAGATTGGCCAGGTCGCAGACGCGGATCGCCCGGCGGCCGACCTTGTCCTCGTATGCAGGGCCGATGCCGCGGCCGGTGGTGCCGATCTTGCCCTTGCCGGCCGCCGCCTCCCGCATCACGTCCAGATCGCGGTGCACCGGCAGGATCAGCGGGCAATTGTCGGCAATGGCGAAGTTGTCCGCCGTGATCGACACGCCCTGTCCTTCCAGCCGGGCGATCTCGCTCTGCAGTGCCCACGGGTCCAGCACCACGCCATTGCCGATGATCGACAGCGTGCCGGTGACGATGCCCGAAGGCAGCAGGGACAGCTTGTAGGTGGTATCGCCCACCACCAGCGTGTGGCCGGCATTGTGCCCGCCCTGGAAGCGTACCACCACATCGGCACGCGCGGCCAGCCAGTCGACGATCTTGCCCTTCCCCTCATCACCCCACTGGGCGCCGATCACGGTGACATTGGGCATGGGCATCTTCCTGCTGGATCACGAACCGCGCGGCCCTAGGGGACCGCGCGGCTGAGGGCAACCGCCCCGGTCTGCCCGTCCGGCAGCCGGGGTCCGGATCAGTTCACAAGGGGCGGATCGCGCCATCCGCCATGATGTGTGTGCAGCCGAGGGCCGCGGCATCGTCGTCCGCTGTCAGCGCGCTGATCGTGCGCCAGCCTTCGCGGCGGGCGCCCGACGCCTGCGCCGGATCATGGCCGAGCGGCAGGAACAGGCTGTCGCGGCGCTGCTCCACCGCGGCCAGCCGCTCGACCAGCTCGTCGGGATAAAGCGAGAAGCCGGTGGCGGCATCGTCCGTCCCGGCGATCTGGTAGCTGCCGCCGCGGCCCAGCGCGCCGCGTACACCATCGGCATACAGGGTGAAGCCGAACCAGCTCTGATAGCCGAAGCCGTGCCGTTCCGCCGGATCCAGCGTCAGCCGCGCGCGGCCGGCGACCCGGGCGGCGACCTGCCGCAGGCCGTCGATCCGGCTGGCGAGAATGCCCGCCGTGTCGAACTCCGCCAGGCGGCCGATCGCATGGTCGAACGGGCCGCTGGCATATAGCAGCGGCAGAAAGCCCTCGCCGCCGGCCGCCACCAGCGCGCCGGCATCCTTGCTGTCGAGCTCGCGCCGGATGGCCCGCGCGGTTGCCTCCTCCAGCGACTGATGCGTCGCCAGCAGGTCCACGCTGTCAGGCAGGGTGAAATCGACCGAGATGCCGGTGGCGCCAGCCGCCTCCAGCGCAGCGATCGCCAGTTCCACGATCTCGCCCGCGGCGGCCACGCCGTCGCTGCCGATCAGTTCGGCCCCCAGTTGCAGGTTCTCCCGCCGGGGATCGAGCATGTCGCCCACCATGCGGGCCACCTGCCCGGCATAGCACAGGCGCAGGGGGCGCGGCCGGTGCGCCAGGCCGGTGGCGGCAATGCGCCCCACCTGCGGTGTCATGTCCGATCGCAGCGCCAGCATCCGCAGCGATGCCGGATCGACGAAGCGGAACATGTGGCGGGTGTGCATGCCGGTCATCCGGCGCACCATCGCCGGCTCGAACTCCACCAGTGGCGGGCGCACCCGGTCATAACCATGCGCGTCCAGCAGGTCGAGCACGGCACGTTCCACCCGGGTGGCGGCGGCGGCGCTGTGGGGCAGGCGGTCTTCGAGGCCCTCGGGCAGCAGGTCGGCAGGATCGATCATGATGGGGCGGCCTTAGCGGCGGGCGGGACACAGGGGAAGCACCCCGACCCGCCCGCCCTGACGGATCAGAAGGACAGCGGCGTCACGACCTTCACGCCCTGCAGCCCCTGCGCCTTGGCGACGAGGTCGGGCGTGATCGGCTGGTCGACGCTCAGCAGCAGCACCGCTTCGCCACCCGCAGTGCGGCGTCCCAGGTGGAAGGTGCCGATATTGATGCCGGCCTCGCCAAGCAGCGAACCGATGCGGCCGATGAAGCCTGGCGCGTCCTCGTTCACGATATACAGCATGTGGGCCTCCAGCTCGGCCTCGATCCCGATGCCGAAGATTTCCACCAGGCGCGGCCCGCCATGGCCGAACAGCGTGCCGGCAACGGACCGGTCGCCCTGGCTGGTGGCCACCGTCACGCGCACCAGCGTGCTGTAGGTGCCTTCGCGCTCGTTGCGGATCTCGCGTACCTCGATCCCGCGCTCGCGCGCCAGGAAGGGGGCGTTGACCATGTTCACGCTCTGGCTGAAGCGCTGCATCAGGCCGGCCAGCACCGCGCCGACGATCGGCTTCTGGTTCAGCTGCGCCGCCGCGCCTTCTGTCTCCACGCTGACGCTCGGCAGGTCGCCATGCGCCAGCTGCCCGACCAGGGAGCCGAGCTGCTGCGCCAGCGCCATGTACGGCTTCAGCCGCGGCGCTTCCTCGGCGGACAGGCTGGGCATGTTCAGGGCGTTGGTGACGCCGCCGGTCGTCAGGTAGTCGGCCATCTGCTCGGCCACCTGCAGCGCCACGTTGACCTGCGCCTCCGTCGTGGAAGCGCCCAGATGCGGGGTGCAGATGAAGCCGGGCGTGCCGAACAGCGGGCTGGCCTTGGCCGGCTCCTCCACGAACACGTCCAGCGCGGCGCCGGCGATATGGCCGCTATCCAGCAGGTCCTTCAGGGCCGCCTCGTCGATCAGGCCGCCACGCGCGCAATTGACGATGCGCACGCCCTTCTTCGTCTTCTCCAGCCGCTCGCGCGAGAGGATGTTGCGGGTCTCGTCCGTCAGCGGGGTGTGCAGCGTGATGAAGTCGGCCCGCTGCAGCAGCGTCTCCAGGTCGACCTTCTCGACCCCCAGCTCCACGGCGCGATCAGGCGTCAGGAACGGATCATAGGCCACCACCTTCATGCGCAGGCCCAGTGCACGGCTGGCGACGATGGCGCCGATATTGCCCGCGCCGATCAGGCCGAGCGTCTTGCCGGTGACCTCCACGCCCATGAAGCGGTTCTTTTCCCACTTGCCGGCCTGCGTGCTGGCATCCGCCTCCGGGATCTGGCGGGCAAGCGCGAAGATCATGGCGATGGCATGTTCGGCGGTGGTGATCGAATTGCCGAACGGAGTGTTCATCACCACCACGCCGCGGGCGCTGGCTGCCGGGATATCGACATTGTCGACCCCGATGCCGGCGCGACCAATGACCTTCAGGTTGGGTGCGGCATCCAGGATGTCGGCCGTGACCTTGGTGGAGGAACGGATGGCGAGGCCGTCATACTGGCCGATCACCGCCTTCAGCTCGTCCGGCGTCATGCCGGTCTTCACGTCGACGTCGCAGCCATTCTCCTGGAAGATGCGCGCGGCGTTGGGATCCATCTTGTCGGAAATCAGGACTTTGGGCTTGGTCATGCGATTGCTCCATCTCCCACGCGGGGAGGATGCCGGGCGCGCGCAACGGCGCGGTACCCGGCAGATTTCAGGTCAGGTGGGAAGTGTCAGCCCTTGGCCTGGGCGTAGGCCCAGTCGAGCCACGGGCCGAGCGCCGTGATATCGGCGGCGTCGACCGTGGCGCCGCACCAGATGCGCAGGCCGGCCGGCGCGTCGCGATAGCCGGCGATGTCATAGGCGGCGCCCGCATCTTCCAGCAGCTTGGCGAAGCGCTTGATGATATCGGCGTCCGCGCCCTCCACCGTCAGGCAGACGGAAGTGTTCGAGCGGCTGGCCGGATCGGTGGCGAGATGACCCAGCCAGTCGCAATCCTGCACCAGCCGGTCCAGTGCCGCGGCATTGGCGTCGGCCCGCGCCTTCATGCCAGCCAGGCCACCGATCGACTTGCCCCATTCCAGGCAGGCGATCGTGTCCTCGACCACCAGCATGGAAGGCGTGTTGATGGTTTCGCCCTTGAAAACGCCTTCCACCAGCTTGCCGCCCTTTGTCAGGCGGAACACCTTTGGCAGTGGCCATGCGGGGGTGTAGCTTTCCAGCCGCTCCACAGCGCGCGGGCCCAGGATCAGCACGCCATGCGCGCCCTCCCCGCCCAGCGCCTTCTGGAAGGAGAAGGTGACGACGTCGCACTTGTCCCAGGCGATATCCTGCGCGAACACCGCGCTGGTGGCGTCGGCAATGGCCAGACCGGCGCGGTCCGCGGCGATCCACTCGCCATCGGGCACGCGCACGCCGCTGGTGGTTCCGTTCCAGGTGAATACCACGTCATGGTCCCAGTTCACCTGCGCCAGATCGGGCAGCTGGCCATAATCGGCGCGGATGACCGTCGGGTCCAGCTTCAGCTGCTTGAGCGCATCGGTCACCCAGCCTTCGCCGAAGCTTTCCCAGGCGATGGTGGTGACGGGTCGCGCGCCCAGCATGGTCCACATCGCCATCTCGACAGCGCCGGTGTCGGAGCCGGGGACGATCCCGATGCGGTGCGTGGCCGGCACTTCCAGCACTTCCCGGATCAGGTCGATGCAGGTGGCGAGGCGCGACTTGCCGATCTTGGAGCGGTGCGAGCGGCCGAGCGATTCGGTGGGGAGCTGTGCCGCATCCCAGCCCGGCGGTTTTGCGCAGGGGCCCGAGGAAAAGTACGGGCGGGTGGGAAGCGTGGCAGGCTGCGGACGAACGTCGCCCGCCAGGATCGTGGTATCAGTCATGTCAGTCTCTCCTCGCAGAGAGCTCGCGCGGCGTTGGGACCGCGTGGCCCGGCGCCGGGACTAGAGGCGGCAGGCATCAAGTCAAGCAATTAGCGGTTGCATCCGCGACCATCCACAGGAATGTCCGCGCCCATGCCTGCCCGCATCGTCGCTGCCACCGTCCTGTCCGCCACCATGCTGCTGACGGCCTGTACCGGGCGGCCGGACGCGACGCCCGCGCGCGGTGAAGGTCCGCGCACCACCTCCGTGCCGGTGGCGCAAACGCCGGCAGGGCGGCAGTGCCTGGTCGGCCTGACCGCGAGCGATGCGCAGTTCTCCATGCTGCCCGACCGCTATCCGGCGCCCGGATGCAGCAATGTCAACACGGTCCAAGTGTCCAGCCTGGCGGCGGATGGCGGCACGGTGATGGTCGGCAATATCGGCGCGCTGACCTGCGAGGTCAGCACCGCCTTTGCCGGATGGGTCCGCTATGGCGCGGATCGTGCGGCGCGCAGCGTGCTGGGTTCGCCGCTGCGCTCGGTCGAGACCATGGGCAGCTACAATTGCCGCAACGTCGCGGGGACCAGCCGGCTTTCGGCCCATGGCACTGCGTCCGCGGTCGATATCGGCGCCTTCGTGCTGCAGGATGGCCGGCGGATCACCGTCCTGGCAGGGTGGAACGGCGGCACGCCGGCGGAGCAGGAGTTCATGCGCACCGTGCAGCGTAGCGCCTGCCGCCGTTTCGCCACCGTGCTCAGCCCGGAATACAATGCCGCGCACCGCGACCACCTGCATCTGGAAGGCGTCGCGAGCGGGGGCAGCTTCTGCCGCTAACGTTCCACCAGCCGCAGCACGGTCGGCGGCGGAATGTCTGACAGCGGGAGGTCGCGATGCGGCGGCAGGGTGGGCCAGACGACGGCATGGCCTGACTGCTCGATCGTGTTGATCTGCATGCCTTCGGGCGCCGCAACCTCGCCGGCCAGTTCATCCGCCAGCCGCGTGTCCGGCCTCTCCTCCACCAGCGCCAGCGTCGCAGCATCCAGCACCAGCGCCAGGGGTACGCCATCGCGCACCACGCGGACCAGCAGGCAGTCCTTGCCCAAGGGCTCCGTCCCGCTGACCGTCAGCCGGCTGTCCAGCGACCCGCCACCGCCGAAATCCCACCGGAAATCCCGCCAGCGCGTGACCTGCACGCTGCGCCAGCCGTCAGCCTCCCGCCGGGCGACGAAGATCTGCGTCTGCCCGGCGGCGTCGAACTTGTGATAGGTTACCAGCACCCGCCCCTGCCGGTCGAAGCCGGGCACCGTGTTGTTGTTGATCATCCCGCCGCGCACCGGCACCGGGTCGATCACCTCCGCATCGGCCAGCCGGATCGGCAGCGTCAGCGCAGCGCCATCGGATCGCTCCCAGCTCTGCAGGTCGCGGCTGCGAGCGTAGGACAGGTCGTGATTGGTCGCCGCGTCGGGCGTGTCGCGCCACACCCAGGCAAGATGGAACCAGCCATCCGGGCCGAGCACCGGACCGACGAAGTAGGCGTTGCGCTGCCCTTCCCCGTCCACCAGCGGCGTCGCCAGAAGCTTGTGCCAGTCGCGGCTGCGCGGGTCGTACTGCGTGTAGATCTCGTTGCCATTGCCGCTGCCGCCATCGCGATACTTGAAGATCAGCTGCCCGGCGGCATCGCGCAGGAACACCGGATAGGTCATCCGCCGCTCCAGCAGCGGGTCCGCCATCGCCGGCACCCGCTCCAGCGTGCGGACGTCGTCACCGCCCCGGCTGCGGTAATAGACCAGCGGATCGTTGTGCATGTTGGCGACCACGTGCAGCTCGCCATTCGCATCCAGCGCCATGGCAATGGCATTGTGGCTGTCCCATCCGGTCCAGCTGTCCAGCCGGTGATAGGTCCAGTAGCTGCCGTCACGCGGCCGGCGGGCGACCGTCAGCTGGCGGTTGGCATCGTAATAGGCCACCAGGATCGCCCGTTCGCCGACCGCCATCGCGAACGGGACGTAGTGCCCCGACCATACCCGGTCGATCGCGGACAACTCTGCCGCCGGGCTGCTGGCGGGCTGCGCCGTGGACGATCCCCCGGTCGCCACGGCCAGCAGCAGCGCCGCCAGCCAGTCAGCTGCCTTCATGCAGATCGGCCATGGCGGCGGCGGCCATCATGAACCCCCCGACACCATAATATTGCGTGTCGCTGGCGGCCACCTGTTCCGGCCGGTCGCTCACCTGCTGTACCCAGCCCAGCCCGCCATCGGGCTGCACCGCGCGGGTCAGCGCCGCCCAGCCGCGCTCCGCCGCCGGGCGGTAGGTCGCCGCGTCCAGCAACCCGGCCTTGATGCCCCAGGCCATACCATAGGTGTAGAATGCCGTGCCGCTCGCCTCCGGGGGCGAGCCTTCGGGCGCCAGCAGCGATGGCGCCCAGTAGCCGTCGTCCTTCTGCAGGGTGGCCAATCTGGCAGCCATTTCCTGGAACAGACCTTCCATCCGCAACCGGTCGGCGCTACCTTCGGGCAGCAGCGGGATCATCCGCGCCATCCCGGCGAACACCCAGCCATTGCCCCGACTCCAGAACTGCTTGCGCCCCTGATCGTCACGCCGCTCGAAGAAGCGGCTGTCGCGGTAATACAGCTGCTCCACCGGATCGTAGAGGAAGTCGGTCGTGGCCCAGAACTCGGCCGTGGCGAAATCGCGATAGCGCGGATCGCCGGTCTGGTTGCTCAGCTCCGCCAGGGCAGGCGGCGCCATGAACAGGGCATCGCACCAGCACCAGCGCACCAGGCACTCGGCAGCGCTGTACCCTTCCGGCGGCACGACGAAGGCCAGCGTGGATTTCGGCCGGTCGGCCAGAACCTTGTCGAAGGTCGCCCTAGCCGGTCCGCGCGCCTCTTCCCCGCCACCATTCTCCGCCGCCCACAGATAGGCCTGCGTGATCACGTGATCGTCGGCGAAGTAGGGCAGGCGGCCCGGCTGCCAGCCGGTGCGCCGACCCATGTCGAGAACCGCCTGCCCGATGCGGGGCGGCGTGCCGGCTGCGTCGGCCAGATGCGTCAGGCCCACCCAGAACACCGCCTGCTCCCAGGCCCGCGGATCGCCGGTCTCCCGGCTGGCACGGGCGACGTGGCTGCCGTCCAGACGCGCCAGCTGCCAGTCAGCCATCCGCACGGCCAGCGCCCGCATCGCCGCCGGATCACGCAGCACGTCTCCGGCCACGGCACTGGTCGCCGGTGCAGCTGCAGTCGTCGCGCAGGCCGGGGCGAGCGCCATCAGCCCGGCCAGCAACGCATGCCGCATCATCGTTCTGCTCGGCACCCTCATCTCCTGTTCTCCCGCTGCCAACAAACATTGGCCGGCGGGACTTGGCAAGCCTGCACCACCTTTTTATCAGACAAATAAACGGTGAGAGGATTACACGCATGAGGTCACACGCACATACGGGCCGCCGGTCCGGCATGATCAGCCTGGCTGCGCTGCTCGCCACCGCGGCCGCGCCGGTCTGGGCGCAGAGTGTGCCGGGCGTGGCGCCGGTGCAGGTCGATCCTGCCCGGCCCAACTGGGAAAACCCGCAGGTCAACAGCGTCGATCGCGAACCTGCCCGCGCCACCGGCTTCCCGTTCGAGGATCGCGCCCGCGCACTGGCCGGCGATCCGGCAAAGTCCGATCGCTTCCTGTCGCTGAACGGCCAGTGGCGGTTTCACTTCTCCGACAATGCCGACACCCTGCCCGACGGGTTCGAGCAGCCCGGCTACGATGCCGGCAGCTGGCCGGAGATCGCCGTGCCGGCGGACTGGCAGGCGGAAGGATACGGCCAGGCGCGGTTCGCCAACATCACCTACCCGTTTGTTCCGAACCGGCCGCTGGTGCCGCATGACGACAACGAGGTCGGATCGTACCGGCGGACGATCACGATCCCGGCCGGCTGGGACGGCAGCGACGTGGTCCTGCATGTGGGCGCGGCCGGTTCCGCCTACACCGTCTGGGTCAACGGGCAGCAGGCCGGCTATGCCGAGGATTCCAAGCTGCCGTCGGAGTTCGACGTCACCCGCCACCTGCGTCCTGGCGAGAACGTGATTGCGCTGCAGGTGGTGCGCTTCTCCGACGGCTCCTACCTGGAGGATCAGGATTTCTGGCGCGTGTCGGGGATCGAGCGCGACGTCTGGCTGATGGCCGCGCCGCGCACCCGCATCCGCGATACCTTTGTCCATGCGGGCCTTGACCCCGCCTATCGTGACGGCGTGCTGGCGGTGGATCTGGCGGTGACCGCCGGCGCGGCCGGCACCGCCCGCATGGTGCTGCTGGATGGCGACCGGGTGGTCGCGCAGGAACGGATCGCGGTGTCGGCCGGCAGTGCGGAGCGCAACGTGACCCTGCGCGCCGAGGTGCCCGGCGTACGGCCATGGAGCGCCGAGACGCCGAACCTGTACCGGCTGGTGACAGAGCTGCTCGATCCGCGCGGCCGGGTGGTGCAGTCCACCGCGCGCAATATCGGCTTCCGCACGGTGGAGATGAAGGACGGCCTGGTCAGCGTGAACGGCCGGCCGATTACCGTGCGCGGGGTCAACCGGCACGAACATGATCCCGACACCTTCCACGTCATCAGCCGGGAATCGATGGAGCGGGACATCGTCCTGATGAAGCAGGCGAACATCAACGCCCTGCGCACGTCGCACTATCCCAACGATCCGTACCTCTACGAACTGGCGGACAGGTATGGCCTGTATGTCATGGACGAGGCCAATATCGAGAGCCACCAGTACATGGATGCGGGGCACAAATACCCCGAACGGCGGGCCGAACTGCAGCTCGGCTTCGATCCCGCATGGCGCGACATGCATGTGGAACGCGTGATGCGCATGGTGGAGCGGGACAAGAACCACCCGTCCATCATCTTCTGGTCGCTGGGCAACGAGGCCGGGATCGGCCCGGCCTTCTCCGACGCGGCGCTGGCGGCAAAAGCGCGCGATGGCGGGCGGCTGGTCAGCTATCTGGGCTGGGGCACGTGGGACGGGATTAGCGACCACCGCCCCAACTGGTATGCCGACATCTACGCCCCGATGTACGATCCCGCGGTGAAGATGGCGGACTATGCCACCAACTGGGACTTCCAGCAGCCGATGATCCAATGCGAATACCTGCATGTGCAGGGCAATTCGGGCGGCAACATCCAGGAATACTGGGACACGATCTATGCCCACCCGCACAAGCTGCAGGGCGGGTTCGTGTGGGACTGGGTCGACCAGTCGATCAACCGCACGACCGATGATGGCCGGCATTACTGGGGCGACGGCAGCAGCTTCGGCGCGCACCATGGGCAGGTGATCGAGTTCGGCGACGGCTTGTTGCAGCCCGACCGCACGCCCAATCCGCACTTCTTCGAGGTGCAGAAGGTCTACGCACCGGTACAGTTCGGCGGTTTCGATGCCGCGGCCGGCACGATGACAGTGACCAACCGGCACGACTTCGTCGACACGGCCGGATACGATTTCAGCTGGCAGGTGCAGGAGAATGGCGTCCGGGTCGCCGGCGGGCCGTTGACCGTGCCGGCGGTGGCCGCGCGCAGCAGCGCCAGCCTGCCGGTCGGCTGGGCCGGCTATCGCCCGACGCCGGGCGCGGAAGCCTTCCTGACAATTGTCGCCCGCGCCAGGACCGGTCAGGTGCCCGGGCTGGACGGCGGGCATGTGATCGGCTGGGAACAGTTTGCGCTGACCGCCGCACCCGCCGTCCTGCCCGCACCTGGCGCCGGACAGGTCGCCGTATCACGCGAGCGCGGCGCCGTGCGCCTCGCCGCCGGTGGTGCGGAACTGGTGATCGACCGCGCCACCGGGCTGGTCCGCACCTATCGCGCCAACGGGCAGGAGCTGCTGTCCGGCGGTGCGCCCAATTTCACCCGCGCGCTGATCGACAACGATCTGGGTGTCGGCAGTGCCAAGCGTGACATCCCGTGGCGCAAGGCCAGTCAGGAGCGGGAGGTCGAAGGTGTCGAGGTGGCGGAGGCCGATGGCCGCGCGATCGTGACCGTGCGGCATCTGACCGGCGGCGGCGTCGCGCGTTTCACCACCAGCTATGCCATGGCGGGCGATGGCAGCGTGGACGTGACCGCCAGCCTGGAGCCGTTGCAGGCCGACCTGGGTGATCCGCTGCGCATCGGCCTCAGCTACACCACGCCGGCCGCCTTCCAGACGGTGCAATGGTATGGCCGCGGTCCGCATGAAACCTATGCCGACCGCAAGACCTCCGCGCCTGTCGGCCTGTGGCGCGGTGACCTCGCCGCGCAGTACCACGACTACATGCGGCCGCAGGAAAGCGGCAACAAGGTGGATGTCCGCTGGCTGGAGCTGATCCGTGGTGATGCGGGCGGCGGCCTGCGGGTGGCGGGCGCGCAGCCGCTGTCGGTCAACGCGCTGCCGTTCGCCTACGCGGAACTGGAGCGTGCGGCCCCCGGGACGCGGCGCAGCAGCGACATCGTTCCCGGCAGCGAAGGCAGCCTGCTGGTCGACCTGGTGCAGTCCGGGGTCGGCGGCGATACTGCATGGAGCGACTTCGGCCGGCCGTTGTCACAATATCGCATCGGTGTCGCCCCGGTGACCTACAGCTTCCGGCTGTCCCCTGCGACCGGTGACGGTGCGGGTGCCGGGGCGCTTCCCGCCAGCGCCACGGAGGCCGCCATCATCGCCGAGTGACCCGGCAATCTCCGCTGCGCGTCAGGCGCGGCGGAGCACCGGGAAGGCGGCGGTCTGGTCCTGCGCTGCCGTCGCTGCGCGGGCCATGCCGACCGGCTCCACCACGCGCTGGCGCGGCAGTGGCGTGGCAGCGATGGAGGGTGCGATCCGGCCCGTTTCGCCAAGCTGCGCGTCCATCCACAGGCGCACGGCATCGGCGGCGTGGCCGGCATCCAGCTTGGTCATCATGTTGGCGCGGTGGATCTCCACCGTGCGCGGGCTGATGCCCAGGTCGCGCGCGATCAGCTTGTTCGACCGCCCGGCGGCGAGGCATTCCAGCACCTCGCGCTCGCGCCGGCTGAGCTGGCCGATGCGGCCCCGCGCCTCGATCTGCCGGCGGCGGACTTCCACCATGGGGCCAGCGGCGGCGATGATGCGCTGCAGCCGGCGGGCCAGCGTGCCCATCTCCAAGGGCAGGGCCAGGCAGTCGATCGCGCCGTCACCGATCGCATCCACCACCTGGTCGATGGTGAAATCGTCCACGGTCATCACCAGCGGCAACCAGACCCCGGCCTCGCCCAGCCGACGGATCAGCCCGGCGGTGCCGCCGGTGACCGTATCCTGCGCGGCCAGGATGATCCCTTCGACCGGGGGACGTTCGAAGAACTCTGCCAGCCCGCCATAGACCTCGGCATGGTGGCCCAGGGCGAAGGCGATGCGGGCCTGTTCGGCGCGGGAGCGGCTGGTGCCGCCGAGGATATGAAGGTGTGTGCGTTCCATGCCCTGCAGGATGCCGCCCGTTCCCCGATCATGCACGGCGATGTCCCGCCACGGTGAAGCGATCGGCACGCGCCAGAGGCAGGAATGGCGGTTTTCCGCGCCGCAGATAGCACCATTCTGGTGGGATCCCCGCGCCGCAAGATCGGGACAAGTGCCTAGCGGACTGTGCCTAGGCCGTTTTCCCTATCCGCAAACCATGTCGACCGGCAGCGACAGGGATCAGCCATCCTGCTTCTGGTAGAAGCTGTAGTCGGGCAGGGAATGGAAGGCATTGCGCAACGCCGCGCCCCAGGAATTGCTGATCTGCTCGAAATATGGGTTCGTGCTTTCGATCCGGCGGTCGTGCAGCGGCTCGAACGTGTCGCGCTCCAGCACCAGCAGGTCTAGCGGCATGCCCACCGACAGGTTCGCCTTCAGCGTGGAATCGAAGCTGACCATCAGCAGCTTGACCGCATCCTCGAAGCTCATGGTCCGGTCGTACCCGCGGATCAGGATCGGGCGACCATACTTGGTCTCGCCGATCTGGAAGAACGGGGTGTCGAAGCTGGCTTCGATGAAGTTGCCTTCGGGATAGATCAGGAACAGCCGCGGCTCCATGCCCTTGATCTGGCCGGCCAAGATCAGGGAGGCGGTGAACCGTCCCTTGCCGTCTGCGCCATTCTCCGTCTGCGTTTCCTTCACCGTCTCGCGTAACAGCCGGCCCATCTCGGCCGCGACCTGGAACATGGTCGGCAGCTCCAGCAGCGAGTTCTGGCGATCGGCGGGCGCCTTGGTGCGTTCCTCCAGCCGGCTCACGACCGCCTGCGTGGTGGCAAGATTGCCGGCGGTCATCAGGGCGATCGTGCGGTCGCCGCCGCCCCAGCGGAACATCTTCCGGAAGACGGAGATGTTGTCGACGCCCGAGTTGGTGCGCGTATCGCTCATCAGCACTAGCCCGCGATCGAGCACCATTCCAACGCAATAGGTCATCTGGAGATACGTCCTGCTTTGCGCCCGCCGCCAGCGGGCTGCCTGTTCATTGCTGCTGCTGGCCGGTGACCTGCTGCTGTTCGACGGCCACTTCCACCTGCAGATCCTGCATGGCGCCGCCGAAGCTCATGCCCGTGAGCGGCGCGGCATCACGGTAGTCGCGCCCGGTCGCCACACGGACGTAGCGTGGATCGGGGCAGATGCCATTGCTGATGTCGAAGCCGACCCAGCCCAGCCCCTGCACCCACGCCTCGGCCCAGGCATGGGTGGCGCTCTGGTTAACCCGGTCGTCCAGCATCAGGTAGCCGCTGACATAGCGGGCCGGCACCTCCAGCGCGCGGGCCGCGGCGATGAAGATATGCGCATGGTCCTGGCACACGCCCTTGCCGCCGGCGACCGCTTCCTCTGCCGAAGTGGCTACGCTGGTATGGCCGGTTTCGTATGCCACCCGGTCCAGGATGGCGGCGGACAGATTGTGCAAGGTGGGCACCATGCCCCTGGGGCTCCGTTCCACCTGGGCGATCAGCCGGCGGATCTGCGGGCCGGCCTTGGTCAGATCCGTCTGACCCAGGAACGACCACAGCGGCATGTGCCCCGAATGGGCCCCCAGCACGCCCGCTTGGTCGACCGTGTCGACCTGCCCGGTGGCGGTGATGACCAGTTCCTGCGCGCCCTCGTCCACGCTGATCAGCGTCACCCGGTTGTGGTTCTGGTCGTCATAGACCAGCTCCTCGCGCGCGCCGGCCAGTTCGATCGACCAGGCGTTCACCCGCTGTCCATGGGTCGCCTTGGGCGTCAGCCGCAGCCGCTGCAGCCCGTGCTTGACCGGCCGGCTGAAGCGGAACCGCGTGGAATGCCGGATGGCGAGGCGCATGCTGACGGGCGTCCTACTCGTTGAAACGGTATTGTTCGGCAATGGCGTTGGCCATTGCCTGATTGCGGCCGATGAATTCCACCAGGAACTGGTGCAGCCCCTGGTCGAAGATCGCCTCCACCGTACGGCCGGTCAGCCGCTCCTCCAGCTCGTTCATCAGCTGGTGGGCCGGCCCTTCCTGTCCGTGCAGCTGCGCCAGCGCGTCCAGGTTTTCGCGCAGGGCGGCATAGCAGAACGCCAGGCTGCGCGGGAACCGGCCGTCTAGGATCAGCAGCTCGGCAATGCTGCGCGCTTCCATCCGCCCGGCATTGAGCCAGCGATAGGCCCGCTCCCCCGACAGGGACCGCAGCACATTGTCCCACTGCCCGGTATCGAGCGGCGTGCCGACGTAGGACAGCGACGGCAGCAGCAGATAGTATTTTACGTCCAGGATGCGCGCGGTGTTGTCTGCCCGCTCAACGAAGGTACCCGCCCGGACGAAGGAATAGACCTCGTTCCGCATCATGGATCCGTGCGTCGCACCGCGTGCCAGCGTCGATTCTCGCCTGATCGCGGCCAGCGCCAGGTTCAGGCTGGTGTCGCGTACAGGCCGGGCCAGCAGGTCGCGCAGGGTCATCCACCCTTCGTTAACCGCCTCCCAGATCTCGGCCGTGATGGCGGAGCGGCAGGTGCGCGCATTGGTGCGGGCGCGTTCGAACATGGACAGCACGCTTTGCGGGTTGCCCTTCCCCCGCAAGACGAAGTCGCAGACATGCGCGCCGGTGAAATCGTCATGCTGCGCGGTATAGGCCGTCAGCTGGCCCAGCGTGGTCAGGACCGACTTCCACTCCTCGCTCGCGACATCCTCGCCGCGGGTGATCGCCATGCGGTGCCCGGCCGCGAGCAGGCGGGCGGTGTTCTCCGCCCGCTCGAGATAGCGGTACATCCAGAACATGCCGTTGGCGACACGCCCCAGCACCGGCACCTCGCCACGATCCCGCACGATCGATCCGTCCGCGCCAGCGCCCTGCCTACTCATCCAGCACCCAGGAATCCTTCGTGCCGCCACCCTGGCTGGAATTGACCACCAGCGATCCCTTCTTCAACGCCACCCGGGTCAGCCCGCCCGGCGTGATCTCCACCCCGCCCGGCGACAGGAGCACGAACGGGCGCAGGTCCACATGGCGCGGCGCCAGCCCGTTGCGGGTGAAGATCGGGCAGGTGGACAGGGCCAGCGTGGGCTGCGCGATATACTTGTCCGGCCGGGCCAGCACCTTGGCGCGGAACGCGGTCAGTTCCTTGCGGCTGGCGGCCGGGCCGATCAGCATGCCGTATCCGCCCGATCCGTGAACTTCCTTCACCACCAGTTCGGCCAGGTTCTCCAGCACATATTTCAGGCTGTCCGGATCGGCGCAACGCCAGGTCTGCACGTTGTTCAGCAACGGCTTCTCGCCGGTGTAGAACTCCACGATCTCCGGCATGAAGGAATAGATCGCCTTGTCGTCGGCAACGCCTGTCCCCGGCGCATTGGCGATGGTGATGCGGCCGGCGCGGTATACGTCCATGATGCCGGGCACGCCCAGCACGCTGTCCGGGTTGAAGGTCAGCGGGTCCAGGAACTCGTCATCGACGCGGCGGTACAGCACGTCGATGGGCTTGTACCCTTGCGTGGTGCGCATCTGCACCCGCCCGCCGATCACGCGCAGGTCGCTGCCTTCCACCAGTTCGGCCCCCATCTGGTCGGCCAGGAAGGCATGTTCGAAATATGCGGAATTGTAGATGCCGGGCGTCAGCACCGCCACGGTGGGGTTCGCCGCGGCGCAGTCGGGTGCGCAGGCGCTGAGGCTTGCGGCAAGACGACGCGGGTAATTGCTGACCGGCTGGACCTTCACCTTGGTGAACAGTTCCGGGAACATCGCCATCATCGTTTCGCGGTTTTCCAGCATGTAGCTGACCCCGCTGGGCGTCCGGGCATTATCCTCCAGCACCAGGAACTCGTCCGATCCGGTGCGGACCAGGTCGATGCCGGTGATGTGGGTGTAGATGTCGCCCGGCGGCCGCAGGCCCACCATCTGCGGCAGCCATGCCGGATTGTTGCGGAACAGGCGTTCCGGCAGACGCCCCGACCGGATGATGTCCTGCCGGTGATACAGGTCGTGCATGAACGCGTTCAGCGCGCGCACCCGCTGCTCGATCCCGCGCGACAGCTTGCGCCATTCGGCGGCGGTGATGATGCGCGGCACCATGTCGAACGGGATCAGCCGTTCTTCCGCATCGTCCTGCCCATAAACGTTGAAGGTGATGCCGGTGCGGCGGAAGAAGCTCTCGGCCTCGAAATTCTTGCGCCGCATGCCGGCGCTGTCCTGTTGCGACAGCCAGTGGTGATACTGGCGATAAGCCTCGCGTACCGTGCCGTCAGGCGCCAGCATCTCGTCGAACGTGGCAGGTGACGGCGCGTCCATGACGTCCTTTGTTGTTAGGTGCAGCGCACAATGGCACGGTGGAAGCCGATCGCCAAGATGCGCTTTGTCGATCAACCCGGACGGGTTCGTTCCAGTTCCACCGCCACCGCGCGGATCGCCTCCTCCGCATTGGAAAAGCCGATATGGGTGCAGCGCAGGGCGACCGCCCGATCCCGCTCCCCCGGATACCCCGCGGCGCTGCGCGGGGTGATGATCCCGTCGCGCGGGCTCCACAACGCCACCGTTTCCACCGGGGGCTTCACCGCCAGTTCCGCTTCGACCGGCGGCCGGTCCACCGCATGTCCGGCGAGCAGCTGGTACAGCCGCCAGGCATTGTTGGCATAGGGCGTGCCGGAGAACGGCGAGCCCATCGTCACCACCTTGGCGACATGCTCCGGCTGGTGCTTGGCGATCTCCCGCGCGAAGATGCCGCCCAGGCTCCAGCCGACCAGCACCACCTGCCGGCCGTACCGGTCATGCAGATGCGCCAGCCGCTCGCGCAGGATGGCGAACTTCTCCTCGGTCGGCCCGAAATTGAAGCCCAGGCCCCAACGCTTGGTGCGATGTCCGGCCTCCTCCAGCTTCTGCGCCATGAAGCGCATCCGCGTGGGGTGGGTCCCCAGGCCGGGCAGCAGCATCACGACCTGCGGATTGTCGGTCTGCGGCAGGGTGAAACCGGCGCGCAGCGGACGCATCACCGGCGCGGCAAAGGTCGCCAGTTCGCCCAGCAACAGCCGTGCGGCAGGGCCGTGCGCGCCGTCAGGAGCAGGCCCGCTGGCCAGTGCTGCGCGACGCGTCGCCTCCGCCAGGAACCCGGCAGAGAAGACGCCCGGGGTGCGCGGAGGAAGATTAGGAATACTGGCCATTGCGCCCACTGTAACAGAATTGTCTTTTACCTGCATGAACGAAAGGGGCACGGGTACCGTTTCGCCGATTGCATCAGCTCGATTGCACCGGCCGCCCACCCTGCCCATATTGCCGCCATGGCCGAACTCGTCATCCGCCGCGGGCTGCAGGAGCCCGACACCTCCGGCAATTTCGTACCCCACAAGCCTGCCCGGCCCGAGAAATCGGAAGGCGGCCGGCGGTTCGATCTGGTCAGCGAATACAGCCCCAGCGGCGACCAGCCGCGCGCGATCGGCGAGATCGTCGCCGCCACGCGCGAAGGCGAGCAGACGCAGGTGCTGCTGGGCGTGACCGGCAGCGGCAAGACATTCACCATGGCCAAGGTGATCGAGGAACTGCAGCGCCCCGCGCTGATCCTGGCACCCAACAAGATCCTGGCGGCGCAGCTCTACGGGGAGTTCAAAAGCTTCTTCCCCAACAATGCGGTCGAGTATTTCGTCAGCTATTACGACTACTACCAGCCCGAAGCCTACGTCCCCCGGTCCGACACCTATATCGAGAAGGAAAGCTCGGTTAACGAGGCGATCGACCGGATGCGCCACTCGGCCACCCGCGCCCTGCTGGAACGGGACGACGTGATCATCGTCGCTTCCGTGTCCTGCCTGTACGGCATCGGCTCGGTCGAGACCTACTCAGCGATGATTTTCGACCTGAAGGCGGGCGAGACGCAGGACCAGCGTGAGATCATCCGCAAGCTGGTGGCGCTGCAATACAAGCGCAACGACATCAACTTCGCGCGCGGGTCGTTCCGCGTGCGCGGCGACAATCTGGAACTGTTCCCCAGCCACCTGGAAGACACCGCCTGGCGCATCAGCTTCTTCGGTGACGAGATCGAGGAGATCGCCGAGTTCGATCCGCTGACCGGCGCCAAGGGGCAGGTGCTGCCCAAGGTGCGCGTGTTCGCCAATTCGCACTACGTCACCCCGGGGCCGACCATGCAGCAGGCGGCGCAGGCGATCCGCTTCGAGCTGCAGGAGCGGCTGAAGGAACTGCACGAGGAAGGGCGCCTACTGGAAGCCCAGCGGCTGGAACAGCGGACCAATTACGACCTGGAGATGATCGCCGCGACCGGCAGCTGCAACGGGATCGAGAACTACAGCCGGTTCCTGACCGGCCGCCTGCCGGGGGAGCCGCCGCCGACCCTGTTCGAATACATCCCCGAGAATGCGCTGCTGTTCGTGGACGAGAGCCACCAGACCGTGCCGCAGGTCGGCGCGATGGCCAAGGGCGACCATCGGCGCAAGATCACGCTGGCGGAGTACGGCTTCCGCCTGCCCTCCTGCATCGACAACCGGCCGCTGCGTTTCAACGAGTGGGATGCGATGCGCCCGCAGACCATCGCCGTGTCCGCCACGCCCGGCGACTGGGAGATGGACCAGACCGGCGGCGTGTTCGCCGAACAGGTCATCCGGCCTACCGGGCTGATCGACCCGCCCATCGAGATCAAGCCGGTCGAGGACCAGGTGCAGGACTGCATTGCCGAGTGCAAGGCAACCGCCAAGCTGGGCTACCGCACGCTGGTCACCACCCTGACCAAGCGCATGGCGGAGGATCTGACCGAGTTCATGCACGAGCAGGGCGTGCGGGTCCGCTACATGCATTCCGATGTGGAGACGCTGGAACGGATCGAGCTGATCCGTGACCTGCGCCTGGGCGTTTATGATGTGCTGATCGGCATCAACCTGCTGCGCGAAGGACTCGATATCCCCGAATGCGGGCTGGTGTGCATCCTGGATGCGGACAAGGAAGGCTTCCTGCGGTCCGAAACCTCGCTGATCCAGACTATCGGCCGGGCCGCGCGCAACGTCGAAGGGCGTGTGATCCTGTATGCCGACCGCGTCACGGGCAGCATGGAACGCGCCATCGCCGAAACCGACCGTCGACGCGAAAAGCAGCGCGAGTACAACGAGGAACACGGGATCACCCCGCAGACCATTCGCCGTGGCATCGCCGATATCGTCGCGCACACCGCCGCGCAGGATGGTGTGCTGATCGGCACCGGTGATGACGAGCGCAACAACCTCGTCGGCCACAATCTGCGATCGTATATCGAGGACCTGGAGAAGCGCATGCGCAACGCCGCGGCGAACCTGGAGTTCGAGGAAGCCGGTCGCCTGCGCGACGAGATCCGCCGGCTGGAGAACGACGAGCTCGGCCTGCCCGATACCGAGAAGAAGGCGCCGCTGGTGGGCCGCAGCAACGAGGGCAAGCCGGGCACCCGCAAGATGCGATACGGCAAGACGCAGAAGAAGTGGGGGAAGTAGCGGCAGGCCGCGCCGCCCCCCTCCTCCTCGATTACTGTCGGGCCAGCACTTCCGAGAGCAGCCACTGGAACTCCTCCGGTCGCTGCACCATCGGCGAGTGGCCCACCCCGGCCATTTCCACCAGGTCGGCCCTGGGGAAGCGCTTCAACGCCGCTTCCGCAGCCTGCGGAACCGTGGCGATCGTCACGCCATCCGGCGCGGTATTGCCGCGGAAGGCGGTAAGGTCTTCCTGCCCGATGATCAGCGTGACCGGCACCGTCACCTGTTCCAGCCGGTGTGCGGTCGGCTGCGTCTGGATCATGTCCGACAGCCGGGCCTGCGCGTCGCGCACACGGTCGCCACCACCGGTGGCATACTGGCCAGCCAGCATGTCCACCCAGCGCTGGTACTCAGGTGTCCAGTCGCCGCCATAATAGACCCGCTGCTGATAGGCGCGGATGCTCGCTGCATCGGTCTTCGCCTCCTCCGCCAGCAACGCACCCGGCGGAGCGTAGGGCGCGCCTTCCGCGATTGGGTCGTTCAGTCCCAGCGGGTTCACCAGCACCAGCCGCTTCACCTGATCCGGAAACAGCAGGGCGTGATGCAGCGCCAGCATCCCGCCGGTCGAATGCCCCACCAGCACCGGCCGCTCCACGCCAGCCTGCTGCAGCAGGTCGCGCGTCAGGGTGGCCAGCTGCGCAAAACTGTACTGGAATCCCGCGGGCTTGGACGATTTGCAGAACCCGATCTGGTCGGGCACGATCACCCGCCAGCCCTGTGCGCTGAGCGCGCGCGCCGTCTCCACCCAGGTCCCGGCGCAGAAATTCTTGCCGTGCAGCAGCACCAGCGTCTCCACCCGTGCCTGCCCTGCCGGCGGGAAGTCGAGCCAAGCCATGCGCACCTTGTGGCCCTGGGCCTCCGCCTCGAACCAGTGGACCGGTGCGCCATAGTCGAACCGCTCCAGATCCTGGCCCAGGGGCATGGTCTCCTGCGCCGGGGCGGCGGCTGGCAGGGCAAGGCAGGCGAGCGCGAATGCAAGGCGTTTCATGCCCCTTCAACCGCCCGGCATCGTGGCGGTTTCACCACCGCTTGCATCGGCGCGGCCGGGCCGCCATGGGGCCGCATGATCCGCCGCATCGCCTGCCGTCTGTCCCTGCTCGCCCTGATCCTCCTGCCCGCTGCCTGCGGGGGTGAAAGCGACGGGGAGTCACGCCGGTTCACCCGCGAACAGACGCATGGCAACACCGATGCGATACTGCCCAGCCCGGATACGTCGAACGCGGGGTGGATGGTCAGCGCCAACGGACAGTCGATCGCCTTCGGCAACAAGGGTGCGGAGCCGTTCCTCACCCTTACCTGCCGCCTGCGCGACAATCCGCAGCGGCTGGCCATCGTGCGTCATGTGCCTGCCCGTCCGGGCCAGCAAGCGCTGTTCCCGGTGATCGGCAATGGCGCGATCTCCCGCTTCAAGGTCGATGCCGCGCTGGTCGACGGCAAGTGGCGCTGGCAGGGGGCGGTGGACGCCACCGATCCGCAGCTGTCGGTCTTCGCCGGACCGCGCACCATCGAGGCGACGCTGCCCGGCGGCGGCACCTTGCTGGTCGGCGCCAGCCGCATCCCGGCGGAATTCGTCCGCTGGTGCCGCGCCGGCGGGGCGATGAAACGGGCGCAGCAGGTGGAGCAGGCGGTCGAGGCGCTGGACCAGTAGGGCCGGACCGGGCCCCTCAGCCCCCCGCCAGCGCCGGCAAGGTCCCTGGCCGCAAGACCTGCGGCAGCACCTCCGCATCCGCACCCGGCGCATACCACAGGTAGAGCGGCACGCCCGCCACGCCATGCTGCGTCAGAAAGCGGGTGATGGCCGGATCGCTGCGCGTCCAGTCTCCGCGTAGCGCCACCACGCCCGCCTGCTCGAAGGCGGCGCGGGTCGCCTCCCGTTCAATGGCGGCGCTTTCGTTGACCTTGCAGGTCAGGCACCAGTCGGCCGTGAACCACACGAAGACCGGCTTGCCGCTCGCCCGGGCCTGCGCCAGCGCCGCCTCGCTGAAGGGCTGAGCCGCCAGCAGCCCGCCCTCGTCACGCGCCGCCGGGGTGGTCTGCGCGAACGGCAGCAGCGCCACGGCCATGATCGACAGGGCAGCAGCGCCGGCAAGCTTCAGCCGGTCACCGCGCTGCCACAGCACCAGCAGCGCAACGACAAGCACCGCCAGCACCAGCGTGAGCAGCGCAAAGCCGGTGCCCCCCAGCCGCCACGCCAGCCAGAGCAGCGCCAGCGCGGTCAGCCCCATCGGCACCGCCAGCACGCGCTGCAACCGCGCCATCCATGCGCCCGGCCGCGGCAGCACCCGCCGCAACGCCGGCACGAAGCCGAGCAGGAGGAACGGCAGCGCCAGCCCCAGGCCCAGCGTGGCGAACAGCACCAGCCCCTGCCACGGGGGCAGCAGCAGCGCCGCGCCCATCGCCGCGGCCATGAAGGGCCCGGTGCACGGCGTCGCCACAAAGGCGGCCAGCAGGCCGGTGGCAAAGGCGCTGGACCGGCCGCCCGACCGGGTTACGGACAGCGATGGCAGTTCATACAGGCCGGCCAGATTGGCGGCGATTGCCACGCTCAGCACCAGCAGCGCCGCCACTACACCGGGCTGCTGCAGCTGGAACGCCCAGCCGATTTCGCTGCCGCCGGCGCGCAAGGCCAGCAGCAGTCCGCCCAAGGCCAGGCAGGCCAGCAATACGCCGGCGGTATAAGCGACCCCTTCCCGCCGCGCGCCCGTCGCACTCTCCCCGGCGCGGGCCAGGGTCAGCGCCTTGAGGCTGAGGATCGGGAACACACACGGCATCAGGTTCAGGATCAGCCCGCCCAGCAGCGCCCCGCCGACCAGCAGCCAGAACGGCGCGTCCACCATGGCCTGGTTGCCCACCGGCTCGCCACCCGCGGGCACCACGCCGGCGGTGCCGCTGAACCGCAGGCCTTGGGCTGCTCCGCCCAAGGTCAGAACCCCCTCGATCACCTGTGGGCTGGCATTGAGTCCTGCCCGTGGCAGCTCCGCGATCAGCATGTTGCCGTTGCGGAAGAAGCGCTGGTCACCGCCATAATCCACCAGCTGTTCCGTCTGCAGGAACAGATGCGGCGCCTCCAGCGGTGCGTCGCCGGGCAGCGGGATCGCGATACGCAGCGCATTGCCGGTCAACTGGAAGCGCGCCGGCTGGTCGATCAGGGCCGGCATGGCCGCACGCCACCCGTCAAAGCGCGTGTCGCGTTGCGGTTCGGGCAGGCCGGAGCCCGCGACCGCCAGCCGCAATGTCAGGTTCGCGCTTTCCGGCACGCAGATCTGGTCGGTGCAGGCCAGCCATTCGGCATGCACCTCGACCGGTACGATGCCGCTGGCACCCGCCGGCACGTTCACCGGCAGCAGCACGGCATAGGGCCCGGCATAGACATGGTTCATCAGGCCGCCGATCAGCAGGCGTTGCGGCACCGGGTATTGCGGTTCCCCCACGCTCCAGCCCGGTGGCACGGTCCATTCCAGCCGCATGCCGTACCCAGCATCGCCCGGATTGGACCAGTAGCCGTGCCAGCCTGCTTCCGGCCGGAAGGCCAGCGCCAGCGTGACTTGCCCGCCCGGCACTGCCGCCTGCTCGGCCGCGAGTTCGGCTGCGATATGCGTCGGGGGCGCAACCTGCGCGTGAACAGGAACGGTCCAGAGGATCAGCAGCGCCAGCAGGCACCGTATCACTGCCATCATGCTTGCGCCCATAGTGTCTGTGCCTCTAGGGCTCTGCCTCATGGCGGACAAGCGCGAACTCCTGATCCTGGGCGGTGGGCTGGTGGGCATGACGCTGGCGCTGGCCGCGGCCCGCAAGGGAATGACCAGTCACGTGGTCGACCGCGCCGACATGGCCGAACTGACGGCCGACGGTTTCGACGGTCGCGCCAGTGCGATCAGCACGGCCAGCTGGAACCTGTTCACCAACCTGGGCATCGCCGAAGGGCTGGAGCCGCTGGGCTGCCCGATCACCTCCATCGCCGTGACCGATGCGATGCGGCCCGGCCGGATCGACTTCCAGCCGGAGCCGCACGAAGGCACGCTGGGCCGCATGTTCGCCAATCGCGACCTGCGCCTGGCCCTGTTCCGCGCGGCCGAGCGCGAACCGCTGGTCCGGTGGCACCAGAAGGCGCATGTCGTCGCCCGCGAACGAGGCGAGCATGGCGTCGCCGCCACGCTCGCCGACGGCACCCGGCTGGAAGCGGCGCTGATGGTGGCGGCCGAAGGGCGGCAATCGCCCACGCGGGAAGAAGCCGGCATCACCGTTGCCCGGTGGGACTACCGGCATCGCGCGATAATCGCCGGGCTGATCCACGAACGCCCGCATGGCGGCGTCGCGTGGGAGATCTTCTACTCGGCCGGGCCCTTCGCCCTGTTGCCGTTGCAGGATGATGCGCAGGGCCGCCATCGCAGTGCGCTGGTGTGGACGGTCAGCGAGGATGATGCGGCCGGCGTGCTGGCGCTGTCCCCGCGCGCCTTCCTGGCGGAGGTGAGCAAGCGTATGGGCGGCATGTTCGGCGCGCTGGAACTGAACGGCCCGCGGGCCGGCTGGCCGCTTGGCTTCCATCATACGGCGAAGATCACCGCCGACCGGCTGGCGCTGGTGGGCGATGCCGGGCACGGCATCCACCCGATCGCCGGCCAGGGGTTCAACCTGGGCCTGCGGGACGTTGGTGCGCTGGTGCAGGTGCTCGCGGAAGGGCGCCGCCTCGGCCTGGACCCCGGCGATGCGCAGCTGCTGGCGCGGTACGAGACATGGCGCGGACTGGACACCTTCACCGTGGCGCTGGCGACGGACAGCCTGACCCGGCTGTTCGGCATTCCCGGCCGCCTGCCCAGCGTGGCGCGGCGGCTGGGCATGGGCGTGGTGCAGCGTACCCCTTCCCTGAAGCGCTGGTTCATGGACGAGGCGCGCGGCGTTTCCGGCGACCTGCCCGAACTATTGCGCGGCTGACGGCTCGCCCAGTGGCGGTTCCGCTGCCGGGCTCAGCTGCTCCACCGGTTGCCCGACGCCGTTGCGCAGGGTCCGCGCATCCAGGATTGCGGCCGTCTCCAGCAGGTCCAGCGCCTTCTGCGCGGCGGAGAAGCGGCGGGCATCGCCCAGCCAGTCGGCCGCGGTGCCGGCATTGGGCAGCAGCTGCACCTCCGCCATCGCGGAATCGATCCGGCCGGATTCGAGGAACAGCCGGGCGCGCTGCAGCCGCTGTTCGGCGGCGGGCGACGGCGTATCTTCCCGGCGGATCACGAACAGGTGCCCGGCCTCGCGCCGGATCCAGGTCCAAACGCCTTCGTCATCGGGCGCACCGGCCAGTCTGGTGTGCAGTCCGTCCAGCCGGGCGATCAGCTGATCGAGCGTGACGGGGTCGGCGGCCGCGGCAATCACCGTGCCGACGGCGTTCGGATGTCCGTCGGCAAAGCGCAGCCGCAACTGATCCGCCAGGTAGCCAAGCGGCGCGCCGCGATCGAGCGCCCGGCGCGCGGCAAACGCGATCAGCAATCCCTCTGCCCGCGCGGCATTGCCGGCGGCCGCCTCCGCCCGCAGATCCAGGCGGGCGAGCCGCTGCTCCAGATCGGCGAGGCGCGTCTCGATCGGCTCGGGCGGGAGCAGGGCCACCACTGGGCGCGGTGCCGTCGCGGGCATTGCCACTGCCGGTTTCGAAGGCTGCGCCGCCGGTTCGTCCAGCGTGAACAGGGTGCCATCCTGCAGCTGCTGCCGATGGTCGACCAGATAGATCGCCGCCGCGCCGACCAGGAACGAGCCGATCGCGAGGCCCAGCATGGCTCGCGTCCGACCGCTGCGCCGCGCCGGGCTGCCGGCAGGCTCATCGGCCGGGTAGCCGGCATCCATCATCGCGCCAAGCGGGCCAGTGCCCGTCCCGCCGTCTCCAAAACGATCCATCACCGCCAGTCTTGGCACAATTGGGCGGCCAGTGCCAGCAGTGCGGAATCGTTCGGCTGGCGCGCGTCGGCGACCTGGCGCCACCCCTGCCCCGCAGCCGCGGAGATGCGCGGGCCAAGAGTCGCCAGCGCCACTTGCCCGCGCGACAGGCCCATGCGCGTGAACTCGGCCGCGAGATGCGCGCTGGCGTCGGCGGAATGGAGCAGGACGATGCAGGGCCGCTGCAGCAGGGCCCGGAGATCGTCGTCACAGGGCTGCGGCACCACGTCATACACGGCCACGAAGGTGATCGCGGCACCGGGTGGCGGCACCACCGCCACATGGCTGCGCCCGCCCAGCCGCAGCAATCGCGCCGGGTTGCCGGGCTGTGTGTCGAGCACCTGCTGCAACCCGCCGGCACCGACCGCCTGCACGATCAGCCCGGCCTCCCGTGCCGCTTCCGCAGTGGCGGCGCCGACGCACAGCGCCGGTTTGCCCCGGTATTGCGCCAGGTGCGCCCCGCCATGGCGCAGGGCGTTTGCGCTGCCCAGCAGCAACGCATCGACCTGGGCAGGCGGAGGGGCGGACCAGGGCAGCGGCACCACGGCGAACAGCGGGTGGCCGTGGATCGGCAGGTCCAGCGCCGACCCGGCGGCGATAGTGGCGGCATTGCCGGGCTCGGGCCGGATGGCGATGACGGGCACGCAGCCGCTCATCCCGGTGGGCCGCTGAAATGCACCGCGATCCCCGGTGTCGCACGGGCCAGCAGGTCGGCCGCCAGCGCAGCGGGGTCGCTGCCTTGCCCCCACACCTTCTCCGCACCATCCGGGCTGAACAAGGCGGCGGTCACCATCGTGCCGTCGCACAGGACGGCGATCGGGCTGTGGCAATTGCCACCCAGCCCGGCCAGCAGCGCGCGCTCGGCCATCACCTCCACCCGGCTGGGCGTGTGGTCGATGGCGGCCAGCAAGTCCTGCACCCGCAGGTCGCCAGCCCGGCATTCCACGCCGATGGCCCCCTGTGACGGCGCCGGCAGCCAGTCTTCGGGATCGAGCGGATGGCCGACACCATCCTCGCCCAGCCGTTGCAGGCCGGCGGCCGCCAGGAAAGTGGCATCCACCTCCCCCGCCGCCAGCTTCGCCATGCGGGTTGCGACATTGCCGCGAAACGTCACCACCCGGCAATCGGGCCGCAGGTGCAGCAGCTGCGCCGCCCGCCGCGGGGCACTGGTGCCCACCACCGCCCCTTGCGGCAGGGCGGAGATGCTGGCCGCACCCAGCAGCCGGTCGCGCTTGTCCGCGCGCGGCAGGATCGCCGGCAGCGCCAGTTCCGGGGGACGCAGCGTCTCCACATCCTTCAGCGAATGCACCGCCCCATCGATGCGCCCTTCCGCCAGCCACGCATCCAGTTCGCGGGTCCACAGCGCCTTTCCGCCGATCTCGGCCAGCGAACGGTCCTGCACCTTGTCGCCGCTGGCGGTTACCGGGACCAGTTCGATGGCATCGGGCGAAATCCCGTGGGCTGTGGCCAGCCGGTCACGCGTTTCCTCCGCCTGCGCCATGGCGAGCGGCGAGCGACGGGTACCGAGGCGGAGAATGATTTCGGGCATTGCGGGTCCGCTTGCCCTAAAGCCGCTCTTTGTCCAAGGGCAAGAACACCATGCTGGTACTGGGTATTGAAAGCAGCTGCGACGAGACGGCCGCGGCGCTGGTCACCGCCGATCGCACGATCGTGGCGCAGGCGATCGCCAGCCAGGATGCGGACCATGCCCCCTTCGGCGGCGTGGTGCCGGAGATTGCGGCGCGCGCCCATGCCGAACGGCTGACTCCCATGATCGGGCGGGTGCTGGCGGAGGCTGGCATCACCCTGGCCGATTGCGATGCGATCGCCGCCACTGCCGGGCCGGGGCTGATCGGCGGGGTCATGGTCGGCCTGGTCACCGCCAAGGCGCTGGCCATGGCGGGCGACAAGCCGCTGCTGGCCGTGAACCACTTGGAAGGGCACGCGCTCAGCCCGCGCCTGGCCGATCCCGCGCTGGCCTTTCCCTATGCGCTGCTGCTGGTGTCGGGCGGTCATTGCCAGCTGTTGCGGGTGGACGGCGTGGGCCATTACGCCCGCATCGCCACCACCATCGACGACGCCCTGGGAGAGGCGTTCGACAAGACCGCCAAGATCCTGGGCCTTGGCTTCCCCGGCGGACCGGCGGTCGAGCGGCACGCCGCCATCGGCGATGCCCACGCCGTACCGCTGCCCCGCCCGCTGTTCGGCAGTGCCGAGCCGCATTTCAGCTTCGCCGGCCTGAAGAGCGCCGTATTGCGGGCGCATGACAGCGGCCGCCATGCCACAGCCGACATTGCCGCCAGCTTCCAGCAGGCCGCGATCGACTGCCTGCTGGATCGCACGCGGCGCGGGCTGGCCGGCATGGGCGCGGTCCGGGCGCTGGTCGTGGCGGGCGGGGTCGCCAGCAACCGCGCGGTGCGCGTCGCGCTGGAAGGTCTGGCGGCCGAGCAGGGATTGCGCTTCGTCGCCCCGCCGGCGGCACTGTGCACGGACAATGCGGCAATGATCGCCTGGGCGGGCATCGAACGGCTGCAGGCCGGCTTCACGCCCGATCCGCTGGACATCTCCGCCCGCCCGCGCTGGCCGCTCGACCCCGCGGCGGAGCCGGTGCGGGGCGCGGGGGTGAAGGGGTGAGCGTGATCAGCGTGATCGGCGCCGGCGCATGGGGCACCGCCCTGGCGCAGATGCTGGCCGCCAACGGCACGCCCGTGACCCTGTGGGCGCGGGAAGCCGGGCTGGCAGCGGCCATCAATAATGGCGACGGCAACCAGCCCTATCTGCCTGGCGCGATGCTGGCGCCCACCATCCACGCGACCGCCGATCTGGCGCAGGCAGGAGTGGCCGATATCGCATTGCTGGTGACCCCGGCGCAGCATCTGGGCAGCGTGCTGGCTGCCATGCCGGTGATCCCCCGTGACCTGGTGCTGTGCGCCAAGGGGATCGAGGCGGGATCCCTGCGGCTGCTGCATCAGGTTGCGCACGATGCCGCGCCGGGATCGGAGATCGCCGTCCTGTCCGGCCCGACCTTCGCACACGAGGTCGCCGCCGGCATGCCGACCGCCGTCACGCTGGCGTGCAGCGGTGGCGCGGCGCAATGGGCGCGGCTGGCCCCGGCCATCGCCCGGCGCACCTTCCGGCCCTACTACACTGACGATGTCGCCGGTGCCGAGGTGGGCGGCGCGATCAAGAACGTCCTCGCCATTGCCTGCGGCGTGGTGGACGGCCTCGGCCTCGGCCTCAACGCCCGCGCGGCGCTGATCTCGCGCGGCTATGCGGAGATGCTGCGCTTCGGCACGGCGCTGGGTGGCCGGGCGGAGACGCTGGCCGGGCTGTGCGGCCTGGGCGACCTGGTGCTGACCTGCTCCTCCACCGCCAGCCGCAATTTCAGCCTGGGCAAGGCGATGGGCGAAGGGCAGGCGCCCGCCGCCCTGCTGACCGACCGGCGCACCGTGGCCGAAGGTGCGCATACGGCACCCGTGCTGGCCGAACTTGCCGCCCTGCGGGGTATCGCCATGCCGATCTGCGATGCCGTGCATCGGCTGCTGCAAGGCGCACCGGCCCGTGCCATCGCCGACGAACTGCTCGCCCGCCCGCTGGCCGCCGAAGGGCTGCCCGGGTGACCCAGGCTGTGGATGCAAAGGAGCCGGCGGGCGGCGACATGGCGGCCCTGGCCAAGGGCGGCCGCACCAACCTGCTCGGCTTCATATTGCGGCTGGCGGCCCGCCTGCCCTTCCTGTTCATCGCCGGGCGCCTGTATGGCCCAGCCGAACTGGGGCGCTTCGCGTCTGCCGTCATCATCGTCGAAGTTTCGGCCATGCTGTGCACCATCGGCGAGAAGCGCGGACTGGCGCAGCGCCTGTCGGACGAGCCGGACGTGGCGGAGGGCGGGCGCCCGCCGCCGGCCGTGATCGCGGACGGTCTGCTGCTGGCGACAATCGCCGGCGGGCTGGCGGCGATCTGTCTGTGGCTGGTGCCCGCGCCGATGTTCCCCAGCGGCGACTTCTCCCGCTGGGACCGGCTGCTGGTGCTGGCGATACCCGCGCTGGCGCTGACGGAGATCGTGCTGGCGGCGCAGGCCTACCGCTTCGACATCGCGGCCACGGTGCGTGCGCGCGCGGTAGTGGAGCCGTGGACAATCAGCATCATGGCGGCAGTGCTGTGGTTCGTGCTGCCTGACAGCGGGCTGGCGCTGGCCTATCTCAGCAGCATCTATGCCGCGCTGCTGACGGCGTTGATCCCCTACAGCCGCAGCTATGGCCTTCCGCGTGGCTGGCGGCCGTCGCTGTCGCGCAGCAAGCGGCTGGTGGCGCGTGGCAGTCCGCTGGCGGCGGCCGACGCGATCGAATGGGGCACCCGCCGGCTGGACATCTTCATCCTGGGCCTGTTTGCGGTACCGGCTGCGGTCGGCATCTATTACGTGGCACAGCAGGTCGCCAGCCTGCCGCAGAAGCTGAAGACCAGTTTCGAACCGATCCTCGGCCCGGTGCTGACCCGCAAGCTGGCGGAAAAGGACTATGCCGGCATCGCCAAGCAGGTCTGCCAGGTCGGTTTCTGGATTACCGCGGCGCAGGCCGGTGTGTCGCTGGCGCTGGGGATCCCGGGGGAGGCAATCATGGGCATCGTCGGGCCGGGCTTCGTCGGCGGCAATGGCGCGCTGGCCTTCCTGCTGCTGGCGGAGGTGGTGGCGGCTACCGCGGTCGTGTCCGAAAGCGCGCTGGTCTATGTCGCGCGGCTGCGCAATCTATGGCTGTCGATCGCCACCATCGTGCTGCAGGGCGGGCTGACGGTCACCGCCATGCTGGTGGCCGACGCCTATGACCTGCCCGGCAGCTGGCGCGCGGCGCTGGCGGCGGCGTGCCTGATGGTGGCGCTGGCCGCGGCCTCGCTGGCCAAGGCGACGCTGCTCGGCCGGATCCTGGGTCACATGGTCAACAACTGGCGCTGGGCGCTGGTCTGGGCCGCGCTGGTGGCAACGGCCGTGGGGCAGATCGCCATCCGCCTGCCCGAATGGGCAGAGCTGGTGTTCGGCATCCCGATGATCCTGGCTGCCTATGGCTGGGTGATCTGGCGCAGGGGCTTCGGTCCGGAGGATCGCGTCCTGTTCACCCGCAAGCTGGCGAAGGAAGCCGAGGCCGACAGCACGGAGCCACTGGAATCGCCCAAGCCGCTGCGCGGGCCGGACCCGCTCTAGCTTGTCAGCCGCACCGGCTGCGCTCTACAGGAGGTGCCCATGACGCAATGGATCGAGGCCAACTGGCTGCTTGTCGTGATCGCGCTGGCCATCGCCGCGCTGATCTTGCTGTGGATCATCGCCGCAAACCGGCGCACGCGCGTGGACCTGAGCCGCGACGAGAGCACGGCTGATGCACCCGCCCGCCGTAACCAGGCGCTGATCGATGCGCCGCCAGCCGCCGGGCCTTCGCCGATCCCTGCACCAGCCGCCGCTCCTGCGCCATTCGCGCCCCCTGCGCCGTCCCCTGCCCCTGTTCCATCACCGGCGCCGTCCCCCGTCGCCGAGCCCGTGTCGATCCCGCTCGACGACATGGCGGGGGTGGAGGAGGCAATCCTGGCCGGCGCTACGGTGACGCCCCCGCCGCCGATGGTGGCGGACGTGCCGCAGCCTGCGCTCGATGGCCAAAGCGAATTGCTGCGGATCAAGGGCCTCGGCCCCAAGCTGGTGGACCAGCTGCAACTGCTCGGCATCACGCGGCTGGAACAGATCGCGGCGTGGGACGATGCCGAGATCGACCGCATCAACCCGCAGCTCGGCCGCTTCCAGGGCCGCATCCGGCGTGATGACTGGCCCTTGCAGGCCCGGTTGCTGGCAGCTGACGACATCGCCGGATATGAAGAACGCTTCGGCCGCGTATGATTGCGTACGGGGAACCTTCCCTCCCGCTGCCCTGTTCGTCCTGTCAAGCACTGGAGCACGCACCTGCTCCACAGGAGAACAATAATGGCGACGTTGAATAACGGACGGCCCAAGGTTCTGGTCGTGGAAGACGAGTTTATCATCGCACTGGACCTGTCCGAGACGGTCCGCGATCTCGGTTTCGAGCTGGATGGACCTTACGCCGACAAGGAACATGCGTTTGTGGCGATCGACCAGGACCTGCCGGATGCGGCGATTCTGGACGTCCACACCAGCGATGGAGAAGTGTTCCCGCTGGCCGATGCGCTGACGGCGGCGGGCGTGCCGATCATCTTCCATTCCGGCCATGTCACGCCGGGAGAGGTCCATGCCCGATACCCGCAGGCATGGGCCTGCACCAAGCCGTGTCCGCCCGATCACCTGATCGATGTACTGCGCGAGGCGGTGGAGCAGCATACCCGACATTGATCGGCCGATATGATTGGCGTCGGCGATTGGTTTCGCCGACGCCCGCCGCTATGGCCGCCCGTGATGGCGCCCCCTGCCCTGCCCGATGAACCTGCATTGACGCTGATCGCCCGGCTGCGACAGCGCCTTGGCGACCGCGCCATCGGCATTGCCGTGGCCGTCGGCATCGAGGTGCTGCTGCTGCTGATCCTGCTGACGCTGGGCACCGGCATCACCCGGCCGGGGGAGCCTGACGGTCCGGCGATCACCGCGTTCGACGTCGCGCCCGCTGCTCCACCTGTGGAAGAGGAAAGCGAAGCCACAACGGCGGCTGAACCGGTGCCGGAACCGGCGGAAACGCAGCCGACCCAACAGGAACAGCCACCGGCGCCCCGCCCCACCGTGGCTGACGTGCCCGCCCCGCCGCCGCCGGCGCTGGTCCTGCCCCGGCCCGCGACCATTCGCCCGCCAACCCCTGCCACCGCACCGCCGGCCCCTCCGCGCCGGCCCCCCGCTGCGCAGGGGCCGGTCTATGGCCCGCCCGCGCCGCCGGCGGGCGCGGGCGTTCCCGGTGACACCGAACGCGTCGGCAGCGCACCCAACGGGGAGCCGATGTATGCCGCCCGCTGGTACCGCGAACCCACCGACAACGAGCTGGCAGGCTATCTGTCGACCGCCACCGGGCCGGGCTATGGCCTGATCGCCTGCAAGGTGGTGACGGGCTACCGGGTGGAGGAATGCACCGGCATCTCCGAACAGCCGCAAGGGTCCAACCTGCTGCGGGCCGTGCTGGCGGCTTCGTGGCAGTTCCGGGTGCGCCCGCCGCGCATTGGCGGCAAGGAACAGTTCGGCGAATGGGTGCGGATCCAGATCACCTATAGCAACCGCCAGGTTCCGCGCTGACCCGGCGGCGGACGTTCAGTCCGTCAGCATCAGGGCGTCGAGCGGCATGACGCCTTCGCCTTCGGGATAGATGATCACCGGGTTGAGATCGATTTCCCGGATAGCGGGATTGCCCGTCATCACCTGCCCGACCCGCACGATCAACGCGGCCAGCGCCGCGACATCCAGCGCCGGGGCACCGCGATAGCCACGCAGGATCGCCGCCTGCTTCAGCTGCAGCAGGCCGCCATGCACGGCTGCCTGATCCATGTCGGGCGTGAACAGCGTCACATCTCCCAGGATTTCCGCCGTCACCCCGCCGAAGCCGGCCAGGACTACCGGCCCCCATTCGGGATCCGACCGGGCCCCGACGATCATCTCCGTGCCCATCCGCCCCATCGCCTCGACCAGCACGCCATCCAGCACGATGGCGGCATCATAGGCGCCAACATTGTCGAAGATGCGGGCAAAGGCCTGCTCCACGGCACCGGCATCCCGCAGGTGCAGTATCACGCCGCCGGCATCGCTCTTGTGGCCCAGGGCGGCGCTCTGCGCCTTCATCACCACGGGATAGCCGATCGCCTCTGCCGCAAGCACCGCCTCGGCCGCGCTGGCGGCGAACTGGCCCGACGGGAAGGCGATGCCGGCACCGCGCAGCAGCGCCTTGGCGCGGTATTCCGGCACCATGCCCCGCACCCCGCCCAGGTCAGGCAAGGCGATCGGCGGCCGCGTGCGATCGGTCAGGTCGCGGCGCGACAGGTCGGCCAGGCGGGCAATCGCGCGATAGGCGCGCTCGGTGCTGGGGAACCACGGGATGCCGGCTGCGCGCAGGTCCGCGACATATTCCGGCGGCACGTCGGCGCCTGCATCCACCCCGGCGAAGATCAGCGGCTTGCCTGCCACATTGCCGCCGGCGGCCCGGATGATGTGCGGGAACTTGATCCGGCTGGTGACGGGGTCCGACTGGATGATCGCCGCCACGACCGATCCCACGCGTTCGTCCGCCAGCAGGGCGGACAGGACGCGGGTGTAGATCTCCGGCTCCGCCAGCCCCGCCGCGGTGATGTCCGCCGGGTTGGAGACAGGCACGAAGTCCGGCAGCGCCGCGCGCAAGGCCGGGCTGTTCGCGTCGTTCAGGTCGACCAGATCCAGGCCGAGATCCTCCGCGATGTCGAACGCCAGGCCGCGCAGCGCGCCGCTTTCGCCCAGCACCGCCATGTTGACGCCCGGCAGGCTGGGGCAGCGCAGCGCGATCTCCGTGATGTCGCCAAGCTCCTCCAGCGTGTCGGCGAAGATGATGCCCAGCCGTTCCAGCTTGGCCCGCATCAGCTGGTGATCGCCAGCCATGGCGCCGGTATGCGTGGCAGCGCTCTCGCGCGCCCGGCTGCTCTTGCCCGGATGCAGCAGCACCACCGGCTTGCCGGCCGTGCGGGCACGGGCCGCCGCGGCCATGAAGGCGGCCGGCCGGCGGACGCTTTCGACATACAGGCTGATGACGTGCGTGGCGGGATCGTCCACCAGCCAGTCGATCACATCCTCGACCCCCAACGCCGCCTCGTTGCCGGTGGAGACGGAGGTGGAGACATGGCAGCCGCGCGGATGCAGCGTCGTCGCCAGCACCGCAGCCAGCGCGCCCGACTGGCTGGCGATACCCACCGACCGTGTGCCGGCGGGCGGCACCTGCATGTTGGTTTCCACGAACGAAAGCGGCACGCGATCGACATAGTTGGTCGCGCCCAGGCAGTTCGGCCCTTCGATCACCATGCCATGCGCTGCGGCGATGTCCGCCAGTTCGCGCTGCTCCGCCTCGCCCGCCTCCCCCGCCTCGGAGAAGCCGGCCGAGTAGATCACCACCGCCCCGCAGCCCCGTGCCGCCAGGTCGCGTACCGCTGGCAGCACGAAGGCGCGCGGGATGGCGAGCACGGCGCAGTCGATCCCGTCGGGCAGGTCGGCCACATCATGCCACACCTTCAGGCCCAGCAGTTCGTCGCGCTTGGGGTTCACCGGATAGATCGTGCCCGCAAAATACTGCACCAGATTGTTCAGCAGCGTGGCGCCCAGCGCACCTGGCCGGTCCGATGCGCCGACCACCGCGACGGAGCGGGGGCGCAGCAGCCGGTCGAGCTGTTCGTTGGTATAGCGTCTCTGGCTCATGGCCGTTCTCCCCTCCCGCCGTTTCGCTCAGCCGTCCTGCAGCTTGCTGGTGTCGAAGGTGCCCAGACCCGGCTTGTAGCTCTTCTCGTCCAGGAACTGCTTGGTGGCTTCCTTGCGCGCTTCCTTGCCGCCGAAGCTGTGCAGCGCCTCCTGCGTGCGAATCTGGTATTCCAGCGCATTGTCGTAGGTCATGTCGACGATGCGGCGCATCACCCACTTGGTGGCGCGCAGGGCATGGCCGTCCTTCTTCTTCAGCGCCTCGCAGATTTCCAGCACGCGGTCCTTCAGCCGCTCGGCCGGCACCGCTTCGGTGATCAGCCCCTGCTCCTCCGCCTGGCGGCCAGTCAGGTTCTCGCCCATCATGGCGTGGTACATGGCCTTGCGGAACGGCATCAGTTCCTGCGCCACCTTGGACGCGCCGCCGCCCGGCAGGATGCCCCAGTTGATTTCCGACAGGCCGAACTGCGCCTCTTCCGCCGCGATCGCGATGTCGCAGCCGAACAGCGGGCCGTAGCCGCCGCCGAAGCACCAGCCGTTGACCATGGCGATCGTCGGCTTCTCGTACCAGCGCAGCCGTTCGAACCAGCCGTAGCTCTCCCGCTGGCTCTGCCGGACCGCGCCCAGGCCCTTGTCCTCGTTCATGCGGAAGTATTCCAGCAGGTCCATCCCGGCGGTCCACGCGGTGCCCTCGCCCGTCAGGACCAGCACCTTCACGTCGTCCCGGAACTCCAGCTCCTCCAGCACCTGCTTCATGCGCCGGTTGAGCCGCGGGCTCATGCAGTTGCGCTTGTCCGGTCGATTGAAATACACCCACGCAATATCGTCGGCGACCTCGTAGCGGACGGTCTCTTCCTCCGGGCGGGGATCGGGCTGGGACGGCATGGCCATGTCACTCTCCTGCTGGTGGACGGCTGCACCGGATCGTGGCGCCCCGGCCTGTTGAACCCGGAATAACCGCCCAGATTGCTATGCGCAACAACAATGACTAGGATCCGACCATGACCGAGCAGCTCAACGATCCCCTGCCAATGCTGCCTGGCTATGCCCTGCGTCGTGCGGCCAACGCCTGCGCGGCGGAGCTGGGGGTGCGGCTCGCCACGCTGGACCTCCGGCAGTCGGAAGCCAGCGTGCTGATCCTGATCGGCGCCAATCCGGGCGTCACCGCGGCGGCGCTGGGCCGGCAGCTGGACATCCAGCGCGCCAACATGGTGCCGTTGCTGAAGCGGCTGGAGGAAGCCGAGCTGATCGACCGCGCCCCGATCGACGGCAAGAGCCAGGGCCTGGCGCTCAGCGAGCCGGGCATCGACCGGATGGCTGCGGCACGGACGATCATCGACACATACGAGGCCGAACTGCTCGCCCGCCTGCCGGCGGAACATCGTCCCCATCTGCTGCCCGCACTGGCCGCGCTCTGGCGGTGAGGGGTCGCGCTCCCTAGCTTGACGGTAGCAATGGGAGCAGAAGTGGATGCCGGATACGACCGAAGAGATCGCACAGGCGGCAGAGCCCCTGTTCGAACTGGATCGCAAGGCCCGCGACCTGCTGCATCCGCATTATCGCACCCCGCTGGTTCGAGTGCTGCGCGTGATCGGAGAGGCGGGCGACCAGCCGGAACTGCGCCTGCTATGCGCCGGCGTCGCGGTGGCAGGCGTGCTGCGCGGCGACCTGAAGATGGTTCGCGCAGGTGCCCGCATGCTGCTGGCGCACGAGGTCGCCACGGCGGCCAAGAGTGCGGTGAAGCAGTCGGTCGACCGCTGGCGCCCCCGCAGTTCCGCCGACGGCAAGGAACACCGGCCGCAAGCCGGCGGAGACCGGGACAAGGAGCTGTCCAGCTTCCCGTCGGGCCACAGCGCGGGCGCTCTGGCGGTGGCGGGTGCCTTCGCGGCAGAATATCCGCAGCATCGCGGCATGGCGCTGGCCGCAGCGGGTGTGGTCGGTGCCATCCAGGTGCCGACCTGCGCCCATTATCCCAGCGACGTGCTGGCCGGATGGGGTGTCGGCGGTGCTTCGGCGGGGCTGGTCAACTGGGTGCTGGCGCGCGTCAGGAGGGGAACCGAAACGCCTTGAACGGCTTGCTCCCCGTTGGGGGGAAGTACCATTGACCAGCACGACTGCGGCACCGCCGCGTGAACATTACTGGGACACGCTGCGGGCCGGCGCCATGCTGCTCGGCATCCCCTATCACGTGGCGCTCTGTTATCGACCCGGACAGGACTGGATCGTACGCACCGGCGAAGGCGTGCCCGGCATGGCGCTGCTGGCGGAGCTGATCCACCTGTTCCGCATGCCGACCTTCTTCCTGATCGCCGGCTATTTCGCCGCCATGCTGCTGGTGCGGCGGGCGCCGGGCGCCTGGCTGGGCGGGCGGGTCCGGCGACTGGGGCTGCCTTTCGTCGCGACGATCCTGACGCTGGTGCCGCTGCTCAATCTCGCCTGCGAGTTTTCGACCTTCCCGCCGGCCGAGGCCCTGCGATCCTTCCGCGACAATGCGCTGACATCGGGCGGGTACTGGGTGCGGCACCTGTGGTTCATCATCGTGCTGCTGTATTGCAGCGCCATCGTCGCCGCCCTGGTGCGCTGGATGCCGGGCCTGGCTCGGCAGCAGGTCGCCTCCCGCACCGATGCCGCACTCGCCCGCCATCTGCCGCTTGCGCTGCTGGCAACGGCCACGATCGTGGGCCTGTGGCAGGGCGCGGTGGTGGAGGCGTTCTGGGACTGGGGCTTTGCCACCAACCTGTACCAGCAGATCCTGCGGATCGACGAGTTCATCGCCTACCTGCCGTACTTCGCGCTGGGCTGCCTGCTGCAACGAATGCCGGCGGTGCAGGCGAAGTTCGGCCAGCTGAGCCCGGCCGTGATGGTAATCGCGATCGTGGCCACGATCGTGTCGGTGCGCTGGGGATCGGAGGTCCACCCGGCAACCGGTCGCTTCATCGCCACCTTCGCCGCGCTGGCATCGACGCAGGTGCTGGTGGCCGCGGCGCGCACCTGGTTCGACCGGCCGAGCGCTGGCGTGCGCGCGGTGACGGAGGGCGCGTTCGTGATCTACCTGTTCCACATGCCGATCGTGATCGGGCTGGCCTGGCTGGGTCAGGAGGTTGCCTTGCCCACCTGGCTCAAGGTGGTCGCCGTCAATCTGCTGACGCTGGCGCTGTCGTGGGGCGCATGGCTGGTGATCCGCCGCTCCGGCACACTATCCCTGGCCTTCAACGGGGTGCGTACCCCGCTCCCGCTGCACCGGTCCGGCACCGGCGCAGCGGGTGGCGATCCGGTCAGGTTCTGATCCGGACGGGAATGCTCTTGGCCGCAGGCGTCTTCGACATCTCCTCGTGATACCATAGCGGCATCAGGGGGTTCAATTCGGGGAAGTAGCCGGCCAGCGTGCCAGCGGGCAGGTCGTATGGCGTCACGGTCAACCCGCCGACCTCGCGCACGACATCGTCACCCGCATCGCCGACCAGCGTCACGACCTGCCCTTCACGCAGGCTCAGCCGCTCCATTTCGGCTGGGCTGACCAGTACGATCATGCGTGATCCCGACAATCCGCGCAGCCGGTCCGAATGGCCGTAGATCGTGGTGTTGAACTGGTCGTTGGAGCGCAGCGTGACGAGGTGGAAGCGGTTCTCTGCCCGGCCGACCCCGGCAGCGTTGAGCACGGTGGGTGTGGTGAACTCCGCCTTGCCGCTATCGGTCTTCCAGATCCGTTCGCGCGCGGGATTGCCGCGGTAGAAGCCACCAGCCTGCCACATGCGGACATTCATGTCATGGAACTGGTCGGGCCAAGTGCGGGCGATCAGGTCGCGCACCAGACTGTAATCCGCCGTCCATTCCTGCCACGGAGCCTTGGGATCTGGATCAAGCGTCGCCTGCGCAATGCCGGCGACAATCGCCAGCTCCGACTTCAGCAGTTCGCTGGCGGGCGTGCGTCGCCCTTGCGAGCCATAGATGTGGCTGAAGCTGTCCTCCATGCTCACCGCCTGCGGACCGCCCGCCTGCATGTCCTCCTCCGCCCGCACCAGGCACGGCAGGATCCAGCCGCTCTTGCCCGGCATGAGGTGCGTGGTGTTGAGCTTGGTCGCGACATGCACGGTCAGTTCCATGTCGGCCCACGCGGCATGCGCCTGCTCATGTTCAGGGATCGCCATCGCCAGATTGCCCCCCAGCCCGATAAATCCCTTGTTCTCGCCTGTCAGCAACGCTTTCACGAACTCGACGGTGGTGTGACCATCCTCCATCGGCGGCTCGAAGCCGAACAGTTCGCGGTATTTGTCGTTCGGGGCCAGCTCGGCCTTCTCGGTGATGCCGACGGTGCGCTGGCCCTGCACGTTGGAATGGCCGCGGATCGGATTGCAGCCGGCGCCTTCGCGGCCGATATTACCGCGCAGCAGCAGCAGGTTGACCAGCAGGCCGATCGTCTGCCCGCCATGCACATGCTGGGTCACGCCCATGCCGTAGATGCCGATGACCCTCTCGGCATTGCAGTAGACGTCGCCGGCTTCCTCCATATCGGGGCGGGTCAGGCCGGATTCCGCCTCCAGCGCGTCCCAGCCGATCGTGTTTAGCTTGGCCAGGAACTCGTCGATCCCATGGGTGTGCTGTTCGATGAAGGCATGGTCCAGCACCGGCCGCGCACCCGTTTCCTGCGCCGCCCGCTCGCGTTCCAGCACGCGCTTGCACAGGCCCATGATGGCCGCGATGTCGCCACCGGGGCGCACCTGCAGGTACATGTGGTTCATCTTCGTGGGCGTGCCGACCGTCATCTGGATCGGGTTCTGCGGATCGGTGAACTCGATCAGCCCCTTCTCCTTTAGCGGATTGAAGACGATGATCTTGCAGCCGCGCTCTACCGCATCCTTCAGCGGATGCAGGATGCGGGGACTGTTGGTGCCGGGATTCTGCCCAAAATAGAAGATCGCGTCACACTTCGACAGATCCTCGAACGTGCAGGTGCCGACCGGTGAACCGGTCACCTTCTTCAGCCCGACCGAGGTGGTCTCGTGGCACATGTTGGAACTGTCGGGCAGGTTGTTGTGCCCGTACATTCGCGCAAACAGGGCATACAGGTAGGACGGCTCCAGCGCCGCCTTGCCCGATGCGTAGAAGGTGACCGACTTCGGATCGAGTTCCCGCAGCTTCTGCCCGATGGCGGCGAAGGCTGTGTCCCATCCGACCGGCAGATAGCGGTCGGTATTGGCATCATACCGCAACGGCTGCGTCAGCCTGCCCTGCATTTCCAGCTCGTAATCCCCCCATTGCCGCAGCTCGCTGACGGTATGGCTGGCGAAGAGTTCGGGAGTGCAGCGATCGGTGGTCAGGTCCCAGAGGGTGGCCTTGGCGCCGTTCTCGCAGAACTCGAACGCATGGGGGTTCGGCGGCTTGGCCCAGGCGCAGGAAGTGCACATGTAGCCGCCGGGCTTGTTCTGGCGGCTGAGCGTCTCGATCACGCCGGGGCTGGCGCGTTCCTTCAGTGCAATGCGGGCGATGCCCTGCAGCGAGCCCCATCCGCCCGTGGAGTGGCGATATTCGTGCGGCGTCGCCGTTCCGCCCGCGTTATCCTTGCTGCCTGCCATCAACCCGCTCCCGCATTCCTGTTCTGCAACAGGAACGCGCGAACGGGCGATAGTTTCACCAATCACCGTTCGCGCATGGCCTGGTGCGAAGTCTTGAGCAGCGGCTTGGTCAGATATTCGAACACTGTCTGTTCGCCGGTCTTGATATCGGCCGTCGCGGTCATGCCGGGCTGCAGGTCGATCACCTCCCCTTCGCGGCGTGGGCGGAGGTTGGAGATGTCGACCTCCAGGTTGACGCGATAGTAGGTGTTGACCCGGCCATCGGGCCCTTCCTCGCTCAGCGTGTCGGGGCTGATATAAACCACGCGGCCATCCGCGGCGCCGTAGATCGTGTAGTCGTACGCATCGAAGTTCACCCGCGCCTCCTGCCCCTGCCGGACATAGGCGATGTCACGCGGCGGCACCTGGGCCTCCACGATCAGGCGATCCTCGGTCGGCACGATCTGCAGCACCTCATCCCCTGGCGCCAGCACGCCGCCAACCGTGGTCAGCCGCACATTCTTGACGATGCCGTTCGCCGGCGCGACCAGATTGGCCGATTGCAGGGAGCGTTCACGCTGCGCCAGGGTCTGCTGCGCGGCGACCAGCTCCTCCTCCGTCTGGGTGAATTCGGTCTGCAGGTCCTGGATGTACTGGGAGCGGATGTTGCTCATCTGCCCTTCGGTCTGCACCACCTCGCGCCGCATGCGGATGATCTCCGACCGGGCGACATCGCCGCTGCCGACCAGCGGCTCGTTCAGCGACAGCTCCTCGCGCTGCAGGCGGGCCATGGAGTTCAGCGATCCCAGCTCGGACTGCAGTGCCGCACGGCGGCGCTGGAACAGCTGGCGCTGGTTGGTGACGAATTCGGGGAACTGCGACACCGATGCCGGGAAGGTGAGCGGCCGGTCGAACAGTTCCGCATTGATGCGGGCCATGCGGCTCTGCAACGCGGCGACCTGGGCCCGGGATTCCCGGACGCCGGCGTCCAGCTTCACACGGTCCAGCTCGACCAGCAGCTGCCCTTTCTCCACCTTGTCGCCTTCGCGCACGTTGATGGCGGCGATCGGGCCGCCCTCCTCGCTCTGCACGATCTGCACGCGACCGAACGGGATCGCCTTGCCGGGGGCGCGGGTCACCTGGTCCAGCGTCGCCCAGTTGGCCCACAGGATGAAGCCGATCAGCGCAACCGAGATGGTGATGATGATCCAGTAGGACGTACGCATGCGCGTCACGACGCGTTCTCCTCGTCCGCCGCTTCCGCGGGCGGTCGCCTGATGGTGGTGGTCACGCCGCCTTCGGGCGGGGCGACGGGACGCGGTGGCTGGGGCTGGCCCTGCGGGCGGCGGGGCGCCAGCTCGGCGATGATGTCCTTGGCCCCGCCATCGCGGATGATCCGGCCTTCGCGCATCACGATGATGCGGGTGAAGCGGGGCAGCAATTGCAGCTTGTGCGTGACGATCACCAGGATGTCGTCGGCCGCGAGCTGCCGGTCGATCGCATCCAGCACGGCACCTTCGGTCACCTGGTCCAGCGCGGCGCTGGGCTCGTCCAGCAGCCAGACCGACGGCGCGGCGTGCAGCAGACGGTTGAGGCCGACCAGGCTGCGCTGCCCGCCGGAAAGGCCGCGGCCGCCCTCCTGGATCTGCATGGCCAGGCCGTTCGGGTGGGAGGAGATCATCACCTCCAGCCGGGTTTCCTTGGCCTTCTCCATGATGGCGGCGTCGCTGATCTCGCCCAGCCCCATCGCCAGATTGTCACGCAGCGATCCGTTGATCATGCGCGAATCCTGCGGGAGGTAGCCGATGTGCCGCCGCACGACCTCTTCCGCCACCTGGTTCAGGTCCAGCCCGCCGATCAGCGCGGTGCCGGTCTGCGGGGCATAAAGGCCGGTCAGCAGCTTCAGCAACGTCGACTTGCCCGATCCGATACCGCCGACGATGGCGATACGTTCGCCGGGAGAGATCACCAGCCGGTCGATCTGCACGGCCTGGCGGCCACCGGCATAGGTGAAGCCGGCATCGGTCAGCACGATCGGCCCCGACAGGTGGTCGGGCCGCAGCGCACCGGACGAGGTCGCCGGATCGAGCGGCAGCTGCAGGATGCCGTCCAGCGCCCGCAGGGACGACTTGGCATAGCTCCACTGCACGATCAGCGTCGGCAGCTGCGCCACCAGCGGGCCGTTGATCCGCCCGGCGATGATGGAGCAGGCGAGCAGCGCGCCGGTGGTGATCATCCCCTGCGCCGCCATCCACGCGCCCCAGCCCATGATCAGGACGTAGGACACCTGCTGCAACGTGGAGAACATCGTGCTCGACAGGGCAGAGGCCCGCTTCACGGGATCCTCGTAATGGTGGATCTCGCGGATCAGCGCGTTCCAGCGGCCCATCATGAACCACGTGCCGCGATTGGCCTTCACCATCTCGGCGGCGTCCAGCGATTCCACCAGCATGCCGTTCTTGCGATTGCCGCTGACCTGCGCGCGGTCGGCCCCGGTGCGGATCACCCGCGACAGGATAAGCGCCATTCCCACCGCAATCGGCAGGCTGGCGATCGGCACCACGGCCAGCCAGCCGCCGATCATCGCGATCACGATGATGAAGAACAGGGCAAAGGGCAGGTCGGCCAGCAGGAACAGCGAGCCGGAGGACATCACCTGGCGGATCTGTTCCTGCCCGCGCAGCTGCGATGCCAGGGTGCCGATACCCGGCGGCCGGGCATCCAGCCGGATCGCCTGCGCGCGGGCGAAGAAGAATTCGCTCACCTCCGCATCGATGGAATTGGCTTCCTTCTCCACCAGCACGGCCCGCAGCGCGCGCAGCGCGAGGTCGAGCACCAGCGCGAACATGACGCCCGCCGTCAGCACGTACAGCGTGTCGAAGTTCCCCAGCGGGATGACCCGGTCATACAGCTGCATGGAATAGAGCGAGGTCGCCAGCGTCAGGATGTTGGCGAAGACGGTGGCCACCCCGGCCATCACCAGCGCACCTCGGCGCCGACCGATCGCCCGCCTGAACACGTCGATCGCCTTCTCGCCGCCGCCCGCCAGCGGATCGGGCAGGCGCATGCGATAGAAGCGCTGGTCACCGTCGAACGCCAGCAGCCCGCGTTCGCCCGCCAGCAGCATGGCATCGGGGCTGTCCCACTGACGCACCACGGACCAGCCGCTGGCGGCATCATAGACCAGCAGCGGGAACTGGTCGGGCCGCGGCCGCCCCTCGATCCGGGTGGGATAGGGCCAGCCGAGCACGCCACACAGGCCGGCCAGTGCATCCGCATCGTCCGACAGCTCGTAATCGCCGAGCTCCGCGCTCCATTGCGGAGACAACGGCGCGCCGGAAGCGCGGGCGTATGTCTCGATCGCCCGGATGATGCTGCCCTGCCCGCTCATTGTGTGTTCCCTGTCGGCATTGGTCCCCAACGGCAGGACAGCGCCAGGATGCGCGCGGCGGAGGTGGCGGCGGTGACCCGGGCCTCGCTTTCCGACAGGCGTGCATTGGCGGCTTCCCGCACGGCATTCATGACGTCCAGCCAGCTGCGCCGGCCGGCAATGAATTGCCGCTGGTAGGATTCGATCAGATCGGCCGCGGTGTCGGCGGCAAAGGCGCCATAGGCGATGCGGTCCTGCGCGGCACGCAGCTGTACGTAATCGGTCTGCAGCTGTTCGCGCAGCTCCCGCTCGGCCTGGCCGAACTCGGCAAAAGCGCGCGCGATGCGTGCCTCGGCGCTGTCGATCGCGGCCAGGCGGGACAGGCCGCTGCCCGTCTCTGCCCGCACGACCAGCGCGGCGCGGGCGCCGATGATCTCGTTCTGCGACAACTGGAAGAGCACCTGGGGCAACAGTTCGCCCCGTGCGACCCGGCGCCGTGCCTCGGCGGCATCCACCTGGCTCAGCAGCGCCTGCAGCGTGGGGCTGCACTGCAAGCCGTCCGCCACCGCCTGCTCCAGCAGGGGCATGGCTTCCGCGCTGACCGGCGGCGGCAGGACCGGTACGACCGGCACCCCGCCCGTCAGCTGCAGCAGCCGGGCGCGCGCACGATCCTGCAGCTCGCGCGCACCGGCCAGCTCCAGCTCGATCTGTGCAACGCGGGACCGGGCCAGCGTCAGGTCGACCTGCGGCGAGACCTCCTGCGCCACGCGCCGCTCGATCGAGCCGACCAGGATGCGATGCTGTTCCAGGCTGTCGGTCAGGACGCCGATCCGCTCCTCGCCCAGCACCTGCTGGTAATAGGCGGTCGTGACATCGATGGTGATCTGCCGCGCAGCCTCGCCGATACGTTCGCGTCCTGCCCGCGCCGCGGCATTGGCGCTGTCGATCTCACCGCTGATTCGCCCGCCGGACCACAGCGGCTGTTCGGCCACGATGTTGGCGGTCAGCCCGTCACGATCTGCGAAGTTGCTGCCGCGAGTCGCGGCCAGCGCCTCCACCCCCAGGTTGGGGTAGCGCAGCCAGCGGGCGCCGCGCAGTTCGGCATCGAGCGCCTCGCTCTCGGCCTCGGCCGCGTTCACGATCGGATGGGTAGTGACCGCCAGCGCCGCGGCACGATCCAGCTCCGCCGGGATGGTGGCCGGTGGCGGCAGGTTCTGCGGGCCGATATCCGCGGCAGGCGGCCCGTAGACCTCCTGCGCCCGGGCATGCGGCACCGCCACCCCGGCCAGTAAAAGCGCGGCATGAAACGACAGCGGCAATCGGCGAAAAGCGTGCAGCATGTACAATTGCTTCAGGCAAAACGATCGGCGGTGAACCCGAGATCGCGGAAACGGTCAGCCGCCCAGACCCCCCATGGACCGTGAGCCAGAATGCTTCGTAGTTGCGCTGTCGTTATGCGTTGCGTGAACGGCCGTCAAACGGGATCGGCAGACGGTCATCGTACAGACGGTGATTAGGCGTGACCTTGCAACAGCATGACAACAGCCTGTGCCAGCCCGGCTGCATCGTCCACGTCCAGCAACGCGGCGGCCGGCGCGCTGACGAGCGCCAGGCCGGCGATCGTGCGCAGCAGGCCGGCCGCGCCGCTGTCGCCTGCAAGGCTGGCGAGCTCCGGCAAGATGCTCGCCGGCAGCAACGCCGGCACGCCCGGCCGGCCGGGCGCATGCGCCACCGCCGCGGGCGCAGGGGACGCCAGCAGGCGGCGCAGCAGGGCCGCATCCACCAGCGGCATGTCGGCCAGCAGCACCAGCAAGGCGCCGGCGCCCTGCTGCATCGCTGCCCGCGCGGCACAGGCGAGCGAGGTGCCGAGGCCGTCCTCGCTTGCCGGATTGACAAACAGCGGCCAGCCGGACTGTTGCGCGAACCCGGGCACCTGCGGCGGCACGATGATGATGCGCTGCACGATCCCCGCCTGCGCCACTGCCTGCAACGCCCAGGCGCCGAGCGGGCGACCGGCGCACCGTGCGTCCAGCTTGCCGCCGCCAAAGCGCCGCCCCCGGCCCGCGGCAAGCACCGCCGCCAGAACCTGCTCAGCCATGGGGGTGCAGCTGCTCGTGGCGCTCCACCACCTGCGCCAGCACCGACAGCGCCAGCACCAGCGGTTCGCGGGTACGGGGGATCAGGCCGATCGGGCTGACGATCCGGGCAAGATCGTCGGTGGTGAAGCCGGAGTCGGCGAGCTGCTCCAACCGCTGCACCCGCGTGCGCGCACCGCCTTGCGCGCCGATCAGGAAGGCCGGGGTGCCTAGCGCCCATTGCAGCAGTGGCTGTTCCCACTCGTGATCGTGATACAGCAGAACGATCGCGGTCCACGGATCGACTGCGACGCCCGCCGGCGCATCGCCCAGCGCCATGCCGGCCCCGGCCTGCTCCACGGCGATCCCGGCGGCCGCCGCGAGATGCACCAGCGCAGCAGGCTCCGGCCCTTCCCCGAACACCAGCAGCCGCGGTGGCGGAGTATAGTGGCGGGTGAACGGTTCTTCCGGACCCGCAGCCAGCGGCAGCGAAGCGGCCCGGCGCGCGTCCAGCAGCGCGATCGCCTGCCGGCAGGCGTCGCGGTCAGGGGCCGGGTCGATCAGCACGTCGATGCCGCTGCCGCAAGGGAGGCGAAAGTCGATCTGCGGGGATCCGGCGCCGAACCTGCGGACCACCGGCATGCCGACCCCGCCCAGCTGCTGCAGTTCGCTGACCAGCTGTCGCTCAAGGCAGCCATCGGCAAGGCTGCCGGTCATCTGCCCGTCGGCCGAAACAGCCAGTTGCGCACCCAGGCGCCGGGAGTAGCTGCCCGCGATCCCGACGATCGTGCACAGACCCACGTCGTCCTGGCAAGCTGCGCGCAAGGCGGCGCGGTCATCGTCGGGGGCGCTCGGAAGCAGTTCGGTCAAGGTCACGCAGAGTCAGGTAGAGACGGGCGAGTGCCGTGTGAAGGTGGCTCGCCCCAGCCATTCGGCGCCCGATCCGACCGGGCTGCCGGGTTGCCACCGACGGTAAAGACTTTGCTGGCGAAGCGTCCTTGTGCGGCGCTGCAGCGGTGTATAAGAACCTCTTCGCATTTGCAGCATAAAGGGGCAGACATGGCATCGGGCGAAAAGCGCGCATTGATCACTGGCGTGACCGGACAGGATGGAGCCTATCTGGCCCAACTGCTGCTGGAAAAGGGTTACGAGGTCCACGGGATCAAGCGCCGGTCGTCTTCCTTCAACACGGGGCGGATCGAGGATATCTACCAGGATCCGCATGACGACGATGCGCGGTTTCACCTCCATTACGGTGACCTGACGGATTCGACCAACATGATCCGCATCATGCAGGAAGTGCAGCCGACAGAGGTGTACAACCTGGCAGCGCAGAGCCATGTGGCGGTCAGCTTCGAGACGCCGGAATATACCGCCAACGCCGACGCGATCGGCACGCTGCGCCTGCTGGAAGCGATCCGCATCCTGAAGCTGGAGGAAACGACCCGTTTCTACCAGGCGTCCACCAGCGAGCTGTACGGACTGGTGCAGGAAGTGCCGCAGCGAGAGACGACCCCGTTCTATCCCCGCTCGCCTTACGGCGTGGCCAAGCTGTACGGGTACTGGATCGTGGTGAACTACCGCGAAGCCTACGGCATGCACGCCTCCAACGGCATCCTGTTCAACCACGAAAGCCCGCTGCGTGGCGAGACCTTCGTGACGCGCAAGATCACCCGGGCTGCCGCCGCCATCAAGCTGGGCCGGCAGGAACGCCTGTATCTGGGCAACCTGGATGCCAAGCGCGACTGGGGCCATGCGCGCGAATATGTCCGCGGCATGTGGATGATGCTGCAGCAGGACCAGCCCGACGATTACGTGCTGGCCACCGGCGAGACGACCACCGTGCGCGACTTCGTGCGCTGGGCGTTCGAAGATGTGGGCATCCCGCTCGAGTTCCGGGGCGAAGGCGTGGACGAGGAAGGCTTCTGCCAGAACACCGGCAAGTGCCTGATCAAGATCGATCCCCGCTACTTCCGTCCGACCGAGGTCGAGCTGCTGATCGGTGACCCGACCAAGGCGCACGAGAAGCTGGGCTGGAAGCACGAGACCTCCGTCCGCGAGCTCGCGCGCGAGATGGTGCAGGCCGACCTGGAAATCATGCGCGACGCGCCGATCGCCAAGGACAGCTGAGCCTGACGTCACGAGGCGCGCCGCTGGAGCATCGGGCTCTTGCGGCGCGCCTTGTCCCTCATGGAAGCGGACTACCCGGAAGGAAGCGGCGGATGACGGCAGAGATCGCGATATTGTTGACCTGCCATAATCGCAAGGCGCTGACCTTGCGTTGCCTGGACCAATTGATGGCGCAGGAGCACTTCCGCCCGGAGAACGTGTTCCTGGTGGATGACGGGTCCACGGATGGCACCGGCGACGCGGTCAGGCAGTTTCTCCCGGCCGCCAATGTCATCCAGGGTAGCGGCAACCTGTTCTGGAACGGCGGGATGCGCTTGGCGTGGGATTCCGCCAAGGCTTCCGGACGGCAGTTCGATTTTTACCTCTGGCTCAACGACGATGTCGAGCTGGAGGCCGGCGCACTGGCGCAACTTGTGACGGATGCGGACCGGATGGTGCCACGTGGCGGCGCGGTGATCGTGTCCGGCGCGACGTTCGAGCCGGGGACAGGCGTCCTGACCTATGGCGGGCATCAGTGCAAGAACCCTGCCCGCCCGCTGCGCCTGCAGCCGATCGCGCCGACCGGCGAGCCCGCGCCGATCGATTCGGTCAGCGGCAATATCGTGCTGGTGTCCCGCGCCGCCGAAGAGCGGCTGGGCAACATGCTTGCGGATTTCGAGCATATCTACGGCGATCTCGATTACGGATACCGTGCGCGCAAGGCCGGCATTCCGATGTATCTCGCCGGTCGGATGCTGGGCGCGTGCGCAGCCAATTCGACGGAGCGGTCGTCGCTCGATCCCTCGCTTTCGCGGTGGCAGCGCGTGCGATTGCTGCACAAGGAGCGGCGCAAGGTCCATCACCGCGACTGGATGCGGTTCGTGCGCCTGCACGGCGGCGGCCCGGTGCAGCAGCTGGCTTACTGGCTTGCGCCATACCTGCGGATCATCGTCGACCGGCCCAACCGCCATGCCCAGACAGTTTGAAGAAAGACGAACAATGACCTATTCGCTGCAAGGCAAGCGCATCTATGTTGCCGGACACAAGGGCATGGTCGGTTCTGCGATCGTGCGCCGGCTGGCGGATGAGGGATGCGAGATCCTGACGGCAGACCGATCGGTCGACCTGCGCGAACAGGTTGCGGTGCGCGAGTGGTATGCCGCCAATCGCCCCGATGTCGTGGTGGTCGCCGCGGCCAAGGTCGGCGGGATTCTAGCGAACGACACCTACCCGGCCGAATTTCTGTACGACAACCTCATGATCGAGGCGAACCTGATCGAAGGCGCGCGGCAGGTCGGCGTGGAAAAGCTGCTGTTTCTGGGATCGTCCTGCATCTATCCCAAGATGGCGTCGCAGCCGATTACCGAAGATGCGCTGCTGACCGGACCGCTGGAACCCACGAACGAATGGTACGCGATCGCCAAGATCGCGGGGATCAAGCTGTGCCAGTCCTACCGAAGGCAATATGGCTGCGACTACATCAGCGCCATGCCCACCAACCTTTACGGTCCTGGCGACAATTACGACCTGAATGGCAGCCATGTCCTGCCCGCGCTGATCCGCAAGGCGCACGAGGCCAAGCTTGCGGGTGCCGACAGCATCGAGATCTGGGGCACGGGCACGCCGCGACGCGAATTCCTGCATGCTGACGACCTGGCCGATGGCTGCGTCTTCCTGCTGCAGACCTACTCGGACGACGAGCATGTCAATCTCGGCTCCGGCGAGGATCTGCCGATCGCGGAGCTGGCGGAACTGGTCTGCGATGTGGTGGGCTTCACCGGCACGATCACCAAGGACACCAGCAAGCCTGACGGCACACCCAGGAAACTGATGAGCGGGGCGAAGCTGGCAGCGATGGGGTGGCGCCCGCAGATCGGTCTGCGCGACGGGATCGGGAATGCCTATGCCGAGTTCCTCGCCGGGCATGTCAAGCAGCCTGCGCTCTGATCACCCTTCACGGCCCGGCGCTTCAATGCAAATCTCGATTATCGGGCTGAACTACGCCCCGGAGCCGGTCGGCATCGGCCCATACACGGCCGGTCTGGCAACCGGTCTGGCCGAACGCGGGCACGATGTGCATGTAATGGCCGGCGTGCCGTACTATCCGCAGTGGCGGCTTTATGCCGGCCATTCCGGCTATCGCTCAACCGCGATCGAGGATGGCGTAACGGTCACGCGGGTGCCGCATTATATCCCGCAGCAACCATCCGCCGCCCGGCGCCTGCTGCATCATGCCAGCTTCGCCCTGTCGGTGCGCGGGGACGCCATGGCCGCAGCCCGTCAGCGGCCGGACCTGGTCGTGGCAGTCGCGCCGTCGCTGATGTCGGTCCCGGTGGCAGCGCAGGCCGCGCGGCGGGCCGGGGCACCGCTGTGGGTGCATGTGCAGGACTTCGAGGTGGACGCAGCGTTCGCCACAGGCCTGATCGGTGGCGGCGCAGCAACGTTGGCCAAGGCCGCGCATGCTATCGAGCGGCGCATCCTGCGTCAGGCCAATATGGTGTCGACGATCAGCCCGCCGATGGCGGCGCTGCTTGCCGACAAGGGCGTTCCGCCTGAGCGCATCTACGAGTTACGCAACTGGTCCAATGCCGATTTCGCCGGCACGACACATGACGGGGCACGCTATCGCGCGGAATGGGGTCTGGGCGACCGTCATGTGGCACTGTATTCGGGTAACATCGCCAACAAGCAGGGCCTGGAAGTGGTGATCGATGCGGCCCGAGGCTTGGCCGGGCGGCCGGACATCAGCTTCGTCATCTGTGGCGAGGGCCCCAACCGGGCCAACCTGCAGCAGCTGGCCGCCGGGCTCGACAATATCCAGTTCCATGATCTGCAGCCGACAGGGCGGATGGCCGAGTTCCTGTCACTGGCGAGCGTACACCTGTTGCCGCAGAAGGCGGAGGCTGCCGATCTGGTGCTGCCGTCCAAGCTGACCAACATGCTGGCATCCGGTCGGCCGGTGGTCGCGACGGCCGCCGCCGGCACCGGCCTGCATGCCGAGGTCGAAGGTTGCGGCATCAACAGCGAGCCTGGAAATGGCGCGGCGATGGCGGATGCGATCGTGCAGTTGATCGACAATCCTGCCAGGCGGCACGCCCTGGGCGAAGCGGCCAGGATGCGAGCGGTCGAACGCTGGTCACGACCGGCGATCATCGCTGCGGCGGAACAGCGTATGCTGACGCTGGTGGAGCAGCACAGGCGGTAGTCCACCCGCGACTTGGGGTATGAACCGTTAGCTCCTGCGGCGATGCCGTTCAGCCTGCTTATGTGGTAAAAAGCATTTTCCTACAATAACCATAGTGGTTAGTCAGGGTCGGTACTCCCAAGCAAGAGAGGCCCGATGTCGCAAAAATTTCCGATCTCCAATCCGGCACGTTTCGCTACGCCAACGGCCGTTGGCTTCACTGACGGGGCCGGCACCCTCGCGCTGGTCAGTCAAGGCGCACCCCTGCCCGTGACGATCACCAATCCGAGCAGCTTGCCGGAGCTGCCAGCCGCCCCCAAGCCGGTGGTGGGTCGCACGACATCGTCCACCGTCGTGGGTCCGTTCAAGCCGGCGGGCAGCACGCCAATCCACCTGCAACTGAGCGGCAACTGGGTGGGCCGTGCCAGCCTGGAGCGATCGACCGATGGCGGTGCCACCCGTCAGGGCCTTACCGTCGGCGGGCGGCGCTGGGCAAGCTTCACGGGCAACGCGAACGAACCGGTCTGGCAGGACAGCGAGAGCGGAGTGACATTCTGGCTCGACGTCCAGATAAGTTCGGGCGAGCTGGCATACCGGGTGTCGCAATGAGCGCGCTGGATTTCGCCGCGCGCGCGGGCGCACAGGAGGCTCGCGACATGGCCGAAGCGGTTGTCGGCACTGCCGACGCCGCCCGTGGCACCGCCGCCAAGGCCGAAAGCGCCGCCCAGGCGGCGCTAACCGCAGCCGATGCCACGGGCAAGGCACTCGATGCATCCCGGCAGGAGATGGAAGCAGCACGCGAGGCCGCGGATGTGGCGGGCAGGACTGCACAAGCGGCGGATCGCGTTGCTCAGGCTGCCAACGGTGTCGCGCAGCAGGCCGAGCGTCTGGCGCGCGACGCGGCAGCCGGTGCGCCTCGCCTATTCACCAGCATGTCTGCCGCCAGTCTGCCGACCGGTGCTACGGTGATCGGCAGCAGCGGCTTCGCCGCAGTCGGCATGGGCGCCGCAACCTATGTCAGCGATGCAAATGCCACAGCCGACCTGGCGCGATCGCATCCGCTCGCCTGCTTCAAAGGGGAAGGCGGTCGCTACTTCCGCCTGATGCCCGACGCGCAGGGCGCCATCACGCCAGAGCAGTTCGGGTGCCCCATTCCGGCGGTCGGCAGCAACGCACAACCCTATCTGCAAGCCACGCTTGATTACGCCGCAGCCGTGCCTGATGTTCGGCAAATTTCCTTCACCCAGAACTATGATCTGTGGAACCCCATCAGGATCAGCGGAACCCCCACGACCGCCCAGCAGGCGGACTATCTCTATCTCCGCAGCACAGTGAAGATCGTCGGCACGGCGTCCGATCGCGTGGTGCTGCGGTTCCTTAATTCCCAAGGCGGGCGCAATGACATTGTGACCCAGCGCGTCGTGCTGCCAGGAATCGCGGGATACGAGGGCGGCCACGATGAGAACAACTATCCGTGGATGGGCAGCGGCCTTGTTCCCGACAGGACCAAGGGCTTGCTGGATTTTATCTATCTCGAAAACATCGAGATGGATGGAACCTACACATACGACGAAGAGAAGTTCTACGATGCGAATGGTCAGAGAACTTTGCATAGCACGAATTTGATGCACAAAGCATTTTCTTCTGATTCCAGCTGCCGCCGCGTGTTTATGCGGAATGTGTATATGCACGATTGGGGCGGTGAGATTTATTATCTCGGCGGATCAGAGGTCCGGGAAGAATATCTGGAGAATTGCGAGTTCCGCGGGTCGCCCCAATGCGCGATCAACCCGGGCACTCCCGCCCGCAGCACCTACGTCAACGTCGTTTGTGCCGATGCTCTTCAGAACGAGATTGTCGGCGGCATGGGCAAGACGTTTGTCGGCGGACGCTGGGAGAACCTGCGCGGTGCAGGTGTCTTTGGCGGCGCCCAGGGCGACGGCCGGACCCATGCAGGTTATTCGTTCGGGTATCCGTGGCGAGCCCCTGATACGATCCCATGGTGCGTGTTCCAGGATCTTCGTATCGAACGCTGCAAAGGTTTCACTCTTGGCTCTTATTCCAAGGGACGTATCCATGTTGTAGATACACCCATCATTCTCGGTGGTGATTTCGGAAAGCTGGAAGAGATTGATCTGGACATTCAGGCAACCTGTGATGGCCAAGCCGACGCTATTCTCTACATGGGCGGCCCCGCAACCCTGACCGAGCAGGTTCCAAACTGTGACCCCGGCATCTACAAGCAGTTGCCTCGGAACATTGACATTCGGATCAACGCCATGCGGACGCGCCAGGCGCAGGAATCCCCAGCATTCGGAGGTGGTGACAATCGCGCCGCTTGGAGAACGGCTGTCGTGTATTACGGCGGGATGGTCGAGGGCAATTCGGTCAAGATCACGATCGACGGTACGGCTAATGATGCATTCCAGACGGTTAATGGCCTCAGCGGCGAGGCGCCGCAGATCGTCGTGCTGCCCACGTTCAAGCGATCAAACCCTGGTATCGATCCTGTGGGTATCTCCATTCTTTCGACGACTGGCGAACAGTCGGTCAACGTCCTCCCAGGCGATAACCCGATTGCGCTGGATGGCGACGATGGACTTCGCCTTATCCGCATGAGGAATACGCAGGGGCAGCGCTCCTGGAATTGGGCTGATGGTACGCAAGTGTCCTTCACCATTCGAGGGGCGCCGGGTAACAGCGGATACGGTGATGGCCGTGTAGTTGCCTTGTTCCACCCGGAGGCCGCTTCCGAGTACGTTGTGCCCGAGGCGCGGCTGCTAGGCCAAGCCGGTGATCGCATCACCTTCCGTCGCGACAACAGAGCGAACCGCTGGGTTGAAGTATCGTGCGAAACTGGAACAAAGGTCAGGTTCAGCGGCAGCGGCAACATTTCGGCGCGGGAAGTTGCCGCGGGAGCGACGGTCACCATCGACTTTCCCGTCGCTGGGGTGCGCGCCTCTGACAAGCGGCGTGATGTTGTGGAGTGGGTCGAGCCGACGACAGGCTTCGTCAGCAGCGGCTCCGTGATCTCGAATGATCTTGTGCGCGTGTCAGTAACCAACACCGGCGCGACCGCTGCCGCTCTTCCAGGCGGCGTTCGCCGGGTGCGTGTGCTGAACGGGTACGCGCTGTGATCGATCGGTAAACGGCATGTCGGCGCAGCCATGAGGGAGGCTGCGCCGTAGCCGATGGGCTGACCCGGAGCGGACGGTTGCAGTCAGGACAGACATGGGCGGGGATCGATCGGTCCTCGCCCATGCTGCATCATGTGCCGAAGGTCACGAGCTGGCTGATGCGTCCCTGACGAGACGCGCCACACCGTCGCAGAAATGCCGCACGTGCCCGCGTGGGGCGCTGGCGCTGGCCCGGCTGCTCATGGCGCGCCACTCCGTCTCGGACAGGCCAGCCATGAACTCCATGGCCCGGACCAGATCCACCTCGTTCGAAGGGTTGATGATGAGGCCGTTGCCGAGATTGTCGACCAGCTCGTCCACGGCGCCTGCGTTGCTCGATACGATCACCGGCGTGCCGGTCGCCAGCGCTTCGTTCACGACCAGGCCGAACTGCTCCTCCGTGCTGGCGAGGATCATGGCAAGCGAGCGTGTCAGGGCATCGGCGATGTACGAGGATGGCTGTTGCCCCAGGAACCGGGTCCGCGCTGCGATGCCGAGTTCCTCCGTTTGCTGCTCCAGATCCGCAAGCATCGGGCCGTAGCCGATGATGTGCAATTCCCGTGTGCCGGCTCCTGTGCTGTCGAGCTGGGCATAGGCGCGCAGCACCAGCCCGAGGTTCTTCTTCGGGACGAGGCGGGCAACGACCACGAAGGGCCGTTCGGCATATGGAGTGTCATGTGCCACCGGCTCGATCGTCCGGTTGAATCGGCCGGTATCGATCGTGTCGTACCCCTGCGCGATCGGCCGCTTGCCGAACCCGAGGAAGGACAGATATTCCACCGACCGCCTGCTGGCCACCAAAGCGCCGCTATAAGGCAGCAGGAACAGCGCCTTCAGGCATTCCCGCGGCAGCTGGCGCGGATAATCGTCGAACTTGGAGTCCACCATCGTGTAGACACGGCGCCCGGCCAGCCGCAGGATGACAGCGGCAAGCAGGACGGCGCTCTTGTCATAATGGCAGAAGAACAGATGCCGCGCGCGCGTTTGCCAGGACGCACGCACGATGCGCCAGGCCAGCTTGACCGAAGACGGCCTGACGGGTCCGGCAGACAGGGTCGTGACGTCATAGTCACCTGATGAGGAACGGTCCCAGCGATAGTCCTGGCTCGTCTCGGCAAGCTCGATCGCCTGTACCCTGTAACCGCTCCGCGCCAGGGCACGGAGCCGGTCATGATGGTACGGACCAAGGCTTTCCCACAGCAGGACAATGGTCTGTGATGCCGGGGTGAGCCGCATGTCGGTCATGACCGGCCTATAGCTCCGCCCGATGCTCTTCGCACTTGCAAAATGTTAGTGCGCGATATGGCGCAAGGATCCCCGCTACAGGCCGACCCGGACATGGCGCTCAGCCGAGCTCCGCCACCTCCCGCCAGACCAGCCGCGGTTTGCGGGCCGCAGCCGTTTCGTCGACGCGGCGACGTGGCGCCAGGAGCGGCGCGGCATGCAGGCTGTCGTCGCCGGCATTCGCCCGTTCCGCGATCGCGCGCATGGAGGCGATGAATTGGTCGAGCGTGGCCTTGCTCTCGCATTCGGTCGGTTCGACCAGCATGGCGCCGTGCACGACCAGTGGGAAGTACATGGTCATCGGATGGAAGCCTTCGTCGATCAGCGCCTTGGCGACATCCAGCGTGCTGACCCCCTTGGCGAAGTTGGCGTCGCTGAACAGCGCCTCGTGCATGCACGGACCGCTGGCGGCGAAGGGTGCATCCAGCAAATCTTCCAGGCTGCGCAGCATGTAGTTGGCGTTAAGGACCGCATCCTCCGCCACTTGCCGCAAGCCGTCCGCGCCATGGCTGAGGATGTAGGTCAGCGCACGGGTGAACATGCCCATCTGGCCATGGAACGCGCTCATCCGTCCGAACGAATGCGGGTGACGGTCACCGACCGTCTCCTCCTCCACCAACGTGATGTGTCCATCACCCTGCCGTTCCGTGAAGGGCAACGGGGCATAGGGGCTGAGCGCTTCAGACAGGACCACCGGGCCAGAGCCCGGACCGCCGCCGCCATGCGGAGTGGAGAAGGTCTTGTGCAGGTTGATGTGCATGGCATCGATGCCGAGATCGCCCGGCCGCACCCGGCCGACGATGGCATTGAAATTGGCGCCATCGCAATAGACGTAGCCGCCGACGGCATGGACCGCATCGGAGATCGCCTTCATGTCGCGTTCGAACAGGCCGCAGGTGTTCGGGTTGGTGATCATCACGCCGGCCACATCAGGGCCCAGCCGCGCCGTCAGCGCCGCCAGATCGACCCGGCCATCAGCATCGGCCGGGATACCTTCCACGGCGAAGCCGGCGAAGGCCGCGGTAGCGGGGTTGGTGCCATGGGCGCTTTCCGGCACCAGGATGACGCGGCGATCCTCCCCGCGCGCTTGCAGGGCAGCCTTGATGCACAGGATGCCGCAGAGTTCACCATGCGCGCCGGCCTTGGGCGTCATGGCGACGCTGTGCATGCCGGTCAGCTTGATCAGCCACACGGCAAGTTCGTCGATCACGGCCAGAGCGCCCTGCACCGTGTCAGCCGGCTGCAGCGGATGCACGTCGGCGAAGCCGGGCATGCGCGCGACCTTCTCGTTCAGGCGCGGATTGTGCTTCATGGTGCACGATCCCAGCGGGAAGATGCCGCAGTCGATGGCGTAGTTCTGCCGGCTGAGCCGGGTGTAGTGCCGCACCGTCTCCGGTTCGGACAGGCCGGGCAGACCGATCGCGCCGGTGCGGGCATGCCTGCCGAGGCGGCTGACGCGATCGGTGGCAGGCTCCGGCAGGTCGACGCCGGTGGTCTCGGTCGTGCCGATCTCGAAGATCAGCGGCTCTTCCAGCATCAGTCCCCGATTGCCGCTGACCGTCGCGCTCTCGTCACCGGCCGGAACCGGCGTGCCGGGCTTCCACCCGCTGGCGTTCATCACGTTCATGCGAGCACTCCTTCAAGCCCGGCGACCAGGGCGTCGATATCCTCGGGCGTGACCGTCTCCGTCACCGCCACCAGCAGCCCGTCGGCCAGACCCGCTTCCTGCGGGTAGAGCCGGCCGAGCGACACGCCGGCGAGCACCTGTTGCGCTGCCAGGTCGCGCACGACCTGCCGCGCATCACGACCAATGCGAACCGTGAATTCGTTGAAGAAGCTGTCATTGACCACCTCCACTCCGGGGATCGCCGCCAGCCGGTCCGCGACATCGCAGGCGAGCCGGTGGTTCTCCGCCGCCAGCGCGCGCAGCCCCTTTTCGCCCAGCAGGGTGACGTGGGCAGAGAAGGCCAGCGCACACAGGCCGGAATTGGTGCAGATGTTGCTGGTCGCCTTCTCACGGCGGATATGCTGTTCGCGTGTCGACAGCGTCAGCACGAAGCTGCGCCGGCCAGCCGCATCCACCGTCTCTCCGCACAGGCGGCCCGGCATCTGGCGGACATATTTGTCGCGCGTCGCGAACAGGCCCAGATACGGTCCGCCGAACTGCAGCCCGACGCCGAGCGACTGCCCTTCCCCGACCACGATGTCGGCGCCGAGCTCGCCCGGGCTGGCGATCGCGCCCAGCGCGACCGGCTCCGTCACGACGGCGATCAGCAGCGCGCCGTGCGCCTGCGCCGCCGCGGCGATTGCGGCCAGGTCGGGCAGGCGGCCCAGGATGTCGGGATACTGCACCACCACGCAGCTGGTTCCGCCATCGATGCGGGCGACAAGCGCGTCTTCCCCGCAATCGCTTGCCAGCACCGGCGGTGCGTAGTCGATCACGTCGCCGGTGAAGCGGGCCATGGTCTGGATCGTCGACACGTAATGCGGGTGCAGCCCATCATGGATCAGCACGCCCGAGCGCTTCGTGATGCGGCGCGCCATCACCACCGCCTCCCACGCGGCGGTAGAGCCGTCATACATGGAGGCGTTGGCCACGTCGCAACCCAGCAGGCGCGCAACCTGCGTCTGGAACTCGAACAGCATCTGCAGCGTGCCCTGCGCGATTTCCGGCTGGTAGGGCGTGTAGGCGGTCAGGAACTCGCCGCGCTGGATCAGATGGTCGACGCTGGCCGGCACATGGTGGCGATACGCCCCCGCGCCCAGGAAGAACGGCGCATCGGCCGCCGACAGGTTCTGCGCGGAAAGCCGGCGCATGTGGCGCTCCACCGACTGTTCGCCGGCATGCAGCGGCAGACCTTCGATCGGGCCGTACAGATGCGCACTTTCGGGCACATCGGCGAACAGGGCATCGACGGAAGGCGCGCCGATCACCGCCAGCATGGCGGTGCGGTCGGCATCGGTAAGGGGAAGGTATCGCATGGGTCGATTTAACTTTCGCTTGGCGCAGGCTTAGTCGAGCCCGGCCACGAATTCCTTGTAGGCGGCCTCGTCCATCAGGCCGTCCAGTTCCGCAGTGTCGGCGATCGTCAGGCGGTAGAACCAGCCTTCGCTCTCGGCACCGGAATTGACCAGCGAGGGGTCTTCCTCCAGCGCACCGTTGCTCTCGATCACCGTGCCGCTGACCGGGGAATAGACGTCGGATGCGGCCTTGACCGATTCCACGACGCCCGCTTCCTTGCCCTTGACCAACTCGGTGCCGGTGGCCGGCACTTCGACGAAGACCAGATCGCCAAGCTGGCTTTGCGCATGATCGGTGATGCCGATCGTGGCCGTGTCGCCATCGACCTCGATCCACTCATGCTCGGTCGTGAAGTAACGTGCCATCAGGCCTCTCCTTTGCGGTAATAACGATGGGGAACGAAGGGCGGGCGCGCCACCGTGGCGGGCAGGCGCTTGCCCCGCACTTCGGCAAATAGCGCCGTGCCGGGCGCGATATGCGCCGTGTCGACGAAGGCCAGTGCGATCGGATGACCCAGCGTGGGCGAGAAGCCGCCGGAGGTGACCCGGCCGACCTGCTCCTCACCGGCGAAGACCGGGCTACCTTCGCGCGCGGCCATGCGCCCTTCCAGGACCAGGCCCACGCGGCGCATCGGCGCACCATCGCGCAGCAGCGCGTTGATGCGCCCGGCACCGGGAAAGCCGCCATCGGCACGGCGTGCCTTGGTGATCGCGAAGGCAAGGCCGGCCGTCACCGGATCGACATCGATGTCGAGGTCATGGCCATAAAGCGGCAGGCCCGCCTCCAACCGGAGGGAATCGCGCGCGCCCAGGCCGATGGGGCGGACTTCCTCCTCGGCCATCAGGCGATCGGCGAGGGTCACGGCATCGACAGCCGGCAGCGACAGCTCGAACCCGTCCTCACCCGTATAGCCGGACCGGAAGATGCGCACCGGAACCTCGCCCAGCAGGCGGCTGGTCGCCTCCATGAAGCCGAGTTCGGTGGCAATGCCGGGGAACACCCGATCGAGCACCAGGGCCGCTTCCGGCCCCTGCAGCGCCAGCAAGGCCAGCTCCGGCAGCGGGGTCAGCACCACGCCCGCGGGCAGATGCGTCCGCAGGTGAGCTATATCGCCGTCCTTGGTCGCACCGTTCACCACCAGGAAGTAGGTCGGCTCGCCTTCGGAAACGTTGGTGACGATCAGGTCGTCGATCACGCCGCCACTGTCGTTCAGCAGCAGGGAGTAGCGCATCCGGCCCGGCGCCAGCGCCTGCAGGTCGGCCGGCAGCAGCGCTTCCAGCGCGGCGGCAGCGCCAGTGCCCCCCACGGTGAGCTGACCCATATGGCTGACGTCGAACAGGCCGGCATGGGTCCGTGTCCATTCATGTTCCGCGATGATGCCGTCCGGGTACTGGATCGGCATGGCATAGCCGGCGAACGGGACCATCCGGGCGCCTGCCGCGCGATGCCAGCCGTCCAGTGGCAGGGTCGCGGGCGGACGTTCGATCACGGTGCTGTCACTCATTTCAGGCGGGCTCCGGTTTGATGGTCGCCCGGCTCGGCTGCAAGCTGGCGGGCGTCGGTTTGCGGTGAGAAGGTGCGCTGGACAGGTGGCTCATGGCGCGCCGCGCCTGGGTTCAATATCCATTGTCCCGTTCACGCCGCGGGCGGCGCGCAACAGCGTCGCGAACACGCCGGCGGCGATCGAGGACACGGAAAAGCGCAACGGAATCATCGGTAACAGCTCTGGCGGGCGGGAACGCGCATCCCCTACTCGGAGAACCAGCCGCTGTCGCCACCGATCGGCATGCCGGGCGGGATGGCCGGCGCGGTTGCCGGTTGCTGCTGCAGCAGCGCGGTCAGCCTGGCCTCGTCGCCCAGAACGTCGGCGGCGTAGGTGGCCCACGCGCCGTCCTCCCCTGCCCGGCTGCCTTCGCCCGCCAGCCGGCGCGCTATCGTGCCGAGCCGGGCGTGCAGCAGCGCTGCCGCCTCCGGCGAGGTGGCGGGATCGCGCTCGGCCGCGGCCATGCCCAGCAGCGCGCGCCAGGCCACCCGCCGGGCGACCATGTCCGGACGGCTGGCGATCACCCTGGTGTCGATCGCCGTCAGCAGGTCGGCAATGCCCGGCATCCCCGGATCGCGCCGCTGCTGCTCTGCCAGACGGCGCAGGCGTGCCGGTGCCAGCAGGCTGCCGAGCGTGATCTGCGCGGCGACGTCGGCCGCCACCAGCGGGTCGAACGCGGCAGCGCCGGCATTGTCGAACACCTCGGTGTTGAACTGCGGATCGGGCAGGCTGGTGGTCGGCACCGACAGCAGCGGCACCAGCCGGGCCGGTACGGTGAGCCGCGTGGAGGATAGCGTATCGATCAGTCCGGCAATGGCGGCACGCTGCTGCTCCGCCGGGAACGGTGCCGGATCCTGGTGCCGGTCGCCCCGCACGCCGTACTGGTAATCCAGTCCGCCGATCAGCTTGCCCGCCGCATCCACGTCATAGCGGTGCAGCAGCCACAACGGCACGAACTTGCGGCGCAGATTGGCCAGTGCCTCGCCCGGCAGCACGCTGCCCTCCCCGAAGTTCGCCAGCGCAATATCGCGCACTGCCAGCGTGTTGGCGAGACCGGCCAGCGGGTCGGGCCCGTCATCCCACATGGAGCCGACCGGGCTGGGCAGGTCGGGCGCGCGTCCGTCGATGTCGGTGATGAAGGCCAGGCCCTGCTCCTGCGCCGCCAGCGCCTTGGCCGCTGCATGTGCATCGGGGTTCACGCCCGGCGCGGGATCGCCATAGAGCCAGTCGACGGAAAAATCGTCCCACACGCCGCCGCCGGGGGCGTAGGCATCACCCAGGTCGACCTGCCCGTTGGCGACGCGCCAGCGCGGCGACGGGTAATCCATCACGCTGCTGCGATCCTGCGTGCTGCCCGCGAAATTGTGCATGAAGCCGATCGCATGGCCCACCTCGTGCGCGCCCAGCTGCCGCATCCGCGCCAGTGCGGCCTGCACCGGATCGTTGCGGCTGCCGGTGCCGTTCTCGGCCGTGCCCACCAAGGCTTCGAAGATGGTGATGTCCTGCCGCACGCGGAGGGAGCCGATCACCACGTTACCCTTGATGATCTCCCCCGTGCGCGGATCGACGATCCCGCCGCCATAGGACCAGCCGCGCGTCAGCCGGTTCGCGAAATTGACGATGTTGTAGCGGACATCCAGCGGGTCGGCATCGGCCGGCAGGATCTCCGCCCGGAACGCATCGACGAAGCCGGCCGCCTCGAACGATTTCGCCCAGTAGTTCACGCCATCCATCAATGCGGTCCGCACAGGCTCCGGCGCGGCCGGATCGATGTAGAACACGATCGGCTTGACCACGGGAGAGCGGTCCGCGGCCGGGTCCGTCTTCTCCAGCCGGAACCGCACCGCCATCTGCCGGGCGACCGGCTGGCCCAGTGGCGCACCGTAATCATAGGCCAGCATGCCGTTCGCGGGCGAGCGCGGATCATAGGCGCGCGGCACGAAACCGGGTTCCGGCAGGCGGATGAAGCTGTGGTGCACGATGAAGCTGACCTGCCGCGGATCGGCGGCGAGGCCGGTTACTTCGGTCCCCGGCGCATCGCTGGTGAAGGTCTGCGCCACGTCGAGCTCGACATTGTTCGGAAACGCCTTCAGCGAGGCGGTGTCCACCGCGCCCAGTTCCGGCGCCAGGCGGTAATTGCGCCCGTCGCGATTCAGCACGCCGGCAATGCCGTTGACGTCGCGCGCCAGCATCGGCGCCATGTCCACCACCAGCGCACCGCCATCGCCCCGCACGATCGGCAGCATGGCCGCGATTGCGAAGGGGAAGCTTTCCCGTGCACCCCGCTCCGTCGCGGCATCGCCGCTGGCGCGGAAGCGCGGGTTGCGGAAGATCGCGGCGACCTTGTCGCCCATCCGGCGGAAGCACAGCAGTTCCGTGTTGCCGCCGTAGCCGCCGCCCAGCGCGCCGCGATCCAGGATCAGCCCCGGCGAACCGAGCCCGGTGCGCATAGCGGTGCTGTATATATAGCAGCCTGCCTCGCTATTGTCGGTGCCGTGGTCGGGCACCTGCGGCAAGGCAAAGTGCACGGTGCCTGCCGCCGGCAGCGCCTGCGTGCGGAACAGGGCGTCATCCTGTGCCAGCGCGGCGGCGGGTATCAGCGACGCAAGCGCCGCACTCATGGCAGCCAGCCGGCGCCGATCCAGAAGCGAGCGACCCATGAAACCCTCTTTTCGATTGCCAGCGCAGCCCCCCGCTTCGCGCCTGCAACATCGATACCATTCCTGCCCTTGCAAATCTTGGGAAAAACGGCAGTAATTTGCCTGCACTTTGATGGTTTATGCGGCAACAGGGGTTTGTAATGGCAAAAAGCGTGCGTGAAGCACTGGACCGTACTGATTTTCGAGTCCTGCGCGCTCTGGTTGATGACGGGCGCGCAGCCGATGTGACCCTGGGTGAAACCGTCAACCTGTCCAGCACGGCAGTGGCTCGCCGGCGCAAGCTGCTGGAAGAAAAGGGTGTCGTGACCGGCTACTCGGCCGTCATCAACCAGCAGAAGCTGGGCTACGCCATCACTGTCCTGGTGATGATCGAACTGAGCAGCCAGTCCGAGACCAAGCTGATGGAGTTCGAGGAGGCAGTGATGGCCTGCCCCTCCATGTCTTTCTGCTCCTTCATCTCGGGCGAGAACGATTTCATGATGCTGATCAACGTCCGCTCCTTCGACCATTATGACCTGGTCTACCGCAAGGAGCTGTCGAACCTGCCCCACGTGGCGAAGATCCGGTCGAGCTTCCTGCTGCGGGAAGTGGCCCGCCGGCGCGTTGCCCCTGCCGTACTGGATGAATCGGAAGGTTGAACGCAACTTTGCGCTGAAAACTGCAAGGCTCAGATTCTGTCGCCCAATCGCCACATGGCGAGATAATGCAGCGAACAATCGGCAGGATTGAGCAAATTTAATTGCCCTGGTTCGGGATTAATAGATTAGGTTACCCCTCAAGCATCACAGCGAAGGCCTGCGGCACACGCCGGAAAAGGCAGGCAGCGGTTCGGGGGAGGATCAACAGACACACCTGATCAGGGGGGTTGATCCATGAAGACGAAGCAACAGGGGAACGGGCGCAAGGTCTTGCAGGCACGGCTGCTGTGCCACGCGGCCGGCCTGCTGGGGGCAGCAGCCCTGCTGCCGGATGTCGCGCTGGCGCAGATCGCCGCAGCGCCCGCCAATCCGCAGACCGACACGGGCGTACAGGAGGATGAAGGCGAGGCCATCGTGGTCACCGGTTCGCGCATCGTGCGCAACGGCAACGACGCGCCGACCCCGGTCAGCGTGGTCAGCGGCGAGGAGATCAGCACCGAAGCGCCGGCCAACATTGCCGACTTCGTGAACACCCTGCCCTCCGTCTCCGGCAGCCAGACAGCAGTGTCGAACTCCGGCTCGCTGTCCAACGGGCAGACCGGCGTCAGCGCGCTGAATCTGCGCAACCTGGGCCAGAACCGCACGCTGATCCTGGTCAATGGCCAGCGCTCGGTCGCCTCCACCTCCAGTGGCCTGGTCGACGTCAACACCATCCCGCAGGCCCTGATCGAGCGGGTCGAGGTCGTCACCGGCGGCGCCTCGTCCGTCTATGGCTCCGACGCGGTCGCGGGCGTGGTCAACTTCGTCCTCGATACCGACTTCACCGGCATCAGCGCCGATTACGAATATGGCGTCACGACCTATGGCGACATCCCCAACCACAAGGCCTCGCTGACCCTGGGCACGCCCTTCGCGGACGATCGCGGCCACGTCGTCTTCTCCGCCGAATATTTCACGCAGGAAGGCCAGCACACGATCGACCGTGACTGGAACGACAGCGGCTATTTCCAGATCAACAACCCGGCCTACACTCCGACCAACGGTCAGCCGCAGCGGCTGATCCAGTCCGGTATCGGCTCGTCCAATTTCACGCCCGGAGGCCTGATCACCGCCGGTCCGCGCCGGGGCACCTATTTCGGCCAGATCGATCCCGCGACCGGCCGGCCCACGCTGAACCAGCTCGCCTATGGCACGGTCAGCGGGCAGTGGATGGTCGGCGGCGACTACGACGTCACCAGCGCCAATCACCGGGGCTCCAACTCGCTGGCGAATGACGAGGATCGCATTTCACTGTTCGGCCGGGCCGAATACGAGTTCGCCCCCTGGTTCACCCTGTTCGGGCAGGCGTCGTACAACACCTTCGAAGGGCTCAGCTTCTACCAGCAGACGCCCAGCGTGAACGTGGCGATCCGGTCGGACAATGCCTTCCTGCCGGCGGCTTTGTACAACGCCGCCGGCACCACCAGCTATACGATCGGCACCAGCAACGCGGGCATCCCGGCCGGCGGCGGGCGGACCAAGCGCGAGGTCGAACGCTACGTCGTGGGCGGCAGCGGCGAGTTCGACGTGGGTGCGATAGGCTGGAACTGGGACGGCTACTACCAGTACGGCAAGACCACCTCGAACGAGCTGCTGACAAACTCCTGGCGCGCCGACCGCATGAACGCGGCGCAGGATGCGGTCTATGACCGGACAGGCAACATCGTGTGCCGCGTGAACATCGACACCAATCCCGCGAACGACCAGCCCGGCTGCGTCCCCTTGAACCGCATCGGCATCGGCGGGGTGACGCAGGACGCGCTGGAATGGCTGTTCGCGCTCTATCCGGAGCGGACGCAGTACATCAAGCAGGAGGTCGCCGGCCTGAACTTCGCCACCAGCGAGCTGTTCGAGAACTGGGCCGGTCCGGTCAGCCTGGCGTTCGGCGGCGAATGGCGCAAGGAGTCGGTCAGCGGCATCACGGACGAGAACCAGTACAGCACCAATCCGAACCTGTTCTGGCTGTACGGCAATTTCCGCGTGACCGACGGCTCCTACACCGTGAAGGAGGCCTACGCCGAACTGCTGTTCCCGCTGTACGAAGGGCTGGAATTCAACGGTGCGGTGCGGGTGACGGACTATTCCACCTCCGGCACGGTCACCACCTGGAAGGCCGGTCTGGTGGCCGAACCGTTCGACGACCTGCGCCTGCGCGGCACGATCTCGCGCGATATCCGTGCGCCGAACATCGCCGAGCTTTATGACCCAGGCACCGCGCGCACCAACGCGGTGAACGTGCCGGTGGCGAGTGGAGGCGTGATCGCCGACGAATTCATCCAGCAATTCGCCGGCAATCCGGCCCTGACGCCGGAAGTTGCCAAAACCTACGGCATCGGCGCGGTCTACACCCCGTCCTTCGTGCCCGGCCTCGCGCTGACGGTCGATTACTTCGACATCGAGGTGCAGGATGCGATCAGCCAGATCGGTGCGCAGGCGACGGTCGATTTCTGCTTCGACCAGGCTCAGCAGAGCTTCTGCGACAACATCAACTACCTGGCCGGTTCGACGACCGACATCAGCACCATCGACATCACCAACTACAACTTCGCCAGCCAGAGCTCGCGCGGGATCGATGTGGAGGCAAGCTATCGCCGGGCGGTCGGGCCGGGCGACCTCTCGCTGCGGGCGCTGGGCACCTACACCATCTCGAACGTGACCGACAACGGCATCGACCCGATCACCGACGACACTGCCGGCACCTTCCTGCTGCCCGACCTGCAATACCGCTTCAGCGTCGGCTACGACATGGACAGCGGCTTCGGTGCATCGCTGGTCGGCCGCGGCCACACGGGTGGCACATACGACAATGACTGGATCGAATGCGCAACGGCCTGCCCGTTTATCGAGGATCCGGTGCTGCGCAGCTTCTATCGCACGGTGAACGACAACAAGGTGTCCGGCGCACTCTATTTCGACACCAACTTCAATTACGATTTCGAACTGCAGGGCGTGCAGGCCCAGTTCCTGTTCGCGGTGAAGAACCTGTTCGATCGTGATCCGGAACTGGTCGGCAACGGGCCGGACGGCAACAACACGCCAGCCTACCCGCAGACCGCGCGGACCCGGTACGACACGTTCGGCCGGACCTTCCGGCTGGGGCTGCGGCTCCGTTACTGATCACGCACATACCCGCGGCGCGAACCACACAGGTTCGCGCCGCTTCTCTTTCAGCGACAGCGATTTGCAGCAGGGAGCAGCAGGCATGAGGAACATTCGCAGGGTGGCGCTCGGCGCCGTGGCAACGTGGGCGATGGCCGGCACCGGCATCGCCCACGCCGAAGCACCCGCCGCCTACAAGCAGGAGGCCACCGCCAGCGTCGACGGCAATGCCAAGCTGGTGCAGGTGATGGTGGACAGCGTGTTCAGCTTCGCCGAGCCGGGATTCCAGGAGTTCCAGACGATGGACTACCTGACCGGCATCCTGGAGGAGAACGGTTTCACCATCGAGAAGGGCGTCGCCGGCATCCCCACCGCATGGACCGCGACCTTCACCCATGGCAGCGGCGGGCCGAAGATCGCGCTTGGCAGCGATGTGGACGGCCTGCTGGGCCTGAGCCAGAAGCCCGGCACGGGCGAGATCACGCCGCTGGTGCCCGGCGCGCCGGGTCATGGCGAAGGCCATAATTCCGGCATGCCGCTGATGGTCGCCGCCGCGCTCGCCACCAAGGAGGTGATGGAGAAGAACAACGTGTCCGGCACGCTGATGCTATGGCCCGGCGTGGCGGAGGAGCTGCTGGCGACCAAGGCCTTCTTCGTGCGCGACGGCATGTTCGAAGGGGTCGATGCCTGCATCTTCACCCATGTCAGTTCCGACTTCTCGACCGGGTACGGTCCCAGCACCAGCAACGGCATGGTTTCCGTCGAATACACCTTCAAGGGCAAGACCAGCCACGGCGCGGGCGCACCGTGGGCGGGGCGCAGCGCGCTGGACGGGGCGGAGCTGATGAACATCGGCTGGAACTTCCGGCGCGAACATCTGCCGCTGACGCAACGGTCGCACTACGTGATCACCAATGGCGGCGGGCAGCCCAACATCGTCCCCGGTGATGCATCGGTCTGGTACTACTTTCGCGACTACACCTTTGCCGGCATCCGCTCTCTCTACGATATCGGCAACACCATGTCGGAGGCGGCCGCGCAGATGAGCGGCACCACGGTCACCCGACGGACGCTGGGCTATGCCGCGCCGCAATGGGGCAACCAGCCGCTGGCGGAGGCGGCCTACGCCAACATCCAGGCGGTCGGCATGCCGCAATGGGACGCGGACGACCAGGCCTTCGCCCGCATGTTGCAGGAAACGAATGGCCTGACCGTGGCACCGCTGAAGGCTGAGGTCGGTGAGCTGACCGGTCCCAGCACGGAACGGCCGACCGGCGGCGGGTCCGACGATATTGGCGATATCATGTGGGCCGTGCCGACCATCACCATCCGCTTCCCCAGCAACGTTCCCAACATGATCGGCCACAACGTCACGGCCGCGATGGCGATGGCGACCCCGGTCGCCCACAAGGGCGTGGTCGCCGGGGCCAAGGCGGTGGCGCTGACCACGCTGGACCTGCTGACCACACCCGCACTCGTAACCGCGGCGCAGCGTTACCAGCAGGACGTGCAGTTCGCGTCGGAGCAATATGCCCCCGTGCTGACGCCGGAGGACACGCCGGCCATCCACCTGAACACCGAAATCATGAACCGCCTGCGCCCGCAATTGCAGGAATTCTACTACGATCCGGCCAAGCACGATTCCTATCTGGAACAGCTGGGCGTCGACTACCCCAACGTCGCCGCGCAGTAGCAGGGCGTGATCGCGAGCCGGCGATGAATGCCGGCCCGCGATCCCTGCCCATCGTTCAGGCCCGTGCCTCGCGCCGGGCCGCCTTGCGCGCGTGCCGGCGGGCCTTGCGCTGTTCGGTCTTGTGCAGCCATTGCTCCATCGACATGCCGCCTTCCGCCAGATCGGCCAGCACGGCGCCGCGCTGCCCCATCGGCTTGGGCGCGCCGATTGTCGTGTCCACGGTGGTCTGCCGTTCCAGCTCCGCATTCAGCAGTGCGCCGGCCAGGATGCCGTAGGTCGACAGGAACAGCCACATCAGGAACACCACGATGGCCGACAGGGAGCCGTAGGTGGCATTGTAGTCGCTGACGAAGGCGACATAGAACGAGAAGCCGAAGGTAATGGCGATCCACAGCAATGTCGCCAGCAATGCGCCCGGCGTTAGCCACCGCCACTTGGCCGGGCGGCGATCCGGACCATAGCGCATGATCAGGGCAAACCCGATGCTGCCCAGCAGGATGGATGCGGTCCAGGTCAGCAGCTTGAACAGGGTCGCCACCCATGACCCGATCAGGTTCTGCGTATGCGTCTGCAGCCAGGCGAAGATACCGCCGCTGATCAGACCCGTCAGGGCCACGAACACCACTGCCAGCGTCAGCAACATCGCGCGGATCGTCAGCGTGACGATCCCGCGCGTTTCATGCTCCTCGTTGATGATGTTCAGCGCGCCGATCAGCCCGTTGGCGGCGCGCGTGCCGCCATACAATGCGAAGAACAGCGCGATCACCAAGGCGAAGCCGGTCACGCCGGCATTGGCATTCACCGCCCCCAGCAGCTGGTCCTGCAGCAACACGGCTGCCTCCTGCGGGATCACCTTCACCAGTTCGCCCATCTGGCGACGCACAGTATCGGTATCGCCGACCAGACCGTAGATCATCACGGTCGAGGCGATCAGCGGCGTCAGCGCCAGGAAGGTGAAGAAGGCGACGCCCGCACCGATCAGCGACAGGTTGTGATAGCCCCACATCGTGATCATGCGCCTGACCACTTCGATCCAGCCCGCCCGCGGAACCTCGCGAGGATAGTGGGCATACGCCCCCGGCGCCTGGTGCGCCGCCGGCTCGCACAAGTCGGAACCATTTGGTTCCTTGGCAAGTTGATGGTCGACGGGGCTATGGTGTGTCGTGCTATCGGGGGCATGATCATCAGGGATCAAGTGGGGAATCCTCTTTTGCGAAATACGGTCTGGCTCAGGCACGGAACAGGCGAGCGTCTGAATGGTGCCGCATCGGGCCTGCGTAACCTTCCCCGGCTGAGTGGGGTCACCCTGGCGCTTGCCGTGGCCCTGGCCGGCAGCGCCGCTTGCGCGCAGGCCACGGGCAGCACTGCCGTGCCGCCCGCGCAGCAGCAGCCTGCCACTCCGCTGGACGTTCCGGCTCCGCCTGCCGACGTCCAGCTGCCGCCCGTCGAACCGGTGATCCCCGATGCCGAGTTCGAAGCGACCGTGCCGGCGCTGGATCCCGCCGGAGATGCCGCGCTGGATGCCCCGCTGGAATCCATCGAGGCGTTCGAACGGCGCATCGCGTCCGAACAGGCCGCCGCGGCACCGCAGGACGGGCAGACGCCGCCCGCAGGCAATCCCGCCCTGGCCGATGGCGATCCGCAGGAAACGATCGGCGATGCCCCGATCACCGATACCGCGCTGAACGAACCGCTGCCGCCGCTGGAAAGCTTCCAGGTGGAGGAGGTGCAGTTCACCGAGGCCGAGGTCGAGAGCGGGCCGACGGAAGTCGCCTACACAGTCGTGATCAACGGGCTGGACTCGGTGGACGAGGACAGCGCCGCGAATCTTGCCGGCATGTTCGACGGGCTGTCCGCACTGAAGGATGATGACGAGGCCGCCAACGTCGCACAGGTTTCCGCCAGGCTGACGGAAGACAGCGCCTTGCTGCAGAGCATCCTTGCTTCCGAAGGCTGGTACGATGCCACCGTGACGACCCGGCTGGATCGCACCGGCGAGGACAACGCCGCGCCGCTGACCGCAGTGCTGGATGTGGTGCCGGGGCAGCGCTACAATTTCTCCGACATCATCGTCACCGCCGCACCGACGGAGCCGACCGAACTGATCAGCAGCAATCTGGCGCTGAAGGTCGGCGAGCCGATCATCGCCGAACGGGTCCAGGGTGCGGAAGCCCAGGTGGCGGTCGCCCTGCCGGAAAACGGCTACCCCTTCGCGCAGGTCGGTCAGCGTGACATCCTGCTCGACCCAGAAACCGGCGATGGCGTCTACACCCTCCCGGTGGAAGTCGGGCAGCGTTCCGTGTTCGGCGGGATCCGCACCACCGGCAACCTCGCCTTCGATGCCGAGCATATCGAGGTGCTGAGCCGGTTCGACCGGGGCGAGCTGTACGACAGCCGCATGGTCGACGATCTGCGGCAGGCGCTGGTCGCGACCGGCTTGTTCAACACCATTTCCGTCACGCCGGAGGCCACCGGCGAGGATGCAGGCAATGGCACGCAATATGCCACGATCCTGGTCGACCAGGATGCCGGTCCGCCGCGCACGCTGGCGGGCAGCGCCGGGTACGGCACGGGACAGGGTATCCGGGTCGAAGGCAGCTGGACCCACCGCAACCTGTTCCCGCCCGAAGGCGCGCTGATCGGCACCGCCGTGCTCGGCACGCGCGAGCAGGGCGTGGGAGCAACGTTCCGCCGGAACAATGCCGGCCGCCGGGACCGGACCTTCAGCCTTATCGCACAGGCGCTGCACAGCGACTTCGATGCGTTCGAGGCCTATACCGGGCGTGTGGCGGCGCTGGTCACCTACGATTCCACGCCGATCTGGCAGAAGCGCTTCACCTATGCCTACGGCGCGCAGCTGCTCGGCTCGGTCGAGGAGGATTTCGATTTTTCCATCAACGGTCTCGCCGACCGGACCTTCTTCATCGGCGGGCTGACCGGGCAGGCCGGCTTCGACACGTCCGATAGCCTGCTCAACCCGACACGCGGCTTCCGCTTCACCACCCTGATCGAACCCGAGGCATCGCTGCAGGACGGGTTTGACACCTATGTCCGTGCACGGATCGACGGCACGGCCTACCTGCCGATCGGCGACAGCTTCGTGGTGGCCGGACGGCTGCGCTTCGGCACGATTCAGGGCATCGACCGGTTCGACCTGGCACCTTCGCGGCGGTTCTATGCCGGCGGCGGCGGTTCCGTCCGCGGTTTCGGCTTCCAGCAGCTGGGTCCGCGCGTCGAGTACGCCAATCCGGACTTCGACCCGACGGACGAGGATTCCGACGAGCCGGAGACCCTGATCCGCCCGATCGGCGGCCGCAGCGTTGCAGAAGGCGCGGCGGAGGTGCGGTACCGCTGGGGCAATTTCGGCGTGGTCGGCTTCGTCGATGCGGGTCAGGTGTACGAGGAAACCTATCCCACCTTCGACGACATTCGTATCGGCGTCGGCGTCGGCGCACGCTACTACACCAATTTCGGGCCGCTGCGGGTGGATATCGCCACCCCCATGAACCGGCAGCGGGGCGAAAGCCGGCTGAACCTCTACATCTCGATCGGGCAGGCTTTCTGATGGCGGACGACACCACCATGACGCCTGACAGCATCGAGCCGACTGTCGAGCGCCGCCACCGCAACCCCGCGCTGCGCATCGCCAAGTGGGTCGGCATCGTGCTGCTGGTGCTGGTCCTTCTGGTCGCCGCGGCGCTGGTCGGCATCAACACCGCGCCGGGCAAGCGCTTCGTGGTGCGCCAGATCGAGGCGCTGGAGTTCGAGAACGGGATGCGCATCGGCATCGGCGAGATCGACGGGTCGCTGTATGGCCGCATGGTCATCCGCGAGCTGGCCATCGCCGATCCGCAGGGTGTGTTCGTCACCAGCCCGGAAATCGCGGTCGACTGGCGGCCGTTCGCCTTCGCCAATGGTCACATCGATGTGCGCTCGCTCGCCAGTCCGCTGGTCACGCTGGCACGGCTGCCGCAATTCAACGAGACCCCGCCCAGCGATGCGCCGCTGCTGCCGGACTACGACATCGACGTGAACAGCCTGCGCGTCGGCCGCTTCGTGGCGGAGGCGCCGGTCAGCGGCGATCGCCGCGTCGTGGGCATGGATGGCGAAGTGCATATTGCCGACGGCCGCGCGCAGATCGACTTCAATGGTCGGACCATCGCCGGCCAGGGCGTAGCTGGCGGTGACACCGTGGCGCTGGTGCTGGATGCCGTGCCCGACGACAACCGGCTGGACATCAAGCTGGACCTGAATGCACCGGCTGGCGGCGTCATCTCCGCGTTGGCCGGCCTGAGCGATCCGCTGCGGGTGCAGGTGGACGGACGCGGCAGCTGGGCAAGCTGGGACGGTCGGCTGAATGCCGATCTGGCGGGGGCCGCCTTTGCCCGCGTGCAGGTCCTGGCGCGCGACGGCACCTTCACCCTGCGCGGTCCCACGCGCGTCGCTCGCCTGTTCGAAGGGCCAACCGCCACGCTGCTGGGGCCGATCCTGAACCTGGACGTGACCGGCAAGCTGGCGGACCGGAAAGTCGACCTGGCTGGCAACGTCAATTCCGATGCCTTCCGCCTGAACACGGCGGGCATGGTCGACCTGTCGGATAACAGCTTCGATGCCTTGCGCCTCGGCTTCGTGCTGCTGAAGCCGGCCGCCATTGCGCCCAACTTGGCCGGCAGCGGACTGCGGGCGCAGCTGGTGCTGGACGGCGCCTTTGCCACGCCTGCGGTGCAGTACGAATTGAACGCAACGCGGCTGTTCATGAACGACATGGGGCTGGAGAACCTCGTCGCGAAGGGTGCTGCCCGGGTCGATGCGGACCAGATCCTGATCCCGGTGGATGCACGCGCCACGCGCATCGTCGGGCTCGACACCGTAGCCGGCGGCACCCTGCGCAACGTGCGGGTGGCGGGGGACCTTGCGATCGACGGTACCCGCATCCTGTCGGACAACCTGCGGATCCGGTCCGACCGGATCGATGCCGGGCTGATCGTCGTCGCGGACATGTCCACCGGACTGTATACCGGAGCGGTCGACGGGCGGATCGATGATTATCGCGTCGAGAGCGTCGGCATCTTCAACATCGAGACCGACATCGACCTCAAGACCGTGCCTACCGGCGGCTTTGCCATGCAGGGGCGTGTGCGGGCGCGATCGACGCGGCTGCTGAACGACAGCGTGCTGAACTTCCTGGGCGGCAATGCTGTGGCGGCGACCGATGTGCTCTACGGCCCGGATGGCGTGGTGCGCTTCGCCAATCTGCGGCTGGACGCGCCGGATGCGCGGATCACCGGGGGACGTGGTTCCTGGTCGCCTGACGGCCGGCTGACGCTGAACATGACCGGCACCACCACCGCCTACGGTGCCGTAGGCGTGCAGGTCGCCGGCACCATCGCCAACCCCAACGCCGTCGTCACGGTGGAGCGGCCGGGCTTCGGCATCGGCCTCGCCAATGTGGAGGCGCGGATCAGCGGCGCACAGGGCGGCTATCGCCTGGATGCGACGGCGCAGACCGATTATGGCCCGCTGACCGCCGACGTGGTGCTGGGCATCAACGCGCCGCTGACGCTGACCATCAACAACGCCAACCTGGGCGGCATCGATTTTGCCGGTCGGGTGCAGCAGACCAGCGCCGGGCCGTTTGCCGGGCAGCTGACCGCCAATGGCAACGGCCTGGGCGGCGTGGTCCGGCTGGCGGCCCTGGGCCAGTACCAGCAGGCGCTGGTCAATCTGCGGGCGCGCAACACGGTTCTGCCTGGACCCGCGCAGCTGGCGATCGGCTCTGCCATCGTGGATGCGCAGATCGTGCTGTACGACCAGCCGCGCATCGTGGCGGACGCACAGCTGGCGCAGACGCGCTACGGCGCGCTCAACATCGTCGCTGCCCGTGCACAGGTCGACTACCAGAACGGGCGCGGCAATGCGCGTGTGCTGGCCGAAGGCACCAGCGGCGTGCCCTTCCGTGTGGCGATGAATGCCGATCTGCAGCCGGAACTGTGGCGCGCGGCGCTGCAGGGCCGTGTGCGCGGCATCGACTTCCGCACGACCAGCCCGGCGCGGATCGTGCCCGGCGACGGTACCTACGAATTGCTGCCCATGCGCATCGACTTCGGCCAGGGCGACATCCGCCTGGCCGGCAAGTATGGCGAAGGCATGGAGTTGCAGACCCGGCTGGACCGGCTGGATCTCGCCATCCTGAATGCCTTTGCCCCCGGCTTCGGCATCGGTGGGCAGGCGACCGGCAGCCTGGACTTCGCACAGGCCAGCAGCACCGCCTTCCCCAGTGCCGATGCGCGCCTCTCGATCGACAACTTCACCCGTACCACCGCCGCGGCGGTCAGCCGGCCGATCGACATCAACTTCGTCGGCAAACTGCTGCCCGATGGCGGCGAGGCACGCGCGGTGATGCGCGATCGCGGCGCGGTGATCGGCCGGGTGGTCGCATCCCTGCGGCCGCTGGGCCCCAACGCGGGCACCTGGACCGAACGGCTGCTGGCGGCCCCGCTTGGCGGCGGCATCCGCTATAACGGTCCGGCGGCGACGCTGTTCTCCTTCGCCGGCCAGGTGGACCAGAGCCTCAGCGGACCGGTCGGCGTCGCTGCCGATTTCAGCGGCACCGTCTCGGCGCCGTCCTTTGCCGGCCTGATCCGCTCCAGCAATCTCACTTACGAGAACCAGACCTACGGCACACGACTGACCAACATGGCGATCGACGGCCGCTTTACCGGCGACCGGCTGGAAGTGCGCAGCCTGACCGCCAAGGCGGGGGATGGCACGGTCAGCGCCACCGGCTTTGTCAGCCTGGCGGCCGATGCCGGCTATCCGATGGATGTCGCGGTCACGATGGACAATGCCGAACTGGCGGACAGCGACCAGATCGCCGCCCGCGCCACCGGCAATCTGCGGCTATCCAAGGCGGCCGGGCAGAACGCCATCCTGGCCGGTCAGATCAGGCTGCCGGAAACGCGCTACCAGATCGTGCGCCAGGGTGCGGCGGAAGTGCCCCGGCTGACGGGCGTGCGGTTCAAGCCGCCGCGTGGTCCGCAGCGGATTACCGGTGACGAGCCGGCGGAACCGTCGGCCGGCCTGTTCGAGCAGCTGGCGCTGAACATCGACCTGGTCGCACCGGAACGGCTGTATGTCTCCGGCATGGGCCTCGAGTCCGAGTGGAGCGCCGACTTCACCGTTGCCGGCACCAGCGCCGCCCCCAGCCTGTCGGGCGAGGTGGAACTGATCCGCGGCACGCTGGGCTTTGCCGGCCGCTCCTTCGCGCTCAGCGACGGGCGGGTGCAGTTCACCGGTGGCAACACGATCGACCCGACCATCACCATCGTCGCGACCGAGGATATCGAGGACGTGACGGTGAACGTGAATGTGGAGGGCCGTGCGATGGATCCGCAGATCACCTTCTCCAGCACCCCCGGCCTGCCGCAGGACGAGATCCTCAGCCGTATCCTGTTCGGCAGCTCCGTCGGCAACCTGTCCGCCATCCAGGCGGTGCAGCTGGCGGCCTCGCTCAACTCCCTGCGGGGTTCGGGCGGCGGGCTCAACCCGCTGGGGACCCTGCGCGCTGCCAGCGGGATCGACCGACTGCGTATCCTCGGCAGCGATGACGAGACCGGTCGGGGCACCGCGCTGGCCGCGGGGCAGTACCTGACGGACGACATCTACGTGGAGTTCATCACCGATGCGCAGGGCTTCACCGCTACGCAGCTGGAGGTCAGCCTGACCCCGGCGCTGTCGATCCTGAGCCAGGCGGGCGGGTCCGGCGCGACCAATGTGAGCGCCCGGTACCGGCGCAACTATTGATGGGGCGGGTTCTGCCGGCCCTGTTGCTGCTCCTGCTGGCCGCGTGCCAGCAGGAGCCGAGCTTCGACGAGCGTTATGCCGCGGCACAGAAGAAGGTGGGCACCACGGCAGCCAAGCTCGAGACAGAGATGGTCAAGGCCGACAGCGCCGCTGCGGCGGATCGCAAGGCGCTGGAAGCAGCCGGGCGCACGGCTCCGCCGGCTGCGGCTACACCGACGACCTGAGCCTCCCGGCCGCCTTACGGGTGCCTTTATCGTGTCAGCAGACGCGCCTTCTGCGCGTCGAACTCCGCCTGCGTGATGACGCCATCCTTCAACAGCGTGGCAAACTTGGCCAGTTCGTCCGCCACGGAGAAGCCGGCGGTGGCCGGGGCAGCCGGAGCTGGTGCGGTAGACGTTGCGGGCATTGGCGTGGCAACCGGTGCAGGCGCAGGCGCCAGGATCGCGCCCTGCGGCATCGCAAAGGCTGTCGGCACGTAGGGCCGTGGCGGAACATAGGTCAGCGGCACGCTGGGCGGCGCCATGATCGGCGCGGCGGAGTACGGTGACGCATTGTAGGTCTGCATCGTACCGGCCGGCATTGCCTGCGGCGGCGGCGTGCCAGCGACCGGCAACGGCACAGCCGGGCTTGCAGCAGGCGCGCTGACCGCCAGAGCCGGCGGTGCGGTGGCGACTGCCGCCGTGACCGGTGCGGCCGAAGCGACACGCACCTCCGGCTCGTTCTCCTCCGCCGTCGCGAGCACGGGCGCGGTCACGGCCGGCCGGAACTCCGAACGCAGCAGAGCCACTCCTTCGCGGCCTTCGCGCAGGAAGCGGATCTCGAAATTGGCGGCCCTCGCCGCTTCCACCAGGCTGCGGTTCAGATCCTCCTGTGTTCGCGTGCGGCGATTGGCAATGCGGGTTACCAGGTCGCCCGGCTGCAGCCCGGCACGCAGTGCGGGGGATGCCGGATTGACCTCCGTCACCTCCAGCGATGGTTGCGGACGGATGCGGGCCACGAAGCTGGCGCCGATCATCGCGTGATTGGGAAACCGCGTGCCCGGCGGAAGCCGCCCGCCCGCTTTCTCCATCAGGTCCATCAGGGCATTGTGGAACACCGGGTCGTCAAATTCACGCGGGTTGGTTCCGCCCCAGAAGCCGGCCACCTCTTCCCACCCGTTGGCAACCACGCGGGATGCTGTGCCCCGCTCCTCCACCTGGAAGCGGTAGAAGATCGGTCTGCCGGTGCGGCCCGCCTGGCCAAGGTCGGCCCGGGCACCAGCCTCGCGATCGTCCGGCAGCTGGCAGGTCACCGCGCCGGCCTCCTTGCTGGCCACGCTCAGGCCGGCAGACAGGCACTGGTCCGCCATCTGCGAGGCGGCAGTTTCGGGATCGGTGTCGAACAGTGTTTCGGCAAGGCCGGTGGGCGTCCGCGCATACACGGCCAAGCCCTGCGCGGTGGCTGGCATCGCCGGCAATGCGAACGCAAGCAGCGCCGCCAGTGATACGCTACCGGACAGTCGGCGGACAAAGGCCTCGGGCATGCGCACCCCCATATTGTGCAATGCAGCAAGGTGATGCCGACTCGCCGGGCGAGTCAAGGAATTTGCAACCATGTTCCGCCCTGCTGTCCGGTTCGGGACGCGTACAATCCTGCCATCCGCCACCAGACGGGTTCCCTGCCCCGCCCACGACGGCTAAGGCGAGTGCAATCATGAATTCCTCAACCTCCTTTCTCTCCTCGCTCTCGGTGGCGCTTGGCGGCGGCATCGGTGCGCTGCTGCGTTATCAGACCGGCCGCTGGATGACGGGCCTGCTCGGCCCCAACATCGTCGGTACCTTCCCCTTCGCCACGCTGGCGGTGAACGCGATAGGCAGCATCGCCATGGGCGTGCTTGCCGGCGTGCTGGCGCGTGGCGGCGGCGGTGAACCCGCCCGGCTGCTGCTGGGCGTGGGCCTGCTGGGCGGCTTCACCACCTTCTCCGCCTTCAGCCTGGAGATGGTGCTGCTGATCGAGCGCGGGCAGCTGCTGTTCGCGCTGCTGTACCTGATCCTGTCGGTCGGCCTTGGGATCAGCGGCCTGATGATCGGCCTCAACACGATGCGGATGCTGGGATGACCGAGGCTGCACCGACCCCTTCCCCCGCTTCAGCCACTGTGCGCCAGTTCACCGTGGCGCCCGATGACGATGGCGTGCGGCTGGACCGCTGGTTCCGCCGCCACCTGCCGCAGATCGGCTTTGCCACCATTTCCCGCTGGGCACGCACCGGGCAGATCCGGGTGGATGGCGCGCGCGCCAAGCCGGAGGATCGCCTTGTCACCGGGCAGGTCGTGCGGGTGCCGCCTGGCGGCGATGCGCCGGCCGCCACCGACCGGCCCAAGGCCGAGCTGACGGACGAACAGCGGGCGGAAGCTGCCGCCATGCTGATCACCCGCACCGATGCCGCGCTGGTGCTGAACAAGCCGCCGGGCCTCGCCACGCAGGGCGGCACCGGCATGCGCCAGCATGTCGACGGCCTGCTGGATGCTTATGCCGATCCGGGCGCCCCGCGCCCGCGGCTGGTACACCGGCTGGACAAGGATACGTCGGGCGTGCTGCTGGTCGCCCGCACACCGGGCAGCGCGGCGTTCTTCTCCAAGCGGTTTTCCGGCCGCTCCGCCAAGAAGGTCTACTGGGCGCTCGTGATCGGCGTGCCGGATGTCTACGAAGGCTTCATCGACGCTCCCATCAGCAAGCAGCCGGGCACCGGCGGCGAGAAGATGCATGTGGACGAGGCGGAGGGACAGGCCGCGCGCACCCGCTATCGCGTGATCGACCGCGCCGGCAACAGCGCCGCCTGGGTGGAGCTGCAGCCGCTGACCGGGCGCACGCACCAGCTGCGTGTGCACATGGCCGCCATCGGCCACCCGATCGTGGGCGATGGCAAGTATGGCGGGCAAGCCGCGTTCCTGACCGGTGCTGTCAGCCGCAAGATGCACCTCCACGCCCGGCGCCTGATCATCGACGCCCCGGGTGGCGACAAGCTGGACGTGACGGCCGACCTGCCCGAGCATTTCGCCGCGACCATGACCCAGCTGGGCTTCGACGAGAACGCCAGCAAGGCCGAGCCCGAGTCCGGCCCGCCGGAGCGCAGCCGCGAGGAGAAGAAGCAGGCCGCGCGCGCCCATGCCAAGCAGTACCGCAAGGCACGCCGGGGCGAGCGGCGCGGGCGGCGCGAAGCCGGGGCTCCGCCGACCAAGGGTCCCCGCCGCTGATGGCCGGCGTGCGGCTGGCGGTGTTCGATTGTGACGGAACGCTGAGCGACGGGCAGGCGGCGGTCTGCGCGGCCATGGCGACCGGCTTCGCCGAAGCTGCCCTGCCCGCGCCCGCCAACCACGATGTGCGCCGGATCGTCGGCCTCAGCCTGCCTGAGGCCGTCGCGCGGCTGGCGCCCGATGCCACGCCCGAGGCCCAAGCCCATGTGGTCGACGCCTACAAGGCGGCGTTCCGGCTGGCACGCGAGGAAGGCCGCCTGCGCGAGCCGCTGTATGACGGCATCGCGCCGCTGCTTCGCCGGTTGCATGCGGATGGCTGGAAGCTGGGCGTGGCGACCGGCAAGAGCGATCGCGGGCTTGCCGCCTGCCTGACGACGCATGGGGTAGCCGGACTGTTCACCACCCTGCAGACCGCCGACCGTCACCCGTCCAAGCCGCATCCTGCCATGCTGGAGCAGGCGATGGCGGATGCCGGTGCGCACCCGGCGGACACGGTGATGATCGGCGACACCGTATTCGACATGACAATGGCGGAGATGGCCGGCGTGCGGGCGCTGGGCGTCAGCTGGGGGTATCACGAGCGGGCGGAGCTGCTGGCCGCGGGTGCCGCGGCGGTGGCGGACACGCCCGAGGAACTGGAAGGATTGCTGCAATGAATGATCCCGCAAAGGGCCGCTGGCTGCTGCTGGGCGTGTTGCGCGGCATCGGTGTCGCGATCGTGCTGCTGGGCCTGATGGTGACCGAAGGGCGCTTCGGCCTGCCCTACTGGGTCGGTGTCGTCATGCTGGCGATCGGGTTCGCGGCTGCGTTCGTCGCCCCGCGCGTCCTCTCCCGCCGCTGGCGCAGCCCGCGCCCGTGAAGCGGTTCTGGCGGGAGGTGACGCTGGCGGAGGTGGCCGGCGGCTGGCAGGTGCTGCTGGATGGCCGCGCGGTGCGCACCCAGGGGGGCACGGCGCAGATCGTGCCGGGCCATGCGCTGGCAGAGGCGCTGGCGGCGGAATGGGCCGCGCAGGGCGAGGTCGTCGACCCGCAAAGCTTCCCCATGCGCGACCTGGTGGATCTGGCGCTGGACCATGTGGCGCCCGATCTGGCGGCACACGCTGCCAAGCTGATGCGCTACGCCGAAACGGACACGCTGCTGTACCGCGCTGATCCCGACGAGCCGCTCCACCGCCGGCAGCTCGAGGAGTGGGAGCCGCTGGTGCAGTCGGTCGAGCGCCGCCACGGCATAACCTTCGAACGGGTCAGCGGGATCATCCATCGCCCGCAACCCGCCGCCACATTGGAAACACTGCGGCACGCGTTGCTGCAGCAGGATGCCTGGCGCCTGGCGGCCATCGCCACGCTGGCGCCGCTTGCGGCATCGCTGATCGTGGCGCTGAACGCGCTGGAGGAAAACGCAGCGGCCGAACACTTGTTCGCCGCCGCCAACCTCGAAGAGGACTGGCAGACGGAACAATGGGGCTCCGACGCGGACGCAGCCCAGGTGCGGGCAGCGCGTGAGGCTGCCTTTGCGGCTGCCATGCGCCTGGTCAGGCTGGCCTGACCGCCGCGCTCAGTTCAGCCAGTCGGCGACCTGTACCACCACCTGGTTGGCCGCCTGATTCAGGGCCGGGCCGACCGAAGCTGCATCGGCGGTGACGCCGGGCACGCTGGCTTCGAACCGCTGCGTGCGCACCTGTCCGCCCGGCATGGTCAGCACTGCGTCGTAACGGACCACGGCGCTGGAACTGGCCACATCGTAACCCATGTCGACCAGCCGACCACTCAGCTTGACCGGCGCTGTGTAGAGTAGCGGTGGCTCGTCCAGCACGAGGCGATTGCGGCGCACCCGGATGGTCTCGGCCAGCAGGCGCTGGAACAGCCGTGCGGGACGTTCGGCCCAGAACGCCTCCTCCAGATAGGCCAGGCTGGCATCGTCCACCCGCACCGGCACGCGGGTGACCGCCAGGCTCTGCGGTGTTTCCGGCTCCAGCACGGCCAGTGCGTTGGCGGTCTCGCTCTCCAGCACCGCACCTGGCGCGACGCGCTGAGTCGGCGTCAGGGTGAACAGCCGCTCCGGCGGTTCGGCACCCAGGCTGATGCAGCCACCGAGCAGCGCCGTGGCACAGGCCAGCAGCGCGATGCGGGAAAAGGCAGGATTGCGAAGCTTCATCGTGGCGGCATCCCTATCACGCTCAAGGCTTGTAAGTGGGCAGTTGTGCGCCCCGCACCAGCGAACCGGCGCCTTCGGTTTCGATCCGTTCCATGATCGCCCGCGCCGCAGCGCTGGTGCGGCGCAGATCCTGCAGCGTGGCATCCGCCGCCGGCAGCGTGGTTTCGGTCAGTTCGTTGATCGCCGGTTGCGACGAGTTCAGCGTGGCTTCCAGTGCCTTTGCGGCGGAACCGGCGTCAACCAGCGTCTGCCGCAGTTCGTCCGCCAGTCCGCGCCCTTCGCCATTGATGACCTCGTTGGTCGAATTCAGCGTCGTCTCGAACGCGCCCAGGGTGCGCTGCGACTGCTGCAGCGTGCCCTGCAATTCGCGCAAGGTGTTGCCGATCTCGGGCGAGGTCTGCGCCAGTGATCCGCTGATCTCCGACGTGTTGGCCAGGATGCCGCGGATCGATTCCTGGTTGTCGTCGGACAGTACGCGGGTCAGCCGGTCGGTCAGGGTAGCCAGGCGTTCCAGCAGCAGCGGGGCGCTGGCCAGGATCTCGCCCAGCCCGCTGGCGCGTGGCGGGATGACCGGCACGCCCTCGGGGCAGGCGGAGGTGTTGCAGGTGATCGGCCGGTTGCCACGCGGGCCGCCGTTAAGGGCAATAGTGGACACGCCGGTGAAGCTGGAGGAGACCGACGCGGTCGTACCCTGCAGGATCGGGGTGTCGGCATCGACGCTGATGCGCACCTTCACGAATTGCGCCTGCCACAGATCGATGTCGCTGACCTGCCCGACGGGCACGCCCGAATAGGACACCTCCGACCCCTTCGCCAGGCCGGCAACCGACTGCTGGAAGAAGATGTCGTACTCGGTCTGGTTGTTCTCGTTCAGCCGGGCGAGCCAGATGAAGAAGGCCGCCAGGGCCGCGAGCAGCAGCAGCGTTACCACACCCACCCAGACGTAATTGGCGCGCGTTTCCATGTGCTGTGCCTATGCCCCCGTTATCTTGTCGTGCAAAGCCGGCGCCGGCTGCGCATGCGCGTCACCATCACCTGCAACCGTCGTCTCCGCCGCACGATCCCGGCTGTCGCGTGCCGCCCGGCTGCGCGGACCGTTGAAATATTCCTGGATCCACGGATGATCGCTTTCCAGCAGTTCGGGAATGGTGCCGACGGCTATGACCTGCTTGTCCGCCAGCACCGCGACCCGGTCGCAGATGGCATAGAGCGAATCCAGATCGTGCGTGATCAGGAATACGGTCAGGCCCAGCGTGTCGGCCAGATCGCGGATCAGCTTGTCGAAATTGGCCGCGCCGATCGGGTCGAGACCCGCGGTCGGCTCGTCCAGGAACAGCAGTTCGGGATCCAGCGCCAGCGCGCGGGCCAGGCCGGCACGCTTCTTCATGCCGCCCGACAGTTCCGACGGATATTTGCTTGCCGCCTCACCCGGCAGGCCGGTCAGCACCACCTTGTAGCGGGCGATCTCGTGCATCAGTTCGGCCGTCAGTTCCGGGTAGAACTGCTTCATCGGAACTTCGACATTCTCCGCCACGGTCAGGGTGGAGAACAGCGCGCCGCCCTGGAACAGCACGCCCCAATGGTTGCGCACGCCGATGATCTCGTCCGGCCCGGCGGAGGTGATGTCGCGGCCGAACACCTCGATCTTGCCCGCGGTCGGGCGTTGCAGCCCGATGATGGAGCGCATCAGCACCGACTTGCCGGTGCCCGATCCGCCGACCACGCCCAGGATCTCCCCGCGGCGGACCTTGAGCGCCAGATCCTCGTGGATGACGTTCTCGCCGAAGGCGTTCTGCAGCCCTTCGATGACGATCGGGTACTTGCCGTCATACCGGTCGGTGACGATGTCCTGCGCCTCGGGCGGGGGCGCGATGGTGGCCGGATCGCTCGCCATGTCAGTTCCAGCCCAGATTGCTGAAGAAGACCGCGAAGAATGCGTCGAGCACGATCACCATGAAGATCGCCTGCACCACCGCCTGTGTGGTGCGCAGCCCCACCTCCTCGGCATTCCCTTCGACCTGCATGCCCTGGTAACAGCCGGCCAGCCCGATGATCAGGCCGAACACCGGCGCCTTGATCAGGCCGATATACAGATCATAGATCGGCACCACCTCGCGGACACGCAGCAGGAAGGATATCGCCGGCACGCCCAGGGTCAGGTCGGAAATGACCGCCCCGCCCAGGATCGCGATCACGCTGGCGTAGAAGCCCAGCAACGGCATCATCAGCACGGAAGCCATGATGCGCGGGATGATCAGCGCCTCCAGCGGGGCGACGCCGATCGTGCGCATGGCATCGATCTCTTCCGTCAGCTTCATGGTGCCCAGCTGTGCGGCGAAGGCGGAGCCGGAGCGACCCGCGACCATGATCGCGGTCATCAGCACGCCCAGTTCGCGCAAGGTGAGCCGGCCGACCAGGTTGACGGAGAGGGACTCGGCGCCGAACTGCGACAGCTGCGCCGCGCCCTGCTGGGCGATGACGATGCCGATCAGGAAGCTCATCAGGCCGACAATCGGCAGCGATGCCACGCCGACGAGTTCCATCTGCCGCACGATGGCACGGCCGCGGATCCGGCGCGGGTGGCGGATCATGCCGCCGAATGCGAGGACGATGGCGCCGAGAAAGGCGATGACCCGCATGGTGCCATGGCCCAGGCCGGCCATGAAACGTCCGAAATCGCCGAAGATCCGGACCGGCAGGCTGCGATGCGGCGGACGGATGTCGGCGGTGCTCTGCGCGCCCTGCACGACCTCCAGCAGGCGGGTGGCCTGATCGCCGGCACCGGTGATCTCGGCCCCGTACCGTTCCGCCAGGCGCCAGACGATCCAGGCCCCGACCGTGTCGATCTGTCCGGCATTGGAGAGGTCGATGCTGGTCACCGGCTGGTCGAGCGCCCGCAACTGCCGGTCCAGCGGACCGACGGAGGATATCAGCAACGGGCCATGGAGGGCGATTGCCCCGCCCCCATTGCCACCTTCGCCGTCCTGCCAGCTGAAATCCGCCCATTCGCGCATCGGCAACGCTATGTGGCCAAACCGCGCGTGGCACAACCCAAGAGAATTGCCTTGTCCTCCACCCTGTCGCTAAGGCGGGCGGCGACATGACCGACGAAACCACCTCCGCCCTGCCGACCGACGGCACACTGGCCAAGACCTTCGACCCCGCCGCGATCGAGGCGCGCTGGTATGCGCGGTGGGAGGAAAGCGGCAGCTTCCGTCCGCATCGTCCGGAGGCCGCGCCCTTCACCATCGTCAACCCGCCGCCCAACGTGACGGGATCGCTGCATATCGGTCATGCGCTGGACAACACCTTGCAGGACATCGTGATCCGGCACGAACGGCTGAAGGGCAAGGATGCGCTGTGGGTGGTCGGCACCGATCATGCCGGCATCGCCACGCAGATGGTGGTGGAGCGGCAGATGGCACAGGCGGGCGAGAAGCGCACCGACCTGACGCGCGAGGCGTTCGTGGGCCGGGTGTGGGAATGGAAGGCGGAAAGCGGCGGCACCATCACCGGCCAGCTGCGGCGGCTGGGATGCTCCATGGACTGGAGCCGCGAGCAGTTCACCATGGACCCGCATTTCACCCGCGCGGTGGTCAAGGTGTTCGTGGACCTGCACAAGCAGGGCCTGCTGTATCGCGACAAGCGGCTGGTCAACTGGGACCCGGCGCTGAAGACGGCGATCAGCGACCTCGAGGTTGAGAACCGCGAGGTCGCCGGCCACATGTGGCACTTCAAGTACCCGCTCGCGGGCGGGGCGACCTACACCTATGTCGAGCGGGATGATGACGGCAACGTGGTGCTGGAGGAGGAGCGCGACTACATCGCGATCGCCACCACCCGGCCGGAGACGATGCTGGGCGACGGCGCCGTGGCGGTGCATCCGTCGGACACCCGCTACACCCCGATCGTGGGCATGCTGTGCGAGATCCCGGTGGGGCCGAAGGCGCATCGCCGGCTGATCCCGATCATCACCGACGAATATCCGGATCCGGCCTTCGGCTCCGGCGCGGTGAAGATCACCGGGGCGCATGACGAGAACGATTACGGCGTCGCGCAGCGCAACGGCATCCCGATGTATCGCCTGATGGACGAGGTCGCCGCCATGCGCAGCGACGGCGCACCCTATGCCGAGGCGGCCGAACGCGCCCGCGCCATTGCCGCTGGCGAGAGCGCGTTGGCGGCGGAGATCGACACGCTGAACCTGGTGCCGGACGCCTATCGCGGGCTCGACCGGTACGAGGCGCGCGCGCGGGTGGTGGCCGACATCGATGCCGACGGGCTGATGATCGCGGTCGAGGACAAGACCATCATGCAGCCTTTCGGCGACCGGGGCGGCGTGGTGATCGAGCCGATGCTGACCGACCAGTGGTATGTCGATGCCGCTACCCTCGCCAAGCCGCCGATGCAGGCGGTGCGCGACGGCAGCGTGGAGATCGTCCCCAGGTCATGGGAGAAGACCTTCTTCAACTGGATGGAGAACATCCAGCCGTGGTGCGTCAGCCGCCAGCTGTGGTGGGGGCACCAGATCCCCGCATGGTACGGGCCGGATGGCCAGGTGTTCGTGGCGGAAAGCGAGAAAGAGGCGCAGGTGCAGGCCGGCAACCTGCCGCTGACCCGCGATCCCGACGTGCTCGATACCTGGTTCTCCAGCGCGCTGTGGCCGTTCGCCACGCTGGGCTGGCCGGACCGGACCGACCTGCTGGAAAAGCACTTCCCGAATGACCTGCTGATTTCCGGCTTCGACATCCTGTTCTTCTGGGATGCGCGGATGCTGATGCAGGGCATGCACTTCCTGGGCGAGGCACCGTGGAAGCGGCTGTACCTGCACGGGCTGGTGCGCGCCGCCGATGGCGCGAAGATGAGCAAGTCCAAGGGCAACGTGGTCGACCCGCTGCTGCTGATCGACAAGTACGGCGCCGATGCCCTGCGCTTCTTCATGGCGGCGATGGAAAGCCAGGGCCGCGACGTGAAGATGGATGAAAGCCGGGTGGAGGGGTATCGCAACTTCGCCACCAAGCTGTGGAACGCCACCCGCTTCTGCCAGGCCAACGGCATCGGCGCCTCCACCACGCTGGCGGCACCGGCTGCGACGGGGGCGGTCAATCGCTGGATCGTGGGCGAGGTGGTGGAAACGCTGGCCGCGCTGGACAAGGCGATGGCGGACCTGCGCTTCGACGCGGCGGCCAACACCATATACCAGTTTACCTGGGGCACCTTCTGCGACTGGTACCTGGAACTGATCAAGGGCCAGATCGACGCGGAGACGAATGTGGTCGCCGGCTGGGTGCTCGACCAGATCCTGGTCATGCTGCACCCCTTCATGCCGTTCATCACGGAAGAGTTGTGGCATGCACAAGGAACCCGGACGAACGACCTGATCCTGGCGCGCTGGCCGGAGCCGCAGGCGACGGTCGATGCGGGCGCAAAGGCGGAGGTCGAGTGGCTGATCGCCCTCACCACCGCGCTGCGCGGCGCCAAGAACGAACTCGGCATCGCGCCCGGTGCCCGGCTGGAAGCGTTCCTGCCCGAGCCCTCCCCCACCGCCCGGACGGTCATCGCCGGCTCCATGCCGGCGATCGAACGGCTGGCGCGCCTGTCGGCCATCCATTCCGCCGCTGCGTCGGACGGCCCCGCCATGCAGGTATCGGCAGGGGCCGACCTGTTCGTGATCCCGCTCGAAGGCGTGATCGACATTGCGGCGGAGCAGGCGCGGTTGACCAAGGCGAAGGCCGCGTCGGAGAAGGAGCGGGACAATCTGGCCAAGCGGCTGAACAATCCCGCTTTTGCGGAGAAGGCGAAGCCCGAAGCGGTGGAGAAGGCCCGCGCCGATCATGCGCACCATGCAGCGGAGGTCGACCGGCTGACCGCGGCGCTCGCTCGGCTGGGGTGAGGCACACTGGAGTGCCCCGATGCTAGTCCTTGCCACCACGACGCCCGGCGAGCCGGAGATCTTCGCCTCCCTGCAGGGTGAAGGACCAAGCATCGGGCGCAGCGTCGCCTTCGTGCGGCTGTCGCGCTGCAACCTGGCATGCCGCTGGTGCGACACGCCCTACACCTGGCACTTCAGCGGCGACAACCGGCCGCACCGCGACGGCGTGACGCATGACCGCGCGGCGAACCAGCTGACCCTGTCCGAAGAAGAGGTCGCACGGCGCATCGCCGCCTTCGGCAAGCCGCGCCTGGTTGTCACCGGAGGCGAGCCGCTGCTGCAAGGCAAGGCGCTCGCCCGGATGCTGGCGCATTTGCCGGACATGGCGGTGGAGGTGGAGACCAACGGCACGATCGCGCCGCATGCCGATCTCGATCCGCTGATCGGGCAGTACAATGTCAGCCCCAAGCTCGCCCATTCGGGCAACACGGCCGACCTCGCCCTGCCGCCCGAGCGGCTGGCACAATGGGCGGCCGAGCCGCGGGCGATCTTCAAGTTCGTGATCGCCGAACCGGCCGATCTGGAGGAGGTGCTGGCGCTCGCGTTCCGCTACGCCATCCCGAACCAGCGCATCTGGCTGATGGCCGAAGGCACCGACACGGTCACGCTGGCCACCCGCCAGCGCTGGCTGGCGGAACTGTGCCTGCAGCACGACATGAACCTGTCCCCCCGCCTGCACATCGCGCTGTACGGCGATACCCGGGGCACTTGAACGGTTCTATCGTCCCTGCGCGCGCCAGCGGCGCACCGTGCGGGCGATCGCCTGGCCACCCTCCGCCGGGTGCTGCCACAAGGCGCTGAACAGCGGGTCGGCGCTGGCCGGGCGGCGGTGCTCCTCCAGATCGGCGAAGCTGACGCGCATCGGCACGGCCACGCCTTCGCCACAGATGATCGCCTCCCGGTTGCGCAGGGCCGGAATGGCGTCGAGGAAGCCCCGCGCACCTTCCGGCATGGCGGAGCGGACGAAGGCCTGGTCGCGTTCGTTGTTCAGCCGCATGGCGATGATCGTGCCGCATTGCGACAGCACGCCTTCGGCCAGATCGCTCGGTCGTTGAGTGATCAGGCCCAGCGCGATGCCGTATTTGCGCCCTTCCTTGGCGATCCGGCCGAGTACGTCGCTGACGCTCGATCCACCCGACTGCCGGTCGCCGGGAACGTAGCGATGGGCCTCCTCGCACACCAGCAGGATGGGGCGCACAGCTTCCCCCCGGCTCCAGATCGCATGGTCGAAGACCATGCGGCTGAGCACCGCGACCACGGTGGCGGTGATGTCGGACGGCACGCCCGACACGTCGATGATGGTGATCGGCCGGCCGGCGCCGTCCATGCGGAACAGCCGGGCGATCAGCTCCGCCATGGTGTCCGCCACCAGCATGCCGGAAAACATGAACTGGTAACGCGGATCACCCTTCAGCTCGTCGATCTTGCTGCGGATGCGCAGGAACGGCGCGCTGCTGCTCGCCTTGTCGAGCTGCCCCATCTCGTCGTTCACCAGCCGCAGCAGGTCGCTGAGAAGATAGGGCACCGGCGAATCGACGGTGATGCGCCCGATCTCCGCCGCCAGCCGGTTCTTGCCCCGCGCCGCCAGCAGGCAGCGGGCGAGAATGTCGGCATCCTCCTGCCGGTCGTTGCCGGTCGTGGTCAGGAACACCTCGCAATGTTCGGCGAAGTTCATCAGCCAGTAGGGCAGCTGCAGGTTGCCCACGTCCAGCACCATTCCGCGATCCTGGAAGGCCGCGCCGTATTCGCCATGCGGGTCGACCATCACGACATGGCCATGGGGCGCGGCATCGCAGATGCGGTGCAGGATCAGCGCCGCCGCCGTGGACTTGCCGGTGCCGGTGGAGCCGAGCAGCGCAAAGTGCTTGCCAAGCAGGGCGTCGATGAACAGCCCCGCACCCACTGTCGCGGTCGGATGCACCGTGCCGACCGTGATCGCCACCCGCCCGGCCGGATCGTAGATGCGCGCCAGCTGCGCGGTGGCGACCGGATGAACGGTGCTGCCCGGCAGCGGGTAACGGGTCACACCGCGGCGAAACGTGCCGCCCGCCGCATCGTCGATCCCTTCACCCAGCAGGTCCGCAATGGCGCATACAGAGCCGTCGGCTGCCTGCTCCAAGTCCCGCAGGGAAGCCAGCAGCCACGCGCCATCAGGCGCTGCGATCCGGATCGCGCTGCCGACCTGGCCGGCCATCGCGATCGCCGGGTCGGCGCTGCCGCCACATGCGGCCAGTGCGATGCCATCCAGCACCAGCCGGGCCTGCGCGCCGGAGATCGCCTGTACGGTGCCGACGGTATGGGCCAGACCCTCGACCGGCACCGGGGTCAGGGCCGCAACCGGCCAGGGTTGCGGGGAGAACTCGCTCATCGGGGTCGTCCTTCGTGCCGGCAGTGGCGGTGAAGGATAGCGGCAGGGGTCTAAACAGGCCCTAAACGCCTGAAACTCAGACCAGCGCGAACAGCCGCCCGGCGGCCCAGCCGGTCAGGAGGGCAAGCAGCACCACGCAGATGCCGTACAGGAAGCCGGAATCCTGCGACCGGTCCGCCACCAGCTTCTCGAACCCTTCCTTGCTGACCTCCACCTCCGCAATGGCGGAGGCGATCACCCGGCCGCGCTGGATGGCGAAGGTTTCCGCGGTGTAGCGGCCGGTGATGACGTTGGAGGGAACGGCGATGCGCGCCTGATACAGCACGTCCTGGCTGATGGAGACGCCGCGGCCATCCTCCTTGTACAGGCCCTGCTGCCGCCGCAGCTCCACCAGGCCGGTGGAGAAGCGCGCCTGCTCCTCCGGCTCGATCAGGCCGGTGGGGGACAGCTGCATGAAATCCAGCCCCAGTTCGTAGATCGCGGCAGTCCGCTCGTCCACGATCTGGCCGATCGGGCGGGAGGAGGACACCGCGAAGAAGGACGGCGCGGAGCGGAAGGCGGTGCTGTCGGCATTGACCCAGATGCCGAGCCGCTTCTGCTTCTCGCGCACCAGCATCGCCTCTGTCGGGCCCTTCAGCACCACCACGATGTCGTAAGGTTCGGTCGCGCGGCGGCCCTGCGGATCCAGGATCGCGCCATACAGCAGCAGTTCGGTGCCGGTGAAATCCTGCCGCACCTCGATCCGGCTCTGCGAGACGGCCGGCACCAGCACGGGATCGCGCTGCGCCGTCAGGGTCAGGAAGCTCAGGACCAGCAGCAGCAGCCGGCCGCTCACAGCTCGATCACCGTATAGACCGCGTCGGGCCGCACCCCCAAGCCGAAGGCCATGCGCAGCGCGATCGCCAGCACGATCAGCGCCAGCACCAGTCGCAGCAGTTCCGGCTTCGCCGTCCCGGCCAGGCGGGTACCGATCTGCGCCCCGGTGACCGACCCGATCAGCAGCAGCCCGGCCAGCACGATGTCGACCGCGCGCGTCGTCAGCGCGTGCATCATGGTGGTGGCGACCGTGACGAACAGGATCTGGAACAGCGAGGTGCCGACCACGACCTGCGCGCTCATGCCCAGGATATACAGCATAGCCGGCACCAGGATGAAGCCGCCGCCCACGCCCATCAGCATGGTCAGGATGCCGACCACCACGCCCAGGATCAGCGGCGCCAGCGGCGAGATGTAGAGGCCGGACTTGTAGAACCGCCAGCGCAGCGGCAGGCTGGCGACCAGCGGATGATGCCGCCGCCGCGCGGCGCGGCGGGGTGCGCCGGTGCGGCTGGCCCGCAGGGTGCCGATGCTTTCCCGGCCCATCAGCCCCCCGATCGTGCCCAGCAGCACGACATACAGGATGTTGATCACCGTATCGATCTGGCCCCAGGATTGCAGCAGCCGGAACAGCCCGGCGCCGATACCCGCACCGATGATGCCGCCCACCACCATCACCCCGCCGATCTGCGGATCGACCCCGCCACGCTTGCGATGCGCCAGGACGCCCGACACGCTGGCGCCGGTCACCTGGCTGGCGGCGGAGGCGGCCGCGACGGTCGGTGGCACGCCGTAGAAGATCAGCAGCGGCGTGGTCAGGAACCCGCCGCCCACGCCGAACAGGCCCGACAGGATGCCGGTGCCCGCGCCCAGCAGCACGATCACCAGCCCGTTCACTGACAGGTTCGCAATCGGCAGATATACATCCATCAACCACGCCTAGCCCAAGCGGCGGCCGGTTTGAAGCGACCGGAGACTGTCGCGATCAGAAACCCGCGGCGATCGTCAGGGCCGGACCGGATGCCGGCTCCGCATTGCCGGCCACGCGCAGACGGTAGTCGGCGGCCACCCGGCCGCGCAATCCGCCGATTGCAAAGCCGATGCTGGCGCTTGGCCCCACATCCACCCGGTTGCTGCCGCGTTGCGCCCCGCCCCACGCGGCCGCGCCGACCCGCAACTGCGCGCTGCCGCGGCCCAGCAGCGGCCGGTCGATCCGCGCCTGCCCATCGACAAAGGCACTGGCGAAATCGCCGCCGACATAGCCGGCCTGCACATAGGCCTCGCCCCGTGTACCGCCGGGCAGCGCCACGGGTGGCAATTCGGTCACCGCGAACACGGCCGGGCGCACCTGGCTGCCGGCGCGATTGTCGTTGACCCGCAGCTCCGCGGCGACCCGGACCGGCACACCGGGCAGCGGGCGCAAGGCTGCACCGGCCGCAATCTCCTGCTCACGCGGGCCGGTCAACGCGGAACTGCCGCGCAGATAAAGCTGCGGCGACAGGCCGCCGGTTCCGGACGTCAGCCGATACCGCAGGACCGCGCCCGCCTGACTGCGGCCATAGGACGGCCGGCCCGGGGTGAGTGCGGTGGCGGCATCGTCCCGCAGCAGCACCCAGCCATCGCCGCTCCAGCGCCCGGCGCCTGCCATGCGCGGGACCGGCGTGATCGTCGCCCCGACGGCCGCCTGCGGAACGCCGGGACGCGCCGCCGATGCCGCCAGTGCCGCCGCCGGTGCCGACGGGCGGACCGGGGCCGACGGGCGCAGCGCAGCAGGCTGCAGATAGGCGAGCAGCATTTCCGGAACTTCCATTTGCGCCAGCCCGGCCAGCATCAGCAGTTCGCTGCCGATCAGGGTGGCAGGGGGCACATCCTGCGTCGACGTGCCTGCCGGCGGCACCACATCCGTGGCCCGCGCCAGCCGCCATGGCACGCCCGTGAAGGGAGCCACGCCGTCAGCGGCTGAGCCGCTCCGTCCCGAAAGCCGCTGCCAGCCGGGACGCTGCGGGACCGGCGCCGGCAAGGGCCGCTCCAGCCAGTCATCCTGGCTTGGCGCATCAGCGTCCACCGGGCTCGCTGCGGGTCCGGCAACGGGCGAAGCAGGATCGAACGCCGACTGCTCCAGCTCCGCCGCCTGGTCCTGCGCCGGCCAGGGACTTTCCCAGTGGGCGGCACGCAGGCCGCACCAGCCAAGCACCAGGCCGCCGAGCAGCAGCAGCGGCTGTCCGCGGAAGGCTGCCCTGGAGTTGACCGGCCGACGGCTCACGAGAGTGCGCGAGTCCGGCGATAAGGCGTCACCCGGTCAGCCATGGTGCTGGGATGGGCGTGGTGGAAGGTCTTGTCCCATTGCGGCGCCCCGCCGCGCAGGGTGCTGACATAGGCGCTCAGTGCCCGCCGCCCGGCCATGATGGCGATGACGTTGGACAGCGGGATGCGCAGCACGGCACGGAAACCTTCGGCCGGGCCATATTCGCGCGTGGTGAACAGGTAGCGGGAGCCGGCGCGCCAGACGAAGCTGGCGAAGTTGAGCGCCAGCAGCCATCTGGTGGCCGTGCCCATGGCGAACGGGTGGTCGTAGCCCGCCAGGCTCGCCACCCACAATCCGGTTCCCAGCGCCAGCAGCGCATAGGCGGCGAACAGCACCAGCGCGGATAGCGGTCCACGCCGGTCACGGATGCGCATCCATGTTTCGCCCAGCCCGCTGCCACTGGCCCAGCCCATCCGGTCCCAGCCCTGCAGCGCGATGCCATGCACCCAGCGCGCCTTCTGCCGCACGGACTGGTCCAGCTTTGCCGGGAAGCACGCACGGGTGGCGATCAGCCGCCCGTCCTCGCCGCGCACCCGCAGGAAGCGGGAGCGTCCACCGGCGGCCTTGATCCTGAGGCCCAACTCGTAATCCTCGGTCAGGGACTCGACGGAGAACGGGCCGGTCGCGTCCGTGGTCGTCGCCATTTCGCCGGCGATGCGCGCCAGCATGGTGCGGGAGAAGGCGCAGCCGACCCCGGCCGAGGGCAGCGACGCCGCCAGCGCATCCCGCACGACCATGGCCTTGCCATGCGCCTCGGCAAATTCCTCGCAATAATGGCTGCCGACCCAGCGCGAACGCGCCTGCGGTTCGGGCAGGACGGGCAGCTGGACGAACTCGGCCTCGGCAATCCCGCGGTCGAGCAGGGCCAGACCGGCAGGATCGACCATATCCTCCGCGTCGTGCAGCACCACCATGCGGAAAGCGTAGCCACCGCGCTGCTCGTCATGTTCCATGGCGGTGTAGAGGCGATTCAGGCAGTCTGCCTTGGTCGTCGGCCCGGCGCGTTCGTGCACCACCAGCCGCACCCGCGGGTCCCCGCCGGTGCCGCGGATGATGGCTTCCACCGTGCGCGGATCGTTGCAGTAGCAGCCGACATACAGGCGCAGCGCATCCTGCGGCCACGCCTTCAGCGTGGTGGCGATGGTATCGGTGATGACCTCGTGTTCCAGCCATGCCGGAATGAACACGGCGGCCCGTCCGGACAGGGGGCGCTCGCCCTCCTCCCGGTTGATCGTCCACTCCCGCACGCGCCCGGTCAGCCGCAGGAAGCCGAACACGACATCCACGGCCAGCTCGTCAAGCGCGCCGACAAGGAAGAACACTCCTGCAAACAGCAACAGTTCATGCTCGACCAGCGCCGCAAGCTGCAACACCGTCACACCCCCAGAGATCATAGCCCCCGAGACCCTTTTCTAAACGACCCGTCGTGCTGTGTAGTCGGTTGGTCGGGTGGGTAAACATATTTTATGCAGAGTTGGGAACCAGCAGGCAAAAACTTGGTTGGCGTAGTCCCAAAGGCTTCATTGTCCATAAGCTGGTGACAATCCCCCTGCCGCGGGGTGATGGCTCGCCCATGCTGATGAGGGCGGACCATGCGCTGGTGGGCTGGAACGCCTACGTGGTGGTGCCGCTGTTCGGCTTTGCCAATGCAGGCGTGGCGCTGGCGCGCTGGGTCTGGCAGCGTTCGCCGATCCGTTGCCGCTGGCGGTCGGTGCGGGACTGGTGGCGGGCAAGCAGCTCGGCATCTTCGGCAGCGCCGCCGTTGCGGACCGGATCGGGTTCGCCAGGCGGCTTACCGGTGTCAGCTGGGGTCAGCTGTGGGGCACCAGCACATTGTGCGGCATCAGCTTCACGATAAGCCTGTTCATCAGCGCCCTTGCCGTCCCGAATCACCTGTTGCTGTGGAAGAAGCGAAGCTCGGGACCGTCGCAGGCTCCGCCATCTCGGCGTGCTTGGCTACTTCGTGCTGCGACTGGTCGCGCCGGCACTCGTGCAGGCGCGACCAGAAGGAACATCACAGGCGATTGACGGGCGCGTCCTCACCCAGATCCTCGAACCAGGCTTCCACCGGGCCGATCAGCTTGAGCGTCAGCGGACGGCCCTTGCGGTCCATCGCCTTGCCGGCCTGCACACGCACCCAATTCTCGGGAATGCAATATTCCTCGATATTGGTGCGCACCGTCCCCTTGAAGCGGATGCCCACACCGCGGCGCAGCACTGTTTCATCGAAAAACGGGCTGGCCGGATCGATGGCCAGCCGGTCAGGCGGTGTCGCGGCGCCCTGCGTCGTGGTGTCGACAGCCTCCGCAGCGGTGTCGGGCTGGCTTTCGGCCGGTTCGGGCATGTCCTGTTCGCTCATGCCCCAGCCGCTGACACGCGCCGGCTGCAAAATCAATATTGCGGCGGCGGGGTTTCCGCCGGTGCCTCGCCCGGGAGCGATGGCACATCGTCCGGAACGGCGCCGGGTTCGTCGATGTCGCCACCGTCCGGAAACACTTCGGGCGGCGGGGCTGGCTCGATCGGATTGGGGGTTTCCGGTACCACCTCGTCCGGAGTGGAGCCCGGCTGCAGTTCCTCGTCCTCTTCGGAGCGGTCGAAATCCCACAGCACGCTGCCGGGCGAATCACTGTCGCCATCGGCATCGGTCAAGGTAGCGGCATCCTGCGCGCTGGCGTGGGTATCCACCGCAGGCGGGGTTGCCGGCGGGATGCTGGGCGTCCCGTAATCGTCGGCGGAATAGATGGGGTCGGCCATGGCAAGCACTCCTTTGCCCACTCAACGTGATGGCTGCTGCACCTGTTCCCCGCAGAAGCTTGCCCTTTCCGTGCCAGCCGATTAAGGGCGCAGGCTTCGCATCGCAGGTGTCTCGCCTGCTGCGCTTCGTCGTGATCCGTGCGGGCGTGGCGGAACTGGTAGACGCGCTGGATTTAGGTTCCAGTATCGCAAGATGTGGGGGTTCGAGTCCCTTCGCCCGCACCAGCGCAGCCGTCGCCACCGTTCCGCTGACGAAACCCGTTCGCTTATGTGTGGAAGGCTTGTTTGAATGCAGATCGTCGAGACCACCAATGAAGGCCTGAAGCGCGCCTTTACACTTACGATACCGGCCGGCGAGATCCAGGCGCGCGTCGATGCGGAGATCAAGAAGGTCGCCCCGCAGGTAAAGATGCCCGGCTTCCGCCCCGGCAAGGTGCCCGCCAACCTGGTGCGCAAGATGCACGGCGAGGCGATCCATGCCGATGCGCTGAACACCACGCTGCAGGAATCGGTCGAATCGCTGCTGCGCGACAAGCAGCTGCGCCCGGCGCTGCAGCCCAAGGTCGACATGGCCGAGGGGTATGAGCAGGGCAAGGATGCCCAGCTGACCGTGGAACTGGAAGTGCTGCCCGACATCGCGGCGCCGTCCGTCGACGGGCTGACGCTGGAAAAGCTGACCGTGCCCGCCACGGACGAGGCGGTCGATGCCGCCATCCGCCAGCTGGCCGACCGGCAGAAGAGCTACTCCGATGCGCCGGAGGGCCATGCGGCCGCCGACGGCAACCAGCTGATCATCGACTTCACCGGCAGCATCGACGGCGTCGAGTTCGACGGCGGCAAGGGCGAGGACCAGCCGCTGGTGCTCGGTTCCGGCCAGTTCATCCCCGGCTTCGAGGAGCAGCTGACGGGGGCCAAGGCCGGTGAGGAGAAGACCATCACCGTGACCTTCCCCGCCGACTATCCGGCCGAAGACCTGAAGGGCAAGGACGCGCAGTTCGCCATCACCGTGAAGGCGGTGAAGGTCGAGGGCGATACGGTTATTGATGACGAGTTCGCCAAGAACTTCGGCCTGGAAGGTCTCGACAAGCTGAAGGAGCTGATGAAGGCGCAGGTCGAGCAGGAGACTGCCGGTCTTACCCGGACGCAGATGAAGCGTCAGCTGCTGGACCGTCTGGCCGCCGATCACGACTTCGCCGTGCCGCCGAGCATGGTGGAGGCCGAGTTCAACCAGATCTGGCAGCAGCTGGAAGCCGAGATCGCCCGCGAGGAGGATCCGGAGGCCGCCCGTGCCGAGATCGAGTCCGAGAAGGACGATTACCGCCGCATTGCCGAGCGCCGCGTGCGCCTGGGCCTGCTGCTGTCGGAGATCGGCCAGGCCAACGGCGTCGAGATCAGCCAGCAGGAAATGGGCATGCTGGTCCAGCAGGCGGCGCAGCAGTACCGCCCGCAGGATCGCGAGCGGTTCGTGGAGTTCGTGCGCAACGATCCCATGGCCCTCGCCCAGCTGCGTGCCCCGCTGTACGAGGACAAGGTCGTCGACTTCCTGTTCGACAAGGCCGAAGTGACCGAGCGGGAAGTGACCCGCGAGGAACTGGAAGCCGCGATCGAGGCCGAGGAAGGCACCGACGCGCAGCCGGCTGACGCGAAGCCTGCCAAGAAGGCTGGCGCCAAGAAGACCAAGGTCGCTGCCGACGACGCTCCTGTCGAGGCAGGCGCCGATGCCACCGATGGCGAAGGCGAGAAGCCGAATAAGAAGGCTGCGCCCAAGAAGAAGGCCGAACCTGCGGCCGAGGGTGCCTCCGAGAGCGAGGACGCGGCCGACAAGCCCGCCGCTAAGAAGAAGGCTCCGGCCAAGAAGAAGGCGGACGACACCGCCGAGTAACCCGCTCGCGCGCCCCTGCCCTTCATCAAGGGCAGGGGCAGCCTGCGAAACCTGTCCGCCGCCTAGTCGGCCTGCCAGGGCCTGAAGCCCGGCTCCGCCAGCACAGCTGTCCGCGCGCGTTCATACGCCGCCCCGGCGCGCAGCACGGCGGCATCCGACCAGCGCGCGCCGATGATCGACAGCCCGACCGGCAGCCGCTCCACCGCACCCATCGGCACGCTGAGATGCGGGTACCCCGCCACAGCGGCCAGCGACCCGGCGCCGATCGATCCGTCGTAATTGTCGCCATTGACCAGATCGGTGGCCCAGGCGGGGCCGCTCGTGGGCGCAACCAGCACCTGCACGCCATGCGCCGACAGAAGACGGTCGATCCCCTCCGGTCCGGCCAGCCGCAACGCATTGGCGCGCGCCCGCTCATAGCCGGCGCGGTCGGTCGCCACCTCGGCCTGCTCGAAGGTCTCCTGCCCGAACCAGCGCAATTCCTCCGCGCCATGTGCGCGGTTGAAGGCAATGACATCCGCCAGACTGCGGGCCGGAATGGCTGCAGGCGAGCCGGCCAGGTAAATGCCCAGATCCTCGCGCAGTTCGAACAGCAGCGTGGCAAACTCGTCCCGGCCCAGCTCCTCTGGCGGGCTCCAGTCGATCTCCACGATGCGGGCCCCGGCGCGGGCAAGATCGGCCAGCGCGGCATCGAACAAGGCCGCGACCGCGGGATTGTTGCCCACTGCCGGCCGCAGCACGCCGACGCCGACCCCGGCCAGACTGGCATCGGCAAGGCCGTCGGTGAAGTCGGCCTTTCGCGCATCCGCCTCCATCGTGGCCGGATCAGCCGGATCGCTGCCGGCAATGGCGGTCAGCAGCAGCGCCGCATCGGCCACGCTGCGGGTCATCGGCCCGGCGGTGTCCTGGCTGTGGCTGATCGGCACCACATGGGTCCGGCTGACGAGGCCCAGCGTGGGCTTGAAGCCGACGATGCCGTTCACGCTGGCCGGGCAGGTGATCGAACCGTCAGTCTCTGTCCCGATCGCACCCCAGGCGAGGCCTGCCGCCACCGCCGCCCCGCTCCCGCTGGAGGAGCCGCAGCTGTTGCGGTCGGTGGCATGGGGGTTCTTCACCAGCCCGCCGGTCGCGCTCCACCCGCTGGTCGCCCGGGGGGAGCGGATGTTGGCCCATTCGGACAGGTTGGTCTTGCCCAGCACCACACCGCCTGCACCCCGCAGCCGGGCGATCAGCGGCGCGTCACGCCCGGTGCGGTTGCCCGCCAGCGCCAGCGATCCCGCAGTGGTCGGCCATTCGCGCGTCTCGATATTGTCCTTCACCAGCACGGTCCGCCCGCCCAGCGGCAGCGCGGCCGCAGCACGCGCGTGGGCCGGTGCATCCGAATTGGTGACGATCACCGCATCGAGCCGCGGTCCGGCATCGTCGATCGCGGCGATGCGGCGCAGATAGGTCGCGCATCGCCCGCCGGATCGGCCAGCACCGGCTTGGCGGAACACAGCAACAGGGCGGCGAGCATGGCGGTGCGGGTCATGCGACCAGCTTGCCACACATGGCGTGGCAGGCAAGCATGCCGCCAGCTGCAAAGCCACTTGAACCGGCGGCAGGCAGGGGCGACATAGGCGCCCTGTTTGACGGAAGGGTTTGCAATGATCGACGTGTTTGGCGACGCCTATGGTACACAGGGACAGTTCCGGCAGGATCCGGTGACCGGTGCCCTGGTGCCGGTGGTCGTGGAAAGCACCAGCCGGGGCGAGCGCAGCTTCGACATTTTCAGCCGCCTGCTGCGCGAACGCATCGTGTTCGTGACCGGCCAGGTGGAGGACAACATGGCCTCGCTGATCGTCGCCCAGCTGCTGTTCCTGGAAAGCGAGAACAGCCAGGACATCTCGATGTACATCAACTCGCCCGGCGGCGTGGTGACGGCCGGCATGGCGATCCATGACACGATGCAGTACATCAAGCCGAAGGTGCGGACCGTGTGCGTCGGCCAGGCGGCAAGCATGGGCAGCTTCCTGCTGGCCGCGGGCGAGCCAGGCATGCGCGTGGCGTTGCCCAATGCCCGCATCATGATTCACCAGCCCAGCGGCGGTGCCCGCGGCATGGCGTCCGACATCGAGATCCAGGCGCGGGAAATCCTGCGGATCCGCAAGCGGATGAACGATCTTTACGTGCAGTATACCGGCAAGACGCTGGACGAGATCGAGCGGGCGATGGACCGCGACACCTTCCTGGAGGCGGACGAGGCGCTGGCCTTCGGCCTGGTCGACAAGGTGTTCGCGCACCGGCCGAAGGACCAGGAAGCAGGCAAGGAAAGCGGCACGGGCGGCGCGCCAGAGTAGGGGCTTCCCGGTTTACCTGCTGCACATCGTGCGTTAGACGCGAGATGTGCAGCAGCGGGAACATTGGAAGGAACTGGACGGCCTGCGCGGGGTCCTTGCGCTTGGCGTCGTACTGTTCCACTTCGGTTTCAACTCGTTCACCGCGCGGCACGGCTGGGCCGGAGTTCAGTTTCCGCTGGCCGTGGATGTATTTTTTCTGTTGAGCGGGTTCGTCCTCGCCTATTCGGCGCGCAATGGCATTGATCCTGGTCGGTTTCTTTACCGACGGTTCTGGCGGCTCTCACCGGTCTTCTATATCACTCTGCTCATGGCAGTGCTCGTATCGAGCGACGAGCCCCACCCGTTAGAGGCGCTGGCTGCCGTGCCTTGGTTGGGGCAGACGCCCATCAACAGCCCGTCGTGGAGCGTATCCTGGGAGTTCTATCTTCCGGTCATCGCGGTGCTTTCCGGCGTCAGGATCCCGCAGAAAGCCGTCCGCCCGCTGCTGGTCCTTTCCCTGGTCGGGCTGGGATTGGCGGACATATGGGTTGAGACGCTCTGGGTGTATCCTCTGCGCGCCCTGTTTGGTCTGTCGGGCGGGTACCTGCTTTACCGTTCCGGTTTCGACCTAAAGGTGCCCATGCTCCTGCCGGTAGGTCTGCTTGGCTTGTCGATGACTGCCGCGCAGTACGCCCCGGTCGTGGCGTTTACCGCCCCATTCTTCGCGTGCGCGAGCATTCTGGCCGGTCGTCATAGCAACACGGCCCTCTCCACCCCGCCGATCCAGTTGCTAGGAACACTTTCCTACACGCTTTATCTTGCCCACATGCCTGTCTTCATGCTGATGGAGCAAGTCGCGAATGTCGATCAGAATCCCCTCGCGAAGGTGGTCGCGCTTGTCATCTCACTGGCGGTTGCGGGCATCCTCACGGTGTGCGTCGAACGCCCGCTCATGCGGGGTTTTCGCAGGCTTCCGGCCGCTTCCGCACCTTGAGCGGGTGGGCGATGGTCGGGTAAAGATGACCTGGCGCATAAGCGCTGCTACGGCCGCTTGGCATTCGGTAGGACTAACCCCAACTCCCGGTTAGGCGACCAGCTCGGGCAACTCGCGATTGATCTTGTCCTTGCCCTGCCTACATTACCCACGAGTTTTCCCGGCCCCTTGCCGGGCCATCGGACGAGAGTATGACCAAATTGAGCGGATCGGACAGCAAGAGCACCCTTTACTGCAGCTTCTGCGGCAAGAGCCAGCACGAGGTTCGCAAGCTGATTGCCGGCCCCACCGTGTTCATCTGCGATGAATGCGTCGAGCTGTGCAACGACATCATCCGGGAAGAAGCCAAGGGCGGCATCGCCGGACGCAAGGACGGCGAAGTCACCTCCCCGCGCGAGATCTGCGACACCCTGAACGATTATGTGATCGGACAGGAGAAGGCGAAGCGCGTGCTCTCCGTCGCGGTGCACAATCACTACAAGCGGCTGAAGCATTCGGGCAAGTCGGGCGATGTCGAGCTGGCGAAGTCGAACATCCTGCTGATCGGCCCCACCGGTTCGGGCAAGACGCTGCTGGCGCAGACGCTGGCACGCACCTTCGACGTGCCCTTCACCATGGCCGATGCCACCACGCTGACGGAGGCCGGCTATGTCGGCGAGGATGTGGAGAACATCATCCTGAAGCTGCTGCAGGCCAGCGACTACAATGTCGAAAAGGCACAGCAGGGCATCGTCTACATCGACGAGATCGACAAGATCACGCGCAAGGCGGAGAACCCGTCCATTACGCGCGACGTCAGCGGTGAAGGCGTGCAGCAGGCGCTGCTGAAGCTGATGGAAGGCACCACGGCCAGCGTGCCGCCGCAGGGCGGGCGCAAGCATCCGCAGCAGGAATTCCTGCAGGTGGACACGACCAACATCCTGTTCATCTGCGGTGGCGCCTTTGCCGGCTTGGAAAAGATCATCGGCGATCGCCTGCAGAAGCGTTCGATCGGCTTCGGCGCGCATGTCGCTGATCCCGAACAGCGCAAGATCGGCGAGATGCTGATGCAGACGGAGCCCGAGGATCTGCTGCGGTTCGGCCTGATTCCCGAATTCGTCGGCCGCCTGCCGGTGATCGCCACCCTGCACGACCTGGACGTGCCGGCGCTGGTCATGATCCTGAAGGAGCCCAAGAACGCGCTGGCCAAGCAGTATGCCAAGCTGTTCGAGCTGGAAGACGTGAAGCTGACCTTCACGGACGAGGCGCTGGAGGCGATCGCCAAGAAGGCGATCAAGCGCAAGACCGGCGCCCGCGGCCTGCGCTCCATCGTCGAGGCGATCCTGCTCGACACGATGTTCGACCTGCCCGGCATGGACGATGTGACCGAGGTGGTCGTCGATCACGAGGTGGTCGAGGGCCGCAAGGAACCTGTCCGGGTGGTCAGCAGCGAAGGCAAGCAGCAGGAAGCTGCCGCCTGATCAGGTGAATTGAGCCCGGGCGGCACTGCACGTGCCGCCCGGCGCACAATTTTGTTAACCGCGTATGTTCACGCGGCTTCAGCGCTTCGCCGACCACCATGCTCCTGCCATTTTGCAGGAGCCGTCCGTTGCGTATCTTCCGGGTTTTTCCAGTTCTTGCCTGTGCTCTCGCTCTGGCTGCTGCCCCCGCGGGCGCGGCCATCTGGAGCAGCATGATGGGGCCGCTTTCGCCCGGCTGATCAGACGTGTCCGTCTTCCAGTACGCAGGGGTGCCCGCTTCCCCGCTCCACCTGCACCGTGGTGTGACCAATGCCGAAGCGATGCTCCAGCCGGTGGGCCAGATCGTGCAGGAAGCCGTCATCACTGCCGCATGGCATCACCAGATGCACGCTCAGGGCGGTCTCGGTGGTGCTCATCGGCCAGATATGCAGATCGTGCACCTGCGTGACGCCGGGCAACCCGGCCAGGTAGCCGCGCACCGCGGTCTCGTCGATCGATGGCGGAACGGCGAGCAGGCCCATCCGCAGGCTGTCCCTCAACAGCCCCCAGGTGCCCCAGCCGATCGCGGCCACGATCACCAGGCTGGTCAGAGGATCGACCCACCACGCGCCGGTCAGCAGGATGGCCACGCCGGCGATCACCACGCCCAGGCTGACCAGCGCATCGGCCGCCATGTGCAGGAACGCGCCGCGGATGTTGAGGTCGTGACCGCCCCCTGCGAACAGCAGCGCCGTCGCCCCGTTCACGACGATACCGATCCCGGCGACCACGATCATGGTCCAGCCGGCCACCGGTGCGGGATCGGCCAGCCGCTGCACCGTTTCGAACAGGATCGCACCCAGCGCCACCAGCAGCAGCCCGGCATTGGCGAGCGCCGCCAGGATCGAGCTGGACTTGTAGCCCCAGGTGAAGCGCGCATTGGCGGGTCTGGCGCTGGCCACGCTGGCAGCCCAGGCCACGGCGAGGCTGAGCACATCGGACAGGTTGTGCCCGGCATCGGCGACCAGCGCCATCGAGCCCGACCAGAAGCCGAAGCCCGCTTCCACCACCACGAACAGCGTGTTCAGCACCACGCCGATGGCGAAGGCCCGGCCATAGCTGGCGGGCTGATGCCCGTGCCCATGGCCGTGGGTATGCCCGTGATGATGGTGGTGCGCGCCCATTGCGCTAGCCGTAGATGCAGCTGTCGAGCCGGTCACGGCGGACAATGCCAAGCCGCGCCCGGATGCTGTTGCCGTAGCGGCGGGTAAACCCGGTCGGGCTGACCACTGCGCGTTCCTTGGGCAACGGCAGCACCGCCGCCATGCGCGCCGCCTCGCTGGCGGACAGGCGCGCGGCGGAATGGTGGTAGTAGCGTTCGGCCCCGGCAGCCACGCCATAGGTGCCGATGCCAGTTTCCGCCACGTTGAGATACACCTCCATGATCCTGCGCTTGCCCCACAGCTGCTCGATCAGCACGGTGAACCAGGCCTCCAGCCCCTTGCGGAAGTAGCCGCCGCCCTGCCACAGGAACACGTTCTTGGCGGTCTGCTGACTGATGGTGGAACCGCCGCGCAACCGCTCTCCCGCCATGTTGCGGCGGAAGGCCTGCTCGATCGCTTCCCGGTCGAAACCGTCATGGGTGCAGAACTTGGCGTCCTCCCCGGCAATCACCGCGCCCACCATCGTGCGGTCTATGCGGCTGAGCGGTTCCCAGTCCTTGGTGATGCCGTTGTCATCCATCAGCATGGTCAGGGTGACCGGCACCGGCACGAAGCGGAACACGATCACAGCCGCCAGGCTGAGGCCGATGAAGCCGAGGCCCAGCCAGACAAGCGCGCGCAGGATCGATCCGAACATGGTCAGATGTGCTAGCGCCTGCCGGCCGAACCCGCAAAGGGGTTACGGGTCCTGCCCGGCCCGTTCGGCGCTTTATTCCGCCGGGGCCTCGTCCAGCACGGCCTCGGCCTCGCGCGCGGCGCGTTCGGCGGCGTCGCGCTTTTCGTAGATCTTCATCAGCACCATGGTGGCCTCGAACAGGATCCACAGCGGGATGGCCAGCATCAGCTGGCTGACCACGTCAGGCGGCGTGATGACGGCGGCGACGATGGTGATGCCCACGATGATGTAGCGGCGGGAGGTCACCAGCTGCGAGCGCGTGACCAGGCCGGCCCGGTTCAGCAGCATCAGCAGGACCGGCAGCAGGAAGCTGATGCCGAAGGCGAGGATGAAGCGCATCACCAGGTCGAGGTAGTCGCCCATCGCCGGCAGCGCTTCCTGCTGCAGGCCGGAGGTGACCCCCTGGAAGCCCAGGAACCAGCGGAATGCCGTCGGCATGACCACGAAATAGGCCAGCGACGCCCCCATCGCGAACAGCACCGGCGTCGCGATCAGGAACGGCAGAAACGCCTTCTTCTCCTTCGCATACAGGCCCGGCGCGATGAAGGCCCACAGCTGGTTGGCGATGATCGGGAAGCTGACGAAGAAGGCGGCAAACAGACCGACCTTGATCTCCACGAAGAACGCCTCGTACAGCTTGGTATAGACCAGCCGCCCTTCCCCGTCCGGGAAGGCGTAGGCCAGCGGCCGCACCAGCAGGGCGAAGATGTCCTCCGCGAAATACATGCACACGGCGAACGAGACTGCCAGCGCCATGATCGCGCGCAGGAGGCGGGAGCGCAGTTCGATCAGATGATCGAGCAGCGGCGCCTGCGTGTCGTCGATATCCGCAAGGCTGAAGGGCTTCAGCGGCTTCATGCCCGCGGTTCCTCGGCCAGGGCCGGCGAGTGTGCCGGTTCAGCCGTCGCCGGAGCCGGGACCGGAGGCGGCGCGATCACGGCCGGCTCCGCAGGCGCGGGCGGCGCTTCGGCAGGATCGCTCATGATCGGTTCGGCCTGGACCGGCGGGGCCGCAGGCGCGGTCGCGTCAGGCAAGGCGGCCGTCTCGGCTGTGGCGCCGCCAGCCTGCGCCTGCATGATCTTCTCGTTCTGATCGCGCCATTTCTTTTCCATTTCGGCCATCTCCGATTCGCGGATCATGGCATCGAGCCCGGCGCGGAAATGGTTGGACAGGCGACGCATCTGGCCGATCCACTTGCCCGCAGTGCGCAATGCGAGCGGCAGGTCCTTGGGGCCGATCACGACCACCGCAACGACCACGATCAGCAATAGTTCGGTGGCACCGATGTCCAGCACGCTTCAACCTCTCCGATCGGCCGCGGGTCAGACCGGGGTCTTGTCGACGGGCTGCGCGTCGATCACGGCATCGTCCGAGGTGGCGGTGCGGGTGACCGGCACCGGTCCTTCGATGCGCTGCGGCGCCGCAGGCGGGTCGGTCCGCGCGTCCTCCTCGTTCAGGCCCTGCTTGAAGCTTTTTACACCCTTGCCGAAATCGCCCATCATCTCGCTGATCCGGCCGCGGCCGAACAGCACCAGGATGACGAGCGCGATGATCAGGATCTGGAAGGGTCCGAGGCTCACGATGGCAAAACTCCGTAACGTTTCACCGAGTCTAGGCGCTTTCCCCACCCTTTTCCAGCGCGCCCTGCTCGTCCGCTTCCTCGCCCCGCGCCAGCGCCTCGAACGCCTCGTCGACAGGGTCGAGCAGGCCGGCGGCGCGCAGCTCGTCGATCCCGGGCAGGTCGCGCCGGCTCGCCAGGCCGAAGTGGCTCAGGAAGTCGGCCGTGGTGGCATAGATGACCGGCCGGCCCGGAACGTCGCGCCGCCCGGCCACCCGCACCCAGCCTGCTTCCAGCAGCACATCCAGCGTGCCCTTGGCCGTCTGCACGCCGCGGATCGCCTCGATCTGCGCGCGGCTGACCGGCTCGTGATAGGCGATGATCGCCAGCACCTCGGTCGCTGCGCGGCTCAAACGGCGCGGCTGCTCGCGCGTGCGGCGCAGCAGGTGGGCAAGGTCGGGCGCGGTCTGGAACTGCCACCGCCCGCCGCGCTCCACCAGATGCACGCCGCGCTCCGCATAATCATCGACCAGCGCATGCAGCGCCGGCAGGACGGCGGCGCCGTTCAGCAGGGCGGCAAGCTGGTCGGTGGTCATGGGTGCTTCGGCTGCGAACAGGGCCGCCTCCACAGCGCGGGTCAGGTCGTCCATCGGCAGCTCAGGCCAGGCGGCGCAGATGCAGCGGGCCGAAGGTCACGTCCTGTCGCAGCTGCGCCCGCCCCTGCTTGGCCAGTTCCAGCGCCGCCACGAAGCTGCTGGCGAGGGCGGAGCGGCGCAGGCGCGGCTCGGTCCATTCGCCGTCGCGCGCGGGCAGGAACTCGCGCAGCTCCATCCAGTCGAGCGTGATCCCCAGCATGGCGGAGACCCGGTCCAGCGCCGAGTCGAGCGTCATCACCGGGCGTTCGCGCACCATGTGGACCACCGGCCGGGTGCGCACCTGCACCTGCCCATAAGACGATACCAGCCCGAACCAGTCGCACTGCCAGCGCGTACGCCGGTCCAGCCGCAGCCCCTCGGGCGCGCCGCGGGCGAATACGTCGCGGCCCAGCCGGTCGCGCGCCATCAGCCGGGCGGCGGCGTCGCGCATGGCGTTCAGCCGCTGCAGCCGCAATTGCAGGCGCAGCGCCAGTTCCTCGGGGTCCGGATCGGGCTGTTCCTCGCGCGGCAGCAGCAGCGCGGATTTCAGATAGGCCAGCCACGCCGCCATCACCAGGTAATCGGCCGCCAGTTCCAGCCGCATCCGCTCCGCCTCGATAAAGGCGAGATACTGGTCCACCAGCGCCAGAATGGAGATCTGCCGCAGATCGACCTTCTGCCGACGGGCGAGGTCGAGCAGCAGGTCCAGCGGCCCCTCCCATCCGTCCAGCTCCAGGTGCAGCTTGTCCGCCTCCGCCGCAGGCGGGGAGAACAGGTCCGGTTCGTTCACGCGGCGATCCGCAGCAGCGCATCCCGGCTGGCCAGCAGCGCCCCCCGGTCGAGCGGCTCGGCCGCGTCAGCCACCGCCAGGGCCGCGTCGAGCCGGGCCAGACGCGCATCGTCCATCGCCGGCAGCAGGTTGGCCATGCCGACCATGTCGTCCATCTTCGCCCAGCAGTTCAGCGCCAGGTCGCAGCCGGCCCGGTGCGCGGCAGCTGCGCGCTCCGGCACGGAGCCGGACAACGCCTCCATGTCGAGGTCGTCGCTCAGCAGCAGGCCGGCAAACCCGATCGTCTCGCGGATGATCCTCCCCACCACGAAGGGCGACAGCGTGCCGGGCGCGGCATCGTCCCACGCGGTATAGCGGACATGCGCGGTCATGCCGATGCGGGCACGGGCCGCCAGCGTGCGGAAGGGGGCGAGGTCCAGCGCCAGCGCCTCCGCATCGGCGGTCACGGTGGGCAGTTCCTTGTGGCTGTCGGCCCCCGCCCGGCCGTGGCCCGGCATGTGCTTGATGCAGCCGGCAACTCCGGCAGCGGCCAGCCCGTCCAGCACCGCGCGGCCCAGCGCCGCCACCTGCAGGGGTTCGGTGCCCAGCGCCCGGTCACCGATCACGTCATGCGCGCCGGGCTGGCGCACATCCAGCAGCGGCGAGTAATCGACGTTGATGCCGACCTCCGCCAGATCCAGGCCGAGCAGCGCGCCGTTGCAGCGCGCCGCCTCGATCGCGCTTGACGGGGCGATCTGCCACAGATCGGCAAAGGCCTGCCCGGTGGGGTAAGCGTCCCAGACGGGCGGTTTCATCCGCGCCACGCGGCCGCCTTCCTGGTCGATCGAGATCAGCAGGCGGTCCCGCCCGTGCAGCGCGCGCAGCTCGTCCGTCAGCGCGCGCAGCTGCTCCCGGTCTGCCACGTTGCGGCCGAACAGGATGTAGCCGGCGGGCTGTGCCTCCCGGAAAAAGGCCCGTTCCTCGGCCGACAGGGTCAGGCCGGCAGGACTGAAGATCGCGGGGGTCATCGCCCGCGCCACATGCGGGCCAGCGTGCCATCCCGGCGGACGAGGCCATGCCACAGCGCAAAACCGACATGCCCCACCACCAGCGATGCCAGTACCCAGCCAAGCGTGCCGTGCAGCGCGTTGCCTGCGGCGGTGAACGCCGGGATCTCGGGCGTCCCCTCGGGCATCCACTGGATGCCATACAGCCGCACGCCGCGCCCGCGCCCGGCCGCGCGGAGCAGGGCCAGCGTGGGCACCACCACCATCAGAGCGTACAAGGCCAGATGGCCCATCGTCGCAGCGCGAGCGAGCAGCGGCGAGCCTTCGTGCGGGGGCCGGCGACGATAATTGGCAAGCGCCCAGCTGCCGCGCAGCAGCACCAGCCACCACAGGGTGAAGCCGATCTGGAAATGCAGCGGCCAGACCGTTCTGGCGGCAGCGCTGTCGCCTGCCAGCAGGTGCAGCAGCGCGGTGGTGACCTGCAGCACGAGCAGCAGCGCCATGGCCCAGTGAAACGTCCGGCTGACGATACCGTAGCCTTGCGCGCTGTCCCGGACCTGCATCACCAATCCCCCCTCAACCCTTGACCTGGCAGTCGCCGCCCTCGCGGCGCAGCGCGGCGCAGAAATCATGCGCCTCCGCCACCGATCCGGCGACGACCTGCAGCCACCACACCGTGCCGCTGTCCGCGCGCCCCTCGACCACGCGATGCGAACGGCCTTGCAGCAACTGCAGGCGCTGGACCATCAGCTGCCAGCCCGCCGTTGCCGCCTCCTGCGAGGGATAGGCCCCGATCTGCACCCCTACCAGCCCCGTCGCCGGTGCGGCCGGCCCCGCCGGCCGCTGCTCCGTGATGCGCGCCTCCACCCGGCGGCCTTCCGCCACCTGGAAGCTGGTGTCGCCGGTCCCCTCCACGGTGCGGCCACCACGATCACCGGGCCGGACCTTGTAGGGGCCGGCGGGCGCTTCGATCAGGCTGCCATCCGCCTCGGGTGCAGCCTCCCCCGGTCCCGCCAGCAGCCACCAGCCGGCGATGCCCAGCGCGACCAGCACGACCAGCGTGACCAGGCCGGCCTGGGCCACCCGGGCGGTGTCGAGCCCGGCATCCTCGTCCTCGTCACCATCCAGCCAGGGATGCTGCTCATCCTCCAGCGCCAGCCGCAGCGTGCCGTCCTCGTCGCGCGCCATCGCAGTTACAGCTCCTCAACCGCCTCCACGCCCAGCAGCGCCAGGCCGTTCTTCACAACCTGCCCGATCTGCGTCGCCAGGAACAGCCGTGCCTGCGTCAGTTCGGCATCTTCGGTGATGATGCGCAGGGCATGGTCATCATTGCCCATGTTCCAGAAGGCGTGAAACGCGGCCGCCACCTCGTACAGGTAGAACGCGATCCGGTGCGGTTCGCGCGCCTGCGCGGCGGCTTCCACCTCGCGCGGGAACTGCGCCGCCAGCTTCACCAGCGTCAGCTCCGGCCGGCCCAGCCGCTCCAGCGCCTCCGCCGCCGGGGCCAGGCCCTGTGCCGCCGCCTTGCGCAGGGTGGAGCTGATCCGGGCATTGGCATATTGCACATAGAAGACCGGATTGTCCTTCGACGCCTCCACCACCTTGGCGAAGTCGAATTCCATCTGCGCCTCCGGCTTGCGGGTCAGCATGGTGAAGCGGACCACGTCCTTGCCCACCTCCTCCACCACTTCGGCCAGGGTGATGAAGTTGCCCGAACGCTTGGACATCTTCACCGGCTCGCCGTCGCGCAGCAAGGCAACCATCTGCACCAGCTTGACGTCGAACGGGATCGGGCGTCCCTCGCCTTCCGCCAGCGCCTCCACGGCCGCCTTGATGCGCTTCACCGTGCCGGCATGGTCCGCGCCCCAGATGTCGATCAGCTCGTCCGCGCTGTCCGCCTTCTGCATGTGGTAGGCGAGGTCGGCGCCGAAATAGGTCCAGTTGCCGTCCGACTTGCGGATCGGCCGGTCCTGGTCGTCCCCGAACCGGGTGGAGCGGAACAGGGGCAGCTCGACCGCCTCCCAGTCTTCCAGCAGCTTGCCCTTCGGCGCTTCCAGCACGCCGTCGAACACCAGGTCATGCTTGCGCAGCCATGCCTCGGCGGCGGCCGGCTTGCCGGCCCGCTGCAGCTCCGCCTCGCTGGAGAACACGGCATGGTGGATGCCCAGCAACGCCAGGTCGGCGCGGATCATGTCCATCATCGCCGCGACCGACCGCTCGCGGAACAGGTCGAGCCACTCGTTCTCGGGCGCGGCGGCGTAGCGGGTGCCGAACTCAGCTGCCAAATCTCGCGCAACTGGCACAAGATAATCGCCCGGATACAATCCCTCAGGAATAGCGCCGATACCTTGGCCTAGCGCCTCCAGATAACGCATGTGGACCGACCGGGCCAAGACCTGCACCTGCGCCCCGGCATCGTTGACGTAATATTCGCGCGTGACTTCGTGCCCGCCGAACTCCAGCAGGGCGGCCAGCGCATCGCCCACAACCGCGCCGCGGCAATGGCCCATATGCATGGGGCCGGTGGGATTGGCGGAGACATATTCGATGTTCACCCGCCGCCCGGCACCCTTCGTGCTGCGCCCGTAATCGGCACCGGTGGCAGCGATCGCCTCCAGCTCCGTCACCCAGTTGCGGTCGGCCAGGCGCAGGTTGATGAAGCCCGGCCCGGCGATCTCCGCCCCGGTCAGCAGCGGGTCGCCGGCCAGCTTCTCCACGATCTTTTCTGCCAGCGCGCGGGGATTGGTCTTCGCCTGCTTGGCCAGCACCATCGCGGCATTGGTGGAAAGGTCGCCATGCGCGGGGTCGCGCGGCGGCTCCAGGCTGACATTGGTGCGCGGCGTGCCGGGCGGCAGCGCGCCTTCCATCTCCAGCGCGGCAAGCGCGGCATCGATGCGGGCGGCGAAGGCGGCGTAGAGCGTGGGTGTGTCGGTCATCACCCGCGCCGTTAGCCGGATTTGGCGGGGGCGCAAAGGGAGGCCGGGCGACAGGCCTGAACGAGGCCCGCCACCATGACAGCCTAGCGCGTGGCGTTGTAGGCCAGCTGGTCCTGCGTCAGCTGGAAACCGACCAGCAGCTCGAACGTCGCCTGCGCCACCGCCGCGCGCACTTCCGGCGTGCTCAGCGGGTCGATCGCGGCGGATTCGTCGCCGGCCTTGCGCCGCTGCGTGATCTGCCGGCGAATATCGTCGGGCAGCGTCGCCGCCGTGCGGTTCACGGTGCCGGCGGCCACGCCCTGGCCCTGCGCCCGCGCCTGCCCGTCGGCGAACTGCACCACCACGGTGCCCACCCGCTTCGCCGTGATCGCCGATCCGCCGCGCACCACCGCCGAGTAGTACGGCAGCTCCACCGTGCGCGCACCCTGCGTGTTGCGGCGCTGCGCCACCACGTCGAACGTCGCCTCGGTATAGACCTGGTCCGACGCATCGTTGCAGCGGCTGCGCAGGTTGGTGATGGAGGCGGTCACATCCAGCGCATCGGCCGTGCGGGCCTCGGCCGGGGTGAACAGCGTGATGTTGCCGGTGTGGTCAGGCACGCCCACCGCCGGGCACACCGTGCGCAGGGCGGTGATGCCCACGCCCTGCTCGATCACCAGATCGCCTTCCGACCGGCAGCCCGCCAGCGCGATGGTGGCGGCAGTAGCAGCGAACAGCGCCCGGCGAGCGATCATGCGTGGCAATCCTTCTGGAACAACTTGGCGAGGCCCTAGCCCTTTCCCCTTTGGCCAGCAACCGCTACAGCCCGCCCCATGAACGCTCCCTTTCAGGCCCCCGTGGCTCCGGCTACCGACAAGCTCCCGCTGGAGGTGCTGATCGCCGCCCCGCGCGGTTTCTGTGCCGGGGTCGACCGGGCCATCGAGATCGTCGAGAAGGCGATCGAGCGCTACGGTGCGCCCGTCTATGTCCGGCACGAGATCGTCCACAACAAGTTCGTGGTGGACGGGCTGCGCGCCAAGGGTGCCGTGTTCGTGGAGGAACTGGACGAGGTGCCGCTGGACGCACCGGTCGTCTTCAGCGCCCATGGCGTGCCCAAGAGCGTGCCGGCGGAGGCGCAGGCGCGCAAGATGATCTGGCTGGATGCCACCTGTCCGCTGGTCAGCAAGGTGCACCGGCAGGCCGAACGGCAGGTGAAGGATGGCCGCCACATCATCTTCATCGGCCATCGCGGCCACCCTGAGGTAATCGGCACGCTGGGTCAGGTGCCCGAAGGCGTGATGACGCTGGTGGAGACGGAGGCCGATGTCGCCGCCCTGACCCTGCCGCAGGACCAGCCGCTGTCCTTCCTGACGCAGACCACCCTCTCGGTCGACGATACCGCCCGGGTGGTGGAGGCGCTGAAGGCCAAGTATCCGGCCATCAAGGGCCCGAGGGCGGAGGATATCTGCTACGCCACGTCCAACCGGCAGGCCTCCGTCAAGGAGATCGCGCCCGCCTGCGATCTGGTGCTGGTGATCGGTGCGCCCAATTCGTCCAACTCGGTGCGGCTGGTGGAGGTGTCGGAACGCTGCGGCACGCCGGCCCGGCTGATCCAGCGCGCGCACGAGATCGATCCGGCGTGGCTGGACGGCATCGGCACGATCGGCGTCACCGCCGGCGCCTCCGCGCCCGAACTGCTGGTGCGCGAGGTGGTGGACCAGCTGGCGCAATGGCGCGACATCTCGGAACGGCAGGTCACGATGGCGGAGGAGACGATGATCTTCAAGCTGCCCCGCCAGCTGGCCAGCTGACGACGGACGTCCGACCCACATGGCTGTCTACACCACGCTGGCCGCGCTCGAGCTGGCGACCCTGATCGCGCATTACGATGTCGGCACGCTGGTCAGCGCCAAGGGCATCGCCGAAGGCGTCAGCAATTCCAACTGGCTGATCGAGACGAGCGAGGCCCGCTTCATCCTGACCATGTACGAACAGCGGATGGACGTGGCCGAACTGCCGTTCTTCCTGGGCCTGCTGGACCATCTGGCGGCAAAGGGCAGCCCGGTGCCACGCACCATCCACGACGGGGGCGGCGCGGCGTTCCGCACCGTGGGCGGCAAGGCGGTCGCGCTGATCGAGTTCCTGCCGGGTGTCTCCGTCGACCGGCCGACGCCGGCGCAGGCACGGGCCGTGGGCGCGGCCCTGGCCGGGCTGCACCGGCACGCGGCGGATTTCACGGGGGAGCGAGCCAACAGCCTGGCCCTGCCGCAATGGCGCGAACTGTTCGCCGACTGCGGTGCGGATGGTCTGGCCAGCATCGATCCGGCCCTGCCCGCCACCGTGGCGCAGGAGCTGGCCTTTCTGGAAGCCAGCTGGCCGCATCACCTGCCACGCTCGGTCATCCATGCCGACCTGTTTCCGGACAATGTCCTGCTGCTGGACGACCGGGTCAGCGGGCTGATCGACTTCTACTTCGCCTGCCGCGACCTGACCGCGTACGATCTGGCGGTGACGCACAGCGCGTGGTGCTTCGATCGGGACGGCACGTTCCGCGCTGATATCTCCGCGGCGCTGCTGGCGGGGTACGGTCCGCTCTCGGCGGACGAGGCGGTGGCGCTGCCGGTGCTGGCGCGCGGGGCGGCGATGCGGTTCATGGCGACGCGCGCCTATGACTGGCTCAATACCCCGGCCGATGCGCTGGTCACCCGCAAGGACCCGATGGACTTCGCCCGGCGCCTTGCGTTCTACCAGCAGGCCGGCGCACAGGCGTTCGCGGCATGAAGCAGGTCGAGATCTTCACCGATGGCGCCTGCAAGGGCAATCCCGGTCCTGGCGGCTGGGGCGCGATCCTGCGCATGGGCGACCATGAGAAGGAACTGAGCGGCGGCGAGGCGCAGACCACCAACAACCGCATGGAACTGACCGCCGCGATCCGCGCCCTGACCGCGCTGAAGGAAGCCTGCACGGTGACGCTGCACACCGACAGCAAATATGTGATCGACGGCATCACCAAGTGGATCCACGGCTGGCGCCGCAACAATTGGATCAACTCGCAGAAGAAGCCGGTGCTCAACGCCGATCTGTGGCGCGAACTCGCCACCGCCAGCGACGCGCACAAGGTGACCTGGCAATGGGTCAAGGGCCATGCCGGTCATCCGGAGAACGAGCGGGCAGACCGGCTGGCCTCCGCCGCGGCGGAGGCTGCCGGGCGGAAGCGCTAGGGCGCTGCCGGGGCGCTGCCACCCGCCTGCGGCAGGATGACCTCGACACGGCGGTTGCGCTGCCGGCCAGCCTCGTCATCGCTGCCATCGGCATTGGCGTTCGGCGCCACCGGGCGCAACTCGCCCAGGCCGATCGTGGCCAGCCGCCCGGTCTCCACGCCCTTGCCCGCCAGATAGGTCTTCACCGCGTTGGCCCGCTGTTCGGACAGGCGCTTGTTGTAATCGTCGTCTCCGCGGGCATCGGTGTGCCCTTCGATGGTGATCTGCCCCGCCTGTCCGGCCTTGATCAGCTCCGCCAGGCGATCCAGCGTGGCGGTGGCGCTGCTGCGAATGGTCGCCTTGTCGAAATCGAAGGTGACGTCGCCGGCCAGCGACACGACCGTGCCGCGTTCCGAATCGACCGCGCCCAGTTCGGACTTCAGCTTGTCCACGACATTCAGGCTGCTGGTGGCGCGCGCCGCCTGCCCGAAGCTGGAACCGCCCTCCGTCGCGATGCCCATGGTGGATGCGGGCAGGTTCTGCATGTTCGACAGGGCGGACACCTCCGGCACCGATCCGCCGCGCGAGCCGGTGAGCGGCAGCTCGACCTCGAACCGGGGAGAGTTGCTGTACTTGTTGTCGATGCTGTCGCTGGCGTTGAGCATCAGCGTCGCGGTGCCGGACGAAGGCACGGCGCCGGCAAATACCAGCGCGCCGTCCATGGTCTTGCCCGGTGGCACCGCCAGATCGGCATTGGTCGGGGAAGGCACCAGCAGCAGCTTCTCGCCGCTGTCGGTCACGATGTAGCTGTTCTCGGTCCCGGCATTCAGCTCGACCTCCCGGTCGCGCCCGTTGATCACGCGCACCGACACCAGCGTGCGCTCTCCCGATGATTGCACGGACAGCACCTGCAGCACGGCGCCGTTCGCATGCACCGCCTGCGTGTCGACCGGCGAACCGCCGCCGCCGCCCAGTGCGCCATCGCACCCAGCCAGCATCAGCAGCGCCGCGGCGATCGCAGCGCCGCCCGCAGCACGCGGCGTCACTGCGCGGCGTCCTTCACCGGCAGGTCGACCCGGAAACCGGGCGTGGTGGAATATTGATTATCCGACGTGTGATTCTCGTTCAGGACCAGCACGGCGGCGTTGACCGGTTCCAGACGCCCCAGGAACACCAGCTCGCCTTCGAATGTCTGGCCCGCGGGGATCGACAGGCTGGGATTGCTGGCCGGTGGCGAGAGGTACAGGCGCTCGCCCGTCTCCAGCAGCAGGTAGCTCGTCCGGTTGGAAGGGAACTGGTTCAGATCGACGTCACGGTCGCGACCATTGATGACCCGCAGGCCCACTGCCGTATCGGTCGGTCGGGACTGCAGCGATGTCAGCTGCAGCACCGTCCCGTTCTGATGGGCGACCTGGATATCGAGCGGCCTGGCCGTGCCGTTGTTCCACAGCTTGGCGCTCGATGCCGGCGTGACTCCGGCGCTGGCGGACGCCTGCTCCTGCGGCGCGTCGGCGGATGGCTGGGTGCATGCGGCCAGCCCCAGGGTGGCGAAAGCGACAGTTCGGGATAGCACGTTCGACATCATACCCTCTTGGTTGTGGCGGTGTCTGCGAAACGGTCAGGTGCGTACAACGCATGATCCAGCGTTTCGGTCATCGTGTCCCGCCCGTGCCCGAGCAGCAGCTGTGCGCCCAGGCGGGCGGCGGCGGGCGCGGTCTGGATGCCGAAGCCGCCCTGCCCAGCGAACCAGAAGAAGCCCGGCACCCGCGGATCCCAGCCATAGACCGGCCGGCGATCGGGCGCGAAGCTGCGCAGGCCGGCCCAGCGGCGCTCCACCGCCTGCACCTGCCAGTCGACCACATGCTCCAGCCGGTCGATCGCCAGCGCCACATCCAGTTCCTCGGCCGCTGCGTCGCATGGATCGCTGGGCGTCTCGTCATGCGGGCTCAGCCACAACCGGCCGGATTCGGGCTTGAAGTAGAACCGCCCCGCCAGATCCAGCACCAGCGGCAGCGTGGCGGGCGCGGGCGGATCGGTGCGCAGCTGCGCCACCGTCCGCCGCAGTGGCTGGATGCCGAAGGCGTGCGCGCCGGCCAGGGCAGCGATGCTGTCGGCCCAGGCGCCGGCGGCGTTCACCACCACGCCTGCGTTGATGACGGTGCCATCCTCCGTTACCAGCCGCCAACCTTCGCCGTCACGCTCCATCGCGGCAATGCGGGAGGCCGCGCGCAGCGCCACGCCTCCGTCGCGCGCCAGCGCCAGGTAATGCGCGTGCAAGCCGGCCACGTCGATGTCGGCACAGGCCGGTTCGTGGATGGCCAGGTCCCAGCCGGACCGCAGGCCGGGGATCATGGGGGCGAGGCGGGCGCGATCCAGCACCTCGATCTGCACGCCCGTTCCGGCGAACCGGTCCACGAAGGCGCTCACCTCCGCCTCTGCCCCGGCGCGTGCCACATACAGCGCGCCGCGCGTGGTCAGGAAGCCGCCGTCACGCAGATACGGCCCGGAAGCGAGCGTCAGCGGCACGATCGGCGGACCGCCATAACATTCTTCCCAGAACGCTGCCGAGCGCCCGGTCGTGTGGTAGCCCGGCTGCCGCTCCGCCTCGATCAGCAGCACGCCGGTCCCCGGCCCGGCGAGCGATGCCAGCTCGGCCGCGATGCTGGCGCCGGCCATGCCGGCACCGATCACCGCGATGTCGCAGGTCAGCGTCACGCGGCCGTTACCCGGTCCAGGAAGGTGTCGATTGCCGCCAGCGCCGGCACGCGTATCGCATCCACCTCGCGCAGGAGCTCGTGCCGCGCTGCGAACCAGTGCAGTTCCGCCCACGGCAGGCGGGCCGCAGTGCGGCGGATGGCCCGCGGGCTCACCAGCCGGTCGGCTGGGGTGGCGATGATGCAGCAGGGCGTGGTGACCGCCTCCAGCAGGCCGGCCCGGTCCAGCCGCCGGATGGAGCGTACCGCACCCGCCATCCAGCCCCAGCTGCCCGGTCCCATCGCCAGTTCCGGCCGCGCGCCCCGCCACCACAGCTCGTCGGCATAACGGTCGTCGCAATGGGTCAGCAGGGTCTGGCGCGACAGCACCTTGCCGCCCGGCTTCTCGCTGGCCTTCCATGCCGGGCGGCGCGGATCGCCGACGCGCACCATGGTGGCCGCCAGCGCGCGCTTCAGCATGCCGGGCAGCGCATCGGGGCCGATGTCGAGCATCGGCGCGCTCAGCACCAGTGCGGCGGGTGCCGGGTCGAGCATCCGCTCCGCCAGCGCGCGCAACACCAGATGACCGCCCATGGAATGGCCGGCCAGCACATGCGGGCCGGGATGGCGCGCGGTCCAGTCCCGCCAGAACGCTGCCAGATCGTCCAGCCAGGCTGCGAAATCATCGATATGTCCGGTGGTGGCGTCCAGCCCCAGCCGGCCCGATCCGCCCTGCCCGCGCCACTCGGCCGCGCCGGCCTGCCAGCCCTGACCGCGCCAGTGCTCCAGCGTCTCGAGATATTTCTCGTAGGCGTCGCCACGTCCGCACAGGAACAGCAGCGATCCGCGTGGGGGACCGTCCGGCGGGGTCCAGTCCAGCTGGCGGATCAGATGGCCGTCACCGGCGCGCCAGCGGCTTTCACGGGCGCCATCGGGGATGTGGCGCCGGTCGAACGCCCGCAGCTCGCCGGTGGTGGTTACCATTTCGCAAGCGGTCCCGCGCTAGCTGCGGCAGTGTGACGCCTCATCCGACAATGACCTATGGCCTGCTGGCCCTGTTGGCAATCGCCCTGCTGGCCGCCGCGCTGGGCGACTGGCGCCACCGGCTGATCCGCAACCGGCTGAACGGCGCCATTGCCGCCGGCGCGCCGCTGTTCTGGCTCGCCTGCCACATGGAGCCATGGCCCGGCATCGCGATCCAGCTCGCCCTCGCCTTGCTGGTCCTGGCGGTCTGCGCCGCACTGTTCGCCGCCCGAATGCTGGGCGGCGGAGATGCCAAGCTGCTGGCGGCGCTGGCGCTGTGGGTGCCGCCGGCCGCCTTTGCCGAACTGCTGCTGGTGATGGCACTGGCCGGCGGGCTGCTGGCGGGTGCGATGCTGGTCACCCGTCGGCGCATGGCACCGGGCACACCGGCCAGCGTCCCCTATGGCATCGCCATCGCGGCTGGTGGTTTGTGGGTGCTGCCGGCGCTCTCCGCATGATCCCGCAGCCGGGCCCAACGGGGCATTAACCATTCGCCCCTAACCCTGTCCGGCAGGGCCGCACGGCAAGAAGGGGCATCGGCAGATCATGGACAGGAAGAAGCTGGCATTGCTGGGGGGTGCGATGGTGGTGGCAATGGCCACGGCGCTCGCCGCCCGGTCGATGTTCGCCGGCGCCGCCGCGCCGCAGGCCATCGCGATCGAGGCGCCCGTGCCTGCCGGACCGAAGGTGCTGGTCGCCCGGCGCGGCCTGCCGGTCGGCACGATCATTTCCGCCGACGCGGTCAGCTACCAGCCCTGGCCCTCCGAACTGGTGCAGGACGCCTATTTCGTGGATGGCGAGGCGTCGATCGACAAGCTGCTGGGCACGGTCGTCCGCTACCCCATCACGGCGGGGGAGCCGGTGACGCAGGGTTCGCTGGTGAAGCCGGGCGATCGCGGGTTCCTGGCGGCGGCGCTGGGCGCGGGCATGCGGGCGGTGACGGTCGACGTCTCGGCGCGCACCGGGGTCGCCGGCTTCGTGTTCCCGGGTGACCGGGTGGACATCATCCTGACGCAGTCGGTCACCGGCGAAGGGCAGCCGCTGCGCGCCACGGAGACCATCATGCGCAACGTCCGCGTGCTGGCCACCGACCAGTCGGCCGAAAGCACGACGGAGGAAGGCAAGACGCTGGTGCAGACCTTCCGCACCGTGACGCTGGAAGTGACGCCCCGCATGGCCGAGAAGATCGCGGTGTCCGAACAGATCGGCACGCTCAGCCTGTCGCTGCGCTCGATTGCCGACAGCCAGGGCGAGCTGGACCAGGCGCTGGCCGCCGGCGAGATCGACCTGCCGCCCGGCGCCACCCCGGCGCAGGAAGAGCAGCTGCTGCGCGCCGCCCTTGCCCGGCCGATGGATGTGCGCGGCTCCTTCGTCACCGGCGGCGATGTGTCGCGGTTCCAGCGCAGCACCATGCCGCGCACGGACAGCGCGGTGGCAACGCCGGCGCCGTCGCAACCGGCGGCCAATGTCGTGGCCGTCCCCGCCGGCCCGGCCGTGCGGGTGACCCGCGGCCAGCAATCCAGCCTGGTGCCGGTGGCCCGATGAGCATCCGTCGCCGCCCCACGCGCCCCGCTCCGCCCCATCGCGAGACCACCGCCATGCCCCGCCGCCTCCGCCTCCTGCCCTGCCTGCTGGCCGCCGCTGTCATCGCCCTGCCGCCCGGCACGGCGCAGGCGCAGCACCTGTCCGCCCCGTCGCAGGAGGTGGTGCTGTCCATCGGTCGCGGGCAGCTGGTCACCCTGCCCGCGGCGATGAGCGACATCTTCGTCGCCAACGAGGAGATCGCCGACGTGGAGGTGAAGAGCCGGCGGGAGCTGTACGTCATGGGGCGCGCCGGCGGCGAGACGGTGGTCTATGCCAGCAACGCCCTGGGCGAGACCATCTGGGCCGCCAATGTGCGTGTGGGATCGAACATCGACAGCGTGGACCAGATGCTGACGCTGGCCATGCCGGATGCACGAATTGCCGTCGCCACCATCGGCACCGGCACGCTGCTGCTGACCGGCACCGTCGCCGCGCCGGAGGATGCGGCGGAAGCCGCGCGGCTGGTCCAGGCCTATGCCGGGAAGGACGCCAACGTCATCTCCCGCCTGCGCCTGACGACACCGTTGCAAGTCATGCTGCGCGTGCGCATCGCGGAGGTCAGCCGGACGCTGGTCCGCGCCCTGGGCATCAACGTCGCCAGCCGTGATGCGGGCAGCGGCTTCCAGTTCGGCTTCGGACAGGGCCGCAACTTCTTCGACCAGTTCGGGCCCGATGGCCCCTTGTGGGCGTCTCCGGAGGGGGACAAGACCGGCCCCGGCACCTTGCTGAACAGCGTCAGTCCCGGCACCACGATCACCGGTATGGCCCGGTTCCTGGGCTTGGACCTGCTTGGCGCTCTGGACCTGGCGGAAACGGACGGGCTGGTCACCACGCTGGCGGAACCCAACCTCACCGCCATCTCCGGCGAGACGGGGCAGTTCCTGGCTGGCGGCGAATTCCCCATTCCGCTGAACCAGGGACTGGGCAACACCACGATCGAGTACAAGAATTACGGCGTCAGCTTGGCCTATACCCCCGTGGTCCTGTCCAGCGGACGCATCTCGCTGCGGGTGCGCCCGGAGGTGTCCGAGCTGTCGGCCCAGGGGGCGGTGACGCTGAACGGCTTCCAGATCCCGGCACTGACCGTGCGCCGGGCCGAAACGACGGTGGAGCTGGGTTCCGGCCAGAGCTTCATGATCGCCGGGCTGATCAGCAACGACGCACAGAATACCGTCAACCGCGCCCCGGGGCTGGGCGACCTGCCGATCATCGGCAATCTGTTCCGCTCGCGGGAGTTCCGCAAAGGCGAGACGGAGCTGGTGATCGTGGTCACCCCCTATCTGGTGCGACCGGTGGACGACAGCGCGATCCGCCTGCCGACCGATGGATTGCGGATCCCCGGCCTTGGCGAACAGCTGCTGCATGACAGCGCCACCGCACGCGATGGCGGCGGCGCGCGACCCGGCCCGGTCGCGGCCGAGACGGTCGCCCCGGACGCGACCCCCACCACCGCAGCCGCTCCCGAACCCGGCTTCAGCCTGATCCCGTGACAGCGAGGAACACCATGCCGCCACTCCGCAGACATCTGCCTTCGATGCACCGCCTCCGCTCCTCACGGCAATGGGCCCTGCTCGCCCTGCCGCTCGCCACGGCGCTGACGGCCTGCAGCACCGGCGCGGCCGGGCCGGCCGGCACCAACCGGGGGCTCGATTCGATCCACCAGCCGGTGGTCGAACGCACCACCTATACACTGGACCTGATCGGCGGCGTCACCGGCCTGCCGGCGATGGAACGCCAGCGGCTGGATGCCTGGCTGTCGGCGCTCGAGGCTGGTTCCGGCGACATGCTGGCGGTCGATGGCGCGGTCAGCCCGGCGGCGCTGGCGGACGTCGCCGCGATCACCGGACGGCATGGCCTGCTGGCGGCTCGCGCGGATGTCGCCGTGACCGGCCTGACGCCGCCCGGCATGCTGCGCGTGGCGGTGACCCGGTCCAGCGCGCATGTGCCCGGCTGCCCCGACTGGGCCGATCGCTCCGCCAGCCAGCTCGATAACCGCACGTCCAGCAATTACGGCTGCGGGGTCAACAGCAACATGGCCGCGATGATCGCCGATCCGCAGGACCTGCTGCGCGGGCGCGACGACACCGGGCGGACGCAGGCGATGACGTCCGACGGTGCGATCCGGACCTGGCGGGCGCGCGAGCCCGGCGTCGCCAAGGAACTGCCCCGCTCGGCCACGCTCAGCCGGGGAGGTGACCAGTGAACGCACCCTGGAAACCGCCGACCGGCCGCGATGCCTTCGCCGCCTTCGTGTGCGACGATCCCACGTTGGACCGGATCCGTGCGGCCGCAATCGGGCTGGGCTTCGCGCCGGAGAAATGCGTCCGCGGCGGCCTGCGCAGCGCGATCCAGGCGCTGGCCGTCAGCACCAGTCCGGCGATCCTGCTGGTCGACCTGTCCGACTGCATCGACCCGCTGAACGAGATCCAGGGTCTCGCCGAAGTGTGCGAGCCCGGCACGGTGGTGATCGCGCTGGGCCAGACCAATGATGTGCGGCTGTACCGCACGCTGCTGGCCAGCGGGCTGCACGATTACCTGCTGAAGCCGGTCATGACCGACCAGCTGACGGAGGCGCTGGCCGGTGCCCGCGCCGCCCTTGCCGCCCCGCGGGCCAGTGCATCGGACGGGGAACGGCCCCATGCCGCGATCGCGGTGATTGGCACCCGCGGGGGCGTGGGCGCCTCCACCCTTGCCGCCTCCATCGCCTGGAGCTGCAGCACGGCCGACGCGGCCAGCACCGCCCTGCTGGATCTGGACGTGCATTTCGGCACCGCCGCGCTCGCCTTCGACCTGGAGCCGGGCCGCGGACTGGCCGACGCGATCGACAATCCCGGGCGGATCGACGGGCTGTTCATCGAACGGGCGATGTCGCGCGCCAATCCCAACCTGGCGATCCTGTCGTCGGAGGCACCGCTCGCCACCACGCTCGCCACGGATGGCACCGCCTTCGTGCAGCTGCTGGCGGAGTTCCGCACTAGCTTTGCGCGCACGGTGATCGACCTGCCACGCGGGGTGATGATCAACTTCCCGCAGGTGCTCGCCAATGTCGGGACGATCATCCTGGTGACGGAACTGACGCTGGCCGGCGCGCGCGACAGCATCCGGATGCTGGCCTGGCTGCGCGCCCATGCGCCGGGCGCACAGACGCTGGTGGTCGCCAACCGCACCGGGCCGGGCACGGGCGAGATCGGCCGGTCGGAGTTCGAGACCACGATCGAAGGCAAGATCGCGCATCTGGTGCCGCTGGATGCCAAGGGGGCAGCGACCGCCGCCAAGCAGGGGCAATGTCTGGCCGAAGCCGCCAGGGGCAGCAAGACAGGCGCCGCGCTGAAGGCCCTGCAGGCCGCGATCAACGCAAGCTGCGCGGACGGTGACGCCGATGGCGCGCTGGTGCTGCGCGACCCGGCGGATGCGGCCGGCGGGGGCAAGGCCCGGTTCGACCTGAAGGCGCTGCTGGCCCGCGGGCGCTCGGGCGCGAAGGTGGCGGCGTCCTGATGGACCCGGTCGACCTGCTGCTGACAGGCGGAATGGTGGCGGGTGCCATCATCCTGGGCGCGCTGCTGCTGACGGGCGGCACGTCCGGCAAGCAGACGCAGCGCCGGCTGGAGGCGATGCGCCTGCGCCATGGCGACAGCGCGCAGATGCGCGTGGAATCGCAGCTGAAGAAGGCGATCGCCGCCCGCCAGCCGAAGGCTGCCGGTGCCGACGGCATCCAGGGACGGATCGCGGCCCTGGCCCTGCGGCTGGAACGCAGCGGCACGGGCTGGAGCCTGCGCGGCTATGGCCGGGCCTGCGGTACCATCGGGCTGGTGGTGGCCGCCCTTGCGTGGTTGCAGACCGGCGCGCTGCTGCTGGCGCTGGTGCTGGGCCTCGCCGTGGGTATCGGCCTGCCGCACATGGTGCTCGGATCCATGATCAGGCGCCGGCTGAACGGCTTCAACGCCCGCTTTCCCGATGCGCTGGAACTGCTGGTCCGCGGCCTGCGCTCCGGCCTGCCGGTCGGCGAGACGCTGAACGTCATCGCGAACGAGATCCCCGGCCCGGTCGGCCGCGAGTTCCGCACCGTGGTGGACGGGATCCGTATCGGCCGCTCCATGGAAGAATCGCTGCAGACGGTGGCCGACCGGCTGGCCACCGCGGAGTTCCAGTTCTTCGTCATCACCATCGCCATCCAGCGGGAAACCGGCGGCAATCTGGCGGAAACGCTGTCCAACCTGGCCGACGTGCTGCGCAAGCGCGGGCAGATGAAGCTGAAGATCCGGGCCATGAGCTCCGAGTCCAAGGCGTCCGCCTATATCGTCGGCGCACTGCCCTTTGCGGTCGCCGGCATGATCACCGTCGTCAATCCCGGCTACATCGAACCGTTCATGACCGACCAGCGGCTGACGGTGATCGGCCTGGGCGCGATGGTGTGGATGGGGATTGGCGTGTTCGTCATGGCCAAGATGGTCAGCTTCGAGATCTGACGGGGAAAGCACTGCAGCCATGGAACCGCTCCTGCACCAGCCCGCCGGCCCCACCTTGCTGGGCTTCGACATGATCGCCGTCGGCACCCTGCTGGCCGGTATCGCCGCGGTCGCGGTGATGGTGGCGTTCTACGCCGCGCTGGGCATGCGTACGCCAATGGGCCGGCGATCCAGGGCGCTGGTCGCCCGTCGCGACGAACTGAAGGCCGGCATCCTGACACGCAGCGGTCCCGGTCGGCGGCGGCAGAGCCTGTCGCGCCGCACCGCCACCACCGACCGGATCCGCGAATGGCTGAACCGGATGAAGGTGCTGCAGGACAGCCAGATCACCGCCATCCAGCAGAAGCTGGCCCATGCCGGATACCGCAATCGCGAACTGGCGGTCACGGTCATCCTCGCCCGCATGATCCTGCCGGTGGCGCTGGGCCTGCTGGCGGTGATCGTGCTGTACTGGGCGGAGCTGTATCCCGAGTGGGGTCCGTTCAAGCGGTTCTGCGGGTTCGCCGCCGCTGTTATCGCCGGCTACAAGGGGCCGGAGGTCTACCTGTCCAACAAGGCCAGCAAGCGCACGCTCGCCATCCGTCGCGGCCTGCCCGATGCACTGGACCTGCTGGTGATCTGCGCGGAGGCCGGCCTGACCGTGGACGCCGCCTTTACCCGCGTCAGCCGCGAACTGGGCCGCGCCTATCCCGAACTGGGCGAGGAGTTCGCGCTCGCCGCGATCGAGCTGTCGTTCCTGACCGAACGGCGTCACGCGTTCGAGAACCTGGCCTTCCGCGTCAACCTGGACCAGGTGCGCGGCGTCGTCACCACCCTGATCCAGACCGAACGCTACGGCACTCCGCTCGCCTCCTCGTTGCGCGTGCTGTCGGCCGAGTTCCGGAACGAGCGGATGATGCGGGCGGAGGAGAAGGCCGCGCGGCTACCGGCGATCATGACCGTGCCGCTGATCCTGTTCATCCTGCCGGTGCTGTTCGTGGTGATCCTGGGGCCGGCGGCCTGCACGCTGAGCGATGCGTTCAGCAATGGCGGCCTGGGGGGCTGAGACACGACCGCGCCGGTCAGTCGAAACCCCAGTCGTCGCCGATCGTCCCGCCATCCAGCTGGCGTCCGTCAAGCTGGCCGACCTGCCCTCGCACCCGTTCCAGCAGCGCCCGGAACTGGCGCTGCTCGTCCTCGCTCAGCACGCCCATGATCCGGCGGGTCATGTCCACCGCCAGGGGCATGATCTGCCCGTGCATCCCCCGCCCGTCAGCTGTCAGCTCCAGCAGATGGGACCGGCCATCCTGCACATTGGGGCTGCGCGCGATCAGCCCGCGCTCCTCCAGCACCTTGCAGGCGCGATTCACTGCCACCTTGTCCATCAGGGTCATGCCGGTAAGTTCCCGCTGGGTCAGCGGTTCATGATCCCCCAGCACCGCCATCACCCGCCATTCGGGCACGGACAGGCCGAACTGCACCTTGTATTCCAGTGCGATGCGGCCGCTCACCGCATTGGAGGTGACCGAAAGCAAGTACGGCAGGAAGTCCAGCAGGGGTGTGCTTGTTCTGTTCATTTGTTGCAGGAGATACCGCTTGCGTGAAACGATGCAAGTCTATGCATCGCTTCCATGGTGCATCTGAACGCAACCACCTCACCGGTGTTGTGCATCTGCATCGCACCGGGCCCATGCACCGGCCATGTTCGTCCGTTTCCGGACGCTTCACTGTAACTGAGAAGTCACAGTCGCGACGCGATCCATCAGCCGGCTGATTGTTCTGATTGTAACCATGCCCGGGATACCGCAGCAATCTGTTCAGATCAGTGCAAGCTTTGGGCCCGCGGGCGCACTCACTGGCAGGGAAAACATGGGGATAGCTCTAACATGAAGACCAACCAATTCCGTGGACGCGTGCTGAAGGCCGGCGTGGCTATGCCGGCGCTCGCCTTGATGAGCATTGCGGCCCCGGCCTTTGCGCAGGACGTCACCACCTCCACCACGCGGCCCGCCGCCGACCAGGCCGATGAGGGCACGCCCATCATCGTCACCGGTTCGCGCATCGCCCGCGCCAATCTCGACACGCCGACGCCCGTCACGGTCATCGGTGGCGAGGCGTTCTTCAACCAGGGCACCGTCAATGTCGGCGAGACCCTGAACGAACTGCCGCAGCTGCGCAGCACCTTCAGCCAGTCCAACGCGGGCCGCTTCCTCGGCACCACCGGCCTGAACCTGCTCGATCTGCGCGGCCTCGGCACGCAGCGCACGCTGACGCTGGTGAACGGCCGCCGGCACGTTCCGTCCGACATCCTGAACAACGCGGTCTCGACCGACGTCAACACCATCCCGTCCGACCTGATCGAGCGCGTGGACGTGGTGACCGGCGGCAACTCCGCCATCTACGGTTCGGACGCGATCGCCGGCGTCGTGAACTTCATCCTCAAGGATGATTTCGAAGGCTTCTCGGTCCGCGGCCACGCCAACATCAACACCGATGGCGATTTCAACGGCCAGTACATCTCCGGCATGTTCGGCCAGAACTTCGCCGAAGGTCGCGGCAACGTCACCCTTCACGCCGAATACGCCAACCAGGATCGCGTCTATGGTTCGGACGTGCCCTGGCTGCGCCGCCAGGATGGCTTCCTGACGATCGACGTCGATCCGGCACTGGCCGCCAGCCGCAACGGCAGCGACGGCTTCCCGGATCGCGCCTTCTTCCGCGACATCCGCTCGGCCTCGATCAACAATTTCGGCCTCGTGGCAATCCCGCAGCCGGCAGGTGCGGGAGCCCGTTGCGGCACCGGTCTTGCTGCCAGCGATGGCGGTCCGGCAAACACCGGCACGCCGTACAACTGCAGCTTCATCTTCGCTCCCGATGGCACGCTGGTCCCGCAGACCGGCACCCGCGTGGGCACCGGCCCGCTCGGCAGCATCGTCGGTGGCAACGGGCAGACGGGCCGCGAAGGCACGCTGCTGACGCTGCTGCCCTCGCAGGAGCGTATCAACGTCAACCTGCTCGCCAAGTTCGAGGTGTCGCCGGCGTTCATCCCGTTCGTCGAGGCGAAGTACGTCAACATCAAGACGCAGGGTCAGAACTCCACCCCCGCGTTCGTGCAGGGCACCACCTACGGCGACCCGCGTGAAACCCCGCGCCTGGACAACCCGTACCTGAGCACAGATGCTCGCAACACGATCGCCAGCAGCATCCTGGCATCCGGCATCAACGCCAACAGCCTGACCACCCGCACCGCGCTGAGCGCAGCGCAGCGGACGGCCGTGGCCAACGGTACGTACCGGTTCGCCATTGCGCGGATGCTGTCCGACCTCGGCAACCGTGACGAGGCTTCGGAGCGTGAACTGTACCGGATCGTCGGCGGTGTGCGCGGCGACTTCGCCGACAGCTTCAGCTACGAGTTCTCGGTCAACTACGGCAAGGTCAGGGAGGACACGACCGTCCTCGGCAACCTGATCCCGCAGCGCTTCATGCTGGCCATGGACTCGGCCCGCAACGCTTCCGGCCAGATCGTCTGCCGCTCGCAGATCGATCCTGCCGCTGCCACGGAATACGGCAACCCCGGCGATGCCGAGGCGCTGGCGCAGGACATCGCGAACTGCGTTCCGTACAACCCGTTCGGTGCCGGCAACAATGCGGCTGCCCGGGCCTACATCAACGAAGACACCGTCTCCAAGGCGGAGCTGGAGCAGCTCGTCGTGTCCGGCTTCGTGTCGGGTGACAGCTCCTCGTTCTTCGAATTGCCGGGTGGCCCGGTCGGCTTCGCGCTGGGCGGCGAGTACCGTCGTGAGGAGCTGTTCTTCCAGGCCGACCCGATCGTCGAGCAGGGCCGGACGTTCTACAACGCCCTGCCGACCTTCTCGCCCGATCCGTTCGAGGTGAAGGAAGCCTTCGCCGAACTGCGTCTGCCGCTGCTGGCCGACCTGCCGTTCATCGAGAGCTTCTCCGTCTCCGGCGCGGTCCGCGTATCCGACTACAACGGTGCGGTCGGTACCACCTGGGCCTACAACGGCGGCGCGGAGTGGGAGATCGTCCGTGGTCTGCGTCTGCGCGGCCAGTATGGCCGTTCGGTGCGCGCCCCCAACCTGACGGAGACGGCATCGCCCCTGTCGCAGAACTTCGCGCCTGGCTTCAGCGATCCGTGTCTGCCGCAGAACATCGGCAACAACCCGAACCGGGCCGCCAACTGCGCCGCCGATCTGGGCGCATTGCTGACCAGCCCTGCCTTCACGTCGCTGCCGGCCTACTCGCTGGAGATCCTCAGCGGTTCCAACCCGCTGCTGATCGAGGAAAAGTCTGACTCGTACACGGCAGGTGTGGTGTTCACCCCGGTCGCCGTTCCGGGCCTGTCGCTGACGGTCGACTACTTCGACATCTCGGTCGACAACGTGATCACCTCGCCGTCGGCCCAGGCCATCGTCAACGCCTGCTACGACCAGCCTGACCTGAACAACCAGTTCTGCAGCCTGTTCAACCGCTTCGACGGACCTGGTGCCGGTCCGAACCAGGAAGTTCCGGGTCAGGTTCTCGACAGCAACGCCGAGATCATCCCGCTCAACTTCGCATCGCGTACCGCGCGCGGGATCGACGTCGACTTCAGCTACGGGACCGATATCGGTGCGGATGCCCGGATCAGCACCCGCATGCTGTACACCCACACCCTGGAACGCAGCAATTACGAGAACCCGTCGAACCCGGACTTCGAGAACCGTCTGCTGGGTGAGCTGGGCTGGCCGGAAGACGAGTTCCGCTGGAACGTCAACCTGAGCCGCGGTCCCGTGACGCTGGGCTACACGATGTCCTACATCGGGCCGCAGACGATCGACCTGTACGAGAACGTCTATGCCGTCCCGGGTGCCTGCACCGCGAACGGCTGCCCGCCGAACAACCTCGATTATGCAGACATCATCGAATATCCGGACATCTTCTACCACGACCTGCGCCTGCAGGTGGACGTAGAGGAGAATTCCCAGTTCGTGGTTGGTGTGGACAACCTCCTCAACACCATCCCGCCGCTGGGCCTGACCGGTACGACCGAAGGCAGCGGCATCTACCGCGTCCGCGGCCGCAACCTGTTCGTCAGCTTCCTGGGTCGCTTCTGATCCACGGCTGACTGCCAGTCGCAAGCAAGGGGGTCGGAACCGGTCGGTTCCGGCCCCTTTTCTTATGCGCTTATCCAGTCCAGACAGGGGAATGGCCGGCACGCAGCAACCGTCAGACATCGCCACCGAAATGGCGCAACGTGGTGCCGTGGATCAGGCCTATGACCTGCTGGGCCGCGCAACCGACGCGGGCGATGCCGCCTCGGCCATGCTGCTGGCCGGCTGGCGCATGGCGGGCAACCTGATCCGGCGCGACCTGGTGGCGGCGCGCGACCTGTATGGCCGTGCGGCACTGCTTGGTGCGGACGAGGCGGAGCCGGTGTTCATCGCTCTGCTGGCAAACGGCGCAGGCGGCACCGCGGCACGCGACTGGCCCCGTGCACTACACCTGCTGCGTGATCGCGCACGGCGTGACACAACGGCGCGGCGGCAGGTCGACCTGCTCGATGCCATGGCCCTGGACGCGGACGGAGACCCAACGCATCGGCCCGCCACGGTCGCACTGTCACCGGCACCTGGCATGTGGCACAGCCCGGGGTTCTTCACGCCGGCGGAGTGCCGCTACCTGGCGGATCGTGCCGCGCCGACACTGCAACCGGCCAGTGTGGTCGATCCGCGGACCGGCGCCATGGTGCAGCATCCGGTGCGCCGCGCCCACGCCACGAGCTTCCCCTTCGTGCAGGAAGACATGGTGCTGCACGCACTCAATCGCCGCATCGCGGCGGCCACCGGTCATGCTGCGGAGCAGGGCGAGCCGCTACAGGTCCTGGGTTACGGCTCCGGGCACGAATATCGCCTGCATTCCGACGCTCTGCCGACGGCCGAGCCGAACCAGCGGATCGGCACGGTACTGGTCGTGCTGCAGGATGAATTCACCGGCGGCGAAACCGCTTTTCCGCCGCTCCGGTGGCAGTGGCGCGGGCAATTGGGAGAGGCACTGCACTTCCCCAGCCTGGATGCAGCCGGACGGGCGGACGAGCGGATGTGGCACGCCGGCCTGCCGGTCACGAGCGGGGTGAAGCTGATCGCCTCCAGATGGATCCGCGCCGCCCCGCTCGACCTGTCCGGTCCACCCGGCCGGCCGTTCTGATGCGGGCTCAGGTCACGCTGAACACCAGCGCTCCGTCGCCATCTTCCACATGCACGGTGCTGCCATCGGGCACCTCGCCCGCCAGCAGCTGCTCGGCCAGCGGATCCTGCACGTAACGCTGCACCGCCCGCTTCAGCGGCCGTGCGCCGTAGACCGGGTCGTAACCCACCCGGCCCAGCCAGCGCTTCGCGGCGTCCGACAGGTCCAGCACGATCTTGCGGTCGCGCAGCAGCTTCTGCACCCGCCCGACCTGGATCTCCACGATCGGCGCCATGTGCTCCTGTCCCAGCCGGTGAAACAGGATGATCTCGTCCAGCCGGTTCAGGAATTCGGGGCGGAAATGCCCGCGCACCACATCCATCACCTGCGGCTCGACTTCCTCCACGCTCTGCCCTTCGTCCATGCCGGCCAGGAACTGGCTGCCCAGATTGCTGGTCAGGATGATCAGCGTGTTGCTGAAATCCACCGCCCGGCCCTGCCCGTCGGTCAGCCGGCCATCGTCCAGCACCTGCAACAGCACGTTGAACACGTCCGGATGGGCCTTCTCGACCTCATCGAACAGCACCACCTGGTACGGGCGGCGGCGCACGGCCTCGGTCAGCACACCGCCTTCCTCGTATCCGACATAGCCAGGAGGGGCACCGATCAGGCGGGCGACGGCGTGCTTTTCCATGAATTCGCTCATATCGATCCGCACCATGGCGGTGTCATCGTCGAACAGGAACGCGGCCAGCGCCTTGGTCAGCTCCGTCTTGCCGACACCCGTGGGACCCAGGAACAGGAAGCTGCCGAGCGGCCGGTTGGGATCCTGCAAGCCGGCCCGTGCGCGGCGCACCGCCTTGCTGACGGCGGCCACGGCCTGCTGCTGGCCGATCACCCGCTGGCCGATCACCTGCTCCATCCTGAGCAGCTTCTCGCGCTCGCCCTGCATCATCCGTTCGACCGGAACGCCGGTCCAGCGGCTGACGACCCCGGCGATGTCGTCCGCGGTCACTTCCTCGCGCAGCATGGCCGTGCCGGTCAGCGCCTGCGCATCGGCCAGCTGGCGCTCCAGTTCGGGGATCCGGCCATAGGACAGCTCGCCCGCCCGGCCCAGATCGCCGGACCGCTGCGCCTGCTCCAGCTCCAGCCGCAGGGCATCGAGCTGCTCCTTGATCCGCGCCTCGGCATGGATCTTGTCGCGTTCCCCCTGCCAGCGGACGGTCAGCTCCGCGCTCTCGCCTTCCAGCCGGCCCAGTTCCGCGCGCAGGGCGGTCAGGCGATCGCGGCTGGCGCCATCGGTTTCCTTGCCGAGCGCCTGTTCCTCGATCTTCAGCTGGATGATCCGGCGGTCGAGCGCCTCGATCTCCTCCGGCTTGCTTTCCACCTCCATGCGGATGCGGCTGGCGGCCTCGTCCATCAGGTCGATGGCCTTGTCCGGCAGGAAGCGGTCCTGGATGTACCGGTTGCTCAGCTGCGCCGCGGCGACGATCGCGCCGTCGGTGATGCGTACGCCATGGTGCAGCTCGTACTTTTCCTTCAGCCCGCGCAGGATGGAGACCGTGTCCTCCACCGTCGGCTCCGCCACGAACACCGGCTGGAAACGCCGCTGCAGCGCCGCGTCCTTCTCCACATACTTCTGGTACTCATCCAGGGTGGTCGCGCCGATGCAGTGCAGCTCGCCCCGGGCCAGCGCCGGCTTCAGCAGATTGCCGGCATCCATGCTGCCCTCGCTGGCACCCGCGCCGATCAGCGTGTGCATCTCGTCGATGAACAGGATGATGTGCCCTTCGGCGCCCTTCACCTCGTCCAGCACGGCCTTCAGCCGCTCCTCGAACTCGCCGCGATACTTGGCGCCCGCAATCAGGGAACCCAGGTCCAGGCTCATCAGCGCGCGATCCTTCAGGCTGTCGGGCACGTCGCCATTGGCGATGCGCAACGCGAGGCCCTCGGCGATGGCGGTCTTGCCGGTGCCGGGCTCGCCGATCAGCACGGGGTTGTTCTTGGTCCGCCGGGCCAGGATCTGGATGGTGCGGCGGATCTCCTCGTCCCGGCCGATCACCGGATCCAGCTTGCCCGCACGTGCCGCTTCGGTCAGGTCGCGGGCGTAGCGCTTCATCGCGTCATAGGCCTGTTCGGCATTGGCGCTGTCCGCGCTGCGGCCGCCGCGCAGGGCATTGATGGCGGTGTTGAGCGCCTCCGCCGTCACGCCCGCCGCCTCCAGCGCACGGCCGGCTGGGGTCGTCTTCGCCAGCGCCAGCGCCAGCAGCAGCCGCTCCACCGTGACGAAGCTGTCGCCTGCCTTGGCCGCGACCTGCTCCGCCTGGTCGAGCACGCGCACCAGATCATTGTCGAGCCCCGGCGTAGCCTGGGCGCCGGAGCCGGAGACCGCGGGGATCTTCGCCAGCGCCTGCGCCAGCGCATCGGTCGCCGCCTTGGGATCGCCACCCGCACGGGTGATCAGGCCGGCCGCCATCCCTTCGGGATCGTCCAGCAAGGCCTGCAGCAGATGTTCCGGGGCAATCCGCTGGTGGCTGTTGCGGATGGCCACGGTCTGCGCCGCCTGCAGGAAGCCCTTCGCCCGGTCGGTATACTTGTCCAGATTCATGCCTGCCCTTGCTCCCCAGCAATGATGATAGCTTGAAACGTAGTGTGGCCATCGGGCAACACAAGAGGAAGGTGTCCTGCCGACCTAAAACAGCGGCGGTGCCCCGGTTACACCCATGTCCCTCCTTGCAGGATCACCGGCCGATCCCCTGATGGCAGGGAACAGCATTCCCGGACGGACCTGATCTCATGCGCAAGAATATCGGCTTTCTCAGCTTTGGCCACTGGTCGCCCCATGGCCAGTCGCACACCCGTTCCGCCGCGGACGTGCTGCTGCAATCGATCGACCTGGCGGTCGCGGCGGAGGAGCTGGGCGTGGACGGCGCCTATTACCGGGTGCACCATTTCGCCCGCCAGCTCGCCAGCCCGTTCCCGCTGCTGGCGGCCGTCGGCGCGCGCACCAGCCGGATCGAGATCGGCACCGGCGTGATCGACATGCGGTACGAGAACCCGTTCTACATGGTGGAAGACGCCAGCGCCGCCGACCTGATCAGCGGCGGGCGGCTGCAGCTGGGCATCAGCCGCGGATCGCCCGAACAGGTGATCGAAGGGTGGCGACACTTCGGCTACGCCCCGGCACCGGGGGAGAGCGACGGCGACATGGGCCGGCGCCACGGTGCGCTGTTCTTCGACCTGCTGCGCGGCGAAGGCTTTGCGGAGCCGAACTCCCGGCCGATGTTCACCAATCCGCCGGGCAAGCTGCGGCTGGAGCCGACCTCCGAGGGGCTGCGCGACCGGATCTGGTGGGGCAGCGCCAGCAACGCCACCGCCATCTGGGCCGGTCAGCAGGGCATGAACCTGCAGAGCAGCACGCTGAAGGAGGATGAAAGTGGCGAGCCTTTCCATGTGCAGCAGGCGCGGCAGATCAGGCTGTACCGCGACGCCTAGGCCGCGGCCGGGCACACGCGCACTCCGCGCGTCTCCGTCAGCCGCTCGATCTTCGCCATCACCGATGATCGTGACCGGGCCTATTTCGGGCGCAGCGGGGATCAGGACCAGATCGGCATCATCGACAACATGCGCGCGGTGTTCGGCCGCTCCTATGCGGCGGAGCCGGACCGGCTGGTGGAGCAGCTGAAGGCGGACGAGGCGATTGCCGAGGCGGACACGCTGCTGCTGACGGTGCCCAACCAGCTGGGTGTCGACTACAACGCGCATGTCCTTGAAAGCATCCTGACCCACGTCGCGCCGGCGCTGGGCTGGCGCTGAGTGGCGGATGATTGCAAGCATCGCCGGCTGTGCCTAGATTGACCGAACTCTGGAGCGCCGCATGCAGATCAATTCCGACCAGTCCCTCGAACTCGGCATGGCCATTCACCACCGCTTCGGCAGCTGGGAAGCCGTGCGCAAGGCGATGCGGGAGAAGGGCTGGTCCTATGTGGTCGACACTGCGGGCGTTCCGCCACCGGCCGATGACGAGCGGCCGACCTATACTGGCGGTCCGATCTCCATGATGCGCCGCTCCGGCGAACGATGACCTTCAGCTACACGCTGTTCCTGGTGCTCCTGCTGCTGGCACCCGGGTTCAGCGTGTGGGCCGGCCTCAGGCTCGGCGAACGTAACGAGCTGATCTCCCAGGCGCCCGAACGCCCCGGCTCGACCTTCTCGCTGCTGGTCATCGTGCTGGGTGCGCTGGCCGGGCACATCCTCCTCGCCACCATCCTGGCCGTCCAGGAAAGCGGCTGCCGTGCGAGCGGCGCCTGCCTGATGGTCGGCTTCGATCCCAACATCTATCGCGTCATCATGGCCGGGGATCGGCTGCGGCCCGGTGCCGCAGATGTGCCCCCGCTGCCAAGCTGGGCGGTGCTGTACTGGCTGGCGAGCCTGCTGCTGCCCGCGGTGCTGACCGGCTGGACGGCCTACCGCGTCAGCCAGTGGCGGCGGGTCCGGGTGTTGCGGGAACAATCGACGCTGGGCTGGCTGCAGAACTGGGTCGACCAGTCGCGCCAGCATGACCGCTTCATCATCGCCTATGTCGTCACCACCATGACCCATGATGGTGCCTACGTCGCCTATGAAGGGGCCGTGGTGAACTTCGCGCTGGACGACAACCGCGCCATCGCGATGATCGTGCTGGGCGGGTGTGACCGCTTCCTGGTCAGGATCACGGAAGACGGCGTCAAGCGCGTCGACGCCCCCACCTCCATCGGCCTGATCCAGCTGGATGCACGCAACTGCCTGAACATCGCGCTGGAGCTGTTCGGCGACCCCCGCGCGATGTCCTGAACCGCCCTATTCGATGTTCCGGCCCAGCTCGCGGTTGATCCACAGCGCGACCAGCGTGCACACCGCACCCGACAGCAGATAGGCACCCGCCGCGATCAGCCCGAACCGGGCCGACAGCCACAAGGCCGCCAGCGGCGCAAAGCCCGCACCGAACAGCCAGGCGAAGTCCGCCGTCAGCGCCGAGGCGGTGTAGCGGTGCCGCTGCGCGAAGCGGGAGGAGAGCGCGCCCGAGGACTGGCCGAAGGCCAGACCCAGCAGCACGAAACCGACCATCATGAAGATGACCTCGCCGGTTTCGCCCGCATCCAGCAATTGCGGCGCGACAAAGGAGAACACCGCGATCAGCGCCGCGGTGGCACCCAGCAGCGTGCGCCGGCCGAACCGGTCGGCCAGCAGGCCCGATCCGATCACTGCCAGCACGCCGACGCCGCCGGCGATCGCCTCGATCACTAGGAAGCGTATCGGGCTCTCCTCCGTGTAGAGGAACACCCACGACAGCGGATAGACGGTGACCATGTGGAACAGCGCGAAGCTGGCCAGCGGGGCAAAGGCACCGGCGGCGATCACCTTCCACTCGCTGCGGATGGTGTCGAGGATGGGGGCCGGCTGCAGCTCCCGCTTCTCGAACAGGGTCGCATATTCCGGCGTCACCACGATGCGCAGGCGGGCGAACAGCGCCACCACGTTGATGGCGAAGGCCACGAAGAACGGATAGCGCCAGCCCCAAGCCAGGAAATCCTGTGCCGGCAGCACGCTGACCAGGAACACGAACAGCAGGCTGGCCACGATCAGGCCGATCGGCGCGCCCAGCTGCGGGATCATCGCCCACCAGCCGCGTCGCCCTTCCGGCGCATTGACCGCCAGCAGCGATGCCAGGCCGTCCCACGTGCCGCCCAGTGCGAAGCCCTGTCCCATGCGGAACAGCGCCAGCAGCACGGCGGACCATGTGCCGATCGATTCGTAGCCGGGCAGGAAGGCGATCACCACGGTGGACACGCCCAGCAGGAACAGCGCCGTGATCAGCTTGGCACCGCGGCCCTTGCGCTGGTCGAGCCAGGTGAACGCCACGGTGCCCACCGGCCGCGCCAGGAAGGCGAGCGCGAAGATGGCAAAGGACCACAGCGTGCCCTGCAGCGGGTCCATGTACGGGAATACCAGGCGCGGGAACACCAGCACGGAGGCGATCGCGTACACGAAGAAGTCGAAGAACTCGGACGTGCGCCCGATGATCACGCCGACGGCGATCTCACCCGGCTCGATCCGGTGACCATGAGGGTCGCCCTTGTCCGCGTTGGCGACGCGGGCATCGCGCTCTGCCTCGTTGGTCGGCACCGTTCCGGCGGCCATGTTGATCCCTCTTGTTCCTGCAGCTGCTTGGACCGCCCGCCTTTACCCGGCAAACGCCAGGATGCAATCGGCATTGCTGCACTGCGATAGCGAGCGGAGTAATGATGCCATTTGCCCGCCTCATCCCGCGGTGTGGATTGGACAAATTGCCCTATGTGCAATGCAACATCATCGGTGTAGGCGCCGAACCATGCCTACGAATCCGAACGCTGGCCGCCTTATCCGTCGTGCCCTGCCCGTGCTCGCAGCCCTGCCCTTGCTGGCAGGTTGCGGTGAGCTGATCGTGCTTGATCCTGCGGGCGACATCGCCCGGCAGCAGGGCAATCTGGTGGTCATATCCACTCTGCTGATGCTGCTGATCGTGGCACCGGTCATGGCCGCGACCGCCTGGTTCGCGTGGAAATATCGCGCCGCGAACACGCAGGCGAAATATGCGCCCGACTGGGACCATTCGACGCATCTGGAGCTGCTGATCTGGGCCGCGCCGCTGATGATCATCATCTGCCTCGGCGCGCTGACCTGGGTCAGCACCCACCTGCTCGATCCCTATCGTCCGCTGACCTCCGGCGGATCGGACTCGCCGCTCGGGCCGGGGCAGGAAGCCGCCGCCCCCATGGAGGTGCAGGTGGTGGCGCTCGACTGGAAGTGGCTGTTCATCTACCCTGAACTGGGCATCGCGACGGTGAACGAGTTCGCCGCCCCGATCGACCGGCCGATCAGCTTCCGCATCTCCGGCTCGTCCGTGATGAACAGCTTCTACATCCCGGCGCTGGCAGGGCAGATCTACGCCATGCCGGGCATGGAGACCAAGCTGCATGGCGAGTTCGACCAGCCGGGCGAGTTCACCGGCTTCTCCGCCAACTATTCGGGTGCCGGCTTCTCCAACATGCGCTTCGCCGCCCGCAGCATGCCGGCGGGCGAGTTCGACCGCTGGGTTGCCGAGGTACGCGCCAGCTCCGGGCAGCTGACCCGCGCCGCTTACCTGGCGCTGGAGCGGCCGAGCGAGAAGGTGCCGCCGATGTACTTCTCGGCCGTGGAGCCGCAGCTGTTCGACCTGGTGGTCAACATGTGCGTCGATACCGACAAGATGTGCGCGCACGAGATGATGGCGATCGACGAGCGTGGCGGCCTGGGCATCGCCGGCATCCACAATGTCCGCCGCCTGGCCTACGACAAGTTCGGCGGTCGCGGCAGCGCGGGTGGGGACAGCGTGCTGCTGGCATCCGGCTCGCGCTACGTCCAGGCGACCTGCCTGGCGCAGCTCGACCCGGTCAAGGGCGGCCTGCTCGATCCCGTGAATGTCGCCCCGCTGACCGGCGCGGGCCTGTCGCGGCCGGCGACGCTCGCCGCCGCGTTCCTGTAATCCTGGGAAGACAACGTACCATGGACAAGCAATCACCCCCCGGCTCGCCCCAGCCCAGTTCACGCAAGCTGGGCCGTGCCGCCGTGCTGGTCGTGGCGCTGTTCGCCATCACGGGCGCGGTCGTCTTCGTCGGCATGAACATCTGGCATGCAACCGAGGTGAGCGAGGACGTGGCCACCGGCCAGACCCGCAATACCGAGCACACGCCACCCAATTTCGTCGACCGTAACGACGTGCCCGAACCCGATCGGGGCGTCCCCGCCGACCTGACACAGAGCGACCAGACGCAGCCATGACCCCCCATCCCGCACCCGAAGTCGGCCCCATCCTGGGCCGCCTCTCGCTCGAAGCGATCCCGCTGCACGAGCCGATCCTGATCGCGACCTTCGGCATGGTCGCCGTCGGCGGCGTGGCGCTGCTGGCGCTGCTGACCAAGTTCCGCCTGTGGGGCTATCTGTGGAACGAGTGGTTCACCAGCGTGGACCACAAGAAGATCGGCATCATGTACATGGTGCTGGGCCTGGTCATGTTCCTGCGCGGCTTTGCCGATGCCATCATGATGCGCATCCAGCAGGCGATCGCCTTCAACGGGTCCGAAGGATACCTGAACGCGCACCATTACGACCAGGTGTTCACCGCCCACGGCGTCATCATGATCTTCTTCGTGGCGATGCCGTTCGTGACCGGGCTGATGAACTATGTCGTGCCGCTGCAGATCGGCGCGCGTGACGTCAGCTTCCCGTTCCTGAACAATTTCAGCTTCTGGATGACAACGGCCGGCGCGGTGCTGGTGATGATGAGCCTGTTCATCGGCGAGTTCGCGCAGACCGGCTGGCTGGCCTACCCGCCGCTGTCGGGCATCGCGTACAGTCCCAATGTGGGTGTCGACTACTACCTGTGGTCGCTGCAGATCGCGGGCGTCGGCACGACGCTGTCGGGCATCAACCTGATCGTCACCATCCTGAAGCTGCGCGCACCCGGCATGGGCCTGATGAAGATGCCGATCTTCACCTGGACCAGCCTGTGCACCAACATCCTGATCGTGGCGTCCTTCCCCGTGCTGACCGCCGTGCTCGCGTTGCTGAGCCTGGACCGGTATGTCGGCACCAACTTCTTCACGAACGACTTCGGCGGCAGCGCCATGATGTACGTGAACCTGATCTGGATCTGGGGCCACCCGGAGGTGTACATCCTGATCCTGCCGCTGTTCGGCGTCTTCAGCGAAGTCACCAGCACCTTCAGCGGCAAGCGCCTGTTCGGCTATACCTCCATGGTCTACGCCACGATCGTCATCATGATCCTGAGCTACCTGGTGTGGCTGCACCACTTCTTCACCATGGGTAGCGGTGCTTCGGTGAACAGCTTCTTCGGCATCACCACCATGATCATCTCGATCCCGACGGGTGCCAAGCTCTTCAACTGGCTGTTCACCATGTATCGCGGGCGCATCCGCTACGAACTGCCGATGATGTGGACCGTCGCGTTCATGCTGACCTTCACCGTGGGCGGCATGACGGGCGTGCTGCTGGCGGTGCCGCCGGCGGACTTCGTGCTGCACAACTCGCTGTTCCTGATCGCCCACTTCCACAACGTGATCATCGGCGGCGTGCTGTTCGGCGTCTTCGCGGCGATCAACTTCTGGTGGCCCAAGGCCTTCGGCTTCAAGCTGAACAGCTTCTGGGGCAAGGTCAGCTTCTGGTTCTGGGTCCCCGGCTTCTGGGTGGCGTTCATGCCGCTCTACGTCATGGGCCTGATGGGCGTGACCCGCCGGATGCGCGTGTTCGACGATCCGGACCTGCAGATCTGGTTCGTGATCGCGGGCATCGGCGCGGCCATGATCGCGGCCGGCATCGGCGCCATGCTGGTGCAGTTCGCCGTCAGCATCTGGAAGCGCGAGGAGCTCGTCGACGAGAGCGGCGATCCGTGGAACGGCCGCACCCTGGAATGGGCAACCAGCAGCCCGCCGCCGGAATACAACTTCGCCTTCACCCCCAACATCCATGACCTGGACGCGTGGTACGACATGAAGAACCGTCACCATGACCGCCCCGTCACCGGGTTCCGCGACATCCACATGCCGCGCAGCACCGGCTCGGGCGTGATCCTGGCGGGGATCAGCCTGGTGATGGGCTTTGCACTGGTGTGGCACATCTGGTGGCTGGCCGGTCTCAGCCTGGTGAGCCTGATCAGCTACGCCATCTACCACACCTTCAATTACGACCGCGACTTCCACATCCCCGCCGCCCATGTGGCGGAGGTGGAGGAAGCCCGCTCGCGCCAGCTTGATGCGGTGCGCGCGCGGGAGACGCAGGCGGCAGGAGCATAGCTGCGATGAGCACCACCGACTGGGGCATCGACGTACCCGACGCCCCCCACACCGAAACGGTCGAAGGCCAGCCCATCCGCTTCTACGAGGTGGACGAACACAGCCATCCCGAAGGCTACAGCACCATGCTGGGCTTCTGGATCTACCTGATGAGCGACTGCCTGATCTTCGCGATCCTGTTCGCCACCTATGGCGTGCTCGGCGGCAACTACGCCGCCGGGCCGGGCCCGCGCGACCTGTTCGAACTGCCGCTGATCGCGGTGAACACGGCCATGCTGCTGTTCTCCTCCATCACCTATGGCTTCGCCATGCTGTCGATGCAGGCGAACAGGCTGCGCGCGACGCAGGGCTGGCTGGCGGTCACCGGCCTGTTCGGCCTCGCCTTCCTGGGGATCGAGCTGTACGAGTTCCAGCACCTGATCCACATCGGTGCCGGCCCGCAGCGCAGCGCCTTCCTGTCGTCCTTCTTCACGCTGGTCGGCACGCACGGCCTGCACGTCACCTTCGGCCTGATCTGGCTGGTCACGCTGATCGTGCAGCTGAACAAGCGCGGCCTGGTCCCGGCCAACCAGCGCCGGGTCGCCTGCCTCAGCATGTTCTGGCACTTCCTGGATGTCGTGTGGATCGGCGTCTTCACCGTTGTCTATCTGATGGGGATGCTGCGATGAGCTCGCACGACCAGACCGCCGACCTGTCCCATCCGGACCTCAAGCCGGACGGCGCGTTGCCGGCAGCGACCGAAACCGGGCACGAGGGCGGCCACGGGGCGCATCATGGCGGCCAGCATGATGGCCACGCCGTGGCGGAACTGCCGCATGCCACCATGCGCGACTACGTCATCGGTTTCACCCTGTCCGTGATCCTGACCGCCATCCCGTTCTGGCTGGTCATGGCCGGCACCTTCTCCGCCGCGGCGACCGCCGCGATCATCACCGTGTTCGCGATCATGCAGATCGTGGTGCACATGGTCTTCTTCCTGCACATGAATGCGAAGGCGGAAGGCGGCTGGTCGCTGTCGACGCTGGTGTTCACCATCATCGTGGTGGTCATCATGCTGTCGGGTTCGCTGTGGGTCATGAGCCACCTGCACACCAACATGATGCCGCAGGCGCACGAGCTGTCGCAGGTCCCATGATGACGGTCGGGGGCCGGGCATGATCGACCGTCCCCCCACATCCCCGTCGGCGCGCGCCCGGCGGGGCAGCCAGTGGCTGCTGGCGGGCATCGCCATCCTGCTCGCCGCCATTTGTATCGCACTCGCCATCTGGCAGGTGCAGCGGCGCGAATGGAAGCACCAGCTGATCCATGCAGCGGAGACGCGCTCGACCGCCGCTCCGGTCCCCGCCCCCGGTCCCGACCGCTGGCCCGCCATCACCGAAACGGATGACGTCTATCGCCGGGTGACCGCCACCGGCACCTTCCGCCATGACCGCGAGGCGCTGGTCCAGGCCGTCACCGACCTGGGCGGCGGCTTCTGGGTCATGACGCCGCTGGTGACCGATCGCGGCTTCACCGTGCTGGTCAATCGCGGCTTCGTCCCGCGGGAGCAGCGCGCGCCCGCCACCCGCGCCGCCGGCAACACCGCCGGGCCTGTCACCGTTACCGGCCTGCTGCGCGTGACCGAACCGGATGGCGGCTTCCTGCGCAGCAACGATCCCGCCGCCAGCCGCTGGTTCTCCCGCGATGTGCCGGCGATCGCGCGGGCGCAGGGCCTCGGCGCAGCCGCCCCCTACTTCATCGATGCGGACGCCACCGCCAATCCCGGCGGCTATCCGGCCGGCGGGCTGACCGTGCTCAGCTTCCCCGACAATCACCTGCCCTACGCGCTGACCTGGGCCGCGCTGGCAGCCTTGTGCCTGTTCGCAGCGTGGCGGGTGTTGCACCTGTCACGCTGATAGGGTCACATGCCCGTCATGGCCGTGACCACCCTCCAGGCTGACCTGCTGCCGGCCGACGCGCCGGCGGATGCCGGCCGTCGCAACCTGCTGCTGCTGATCCAGCTGCGCTGGTTCGCGGTCGGGGGCCAGCTGATCACGATCGAGGTCGTCCGGTCGGTCCTGGGCATCGCGCTGCCGCTGGTGCCGCTGCTGGCCGCGGTGCTGCTGCTGGTGGCGGTCAACCTGCTCAGCCTGCCGCTGCTGCGCCGCCGGCGCGACGTCACCAATCGCGAGCTGACACTGGCGCTGCTGCTGGATGTCGCGGTGCTGGCCTGGCAGCTGCATTTCACCGGCGGCATCGCCAATCCCTTCGCGCCGCTGTTCCTGCTGCAGGTGGTGCTGGGCGCGATCCTGCTGTCGCAACGCGCCGCCTGGGCGGTCGCGGTCGCAACCCTGGCAACGCTGCTGGCGCAATCGCTGTGGACGAAGCCGCTCCCCCTGCCCGCGCCTTATGCAGCCGATCCGCTGCAGCTCTACCTTCGGGGCAGCTTCGTCTGCTTCGCGCTGATCGCCGTGCTGCTGCTGGTCTTCGTCACCCGCACGGCGCGCAACCTGACGGAACGTGACGCCGCGCTGGCGCAGGTGCGGCAACGCGCGGCGGAGGACGATCACATCGTGCGCATGGGCCTGCTCGCCTCCGGCGCGGCGCACGAGCTGGGCACCCCGCTGGCCTCGCTGGCGGTGCTGATCGGCGACTGGCGCCGCCTGCCGCAGCTGGCGGCGGAGGAGGATCTGCAGGAGGATCTGGCCGACATGGAGGCCGCGGTGCAGCGCTGCAAGGCGATCGTCAGCTCCATCCTGATGGCCGCGGGCGAGGCGCGCGGCACGGTGACGGAGTTCACCAGCGTGCGCGCCTTCCTGCAGGCGATCGTCGCCGAATGGCGCAGCAACGCCACCGGCCGGATGCCGGCCGAGCTGGCCTTTGCCGACCATTTCGGCCAGCCGGACGTGCCGATCATCGCCGACCCTGCCTTGCGGCAGGTGATCGGCAATGCGATCGACAATGCGGTGGAGGTATCGCCCGACTGGGTCGGCCTCACCGCCTTGCGGGCACGGGGCCAGCTGGTGCTGGAAGTGTCCGATCGCGGCCCCGGCTTCGACCCCGCGATGCTGCAATCCTTCGGCCGGCCGTACCATTCCACCAAGGGGCGGGCCGGCGGCGGCGTCGGGCTGTTCCTGCTGGTGAACGTGCTGCGGAAAATGGGCGGAGCGGCCAGCGCACGCAACAATCCCGAAGGCGGTGCCACCGTCCGCATGGAGATCCCGCTGGTTGCGCTTGCCCCGACCGGCCACGATCTATCCGTCGATGGATGATCCCCAGCCGCCACCCGCCAGCGGGAACACGATCCCGCCCCTGCTGCTGATCGTGGAGGACGACGCCGCCTTCGCCCGAACGCTGCGCCGGTCCTTCGAACGGCGCGGCTATCACGTGATCAGCACGGACAGCCATGACGGGATGGTCGATCTCCTGGCCGGGCACCGGCCCGACTACGCCGTGATCGATCTCAAGCTGGGCGGTGCATCCGGCCTGACCTGCGTGCAGACGCTGCGCACTGCCACGCCGGACGTGCAGATCGTGGTGCTGACCGGCTTCGCCAGCATCGCCACCGCAGTGGAGGCGATCAAGCTGGGCGCGTCGCACTACCTCGCCAAGCCGGCCAACACCGACGATATCGAACGGGCCTTCGGCCTGACCACCGGCAATCCGGATGCGCCGGTCGACGGGCGGCAGTCCAGCATCAAGACGGTGGAATGGGAACATATCCACCAGACGCTGGTGGAGGTCGACTTCAACATCTCCGAAGCGGCGCGCCGGCTGGGCATGCATCGCCGCACCCTGGCGCGCAAGCTGGAGAAGCGGCCGCTGCGCTGACGGTGCTTGCCCCGCCCGGCGATAGCGGCGAGAGGGCGGCGATGAGGCAAGCCACCGGCGACACCCGGCCCGGCATCGTTCTGGCGATGCTGCTGCTGGTCTATATCTGCAACTTCGTGGACCGGCAGATCCTCGCCATCCTGGCGGCACCGATCCAGCGCGACCTCCTGCTGGACGATGCGCAGATGGGGCTGCTGGGCGGGGTGGCCTTCGCCCTGCTCTATGCCACCTGCGGCGTGCCCCTGTCGGCGCTGGCCGACCGCACCGGCCGCGCCCGGGTGATCGGCTGGTCGCTGGTGGTGTGGAGTGCCTGCACGGCGCTGTGTGCTGCTGCGCAAGGCTTCTGGCACATCTTCCTGGCGCGGCTGGGCGTCGGCGTCGGGGAAGCGGGCGGGGTCGCGCCGTCCTACGCCCTGATCGGGGAATACTTCCCGTCCCACCAACGCGCGCGGGCGCTGGCGATCTACTCGCTGGGTATCCCCATCGGCTCGGCCGCCGGCGTTCTGGCGGGCGGCACCATTGCGGCGCTGGTCGACTGGCGGCTGGCCTTCATGGTGGTCGGGGCGGTGGGCCTGGTGCTGGCACCGGTCTTCATGCGGCTGGTGCGCGACCGGCCTGCTGCGGCGCGGGTTGCACCCACCTCGCTCCGCCGGACAGCCGGGCTGCTGGTACGGCGGCGGTCGTTCTGGCTGCTGTCGCTGGCGCAGGCGCTTGCGTCCATGGCGGGCTACGGCATCGTGTTCTGGCTGCCTTCGGTGCTGCAGCGCAGCTTCGGGCTGGACCTGCTCGGCTCCGCGCAGTTCTTCGCCGGGCTGCTGCTGCTGGGGGGCATTGCCGGCGTGCTGGGTGGCGGCTGGCTGGGTGACCGGCTGGGGCGCCGGGACCGGGCGTGGCATGCCTGGCTGCCGGGCATGGCCTTCCTGCTGAGCGCCCCGCTGTTCGCCGCCGGGATCGTCAGCGGCAACTGGCGCGCAGCCTTTGCCCTGTTCCTGGTGCCACAGGCGCTCAGCTATTTCTGGATGGGGCCGATCCTGTCGGCGGTGCAGCACCTGGTCGCCGCGGCGGAGCGGTCGATGGCGAGCGCGCTGTTCCTGCTGGTCAACAACCTGTTGGGCCTGGCGGGGGGCACCTGGGCGCTGGGCCTGCTGGCGGACCGCCTGCGGCCGCTCTACGGCGACGATGCGCTACGCCATGCGATGCTGTGGTCGCTGCTGTTCTACCTGGCAGCGGGGCTGCTGCTGCTGGCAGGGGGGCGCTGGATCCGGCAGGATTGGATGCCGGAGCCAGCGCCGCAAGCCGGTTAGATCGACCCGCCGGCCGCGGCCACGGCCGCGCTGGCGGCGTAACCGCGTGCGTCAAGCTGCGCCAGGGCACCCGAACGGGCGCTGTCGAAGCAGTTCAGTGCAGATGGCGTGCGGTTGAGGACCGATCCACGCTCCATGTCGCACACCTCGAACGCCGCGCGGTTGACCCGCAGGGCGAGCGTGCGCTGGTCGTAGGGCGAGGTGAGGTTCAGGTCCGAAACCTTTACCGCGACGGAGCGGCTGTCTTCCGCAAGTGGTGATACGACCATCTTTTCGTTGGCAAGCGCAGGGGTGGCAATGGCGCCGAGGGCAAGAAGCCCGGTCAGCGCCGCGCGGGTGGTGAAATGCGGCATCGTTCTCTCCTGAGAGATCCACCTGCGCTGTGTCCGCGCCGGTTGGTCTATGCTGCTTATATTTGTGGCAGCGTGCCTAATCAATACGCAATGCACCAATTCGTCGCTGCGCTGCGGCACCCGTTCCGGCGGGCTGATCGTGTCCCGCTGCCCTGCCGCCAGTCCTGCCGACCGAACCGGCGGTCACGAATAATCTTCGTCTCGGCTGTTCGACCTGCGCCATGATCCGCTTCGCGCGTTTCCTTGGTCTGTGAGCCGCAAGGAGCAGCCATGATCGACGGGACCTTTCTCCATGTGCCCCAATCACCGCTGATCGGTTCGGCCGGCAGCGCGATCGTCGGGGTCGCCAGTTTCGAAACCGGGGCGCAGAACACGCGCAATCTGCATGACCGCTCCAGCCAGGATGTGCTGTGCGGCCGGATCGCGGGCCTGCTCGGCATTCCGCACCTCGGCGCCCATGCCGGGAGCAGCGCGGCGGATACGCTGTTCCTGGTGCCTGACGAGACTCTCGGGATTGCGGACGCGGCGGCGCTGGGCATCGATGATGGCGATCGCATGTTCGGCGGCATCGTGCCCCACCCGTTCGTCGGCACGAAGGCGATCACTCACGGTCTTGTCTCGCCACAGGCGGTGCGCCCGCCGGGCTGGTCCGACACCATGACCGATGCGATCGCCTCCGCCGTCCTGCCCGGCTTCACCGTGTTCGACAGCGCGGATGCGATGATCGCGGGCGAGCGGCTGCTGCAACGCGGGCCGGCGCGGATCAAGCCCGTGCGGGGCAAGGCCTGGCTGGGCCAGACGGTGGTGCGGGACCGGGCGGAACTGGCCGCGGCGCTGGCCGGACAGGATGCAGAGGAGATGCTGCATTACGGCCTCTGCCTGGAGGAGAACCTGACGGATGTCGCCACCTACAGTGTGGGTGCGGCGAACATCGGACGTCATCGCATCGCCTACTGGGGCACCCAGCGCCTGACCGCCAACCATGCCGGGGAGGAGGTCTATGGCGGCTCGTCGCTGACCGCCGTTCCCGGCGGCCTGGCCGAACTGCACGATGCCGCGCCCGATCCGCTGATCCGGCACGTTGTCGCCCAGGCCATGACGTTTCACGATGCGGCCCATGCGGCCTATCCCGGGCTGCACCTGACACGCAGCAATTACGACGTGATCGAGGGGACCGATGCCGCCGGACAGCGGCAGGTCGCCGTGCTGGAACAGTCCTGGCGCATCGGCGGGGCCAGCGGGGCCGAGATCGCCGCGATGGAAGCGTTCGCCACCGATCCCACGCTGACGGTGGTCACGACCGCCACTGTCGAGGAACATGGGCGCGGCGCCCCGCCGCCGGGTGCCACCGTCTACTTCGATGGCGTCGATCCGGTGGTGGGCCCGCTTGCCAAATGGGCAGAACGGCTGGGATGATCGAGGAAGGAACCGTCAGTGTCCCAGTTGCCGGCCAGCACCTGCGCGGCACCCTGCTCGCGCCCGAGAAGCTGATCCCCGGCTTTCTGTTCGTGCATGGCTGGGGCGGGAAGCAGGATGACGACCTGGACTGTGCGGAGGAGATCGCCCGGCTCGGCTGCCTGTGCTTCACCTTCGACCTGCGCGGCCATGCCGGCAGCGACCTGCAGCAGGATCAGGTGACGCGCGGCGACGGGCTGCAGGACGTGCTCGCCGCCTACGACTTCCTCGCCTCCCACCCGCTGGTGGATCGCAGCGCGATCGGGGTCGTGGGGGTGAGCTATGGCGGCTATCTGTCGACCCTGCTGACCACGGAGCGTCCGGTGCAATGGCTGGCCTTGCGGGTACCCGCGCTCTACCCGGACCGCGACTGGGACACGCCCAAGGCGCTGCTCGACAAGAAGAAGGTACGGGCCTACCGCAACCGCTTCCACACGGCGCGTCGCGACGCCGCGCTCGGCGCCTGCGACAAGTTCGAAGGCGATGTGCTGATCGTGGAATCCGAATTCGACATCCATGTCCCCCACACCGCGATCGCGTCCTACATGGGTGCGTTCCAGCGCGCCAATTCGCTGAGCCATCGCGTGATCCGCGGCGCCGACCATGCGATGCGTGCGCCGGAATATCGCAAGATCTACAAGACCCTGCTGCTCCACTGGGTGGAAGAGATGGTGCGGACCGCGCGTCGTTCGAACCGGCAGGGTGATCACGGCCGGCATGTGGCGCCGGGCGTGGCCAAGGTACTGGATCCGGCGGTGTTCGGCCCACCCGAATGATGTGGCGGTACGGCTAGTCCGCCGGCGGGCCGAACACCGACCAGCCCGTCTGCGCCGCCAGCATCTCCAGCGCGCGCACGCCCAGGATGGAGTTGCCGTGCTGGTCCAGATTGGCCGACCATACCGCGATCGATGCGCGTTCTGGCGCGATGGCCAGGATACCGCCGCCCACGCCGCTCTTCGCCGGCAGCCCGACCCGTACCGCGAAATCGCCCGAACCATCATAATGGCCGCAGGTCATCATCAGGGCCAGCACAGTACGCATCCGGCGGGCGCGCCTGTTTCCGGCATCGTCCCCCGCATGCATGCGGGTCCGGGTCAGGAACCGCCCGGCAAGGGCCAGACCGACGCAATCCACCGCGATGGCGCACTGCTTGCCATAAGCACCCATGACCCGGTCGACCGATGATTCCAGATTGCCATGGTGCTTCATGAAACTGAGCATCGCCTGGTTGAGGTCGCTGTCCTCGTGCAGCACTCCCTCGTCGAGTGTCATCGGATGGCCGTCCAGCTGCTCCCGGACGAAACCGACCACGGCGTCGCCATCCGGCCGTGCCGCCACCAGCATGTCGACGATGACCAGCGCCCCGGCATTGATGAAGGGGTTGCGCGGCACGCCCCGCGTCCGCTCCAGGTCGATGACCGAATTGAACGGATCGCCGGACGGCTCCCGCCCGACCCGCGTGAACACGGCATCCTCGTGCTCCAGCAGCGCCAGTTCCAGCGCCAGCACCTTGGAGATGCTCTGGATCGGGAACGCCACATCGGCCTGCCCCGCAGTCAGCACGCCCTGCTCCGTTGCGACCGCGATGCCGAAGGGTCCGGGCGTGGCGTCCGCATCCTTGGCATCGGCCGCCCCCTCGATCGTGGCGGCGTCCTCCTCGATCTCGGCTGCGATGTCGGTGATGATGCGTTGTATGTCCATCGTGGAGGAACGTGCGCGGGGTCGGTCGGCTCCGCGGCTGTCTTCCGGCCGGCCCCCTGGTAAGGAATACCGATGAAAAGCTGCCAGATCCTGATGCCCGCGCTGCTCTCGCCCGGCGTGATCGCCGCGCTCGAGGATCGCTTCACCCTGCACCGCTTGTGGGAGCAGGTCGATCCGGACCGCTTCCTGCAAGACCATGGCGCGGCCATCAGGGGCATGGCGGCCAGCAGCCGGGCCGGGCAGATCGGCGGTGAACTGTACGACCGGCTGCCCGCGCTGGAGATCGTCGCCAATTTCGGTGTGGGTTATGACACCGTGGACGTGGACGCGGCGGCGGCGCGCGGGATCATCGTCACCAACACGCCGGGCGTGCTGGACGAGGAGGTGGCCGACCTGACGCTTGGCCTGCTGCTGGCGACTGTGCGCCGGATCCCGCAGGCCGACCGTCACGTGCGCGAAGGGCGCTGGCCGGCCGGCTCGTTCCCGCTGTCGCCGACCTTGCGCGGGCGGACGATCGGCATCCTGGGCCTAGGTTCCATCGGCAAGGCGATCGCGCGGCGGCTGGACGGCTTCGGCGTGAAGATCGCCTATCACGGGCGATCGCGGCAGGCCTTGGTCGGCTACGACTACCACCCCACGCCGGAGGCGCTGGCCGAAGCCTGCGATGTGCTGGTCGCCATCGTGCCGGGCGGCACCGAAACCAGGCACCTGGTGGACGCCGCCGTGCTGGCAGCGCTGGGACCACAGGGCATCCTGATCAACGTGGCACGCGGCAGCGTGGTGGATCAGGCGGCACTGGTCGCCGCCCTGCAGTCCGGCACGATCCTGGCCGCCGGGCTCGACGTGTTCGAGGACGAACCGCACGTACCGCAGACGCTGCTGGACCTGCCCGGCGTCGTCGTGCTGCCGCATGTCGGCTCCGCTTCCACCCACACCCGCGCGGCGATGGGCCAGCTGGTCGTGGACAATCTGGTGGCCTGGTTCGACACCGGCCGGCCGGTCACGCCGGTGAATGCCCCACCTGTTCGCACCCGCTGACGGCGCCATTACCGCTCGCCTGGCGGCGTGCTGGGCTCGATCCTCGACGGGAAGCGCTGACCCGCCGTCAGTCCTGGATCAGTTCCTTGATGCGGGTGGCCAGCACGTCCATCGCGAACGGCTTCGTCAGGACGTGCATGCCCGGGTCCAGATGGCCATGGCTCAGCACGGCATTCTCGGCATAGCCGGTGATGAACAGCACCTTCAGGTCCGGGCGGACCGCACGCGCCGCGTCCGCCACCTGCCTGCCGTTCAGCCCGCCCGGCAAGCCGACATCTGTCACCAGCAGGTCGATGCGGAGGTCGGAATTGAGCACCTGCAGGCCCGCGGCACCATCGGCCGCCTCGATCGCATTATAGCCGAGGTCGGTCAGCACCTCCGCCACCAGCATCCGCACGGTCGGTTCGTCATCGACCACCAGCACCGTTTCCCCTTCATCGGCCCGCGGCGCCTTCTCGATCCCGATCTCGCCGTCTGCGGCGTCGGCCTCGCCCAGATGGCGCGGCAGGTAGATGCACACCATCGTCCCCTGCTCCAGCTCCGAATAGATCGCGACCGAACCGCCCGACTGCTTGGCGAAGCCATAGATCATGGACAGGCCTAGCCCCGTCCCCTCCCCCAGCGGCTTGGTGGTGAAGAACGGGTCGAATGCCTTGGCGATCACGTCCGGCGCCATGCCGGTGCCGGTATCCGACACGCAGAGCGAGATGTACTGGCCGGGCTCCATCCCGCGCTGTTCCGCCATGCGCCGGTCGATCCAGCGATTGGCGGTCTCGATCGTGATCGTGCCGCCATCCGGCATGGCGTCACGCGCATTGATGCACAGGTTCAGGACGGCATTTTCCAGCTGGCTGGGATCGATCAGGCTGGGCCACAGGCCGGCCGTGCTCACGGTTTCCAGCTCGATTTCCGGCCCGGCGGTGCGGCGGATCAGTTCCTCCATGCCGGATACCAGCCCGTTCACATTGGTCGGCTTGGGCGCCAGCGTCTGCCGACGCGAAAATGCGAGCAGCCGGTGCGTCAGCGCCGCGGCCCGCTTTGCCGCGCCCTGGGCCGCGTTGACATAGCGTTCGACATCCGCCGTCCGTCCCTGCGCGACGCGGATCTGCATCATCTCCAGACTGCCGGAAATGCCGGTCAGCAGATTGTTGAAATCATGCGCCAGACCGCCGGTAAGCTGGCCGACCGCCTCCATCTTCTGCGCCTGTCGCAACGCGTCCTGGGCCACCATCAGTTCGGCCGTCCGCTCGGACACCCGCGTTTCCAGCGTCTCGTTCAGTTCCCGCAGCGCGTCCTCCGCCCGCTTGCGCTCGGTCAGGTCCAGCATGGCGCCGATCATCCGGATCGCCCGCCCCTGATCGTCCCGGAACACGTGTCCGCGGTCGAACACATCGGCGTAGGTGCCGTCGCTCCGGCGGAAGCGGTATTCTGCCGCCCACTGGTCGCCTGCGCCATCGATCACGGCGTGAATGGCATCCCCGACCCGGTCGCGATCGTCGGGGTGAATATGCCTGATCCACCAGTCACCGGTCGGCTCAACCTGTTCCGGCGCATGGCCGAACAGCACCGATACCGCCTCGTTCCAGTCGACCCGGTCGGTCAGCAGGTTCCAGTCCCAGATGGCGTCATTGGTGGCCTTCGCCGCCAGCCGATAACGCTGCTCCGTCTCGCGCAGCGCCGCCTCCGCCGCACGGCGCTCGGTCTCGTCGCGGGCGATCTTGATGAAGCCGGTGATGCTGCCATCGGCGTCATGCAGCGGGCGGACCGATCCGTTGGCGAAGAACCGCGCTCCGTCCCGGCGGACATGCCAGCGTTCGTCATTGGCGCACCCCCTGGCGGCGGCCGTGGCCAGTTCGGTCGCCGGGATACCGGCGGCGCAATCCTCCGGGGTGAACAGGATCTCGGCAGACTGGCCCGTCACCTCCTCCGCCGCCCAGCCGAACACCGCTTCTGCGCCCGGTGTCCAGTCGACGATCCGGTTATGGGTATCGACGGTGAAGATGGAATGATCCTTCACCCCCTCCACGATCCGGCGATTGCGCTCCTCGCTTTCGCGCAGTTCGGCCTGCGCCCGCCGGGCCTCCGTCGCGTCGTGGCCTTCCACGAAGATGCCGGTGACGTTCCCGCCATCGTCGCGGATGGGCTCGCAGATGAAGTCCAGGAAACGCTCGACCGACGGACCGCCGGGCGAATGCAGCCGGATGGGACTGTGATCGGCGACGAAGCGCTCCCCCGTCTGGTACACCTGGTCCAGCCGTTCGAAGAAGCCCTGCCCGACCAGTTCGGGAAACACCTCGCGTATCGTCCTGCCCACGAACTCGCGATCGCCGAACAGGCGCCGGTGGCTCGCATTGGCAAATTCGAACACATGCTCGGGCCCTTGCAGGATCGTTATGAATCCTGGCGCCTGCTCGAACAATTGCCGCTGCCGCTCGACATCGGCCGCGCGGCGCCGCTCCGCCATGACCTGTTCGGTGATCTCGGTGCAGGCGCAGAACAACCCGTCGATCACCGCCCCGACACCCCGGATCGGGGTGTAGGAAAAGGTGAAATGGGTTTCTTCCAGATAGCCGCGCCGCTGCATCATCAGGGTGATGTCGTCCATGTGGACCGGCAGGCCCTGATACGCCTGCTGCAGGATCGGAACCAGATCTGCCGCGATCTCCGACCAGACCTGCAGGAAAGGCTGGCCCAGCGCCCCGGGGTGCTTGTCCGCCAGAATCGCGGCATACGCGTCATTGTAGAACAGCGTGTGGTCTTCGCCCCAGGCGACGAACATCGGCTGGTTGGATCCCAGCACGACCCCGATCAGGGTCTTCAGCGCCGCCGGCCAGTCAGCCGGCGATCCCAGCCGCGTGCTGTCCCAATCGTAGCCGCGCATTGCCGCGCCCATCTGTCCGCCGTCCACGAGAAAGCTGAGCATCTGTTACCCTGTGCACCTTTGCGCTGCGCGCCAATCCGGTTCTGTTCGTCAACGATTCCCGCCACACCAGGGGTGCCGGCATGCGCCACCCCGGTTAACCTGTGGCCGTGAGCATCTTCATAAGTCCGTTCTTGTGCCGGCGGTTCCGGCTGGTCGTGCGCAGGAAGCCGATGGACGCATGATGACGCGTCAGCGGCGGACCAGCAGCACGCCGCCAAGGATAAGCGCGACACCCAGCAGCCGACCGGCCGAAACGGGCGACCGGTCCAGACCGAGCACGCCCAGATGGTCGAACAGCACCGCGGCGGTCAGCTGGGCCCCGATCGTCAGGGTCAGCGTGAATGCCAGCCCCAGCCTGGGCGCCGCGAACGCCACCGCGGCGACGAAGAAGGCGCCGTACAGGCCGCCGGCCCACGCCCAGGGCGGCGCCTGCCGCACCGCCGACAGCGGTGTCCTGTCGATCAGCGCCCAGGCGGCAATCACCAGGGTGGTGCCGCCGACGAAGGACACGGAGGCGGCCAGCCAGAGCGAGCCCGTACTGCGCGCAAGCATGGCATTGGTCGGCGCCTGCACGGCGACGCAGAGCCCGGCAATCAGGGCAAGGAGAACGGGCAGGAGGGTCTGCATCAGAGGTCCGATCGTTGGATGTCTTGGCGGGCTGGGCCGGTACCTTCGAGCCGCATGCCCCAGTCCTCGACCGTACCGGTTCGCAGCCGCTGGAGCGCGACGGCGCGCCAGCGTTCGGGCAGATGCGGCAGCGCGACCATCGCGGACAGGCTCTCCCGATCCAGCGTGTCGACATAGAAGATGCGCCAGAGCCGCACGATGGTCCAGCAGGGGGTTGGCCGGTCGAGCAGCTCCAGCCTGTCGCCTGCCGCGACGATGCCCTCCTCCACGACCCGGTAATACCATCCCGTCCGGCCGGATTGCTGCATCCGGCGGGCCATGTCCGGCAGGCCCATGCGCAGGTTCAGCCGGAAACAGGGCTGCCGCCCTTGTGAGACCTCGATCAATGCGGTGCCGAGCCTGAAGCGGTCGCCGATCGCCACATCCGCCTCGACCAGGCCGCGAATGGCCAGGTTCTCGCCGAACGCGCCCGGCCGCTCCAGCCGGGGATGCTGCCCGATCTCCGTCGCCCATGCGGCATAGTGGTCGAGCGGATAGTGGTGGACCGCCTTGTCCGGCCCGCCATGATGGCGCAGGTCGCCATGCCCGTCACCCTCCAGCCCTGCCCGCGTCAGGCGGACGGGCTGGCCTGTCGGCTGCTTGTCCATTCCGCTCGGCACGCAATCGGGCCCGAGTGGCCGGACCGGCCCCGTCATCAGGGCTTCTAGGTCGAACATGGTCACTGCCCGTCCAGCTGCGACAGCCAGGCAAGCAGCGTCCGACGGGCGATGCCCTCCAGCGATGCCGCGTTATGGAGCGCGCCCTCGCGGATCGCCTCCGCCGCGATCCCGGCTGCTGCGAGTTCGTCCGCATGGCCCGTCAGCCACCGTTCTATCCCGGCGCCTGCCTCCAGGTGGAACTGCAACGCAAGGACGTTCGGACCGGCGGAGAACGCCTGCCGGGCATAGGTGTCGGTGGACGCAAGCAGCGTGGCGCCCGGCGGCAGGTCGAACGTGTCGCCGTGCCAGTGCAGCACGGCTTGGCCGGGTGTCACCGCCGCCAGGGGGGAGCTTGCACCTGCCGGTGTCAGCCGGACAGGCGCGAACCCGATCTCCTTCGTCCCGCCGGGATGGACGCGCGCCCCCATGGCACGCGCAATCAGCTGGGCGCCCAGGCAGATGCCGAGCAGCGGGCGGCCGAACTGGAGGCGATCGTGGATCAGCCGCAGCCCGGCGTCCAGAAACGGGAAGCGGTCTGCCTCGTACACCCCCATCGGCCCGCCCAGCACCACCAGCAGGTCAGCCCCGGCCAGGGCGGCCAGGTCGGCGGTCCGGGCATCGACATGGCGGATGTCGTATCCGCGCTCCCGCAACGGTGCCTCGAAATAGCCCAGATCCTCGAAGTCGATGTGCTGTATCGCAACGGCTGTCTTCATCGGTGGCGCCTTGAAGGGGTGGACGGCGGCGGTATGCCGCCGTCCTTGCAGGTCATGCGGCCTTGCGCAATTTCACTGTCGGAAAGTCGACCGGCACCGCCAGCGCCACGTTCACGTAATTGGTGAACAGGTTCAGCGCGACATGCGCGATGATCTCCATGACCTGCTCGTCATCGAACCCGGCCGTGCGGAGTGCGGCGACATCGGTGTCCGCAACCTGCCCCCGATTGTCGACCAGTTGCGCCGCGAAGGCCAGCGCGGCGGCGGTCCGCGGATCGTGCGAGTGCCCCGCCTGGGCATCACTCATCTCCTCGGCCGACGCGCCCGCCTTGCGGCCCAGCATGGTGTGCGCGGCCAGGCAGTATTCGCAGGCGTTCCGGTCGGCGACCAGGACGGCGATCTGCTCGCCCAGCGTCCCGCCGATGGTGCCGTTGCCGAGTGCACCGAAACCGGCCCACATCATCCGCAACGCGGCGGGCGAGTTGGCGACGGCGCGAAACATGGCCGGGGTGGCGCCGAAGGTCGCGGTGATCTGGTCCAGCACCTCCTTGCGGTCGCCGGAAGCGGTCTTGGGATCGATCAGGGGCACTCTGCTCATGGTAGTCTCCTTGCTGCACCTTCAGGCCACCTTCCGATGGCCTCGACGAACAACATTGTTCGGACTCCTAACATAGTGGGCGCATATGGGTTTCATCAATGAGCATCCTGGATGATCCTCTCGATGGCAGAGATCGGATTGATCGATCAGGCCGTTTCCCGGACCCTGAAGCCTTCAGGATCGACACGGATCGTTAGGACTGCCATCCACATCCTCCCGCGTGCAGGAGCTGCCATTGACCGCCATCTTCGACTCCCTGAGCGAACCGATCGCCCGGCGCGTCACGGCAGGGCTGGCGAAGATCGCACTCGTGCTGCGTAGCCGCGCGTGGAAGGGCGCCGGGGCGGCGGGCGTCACGCCGACGCAGGGCCAGGCGCTCGGCCTGCTGCGTGATGCGCCGGACGGGATCGGCTTGCGCGCGATCGCCAAACTGCTCGGGGTGACGCCACCGACGGCCAGCGATGCGGTCAACACGCTGGTGGCCAAGGGGCTGGTCACCAAGGCACCCGGAGCGGACCGGCGATCGATCAACCTCGTCCTGACACCCAGGGGCGAGACGCTGGCCGATCAGACCCGCGAATGGCCCAGCTTCCTGGCGGATGCGGTCGACACGCTCGACCCGGTGGAGCAGGCGGCGCTGCTCCGGGCGCTGGTCAAGGTCATCCGCTCGCTCCAGCAGGCGGGCGACGTTCCACTCCAGCGCATGTGCCTCACCTGCACCTTCTTCAGGCCGAACGTGCACCATGACGCCGCCGCTCCCCACCATTGTGCCTATGTGGATGCGCCGTTCGGCGACCGGCACCTGCGGCTGGCCTGCCCCGAGCACGCGCCGGCGAGCGTGGAGGAGCAGGAGCGCGCCTGGCAGGCCTTCGCGCCGCTCCGTACCCCGCCGGGTGCCGACGCGCATGCCGCCGGGCGCAGCGACTGACCCGGTCGGCTGAAACGGCTCCCGACCAAGCAAGCGAAGCTCGAGCCGGCACGTGGTCTGCCCGCACCGGCGGGGGGTGTCGATCACCGGCTATGCAAAGGAGGGCGCGGCCGGTATCGGCCATCCGGCAGCAGCCAAGGAACTGCTGACCGAGGCGTTTGTATCGACGAACTTGTGCAACGTGCCGCCAGTGCGGACCACGATGCCCGCATCGGGCTGGGATCGACAGGGCACGACCAGTATCTGGCTGGCGTGCTGCGGGAAGCGGGTGCGGATGACAGACAGAAAAGAAGAAGCTCGGATCATCAACGAGCTGACACGATCAGACAACGGCACCGATCCGTTCTCCTCCGCGGTTCGCGCCACCCGTATGCCGATGCTGATCACCGATCCCCGGCAGGACGATAACCCGATCGTGTTCGCCAATCAGGCATTCGCCAGGCTGACCGGGTTCGATCGTGACGAAGTCCTCGGACGCAATTGCCGGTTTCTGCAGGGCCCGGAGACCGATCGGGCCGATGTGGCGCGACTTCGCCAGGCCATCATCGATCGCATGGCGATCGAGCTGGAACTGCTCAACTACCGCAAGGACGGCTCCACCTTCTGGAACCGCCTGCTGGTGTCGCCGGTGTTCGGTGATGACGGTGAACTGACATACTTCTTCGCCTCCCAGTTCGACGTCACCACAGAGCGGGAGCGGCTCGCCAACCTCCAGCGCGATCGCGACGACCTGGAAGCCCAGGTCGAGCGCCGAAACGCCGAATTGCTGGCGAGCGAGCAGCGTCTGGGCTTCGCCCTGAAGGCAGGACGGCTGGGATCGTGGAGCTTCGATCCCATGACGGAGCGCATGGTCGTCTCCGACCGCTGCAAGCAGAATTTCGGCCGACCGATATCGCAGCCGTTCACCTACGCGGACCTGAAGCAGGCGGTCCATCCGGATGATCGCGAGCGTCGTGACGCAGCCCTGGCAGCCGCGATCGGGAACGGCGACGATTACGACATCGAATATCGCATCCTGACCCCGGCGGGCGAGGAGCGTTGGCTGCAGGTGCGCGGGCAGGCGCACGCCCGCGCCGATGGCACGCCGCTGATCGTCGTCGGTACGTCGCAGGACGTGACCGCGCGGCGCCAGGCGGAAGACCATCGTGCGCTGCTGGCGAACGAACTGAGCCACCGGGTCAAGAACACGCTCGCCACCCTGCAGTCGATCGTCGCCCAGACGATCCGCAACGCAAACTCGCTGGAAGCCGCGGGCGAGACCCTGTCAGCCCGCATCATGTCCATGGCAGCGGCGAATGATCTCCTGATCAATGAGCGGTGGGAGAGTGCGCCCATCACCGACCTGTTCAGGCGGGCGCTGGCGCCGTTCGGTGTCGACGACGCCGACCGGTTCTATCTGTCCGGTCCTGACGTGCGATTGCAGCCACGTGTCGCGATCGCCTTCGCCCTGGCCCTGCACGAGCTGGCGACCAACGCATCGAAGTATGGCGCTCTGTCCCTTGCCGACGGGAGTGTCACGATCGACTGGCAGGTCGTGACAGATACGCGGCCGGCCAGCCTGCAGGTCATCTGGACGGAAGAAGGCGGTCCCGCCGTAACTCCGCCGGACCGGCTCGGCTTCGGATCCCGCCTGATAGAACGCGTGCTGGCTCTGGAAATCGGTGGGACGGCGAAGCTCGACTACCGGCCGGAAGGTGTCGTGTTCACGGCCGAAGCGCCCTTGCCGGACGTTCTTGAAGAGGCAACGGCCTCGGCGGCGACTAACCGGGACAGGTAATCCTTCCGCGACGAAGACGGCATGGCGCTGACTCCGTGCCGAAGTCTCCTGCTCCGAACCGGACCGCGAACACGCCGCTTCGGCCGGTTTCGCGGGCGTGTGACCGCCCGGTTTCGGGTCGCCGGTTAACAACTCACATCAACAGCGCCGAAAACCTCTATTCTTGGCTGGCAGCAGTTCGCTGCCAGCCAAGAAGGACGCATGATGACTCTCCTCCAGCACGCCTATGCCAACACTCCGCTCCCTGCCGGTCGCGAGCATGACACAAGTGACCCGGGGGCACCCCGGATCGAAAGAGAACTGTTCGCCTATCAGGACCTCCAGACCGAACTTGACATAGAGCTGGAGACCCTGTGGACTTACATGAACCAGAAGGTCAGGCCCAGTTTCAACCCAAGCCTCCTTGCACAGTTCGGCACGTGGCAGGACGATATCGATGAAGCTGCTTCCTCCGCAGCGCTGCCCATCAAGTATGTTGTCCTAGGCTCCCGTTTCCCGGGCGTATTCTCGCTCGGCGGCGATCTCGACCTGTTTGCCGCGCATATCCGCAACGGTGATCGGGAGGCGCTGCGCCGGTATGGCCATGCCTGTGTCGGGATCCTGCATCGCAACATGCTCAGCCTGAACCAGCCGATCGTGACGATCGCGCTTGTCGAAGGCGACGCGCTTGGCGGCGGGTTCGAGGCCCTGCTGTCCTTCAATGTCGTCATCGCGGAACGCGGTACCAAGTTCGGCCTGCCGGAAACCCTGTTCGGGCTGTTCCCGGGCATGGGGGCGCATTGCTTCCTGTCCCGTCGCCTTGGCGCCGCACGGGCGGAACAGATGATCCTGAGCGGCCGGACCTACACGGCGGAGGAGCTGTATGATCTGGGCATCGTCCACGGCCTTGCCGATCCGGGCCAGGGACGCGCGGAGGTCGAGGCCTACATCCGTCAGAACCGTCGCCGCCATGCAGGGCATTGCGCCATCTACGAGGCATCGCGCGCCGTTCACCCGCTCGAACTCACGGAATTGCAGGCCGTGGTCGATCTGTGGGCCGACGCTGCCCTGCGGCTGAGCGAGACCGACCTCAAGCTGATGCGCCGGCTCGTGAATGCGCAGACCCGCCTGCTGGGCACTTGACGGGTCTGGCCGTATCCGCCTGCCGCTCAGCCCCGAGCGCGGATCCTGTCGTCGGCGAGCATGGCACCAACCATGCTTGCCGACATCGGCAGCGCCAGGAAATATCCCTGCGCCGCATCGCAGCGGGTCCGGCGCAGCTGATCCAGCTGCGCCTGGGTCTCGATACCTTCCGCCACCGTCCGCATGCCCAGCTTCGCGGCAAGTTCGACAATGGTCTGGACGATCGCCACCGAAGCCGGGCTTTGCTCGAGGTCGGAGATGAAGGACCGGTCGATCTTGAGCGTCTGGAAGGGAAACTTAGTGAGGTAGCTGAGCGACGAGTATCCGGTGCCGAAATCGTCCAGTGTCGTGCCGACGCCAAGGGCGTTGATCGCCTTCAGGACGGCAATGGTACCTTCGGCATCCGCCAGCAGGACCGACTCCGTCACCTCCAGTTCCAGGCGGTGCGCGGGAAGTTCCGTGTCCGCCAGCGCGCCGAGGATCGCCGCGGGCAGGTCGGGCGACCGCAACTGGATCGGCGACAGGTTGACGGCGATCTTCACCTCCGCGCTCCACCGGCTGGCGGATCGGCATGCCTCCCGGATCACCCAGCGGCCGATCTCTACGATGAGCCCGCTATCTTCCGCGATCGGGACGAACTCGACCGGCGATACCGGGCCGTAGCGGCGGTTGTTCCAGCGTAGCAGCACCTCGCACGAGACGACTTCCGTGCCCTGCAGGTCGAAGATGGGCTGGAACAGCAGGTAGAACTCGCCCCGGCCAAGCGCCCCCTTCATCTCGGCGGCGAGGTTCCGGCTCCGCTCCACCTTCTCGTCCATTACCGGCTCGTAGAAACAGAACTGCCCCCTGCCGCTGTCCTTGGCGCGGTACAGCGCGAGATCCGCATTCTTCAGCAAGGTATCAGGGTCCCGGCCATCGGTCGGCGCCACCGCGATACCGACAGAGGCGCTCGCATGCAGCGGCCGCCCGTGGTGCTGCACCGGCTGCTCGACCAGGCGCAGGATCTCGCGGCCGATGCCGGAGGCCTCTCCCGGTCGCTGGATCCTGCACACGATCGCGAACTCGTCGCCGCCCAGCCGGGCTACGATCCCCCGCCTGCCGAAGGCCTCGTCCAGGCGGGCGGCGATGCCGCACAGCAGGGCGTTGCCGGCAAGATGGCCGAAGGAATCGTTGATCTCCTTGAACCGGTCGAGATCCAGCCAGTGGATCGACAGGCAATGACCAGCCCCGGGCAGCGAGGCGAAGTCCGCCTCCAGCTGTTCCCTGAAGGCGGTGCGGTTGGCCACACCCGTCAGGTCGTCGCGCCGGGCGAGCGCGGCATTGTACTCGGCCAGGGCAGCCTTCTCCATCGAGGCGACCGTCGCCTTGAGGATAACGTCATAGGTCTGCAGCGTGATGCTCATCATGGCGACCACGAACAGGCCGATGACGATGGCCAGTTCCACCTTCAGCGGATCCAGCGAGACCAGCAGGCCGACGATGATCGGCCCCGACGCACAACAGAGCTGGCCGAGCGCGATCCACGGACGCCCGGCATTGCGCCCGGCGATCCCCGCGGCATACCCGATCGTCGTGGTCACGGAGAGGAGCTGCAACACGCCATCATCGGTGTTGGTCAGCGTGAGCAGGCCGAACCCACCCAGCAGCATCGAGTAGCAAAGCGCGCCTGCCAGATAGATGAGCTCCTGCCGCTTGATCTGCAGGTCGCTGCGCTGCGCCCGTTCATCCGGCGGGCGCGTCGGCCGCAGTGCATCGACCATTCGGGCACATGCGGTAAGGGTCAGCGCGACGGCACCGATGATCAGCCATGGGTCGCCACTGACGGTCGCGACCGTCACCGCGATCGCGCTGCTCGCAACCGCGCCGATGACGAGCGATTGCGGCGACGCATACAGCGACTCCACCAGCGTCTCCCGCACCTGCGTGGCGATCACCTGATCGGAGTGGCGGACTCGCCTCAGTCGCGAGAGCAAAGAAGGCATCAAGACCTACATGGCTGGCAGCGGTTCACAAGCCATGAACAAACTTTTCGGTGCGGACCAGCAGTTTCGGCCGGCGCCTGCCGCCGCCCGGCGCCGGTGCCGGGCCCCTGTCCGGCGCAGCACCATCCTTGCCGGGACCGTCGCTCCTTTCCGGGCACCGGTTTCCGCCCCGGTCCCGGCACATGCCCCGGCTTGCGGCCGGGGCGCGCCGGATCAGAACCGGTAGCGGGCCGCCACGCCATAGGTACGCGGCTGGCTGGTGTAGCCCGACACGGCGAAGGGCTGCGCCACGGAGTCGAACACTGACAGCAGATAGCGATTGTCCAGCAGGTTGCGCCCCCAGACCGACAGCTCCACGCCCGCATCCGTCATGACATAGGTGAACGAGGCCGACAGTTCGTTCACTTCCCGCGTGAACTGGTCGGCCGCCGCGATGGCCGCGCCCTGACCCTGGCTGACGAAGCCCGGCAGGCCTTCCACGATGTTCGTTTCGGATTCGTGATGGAAGGTCGATCGCAGCACGGCCTCGTCCCCGTTGGGCAGCGGCTGCACCCATTGCCCGCCGAGCACCACCGTCCAGTCCGGCACCCCGGCCGCGCTACGCCCCGACAGGTCGCCCACCGACGATAGCGGGAACTCCTGATAGACCGCATCCAGCCAGGTGACGCCCAGGCTGAGCGTGAGCGGATCCACCGGATTGGCGGTGCCTTCGAACTCCACGCCCCAAGTGCGCTGCTTGCCGGCATTGGCAAGGAAGAAACCGGTGCCGGTGAAGATGTTGGACTGGAAGCCGTCGATGTCCTGCCGGAAGCCGGTGAGGTTTGCCGAGTAGCGACCCCGGTTGGTCTTCAGCCCAAGTTCGATGACCGTCGATTCCTCCGGGCCGGCGAAGCGGCTGCCATAGGTGAGATTGTTCACCGCCAGCCCTGCTCCGGCGAGCGCCGCGGCGTCGCCCGAGAAAGGGCGGCTGTCCCGCGACAGGTTGAACGAGCTCGCCTTGAAGCCGGTCGCGTAGCTGGCATAGACGTTGACGGCGGCGGCCAGGTCATAGGCCAGGCGGATGGTGTAGGCGAAGTCGTCGTCGTCGGTCTCGCCGCTTTCCACGGCGTTGGGGATGTTGACGAAGGGCGGGAACAGCTGGAGCGCGCGCGCGCCAAGCAGCGGGTTGACCTGCGGATTGCTGGCGTTGGCCGCGGCAAAGGCCTGCGCGCCTGCCTGCACCTGGGCGAAGCCGGCCGGGTTGGCCTGGGCAAATCCGCCGATCTCGGCCTGGGTTGCAGGGCGGCCGAGCCGGAGCAGGTTGCCCACGGTGGTGGCGATACCCTGCGCGGTGATGGCGCGGTTGCCCGCATTCACCAGATCGATGCCCGAGAACACGTCGGACGCATTGTACGTGGTGGTCGCCCGCTTCTCGTCGGCCGTGTAATTGCCGCCCAGCGTCAGGACGAGCCCCTCGGCGAGTTCGATATCGAACTGCCCGAACAGCGAGAGGGCTTGGTTCTCGAGCTCGAAGATGCCGGTCTCGCTCCGGCCAGGCACGAAGAACCGGCCGCGATATTGCGCCGGGTTGCCGTACAGCGTGCCCAGGGTGGTCTCCAGATTGGCAACCGCCGCGCCGCTGCCATTCCCGCCGACGCTGATGTCGGCGAAGGTCCGGAACGCGTCGCCGGTGACGACGTCCTGCCGTTCCTGCACCTGCTCGTCGAAGTAGTAGACGCCCAGCAGTGCCGAGACCGGGCCGAAGGTGCCGGTGGCGCGCAGTTCCTGCGTGAAGGTTTCCAGCGTCTGGTCGTAGAAGCGGCGCAGCAGGTCGGCGGAGGTGAAGTCCACGTCCTGGCCATAGCTGCCATCGGTCGTGCGGAAGGCGGTGATCGAGGTCAGTTCCACCGGGCCGAGGTCGAGATCGAACTGCCCGGACACGCCGACATTGTCGATGACGTTGGTGGAGGCGAAATTGTTGTAGACGACATTGCCGAACCGGTCGTCCGGGTCGCTCACCTGACCGCCAAGTGCGCGGATCGCGGCGGTGGCGGGGGAGCTGAGCAGGTTGACCACCCCGCAGCAATTCTCGTCGATCCGGTCGTAGTCGACGATCAGGCGTGCGGTCAGCGCGCCGCCATTGTCGAACAGGCCCTGACCGCGCACGAACCAGCGATCCCGCTCGTTGGTGCGCGTGCCGGAGCCTTCGTCGCGATTGTACCCGTCGCGTCGGTTGATCCCGCCCGCCAGGCTGACCGCGACGTTGCTGTCCAGCGGCGCGCTGACATAGGCGCGGGCGACGAGCGCGTCGTAATTGCCATAGGACAGCTCGGCCGATCCGGTGGGCGTGAAGCTGGGCAGGCGGGTGACGATCGAAATGACGCCGGCGCTCGCATTCTTGCCGAACAGTGTCGATTGCGGCCCGCGCAGCACTTCCACGCGGGAGACGTCGGGCAGGTCGCCGATCTGCGCGGAGGTGCGCGAACGGTACACACCGTCCACGAACACGCCGACGGACGGTTCGATGCCCGCATTGTTGGCGCCGTTTCCGAAGCCGCGGATGATGAAGTTGGTGTTGGCCGAACTCTGCAGCTGCGTCACCCGCAGTGACGGCACGACCGATTGCAGATCGCGGAGATCACGGATCTGCTCGCGCTCGAGTGTTTCGGCCGTGGTGACGGTGACCGCCACCGGGATCTCCTGCAGCGTCTGTTCGCGCTTCGTGGCGGTGACGATGATGGCGTTGCGGGGTATGCCTTCGCTGCCGGCATCCGCTGCTCGATCGATGGGTGTGACAGCCTGCGCGAAAGCGGTTCCCGGCAGCAGCGCCGCGGCAGACGCACTGCACAGCAACATCGTCCACGGCCCACGCGCCGCGAGAGCAGATCCCATGATCATGAATACCTCTCCATCGCTCCCGCACGATCACCCACGCCAAGAATGGTTCGGGGCCGTGCAGTCTGTTGTCTTACGACTAGATGACAGGGTGTTGCGAAGCAATGACTTGCACGCTGCCTTGGTGCGGGCGGTCTTGCACCGCACCGGGATCTGCTGCTCGATCCTCTTCCGCTCACCGGGCGGAAACCGGTCCGGATGATGGATAAGCGCATAGGCGAACAAGGCCGACTTCGCGAAGTCCTCCTGATCCTCCGTGATGGCGTAGTCGGTGACAAACGCCCGATCCCGCGACTTCACATTGTCCCACCGGGCTCCGCCCAGATGACTGGCCTGGATCCCGTCGTGAGAGAAAGGTTTCCTCCAGGCCATGCGTCCCGATGCGGGCGGTGGCATTGCCGGAATAGATGACAAAGAAGTGCCCCTTGTCCCCTGCGAACGCGAACCGGCGCCGGTGGAAAGCTGCGGACGGGCTTGCGATCGCTCCAGCGCGGCACCGCTGTCGAGCCCACGCACCGCAGCTTGCTGGACCATCAGTGCCGGGCTCCTCCGATAGGTCCGCACCAGTGCCTCCTGGAGGGTCTGCACAGCGGGCGCTAATTCGGCGGCGGATGCATCTGAGAAAATCACAATCGTCTGCGTGCCGGCCTCACCGGGCCGAGCGGCGATGCTCTGCGGCGGGGTGTTGGCCACCATGTCTTGCGCCATGCCGGCGCCGGAGCGGCACAGGGCCTTGCCGCGCCTGCCCTTGCGACGTTCTCGGTCAGTCGGTTCGTTCAAGCAACAGGAACCGGTCCTCATACCACTGGATCGCCGCCCGGTTACCCAGCGGAAGGACGATCCCGTAGCGGTCGCCTGCAGCATTGGTGGGCACCGCCCAATGCCCCTGGTCGCAGCCCAGCGCACGGGCTGCCGCCGCATCGCCGCCGACCGACCAGGCGGAGAGCGCCGCGGCGAGCGTGCGCGCCGCGGCCGGATCACCGGCCGGTGTGCCACGCGCGCTCAGATACGGGCCGATGCATCTGTCGCTGATGTCGAACTGCCCGGTGTCGGGCCCGTCCCATGCAAGCATGCCGGGTCCGTCGCCATTGGCGGTGATGGTCAGCGTCGCGCCGGTCATCGCGCGATCATCTGCCAGGAGATCGGCTTCGGCCGGGTTGTAGACCCGCGCAATCCGCCAGCGCCCGACGATGGGGCACGGGCTCTCCGGCGCATCCGGCTCACAGACCGGCGAAGTCCCGGACGCCGGGCCCGAGATACGGGAAACCGGCGCCGGGCTACTGGCCACATCCGTTGGCTGCGTCACGGGGGTGTCCGCTTCGGTGGGGCTGGCCGATGTTTCCGACGGGCTGCCGCAGGACGCCAGCAGGAAGAGCATCATCGGGGCGATGCGCCAGCCGTTGGGATGCATGATGCTGCTCTCTCGACGATTATTGCCGCACAAGGACGTAGCTGAACCGGGTCTGCCCGCCAAGCGTGGCAAGGAACGCGTTGAAGTCGTCGGGCCGCAAGGTCTGACATCCGGCCGATCCGGTCGACGTGTTGCCCCCCTGATGGATCAGGAGGGAGCGCCCGGCGCCTGATGGATCGACCCGGTCGGCCGGGGTGAAGCGCCCGTCATGATCGTTGTCGCGCAGAGCGGGCTGCACGGTTTCGGCGCGGAAGAACCGGTTGCCCGCGAAGCTGCCGGACTGCAGCGTGTAGCGGTAGCTTCCTTCGACCAGGCGACCCAGTTCCTTGCGCCCGTCGCCATCGACATCGACGCCATAGCCACGCGCGGCATAGCGGCCCGCCGGCTCGGTGTTGCCCTCCCAGGCACGCGCATGAACCGTGCCCACGCCGTCGCGCCAGACCAGCGCCATGCGGTCATCATAGGTGCCCTTTCCGCCATTCGCGCCGGTCGCAGTGTCTGCGCGGATTGCGACCAGCACCTTGCGTCCGGCGGCCAGATCGGCCTGCGCTGCGGCGTCGCCCTGCCGCTCGATGATGGAGGCCAGCTGGCCGGCTTCCGTGCCATTGCCGGCGGGTGCGCGTGCTTGTGCGACCGGGTCCGCACGGTCGATCATCGCCAGCGCGTCGCGCAGTTCGGCCGGGTAACGGATGCGCGTGATGTCGCGCAACTGCTGGGCTTCGCCCGCGCTGTAGCGGCCGCTGTCGGCCAGTCCGTGCAGATAGGTGGTCCGTTCCGCATAGATGTTCTGGATCAGCTGCCGGTCGTATCCGGGTGCGTCGCGTGCGATTGTGGCATCCGTCCGTTCGATCGCGGTGGTCAGCAGCTGCGCCGCCCGCCCGTGCTGTACGCCCGCCGACCATGTCGCATCGCGCACGGCATCGTGCCGGCTGGCCAGGTCCAGGCCGGTCGCGTCGCGCACGCGATCCACTGCCGGCTGATAATGCGTCCGTTCGATGAAGGCGTGCTGCGCCTCCCGGAAGGCCTGCGGCTCGCGCGCGGCGATTGCCCGCCATTCCGCTGAGAAGCCTGCACTGCCGGGTGTGCCGGACAGTGCACCGGCCCAGCCACGTCCCTCGATCCGCAGGAAGGATTGCAGCGTGCCGGCATTGGTCGACAGCTGGTAGACGCCATACGACACGCCGCCCGGATCATTGACGCCGGACGAGACCGTGCCGGGCCCGCGCCCGCTCGTCTCGTATCGTTCGGACAGGCTGCCGAGGCGATGTGCGCCATCGGCCGGGCGCGCCGCCGGCCGCTCCGCCACCGGCCCCTGCACCGGTACCGGGGCGCGCGCCACATCCGCCCGGCTGCCACCCTCCCCGTGCAAGGTCAGGACCATGCCCGGCGCGATCACGTCGGGATCGGCAATCCCGTTCAGCCGGGCAAGGGATTGCCAGCTGGTCCCGGCGGCGCGGGCAATTCCGCCCAGCGTATCGCCCGGCTGCACGACATGGATCGAGCGCCCGTCCGCCTGCGGCAGGCGAAGCGTCTGCCCGGGCATGATGCGGTCCGGGTCGGCAATGCCGTTGCTCCGCGCCAGCGTCGCGACGTCAGTACCGAACCGTGCGGCAATGGCTGACAGCGTGTCGCCCCGGCGGATGGTGTAGGTCGGCGGCGGGGCGAATCGGTCGAGCGGTGCCGGGCTGGCCATCAGCCGGTCGAGCGCGGATCCTCCGGCGAGCAGCGCGCCGTGCGGCAGCGGCGGGCTGTTCCGGTCCGCCCGGGCCAGCAGTCCGGTATCGTTGAGCGTTGCACCCTGCATCGTTGCCATGGCCGGCTCCCTTCGATCGTCCGGAAAGGATCGCAGAAGCGGCAGGCCAGCGGCAATAATCGTTTCGACTAGACGCGGTGAACGGAACTCAGGGGAACAGGGTCGCGATGCGCGCCCGGCCACCTTCCTGCAGGGCGGCAAGCAGCCCCGGGGGCGGGCTCCGCCAGTGGAACTGCGCGGGGCCGTGGCCTGTGGCGAACGGACCGGAGACCGGCGAGAACGCCCCGGGTGAGCTGCTTCGTGCCATCTGCCCCGGCGCCTGAGCCGCGAGCCCGTCTCGCGAACGATCCTGCGGCAGGTCGCCGCACTGTACCGCACCGACCACCAGCGCTGGTCCGGCGACCACCTCCGGCGGCGCATGCCGACCCTCGGCCAGCGGCACCGGGTCTTCCGGGGGGTGCCTGCCGGAGGCCGGCAGGCCCTGCCCGACCGGCCCCTGCCAACCGGTCAGCACTCCTTCCGGCCGCACGGTGCGCGCATCATGCGGCACGGCCGCAGGGGCCAGGCGGAAGGACAAGGAGGCGGGTTGCACATTCATGACACCGGGCATGTAGGAACGGCCAGCGACAACGTCACTCCTCGAATCGCTTACGGAGTTTCACGCAGCGGGCCGCCGGCCGGTATCAACCTCGCGGCTCCCTGACCCCCTCCGCATAATGATGAGCAGGACTAAGCAAATCGACTATGCCGCCGGGCGATCCTGCGCGCCTATCCTGCGGCCCGGCAACCACGCTGGGTGCCGTCCGCTGCGCAGGAGCGAAGCACATGGTCGAAACCGCAGGCATCCGTGCCGATCGCTGTCAGGCATATAGTGCCCAGCCCGATCCACACGCCATCGCGAACGATATCGTCGCGCGCAGCCGCACGAGCAGCGGGGCCGACCTCGCCGCGATCCGGCGCGATCTCGCCGCCATCGAAGCGCAGGACACCGCCCTCGCCTTGCAGGTCAGGAGCGCGGTGGAGGCGCAGCTGACCCCGGTCCAGCAGGGGCAGCTCGCGGCTGCCGGCTATGCCCTTACGGCGCCGGACGGAGCGCCGATCGCGCTGTCAGACCGGGGACTGACCGTGGCCGAACAGCGCGCTTCGCCTGCCGGCAGCGCCGCGGCGGAGCAATATGCCCGGTTCGACCGGATCTGGGGCGATGCCGATCCCGCCACCAACGATACCGCCGCGATCGAGCAGGGCCTGCGCAACATGGTCGCAAGCGGCCTGACCGTCGCGCAGATGGAGGCGCTGGGCACGCTGCCGCCACCCGCCAACGACCAGGGTCCGGACACCGCGACCCTGGTGGCGGATCTGGCGCAGATGACGCTGGACCTGACCGGCATCGTGGAGCCGACGCCGATCTCCGACGGGGCGAACACGCTGATCTCCATCGGCCGGTCGATCGGTTCTGCCTTCAGCGGCGACTGGGGCGGGGCCGGCGGGCACCTGGGCAATGGCGCACTGTCCGCCATCGGCATCGTCCCGTATCTGGGCGATCTGGCCAAGGCCGGCAAGATCGGCAAATGGGCGCAGACGGTCGCCGACACGATCGGCGCGGTTGCCCACAACCCCGCCCTGCGCCAGACCTTCGAGCCCGCGCTGCGCGAGATTTCCAATGCGGTGAACAAGCTGCCGGCCGATGTGCTGAACGCCCTGCCGGCCGGCGCGCGCGATTCGATCGAGGGCATGAAGCGCCAGCTCGACGAGTTCTTCGGTGCGGGCGTGCGCGCATCGGATGATCTGGCGATCGCCGGCGGGCGGATGTCCGGCAGCACCTTCGTGCTGGACGCCAATCGTGGCACCACCTTCACCGCAGGCGGCCGCACCCAAGCGATCGGCGATACGCCCAGCGTGACCACGCGCGCTGACGGCCGCCAGACCGTGACCGATGTGAATGGCGATCAGCACCTGGTGCGGCAGCCGGCCACATACGACTCGCGCACCATCAACCCGGACGCTACCGTGACCTATACCAAGGACGGGCAGAGCGTGACCTACGACCATAACGGCTTCCCGGTGTTCGACGCGAAGGCCGACCTCCATCTGGATGCGAGCGCCATCAACAGCGCCAGCGACGCGGCACATTTCCGCGAAGCGAACCGGATGCTGGGCGAGGCATTGCGCAGCGATGCCAGCCTGGCGGGCCGCATGGGCCTGACGGACGAGCAGGTCCGGTTCCTGACCCGCGAGAATCCCGCCGGCCGTTCTCCGCCGGACCTCACCTGGCATCATCACCAGGATACCGGCCGCATCCAGCTGGTCGACGTGGCGGAGCACGCCCACTTCTCAGGCGGGCATACCGGCGGTATGCGCATCTGGGGCGGCGGGCGCGACTAGGAGACTATGATGGCGGTCAGTTGGGAACCCTACATCGAGGTTCCGGGCAAGGGCGACCCTGCCCCTATTGCCGCGCTGGAAGAGCGCGTCGGCGTCACCCTGCCCGATGCGGTGCGACAGGTACTGCTGGACCATCCGGGCGACGCCACCATCCCCGACAGCATCAAGGTCGGCAGCCGGAGCGTGACGGCGTTCGGCCCGATCCTGTTCGCGGGCGGGCAGAAGGGCGACAAGCGCTACACCTATTCGGTCGAGTTCGTGCTGGACAGCCTGGTGGAATGGTCGGGCAAGGCCAGCAGCGCCGAGCTCGCGCTGTTCCCGTTCGCGACCAACACGGCCAGCGGGTATTTCTGCCTGGATTATCGTACGACCACTGCCTCGCCGCCGATCGTGTTCGTCGATCTGGACTATGATGGCGACGAGAGCAGCGCCGTCCTGCCGGTCGCATCGGACTGGCAGGAGCTGACCGGCAAGCTGGAATAGATCACGGCCGAGGCTGATGTGGCCGTGGTCGCCACCAGACTGGATGCGCATCTCGCCCGCTCGCCGGAAGCGTCGGGCTTCGACCTGATCCCGTTTGCCGCGCTGGTCGGCGGCGACTTTCTGGTGCTGGATTATGGCGCCGGAGCGCAGGCAGAGCCGGCCGTATCGGTCTGGCATCACCAGACCTCCGACGCGTTCGCCCCTGACATCAGCCCGGTCCCGGCCAGCTTTGTCGGCGTCCTGTGCGCCGTGCCCTGATCCTACCCGGCGATCCCGGCCACCCGCCGCATCACCGCCTCCGCCGTGGCGCCGCGGCTGGCCAGGTCGTCCAGCACCGCTTCTGCCAGCAGTGGCAGGGTCATGATCAGGATCAGCGTCGCCGCCAGGCTCTTGATCGGCATGGACAGGACGAAGACGTTGAACGACGGCGCCAGCCGGTTCAGGAGGCCCAGGCTGGCATCCAGCAGATAGAGCAGGACCACCACCGGTGCGCTGAACAGGAAGGCCAGGGTGAACAGCCGACCGAATTCGCGTTCGAACAGCACCACCGTGCCCGCATCGAAGCGCAGCCCGCCCGCGCCCATCGGCCAGAAGGCGTAGCTGGCCATGATGGTGCCAACCAGCAGCGTCAGTCCGCCTGCGCTGACGAACAGCACCTGGGCGAAGCGCGACAGCAGGTTGGCCGACAATGATGCCTGGGTGCCGGTGCCGGGATCCAGGATCTGCGCCATGGTGGCGCCGACCTTGTTGTCGATGATCTCCCCCGCCATGCCCATCGCCCACAGGATGGTGGCGAAGAAGAAACCGATGATCGTGCCCGCCCCCGCTTCCTTCGCGAACAGCACCAGCCAGTCGGCGGCGCCCAGCACGTCGGGGTCGAAGCTGGCCTGCGTGTTCAGCACGACCAGGCCGAAAGTCACGATCAGGCTGTTGCGCACCATCGGCGGCATGGTGTTGCTGCCGAACAGCGGCACGAACAGGAAGGCGAAGGCGAAGCGGGCAGACGCCACACCGACCAGCACCGCCTGTTCCATCCAGGGGGCCAGTTCGGTCAGCCCGGTGCCGACCGCTTCCCCCGTCATGGGCCCGTCATCCCAGACCCACGGTGTAGAACCGGCTGAAAATCATGTCGCTGAAGGCATACAGCGTGCTCGCCAGCAGCGACGCGGTGAGGAAGATGGTCAGCACGATCGCGAAGAACTTCAGCGTGAACTGCAGCGTCTGTTCCTGCAACTGGGTCGCGGCCTGGATGATGGCCGTGAGCAGGCCCACGACCGAGGCCGCGATGACCGGTGGCGCGGACAGCAGCAGCACCAGCCACATCGCTTCGATTGTCAGGCCGATCGGATCCATCGCGCTCAGCCTTCAGACATAGGACAGGACCAGACCATGGGCGAGCTTCACCCAGCCATCGATCAGGACGAACAGCAGGATCTTAAACGGCAGGGAGATGGTGACCGGCGACAGCATCATCATGCCCATGGCCAGCAGGATGTTGGATATGACCATGTCGATGATCAGGAACGGCAGGAAGATCAGGAAGCCGATCTTGAAGGCGATCGTCAGTTCGCGCACCACAAAGGCGGGCATCACCACGATGAAGTCGCCTTCCGACATCCGCGCCGCCTTCTGCGGGCCCGCGATGCGCTGCTGCGTGCGCAGGAAGAACATGCGTTCGCCCGGCGCCGAATGCTTCAGCAGGAACTGGCGCAGCGGCTCCTTCGCGCGGTCCGCCGTGGCGAACATCGCGCCGGTGTCATCCAGCGCCGGTGCGCTTTCGACGGCCTCGCCCGTGATCCCGACGGTCTGCTCGCCATAGCCGGCCGCACTCGCCATGTCCTCCATCACCGGATACATCACGTACAACGACAGGATCAGCGCCAGGCCGTTCAGCACCAGGTTGGGCGGCACCTGCTGCAGGCCCATGGCGGATCGCAGCAGGGTCAGCACCACCACGATCTTGGTGAAGCTGGTGACCATCACGGCAAAGAACGGCGCCAGCGCGATCAGGATGACCGTTACCAGGGCGGAGCCGGGGGTGAAGCTGGTCGGGTCCATCGCTGTGCTCCTTATGCGCCGGCGACCGGCGGGGTGGCGGCGGGATCCATCGTCCTCGCCCGTCCGACAACCTGATCCACCAGCACCGCGAAATCATCGCCCAGGCGCACCAGCTCCCCCGTGGCGATCGGGCGTCCGGCGACCAGCAGCTCCACCTCCAGCCCTTCGGCCAGCGGCATCAGCCTGATCGTGCCGCCTTCCGCCAGCGCCGCCAGTTCGCCCGCATCCACCGCCGCGGCGGGCAGGCGCACGGTGACAGGCACGGTAAAGGCGGGAGTGCCCGCGGCAACTTCGCTGCTGTCCATCGCTCGTCCTTCTGTCTGCTCGGTCCGCCCCAGCTGGAACAGGGATCCGTCCGTCGGGCTCCAGCGCCATTCCGTGCCAAGCGGGGCGCGGCTGGCGCCGGCCAGTTCCACCGCCAGCGGCCCGGCCGGCAGGCACAACAGGTCGCCCGCCTCCAGCGTCTCCACCGCGTCCAGCGGCAGGCTGGCGGCGCGGAAGCTCAGGCGCACCGCCACTGGCAGCGCGGCGGTCAGGGCACGCTGCGGCGCGCCGATGGCCGCGGTCGACTGCAAGGATGGGGCAAAGCCGAACAGCCCGGCCAGCCCAGCCCGCCGGACGGCTATCCATAGCGTGTCCTGCGGCCACTCGCCTGCACTCCGCGCTGGCCGGAATGGCAGGCCGAGGGCTTCCTCCACCGCCAGCAGCAAGGGTTCATACGCGGCAAGCAGGGCGATCTGGCTGTCGAGGTCGGACCCGTCCGCCGCCTCCGGCACCTGCCACAACAGACCCGCCGGATCGGCCAGCGCCAGCGCACCCGGCGGGCAGGCATGGCAACCGCGCTGCAGTTCCAGCGCCGGCGCTGCAGCGATCAGGGCGTGCAGCGCATTGGCGAACCGCGCACGCGCTTCGTCCAGACACGGCAGGGCGCCGGCCACGGGCTGTGCCGGCAGGTCGGCCTCAGCCATCGCGCCCGCCCTTGTCCCGCCAGGCGGCGACCATTGCGGGGGAGATGCGCTGCTGCACCGGCGCTTCGCCCGCGCTCGAGACCGGGCGGCCGGCCTGGTCCCAATGCGCCACCAGCGTCACCAGGCCCCCGCCCACGCCGACCAGCAACTGTTCGCCGCCGACCTCGACCAGCACCAGCCGCTCCCGCGGGCCGATCGGCAGGGCGCGAACGAAGCGCAGCGTGCGGCCGGTCTCCTCACCATCAGCCCCGCCACCGCCCATCTGCCGGTCCTGCAGGCGGCGCAGCAGCCAGATGACGGCCCATGCAAGCCCGAGCACCAGCGCCAGCGCAAGGATGATCGCCAGCAGCGACGACACGACGGCACCGATGCCCATGATTCAGTCCTTTTCCTCGAATGCCAGCGGCTCCCGGCCGATTTCCTGTTCCATCGGCGCATCCCCGGCGCGCGCGCGGCGCGCCCACAGGATGATCTCGGCGATCACCTCGAACATGTCCTCCGGCACCATCTCGCCCGTTTCTGCCGCGGCGTAGAGCTTGCGCGCGGCGGCCACGTTGCGGATGATCGGTACGTCGTTCGCCTGGGCGGCATCCCGCATGACGGCTGCCAGCGGTCCCAGCGCCTTGGCCGTGATCACCGGGATCGGCGCGCGTTCGGGATGGTGGTCCAGAGCGATGGCGATGTGCGTCGGATTGACCAGCAGGGCAGATGCACCGGCCGCGGCATTGGCGGCGGAGTTGCCGCCCCATTCCTGATGCATCTGCCGCCGCTCCGACCGGAGCATGGGATCACCCTCGTTCTCCCGATGCTCCTGCTTGATGTCCCGCCGGCTCATCATCATCTTCTTCATGAACGACTTGCGGGCGTGCAGCCGGTCGAGCACGGCGATCGCCAGGAACAGCCCCGCGCTCCACAGCAGCAGCTGCAGGGTCACGGAATGGAAGTATCCAGCAGCCCGTTCCCCGGCGATGACCCCGCCGCCGGCCGCGCGGCTGAAGGCGGCCTGCCGGATCATGCCGCCGACCTCCTCCAGCGCCGCCATGAAGATCAGTGCAGTCACGAGGACCAGGCACACCACCTTGGCCAGCGTCTTGACCAGTTCGACCCAGCCATCCTTGCCGAACATCCGCTTCAGCCCTTCGACCGGGTTCAGCTTGTCCAGCGATGGCTTCAGCTTCTCCCCTGTCAGCATCGGGCCGGTCTGGAAGAACTCGATCGCCAGGCCCATCGCGGCAAGCGGCGCCAGGATGGTCGCGGACAGCCCCACCAGCAGCCACAGCGCACGGGTGGCGAGCAGCGGGGCAGCATGGCCGAAATCCTGCGTGAGCGACAGGCGGAGCACCTCGTCCGCAAAACCGGCGATCAGCCAGGCGCAGTGGCCGGCGGCCAGTGCGAACAGCAGGCACATCGCCAGCGTGGAGAAGGCGGCACCGACATCCTTGGACTTGGCGACGTCGCCCTTCAGCCGAGCGTCGCGCAGACGCTTGGCTGTGGGCTGTTCGGTCTTGTCCCCGCCGTCCTGCTTGCCCGCCATCCGCGCCTGTCCGCTTGCCGTAGAACCGGTAGATCAGGCAATTGTGAACCGCGCAAGACACGCCCGGCGCGGTTCACCATCTTTGCGGCAGGCGGTTCGTCCGATGCAATCAGCGGTCGTTCTGGCTCGCGACGCTCAGGCTGGCCGACAGCATGCCCAGCATCAGGAAGTTGCCCAGCAGGCTGAATGATTCACCCAGGCTGGGCAGGTCGCTGCCGGGGCCGTAGGCCGCACCCAGCCGCGTCAGGTCGAGATCTGCCTGCGTCGCCACTGCGCCGCTCAGTTCCGAGATCCAGCCCGATCCGGCCGCATTCTCGTGCAGCACTAAACCGTCGCGATGCAGCGCATCCATCGCATAGCCGTCCTGCGACATGGACACGGCCAGATCGCCGCGGACCTGTTCGCTGACGCCGTTCACCACGATCGCGTTGCTGCCGTTCGTCACCACGACCTGGCTGGCATAATAGACGTTGGGATTGTTCTTCCCCGCCTCGGTGTTGATGGTGATCTTGGTGCCGTTCTCCAGCGTGAAGGTGGTGGTCCCCCAGAAATCATAGACGTGCTTGCCATCCACGGACACGTGCGGATCACCCCAGATCTGCGTGCTCTCGCCGGTCCTGGCGTTGCGGATCGTGATCTCGCTGCTGTTCTCGTTGAACTGCAGGGAGTAGCCATCGCCGATGTCGACCGCGGCGGTGTTCGTGCCCGTCAGCTGCGCGCTCCACTGCGCGGTGGGTTCCGGGAACACGGGCAGGGCCGGCGGGCTGCCGGCCGGCTGGCGCGGAGGGGTCGGTACATTGCCGAACAGGCTGAGCATGATCAGCTGCGGCAAGGCCCCGCTCGCGAACGGAGAGGCACCCAGCGGGTTGAAATACTGGCCCATGATCCCGGCGGCGAGCTGCAGGCTCAAGCCGTTCGAGATCTGTTGCAGGCCCGCAGTCAGCGTCGATGGCAGACCGACATTCAGCCCCAGGTTCAAAGTCATCTCCGACGTCCTTTCGTTGAAAAGCGGTGCAGCTGGCCGACACGCATGGCTGGGCTCGCTGGAACCTGACTATGGCAGAGCACGCTTCGTCGCAGGCTCATCGAAACGATTAGAGCGCTTGCGCGAAACGACCATGCCGCACCGCTTGGCAGCGGCATGTGCCGGGCCTAGCGTCACCGATGATGAGCAATGACATCCGGGCCCGGCTGACGGGCGTTCACGCGATCGGCCGCGTCGGCGGCGGCGGCAGAGGCGGCGCCGCGGCAACGCTGGGCACACTGGCCGGGCGGGTCGCGGGCCAGATCGCCGACGCGCTGGACATGGCCGGCCGCGATGGCGATCCGCAGGGTGGCGGCGGCGGACACGCAGGCGTGCTGCCGGCGGACCTGTACGGGGTCGACCGGGAGGCGGAGGCACTGGCTGGCGGTCTCGGCGCCAGTCCGGCCGACACGGTCCGGCTCGCCGCCGCTCTCCACGCCTTCACGGAGGAATGCGCGGCGGAACTTGCCGCCCGTCCGGCTGCCTTCACGGTGGAACGGATCGCCGGCATCGTGACGCGGGTCGCCGGCTCCGCGCCGACGGTGCCCGAGACCCTGGCCGCGATCGAGCAGGCGACACGCGCAATCGGGAGGGATCGATGAACGGCAACTATACCGGCGGCATCGCCTCTGCCGCGCAGGACGCCCGGGCCGCGCGCGAGCCGGAGAGCGACCGGCGGCAGGGGCTCGGCGTGGAGGACATCGACGGCCTCGCCCAGCTGATCGCCCAGATCAAGCAGCGCGAGAGCGAGCGTGATGCGAGCCGACGCGAGTTGCAGCTGGGCGAATTCCTGGTGGAAGGCTGGCGCGTTCCGGCGGACCGGATCGCAGCGCTCCGCTCCCTGTCTCGGACGGAAGTGGCGGTGATGCGCTTCCTTGGGTGGGGGCGCGCCAACAAGGATATCGCCAGCCTGCTGAACATCCACGAGAACACGGTGCGGACGCATCTGAACAATGCCATCGGCAAGCTCGACGTCGATGGATCGCGCGGGCTGGCGTGCCTGGCAGGCCTGCTGTTCCATCCGGTGGAATAAGGCCCCCTAAGCAAAACGATGAGGCAGTCTAATTGATCTGCCGAGAGCGCTCCGGCCCGGACTGCCGCACAACAGGGGCACAGGCAGACACGCGGATCCACAGGGACCGCAGGCCTGGCAGTCTTTTTCAAGGAGAGTGGTCATGGGTCTTCTCGGTGGAATCATGAAGTCGGTCATCAATCCCATCTCGCTGGCGCAGCTGACGATGGGTCCGGCCGGCTGGGCCGCGCTGGCGACGCGCACGCTGTTCTCGGCAATCGGCCAGCAGGTAATCCAGAACCTGGGTCAGCAGCTGGGCCTGCCGCAGTCGGTGATCGACGTGGCGCATTCGGCATTCTCCGGCTCGTTCGGCGGCGGCGCGCTGGCCGGCGGCACGATCGGTCAGGCGGTCCAGTCCCTGGCGCAGCAGTTCAACCTGCCCGCCACCGATGCCGGCAACCTGGAGCGCAACGCGAATGATGCCGCCCGCCAGATGACCGACTCGGTGCTGCAGAACATTCGCGAGAACGGTTCGGGCGATGACTACGCTGCCGCCGTCAAGGGCAAGTCGCGCCTGGTCGCGCTGGCCATGGCCATGGGCGCAGTCATGGACGACAAGATGGACCGCATGATCGAGCTGGGCGAAAAGCTTGATGGCGCGAAGAAGACCGGATCCCTCTCGGCCGAGATGCAGGGCCTGGGTCAGGAAATGAACATGGTCAGCAACGCTCTTGCCAGCACCATCAAGTCGATCGGTGAATCGGCCACCACTCTCGCGCGCAAGGGCTGATCAACCAAACGTCGAGCAGTTCTTGGGGAGGGGTGCGCTGCGCCCCTCCTTCTTGTTCAGGGCCTTCATCGCGTTCATTGTGGCCGAGACGCAGAAGGAAACATCAATGCTTCGTCACCTCTCGATGATCGCTTTGGGATTTGCAGTTTTCGGGACGGCCAGCCAGGCCGCAGCCCAGGACATGCCGATGTTCCACAATTTCGCGCCACAGATGGCCATGGTGGAGCTTCAGAACGAAGTGATGCAGCGCGGCCTGGAGGACCGGGAAAGCGAGGGAGCTCGGACTGGTCCATCCGCACGCGCCGCATCCCGGGCAACCTCGCTGACCTTCTCCCCTTCCGCCGCACGCCGCCGGGCCAATCTCGCCGAGTTCGCTGCCAAGACACGGGGTGGCAATCCCGAGAGTGCCGCGCTGATGGAACAGCTGTTCGCCTCGTCCGACGTGATCGGGCAGATCGGCGCGGCGGTGGCTCCCTACGGCTACTCGGTCGACAATCTGGGTGACGCCTATGCCTTCTGGTGGATGACCGCCTGGGAAGGGGCCCGTGGCTCTAACCGCACCTTCAGCCGGGCGGAGATGCGCGCGGTGCAGGCGCAGGCGCGGAACGCATTGCAGGCGACACCGGAACTCGCCCGCACGGGTGACGCCGGCAAGCAGCAGCTGGCAGAAGCCATGTGGATCCAGGCGGCGATGATCGACGGCATGGTCGACCTGGCGAAGGAACAACCGCAACTGATGCCGCAGCTGCAGCGGGCGATCCGCCAAGGTGCCAGCGCATCCGGCTTGGATCTTGATGCCATGCGGCTGACCGAGAACGGCTTCGTGCCGGGCTGATCCGGCGTCAGCTGCCCGGCTGCTCGTCCTCCAGCCGGACGACGCAGCGGGTCAGGCCGCGCGCATCGAGATGCATCGACAGTTCGGCCGCCAGACGGCGCCGGTGCTCCGTCGCCTTCGCCGGCAGGTGCAGCGCGATGGCGAAACCACCCTGCCCCGCATGTTCCACCCGGGCCGCAACCCGGTCACTGCCCGGAAGTTCGATGTGGTAGCTGCCGGATGACGGCAGATGCAGGCTGGCGATCCGCTCCGCCAGCTGCATCATGGCAGGATCGGCACTCCGCAGGGACGGCGCCGTGGGCACCTCGGCCGCAGTCGGCGCTGCCAGCTGGATGCCACCACCCTGCCCCGTCATGAAGGACAGGGCATCTCCGCCCGGATCACCTGCGGGTGGTTCGCGGAAGGACAGGGCACCGGTCAGTCCCGCCAGTCCGGCTTCGCCGTTACCCTCCTGCGCCGCGTCGCCCTGCTTCTCGCGTTCGCCTGCCTTGCCGGAGGACGTCGTGCCACGATCCGGCCTGCTTCCGCTCCTGCCCCCGCCCAGCAACTGTTCGAACCGGTCGCGCAGGGCGGGATCCGGCTTGGCCTGCGGCACGGCAACCCGGTGCACCATCGGCTCTGCGCGTTGCGAAGGCCTCAGCACCGGCGGGTCCGGGAATGCGGCAGTTCGTCCGCGGCTTCCTCCTCCTTGCGCAGGGTGGCCGCTCGCCGTCCGGCAGCGACCTGGCCGTTCAGCAGGGTCTGCCGCGCTTCGTTGCGCATCACGGCAAGCGCCGCCGCCCGCCGGCCCGCCTCGCAGCGGCTCGTTTCCGCCTCGCTCTGATCCACTTCGCTTGCGGCGGCGGTGGTGATGGCGGTCTGCAGGGTGCGGGCGATCCAGCCCTGCTCGTCCGCCGGATTGTCGTAGCAGCCGGCTGTCACCGCATGTTCGTCCGCCACCCGCGCCGCGTGCCATCGACGGGCGGCCTGATGCCGGCGGCTCGCCAGGTCCAGCTCCGCCTGCACCGTCCGCAGGCGCCGTTCGGTCGCGACCTGGCGCATGCTGCCGATCCGCAGAAGGGCAGGCAATCGTGTATCAGCCATCCAGTGCCTCCGTCAGCGCCCGCAGGCGCACCAGCGTTTCCGTGAAGGGTGTGGGGTCCGCCATGCCCTGCTGCAGAAATTCCTCGATCGGCTCGCGCACGGCGAGCGCCGCATCGGCCAGCGCATCCTGCCCCGCGCGATATTCGCCCATCTGCACCAGCAGTTCGATATCGGCGAGCCGCGCCATTGCCCGGCGCAGGGTGCCCGCAGCGTGCAGATGCTGTGGTTGCGTGATGCGCGTGATCACGCGGGACAGGCTGCCATTCACGTCGATCGCGGGATAATGGCCTGCGCCGGCCAGCCGACGGGACAGGTGGATATGCCCGTCCAGCAGCGACCGGACCTCCTCCCCCACAGGGTCGCCATCCTCGTCCTCTAGCAGCACGGTGTAGATGGCGGTGATCGCGCCCTTGTCCGACGTGCCTGCGCGCTCGAACAGCTGCGGCAATTGCGCGAACAGGGACGGCGGATAGCCGCGCCGGACCGGCGGTTCCCCCGCGGCAAGGCCGATCTCGCGCTGCGCCCTGGCGAAGCGGGTCACGCTGTCCATCATCAGCATCGCGTGCTTGCCCTGGTCGCGCAGACCTTCCGCAATGGCGGTCGCGACCTCGGCGGCGCGCGCGCGTTCCTTCGCCGGACGGTCGGATGTGGCGACGATCACCACCGCCTTGGCCAGCCCTTCCTCCCCCAGCGCATCCTCGATGAACTCGCGCACCTCGCGCCCGCGTTCGCCGATCAGCGCGATTACGAAGGCGTCCGCATCCGCATGCCGCGCCAGCATGGCCAGCAGGCTGCTCTTGCCGCTGCCGGCTGCCGCGAAGATGCCGATCCGCTGCCCTTCGCCCAGCGGCACCAGCGCATCGATCGCGCGGATGCCCGTCATCACCTGCCGGTCGATGAGCCGGCGCTGCAATGGTGGCGGCGGTTCGGCGTGCAGGTCGCGCGCGGGATGGGTCGCGACCGGGCCCAGCCCGTCCAGCGGCCGCATCCGGCAGTCGAGCACACGGCCCAGCAGGTGCGCACCGTAGGGCACGCGCGGTGTGCTGCGCGCCAGCACGATCTCGTCCGCCGGAGACAGGCCCCGCACCTGACCCAGCGGGGTCAGCACGGCCAGGTCGCCGGCGAACCCAATCACCTCGGCCTCCAGCCGCTCGCCCGTATCCGGCAGTCGCCGCACTTCGCAGATGTCGCCGATGCGCGCGCGCAGGCCCGCGACCCGCAGCGTGGTCCCCAGCACCTCCACCAGTCGGCCGCGCTGTTCGTTCAGCGGGGCGCCGTCCAGCGCCTGCAGCAGGGCGTCGAACTTGCGATGGCGCCCGTCCGCCCCGGTCATCCGGCCGCGCCCCATCGCTCCGCCAGCCGCTCCAGCTGCAGGCTCACGCTGGCGACCACCTTGCCGGACCGGGTGTGGATCACGCAGTCCCCCGGTGCCAGTTGCGCATCCGCCACGATCAGCTGCGCCCAGGGCGCCCCCAGCCGCTCGCCCACTGCCAAGTGCGAGGCGGGCGGCACGGCGATGCGGTCCACTTCGTCCAGTGGCAGCGCGGCGACCGCCTGCCGGGCGAGCCCGGCCAGCAGATCGCCATCCGGCAAGGCACCGATCATGCGGCGGATCGCCTCTAGCGCCAGGGTGGCGATATCGTCGTGCAGGGCGGCCTGCGCCTGTTCAACCTGGCGGGCGACGGGCACGATCAGGTCGGCAAGCGTCCTGTCGCGCTCCTCCAGTACCAGCCGCAGGCCCTCCTGCCGCCCGGCCGCAAAGCCCTCGGCACGCGCGGCCTCCGCCTCCGCCGCAACGGATCTTGCATGGTCGAGCAGCGCGGCCGCTTCCCGGATCATCCGGGCTTCATCCCGGCGGATCAAAGGCGTTGGGCCGAACAGCGCGCTGGCAGCGCCACTATGATACAGGCGATAGGTCATTGCGGGCCCTGCTCCCCCGCCGTGCAGAGGAGCAGCGCAGTGTCGGCAATCGCGCGCGCATCCACATCGTCTCCGGTGGCCGCATCCAGCACCGCCTGCCCCGTGTCCCGCAGCTCCGCCGATGCGAGCGACCGGGCCGCCACGCCCGGCGCGGCATCGGGCAGCTCGGCCTCGAGCACCGCTTCCAGCAAGGCCGGAGTATAACGATCGGCCAGATCGCGCAGCAGCGGTCCGGCGACCGTGCGCAACAGGATCGGTCGTGCCGCGAGCAGGCCGGCGATCTCCGCCAGCCTGTCACGATCCAGCGCGGGATCGAGCCGCCACATCGGCAGCGACGCCAGCTCGGCGAAGGTAACCGCACCCCTGCCAGGCCGCGCCTGCGCGGCGAAGCGGGCAGCGCGCGGCGTGGGCACGCAACCGCTCGCCATGCCGCGCAGCAGCAGGTGCTTGCGCACCAGTCCGGCCCGCCAGCTCGGGCCTTCGTGCCGGAGAAGCGCAGCGTCAGACATCGATCTTCTGCAACCGCTCCGCCCGGTCGGCATCTTCCAGGCGCAGAGGCTCGGCCGGGATTGGCCGGCGACCCCGCCACCAGTGCCACGCACCGGCCGCGATCAACCCCAGGGCCACCAGCAGCACCAGCACGCGCATGCTGTCGCTGACATCCATCAGCGAACCACCGGTTTCGGGAGCGGCGGCAGCGCCCGGCACCATCACCACCGACACCCGGTCATAGCCCAGCCCTTCGATGGAGTTGGCCACCAGCGTCTTGATCGCCCCGGTCTGCCGTTCCAGGTCGAAGCCGGGACGATATTTGACGAATACGGACGCGGAGGAAGGCGCCGCATCCTGCGTCAGCGGATCGGGCTGCGGCAGGTTCAGGTGCACCCGCGCCCGCACCACCCCGTCGATCGAAGCGATGGTGTGCGACAGCTCCTGCGACAGGCCGTAGTTCAGCCGGGCGCGCTCCTCCAGCGGGGAGGAGGTGAAGCCTTCCTTCTGAAAGATCTCGCCAAGCGACTGGAACTCCTCCTCCGGCAGGCCTTGCGCGCGCAGGATGGACACCGCTTCCGCGAAGTCGCCCTGCTCCACGCTGACGGACCAGGTATCTTCCTCTGCCGCCGCCTTCTGTGCGCCGATCCCTTCCACCGCGAGCGCTGCGACGATCTGGTTGGCCCCGTCCTCCGTCAGGTCGCGGTGCAGTTCCTGTTCGCCGCAGCCGGCCAGGGCCAGCGCGACAAAGAAGGGCAGCAGGAAGCGGGTCATCGGCGTCACCCCTGCTGGCGGAACAGCTGCTGCACGCCGTCGGCACTGCGATTGGCGATGTTGGAGGTCAGCTGGCACTGGAACATGAACTCCTGGCAGCGCATCGTCAGGTTGACGATCTCGCCCGGGGTCAGCTGCCCGTCACCGGCCTGGGCTTCGGTTGCGTAATCGGACACCGACTTCGCCTGGCTGTCCACCTGGTCGAGCGCGTCGAACAGCCCGCCCACGACCTTGGGCACCTCGCCTCCCTGCCCGACAGGCGCGGACATGCCGGCCGCATTCAGCGCCGCATCGAACCGCGCCTGTACGGCGGGGTCGGCCGCCCCGACAGCGGTCGGCGCGCCCAGTTCGATCTGGTGCAGGCCGCCTGCGGTGCCCATGCCGATGCCACCTGCTCCCGGCAGCGGTGCTGCCGCCATGACCGGATCCACGATCAGCCCTTCCGCGCCATGGTCTCGAGTGACTTGGAGATGCTGTCGAGCGAGGTATGGGAGCTCTGCGACATGAAGCTCAGCCGCATGCTTTCGGCCGTCAGCATGGTGATCTGCGAGGGCGAGTCCCCGCCATTCTTCAGCACTTCGGCCTGCTGTTCGATCACGTCGGCCTGCTTGTCGAGCGCACTGCCCCAGGCACTGGCGAAGGCTTCGAACCAGTTGGACGTGCGCGCGCGATTGCCGGTGGCGGGCGCGGCGGCCAGGTTGTTCAGTTGCGTGGTGACGTCGGTCATCGATCACACTCCTTGGGGATTGCCGGCTGTCAGGCCGGGGGCAGGTGCGGACGGATTGATCAGGATTTCCTCGACCATGCCGTTGCGCTTCAGCGTGACGCGCCCGTTGCGGGCGGACACGATCTCGTGGCCGGTGGGCAGCATTGCCCCTTCGAACCAGAACGATCCGTCGGCGGTGACCAGATGGCCGGGTTCGCCATCCACGAAGGTGGCCAGGCCATAGGTTGCCGAACTGAAATAATAGGCGAGGTCCTGCCCGCCGCGCTGACCGGTCAGTGCGAAGCGCGCCTGCTGCAGCGCCGGCAGGTCGGCCTTCAGCCTCGCCTGCAGTTCCCGCTGGCGATCGGCCGGCAGATATTCGGACTGGACCTCGATCACGCCCAGGCCGGCGGGGCGCGCCTCGGCATCCACACCTTCCGCCGCCAGGATGTCGGTCGCCCCGCGGGCCAGGGCGGCGGTGGTGTCCACATCCACCTGCGCACCGGGAAAGTCGGCAACCACCAGCTCCCGCAGCTCGGCCAGACGATCCTCGTCCTGCACTGTGCCGGCGAATACCAGCCGGTCACCGTCGGCACCCTCCGCGACGGTGACCCCGGCGAAACCACCGGCGACCAGTGCGCGGCGCGCGGATTCCGCACCCTGCAGGTCGCGGGTGGCCCAGTCGCGCACCGGGCTCAAGGCCAGCACGCCCAGCAACAGCAGCGCGCCCCCGAACAGCACGGCCGGTCGCCTGGTCCAGCGGGGCAGGTGGTTGGTGACGGACACGGCCCGGCGCCGCATCTGCGCGGCCGATGCGGGCAGGCCCGCCTGCCGGACAGGCGCCATTGCATCACCCGGCTCGCCCAGGTGGCGCGACAGGCTTTCCGCTTCCGCCCAGCGTGGATCGCCCGGCGCGCCGATCGCCAGATTGTACTCACCGATGCCCAGCGGCACGAAATGAGGCAGCGGCACCTGGCGTCCGATCTCCAGCGCCTGCCCCAGCAACCGCGCCTCGCCTGCCAGCAGTTCCACGCTCATCCGGCCCGGCCCGGCATGCAGCGCGATCCGGCATCCGCGCGTGGCATTGCCGCGCACCACGATGTCATTGTCCAGCGCATGCCCCAGCCGGATGGAGCCGCCCTCTTCCAGCGGATAGTCCACCCCGTCCAGCCGCCCGCCGAAGATCCGCAGCTGCGCGGCCATTGCGGGCGGCCGGTCTTCCCGCGTCAGCAGGACGGGGGCGTTCACCGGCTCCCCTCCCCGCGGCCCAGCGATTGCAGCACGTCCAGCGGGATCGCCTCCTGCCGCGACAGGCCCGATGGCACGCCCTGTTCCACGATGCGCGGGGTCAGCAGAAACAACCGTTCGATCCGGCTGGCGCCGTCGCGCCGCTTGCGGAACAGTTGCCCGAACAGCGGAATGTCCCCCAGTACCGGCACCTTGCTGCGCTGTTCAAAACTGGTGTCGATGGTGATGCCGCCAAGCAGCAGGCTCTCGCCCTGGTTGATCACCGCCTGGCTGCTCACCCGCGAGCGGCGCAGCACCGGCAGCCCATCGACGGAGGAGGTGGTGGGTGCGCCGTCCTCGATCTCGATGCGCAGGCGCACACGCGGGTTGCCGTCATCATACACGATCGCCGGCGTCACCCGCAGCATCGTGCCGATCGCCACCCGCTCCAGCCGGCTGAGCGTACCCTCGACACGGATGTAGAGTTCCTGCGTGCTGTCGAACAGCGCCGCGCGATTATCCAGCGTGACCAGTTGCGGACGAGACACCACGCTCAGCGCGCCATTGCGCTCCAGCGCGGTGATCCGCGCAGCAAAGCTGTCGCCATCATCCGTGACATAGCTGCCGGCGATATTGGGCGCAGAAAAGTCGGGCACCGGATTGCCGGACATGCCGCCGAACAGGACGTTCAGTCCATCGACCGCGACGTTGAAGTCCAGCCCGAGATCCTTCAGCCGGTCCACGTTCAGGTCGATGATCGCGGCCTCGATCTCCACCATGCGCGGCGGGCGGTCCAGCGCCGCGATGATCCCTTCGTACACGCTCATCGCCTCTGGCCGGTCCCGCACGATCAGCGCGTTCTGGGTGTCGTCCACCTCGATCCGCGGACCGTTCACGGTGCGGGCCGACATGGGCTCGCTCTCGGGTTCGGGCGCACGGGCCGGTGCCGGCACCAGCGCCAGCCCGCCCGGATCCGACAGGTCCAGCACGGGATCGACGCTGGCATACCGGTCGAGATCATCCCCGCTGGTCCGCACCGTCTGCGGCAGGCGCCCATCGCCCATGATGCCGCTCAGGATGCTGGCAATACCGGGAACGCGGCTCTGCGTTTCGCCGGTACGCACGAAATTGTCGTTGGCGCTGGCGTAGCGCAGGAAGAATATGCGCACCTCGTAAGGCTGGCGCACGGTCGCCGCGCGCATCACCTCGGACCGGACCGCCAGGGCGGTGGCGGTGGAGGACGCAACCGGGTCCGCCAGCGGAGAGATGAACGAGCCGGCTGCGCCGCCCTGCGTCGCGACATCGTAGGCCGGGGCGCGGAAGCGGCCTGCCAGTTCGCCGACCTGCTGCAGGAAGGCCGGCACGCCCGATCCGCTGACGCTGGTGCCGCCGCCCGACAGCGCATTGGTCTCGTCCGTCAGCCGCAGGCGACGCACCTCCGCCAGCAGGGCAGCGGCGTCGACATCGTCATACCGCCGCGTGGCAATGTCGCCCGCAGCATAGACGCGCACCACGGACCGGTCGTAATATCCGACCAGCCCGAAGGCGCTGCTGACCTGGTCCCACACCTCCTTCATCGTGCCGTCGAACCGGCCGTTGATGCGGCGACCGCGCAGCGAGTTGCTGACCTGCACGCGCAGCCCGCCCTGCGCGAACAGCTGTTCCAGGAAGGGGCCGAGTTCGGTGTTGCGGGCGGTGATGCTGACCGGCTGCGTCGATGCCGGCACCGGCTCCGCCAGCACCGGCCCCGGCAGCAGGGCCAGGGTCATGGCCAGGGCGCCGGACAGGGGACGTCGTGACATGAGGCTGGGCAGGCGGATCAAGCGGCTTCCTCCAGTTCGCGATGACCGTCCAGCGCAGGTGGCGCCCAGTTCATCTCCGCCACGATGTCCAGCGGGATGGACGGCACCAGTTCGTTGAAGGCGAGCACCGGCAGATGATGCAGGTCGCCGGCCAGCAGCAGCCGCATGGGACGGCGCAGGTCGCGCGCGGTCAGCAGCGCAGCCGCACCGCTCGCCACGGTTTCACGTTCGATCAGGTCGATCATGTTGCGCATCTGCAGCGGGGTAATGGCCAGGCGCTGCGTGCCTTCCACTTCCGTCAGCGTCTGCCGGATGCTCGCTTCCGCAGCACTGCCGACCATCATCACCGCCAGCCGCCCGTCGCGCACCAGCGGCGCCACGATCTGCCGGCGGATGGCGGGGCGCACCATCTGCAGCAGCTGGGCAGGCTCGCGGCAGGTCTGCCCGGCCTGGGCCAGCGCCTGCACGATGTCGCGCAGGTTGCGCAGCGACACCCCTTCATCCGCCAGCATCCGCAGCACTTCCGCGATCACGCTGGTGGGCAGGCTGCGCACCGCTTCCTTCACCACTTCGGGATATTCCTCGCCCAGCCAGTTCAGCATGTCGGTCACTTCCTGCAGGCCCAGGAACAGCGGCAGGTGGCGGCGCAGCGTCTCGCCGACCGGCCCTGCGGGACGGTCGCCCGCCGCGCCGAAGGAGCCGGAGCCGAGCGGGGCGCCGTAGGCATCGATCTGCCAGGCAGGGGGCAGGTCAGATGCCGGCTCCGCCGCCAGTGGCTGGCGCAAGATGCGCGCGGTCGGCATGCGCACGCCTGCCTCGTCGCCGATCATCTCCAGCTCGCGCCGGATCTCGGTCGAGAGCTCGCCGAACAGGATCGCGGGTGTCTGCACCGGCAGGAGGACGGCCACGGTCAGCGGCGCGACGGGTTCCAGCATGCGCCGTTCCACGGTCAGTTCGCCGCCATTCACCGGCTGCGCCACCGACAGCCCCAGCCGCTCGCCGACCTTGTCGCGCAGCAGCGGAGTCTGCCACACGCCGCCTGCAACCATGGCGAACGCGATGCCCAGGAAGGTGAGCGTGGGGAAGCCCGGTACCAGCGCCAGCAGCAGGCACAGCCCTGCGGCGATGAACAGGACGTGCGGCTTGCCGACGATCTGGCGCGCAATGGCCGGGCCCAAGTCACGCTCCGCCGTCTCGTCGGTCGTGCGCGTGACCAGCAGGCCCGCCGCCATGGCCGCGAACAGCGCCGGGATCTGCGCCGCCAGCCCGTCGCCGATGGTCAGGATCGAGAAGGTCGATACCGCCGTGGCCAGGTCCATGTCGTGGTACAGCGCACCCACGGCGAGGCCACCCAGCAGGTTCACGATCACGATCACCAGCGAGGCGATGGCATCGCCCTTCACGAACTTCATGGCGCCATCCAGGCTGCCGTGAAACTTGCTTTCCTGTTCCAGCATGTGCCGCTTGGCGCGTGCCTCGTCCTTGCCGAGGAGACCGGACCTGAGGTCGCTGTCGATCGACAGCTGCTTGCCGGGCATCGCGTCCAGGCTGAAGCGCGCGGCCACTTCCGCCACACGCTCCGCCCCCTTCGAGATCACGATGAACTGCACCAGCGTGATGATGAGGAACACCACCAGCCCGACCACCAGATTGCCGCCGGACACCATGCGGCCGAACTGTTCGACGATCTTGCCCCCTTCGGCGTGAGTCAGGATCAGTCGCGTGGTCGCGATGCTGACCGACAGGCGGAACAGCGTGGTCAGCAGCAGCACGGTCGGGAAGGTGGAGAAGTCCAGCGGCTTCACCACATACATCGCGCCCAGGATCAGCAGCAGGCCGATGGCGATGTTCACGCCGATCAGCAGGTCCATCACCATCGCCGGCATGGGCACGATCAGCAGCGCCACGATCATCGCGATCAGCAGCACCAGCACCGTGTCGGCACCGCGGAACGGCAAGGCGGGGCGCCCGCGCAAGGCGGCGGCAAGCCGGAACGGCATGGCCATCAGAACCTCGCTGCCAGGAATTGCCCGTTCTGCGCGGCGAGCGCGGCGTAGTGCCCCTTCACCAGTCGCACATAATCACGCGTCTCCCGGAATGGTGGCACCCGGTTGCCATGGCGGGCGACGGCTCCCTCCCCCGCATTGTAGGCAGCCAGGATCAGGTCGAAATTGTTGCCGTACCGGGCATGCAGCGCCCGCAGCAGCCGGGCCCCCGCATCGAGATTGCTGGCCGGGTCCGCCAGCAGCGCCGCCCGGTGGCCGAAGCGGGCGCCGGTGGCCGGCATGATCTGCATCAGCCCGATCGCCCCGGCCGGACTGCGCGCACCGGCCCCATAGTTGGATTCCTGCCTTACCATCGCGTGCAGCAGCAGCGGATCGATCCCGTGGCGGCGCGCCGTCGCAGCGATCAGGCGGTCATGGCGCGTGGAATAGGTGCGCGGCGCGAAGGCCAGGATCGAAGTGGCCGGCAAGGCTGCCGCCAGCGACGCGGCTGATCCGGCGTTCGCCAGGTCCAGTTCCGCGATGACCGGCCGCAGCCGTACGATCGTGTCCGGCAATGCGCCGGCCTCGGCCAGCGGCTGTGCCGATACTGCCGGCGGCTCGGGTGACGTCACCGAGGAGGCTGGGACTGTCGCAGCACTGTCCCGCACCTCGACCGCCCCGCCACTCTCGTCCCCGGCATTCGCGGTCTCTCCCTCGACCGTTCCTTCCACCGCCACCGCGTCTGGCGGCGTTGCCGGTCTGGTCGTGGAACCACCCGCCGCATGGATCCGGCATCCGCTGAGGGACCTGAACCGGCTCAGCATGTCGGGATTGGTGAGGCGCAGGGCGCCAGTGACCGGACATGCTGCTGCCGGAGGCTCCTGAACCGCCGCAGATCCCGCATCCGGCAGGAGCGGAGCTTCGCCCGTTTGCGCCTGCGCAGCAGACGAAGCCGCCAGAGCCGACCCAAGCAGCAGGGTGCCGAGGGTCGAGGCATACAGCCGCTGATGCCGGCCACCACGGCCAGCGCCCGCAACCCCGCATATCTTGATCACAAGTCCCTCCGACCTGGCGAAAATACGACCTTTGGCGATGCGAACCGTTGTATGTTTCGGCGGTGTTAGGGCTGTTTTTTGACGTTCTGTTACGATGAATGCCGCCTTCGACGTTCGTTTGTTAGAAAAACGGGATGAAGCGAGAGCGGACAACCCTTTGTTACAGAACGGATTAGGGTGGCTGTCCGGATTGTGACCTGCCCTCGGCGTCAGGTGTAACGGAACGGTACAGGAGAGGCTTGGCTGATGGTCGACTCGCCTTCAGCTCGATGGATCGACGGTGCGCTGCGAGCGATCTTCCACCTGATGCCCGGCAACACCATCGGCAGGGGCGCCAATGCCGGCGACAGACGCTCAGGGCGCCGGACTGGGTGTCGCGCCTGTGCTCAACGTCTTGCGGACGGCATCACGCCAGCCGCTGGCAAGCCGTTTGCGGCTGGCCGCGTCCATGCGTGGCCGGAATATCTCACCGCCCTGCCAGGTGCGAGCGAGCGCATCCATGTCGGGCCATACGCCGGTTGCAAGACCCGCGTGGAAGGCCGCGCCAAGGGCGGTGGTCTCCAGATGCACGGGTCGTTCCACCGGCACGTCCATCATGTCGGCGATGAACTGACACAGCCAGTCATTGGCCGCCATGCCTCCGTCCACCCGCAAGGTCTTCGGGGTGGCCCCGCCATCGGCGATCATCGCGTCGGCCAGATCCATCGACTGGTACCCGACCGCCTCCAGCGCGGCGCGGGCAAGATGCGCCTGAGTGGCACCCAGCGTGAGCCCGAAGATCGCGCCGCGGGCATCCGGGTCCCAGTGCGGCGCGCCCAGGCCGACAAAGGCGGGCACCATGTAGACGCCGTGATTGTCGGGAACCTGGGTCGCCATGTCGTCTGTCTGGCTGGCATGGGTGATGACGCCGATACCGTCGCGCAGCCACTTAACCGCTGCCCCGGCAACGAAGATCGATCCTTCCAGTGCATAGGTCATCTGCCCGTCCAGCCGGTAGGCGGGCGTCGTCAGCAGGCGATTGTTCGACCGGACCGCCTCCGCCCCGGTATTCAGCAGCATGAAGCAGCCCGTGCCATAGGTCGACTTGACGGTGCCGGGCGCAAAGCAGGCCTGGCCGAAGAGGGCCGCCTGCTGATCCCCCGCCATTCCTGCGACGGGGATGGCGGCACCGAACAGGTCCGGCGTGGTCGTGCCGAAGATGCGGGAATTGTCGTGTACTTCGGGCAGCAGCGCCACCGGCACCCGGAACAGGCGGCACAGCTCTTCATCCCAGCACTGGTCATGGATGTTGTAGAGCATGGTGCGGGCTGCGTTAGTGACGTCCGTCGCATGGACGGCCCCGCCCGTCAGCCGGCAGAGCAGGAAAGAGTCGATCGTCCCCATCGCCAGCTCGCCCCGCGCTGCGCGGTCGCGGGCGCCGGGCACATGGTCCAGCATCCAGCTGAGCTTGGTGGCGGAAAAGTATGGGTCGATCAGCAGGCCGGTGCGGGCGCGCACCTCGGCCTCGGCACCGTCTGCGTTCAGCTGACGGCACCATTCGGCGGTGCGGCGGTCCTGCCAGACGATGGCATTGTGGATCGGCGTGCCCGTGGCCCGATCCCACACCACCACCGTCTCGCGCTGATTCGTGATGCCGATGCCGGCGATTGCGGCTGCGCCGACACCGCTCCGCCCGATCGCGGATCCCGCGGTAGCAAGCGTGTCGCGCCAGATCGCTTCCGGATCATGCTCTACCCAGCCGGGCTGCGGGTACAGCTGTGCATGCTCCGCCTGCGCCATCGCGACCGCGCGGGCATGCGCGTCGAACACGATGGCACGGGTGGAGGTGGTGCCCTGGTCGATTGCCAGGATGTGGGTCGGCCGGCTCACGCGCTCGCTCCCCTGCACGGTGACGAGCGCATCCGGCACGCACCGGCCGATCGACCGGCGGGACAGGCAGGTGGCCAGCGCCTGCCCGTCCCGGTCGATGCCCGCCGCTGAGGCTTACTTGTCGCGTTCGGCCCGCTTGCGATCAGCCTTCCGCGCGCGGCTGACGGCCGCGGCGCGTTCGCGCGCACGGCGCTCGGACGGCTTCTCGTAATGCTGCCGCAGCTTCATTTCACGGTATACGCCTTCGCGCTGCAGCTTCTTCTTCAGCGCCCGCAGGGCCTGGTCCACATTATTGTCACGAACGATAATCTGCATAACGCGCCTTCTGATTCCTTGGGAGCGGGTTCAATGTTTGCGCTCTAGTCCAGCAAGGCCAGAGACACGAGCCTAAAACTTGCAGAAAGACAAGTGTCTGATGCTTGTGCCCGCACTGCGGCTTCGATGCGTCACCCGGGAACCTGCTTCAACCGGGCGTGTACCCTTGCGGAGAGCGAATCGGTAGCCGCGCGTGGCGTAGAGCATGTCGTGCCTCGCCCTACGCGTCTCGTACGACGCGACCTGATCCTGTTCAAAAGGTGCGATAGCTCTTCACCGCCTGAGGAACGCCGACCGTATGCTCGCGCGACGCCCCGAGTCGCCCTCCGTCGCTCGTCTGCGCGCAGGTGTCGACACTAGCATCCAGGATGCAGGTGATCACGCCCGGGATTGCATCCGTGCGCCGTCAACCAGGAATGCGTCCGGCGATGCCCTGTCCGCGTCCCATGCCTAGCCGGAAAAGACCATGTCACTTGTCACGATGTCCGCCGACCGGAATCTCGGCTGTTCCCCGACATACTGCATCCGGGATCGGGACCATCTGTCCGCCGCGCCGGGCAATCGCTCCAGCCTGATCTGTGCAGCCAGGCTGGCGCGGTACCCGGGCATGAAGCCCGCATCGCTTCTCGCTGCCTCGTGGATCTCGGCTGCATAATCGGCGAACACCGTCCTGTTGTAGAACAGGACACTCAGGCCATCGATGCCTGCGACCGCGTCTCGGGTGTAATGCCGCCGCACGAAATCATCGAGCCTGCGCTGCGTGGCGGCGGCAGGTGCTGCATCAAGGTTGGCAAGCGTGTAATACTGCCTGCGCGAGCGCGTGTCATAGAGCCCGGGATCAAGCTCGTCGGACATGAGGTAGCCGTTCGCCTCGGCATCGATCGGGGTTACCTGAAGCGCCCCCGACGGCGTACACCCGGCTTGCGAGACCGCCAGTATGAGATACACGCAAACGCCTCGGCGTGAGATGATCGGGCTGTCCATGCCTGCACCTATATGCTGGCCGGGGATCGAGGGGGAGATGCAGCCATGAAGCAAACAATCATTGCGGCAGGCCGGGTCGCCACCTGTCTGCTCGTCGCCACGGTCGGGCTGGGCACTGCCAACCCCGTTCATGCGCAGACGGCCGATCGCGTCGCGGTCGCGCAGGATCGTCAGGACATCTCGGCCGAGCGGCTCGATCGCCTGCGCGCGGAGCTGCAGCGCTACGTCGATGAAGGCCGCCTTGCGGGTGCGGTTGTGCAGATCCGGCAGGACGGGCGACCCGTCTTCTCGCACGCCGTGGGATGGCGCGACAAGGAGGCGGGTGATGCCATGCAGGAGGACAGCATCTTCCGCATCGCCTCCCAGACCAAGGCGCTGACCAGCGTCGCGGTCCTGATGCTGATGGAAGAAGGCCGGCTGCTGCTGAGCGATCCCGTCGGCAAGCACCTGCCCGAATGGCAGAACACCACCGTGGCGGTCGCCAGGCCTGCCGGCGGCTACGACGTCGTGCCGGCCGAGCGGCCGATCACCATTCGGGATCTGCTGACCCATACCGCCGGCATCTCGTACGGGTCAGGCCCGGCCGAGCAGGCGTGGCGGGACGCCGGCTTTGCCGGCTGGTACTTCGCCGATCGCGCCGAGCCGGTCTCGGCGGCGGTTGCCCGCATGGCGGCGCTGCCGATGGCCGGGCAGCCGGGCGACAGGTTCATCTACGGCTACAATACCGACATCCTTGGCGTGATCGTGGAGAAGCTCAGCGGCATGTCGTTGCAAGCCTTCCTCGACCAGCGCCTGATCACGCCCTTGGGAATGAAGGACACCACCTTCTATCTGCCGCCCGACAAGGCGGACCGGCTTGCGGTCGTGTACGAGGGTACGCAAGACGGCCTGATGCGGGCGGCGGATGCGGATGCTTGGGCGGGTGGCGGTCATCATGGGCAGGGGCACTATGTCGAGGGGCCCAGGATTGCCTATTCCGGCGGCGCCGGCCTGCTCTCGACGGCAACGGATTACAGTCGCTTCCTGGAGATGCTGCGGCAGGGTGGCGAGTTCGAGGGGCGGCGCTATCTCGGCCGCAAGTCGGTCGAGCTGATGGTGTCGAACCATCTGGGGGACATCGAATATGATCCCGGCATGGGCTTCGGGCTCGGCTTCGCCCTGCGTCTCGATCCGGGTGCCGCCGGCGAACCCGGCTCGACCGGCGAGTTCGGCTGGGGCGGAGCCTATCACAGCCAGTACTGGGTCGATCCGGCGGAGGGTCTGACAGTGGTGTACCTGACCCAGCTCCTGCCGGCCGGTGACATCGACGATCATGGCAAGCTGCGGGCGCTGATCTACCAGGCTGTCGATTGACGCGAACCGCGTGATCGGAGGCGTCGGTGCCAGCGGGCGGTCCGTTGTTCACCTGATACCCGGTGACGCGTGGCTCGGTTTGCCTGACGGGCTGCCTTTGTCCGTGCGGTCCACGATGATGGGCTGGTCCCCGCTGGACCAGGGTTCCGCGCGCAGCATGATGTCTTCGAACAGGTTCGAGGCGAGGTGGCCTGCAAGCCACATCTTGAGGCTGGGGAGTGGCTGGGCGTCGAACCAGTCGCGATCGACCGCGGCGAATTGGCGGACAAACGGCATGATCGCGGCATCTGCCAGCCCCGGCAACGGCCCGCAGAGCTGGCCGGCCCCGGCTATCCGCCCATCAAGGTCGTGCAGTATGCGAAGGCCTCCGTCGCGGTGAGTGGCCGGCGCCGAGCCGTGACGTTCGGGATATTTGTACCGGTCCAGATGGTGCTTGAACATGCCATCATTGCTGGCGATCAGCGCCGGATCGTCGCGCATGAGCCAGCCTGCGGGATCCTGCGCCGTCAGAGCCCAGCGCATGATCGCCAGACTTTCATCGATCACCGCCCCGTTCACCGTCACGAGAACGGGCACTGTTCCCTTCGGAGAAGCCGACAGCAGTTCCATCGGCTTGTCGGACAGCCGCACCTCGCGAAGTTCGTAGCGGGTGCCACTCGCTGCCAGCGCCAGCCGTGCGCGCATCGCGTACGGACACCGCCGGAAGCTGTAGAGTACGTGTTCGGTCACCGTCGACACATGCTGCGCCGGATGGTGGCACCACTATAGATTGCCTTGTTCCTCGATCGGCACGTCGGCATCCGGCGAATAATAGAGCCCGGCGCATTCGTCAGCCAGACAGCCGCCGTGGATCTCGAGATCGTCGCGGTAGGCATCCGCGATGAAGTGCAATGTATCGACATGCCTGGCCTCGAAATACATGCGGTGCACCTCGTTGCGCCCGGCGCCGTAGACGACCCGGCCTACCTTGGACCAGATCGACGCCATCGTGCACATGCCGCAGGGCTGAAGCGTGGAGTAGAGCGTCGCGCCGCGCAGCTCCATCTCCCCGATGCCTTCGCACGCCCGGCGGATCGCCATCATCTCGGCATGTGCCGTCGCATCCGGCAGCTCCTGCGTCTGGTTGCGCTCGGCCGCGATGACCTTGCCATCCAGCACGATCACGCAGCCTAGCGGGGAGCTTGCCGGGTCGGAGCCCTTCGACCGTGCCACCTCGATCGCCATGCGCATCCACTTCTCGTCATCGCCCACGCACATCGCAGCCCCTCCTTCGGGGGTACAACGCACTCCGCCGGCTTTGGATGCTGGCCGGACGGCCGGGCGGGTCGATTGTGGCCCGGCAAGATCGATCATCCTGCCTGTCGCGCCTCCCGCTAGGCGAACATCGCCTCGAACTGCGCCTGGTCGACCACATCGCCGCCGCGCTCCTGCAGATAGCGCCACATCGGCCGCCACATTTCCACGTCACGTCGCACGGGCGCGAGGAACCGGGTCAGGGATGCTTCCACAATGGCATCGCCCTCTGCTTCGCGTGGCTCGCCGCTCGCCTCGTACCACAGATCGCGCGCCATGGCCGGGTCGCCGCGCAGCTCGGGCGTGACCAGCGCAAGCGTATCGACCAGCCGGACAATCGCTGCACGCACATCATCCGGGGCATCGGCCGCGCCGATCAGCTCGAGGGCCGAAAAGTTCGGGATGCCCGCTTCCGCCGTCGTCTCGAGCTGCGTGTCCAGCCCGCGAAAACCGGCCGATACGCCTTCCACATTTGCAAAGGCGAGCCAGGCCCCGTCATAGCCCGCCGCCAGATTGTCGACATGGGCGAAGCCCGCAGGTTCGATGCCGACCTGATCGCCGCGCAGGACCTGCCCCCGCTGCGCTGCCCATCCGGTCAGGATGTCCCTGCACAGTGCATCCGTCGTCGGGTTCGACACCGGCGAGGCAATGCGCAGCTGCGCGCCGGACGCGAGCCGTTCAAGCGCCGCCCGGTGCATCAGCACGCCGCCGTCCGTGGCGAAGAAGCAGCCATGGGACGTCAGGCGGACATCGCGCCGTTCGACCAGGTGAAGCGGTTCGTTGACCACCAGATCGACCTTGCCGTCCGCCAGCGCCTCGAACCCGTCATAGTGATCGTCCGGCACGATCAGCTCGACCTCGAGGCCCTCTGCGCGCAGCCATTTGCGGGCTGCGATCAGCGGCAGGTGATCGGGGTTCAGAAACCATTCGAGTGCGATGCGGAGCGGTTGCATCGCGGCTGCGTCGCAACTCTCCTCCTCATAGTCAACGGCCGGCGGATACGACGCGCCACTTACGGGTTGTGCGAGGGCCGCATACAAGGAGACGCATGTGACGAGTTTCGCTGCTCAGCTTAAGGAAGGTCTGCCTTACCCACGGGGTGCCACATGGGACGGACAAGGCACGAACTTCGCGCTGTTCTCGGCGAACGCCACGAAAGTCGAGCTTTGCCTGTTCGATGCCGACGGCAAGACCGAGATCGAACGGGTCACCCTGCCTGAATATACCGACCAGATCTTCCATGGGTATCTGCCCGACGTGAAGCCCGGGCAGTTCTATGGCTATCGCGTCCACGGCCCGTACGAGCCGGAGTCAGGCCATCGGTTTAATCCGAACAAGCTGCTGCTCGATCCCTATGCGCGCGCCCATGCCGGCACGCTGGAATGGAACCCGGCACTGTTCGGCTATCAGATGGAAACCGGGGACGACCTGACCTTCGACGAGCGCGACAGCGCGCCGTTCATGCCGAAGTGCGTCGTGGTCGACCCCGATTTCGACTGGCATGGCCAGGCGGACCGGCGCTTCACGCCCTGGGACCAGACGATCGTGTACGAGGCGCACGTCAAGGGCCTCACCATGCGCCATCCCGGTGTACCTGAGCATCTGCGTGGAACCTATGCAGGTCTGGGTGAGAAGGCAGTCCTCGACCACATCACCGCGCTGGGCGTCTCGTCTGTCGAGCTGCTGCCGGTCCACTCCTTCGTGCAGGACAGCCAGCTGGTCGAGAAGGGGCTCGCCAATTACTGGGGCTACAATTCCATCGGCTTCTTCGCGCCGGAGCCCCGCTACGCCCACGACGTCGCCAATTCGCTGCGCGAGTTCAAGGAGATGGTCGCCCGCTTCCACGAACACGACCTCGAGGTAATTCTCGACGTCGTCTACAACCACACGGCGGAGGGCAACGAGCTCGGGCCGACGCTGTCGTTCAAGGGCATCGACAACGCGACCTACTATCGCCTGCTCCCGGACCAGCCGCGATACTACATCAACGACACCGGAACCGGGAATACCGTCAACCTCAGCCACCCGCGCGTGATCCAGCTGGTCACCGACAGCCTGCGCTACTGGGCCGAGGAGATGCATGTCGACGGCTTCCGCTTCGATCTGGGCACGATCCTCGCCCGCGAGCCGCACGGGTTCGACGAACAGTCCGGCTTCCTGCGCGCAGTCGGACAGGATCCGACGCTGGCGGCCGTCAAGCTGATCGCGGAGCCGTGGGACATCGGCCCGGGCGGATACCAGGTCGGGTCCTTCCCACCCGGCTGGGCCGAGTGGAACGACAAGTATCGTGACGTCGTGCGCGATTTCTGGCGCGGCGAGGCCAGCGTGGCAGAGCTGGCACCGCGCCTGTGTGCATCGCCGCAGGAATATAACCACAGCGGCCGGCGGTCCTGGGCATGCGTCAACTTCATCACCGCGCATGACGGTTTCACGCTCAACGACGTCGTCAGCTACGACAGCAAGCACAATGATGCCAATGGCGAGGATGGCAAGGACGGGTCGGACGACAACCGGTCCTGGAACTGCGGTGTCGAGGGCGAGACGGATGATGCCGACATTCTCGCCCTGCGCGAACGGCAGATCCGCAATTTCCTGGCGACACTGCTCCTGAGCCAGGGAACCCCGATGCTGCTGGCCGGCGACGAGTTCGCGCGGACGCAGGGCGGCAACAACAACGCCTATTGCCAGGACAGCGAGATCGGCTGGCTGGACTGGGACATCCAGGAGAAGGGCGAAGGGCTGATCGCCTTCACCCGCAAGCTGACCGCGTTGCGCCGCCGCTTCCCCGTGCTGCATCGCGCCCGCTTCCTGGTGGGCGAGGTGAATGAAGAGCTGGGCGTGAAGGACGTCACGTGGATCAATCCCGCCGGCGTGGAGCTGGAGGCGGCCGAATGGGAGGATGCCAATGCCCGCTGCATCGGCATGATGATCGACGGGCGGGCACGCGTCACGGGCCTGCGCCGGCGTGGCGAGGACGAGACCCTGCTGATCATCTTCAACGCCTGGCATGATCTCATAGAGTTCACGCTGCCCGACACGGCGGGCGCTGACGGATGGGAGCGGCTGATCGACACCAACGCCCCGGACACGGGCGAGGAACGCTTCGAGGTCGGGTCGACCTACCAGGTGACCGGCCGCTCGGTCCTGCTGTTCCGTCTGATCCAGTCGGATCAGGCTGGCTGAAGGCTCGACAAACCTGCCGGTGGATGCGGCGACCGATCCGGTCGCCGCATCCACCGGTCACGGTCCATCGCGCTACATCGTCGGCAGCGAACCGACGATCCGCAGCGACAGTCCTTCATAGGGATCGAGGTTGATCGTCAGGATGCCGTCATCCTGCAGTTCCCCTTCGATCGTCTCGGCGATCATGTCGATCACCGGGCCGGGCTGCGTCCCGGGCAGCGCGACACTTTCCTCGATCGCCTCGGCGCCGAAGTTGAGCGCGGTGACCTGCGTGCCGCGACCGTCGGGCAGTTCATGCACCATCACCAGCAACCCGGCAGCGACAGTGTCGGGGATCAGCGTCTGGCGGCTGGCCGCAATGCCGTAAGCCTCCCGCACGGCGAGCAGCCGCTTCAGCTGCGCGGCAAAGGAGTCCGGCTGCGCGAGCTGATCCGTGAGGGAGCCATACAGCGCCCGGGCGCGCGGCATGCCTTCGGCAGACACGGCCGCATCCGGGTTGCGACCGGTCAGATCGTATGCCCCGCGTTCGATCCAGCGGGTATCGCCATCGCCCATCAGGTGCGCCACCGCTGCCGCCGGCAGGGGCAGCGCCCCCACCAGATCCCACCCGGACAGCGCGAACACGCCGGGCTGGAAGGCGTTGTACATCACCAGCAGAAGATGGACCTTGCGGATCAGCGCGACCGCCTCGTCGTCGATCGCCTCCAGGTCCGTGATGCCCAGCGCCGCGGTGATGACGCTGGCGGTGGTGCAGGCGATGCCGTTGGTCACGAATGGCAGGTTGTAGGGCGCGTTGGGCCCCGACAGCTTCTCGCGGATCACATCGCGCAGGTGCATCCGCAGCGTGCGACCCTGCCATGTCTGGCCGGCATAGGCGTAGATGTCGTCCGCATGCAGCGTCCAGAAATGCACCAGCTCGGTCGTCAGCTCGTCATGGTTCTGCAGTGCATGGATCAGCGAGGCGGGATCGATCCCGAACTCGTGCACCATGCGCAGCATCATCCGCAGGAATTCCGCATCGCCCGTCAGCAATGCGTGATGATAGGCAGGCCGGGTGATGAAATCGTACGACAGGTCCGCCCCGCCCTTCGACATCGCCGCGATATCGTCCACGGTGAGGTTCAGTTCCTGGAAGGAGAAGGCGCCGGCCTTGCGGATCATGCCCGCCAGCAGGGCGTTGCCGACCACCGACAGCGGATGCCCTTCCGACCAGGCCGGCCCGTCCTCCCGCCGCTCGACCCCCAGGAATCCGTTGGCATCCAGCCGCAGGCCGCGTGCGCCCATGTGGTCGATGGAATGCAGCGCATCGCCGATGATCATCTGCTGCGCCGCGAAGGTGGGATCCAGCCAGTTGAGGCTGGGCTGCCCTTCCTTGAAGTAATGCAGATAGGCCCAGCGGCGGACCTTGCCGTCCACGCCGGTGACCGGGCCGGTCACGCTCCAGTCGGTTTCCTTGATGCCGGGCTCGAAGAAGATCACGCGCTGCAGCTGGCCCACGATCAGACCGCGTTCGCGCAGGTGATCCACCGTCGACGGCGGAAGGTTCATCGCCTCGCGGCCTTCGGGCACCTCCGGCAGAAGCGCCCACTCGTCCTCCGGCACCTCGACCATGTGGTAGAGGCCGGGATAGGAGGAGTGACCCATCTCCGCCAGGCGGAAGTCCGGCCCTTTGCCGGTATGAGCGGGGATGACGTCGTCGATGACGATCGCATTGTGCGCCGCCGCCATGCGGCTGATGGCGACGAACTCCTCCGTCGTGCCGAAGGCGGGATCGATCTCGAATCCGATACGGTCGAAATTGCCGTCGATCGTCGGCGTGTAGACGCCATCCTTCAGGCCACCGGAACGCTTCATCGGCCCGGTGTGGATCGCCCGCACACCGATGGACGACAGCGCCGACCAGAGGTGCGCATCCCCCAGCACCTTCAGCACCGACTCGTCCGCGCCCGTGATGATCGCTGGCGGATAGGCGGTGAACCATACCGAGGCGATGGAAGAGGCAGCACGCGGCCGGGCCTCCGCATAAGGACGCTGCCACAGGCGACCCTGCCCGCCATAGCCTTGTGCAAGCTGTCGTGCCTGCTCCAGCATCGACAGCGCGACGAGATCCTCCACCGAATTTACAGCCTGTTCGGTCATGCTTCAAACATCTCGCTCAATAGGTGCAGCAACGGCGCAGTCCGGACGGTGGAAGGTTGCGGAGCGTTCCACGGCCGGGCCACGCGATAGCCGTGGCGTCATCGGGTGCCAACGGCCAAGCCGGCGATCCCGGCTTCAGGGCGCGGCGAACAGGTCACGATACTGTCGGGGCTGGCACCGCAGATACTGGGGCGAGGCCTTCACCCGCCCGCCGAGATGGGCTGCTGCATGCCACGGCCAGCGCGGATCATACAGGATCGTGCGGGCGAGCGCGATCATGTCGGCATCGCCGGTGCCGACGATCGCCTCCGCCTGATCGTAATCGGTGATCAGCCCGACCGCGACCACCGGCATGGCGCATGCCTGCTTCACGGCGCGGGCAAGCGGGACCTGGTAATTGGGGCCGACGGGGATGTCCTGCCGCGGATCGAGCCCGCCGCTGGATATATGGATCGCCGCGCAGCCGCGCGCCTCCAGCGCCTGCGCGACGGCGATCGTGCCGGCCACATCCCAGCCGCCCTCGACCCAGTCCGTCCCGGACACGCGCATCGTGACGCTGCGCTCGGCCGGGAAGGCCGCACGGACGGCATCGAACACCTCCAGCGGGAACCGCATCCGGTTCTCGAGGGTGCCGCCATACTCGTCCGTGCGCCGGTTGGAGAGCGGCGAGAGGAACTGGTGCAGGAGGTAGCCATGGGCACCGTGGAGCTGCACCGCATCGATGCCGAGCCGGGCCGCCCGTCTGGCAGCTTCGGCAAAGGCGTCCCGGATGCGGGCAAGGCCGTCACGGTCCAGTGCCGTCGGCGGGGCATCGCCGGGTGTGAAGGCCAGTGCTGACGGCGCCTCCGTCTGCCAGCCATTCACGTGGTCCGGCGCCAGCTGCGCGCCGCCCTTCCAAGGCAGATCGGTCGAGGCCTTGCGGCCGGCATGGGCGAGCTGGATGGCGATCGGCATGTCCGACCAGCGGCGGATGCTTTCCAGCACGCGCCCCATCGCCGCCTCGGTTGCATCATCCCACAGCCCCACATCGGCATAGCTGATCCGTCCTGCGGGCACGACCGCCGTTGCCTCGATGGTCAGCAGCGCAGCGCCGGACTGGGCCAGCTGGCCGAGATGCATCTGGTGCCAGTCGGTCATGCAGCCATCCACGGCCGAATACTGGCACATCGGCGCGATCACGATGCGATTGGCCAGCTGGAGCCCGCCGATCGCCAGCGGCTGGAACAGGGCCGGCCCGCTCATGCCTGCGCCCCGCGCACGGGTGCCTTGCCGAAGCCGTCCGGGGCGCCCGGAAGGATGGCGGACTGGCGGGTCGGATGTTGCCTTGTCATGTTCTGCTCCAGCGGCCTGAGGGGTTGCGCGATCAACGGGATCAGACGTCGTGAGTTTCTCGGCGGGGACGATCATGCTTCAGGGTTGCGACGACCAGCCCCCGCCCAGCGCCTGGTACAGCGAGACCGTGGCGGCCAGCCGGTCGGTGCGGGTCTGCACCAGGCTCAGTTCGACATTCAGCAGCGCGCGCTGTGCATCGAGCTGCTCCAGATAGGTTGCGTAGCCCGCGCGATAGCGGTTGCCGGCATGACGCAGCGCCTCCGCCACCGCAACGCGCTGGGCGGCAAGCTCGCGCTCCTGCTCGGCCAGGCGGTCGACCGCGGCGAGGCTGTCCTCCACCTCGCGGAACGCGGTCAGCGCCGTGCGGCGATAGGCGAAGGCCGCCTGGTCCCGCCGGGCGGCTGCGCTTTCGACATTCGCCTCCAGCCGGCCGCCCGCGAACAAGGGTGCGAGGACACTGGCGCCGAGCGACCAGATCGTGACCGGATCATCCAGCGCACTGGACAGGGTCAGCCCGGCCGCGCCGCTGAGCCGCAGCGAGGGCAGGAACTGCGCCCGCGCGACTGCCAGGGACGCATCCGTCGCCGCGAGGGTGAACTCGGCCTGCGCCAGATCGGGCCGGCGCCGCAGGAGGTCGGCCGGCAGCCCGGCCGGCACCACAGGCAGCTGCAATTGCTCAAGCGCGGTCCCGCGCACGATGCTGCGCGGCGCATCGCCCACCAGGACGCTCAGCGCATTCTCCTGCCGCCGGATCGCGAGTTCGACCTGCGGCAGGATCTGCGCCGTCGCCTGATACTCGGCCTCCGCTTGCCGCAGTTCGAGCTGCGAGGTGTAGCCGACGCGCGCCCGCGACTGCGCCAGACGCAATGCCTCCGCGCGTGCAGCGATCGTCTTCTCCACCACGATGCGGCGGGCATCGAGCCCGCGCAGGGTGAGATAGCCACTGGCGGTTGCCGCGGCGACGGAGAGGGTGGTGGCCTCCTGCGCCGCCTCGCTCGCCAGGAAGGACGCGCGGGCCGCCGCGATCTGGTTGTCGATGCGCCCGAACAGATCGACCTCGTATGCGGCCTGGAAGAGCGGCTGCAGCCCGGCCGTTTCCGCCGGATTGCCAAGCGGGTTCACCGCGCGGGCCTGCGTGGCACCGACGCCTGCGTCCAGGGAGGGGAACAGCTGCGCCCGCGCCAGCCGTTCACTGGCGCGGGCCTCCTGCACGCGGGCGACCGCAATGGCGATGTCCGGGTTGTTCGCGCGGGCGGCATCGACCAGCCGGGCAAGCACGGGATCGCCGAACCGGTTCCACCACTCGGCCTTCACCAATCCGCCGGCGGCGGGCATGTCGCGCCATGCCGGCGGGGGCAGGACTGTGGCGGCGATCGGCGCTTGCGGGTCGGGCGCTGTGCAGCCTGCCGCCAGTGCCGCCAGCGCGACACATGCAAGCCGCTTCATCGGCCTGTCCGACCGGGACCGGCGGGATTGGCGCGGGTATCCACGCGCGCCTCGACCGACATGCCCGGGCTCAGCCGCGGATAGAGCGGATCACGCGGATCCAGCCTGATCCGCACGGTCAGCCGCTGGGGCACCTTCACGAAATTGCCGGTCGCATTGTCAGGCCGGATGACGGAAAACTCGCTGCCCGCGGCAGGCGAGAGCTGCTCCACCGTGCCGCGCACGTCCGCGCCGCCCAGCGCGTCCACGCTCATCACCGCCGGCTGTCCCGGCCGGATCCGCGCGGTCTGCGCTTCCTTGAAGTTGGCGGACACCCAGACGGTCGGCGGCACCAGGAACATCAGCTGGCTGCCCGCGGTGACATACTGACCCAGCCGGACCGAAACCTCGCCCAGCTTGCCCGCCTGCGGCGCGCGGATCACCGTGTTGGCAAGGTCGATCTCCGCCAGACGCAAGCTTGCGCGAGCATTGTCCACCGCCGCCTCAAGCCCGCTACGCCCGACAGTGACGGCACGCACGTCCTGCTGGCCGATCGTGCGCTGCGCCTCCGCCTGGCGCACGCCGGCTGCCGCCTGGGCGAGCGCGGCGCGCGTCTGGTCCTGCTCCCGCAGCGACACGGAGCCCTCGGCGACCAGCTCGTCCACCCGGCGCATGTCCGCCTCGGCCCGCGCCAGCTGCGCACGGGCGCTCTCGATTGCCGCCTGCTGCCCACCCAGGGCCGCCTCACGTGAAAGCCGGCTCTGCTGTGAGTTCGCCAGATTGGCGAGCTGGGTGGCCACGTTTGCCCGTGCCTGCTCCACCCGCTGGCGATAGATGCGATCGTCGATACGGGCGAGCACCTGCCCGACCGCGACCGTCTCGAAATCCCGGACGGCGACCGCGACCACATAGCCGTTCACCTGCGGCGCGATGATCGTGGTCTGACCCCGCACATAGGCATTGTCCGTCGTCTGGATACTGCGCCGGAAGGGGGGCAGGTCCCAGGCCCAGAGCGCCAGCAGCGCGCCCGCGATCACCAGCCCCACGAAGACCAGCGTGGCCGACCGCCCGCCACGCGGCGGGGCCCAGCCGCGGCGCGAGGTCGCGGGTTCGGCCGCGACCTCCACAGGGTCGGTCAATCGCTCCTCCGGCTGGGCCGGAGCGGAGATGCGTTCGGGCTCTGGCGTCGTCTCGTTCATTGGCTTGCGCGTTCCCGCATCTTCTGCATGGCTGCCAGTTCCTCCGCCAGCGGGTTGATGCCGTGGACCTTCAACCAGATCCAGCGTCCGCCCAGCCACACGACCACCAGCACTGCCAGAACGCCGATCAGGAAGAAAACGTCATTATAGGCCAATATGTTCGCCTCGCGCGAAACCTGCTGGCCGAACAGCACGGCACCTTCCGCCTGACGCAGGGCAGGATCACCCTGGACGCGGGCATAGGCTCCGCCCAGTTGCTGCACGCGCTGCAGGACCAGCGGATCTGTCGCGCCAAGCGTGTGGACGATCTCCGCCGAATGGAACCGCTCCCGCACGATCTGCAACGTGCCGAGCCCGGCGGACCCCACCAGGGTACCAAGGGTCTGCGCGATGCCGAACACCGCGGAAAAGCTGACGAGGTGACTCGGCCCGCGGGAAATGGCGCGCAGGATGCCGACCATGGTGACCGGGCCGAGCCAGAACAGCGCGGCGAAGGCCAGCACACCCTGCGTGAGATATAGGTTGGCAGGGCGGGTCAGGTTGGTGGCGTCGGCATCCATGAAGGCGACCGCGGCGATGATCGTGGCGGAGACGACCACCGGCCATAACAGATCCTTGGGGTTCAGCGCCCGGAGGCCGGCGAGGATGCCTGCGATCGAGCCGAGCAGGATTACCAGGTTCAGGGTGACAAGCTGGTCGTTGCCCATGCCCAGCGTGGTCAGCAGCCCGGTCGACCCGAAGCTCTGTTCGGACAGCAGGATGCGGATGGCGACAACCACCCCGATGAACCGCAGCACGTTGCGGGTGCGCATCCAGCGCGTGTTGAGCAGCGGATTGGCGCGGTTGTGCTCGATCAGCATCGCCGCCCCGATCAGCAGGATGGACGCGGCCGTGGCATAGCCCAGCCAGGGCGTCGTCCACCACACGATCCGTCCCTGCACCAGCACCGCACACAGCAGCGCCATGCCCGGCGCGAACAGGGCGATGGTCAGGAAGTCGAGCTTCTCGAACGCCGGGATCCGGTCGGCCGGCGGCAGTCGCAGCAGCGCCACGGCACCCAGGCAGACCAGCGTCATGCCGAGTTCAAACACGAACAGATTGCCGATATCACCATCGGCCAGCAGCAGGGGCGAGATGATCCGCGCCAGCGGCAGGCCAAGCTGCGCCACGCCGAAGCCGATGATCATGCCGCTGAGCCGCGCGGCGGCCGGCATCGCCTGCATAATGTAGAAGAAGCATAGCGTGGTCAGCGCGCTGGCGACGATCCCGGCCGCGGCGCGGGTCAGCAGCTGCACGCCGTAGGAATGGACGAACACCTGCAGGATCGTGACCGCCAGGAAGCCGACCAGGAAGATCCGGTTGAACCGCTGCAGCCCGAATTGCTGCCGGAACTTGATCAGCAGCATGCTCATGCACACGCTCGTCATGGAATAGATCGCGCTGAGCCAGCCACCCTCGACCGGCGTCAGGCCGAGCGAACCCTGGATCTGCGGCAGGTTGGCGAGCAGCAGCCCGTTGCTGAGCCCGCCCGTCAGCCCCAGCAGGACGCCGATCGCGAAATAGGCGATACGTCGCCCCATCGGGTGGTCGGGCGTAGCGGGCGATCCGGGCAGGAACGGCCGCTCATGAGGTTGAAACTTGTATGTGGTGGCCATGCCTTAATCGACCTGCCCGAAACCCGTCACGGCAACGCGTTCGTTGCCGAGTTCATATACGATCCGGCGAATTGGCTCGTTGATCCCGACATGATCACGCAGAGCGATCGCGGTGGTGGCCGCCAGGGGACTAGCGCCATCATGCCGATGCGCCCCGTCGAATGAAGCCTTATCCGTAATCCGCCGCCCTGATCCGTCTACGCAATTGCGACCTGGTGAATGGCTTGTCAGCCGTCATCTCGGCCCCTCCTGCTGCCGAACCAAGGGACGGTACGCGCGGTTCAACGCGACCAGACAATGTATGCGCCATCGCTTCTGGTGCAAGGTCGTTCTCGGAGCCCGCGCTCCAACTCGCGGGCCGGAGCCTGGGATCCCCAGCCGCGAGCCCTCGCCGCCGCTCAAACGGACTTACCGTGCTCCCAGATCCGCCAGCTGCAGAGAAGGACCGCTTTTCTAAAATCACATTCGCGCTGAACCAAAGCGCCAACACCGGCACCATGAAGAAGATCATCTGCTTAGCAATCGAGACAATCGCTCCATCGCGAAAGGCAACTGGTGAAGCGGAAAGGAATACCATGTAAGCAACAGCTACAAGTGCATTACGATGATGACGTGTAAAAACTTTATAGATCCATCCATAGAACAGGCCGAACAGGCTGCTCCAGATGAAGACGCCGGCGTATCCCCACTGGATCCATCCCGCCCCGGGCACCGAGGATGTTGCCCCAAGAGCCTTCCCGTACCGAAAAAGCTCAAACATCTTTATCGGGGGACCATATGGCTTTCCGGGCCATAGAGCACGCGGGACCGGCTCCGTGAAAATCTGAAGGTTACTCAGAAAATAATCATAGCTGCCGGTTCTCTTGGGTATGGCCCACACGAGGTACTCAAAGAACTCCATGTTCGCGAGATCCATAGTCTCGAGTGGTTTCGGTTTGGGCCCGGTCGTAGTAGTTGCCTTGACCACAACTTCGGTCTCGAACCCGAGCAGACTGCGAATGCCGCGACCTCGGTCTGCCTGCACCGTATTGAAAACGACAGCTGCAACAAGGAACAACGTTACAATAGACGCATTGGGCCAGGTCTTGCGTCGTCCAAACAAATACAAGAGGGCCAGTGCGGTCAACCCAGATACAGCCTGTCCGCGACCGCCAGCTCCAAACTGCAGGAGGGTGAACAACGCGATGGGAGCTAAACTCCACAACCTGAACCGCCCCAACCACGCAAGGACGGCTCCCAGGATTCCAAGCATGGTCTGCATCGAGAGGAAGTATCCACTCACCCCGCGCAATCCGCCCTCTCCGGTCCCACCATTCCGGACCGTAAACTGGCCGAAATCATCGGCGACCGACCAAAGCCAGATAACCGACCATAATCCTAATGCCCCGATTATGATCGCTGGTAACCAGTATACTTTTAAGAGAGCCAACCT
>NZ_JTDN01000001.1:0-2500 GCF_000802385.1 Croceibacterium mercuriale | reverse complement strand
CGCTTATCGCAGCGTGCCACGTCCTTCTTCGCCTGTACATGCCAAGGCATCCACCAGATGCTCTTACCTCACGCTTGAGAATCCACACCATCAACGACAGGCCTGCATAACGCCTGGTCGCCTTCCGATGGTGCGGTCAAAAATCTCAGCCAGATTATCAATCTTGTGCTGCACCAATCACATCAACCTCATCAGTCGATGCAATCCATGCACCACGGCATCGATTAAAAACCCATTCACAATGTCAAAGACGCGATTTTGCTGAAGGCAAAACGCGTAACCGGCCACACGGGCCGGATACGTTTTCCTATCCACACTGAAGACGGTACCTGGTGGAGCCTATCGGGATCGAACCGATGACCCCCTGCTTGCAAAGCAGGTGCTCTCCCAGCTGAGCTAAGGCCCCTAGAGGTGATGGTGGGCCTGAGTGGATTCGAACCACTGACCTCACCCTTATCAGGGGTGCGCTCTAACCAACTGAGCTACAGGCCCACACACACGCCTGCACCGGCCATATGGGCCGCAGGCGGCGTGAGCCAGCTCAAGCGTACCATGGCAGGTCGCCCCGCCAGGGTATCTTCAGTGATGAAAGGACATGAGGACGACGGCAATGTTCTGTGGAAAGGACGAAGCTCTTCCGACCCACACCCCATCGCTGAGGCAGGTTCGGCGCTTTCGGCCAGATCCTTAGAAAGGAGGTGATCCAGCCGCAGGTTCCCCTACGGCTACCTTGTTACGACTTCACCCCAGTCGCTGATCCCACCGTGGTTGGCTGCCTCCCTTGCGGGTTAGCGCACCACCTTCGGGTAGAACCAACTCCCATGGCGTGACGGGCGGTGTGTACAAGGCCTGGGAACGTATTCACCGCGGCGTGCTGATCCGCGATTACTAGCGATTCCGCCTTCATGCCCTCGAGTTGCAGAGGACAATCCGAACTGAGACATCTTTTGGAGATTAGCGCACCCTTGCGAGTTAGCTGCCCACTGTAGATGCCATTGTAGCACGTGTGTAGCCCAGCCTGTAAGGGCCATGAGGACTTGACGTCATCCCCACCTTCCTCCGGCTTATCACCGGCGGTTTCCTTAGAGTTCCCAACTTAATGATGGCAACTAAGGACGAGGGTTGCGCTCGTTGCGGGACTTAACCCAACATCTCACGACACGAGCTGACGACAGCCATGCAGCACCTGTCACTCGGTCCCGTAAGGGAAGAAAACCGTCTCCGGTAGTCGTCCGAGGATGTCAAAGGCTGGTAAGGTTCTGCGCGTTGCTTCGAATTAAACCACATGCTCCACCGCTTGTGCAGGCCCCCGTCAATTCCTTTGAGTTTTAATCTTGCGACCGTACTCCCCAGGCGGATAACTTAATGCGTTAGCTGCGCCACCCAAACACCATGTGCCCGGACAGCTAGTTATCATCGTTTACGGCGTGGACTACCAGGGTATCTAATCCTGTTTGCTCCCCACGCTTTCGAACCTCAGCGTCAATACCTGTCCAGCGAGTCGCCTTCGCCACTGGTGTTCTTCCGAATATCTACGAATTTCACCTCTACACTCGGAATTCCACTCGCCTCTCCAGGATTCAAGCCTGGCAGTTTCAAAGGCAGTTCCAGTGTTGAGCACTGGGATTTCACCCCTGACTTGCCAAGCCGCCTACGTTCGCTTTACGCCCAGTATTTCCGAACAACGCTAGCCCCCTCCGTATTACCGCGGCTGCTGGCACGGAGTTAGCCGGGGCTTATTCTCCCGGTACTGTCATTATCATCCCGGGTAAAAGAGCTTTACAACCCTAAGGCCTTCATCACTCACGCGGCATTGCTGGATCAGGCTTTCGCCCATTGTCCAATATTCCCCACTGCTGCCTCCCGTAGGAGTCTGGGCCGTGTCTCAGTCCCAGTGTGGCTGATCATCCTCTAAGACCAGCTATGGATCGTCGCCTTGGTGAGCCTTTACCTCACCAACAAGCTAATCCAACGCGGGCCCATCTAAAGGCGATAAATCTTTGGTCCGAAGACATCATCCGGTATTAGCACCCCTTTCGAGGAGTTATCCCGAACCTAAAGGCAGGTTCCCACGCGTTACGCACCCGTGCGCCACTAGACCCGAAGGTCTCGTTCGACTTGCATGTGTTAGGCATGCCGCCAGCGTTCGTTCTGAGCCAGGATCAAACTCTCAAGTTTGTGTCACATACATAGCCGGCACGGACCTTACGATCCGCCATCCAGCCAGGCACATGCTTCAAGGAGCCGTTACCTGCACTATCAAACGTAATGGATACGAATGAACATGCTCAAGATCCCGATGCCCGTGGTGAGCACCAGAACCCGGCAACGACCTGGTTACTGCCAACCGGAGCCTTAAAACCCCCGGCAGCAGGCGCCGTCGCCCACATGTCCCTTCATCAAAATCAACAATGTCAAAGAACCACCAAATACCTTGCAGCGAACAACCATCCTACCCGATCTTCACCGAGTGTCAGATTGTCCGTCCAAGTTGGCGACC